>NZ_BMJP01000024.1 GCF_014643515.1 Sphingomonas prati | reverse complement strand
GCTGCCTGCGCATACGCGCCCATCTTTTCGTGATGTTGGAATTTTTATATTGACTGGAATCGCTTATTTTCCGGCCAGTGGCCCGCGATCGGAAAAATTCCGGTATAATAATGTTAGCCGCATAATATGTCGCCGCGCACGAACTGCGGCTGTTCGACACGCTGATCGAACGATTCGCGCTCGTCCAAATCCCGGTCCGGCCGCTCAAGCGCATCGGGTTCCCCGGCGTCGCGGGCCACTATCTCGACGAATTCGCCGAGGCACACGGCAAGCAGCTGGTCGTGCGCGAGGCGATCGGCGCCAGCGTGCCGTCTGCCGGCACCGGCTGCGCCCTCGCGCGCGACATGCTCGACCGACTTGCCGACGACCAGGGCAATGCCCCGTTCGACGGCGAATCGCTGACCGAGGATTACGTCTTATGTGGAGCACCGTATAAGACGTATTATCCTGACTCGATAATTATCCCGCTTTCATGTGGTTTGCGCAGCAGCACAGCGGTGTGCGGCGTCAAGCACAACCATATAACAATGGAAACCGACCGGCCGACTGATTGCCAGCAGGAAAGTT
>NZ_BMJP01000023.1 GCF_014643515.1 Sphingomonas prati | reverse complement strand
TGTTCGACAACAACCTGGACGGGACGTTCGGCGATACCGTGAACACGGCGGCGGGCGCCAACGCGTTCAGCCCGGGCACCTGCGGCGGCAGCGCGGCGACCAACACGCCGGCCGGCGGCTGCGTCGGCGATCGGAACGGCGTCGACTGGAAGGTTCACGCCGGTTACGACATGCAGTTCGGCAACATCGTGGTAGGCGTCGTCGGCGATTATGGCCGCGCCACGATTTCGGACAGCGTGTCGACATACAGCACCACGCCGGCGTCCTACACCATGACGCGGCGCCTGCGCGACAATGCCAGTATCCGTGCCCGCGCGGGTTTCGCCCTTGGCGATACGCTGATCTACGGCACCGGCGGTGGCGCATGGGGCAAGGTGCGCAACAGCTTTTCCAGCACGAACGTCGCGAACGTCTTTACCGGCAATGGTAATGACGATGCGTGGGGCTACCGCGTCGGTGGCGGCATCGAACAGCGCGTCGCTCCCAACTTCTCGATCGGTGCGCAATATCTGTTCACCAGCCTGAAGGACGGCAGCTACAATGTCCGGACGTCGCGCGGCACGTCGCCGGCGAACAATCCGTTCGTTCTGGTGAACACCGACGGTACCGATTTCCGGCGCAGCGGCGACCGGTTCAATTCGCACGTCGCCGCGGTCACGGCGA
>NZ_BMJP01000022.1 GCF_014643515.1 Sphingomonas prati | reverse complement strand
CATCGGTATCGTTGCCGAGTACCGTGATGGTGACCGGGGTATCCTCGTTCGTCGACGCCGTGTCGTTCACCGCATCCGGTGCCGGATTGGTGATGGTCCAGGTGAAACTCTGCGACGTGCTCGCGCCACTCGGGTCGCGGCCAGTCACCTTGACCGTGTAGATCCCGCCATTAATCACACTGGCGCTCGCTGCGATCATGCCGGTGATGCGACCGGTGATTGCGTCGATCGACAATCCCGCCGGCAATCCGTCCGCGGTAAAGCTGAGCGTATCGTCATCGATGTCGCTGAACGCGGTTGCGATCGCCAGCGACACGGCTTCGCCATCGGAATCAATGCGTGACGGCAGGCCGACCGACGTCGGCGCGTCATTTGCCGGGGTGACGGTAACGACGACGGTTGCGGTGGAAAACCCGCCCTGATCGTCGCCCAGCGTGTAGGTGATGATGCCGATGCCGTTGAAATTCGCCGTCGGCGTGAAGGTGATCGAGCCATCGGCGTTGACGATCGCCGTACCGTTGCTGACGCCGTTGATCGTCAACGAGGTCGGTGTCAGCGGGTCGCCATCGGGATCATTGTCGTTGACCAGCACGTCGATCGTGACCGGCGTGTCCTCGACAGTCGTCGCGACGTCGTCCTGCGGCAACGGCGGGATATTTCCGACGCGCCACGTGAAGCTGGTCACGACTGTGCCGCCCTGGCCATCCTCGGCGGTCACAGCAACTATGTACACGCCGCCGTTCGTCTGGCTGGCGTCCGATGCGATCATACCGGTGATGACGCCGGTCGCTTGATCAATCGTCAAACCCGGCGGCAGACCGGTCGCGTCGAACTGCAACGCGTCGCCATCGATGTCGCTGAAACCGGGCGCGACCGGCAACACGATCATCTCGGCATCCGAATCGCTGCGCCCGGGGAGGCCGGTGGTAGTCGGCGCATCGTTCACCGCCGCAACCGTGACGGTTATTGATGCGGTCGAGAAACCGCCCTGGCCATCACTGATCGTGTAGCTGATCGTGTCGGTGCCGTTGAAGTTCGCGTTCGGCGTATAGGTCAGCGTGCCGTTCGCGTTGATCACCACCGTGCCGCGTGTTG
>NZ_BMJP01000021.1 GCF_014643515.1 Sphingomonas prati | reverse complement strand
GCGATCCGTTCCATGAAGCTCTTGGTGCCCGACCTTGCGATCGTGCCAAGCGCATCGGCGAGATCGGCAGCGTTCATGCCAATGCCATTGTCTTCGATCATGAGGCGGCTGCTATCGGGATCCAGCGTGACCGTGATCCGCGGTGCCGGATCTTCGCCAAGCAGCGCCGGGTTCGCGATGCCTTCGTAGCGAAGCTTCTCGCAGGCGTCGGCCGCGTTGGAGACGAGCTCGCGCAGAAACACATTCTTGTCGGAATAGACCGAGTGCACCATCAGGTGGAGCAGCTTGGCAACGTCGGCTTCGAATGCGTGGCTTACGGGTGCGGTGATCGTCGTCATGATGTGTTTGGGACTTCCCTGTTGATGCCGCAGCGGAGTTGGGACTGTCGTCGCTGCCGGTCAAGATTGGCAAAGGTGGTTACGGGCGCGGTACAACATGACCGGTATCAATCTTGCCCGGTACTGGTGTGGCATGAGCGTCAGATCGCAAGCAGCAGCTTCTGCTGCGTCCAGCAGGCAGGCAGCTCCATCGTGAGCAGCCTCGCCGGGGTCAGCGTCGGCGGATGCCGTCCTTCACTGATGGCACGGACGATCTCGGGCGCCAGCCAAGAGAGCCGAACCAGCCGTGTCATGCGTGTGCTGCACTGCCCGCTACTGCTGGCCAACATCTTGATGGATGTCTCGGGCGCTGCTGTGACAGCCGCCCGTGCGGCAGCAGCATCAGCCAACAGGGTGACGAGCGTCTCGTCACGGCGTGCGACACTACCATCGCCGTTGGTCATCACCAGCTTGACGTCCTTGCCATGCCGGATCCGGACGGCCGGAGCGGTAAGCTCGACTGGTGCGTCGCTGTCATTGTCTTCGACGCCAAGCGCTCTCAGCAGAGCAGGACGTTCGATGGTGATGCGGACGCGTTCGTCATCCAGCGTGACGCGCTGAATTAGGGCGCCGACGAGGGTGTGACGGCCATAGTGACCGGCAAGCTTGTCGGTCATGTCAGCCGCTATCTCGATCACGCTCGCGATCGTCTGCGCAGGCAGCTGGGGTGGTAAGACCCGGCGAAGCTGGTGCGACGATGCGAGCAGCGCACGCAGCCGTTCGACAACGACCGCCTCGATGTCGCCAGCCGGCAGACGGGATGCGGCGGGGCCGTGCTCGACCAGTTCGGACGCCGGCGTGATGTAGTAGCGGTAGCGCTTGCCGGACTTCACGGCATGGCTCGGCGACATCCGTCGACCATGCATATCGTAGAGGATGCCGACCAGCAGGCTCGGTGCACGGTGGTTGGTCCCGGACGTGCGCTCGACCTGGCCGGCCGCGAGCGTCTGCTG
>NZ_BMJP01000020.1 GCF_014643515.1 Sphingomonas prati | reverse complement strand
GCTACGCCTCTTTGCCGTGTCGGATGAGCCAAGCGGCGAGGATCAGCCCGCTTGATGCGACAAGGCTGGCGTCATCAGCGCTAATCAGCTCTTCTTCACCAACCACCTTTCCATGGCCCGTTCCTGCTGCATTCCGGAGCTCGTTCGCTGTGTCGATCATGGTGCGGGCACTACTCGCGATTTTCCGTATCGCTCGCTCGCGCTTCGTCGTCGGCGGCGTCGTTCCAACCAGGCCGAGCTCGGTTAAACACCGGGTCGCGAGGTCGGGAAAAGCCAGCGCTTCCACGTTCTTGAAGCCACGACGCTGTAAGATCGTACGCATTGTTGCTTCAAGCAGATCTTTGGTGGTCCCAATCGCCAGTTGAGGGTCGGCGGGGAGGGCTGCGCGGAGACGCGAGGCGTACTGACTAAGATCGATAACATCGTTGACGTCCTGGACCTCGGCGAGTCCGTGTCCTAACGCCTCAAGCAATGGATCTTGTTGACCTTTCCAGAGGTCCAAGAAAGCCGGGTCGTTCTGCTTGAACCAGCGCTGCACAGTCGGTCTCTCGAAAAGATCGAGGACAGCGTCATCATTTTTCTGATCCACTACGTACGAAATTAGCCTTAAGATATTGCCTTCGGCGTCAGCATCTCCCCACTCAATGCTCCGAAAGAACCTGTACTGATGCTCGGCCCATGCTTCCAGTTGATGGAGGACTACGAACTTCTGCCATTCGCTGACGTCTAGGCGAGCAGCTGTTGCCTCAGCCAATTTGACGCGAAGTCGAGCTATGAGCCCATCGTCATCACGTACGTGGCTTGGAACACGTCGGCTTGCTGGCATTCGTGCACTCCCATGGAACCCGCTCCAGTGCCAGTTACACGCACGCAGGATCTCAGCCAACGGCGCTACCGCCAGCCTCGGTCGGCTTCGGCTGCCAACATGAAATGCACGGCTGAAGTTCGGGAGCCGGAAACAGGCCGCGAATGGCCGGGTAGCTGCGATGCCGTTGCACTGGCACAACCTTACAATGAGATTGGCCGCTAGGTGACGCCGCCGCTGTTGGGGGTCTTAATGTTCATCGCGCTCGTAGAAACTCGAGCCGCTGCTGTAATTCGTCCGACAGCCCGCGCCGCCCTTCCCGGTTCGGCAGATACCGGACGTGCCGGATGTGCCGGATGTCGAATGGGATGTCGGCTTCAGATTGGGTGATCGGGATGACCTCACGGCCGAGCGTGTGGGCGATCCCCATCTCATAGAAGACGTTCGCGTTCCGGCCGGTGCAGTCGCAAATCACAACACTGGACCGGTCGATCAAGGACACGACGTCGGCAATCACCTCGGCGCGTTCCCAGATCTCGTCAGCACGCTGACATCGGTATCCGGCGGCCTCCGCCGCCCGGCGGATCGCGCTATAGGTCGAGTTGAAGCCCGCGTCGAAGGGCATCATCACCGACACAAGGTCGGGATCGATCCTTTCGACCTCGTCCAGCGTGAACACCTGTGGCCGCTGCCGCGCCTGCGTTCTTAGCCGGAGCAGGGCCTGGAACAGGTCCACGTCCTTGATCGCCCAATGGTTGCGCGAGAACTCCCAAGCGTCGTCTATGCCGAACTCCTCGCGCACCGCATAGATGTCGCAGTTGCGGATCGGGGGGATGCGGTCGTCGAGACGGTACTCAAGCGTCGCTTGGCCGCCACGGATGCGCGCGGTTACAAGCTCGCCGACACGTGCCAGCTGATCCCCGGTACCCTCAACCATGAAGAGGCAGGGAAGAGAGCGCAGCCGTTCGAAGTCAGGCTCGTCGTCAGGCTTGAACTGCCGGACTAGCTGGCGCTCGGTGCTCTCGAAGATCCGGTCCGCGCCGAGGACGTCTCGTCGGTCGCCCCATGCTCCCGATCTGACGATTAAGTTGTACATGCGAGGACTATAGCGGGCGTCGTCGCCCAGCGCCACGTCGCGCAATCGGGACCACCACCGTGCAGCCTCGCATTGATGCGGAACGTAGCAATTGGCACGGCAGCGACGTCTGGAGCTGAGCAGTGCAGGCGTGACTGGACGGCGGACTTGTGGTGGCATCAACATGCCGCGACTGATCGTCGCTATGACGCCGCTTTATCAACAGGGTCCAATGTGATGCCCCGTAACAAACCGCTCGATGGCCGGATTAGCTTCGCCCAGCGCGAGCGTGCGCGGCGTGGACAGCGCGCGGTCGCCTGCGACGTGTCGGCTCGCCGGAGAGGCAGATTATATCAGATGAACGAGCGGCAGGTTTTCGGCAGGGGGATAGCGCGCGTGAATGGCCGGGATTGGGTC
>NZ_BMJP01000019.1 GCF_014643515.1 Sphingomonas prati | reverse complement strand
GCCGCTAGGATCAGTTTTATTAATCGGATCGTTTCCGACATAGTTATACATATTGAGGCCATCGCCGTAGCCGATGGGGTCGTTCTGCATGAAGCGACCGAGGGTTGGCGAGTAGATGCGGGCCTTGTAGTTCCACATTCGCAGCGAGGTGTTCCAGGCCTGGCCGGTATAGCCAAAGCGCCCCGCAAAGTTGGAGTTCGGAATGCCGTAGTCGTCGTAGCTGTTGACGAACTCCAGGCTGCCCTGGCCGTTGGTGAGCGCTGTGACCGAGCCGCGCTCGTCGGTGACGAGGTAGCGCTTCGAGCCTGTTCCACCTCCGTCGTACATGACCAGTGGTGCCTCGTCCGGACCGTAGACATAACGGTTCATGAACCTGCCGCCATATTCCCGCTCGGTCAACAGGCGGTCGCCGGCGTAACCAAACAGGCGGTTCGCGTCGGCATCCATGGTCAGGCGACCAATCGCGTCGTAGTTGAAGGCCTTGCCGTCAAACAGCACCAGCATGTTCTGGAGGTTGTATGAAAAGGACGTCGCGCCGCCGGGATCGTTGTTCGAGCCGGCAACTGGGCTCGGTGCCGTGGTCAGGTTACCACGCAGGTCATAGCCCATGCCGATGTTACCGCTCCGGGTATACTGGTTGCGGCCGTTTACGTCATAGGTCCGGTCGACGTTGCTGTTTTGGGTCCAGGCATAGCGATCATCCGATGCGGACCGATTGATGATCTGGCCCACCGGGTTGTAGGCGAAGTTACGCGTGACTGAACCCGGGCCGTACATGGACTGGGTCAACTGATCCATCCAGGGACCGTTTCCGTTCTGGCTGTAGACCCGGTTTTCATGCGACCCGTCGCCGCGCATCATGGAAACACGGCGACCAAGATTGTCGATGCCGATCTCTGCCAGAACGCCGCTCCCGGACGTCGCGCCATTTTCCCGAACCCGGCGCATCTCGCCGGTCGCATAATAGTCGTAGTTGACGTAGAATCCGTCGCCATAGCCGAGGAAGTTCATGCGTCCGGCAGCGTCATAACCGTAACCGACGCTCAGACCGCCGACCGAACTGGACTCGGATATCATCTGGTTCAGTGCGTTATAGGCGTAGTTGACGTCCATGTAGCCATATTGATCGAGACCGACCTTTGTCGTACGGCCAAGATTGTCATAGCTGTAGCGGATCGTTCGATCGACCGTGTTGTTAACGCGTGTAGTCGTCAGGTCCTTGACCTGATTGAGAGCATCGTAGCTGTAGTTCAGAGTGCTACCATTGCGCTGACGGCGGATCGTGACGTTCCCGTTTTTATCGTAGGACAGCTCTTCATAGTCAGGAGCGTTTCCACATGATTCCGTCGTGAAACAGGTGTAACGCACCCGGTCGAAGCCGTCGTAAAAGTAGGTTGTCGCCTGCTTTTTCGGGTCGATAACCCGCTCCAACTTATTGTTGTTGTTCCAGTTGTAGTCCGTGTAATAAGAATTCTCAGTTCGGTAGCCCACGTACGCCCGGATGATCCGGCCGGCTGCGTCATACTCGTTGCGGGTAATGCGGTCGTCGCCCCAATCGCCCGGTTCCGACAGCTCGCAGACGCCGACCCGCCCAAAGACGTTTATGTAATTGTTAAAGTTCATTCGCTGGTTGGTACAGTCGAGCCGGCCGTAACCATCATAGCTATATTCGGTCTGTGACGTGCGCACGTTCGAGGCCGCAACATATTCCCACCGTTTCCGACCGGCCTCGTCATAGCCATATTGAACACGCTGCACTTCCAAGAAGTCGCTGCCGTCACTATCGCTTCTTGCAGTGCCTGTTCTCACGGCCTCAACGGCCCCGTCGAGATACCGGTCGGTCATTGTCATGCGGTTCCGGAGTGGGCCGCCCGCGTCCGGATCCGGCGTCAGGGTCCAGTACAGCTCACGGCCCTCTTTGAACTTGAACCGCGTCTCCTGCCCGAGCGGATCCCGGATCAGGTCGACGTTGCGCAGCCCATCATAGCCATATTCCACAGAGGACGATTTCGAATTGTCGCCGGCACGGGTTGTAACGCGGACCGGCACGAAGTTGCCGTTCTGGTCAGCGTAGTGTGTTTCAACGACTGTCTCGTTGGCCGTGTTCGCGCAGTCGTTGGCGGTCGCGCAGGCTCGTACTCGTGCTGGGAAAGTGATCGTGCCACCGCCCCAGGCGGCAGGGCTTGTCGCAGTATCATAACCGAATACGCGGTAGGGCCGCAGGCCATTGGCTGCCGCAGGTGAGGCGACTGACAAGACCAGTCCGGTACCACCATCGTAGGAATAATCCGTTTGCTTGTCTTGCGCATCAATCGTCGCAGTCGGCTGGTTACGGACCTTCGGATTATTGGCATCCTCGTCATATCGCGCCGTCGTGACGACGTCCGTCATTGCAGAGCCATCCGAGAATCTCGAACCGGGCTTCGGGTGGGCGATGGTCTTCAGCCGGTTGCCGCGATCATCATACTCATACTCGACCGAGTTGCCGTCATTGGCGGTGACCTTCTTCAACAGGCCGTTCGGCTTGTAATCGTAGCTCGTCACATGACCAAGCTCATCGACACTGCGCTTCATCAGCTGGGTGGCGATTTCGAACACGACGGTACTCGGAGAGTTATTACCGACCTTAATCGTCGTGGTCTGCTCGCCGTTGGTCTGATTGTAGTTGTACTCGGTGGTTATGTTCGTCGCGTCGGTATAACGCCATACATAACCATTGCCCGAATGATAATCGATCCGGGTGTCCATCCCATGACCAGGACGCTGAATAGCCGTGATCTTGTTATTGGTAAGCTCATAGCTCCATGTGCGCCCTGCGGCATCGGTAACGGAGTCTATTGAGTTTTGCCTCGAGAATGACGATCCCTCTTGCGAGTTTGTTGTAAGATTAATCAAAGATACACCGGTTACGGTATAGAAATCATCAGTTTGCTCCGGGGTATCCGGATTATCCGCAAGATAATTATAGGTTAGCTGATAGCCAAAATTAGATACCACGGATGCAAGTCGACTTGTGTCTTTTTTCGATCGACAAACATCGGGCTCGCCGACTTGATATTGTGAGCAATACTGGGCGGTTAAATAATTATATGTAAGCTTTTGCCCGTCAGCAAAAACTATGTTTGCCACTCGCCCTTTGTCGGTGTTGCCTAAGGCAACATATCCTTTTAGCTCTTCGAACGTAAACACGGCCCCGTCGCGTGTCGTATAGCTGTACACGTAAGAACCGCTCGCACCGGAGCGGACCAATGTCGAACCAGTACCCTGCGCGTTAGTGAAGCTGCTAGATCCCGTAAAAGTCTCGGCATTACCCGCAACCGTTACGGTAATTGGGTTCGTGCCGACCTGATACAGATGGATATCGTAGTTATCGACCCACGCCCCGTATCCCGCTCCACTCCGCCAGTAGCGGGAGTAGCTGAGTCCACCGTCAGCACCGATCGATGCTTCTTGACGACTGACGTTGAGCGTGCCGTAGAACAGATCAACGCCGTTCGCATCGACGCTTTGCCGAACCTTCGCCGGCTCTAGGGTTTGCGCAAATGCGCTCGTTCCGCCAAGCAGCGCTGCCAGCAGCGCCGTCGTGTAAGTTCCCCGCATTGATCCCCGCCCCCAGGTTCAGACCGCCGCTTCCGCGAAGCGCTTGCCGGGGCCGTACATCTGGGGTTAATCAGAGCAGCGCGCGCCTGGCGTGTCAAGTAATGGGGGGAAATGAAAATGGCCAAAGGACATATTGCCAGGGGCTGTATAGCAGCCTCAATTCTTGCAGCTGGGATGGCTGCTGTGCCCTTCTTGTCGCCAGTAGCCGAAGCTGCCGCATCCTCCTATCGCTACGACTCGCTTGGACGCCTGCGCAAATCCTGCAACACTACTCTGAGCCAGGGCTACCGGACCGATTACAGTCTCGATTCCGCCGACAACCGGTCCGCTTACCGCAACGTCAGGACCGACTTCATCATCAACCGCAATACCGGGATTGTCTCACCGGACAACCGGTTCAGGTTGACGTTGGAAGCAGACGGCAACCTGGTCCTCTATCAGAACTCGACCGGGCCACTGTGGAGTTCGAACACCGCAAACTCCGGTACAGATAGAGCCTATTTTCAGCCGGACGGAAATCTCGTTCTGTATCGCGCCAATGATACCAGCACTTGGCATAGCGAGACTTACATGTATCCATGCTCGAAGCTGGAGCTACAGAATGACGGCAATCTTGTCATAACAAACCTTGATGGCAAGCCGGTCTGGCAGACCGGAACCGGCGGTCACTGATCTGCGCCTAAATCTACAGGCTGTTAAATATTTTGGGGGTGGGTATGAGAATCACGTTAATCTGCGGACTGATGATTGCGAGTGCCGGTGGAATGGCCAGCGCGCAGACACCGGCACCCGGGGCTACCGCTCCACCGGCCGGGTCCCTCGACGAGCCGCCTACCGGTCAGCGGGCACCCGCCTGGGCAACCCCGGTATCCCGTCCGGCCCCCAGGCCAGTGATCGAGGCCGTCGAGCGGGCTGCCCGCGCCGTTCCTGGCCCCTCAATCTATGCCTCCGGCACAACCGACGCTCGGCTCGGCCGCGGCGCCATCGTCCGTGACGCCAACAACCTGCCCTCCGGCGCCGTCGTCAGCTCAGGCTCCCGGCTCGCCATCATCATGGTCGGTTCCCACAAGGTCCAGGTGCCGATCAACGCACTCACCGGAAGCGCCACTACACTGGCAACAACCATGACACCCGAAAGCCTCGATAAACTTCTCGCCGCAAGCGCAAAATATCAGGAAGAAACCGCAAAACTCATCAGGAAATAA
>NZ_BMJP01000018.1:2500-5735 GCF_014643515.1 Sphingomonas prati | reverse complement strand
GACAAACGAAAACTCCCTCAAGCCGGACGGCCTGAGGGAGTTGTGAGATCGTTGGTTGCGGGGACAGGATTTGAACCTGTGACCTTCAGGTTATGAGCCTGACGAGCTACCGGGCTGCTCCACCCCGCGGTGAGGTGTTGTGTTGTGTTGTGAGCATTGTGAATGGGTTTCATGCGGTGTGACACGTGCGCTGGCTTCAAAGCCTGGCGGCGACCTACTCTTCCATTGCTTGAGCAATAGTACCATCGGCGCTGTTCGGTTTCACGGCCGAGTTCGAGATGGGATCGGGTGGGTCACGAACGCTATGGCCACCAAGCTATGGGGCCAGCGCATATGTTGTGCATGTTGGGTTAGAAATCGATGCTGTTGCCTGCCGGTTAGTGCAGGTCTTTGAGACTGCGCTGTCTCTTATCCTGTCGTCTCGGACGCGGTCTGTCTTGTGGACAGCCTTGTCGTTGATGGTGGGACTCTTCAAGCGCGAATAGAGCAATTAGTATCGGTTAGCTGCATGCGTTACCGCACTTCCACATCCGATCTATCAACGTGGTGGTCTTCCACGGCTCTATGAAATCTTATCTCGAGGGAGGCTTCCCGCTTAGATGCTTTCAGCGGTTATCCCGTCCGTACATAGCTACCCTGCTGCGCTCTTGGCAGAACGACAGGTCCACCAGAGGTACGTTCAACCCGGTCCTCTCGTACTAGGGTCAACTCCTCTCAAATTTCGACGCCCACGGCAGATAGGGACCAAACTGTCTCGCGACGTTCTGAACCCAGCTCACGTACCACTTTAATTGGCGAACAGCCAAACCCTTGGGACCTGCTCCAGCCCCAGGATGTGATGAGCCGACATCGAGGTGCCAAACAACCCCGTCGATATGAGCTCTTGGGGGTTATCAGCCTGTTATCCCCGGCGTACCTTTTATCCGTTGAGCGATGGCCCTTCCACGAGGGACCACCGGATCACTATGACCGACTTTCGTCTCTGCTCGACTTGTCAGTCTCGCAGTCAGGCTGGCTTATGCCATTGCACTCTAACAGCCGGTTTCCAACCGGCCTGAGCCAACCTTCGCGCGCCTCCGTTACTCTTTAGGAGGCGACCGCCCCAGTCAAACTACCCGCCACAGAGGGTCCTTCGTCCAGTTTCATGGACGCAAGTTAGACATCAGAAAACAACAGGGTGGTATTTCACCTTTGGCTCCACGACAGCTGGCGCCATCGCTTCAAAGCCTCCCACCTATGCTACACAGTTCTTTCCTAATGCCACTCTGAAGCTGCAGTAAAGGTGCACGGGGTCTTTCCGTCTAACCGCGGGTACTCCGCATCTTCACGGAGAATTCAATTTCGCTGAGCAGGTGTTGGAGACAGTGGGGAAGTCGTTACGCCATTCGTGCAGGTCGGAACTTACCCGACAAGGAATTTCGCTACCTTAGGACCGTTATAGTTACGGCCGCCGTTTACCTGGGCTTCATTTCGGAGCTTGCACCCCTCCACTTAACCTTCAGGCACCGGGCAGGCGTCAGACCCTATACGTCGTCTTGAAGCCGACTTAGCAGAGCCCTGTGTTTTTGCTAAACAGTCGCTACCCCCTGGCCTGTGCCCCCCATCAGAGCTTGCGCCTAGATGGGGCCTCCTTCTTCCGAAGGTACGGAGGCAATTTGCCGAGTTCCTTCAACACCCTTCTCTCAAGCGCCTTGGTATACTCTACCTGACCACCTGTGTCGGTTTCGGGTACGGTCTATACGGTGGGGCTATTTCCTGGAACCATTTCGAAGCCATCCCAATCCGTTAAGGGATGACAACACACATGATCCGTCACACACCACCAGGCCCACGAATATTAACGTGGTTCCCATCGACTACCCCCTTCGGGCTCGTCTTAGGGGCCGGCTCACCCTGCGCGGATTAGCCTTGCGCAGGAACCCTTGGTCTTTCGGCGACAGTGCATCTCACACTGTTTATCGCTACTCATGTCTGCATTCGCACTTCCGATACCTCCACGACCCATTACCAGATCGCTTCATCAGCCTACGGAACGCTCCGCTACCGCGTACGCTTATCGCGCACACCCTAAGCTTCGGTGCGTGTCTTGAGCCCCGTTACATCTTCGCCGCAGGATCTCTATTAGACCAGTGAGCTGTTACGCTTTCTTTAAAGGATGGCTGCTTCTAAGCCAACCTCCTGGTTGTTTTGGAAATCCCACATGCTTTCCCACTTAGACACGACTTGGGGACCTTAGCTGTAGGTCAGGGCTGTTTCCCTCTTGACGACGGACCTTAGCACCCGCCGTCTGTCTCCCGAGCATTACTCAATGGTATTCGGAGTTTGGTTAGGTTTGGTAGATCTCGCGACCCCCTAGCCCATCCAGTGCTCTACCCCCATCGGTATTCACTCGAGGCACTACCTCAATAGTTTTCGCGGAGAACCAGCTATTTCCCGGCTTGATTGGCCTTTCACCCCTAAACACAACTCATCCGGTAACTTTTCAACGTTAATCGGTTCGGACCTCCAGTGGGTGTTACCCCACCTTCATCCTGGTCATGCCTAGATCGCCGGGTTTCGGGTCTAATGCGTCAAACTCAGTCGCCCTATTCAGACTCGCTTTCGCTGCGCCTACACCTAACGGCTTAAGCTTGCTTGACACATTAAGTCACAGACCCATTATGCAAGAGGTACGCTGTCAGGGCATAAAACCCCTCCAACTGCTTGTAGGCAATCCGTTTCAGGTACTGTTTCACTCCCCTCATCGGGGTGCTTTTCACCTTTCCCTCACGGTACTAGTTCACTATCGGTCGCATACGAGTATTTAGGCTTGGAGGGTGGGCCCCCCATATTCAGACAGAATTACACGTGTTCCGCCCTACTCTAGTCCTCTTGTCTCACTTTCGCATACGGGACTGTCACCCGCTATGGTCGGCCTTTCCAAACCGTTCTGCTAGTTGAACAAGAGGCACTGGCCTGGTCCGCGTTCGCTCGCCACTACTAACGGAATCTCGGTTGATGTCTTTTCCTCCAGCTACTGAGATGTTTCAGTTCGCCGGGTTCGCTTCACCAAAGCTATTTATTCACTTCGGTGATACCCTCCCCAATTAATCCGTACCGCGTCCAGTCCGAAAACCAGACACGGCAAGGATTAATCGGTGAGAGTGGGTTTCCCCATTCGGAAATCTGCGGGTCAAAGGTTGCTCACACCTCACCGCAGCTTATCGCAGCGTGCCACGTCCTTCATCGCCTGTAT
>NZ_BMJP01000017.1 GCF_014643515.1 Sphingomonas prati | reverse complement strand
TCACGGTACTCGGCAACGATACCGATGCGGACGGGGACCTTCTGACCGTCACGCTGGCGTCGGCGACGCGCGGCACCGTCGTGATCAACACGGACGGCACGCTGACCTACACGCCGAACGCCGATTTTAACGGCACCGACACGATCAGCTACACCATCAGCGATGGCCAGGGCGGATTCTCGACCGCATCCGTGACCGTGACGGTCGTGCCCGTGAACGATGCACCGGTCGCGACCAACGACGTCGCGGCCACGGATGAGGATCAGCCGGTCGTGATCGTCGTTTTGGCGAACAGCAGCGATGTCGACGGCGATCCGTTGAGTGTGACTGCGGCGGCCGCGGCGAACGGCCGGGTGACGATCAACGCTGACGGCACGATCGTCTATACGCCCAATGCCGATTTCAACGGTGTCGACATGATCAGCTATACGATCTCCGACGGGGGTGGCGGGTCGAGCACCGCTACGGTTTCGGTTGTCGTGGCCGCAGTGAACGACGCGCCGATCCCGCTGAACGACACTGCGACGACCCCGGAAGATACGGCCATCGACGTCGCCGTCCTACCGAACGACAGCGATGTCGATGGCGACACGCTGACCATCACGGCGGCCGTGGCCGCGCGCGGCAGCGTGACGATCAATGCCGATGGTACGCTGGGCTATATTCCCGCCGCTGACTTTATCGGCACCGACATAATCACCTATACGATCAGCGACGGTCGTGGCGGCACAGCGACATCAACCGTCACCGTGACGGTCACGCCGGTGAACGACGCACCCGTCGCGGTCGATGACGTCGCAACCGTGACGGAGGACGGAACGGTCGTCATCGCGGTGTTGCCGAACGACAGTGACGTCGACGGTAATCCGCTGACGGTCACTATCGCAACCGCAGCGCGCGGCACGGTTACGATCAACGCGGACGGTACCCTCAGCTACACGCCGAATCCTGATTCCGCCGGCGTCGATACGATCGTCTACACCGTTTCCGATGGACAGGGCGGTACTTCGACCGCGCGGGTGACGGTGACGGTCGAGGCGGTCAACGATGCGCCTGTCGCGGTCGCCGACGCAGTGACGCTCGACGAGGATACGACAGCGACGATCGCCGTGCTGGCCAACGACATCGACGTTGACGGCGATCGCCTGATCGTCACCACGGCAAGCGCGACCAATGGGGTCGTCGCGATCAACGCCGATGGCACGCTGACCTACACGCCGAACCCGGACTTCAACGGCGTCGACACGATCCTCTATACGATCAGTGACGGCAATGGCGGCACGTCGCAGGGCGAAGTTGCCGTGACGGTCATCGGCCGCGCCGATGCTCCGGTGGTGACGTCGCCGCTCCCCAGTCGCGTCGATTCCGATGGCGACATGGTTCGGGTCAATGTCGCCGGTGCGTTCAGTGACGTCGATAGCGACGTGGTGAGCTTTGCGGCGAGCGGCCTGCCTCCCGGCCTAACGTTCGATGCCCCAACAGGTGTGATCTCCGGTCGGATCGCGGCGGATGCGAGTGTCGGCGCGCCCTATACCGTCTTGATCACGGCGAACGACGGGCAGGGCGGATCGGTCTCGGCCAGCTTCGTCTGGAGCGTCACCAATCCTGCACCGGTTGCCGCGAATGACGTCGTGACGACGCCCGAGGATACGGCGGTCGTCATTGCGCCGCTCGGCAACGACACTGATGCGGATGGCGACCGGTTGACCATCGTTTCGGCCACCGCCCCCCGGGGGATCGTGACGATCAACGTGGACGGCACGCTGTCCTACACGCCGAACGCGAATTTCAACGGCACCGACACGATCAGCTACACCATCAGCGATGGCCAGGGCGGTTTCTCGACCGCATCGATCGAAGTGACGGTCACCGCGGTGAACGACGCACCGAGGGTATCGACGATCGTTGCGCGCGAGAATGCCGATGGCGCTACCATCATCGTCCCGACCGCGGCTGCCTTTGCCGACGTCGATGGCGATGCGCTGACCTTTAGTGCTCAGGGACTGCCGGCGGGGCTTGTCATTGATAGCGCGACCGGCGTGATTTCGGGACGCATTGCATCGGCCGCTAGCGCGAGCAACGGCGGGGTCTATACCGTTGTCGTCACTGCGAGCGACGGCAATGGCGGAACCGTATCCACGAGCTTCGGTTGGGTAGTCTTCAACCCCGCGCCAACTGCGGTCAACGACAGCGCGACGACCAGCGAAGACACGGCGGTCACGATCGCGGTGCTCGACAACGACGTCGATCCCGACGGCGATCGACTGTCGATCATCACCGCATCGGCGCTGAACGGATCGGTGACGATCGCCGCCGACGGCACGCTGATCTATCTGCCGCGCGCCGACTTCAACGGTACCGACACGATCACCTACACCATCAGCGACGGCCAGGGCGGACTGTCGACCGCGACGGTGGTCGTCACCGTCAGCCCGGTCAACGACGCGCCGATCGCCGCGCGCCTGCCCGATCGGTCGGACAGCGATGCCGAGCGGATCGATTTCAACGCAAGTCCCGCGTTTATTGACCGCGATGGCGACACGTTGAGCTTCAGCGCGACCGGCTTGCCGGCGGGGCTGAGCATCGACCCGGTCACAGGGATCATCTCGGGGATTATCGATCGCTCTGCGAGCCAGGTCGATGGTGGCATCTACGCAGTGTCGGTCACCGCCAGCGATGGTCGCGGCGGGACGGTGTCGAGCAGCTTCACCTGGGCCATCGCCAATCCGGCGCCGATCGCGGCCAACGACGTCTTCACGACCACCGAAGACGGTCCGATCACGGTTGCGGTGCTGGCAAACGACAGCGACCCAGACGGCGACCGGATCTTCATCATCGCGGCCAGCGCGTCGCGCGGCACGGTGGTGATCAACGCCGATGGCACGCTGACCTATACGCCGGGGGCCGATTTCAACGGCACCGACGTCATTTCCTATACGATCAGCGACGGCCAGAACGGGTCCGCGACCTCCACCGGCACCGCGACGATCATCGCGGTCAACGACGGTCCGCGCCCGGTCGGTACGCTGCCTCAGCGCAACGACAATGATGGCGAGAGCGTCACGGTGGCGACCGCGGGCGCTTTCCGCGATGTCGACGATACCGACCTGCGCTATTCGGCGGATGGCCTGCCCGCCGGCCTGACGATCGACGCCGCGACCGGCGTGATCACGGGCACGATCGCGCGTGACGCGAGTGCGGCACCGGGCGGCACCTATGCCGTTACGATCACCGCAACCGATCCGTCGGGAGAGCTTACCACCCAACAGTTCAACTGGGTCATCGCCAACCCCGGGCCGACGGCGGTGGCCGACAGTGCGACGGTCGCAGAGGATAGCGCAGTCGTAATCGCGGTCCTCGCGAATGACACCGACCTGGACGGCGACCCGCTGGTCGTGACGACGGCCAGCGCGCTGCACGGCACCGTGGAGATCCGGGCCGACGGCACGATCCGTTATGTACCGGCGGCCAATTTCATCGGTGCCGACACGATCAGCTACACCATACGCGACGGCCAGGGCGCGGTCAGCTCGTCGACCGTCGCCGTCACCGTCACGCCGGCCAACGATGCCCCCGCGTCCGCTGGCCTGGCACCGCGCACCGATGTCGAAGGGCGCCCGATCAGCTTCGACGCATCGACCGCATTCGCCGACATCGACCGTGACACGCTGCGTTTTGTCGCCACCGGATTGCCCGCTGGCCTGACGATCGACCCGGCGACGGGGATCATCGGTGGGATGATTGATCCTGCCGCCAGCGTGTTGGCTGGTGGTCGTTACTCGGTGATCGTGACGGCAACCGACCCGGCCGGCGCTACAGCGAGCGCCAGCTTCGTGTGGACTGTGACGAACCCGGCGCCGATTGCGATCGCCGATACCGCAACCACCGCCGAGGACACGACCGTCGTCCTGACCGTGCTCGAGAACGACGTCGATCCGGACGGCGACACGCTGACCGTGGTCTCGGCGTCCGCCGGCAACGGCAGCGTCACGGTCAATGCCGACGGTACGCTCACCTACACGCCGAACGCCAACTTTAACGGCAGCGACACGATCACATACACGGTTAGCGATGGACAGGGCGGCACAAGCACGTCGGTTGCGATCGTCACGGTGACTGCGGTCAACGACGCGCCGACTGCCGGGACGCTGCCGAACCTGAGCGATTCGAATTCCGAGACTGTGACGGTGCCGATCGGTGCGGCGTTTAGTGACGTCGATGGCGACCGCCTGACATTCTCGGCCACCGGCCTGCCCGCCGGACTGAAGATCGATCCCGCCACGGGCGCGATCACCGGCACCGTCGCCGCCGATGCGAGCAGCGTGAACGGTGGCGTCTACACCGTCACGGTAACCGCCGCCGATGGCAATGGCGGCACGATCGCGCGTAACTTCACCTGGACGGTCGTCAACACGCCGCCGACCGCCATCGACGACGTTGCGACGACGACGGAGGACACTCCGGTCACGATCGCGGTGCTTGCCAACGACACGGATCCGGACGGCAACCCGGCGACGCCGATTGCGGTATCGATCGACGCGGTTGCGGGCGGCACGGCGGTGGTCAACCCCGATGGCACGATTACCTTCACGCCCGCCGCCGACTTCGTCGGTCTGGCCAGCGTCACCTATCGCATCGACGACGGACTGGGCGGCGGATCGACTGCCACCGTAGCGATCACCGTGACCGCGGCCAATGACGCACCGACCACCGGCGGGATCGCGTCGCGCAACGGCAGCGATGGCGACATGGTCATGCTGCCCATCGCCGCCGCGTTCCGCGATCCTGACGGCGACACGCTGACCTTCTCCGCCGCCGGGCTCCCCGCAGGGCTGACGATTGACCCGGCGACCGGCGTCATCACCGGAACGATCGCGTTCAACGCGAGTGTGGTTGGCGGCGGCAACTATGCCGTCGTCGTGACGGCGACCGATGCGTCGGGCGCCGCGGTGTCAAGCAGCTTCACCTGGACGATCGCCAATCCCGCGCCGCTGGCCGTCAACGACGGCGTTACGACGCCAGAGGACTCGGCGGTGACCATCGACGTGCTCGCAAACGACAGCGACCGCGATGGCGACACGCTGACCGTGGTCGCCGCCAGTGCCGGGCGCGGAACGGTGACGATCAACGCCGACGGCACCCTCCGCTACACGCCGCCGGTCGATTACGTCGGCACCGACACGATCAGCTACACGATCAGCGACGGCCAGGGCGGCAGCGAGACTGCCAGCGTCACCGTCCGGGTGACGGCCGCCAACGACGCTCCGACGGTCGAACCTCTGGCACCGCAGTCGGCCAGCGACGGCGACGCCGTCTCGCTGGCGGTGGCGCCCGCCTTCACCGACCGCGACGGTGATGCGCTCACCTACACCGCCACCGGCCTGCCTGCCGGGCTGACGATCGACGCAGTTACCGGCATCATCTCGGGCCGGATCGCTGCCCGCGCGAGCCAGATCGCCGGGGGCATCTACACCGTTACCGTCACCGCGCGTGATCCTGACGGGCTGGCAGTGAGCACGAGCTTCACATGGTCGGTCGGCAACGTCGGCCCGATCGCCGCCAACGACAGCGCGACCGCCGCGGAGGGCGGCAGCGTCACGATCGCGGTGCTTGGCAACGACGCTGACCCCGATGGCGACACGCTGGTCGTGATCGCGGCGCAGGCGAGCAACGGATCGGTCACGATTAACGCCGATGGCACGCTGACCTATGCGCCAACGGGAAACTTCTTTGGCACCGATACCATCACCTATACCGTTAGCGACGGCCAGGGCGGCCGATCGACCGCATCCGTGACGGTGATCGTGACGGGCGTGAACGATGCCCCGACGAGCAGAGGACTGGTGCCGCGCAGCGACCCGGCGGGCGAAGTCGTCACCCTGAACCTGGCGCCTGCGTTCGCCGACGCGGACGGCGACACGCTGCGCTATACCGCCGCCGGCCTGCCGCCGGGCCTAGCCATCGACCCCGCGACCGGCGTCGTGTCCGGCACGATCACTGCCGGTTCGGCGGGCACCTACACCGTCGTCGTGACAGTCGACGACGGCCGCAGCGGGACGATATCGTCGAGCTTCAGCTGGACGGTCAGCAATGTACCGCCGGTCGCGGTCAACGACAACGTCACCGTGGCGGAGGACACGACAAGCCGCATCGCCGTGCTGGCGAATGACCGCAGCCTGGATGGCGACCCGTTGGTCGTTGCCGCTGCAAGCGCGGCACGCGGTACGGTCGTCATCAACGCGGACGGTACGCTCAGCTATACGCCGCCGGCCGATTTCACCGGCACCGACACGATCACCTACACCATCTCGGACGGGCAAGGCGGCACCTCGACCGCCACCGTCACCGTGACGGTGGCCGGCAACAACGACGCTCCGCTGGCGACGGCGCTTCCGCCGCGCAGCGACTCGGATGGCGAGACCGTCACGCTCAATCTGGCGCCGGCGTTCCGCGATCCCGATGGCGATACGCTGCGCTATTCGGCCACCGGTCTGCCCGCGGGTCTGACGATCGATGCGGTGACCGGCGTGATTTCGGGGCAGATAGCGTCGAACGCCAGCGCGACGAGCGGCGGCGTCTATACCGTCGTCGTGTCGGCTACCGATCCGTCGGGCGCGCAGGTTTCGACCAGCTTCACCTGGACGGTCGTCAATCCGACGGGCACCGCGGTCAACGACACTGCGACGGTCGCCGAGGACGGCGTCGTGACCGTCACCGTGCTGGCCAACGACATCAATCCCGACGGCGATCCGTTGACGGTGGTCAGTGCCACGGCGGCGAACGGCACCGCCACGATCAACACCGACGGGTCGATCACCTATCGCCCGTCGGCAAACTTCACCGGTACGGACATCATCGCCTACACGATCGACGACGGGCAGGGTGGTGTCTCCACCGCGACCGTCACCGTCACGGTGACAGCGGTCAACGATGCGCCGACGACCACCGGCCTGTCCGATCGCAGCGATGCCGACGGTGAAGTCGTGCGGCTGGTGGCGGCTCCAGCGTTTGCCGATATAGACGGCGACACGCTCAGCTACACCGCAGCCGGCCTGCCAGCGGGGTTGTCGATCGATGCAGCGACTGGCGTGATCTCGGGCACGATCGCTCGCGACGCCAGCGTCCCCGCCGCCGGGTCCTATACGGTGACCGTCACGGCGACCGATCCGGCCGGACAGCCCACCGTGACGAGCTTCGTATGGACCATCACCAACCCGGCTCCAGTCGCTGTGTCCGACAGCGCCAGCACGATCGAAGGCGTCGCTGTGACGATCCCCGTCCTCGCCAACGACAGCGATCCCGACGGAGACCCGATCCGCGTCGTGTCGGCCAGCGCGCTGAATGGCATCGTGGTCGTCAACGCCAACAACACGCTGACTTACACCCCGCGTGCGGGCTTCATCGGCATAGATGCCCTGACCTACACGATCAGCGACGGGCAGGGCGCGAGCACGGCGAGCGTGTCGGTTACCGTAGCGGCGACCACCGGCAACACTGCGCCGGTCGCTGCCGACGATGTCGCGACCGTCGTCGAGGATACGCCTGCGACGATCACGGTCCTGGCGAATGACCAAGACCCGGATGGCGACTCGCTGACGATCGCTTCGGCAACAGCCGCCAACG
>NZ_BMJP01000016.1 GCF_014643515.1 Sphingomonas prati | reverse complement strand
GCCGATCAACGCACTCACCGGAAGCGCCACTACACTGGCAACAACCATGACACCCGAAAGCCTCGATAAACTTCTCGCCGCAAGCGCAAAATATCAGGAAGAAACCGCAAAACTCATCAGGAAATAAGGGGGGAGAAAGCATATCTTGCACCTGTAATCAGCCTAGTGCGCCAGTATCTTGCCTGATGAAGTGCTCGATATAGCAGCAGGTGACGTGCAGTCGTAGGATTGGTATCATTCAACGATTCTGCCAGATGCAGTAACATCCGATACGGGATTCTATCGAAAACGCCCTTTAAAATACCTGCGATGGGACCGGTCTGCTGAACGCCTCTAACTTGACTGCTTTCTCAATGCTGGTCGCTAGCCGTGGGCCTGTCCTGAGTTAGCAACGGCAACCTAGTTGCGATCGGGAAGGCTCGAAGCTGTGCATATGCTTTTTGCAAACGCGGCGCGGAACATACTCGGTACCTAGGAGTGTACCAGCGAGTCCGAGAAGGCGTGAGCGATCAGTATCGCTTTTATTGTTAGGTGCTTACCGGCTCAAACAGAGTGGCGGCAGTGACGCCGGCCCCTCAACCCAGCAGTTCCCCAGCTGTCACGCCAAGCGGCAGCGCCAGCTTCTCGACTATCAAGATCGTGGGGTTACGAGCGCCACGCTCGATATCACTGACATAAGTCCGGTGGATGTCGGCCTCATGAGCAAAGGCTTCCTGGCTCCAGCCCTTGGCTTCGCGCAGGCGGCGTACGTTGCGAGCAAGGCGAGTGCGAACATCCACCCCGGTTAGAGACGCGCCTGCAGACGATCGATCTACAGACGATGAGAGACAATATGGTTGACTGGCCTAGCGCGTCGAGCATGACGCGTGTCACTGATCGTATGCGACGGTGAGTGAGGCGCGGGAAGAAAGCGGTGACACGACTTACAACAGCAGTATGGAATAGCGTCTGCCAAATGCCCATTGGCAGCGACGGAGCGGTCTTCCGGCGTTCGCCAGGGCGCCCGAAGAATGCGGTGTCTTTGCATCGCGCGATAGTTCCGTGGAACGTGGGTGCAGCAGATGTCATCCAGCGCGAGCCGCAAGCGCGGTCCGGACTATGAGCAGGAAAGCAGGAACTTCGCTCTCGGCAAAAACACCGTCGGCTGTCACCGTCAGCCGAGGCAGCATTGACGTAACTGTCGAGGCCGATGGCACCGAAGCTGCGCCATCGTCTTTCCTCGGGCATCGCACGGCGAAGGCCGCGATCGCGATCCTGCTTGCCAAGGGGCAGGGGTTTCACGAGCCGACACGCAAGGAGAGGGATGCGCTACGTATCGGCTACGCCATGCGGGGAAAGGTGCTCTACGGTGCCGCCTACGACATGGTACGGATGACACGGACTATCGACCTGACGGATGCTCAGACAATTGCGTCATCGATTGAGGCGATCGAGATCATTGAGGTAAAGTCGACAAACCGGGTTTCGATGAAGCCGGATCTTAAGGGCTATTTTTTCAATATAACCGCCGGTGAGTTGCTCGTTGCCCAGAGCCTGGGCGCAGCATTCCGCTTTGCCTTCGTCAACACGCTTACCTCTGAGCACGAGGAGCTGAGCCTGAACCAGGTGCTCGGCCGTGCGCGCGGCTTGTACCCCGCATGGCACATCCGGTTCTAGCTCGTGGATGACGATGTGGCATGTCTCGCTTGTCTCATGCCCACGGGTCGAAGTCCGGTTCGTAATAGCCCGGCCAGCTGCCACCGGCATCATCGGTATCAACCGTGATGAGCATCGGCCCAACAATCTCAATTTCGTTTGCCCGGGCGCGGACCCAGGCGAGGAGCTGCGACAATGCATCGACCTGATCGTCGTGACGCACCGAGGGGAAAGCCAGCACCTCCCGGGTGAACTCGGCCAGCCAGCTGGCCTCACGCGGCAGAAGCAGCTGTCCGGCTTCAATCATCGCGCTGATACCAGAGACACGTGAATTTTTGTCGGTCTCAGGCCGCCGCGCAATCGGACGCGGTACGCCGCGCGGCTCTTCATGCCGCAGCGCCTGAATGAGCTGCGTGCCGCTTGCCTGATCTTCGACCAGCATGACTGAGGCATCACAGTCGCGCGCCAGCCGAATGGCGTTCTTCTTCAAATCGGGGAATTCGACCTTCCGACGCCAAACATCGGTGACAAAGACGCGCTGCCCCACGATTCGCGCGGTAATGCAGACCGACCAGTCGTTCAGCACGCCGTCTTTGGAAGCTGTGTCCCAGCTTTGTACGACCTGACCATCGGTCACCTCGTCGTATGTCGCAAGCCACCCGGCGCGTATGATGTTGCCTTCGCTCGGAACCGGCTGTTGCTGGTACTGCGCAGCGAAGATCACGGATCCGACCGTCCGTTTGATGCGGAGCAGTGCCTCGAGAGATTCTCGTTCGGGATGGAGAACATCGCCAGTTCGGCGAATGTGGGTACGGCGCCGCGACAGCTGGACAGTTACGTCTTCGGTCGCAATTGCGGGAAGGCTGAGTTCGTCCCACTCCTCGCTCTCGATCAACATTCCGGCCAGGTCATACTGGTGCAGCCGCTGCATGACCGTAATGATCGCCCCCCGCTTCTTGTCGTTGAGGCGAGAGGCGAGCGTCGTCTGGAACCACTCATTGACGGCGTTCCGCGTCGTGTCGGACATGGCCTCGTCCGGCTTGATCGGATCATCAATGATGATGATGTCACCGCCGCGTCCGGTCAGCGTCCCGCCGACGGAGGTCGCAAGACGCCCGCCGCCAGCACTCGTCTCGAAGTCGTGCACCGCCGACCGCGATGATGCGATGATCGTGCGTGGAAACAACTGGCGGTACCAGGATGCCTGCATGATCGCGCGGCAATCGCGTGCGTGTTTGGCGGACAGTTCGTTCGAGTAGCTGACGCACACAAAGCTGAGCGAAGGGTCGTTTCCAAGTCGCCAGGCGACCCACGCCACCGAAATCATGATCGATTTCAGGTGACGTGGGGGCAGGGTGACCAGCAACCGCTTGCAGTCGCCCATGCGGACCCGGCCCAGCTTGTAGGCAATCGCGTCCATATGCCAGTTCGTAGTGAGGTCAGCCCCGCCGTTGATGTGCGGAAATGCACGGAGCAGAAACGAAATGAAGTCACGCCGCATGAGCTCGTCCAGAAACTGATGCGGATCGTCAATCGAGGAGAGGTCAGTCATGGGTCGGATCCTCGTCATTCAACAGTAGTGCGGGATTGGCCCCCTCGGCATCCTCGTTCTCGAGGAACCGGCTCATGATAAGCCGATCGTTCTCGCTCATCGGTTTTGCGACCGTGCGTTGATCTTCCAGGCCCTCAGCCTGAATGATGAGCGCGATCAGGCGATCGGCGGCAGCGACATTTCCTTTGGCTGCTTTGGCAGCGAGTGCCTTGATAATGATCCGGCGTTTGCGCACGCGACGCTGCTTCCCGTCACTGGTGATCGTCACCCACTCGTTCATCTCTTCGATAAGCTCGGCCTTCAGCCCCTTGGCGCCCTTTGGTCGACCACGCGGGTTGCCGGACTTGCCTGGCTGGAACTGATGCTGTCGTGGCGGCTAGCCGTAACCAACCTGCTCGGTGGTAAGACCCGGCCCCTTCGTGCCGGGCTGGTCCCGCTCAGTCATGGCTCGCCTCCAAGGCGTTGCGTCGTTCGTCCGCGACGTCCTCGAACGTGCGGCCGTCAGCGAGAAGCGGGACATGACCCGTCGCCTCCCTCAGACGGCGCAGCGCGGTATCGACGTAGAGCGGGTCGAGCTCGATGGCAGCGCCGATGCGCTTCGTACGGTGCGCTGCCAGCAGCGTCGTGCCGGATCCGCTAAACGGATCCAGGATCAGATCACCGCGCCCCGAACAATCCAGGATCGCGTCGGCGACCATGCCTACCGGCTTGACGGTTGGGTGATCTGCGAGATCTTTTGCGCGTCCCTTGCGGAAAGTATTGGCCCCGGCATACCTCCAGGCGTTCGTCCGGAAACGACCCGTATCACCAAGACCAAAGTTGTTGATGTGGCGATTGGTGCCCGACTTGAAGATGAAGACCAGTTCATGCTGCGATCGATAAAAGGTTCCCATACCGGCGTTATCCTTCACCCACACCGCTAGCTGCTTGAAGCTGGTGTAGACACCGTCAGCTGCATCGAGCAGTTCGCGAACATGCCGCCAGTCCATGCAGTGATAGTGAATCGAACCGTCCACCGAGAACCGGACGCAATTGCGGAACACCGTCCGGAGAAAGGCCGTGAACTCGGGCGGTGTCATTTCGCCCGACGCCTCGGCAAACTCGCGGTGCCGGGTCTTGCCGAGGCCCGAAACGTGCCCGTTTACCGGGACGTTGTAGGGCGGGTCGGCGAACACCATCGTCGCGCGGTCGTCGCCGAGCAGCGTTTCGTAGCTGAGCGGATCGCGGGCGTTGCCGCAGAACAGACGGTGCGGACCGATATGCCACAGGTCACCCTCGCGGCTGACCGCGATGGTGTTCGGGGCCGGAAGCTCGACCGCCTCTTCTGCGCCAGTCGAGTTGTCGTCGACCGGGAAATCGATGTCGCCCAGACCAAAGCCAGTGACGTTCAGGTCGTAGTCCTGCTCGAACAGATATTCGAGCTCGGCCCCGAGCAGTGCGTTGTCCCAGTCGGACAGGTCGCCCAGGCGGTTCTCGGCAATTGCGAAGGCGCGTCGATCCGCCTCGCTAACAAACTGCGCGCGAATGACCGGCACCTCGTCCATGCCAAGAAGGCCGGCAGCGGCCCAGCGCCCTGCACCAGCGACGATGAGAGACCCGTTTTCAGCGACGATGGGTACGATGAACCCGAAGCGCTCGATCGAAGTTGCGATTTGGCGCAGCTGCTTGTCAGAATGAGTGCGCGGGTTCTTTGGGTTCGGTTTTAGAGTGTCGCGCCGCACCATCTCGATACGGGGGTGGTTGGAAGGGGGAGGGGACATTGAGCAGCTCCTAGAGTGAAGGAGCCGGCCAATTACGGGCCAGGTAGCGGCGTGCTAAGAACAATAAATAGGGGGTACGAGCTCGAAGCCTTCGAGCCGGAGGCCCGGAGCGAGCGTTAAGTCGCCCGTGGCCGCGTCAAACTCGCTATCGTAGAAGGGGAAGAAGTCGCGGAAGCGCTTGCCTTCGGTGGCACCCAACGACCGGGCATTCAGCACGATGTTAACCAGTGCGGTCACGCTGATCGCTGGATCAATGCCCCTAAAAACAGTCTCAATCACCTGACCGCCTAGGCTCACCATGTGCGGATCGTAGACGCTGTTGCGCGTACGGCTTGCTGTGGCAGGGCTTCCGCAAGTCTCCTGCACCAGAGCCATCAGGCCATGCACGTGATGCGTTAAAACGGAATGAGCAGGCCTGCCGCGGAACGGCTTTACCTTCGAGGCCAGTTCGCGGCAAAGACCTAGCATCTCTTCCGGCGTCGGTGTGCGACCGTCGTCCGAGTCCATCTCGCGTAGCCGCTTGAGCCAGAGCGAATTTACCGCGACCTCGAGCAGAGGGTGCAGCCGGACCTTTCTAGGCGAGCGTTTTGCGCGCGAGCTTAACGCGCGGGTCAATCTACTCAAACCCATGTTAAACGTACCAACATGCGTCTCGTAGGATCGGGCGGACCGGAAGCTGCTCACAAGGTACGCTAGCCGCCGTCCGAACTTAGCGACGTTTGCATCCAGCAAGCGGGGGTCTGAGTTTCGAGCCAAAGCGATGATCCCGGTTTGAGGCTTCACGGGGTCGCTCCTGCAGTTGGTGTCGCTGATGGACCACCTCTACTTGCTGTTATGATACACAGGGAATTGCCGGCAAAAAAGGCCAAATTGTTGATACTTTGCGGATCGCCTCTCCCCAAAGAAGCGCCACAACTTGGCAAATTCGCTGTTACTTCCCTGCAGAACAGGGAACAGAAGGCGCAGACGGGTTCGCTCCAGACTGCGTCGCGCACCAAGATTTTTGTCGTTCCGAATCAATGACTTAGCCTTCGGGCAACCCCGAAAATCTCCCCGCATTACCGGGGCTTTGGCGGCCTCCTCATGAGCGTGTGGAGACGTGAGACGGACACGAACCCGGTTTCAGGCGCAGAAACGGCGCGCGGTCTGCAGTGGCCGAATTCCAAACTCCACATTTCCGGGCATCCGACAGCTCGCGCAGTCGACCGTATCTTCATCGGAAAGCGACGGAGCGACCGTTCGGCCGCCCCGCCTGTTCGTGGTGTTCAATGTTAACGCTCCGCACCACGCCGGTAGGTTACGGCAGCGCGCGCGTGATGACCCGCGCCAGGCGCGCCGCGAAACCACGTGGATCTACCGGTTGCTCGCCGTCGGCAATCTGCGCTTCGTCGAACAGCAACCGAGCAACGTCCGCCCGGAAGTCCGCATCCGCGTCACCAAGGCCGGCAAGCTTTATGATCAGCTCGTGGCGAGGGTTGATCTCCAGTACAGGCTTGGCTGCCTCCGGCGCGCGTCCTGACGCCGCAAGCAGTCGTTCGAGTTCGCGGTCCATCCCGCTTTCCGACGCGACCAGGCAGACAGCGCTATCGGTCAGCCGGTCCGAAGTCCGAACGTCTGAAACCGCATCGTCGAGCGTGGTCTTGACGAAGCTAAGAAACGACGTGACCTGCTCGCTTGCTTCAGCGGTCGGCGCGGAGCTTCCCTCGGGCAGCGGGATCAGCCCGAGATCTGCTGCGCCCTGGGTCACCGACTTGAACGGCTTGCCCTTGTAATCGATGCCGGACGTCACCCAGAAACTGTCGACCTGGTCGGGAAGAAGCAGGACCT
Source organism: Sphingomonas prati (assembly GCF_014643515.1). GTDB lineage: Bacteria > Pseudomonadota > Alphaproteobacteria > Sphingomonadales > Sphingomonadaceae > Sphingomonas_R > Sphingomonas_R prati. Next base: position 1,143 of record NZ_BMJP01000016.1, on the reverse strand, counting down.
CGACACCCCTTGCGCGGAAGCCTTCGAGCTGAGGGGAGGTCGCGAGACGATCCAGATCGTTGCCGGTGGCATAGAAGATCGCCGTCTGGTTCTCCTTGATGGACGACTCATAGTCGGCAAGCGATCGCCAGCCATCGTCTGAAGCGGTCGTCTTGAAGCGCGCGAGGTTGAGCAGTGTCGGTCGGCGTTCGTAATCTTCGTACAAACCTTCCTTCAGTACCGCGCCGAAGGTCTCCCAGATCTTGAGGTAGGCATCGCTGTCCGCCGTTGCGCGCTTCTCCAGTTCGGAGAGGACACGTCCGGTCACGCCCTTCTTGATCGTGGCGAGGATGGGGCTTTCCTGGATCATCTCGCGCGACATGTTGAGCGGCAGGTCGGACGAATCCACCAGCCCGCGTACGAAGCGCAGATAGCGCGGGAGCAAGTCCGCTTCATCGGTGATGAAGACGCGATTGACGTAGAGCTTCATGCGGCCCGAACGATCGGGGTCAAACAGGTCGAACGGTTTGGTCGAGGGCACGAAGGCGAGCACCGAATATTCGTGCCGGCCCTCGGCACGGTAATGCAGCGTCAGCGCCGGATCGTCGAACTGACCCGACACGCTGCGGTAGAAGTCGGCATAGTCGGCTTCCGTCACCGCGGAGCGCGGTTTGGTCCACAGCGCAGCGCCATCGGCGATCTCGACCGGCTCGGCATCGGGCTTCTCGAGCAACGAAATCGGCACCGGGACATGGCCGGACTGCGACTTGATCGTCTGTTCGATCCGGTATCGCTCGGCATACTCCTTCGCGTCCTCCATCAGATGCAGGACGACGCGCGTGCCACGGGCAGGTGCTTCCTCCACATCGATGGGGGCGATCGTGTAGCTGCCGAGGCCATCGGACGACCAGATCGATGCTTCTGCTTCACCCGCCTTGCGCGAGATCACGTCGACCTTCCCGGCAACCATGAACGCCGAATAGAAGCCGACGCCGAACTGGCCGATCAGCTGCGTTCCCTCGCTGCCTCCGACACTCGCGATCCGTTCCATGAAGCTCTTGGTGCCCGACCTTGCGATCGTGCCAAGCGCATCGGCGAGATCGGCAGCGTTCATGCCAATGCCATTGTCTTCGATCATGAGGCGGCTGCTATCGGGATCCAGCG
>NZ_BMJP01000015.1 GCF_014643515.1 Sphingomonas prati | reverse complement strand
ACTTCACGGCATGGCTCGGCGACATCCGTCGACCATGCATATCGTAGAGGATGCCGACCAGCAGGCTCGGTGCACGGTGGTTGGTCCCGGACGTGCGCTCGACCTGGCCGGCCGCGAGCGTCTGCTGAACCTGGTCCCAAAGCTCGGGAGTGATGATCGGCAGATGCGCGCCGTTCACCGCCACCCCCTTGTGGACGATCTCGCCAAGGTAGATCCGGTTGCCGAGCATGTTGAACAGCATGCCTCGCCCGAACGGCACGCCTCCGCGGGCCGGCTTATTCGCCTGCTGACGGACCTTGGTGCGGTACCCTTCGCTGCGCAGCTCGTCGATAAGCGCCCTGCCGGAGCCGAGTGCCACGTAGCGTTCGAAGATGTGACGGACGGTGCGAGCGTCATCCTCGTCAACAACGAGCAGCCTGTCCTCGACGCGGTAGCCGAGCGGCACCGGTCCCCCCATCCACATGCCCTTGGCCTTCGACTGCGCAATCTTGTCGCGGATACGCTCGCCGGTCACCTCGCGCTCGAACTGGGCAAAGGACAGCAGCACGTTGAGCGTTAGCCGGCCCATGCTGGTGGTGGTGTTGAACGCCTGCGTTACCGACACGAACGACGCGCCGCGGGCATCCAGTACTTCGACAATCTTGGCGAAGTCCGACAGGGCGCGCGTCAGTCGGTCGACCTTGTACACGACGATGACGTCGACCTTGCCGGCTTCGACATCCGCCATCAGCCGCTTCAGTCCCGGCCGTTCCATATTGCCCCCCGAGAAGCCGCCGTCGTCATAGGCGGCCTTGACTAGCACCCAACCCTCATGACGCTGGCTGAGGACATAGGCCTCGCACGCTTCACGTTGCGCATCGAGGCTGTTGAACGCCTGGTCGAGCCCCTCCTCGGTCGACTTGCGCGTATAGACCGCGCAGCGGATCGTGCGCGGTCCCGTTGCAGTGCTACTGGTCGAGTGACGCGCAGCCTTAGCCATCGGCGTTCAGCCCGAAGAAGCGTGGCCCTGACCATGCCGTGCCGGTTACGTGGCGGGCAATGGCCGACAGCGACCGGTAGCTATGCCCGTCGAGCATGAAGCCACTTTCCGTCGCCAGAACGTCGATGGTGCGCCCGTTCCAGCTGCGCACGAGCTGGGTGCCCGGCTTGATCGTATGGGGTGCCGCAGCGGCAGGCCGGGTCAATGACCGTGCGACGCGGGTCGGCAGCTTACCGTACGCCTTTTCCTGCAGACGATAAGCGATGCCTAGTCGCAGCAGGTCCGGCGAGAGCCTGGGGGCAGGCACCTTGTAGGCGTGCATCCATTCGGCACGCAGCTCGGCTGGCGATAATGTCGCCAGCCGAGCAAGCTTCTCCTCGATGCGCATCAGGCGGCCAGATGGTAGCGGGTCGCGCCGGTCTCGCCGCTGCGGATGATCGCATGACCCTTCTTGCGGAGGCCGGTCAGGGCCGCCCGGGTCGTGTGCGGCAGCCAGCCGGTGACCTGCACCAGTTCGTCCAGGCTGGCACCGTCGTCACGTCGGAGTAGCTGCGCAACCATGGCGATCTTGCTTCCCGGCGTGGTGGCGGGGAGGGTGGTCTCAACAACGACGGCTGCTTTGGCGCTCGCCGGCACGTCCGTTGAGACCAGAGCTTCGGGCGCGGTCTGCGTGCCATCGAAGGCGATCTTTGCCCGTCCAGCGTCCGTGATGAGCAATCCAAAGCAGGTGTCGCCATCCTGCCGCCAGCTGCAGTTCGGGTCGGTTACAGACGTCTCTGCAACCAGCGCATGCTTCAGCAGCGGCGGGATGGCCTTGCGGATACGGGCACCCTGATCGCTGACCTGTTCGGGCAGGGGCAGGATGCTGCCGTCGGTACGCTGGGCGGCAGTCGCCAGCAGGATGAGCTGGAGATCAGTAAGCTTGAAGGGGCGTGCCATGAGATCGGTCTTCCAGTCTGCGACCGCGGCGGGATGCCGCTGCCACTGACCCGAGCCCCGTCGAGGCAAGGCTCGCGGGGCGGTCCCGGTGGGTAGCACCGGCTCAGGCAGGTTCCGTCAAACGGCCCGCACCGACAGCAATGCTCGAACATGTGCCCAAGTCGAGTGGAATGTCGCTTCATGCGCAGAGTTCAGGCAGTTCTGCAGATCGTGGCGGAATGCGCGAAAGCTGCATCTGGACTGTCGAGGCCGGTTTCGTCCTGGTGTGCGGGCAGGAGAACGCCGTGGACCCCGACCCGAATGAGACGAACGAGCTAATTTCGAAGCTCTTCTACCTGATGACCGTGCGGCTTGAGGATGCCGCTGGCGCGGCCGCAGAGGGGCAGGGCGCCCACCTTGATCTCGGCACGCGGTCAGCGCTTGCGGAACGTCTGCGTCAAACTGGACAGGAAGTTGCCATTGTCGCCGAAGCGGTCAGTGAGCTTCTTCGGCATTTGACCTAAGCGTCGCGCACAGGACTACGGTACCGTCCGGGGCATCGCAGATATTCGCCGAGCCACGAGTCCGCCAGCTTTACTGGATCGGCAGGCTAAGTTGCCGAATGTCTGGCGCGTCGGGCCGCGCCAACTCGGCGGTGAGATATTCAGCCAGCCTGTCCGCCGCTCTGGCGCGCAGTCTGGGATCAGGTGCGGTCAGGCCTAATCTGGTCCATATCGGTGACTCGCGGAGAATTTTAGGCGGGCGGCGAGGTTCGATATCCATGCGAATTATGAGAACGAAACAAGTCCAACATCACAAGCCTGCATGCGCCGTCGGAGCTGGCTTTCAGATTTTGCGGACAGTCTGCTCCACGCCCGCTTTGGCAACCCGGTATTGAATGTCTGGAATTGGTGGATCGCGGTCCGTCCGCTCTTGTGCGCGAATCGGCAATAGCGGTCGCTTGTTCAGGGCACAGCCTATCCGGATGACGTTCATAGTCATCCACTCCTTCGCGCTGGGGAAGTCGATGCGCGCGAACATCCTGATCCAGTTTGAGGACGGCACACAGGTGGTGTATGAGCCGCGGTCGCCCGTGCGCATTGTAAACCGTGGTCCGAAGGCGGCGCCCTACAAGGACTTTGAGAAGGTCTCGTCGCACCCCTCGAGGTGTGTTGGCTTCGGCTCGTTCGAGGGGCGGATCCTCACGGCCGGGCATGTGGTAGACGCATTGCGGCCTGCGGCCTGCGGCCTGCGGACGGTGGTCTCGGTCGAGCGCGACGTCGACGCGCCGCCCGACGACCAGACCGTTGTTGGACCGGCGCCTGATGCCGATCTACGACGACTGGTGCGAGACCGGGGAGCAAGTCGAGGGGCGCAAGCGGCCGGACGGTGACCGAGCGGGCAGGTGGCCGCGCCGCAATCTCGGGCCGAACCTCGGCTCACCCCGCCTGATCGTGCTCGTGTGCGACTGGCTGGGCTATGCGCTAGGCGCCGTCGTTTGCGTCAGCAGTTGGTAGGCGAACTCAATCAAGCGACGGTCGCTGCCGGAGCAACGCTCGCCCGGAGTCCAGCCAATGTCGTAGCTGCACAAGATGAGCGGTACCTGCTCGGCGGCGATCGCGCGGCTGAATGGGTATCCTTGCCCGTGATCGCATCCTTCGTAATGCAGCGGGTCCGCCTGAGCGTATGTCTCGATCCCCTCGGTGACCGTCGTGATGCCGAGGTCCTTACCCAGATTGACGATCGCGCGCACAATGCCGACGTTACACGCATCGGCCAGGGCTAGGACGAACGACCAGTCGATCTTGAGCGTGTCGACTGGAAACTTCTTTAGATGGACCAGCGAAGCGTAGCCGGTCCCGAAGTCGTCCAGCGCGGTGGTCATTCCGAGCGCGCGCAATGCTCGAACGTTGCTGTGACGTCGTGCAAGGTGTGCTCGAGCAGGATGTTCTCCGTCACCTCCAGCTCAAGATCGGACGCCAGAATGCCGGCGCGGGCGATGCAGCTCGGAGTGCGGGCCTTGAAGTCCCGCTGGCGGAACCTCGCACCCGAGACGTTGAAGGCGATACGTTCGAAAGGCAGACCGAGCTTGCGCCACGTCGCGATGTCAGCGGTCATCCGTTCGCGTTCCTGCGTTACTGTCCTATCCTTGCGTAGAACAGCGGAACTCGCCAACTGTAGCGTTGCTCCAGCTAAGAGAGTGACGGCCCTGCACCGCGCGAAGCGCGGCGATCCGTCGGTTAACGAAATGTCGAAAAGTGAATGATTACCACCGATGACGGTCGGGTAGCTGCGCGCCGACGTTTGCCGCGACCAATAGCATCCAATCTCGTATGTGATCGCGCCCGTTAGACCTTCGTCTAAATGGTATCTCCTGACCGTACCCTCTATCGTTTAATTAACCTTTTATTGACGGTCCGTGGGTCTTCTTAGGCTTCATGCGATACACGGATCAAGGTTATACAATGATGGTCGCGATTTTAGCTGGGTTCGACGCCAACACGGGACGACGGGCCGTTTTTTACGACCATGAGTGATTATACATTCTTCATAGTCTCTGTCGGACTGGAAAACATGAACAGGTCTAGCGGAGGTCAGGCGTGATCAAGCGTTCCAGTTTAGGAACAGCCGGCGGTCTTCGTACCGTCGTGCCGCACCTTATTGCGCTCGAGCCGCGGATGATGTTCGACGGGGCGGCAGTGGCGACTGCTGCGACCACGTTGGATTCGATCGGCGTCTTAGATCCGCGCGATGCGGTCCAGTTGGACGCGCCGGAGCCGCACCACTTCGCACCGAGCACGAGGGCGGATGACCTGTCGGGCTGGGCGCTGGATGTCGGCTTGGCGGACTGGCTCGGCGTGGTGCAGCGGGATCGCAGTGCCCCTAACGAGGTCATTTTCATCGACCGCAGCGTCGACAACTACGAGGAACTGGCGGGTCAATGGGCGGATCGCGGGCAGGTTATTCTGATCGACGCCGACCGCGATGGTATCGACCAAATGCGGCAAGCCCTGATCGGGATGACCGGGATCGACGCGATTCATATCGTCAGCCACGGCAGCGCTGGGTCGTTTGATCTGGGCAACACACGGATCGACGTGGGATCGATCAATGGCGAACTCATGGCGTCATTCGCCGCAATCGGCGGCAAGTTGTCGGTCGATGGCGACATCCTGGTCTATGGTTGCGACTTCGGCGAAGGCCCGGTCGGGCAAGAGGCGATGAACGCGCTCGCCCGCGTGACGGGCGCGGATATCGCGGCATCGACCGATGCTACCGGCAGCGCGACGCTGGGCGGCGATTGGAAGCTCGAGGCATCGAACGGCTATGTCCAGAGTAGTATGCTGGCAAGCGACGACTTCAGCGGCCTACTCGCTCGCACGAACACCGGCCCCTGGACGATCAACGGTAACACCTCGACCACCGTGGTCGACGGTATCACCGTCAGCATAACCATTACCGGGGCCGGATCCAGCACCTTTGCTGGTACGTCGAACGGGGCTTTCAACAATATCGCCGCGTTCGACAATGGCGCCCAGGGGCAACCGTCGCTCAGCACGACCTGGACCACTACCAACGCGACCGATGTCGGCACCATCACGATCAGCTTCAGCCAGGCGGTCATTAATCCGGTCATCCATCTCGACCGTCTCGGCGGTGCCATCGGTACAACCTCGAACAGTGCGTTGCTGACGTTGCTGACGTCTGGCGCAACGCTGGCCAAGATCGCGGGTCCGGCGCATTTCGTCGTCGATAGCGGGACGCGCACGGTCACCCGCACAATCGGGCAGACCGTGGCGGCGAACACCGAGTCGAGCCTGGACGGTACCCAGGGAACCGCCGCCGGCAGCGTCCGCATCGGCGGTACGTTTACGTCGGTCCAGTTCAGCATTCGGGCGACCGGAGCGGTCGGCAGCGACGGGTTCGAGATCGGGACCGCGGTCGACGCGTCGCCGATCGCCCGCAACGACGTGTTTACGCAGAACGAAGATTTCGGATCGTTCAGCGGCAACCTGCTGAACAATAACGGCAACAATGCCGACAGCGATCCGCGCGGCGATACGCTGACGGTCGTCTCGGTGCGGAACTCTGCGGGTACCGCGATCCCGGTCGGTACGCCGACCATGCTGGCCTCGGGCGCGAGCGTGACCCTCAACGCCAACGGCACCTTCACCTACGCCGACAACGGTGTCGACAACGGGCTGGCCGTCGGTCAGACCCGGGTCGAGACGTTGAGCTACACGATCTCCGACGCTAATGGTGGGACGTCCACGGCGACCGCGACGATCACGATCACCGGCGCCAACGATGCACCCGTGGCGGTGAACGACAGCGCGACGACGGCGGAGGATACAGCCGTCACGGTGGCGGTCCTGGCCAACGACAGCGACGTCGATCGCGACAGTTTGAGCGTCAGCAGCGCGACGGCGGCGAATGGCACGGTTACGATCAATCCCGACGGCACGCTGACCTATCGGCCCAACGCAAATTTCAACGGTACCGACGCAATCATCTATGTCGTGTCCGATGGTCGCGGCGGTACTGCCACGGCGACCGTAGCGGTCACCGTGACCGCAGTCGACGACGCGCCGGTCAACACTGTGCCGGGTGCGCAGATCACAGCGGAAGACGCCCCGATCGTCTTCTCCAACGCCAACGGCAACGTGATTGCGATCGTCGATGTGGAGGGTGCGCCTCAGACCGTGACGCTGAGCGTCACGAACGGCAGCCTGACGCTTGGATCGCTCGCCGGCCTGACCTTTAGCCAGGGCGACGGCACCGCGGATTCGACGATGACCTTCGTTGGCAGCCTCGCTGCGATCAACCAGGCGCTGCAGGGCCTGACGTATGCTCCCCTCGCCGATTTTAACGGCACTGCGCAGATCACGCTGCGGACCGTCGACAGCAGCACGGCGCAGTCCGATACCGACACGATCGCGATCACGGTCACCCCGGTGGCCGATATTGCGAACGACAGCGTGACGACGGCGGAAGATACGCCGATCGCGATCAACGTGTTCGGCAACGACAGTTTCGAGAATGCGGCGCGCATGATCACGGCGGTCGATGGCGTGACCATCATTGCCGGCGGGGCGGCGGTTGCCGTCGCCAACGGATCGGTCAGTCTGAACGCAGCGGGACAGCTCGTCTTCGCACCGACTGCGAACTACAATGGCACGACGAGTTTCACCTATCGCGTCACGTCGAACGGAACGACCGAAACCGCGAACGCGACCGTCGTCGTCACCGCCGTCAACGATGCTCCGGTGGCGCTCGGTACGTTGCCGGCGCGCACCAACGTCGATGCGGCCAGCGTTACCTTTGGAACTATAGGCGCGTTCAGCGATGTCGACAATGCAGCGCTGACCTACTCAACGACCGGGCTTCCAGCCGGGCTGACCATTGATGCCGTGACAGGTGTGATCTCGGGCACGATCAACCGATCGGCCAGCCAGCCGAACGGCGGGCTTTACACCGTCGTCGTCACGGCGCGCGATGCGGCGGGTGCCACCGCGACGCAGAGTTTCGGCTGGACGATCACCAACCCCGCGCCGGTCGCAGCTAACGACTCCGCCTCGACCAGCGAGGATACGTCGGTCACCATCGCGGTGCTGGCCAACGATACCGATCCCGACGGCGATCCGCTAACGGTGGTCGCGGCGAGCGCCGCGAACGGTGCGGTCACGATCAATGCCAACGGTACGCTGACTTATACGCCGAACGCCAATTTCAACGGTACCGACGCGATCAGCTATACAATCTCAGACGGTCAGGGCGGGTCGAGCAGCGCGACCGTCGCGATCACGATTGCCGCGGTCAACGATGCGCCGATCGCGGTCGGAACGCTGCCTGCGCGGAGCAACCCCGATGCCGCCACCGTGTCAATCGCGACCGCGGCTGGTTTTAACGACGTCGACAATGCAACACTGACCTATTCCGCGACCGGCCTGCCTGCCGGGCTGACGATTAATGCGGCGACGGGTGTCATTTCCGGCACGATCGATCGGTCGGCCAGTCAGGCGAACGGCGGAAACTATGCCGTGGTCGTCACGGCACGCGACGCCGCCGGGCTGACCGCGACGCAGGGATTTGCCTGGACGGTGACGAATCCGGCACCGCTGGCTGTCAACGACACCGCCTCGACCAGCGAGGACACGCCGGTCACTATCGCCGTGCTTGCCAACGACAACGACCCCGATGGCGACCCCCTGACCGTGGTCAGCGCCAGCGCGGCGAACGGCGTGGTGGTGATCAACGCCAACGGTACGCTGACCTACACGCCGAACGCCAATTACAACGGCGCGGACACGATCACCTATACGATCAGCGATGGCCAGGGTGGCACGCGGTCTGCGACGGTCGCGGTGACGATCGTCGCGATGGACGACGCGCCGACGCCGGTCGGCACGCTGCCCGCCCGCAGCAACGCCGATGCCGCGATCGTTTCGGTGGCGACGGCGGGTGGCTTTGCCGACGTCGACGACGCGACGCTGACCTACACCGCGATCGGCCTGCCGTCGGGATTGACCATCAACGAGGCGACCGGCGTCATCTCGGGGACAATCAACCGGTCGGCCAGCCAAGTGGTTGGCGGCGTCTATTCGGTCGTCGTCACCGCTCGCGACGCAGGTGGCCTGACCGCGACGCAGGGCTTTACGTGGACAATCACCAACCCGGCTCCGGTCGCGGCCAACGATAGCGCGACGACAGACGAGGATGTGCCGGTCATGATCGCGGTGCTCGCGAACGACACCGATCCCGACGGCGATCCGCTGACAGTCGTCAGTGCCTCCGCGACGCGTGGATCGGTGGTGATCAACGCCAACGGCACGCTCACCTATACGCCGAGTGCAGACTATAACGGCAGCGATACCATCGCGTACGTCATCTCTGACGCGCAGGGCGGCACCAGCACCGCGACCGTGCTTGTCTCGATCGCCGCGCGCAACGATGCGCCGACCGCAGTCAACGATACCGGGACCGTCAACGAGGATACGACAGCTACGATCGTGGTGCTGGCAAACGACAGCGATCGTGACGGCGATCCGTTGACCGTGATCACCGCCGCGGCAGCAAACGGTACGGTCACGATCAACCCGAACGGCACGCTCACCTACCGCGCTAACGCGAACTTCAGCGGTTCGGACACGATCACCTACACGATTTCCGACGGCCAGGGTGGCACTGCGACCGCCACCGTCGCGGTCACCGTCGTGCCGGTGAACGACGCGCCGACCGCAGTCGGAACGCTGCCCGCCCGCAGCAACCTCGACGCGGACGTCGTGTCGGTCGCCACCGCGGGAGGGTTCACCGACGTCGACAGTGCAACGCTGACCTACAGCGCGACCGGATTGCCGGCCGGATTGACGGTCGACGCCGCGACGGGCGTGATTTTGGGGACGATCAATCGCTCCGCCAGCCAGCTTAACGGCGGCATCTATGCCGTGACGGTCACCGCACGCGACACGGCGGGCTTGACGGCGACGCAGAGCTTTGGGTGGACCGTCACCAACCCGGCGCCGATTGTAGCCAACGACACGGCGACGACGTCTGAGGACACGCCGGTTTCGATCGTCGTGCTGGCCAACGATGTCGATCCCGACGGCGACCCGCTGACCGTGATCGCCGCGAGTGCGATCAACGGTACGGTATCGATCGCTGCCGACGGTTCGCTGGTTTACACGCCGCGCGCGAACTTCAACGGTCCGGACACGATCAACTATACGATATCCGACGGCCAAGGTAGCACTACGACGGCGACCGTCGCGGTCACCGTGACACCGGTCAATGACCGCCCGGTTGCGGTCAACGACACCGCGGCGACGAACGAGGATACGCCGGTCACGATCCCCGTGCTGGCGAACGATAGTGACGTGGACGGCGATCCATTGACCGTGACGGCGGGCAGCGCGGCGAACGGCATGGTGGTCATCAACGCGAACGGCACGCTGACCTATACGCCGAACGCCAATTTCAACGGCAACGACACGATCAGCTATACGATCAGCGATGGCCAGGGCGGTTTCTCGACCGCATCAATAACCGTCACGGTTGCGGCGGTGAACGACGCGCCGGTGCGGGTCGGCACGCTGCCGCCGCGCAACGATGCGGACGGTGATGCGGTCTCGCTCGGGACCGCCGGTGCGTTCGACGATGTCGACAATCCAACGCTGACCTACAGCGCGACGGGGCTCCCGACGGGGCTGATGCTCGATACCGCGACGGGCGTGATCTCGGGCACGATCGATCGCTCGGCGAGCCAGGTCGGCGGCGGAGCATACACCGTCACCGTCACCGCGACCGATGCGGCGGGTCTCAGCGCGTCGCAGAGCTTTACCTGGA
>NZ_BMJP01000014.1 GCF_014643515.1 Sphingomonas prati | reverse complement strand
TATTATGCGGCTAACATTATTATACCGGAATTTTTCCGATCGCGGGCCACTGGCCGGAAAATAAGCGATTCCAGTCAATATAAAAATTCCAACATCACGAAAAGATGGGCGCGTATGCGCAGGCAGCTGCCCCCTATAATCGTAACTCAGACCGCCTCCTAAGTTCGAAGAATGAGACTTACGCGCTCACGCAGCACGATGATCTGGCCTTAGCGGACGACGCGTTTGGACGGGTGCCCCGGCAAGGAACTACCCACTCATGTGGAATTTCGCAGACGGTCGACGATTGTTCAGATTTTACGTCAGCGTAGCTTCCCAAGCTGCGGAGAGCCGTCATCAGGCTTGCGCGCGGCTTGAAGCATGCTCATGATATCAGGAGACCGAGAGGCGAATTTACCTGCCTTAATTCCCAGCCCCGCATGAGAGGTCAATATTTCGAGCTTCTCCTCTGGGTCGGCATGAATATACATCTCTGTGGACTGAATGGACGCATGTCCGAGCCAAAGGGCTACCTTCCTAATATCGTGAGTCGACTTAAGCATATGCATAGCGCAACTATGCCGCAACACATGCGGAGTTACCTTCTTGTGGGCAAGACCGGGATTCCCCTTCCCCGCAACAGTCGCGTACTTCGTCAGACGGTCGGCGAAGCCATCCCTGGTAAGAGGTAAGCCCTGTCGGTTGAGAAACACATGGTCATACGTGACGTCAGGTCGCACACGCAGCCACGCACGTAACACCTGTACGCTTTCTGGGCCAAGAGGTAGTATTCTTGCTCTACGACCCTTGCCAAGGACACGCAACGTAGGTTTCGGGCCTACTTCTATATCACCCAAAGACAACGATAAAATCTCAGAGACTCGCAGGCCGCAAATGTAGGTAATACTTAGCATTGCCCGGTCTCTGATACCCTCCGGGCGGCGTAAATCTGGTAGTCGAAGGATTGCCTTAATCTCATCCAGCGTTAGCCAATCGACTACTGCAACATCCGCTTTCTTCGGCCCTAACGCTCGGATTTGCGACGCTTGCTCCAAGGCACCAGGTATTTTTAGCTGAACATACCGAAAAAACGAGCGAATTGCCGCTAATCTAAGATTCCTCGACCGCCTTGAATTGTGGCGGGTATTTTCCAAGTCATCTAGGAATAGCAAGACTCTATCACTTGTGATATCTTCCAGCCGCATCTTATCAATACGTATTTTTGTACTCCGATAAATATAGTTTATCAGAAGAATGAATGTATGAGCATAGCTAGATCGGGTAAGATGACTCAAACCTCGATCACGAATAAGATGTTCGTTCAGAAATCTCGAAAGAACAGGAGCAAGATCGTTGCCGGCTTCCTCATTCATACAACACCTCCTCGATAGCAACCGCCATCATTTCCTTAGTGTCCATCGCAAGTTCGAGGTACCAATAGGTACTAGCAATACTCACGTGTCCTAAGTATGTTGATAAGGCGATCATGTGGCGCGATATTGACTCGCGATTTGTGTCACACGAAGCGAGCGATCTTACTGCGAACGTATGCCGAAGATCGTGGATACGGGGGAGCTTACTACCGTTTCTACTATTTAATTCGAGTTTAATAGTGCACTTGCGAAACATAGAATCGACGGAATGTTGCGATGGGGTCCGGTTGTTATGAATAACAAAAAGATTATCGTGCTGAAGGCCCACAGGACGGCTATGTTTATACCTACAAAGCGCATCGAGAGTGCTCTGATGAATATGAACAGTTCTGCTCTTACCGAACTTACTATTCCTAATTAGGATCGTGGTTCCCTGTAAATCGGATGCCAGGATGTTCTGAGCTTCGCTTAACCGCAAGCCAGTCGCAGCGATAAGGCCCACCATATGTTTGTATGTTTGGGCGTCGTACGGATTAACGAACGACATGTTACCGAGTTCAGAAAGTAAAAGGCGTATCTCCTGCTCGGTGTAAATATACGGTATAGGACGCTTAGGGCGGCGGTATGGCCTTGTGTAATCCTCTAACAAAACCTCGTGACGATTATCCTCGGCGTGCAGAAAAAGACCGAGACGCCGGACTGAGGCCAATAATTCGTATTGTCTTCGCGATCTAGATTTTTGGGAAACCCAAGCGTCAGCGTCCACGGCCCTAAGATAACTAGATCCGCGTGCAGCAGCAAACTTCGCAAAGTCTTCGAGGTCTCGCCCGAGGTCAGCATCCTGATACCCCAACAAGGCCCTCAGTTTTAGATAGCGATCTGTGGGTTCAATCATCGCCGTCTCCTAACCACTGACTCGCCAGACGTTTGAGCATCGGTTCGTTTACCTTGGCATAGATAGCCGTCGTATCTAATGAGCGGTGACGTAACACCGTCGCGACATCTTCTAAACTTCTTCCGTCTCTAAGCAATTCTGTAGCGAGGGTGTGTCGAAATACGTGAGCACCGCCGCGTAACCCGCACCTTGCAAGCGCTTTGCGAGCAATGCCCGAAATTTCGGCAGCGTTCGCCAACGGGCTGTGCGGCCGAGAGGCCCGCAAAAATAGGCTAGCGGAGTTGGACGCTGGACGCGACATCTCCAAGTAATCCAAGATCGCATCACCGGATCGCTGCGTAAGCGGAACCACAGCTCCACGTCCGCCTTTTCCGTGAATGTGCATCTTTGCCTCTACCCAGTCGAGATCTGAGAGCTTGAGACGCCAGACCTCAACCGCGCGAAGTCCTAACTCAGACAGCAGGGTGATGATTGCTCGGTCTCGCAAACCCGATGACGCTTTGGGATCGCAGCTCTCGATGATCTTCGCTATCATTCCGGGTTCAAGACGGCGGGGTATGCCGGAGAGTCGATAGGTCGGGCGAGATATCAAGGCCTGAGCCAAGGCGGGATTGCAGCGGCCTTCCGACGAGCAGAATCCGATATAGCTGCGAAAAGATCGAATGAAACGCCCTTGCATAGCCGGGCTGCGTTTACTGAATTGTGATAGGGCGAGCGCCCTGATAGTGGTAGCGGAATAGACCGAGGGGTCTTCACCCAACTCGGGTAACCAGCTCATTAAGTCCAGGACGTAGTAATAAGCCGTTCTTGATGCTATTCCTTTTCGATCCAGCCAAGTGCGATAGCGCTCAACAACTGGGGTTGGACATATCTTCTTATGATGACTTATAAGCCTGTTATCTCGTAGAACCACTTCTTGGTTCGATATAAATCTTACGAACCTTTGAACCGCCACCCGACGGTGCGCTTTTGATTGGATATCAAGGCGTCCTTGGACATAATGCACGCCACAATCACAACTATGGTCGAGAAACGTAGCGATGACGCCGTCATTTATCTCCGAGCGGTGAACCTTCATCAAGCGGAGCCATAGGACAAAATGTATAGCAGACCGTGCTTGCACGTCAGCCCGGCCGGGTCCTACGCCCTCACTGACCAAAACCTGTCGGAATCGAAGGCTTATATCTGGGTCATCGTCCCCCCATCCAGAGCTGTCGATTACGCCCTGATATTGAAGAAACAGAAAGAACCGTGACAACGCGAGATTTTTGAAGTTGCCTTTGAATCCACGACTCGGCAGACATCCCGTGGTACACGAATGTTGACGAAACTCAGTAATTATCCTTGAGTCAATGGATTGTAAAACCAGTTTACGAGATTTTAAATAACGTAATAGATGATTTATGACGCCACGATAGTCTAAGAACGCCCCCGGACACTCGCTCATATTTACGAATATACGAACGACATCATCAATCGTGTGAACATCCTGATAATCGACGTGCGACCCATAATTTCGTATGATCCGGACTAACTTTTCGAACGCTGTTTTGGATGGTACATTTTGGTTTAGTTTTTCTTCACCCTTGGTAGCTCGATGCAGTGGTACGTCATTAGACATCTCCATGGTAAAGATCTCCTAAACGCGTGAGGGTGCTGACTATGCGATTTTATAATGATCTCTGTTCCGGATTCTGCTTTATGCGACGGGTGATTTTCGCAATATGAGTTCGACTACAGCCTGTTTGTATTATAATTTCACGCCATGTACGCCCTTCCGTCAGCATCTGGGCAATTCTATTATTACGGGCTTTATTCTCGGGGCGTCCCCGGGTGCGGGCTGAATGCACTAAATTTGAAAGTCTGCTTTGTGATCCGTTTCGAGTATCGGAAGCATCATTGCGAGCGACTGCTGCGAGAACGTCAAGCATCAAGTTGTTTACGACTTTGAACATGGGATTACTAAAGTAGTCCGCAGGTGTGGCGAGTGTCCATGACGTTGGAAGGTCACGCGCCACAATGCGAACCTCTTTGTTGTAAACCTGTGAACGGAGCTTTTTCCAATCTTGAGGCCTAAGCCGAGAGAGGCGCCCTATTTCTTCAATCAGAAGCACATCGCCTGATTCGCAATCAGACAGTAGGCGAAATAGCTCCGGCCGCTCTAACGCGGTCTCGGTATCATACTCTATATAGCGGGCGGCGATCCGCAAACCTCGATCGGCAGCGAACCTATCCAGGGCTCCCCGCGCGCGAAGGTATCCGTGTTCGGCACTGGAGGCTTGTAGATAAGCGCGAACAAACATGGTTTGATTTTCGAGACGTGTAGCTGGCCAATAGGGGCATCTTACGTTGAAATTCGCGGCTGTAAACGCGCACGATTAATGGCGGCCGATCGGTCGCCGAACGCCTCTCCGTCGATGACTACGGCGTCCTGACGGGGGCTTAGTTTAGCATTGAGGTGATTGGCCGCCGGTACATTAAGTCCGGTAGTGTTTTACGAGCAACGGGATAATAAGGATACTGACGTGCTCCCCAAAGCTCTACCGGTTTTAACTGGAATCCGGGGTTGGTATAGTGCCACCTCGGAGGTGGTGTTGAACAACCCGTCTGGCAGCATTGGCGGGTGTCAGCCTGCCTATCCCGCTACGCGGTCGTACGGGGTTATAGTCGTCGAGCGCCAGCCGCAGCACCGTGTGGGTATGGCCAAGCGACACAAACGGCGTTTCGTTTGGCAATTGTCACGAAAACGGACGTCGAAGCTTTCAACGTAGCCGTTCTGCTGCAACTTGCCCGGTACAATTTAGTGCCACTCGACAGACTGCTCCTGCGTCCATTCAGGATCGCCAGAATGGTCAGCTCGGTGCCGTTCTCGCTGAAGATTATCAGCGATGGCACCCCCCGGACCGCGATAATAGCGTCAAACTCGCGGGCGACGCGTGCACCGGACAACGAGGTGTCCACCAGCAACGCCGGGCATTCGCGAGACAAGGCGTGAATGTCGTCATGCACCTCCATGGTGGCGACTTGCATTCGGCGGGAAAATTGAGGGTAGGGCGTTCGGCGTTAGCGCCACGGCTCCAGGACGCTTCGATATTTCGAAGCTTGTGCCAATGCTCGTTGAGCTCCACGAACGGTTGTCCGGCGTCGTGACCGAGCGACTGCCGTACGATCAGATCATTCAGCTGTATGACGGCCCCGGCACGATGTTCTACCTCGACCCACCTTATTGAGGGTGTGATCGGGATCACGGTCCCGACAGTTTCAGTCGAGCCGAGTTCACGCGAATGGCCGAATTGCTCGCGTCGGTTGAGGGCCGGTTCATCCTCTCGCTCAACGACACTCCGGAGGTTCGGACGACATTCGCTGCCTTCTCGACCGAGGAGATCGAAACAATCTGGTCAATCTCCTCGCCTACTCCTGCAGGCGCGGCACGGCTCACCGAGCTTGTGATCGGTGGCGGCCGGGCCCCCGTCCCGGTCGCGAACCTCCTTCTTTAAGCGGCGGGCGGAGGAACATGGCGAAAACATCCTCCGGAACCATTCCGGGACTCTCCGTCCCGAAGGATGCAGTTAGCGACTGCTCGATGCCGCAGGCTGAACCTTTCGCTTGCGCCTGTAAGGCAGGTTTGCTTAGGGAAACCGCAGCCGGGGAGTGGCGCAGTCTGGCAGCGCATCTGGTTTGGGACCAGGGGGTCATGCAGATCTGACAAGTTCGAGCCTCAACCGTCGCCCTTCCGTTGAAAGAAGTTTGCGATAGCTAGTGAGAACACGCCTACGGCTAGCGTGCCTAATAACCACTTCGTGAGATCATAAACTTGATCAACACTTGCCTTAATAGCTGCGAGACTCTGCGTATTATTGTCACGCATGTTATCGATATCCCGACGCATAAGCGGCATTGATAATGCCTTCTCGGGATTACTTTGGATCGCTTGTTCGAGCCTGTCTTGGCGCTGCGTAACCGAATTCAATTTTGCATTGAACGCGGCAAGTTGCGCCCCCATTTTGCCGCCAGGCGGCAGCTGCCCGATTGAGGTCTGACCCTGCTGCAACGCAACTATGTCTCTTTTTAGGTTCGCAAGAGCGGCGGCGTTCCTAACTTCCCGTACAGAACGGGACTGGATATCGGCACTCCCCCCAAAAATATCAATGTTCGCCCGATCGCTTACAAAAGCCGTCACGGCGCCTAGTAATCCTACAGTGGCCGCGGCTGCCGCAACAGCGCTTAGAGCCTTAGAAAATGATTTATCACGTTCTTTTAATCTTCTTAGTACGCGTTCGGCTTCTTCGATTGCCAATTGGGACGAACTATCCATTCTAGCTTTTCCATTATAATGCTATTTTGGGATGACCTATACACGCAGCCCAACCTGGCGAAACACCTATGGCTTGATAAGCGCATTCAGCACATTTGAACCGTGCTTACTGCTTCTGTTTAAGTCCATCGACGATCAACTTTCCAGCCTTTCCAAGCCAGTTTGATTGAAGAACACGTCCTGCGGCCGG
Organism: Sphingomonas prati; assembly: GCF_014643515.1. Lineage (GTDB taxonomy): Bacteria > Pseudomonadota > Alphaproteobacteria > Sphingomonadales > Sphingomonadaceae > Sphingomonas_R > Sphingomonas_R prati. The sequence continues at coordinate 3,977 of NZ_BMJP01000014.1, read as the reverse complement.
CGCGATCGATACCGCTGTAACACCCGCTATACTCAACAGTGCTGTCGCAGTTATAATTGTAGTCCCTTTTTTTGCGCCCTCGGTTATTCCCGCTAGAATTCCTCCTAGTATAGACCCGCACGAATTCACAACAACAATTACTAGATTCTCGATTGATCTAACAGTTGCTAAAACCGTGCGCTTTGTAGCGCGGCGAGGATCTTTAATTGTTTCTAGCAAAAATGCCAGCGTGCGCGGCACCTCCTTATCAACTGCGGTGCCTACGGCGCGAAGGCTCTCAACTAATTCACTTCCTGATGTGAAAAGCTTTCCCACATCTTCGAAACTAAAATCTGCCATAGCCGCATTTTCCGAGAATCTCTGCCATTCAGAAAATTGCGAGACGTACATTCCTACGCCAATACTAAGCGCGGACAATCTGGCGCTCAGTATAAACGGCAACTCATTTTCAAACTTGTCACAAACTATCTGAAACGATATTGCGGCAATACCGATTTGAATAACGTCCTGTTTAATTGCAATTCTATTACTCATATCCTTGACAAGCTCGATTAGTCTTGGATCGGCGTTACTGTGAGACAGTTGATTAATTACCGACTTTGCTTCCTCAATAAGCTGACCGCTAGCAAGTTCAGCGTTCAGCCTGTTTTGCTCCTCGATCACCGCTGCTTGATGCCGAACCTTCAAAACGCCGGCTGCCATCTCAAACTTTACGGGGCCTTCGCGCTGGCTCGGTACTATATTCTGGAGCTCGACTTGCGCAATCTCGGCAGCTGTGGGCGGAGGCGGAAGGCTTGCCCTATACTCCCGAGTGTAATTATCGACTTCCAATGGTATATTTACGATTTTACTAATGATAGATGAACGCACACCTGCACTAGATATTATTGTGGTATGGGCCAAAGAGTTTCTGAAGAACTCGTTGTCTTTGAGAAGCTCCAAAGAGCGAATAGAATTCTGCAGATCTGAAAATGCGGTTTCGATATCGCCTACTGGTTGTTGCCCATCGAGCTTACGGGTAATGGCTTCGGTAGTTGCTTTAATCGCCCTTCCTTCTCCAGAATCAGGCCAGTCGCGTAGCAGTTTCATTGTCGCGTTGCCGATATGGTTCGCGAGAGTCCGAATCTCGTTCCGCTTCAGCCTTGTCCACGTCTGGGGATTCCTAATCGCCGTCAAGCTTTACCTTCGGGGTTGTCTAGCGGCGCCTATCACGGGAACCAACGACGGCACGAGTCGCAAGGGCACCTGTAACATGCCACTGGGGATCAGTCTGATATTGCGCGGTCGGCTCGGAATGACGTCATTTAAGTTTCTGCCTCTAGCCACGAATGTTTTTGACCAATCTCGGCACGACTCCACCTCCAGGCTTCATGGTTGCAACTGGGGTTGCAGCGTTCGTGTAAGCCGCTGATTTACCTTCATTGACATATCATCAGCAGAATGTTCGATAGCGGCAAGTGTGTCGAAACTGCTTCGCGCACCCGTGAAAACCTGAGGGGAGCGCGATGGAGCCCGATCAAAAAGTTTGGGTTCAGTTACTGCGCCAAATAACCAGTAGTAGTGCGGTCAACCCGACCATGCTTGTATCGATAACTATGATGATACTGGGCATCGCAGGCTTACGGTTTGCACCTCTCGCAGCGGCTTTGGTATTCTACGTTATGATTTTAGCACCGCTTATGGTTTTTTTGGCGCAAGTCTGCTACTTTACGATCATGGACCCCGATCGACTGCAGAACGAAAAGCACGTAGAACAGAAAATGATGATCTCTCGGAAGATCAATGTGATCGAAGATGGTAAGGTTTCGGAGATTCTCCTACCACGGCACGAACAGGTTATCCAAAATCCCGGTTTGGAGGATCGTTCATGACCAGCATTTTCTTGCTTTCGTTTGATCCATTAGGAAACCTAAACCCGCGTCAACTTGAGATTTTCATTCGAAATGCGAAGGGAATTAGCGAGTGGCATTCGCCATTTTCCGGAACATATTTTATCAAGTCCAATCAAGATCAAAATGAGTTAAACGAATATCTATCGGCTGTGTTTGCGTCTTCTCAGTACGTTTTATCAAAAGTTGAGCCGGGCGCTTCATCTGGTCTGTTACCGGAATCGATTTGGTTATGGCTAAATCGGGGCGTCCGATCCGTTCTTGAAAGTTTAACGCAGTCAGGCCGATCGGCATCCGTCAGTGGATTTGTCGAAAGAGCGCGAACCGAATGGCCGGGACGAGGGCAGGTGGATCCAAGGACTGGTTTCATCATTCCTCCAGATCGGTAGGTCGGCATAGTTGAGGGCGGCGTACGCTAGACAGGAATATGATCGTTTTTGAGAACCGGTCTGCCGCTAGCTCCTTGATCCGTATCATCCAAAATCTTAGCAGAAATCCGATACCAACCGTTGAAATCATTGATATTTTCTGGTTCACGGCCGCTTATGCCCGGAGCACCTCGAGTTTCGCGAGGTGTTCAAGCGCCAGGGAATCCAATCCGTTCGTAAAAAACGTCCGCTCTCCACTCACGTCACCGAAGAACTTTGTAAAGCGGGAGATCGTCGCGTCAGCGTCACCCCCACCGGTTATGACGGTTATCTTTGGACGTACTTTCTCGGTTAACTGCACACGCTTCAAAAGGTGTTTAAATTCGAAATCCGCCGCTGGCATCGAATAGCCAATGAACACCCAGTCAACTGTCGTTTTCAGATATTGTTCTGCCTGACGCCAACTTGCTGCATGCATTGGGAAATCCAGGGCCTTACGGTAGCTAAATGTTGCAAACCGCGTTCCCAAGCTTTCTGATTCGCAGTGGGGACAAGCGGGCGAAAGGACCTTGGGGCGCTTAATTTTCGTACCACGCAGCACGGCGTCCCAGTCGCGGCGACCGAACAGGGTTTGCGCAACTCGTTCGGTATCGCTCGGCGAGACCCAAAAAGTTTCCCGACATGCATCGCAGTAGAGCCAATTCACGGAGCCATGGGGCTTAAGAATGTGGAGAGTGTCCCCCGTCAGCCGACGGGCGGAAAGCGCCCCTTTATCGAAGGTAAGTGCACTTGCATAGCACTGGTAGTCGACCTTACGAATGCTCTGTGCTCTTGCTACACCTCGTTCGAAAACCGTATCCCAGTTCATGCTCAATACTGCTGTCGTCGTCGTATCGAACGAAGTGAATAACCGTTCAAGCATTTCCCAGTTTGTATCAGGATCCCTCTGCCTGCGATGATACGCCTGCGAGAGCATTCGAACCATCCGAACAATTACAGCGCGTCGAACTACACGAAGGTCAGCTGCCGAATGCATAGGACCGAGGTGGTGGCCTGTGTTTGCCGACAGGTCGACAAGCGTAAATATATCTTCAAGCTCCGGCCAATCATTCGCGGTACGGCTAACGCCCTCTCCAAAAACTTGATCGACAAATTGCCTAATAAACTTAACCTGCTTTGAACTCGGCCCATCTAGATTGAGTCCGTGTAGGTTAAGAAGGTCCCGGGTAAAGCTGCTGGCGAGAGGCAACCCTGCGTTCCATGAGAAACCCGCACCGACAATTAAGAGATTACCAGGTGAGAACGCCAAATCACTCTCCTAAGAATAGACTTACTCTAAGCTTAATTTACAAGATGGCCAATGCTCCGAAATACCAAGCCCCATCCGGATCACTCAGCCGTTTCGCCACTTCAAATTCCCTGGAAGATCGTCTCAAGGCTGTCTGATGCCCGAAACGATCTACGTCGGCTAGAGTCCCGTTCCAGCCGTAGCTTGGCGGCGATCTCCAAGGCTCGAGTAGATTCGCGGTGGGGTCCAGCCGGACTTCATACACAACGCGGCTGTTCGGTGCATTTAGGACAAGCGCCAATCAAAACTTTCCTGCTGGCAATCAGTCGGCCGGTCGGTTTCCATTGTTATATGGTTGTGCTTGACGCCGCACACCGCTGTGCTGCTGCGCAAACCACATGAAAGCGGGATAATTATCGAGTCAGGATAATA
>NZ_BMJP01000013.1 GCF_014643515.1 Sphingomonas prati | reverse complement strand
ACTTCACGGCATGGCTCGGCGACATCCGTCGACCATGCATATCGTAGAGGATGCCGACCAGCAGGCTCGGTGCACGGTGGTTGGTCCCGGACGTGCGCTCGACCTGGCCGGCCGCGAGCGTCTGCTGCACCTGTTCCCACAGTTCGGGCGAGATGATCGGCAGATGTGCGCCGTTCACCGCCACCCCCTTGTGGACGATCTCGCCAAGGTAGATCCGGTTGCCGAGCATGTTGAACAGCATGCCTCGCCCGAACGGCACGCCTCCGCGGGCCGGCTTATTCGCCTGCTGACGGACCTTGGTGCGGTACCCTTCGCTGCGCAGCTCGTCGATAAGCGCCCTGCCGGAGCCGAGTGCTACGTAGCGTTCGAAGATGTGACGGACGGTGCGAACGTCATCCTCGTCAACAACGAGCAGCCTGTCCTCGACGCGGTAGCCGAGCGGCACCGGTCCCCCCATCCACATGCCCTTCGCCTTGGACTGCGCAATCTTGTCGCGGATACGCTCGCCGGTCACCTCACGCTCGAACTGGGCAAAGGAGAGCAGCACGTTGAGCGTTAGCCGCCCCATGCTCGTGGTGGTGTTGAACGCCTGCGTCACCGATACGAACGACGCACCGCGGGCATCAAGCACTTCAACGATCTTGGCAAAGTCCGACAGGGCGCGCGTCAGTCGGTCGACCTTGTACACGACGATGACGTCGACCCTGCCGGCTTCGATATCCGCCATCAGCCGCTTCAGTCCCGGCCGCTCCAGGTTGCCGCCAGAGAAGCCGCCATCGTCATACGGGTCTTTTACCAGCACCCAACCTTCATGACGCTGGCTCAGCACATAGGCCTCGCACGCTTCACGTTGAGCATCGAGGCTGTTGAACGCCTGGTCGAGGCCTTCCTCGGTCGACTTGCGGGTATAGACTGCGCAACGGATCGTGCGTGGTCCGGTCGGGCGCGGGGCTACCTTAGCCATCGGCGTTCAACCCGAAGAAGCGCGGGCCCGACCAGGCTGTGCCGGTGACATGCCGGGCAATGGCCGACAGTGACTTGTAGCGTTCGCCATCCAGCAGAAAGCCGTCCTCCGTTGCCAGCACGTCGATGGTTCGCCCGTTCCAGCTGCGCACAAGCTGGGTGCCGGACTTGATCGTGCGGGCCGCAGCAGCGGCGGGGCGAGTTAGCGAACGTGCGACCCGTGTCGGCAGCTTGCCGTACGCCTTCTCCTGCAGGCGGTAGGCGATGCCCAGCCGCAGCAGGTCCGGCGAGAGCCTGGGGGCAGGGACCTTGTAGGCGTGCATCCATTCGGCACGCAGATCGGCTGGCGACAATGTCGCCAGCCGGGCAAGCTTCTCCTCGATCCGCATCAGGCCGCCAGATGGTAGCGGGTGGCGCCGGTCTCGCCGCTGCGGATGATCGCATGGCCCTTCTTGCGCAGGCCGGTCAGCGCCGCCCGGGTCGTGTGGGGCAGCCAGCCGGTGACGTGGATCAGCTCGTCCAGGCTGGCACCGTCGTCACGTCGGAGTAGCCGCGCAACCATGGCGATCTTGCTTCCCGGCGGGGTGGCGGGGAGGGTGGTTTCGGGCACGACGGCTGCTTTGGCGCTCGCCGGCACGTCCGTTGAGACCGGAGCTTCGGGCGCGGTCTGCGTGCCATCGAAGGCGATCTTGGCCCGTCCAGCGTCCGTGATGAGCAATCCAAAGCAGGTTTCGCCATCCTGCCGCCAGCTGCAGTTCGGGTCGGTTACAGACGTCTCTTCAACCAGCGCATGCTTCAGCAGCGGCGGGATGGCCTTGCGGATACGGGCACCCTGATCGCTGACCTGTTCGGGCAGGGGCAGGATGCTGCCGTCGGTACGCTGGGCGGCAGTCGCCAGCAGGATGAGCTGGAGATCAGTAAGCTTGAAGGGGCGTGCCATGAGATCGGTCTTCCAGTCTGCGACCGCGGCGGGATGCCGCTGCCACTGACCCGAGCCCCGTCGAGGCAAGGCTCGCGGGGCGGTCCCGGTGGGTAGCACCGGCTCAGGCAGGTTCCGTCAAACGGCCCGCACCGACAGCAATGCTCGAACATGTGCCCAAGTCGAGTGGAATGTCGCTTCATGCGCAGAGTTCAGGCAGTTCTGCAGATCGTGGCGGAATGCGCGAAAGCTGCATCTGGACTGTCGAGGCCGGTTTCGTCCTGGTGTGCGGGCAGGAGAACGCCGTGGACCCCGACCCGAATGAGACGAACGAGCTAATTTCGAAGCTCTTCTACCTGATGACCGTGCGGCTTGAGGATGCCGCTGGCGCGGCCGCAGAGGGGCAGGGCACCCAGCTCAATAGCAGCTTGCGGTCAGCGCTTGCGGAACGTCTGCGTCAAACGGGGCAGGAGGTTGCCATCATTGCCGAAGCGGTCAGTCAGCTTCTTGGACGTACCGGCAGCCGTTGAGCAGACAGGATTATAGTACCGTCCGGAGCGTCTCAGAAGCTTGCCACGCTGCGAGGCCGCCAGTTTCACTGGATTGGCAGGCTCAGTTGCCGAATGTCTGGTGCGTCGGGCCGGGCCAACTCGGCGGTGAGATATCCAGCCAGTCTGTCCGGCGTTCTGGCGCGCAGTCTCGGATCGGGTGCGGTCATTCCCAATCTGGCCCAGATCGGTGACTCGCGGAGAATTTCGGCCAGACGACGGGGTTCGATATCCATGCACGCAATGAGAACAAAACAAGTCCAACATGACAAGCGTATGCGTCGTCGAAACTGGCCTCAGATTTTGCGGACAGTTTGCTCCACGCCCGCTTTTGCAACCCGGTATTGAATGTCTGTAATTGGTGGATAACGGCCAGGCCGCTTTCGGGCCTAAGGGGGCGTAAGCGGCCGTACGTTCAGACGCTGCCGGCGGGCAGCTTCGCGCCCAAAAATCGGTCAGTCGATGCGGCTATCAACAATCTTGAAACCTGCCGCTCGCACCGGTCCTGAAACGTATCGCTGGAGGTTTCTAGCTGAGCCTGTTCTATTGATCCGCTTTGACAATACTTCGACGAGGTGGCGGTCAGCTTCCGCCCGTGTGCAACCTAGTGAAATCGAGGTCACTTGGAGGCGCGCAGTGCAGCGTCCCGTCCGTGAGATTGCCGCAGACGCCACCATCGTCGATGCGGTGGAAAAAATGCCTCATGGATCCGAACCGCTTCATTCCCTGTTGCACAATGGTCAGGGCGTGAGTCTCATCGGGAAAAATTGGATGGGACATCGGCGGCTTTTAGTACATCCACACGTGTCCAAGGCGGCCCTCGTAGCGTCCCCTTGCCCAATGGAAATAAACTCAACCAGCACCTACATCTGCCTCATCGCACAACGCTTGCGGAATAGGGGGGCAGATGTCAGCAATCTTCGTGCATGTGTCGGACATTCATTTTGGCCAAGAGCGCGATCACGTCGTTCACATTCATGACGACGTAAAGCGAGAGCTAGTCGCGGACGCCACGGCCGTTGTGGCTGCTCTCCCGGCTAGCGAGGTAAAGGGGATCCTCGTTACCGGTGACGTCGCCTATTCAGGCAAGGCGGAACAATACGAGGCGGCCGGCGAGTGGCTTGACGCGCTCGCGGGCGGCATCGGGTGCCCGATCCACCGCGTGCAGATGGTGCCGGGCAACCACGATCTCGATCGCGACAAGCTGTCAATCGGCGGCAGCCACCTCCTCGAATACATCCGACAGGGCGGTCCCGCCGAATACGAGAAGGTCGTCTCGAACGATGACGACCGAGCAACGCTGTTCCGCCGTTTCGAGGATTATGGTCGGTTCTGCATCGGCTACAACTGCGGCCTCGATCTCGAGGCGAAGTTAGCCACCAACATGCGCGTAGAGGTCGGACCCGGACGCTGGATCAGGTTTGTACGCCTAAACTCGTCACTGCTCTGCCACGGCGCGGAAAGGCACGATCCGCCGGAACTCGTCATCGGGGAACGCCAGTTTACAATCCCGCGCAACGCTGGCGAAGAGAACGTCGTCCTCGTCCATCACCCTCTGAACTGGTATAAGGACGAGGCCGACGTCCGCGACTACGTGCGCAGCAGGGCGCGCGTGTTCATCTCCGGGCATGAACACAATCCGAAGGTGCACATCGACGAAGTCGACAACGGCTGCGACGTGATGATGCTCGCGGCCGGGGCGGCGGTGCCGTTCAAGTCGAACGACATCTACACCTACACCTACAACGTTATCGAGTTCGACTGGGACGACGCGACCGACAGCTTGGTCGTCACCATGCACCCGCGGGCCTGGAACCCGAGGAGTAAGGTGTTCGAGGCGGATCACAAGCGCCTGGGGGGCGAGGAGCCGTGCTTCACGCTCGGCTCCCCGAACTTCAGGAAGGTTGGCGCTCGACCGCCCGCAGATGCAGTCGGCACGGTCGCCGACGAGACGTCGTCCGAAGCAGCAGTCGAGCTCGTTCCGGCTGACAATCCAGAAACCAGCGGAGGGGAGGAAGCGCCAATGCCGCCGGATGCGGAAGGATACGAACTCGCGATGCTCAGGTTCTTCCGCAATCTTTATGAAGGCGAGCGGCTGCGGATCCTGGTCGAGCTGGACGCCCTGCCCGTCGGCTCGGACGAACGGATGAACCAGGGGCTCGAACTGCGGCTGTTCGATTGGCTTGCCCGCGCCGGCAAGCTGCCCGAAGCTGTGGCGATGATCGACAGGTTGATTAATGAACGAGAAGAGAGGGATGCGTGATGGATAACCTTCCAGTGCACATGAGGATCACGTCGCTTGCTCCGACCAACGACGACGTCGATGCGCGCAGGGCGACGATCACGGAGCTGTCGGAGACATGGGGGAAGATCACCGACATTACCGAGCTCCTGACCAAGGCTGATGCTATCGCGAACTCGCTCGGCGGCAACGGCGAGCCGTATGAACATCTGGGGATGGAGGTGCAGGAAGTCCTACAGAAGAGCGCATCTGCGTATCTCTACGCGGAGCGCCCGCTCGACGTCGGCGTCTGCGCCGGCATGGCCGCCATGTCGATCATGGAAGGCGAACCCGGCAGCGGCGGGTGGCAAATTGCCGACGTGTATTCAAACGCGCTTTGGTCCGCGCTGGCCTTCCAGCCAGCACTGGGTGAGGATAAGCGCGAGAAGCTGCGGCGCGAGGTACTCGACCGCTCGCGGGAACGAAGCCGCGCGTCGGCGGACAGGGCGCGTGACCGATCCCTGGTCCCCGACATGGGCGACCTTGCAATCACCGTCACGGCGGAGACGCTCAAGACGACCAACACCTTCAAGAAGGCCACTAGCGCCACGATCGACGCGCTGCGCCGGAATGCCGTGCTTGACCGCGAGGAGCTCGACTTCCTTTGGTGGATCCAGCTCAATCGCAGCCGACTGGTGCAGAAACCGTTCGGCGGGATGGCTGAACCCGCCCGCCTCGTCGCGTCGGGGATCGAGGCGGCCACCCACCTTCGCAGGCTACCCGCCAACCTGCACTTCGACTTGGTCCTGCGGTCGGTTGATGACGATGCCGAGCTCGATCTGAAAACACTGATAGAGGGGATCGGTGACGACAAGGCGCTCCTGGCGATGTCGTTCAACTCCACACGGGCGGCCGTATACCCCTCGGTATTTCCGCTGCTGCACGTACTGGCGACCGGCGATGTCGCCGTGTTGGGAGCCCAGGTGAAACGCAAGGCATCGGTCTGGGCCGGCCGCGCACTGCTGGAAGCCGGCCTGATGCGGATGTGCGACAACGGGGCGCTGAGGCTGTGAGCGCGGCGTGCAACTTCGATGGTTGCACTGTCGGTGAGACCGGGACCTGCGCGCTCGAGCGGGACCCGGCCACTTGCGAGCACCGGGTCGGCAACATCGCGCCGGAGGCTGAACCCGCTTCCGGTGACGCGGTGCCGACGTCCACGATCGGAGCGCCGGTGCTGGAACGCCCGACGGGAATGTCGTCGTTCCCGTCGAGCCGAACGCTCGACCCCGAAGCGATCTCGAGCCTGATGGCCTCGCGGTACGTGACCGTCGTCGGCATCCTTGGAGACCCGGAATCGGGCAAGACCGCCTGCCTGGCCAGCCTCTACCTCCTGATCTCCAACGCGGAGCTGAAGGGCTGGAAGTTCGCTGACAGCCGGAGCCTGATGGCGTTCGAGGACATCGCGCGCGGGGCGCGAGACTGGAACGCCGGCAATCCCCCCGAACAGATGACGGTGCACACGGAGCTGTCCGACGACCGGCGTCCGGGATTCTTGCACGTCCGCCTCGTGCGGAGCGAAGACGGCCGGATCGTTGACCTCGCGTTGCCGGACCTGCCAGGCGAGTGGACGACCGACTTGGTCGGAACGGCGCGTGCAGACCGGTTCGAATTCCTGAAGGCCGCGGAGGCGATCTGGATCGTGCTGGACGGTCGGGCCCTAGCGAACAAGGAACGCAGGCAAGCGATAATTGCACGCGTCGGGCAGCTCGCGGGACGGTTATCGACTATGTTCGACGGCGCACTGCCAAAGCTTATGCTGGTCGTCACCCACCGCGATGCCGGCGAATTGCCGGAGAGCGTCTCGACCCGCCTGCAGGCGGAGTTGGCCAAGCGCGAGGTAGCGGCGACAGTCGTTCCCGTCGCACCTTTCTCGGATCACGACGATCAGGTGAAGCCGGGCTTCGGGATCGACGACCTGATCGCGGCAACGACCACCAGCGCGATGCCACCGTTCGAGTTCTGGCCACCCTCCGATCCGGTGGGGAGCGCTCGTTCCTACATTGGATACAGGAGGGGCCGATGAGCGGTTCGATCGTGCTTCTCGGTGGACCAGATTCCGGCAAGACGAACTACGTCGGACGGGTCTGGCCGGCTCTCGACGAAGGCAAGGGCAGCCTGCATGCCGCCGAGCAACCGGAGGACATCCGTTTCGTCCTGGATGTCACCGACCACCTCAATTCGGGCAGCTTCGCGCCGCGGTCCGAACACGCCGATGATCGTCGCGACTTCGAGGTGGTGGTCGCTGCCCAGAAGGGCGGCGAGAAAACGACAATCGTCATCCCCGACATATCTGGCGAGCTCTGGCTAAACGCGGCCGAGCATGGTGAAGTCTCTGCCGGCCTGATGGAGGAAATGCAGTCGGCGAGCGGCGCGCTCCTGTTCGTGCGCGTTAATTCCGAGGCGGACGTGCGGCCGTTGAACTGGGTCACATCCAAGAACCTGCTCGCCAAGCTCGGCAACGAGGACGACCAGGGGCTGCCCACGCAGGTCATGGTCTGCGAGCTGTTGCGTTTCTTAGAAGACACGCTGTCCGAGCGGCCCGACGGCGCTCCCCCGCGGCTCTCTGTCGTCGTGAGCGCGTGGGATCTCGTCGATCCCGAGAAGTTCACGGAGGGCCCGAAAGCGTGGCTCGAGCGGGAGTATCCGCTCATCGCCGGCCGGCTTAATGACATCGACCTGATCGACCTGCGGATATTCGGCCTGAGCGTGGTAGGCGGTGACCTCAAGGTCGATGAGAGCTGTCGGGACGACGTCCAGGAAAATGGCCTCGACGGCCGGGGCTGGATTGCCGTCGAGGGCGATGACGGCGTCTGGCGGAAGGACGCCGACCTCACCCTGCCCATCGCGTGGGCCGTAGGCAACTGACCATGGCTGTCCTCGATCTTCAGGTTCACGGATACAGGCAGGGGCATCAGCTTCTCGCTGCGTCCGTGCGTCTACCGAAGGAGGACCAGTCCGCCGTCGATCGGCTTTCCGACGTCGCCGGCCCGCTGCGTCCGCGCGAGCGGTTCGAGTCTTATCTGACGGCCTATCCGCTACCCAGTGGCGAGCGATACGTATTGGCGCGGACTTGGCAGGACCTGACGGTCGCGAGAGCCGGATGCGTCCGCACCTTGAGCCTCATCATCCCGATCGAGGACTGGGCCGCGGCCCAGAACCTTTCCCCGTTTCTAGATGTGCTGGCCTTGGACAGTCTTCCCGACGACGGCAACGCGTCCACGGTCAATGTCGAGGCCGGGCCAAAGCTGCCCATCGCTTCCGTAGTCGGCTTCAACGGCGGCGAGCTGCTCGAGGCACTCTTCCTGGAGGAGTCGCGCCCGGTCGCCGTGCTGGACGCCCCCGACCCGGATCTCATCGCCATCCGCCTGCTCACTGCGCTCTGGCCGTCGCTCAGGGCGCGGTTCGCGCTATCCACGTTCGCACTTTCGCCGCGTAAGGTGGCGGGCCGCGACTTCGACCTAGTGTTCGCACCCAAGGACGCACGAGCGAAGTTCTCCGACTGGTATGGCCGGCGCGTGGACGGACGCTCGACACAGGTCGGGCGCCATCGCTGGACGGGCGCAATCGTCTCTAGAGTCTTCGATCAACCCTTCCCCCGCCTCCTCTCCGACGACGAGCTCGGACTGGTGGGCGGCGGCGATGCCGATGCCGACAACGCCGCCGCGCTTCGCATCGCGTTGCTCTGGGATGAGCTAGTCGCGAAGCTCGAAACGACCCCCACCGCTGCGCTAGGCCTGCTCGACATCGCGAATTCAGGCAAGGTCCGCGAGTCGCGCGCCCTCGAAGCGATCGAGCCGTCGCTCGCCGACGCGGCACGACGTGCCGCGCTGTCACTACCGGAAAACGAGGCCTGGAGTTTTCTCGGAGCCATCGCCCGCAAGCTCCTGGAGCGACAGATGCCCGCCGGGCGGAGCGCCGTCGCGGAGGCCATCGAACAGCTCGCTGCACGCGCGCCCGAAGGGGCCGTCGCGCTCTTGGCGCTGGAAGATCCTCGCGGCGTTACCGCGGACCTGCTACCACGCATCGCGTCCGGCATCGGCGGTGCGTTCACGGACAGGGCGGAGCGCGCCCTGCTGGACGCCGAACCGGCGGTCCTTGGACGTCTGCTAGCGCAGGGCGGAGCCTTGCTAGGGCACGTCGCCGACGACCGCCCGCTGATCGACCGGCTGGAAGGAATACTTCCGCAGCTTGACGCAGCAACCGTCGAGACGATCGTGCGGGACATGCTGCCCCTGCTGACCGAGGATTGGCAGATCCCCGCAGCGAAGCCGCTGTTGGCCAGCCTAGATGGACCCCAGCTGACCGCGGCACTTCGGCACTTGGGATCCGCGAATGACTTTGCCTCGGCCAAACTTTCCAACCTCGTGCTGGGCAATGCGCTCTCGCGCGTTCCCCGCAACGAAGTTCGGTCGACGCTCGCGTCGCTTTCTTCGTCCACGCGCCGCGACGCCCTGATCGCGCGGACCCTATTGCCAGGTGCCGAGGATGCACGCTGGCTCATGACTAGTGACGCGCTTGACCCGGGATCAGCATCCACCATGCTCCTTGAGATGCTGCGGCGGTCTGACGATCGACAGCTCGTCTCGATGATTGTGGATGACCAGGTCGGCGATCGGGTGATCGACGCGCTGCTGGTGAACGAGGCCGGGCTCCTGCTGAAGACTGCTGCGGGGGACGCGCTGCCACTCCGCCTTTTCGTGAAGATCGCGCCTGAGCTACTCAATAAGCTCACGGGGGAGGCGAAGGTCAACTTCGCGAAGCACATACTCGGCCGCTGCCTCGCCCACCGGTTTGGCGACGCCGAGATTCCATTCCTGGTCGCCGCGTCGAACGTCGTTGGCGACCAGCTGGACGGAGCGTGGGCGGCGTGGATCGGCCTGTCGAAGAACGTCGACGCTGCCATCGCCAGCCGGAACATGGTCGCATTCAGGAAAGCGGCGCAGCCGGCTCGCCTCCGAGTGGTGTGGTCGATCGCTGAGGTGGCGCAGGTCCTCCGCGACCGACGAAGCTTCGATCTCGACGCGCCTGCGGCCGAGGCCTGCGCGGCCTTCATGTTCGACGCGGAGAAGGTGGCGCCGAAGGCATTGCTAGCGGCATCCGGCTACTTGCTGCCCGTCCTTCTGCGAGCGCGCAACCGGCCAGTGTCCCTCATGATCGCGGCAGCGTTTCCGCCGATCCACCGGGAGCTCGCCAAGGCGGACGACGTGCCCGACATCTTCAAGTTCATCCCGTTCCTCGACTGGGACCGCTGCAAGGCGGCACGACATGAGCTCGTCGACGCCTTCATGTCGTCGTCATGGCCGCCCCATGACCTCGCGCTAACAGCATGCCGCGCTAACGAGGTTGCTCGCATTATGCGCCGTGTCAGCAAGCAAAATGGCGGCGAGGCCTACATCAAACGGATCGCATCGAATCTCAACGACTTGCCAGAAGAATGCCGGAAGATGGTCATCGCTGCTATCGGCCAGGTCCGCTCAAACCCGTCTGCGAAATACGACTGGAGAGACTAACCGGTTGCAGCGCTCGACCTGCGGGGTCCCGCGGTTAACCGCGCCTGCAGGCCTTCTCGTTCGGGCTTCTCCGCAGCAGGCGATCCGACCCATATGCATCTGCGCTGCTCAACTGACCGCTGTTCAATCGGATACCGAAAGGGCATGTCGAGCTCGGAGGTTCAGACATGGTTCCATTCACCTGGCGATCGGACGAGATCGCACGCCCGGCCTTTAGCGTCGGCGTCATCGCCCAAGACATCGGTGCCCGCAGAATACTGAGACCTTCGAGCTCGGCGGAGTTGGCAGCGGTTGCCGACCTCTCGATCAGCCAGTTCGTAGATGGGTTGGCCGGCGCGCTGCTCTCAACTGGATCGTTTCTGTTCCAGCAGATCGAAGGCGATCCGTTCGCCGATGGCGCTGGAGGTCTCGTCGTTCGAATCGAACGCTCGACCCTGGCGAGCCTCGTCCTCGACCAATCCGGCGAACTCCAGCCACCAGTGCTGCCGCTGGCGTACATTACGGCACTCGAAGCCTCGCTGAACGTCGTGGAGATCATCCTCTCCGAAGGTTCGCTGATCATCAAGGCCCTGGGCGCCGTGTTCGGAACGGGAGCCGGGCTGACCGCGGCTCTCTTCCTGCTTGGGCCTGAATATACCGATTGGCACGCGACCCGCCTCGCGGATCACGATATCGTCCGCGTGATCGCGGGTGGCCGCTGTTCCGTCGACTTCGCCGCCGAACTGCACATCGGCGATCTGCGGGCCGCCGCGGCGGAGGGACTCGTCAAGAATCCGCAGGCCTCACAAACGATGAAACGACGGCGCGTATGCATCGAGCAGGTCCTTCTGAACGGCACCTACCCGGGCAAGTTCGACGATATGGAAGGTCCCATGACAGCCAAGGCCAAGCAGGTGCTCGCCAAGAAGTCGGGGCTGACGACACGCGACGTAGACACTCTGCCGTACTTTGAGGCGCTAATCGCGGGCATCCAGCCGAAGCATTGATTGCGTCGAAGCTGCCAGGCTGACATGCGTCGGAGCGGGGTGTGACCTTGCGAGTGACGACGACCGGACTGGTGCTAGCGTGGCAAGCTGGTTAACGAACGACCGGAGTTGGGATGCAGCCAAAGCAACCTAAATGACCGAGTATGGGTCGCCTCAGATCAACGACGGTAGCGCTACGCCTCTTTGCCGTGTCGGATGAGCCAAGCGGCGAGGATCAGCCCGCTTGATGCGACAAGGCTGGCGTCATCAGCGCTAATCAGCTCTTCTTCACCAACCACCTTTCCATGGCCCGTTCCTGC
>NZ_BMJP01000012.1 GCF_014643515.1 Sphingomonas prati | reverse complement strand
GCCGATCAACGCACTCACCGGAAGCGCCACTACACTGGCAACAACCATGACACCCGAAAGCCTCGATAAACTTCTCGCCGCAAGCGCAAAATATCAGGAAGAAACCGCAAAACTCATCAGGAAATAACAAGACGATCAAGGGGGCAAGGTTAGCAAGAAGGGCTTGGGTCAGGACCCTTTGATCAGAGCCAGAAGATGTTGGGGGCTGCGAGGGCACGGCGGAGAGGAATACCGCTGGCAGTGGTCTTAGCGGGTCGCGACGCGGCCAATCCTTCAGGCGGCCGAGAATGATCTCGATGCGACTGAAACGCCTGTACCGGCCCCTCTCGTATTCGAGGGGTGCCAAGACTTGCGACCTGAGGTGCGGGCCGGATACCCTTGGTCTGCAAGGCATCCCTGAACCAGTCGGCGTCATAGCCCCGATCACCCAGCAGCCATTGCGCCTTTGGCAAATCGTGCAGAAGAGCGGCCGCGCCAGTACAGTCGCTGACCTGACCTGCCGTCATGAAAAAGCTTGAAGGGCGGTCGTTTGCATCGTCGACGCCGTGAAATTTCGTATTTATGCCGCCTTTGGTGCAGCCGATAAACCGCCCGAAACACCTTTCTAACCCGAAGGCTTGATGCTGTCCGGTGCGCCTTCAGGTAAGTCGCGTCGACCATGACGGTCTTCGGCTCGGCGATCGCAGCAGCCAGCCCCCGCATCAGCTGTAGTAAGATGCCCTTTCTCGCCCCGACGCTTCCACCAACTGTACAGCGTCTTGTGTGGGCCGTAATCCTTTAACGCATTGTACCACCTCAGCCCGTTGCAACTGACGAAAACGATGCCGCTCAGCACCCGCCGGTCACCGACCCGCGGCCTCCCATGGCTCCTGGAGGAGTACTGGCTGAAGCCGCGCCATCTGCTGATCCGTCAGCCAGTACAGGTCGCTCATACCCAGTCTCGTTGCGGAGCCTGAATCAGATCGCGACGCTCACATCAATGGATCCTGACCCTAGACTGAATGCGCGCCGCGCAATTGGCGACGAAGGAGTTAAGGGCAATTCTTAGAAGTGAACATAGATTCAGTATAAGCAGAAAGGATTGTTCTCAAAACGGATAAAGATTATCTGAACTTACCGGGATTTGACACGCCCAGCATCGTTTGACTTCAGCATTGTCACGATGCCCTCATCCGCCGTCAAATCGCCGTCATTGACCATGACGGTCCCGACGCCGACGCGTTCCGCTAATTCGCGGAACCGTTGCCGCAGGCGTGGCAAATGCTCAGAAGCGGATCCCTTTCGCGCAGCGCTCTCAAGGACGACGGGGTCACCGAAGACCAGCTCCAGGCCGTCCTTCCCCTCCCGCTGATCGAGGCAGGGACGTCTGATGATCGCTGTGAAGGTAAAATCACCAAGGACCACGTGCACGTAGCCTAGCAGATTGCGGCACCGTACCGGGTCAGGAAACCCGGTTTCGAGGACCGTGACGAGCGTTACGTCGCCGTCTGACACCCACTCAACGAATGTTGTCAAGTTTTCAACGTTCGAAGCGAGGTCGTCCAAGCTGAGTTGGGGATGATCTGCCTGCCGCGGTATGGCGCTCAACGGCTTCAACACCGCAGTGAACCAGTCGAACCACTCGTCCGCCTCAAACGGCATATCGAGCACCTTGCTTCCAACTGGCTCGAAGCCATCGACGTCTAGGATTACCGTAAGCGCCGATCTGCCTGCTACGTGCAGGGTGGTCAATGCCAGCTGGTCCTGAAGAGCCGCCCGGCTATCGCCGGCATGGTGGTAATTGACTTCCAGACGGCCGCCCTCGTCTAACGACGCTTTTACAAACGGTGACACGAAGCTAGCGCGCGCGCCTGCGCCCGGTAATTTGAAACTGCGAAACTCGCCAGCGAAGCAAGCCGTCATCCCGTTCGTCCCCTGGATCGTCAGGCGGGCCGGCGTGGGATGCGCGCGAACCTCGATGCGGTCCGGCGCGCCGGTGAAAAGCGGGTCCCCGGCAGCTATGTCGAAGCGCTCGCGCCGGATTGTGACGTCCGTTGGTTTAAAATCAGCATGGAGGCCAAGCGCGTGGTCTATGAAACTTCGAACTTCGGACGCAGGGAAGCGAATAACGCCCCTGATCCCGCCTTGCTCATAGCCCAGCGTTTCTCCAAGCATGCGTTTGGTCTCGCCATGGTCGTCAGGCTTCGCATCGATGGTTTCCTTGATCCAACTCGCCAGCTGGCCTGTGTGCTCGTCGGCCGGCGAAAATGAAATTGCGAACTCAATGCGGTTCAGCGCACTCTGGCCGTCTCGTTCGGCCTCACGTGCTCGCTTGAGAGTTGCCCCCATTAGACCCGTGTCGAACTCGCGTACAAACTGGCGGATCGATAGCCCGTCTCGGCTCTCGTGAAACAGAACCACAAAGCAAGGATCGGTTTCCTTCGTAAACCGCAGCGCGTTAACGAGCTTTACCCGCGTTGACGGGCTACCGCCCCTCTTAGACTTAATCTGAACGCGCGCTGTCGCGCTACCTCGTTGCTCGTCATGCGCGATCCCGGACATTCGGACACGGTCAAACTCGACGAGATAATCCCAACCGAACCGGTCGATGATCGCCTTGTTCGCGGTCAATCCGTCGGCCGCGCAGAGGGCAACGAACTGAGCCTCAGCCCAGTTCGGAAAGTCGCTAATTCTCAAAATCTCATCCCGGGGCGTCTGCGGGCTGCCGACGAAACACCCTTTCTTACTTCAGGCGCGCGTTCGGCGACAAGTCCGAACGAGCACTTGCGCAAACGCGAGCCATAACTTGCGTTCTAGGCGATGAGCACGGCAGAAAGTAATCAATACCGTCGCGGTAAGGCGCATTGGCGATTGCGCGACTGCCCTCCAGACGCCAGCGTGCAATCGCGCCTGTCTTGCGGGCTGTCGCTGATATTATCAAACCTTGTTCACAACCGGTTCGCGAATCGCAAGACGACTGTGTTCGTCCGCGCGGCGGAACTTAGCAGTCTAGCGCGTGCGGCGCGCGAGCTGACGCTGTCGGGGCCCGCGGTCTCACGGATGATCCCCTGCACTAGAGGCCGGGCTTGGCGCGACTCTTTTGAGTGCACCACCCGCAGCCTCTCGTTCACTTACGCCGGTGCGCTTTATCTCGAACGCACACGATAATAGATCGCAGAGATGGAAGAAGCGGAGTAGGCCGCTCGTGGGGTAGACACCTAAACAGCATCATACGCCTTGCCATGCCGTTGCTTTGCGGTGCGCGCGTTTATCCCTGCGCTGGCTACGTTCCTGGCGCTGCATCCGGGTCTGTGGGCATAAATATCGAGGAGCGACGCGGGCCAAAACCTCATCGTGGACGGGATCGATGTCGCCATTCGCCTGGGCGTCGGGCCGCTGGACGACTTCACCTCCGCACCTGCAAGCTTGCGCTGGCCAAAAGACTGGTCGTCCCTGCCCCCCGCCCCTCTCACCGTTCGTGGCACGCCTGCCAATCCGTCCGAGCTCGCCGACTATGATCGTATCGTTCAGCACGGTCCTTTTGGTCGCGAAAGCTGGCGCTTCAGGCGATCAGGCCCCTCACTACCGTTGATGTTCAAGCGAGGCTCTGAATAAACTCGGCACTAGGTGTTTTGGCGGCCGTAGTAACGGAGGTGAGTATTGTGCTGGCGAGCCGCCTCATGAGGAAAGGGGAAATTCGCGCTCGCCAACTCAAACGGTTGCTGGCATCCTCGCGGTCTATTCAGGCGCGTTCTGCGCGGTTTATCTGGCGCGATCGAGGAATTTACCCATGCTTCGGGCAGTTGCGGATCACCTCGCCTGTCGTTCAATGCTCAAGACTAACTAGCACTGCAGAACTTGCAGTCGCAACCGATCGGCGGACGGCGAAGCGCCCTACCCGCTTCTCAACTCCGGTCCTTCATTCATGGTTTGGGCGATTCATGCCGGTCAGTGCCGCTAACAGTACGCAAGGGCAGGATCAGGCAACGGAAAAGCGCCCGACCCTAGAAGCAAGCACCATGCCCCCTTGAAACTCGTCGCCGCGTTTTCTGTCGATGTTATGTGCCGGTGCTTGAGCTGTCCGGCCAGTCCTCAGCGATCGCATGAGCATTTGGCCGCATTTTGAACGCGCCTCGACACATCGGAAGGAAGTTCTGTGGCGCCGGCATCACCGACTGCAACTGGTCAGGTTTCTCATATTTTATGATGAATTCTACGCCGCCGCGCTCCTGTCGCGTAATCTTCGTGAACGCCCTATAGTTGAGCGATGAAACGCGAAACCGAAACTTTTCTGGCAAAGCTGTCCGCCATTCCAGACTATCCGGCGCTGCGCGACGTGCAAAATGCGCTCTGGGCAGTAGGGGAGGCACGTGGTGCGGCGGTTATGGTCGGCGCTGGCTTTAGTTTGAACGCCGAACGAGCCTCCGGATCGACCCCCGCGCCGCCGCTGTGGCGCGACTTTACGCGGCGCATGACGGCCGACCTTTATGCATCGTCCCCGGAGGACGCGAACACCGATCCACTCCGGCTAGCCGAAGAGTATCGAGCCGCTCTCGGACAGCCTGCGCTCGACGCGATGATCAGGGAGCTAGTTCCCGACCGCCTATGGACGCCCGGCGGTCTCCACCGAGAGTTGCTGTCACTCCCTTGGGCGGATGTGCTGACGACTAACTGGGACACCTTACTAGAGCGAGCCGCCGCCGAGGATCACGATCGCGCTTACGAAGTCGTGGAGACCGTCGAAGCGATCGCCAGAACGCGCTCGCCACGAATCGTGAAGCTTCACGGCACTTTGCCGTCGCACACGCCCTTCATCTTTGCAGCCGAGGACTACAGAACTTACCCGCGCCACTTCTCGCCCTTCGTCAACCTGGCTCAGCAGGTGATGCTCGAGAATGAGATGGTGCTGATCGGCTTCTCGGGCGACGATCCGAACTTCCTGCAGTGGGCAGGATGGGTGCGCGACCAGCTGGGAGCGAGCGCTAGACGCATTAGACTGATCGGTGTTCTGGGCCTGACCGCAGCCCGTCGCCGTCTTCTAGAAAGCCAGAACGTCACTCCGATCGATTTGGAACCGCTAGTACGTGAGATCGATCCTGCAGACCGCCAACGCGTCGCTACGGAGGTCCTACTTGCCTCGCTGCGGAATGCTAAGCCCGAGCCGCCGCATCGATGGAACTTACATGGCGAGCGCAGCGGCGACGAACATGATGAGATGGAGCCTGCGCGCTTAATCAGTATCTGGAGTGCCAGCAGACGGGCCTATCCGGGCTGGCTACTGGCTCCGCCCCGCCACCGATACCAGATCAGGTTCGCCATGGAACGCCAACTGGCACGTCTGGAAGCGGCGTTCGACCAGTTGGACACAAGGCTTCGTGCCGGGCTTGCACGCGAAATCGTTTGGCGTTGCGATGTCTCGCTTTGGGATCTGCCGATCTGGGTCGCTACCGCGTTGCCCGGACTCGTCACCGACCCTGCTAGCGGCTACGACCGACGCACCCGGCTGGAGGTAAACCTGTCGCTGGCGTCGCACGCACGCCGACGCCGTGATCGCGATCAATTTGAGCAATTCTGCTCGGCCGCAGAGGCGGAGGCGCAATCGGCTGACGATAATGCGTCGATCGCTTACGAACGCTGCATCGAGGCCCGAGACCGGCTGGACTACGACATCGTGTCCGGCCTACTGCCCGGAGTCCGCGGCACTGATCCAGCTTGGACGCTGCGGCGAGCGTCCCTACAGGCCTTCATGCGTGAACGCCGTCGGGCAGTGACCACTGCGCGCGAAGCACTTCAGGAGCTACGCCGGCGGCGGACGCGTGACCGCACCTCCGTGTGGCTGATCTCCCGGGAAGCCTGGGCACATCTTGCCGTCAAACAAGGCTGGCTAGACCTGCCGGAAGAGGAGGCTGACCATGGGGAGTGGCCACACCGCTACAGGGAGCACAGCTGCGACCCTTGGGATGAACTTACCCACTTCGATCAGGAGTTGCAGAAGCAGGATCGGCGGGACGGCCCCGGTTCCGCGGTCGCTGAACCGCGGTTCGAGCCCGGTGTACGGTTGCGCAACCACGGCTTGGGTGGCTGGTTGAGTTCAGCGAACTTGCGCGCGCATGATGAAATGTCCAGAGCCGTCGACATGGCGGGCTTCATCCGCTTGCCCGGTGTCGACGTCATTGAGGAACGTCTTCAGCGCGCGGCGCTCATGCTAGGCGAGGAGGAGTGCGACAGTTGGTCGGTTCTCCGGACTGTCCGCGACTGGTCAAAGGGCCTAATTAACGAACGTTTTAATCGGGTAGCGGTTGCCCGCATGCAAAGCGACGTGGTCGAACGCCAGATCCAGGCGCTAAGGCTAGCGGTGGAGTTTGGTCGCGCCCGACTTCAACCAGGTGCGGGTATCGACGGCGAACGGCATAACCACTGGGTCGAGCAAATCAGGAGACTAATGGAGCTCCTGTCGCGACTGACGTTGCGCCTCGACACGGACAGTGCAGTCGAAATGTTCGAATGGGCACAGGGCCTTACGCTCGATGCCGCACTTAACCACTGGTGGCTATTTGAACCGCTCGGCAACCTTCTCAACCGTTCATTCGACGCGATCGACCCTGCCGCCAGGGATCAGCAGACGCTACGCATCCTGCAGATCCCGTTGCCGGGCGAACGTGGCGATCAAACAATGGAAAGCTACTGGCCCGAACTTGTGCAGAGGCTCGACGGTAGTGGTTCAAGCGTTGATCGCCACGGCTCGGCGTGGCGGGGCCGCGTGACGGCAACAATTTCCGCGATCCAAACAAATACTGGCCTCGCGCGCTCGCGGGGTATTCTCCGTATTTACGTCCTGAGCAAGCGGGGGCTGCTGAGTTCCGCAGAAGCAGAAGAAGCGGCGGCCGCACTCTGGGCGAACGTAGACCATGAAAAGCCACATCTGCCCCCCGCGCAGGAACTCATGTCTCACATATTCCTTGACCTGCCGGAGCCAAGCCCC
This sequence comes from Sphingomonas prati, assembly GCF_014643515.1. GTDB lineage: Bacteria > Pseudomonadota > Alphaproteobacteria > Sphingomonadales > Sphingomonadaceae > Sphingomonas_R > Sphingomonas_R prati. Next base: position 9,099 of record NZ_BMJP01000012.1, on the reverse strand, counting down.
GGGCTAGCGGACCGGGCGTTCCGTGCTGACGTTGTCGAACGCATTCTCTGTGGAAGCGCTTCGCACATCGATTTCGAGTCACTGGGCGGTGCGGCCAATGCCGCTAGACCCTTGAATCTTTCGAGCCAGGAAGCCGAGACTATTGCTGCGCTACTGCTGGCTTGGGAACCTTCGGACGCAAGCAGGCAGTTCGTATTGTATAATCGCGAGGAAGCGTTCGGTCGGGCTCATGCGCTGGCGCGCGCAGTTCTCCCTGCAATTTCAGACCTCGGAGCGACCGACGAACTTGCGAAACAAGTGCTCGCGATGGCCAGGCGTGCACCGGCCTTTCTCGAAACGCTCCCCATACTGGCACAACGCCATCCGGCTTCCGCTGAGCATGCGTATCGCGAGATCCGACGGGCCATGGGCTCGCGAGACGTCGAGACCGCCTACTCGGCTTGGCGGGCTATCTACGCGTGGATCAAGCTGGACCAAGACGGAGTGCTCGCGCTCCCCGGAGCGCTGCCGGCGGACGTGGTCGCGTCCGTAGCGGCTAGGCGGGAGCCAGCACTGCTGCCCGCCCTGCAACGGGCGGAAGAACTCATTTTGAGTGATCGGATGGATAATCGGGGGCATGAGTTCGTCGTCGAAGCGCTCGATATTTTGCACTCCGACACGGCCTATTCCAATCAGGAGCGGGAAGGCTTGCGCGCAGACACTCTTACCATGGTGCGCGCGGCTTGCGTACGGCTTGCGAACGCGCTGGCCGTGAAGGGAGTGTCGGACGACGTGGTGGCAAGGTGGCTCGACGAGGCTCCTGACGATCCCCTTCCGGAAGTTCGATACGCTCTCGCATTAAAACCCGATTGAGCGCCAATGACGCGATGAGCACTGACCCAGTATCAGACGGTAACGCGCCCCTCTTCCCCTCCCAACTTCACGTACATTCATATCCGCGATATTCTTGCTTTTGACGTTCGACTGGCTCGCGAAACGCCGCACAGACCGCGATATGGCCGCCCACTCTCAACTCGCGCGGTAAGCGCACGTAACAAGTTTCGCTTGCCGCTTTCCGACCGAATTGTTTCTGCTCGCCTCTTGCGTGACCAGCATGTTGCGCACGTCCCGATAGCTCGTCGGCCGCGTCACGCAGCGTATTTCACCGGTTACAAGATTATGCCCGACTTTTGGATCGCTAATCTGAAAACTGACTTTGAGTCCGCTAGTTATGACGGCGGCGCCGGGAAGACCGACGGTGTACCAGATGTTCGATCGGGTTATCGACGTCCCACCCCGATCGTCGATCGCAACGCGCAGAATGAGGGGCACCTGATCAAAGCCGTTGGCCGCCAGCTGCGCAGCGGAGACGATCGCCGGCGTACCTTTCTCGGCCGACGTGATCCCCGCAACGAATTTGTCGATCGTGTCGATCATCGCTTTGTGGCCGTCGCTGTCACACTGCCGATTGGCATCGGTCCAGCTTTGCAAATCCGTCAGGAGGACAAACGTCCGGTTCGTGGCGGGATCAATCGCAAGCCTGTCGTTGAGTATGATCAGCCAGTCATTGCTGGCTTTCTCTGGGGCTGCTCGTGGTGAAGCGAGATTGACCCACTTGGGTTGCTTCGCCCCTCCCATTAAGATTGCATTGACCAGCCTCCGATCCTCTGCGCTCAGCTTGATCGCCCCAACGCTGACATCGCTCGCAAGTGCGGCCACGATGTCGGTACGCGCGAGCCCAAATCTCTTCGTGTCGCTGGAGCTGGCTTCTCCCGCGAAAAGTCGCCCCAGCCCACTCGTCGTGGTTTGCTCGACAACGATCGGGGCCTTGCGACATCCCGCCTCTGGCAGCGCATAGGCTCTAGTCTTGAGCGCCTGCATGCGCTGTACCACCCAAAGCGTCATTGAAAAATCGACGGTGTCGTCTTTGACGAGCACGAGCACCGCGCGATTGCCGTTCATGGTGCGCACCGATTCAGCGATTTGTCGAATGGCTGCGCCCGCTCTCAGCATGGCGTCGCTATCGAGTAACGACGCCTCTATTGCTCCAGCACCGTCGCCCATCGTCGTCTTCCCGCTCGCCGCGACAATGCCCAGCCCCGCAGCGATACCAGTCTTCGCTACATCGTTATCGGCATGCGCAGGCGTGCTTACGCCAGTCAGTGCAGCGCAAGCGCATATGAACTTCCTTTTAGATGTTAGAGCCACGACACTTCCCCCGAAATGCTGATCCGCCAACCCCTTGGCTGAGTGAACCTATATCAGCTTCGCGGCGCGTCCGCCTCGTCTTTTCCTATTAGTCCGAATGGGTCCGAATAAATACCAACCGAAAAATCTCTCATTCTACTGCAGAGCGCAGCCAATGATGGCTTTTTTGACTGAGCTGAATAGAATGACGTGGTCTAATTGACCCATAATACGGCGCTCAGCCCGCCCGGTTCGCTTCCAAAAATTAGACATCCGTTCAGGCGGCCGGATGGTCTGACGCCGCCGATGATCGGCCCCTTGCGCTCGTACGAAAAGAGCTCGCCGCCTTCCAGCAACGGAGAAGAGGTCGGAATCACGCGCTCTTCCACGCGCCGATCAAAGTCCGGCCACATCCTTCACCAGAAGCAGGTGGGAAACAGGCGAGCGGGCTGCCGAGGATGTTCGTCGCTGCGCGACGTTGGCCGCGGCTGACCTTGCCCGCGACCGTTCGACTACCAATATCAGCGATTAACAGGGGAAGGTGGCGACAATTATGATCGACGTATTCGAAGCTCTATTGAAGGGGGACGCGACGTATCCGGCCGCCTTCATGCGAGCGAAGGTATTTTGGGACGAGTTCTTCGCCGAACATTCGGGCGTTGGTGACGCCGAGTTGAAGACGGCGGTCGAGGGCGCCCAGATCCCTTTTCAATGGGCCATGGAGGAGGTTGGCCTGACGGCTCCTTTCGCCAAGGGCATCATGGCCGTGACCTGCGTCGGTTCGCTATATGACGACGGTTTTGCAGCCCCTGAGCTTGCCGCTCGCGTCGTCGAAGCCATGCGGACGAGCAGGTCGCTGAGCCTCGGCATCGGGTCATCCGCCGAAGAGGTCAGTCGGCTATATCAGCTCTGATCATAGTCTGGAGGCGACCGACCGGCCCCCGATTTCCGGTTTCCCGAACAAGCGCGCGGCCGATCGTATGTCCGGTGCGAGCAAGCGGCGAAGCATAGTTGTAGAGCAAGATATGCCTAATCCGATCCGCGTGGTCGTTCCGATCGATTCAATGGACCCGGAGTCCTGGAACTACGCCGTCGGGTATGTGCAGAAGATCGCCTCGGAGGCCTCGCCAGCCGTAACGGACGTCATCCTGCTGACTCACACGAAGGATGTGCTCACCCGTTCCTCGCTCGCGGGATTCATCGGTGCGGCGCCAGCCAAAGCTCTGGCCAAGGGCACCAGGGTCGGCTTCGGGTCGGGAGCGACGCTCCGTCATGAGACGCTCCGCACGCTCGGCTACTCGGCGAGGAATGCAGTCGTCATCGCGTTTTACGCAGACGACGCTATGCTCGAGAAGATCGATGGCCTTCGCGACCTGACCGCCGTCGTTGCCGTGCCCGATTTCGAGGATTCTATTGATAAGTGGCGGCACCGCTGGAACCCGAACGTTCATGGCGAAGCGCAGGCGCCAGCGGCTCCCCTGATCGCGGATCCGGTTGTCGTGAAGGCCCTCGAGACGATCACCGCGCTCTGCAACATGTCGCACGGGATGCTTATCCAGCGCGACAAGGATCACGCGAGCGAGAATCTTCGGATTCTCCGCGCCAAAGGGCACGCTTTGGACGCCGAAACGATTAAGTCTTGGGCGATCAGCAAGGGCTGGCACCCGGGCGCCGCTGACGATCTGGGCAAAGTCGCGGACAAGATCTCACGCCTGAAGACGAAACCCAGCATCTCGGGCTTCTACGAGCCCGAGGCTCGATATGCGCGTTGGAAGAGCTGAGATCCTGACCGGCATAGCCAGATGACCCAATTGTGGACCTCCACGAGCGACTCAGCGCTTCCCCGAAGCGGTCATCCGTTCATGTGTGTGTCGCATCCATCGAGCACCGCCTGCTTGTCGCTCAGGATGACGGGGTCGTAGGCGGTGGGGTCGAGCTTGCGCGCATCGGACTCGTCTGGTCTCCGCTGATCCCGTCGGTAAGGGCGGCTCGGATCGTGGCTTTCCCTTGCAGCGACATCAAAGAACCTAGGGAGCCGCCGCGATCCACTCCTCAGGGATCAGGAAGTCCCGATCGTCGCGCCAGTTCTGGACCTCCCTCACGTCGTCCTCGCCGCTCCACGCGTTGTGGTCAGCATGATCGACGACGATGATCTGAAGCTGCCCGTCGAAGCTGTTGTAGGCTCGCGAGAGCGCGGCGAAGATGCGTCGGGTGCGCGCCATGTCGTCCGCCGGGGGAACGCCGGTCCGCCCCGGCCGCACGCGCTCGCGTCCCTGAAGCGCATCCTCGTAGGAGTCATTCGGAAAGTAGACCTGCGTCGGCTGATCGATAACGAGGAACGTCGGGACCGGGCTCTGCTCACCTCGCTGCATGACGACCCCGTGGATCGCGAGCAGCGCCGCGAGATGGTAGGCCATCCAGTTCTCGCCTCCTCCGATCTCCCACAGCGAGTCCGCCCGACCTCCATCCTCCCGCTGGAACCTTAACGTGAGCTCGTTGAAGTCGAGGAAGGGATAACCGTCGGCGCCCTGCACGCCCATACCTTCGACGAAGCGGGACACGTAGCTGGAGACCTTGCGCGACACCTCCTCGCGTCTGCGATCAAGCGCGTCCTGGTCCAGCTCCTCACGCAGCTCCGCCATCCTGTCGAGAAGTAGGCGGCGCCGCGCTTCCAAACCGCCCTCGCCGTCCACCGCCTCCAGCATGGTGAGCGCCTGCTCGGTTCCTCCCAGAAAGCGATAGACCGCCTCGAGCGTTTGGTCGCGCCCCTGTTCAACGCCCACCGCCGCCTCGGCCGCCTGCATAGTCTGCTGGACGGCGGTGATCTCCCGTTCGTCGTCGGCGAGGCTGCGCTCCAAGCCGGCGATTTCGGCGTCCACCATGGGAAGAGCGTCGCGCGTGCCGCCCACCAGCGACTCGACGTCGAGCGCGCTTTCCTCCAGCCTGTTCAGCATGTCGCGGCTCTGATCGCTCGAGGAGCCGCACAGGATGCAGTCGTCCGACACAATCGCCTCTCGGAACCAGCCCCTGCCAGCGACATGCTCCCGCTGCTGGTCCAGCGCCGATCTGTAGTCGCGCGCGGAGCGCCTCAGGCCTCTCAGCCGACGCAAACGGCGACGCCTCTCCGCCATCCGTGACGCAATCGTCCGCTCCTGCGCCGATAGGGCCTCGAGCCTGCCGGTCGCGGCGCTGACGCGGCCCGAGGCGCTCGAGACCAAGCGGCTGGGCCCGGTTAACTCGCGGAGCACCGAGAGGAGGAGGGGAAGACTCGTGGGTGGTTCGCCTTCGGGCAGCAGGCCGAGTTCCTGCGCACGCAGAAAGGTGCCGTTGGCGTTAGCCCGCCAGGTCTCGATGCCCTTCCGCCTCGCCGCGAGTTCGGCGGCGACCCGGCGCTCCTCCTGGCCGAGAAGGTTCAAGGCGTGGGTCCGGGCCAGGTCCTTGTTAGTGACGATCCCGAGCGCGAGCGGCAGGACCCGGCGCAGCTTGTCCCGGTGGGCGGAGGAATCGGCCTTGTAGAAGAGCGTGTACGGGTTGGCGACGACGTGCTGCGGCAGGAAGTTCAGGGAAATTATGTCACGGAAGCTCGCGCGACCGGCGCTGGTGTCTTCGGGATCGATGGTCAGGTCGGAAAGGCCCGACAGACGATTGAGCAGGCGTTTCACGTCGTCCGTGGTGGCCTTCGGATAGGGCAGCTCGAGTCCCGACCGCTCGCCCTCGGCGGTCCAGTAGACGTCCGACACCTGCCTGCCGTCGGGTCTTCGCCGGGCGAGGTGCAGCGGCCCGTCCGCGGTCTCGAGTTCGAGCTCATACCACGACGCGAGATCACGGATGACGCCGACGGGGATCGCGCAGCGACCCGAGCCGAGCACGTAGTCAATGATCGCAGCGACGGCCGACTTGCCCGTCGAACTCCACCCTGAGATCACGCTAATCCCGTCCGAGCTGAACTTGATCGAACGCGGGTCGAGGCTCGGGTCGTTGGGCCAGACGACTAGGCGGCGGATGTGCAGTCTCATGTCAGAAGGCAACCCCCAGGCGGCCGGCGACGACGGGTAGATCGTCGACTGCGAACCAAGCACCCAGACGCTTGCCAGCGGCCAGCACGAGGCGGGCCTCGCCGTTCATCGCCCTGATTTCCCTGGGCAGGTCCGCGCCGAGCGCCCGGCATCGCAGACCCGGCTCCATGACAAGAAGCCGCGTGGACGCACCCAGCTGGACGGCACGAAGCACGTATGGAAGGTGCTCCTCGACCCGCGCCTGCAGCCCAGCCACCATTTCGGGTCTGTCAGCGATCGCCTTCAACATGCCGCTGTCAAACTTCATGCGCCCGATCCTGTCGGCAGTCGACCTGTTGAGGAGCATGCCTCCAGCCAAGGCCAGATGGTGCAGCAGCGGCGGCTGGTCCGCCTTGGCGCGAGCGTACGAGTTAGCCACGTGCCAAAGAGCGCGTGCGACCAGCGCCGGGTTGCGAAGGACCGTTTCCTCATGGTCAGGCCGCATCCTGTCCCTTTCGGGGCGACGCTGAGGGCAGCCACCATACGCGGTCGTCGTCGGCCAGGCGATGGTAGTGCCCCGACGTCATGTAGAGTTCTCCGCAGGGCTCATCCGCCAGCGGCTCCAAGTGTGCGAAGGTCGTTCTGGCAAGGATGAGCATGCCCAAGTCCCGGCCCCGCAGTTCGGGCCTGTCGATGGCGGCCATGCGTGCAGTGTTGGTCCAGCGCTCGCTCAGGCGGTCAGACCTGCCGTCCCACTCGCGGTCGGGCACCTCGCCCTCACCGACGAGGCGGTGGCGCTCGTCCGCGAACTGCAGGAAGTGCTGCACGGCGTCCAGCACGACGTCCTCGTCCGCGCCCACGTCGGAGAGGTGAGACACGAAGCGCCTAGTCATGGCGGAGGCCGCTTCAGCGGGATCGACCGCAACGTCGCGTGAGGCGCGTGGAAGAAGACGTCGGCGGCCGATGGTGCGCTGGATCTGGGCGGCGTGGACGAGGCAGGCCGTCCGGGAGACGATCCCCGGCAGGCCTCTACGCCACCTGCCCATCAGTTCGGAGGTCACCCAGCCCAGCATATTCTCCACAACCAAGTCGCGATCAACGCGGGGATCCAGGCCGAGGCCGTTGGCCACGGACGCCCTGAGCGCGGTCCAGTCGCCCGTCCGATCCACGATCTCCATGCGGCCGACGAGGTCCGCCAGTTCGTCGTCGGTCGACGCCAGCACGTTGTCGATCATGGTCTGCGTCTTCGAACGCCGCGTGGAGGCGCCCGCAGCGCGCAACCGGGCGACTGCCTCGTCCGCGCCAATGGAGCCGGCCGCGACGCCGCGCACGGCGTCCGCGACCGATCCCGCCGCCACCGAGTTCGTGACCAGCAGATAACGCCCGCTGCGGATGCCGGCAGATCTCTGCCGTTTCCATATCTGCAGCGTGCGCCAGAGGCCCGGACTGCGGTCACCGAAGGCAGCCGCGCCGGAACTGAGGGAGTGCTTGTCCTGCTCCTGCGTCAGGATCATGCCGTTGCGGTGGACGGAGACGTCGTCGGCCCATTCGACCGCGACCGAGTCATCGGCGTCTGCGACGCTGAGGTGATACAGCGCCCGTTCGATCTGGTAAATGTAGCCCGCCGACTGCGGCGCGGCTGTGGCTGACGCCTTCAATCGATTCTCCCCGTTGAACGACAGTCTGCGCGACCGTGTAGCAATTGCAAGAGCGCGCCCATGATCGAGGAAAAAAGCTAGCGTCCCGTCCGCGCCATCGGTTGTTCGCAAGGACTCGGCGTGTGATTTATTGCGATCATCGGGACGCCGAGCCGACCCAATGTATATTCGTCGCTGGACCAGCTGTTTGAAAAAGCTGCGACGACCCAATTTTGGTCATTTGAGACGTCTGGTGCGGTGCTCGACGTCCGCCATTCGCTCATCGCGATATGCTGCAGCCAGCTTCGATCAAAGCTGGCTACAATAACGGCTGGGTTTGTGTACGACCGTGGAATAATTGGGGGGTATCGAAGCCGGATAAGGATGTTGCGACGCTAGAAGGGCACGCGATGCGGCTCTCCAACTTTGTGCTCAAGCGCGAATGGGAGCGATTGAAGTGGACAAAGTGACCGATACAAGCGCGCTTAGGGAGCCAACATGAGCCTGATCCACCAGATCACCAGCGGCATGGTAGGATGGCTCACGTACGAGCAGATGCGCTCCGGTGTCGACAACCTCAACGAGGCGCGGCTAGGCCCACCGCTCGAATGCATTGCGGACGGGAGGGGCTACGAGGCAAAGGCGGAGTTCCCGCTGCCCAGGACAGCCGGCAGCACGGGCAGCCCGCAGCGCATCGACTTCCTCATGGTCAACCGCGAGCGGCAGGTCGTTGTCGCTCTCGAGACGAAGTACAAGAAAGCTGGGCGGCGGATGCAAGGCGGACTGGGGATCGACGCCGCCAAGCTGCACGGTCTGACGCTGAACTCAATCGATGCGCAGATCGCTGCGGGCCAGGGCGGCCGCATCACCGCTCCAGTCGCGGGTTTTCAACTTGTGCGAGCTGTGCTGGTGGTTTGGCACAAGACCGCGATCATGGAGCAGCTCCGGCGAGAGCCGATCCTCATACAGAAGCAGTTCATCGATCTCGTGGCAGCGCTGCTTCCCGACGATGTCGAGCCTACTAGTCGGAACTTCAGCAGGGCCATGCTTGGAGACCTCGCGACCAAACCAGTGGCCCGGGCCTCTGGGTCGCTCAGGGCCGGATCGACAGTGACCCACAAGCGGTTCTGGGTTGCGAGCCTAACGCATCGAGCGGACTGGGCACGGCTCTGAAGACCCAATCCCGGCCATTCACGCGCGCTATCCCCCTGCCGAAAACCTGCCGCTCGTTCATCTGATATAATCTGCCTCTCCGGCGAGCCGACACGTCGCAGGCGACCGCGCGCTGTCCACGCCGCGCA
>NZ_BMJP01000011.1 GCF_014643515.1 Sphingomonas prati | reverse complement strand
CAAGGCCCGCATCTACTCGCCAACCCTCGGTCGCTTCATGCAGAACGACCCCATCGGCTACGGCGATGGCCTCAATATGTATAACTATGTCGGAAACGATCCGATTAATAAAACTGATCCTAGCGGCTTGGCTGCGGGATCAAGAATTCAATCACACAAACGCCTAGATGGCGCCGCAGGCCGTGATAATAGCGGAGGCACAAACTCCGGTGCGGGCCAATACTTCATTGATGCCGCAAGCTCATTATCGGCCGATATGATGAAGCTCAACACCATAAACTCGCCGGCAAGTGAAACTATCGAGAGAGAGCTGCAAAATGATGAAATCATCGTCACGGGCAATCCTCTTCAGGAAGATGATAATACCATTCCAGAAATCATTGTTATTGCTGCCAACAAGGGAGGCAATGGCGGCAATGGAGGCTCGGGCGAGCACACCAAGAATGCCAGGCCTTCGACCCTTGGAAAGCACCAGAAAGGGCAAACCCGAAAGGGCAAGGATGCCGGTGGCGAGAAGGCTGATAAAAACGGCAGTCGAAGGCCGCAACGAATTCGCCCGGACGGTTGGAGGGGGCCGTGGCCGCCGTTGAGGGCGTTCCCCTTTGTGATAATTCCAAAATTTATGTTGGACCGATGCAACTTTCCAGGCTTGCCTGACCCTTCGGGCCAGTGTGGGCCTCCGATTGCTTAGAATCTCCCGCTAGCGGAATAGCGAATTGGAAGAGCAAGATATGACCGAATATGTGGCCGCACTCGCCCTTTGCGATCAGGCTGAACCGGACTTAGTGCAGGCTCACCTTCTTCTAAAGAGGGCCGCTGAGCATGGCGACGACCGCGCTAAATATGCCCTTGCCACTTGGTATCTCCATGGAAACGACGCGGTCGAAAAGAACGAGCGGTTAGGAGTGTCCATGCTAAAGAAGCTTGCAAATTCCAATGTAGCCGAGGCTGTGTTCGATTTAGCTATAGCGTATGACTACGGTAGGCAGGTCAGGCGCAATGAAAAGAAAGCTTTCTCATTTTATATGCGTGCAGCACTACTTGGCGATCGTGAGTCATGCAGTCAGCTCGCTCAGTTTTTTAAGGAAGGTAAAATTGTCGATGCCAACCCAGTAGTCGCGTCGGCGTGGGAACGTCGAGCGCAGGAGGAAGAGCGAGATATTTCGCCTCCATACCGGCAATGGCTTCAATAGCTTACAGCCGCAGAGTGATCAGACACCTCAGCCGGACGACATTGTCGTAAACGGACGGCGACTGCCCCGGCCTTCTTTGCCTCCTATACCTCGCATCACCTCAATCGCTGCACCTTCGGATAGAATTTTCTGCGGCGCAGAGGGCGGCCAAGGTTTCCCCTCGGGGAACTGGAATGATTCCTGCCGTCGTCATGACGAGTGCTATGCGTCCCAATCGGGCAAGCTCCAAAGCGACACAGACTTCGCGATCGACATTCTCGTTCGTTGTACCCAGCAGGTTTTCATACCAGCTCTGTGCGCGATCCCGGCGGTAGTTTACGGGGGCGCTGTCATCGTTGGTGGGGGCGAAGCCTACAGAAATTCTCGGCGAAGGAGATGATGCGATCATGGCAAATCTAATTTTCGCGCTATGGGCGTTGATTGTAGCGTTCGCAATTTATGGCTTCGGCTTATCGGGTATTGCAGCAACGCTTCTGCCCAAGCCCCTTACCGCTGATACAGCAATATCGGCCATCCCTGCTTGGCTAATCTTGGTCGGCCTGCCGTTTCCCGCGATCTGGCTCAAGCGTAGAAAAGCCCAAGCGGTCTAGGCGACCCTTGCCGCAAAATGGTGAGGTGGCGGAACCTGTTCAGGAAGCCAGGCTCGGTGCGGTGGTCAAGTTCGCTAAGTGAATTGCGACAAAGCTAAGTCCGAAGGTAGTTACCCCGGCAGCGAAGTTTTTTGCCAACCCTAGCCAACTCGGTCATATATTTCGAAAGGCACCAGGGCACTACGGAGCGGATAGTCCAGTAGCGCGAGCTGAGATCAACCGTGCTCAAGGAGCGTTCAGCCATACCGATCGATTTGGCAACAGCATCTATAGCGGCCTTAATCCCGGCAGAACTCAAACTTGGGTTCAGGTTAGAAATGGCGTTATTCAAAACGCTGGCGTGAACCCTTCGCCAGTAAACATCTTTTCGAGGTTTCCATGAGCCAAGCATCATCTGAGTATTCAATTAGTCCACTTGACGCCTTCGATGCGATGAGGCGCTTCTTGGAAACCTATTGGGAACGAGGAGGCAAGGCGTCTGACGATATTGCGGTCCTTCTCGGTTCTCTCAATAGGGATGAAGGTAGTCAGTCTATGCCTCTAGATGCGGCAATGTGGGAGGACTGGCTGGACGCGGTTTCAGGATCGACACCGAGCCGCTCTTGATGTCATCGTTGCCGTCAGGGTTGCGACTATAACCCTGACGGTGCCGTGTTGGGTCGCATTAGCCCCCGATCTCCACCCCCATCGCTTTGACGGGCTTGGGGATGGCGATCGTCGTCCCCTTCCGCACCAGCGTCTCGTCGATCGCGCCGACCTTGGCGCTGCTGCGTCCTTCGATGGTGCCCACCAACCGTTCGCGGTCGTCGGTATAGATGATCGCGGATGCCTTGGCGCGGGAGACGGCGACATAGGCGATGTTGGCATCGACGTTGCTGCGGAACAATTCGAGGTGCGCCGTGACGCGCTCGCAGGCGGCCCCTTGGGCGCTGTGAATGGTCCTGACCCAGCCCGGTCGGATGTGGCGATCGGCGACGTTGGCCATGTCGAGGGCCTGGCGCTTGCCGTTCTTGGAGCGGACGACGAGGATGCCTTCGTCGGGGTCGATCGCGACCACCTCGGCGGTGCGTCCGTTGAACCGCTTGGCCTCGTAGTTGTTGCGGGTGAACTGCACCTTGTCGCCGGTGCGGAACTGCTGCTGCACCTCGGCGAAGGCGTCGGCATTGGCGGCGCTACCGTCACCGGGGAACCAGGTGAGCGTCTGACCCTCGGGGTCGAGCAGCCGGACGGTGCCGGCCTTGGCGTCGATGGACCCGACGCGGTAGCCGGTGTTGCGGCGCGGCGCGCCGTCCTCTGCACCTTTACGGAAGATGACGACGGTTCCGGGGCGGTAGCTGGCAGCGCGGGTGCGTGCGGCGTCGGTGAGGCCGCAGGATTCGAGTACGGTCGCGACCATCGCCCGTTCGCCCAGCGTGCCGTCGCGGACCAGTTCGGCGCGGATGGCATCGGTGAGCGCTTGACGACCCTCGCGGGTCGGATCGAGGACGAGCGTGCGCGCTCGGTCCCTGGGCGACAGGCGCGCGAAGTCGCGGGCGAGCCGCGCGCGGCGCACGTCAAGGTCGGCGTGCTGGATGACCTCGCCATCCCCGTCGTCGAGGGCGGCGAACGCGCCTTCGGCATGGGCCTGGCGAGCAGTGCCTCGCCGTGGCGGGCGCTGAGCATGGACGCTTCGTCGAAGATCCAGATTTCGGGCTTCCTGTCGCCGCACGGCGTGGCGGGACTGGCGGTGAGCATCTTGGCGACGGTTATCGGCTCGCCCCCGATCGCGCGCGCCAGTTCGTCCGCAGCCGTGCCCGTGGGCGCGAGCGCGCGGACGTTGTTACCGCGCGCCTTCGCCGCCTCGGCATGGACGCGCAGAACCGTGGTGGTCTTGGCGGTGCCGGCGCTGCCCAGAGTTCCGACGGCGTTGCGGGTTGACAGGAGCGGCGCCTAGATAGCGGCACGCTGCCCCCTGGCATGTGTGGCCAGTCCTAGCCGGCACCGCGGGTCGGGCGGAATATTGGCGGAATCGAAATGGCCGGCGAGCGAAACAAGCTTGCCCCGTCCGGAAATTTTAGGGGTCTGCCAACGGTGGCGGTGATGAAGTTTGGTCGCTCCACCGTTGCTTGCTGAGAACGCTCGTGCCACTGAAGAGATACGAGTTCTTGGGGGGTTTGGAATGCGGTCGTTTCTGCGAGTTCGACAATGGCTGGCATTGTGTCTGATTGCTCCGTTTCTGTCCGGCGTTGCACATGCCCAGGAGACCGTGGGCGATCCTGAAGGATCCGGCCCGATCGTATCCGCTGTCCGATGGTTGCAGGGCACCCTCCTGGGGACGATCGCCACCGTCGTCGCTGTCGTCGCAATCGCGTCAGTTGGGTTCATGATGCTGACGGGACGCATCAACTGGCGCTACGGTGCTACCGTCATTCTCGGCTGCTTTATTCTGTTCGGCGCGGCTAGCATCGTTGCGGGGATACAGTCGACCGCCAGCGTCGGCTACTGAACCATGGGTGAAATTGAGCACGATCAGCTCTTCGTGGCCCTGACACGTCCGCAAATGTTTGCAGGCGTGACATACACCTACTTCACGGCCAATGCCGTGCTGGCGGCCGAGTTGTTCATCCTGACACGGTCGGCCTGGACGATCGCGTTCGCGCTCATAGTGCACGCGGTAGGCGTTGTCTTGTGCCTCCGCGAGCCCCGCTTCTTCGATCTTTGGCTTACCCGCGTTGGACGCTGTCCGCGCGTGCGTAACTTTGCGATGTGGCGATGCAACTCCTACCGGCCCTAACACGAGATCCCACCGTCATCGCGCGCGAGCGGACGGTCGGTCACCATCTTCCCTACGCCCGTCATATAGACGCCCACACGATCGAAACGCGGAGCGGTCTGCTCATGCAGACCCTTTACCTGCGTGGGTTGCTCTTCGAGACTGCGAATACCGAGGAACTGAATTACCGCAAGCGGCTGCGAGACGCGATGTTGCAGGCCGTGGGATCTTCGCGCTTCGCTCTCTACCATCATGTCGTCCGACGACGCGTCGTCGTCGGCACTGAATCAAACTTTTCCGACGCCTTCTCGCGTCGTCTGGATGCCGTCTGGCAGGCGCGGCTGGCAACACGGCAGCTCTACGTCAACGATCTCTACGTGACCCTCGTCCGCCGTACGCCCGAGGGACGGACCGGAGTGCTCGAAGGGCTGCGACGCTTGCTCGTGTCGGCGAGGTACGAAGGGTCCGTCCGCCAGGAACTGAGGGAACTGGACGTGGCGCGAGACGCCCTCATGGCGACACTCAGCGCCTACGAACCGAGGCTGCTCGGAACGTATGACACCCCTTCGGGGCCGTGCTCGGAACCTCTCGAATTCCTGTCCAATCTGCTGAATGCAGAGATGCGTCCCGTCCTGCTTCCGATGGAGGATGTCGGTAGTTACCTGCCCTATCGGCGGGTCAGCTTCGGACAGGAGACGATCGAACTCGGGCCGACAGGCAAAGCTGGAAAAGGCTTCGTCGGGATCGTCTCCGTGAAGGATTATCCCGGGCAGACCAGCCCCGGCATGTTCGACGAGTTGCTCCGCCTCCCCTTCGAGCTCGTCGTAACACAGTCGTTCGGCTTCGTCGACCGGCAGGCCGCGCTCGGGCGCATGAACCTGTCCCTTCGACGGATGCGGTCCGCCGAGGACGAGGCGGTCAGTCTGCGTGCAAGTCTCGGCCAGGCCAAGGACGATGTGGCGGCCGGCCGCGCCGGCTTCGGTGAGCACCACATGACCATCGCCGTGCGGGGCGACAGCCCGGCAGAGGTCGATGCGGCTGTCGCCGAAGTGCAGGCGACCGCCGCGGACCTCGGGATCCTCTGCGTGCGCGAGGACATAGCTCTGGAGCCCGCCTTCTGGGCGCAGTTCCCGGGCAACTTCAGATACATCGCCCGGCGTGGGCTCGTCTCGACCGCGAACTTCGCCGCCATGGCGAGCGGCCATAATTTTCCCGTCGGGCGTGCGAACGGCAACCTCTGGGGCGACGCTGTCTCGTTGCTGGAGACAACCGCCGCCGGCCCCTATCATTTCAATTTCCATCAGGGCGATCTCGGCAACTTCACGATCATCGGGCCGTCGGGCTCGGGCAAGACGGTGGTGCTGAACTTCCTGCTGGCCCAAGCCCGCAAGTATGATCCTCGCATCGTCTTCTTCGACAAGGACCGTGGTGCCGAGCTGTTCATCCGCGCCATTGACGGTCGTTATGACGTGCTTCGCCCTGGCACGCCGGCAGGCCTGAACCCGCTGCAGCTCGAAGACACGTCGGCCAACCGGCAGTTCCTGATCGACTGGCTTACCCAGCTAGCAGGTGGCGCCGACCTCGAGGAAATCGCCCGCATCAAGGACGCGATCGACGCGAATTTTCAGCAGCCGTTCGAGGCGCGACGGCTGCGGTACCTCGTCGAACTCTTCCGTGGTGACAGACGGCCGCAGGCGGCAGACCTATGGTCGCGCCTGCGCCCCTGGTTTGGCGAGGGTGAGCGCGCCTGGCTATTCGACAACGAGCGTGACGAGACGGATCTCACGACACGCTCGATCGGGTTCGACATGACGCAGATCCTTGACGACCCAACCGTCCGAACACCCGCCATGATGTATCTATTCCACCGCGTCGAGGAACGGCTCGACGGGACACCGGCGATCATCGTTATCGACGAGGGCTGGAAGGCACTCGATGACGACGTCTTCGTTCGCCGCATCAAGGACTGGGAGAAGACGATCCGCAAACGTAACGGCATCGTCGGATTTGCCACGCAGAGCGCCGAGGACGCGCTGAAGAGCCAGATATCGAGCGCAATTATCGAGCAGGCGGCGACCCAGATATTCATGCCCAATCCAAAGGCGCAGGCTTCCGATTATATCGACGGATTTGGTCTGACGTCACATGAACACGAACTGGTTCGATCGCTTCCCGACACCTCCCGCTGCTTCCTCATTAAGCACGGAGCCGAGAGCGTGGTCGCTAGACTCGATCTCTCGAGCGAGAAGGACCTCCTGACGATCCTATCCGGTCGAGAGCGGACGGTGCGAATGCTCGACGAGATTCGCGCGCAAGTCGGTGATGCACCTGATGCGTGGCTCGATCTACTGTTGGCGCGCGCCTGATGGCCGTCTGCAACTACGTGCCGGCAGCTGGCGAGACCGCGTCGGGCCTCATGGCATTCTTCGATTGCCAGGCTCGAACGTTCGGCTCGATCGGATACCAGACGCTTGCCGCGTCTGGATCATCCGCATCACTGCTGCTGACGGCTCTCCTAACCATATCAGTGGCGGCATTCGGATATCGGCTGCTGCTTGGCAGCGGGCCGACTATTAGCGAGGTCGTACCGATTTTCGTTAAAATCGGTATCGTGCTGGCTTTCGCCAGCAGTTGGCCAGCTTACCGGACCGTGTTCTACGATGTCGTCATACAGGGCCCGGGCCAGCTTGCAGCCGAACTTGGCGCCTCGCTTGACGGCGCAGGGTCCGATAGCGGTCTCGGTCGACGTCTCGACAACATTGATCGCGAGTTCGAAACGATCGAAGCGTTGGGGGTAGGATCGCCTTTCGTCGCGCGATCCGGAATAACGTCCACGTCCACGTCGGGCTTCGATGGTCTGGCCTTGGGCATGTCACGCGCTATGTTCCTCCTGTCGTCGGTTGGCGCGTTTGCCTTTCTTAAAATTTCAGCTGGTCTCCTGTTGGCCTTAGGGCCGCTGTTCATTGCATTCCTGCTGTTCCAGGCAACAACGGGGCTGTTCGAGGGATGGCTTCGCGCCCTAATATTCATCGTGCTGGGGCTCATCACAACGAGCATCATGCTCGGAATCGAGCTTACTGTCCTGGAACCATGGATGGCGGATCTGATCGGGCGGCGAGCCGCGGGTGAAACCATCGCAACATCCATGACACCGCTGCTGGCCGCAACGTCTCTATTCGGGCTGGTGTCGTTGGGACTATTGATACTCAGCATCCGTATCGGCTTCTCACTTCGTCTGCCCTATCACCGTTCTGCGCCCCTTGCAGTTTCAGGGTTGAGCGCGACGCGGGAGGAAACGCTCGCTACGGGAGTTCAGCAGACGGTATCGCCAGTCTCGTCCGGCCGAACTAGAGCAGGGGTCATCGTCGACAGCGTTGCTGCCTCGCAGCGACGTGAGGAACATATGCTGCAATCATCAGATTTCCCCGTGCCTAGCCAATCGTCGCCGGTGCGGCAGTCTCAGGCTGGAGTTGGTGCGACAACCCCGATTGTGCCGCTTGGCCGGAGCTTTCGGCGAACATCACGACGTGTTTCAGCAAGCACTACTTTGCGGGATATCCGTCGGTGAAAAAGCAAGAAAGCGACCCTGTCGAGACCTACATCGCCCAAGGCGGCAGTTGGGCGAGGGATCGTCAGGACAATGATCGGGCATCGCGACGGATCGCATGGATCGTCGCGGCCGGAGCGTCGACGATCGCCGTTTGCGAAGCACTCGCGTTGGTCGTGCTGATGCCGCTCAAGACCGTCGAACCGCTAACTTTACTAGTCGATCGGCAAACAGGCTTCGTCCAGGCCTTGCGTCCTTTGGAGCCGGAGATGATTGCGGGTGATACCGCGCTGACCCAGTCGTTCCTCGTGCAATATGTCATTGCGCGCGAGGGGTTCGACGCCGGAAGCCTTCAAACAAATTACCGGAAAATCGCGCTCTGGTCGAGCGGAGCGGCCCGCGCGCAGTACATAGCGAGCATGCAGGCTTCCAACCCCGCGAGCCCGCTTTCGGCCTATCCGCGTTCAACGGTTATCGATGTGCAAGTCAAAAGCGTGACACCGCTCACACGGAATGCCGCGATGGTCCGCTACGATACCACGCGGCAGGATCCCGACGGACGCCGCCAACCTGTGCGATCTTGGGTCACGGTTATACGCTACCTCTACGCGAAAGCGCCGCTCAGCGTCGCAGATCGCTACGTGAACCCGCTGGGGTTCCAGGTCACCAGCTTTCATCGAAGTCAGGAAGCGCTTAGTCCTACGGTCATCCAAGGGCTGCCGCAGGTCCCTCAAAGTTACGCACCGCAGGAAGAGTCAAGGCAGTCGTCCATGGTGCCGTCGAGATCGCCGGTTCAAGAATTGGCACCTCCAACTCGCCGTGACGTACCATGAGATTCGTGGCCGGTGCGGCATGCGTTTTTGCGGTTGTCGGCGCGGTGCCGGCGGTTGCGCGCCCACGCGAACAAATTGTCGATTATCGCCAGGGTCAACTTGTCGGTCTCCGAGCAGTTATTGGACATCCGCTAACCCTGCGCTTCGCACCAGGCGAGAAAGTGACGGGAGCGACCATTAGCGACCCTACCGGATGGGAGGCCGAGCCTAACCGGTCAGGCAGTCGGCTTGTCGTCAAAGCCCGATCGACGGGCGGGGCCGCGACGATGGCGGTCGTAACGGATCGTCGCTCATACACTTTTACGCTTAGCGTAGCGCCTGAACGCGAGAAGACGACGCTGCCAATCGCGGTTCGGGTGCAGCCCGCTACGATCGGCCAACTCGCCCCATTTCAGACGGCCGGAAACTTTGCATCCGAGCGAACCTTCTATGAAATTAGAGGGGCGGCCGAGTTGCGTCCGTCCAGTGTTACGGAAGATGGCGTACGAACATTTATCGACTGGCCCGCCGACGCAGCACTTCCGGCAGTCTATGCGCTCGACACAGCCGGCCGCGAGTCTCTGACCAACGGCAATATGCGTAACGGGCGATTTGTGATCGACAGCGTTGAGAAGCATTTGATTTTCCGCCTCGACAAGCGGGCCGCGACTGCCGTTCGCGTGCTCTCACGATCGGCACGGAAATGATCGGGAATTCCTCACCCAGGGAGCCGCGTGTCGATCATGCGATGCAAGGCGAACGGGATATTCGCCCGGTTGTGGATGCACCGCGCGCTAGCTTGCCTTCGTGGGTCTGGATCAGCGCCGTCATTCTCGCTGGCATCCTGCTGTTCAGTGTGCTCGACGCACGTCGACGATCGGCCGCCGCGCCTGCGGTCTCCCTGCCGGTCGCCGATCGGGCATCAAGCGCGGCGCCGCCGCCGCTCTATATTCCGCCAGTTCTGCAAGCGCGCGAGTATTATGCCTCATCGCCAGCAGCTCCGGTCGAATACCCCCCGGTCGTAGCCCCTGAGCAACCACGCATCGCGGAACGCGGCAGTTACCAAGCGCCGTACTATGAGGCAGCTCCGCGGGAAGCATACCCGCCTCCTGTGCCGTTCATCGACGCAAGACCGCCGTCATCGGATTCCCAGCCTCTTGCCGCAAATGTTGAAACCGAAAGTCTCACCGGTGCATCTGGTTCGACTACCGGAAACTCCGGTAGGGTGCGCGCAAGTATCGTTACCAACCGGGCGACGACGGTCTTGCAAGGCACGCTGATCGCAGCAGTCCTCGAAACCGGGTTCGACTCCAGCCGCCCCGGTTATGCACGCGCGCTGGTACAGCGTGACATAAAGGGGTTCGACGGCAGCCGGGTTCTTATTCCACGCGGCAGCCGCCTGATCGGGGAGTATAGTTCGGAGGCGAGCGCGGGCCAGAAACGGGCAATGATAGCCTGGCAGCGTCTTGTCCGGCCTGACGGTGTCACCATCGCAATTGCATCGCCAGCGTCCGACCCGGTTGGTCGCGGCGGCGTCCGCGCCAGCGTGAACAGTCATTTCTTTGAGCGTTTTTCGGGTGCGATCCTCCAGTCGAGCTTGGACCTGGGCGTTAACTTAGCCGCAAGCTCTTCAAGGTCGCCGGTGATCGTGGCACTACCGGGCTCGTTGCAAGGCGCGACTTCTTCGGTCAGTAGCAGCCGCGAAATCGCACCGACCCTTTCGGTCCGCCCGGGTACCAGCATCAGCGTGTTCGTCGCCAAGGATCTTGATTTTACAGATGTCGAGATGCGTCCGTGAACGACACCGCACGCGGCGGCTGGACCTATCTGCAGAGCTATCTTGCTCCGCTCAGATATGCCCTTGATCGTGCCGACGTCACGGACGTCTATGTCAATCGCCCGCGGGAGTTATGGATTGAGACTATAGGCGGGGCGATTGAGCGGCATGACGTTCCCGAACTCGATGCAGCTCTGCTCGAGCGCCTGGCCCGGCAGATCGCAGCCTACTCACATCAGGGCATAAGCCGCGAGCATCCGCTATTGTCGGCCAGTCTGCCAGGCGGAGAGCGGGTTCAAATTATTGCCCCTCCCGCGACCCGCCAGCATTTGGCCCTGGCGATCCGTAAGAACGTAACCCCGGCGCTTTCGCTCGCCGACTACGAACAGGCGGGCGCTTTCGACGAGGTGCACATCAAGCAAACGAGCGCTCGCAGCGTTGCCCAGTCGTCGCCGGACAACGAGCATCCACAGAGTGTTATGGACGTGTTAACGGACAGCGTTCGGGCTCGTCGTAACATCCTTGTTTCCGGAGGGACCTCAACCGGAAAGACGACGTTTCTGAACGCTTTGATCCGCGAGATCCCGGCGCACGAGCGCCTCATCCTGATTGAGGATACACCCGAGGTTCTCCTCTCCCATTCAAACGCGGTCGGACTGCTCGCCGTTCGAGGGACGCTTGGCGAAGCGCAGGTGAGCGCGGACGACCTGGTTTCAGCCTCGTTGCGAATGCGGCCCGACCGGATACTTCTCGGGGAATTAAGGGGGGTCGAAGCCTATGCCTTCCTTCGAGCGGTCAATACAGGTCATCCCGGCTCTATGACGACGATCCATGCGGACAGTGCGGAAGGCGCAATCGAACAGCTAGTTCTGCTCATACTGCAAGGCGGGGCGAAACTCACGCGCTTCGACATTCAAGATTATGTTCGAAGTACGATCGACGTCTTCGTTCAGTTGAGCCGATCCGCTGGGCGCCGATACGTATCAGAGGTACGGACGAACCCTCGGTTAAGCAAAAACTTGATCGGTAAATTATGACGCTTCCAGCGGCGCTAGACTTGGAACAACCCAATGCTATTGTTGTAGCAGCGGGCTGGGTAGAACAAACGATGCTGGGATCGGTCGCAACGATCCTAGCAACGATTGCCGTGGCGATGGTTGGCGTCTCGATGCTGAGCGGAGCCGTTAGTCTACGGCGCGGTGCACGTGTCATCGTCGGTTGCTTCATTCTCTTTGCAGCACCCACCATTTCGCACGCGCTAAAAGCCCTGGCTGCTGGCGATGTGACAGTCTCAGTCGGACCAAACGTAGCAAATCCGGCGCTAGCTGTTCCTGCGACAACTCCTGCAACTGAGTATTTCGATCCTTATGCTGGACCAGCAGTTCCGGAAACATGATCTTGAAACGTGCGGCCCGTTATATGTGTGAAACTATAGTACTTCGCAGGTGCCACACGTGGCACCTGCGGGCTAACAGAAGGTTGATCAGCCCGAACTGATCAGCGCCTCCCGCACCAGACGACGTGCTCGGCTTCTCCGAGGAAGTGAGTCGTACCCTCGTCGCTGACGCTACAGTCCGCGCGGCCGGTTGGTTCTATCCTACGCGCCTCCAGCGACGGCTCGCGCCGATCCGGCATTCACCTTCGCGGCCGGCATTCCGCCGCGCGCGACGCGGTGTTCAACATCATCCGCTTGGTCCGCGCTCGGACCAGCACCGGAACGAACCCGGGGGAACGGCTATGCCAATCCCAAGGCGGAGCCGTTTCAGCAGCTCTATATCAACAACGAACGACGATCGGGACGTCGTGGTCAGACCGCTCCCGGCGATCCATCACGACGTCCAACGGCACCCCGTGCGCTTCGCCCCGCACCACGATAGCACGTGTTCAAGCCCTTGCGCCTGAAGTGGCCCCCTAAATGACCTGACAGGGCCCCGCTCTTGGATAAGAGTGAGATCCCATGGGGGATGAATAGCGGCTGCGCTGTGACACAGTAGGTTGCTGAACGCCCCTCAGGAGACAGAAGGTGAATCAACCCACAGAAGCTGCCGCGATCCGCGTCGATCTCGGCGCCATTTTTATCTCATTGGAATTGAGCAAATCGAGCTGGCTGGTAACGGCGCTGTCACTAGGCAGTGCGAAGATGACACGCCATTCGGTGCCCGGTGGAGATCTGCCGACTCTGCTAAATTGCTTTTCAGGTTTGCGGGATAAGGCTTGCGCACGTGAGGGCAAATTATATCCGCTGATCGTCGTGCAAGAGGCCGGACTGGATGGCTTTTGGATTCACCGCGCGTTGGAGACGGAAAAGAATATCACAAGTCATGTGGTAGACGCTGCGTCCATCTCAGTTCCACGCCGGAGCCGTCGGGCCAAGACAGATAGGATCGATGGCGAAACGCTGGTCCGCACGCTGATGGCATGGGTCCGACGCGAGCCTCGGGTCTGTTCGATGGTGCGGGTGCCGACGGTCGACGATGAAGATCAGCGCCGCATCAGCAGAGAGCGCAAGACATTGGTCGATGAGCGGACCTGCCATACCAACCGGATCAAGGGATTGCTTTTCAGCATCGGCGTTCGCGATTACCGGCCGCTCCGCCGAGATCGTCGTAAAAGGCTTGAAGACATACGAACCGGAGATGGGCAGCGCATACCACCACACCTCAAGGCAAGGCTCTCAAGGGAATTGGACCGGCTCGACCTGATAAACGAGCAGATCGAGAGAGTGGAAACCGAGCGTGACGCTCTGAACGCTGAGGCGAGCGAGACCGCGCCGCAGAGCATGCTTGGGGCTCTAAGGGGGATCGGCCCTGAGTTTGCCAACGTGCTGACGAGCGAAGGCTTGTTCCGCTCGTTCGATAACAGGCGACAGGTCGCTGCTTACGCCGGGCTGGCAGCCAGCCCATGGCAAAGCGGAACCATCGATCGAGAGCAGGGCGTGTCCAAGGCAGGGAACCCACGATTGCGAACGGCTATAATCCAGGTAGCTTGGCTGTGCCTGCGCTATCAGCCGGATACATCGCTAGCTCGCTGGTTCCATGAGCGGGTTCGCGCCAACGATGGCCGCGGCAAGAAGGTCGCGATAGTGGCTCTCGCGCGGAAATTGCTTGTCGCCTTATCGAAATACGCCACCCGCGGTGTCGTGATTGAGGGTGCGGTCTTGAGCCGCGCCTGACTCCCATGCCGCTAAACCTCTCGGAGCAGTAACTGCTCCGCAGACCCAGGCAAAACGGACCGAATATGCCTCTGGCTTTCAAAGCCGCTCGTTGAGAATGGTCCCGTTTTCCTGAACCCTTGCCCGCCGGATGCGGGATTATGGTGCAGCCGCTGAGAGCGGTCGCAGAGGCGGTAGGCATCGCTCGCCCACACCTGTCCGCAATGCGCCATCGCCCAGCACCTCGCCCACGCGGACCACCGCTGCCGGATGCCGATTTGGTCGCCGACATCCGCGTGCTCGTCGCCGATCTGCCAACCTACGGCTGTCGCCGAGTTCATGCTCTGCTGCGCCGGGAAGTCGAGAAAACCGCGAGCGAAGCGCCCAATCCGAAACGCGTCTACCGCGTCATGAAGTTGCACGGACTGCTGCTACAGCGGGACGGCGAACGCCGCGAGGAACGGCGTCACGACGGCCAGGTCGCCGTCGGTCTGCGCAACACCCGCTGGTGCTCCGACGGGTTGGAGATCACCTGTAACAATGGTGAGAAGGTGCGCGTCGCATTCGCGCTCGACTGCTGCGACCGTGAAGCCATGGGACACGTGGCGACGACGGGCGGCATCACCGCCGAGGACGTCCAGGACTTGATGGTCGCCACCGTCGAGCATCGCTATGGACAGGTGAACCGCGTGCCCGAACCGATCGAGTGGCTTACCGACAACGGCAGCTGCTACACCGCTCGCACCACGCGCGCTTTCGCCCGGGACATTGGACTGATCCCGTGCACGACCCCGGTAAGCAGTCCTTAATCGAATGGCATGGCGGAGGCGTTCGTTCGCACCCTGAAGCGCGATTATGTCCGCGTGAACCCTCGACCAAATGCGCAGAGCGTTATCGACCAACTACCCGGCTGGTTCGACCATTATAAGGAGGTGCATCCGCACCGCGCTTTGCGCTATCGATCACCCCGCGAGTTCATCGCGCAAACCCGGGAGGCCCTGTCAGGCCTTTAGGGAGCAACAACAGCGCGCCCTGACCACCGATGATGGACGTGGTGGTCAATGACCATGAACCGCGCATCTGGTGGCCAACTATCAACTCATTGTTTTTGCCTCATTATCCTGTGAGGTAACGCGTAAGGTGTGCTGATGAGTTCTCCATCTCGGCCGTGATCTCCTCGGCGGGTTCGTGCTTCCTGCTTTCCGGATCGCATCGGTGTACCGGGTAAGTCTGCAGCGCTGTGGACGGCGTACGGCGCGTGTCTCGGTCGAACCTGCATCGGAGCGGTGACGCTTCGACCGCCCTCCGGCTGGGGCGCAAAGCATGGGGCTCGCCGCGTACTTGAACCGCCCACCCGCCTCGCTAATTTCCCGAGAGAGCAGGGGAGGCTTGGGCTTCAAGCCGTGTCAGACAAGCGCTCGCGGCTTCACGCACGTGCTGCCAGCGAGCGTCCTCTCGTAAAGCCTCTGCGCTCCAACAATCATCACCCGACGAACTCATCTGCGCTAGCAAACGATCAATGAGCGTTACGCATTCCGCTGCATCGGCCGACAATGCCCCACTCTTCACAAGTCCAGGTAGCCCCTTAACACTATCGTCAAACTCTAGAGCAAGCTCGTCGACATTGTTACCATCCAGACCCATCCTCTGAAGGTGGGCTATTTGGCTCTCGGATGAGGCGGCAAGCGCCTGTACCGATTTGATGAAGCTCCGCAATACAGATGACATCACCATCCCCCTGGTATGATTGGACCCTGCCCGTCTCCGGGGTTAACGCGCCAGTATGGGGACGCACCATGGTGACCACCGCCAGGATGGTAACGCAGCATTCGACCGGTTGGCTCACCTCCCGGAGTATATTGTCTGTACACCCATCCTTGGCCCTGACGTCACCCTTTACCTAACGCCTCGACCCTCCAACCAGGATTGTTGCCCAGCAACTTCGCAACCTCTTCTGGCTTCATGTTTCTGAGAAGCCCAGGGTTACGAAGAACGTCGTCCACCGACCGGATAGCTGCTCTCGGCGCCAGCTTGGTCGCCAATCAACGAGCAAAGTTCCCGGCTCCCTTCCGCATGAGCCCTGTGACAACGATCTCCTCGCCTTCAGCTGCCTCACCATTTTGCGGCAGCTCTCCATTCTGCAGCTAAACTACTTCTGCTCGTTAGCCCGAAGTTCACAGGCTAGAGCCATTAAATCAAGCCGCCCAGCTCCGCTTGCAAGCCCATCAGGCTCATCAGCTGTTCGTCGATGCTCGTCTATAAACTTCAGCCGTAGACGGAGGTCCTCAAGCCAGGACCCATTAGGCACGAGGATGAACTCTGGGAGAGCAGCATAGTCGTAGCGACCATTCCCCCCTTCTAAAAAGGCGTCAATCATCTCCGCGGCATCCGCGCGAGAGAGATTGAAGAAGTCACGACCTTCGATGTTAATCATTTTCCGGAAGCCAACCACATCCCAACCCTCTCTACTTAGGTATACTGACTGAAAAGATGTCCCACTTAGAGCTCCCGATACCAACTCGAAAGTTGGCCTGTCCAAGTCCTCGTCCAAATCCAGCACGATAAAAACCGCTATTGAAGTAACCTTGGCTAGTTGCACCGAAAGCAGTGTCGCCAAATACCGGACCTGAAGGGCCAAGAAGCCCCGGCAGGAGCGGGACAGTAGCAGCCGCAACTCCGATCAGTGGCGGGATCGTAATAGCAGTTTGCAAGTTAAGCCACGGCGCCGGATCATTGTAATACGGATTGAGTATGTAGCGGCGATCGTTAACCACCCACTTGGTGCGTTCCTGCTCGCGGAGATTAGCCCGGCACGTTGCGTTGCAGTTTGAGGCAACCACGATATCCTGGGCCCTTTGCTGCCCGTTTAGCGCTTCCCCCACTGTACCGGTCCGGCCTCCTGACGCGTTGTAGAGGAGACCTGCCGATGAACCTGAATGGCCGGCGGAACCGGCGGAACCGGCCGTGACTGTGACGGAACCAGATGTTGATGTGACGCTTCCTGAAACACCTTCTTTACGGGGCCGCGCGCCTGGCAGAACCTCCCTTGCGGTGGCGCCGCTAGGATCAGTTTTATTAATCGGATCGTTTCCGACATAGTTATACATATTGAGGCCATCGCCGTAGCCGATGGGGTCGTTCTGCATGAAGCGACCGAGGGTTGGCGAGTAGATGCGGGCCTTG
>NZ_BMJP01000010.1 GCF_014643515.1 Sphingomonas prati | reverse complement strand
GCAGGAACGGGCCATGGAAAGGTGGTTGGTGAAGAAGAGCTGATTAGCGCTGATGACGCCAGCCTTGTCGCATCAAGCGGGCTGATCCTCGCCGCTTGGCTCATCCGACACGGCAAAGAGGCGTAGCTCTACCGTCGTTGATCTGAGGCGACCCATTAGTCGACACTCGCGGACACTTTCCGCCTTCTCAACTTCGGTCGTTGGTTCATGTCGCGGGTGCGCGGGTCGAACGGCTTGGTTTGGGACTTTACGGCCGTTCGTTGGGCAGCCGGCAAACGGCAGCTGGTGTCAGAAGCGGACTCTGCGTCCTCCGTCGATCAGGTAACCGCCGTTGGGTAAGACTGGCCGCCAGCCGACTAGCAGGTCTCGGAAGCTGCGGGAGCGCCGCCGACGTTTTATCGCGGCAATCGGGCGCCCGGATTTCTGCCCGTCCGCCCTTGCAACGCAGCCATGAGCTCTTGGGAGCGCTGGTTGTTCCGGCGCCTCATCAAGTCGCTGCTTCGATCATGCTACGAATCGAGAGGTTCTCGAGCTTTGAACGCAACGGCGTGTCATTGTCGGCATGCTCACGGATATGGGCGGCATCGTTGTAGATCAGGGCGAGTAGATACGAAACTTCCGGAACGTCAGCGCCATTCGTGATGGCATAGTCCAGTTTTTCCGCAGTTTTGTGCACCGTCACGAAACCAGGCTGTGCGGCCGGAGTAAGTTGGTCGTACGCCAACTCCTCGATGCGGTTCCTTAAGGCGCAGCATACCGCCACCGGCTCGTAGCTCTTATGATCTCGGTAACGCCGAAGTTGATCATTCACGTGCGCCTTGAACTTCGCACTTGTATTAAGATTAGACGGCAATCCCAAGGAAGCAAACGCCGCGGTAAGGTCCTTCTGGTTTTGATTAAAATGGAGGAAGTATCTGGAAAGATCGTCACTAATCGAAAGGTTTTCCCGCTTAAGGAGGACCTTCTCTACATCGCGTGGCAGGCCTCCGGGACGGGAGGTTAAATATTGTATCTTTTGATCACGAAATGCAAATCCTCTAAAGCAAGAAGGATTAAGGTGCGTCATGATCAAGATGAAAACCTGCCGTCCTTCTGATTTATTTTGCCGGATCATCTGAGTAAGGTGATACTGACAAGCTATCAAGTTTGCCTCGTCAAGATAGTCAAATACTTCATCAATAACTATGACGCATTTATCACTCTTCAGAAGACGCCACCCGCGAAGTAATGATGCAACAAACCAAAGCGTGTCACGCTCTCCGTTCGAGATTTGATTCGCCGGGGGGAACTCAATGATGAGGCCCCGCTTCAAGTCTTCCTTGGGCCGGATGTTCTTCCATGTCAGTCTAAGGCTAGCTAGGTCTCTTTCGATCTCCCCCTTCTCTACAAGATACTGATAGCTCTCGATTGCGGACCGGAAAGCCGATTTATCCGATCGATATAGATTGTGTATCTGTACAGCGGCGGCGATATATGATCCGCTGTAAGGCAACGTAACATTCTCGTCTTTAAGTATACCGACTATAGCTGCTATGTGAGGCACCGCTTCGAGTTCGGCTGTCATATCCTCAGGAATCGCGTCAAGAATTTGTTGAGCGGTCCCGGTTGCAGTCTTCACAGCTTCTGCGAAGGCTGTGACGGCCTTATGCGGTGTGGCTAGCAATGCTCGCGACAGGTCTACCTCCTTCTGTATGCGGAGCATAAGACACTTGTTCGCTAGTATCGCTGATATGTTTGGAAACGCCTTACCAGATACGCCCAATGCGCTCTTGACCAATGAATAATCATAGGAAAAGGGCGTCTTCTTCGGCACCTTCGGAATGAGGACGACGGGCTGAACCTCGATGCTTGCAGTAGCAACCACGTTGCCGCTGATCTTTCTCTTGCTAGCTTTTGGAACTAATTGTCCGCCAATTGTATAAACATCAAATTCACTGCCAATTTGGTTTGATGCGCTGTCAGCCGCTTTGACCACGAGAGAGCCAGCTTCGTCCTCATACGTGAGCTCAAGCCGTGGACTGTTTTGATCATTGCCTTGATAGTAGTCGTCTTTGTTCAAAGCAATTCTCGTTGATTGCAGAGAGCCAAAGGCCCTCGCCAACGAGGTTTTGCCGGTGCCATTTGGGGCGACAATTAAGGTCGGCTTATTCGGCAGGATCTCTAAGTCGAATGACTTCTGACCGATTCCCCTGACGTTTTCGACATAGACCTTCGTGATTTTTCGTGCACGCGACATACCTTCCCCCGCCCCGCCGTTTACTCAGATGCGCCAATGAGACGCGCAAATCGCTCTGGTGGGCGGAAGATGGCGCAGTTTTCGGCCGCAGTCGACCAGATTGAGCGCACGTGAGCCAACCACTTTTGCCAGACAGACGTCCGCTTCCGGGGTGAGCGCGTCCAGTACTGGATGGCTGCCATGGGGCGCTGAGCCGACGGGCGGCGTCTCAAGGCGCGAACGGCAACTTTCTCCTGAAGCGGTCGTCCGGCGAGTTGCGCAGGAGCGACCGGGTTTAGCCAGTCGCGGCCAGTTCGCTTCAGGCCACCACCACCCAAAAGTTGCCATTATGGAGGGGGTAATCAAACGGAGCAGACCACCCTCAATGAGGTCGGTGGTACCCGAACCTCTAGCCGGCAGGTGAAACCAAACTCGCCTCCACGATTAACCTGTCTAGCAGTTTGCCGAGCTTGATTGATTGGTATGGGCCATTGCGGAGCGTGTCATCGTCCTGATCGTGAAAATGGCGCTGGTAGGACTCCTTGAACTCCAAAGCGCCATGCCACGCGTCAACTTCCTTTTTGTAATTGCTCCAGAGCACCTGCGCGGGGCCGTAAGAAGGCAGATCAAGATCGAGATAACACTCGATCGCAGCCGCGCGTCCGTTTATGTCAGCCGAGCTGACTCCCTCAGGACCACGGGCGGGAAAGCTGCCGAAGGCATCGAGATCAGGCAGGAGCATGGAGCGCATATTCGCAGGTAGATTGAGCGCAGCTAGCTTACGGTAAGCGTCCACTCCCTCCGCATCGTTGTCAAAAACGAAGAGCACTCTGTTTTGAATATCGATACGCAAAAGCCCCTCAGCAAACTTTACCAGATTGCCCGTACCCCAAAAATGGTGGCGCTCATCCACATCGATGAAATTAAAAAAATCGGCAA
This sequence comes from Sphingomonas prati, assembly GCF_014643515.1. Lineage (GTDB taxonomy): Bacteria > Pseudomonadota > Alphaproteobacteria > Sphingomonadales > Sphingomonadaceae > Sphingomonas_R > Sphingomonas_R prati. The sequence continues at coordinate 19,798 of NZ_BMJP01000010.1, read as the reverse complement.
CATCAGGCCGCAGAACTTCTAGAGCGCGTTTGATAATCCGAGCATCTGATGCCCCTTCGGTCGCAACCAAAACCTTTTGAACACGTCTCGCGCCTGGGTTAAAATCGTTCTTGTTTGCCCACCCGTTATTAACGAGCGGACCAAATTCCCAGACAATCTCAATGTCAGCGTTGTCGGGATTGAGAGCGAAAACCCGCAGCATTGACTCGGCACTCAAGATGCAGAGGCTGGCCGAAAGATAGCTTTTCTCAGAATAGTATAGGTTGTTGTAGCGATCGCCGGGTAGTCTTGCAAACTCGTCCGCGTCCTCTGCAAACCGACCTTGCGCCACCTTGTCACGATCCGGTGTTTCATACTCGATGTAAGCGTCCTTCAGCACATCGATCGGATACCGACAGGCAAGAGCGCAAAATTCCTCAAAAGAAAGAATAGAAGGATCTTCCGGGGACTCGCTGTACAAAGCCATTTCGATCGTTTCGGCGACGATCACCGCATACTCTGCACGCGCTGCGTCGAGCGAGTGATTCAGCAGCTCGAGGCGCGACACAATGCGATCAAGCCTCCGCGCGAATACCATCTCCGAAACCTCAAGATCCGCAATTTCGTCAGGGTTCTCTTCGTAGTAATCGTAACTTATCTCTTCCATTTTATGGCGAGTGCGATCGCCTTCTTGAAAAAGGTGCCCAAAATCTATGCCCATATGATTTTTGGAGAAGGACAGTGAGATACCGCCGACAATCAGATTGATTTCCGTTCCCATCAGCGCGCAGGCTCCCTGGCGGGGACGCTCCATTTCATTTCTCCAGTCACCTTGTCGCGCCACGCGTGGAAGCCATTCGGATAGTCGTTTCCGACCGTTTCAAACACCCGAAGGATCTCGTCCGTGCTTACGAAGTTGAGACGCGTCTCCCTGTCCCGATCACTTGTAAAAAATGCACCATTTCCGTCATCGTCACCCGACAGGACGAATATGAAACTGTGAACCATACGGTGCGCCACGTAGAGCAAATCGCGAGACTCTAGCGCAGGCTTGTCTAGATCGTAAAGCTCCCAAAATTCGCTCCGATTGTACCAATCGACACTAGGCTGATTTGCGCGCTTCTCGTATCGCTTGAGCGACACCTTCATATCACGCGTCTCCGCGCTGACTTTCCCTGTTGCCTCTAGTAATTTTCTTATCGAATAAAATCCGATAGAAATCTCACGTTCGATCCGCGCGAATTGAGCGTCGCTGATATCTTCCGCGTCCATATATTTTCGGATGGCCTTGGCTCCAGTCAGCAGCGGTTTCTTCCAGTAGTAGCTCTCGGTTATCATAGGCGAGAGCGTAGCATGGAAGCATGCTAGAGTCAGCGATCTGCTACGGGACCGGACATCGATATCAAGCGGCCGCAATAAAGTGGCGAGTAACCCTTAGCCTCGACCTAAAGCAATGTCGGCTTCCGGGCGCTAGTCAGTGCGCGCTAAACGATCAATAGGGGCGCGAAGCTGCCACACCGCTTTGCGCTTAGCGAATGACTGGTTCTGTCAGAAGCCGCCGTTCTCAGGCCGATCGCTGAACGACGCATTTTGGTCGAAAGCGGCCGCCCATCCCTTCTACCAGGGCGACCAATTTCGGCATTCATCGCTGTTGAGACGATCCCCGTACCCCGCCGCTCGTTTCAGGCGGATAAGCTGGTCGACGCGGTGTCGACCGCTGACGTTCCCGAAGTTTTCCGACATTTGTTGCACCCGGCTGTCTCGTTGTGCATCCTCGTTCGGCAGAGAAGAAGGGGCAATGCGTGATCGATTATGCAGCGCAAATCTATGCGCTGGACGACGCAGATCTCGAGCGCTTGGTCGACGACTGGGTAGCATCGTTGCGACCGCGTTATCTCGGGAGCGATCGCTTCTCCGGGGCGGGCGATATGGGGCGTGACGTGGTTGGGTACCACAGTCGACAGCGCTTCGACGGTCCATGGGATAATTTCCAATGCAAACAGCTGCGGAAGGCGCTCGGGGAAACCGAGGTGCTGCGCGAGCTCGGCAAGATCTTCTTCCACGCGGCAGCCGGGCATTTTCCCGTGCCACGTAGCTATGTATTCGTGGCGCCCAAAGGGGCTGTACGCGCCGTTCGCGCCCTGATCTCGCAGCCCAGCAAGATCGCGCCGCGGCTCATTGAACGCTGGGATGACTGTTGTTCCACCCAGCTGGTGGAAGGCGAGGTTCATGCGCTTTCAGACGCGGTGCGGGCGGCTATTGACGGCTTTGCATTCGAAAATGTGTCGCTGTTGGAAGCAGGCAAACTCGTTCGCGACGAGGCGATGAAGCCGGTGCTGATCAAATGGTTCTCGGCAGATCCCGGAGAGGCGCCGGTCGGCGAAGTGCCGGCGGGGCTGCAGCCAGAAGAGACGGGCTATGTCGACCAGCTGCTGGCGGCCTATCGAGAGCGCGGGGCGGTAGCGCTGGGCGGCGGCGACGACGCGCTGGCGCACGCGGAATATGGCGAACATTTTCGGGTCCAGCGGGAGCGGTTTTTCGATGCGGCCGCCTTCAAGCGGTACTATCGGGACAGCACCGAACCTCGGGTCCTTGAAGCGTTCGATAAGGACATTTTCCACGGTGTATTCGACACCCACCAACTGACCCATGCCGATGCGCTCGCGAAAATTGCCGCGGTGATGGTCGAGGCGAAGGGCGTCGCGGTGGCCGGTGTGCTCGGCCGCTATGCGCGCGTGCCGGTGAAACAGGGCACATGCCATCATTTCGCCAACAGCGGACGGCTGGCATGGGTGAAGTGATCTCGGGATTCGGCGAGACCATCCCCCTGTTCAACAGCCCGCTGGAAACCGGGTTGCGTGCGCTGATCGTACTCGATGCCTTTCATCCCCGTGCCTGCTCGACAAGCGAGCTGGTGTGGTTCGATCATCTAGTGGTGCATACCGCCGATCTCGAAGGGCCCGACAGTCTCCACCCCGACCTCCCGTCGAGGGCAGGCGAACTCCTCGTACGGCGCCGTCTCGTTGACGAAGGGGTCCGACTTCTTCTTCACGCGGAACTCGTCAATGTGGTCGACGACGAAGACGGGATGCGGTTCCAGGCCGGCGACGACGCGCCTTCCTTCCTCGATCTTCTGGCTGTGCCTTACGCGCAAACGCTCAAGGATCGCGCGCAGTGGCTCGCGGGCCGGCTCGGCGAACTGGCTGAAGATGCAATCCGTGATGTCGTGCATCAGAGGCTCGGCCGCTGGACGCTCGAGTTCCAAGGCGAAGAAACCCTGCACGAGCCGGCCGCATGATCGATCGCCTGATCTTCCGCCATCTAAGCTTTGTGGGCGAAGGCAAAGCGCCCGCACATCTGACGTTCGAGGCTGGCGTCAATGTCGTCTACGGAGCGTCCAACACCGGCAAATCTTTCACGCTGGCAGCTCTCAAGTTCGTTCTTGGGGCGTCAACACCGCTTCCCGTGATCGAGCAGATGGAAGGCTATACCGGTGTCCTGCTCGGGATCGACATTCCGAGAACGGGCGAGGCGACGCTTTACCGCGCGATTACCGGGGGCGGGATCCGGCTGTATCGCGGTCTTTATGTCGAGATGCCTGTCGATGTCGAGGCGCGCGCCCTGGCGCCCGAGCATGACGCCGCGCGCGAGGATAATCTGTCGCGGCTTGTGCTCATGGGTCTGGGTCTCGACGGTAAGAAGATTGTTCGCAACGAGAATGGCGAGAAGAATTCTTTCACCCTGCGGTCGCTCGACCCGTTCATGTTCGTGGACGAAGGTTCGATCATTGATGGCCGCAGCCCGATCTTGAGTGGGCAAGTCGTCGCAGCGACGCCCGAGAAGAATGCGCTGAAGCTCCTGCTGACCGGCCAGGATGATTCCGCCGTCGTCGCGGTGGTGCCGGCGAAGATCAAGAAAGCGCGCCGCGAGGGCCAGCGGGAACTGCTCGAACAGTGGATTGGCGAGATCGACGTGCAGATCGATGCTCTGGGTGTCACGCGCCAAGAGCTTGCCCATCAATCGGTGCGCCTGGAGGATCGGCTTAACGACTTGGGGTCGGACCTGATGCGGCGTCAGGGACGCATCGATCACACCACGCAGGAACGGCGACGGATGCTCGACGCGCGTGACAGGACAGCGGCACAGACCCGGGAAATCGAGTTGACGCTTGCTCGCTTCGCTCGTCTGATGGAAGTCTATGAATCGGACATCGCCCGGTTGGGCGCGCTCGAGCAGGGCGGTCACCTGTTGCTGGCGCGGCTCGACCGGCCCTGTCCCTTATGCGGCGCCACGGCCGAGCATCATCATAATGACGGCAAGCGCGACGTCGATCGTGCACGGGCGGCGGCGCGCGCCGAGATCGCGCGGATCGAGCGGGAACGCCGGGATCTGTTCAGCACGATCGGACTGCTCGAGCGCGACGGGGCCGGGCATCTGGTGCTGCTCAGGAAGCAGCGCGCGCGGATCGCTGCGGCGGAGCGGCTGCTCGCGTTCCTGCGGCCCGATGAATCGGGGCTTCGCCAAACCTATGAAGACCGCATCGAGAAGCGAGACGCGCTGCGCGACCAGCTCAAGCTGTTCGATGAGCGGGACAGGCTTGCAGTACAGCTCTCCCAAGTTATCGGCGCGAAGCCCGAGCCCAAGCAGCATCTGTCCGTCGGGATCGACGGTCCAACCGGACACGCTTTGGCGGTCAAGATTCAGGAGGTGCTCGAGGCTTGGAAGTTTCCCGGCACGCCGGTTGTCTCGTTCGATCCGCAATCGCAGGATATTCGGATTGCTGGCAAGGAGCGCCGCGCTAACGGCAAGGGCGTGCGTGCCGTCCTGCACTCGGCTTTCAAAGTTGCTGTGATGCTTGTTTGCCAAGAGCGCGGCCTGCCGCATCCCGGCATGTTGGTGCTCGATACGCCACTGCTAACCTACCGTGAACCGGTCAAGGTCCCGCGGCACGGCGATCTGACGACCGACGAGCGCGCGTTGGCCGCGACGACCCTGCATGAATATTTCTACCAGCATCTCGCGAGCCTTGCGGATCGCGCGCAGTTCATCATCATCGAAAATAGCGATCCGCCCGCGGCTGTGTCGCAAGGCGTCACCGTCCACCTTTTTACCGGCGTGGAGGGCGATGGACGCATGGGCCTCTTCCCCTCGATCGATGAAGCAGGAGCCGGCGCTTCGGACCTCCAATAATAGCATCTGTCACGCAACTGGTATCGAAGGGACGATGCTGAGGATGATCAGACGCTGCTGAGATCGCGCGGCCAACCACGGCTCGGCGCCGCCTCAACGAACGGCAGCTTTCAGAATTGTAGGACGGCTTGCTGAACGGTTGAGAAGGAGCGCGTAGCTGCCGTCGCGCGTTGACTGAATGAACGTCTGATTGCACTGGTCGCCGCCCGAAAGCGGCCGGGCCGCTCTCCGCCAATCCCAGACGTTCGCTACCGGGGTACATTTAGCGGCAAGCTGTCGATCGGTCCCGGCACCGACGTCCAGAAAGCCGGTATGGAGCAGAACTGTCCGCAAAAATGCTGAATTAAGCTTCGACAGCGTGCATGGCCTTGCCATGTTGGACTTGTTTTGTTCTCATGATGCGCATGGATATCGAACCCCGCCGCCTGGCCGAAATTCTCCGCGAGTCACCGATCGGGACCAGATTGGGAATGACCGCAGCCGATCCCAGACTGCGCGCCAGAGCGGCGGACCGGTTGGCCGAGTATCTCACCACCGAGTTGGCGCGGCCCGACGCGCCAGACATTCGGCAACTGAGCCTGCCGATCCAGTGAAGCTGGCGGAATCGTAGTTTGGCGAATATCTGCGATGCCCTGGATGGTGCCACAGTCCTGTCTGCACGAGGCTTCAGCTGGTACGCTCAAGAAGCCGGCTGACCGCTTCGGCGACGATAGCAACTTCGTGTCCCGTTTGACGCAGACGGTCTGCAAGCGCTGACCGCGTGCTGTTGTCGAGATGGGCGCCCTGCCCCTCTGCGGCTGCGCCGGCAGCATCCTCAAGCCGCACGGTCATCAGGTAAAAGAGTTTCGGGATCAGCTCGTTCGTCTCATTCGGGTCGGGATCCACGGCATCCTCCTGGCCGCACACCAGGACGAGACCGGCCGCGACAGTCCAGACGCAGCTTTTACGCATTCCGTCAAAACCTGCAGAACTGCCTAAGCTCTTCGTAGGAAGCGACATTCCACTCGACTTGGGCACACGTTCGAGCATTGCTGTCGGTGCGGGCCGCTCGACGGAACCTGCCTCATCCGGTGCTACCACCCGGACCGCCCCGCGAGCCTTGCCTCGACGGGGCTCGGGTCAGTGGCAGCGGCATCCCGCCGCGGTCGCATTCCGGAAGACCGACATCATGGCACGCCTCTTCAAGCTTACCGAGCTTCAGCTCATCCTGCTGGCGGCAGCCGCCCAGCGTAGCGATGGCAGCCTCCTACCCCTGCCCGAACAGGTCAGCGACCAGGGTGTCCGCATCCGCAAGGCCATCCCCCCTCTTCTGAAGCACGTGCTGGTCGAAGAGACGTCGGTAACGGACCCGAACTGCAGATGGCGGCAGGACGGCGACACTTGCCTTGGATTGCACATCACAAGTGCAGGACGGGTGAGGATCGCCGTTGATGAGACGGAGACCGCGCCCGAAGCTCCGGTTACAACGGACGTGCCGGCGAGCGCCGGAACCGCGGTCGTGACTGAGACCATCCTCCCTGCCACCCCGCCGGGTAGCAAGATCGCCATGGTTGCGCAGCTACTCCGACGTGACGACGGCGCCAGCCTGGATGAACTGGTTCAGGTCACCGGCTGGCTGCCACACACGACCCGCGCGGCTCTGACGGGCCTACGCAAGAAGGGTCATGCGATCATCCGCAGCGGCGAGACCGGCGCCACCCGCTACCATCTGGCAGCCTGATGCGGATCGAGGAGAAGCTTGCCTGGCTGGTGACATTGTCGCCAGCCGATCTGCGTGCCGAATGGATGCACATCTACAAGGTCCCTGCCCCCAGGCTTTCGACGGACCTGCTGCGGCTGGGCATCGCCTACCGCCTGCAGGAAAAGGCGTACGGCAAGCTGCCGACCCGCGTCGCACGGTCATTGACCCGGCCTGCCGCCGTTGCGCGCACGATCAAGCCCGGCACTCAGCTCGTGCGCAGCTGGAACGGGCGCACGCTCGACGTGCTGGCAACGGAGGAAGGCTTTCTGTTGGACGGTGAGTGCTACCGCTCGCTGTCCGCCATTGCTCGGCATGTCACCGGCACAGCCTGGTCGGGACCGCGCTTCTTTGGGCTGAACGCCGATGGCTAAGGTCGCCCCGCGCCCGACGGGACCGCGCACGATCCGTTGCGCGGTCTATACCCGCAAATCAACCGAGGAGGGGCTCGACCAGGCGTTCAACAGCCTCGATGCGCAACGTGAGGCCTGCGAAGCCTACGTGCTGAGCCAGCGCCATGAAGGCTGGGTGCTGGTAAAAGACCCGTATGACGATGGCGGCTTCTCCGGCGGCAACCTGGAGCGGCCGGGACTGAAGCGGCTGATGGCGGATGTCGAAGCCGGCAAGGTCGATGTCATCGTCGTGTACAAGGTCGACCGGCTGACGCGCGCCCTGTCGGACTTTGCCAAGATCGTCGAAGTGCTGGATGCCCGCGGTGCCTCGTTCGTGTCGGTGACGCAGGCGTTCAACACCACCACCAGCATGGGTCGGCTAACGCTCAACGTGCTGCTCTCCTTCGCCCAGTTCGAGCGCGAGGTCACCGGCGAACGCATCCGCGACAAGATCGCGCAGTCCAAGGCCAAGGGCATGTGGATGGGGGGCCCGGTGCCGCTCGGCTACCGCGTCGAGGACAGGCTGCTCGTTGTTGACGAGGATGACGCTCGCACCGTCCGTCATATCTTCGAACGTTATGTGGCGCTTGGATCTGGCCGGGCGCTGATCGAGGAACTACGCAGCGATGGCTACCGCACCAAGGTCCGCCAGCAGGCGAACAAGCCGGCGCGCGGTGGCGCGCCGTTCGGGCGCGGCATGCTGTTCAACATGCTCGGCAACCGCATCTACCTTGGCGAGATCGTCCACAAGGGGGTGGCGGTAAACGGCGCGCATCTTCCGATCATCTCGCCCGAACTCTGGGAACAGGTCCAGCAGACGCTCGCGGCGGGTCAGGTCGAGCGCAAGTCCGGGACCAACCATCGTGCACCGAGCATGCTGGTCGGCATCCTCTACGATATTCATGGCCGACGGATGTCGCCGAGCCATGCCGTAAAGTCCGGCAAGCGCTACCGCTACTACATCACGCCGGCATCCGAACTGGTCGAACATGGCCCCGCCGCATCGCGCCTGCCGGCTGGTGACATCGAGGCGGTTGTTGTCGAACGGCTAGGGGCGCTGCTTGCATCATCGCACCAGCTTCGCCGACTCCTGCCGCCCCAGCTGCCTGCGCAGTCGATCGCGAGCGTTATCAAGATCGCGGCTGACATCGCAGATAAGCTCACGGGTCACTATGGCCGTCACACCTTGGTCGGCGCGCTGGTTCAGCGCGTCACGCTGGATGACGAACGCGTCCGCATCACCATCGAACGTCTCGCTCTGCTGAGAGCGCTTGGCAACAACGACAATCATAGCGACGCACCGATCGAGCTTACTGCCCCAGCCGTCCGGATCCGGCATGGGAAGGACGTCAAGCTAGTGATGACTAACGGCGACGGCACCGTCGTACGTCGTGACGAGACCCTAGTCACGCTGCTGGCAGATGCTGCTGCCGCACGCGCGGCTGTCACCGCAGCGCCCGAGACATCCATCAAGATGCTGGCCAGCAGTAGCGGCCAGTGCAGTACACGTATGACCCGGCTGGTTCGGCTCTCTTGGCTGGCGCCCGAGATCGTCCGTGCCATCAGTGAAGGACGGCATCCGCCGACGCTGACCCCGGCCAGGCTGCTGGCGATGGAGATCCCTGCCTGCTGGATGCAGCAGAAGACCTTGCTCGGGATCTGATCCGACCCTTGTTTGCCGATGAGCACAGCCTGTTGTTCCAGATCCACCGCTGAACCCGTCCGCCGCTCCGTCTCATCGAATCAAACAGCCGGGCTGAAATTCGGCTGTTCGCTTTCGAGATGATCCCGGTGACCAATCTGTCCCTGCGCCAATGAAGTATGGAGTTTGAAATTCATGCCTTCGAGACGAGGACCGTATCTGCCGCTGACCTCGGCGCTCATGTCTGTCTCTGGTCTCCACCGGCGCATTCAGCGCAACGCAAAGCCCCGGGAATCCCGGCACATTTGGCGGGGAGCCCGAAGGCTAAGTCATTGTCATCGCATTGCGAAAAGAATGGTGCGCGACGCAGTCTGGAGCGAACCCGTCTCACCAAATTCCCGTACGAGGATTTTCTAGGTCGTAGCGGCGCTCCGATTTAACGAGAAAGTAGCGCAAAATGGCCGCTGTTCGCCAGTTTTGGCGTTCTGCCTCAACACTTTCGACAGGATCGTACGGGAATTTTCCACTTGGCGATGCGGGAAACGATGCCGACCACTACGGGAAAGCGACCAGCGCACCACGGGTTTTCTCTGTCTAGTATCGGCGCCTAATGTTCCAAGTTGTCTTCCGACGCAAGCAGCTTTTTGTCGACGTTCAAAACTAAGATCATTGGCTTTGGAACGAAGCTGTGTTGTTTAGTAATTGATGTAGCGGACTGCCGGATTAATCCGGAATACAGCCCAACATAACATTCCGCAACGCGTCAGCGTTAACAAACACCGTCGATACGGCCTGAGGTTTTGCGCCACTCGTCGATCAGCTAACATATGAGATACTTAATTATGCAAAATCCTGAAAACTTCCATTTGCCCATCAAGACCGAACTCGCTGCCAGGACCGGCAGGCGCCGACGAACAAACGTAACCAACGTTGCCTTGGCGGCGGCTAGTAGCACGGCCCCGCGCAACGAGCTGCTTCCACGGCTTGTAGTGGAAGAACATCCAATCGCCACTTTGGGCGGGGCCGTGAGCCAAGTCAGGAGGCTCTCTGTCCCGCAGGTCACCCGCGTGTGCAAAAGCCTGACGGCTTTCGGCTTCGTCGCACCGGTTATCATCGACGCAGAGTCACGCATCGTCGATGGCCAGATCGTCGTCGAGGCTGCACGGCAGCTCGGACTGCTCACCGTTCCTTGCGTTCGGCTCAGCCATCTGAGCAAGTCGGAGCTGCGGCTATTGCGGGTGACACTGAACCGTCTGGGTGAAACGGGCGAATGGAACCTCGACGAGCTTGCGATCGAGTTCGCTGATCTCGCGGCTCTCGAAATTGACCTGTCGCCGACCGGTTTTTCCCTAGAGGAAATCGACATCATCACCTCTCCTGGCCTGCCCGCAAACGTCGAGGATGAAGCGGAGTTGCCCGAGCCCGTTGGGGAACCGACATCTTGCGTCGGTGACCTGTGGTGCCTGGGACGCCACAGGCTGCTCTGCGCCGATAGCCTTAGCCCAGATACGTTTCAAACTCTGATGGCCGGAGCCAGGGCATCAGCGATAATTTCGGACAAACCCTACAACGTGCCGATTGCCGGGCATGTGAGCGGGCTTGGCAAGAAGACGCATAAGGAATTCGCAATGGCGTCAGGTGAGATGTCGGACGCTGCGTTTGCAACGTTTCTACTGACATCGCTGACGCGCTGCCGTGAGAACGTCGTTCCGGGGGGCGTCATCTACGCCTTCATGGACTGGCGCAGCATCGCGCCGCTCGTCACTTCAGGCCAGCTTGCCGGTCTGACGCTGGTTAACATGGCAGTTTGGAACAAGGGAGCCGGAGGCATGGGAAGCCTGTACCGCTCAGCCCATGAGCTCGTCGCCGTGTTCTGCAACGGCGCCACGCCGGCGAGGAACAACGTGCAGCTCGGGCGGCACGGTAGGGACCGTACCAACGTCTGGAATTTTCCAGGCGCAAACCGCCGCGGCTCGTCGGCCTCCAAGGTTCTAGACGGTCATCCCACCCCAAAGCCCGTCGAGTTGGTCGGCGACGCGATCCTCGACGTCACGGTCGCCGGAGATATCGTGCTCGACCCGTTCATGGGATCCGGAACGACCATCATCGCAGCCGAGCGCAACCGGCGCATTGCCTATGGCGTCGAGCTCGATCCGCAATATGTCGATCTGGCGGTTCGCCGCTGGGAACAGGAAACCGGGAAGGAGGCGGTCCACCTCGATACGGGTCTGACCTTCGCTGCTATGACCGAACAGCGTCTTACCGGCGCTACCACCGGCACCGCTATCAGCGACAGTACCGAAGCACAGTGCAATTGATTTCATCCGGGGGGAAAAATCATGACGTACCACCACAAGAACGCATCTTACGACGTAGGCTATGGTAAGCCGCCCAAAAGCTCACAGTTCAAGCCGGGCAACAAGGTCCAAAGCCAAGGCAAGAAACCGAAACCCAAAAACTTGGAAATGGGCGGAAGCGTCGAAGAGATGCTGGCCAAACTTCTGCTGAAAACGACTAGCGTATCCGTTAGCGGCAAATCTGTAAAAATGCCATTTCTCCAAGCGTTACTACAGAAGTCACTGGTCAACGTAGCGGAAGGCACCGCTAAGGAGCAGCTCGCTTTCATGAAACTCGTTATGAGCATTCCCGTGATCAACGAACAGCTGCTTTTGACACAGACGCCAGCAATACAGTCCGGCATATTCACGCCCGAGCAGGAGGCAGCCTTTCTGGTTATCGATGACGAGTTCCGGATCCGTCCTGCCGGCGATGGCTATGATTACGATGACGACGATCAGTCACCTAAAGACGCCACTAACAACCTCGACGAGGGATCGTTCTAAGGTGAACCGGAAGCCTCTCTAACACATTGGGGACCTACCAACGTCTCGAGCAGTTCCACGACTAGCCTGTTTTGGAGTGCCGACTGTACCATTACCACGGTCGTCGGCACCTCGTCCGCACCATCGTATGCGCGTTTCAGTATCGGCTGGGCAGTCAATTTCACTCGGTGACGGGAGCGAACCCGTTGAAGATGTCCATTGCGTCGAAGAAAGACCCGGTCTGCGCCATCAGCCGTTCGATCCGGTCCATTACTTGCGGCGCGTGGCTCAAAAGGAAAAGCGGCTCCAAATTAACGATCGCGACTGAGCGCTCGCTTTCATAGTCCGCAGCAAGGATGTAGCCGGCTTCGCGTCGCAGCGTCTTCAGCCTGTATTGCATGTTCTGAACACCGGCTGCGTAACCCATGTTGAAGAACTCCAGATCGTACAGACGCGACCTGCCCGCGACCGGCGTCACGTGTTGCACGCGGATCGGCGAGTGATATGGGCTAGGGCCATAGCCCGGAAACATCGTCCAGGCGTACCACTGCCCCGGCACGAGCGTCATGCGCTCGCTCATGCCGTGACCCCTCGATAGTAGCGTGCAACTTCGTCGAGAAGCTCGCGGATCGCGGCCACCCAGGCATGCATGTGCACGGGCAGGAGCAGCGCTACCTGCGGTGCCGATTTTCCGTCGACTGTAAGATACAGGCCCGCCCGGGACGCGACCGTGCCACCGGTAAGCGCCGCCAGCCTGCGCGTATAGGACAGTGCCAGCTCCCGTGGTACCGACTTTTCCAACGGATTAGTCCATAGCTGGCCATTACGGGCGATGTAGCCCAGATTGATGGTCGGCGCTCCGTCGCCAAGCTCCGCTCGCAGATTGAGCGAGGCCTTCATGTCCGCATAGACGCCATAAGGTTCGACTTGGGCCAGAAAGTCGGAAATAGCTTGCGGCAGATCGGGTGACAGGTTGGCGATATGCTCAAAGAACATCTCGTCGGTCAACGTTGAGGGTTTGCCTTTTGCTACCGTCAGGGCAGGATCCGGCATCGGCTTGATCAGGGCAACGCCGTTCTCAACCACCACGACGCCCCGTTCGATCATTACGGTTTGCGCCAAAGTGTCCGGCACGCACAGCATGTCGCCTGTTCGAGGATTACGCCAGGTTGCGAGCTCGACCAGGGCAAAGGTGAACTGTGCGCCGGCATAGCCCTGGAGGAGTGCCGCAAGCGCTTCCGCCTCTCTCCGGATCCCCTCCCCCACGACCAGAACCAGCATCCGTCCCCGGCGCAGATTGGATGTGATGGCATCTACAAACCCGGAGGCGTCCAAAGCGTCCGGATGTTCTCGGACCAGATCGTAAAGCGTTCCTCCCCGCCAGCCGTCGCTACTGGCCACACTGCGCTCGAGGACGTCGTGATCCATCAGCATCAGCGACGCGACATAGTCGAGCGCTTGCGCAACGACCTCGCGTCGGGCCTGCGGGTTCACCCACAGCTTTGTCTCGGCCAGCACGATGTCACCCGCCGGCGTCACATACAGATTGTCGATATAACCGTGACTGCAACGGACTTCGCGACCGACCGCTATGAGTTCGCCAAAGCCGGGCTCGATCGAGTCCACCGGGAGCAGCGTCGGATAGTCGAAGATCAGCTGCTGTAACCAGGCTTCGTTATAGCACCCCTGGCCCAGCATGACGCGCTCCAGCAACTGCGGCCGGTCCCCCTGCCCGCTCAGCGACACGGGCGCCCCGCGGCGGCGGCGGGGTGCAACAACGCTTAAATCTTCGCCCCCCGCAGCCTTGCGCGCTCCGCGATGAGCCGGTCGTAGACCTGGCTCAAAGCCTTGTGGCGGTAGGTCAGGCAGTAACGGTCTGTCTGTCCGCAACGCTGCTCCAGGACGATGCTGCTGACTCCGTTGTCCCATGTTGAAGTCGCATTCGGGAACTGCCCACCAGCCTGCGTCAGGAAGATACTTGTGACAACTTTGGGTGCCCCGTAGTTCTGAAAGAGGGCGGCGTGGATCCCGGCATAATAGTCCGAGTTGGCCTTGAACCCGATCCTAAACAGACGCTGGGCCCGCCCGTCACTGATGAATGCAAATCCCGGAGGTCCACTGCCCTCGCCAAGTGCAATAAAGTGCCGCGTGACCATTTTGAAGGACAAGCCAGGCATGTCCGAGAACCATTGGCAGCTAACGACGCCAACTTCGGTGTCATGCGGTGGCACGTCTTCCAGCCTTACCCCGTCGGGCATTGGCTGATCGCTGCACGCCGACCTTGGGTTGATGTAGCCATTGTCGCTGAATGGCGTGATCGCACGATACTCTGCGAGCGTGATGCCAAGCGGGATACCGCGCATGGCATAGGGTGCGCCGCCTGACGGCGGGGCGGTAGAACCGGTTCCGACAGCAGCCAAGGCGAGAACGGCAGACGCGGTTAAACGTCCTGCCGAGGCCATTCTGCTTCGGCCGCTCCGTCCGAAATACTGTCGATGCATAGCGTCCCCTGTCGTTGATGAGTGACGGGGACAATGCTTCGATACACCGGGCAGTCAACCACATTGTCTCTCATCGTCTGTAGATTGATCGTCTGCAGGGGCGTCTCTGCAGAGGCGTGGATGTTCGCACTCGCCTCGGTCGCAACGTACGCCGTCTGCGCGAGGAAAAGGGCTGGAGCCAAGAAGCCTTTGCCCATGAGGCAGACATCCACCGGACCTATGTCAGCGATATCGAACGCGGTGCCCGCAACCCCACGATCCTGATCGTCCAGAAGCTTGCGGTGCCGCTGGGCGTGACGGCTGGAGAACTACTCGGTTGAAGCCCGGCGTCATCGCCACCACCACTTTTCAAGCCTATCAGACCTTTGCGACAACGGTAACTTTGGTCGCGTCGGTTTCGGCAGACGTTCTCGTACGATGCCTATGTCGCGAGTATGTTTCTAAACCGCCGTCTTTAGCGCAAGACATTTGCTACAGTCTCGAGCCTTGCCAATCGTAAGCAGGCTGCTGTCGCAAAATTCAGGACTTGCGCGACAGCAGTCCTTTGGCTTGGTTACGGAAGCTGGCGCTTACAACCGCGCGTTCTGGCTATCCGACCAGCCAAAGTCCGCAATCGGATCCAGTAAGCATTAGCAGGCGAGTAGGCACAACTTTAACATGCATGACCCCTGGCCATCTGGACAAGGACACGGTGCGGAACCGTCACAACCGGACCAGCTGTCTGATGAGCGACTTTTCCAAGCCGCCCATCGCAACCGAAAATCAAGCGGCGAGTAGCTTTTTCGCCAGTTCAGTATGCTGTTGGTCGGCCTCCTTCGCCTCGTCAGCTGCTGCCTTCATCTCACCTGCGGCATCGTCCAGCCCGATCGCTCCGAGATAGCTGGCCATCGTACCGAACGCCGCAATCCAGTAGTGCAACGCCAGCTGACCTGCAGCAACGATACCGAGGTCCCGCGAGGACGCGTCGGGCGCTTGCTGACGGATGAGGCGGCTCACCTCGTGATGCGCTTCCAGTATCTTGTTGTCGCCCTGCTCCCCAGGTCCAGTCTGCTCCATCGCTCGATCGATCCGATCGGCCCATTGTTGCGAAGTACGATTGCCCTGTTCCAGCGCAGCCTTCAGGTCGGGGTGAGTCGCGTCGTTGCTGATTTCGTCCGTCGCGCGTGCCGCCACATCGCTGCCTGCCTTCATCGCACTGAGCCCTTGCGACACGAGTTCCCTAAGGTTGTAATCGGCCATCATCAATCTCCTGCCACACGCCGGCCATGCTTGCCAGTCGTCAGAGGTATTAATGCTGTCAATTCAGGACGTTCCCATAGTTCCACCTGCGTTCTGATTTCCGGTACACCGTCACGATAATGCGACGCGTAGAGCTGATTGACCTAAGTTATTAAAAAGATCGTAGTATCCCGCTCAAATGATGCTCCCTTTAATTAAAAGCATTCGGCGGGTAACCCGATGCCAGCTCCCCTCACCGCATTGTCAGGACGCGTTCGTTTCTCGTTGTTCAATCAGCGGAGTACCCGACCCGTGTCCGGCTCTCTTCCGCTGGATAGCGAGAAAGAGGCGGCAAACCACAATCGCAGTCTCATGCACGGCTGACGAAGGGCGGCAGTAGCGGCGGAGCTGTCGCGATCGTCGGTTCCGGGCTTGGCCCCCGATGTACCCTTCCTGGCGAATACGATTACTTTACCGTTCTAACGCCGGCTAATCCGGTCGCGACAATCATAACATTGGAGCATTCTGATCCAATTGAAATGATGGTCCCAAGGCGAGCAGTGCCTGTGTCCGGTTGGTTACGCCCAGCTTGCGGAAGATAGCGGTTAGATGCGCTTTCACGGTTGCCTCGGTAACCGCCAGGTCCCACGCGACTACCTTGTTCGACTTTCCCCCCGCGAGTGCTACGAGCACGGCGTGCTGCGCGCGGGTCAGTTCTGCAATACGTGCGCGTATCGCGATTGCCCCCGCATCCACATCTTGTTCTTCGAATGATGGGAAACAGGTAGATCCCGTCAAAACCTTGCGCAGGCCAGCGGCGAGCTCGTCGATTGATCGTCTCTTGGATAAAACCCCGGAGGCGCCAACCGCCTTGGCCGCCTTTACGAGCGACGGTTCCTCATGCCCGGTTACGATCACAACCGGCACTGACGGAGCGACACGCTGCACAGCGAAGAATCCGCTCAACCCGCAAGTGTATGGAGGCGGCAAATCAATCAGGAGCAGTCGTAAATCGAACTCAGTCTCGAGCACTGCTATTGCTTCTGCAATTGTACTGGTTCCGATGACGACACTGTCCGGCAAGTTAGCGCGGACTGCGATCGACAGACCCTCCCGGGAAACGGGGTGATCATCGATAACAAGTACATGCCCCCCTCCATGCGTGAGGCTCGTATTACCACGCAGTTTCGCTTTCATACCAAGCGAGGCCCGATCGGTTTGTTTTCTTGGTCAGTTCGAAATGACGCCAGAATTGCCAACAGCAGCGCATGGGACCGCGGCATCGGCACCCCTGTACCATCTGCCTCATTCGCGCGGGCAAGCTGCATCTCGAGCGCTCGCTGGACAATCTCGACTGCTTGGTCGCTGCTCAGCGTCGAGTTTTCGCAAAGTCCATGGATCAGGCTTTCAACCAGAAGCAGCGCGGCCTGCCCGTAAGGGTCGGATCGCGGAAATGCGGCTCCGGGCATCGCAGGATCACCGGCATTGGTAAGCATTACACGCCTCCTGATACAAGCAAGGGCAACTTCGCGCTCATTCGCAGGCACTGCAGGACGCTTGCCAGCGACGACCGCTCAGCTAGCTAATGGCTCTCTCTCCTATCAAAGATTAACAACACTAGGCTATAACATGCATCAGTCTAGGAACGGGACCGTGGGGGTGTAGAACCGCTCATGGCCAATCGCTTCGTCCAGAAACTATGCGGCTTGGCCGAGCTAGCGACTGACGATAGGTCGGCAATCGAGAAAGCCACCGCTTGCCCCCGACGCTACGTCGCCCGACAGGATTTGATCCGTGAAGGTGACGAACCCGGACCGATGTTCGTGATGCTCGAAGGCTGGGCCTGTCGGTATAAGATACTACCGAGCGGCACGCGCCAGATCATGGCTTTTTTGATGCCTGGCGATGCATGCGACCTGCACATCAAGCTGCTCGCCGAGATGGATCACAGCATTCAGACGCTCACGCCAGCGATGGTTGCCACGGTCTCCCGGGCCGACATGCAGGCGCTGATGAGCGGGCACCCAAACGTCGCGCGCGCGATGTACTCGGCACAGCTTGTCGATGAAGGCATCATGCGAGCCTGGATCGTGAGCATGGGGCGGCGCAGTTCAGTTGAGCGCGTAGCCCATCTGATCTGCGAGCTTTACCTGCGCGCGCGCACCATTGGGCTCACCGGGGACGACGAGTTCGCGTTGCCCCTTTCGCAGCTGCTGCTGGCTGACGCGTTGGGTATGACTGCGGTCCATATCAACCGTGTGCTGAAGGAGCTACGTTTGGCCGGGGCAATGGCCCTTGCACGAGGTAGCGCCACAATTCTGGATCCCGTAAAGCTGATTCAAATCGCCGGATTCAACGAGAACTACTTGCATCGCCGGCTCCGTAAGGCGCTCTAGAAACTGCCATAATCAGTATGGCGCTGTAGCTAGGCCTGCCGGACGCAGTCGGTAGATGGGGTAGCGTCACAGTCTATCTCGAAGGCTATTTGCTATTGAAGCTACTTCCGACGCGGAAAGTCTAAAGTGAGCGTCGTGCCGCGCTCCGACGCCCAATCCGGCTTTGCTCTTATCTGGCGGGCCAGGCCTTCGATCAAAGCCATGCCCGTCCCGGACCCGGGACGCGCATCCGACGTTTTCGGCGGCAGCCCTTTCCCGTTGTCGCAGATCCTGACCCACAATCGGCCTTCGCGTTCGCGAGCCTCCACGGCGATCAACGCCTCATCCGACTGGCCTTCGTTTTTGAAGGCGTACTTCAGGCTGTTGGTCGTGAACTCGTTCAGAATGAGCCCGAGCGGGATCGCGGTGTCGCTGCTGACCTCTACATCGTCGATCTGCACGTCCAGCCGGACGCCGGCTTCTTCGTGAAGCGCGAGCAACCCTACGAGGAGCTGGGTGACGTATGGGCGCAGTGGCAACCGGTCAGCGCTCCTAGCCGCATAGACGTGCTCGTGGACGAGGCTGAGCGCCTCAATGCGTTCCCCGATGACGCCCAGTTCGTAGCGAACCTCATCTGACGAGGCCCGGTGCATCCTCAACCGGACAAGGCCGGTGATCGTCCCAATGTTGTTTTTGATCCGGTGCTGTAGCTCGCGGAGAAGCGTCGCATTCTGATCGGTCGCCTTCTTAAGAGCGTGAACCTTGTGAAGCCGATCGATCACCGGGCCGAGAATGGCGGCATAGGTTCGCAGGAACTCGGTATCGTGTTCGTCGGGTTTCCACGGTTTGCGGCTGTCGACCTGCAACAGACCATAGGGTTTGTTGCCAAGCAGGAAGATCGGCACGTTGACGACGCCGACGACGCCGGCTTCTTTCATGAAGTCTGGAAACTCGAAACGGGTCTCCGTGCTCATGTCTGGCGTGATAACCGGGACACCCTCCTTGATCGCGAAGGTTTCCGACGAGTGCTCGCCCATCGGCAAATGAACCTCGCCAACGACGCCGGGCTGCCAGCCGACGCCTGCCCGAACGAGCAGTGTCTGGCTGTCCGTCTCGATCTCCAGGACTTTCGCGAGGTCGGTGCCGAGCGCGTCACCGATCAGGCGGCACGCCTCCGTCAGCACCGCGTCCAGATCCTCGCTTTGCTGGGCAAACTCCCCAAAGTCGGCCAGAATGCGTTGCCGCCGCTGCATTCGCTCGAAATCAGCCATCTACATGCCCCTGCTGTTTAAGCTTCGCGTAGCCACCATACAGGCACGGAAACTTGCCGGGCACCATGGGTTGTAAGCTGTCAGATCAGTGGCTTGGGCTGCCGATGACAGGTCGGAGTGCCAATGTCGAACACAGCATTGACCGGTCGCAGGATCCTGGTGGTCGAGGATGATTTTATTCTGGGGTTGGATCTGGCCACTATGCTGGAGCAGGCCGGTGCGAAGGTCGTCGGGCCGGTAATGACCGTGCAAGAGGCGCTTGATGCGCTTGATCCGCTTCCGGACATCGGCACCCTTGATGTGCAACTCGGCGACGAGACATCATTCCCCGTCGCTGACGCGCTTGCGCAGCGCGGCATACCGTTCGTGTTTGCAACTGGTGCCGCCACCATGATCCCGGCCGAGCATCAATCGGGGCCGCTTTGTCAAAAGCCTGTCTCGAATAGCGCTGTTATGAAGGCCTTGAGCGAGGCGCTGGCAGCGTAGCTGGGGGGCCGCGCGGCGGCAGCCCCCCTCTTCGCCGCTCGTATCAGAAGCGGAAGTTCGCCGTGACCGCGGCGACGTGCGAATTGAACCGGTCGCCGCTGCGCCGGAAATCGGTACCGTCGGTGTTCACCAGAACGAACGGATTGTTCGCCGGCGACGTGCCGCGCGACGTCCGGACATTGTA
>NZ_BMJP01000009.1 GCF_014643515.1 Sphingomonas prati | reverse complement strand
TCCTGCTGGCAATCAGTCGGCCGGTCGGTTTCCATTGTTATATGGTTGTGCTTGACGCCGCACACCGCTGTGCTGCTGCGCAAACCACATGAAAGCGGGATAATTATCGAGTCAGGATAATATGTATCCAGTGAGCGGCTTTTCGATCCTAAACTACGTGGCGTGCCGGTTATCGTATTGTCTAACAACGACGGTTGCGCGATTGCCAGAAGCGAGGAAGCAAAGGCGCTTCATATCAAAATGGGCGACCCGATGTTTAAGATCAGGGACGTTGTTCGTCGCCACGGAATACAGGTTCGTTCATCGAATTATGAACTATACGCCGACCTGAATCGCCGGTTTAACTCCGTGATCGCCGACTTTTCCGACACGGTAGAGGTTTATTCTATCGACGAGAGTTTTTTCCGGTTGCCCGTGCTGGCGAACGGTGCCGGCGACGTGGCGACCGCGCACCGCGTCATGCAGGGAATAGCGCGCAGCGTCGGATTGCCTACGCGCATCGGACTAGGCCCGACGCGAACCCTGTCCAAGGTGGCGAACGCCCTCGCTAAGGCCACGGAAAAGATATGGGGCGGCGTTGTGGATCTCCACGACGAGGAATTGCGACGTCGCCTGTTTGCGCAATGGCCGGTTGGCGAGGTGTGGGGCATCGGAAAGGCGCTTGAGGCCCGGTTGAGGCCGCTAGGCGTGCGAACGACGGCCGACCTAGCCGCATTGCCCCCAGCAGTCGCGCGGGACGCCGGAACGGTTGTCCTAGAGCGGCTTGTGCGCGAGCTGAACGGCGTCGAGTGCGCGGACTTCACGGTTGAACCCGAGGCGATGAAGGCAACCGCCGTCACACGCCAGTTTGGCGCGCCCGTGACTACCGTGGAAGAGCTATGCGAGGCGATGGCACGTCGCGCAGCTCGTGCGGCCGAGAAGATACGCGCGAAGGGGCTAGTAGCGTCGAGAATGATCGCGTTCGCACATGGGAGCCGATACCGGCCGAACCCTCCCAGCGCGTCGCGATCGGCGCGCTTGTCACCCGCCAGTCATGACCCGCGCGTGATCGTCGGTATGGCAACGCGACTTGCCGAGACGATGTTTCAGGATGGCGGGGTTTATACCAAGTGCGGAATCCTGTTGGAGGAACTGACACCGGCCGGCGCTGGACAGGCCGACCTGTTCGCTACGGCCGACCCGCGCGCACCTGGCCTGTTAGAAGCGATGGACGGACTTAACGCGCGTTTCGGCCGGGACACCGTGACGCTTGCGGCACAGGGCAGGGGGCCGCGATCGTTCGACACCAAGCGTTCGCAGAAAAGCCCATCGTGGACGACGAGCATCGCGGAAATCCCGGTTGCGCGGTAATCCCGAAAGGTCCGAATGACGCCATAGGCGGCACGGTATCGGACCTATCTCCGCTTGTGGTTTAACCCGGCATCCCGAAGATGCCGCCATGTCCCAGCTAGAAACAGCCGTAGCGTTGATGAGGATGGCGCTCGCCCTGCTAGATGAAGCCGGCGAGCTAAGCGCCGCGACCCACCTACAGCACGCGATCGACGTGGCGACGGACCAACAACCCATGCAGCAGGGCGAAGAGATACCGCCGGAGCTGATAGAGCGGTTCCTTGGACCCGCGCCCCGGTAGAGCGGCGATCAGCCCATGCGGGCCATCGGCTTCAATTCACTTCGCGGGCCGAGGATCGAACAGGAACCACGCCAGCCCGACTAGGACCCATAGGACTGCAATGACCACCCAGCCCAAGGCGGAGCCGAACAATCCGCCACCTAAGCCAAAGTAGGAGGCCGCTGCCTGAACCAGCGTTAGGAGGATCACGACGTAAAAATGGAGCGGCGTTGCTATCGGGGGCAGCTTAGGATTTTTCGGCACCGTTACTTCCTCTTCAACAGCGCCCACAATATTAAACGATATCGTCCGATATGCAATTCTTATCGCTCGCGATCCGGGCGGGGCCGCGCTGGCGCCGATGGTGCAGGACTTCCACGGTTGGGGGAAGGCTCGGCCGATCGGTTGAGCATCACCGCCCGGCCGCTATCGTAACCGATCCTAGCGCCCTCGCCCACGTTGGGGGTTTCCTTGAATCGATCGCGATCATGACGCACGACCTGGCTGTCGTTTCCGAGCTGGTACACGTTGGCTTTATCGACGTGCAGCACAGCGCCGCGATACTCGCCCTTCGTTTTAGTATCGGCGTCGCGGGCGGTATCGAGCCGGTAGATACCTTTCGGGTTCATCCCCTGCGGTTCGGAATCCATGACGTTCCATTTCCCGCCGAGGTGCCGTTCGTGGAGCCGACTCCCGTTCATGATGACGAGGCGTTCGGCACGGTCGGGAGTGCGATCAGCGTTCAATGTCGGAGCCTCTATTTCTCACCCGGCCGATCGCGATCGATCCGGCCCGGTAGGAGCTTGCTGGAGCGGCTTGGGGGCGTCGCCGGGTCTATCCGGTGCCGAGTTGGGCGCGATGCCTCCCACGGCCCGGATTATCGCTCACGATCGGGCGCGGCGCGCGTGGGAGTTGTCGGCGTCGGTCGCGTGGGCGACGAAACCGCTGGCGTAGGTCCGGCGCGATCGGCCGAGGGTTCGGCCGAGCGTGCAAGGATCACGGCTTGCCCGCTGTTATAGCCAATGCGCGCATTATCGCCGATCGCGGGCGTATCCTTGAACCGGTCCCGATCATGCCGCACCACCTGGCTATCGCTGCCGAGCTGGTACACGTTGGACTTATCGACGTGCAGCACAGCGCCGCGATATTCGTCCTTCGACTTGGGATCAGCGTCGCGAGCGGTATCGAGGCGATAGACGCCCTTAGGGCTGTTGCCTTGCGGCTCCGCATCCGTCTCCCGCCACGCCCCATCCACCCGCTTTTCGTGGACCCGGCTCCCGTCCCCGATCACCAGTCGTTCGCCCTTGTCGGGACGATCGGCGTCGGGTTGCGCCTTTGCTTGGTTCGCAGGATCGATCGTTGGCTGCGGACTCAATCGATCGAAAGCGATATCCCGAAAGCGATCGACTTTCTGTTGCTCGGCAGGATCGGCCCCGCGCTCTCGCATCAGATTAGCCGCTAAATCCCACTGTTGCGCCGCGCCCTGTAGCGCTTCCTTGGTGGGGTTGTTGTGAACTTCGCGCAGAATATCCGATATGCGCTTGTCCGGCACCCATTGATCGTTCTCGCGATTAATTACGCCAATGACTTTATTGTTCTGATCGTAAGCGACAAGGGCGTGCGGCTTATTGCCAGCCTGTAATTCATCCAAAGAGCGGAGCAAGCCCTTCAACGATTGATCGTGATAGGAGTCATCGACACCACGACCAAATCGCGTATCGGAATCCATTATTTCTTTTTCTCGACGGGAGTACGTCCTTGCGTGACTAAGCTCCGGACTTGTCGCCATACTGTGTACTTCTACACGGTAGCCCATGTTTTTGAGTTCATCGATGTTTTGGCCCGCATAGAAGCTGTTAGACAGGGTTCCATCGTAGATGATGTTCCGTTGCGCCTGTCCGGCCAGTTGCATCATTCTGTGGGAGATTATTCCCGCATCCATATTTGCGGCGTCTGGAGTCTTCAATTCGCCGCGTTGGATGCGCTCAGCCATATAGGGAATGGCAGGACGCACATCGTCCGGGTTGATTTCTACGGCGCGGGCGTCACCAAACTTGACGCGCATCGTTTGGACGATACCCGACTTTCCGGAACCCGGTTGCCCAGCAGTAAAGACCGCTAAGGGCTTATCGACGCGGGGAGTTTCGTTAAGTTGTAGGTCGGTTAGCCTCTTGGCAAGACGTTCCCGCTTGTCATCATCAAGCGGCTTCTGGTCGTCTGTCACCCGCGTTGACGAGCCGCGATCCCATCCGTCACGTCCCGGTCTAAAGGGACGTGGTTAGATTCCACGTCATCCCGAGTGCGATAATGCTTTGAAAGCCTCTCTTCTGCGGCTGCTTTCTCCGCGTCCGGTGCTTTATCGGCCTCATGAAGGAGGCGCGCAGCTTCCAAGGCCCAGCGCCGCTGTTGAAAGTAAGCAGGGTCCGAGCCGACGATGGCAGCAGACTTCTCCGCGCTCGTCATCTCCGAAGCTCGCTTAAACTCAATCATCATGCGCTCCTTCACTGTCTAATATAAGGCGGAAACCGGCGGAAATATAGAGGCCGGCACAGGCTGTAAGCGTCACCGCGCGCACCTGGCTAACCGCGCGCCGGGATCGAACCTAGCCCAGCGCACCGCGACGCCGGCACCGATCGCGACGCAGCTCGCGTCGCGCCCGTCCGCGAGCCGACACCATGCGACCGTGCGGTTCCAGCTATTGCCGACCGCCTCGCACGACAGCCGCACAGGCCGGACGAAGGTTAGGTATCCATCGGGGCGGCGGTTGTCGGAGCCGACACCACCACCCAGCGCAGCGGCCATCACGCGACGTTGCGCGAAGGGATCACCGGGGACGCCCGGTTGTCCCGGCCGACGCGAGCCGTCGAGTTCGGTAGCGCCGACCCCGGCGAGGCGGATGCGCTCGCCGGATTGGCACCGAATAGGCCCGTCAACGTCGTGCAGGGCAATGGCGAGGCATAGAAGCATCATCGCTTATCGGCCCCGCGAGCGTTGGGGCGGTTCACGGCGCGGGGTTGGCGGAGCTGGCGGAGCATCGCCGGCAGCACGACCCGCCCCGGGTTGGCGTGGAGCCGCGGCGGAGGGCTGGCTTTGCGATCGATCCGGACCACCGCGGACTTGCGGGACACGGATCGCGCTTCCCTGTTCGACGCGATCGGCGAGCTGCGCCCTCGCAGTCGAGAGCATCTTACGGGCGGCGTCCGGGTTATCGGCGAGCGCCTTTCCCACGACGCTTTCGATCACCTTCATTTGCGCCCGAGCGGTGCGATCGGCACCGATCAGTTTGGTTTCGCGATCGGAAACCTGATCGCGGACGGCGAAGCGTTCCAGCTTGGCCGGGTCCGCACGTTCGCCGACATACCAACGCTTTTCCGCTCCGTCCCACCGTGCGCCCGCATCCTTGGCCGCTTGCCGATCCTTGTAGGGGACGGCGAGATATTGACGTTCGGCAGGGGCGGCGTCGCGCTGGCGAGAAGCGCCGTCGCGATCGGCGACAGCTTCACGTTGCGGCGCTCGAGCAGCGCGGCGATCGGCAGCGTCGGCAGGGGCGCGGGATTGAGCCGGATCAGGATTGCGGCTTTCGGCCGACGGTGCCGCGCGATCATTGGCGGCACGATCGCGGCTTTGCTGGCGATCCGGCTCCGCCTGTTCGACGGACCAGCGGTTGCGTTGAGCCTCAACCGTTTTGGTCGACCATTCCCCCGTCTCTTTATCCTGAACCCGTTGCGGCACCTGAACGGTTTCGCGGCCGAGGCGCTGAACAACCACGTCATCCCCGACGGCGACGCCCGATCGAGCGAGCGCATCGGGGATACCGATCCCCCACGCGCGTTTGCGATCACCGTTGCCAAGTTCGATTTCAGCATAGGGTGACGAGCTGGACGGATCACCCGCCTTGAACTCCGCCCGACCGGTTTCGATCAGCTTCCCGCGAACGCCATCCTTGAAATCAGGTCCGCGATCGGCAGCGCCAGCACCGGCCGCGCGATCGGCGACGTTCGCACCTGGCACACGATCGCCGGCATCCGGCGCGCGAGCGGATGCACGATCAGGACCGCCACGTTCCACCGGCACGACGGTATTGTTGAGGCGATCGGCGGCAGCTTCGCGAAGGCGGCTCAATTCCTGTAGGTCGCGCTCCGAAGGCTTGAACCCGCGAACCGCGATATCCTTTTGCATCGCCTGCAACCAGATTTCGCGCTTGAAGGCATCGGTGCCGCTGACTTGGATTTCGCCCCAGCCGCGATGCTCGGCAACGGCGACGAGATCGCGCGCGGTTGCCGGGCTGTCCGTCGTGGCGACCAGCTTTCCGCCCTGATCCCGAAAGGCGGGATCGGTTGCCGTGCTGGACTCGTAGAAGCCCGGCTCGCCCGACCATTTCGATTTCTGGACATAGTAGCGGCGCGCAATCTCTTCCGGCACGTCCCCAGCTTCTAGCGAGGCTTCGCGCTTTTTGGCGGCGGGAGTGTCGGCACGTTCCGGCTCGCTAGGTGCATCCCGGCTAGGGGCGGCGGGCCGATCAGGATCAACCCGGCTATCGCGATCGATCGCGGCGACGCCGGCAGCAGCAGCGCCGGGAACACGGTCGCGCGTGCTTTCGGCCGGGACGGGACCGATGGTGTTTTCGTTGGCTGGCGTTGGCGCGTCGTTGTCCGACCGGCCCTTTTCGTCATCGGCTGCTTTGCGTGCGGGTGCGGCTTGGGGAGCCGGTTCGGATGCGCGATCCGGTTGCGCGGCGAGTGCAGCGCCTTCCGGAAAAGTTCGTCCGGACGAACTTTCCCGATCGGCGTCAGGCTTCACGGGTGCGGGTTCCGGCGCAGATCGAGCAGCGTCCGGACGTTCCGAAACCGGCGCGACAGGCGGGGTCCGCTGTGCATCGCGATCCGGTTCCGCGTTGGTGTTGTCAGGCATAGGGCGATCCTTTGTGGCGTCTGTTTCGCGTTGAAGGCGGTCGCGTTCGGCGTGGGCGAAAACCACGTCGCGAACGGCTTCCGCTATCTGGAGAGAGGTGGCGACATGCCCGTCAGGGCTTTTCATCTTCAAATCGTTGAAGTCGCTATATGCGCCGGGGTCCGCGTCGCGCTCTTTCCCGAACACGGGAAACACGGCGAGGCCATCAACGGCCGACGCGGCAGCAAGCGCCTTTTCCTTGCCGGGGTTCGGCCGACCTTTCAGCTCTTCCGCGCGATCGTCATCACCGACGATCAGGATAGGCTTATCAGGGAACTTGTTGTGCAGCGCGACGGCGACGGCTTGGAGATTGCCGGAATCGAACGCGGCGACGGTCGCGTGGCCGACTTCATCGCCGACCGTGCGAACCGTCGCATAACCCTCGCCAATGATGATGACAGGGGCTTTCGCGAGCGTTTCCAGATTGCCCCCCGCGATGTGGAAATTGCCTTCCTTGAGGCTGTCTTTCGCGAACCGCTTCGATCCATCGTCGCGGATATATTGCATCGTCCATTGCCGCCCGGCGGTGTCGATCGCCGGGAGGTATGTCGTTTGTCCGTCGCGATCGGTTAGCGCGCCTTCTGCGGGGGAAATGCCCTTTGCCACCATGTACGGCGTCGGCTGGACGAGCGGCAGGAGGCGTTCGGTATGGCGTGCAACCCGACGCGCGGTTGCATCGAATGTCGCGGCACGTTCCGCCGCCCGTGCTTCCGACTTGGCTTCAAACTCGGCACGCATCCGGGCGGACTCTTCCGGCGCGATCGTCACGCCTTCCAGCTTCCACGGCGTATCCACGCCCGATTTGTAATTCTTGATATGACCGGCAGGATGGCCGTCGAGATAACCGACATAGCGGCCGGATACCCGACCGCCCTTTTCCCCTTCGATAGGAACGCGATGCGGCTTCCCGTCCATAATCGGGTGTTGCCCGGTAGGGTTCAGCCCGAGGTCGCGCATCGCACTTGCAAAGGACGCCCTGATATCGGCTTCCGACAGCTCCGCGCGAGGCCGTTGGCGCCAGCGCGCAACCATCGCCTCCGCATCGGCTTTAGGGCCGACATACCATTGCTTAGCGGTCTTATCCCAGCGCGCCCCAGCGGCCTTAGCTTCGTCCCGTTCGGCATAGGGGACCGAGAGATATTGGCGATCGGCCATCGGCTTCCTCCTTTGGGGTTATGCGGCGTCCCGCTCGCGTTCTTCGGGGTGGAGCATTTGATTCAGCCACGACGAAACGGCGACGACGGGTTCGTCTCCCCGTTCGATCGCCGCGAGAGGATCTAGCTCGCCCAAGATTAGCGCCTTGGGATCGAGCAGCGCCGGACCTTCTATTTCCTCGTCCGTCAGCTCGCGAGGTGCGAGCAGAGGCAGTTCAGGTTCAGCAGCTTGCGCGGCATCGTCTGGAGCCGCTTGCGGGGCCGTTGACGGCATAATAGCCCCAGCGTCGCGGGGAGCCTTATCCACCCAGCTAGGAGGCGGCAGCGCGGCAGCGTCGCTGGCCTCAACCTTTGGCGCGGGAAGCAGTCGCGTCACAAACTCTTCCATCTTGTAATAGATGAGCTTCGTTGCCTTGATCGGCAGCACGCCACGTTTGAAGATCAGGATTTCCTCAAGCGGCATGGTTAGAACTTCCTGCGGCATCATGAGCGCGCGAGCATGTTCGCTTTCCGAAACGCTATTGTTCGATTGCCCGAACAGCGATCCACCCCGGCTCTTTGACTTCGCGCCCAGCCCATGCGTTCCGAGCCGATCGGATATGTCCTTGGCGTCCTTAAACTCCTTGGGGGTGTAGATCACCGTTACGTCGCTATTGGCGCTGATTTCGTCCGCGCCGTCCTTTAGCTGCGCTTTGTTTTGAACCACGATGAGCAGGTTCAGACCGTAGCTCCGAACGAACGAAATTGCCGATACGATGACCGGCACGCGACCGAGCTTGGCGAACTCGTCGAGAAGGATCAAACAGCGATGTTGCGTCTTGGGATCGAACTCCCCGATATTCGAGTCCGTATTCAGATCGACAATCTGTTGAAAGATCAGATTGTAGAGCGGCTCGAGGCGATCGATGTTGTTCGCCGTCGCACCGAGATAGATCGACATAGGCTTTAGGCGCAGCTCGCGCAGATCAAAGTCACTCGTGGCGGTCGCCTTATCGATATAAGGATTGAGCCAAAGGCCGAGCTTAGTCGTAACGCTTTGCTTGATACCCCCAAAGGTATTGTCCGAGGCGGAGGTAAAGTCTGACAGCGCCGTTACGCACGCGATCGAGAGAGGTTTTCCGGCCTCTTGCCGATCGACAATCTCTTGTGCGAACCGCGTTTTAGGATCGCCGGTATTGATGCTGCGATAGATTTCCCCAATCGTGAACGGCAGCGTTGGCGTCGCGGCCAACCATGCACCGACGCCGACAAAGGCGGTTCGTGCGGCTTCCGACCAAAAAGGATCGCCCTTTTCCGGCGCGGGGAAAAGCATCGCCCCGATTTTCTGCAATTCGTCGACGACCTGGACGGTATCGTTCCGATCGATGTAGCCGATCGGATTATAGCAAGCCGTCAGACCTTCCCGGTTGACCGGATCGAACAGGAATACCGACTGACCATGTTTCGCGCGAAAGCCGGCCGTCTTGATGTAATTCTCTTGCTTCATGTCGAGGCAGACCACCGACCCGGCCCAATTCAGAAGGTTGGGGATTACGATACCGACGCCCTTACCCGCGCCCGTGGGAGCCTCTAGCAGGACGTGCGCTTCCGCATTGGTAGTCAACCAGCGGCCGGCGAACTTGCCGAGCAGGATGCCGTTATCCGATCGCAGCCCGGCCGCCTCAATCTCCTTGGCATTGGCAAAGCGTGCTTCGCCATGCAGCGACTTGGAGTTTTTGAACATGACCAGCGCGGCGAGGCCGAGCAGCAGCGAGGCAAGGAAGAAGCCCCGCCCGAACCACATTTGCAGCATGGGATCATATCGGTAGTACCAGACGAAGCTAGGTATCGCGGTAATGCTGATATGCGAATTGAGTTGCTTCAATGCGGCCAGCGCAATGAATACCGCAATGACAGAAGCCAGTGCGACGAAGACGATCACGGCGCAGACGACAACAGCCGTCTTAGTCGCCGGACTTTTCCCCCATATACGGATCAAAGAATATCTCCTTCACTTTCCACCGGCCGGCGACCTTTTGCGCCTGAATAACCACATCGATCAGACTGCGGAGCAATCCCCGGATATCGTCGCGGGCAAGATCGCGCCCGCCTTCCGATTCCTTCACGAGCAAGGTTAGCTGTTCAAACGCGCCTTCGGCCGAGCTGGCATGGACGGTTGTGATCGAGCCGGGATGACCCGAGTTCACGTTGCGTAGATAGAAAAAGGCGGTGCCGTCGCGCAGCTCTTGGAGCAGGATGCGATCGGGCCGCATACGGAGCGCGCTTTCGAGCAAGTCTTTCGGCCCGATCTTGGCGAGGCTTTGCCCGTCCTTCGCGTACATCATATGCACGACGTTCTTATGCGGCATGGTCAATTCGCGCGCATCTTCGATCGTCAGCAGCCGTTCGTGTTCCGGTATCATCCGGATCAGCGCCTTTGATATCGTGGTCTTACCGGAGGCGGTTGCGCCGCTAATCAGGATGTTTTTGCGGCTTACGACGGCGAGCTTGAGGAAGCCCCGCCAGTCCCTTGCATCGAGCAAGCCTTTCAGCTCCAAATCGGTTGGGGAAATGGCGCGCGAGGCGGCTTCCGTGTCGTCAAACACTCCGCCCTCTATCAGCGCGTCAACGTCCATCGAAACCGTCGAAGGCTTCCGGAGCGTCGCAGAAACGATCCCGTCGAGCGTTGCCGGCGGGATCAGGAATTGGCACCGTTCCCCGGTTGGGAGAACGGTGGAGCAGATCGGCGACGAGGGAGAGATATCCTGTTTGGTGACGGCGGCGGCGGACCTAGCAAGCGTCATGAGCCAGTCGAAACTAAGCTCCGGAACATCATGCCACACCCACCCGCCGCGCCGTTCTATGCCCACTTCAAACGGGCGGTTGATGACAAGCTCGGTCACATCGGCCGGCTCCAGAAGAGCGCGGAGCGGTTCCATGTGATGATCGAGGATGCCGTTGAATGTCGTCACTTGATGGCAAGCCCGTACACGTCGGAGAAATTGAAATCCTTCGCGACGAAAATGCCGACTTCCTCGCCCTGATTTTTGGTCAGCACCGGCCGGATATTCTGCGATTGCTGGAGCGATTGCCCGGCCGCGTTCGACGGTTGGGAGACATTGTAGCTACCGCTGCTCGCCACCGCGTTCGACGCGGCCTGTCCGCCCGCATCGATCAGCGAGAGCATGAGCGCCCCGCCGAACCGCGCCCAAAAGAACGTATCGACCCCGCCAGCCATGCCGGCACGGCCGAGAGCGTCAGACGCGGGCGAGCCGAGTTCGATCGCCACGCCGCGAGGCGTCGTCGCACGGGTCCAGACCACGAAAAGGCGGTTTTGCCCTTGCTGGAGTCCGCCCTGATACTGCCCGAGAACCTTCGTTCCCTTTTCCAGCAGCACGACCCGGCCGTTCTCGCTGAACACGTCGCGCGGGACGATGCACGAGGTATAGCCCGGCTGCGTCGAGTTCATCGCGGTTTGCAGGATGCAGGGGATCAGCGTCCCGGCCGTGATGAGGTAATTGCGGCTTGGCATCATCGTGGCACGGGATTCACCGATGGCAGAGGCACGGCGCAGCCGGTCCAGCTCGCCCGGCCCTTCCTGTTCGGCCGACACGTTCTGAACGCCCCCGAGCTGTCCGCCAGCACCATTGCCCCCCGGTGCCGCGCCTTGCTGTCCGGCCCCGGAATCTTCCCCAGCGCCGAAGACCAGCAGCGGCGATCGGCGGCTGGCTTGCGCGAGGGTTTGCGCTGGCGACATTTGCCGCGCACCGCCCGATTGACCGTTTGCCGGATACGCGCCGGGCTGGATGGCTGGAACGACCTGTCCGTTCGGAAGCGTCGTTGTTCCCGGCGTACCGGGCGCGAGGTTGGTCGCGCCCAAGGACGGCGCGTTCGGATCGAGCGCAGCAGTCGCGATCGTCGGGACGCGGCCGGGCTGATACTCGGCCACCTGGCGCGCGGTTTCGTTCGGCCGGTTCCGGGCGGTTTCTGCCATCGCCATTGTGTTGCCGCTGTCGGTGTCGTCGCGGCCCCCGAGGTTCACCCACAGAAGCGCAGCGACGACCAGAGCGCCGCCCGCAAGCGGCGCGAACTTACCCTTGGCTTGGACCCGGCTAACTGGCGTGATGCCGCGTTGGACTTCCGACGCTTCGGGCGTCCGATCGCGGATCGGCGGCGTCGAGTCCATCGGGGCGCTATCGGTGACGGGCGGAATGGTGCTCACCGTTCTTCCTCCTTCATGGTCCGCTCCACGACGGGGGACGCTGTATCGGTGCCGTGATCGAGGCCGTAGGTTTGCGGAGCCTCGTTGTAGATGCAGAGGACTTCCGGCCCGCGACGGAGCCGGAGCTGTCTCGTTACCGCGTGGACGACCACGAACTCGTCGCGCACGTCGAACGGCACGAGGGTTTCTTCGCCATTCGGCCGCACGAGGTAGATCGCCGGCACTTCCCGATTTGCCGGGAAGCGCAGGACCGTGAATTGCCCGTTGTCGGAGACTTCCGAGGGAGCAATGTCGGACGACCCCTGAATCGAATAGGCGAGGTTCCGCGTCCCCGACAGAACGCCATGATCGAGCGCGCTTTTCACGGCGGTTTGCTGAATCTTGGCGAGCTGGAGCGCGGCTTGCAGCGCCTCCATCCGCTGTTGTTTCAACCGTTCATCTTCCGGATACCGGAAGCGGACTTGAAAGAACGTATCGCGGGCACCGGCCTTGATCGAGCCGGTGCGCGCCGTCAGCTCGAACGTATAGTTTCGGAGTTCCCCGTTGTGCATCGTCGAGACAATCAGGTTCGTCGGGCCGGCACGCTCGCGAGGCTTGATGAAAATCAGGTTGTCGCGCGGTACGACTTCCCAAGCGATGCTATCGCCGACCGCCACATTGATGATCGTTTCATCGCTTCCGAACAGCACTTGCGTTGCCGTCCGGAACACGCCGACGATCCGATAAACTTGCTGCGGATCATAATCGACGGAGCGAACGCGGGAGTCCGCGTAGCCCGAGCGAGGGGTTTCGGAGGCCAGCACCGGGGATGCGATCATTCCCAGGGCCAGAGCGGCGAGAGCTACGCCCCTCATTGTCCGGCCACCACGGGGTCAGCACGGAAGTTCTCGACTTGGAAGCCGAGCGGGTTCCGATACCGATCGCCCTCCGACATTGGCGCATTGGTGTAACTGAACGTCACAGTCGCGATCCAATCGGTTGAGGTCGCTTCCGTTTGGGTCTGGATTGTGCGCGTGAAACGCACCGTAGCGACACGGTTGTTGATAAACGAAATGTTCGTCACCCGAGCATTGGCGTAACCATTTTCGCCAAGCAGCGCCCGAGGACTTCGCGGGTTAGATGCGATGGATAGATCGTTATAGCGTTGTTGTTCTGGAGTTGTTGAAAGGATCGCAACAGCGTTGAAATCCTCTTGAGCAGAGGCCGGGTTCCAGCTTTCCCGGATACGAACATAGTTCGCGAGGAAATACTTGGTCACAGCTTCATCGTAAGCGATAGGCTTTTTGCCCGTCAGCTCCGTTTCGACATCGACCGCACCCGTAGTTTGATTGACGCGCACCGTGACCAGCTCGACCCGCTTGAGCGGCACAAGCATGGCGACAGTGCCGAGGCCGGCGATACCGGTCGCAGCACCCACGGATGCAATGATGTAGGCGAACCGCTTCGATTTGATTGCAGCCCGCGCGCGGTCCTCGTCCCAGCTTCGCGCATCGGCGAAATACTGCTTGAGGTCGGATCGTGAAACACCTTCGGCCAATTTCCGGCTCCCTATCAGCAGCTAGCGAAGACCCGACGCGACGCGCCGGGCGTGAGTGCGGACGTTGCCGCAGGATTGATCGGCGAGGCCCCATCCGGCCCGCTTGGCACGGGCACCGGAGCCATATCCGGCGCACCTGGCGCGGGAGGCGGCGCGAACACTTCGGCGGGCGCACCGGACACACGCGGCGGAGCAGGGACAGCGACAGGCACCCCCTTTTTGCCGGGGACGTACACGACCGCCGGAGCGCCCGGCAGG
This sequence comes from Sphingomonas prati, assembly GCF_014643515.1. Taxonomy (GTDB): domain Bacteria; phylum Pseudomonadota; class Alphaproteobacteria; order Sphingomonadales; family Sphingomonadaceae; genus Sphingomonas_R; species Sphingomonas_R prati. Next base: position 20,557 of record NZ_BMJP01000009.1, on the reverse strand, counting down.
ATGCTACCGAACGGATTGGCGGGCCGCTTATGCCGACCGTCACAGACGGCCAGCTTAGGCGTTTTGGTGGTGGCGCACCCGGCAAGCGGACCCACCAGAGCGACGACGATTGCCGCGAGTCCAAACCCGCGCGAGCGTCGGTTATTCAAATTGCAGATCATGACGTTCCCCGAGCTAAGTTATCGTTTTGTGATCGTCCCGCCCCCGGCACCACGACCCCCGCCACCACGGCCACCGCCGCCGCCACCGCCGCGCGATGGCAACCACGGTTTGCTAGCAGCGCGGGCGACGTTGCCGACCAGATCGCTTGCGCCGGCGGCAGCGCCACCGGTTATGCCCGATGCAATGGACGGGGCTTGAAAGAAGAAGAAGGTGCCGAGGCCGTAGAAACCGATGTAAAGAAGAGCGGCCGAAATATCGTCTTCTAGGTTCATCTGACCTAGAACCTTCTCGCCCAAGTCAGTGATGAGGCTTGCCATCGTGGTTATGATCGCGAGAAGAACGATGTAGTTGAACGCTTGATTTAGCCATCCGTTGAAATAGCGTTTGCCCCAATCGAACAGCGCAAGAGCGATAAAGATCGGCCCCATAGCTATGATAATGGCGAGCGATATCAGCGCCAGCATACTAACGCCAAAGCCAACACACGCCGCAATTTCAGCGAACAGGCGGACAATGAACGAAAGAATATAATACATGATCGCGCGCGGCGCTTGGGTGATACCCATAATGTCGGCGGCGGCTTGCAGTCTATTCGACACGTCGATTGATTGAGCTTCTAGCGCATCAAACACCATGCCCATTTGCCCGTATTCTTTCCCGGAGATCGCTTCCGTCACGGCGCTTGGCGCATCGTTGAACAGCGGTCCCGTGATCCACTCTTGATAGGCAACGGTGGTCGCAGCGGTGAAGATGATCGCGAGCTTGACGCCCCGATAAACGAAATCCGTAATTGGCTCCTGAACCGCGCCACGCATGATCGCGTAGCCATAGAGCGCAAGATAGATGACAAGCCCGGCTAACAGAGGCCCGCGAACGGCATCGACTACATCGCCGTATCGCTGGGTTAGGAACATGTTCAACTGACTGTTGAAATAAGTATATGCCTCAGTGAAAAGCGTCGGGCTTGCCGGATTCATTTTATTTTCCCCCGAGGCGTTCGCGGGCGTAATTCTCGCGAGCTACCTGTTGATCGGCAATGCTAGCCGTGCCGCACTCTTCTTCCGGCTGATAAGCGTGCGTTCCAACCGCCGCCTTACATTCCGCCATGACCTTTTTACGGATGGCAGTATTCGCCTTGAAGAAGTCCAGCGATCGAGGCTGTGCCACGACCGCCGGGGTTTCCGAACAGGCCGCTACCGTTAAGGCAGCGACCGTCAGGGAGAGCCACATTCTCATTTGCGGCGGCTATTGGCATAGGCGGCGCGAGCGGCGGCTTGCTGTTCCACCATCTGTTGCCCGCGCAACTCATTCTCCGCAGTCCGCCGAGCCTGTACGGCTTGGAACTGCATAAGATCGTTCTGGATATGCGCCTGTTCGATCGCGATCCGCGCTTGGATATCCTGAACCTGCTTTTGCGTCGTCGCGGTATCGAGCGACTTACGAAGCTCTTCTAGGCCCAGCGTCCGCGTCCCGGTCGCACCATAGGCCGCTTCCGCAACCGCTGCGTCTGTGGCGTAGGCATTGCCCCGGCTATCCAGCCCTGTGCGCGACGCCTTTTCGCTTTCGCTCGCGTTCGCGCGGAGGGCCGGAATATCGACCCGACGCCCGTTGCGAATGTTGGTGGCAGCAGAGCCGAGCGATCCGAGCTGATCGTTGGCGCCGCTCATCATCTTTTGGATATCCTTCGCTTCCGAAGGGATCCAATTCCGCGATTGCGGGCTGTTCAGGATCGAGCCGATATCGTTGACGTTGGTGATACCGTTGGCGGCATCATATGCCTTTACCGCCTGATTGTACGTCTCTTGCAGCTTTGAGAGCTGCGACGCCGCTGTCTTGGCCTGTTCGACCAGTTTCAGGAATGACGTGGAGTCATAGACCGGGATGCCCTGTGCAGCCGCAGGGGCCGTCGTGCAGAGCATCAATGCGGCGAGCGGTAGTGCGTAACGTGTCATCGTCTCTTCTCCTTACTTGAGCCACTTACGGCGGCGGTGAAACTCGGGGAGCCAAACAGCCGGATCGTCGCCCAGCTCGGCGCGCAGCTCGTCCAGCAAACCAACCGTAGAGCTACGGCCGGACAGGACAGCTAGAGCGTCGTCAAAACCGTCGAGGTCGAGTTTGACCACAATGGAATCGTGACCTTGCTTGATGAGGAATTGACGCGATTCCGGCACCAGCTCGCGGCGGATCAGCCGGAACTCTTTGGCCGTCAGACCGAGGCCCCCGCGATAGCTATCCTCGCTCGCTTTCGGGTTCGGCATGAGGATGAGCGTCGAGACCTGGCCCACGATGCTACTCGCGATCGGCGAGCGCAGCGCATGGTCGGGGTTCTGCGTTCCGAAGATCAGGAAGGCGTTGCGCTTACGATAAGTGAGCAACGCATCTTCAATATACTTGGTGAACTGTTCGTCCCCGAGCGCCTTCCAGAACTCGTCGATATCGATGACCAGCCGTTCCTTGCGGTCTAGCAGCTCTTCAAACCGCTGGAACATATACATCATGACCGGCGTGCGAACTTCCTCGTTATCGAGGAAATCCGTCATATCGAACCCGAGGAACCGGGCTTCCAGCGACAGCGCATCGGCCTCGTTATCGAACACCCAGCCGAGCGGACCGCCCAGCATCCAGCGTTCCAAACGCGCGCCGATGCCTTCCGCATCCTTGTAGCCAAGCACTTCGCGGAGAGCGCGGATCGAGCGTTGATGAGCAGGGAGCCGGCCCAGCGCCACCAAGCCTTCATGAATTAGCCGCTCTTCCGCGACAGTCAGCAGCATATCGTCGCGCTTCACGAGCTGGCGGATCAGCCCGCTAAGGAATGATATGTTTTCCGGGGTATAATCGAACGCCTTGAGCGGCGCGAAGCCGGTCGGAAGGCCGTTCTTCAAAGACAGATAGGTTCCGCCCGAGGCGCGGACGTAGATTTCCGCGCCGCGATCCTTGTCGATGAAGACTTGCCGCGCGCCGCTCTTCTCCAGCATCGCCATGAAGAAGTTTTGAACGACTGTCTTACCGCTACCGGTCGGGCCAAAGATGGCCGTGTGACCAATATCGGCGACGTGAAAGTTGAAATAGTAGGGCGACAGCGCCGTGGTCTGGAGCAGCGCGACGGCCGATCCCCAAAAGTTGCCTTCCGCCTGTCCCGAAGGGAAAGTGTGGAACGGCGACATAGCCGCAAAATTGCGCGACGTGATGACCGAGGGACGCGCACGCCATTTGAAATTGCCGGGGAGCTGGCTCCAGAACGCGGCTTCATTGGCGCTTGTCTCGCGTGCCGATACCATCGCGGCATCCGAAAGCGAGGCACGCGCCGACGACAGGTTGTCGTTGAGCTGGCGCACGGTATCGCCGAAAACGGCGATCGAGAAATGATGCTCGCCCATCACGAAATGGTTGTCGGCCAGATCATCGGCCGCGTCGTGCAGGGCTTCCGCCTGGCTGACCGCTTCGTCATCCGTGCTACCCAACTGGCGGCGCTTCCGGATGAGCCGGGTCATCCCGTCGTTCTTCCCGATGAACGCGAACGAGTGCGTCATGACGAACTCGAAATCCGCATTGAGCAGGGTATCCAGCATCCCCGGTTTCGTGCGCGATGGATATTCGCGGATGCCGAACAGGCCGAGGAACCGGCTCCGATCGTGGGCGCGGATTTCCACGGCTTCACGGCCGAAGATCAGGCGTTCACCGTATAGCGCCGATCCTAGATGACCACGCACCAGCGGAACCCGCCGATGCTCGCCCATCATAATCAGCTCCAGCACTTCCAGCGGTTCAGAGAACAGCAGATCGTCAAACTCGTAGAGGCCGAGACGATGCGGCGAGAGCCGGCCGAGCAGCTTTCCCGTCTCGTTCGCCCGTTCATTGAACCGGAGTAGATCTTCCTCGTCGACCTTGGCGAGCGCGTCCACGCGCTCCTTTTTCGACACAAGGTTTTTGAAGGCGACGGCGAGCTTGTCGGCGGTGCCGACAGCGGGGCGCATGACGATCGAGAGATAGAGTTCGTTCACGAACATCAGCTCGGACGTGACGCGCTTCGCATAGGTCGCGTTCAGATCGCGCGCGAAATTGGAGGCAAATGTCCCCGTGGGATATGTGTCGGTGCGACGGCGGATCGTATGCGTCCACCATGCTACCCGTTCGTCCGCACTGTTGCGGAGGATGCTATTCAGGTTTTCGTGCCATGCGTTGAGGTCCGAACCATCGGCCGTCTCAAACGCCATGCCATCGAGGCGGAACATCGTCAGCAGCGACCCGTCATCGAGCGCGATCACATGATCGTCGATATGCCGGGAGTATGGCAGGAACCGCGTCGGTTCCTGTTCGCGCTTGGCGATATTCCAAGGCGTCGTGAGGCGTTCAGCTACGATCGGCTTATTCACCCGCAAATCCCTTGCGCTTGAGCGGTTTCACGGGAAGCGGCGAGTAGGAGCTACCGCCCCACCATGCGCGGTCCCGGTTCTTCCATTTGGACTGGACGCCGAGGTTGAGCAGCCGGAAGGCGTTGGGATCGTGACGCACGATGAGACGTGCGATCCCGAACCCAACCGCCGCCAGGACCAGCCCATAAATCGGATTGTCGGTGACGATCAGGACGAGGACGCCCGCGATCGCCATCGGGATACCGGCTTCAATGGGGACGCCGAACCACATAGCCGGGCGCGTGACAGCTAGGAAAAGCGGTTCGCTGATTAGTGGTTCGTCGTCACCCAAGGTCATTCTCCAGAAGATCAGGCATCGTCAGTTGTTGGCGATCAGCCGCCCACGATTTGATCGAGGAACCACGACGCGCCGAAGATCAGGAAGCAACCGCCGACGACGGCGATCAGCGGGCCGGCACTGGCGCGCCCCGTGAAGAAGCGATAGCCGGTGACAGCAATCGCGATGATCGCCACACTCTTTGCGAAGGTGCCGGTAACGAACTCCTTAATGGAGTCCGCAAAGCTCTGAATATTGCCGGTGCCTTGCGCGAACGCCGGATGAGCAATCAGGCAGCACGCAGCCGCAGCGATTACGAACCGGGTCACATTGTTGGTACGACGGGCGGAGTGGTGCCCGTTCAGGTGTTCATGGTGTCGTTTCAGCACTTGTCCGTCCTTTCGGTAGGGGTTGCCCTTTATCGGAACACCATCACGCTTTGCGCGCGAACCGGAGCGTCATCCCGAGGGGGAACGACTTCCGGTTCGCGAGTAGGCGGAGCGGGTTGCGGTCCAGCGCGGCGGGCGTCCGCGCTGAAATCTGTTGGCGCGGTCGCGGCGTAAATCGCCGGATCAACGCGGAGCTTGGGAAGCACAGCAAGGCCCGGAACGATCGCCCCGGCCGAACCGTACACACGGCCGACATAGCCGTTAGAGAAGCCGCGCCATTCCTTGCCGGTGTTATAGACAGACAAGGCGGTCGCGAGCGCATGTTGGGTCGATTGCGCCCGTGGTAATGCGCGGAGATAGTTTGCCGTGAGGACGGTCGCAGATGCGGCCAGACTACGGCAGGGATCAAAAGCGTCCTCGACTGACAGGTTCAACCGACGAAGGTTGCTACTGTTAATCTGACCTAACCCGAGGTCGATATTGTAACCGGCCCGGATCAGGGAATAGGCAGTCGCGATAGCTTCCGCTTGGGTGCGGGCTTTCGGAGCAGCACGCCCCCCGCGATTGACGCCGATCGCCAGAGTGTTGAACCGGCTTTCCGTGTGGACAACCGATAACATCGTTTCGACTGCCACACCTGGCGCGCATTGGCGCGCCAGATCGGCAGCAGCGGCGATAGTCAAAATCACGGAGCGCCCGTCCCTTCTATCCCGACCAGCGAATACGTCTGCCGGCGACCATCGGAATAGGTCATCGTCACCGACCGGCGTTGCGGGTCTTTCAGGTTGTCGACTTTGGTTTTTGCGACGCCGCCACCTGTGCAGGTCGGGAAGCTCCCGCCACCCGCCAGCGTCTTCCAGAGCTTGGTGATCGGCGGCACGCATTGCGCGTACTGCGTGGCACCGCCGGGATTGGACAGGCAGAGAAGCACTTCGCAGCCCCAATCGTCGCTTGCGTAGGCTGGAGCGGGGACCATCCCCATTCCAGCGACGGCAGCAACCGCTACTGTCGTAGAGTTACATAGATACGACAGTCGCTTTGCGCTAGCACGGATTTGATCGAACCGGTTCATTGGTCGTTCTCCCTTCGGCTTACTCAGACCTGAATAGCTGAAAGTGATTCGCAAGGCGAGGGGTTCGACCTAATTCCGCGTCACAAAACGAAATATTGAGTCAGGGTCGCGACATTTGGGAGTCACATAGCGCAAGTTGGCGGGGCACTATGGTTAAGAAAACATCCGAAGCGGATCAAAAGGCGTCTGATCTACGCTTGACGCGAGGGGCGGAGTCTGAACGACGTTCCGTTTCAACCATTACGCGGCCGAAATATCTATAGGCCGAGCGCACATGCTCGACGGCCAGCGCAACCGATTTATAGAGGCGCGGACCCTTCCCGAGGTAATCGAATACAATTAGCCATTCGTCTTCGCGCCAAGAGACGCAGACGAACGTCGTCCAAGTGCCGTCCAAATCCTCCAGCAGACGAACGCCCTTCACGATCCCGTCGCAAGGCCGCATCGATGTAAGCTGGCGCTCCCGTATCGACGGGTGCTGCGTAGTCACTGACATAGCCGAAGGGACGCGATCATTCGTCGTCGTCCGGCATAGCGCCTTCAGCACGCAACGCTTTGAAGATCAGGAGGCGTGCGGCTTCAGCTCGCGAACCGGCGCGGGTGCGTTGCTTCCACGCATCCAGGAGCTTCATGTCAGATGGCGTCATATGCACCCGCACTTGCTCTGTTTTCTTCTCCCAAACCATAGCTTGGGATACGAGCCACACCCGGCACGCGCGAGAGGTTGACGACGGGTATCGTTTGGACGCTCTTACAACAAAGTTGCTTAATATTTGGGGATGGCATAGCGACTGGATTCATGGAGTCGTCTGAACCCTTTGCGCTGGACCCTATCCCGCCCTCGCTACGTGAGGAACGGGCGCAGGAAAAGCGCAAGATTCAAAGGGAACACGTCGCCAAGCACCGTGAGGAAGCAAAGAAGCAGGGGTTAGTCAGCCTGAATGTCTTTGTGCCGAAAGCCCTCGTTAAATGCCTTGATCAGGTACGGCATCAAGAAGGCGTGCGGAGTAGGGCCGAAGCCTTGCAGATCGCGATCACCGGCCTTGTTGACCCCCGCCGCGACCTTACGCGGCTGCTCGTGACGGACGAGACACTTTCAGCAATCGACAAGGTGCGCGAGGCCAACAACTTGACCAAGCGCGCCGATGCGATCGAGCTGGTGCTACGCACCGCGCTCGGCAATCCGAGTTTCAAACAGGAGCTTGGGCTGTGACCACATAAAGAGAAGCCCGGCACAAGGCCGGGCATCCCAAGGTTTTATGGAGCGGCGTCGCCAAACGTCGATCCGGGGGGTCGAACTACTCTCCCTTCATATAGCCCGGAATGAACTTCGGTTCAAGGATGCGCGCTTTGCGCCACGCCCCCTCTTTGCCCCGGTCCCAGCCCCAACAGGGGACGGAAGATGGAAGCATTGTCATTTGGCACAGCCGCGATTGCCGCGATCGGTAGCTGGCGGTCGGCGCGCAAGCCTAAGCGATCAGGCGCACCGCATCGCACGGGCGCGCCAGTCAGACGCGGTAGCGTTGAGGAAGGCACCTTTGAGGACTCGTTTTTCGCGGCCCCGGCTAAGGGCGAAACCGACGCGACCATGAAGGCGGCGAAGGCGCTATGGACGCATCGAGCAGCTATCCGGGCGACGATCGCGCGCGAGGCGCGCGAACCCTCCCGGATCGAGCGGGCAATCCTCAAGCTGAACGCAAACACCATCCTGCTATTTGAAAAGCTCCTAGAGCTGGCGCGGCTACAGGCCGGGCGCGTTTTCCCGACCTACGAATGGATGATGAACAAGACGAGCCTTAGCCGGGCGACCGTCGCGCGGTGCTTGGACATTCTGGAGGCGATAGGTTTCCTTGCCCGTAAGCGCCGATTTAAGCGCGTTGAGGTCGAAGGCGTAGGGCCAAGGTACAAGCAAACGTCGAACGCTTACCGGACGATGCTGCCGGCGCGCGTGATAGCCTATCTGCCGCGCTGGTTGCGGCCGGCTCCCGTCCCCGTCGATCAGGAACGGCACCAAGCGAGGGACGCAGCGGAGACGCAAGCGATGCTCAAAACCCTTTCCCGCGCTGACTTCGCCAAGGCCACGATGAGCGGGGAAATGGGTAAGGCTTTCGAGAAATGGGGCGCGTCGATCGATAAGACCGACAGCGAGTCTCACGACCAGACGCAACCGCTCTCACATTCTGATTCTCTAAGTGCAAATGGAGTTGGCCTAGTCGGCCAACGCGCTAACGCCTGACGGCGCGGCATGTTGATAGGCACCAATCAACCAGAACCGGCGGACTTGTTTCACGACCGGGAGTGTCGGCTACGCCGCCACGATGCTCCACAGTGGAGCAAGCGGCTTTGGCAGCTCCTATTTGCTTGCCTTCGTCATGTGGAAACGATTCAATCGGTCGCGAAGGCGACGAGAACGGGCCGCTATGCTTGAATGTCTGATAATCGGCGACAGCATCGCGCAAGGTGCCGCAGCCGCATTGCGCGCCGCGTTGTTCGATCGATGCGCGATCGTCGCCGAGCAGGGGATATCGTCTAGCCGGGTGGCGCGGATCATCCCGGCCGAAGCGTTCAACACCGCCGCGATATCGGCAGGATCGAACGACGCCGACAGCCCAGCCCTTCCCGATCGGCTCGCCCAGCTCCGCGCCGGAGTGAGCGCCCGCTATGTCCTATGGATTATGCCCTATCATCGACGGGCCGCGCAGATCGTCCGCGCTACAGCCGCGCGATATGGGGATAACGTCATCGACCTGGCCGAGCTTCCGACGCGCGATCACTTGCACCCGGCGAGCTATCAGGGGCTAGGCGTCGCGCTCGCACGCGGAGGCTACGCCGGACAACCGCGCTACAGCAGCGCGAGCGCCCGAGCTGCACCGAACCCAGCCAGCGCGGCCAACCCCAGCCCGAACGTATTCAGGCGATAGCCGATCGTCCGCCAGCGGTCGCGGCGATCGGCGAGCTGATCGCGCAGAGCAACGACCATCCGGCGATCGTCGTCAGCTTCCAACATGCGATCGAACATCGCGGTTAGGCCCTTCGTCAGATCGACCCGGCGCACGTCCGGCAACAGCTCTTCCGGATACTGTTTGAGCGCATCGACCGTCATCGGCTTGGACGGGAATTGATCGCACCAGCCATTCGCCGGGCGATCCCAGCTCAAACCGAACCGACCATAGAACCGCGCGAGGCGATCGAACTCCGCAGCACCGGCCGGACGCACGATGGTAATCGGGGCCAGATCGGCACCGGGGAAGGTGCGTTGCGCCCATGCGGTAACAACGTTGAACACCAGCGTTCCAATCCCCAGCCCCCGCAATCGAGCGTGAATGACCTCGACCAGCCCCGGCGTAATCGTGACCCCGGAAGCATTGGCTTTAGCTTCACCGATCATCACCTGGCGCGGATAGGGATCGCGTTCCGTCAGATCGAGCGCCAGCACGTCGAGACGGCGTTTCCCATCTTCCACAACCTCCCGCGTGCCGATCGCGATCATGCAGCCGAAGGGCTGCGTTCCTACCTCGAATAAGGACCAGCTAAAGGTTTTGTGCCGCTCCACTGGCGACGGGAACAGCGCGGCAATCTCCGGGGGTATCAACATCGATCAGTCTCCTACCGGCTGGAAAGTTCGTCCGGACGAACTTTTTCCGCCTCGGATCATACGATATCAAAAAATATCGCACAATATGCAAATATCTTATTGCATATCGGATGATATCGTTTAATATCGTGAGTGGAAGGACGGCCTTCCCGCCGATTTGCAGCGGCGATCACCAACCGGAGACAGACCCATGAACGCCAAGCTCGCCACCCGCTTCGCTCGCAACGCCCGCCAGATCAGCGGCACCGAAGCACTCGACAACGACACGCTTCGCGCCCTCGTCCCGTCGATCTTCGCAGAAGAAGCGCACGACAGCCGTTCGCAGCGTTATGTGTATGTCCCGACGATCGAGCTGGTCGACGGCCTTCGCAAGGAAGGTTGGGCACCGTTTTTCGCGGCACAGTCCAAGCCGCGCGATATCAGCCGCATGGCACACACGAAGCACATGCTTCGCCTTCGTCGCACCGATGATATCCGCAAGGCCGAGGCCGCAGAGGTCATCATCGTGAACAGCCACGACGGCACGAGCGCCTATCAGATGTTCGCCGGGATGCTCCGTTTCGTTTGCACCAACGGCATGATTTGCGGCGATCAGTTCCAAGAGGTCCGCGTTCAGCACAAGGGCAACATTCAGGACGAAATCATCGAAGGCGCGTACACGATCGCGAAGGACTTCCCGCGCATCATCGACCAGACCGAGGCGATGAAGGGAACCACCCTCACCGGTGCCGAGCAGCGCCTATTCGGAGAGGCCGCGTTGATCGCGCGCTATGGCGACGACGAAAGCCCGCTCCGCCCGGATCAGGTCATCGCCCCGCGCCGTTCGGCCGATGTTGGCGGCAGCGTCTGGAACACGTTCAACGTCATTCAGGAAAACGTCATCCGGGGCGGCTTGCACGGGTCGAAGCGGAACGAGGAAGGCCGCATCCGTCGCAGCACGACGCGGCCGATCAACGGCATCGACCAGAACGTCAGCCTTAACCGGGCGATGTGGACACTGGCGGAGGGGATGCAGCGCCTAAAGGCCGCAGCCTAAGCCAAGGTGGGGGGACGGCATTGCAGCGCCGCCCCCCCGGTTTTGCCGACACACGGAGACAGACCCCACAGCCGACGCGCGCCCTCTAGCAGGGCCGCGCCGAGCCGTCACGGAGACAGACCCATGACGACCGCACCCCGCACCCGTTGGCGTCACCTGGCTACAGCCCGCGCCGTTGTCTCTTTCGTCAACTGGCTGGACGCCGACACCTATCCCCCGTGCCGCGTTTGCATGGCGCACGAGCTGCGCCGCGCCGCCGGCATCCGTAACCGGAGGTTCGCACGATGAAGAGGTTTTCGCAGCTTAGCTCGATGATCCAAGTGGGGATCGGGTTAGCAATATTCGAGACGATCGGAATCCTGATCGCAGCGGGCAACGCCTTTGTATTCACCCGCGATCCAGAGCTGATTAAGTCGGGATTGATAATTCTAGCGACCACTATCGCGATGACCTTTTTCGCGTGGCTTTGGCCTCTTCCGATCATCGAACGGACGATAGATGACGCATGATCCGATGACCGGCCGGCCCCAGCCCCAGCCGATGCAGAAATCAACAATTTCGCATCAATTCGAGAATGGCACTTTTCCGCGCCCTTCCGTGATGCACAATTCTGATGCAGAAAGAGAGCATGATTTTGGGCTATGCGCGCGTCTCGACAGGCGGACAGGATTTGACCCAGCAAACGGAGGCGCTTCGCGCCGCCGGGTGTCAGAAGATCATTCGCGAGACGGGCAGCGCGGGTGCCAACGCACCGCGGCCGAGGCTACGTCAGGCGTTGAAGTCGCTCGATCCCGGCGACGTGCTGGTGGTGACGGCGATCGACCGGCTGGCACGCGACACGCGCGACCTGTTGAATATCCTTCACGAGGTCAAACTATCGGAAGCCGCCTTCCGATCGATCGCGGAGCCGTTGGTGGATACGTCAACCGAGCTGGCGGAGGTTGTGATTGCCGTTCTAGGAATCGCGGCCAAATGGGAGCGCGGCCGGATCATCGCGCGGACGACCGCCGGCAGGGTTCAGGCGAAGGCCGATGGCGTGAAGTTCGGCCGCAAGCCGACCTTAACCCCCCATCAAATGCGCGAGGCGACGCTACGCGTCGCCAACGGCGAGACGCAGCGGGCCGTCGCGCGAACCTACAACGTGAGCCAAGCCACGATATCGAGGCTTCTCGCGGGCAGGACGGAAACCGAGCAATGAGCCGCTATGAGTATGACGGGAACGGCGCACGCCTCGCGATCGGTTGGGATGCACCGCTTGCGACGTTCTATCTCACCGTCTGGATAGATGCCTTGCAGGACGGTTCGGACGAAGACCCGCCCCAGCTTTGGCTAGGCGCGTCCTATGCCGAGGTCACACACCCGAGCGCGCTTGTCACGATCGCGCGCCGTCACGTCCCGACGATCCCGGCCGACCTGGCGCAAACCTTGATGGTCGATCAGTTGAAGGCCCCTGCCCGGCCGCTTGCGGCTGGAGCTACGACGCTGGAGCGCCTTTTGAACACGTTGACGGGACAACCGCCCGTCAACCCGACAGCGCACTAGCTCGAATGTTCGGAGAAACCCTCTTGCTTCGCCAGCGCGTCAACGGCGCGCTCCATCGCCGTCACAAGCGACCATCCCTTTTCGTCTTTCAGACGGTGCAGCAGTTCGTGCTTATCGGACGCAATGCGGGCGTAAACCGGCTGTTTCGGTCCATCGCTAGGGCGACCCCGCCCCTTCCCCTGTTCGTCCATGATATTCGGAAACCTCTTGTGCCGGTTGGTAGGGGCTATCTTAGGCTATTTAACGATATCGTGCTAGGGTGGCGTCATCGGATGACGTAAGCGATCCCGCAGCACAACGGAGGGACGGCCATGAGCGTAATTCTCGACTACATTCGCGCCTTTGGTGAATTGATCGGATACGCCTTCATTGCCGCGCTGGTCCTCTACGGCCTGTTCGTTCGCGGATCGACGCCCTTCGGGCGCAATCACGGATCGCGAGGCAGCAGGAGCGGCCCCTACCGTGACGATCGATCATCCCAAGAACTTTACGAACGCAATCTCCGGAGCGGTCCGGACAACCATTGAACCGGCATAGCCGGTGGAGGCTTGAGCCATGCAGACGATCGTTATCAACAATCAGAAAGGTGGCGTCGGGAAGACGCTTCTAGCCGTGCATATTGCGTGGTTCCTTGCCGAGCTGCGCGCGAGCGTCCTGTTCATCGATCTGGACGGACAGGGCAATTCCAGCACCGTCCTTAAGGACGAGCGGCGCGGCGGTTACGCCGCCGATCTATTCGAGACGGGGAAGCTAGATCCTCTCACCCCGGAACCGGGAATCACGATCCTTGCCAGCGACGGGCGGCTTGATGCCGTCGAGCGGCCGGGCGCGGAAATCATGATCCCGCAGTTCGCCAAGATCGCAGAAGGGTTCGACTATTGCGTGGTTGATACCCCGCCCGCTTGGGGCTGGCGTAACTTCGCGGCGATGGCCGTTTGCGACCATCTTCTAGCCCCGGTCGAGTTGAAGGATTTTGCAATCAGCGGCGTGGGGCAGCTCATACAGTCGATGAAGCAAGTTCAGCAGATGGGCCGAGGCGGTCGAGCGATCAATTTCCTTGGCTTGCTCGCTTCGCGGTTCAACAGCCATTCCCGGCGCGAGAAGGAGAACCTTCAAACCCTACTCAATGAGTTCGGCGAGAAGATGATGTTTCCCGGCGTCATCACCACCCGCGACGGATACGAACAGGCAATGTCCGACGCGGTGCCGGTCTGGAAAATTAAGACTTCCGGCGCGACCGTGGCGGGGGCTGAAATCCGCAAGGTACTCGCGACCGTGCGCGAGCGGATCACGCCACCCACGACGCCCCAGGCCGAAGCGGGGGCCGTATAATGTCCAAGTTCGGAAACCTACTAGGTGACGCCGCTTTCGCGCTCGATGCAGGGGCTAACGCCCTTGCGGTGACGAAAATCCCGTTGGCGCGGATCAAGCCCGATCCGAAAAACCCCCGTAAGACGTTCGATCAAGCCCAGCTCGACGAGCTGGCGGAGTCGATCAAGCAACGTGGCCTGTTGCAGCCGATCACCGTCCGCGCCGAACCCGGCGGGACGACGTTCGTCATTCGCTACGGCGAGCGCCGTTACCGCGCGTCCGGGATTGCCGGGCTGACTGAAATCGACGCGATCGTCACCGAGAGCAAAGCCAGCGAGAACGACATTCTCGATCAGGTTATAGAGAACGATCAGCGCGCTAATCTCACGACGGCCGAAATGGGCGAGGCTATCGCTAACGCGCTAGCCGAGGGTCAAAAGGCAGCGGACATCGCGAGGAAACTCGGACGGCCAAAATCGGTAATCGCCGAATATGCGGCGCTACAGGAAATGCCGCCGTTCCTTCGCGCCTTGGGAGGGACAACGGCAATCCGAACGATCTACGAGCTTTATCAGGGGTGGAAGGCCGACCCTGCCAAGGTCGAGACGTTCGTTTCGGAGAGTGACGGAACAGGTATCCGGCGAGCCGCAGCACGCGAGCTTGTCAGGGGTGCCGATGCAGCTCCGGTTCGGACCGCCCCGGCAGCGCCGGCAACCGATCCAAACGAACCGCCTTTGCCGCTAGGTGGCGACGAGAAAAGTTCGTCCGGACGAACTTTTGAAGGTTCGGAGGCTGCACCTGGCGCACCGGCTGAAACCGGGAAAGACGCGGAAAATCCGGCAGGACCGGCAGCACAGGCAGCGGCACCAGCACCGGCACCAGCACCGGCACCAGCACCGGCACAAACAGCGCCAGCAACAGCGCCAGCGCCAACAGCAGCGGCAAAGCCAGCAGCAGCAGCACCAGCAGCGCCGACAAAGCCAGCAGCAGCACCGATCGCGGACAAGGCGGGTATCGCGGTTTTGATTGATGGACGCCCGGCAAGACTTATTCTCCCGGAAACTGTTGAAGTCGTTTTTGACGATAATGGTTCAACAGAGTTCGTCAATTCAGGTGCCGTTCGTGGGAAGGATGCACGATGATGAAAAGATTTTTCGAGCTTAGTTCGTTCAGGCAAATGGCGATTTGCTTCATAGCGTTAACAGCGATCGTTCTCTTGATCCTTGCCGGCAACGTCTATTTCAACAATGGCGATCCGAAGTTGTTAAAGACGCTCGCGATATCGTTTGTCATATTTGACGGTATTTTGCTTTACGGTTTCCTTTTCCCAAGTTCAGGCGGGATCGGACAGACGGAGGATTGAGTGAAGGGGTTAGGGCTGCATCCCTTCGGGACCGCGCTCTATCTCCGCGCCAAGTGGCGCTCCGACCAAGCCCGCGAAGAGCGGTCTTGGCCCTACGGGTTACGATCGACTTGCAGGAAGATGATCGGGCCAAGAGGCCCGAGCGTAGTTTGAAAGAAGAGGGGGAAAGGACGCCCGGCGCCCTCTCCCCCGCAACGACAATCTAGGGGGCCGAGGCTCAGTCGCTACGCTCCCTGCGCCCGCACCACCCCCCTAGATTCTCGCTGCCCCCCTCTCCCCGATAGATTCCACGATGAAGGAGTTTGAGGGGGCCTTTCCCCCGAACCGAACCGGAGGGATCGAAAATGCGCTGGATCATCATCACCGACCACATCGACGACGGCAACGCGGTCAATTTCGGCCAGTTCGACGACGAATCGCGGCACTATCAGAATGAAAGCAAGGTAGCGGATACGCTCGCGACGATGGCGACCGAGTTCCAGCTTTTGGACGATGACGGCGTGGTCTATTTTGAAGGCCGGACCCGGTTCATCAACCAAAGCGCCGACCTCGCATTCGCGCCGCTCGATTGGGCCGAAGCCTACGGATGCACCGAGCTACGTTATCGCCCCGTCCGTTCGGATGAACCTTGGAAAACTCTCTGACCCTTCACGGGCCGGGGATGACCCGGCCCGCCTTTTCCAAGGATGCCGATATGACCACCACAACCACGAATCGCGACGAGCTGGGCGAACAGATCATCGCCGCCGGGTTTGCACCGAACGATTTCATTCTGGACCTAAACAGCGGTTTGACCGTGCCGAGCGGGTTCCCCCTGCCCGCCCCGTGGAACCTACCGTCCCGCCTGTTCCGCTTTCCGATCGAGGTATGCAAAGCCCACGGCGATCAGCCCCGCACGATCGGCCTACGTCATCCCGACCTAGCCGCGCATCCATTCGTGCAGCACGTCGAGGCCGCGCTAGGGTTGAAGCTGGACCCGAACGGCGCACCCAACGAACACGGCGTCAGCACTTGCCATTCGTACCGATGGTTTCACGCGGTTGACCTAGTGACGGCGGGCGAGTGGCGGGCGTTGCTGGATACGTCGGACTTCACGACGACCAGTTGCATATTCAACGCGATCGATTTTGGGCTTCGCTATTCCGATCACAGCGACAACGGCAAACGTCACGGCCACCTATCCACGATCGACGCCCGTACCATCATGGACGAGCTAGGAGCGTGCGAACCGACCGATCGCGCATCGACGATCCGGGAGTTCGCGAAACCAATGTCAGTCAATCCGGAAGGCAAGAAGGGTGGCGAGCATTGGCCGATCAATGGCTTGTGCAGCAGTCCCGAGGATCAGGCGTGGGCGTTCATTTTTGGGATCGAAGACGGTTGGTTTGAATACGATCGGGCCGGGTTCCTGCAATGGTCGACGAAGGGCCGGGACAGGTACAGCGCCGGGGATGGACCGACCTACGTTGAGGCCAAGACCGGACAGGCGGCTTTTGCGTTCTAGGCTGGAGAGGGTGACGGCGCGGGAGGGGGGAAGGCCGCGCCGTCGAGAATGAGAACGGGCGAGGGGGGAACATGATCCGGGCGGCGCGAAAATGCCCCCGTGACGATCGGCGCGTTGCTTGATCGTCACGGGGGCATTTTCGCGCGAGCCGGGCGATGCCCGGCGATAGACCGAGAGAAGAGGCAGGGGATGGGGAGGCGATCGGACAAAAGGCGATCGTTGGGAAAGTTCGTCCGGACGAACACTTTTTACTCATGTGGTTTGATGGCAGGATAGGCTTACAGCCGGTTTTTGTCTGACACCGCCCGATGGTTGGTGTATTACCTCGCCAATGACGAGGTTCACGATCCGATTGCCCGACGACCTGGCGCGCCAGTTCGACACGATCGCGGAAGGCGGCGGCGGGCGATCGGCCGTGCTGCGCGAGATGATCGAGCGGGTTTGTGCCGCAGAGGGTGTCATGCTTCCGCCGTTGCCGATCACCGACAAGCCGCCCGACCGGATCGAGATCCGATTACCGAAAGAGGATGGCGCGGAGCTGCAAAGGGTCGCGAGCGAACGACGGTTGAAGCGCACGGAATGGATCGTTGCACTGGTCCAAAGCCGGTTGCGCGCCGCGCCCGTCCCGCCGCTTGACCAGCTAAACGAGCTGATCGACATTCGCCGCGAGCTTCGCTTCATCGGCAAGAACGTCAATCAGGCGGTGAAGGCACTTCACGCGGCCAACATGGAGGAAAGCCGGTTGGAGCTACCACGGGAAGCGGCGCGGGTGGCGTCGATGAAAGAGGCGATCGACCAGCAGATAGCGGCGATCGGCGACGCGCTTCGCGGCGATCTAAAATATTGGCAGACCGACGATGAGTGAGGGGCCGAAGATCGAGTTTCTCGACACCACCTGGCACCCGCCGGCAGGGGGCAAGTCGACCGGTTCAAAGGGGAAGCTGAACTTAGGCACCGGCAGTAAGGCCGGAAGAGCCGGGGGCGGGGGCGGCAGCGTAGCAGCGTCAGCGCGGGCCAAGCTCCAGCGCGTGACGGGCAAAGCGCCCGAGGTCATGGTGAAGGTTTCCGGCCGACAGCGCGGGGGCGGACATACCGCCGCGCACCTTGAATATATCGGCCGTCATGGAAAGCTGGAGGTCGAAACCCACGACGGCGAGAAGATCGAAAGCGTGCTGGAGCTTCGCGAGCTGGCGAAGGAATGGGAGAGCGACGAAGCCGCCAGTAGGCGGCGCGAGCCGCTTACGTCCGTTTCCCTCGTGCTTTCAATGCCGCCCGGCACCGATCCCGATACCGTCTATCGAGCCGCCCGAGCGTTTGCACAAACCGAGTTTGAGCGGTTCCCGTATGCGATGGCCCTACATACCGACGCCGATCATCCGCACGTCCATTTGACGGTCGCAGCCCGAGGCGAGGGAGGCGAGCGGTTTAATCCCCGGAAGGACGATCTAGCGGGATGGCGAGAGAGCTTCGCGCGCGAGTTGCGGGCGAGGGGGGTTGAGGCCGAGGCGACGCCGCGCCGCGCGCGTGGCGTCATTCAGAAAACGGAACGGACGCCCGTTCGCAAGATCAGGGAGCGTGCGGAGGCTGGAGCGGCCGAGCTGCCCCGCGTCCTGCAATCGAGCCGGGCAGAGGCCGAGGCGATGTTGACGGAGCGCCCAGCCCAGCCCCGGCCGTGGGAGGTGAAGGCGATCGTTCGTCAGTCCGAGGTGCGCGCGTCGTATGAGCGGGCCGCTACCGTTTTGGATGCGAGCGACGACCCCGCCGATCGGAAGCTGGCACAGCAGACGCGCGCGTTCGTCGAATCCATGCCGGGCCTGATGACGCGAGATCGCGAGCTTGCCCGGCAGATGGCCGAATTGAACCGGGGCGGGAATGAGGTTGAGAAGGACCGGGAGGCAGTACCCGCGCCACAGCGCGAGCGACCGACGACACAGCGCGAGCAGCCCGCACCAGCAGCGACCGCACCCGAGCGCCCAGCCCAGCAGCCGGACCGATCGCCAGAACCGCCGAAGACGCGGACCCGTCCCGATCGGAGCCGGTAGGGCGGTGATGATTGCCCCTACCTGGCCTTCGACGAGCGGTGATTATCGGACCCCTTTGCGGTGATTATCGGACCCCCTTTAGGGCGTTCGACTGGTGGTGATGTTTGCCACCCCCTAGCGGTGATGATCGCCCCTACCGGCTATTCGGATCGGTGGTGATAATCGGACCCCCCGGCGGTTTGACGGGTGGTGATAATCGGACCCCCCCAGCCTTTCGACTGGTGGTGATGTTTGCCACCCCCTAGCGGTGATGATTGCCCCTAGCAGATCGCACCGCGCAAAAGTTCGTCCGGACGAACTTTATGCCGCTATCGCTCTTTCCGCCGCGTCGGAAACACCGGGCCGCGCACCGTCATCTTGTCCGGATCAAACGGCTTCTGGAGACGAACAACATCATCGTATGAGCCTCGCAACCACGTATCCACGTCGCCCGGATCGAGGATCGTTATCATCGCCTTGGGGTGGATAGGACTCACCAGCGAATTGGGGTCGCATGTCACCATCGTAAAGCCGTCGCCTTCCGCCGTATGCTGCCAGAACCCGGCGACAGCGAACACCGGCTGACTAGGAACGGCGAACCACATTTCGCCTTTCAGGGGCGGCTTGCCGTCGTCCAGATCATGCTTTTCGGGCGTGAACTCGCAGAACTCGGTCAACGGAACGATGCAGCGGTTTTCCGGTTTCTCCGCCAGCTTGCGCCATTGGGCCAACCCGAGGTTACGCACGTTCGTCATGGGCCAAGGCGCTTTGCCGCCCGTCACGTCCCACGTCATCACGTCCCAAGCCCGTTCGCCATCCTGTTCGCGGACGATATAATTCCGGCTCTTGGGCCGCAGCTCGCGAGGGTTAAACCGGTTGTCGCGCGGGCGTTCGCCAAACAGTTTCGCGGCTGATCCCCATAGGGTTTCGGGTTCGCCAGACATGCGGGCGCGGTTGCACATGATGCGATCCTAGTCGTCTATCGCGTGGTCGCGGATGGCCGTTGCGATTTTGCGTAGCAGCTCCAAAACGCGCGGATCGGTTTCGCCTTCCGCAAAGGCTTCCACGATCCGGGCCGATTCCTCGTAGTCGTCAGGTGGATTTTGCATCCGAAGAGGATGCGGCATTGCGCCACGATCGGCAATCATACTTGAAAGCACGAAGAGGCGGCGAACAGAAAAGCGATCGGTCGCGGCGGACATTGTTCCCTTTCTGTTCCGTTGGGCGTTATATGGCCCGAGAAAGGAGCCACCATAATGTTGCCGTTGATGCAACCGGTCCCGCTCGCCGATGTGCCACCGGGGCTTGTGCCTCGCATCATCGCCGCAGCAGGAGCCGGATTTCCGTCCCCCGCCCAAGACTGGGCGTGCGACTCTATCAATCTAATCGACTTGTTGCGGCTGGACCGAGCCGCGAGCTTCGTTTTCCGGATCGACGGAAGCAGCATGAGGGATGCCGGCATCCAAGATAATGACGTGGTGGTGGTCGATCGCGATACCCGACCGTCAGACGGGCATATCGTGATCGCGATCGTGGACGGCGGGTTCGTGTGTCGCCAGCTCGTATTCCGCGAAGGGGTGCCGCACCTGGAGGCGCGCAACGCGACTATGAGCTACCCCGTGACGATCGCCGACGAGGCCGTTGACGTGTGGGGCGTCGTCAGGTCCGGCGTTCGCGACTACCGGCGATGACGTGGGCGATCGTGGACGTAGCGAACTTCTACGTCTTATACGGTGCTCCACATAATTCGTATTATGCGGCTAACATTATTATACCGGAATTTTTCCGATCGCGGGCCACTGGCCGGAAAATAAGCGATTCCAGTCAATATAAAAATTCCAACATCACGAAAAGATGGGCGCGTATGCGCAGG
>NZ_BMJP01000008.1 GCF_014643515.1 Sphingomonas prati | reverse complement strand
CCGACGCAGCCGCCGGCCGGCGTGTTGGTCGCCGCGCTGCCGCCGCAGGTGCCCGGGCTGAACGCGTTGGCGCCCGCCGCCGTGTTCACGGTATCGCCGAACGTCCCGTCCAGGTTGTTGTCGAACAAGACGGCTTCGCCGCTATCTTTGGGCTGGAACCCGTAGCCGAGCTGGCCGCCGACATAAGGACCGGTCCAGCTGTCGGTGACCTGCGCCATGGCCGGCGAGCCGGCGGCCAGCGCAAGCCCGAATGCGGGCACGAAACGAAACATCTTCATGTGATAATCCTCCCGAGACGAACGCTGCCTGAAGCGGTTCGTGCGAGCACAGGTTGCGTGACAAATTGTGGCTGGCCTCGATCACTCCTGGGGCCGCGGTTCGAGCATGCCAATGAGAGATCCGATGAACTCTACGTCGAACCCGATCACTTCCGAAAAACATCAGACCGCTTAGCTCTCGAGCCCACCCACGATGGAAAAGGGGCCATGCAGAAGGACTGGCGTGTCCGACCATTGTTGGATCAGCCGACGATAGGCACTACCGACCGACCGGATATTGCGGTCGAGATCATAAAGGCCGAGCGCATTCACCGTGCCGTTCCGTTCACGAAGCGCGACGTCCCAGTCGATCTGATCCGTCACCGAATACCAAGTCATGCCGCAGATCGGCAAGCCCATCTGACGCAGCATATGGATATTCGCCCACGTTTTCCAAAGCCATTTGGCCGCTTCGTCACCCCCCGATCGACGAGGTTCGTCTCGGTGTGCATGATCGGGAGCCGGTACCGCTCGTGATAGGCCAGCGCGACGGGCGCATAGCCGAACACCTCGCCCGCCGCCTTGCGGATTTCCGGCGAGACCAAGAGATGCTCGTTGGTCACGTAATAGTCGTGCCCGAGGATGAAGTGTTCCACGAGGTCGACGGAGCGGAACCGCGCATACTCCGCTTCTGTCATGCCATTCTCGCGCAGATACGCGAACATGCCTGCGGAGATGCGCTTCCCGCAGATCAGGTCGAGCGTCAGGAAGCGGCGCTCGTTGAACATCTCCGCTTCGGACGTCAGGTCGGGATGATTGGCGTGGGTGTGCTCGGAGGATTCCGCATGGATGAACAGCGCATCCGGCCTGACTTCGAGGATCGTCAGCATGGCCTCGAGACTGGCACGCGTGACGTTTTTCAGGGCCCCGACAAAGCCCGCATGGCTCGCCAGCCGCTCGTTCCACCACCCGTAATAGCCGGAGAATTCGGCCGTGATGTACATCTCGTTCACCGGCGTGAAGAGCCGGATCCAAGGATAGCGTTCGGCGAACGCCCGAGCATATTCGGCGAAATATCGGGGCCAATCGGCATTCTGGAAATCGCCGATCCAGTCCGGAACACCGAAATGACACAGGTCGAGGATCGGCGTGATGCCCATGTCCCGCATAACCGGCAAGACCTCGTCCGTGAAAGACCAGTCGTTGCGACCCGGCCCCAGATGGGTCCGGTAGTAAGGCGGACCGTACCGCAAATGGTGGCACCCCAGCGCCAGGGTGAGTTCAAGGTCTTCGCGCCACCGGTCGTAATGGCCGCATTCCGCCATCAGGTCGCGTCGCACCCGCTGTCCTGACGCATCGACGATCGACGGATAACTCCCCTCTATCCCGCTGGCGAACACAAAACGCGATTTCGACGGGTGCGACACCTTGCGCGGGTTGTAGAACAGGGAAGATGCGGGTCGATCGCTCATGATGACTCCTCAATCAGTCGGCATTCGATCCGAACCAAACCTCGGCATTGAGACGCGACGCAAGCTTATCGTCAGGCGTGCGACGAAGCCCATGTCTAAGTTTACGAAGCCTCAACCTCACGAAATTTACGCACGGTCATCGGCTCTGATCATAGATCAAAGACCGGACCGGCCTCGATTAGCGCGGCTCGGAAACCAGCCCCGGTTCGTTAAAGATTATAGCGCCCCGCTTGTCGCAAAACCTAGGACTTGCGCGACGGTTAACGTTGGCGAGTGGCAGAGTAATGCCCGGCAACTTTCGTTGGCCGGGCATCCCGCGCGTCACTACGCGCAACCTCTACAAGCCGTTGTCACTGACCCCGGGCGAACAGCGTCACGATATTATCGGCCGCGGACGGCATCCGCCCGGTCCTCAGCCGCATCGGCCTGTTGTTCGGCCTGTGACCGAACCTTTCGGGCCTGTTCTTCCAGGGCATCGGCCTTCTGGTCGGCGGTGCCGCGTGTGGCATCCGCCTGATCCTCAGCCGCATGCGCACGCGCTTTGACCGCGGCGTTGACGCTGTCAGCTGCGCGATCCTGCACTTCGCCGGCGGTCTCAGCCGGGCCGCTTGCGGTCGTGTCCTCACTCGACACGACACCCGCATTGGCATCTGTTTTCTCGCCGGCATTCTCGCGCGGACCGTCGCAGCCCGCCAGAAGGGCAAGTGCGACGATCGCCGGGATGAGTGCTGTACGCGTCATGGGCGAAGATCCCGGTTCTGAACGGACGTGTCGACCGGCGTGGTGACCGAAGTAGCGACTGGCGAGGGCATCGGCGGTGTCGGCTTGTCAGCTTCCTCCTCAACCTTGCCCAGCAGACGCT
Organism: Sphingomonas prati; assembly: GCF_014643515.1. GTDB lineage: Bacteria > Pseudomonadota > Alphaproteobacteria > Sphingomonadales > Sphingomonadaceae > Sphingomonas_R > Sphingomonas_R prati. The sequence continues at coordinate 40,189 of NZ_BMJP01000008.1, read as the reverse complement.
GAACGGCCTTGCCGGCCGGTTCACGGCCACCCAGACCAAAGGCCAGGGCGAATGCGACAGCGATGGCGCCAAGGATCAGGCCAAAGGCGAGGTTGATGATATCGTCGGCCAGGCCCATGAACCGCAGGCCGACCGCCGTGCCGAGCACGATGATCGCAATGCGGGTCAACGAGGCCGTGAACGCTGCACTCGCGCCGCCACTGGCCTCGATCGTGCTGGCGATAAGCCGTGCAATCGCAACCGACGCCGCGATGATAATCGCACCGAAAACGACCTGACCGAACAGCGTCAGCACCTCGGCCATGATCCTGGAACCGTAGGTGAAGTTCAGCTGGCGGAACGCCTCCATCATGCCGAAAATGATGATCGCGATGAACGCGCCCGACCCGATCATCTTCGACGGGGTGATTGGAGCGTTACCCGACGGCGAGACCGTCGTTGTCGCCCGGCCGGTTGCCGGATCGACTGCCGATGTCTGAACGCCGGACCCTTGCGGGAACAGCCCCAGCGAGCCGATCGCCCGATCGACGCCGGTCGAGCTCAGGAACTGGGTCAAAAGCTGCGAGGCGAACTTGCCGATATAGTAAGCGAGCGTGAGAATGATGCCGGCGGCAATCACATGCGGGATCGCATCGAGAATGATGCGTAGCATGGCAGTCGCGGGCTGCGAGATCGCTGCAATGTTCAGCGTATCGAGCGCGGCAATCGCCACCGGGATGATGATGAGCGCGAAGACGACGCTGCCGATAGCACGCGGCAAAGCCGTCGGATCGGTCGGTGCTGCGTTACCGACATGGCTCGACAGCTTTTCGACATGGCTGGCGGTAATGACCGCCGTCACGGCCTTCTTGGCGACGCTTGCCAGGATGTAGCCGAGGAACAGGATCAGCCCTGCACCGATGATCCGCGGGACAGCCTGGCCGAACCCGTTGAGCATGTCGCCGAGCGGGCCGGTCGCACTGGCGAGGCCGAGCGGCTGGGCTGCCAGGAAGAACGCAACCAGCAGGACGACCCAGAAGCCGGCATCGCCCACCTGGGCACCGATCGTCGACGCATCGCGCGGCGGATGGTTCGGCTGATTGGCATGCCGCGCGAGCGGCGTCTTGTTGATGAGGCTGGCGACGCCCCATTTCACCGCACGGGCGATCAGCCAGCCGATGAGCAGAATGACGAGCGCGGCGAGGATCCGAGGTCCCCACTCCTGCACGTAGCCGAGCGCCTGATTGGTGAAGTTGCGGGTGCCGTCGACGACGCTGTCCCCCGCATATTGAAGATCGTTCATGATGTCCTCCCTGAGGATCTATGCGGGACCGGCCTGGCCGACACGCGAAGAAGCAGGGGGCGTCCGCTGGACGCCCCCTGCCCTGCTTGTTGCTTAGCGGTTGTCGCCGGGCAGCTTGCCCTGCTGCATCTCGCCGGAACGCTCTTGCTGCATGCCGTCACGCGTCAGGCTCTCGTCGCCGGTGACGCCACCAACACCCTGCTTGACGTTACCGAGCGCTTCCTTGCCAAGGCCGGCGGCCTTGTCGCCCAGCCCCGAAGTGTCTTCCGTCGGCGTCTTGGTCTGGACCACCGAACCGGGCAGACGGTCGCTCAGCGTCGAACCTTCCGAACCGGCAAAGTTGTCGACATCGACATCGGTCCGTCGAACCGTCTCGTTGATGTCCTCGAGGCGCTCGTCGGCAGTCTTGCGAACAACGATTTCCTCGACGACGCGTGCGGTCTTGCCGACAACCGCTTCCTCGTCGGTTTCGGTCATCTCGATCGTACGCTCGTGGAAGGCGTTGTCGCCGACAGCGACGGCACGGTCGACCGGGCGACGCTCGACGTTGATGCTTTCGTCACGCAACCGGACCTGTTCGTGAACAGCCTTCTCGGTCACATAGGACCGGACACGGACACCGCCACGATCAACATCGCGCTTGCCGACGACGAGCTGCTCTTCGACGACCTCCAGGGTCTGCTCATCACCACCGGCGGTGGTCAGCGGCGCGGTGCTGCGGCTGCGGTCCGGCGTTGCTGCTGCGACGCCGGACGTCAGGCCCGCCGCGGCCGGGTTGTTCCAGCCCTCCGACTTCCACTGCGCGGAGCGCTCGTCGATGTCGACGCTGTTGGCGTCCTCCAGCACTCGGACCGCGTCGTCGACCTGAGAGTCGTCGACATCGGCGCTGAGGATGAAACCGCCACGACGGGCACCTTCCTCGTAGGTGTGGCGATCCTCGTCGGGGAGAAACGCATTCTTGATCGACGACCACATACCTTGGTCATCGGCCGACTGGCTGCCGCCGGTCACAGTTGTGCCCGACCCGCCGTGGACGCGAACATTGTCGGCATCAATGTTGGAGGCCAGCAGGCGTTCGCGGCCGGCATCAGCATCGGCGCGGGTATCAAACATCGCTGTGATGGTACGTGACATGGGGATTACCTTTTCATTGGGGACAGGGTTGAACGAAGGTGTCAGCGCTGGAGGACGACCAGCTCGGTACGCCGGTTCTCGGCCTGACCGGCCGCGGTGGCGTTGCTGTCGACGGGATCATTCTCCCCGCCAGAGGCGGTCTCGATGCGGTCAGCAGCTATGCCGCTTGCGAGCAGACCGGCCTTGACACTGTCGGCGCGGCTCTTGCCAAGCGCGACGTTCGCCTCGCTCGCGCCACGGGCATCGGCATAGCCGACGATCCGGATGCGCGACGTCGGATGCTGCTGGAGTGCCGTGCCGATGGCACTGACTTCAGCCTGATCCACCGGGCGAAGGGCACTGGCAGCCGTGTCGAATTTAAGCTTCTCGAACACGAAGGTCCGCGGCAGGGCTTCGTTGCCGGCGAGATACCGGCCAACCGCCGCGGTGCCGGCCGGGACGGCGACCGTTGGCGTTACAGCAGCCGGTTCGGTCACCGGGGCAGCTGCAGGTGCGACCTGAGCAACGCGTTCGTCGGCGCTGCAACGGCTGAGTGCGAACAGCAAGGCCAGGAGGCCGAGCGCGAGCGCCAGCCATGCCAGCCAGTTGGTCTTCTTTTCGGTCTTCTCGACATGGATATGGTTGGGCGGGGCGCCCTCGCCCTTACGGTTCTCGTTTGCCACTATTGCTCTCCTGGTGTGATGTTTGGTCCGTCGCGTTCGATCTCGGCGCGCATGACGCGCCGTGTAGCGTCGGCTTCGACGGGGATGGTGACGGTGGTCCGCCGCAGACGGATCTCTTCGACGAGGAACAGCCGCTTCTCGATGACCAGCCGCTCTTCGACGATCGGGACAATCAGAAACTCGCCTTCCTCCCGTACGGCAGGTGCGACATCAACCTCACGGCCGATCGCGATCCGCTCGACATCGACATTTTCCCGCTGGAGTGTGTCGGTGACGCGGACCTGCTCGTCGTCCACGATGGTGCGAACCCGGACGCGGCCGGTCTCGACCACCCGCTTCTCGATCTCCACCACCTCCTCGACGAGGGGGATGCGCGTGTCGTTTCGGCCCGGTTCTCCGGTCATTGCACCGGACAGGGGATAGAAACCTGTAAATGGTCTGGCATGTGTAATCCTCGCCTGCGAACCGGCCGCTAGGCCAACAGTTCGTAGCGAGTCGTATAGGTTAACCAACTATAACCGGATTGACCCAGACTTGTCAGGCGGACTGATACATTTGCACTGGACGCATCGGTTTTTTCGTCTAGCGCAAAACATAGATCAAGCGCTCAGGCCTGTGGTGGGATTTTCGGATCCAGTACGCCGGCATTGTTGACCGCTTGTTGTGCGTTTGCCTTCTCGGCGGCGCCCTCTGCCTGTACTCTGGCGTTACCGATCAACATGCCAATGGCCTCCTTGATCGACGCCTTGGCGTGTTTCGTCGCGTGTCTGGTACGTTTGTCCATGTGCGATCCTGTAATGATCCGATTTGCTCGGATCGTGGGGCCGTTAAACAGAAGCTAAGGCGGCATCGCGCTGATCGCTACGTCCGGCTAGGTCAGTTATCCTGATGCAGCTGTGTCTACGGTGCCGTCTTCACCGGTCCCCCGTGGTTGAGGCCGCGCTCGCGTGCCCATACGATTGCGGCACCGCGCTTGTTCACACCGATTTTGCCATAGATCCGGGCGACGTGATTGCGCACGGTGTTGCGCGACATGTTGAGCGTCTCGCCGATCCTGGCGTCATCGGCCCCCTGGCACATCAGCCCCAACACCTGTTTCTCCTTTGGCGTCAGATCGGCGACTTCCTTCACATGTTCGGCCGACGAAGGCGGTACGCGCAGGTTGGCAAGTTTCTCAACCAGGGCACGGCTGAACCAGCTCGCATCCTTCATCACCGCTTCGATCGACGCGAGCATCTCCGCCTCGGAGCTCCGCCGGTCGGAGATGTCCTGCAGGACCCACAGGACGCAGGGGTGGGTGCCGCCCTCGATGACCGATGCCGAAACAAGACAGTCGATGAGCGCGCCGTCGCGCCCGCGAAGCCGCGCATCGCGGCTGGCGATCAATCCGGTGCTTCGAAGTTCCGCTTCCATCGAGCGCCGGATCGCCGCGGTTTCCCACAGGTCGAGCTTGGTTACGCACTGGTCGGCAGTCGCGTCCTGGTCGTAGCCGGTCATGCGCTCGAACGCGGGATTGATGTCGACGAGTTTCAGGTCCTCTCGCGAGGTTATCATCATCGCAGCCGGTGCCATCTGGAACGTTCGGTCGAACCGAGCCTCACTATGGACAAGCGCGGTCTCGGCAAGCCGGCGCCGTTCGAGATCGGCCAGCGTGAAGAGCATACAGTCCTGATCATCGAGCTCGATCGGCTGACCGGCAATGATAACCAGTCGCGTACCACCACCCGACATCCCCAGCTCGGCCTCCATCTGCGGAACGGTGACGCCGTCATGGAGGCACTGCTTGGCGCGATCACGCTGGTCTGCTCCGTTGAACAGGTCGATCTCGTAGGCCGTTCTGCCAATGACATCATCGCGGTCGAAGCCGGTGAGATCCAGAAAGCCCCTGTTGACCTTGATGAACCGCTGATCCGACAACCGGCAGATCAGTGCGGGTGCCGGGTTCGCATTGAAGGTCTGCTCGAAGCGATCTTCCGCCTCGAAGCGATCCGAAACGTCCTGAATGATCAACACCAGGCGCTCGGGACCACCGTCCTCGTCGGTCATGACCATGCTGCGGACCTGGTGGGTCCACTCCGGCTCGGTGCCCCCGACGGGTGTCACCTCGACCACAATCTCGGAAAAGGTCTCGCCAGCAACAACCCGATCGATGGGATAATTGCCATGATCGAGCAAATGGTTGTTCCGGTACCGTAGATGAAACCGACGACGATACTCTGCCACGTCGTGGCCAAGCTCCTCGATGGTGCGGACGCCGTGTGCCTTAAGGGCAGCATTGTTCGCCCAGCGCAGCGTTTGATCCGGGTCGATGAGCATCACGCCCTCCGTCAAACCCGACACGATCTGCTGAAGGTTCTGGAGATCGGACTCCTGGCGGGCGTCAATGCTCACGTTGGTTCCTCGTCGCGCAGCGAACATATGCTTCGGCGGGGCGGCGTTACCGGCGGCCGCCGAGTATCGAACCGAGGATGCCTCCCAGGCCGCCGCCGAGGCCTCCTCCGAGCGCGCCGCCTCCAGCGGTAGCGCCACCACCCAGTCCGCCAAGCACCGACCCCAGGATGCCGCCGAGGCCACCCTGCTGCCCACCGGAGCGTCCCGACAGGTGGCCCGCCACCAGCATGGCAAGGATGGGGAGCATCTGCTTCAGAAGCGCCGGGTCTAGACCGCTGCTCTCAGCGGCATGGCCCGCAACCTGACGGCTCACGTCTTTCGACCCGAAAATGCCGCCGAGAAGCTGATTGCCCCTGTCAATCTGGGTTGGTTCGGCACCGACGACATTCTGGGCAAGTTCTGCACCGCCGAGTGCGTCGACATGTGTTTCAAGGCCGGCGGAGTTGTCCCCCATACCGCCGAGAACAGAAGGGAGGAGCGCTTCGGCACCGCGCCGGGCCTGCTCGGCCGGCACTCCTAACTGGCTTGCAAGCGCTTCGATGCCACCGTTCGGGAGCAGGTCGTTCAGGTTCATCGTCAAATCCTCGGTGTGATGCGCATCAACGACCGCTGACACACTTGGGTCCTGAAGGAGCAGGATGAGGCGGACACATAACGCCGCAGCATATTGGAATTCGGTTGCGAGTATGGGGTTTGCCAATCCAGCGTCATGGGCGAGCATCGAATGTAGCCCGGTATTTGGCGGTCTGACTACGGCGAAGCGTCAATGAACCGCTTGCGTCTCGAACTCCGTGAAGGTCGTTTGTCGCAAAACTTAGGAACTTACGCGACATGGTGTTTCGCCGTGTTTCCATCTTCACAATGATCGACAGAGTTGTAATGCCCTTGCTGGACGATCAGGCGTCTCGTGCAGACTTGCGGAACAACCAGGCAGAAAGCAGCCATGCGCCCAACCACACCGACGTGAACACCCAGGTGAAATGACCGGTAAGCTGGAGGATGATAGCCACGAGGACCTGGGCGATCGCGGTCGCAAACATCGCGGTAGCCATTCCGCCAGATCGGAACCGTGCACCTGTTGCACCAAACAATGCCAGAAGAGGTATCAGATCGAACCACAGGTTCATGTCGTCACTTTCGTTGCCGACGATACCCACCGCGGCATCGACCCACAGCAGTAGCAGCCCGGCTACCAGGGCCAGCGCCGCCCCGCCGCGATAAGCCCAGCTGCCATTCGCGCGAACAGCCATTTCGAAAGCCAAACCGACGCCACCCAGCATCACGGTCGCAAATGTAAAATCGGCCATCGTCCAATTGACCTCGGTGGTGAACTGCATGGCTACAGCCGGCAGGAGGATCAGCGTTACGATCGTGCCCCAACCTACGATCCGAGCTGGTGTCAGAAGTGCCCCTCTCCTGTGGCTTATTGTCTTGTTCATGTTCTTGCCTCCTCATTGTGAGAGCGCCAACAGTGGCTGATCGCAGGATGAGCGGCATGAGAAGGACGTGAGCAATCGCTGAAAAGAGCAACACCATGCGGCAGTTTGGGCCATTTTGCCTCGACGTTGACGATCGCAGGCTGTCGCGCGGGCGCGACACCGTCGAGCTGCCGGCGCGCTACTTGGATGTGCTGATCCTGCTCGTGAAGTCAGACGGCGCGCTTGTGACCAAGGACCAGTTTATGGATGAGGTATGGCGCGGCGTTCCCGTAACAGATGAAGCGCTGACGCAGGCAATCCGCACCTTACGAAAGGCACTCGGCGACAGCGCCGGCGCTCCCCGGTTCATCAAGACCGTTCCAAAGCATGGCTATCGCTTCATCGCGCCGCTTAGCGAGACAATTCCCGCGGCAGAGACACCGGCGCGGACAACCACACCGGTCCGCGAAGGCATCATTCGGCAGACATCAGCCGGCATTGTAGGGGCGTTGTTGGCAGGTGCGCTGGTTGGATTGCTGTACGGGTTTGCTGGGGCAGCGCAGGCCGTTGGTGGGGGCGCGGTGTCGCTTCTGCTGGTGATCGTCCTTGTCTCAGCTTTCTCAGCCGGTGCGGCAGGGGCCGGCATCGCTTTGGGTATCATGCTCTCAAGGGCTATTCGTTCGCAGGGTTGGCAGTGGCTCGTGGCCGGCGGCGCTTTGGGAGGAACGACACTTGGCGCCTTTGGCAACATGATCGGTAAGGATGCGTTTCGCCTGCTCTTCGGTCACGCGGTCGGCCCGTTTGCGGGCGCGATGGAAGGTTTTGTCGTGGGGGGGGCTGCAGGCTTGGCGTTCTTCGTAATGCAGAAGCAGGTCAGATATTCGCTCGGTCTGACAGCTTTTATTGGTGCGGCGTCCGGTCTGATCGTTGCCCTGCTCGAAGGCCATATGATGGCCGGCAGCCTTCAGACGCTTATCACAGCCTTTCCGTCCTCACAGTTCCGGCTCGACAGCCTTGGCCAAATGCTGGGCGAGCCTGGGTTCGGCCCCAACGGACGCGCAGTGACCTTCACCTTGGAAGGAGCAACCTTTATTTCGGCGCTGGTGAAAGCGATGCATCATGCCGTTCGTTGCGATGGAACAGACCAGTTGCAGTGATCGGCATCCCCGAGTGACGCAGCCGTAGAACGCGTCGCCCATATCAATGGCCACTTTCGCGGCGTCCAAAACTCAGGATATGCGCGACAAACCAATCCCCCGTTGCCACCCTGACCTGCGACACAAAGGGTGCGGTAGACGTGTGCGGGAATTGAACATTCGCCGATCTGGTCTGCCGCATGACGACGCGTGCACCTATGCCCGCAGGTAGGCCAGGAGTTCGTCGGACGTTTCGCTTGGGAATGGATCCCTTAGAAAACCGAGGACGGCACATACGCGGGCGTTCTCGGGGCCGTCCGCGTCGCCCGATGCACGAGCCTGCCGATGACGAGATCATGGCTCACGAGCGACACGGGCAGACGTGCACACGTGTAGGGGATCTGAAGGCTTGGCAGCGAGCGCATTGCCCGGGGTCAATCGTGACTTTAGAACCGGAGTACCGCGCTCCCCGCAAAAGCGCGCGCATAACGCGGTCTGGGCATTGCGCGCGACAATCCTCTGGAAAACTGCCGTCCCAATGATTCTGGCCAGCGTTCACGACACACACCTAGTCGCACTGTCGGTAATCATCGCGATCTTCGGATCGTTCACCGCCCTCAGCGTTGCGGCCCGCGTTCGCGCATCCACCGGTCGATCTTTCCACGTTTGGCTTGTCGCCGCGGCGGCAGCGCTCGGGGGCAGCATTTGGTCGATGCACTTCGTCGCCATGCTGGCGTTTAGCATGCCCGGCATGCGGATCAGCTACGGTGTGCTACCAACACTGCTTTCACTGGTTCTAGCAGTCGGCTTTACGGGCGCGGGCTTCGCGATCTTTCACTGGCATGGGGCACGGATCCGCCGCGTACTCGCATCAGGCTTCCTGATTGGCACCGGCGTCACTTCGATGCATTATCTCGGCATGGCGGCGATGCAGATGCCGGCAACGCTGACCTACAACGTGCCCTGGGTTTTCGTTTCAGTCACGATCGCAATGTCTGCCTCAACAGTGGCCGTCTGGTTGGCCGGGCGTGACCATGGCACTGGCAGCCGTACGGCCGCTTCTATCGTGATGGGGATCGCGATCGCCGGCATGCACTACACCGGGATGTACGCAGCGACGTTCACACATTCGCTGAGAGTCGATCGTGCTGAAGGGCTCGCCAGCCTGGGTCAAACGTACCTTGCGACGGTGATTGGCTTGATTACGCTGCTCGTTCTGCTCCTTGGCCTTGGCGCGGTGCAGATTGAACGCATCCTGCATAGGGGTGCCGATCGCGAGGCACGGCTGCGCTTCATTAGCGAACTCAACGACCGGCTATTCAGATCTTCAGACCCGGGGAATGCAATGGCTGCAGCAGCGGAGCTGCTGGGACGGAAGCTGGCCGTTTCGCGCTGTGCCTACGCCGATGTTGATCAGAATGGTGATCGCTTCTGGATCAGGAGCGACTACAACGCGCCCGGCCTGCAGAGTTCTATCGGGGAATATAGCCTGGATCTTTTCGGTCCCCGTGCAGCCGGCAATCTGCGTGCTGGGGAGTGTCTGGTGGTGCGGGATGTCGTGGGCGAACTCGCGCCAGGCGAAGGACGCGAGATGTTCCAGGCGATTGCAATCGAGGCAATCATCTGCTGTCCGCTCATCAACGACGGGCGGCTGGAGGCCATGATGGCTGTGCATCAGGATCGCCCACGCGATTGGACCACCGAAGATATCGCGCTTGTTAGGGAGGTTGTGGAACGGTGTTGGGCGCACGTCCGGCGAATCGGTGCCGAGGCTAGGCTTCGGGAGAGCGAGGAGCGCCTGCGATTGGCGGTCGAGAACGCCGAGGTGGGGTTCTGGGACGTGGACATCGTCCACAACGCGCTAATTTGGCCGCCGCGTACAAAAGCGATGTTCGGCATCTCGGCAAACGTGCCGGTCACGATGCAAGACTTTTACGATGGCCTGCATTCGGACGATCGCGAATTGACCGCCACTGCCTTTGCAGCAGCGGCTGACCCTGACCAGCGCACGCTTTACGACGTTGAGTATCGCACGATTGGTAAAGAGGACAGGATCGTGCGCTGGATCGCAGCCAAAGGACGCGGCGTTTTCGATGAAGGGGGGCGCTGCCTCCGCGTCGCCGGGACGGTCGTGGAGATCACGGCGCGTAAGCAAGCGGAGGAGGCCCTTAGGGAACTCAACGCAACACTTGAGGCGCGGGTGGCGGCCGCGCTTACGGAGCGCGCGGAGGTGGAAGAGGTCCTCCGGCAGAGCCAAAAGATGGAAAGCATGGGGCAGCTCACCGGCGGTGTCGCGCACGACTTCAATAACCTGCTCACGCCTATTATCGGCAGCCTCGACTTGCTGCAGCGCAAGGGTCTTGGAGGAGAGCGCGAGCAGCGCCTCATTGCCGGTGCCGCGCAGTCGGCGGAGCGCGCCAGGGTTCTAGTTCAAAGGTTGCTGGCCTTCGCGCGACGCCAACCCTTGCAACCCGTGGCAGTCGATCTTGCCAAGCTTTTAAACGGAATGGGTCATCTCGTGTCGAGCACCATCGGGCCCCAGATCAAGGTGGTGATCGACGTACCCGCAGGCCTGCCATTGGCAGAAGCAGACCATAACCAGCTCGAAATGGCCGTTCTAAACTTGGCGGTCAACGCCCGAGACGCCATGCCGGATGGCGGCACGCTCCGGCTGTCTGCTCATGTCGAGGCAATCGATCAGGATCACCGCTCTGGTCTGAGCCAAGACCGATATCTCTGCCTTTCCGTCTGTGACACCGGCCTTGGAATGGATGGGCCAACTCTAACGCGCGCCATCGAGCCGTTCTTCTCTACGAAGGGGATCGGCAAAGGCACGGGTCTGGGCCTCTCGATGGTACATGGCTTGGCCTCCCAGCTTGGCGGCGCACTCGCTATCCAGAGCCAGCAAGGGTCCGGCACGATGGTCAAGCTATGGCTTCCTGTGAGCGCCGCCGTTGAGCAAACGGAGGAGATCCGCGACGAGCCGGTCGGATCCACGTGGACTGGCACGGCGCTAGTAGTTGATGACGAAAACTTCGTGCGCATGACCACTGCCGACATGCTCATAGATCTTGGATACAAGGTGATTGAGGCTAGCTCCGGCGAGGAAGCGATGCGTCTCATCGGCGATGGCACACAGTTTGATCTCTTGGTGACGGACCACCTTATGCCGGGCATGACGGGCGCAGACCTGGCTTATGCGGTGCGTGAGGTAAGACCGGAACAGGCCGTGCTCATTGTTTCAGGCTATGCAGATGTGGCGGGCATCGATGCAAGCCTCCCCCGGCTGACCAAGCCGTTCAGGCGGGACGAGTTGGCAGCAAGATTGCGCCAGATTGTGATCTCCGCGACAGCGCATTGAGTGACGAAAGACCGGTCCTCTTCGTCATGACAGGCGGATTGCTAGGCCTGTTCGCCTACGAGCTGGAGTTTCGATCCGCTTAGCAAGGGAGACCTAGCGTTCCGCCTCTGATGCGGCTTCATTTTACAACGCCAGGCGATCCCGATTGATACGTAGCGTGACGATCAGGCCGCCCTCGGACCAGTCGAAGCTGATCGAGCCTCCCAGTTGCCCGGAAACGGTCCGGTTCACCAACTGGCTCCCAAAGCCGGCCGGGCCATCGGGTGCCCCTACCGATGGCCCGCCTCGCTCCAACCAGGTAAGAAGGATTTGATCAGCTTCTGTGGTGCTTGTGATGTCGAGCGTGCCTGTTTGCTCCGACAGCGCCCCGTACTTCATGGAATTGGTAGCGAGCTCGTGGAGCACGAGGGCGATGCCTGTTGCGGCCGTTTCACCCACGCCAGTGCGCTCAACCGCAACACGTATCCGTCCTTTGAAGGCACCGAGATCGTCATAGGGAGCAAGCAGGATCGAGATGAGATCGCCGAGCAATGCAGCCACGCCCTGCCCATTGGAGAGCGGTCGAACAAGATCGTGAGCTCGCCCAAGCGCTGTCAGGCGTCCGATTAATTCAACTGCCATGTCCTGCGTCGTGTTCGCCGATCGCGACGTGATGGTCGTCAGCCCCGATGCGATGGCAAGCAGGTTCTTGACGCGGTGGCTCATCTCGCCGGCGAGAAGCTCGTGCCCCTCTTCAGCCTGCTTTCGACCGGTGACATCAAGGAAGACACCGAACATCGTACGCCCGACGATGCCAACATCCTCGCCCTGCCCCCGCGCGGCAATCCACCGGACCTCGTCACCGATGAGAATGCGGAAGTCGGTTTCATAGTCCCCAAGGACCGCCCGTGTTGCGGCAAACGCGGCTCGCACACGGTCGCGATCCGCGGGGTGAATGTGAGAGGACAATTCCTCGAACGTTACCTTGTCGCTCCACGGCATGCCCCAGAGCTGGAAGCCGCGAGCATCCATGGTCAGCAAATCGGTATCAACGTTCCAGGCCCACAGGGCCACACCGGCCGCGGTTACGGCAAGGCGAAGGTGCTGCGGTTGCCATTCGTGGCCTGTCGGCAGTTCGGTTGTCACATCCACCCCTGTTTAGACATGAGCCTGCATAGGCGTAACTGACTTCGCGGCAAGCATCAGGATCACCCCACACCCGTTCAAAAAACGACGGTTGTTGAACACCGTAGTGGGCTGCTTGTCGCAAAACCTTGGACATATGCGACACAGTCGCGTTAACCGAATCGGTTCTTGATTACTGTCGCAGGGCTGGCTTGAGGCTTCGCTAGGTATCGTGTTGGCTAATCGATTTCTGAGCCGTCCCGGTGAGTAACGAGACGGCACTTTGCTCGATCTGGCGAAGATACCGCGCATCGAACTCAGCAATCTCCTGAAGCCTACCGGAATCAAGGATCGTGATCATTTGCGAGCGAGCAGCGATGAGGCCCGCGGCTCGCAAATGCCGCATCATGCGATTGACGTGAATTTGGGTAAACCGAGCGCATCACCGATCACTTCCTGGGTCAGCGGCAGTTCGAAGCTGTCGTTGCCGGCATTTTCTCGTGCAACCCGGATGCTCAGTTCGCATAGCAGGTGTGCGAGACGGCCAAGCGCTGGGCGACGACCGAGCCCCACCGCCCATTGCCTGAGGATCGCGGTCTCGGAAATAGCGAGCCATGTGAATGCCTGGCCGATACCAGGATGCTCGGCCGAAAGCTCCACGGCTTGTTTGCGCGGCAGCATTAGCACCGTGACATCGGTGGCGGTGCGCACGCCGAAGTCGGCGTACTCGAACAGCAGATTGTTGATATTGCATACGCCGCCAGGGACGACCGGGGCCGGAATGTGACGCGCACTACTACGGGTAGTAGTGTAGCGAAAGGCCCACCCGCTGTCAGGAAATACAGGTAATTGGGTGAACTTTCCTGCCGGACTAGGTCGTTACCTCGCCGCAAATCCCGGGCGGTAACCGCTACCTTCGCCATGGCGGCGCGCTCTACGTCCGAAACGAAGCCAAGCCGCGCCAGCTGGGTGTCGGCAAAGGTGAAACCCGGACGGTGTCTACCGAACTGTCGAGTGCCACCGGAAGCAAGGCCGTCGATCTTGCCCCGGCGCCTATCGTAGCGAACGTCGTCTTGTAGAACGGTGGCAAAATGTGACACGGGTACCGCACGTTCGATTTGGGCTATTGTGGACGTGTGTGGCGACCCGTAAGGTTCGCGACTACGCGGGAGTCCATGAAATATCGGACAATTCCTAGTCCTTGCATCCCGGCAATGCGTTGCCGCTTGCGGATGATGGCTCCAAACCCTTCAAGTTCGGTTATGATGCTGCTGACATGGTCAGAACGGATGCCGAGCTGACCGGCCAATTGGTCACGCCGGAGCAGGATTTCATCGATATCGGTACACATATGGTCGAAGCACCACGTCCAAACGCGAACTGTCAGTTCAGGTCGCATGGAGTGCTTTGTTGAGTACTCAACCACCTGAGCCTTCTGTTCAATACCAAGTATGGCAAAGGCCCTTCCGTTTCGTAATGCGACACAACCGTCGTCAAAAACCGCAAGGCTTTACAAGAGAAAGGTCAGCAACTCCGTAAAGCGCATGTCACCCACGGGCCGCAGACAAACAGGACAAGATGACACCGACCAAGTCAAGCATGAACGGTACGGACGATCCCCCACAAAAGGTAGAGCGCCGTCAATGATCTAGGCGAGAGGTGCGAATGCCGCAGAAAAAATTACCGCCCGGATCGTCCCCGGCCGACGTCCAGCTTTGTCCGTAGGGACAGCTACGTAATCTGTAGCTTAAAAGTCGACCACGTCTGTATAACTCAGTGTGTAGAAAACGACCTCCATCATTGGCTTTCTCGGTCCGATGGCTGCCCGTGTGCCAGGTCTCCACCAAACTGATTTCCTATATAACTGTAACGAACGTTTTGTTGATTCGGTACACGTTAACAAATTGTACAGTTTTTAACGATATAACAATTGTCTTTATCGATACAGCAGATAATTTAGCAGCTTCGGAATAAATATGCGCATGTTTGTACGGAGATATGCATTAAAGATTGGTTTCGGTATCTAATAATCCAGTTTTGTTGAAAACACAGTTGAGTTTGATTTTGTTATGATACCTTTTTTGAAAACAAGATATTTGAAAAAGGTTGTGTTTTGGACCCTAGCTCCAATGCTATTTGCTGTCGGTTGCAAGCCCGCCGGACAACTCAATATGTCATCGCTGCGAGGACGAGTGCCGTCGGCATCGACTATTGCGGCACAGTTCGCGACGATGGGTCAAACCGCTATGCGTAACCGCAACGGGGCGTTGGCGGTTGCTATGGCAGAACGTGCGGTATCGGCACAGCCGGGGATTGTGAGATATCGAAGCCAGCTGGGGCAGTCATACCTACTGGCCGGGCGGTTCGCTTCTGCGATCCAGGCGTTTCGTGGCGTTGTAGCGACTGCACCCAGCGACGGACGCACGTTGCTGAGTATGGCACTTGCGCAGGCGGCGTTCGGTCAGGAAGCGGCGGCTCGTTCCTCCCTGATGGCAGCAGATGGACTGATTGGCGTCCCGGACCTGGGGCTGGCGCGGGCATTGATTGGAGATAGTGACGGTGCCATCGAACTTCTGGAACCGGTGGCGCGCGCCCCTGATGCTGTCCCTAGAACCCGTCAGAATCTAGCATTGGCTTATGCCCTGGCCGGACAGTGGGACAAGGCTAGGGCGATCGCGGGACAAGATCTTTCTGCAGATCAGTTAAGCGCACGGATGCTGGCGTGGGCCTCGCTGGCTAAGCCGCAGCCAGCCAGGAGCCGGGTCTCAGCGTTCATCGGCGTGACGCCGGCAGTGATTGATCCAGGTATGCCAGTGCAATTGGCGCTCAGTACGCAGCCATTCTGATCACGCCGGCCGGTGTTCCAGCGTCCTAACGCAGCCGGCGATGTAAGTAGTTTTCGTCGAACCCGGCGATCTGAATAAGCTTGGCGAGGTCACAAATCACGACGCTGCCGCGCCCTAGACTCATCGCGCCTTCCAGCCGCAATTCCTTCAGTACGCGATTGATGTGCACTGCGGTCATTCCCAGTGCATCGGCAAGCACAAGTTGTGACAGCGGCAGCGCAAACTCGTCATCGTAGGTCAGACCGATGCCGCGCGCCCTGAGGTAGAGTTCACAGATGAGATGCGCTACGCGCTCGATCGAACTTCGCCGTCCCATGCTCACAATCCACGCGCGCATGATGCCTTCGTCGACAAGCTGCGCAGAATACATCGCCGCCGCGATGTTCGGATGCCTTTGCATAAGCGCCTGCATGTCGCCTTGCGACACTCTGGCTACCAGCGCTGACGTGAGCGCCTGAATGCCGTGATCCATCTCGGCCAGCAACTTGATGTGCAGGTCACAGGCATCACCTGGCATCAGAAACGCCATGATCTGGCGGGCGCCGTTCGGCAGGATCTTGTACCGGCACGCCCAGCCTTCGAGCACGATGAACATTGGACCAGTCTCGTCCCCCTCGCGGATCAGATCCTGTCGTGCGGCATATCGGCGCGGTTGCGACGTAACGCGTTCGAGCTCGGCTGCGTCATCGAGCGAGAGTTCGGCCAGGCCGCGCAATTTTTGAACGAACCGATTAATCACGCAGCACCTTTATCTCGTCCTAGTTTGCACAGATATTGCTTGAGCTTATTGCCATTTGTTATGATGCCCAACTTAGCTGGTAGAGCTGACTTTTATCCGAAATGAACTTGCCGTAAGCGAACATCACCGCGGCGATATCTTCACCGCGCAGTCCCTGCCGGCGAGCACCCCCAGCATTCGCTGGCAGGGCAACTTCCATGACATTCGATTGTACGCCTGACGGCAAGATGTGAGCCACCCATGGCGTACGATATGATCGTGATACGTGAGGCAATGGGGGTCGATAAACAGGTTAGATCAGACGCGACAGATATGACCACTACCTGACTTGGGGATGCCGGGAGGCTCGCGTGGGTCGTCTATAACGAAGCAAGACCAGACGAGCATCAGTTTTAACGCTTGATTGACAATAGACGACCCTCAAGCAGTCAGCTGACTATAAGCGCTACGCGATGCCCCGCCAGCCTGCGCAACGAGGGCGGTCTGGCGGGGACTGCGCGGAAGACCGACTCAACCGCGGTCTGCCGAAATTACGTCTGTCCCATTACTGGTCAACTAGCGCTAAGTCCTATTAGTCGCAGACTTCGGCGCCTTGGTCCGTTCGCCCCGTCGGTCCGGAAAGCCGTCGCCGACGGGGCCGGCGGCAAGTCGGTTACCGCACCGCGCACTGACTCACTGGCCAAACTCCGGTTCCCGACGATTCCTTACAGTTACGGCGAACCGGTCGAATGTACGGCTCTGTCGGTCAATTTATCTGGCGAGGCAGCAGGCAACGTGCCGCCTCAACCGGTCGGCAGATTAAGTGCCGACCGTTCCGAGCACCGTAGCTCAAGGATTTGGCGTTACCAAAACCGCCTCCAGTCAATTTCTTCAATAGCACGCCGAAAGACGTGTCGTTGCTCGTCGTTCGTCAATCCCCCCGTTCCACGCAATGCGTCAGCGACGCGTAGCCTGAGCAGCAACCTAGCCCCGCCGCCACATTTCACCGTCGCGAGCAGGCACTGAAAGTTGCTACTGTCATCGTAATCGGTCAGTCGTTCATCCAGTCGCTTCTGTGCGTAATCAGCCACTTCAAGCATGCCGCCCTCCGATAAGGTTGCGCTCGGCTGGATTGAAAAAGTATCGAGATGCACTTCGTTGCCGTTCTTCAGCCCAAGACCGGTACCGCTAGTCTGGTACAGTTCCGTCCACCTGACTGCGCCTCGTAAAGCATCATATCGACGCTCTCGAGCCAGGCGGTCAGGGAGCCGATAGCAGGCGATAGTTCCACGACGCCAAAGCTGGCTGTGACCCGAAGCTCACCTCCGTTGGGCAGGTGCATTGGGCGCGCGGCAATCGCGTTGCGCAACCGCTCCGCAGCCACAAGGGCGTCGGCGCCTTTCGTCTCGGGCAGGAGCAGTGCGAACTCCTCACCGCCCAGGCGCCCAAACAGATCGCTCGGCCGCAACATCACCTCCGCAATCTCGGCGATCTGCCGGAGCACCTGATCGCCGACGGCATGGCCGTACGTGTCGTTGACCGATTTAAAATGATCGACGTCCAGCATGACGAGCGAACTTGGCCGGTCATAGCGGCGGCACCGTGCAATCTCGCGTTCCGCCTGCTCGACGAACCCGCGCCGTGTCAGCGCGCCGGTCAGATGATCGCTCTGCGCGATCTGCCGCAGCTCCAGCTCGTCGCAGACGATATTGGCGAAATTATTCAGGATCGCGATGTCGGCGGGGCTGAACTGCCGAAGCCGGGTATCCATCGCACATAAGGCACCGACATTGTATCCCTCGGGCGTGCGCAGCGGAATGCCGGCATAGCTGCGGATATGTGGCGGCCCGACGACCAACGGGCTATCGGCAAAACGTGGATCGTTAAGAGCGTCCTCTATTACTAACGGTTCGCGTTGCCGGATCGTGTGCGTGCAGAAGGAGACGGATCGAGGTGTTTCCGTTACGCCTATGCCGCGTTGGGCCTTGAACCACTGGCGATCGCGATCGACCAGCGTCACCGTGGCCATCGGCACCCCCAGCACGGCTCGCACCAGCGTCACGATCTTCTCAAACGGTTCTTCGACCGCGGTGTCTAGTACGTCCAGCCGGTGGAGCGCCGCGATCCGGGCGTCGTCGTCATGGAGCTTGGTGTCATCCACGTGGCGAAGCCTCCATCATGGCATGAATCGCTGCTGTAAGATCCTTGGCGTAGCTATCGACGAGAGTGCGCACACTGGCATCGACCATCTCCTCGTCGAGTCCTGCCGCGCGAAAGCTGGCAACAAGCTCCAGTAAGTGCGCTTGGTGGCGATACACGCTGTCGAGAAGTTGCGATGGTATCTCGAGGGGTTCGGCCGATGTTGGGGTGGGTTGAAGTTGATCGATGCGCACGGGATCGCCTTCTTGGTTACAATCCCCTGATCCTAAATCATATGGGTTAACAGGTTAAGAATCACGCAGCTGCAAGCCGTCCTCGAAAATGTGGCGACTAGCCAGGCGAAAAGTGCAGCACGTCCGCCGCACGAGAGCTAGCATCCGGCCCCATAGGTTGCCTACAGGACCGGATCGAGAGAGTAGACTAGCACCTAGCTGAGGTGAGATTCAGGCCTCGCCGCTGTTGTCATCGGCTTCAGTCGCCGGCGCGACGGTTTTTGCTTTGGAGCGGTCACCTGCCGACTTGCGGGGCTTCGAAGCCTTCTTCTCAACCGTGGGCTCTGGAGTAGCCTCAGCCTTCTTGCGGCCTAGACCGAAGGAATGCGCCAGTTCACGACGTCGTGCGCTGTAGGCTTGCGCCGTCATCGGATAGTCGGCGGGCAGATTGTATCGGTCACGGTATTCGGCGGGCGTCAGACCGTTCTGCGCCAGATGGCGTTTCAGCATCGTATAGGGTTTGCCGTTGATCATGGACAGAATATGGTTCGGATTGGCCAGTGATTTCCGGGCAGTCGTCGCAGGCTCATACGCTTCTACTTCGACTGGTTCGGGCGCACCGATGTTTGCAAGCGCGTCGTAAACAGACTTGATGAGGTTCGCTACGTCGCCGGTCGCCACGGTATTGTTTCCAACGTGCGCGGATACGATGTCGGCGGTGATCGCCAGCAGGTCGGTGTCGGGGCTATCCATTCTTAAATCCTGACACATTAGGGGACGTGTCTCTTAGAAGAAGTGTATCAAAGCGCAATCAACTTGGCAGTCAGCTTTCAGTCGAATTACCGATCACTGTGATCTGCATATCGACGGCGGATACTTCGACCCTTAATCTCTTCTACTTTCCGACCTAGCGGCACTGCGACGGGTGACGCGCCGGACACCATCATCGCCGTCGGAAGGCACAACAGCTGTGTCATGGTCGCCCTGCCTCAGAACTGGCAACGGGTTCACGGATTAAACCTACCGCTCATAGCCGCCTGGCTCCGGCCAGATGGCTTGACCAGCACGCGTAACGTGGCGCTCGATGTACAGGGCCTTCAAACAGCTTCGGGTCAAGCCGGCTACATTCATCGGATGATGATTGAGCACTAGGGGCCGTCACGGAACCGTTCGACCAGTTCTTAAACTCGGCCGTTGTAGAAATGCCAGGCGGCCGGGTGCTGTTCAGAATGTGTCCCGTTTTGGACGCTAATCCAGACGATCCTTGGATGGTTAACATAAATCAGGAACGTAGCGGACGACTGGCGATTGATGATGCCGGGAGCTGCGTATGTGTCATGTCCTTATCATCGAAGACGAATGGGTGATTGCCGATTTGATCTGTGACTATCTCGGCCAGATCGGGGCGATGTCATTCGACATTGCGGTAACGGAACGCGAGGCGATCGATCTTGCGGCTCTGCGCCGGCCGGACGTGATAACGTCGGACGTGCGGTTGATCGAAGGGACTGGCCCGCGCGCTGTCGCTCTGATTCACACCCAGCTAGGCCTTATCCCGACGATCTTTATCACGGGCTCGCCGAGCGAGTGTGATCCCGCCGTGCCAGCGGTTGCCATCCTGCCAAAACCGATAGCCAGTCCAGCGCTTCTGGCGGCTTTTGCCATGGCGCGAGCTTCGCTGAAACGCTGACACAAAGGCCGGCTGGCTTACGAAGCGAAACGAGTTCGCTTGAGGCGAAGCGTTACAATCAGCCCGCCCGTTGACCAATTGTAGTCGATCGAGCCGCCCAACTGGCCGGACACGCTACGTTTGATGAACTGGCAACTGAACCCGGCCGGAGAACAACGGTTTGTTGAACATTGTAGAGCCTCGTGTCGCAAAACTTAGGACATTTGCAACAGAGCGCCTGGCGCGTTGCAGCCTCCCATCCCGCTATCCAGTCTGATCCGTCATCTGGAGCAGCGGCTGAATTGCCAGCACTGCTTGCGTGCGGTTCAGTACGCCCAGCTTTCGAAAGATAATGGTCAGATGCCCCTTGATCGTCACTTCCGACACATCCAGTTCCAAAGCGATGTCTTTGTTTGGATGCCCGTGCGCCAGCGCTAGCAGCACCCGGCGCTGCGCCACGGACAGCGTCTCCAGTCGCGCCTGAGCCGCCTCGATCTCGTGCGCTTTCGTGCTCTGCGGTGGGAAAATACGTTCGCCTGCCAGCATTCGATCTACCATCTCGGCCAACCGATCTAGGGGCTGCGTCTTCGACAGAAAGCCTTGCGCGCCCAGCACTCGTGCCGCCTCCATGTTTTTGACATCGCCGAAGCCAGAGATGATCGCGATCGGTACGTCGCCAAGCAGGTATTGCAGGCGAAAAAGGCCGGAATATCCGGCGCTGTCGGGCAGTCGGTAATCCAGCAGGACGAGCCGCAGTCCCTCCGTCTCGCGACACGTCGCTTCCGCCATGGACAAGGAATTAGCTACGTGCACCTGCATGTCGGGATGACGGGCATGAATGGCGAGCTGTAATGCATCGCCGATCAGCGGATGGTCGTCGACGATGAGAATGCGCGCACTGGCCACGGCGAAGTTCCACCCTCTTATTCGCTGGCGTAGAAAATTCGAGTTGCAGTTGCCACTCCCGCCTGTTCAGCTCTTACGATCCGGCGATCGTGTATGCAGTCTTGACGCGTGGAGAAAGCACAACATTTGGGGAGCCGTCAGAGGCCACGCGGGGGTTTATGAAGTACCGGACTATTCCGCGCCCGCGCATCCCTGCGACCCGCTCCCGCCTGCGGATGATAGCCCCGATGCTTTCGAGTTCGGTCATAACGCTGCTGATGGTGCTGGAACTGATCCCAAGCTGACCACCCAGTCCATCACGCCGGAGCAAAATTTCGCTAGTGTCAGTACAGAGGTGATGAACGCACCGTGTCCAGACACGAACGGCAACCCGAGGTCGCTTGGAATGTCGCGTAAGGTACTCAACCACCCGATCATTCTGTTCGCGGGTAAGCATGACGAAGTTCCTTCACCGGCGTGACCAGCTATCATCCTCATAAATTAACGACGGGATTACAAGATAGCGGTCATCCATCGTCACGACCCGCTTGCCACCCAAAACTGGCAGACCGGCAGTGCGGGCCGGCAATAAGACGACGATCAGGCACTACCGCTACAGTCTGCTGCAACCAATCGTTACCGGATCCTCTCGACGCTTATAACGGTCGCTATGGTAGCTCCGCCATGATCAAAGGCCTCTTTGGAAAGCGCCGCGTCGCGTGCCGCGTCTTCATTGGCGTAAAGCCCATCATAGAAGCATTCGACCCTCTTATCGTTTGGAAACAGGCTGCTTACAGTCACTCTCCAGAGCTTCCTGACTATCAGGGCATCTAACATTCCGAGGCTCTATCGCTGCGCATCGGCGGCAGTTCCGATTTGCCGATCACGGCTTCCTTCCCCCGTAATGGGCAGAAAAATAGCCGACAAAGCTGTCGTATCCCCGCATCAGATCGTTGTTGGCAGTATCGCAGTCGAGGCGTGACAGTTTCAGGTTGAGTCCAACCAACGCGTCAAGCCTCGGATTGTCGTTGAGACTGGTTCGCTCCCGTATTCGTCTGGACGAGCATTTCTCTGATGGGAACGCCTCGAGATGGGTTTGCGTGCCAGCGTCCATTCGCTTCTCCCATGTCGGCCTGTGCGTGAGACGCCTGTTCGTTGAACAGGGGCTTGGAGTGGCACAGGAGATGGTCTCCAGACGGCGGCCAGATCGCTCAGGGCCGCCGCTGGAGTGACGGCATGTGCCTAACAGGCACAGGCGACCGCTCTTGATCTATAGGGTGCCCAGACGGCATCGCGCTAGGTGTCGGTGCGCAAATGGAGGACGAACAGGCTGAAGCGGGCTTCAGTCGCGGCAGTCGCGCGCGCATGGCCTTCGATCCGTGCTATGCCGTACTATCGCTGACGATCCTACCGAGCATCCGGCGACTGAGAGATCCAGCAAGTCTCCCGCTTAGTAGGAGAATGAACGTGGTTCGGATATCCGAAGCGGCATACCTCCGGCAACGTGCGCGATCGTCGCGAACGGCCGCGCGCAACGCGACAGACATCTGCGCGCGCAGCGCGCATGTACGTCTTGCAGACGCGTATGACGAACGCGCCCATGTTGACGACCTGGCTTCGGCAGCTCTGGTACGGAACACGTTTCAAGGGCGTTACCGCCGCGCCGGCTCCCAATTCTAGATGAATTTTTATGCGGGGGCGTAAGGTGGCAAACAGACCGGGATCAGTTTCCTTCACTGAGCGGCAGGCGGTACAAACCGACGATCTTCTGCTTCGCGAGACCATTCACCGGTGTAGCAACGATCTGCAGCTTGTCGTGAGCCTGCTGTCTCTTCAGAGCCGACGTGCGGCCAGTGAGGAGACGCGTCAGGCGCTTACAGACGCCATGGAGCGCGTTGCGGTTCTGGCACGCTGCAGGAGCACGCTGTATCAGGACCGTCAACTATCGCTTGAGGCGGCCCTACGGCAGGTGTGCGAAGCCTTGCACGCTCAGGCCGAACCACGTTCGATCCTAGTATCCCTGACAGTTGCGCAGGAGGTTGACGGTCTCTCGTCGACGCAGATCACCACCCTGGCCCTTGTCGTGAACGAGCTCGCGACGAACGGGATCAAGCATGCCTACGAGGAAGGGAAATCCGGGTACATCGAGATCACACTGGGGCGGAACGCCAGCCAGGACGTTACAATTTTCTCGATGACGATGGGCTTCCTTTCCCCGATCCAAAATACGCCGCTGCCGATGGTCTCGGCCTGGGACTTGCCAGGCGGCTGATGGCATCGATCGGGGGGCTGTTCATCATGCCGTTATCGGGCGCAAAAGCGTTCGAGTTGAGGTTGCCGATCACAATTGTTTAACTTCACAATCCCAGGATTGTGAAGGCATCTTTAAACGGAATGCTATCAAAAATACGACCGTTGGCATCAGCTATGTCAATATAACCTCGAAAGTCAAGCTTACTGCGCAACGCTTCTTCCGCAAAAACGTCCCAGATACTTGACTTTGCGATCAACCGAGCTGCCGCTAAATCGGGAGCTTCAAAACCTTCTTCGTTGTAAGTGTCAAATTGCGTGTCGTGCAAGTGGAGAAGATAGTGCGGCATTGATGCGACGTGCTACAATTCTTGGCGGGATGGAATTAGCTAAATCAATCTCTGCACATGATGGATCGAAGCTAAACACGCGTTCCATTCTATAGAAGGTCAGTTCGACCGATCTTCTTTTCATAAACCGTGGTCGAGGGCGGGGTGAGGAACGCGTTGAACCATTTCTTAACGATCGCGTATCAGTTTCATAGTGCCTACTTTTGACGACGAATACCGAATTGCGTGACCGCACCCCCATAAGGAGGCCATGCTTCGAGACTGTCCTTAGGCAGGCAACGATTTGGGCCGTTGTATTTCTGGGCTCGAACTATTTCATGGCGACCTGCGTCGCCACGCCGCGCGGAGTGATCGTCATCACGCCGTCCTCGATCGTGACACGGCCCAACCGCGCGATCTCGGACTGTCCGAGCAGCGTGTAGGGCATACCGGGCTGACCGATCCGCATCGTCAGACGGCCCAAACTCTGCCCGCCGATCTCGACCGATGTGACGCGCGCGACGCCGACCAGGGTGTAACCGCCGATGCCGATCGCGGTCTCCTCGCGATGCACGGCACGGTCAGCTCCAGTCGCCCGCGCGTCGTCCGCCGACAGGATGCTGTACGCCGAACCAGTGTCGATGATGGCACGGACGGGGACGCCGTTGACGACCAGCGACGCGACGAAGTGCCCGCCCCAGGAATCGCGATCGATGCGCATGACACGTGGCGTCCCGAGCGCGACCGGCTCGTCGAGATAGCCCGCGTCGATCTCGATGCGCGGTGCGGGCGGCGGCGGCGCGTAGCTCAACAAGACGACCGTCGCGCGCTGCGGCTCGATGCGGGTGACGAGGGTTCGCGACAGCACGTGCCCTTCTTCGTCCTCGTCCGTGGTCTCGGTGGTGGTGATCGCCGCCAGGCCCGGCGTCGCTTCACCCCCGCGCCATGCGGCGTCGACGATGCTCGTCCGTCCGTTGACCATGGTGACAGTTCGCACGGTGTTCGCAGGCACGTCCTGCCGCTCCCCGCCGGTCTCGACGCTGACCTGGGCGGCGGCGGGTGGCGCGGCGAGCGCGGACCCGAGGGTGATCGCCATTGCCACTGCCTGGACTGTTGCCCTAATGGCCATGGCCTTCCTTGCTTTCTCGCGCAGAAACGTCTGTTCCTGAGAATACCGAAAACCCTGCCGTTCTTGTGTTTACATTTCGTTAGCGCGCCGCGCGGCGTGACCCGTCTCATGTCGATACACATGTCGATCGGCGATAGGGATCCCCCAATCCGCACTGCAGCAGCATCCGGTCCGGCGAACGGGGATGAATACCGCTGTCCGGGTTCCGGGACGAGGTAGACCCAAAGTCGGTCATTCGTGCAGGTTTGGAAAGCCAGGCAGTAGGCTGTCCAGCAGATAACAGTGGTTGAACACTGGAAACACTAGATTGTCGCAGAACTTAGAACATCTGCAACAAAGAGGCTCACGCGTCGCAACTTGCCCATCCCGCTACCCAGCCTAATCCATTATTCGGAGCAGTGGCTGAACTGACAGCACCGCTTGGTGCGGTTCAGCACGCCCAGCTTACGAAACATAGCGGTCAGATGCGCCTTAATCGTCGCTATCGACACATCCAGTTCCAATGTGATTTGCTTGTTCAGATGCCCTTGCGTCAGCGCTAGCAGCACCCGGCGCTGCGCGACGGACAGAGTCTCTAGTCGTGCCTGCGCCGACTCGATCTCGTGTGCGTTCGCGCTTTGCGGCGGAAAAATGTGTTCGCCCGCCGGCATTCGGTCCACCATATCGGCCAACCAATCTAGCGGCTGCGTCTTCGACAGGAAGCCTTGCGCGCCCAACACCCGTCCCGCCTCCATGATTGCAACGTCGCCGAAGCCAGAGACGATCGCGATCGGTACGTCGCCAAGAAGGTATTTCAAACGGGAAAGTCAGGAATATCCTGTGCTGTCAGGAAGGCGGTAATCCAGCAAGACGAGTTTGAGGCCCTGCGTTTCGCAACACATCGCCTCCGCCGCCGCTAAGGAATTAACCACGTCCACCTGCATGTCAGTATGACGGGTATGAGTAGCGAATTGTAACGCATCCCCGATCAGCGGATGGTCGTAGACGATGAGTATGCGCGCACTGGCCATATTGATGATCAACTCCGTTGGTCGCTAACGCAAACCAGTTAATGAACCATCTGCCAGTCCCGCCTGTTTAGCGAGTACAATCGGGATCATGTCTGCACTGAGTTTGCTCTTCTTGATTCCTACGAATGGCACCATAATCGCCAAATTACTGGAAGTATCCAGATTATCATCAGTCCGGCGGACGACGATCGCTGATCGCTGATCGCTGATCGCAACCCTAGATCGAGACCTATGTCGGGCGCGAGACAAGCCCTGCGCAAAACCGGAACGCCCTCCGATCAAAAGGTTTTGTAGAGCTTCAGCCGCTTTGTTAGGAGCCTGTCTCGAGCGATGAAACCGTGCGGGCGCTAACGAACACGAGAGCCATGTCGCTGAGGGCATACACCGTCTATTATAGAAGCGTTGTAAATTTCTAACCAAGCCGTCTGCGGTTGATTTCATATAAAGCCAACCTGGTCTCTTCGGGGTTTTGGTTATTTCTTACTGTGCCAATCTTCTGCAAAGCGTCATCCGTTAAAAGGCTTATTAGTAGGCGAGCGGATATGCCGTTCCTTCCTTTAGCAAGTTTGCGTTCAAAGTCTTCTGTATCTGTATGATGGGTCATTAGCTCATCCAATCACTTTCAGTGACATTGCAGGACGTCTATTCCAACGGCAACGGTAGTGTACTCTACATTCAACAGAAGCTTTGCCGAATTTTATCGCAGGTTTGGAAATCAGCTAACGATTGGCTTTAGACGCCTCTCATTCAGTCAAGATGAGCCAGCGCGCGGTTGATGGCCACTTCGAGCTCGCCGAGCCGAAACGGCTTTCTAAGCACGATCGATCCAACATACGCGTCGTCCATGCCGCGTGAGCCGTACCCGGTCGCAAACACGAACGGCACGCCCCGCGCACGCAGGCGGTCAGCAATCGGAGAACTGCGCTGACCGCCCAGATTCACGTCAAGAATTGCAAACGTCAGTTCTGCCGTATCGGCGATCGGTAAAGCTTCGGAGACGCTCATGGCGGTGTCGATCTTGGAATAACCAAGATCGATCAGCATGTCCTCGACGAGCATCAGGACTGCACTCTCGTCTTCGACGACCAGAACGCGGCAGTCCGCGGGGGTTACGGGCATTACTGATGCATCCTAATTAGCGCTATGATCGTCAGCGGCAGAAAGCGGCGCTTTTATCGTACAGTTTACCCCCTTGGGTGCGTAGATAAGTTCGACGTGGCCCCCCAACTCTCGAGCGAGCTGGCGTTCGATCAGACGTGAACCAAACCCTTTGCTGCTCGGCTCAGTAACGCTCGGTCCACCGCGCTCCTCCCAAATAAAGTTCAGCTGATCGGCCTTTTCTTCGCGCTCGACTGACCAACGAATTGCCACGGTGCCGTCCGGCACCGAAAGCGCGCCATATTTCACAGCGTTGGTGCAAAGCTCGTGGAGCGCCATCGACCAGCCCAGCGCCATCTTGGGCGTCAACCGTGCCTCCGGCCCTTCCACGGTGAAGGGATTAACGTCGCCGCCGCAATGCGCTGCGACCGCCTCGAGAACAACGTCGCGTAGCTGCGCGCTTTCCCAGTTCTCGCGGGTGAGAACGTCATGGGCTATCGCGAGAGCGATAAGACGGGACTCGAACAACTCCCGCTGTTCAGGAGAAGCTCCCGCGCCACCCCGATCCCGAAAGGTCTGCATCGCGATCGACTGTACCGTGGCGAGCGTGTTCTTCACGCGATGGTTCAGCTCGTTGATCAAAAGGATCTGATGAGCTGAGGTATCGCGCAGCGCGTCCTCCATTTCCCGACGATCATCAATGTCGATGACCGTACCGATATAACCCAGGAAATCGCCCTGTGAGCCGAAACGAGGAGAAGCCGCGTCAATCGCCCAGCGATACTCACCGTCGTGGCGGCGCAATCTATACTCAACTCGAAAAATCTCATGGTTGGCATTTGCAGAAACGAAGGTCTCGCCCGACCAGCCGCGGTCGTCAGGATGTACAGCCTCCAGCCAGCCAAAGCCTTCGCCTTCAGCCTCGCTCTGACCAGTGAAATCGTACCACGCGCGATTGAGGTAGGTGCAGCGCCCTTCTGCGTCCGTCACCCACATCATCGTCGGGGCATGATCCGCCATATTGCGGAAGCGGGCTTCAGACTCGCGAACTGCCCCTTCAGCGCGAACACGCTCCGTAATATCAAAGCCGCCAACGAAGATGCCCGTGACCTTGCCCGAGTTATCCCTGACCGGCTCTACCAGGAGGTCGATCGATCGATCACCATCTTCGCGATCGAGGCTGACCGACATGGTGCGTCGTGCGAACGGTTCGCCACTTTCATACACGCGGTCAAATATTTCGTAGAATCCCTGGCCAGCAATGTCTGGGAATACCTCGCGAAACGCCTGCCCCATGAAGTTCCGATCGCCGGAGATCTGGCGATACGCGTCGTTGACATACTCGTAGCGATGCTCCGGACCAGTGAGCAACGCAGCGAAGCCCGGCATTTGTTGAAGCATCCGCTTCTGGCGCTCGCGCTCGTCAATCAGCCGTCGCTCGGCGAGAAGGGTTTGCGTCGTCTCGGCACCGGCGCAGAACATACCGGCAATTGCGCCAGTCTCGTCCCGGATGGGTGAATACGAGAAGGTGAACCAAGCTTCCTCAGGGTAACCGTTGCGCTCTACGACGAGCGGCAAGTTTTCAGACCAGGTGGACTCCCCGCTCAACGCTGCGTCGATCAGCGGCTTCAGGTCATCCCAAATCTCCGGCCAGACTTCACGGAACGGGCGGCCAAGCGCGTCGGGATGCTTCGTCCCAAACACCGGCAGATAGCCATCATTGTAGAGAAAGCTGAGCTCCGGTCCCCATGCAACGAACATGAGATGCTTGTTTGCGAGCATGATGCCAACGGCCGAACGTAGCGATTGCGGCCATGTCTCGGGTAAGCCCAGCGGCGAGGTCGCCCAGTCATGGGCGCGAATCAGCGCACCCATCTGGCCGCCATCAATGAAGATCATGTCGGCAACGGTCCCGCCTGCCCCTCGATGCCTCAAGCTGTCCGTCATCCAATCTCCACGATCAACACACACCTGCATTGAACCCCTGCACTGCGTTCTACCGCTCCCGGTCAACGCTGCTGACCCGCTGGTTGTGCCGGTGCACTACAAAACTAGCAATGTCAGCTTGACGCCATTCAAAGAACGGACAGTCGTTGAGCATCGTAGCGGAGCGCTCGTCGCGTGACTCCGTCATCGCCACGTGACCATGCACTCGGACGTAGGATTGTTATCCACGAACCATCATGTCGTGCCGGCCCGCGTAGTAACCAACCCAATTCTTTGAACGCCTTAGCCGTTGGCTGCGCCGTCCCAAGCGGATGACGACACGGCATCCTATGGCGGAGAAGCAGCTAACCCCCGGCAGATGTGCTCCTTCGCCCGTCAGGTCTTCCAACATTCATTAGCTAGGCAACTTCAATGCTCTGCGTTAATGATGCGCCACATGAGAGCATCCGTTGGGCCGATGCCTATAAGTGGTTGCGTGCTTCCGCTCCGGAGCTGGAGTGCCTGTTTTGCATCTGACACATAACACCGGTGTAAAGCTTTTTGTGAAGCGTTTGACGGCCCGCTCAGTGCTAGCGAACGCCGAGATAACGGCAATTCTAGGCCTTTGCGGCACCCTGAAAGACTACCGCGCCTATGAAGATCTTGTAAGGGTAGACGAAACGGTCGATGGTCGTGAATGGGATAGTCGGTCGGTTGGGTCAGAACCGCGATGGCGATCAACAGATTACTAGCCTATCGATTTCCGGGGATATGATCGACCTGACTTCCGTTGTCAGTCCGAAGGTTGGTTGTGGAATTACAGTACTTTCTGACGCAACGGTGCTACGTATTCCGCATATTCAAATTCGCCAGATCGTTGCGCAGTATCTCGGTATCGCGGCGGCCTTCTGGCGTGACAGTGTCGCGGATGGATCGATTCTCTTGGGATGGGTCGTAAACGTCGGACGGCGCGATGCACTTCCTTGTCTGTGTCACCTTTTTTGTGAGATGGGGATCCGCTCGGAGCTCGCGGGCTTGGGCGACCGAACGTTCTACAATTTGCCGATCGTCGAGAATGATTTGGGCGATGCCACGGGCTTGACGGGTGTGCACGTGAACCGTGCTATGAAAAAGCTGCAGGACGGATCAATTCTTGAAACGTAGGGAAAGAATGTAATTATCCATAGTTGGCAACGCATAGTCTCGTCTGGAAATTTTAACAACTCATTCCTGTTACTAAATCGAGCACCTTCTCGAGGTGCTGAACTTTTCAATAGCAATCCTCGGGTACTACAATCACGTATTATTTGCGTATTCCGTCTCAAACTACGCCTGCATACATTAGCCTACTTAAACCCATCCAGATTGTGAGCGTGGTATGTACGTTTTGAGGGAGCAATTATGCTACGATATCACTTAAATATGATTGAGAAGGTGACAGTTCCGGATGAAACTGGCATCGAAAAGTCCAATCTCGATGACGCGAAGTTCGCGGCAATTGCCGCGGCTCGGGATTTGATAGCAACCGATATCATTGCAGGTGTTCCCATTCATGGCAGTTATCGCATTGAAATAGCTGATTCCACTCGGCAAGTTATACACATAGTGCGGTTTGATAATGTTATAGATTTTAGATCTTGAGGCGCGATAAACTTATGTCTTGGAAACATCCCTCCACTATGTGCCAAAGGTAATTTTGTGGGTGTGGGGACTCCCTTGGTCTGCTTATCATTTAGTCCTATTGCACTTAGCCGAACATATAATCTAAACACTATTCGTTACTGTATAGGGAAAAACTATGGGAATCTCCGACACCGATCTGCTCGCGATCACCAGCGACATCGTATCCGCCCATGTTGCAAATAACATCGTGGCGGCGGCTGATTTGGCTGGCCTCATTAAGTCTGTTTACGAAGCGCTTGCTACTGTTGGTGAGCCGGAACCGGTTGAAGCGGAAACGTATGAGCCTGCGATTACGGTCCGGAAGTCGTTGGCCAATCCGAACCACATACTGTCGATGATCGACGGTAAGCCGTATACGATGCTAAAGCGCCATCTTGCGCTGAATGGCCTGACACCGGCTGAGTATCGCGAACGATACAATCTGCCCGCCGACTACCCGATGACGTCGCAGGCTTACAGTGAACGGCGCCGTGAACTGGCACATTCTTTTGGCTTGGGCCGTAGGGGGGCCAAGCGAGTTGCCAAGCCTGTCGTTGAATAGAAGACATTCAAGTCACGCAAGTCACCGGTCGATCGTTTCAAGGCGGCGAACACCGTCGACTCGACGGCTGAACCCGCTGATTGCCTAACCGTATGAGACCCGCTTTTCTCCAGCTCGTCCTGCCACTCCTCGCCGGCTGCGCCGCGACCAGCGTGATCGAGGCCTAGCTTCAGCCCCCCGGCGTCGCATGGGGCGTGATACTAGACTCAAAAGTCTGCATTACGCAAAAAACCGCAGCAAATGCTTGGTGGCGGAGTATGCCGCCACAGTTGCGATGGTATCTCAACGGGGCCGCCCGACGCTGGCGTTGGCTGAAGTTGATCGATACTCAGTAAATCACCGTCTTCGTTACAATCCCCTGACTCGAGGTCGTATTGGTTAAACCACTGAAATTCATGCGCTGCAGAAGCTGTCGCGACGTATGTGGGCAAAGGAGCTGGAGCACGTCCGCCGGAAGACGTGACGGCACGGGCATCCTGAGGCCTACCCCCCAATCCCGCTATCCGGCCTGATCCATCGCTTGAAGCAGCGGCTGGATCGATAGCACCGCCTGGGTGCGGTTCCGCACGCGAAGCTTGCGGAAGACTGCCCTCAAATGCGCCTTGGTTGTCGCTTCCGACAGATTCAATTCCGATGCGATCTGCCTGTTCAGTTGCCCGCGCGCCAGCGCCAGGAGCACCCGGCACTGCGCGGCGGATAACGTCTCCAGCAGTGCACGCGCCGCGTCGATCTCATGGGCGGTCCCCCTCTGCGGCGGGAAGACGCGCTCACCTGCCAGCATCCGATCCACCATCTCGGCCAGCTGATCCAGCGGCTGCGTCTTCGACAGGAAGCCCTGCGCGCCGAGTACCCGCGCCCTCTCCATGATCGAGGCGTCTTCGAAGCCGGAGATGATCGCGATGGGAACGTCGACGAGTAGATACTGCAGGCGTAATAACCCGGAATATTCGTTACTGTCGGGCAGCCGGTAATCCAACAGGACCAGCTGCAGGCTCCGAGTTTCGGGACACATCGCCTCCACCGCTGCCACGGAACTGGCCACGTCCACCTGTATGTGAGGATGGAGGGCATGAATGGCGAGCTTCAACACATCGCCGATCAGCGGATGGTCGTCGACGATAAGGATGCGCGCACTCGCCACGCTGGTGACCCACTACTATTATTGCCGCCCATAGCGTACGTTTTTCAACCAATTCAAGTCGACCGCTAAATTCGGCTAATAATCAGGACTCATTGATTGGGGCGCCGCAATCTGATCCACACGCCGTAAGGAGGCCCAAGATGAGTGAACTGTACTAGCTGAATGACGAGCAAATGTTAACCGCGACAGATCGGGTGCGATCTCTCCCGCATCTACATACTGCCAGACAAGCGCTATCGAACCAGTTTCATCGCTTCGATTATTAGCGGTTCTTTATAGACCAATTCTGCCAAATATCATAATACTCATGAACATCATTAACCTCTACGTCTTTATTCTCGTCCCATCTCGCGCTCTAATTTAAATGGAATAAAGAATAAACCAGAGATGAGGTCCCTTTGAACGATAGCCGTCAGTCTCAGACTAGCCCCCTGCTTCAGCTCGATAAGTCCGGGTAATTCGCGAAAGCACATCAAGCAATGGTGACGTCGGATCAGCCGCGATGACAACCCTTCCGGGCACGATCTGTTCAAAATTTGGGACTTTTTCGGTGATTTCAGCCGCTAAGCGCACTCGATAATTGGCCGAGTTCGGGATGAGTGCGCCATTCATCTCGGTCACTGCCACTGGCCCGCCGTTGACCGAAGCGAGTTCCTCACGGTCGATACGCTCGGCTGCACCGTGCGTGCGTTCAACCAGGCGGACCCGGTATGACCGCTGCGTCGGGTCGTTCGGGATAAACCGGCCAGTTGCGCCTATTTTGATGAGGCGGATGTCCTTTTCCGCGACATAAGCCTGGACGTCGCGAAACCCTGGCGTGACGAGTCGGGCAAGGATCTCGCTCCCGTTCAACCAGCGCCCGCGGTGGAGGCCGAGATCAAGGTCCACGATCATGCCGTCGGTATCGGCGCGCAGGACAAGTTTTGTCCGCCGCGTCTCTAATCCCGCCAGCGCATCGCGCTCGGCGATGCGTTCGCGTTCCAGCACCGCACGGTTCGACAGGTCCTGCGCGTCGGCCATCGCGCGGGCCAACTGAGCCTCGATCCGCGTCAGCGTGACCCCGCGCCGGGCGATCTGCCGGTCGAGGTCGGGCGATGCCAGCGTAAATAATGCGGTCCCTGCGCGCACCCGCTGGCCCGATGTCACATGAACAGTCTCGATCCGCGCGACGTCGCCCGCAACTAGCGGCGTGTCGCCAATCGTGACCATCACCGCTGGAGCTGTTATATGACGCTTAATCGGCAGCGCGAGCAGTAGAATTGTACCGCCGGTAAGCCAAAGCCACCAGCGATGGCGGCCTCGATGTCGGATCGCGGACGCGCGGTCATGCCATGCTTGCATCTCGTGCCAAATCGGCCGACCGATAAAAACGACCATCTCAACCGCGAACAGTAGGATTCCCAGCGCTTTGAAGAAAAAGTGATAAACTAGAAGCGCGATGCCGACATACAGCACCAGCCGGTACAGCCAAGTGGCGAACGCGTAGGCAATTAGCCCGAGATGGACGGGGTTGGGCAGGACTTCCGGTCGCGGCTCGCTCAGGTCGAACAGTCGCTCCCGCAGCCACCAGCGTCCCAGTGCAAACGACCGCATCTGCAGGTTGGGGACGCCGAGCATATCCGACAGCAGGTAATAGCCGTCGAACCGCATGAACGGGTTGAGGTTGACAACCAGCGTCATGATCCAGCTGGTCGTCCCGACAATGAAGGCGACGCTGCGCAGGATCCCGTCGGGCAGCGCGAGCCACGCCAGCACCGCAACCGTCGCCAGCATCAGTTCGGCCGTCACCCCGGCGCAGTCGATCAGCAACCGCTCGCGCCGCGACCGCAGCCGCCAGGCCGAGGTCGTATCGGTATAGAGTACGGGCATCATGACGAGGAAACTGACCCCCATCGTCGGCACGCGGCACCCGAAGTGGGTTGCGGTATAGGCATGCCCTAGTTCGTGGACAAGCTTCACCAGGATCAGCGAAAACCCGTAAGCAATTGCACCTTCAAGCGAGAAGAAGTACAGGAAAGAGCCAATGAACGCGTCCCACTGCCGCGACACAAGTAGGAGGCCCAGGACACCCGCGGCCAGAAAGACCAGCAGGGCGACTTGCGACCACAGCGGCGCGACGCGCGACACCGTTCGTTCGAGGAACGCGCTTGGCCGCACCAAGGGCACGCGGAAGAACAGGTAGTTGTCGAGCATCCAACGCCACCAGTCGCGCCTGCTGCGCTCGCGCTGCGCGGTCAGCGACTGTACCGCATCACCCGCCGGACGTTGGGTCAGTCCGTTTGCGAAGCAGAATTGGATCATCGACTTTAACGCCCCGTCGGCGGCCTCGCCCGCATAGCCCTGACGTCGGAGTTCGGCCCCAAGCGCGGGCGCCGACCGGCCGCGCCACAGGGACAGGATCGCCATCTCGGTCTGCCCGATTTGAAAGAACATGTGGCGGACGGGATCAAAGATCGTCCAACTCGGGGCGCCGCTGACCAGCGGCGCCCCGCGCTCGATCCGCAATTCCTGTCGCAGCGGGGGCAGCGGCAAGTCAGGTACCTGAACGATAGTCGGCATGGCTGCGCTCAATAGCCGATCGTCTGGCGCAGCGCACTGATCGGGCGGCGCAGCACGGAATAGATCAGCGGCACCCAGTTGCCCTCCACCCGCGCGGTGCCGCGGGCACCGATGTCAGGCGCGCCGCCAATCGGCTTGGCGACGAGCGCAAAGGCGAGAACATTCCCGGCAGTCTTTCGCGCAGCATAGCTCGCGCTTTCGAGCTGACCGCCGAGGGCCCACAGCGGCTGGCCGTCGAGCCAGATCTTAACCGGTGATCCGCGTTCAACCGAAAACTGTTCGGCGGCGGGCAGGTCAATGCGATAGCGAATCATCCGCGGGTCTGTGATCTGGACGATGGGGTCGCCGACGTTGACGGCGCGCCCTTCGAAATCGCGCCGATCCGAATAAATCGCAATCCCGTTGCGCGGCGCTTTCAGCACCGATTGCGCGAGCAGGTCGCGGGCATAGTCATATTCAGCCTGGGCCAAGTCGCGCTCGGCCTGCATGATTGCGATCTCGCGCGATTCTCCTGCGGCACCGAACGCCGCACTCGATGCCCGCTCGACCCGCGCGCGCGCCACCGCCAGCCGCTCGGTCGCGAGCGTTAGTTCGTTACGCGGACGAACGTCATCGAACCGCACCAGCGGCTGTCCGGTCCTGACAAAGGAGTTTGGCGCTATCTCAATCCGCTGGATGACACCGGAGAAGGGCGCGCTGAGCGTAAACGGGCGATCGGCCACGACTTCGACCGGCGCAAGCGCGCTGAGGCGAACGGGGATCAGAGCCAATACGCCCAACGCAACCGCGATTCCCCGGCGCTCACGGCGCGTGATCTTGCGGACTCGTTGGATCGGGCGTGGCCCCTTCAGCGCGCGCCAGCCATGTCCGGCGGTATCGGCAATACGATCGAGGCGGAACCGGTCCTTTTCCTCTAGTGGCATGTCGCCTGCGATAAGCAACCCGGCGAACGCTTCGCCCACAATGTCGTGCAGCGGCTGGAAGTAGAGATGCGCGAACGGGAAATCGGCAAAGGACACGTTGGTATCAACGATATGTGCATCGATCGCCATCGCGCCATCGCCATTCGCCGAACGCGCACGATCAACGGCACGCTCGATCTCATGGATGAGTGGTGCATTTCGGTCGATCATGGCGAGGCCTGATGCCGTGACAACCTGCATCGCGTCGCGGACCCTTGGAATCTGCAGCACGAATAACTGCCCGTAATCGATCAGCCGGCGGGTTTCGTTCGCTAGGAAATAGATGAGTTCTATTTCGGTTGCTTGGCGACGCAGGTCCGCTTCATACTGAAGCAGGGCGACAAGGCTGGCGGAATCGCCCGGAGCGGTACGCGGTACCCAGCTCATTTCAGCTCTGCTTGCCATCGCTCGCCGTCGGCATATCGAACTGGGCGCTGCCGCTCATACCGGGAAGCACGGTGCCGGTCCCGCGATTGAGGAAGCCGATTACCCGCAACGTCTTGCTGACCGGATCGACCGAGGCGCCGAGCCGCGTGATGCTCGCGTTCAGCGTCGCGCCGGTCTCGTCGATCTTGAATCGGAACGGCGTGCCCGGGGTTAGCCAGGTTAGCCAGCGGCTAGGCACGATCAACTGTACTTCTAGTTCGTTGCCGTTCTGAATCTTCATCAGTGGTGCGCCGCTGGCGGCGACCTCGTGCTGGTGCGCCACCTGCTCGACAACGCGGCCGGCAAACGGTGCCCGGATCGCGCAATCGGTCAACCCGCTTGAAATCGCGGTCGCCTCGGCCGCGGCCTTGGCCATGTTGGCTTTGGAGACCGCTACGTCGTTCGTGCCGATCGCCTTGTAGGCGTCGAGTTCAACATTAGTTTCATAGGTCTTGCGATAGGCAGCGGTGGCTGCATTGGCCGCGTTCAGCTGCGCACGGGCCTGCGAACAGTCGAAGCTCGCAAGCACCGCCCCGCTGCCGAAACTCTGGCCGAGCTTGTAGGGCATGGAGGTGATTCGAGCGGTAATCCGCGACGCGATGACGGCTTCCGCCTGCGACTGGATGACGCCGCGCGCTTCGGTTTCGGGCGCGGAGCGAGTGGCAGCGTGAGCGACCGGTGCGGGCGCGGTTGCGGCCAACTTCTTTTGTGTCTCGGCGACCCGCGGCGCGTCGGTCGGCCAGCGTGGTTCGGGATTGCTCGTGGCAAGCGCGACCGACACGCCGGCAACGGCGACGATGGCGGCCCCCGCCAGCCACTTCGCACCGGTACCGGATCCACGTCGGGCAGCGCGGACCGTCGTCCGGAACTCGTTATCCTGATCCATCGCTCGTCAATCCAGCTTGAGCGCGGTTTCACGCTCGTTCCATAGACGCGTTAGCGAAGCCGCCAACGTACCAACGGGCTCACGCCCGGTCACATCGGGGCTGAAATGATCCACCCCCATTGCCGAATACAGATTCGCGTAGGCGTTCTGCACCTCGGCATAGGCGAGATCATACTTAACTTCGTTTACCAAAGTGTTCATTTCCTCGCGTAGCAGCGTCTGCTGGCTGATTGCGCCAGCGGTGTGGCCGGACCGAATCTGGTACATGATCTTACCCTGTACCTGGTTCTGCTTCGCGGCGGTTGCTAGCTCGTTCGTCAAGTGCATGTAGCGCGCGCGAGATACGTAGATCTGCGTCATTACCGCCATCGTCAGCGCAAGTTCGCGCTGACGGATCATGGTCGCCTGTGCCTCGACCGCGCGCTTCTGAGCAGGCAGGCGGAACACGTTGAGCAGGTTGAAGCTCGCCCGCGCGCCGTAGTTGATCCAGTCGTTGTTGAAGAGGAAGTCGTTTGAATCAGCGTTGACCCCGACGATGGCACGGAAGCTGGGCAGGACGCTCAGCAGCGCCGCGTCGAGCTCACGCTTGTTGATACGCTCGCGGTAAGACACTTCACGTAGTTCGGCGCGGTTGCGCAGCGCGGTTAACACCATAGCATTGTTGTCCATCGCGAAAGTCGGCGGAACACCTTCACGCTTGGGCAACTGCAATGCAAACGGCGTTCCGGGGGTCAGGTTCATCAATGCGGCTAGCTGCGACTTCGCGACTACTAGTTCGCGCTGCAGCCGGCGGATCTCGGCTTGGATGTCGATCAGCTCACGCTGGTAGGTCAGCGCGGTCAGCGGTGCGGACAGCCGGCGGGTGGCAAGCTTCTCGGAATTGCTGAGGGTCGTCGAAACACTTACTTCAAGCTGGCGCAACTTAACGATCAGACGCTCAGCGCTGACCGCTCGCCAATAGGCGACGCGGACATCTTCGATGATGCGGTTCGACACCTTGCGCCGCCGTTCCATCGCGATCAGCACTTCGTCGCCTTTTTGCTTAGCGCGTACATACGACAGACCGAAATCGAGTACGTCCCAGCTAAGCGTCAGGTCGCCGGTAAATATGTTGCGTTCCTGCGAGGTCGATGGTTCGAGCGACTGGCGTCCCGACAGCAGCGATAGCGAACTCGCGCCCGCAAAGTTGTTGCGACCCGCATAGCCCCCGGTCGCCACGAGTTGCGGCAACATGTCGTAGCGCGTCAGATCGAGTTCGCGCGACTTCAGCGCTTCTTCCATCATTTCGACCTTGTAGTCGAGATTGTATTTCAGCGCGCGCGCCATCGCCTCGTACAAGCTGATCGCGCTGATGACCGGCTCTTGGTCGACTGCGACGGCCGCGACATTGGCGGTCGCGCGCGTCGTCAGTTCACTTAACGTCAACGGTTTCGGAGTGACCGAGCAGCCACCCAGCAGCGCGCCGGCTAG
The DNA here is from genome assembly GCF_014643515.1 of Sphingomonas prati. GTDB lineage: Bacteria > Pseudomonadota > Alphaproteobacteria > Sphingomonadales > Sphingomonadaceae > Sphingomonas_R > Sphingomonas_R prati. Next base: position 1,801 of record NZ_BMJP01000008.1, on the reverse strand, counting down.
AATGATCGGCACATAAACTTGCCTGGTCATAACGACGTCCCTCTCCTTCAGTCTGCTGGTCGTCTTCGTCATCCGAATGCTGCCGTCAATCGGGCCGCTTCACGGGCGGCCATGGTCGCCTCGGCCAGTGCCAACGCGTCCAGTGACGGGGCACTTGATTGCGTCCGGCCCATGGCGGCGGGATCCAGTTGGATTTCGCCCGTCGCGCCCTGAATGACAACACCGGTATCGACATAGCTGTTGTCTGCCCGCACCGCACGGACGATCAGGCGGATGGTTTCTGCATCGGGCGGCGTCTCGATGATGGCGAGGCCGCGGGAGTCGAAGCGGATCCAGTCGGGCAGTGCCCGACCGTCGGTCATGCGTAACCTGAACTCAACGAACGGCGCGTCGTCACCAACCTCGGCGTCACGAACCTCGACGTAGATCGTGCGGTGACGGACGACCGATTCAATCACGATCTCGCCGTCGCCCTGCGTCCGGACCGAGAAGCCGGTCAGCCCTTCGACCGCGAAGTCGTCGAAGCGGCGGTCAAACAGCCGGCTTAGGCCGACGCGAAGGTCGGTCCGCCGCTCGATCCGCGCGACCTCGTCCCCGACCGGCGAGCCGTTGATAGCAGACGTGCCGATGCCGTTCAGCGGCATCAGTTCGTTCACCGCATCAAGGATCGGCCCTTCAGCGCTCACACCGTCGGTCAGGTCGGCGAGACCACCGAGCGATCGGATCTCCTTGATCGAATTGAGCAGAATAGGGTCGGTAGCGATGAAGCTAACGAGAGGACTCGTCAGGCTAGTAGCGTCCGCGCGCGGCAGAATCATCCCGGGACGACCGATGGCGAGCAACTGGCTCACATCGGCGGTCGGCGCAGCGCCTACCACAACCGTCAGGGTCGAGGTCGTACGTTCGCCCGCCGCGTCTACGACGACGTAGGTGACTACCGCGATACCGTCGAACGTTGGGTCGGCCAGATAGGTCAGCGTCCCGTCGGCGTTGATTGTCACGCTGCCGCGGTCGGCTGTTGCCGATGCGATGCTCAGGCGATCGCCATCGGGATCGGAGGCATTGGCCAGCACATCGACCGTGACCGGTTGGCCCGCCACCGCTGCCACCGTTTCCCCGGCATCGACCGGCGCACCGTTGAGACGCGCCGCGACGCCAACCGCGACACTCGCACCGGCATTGCCGCCGCGGGCATCCAACACGTTGTAGGTGATCGTGTCCGGTCCGCTGAATCCGGCTCTTGGCGTGTAGGTCAGCGTGCCATCGGCATTGATAACAACCGTACCGTTGGCTGCACTGGCCGTGCCGAGGGTCAGAGCGTCGCCATCGACATCACGGTCGTTTGCCAAGACGGAGATGCGAACGAATGTGTCCTGACGGGTTGTGGCAACATCGTCAATCGCAATTGGTGCGTCGTTTACGGCGTCAACCGACACCATGACGCTTGCAGTACTGGTCCCGCCACGCCCATCGGACACGGTATAGCGGATAACATCCGTCCCGTTGAAATTTGTCGCCGGCGAGTAAGTCAGCGTACCGTCGGGGTTGACCACGACAATACCGTTGGTTGCTGTCGCCGTCGTCACCGTCAACCGATCGCCATCGGCGTCACGGTCGTTCGCCAGCACGGCCAGCATGATTCTCCCATCCTCTGAGACAATCGCGGTATCGTTAGCAGCGACCGGCGCGTCATTGCCCGCCGTGACCGTGACCGCGACGCTTGCCGAAGCACTTCCGCCGCGACCGTCCACGACCGTATAGCTGATCGTATCGGCGCCATTGAAGTTGGCGTTTGGCGTGT
>NZ_BMJP01000007.1 GCF_014643515.1 Sphingomonas prati | reverse complement strand
CGGGGTGGAGCAGCCCGGTAGCTCGTCAGGCTCATAACCTGAAGGTCACAGGTTCAAATCCTGTCCCCGCAACCAACGATCTCACAACTCCCTCAGGCCGTCCGGCTTGAGGGAGTTTTCGTTTGTCGCATAGGCGATGAGGTCGGCCACCTTCGCGACGACCTCCGCTTCGAGGCCGCGCTCTCGGCGTCCGGATCGATCGTGACACTCTCAATGAGCGTTGCCAGCGTCTTCGCGGCTTCGACGGGAACGTTATCATCGTTCAGCGCGTCGCGCAGATCGGCGACCTTCGTCTTGAACAGGCTGATGACGGCTGAATGTGAAAGCTCAGTGTTTCGTTGCACTCGAACTTCCGCTTGTTTCGAACTCAACCGCCGTTCCAGATGAGTCTTTTCGGCCTCACGATCAGCCAGGAGTGTTAGCAGGGTAGGGCTGGCCACCGCCCTCAGCATGTTCGTCGCAAGGGTTTCGATCTCGCTCTGAACAACAGCGAGCCGGTCCAGATCTAAACGGTGTTTGTCGACGCTGGTGGCCGAGAGCCGAGCCATCTCGCGCGCGAACTCTGCCGCGAAGATCTCCGTATGCTCCTCGGTCAGAAGGCCGTGGTGTAGGACCGCAAGTGTCGCTGTTTCGAACGGTCCCTTGCGGACGGATAGGGAGTTCAAGCAGGTTCCGCGCTCCTTCTTGCCGATGCAGCGATAATAGTCCTTGCCGCTGATCACGTAGCTTGAGCCGCAGCAACTGCATTTGATGAGCCCGCTGAGCAGGTGTTTCTGACGGGGACGGCCGGTCGGGGAAGCGGTGCTCGGATCTCGCCTGCGTCGTTCGACCTCATCCGCGGTTGCTTCCCAGTGGACCTCATCGACGATGCGAAGATCAGGTACGGCCACCTCCACCCACTCCGCCTCGTCGCGCAGGCGGTAGCGACGCTCACGCTGCTCACTGTCTGGATTCTTGCGCCACTGACGGCGGTTCTACACCAGGCGGCCTGCGTAAAGCGGGTTATTGAGTATCCCAACGAGTGGGTGCCGCAGGTTCGGCCTCAACCACGTCGGTCTCGATGAAGCTGCCGTCATCCTGATATTCCCGCTGCTTGGGATAGAAGCCACCCGCGGCAACGATCCGGTCGAGGATGCCAAGGTCTTCGAACACTTCCTGCGTGCGGGGCTGGATACCCTCGTTGCGCGAACCCCGGAAGGGATCGTCCAGCTTCTCGATCAGTCGGAATGAGATGCCGCGGCGGGCCACATCGATTGCCAACGTCAAGCCGGTCGCCCCCGCGCCGCAAATCAGTACATCTGCCGCTAAACCATTTGTCATGCCGCGCTCCATATGTGCATTATGCACATAGATAGCACAGCGCGAGTGTATCAAATTAAAGGTGCATAATATACTCACCTCCGAGCTGCTGCGCGATCTGCACGGTTCGCTGATCGATATCGTCAGCGTGATGAACCGGCCGCAGCGTGACGCGGTGATGGTCCTAGAGGCGGGAATAGCGCTTGATCGTGCAGTGTTTCCCCTTCTGGTAATGGTGGAGCGGCTCGGATCGATCGGGATCGTGGATCTCGCCGATCGGGTGGGACGCGATTATACGACGGTAAGCCGCCAAGTGACCAAACTGGAAAGCCTCGGCTTTGTGGAGCGCCAATCAGCCGCAACTGACGGGCGTGTGCGCGAAGCTGTGATAACCGCCAGTGGCAAGGCCTTGACCGACAAGATCGACTTCGCGCGTGAGGCGATGGCAGGCACGATCTTCGATGATTGGGCAGACCAGGACATTGCCGATCTTGCCCGGCTGATGCGCCGTTTCGCTGACGCGGTGCAGAGTGACCACGTGGAGCAGTCCTGACGTTCTTTACCGAAACACCATCCCTTTTGGGAAAGCCAGCGGCATGTTGGCCGTGATCCAGTGCCCAACACACCCTGCAATCAATATGAATGAATGGCCGAACGTGGGCAGCCTAGAACAGCCCGCGAACGACCGACTTTGCGTCTTGCTAGGAAAAGCGGCCGGGCGGCTTGCGCCCAAATGCGGACATCGATGCTGCAAAAGCTATCGGCAAAACGGTGAAGACAAGGCTTTCCTGTCTCGGGATAGTCCACAGCATTTTATGCGGCAAACTTCGTCGTTCCTCGTCTCACTATCTTGGCGTCATATAGCGCGGCGTCGGCGCTTCCCAGAAGAGAGGAGCGGGAGCAGAGGACATTGGTTGCCCGCGCAACGCCAATCGTGGCAGATACCTCGACTATTGCATCACCCACACGAACCTGTTGCCTCAGGTCGCTACGCAGGCGATCCAAGCCAATTGCGCAGTGCTGTCCTGCGTCTTCGCCCCGAAGGATCAGGACGAATTCGTCGCCGCCCAGTCTCGCGGCGAAGTGGTTGGTGAAATAAGGTGCATCCCGTAGCGTGGAGGCGGTGTTGCGCAGGACGTCATCGCCAGCAGCGTGTCCGAACTGGTCGTTAACCTGTTTGAAGTGATCGAGGTCCAGCAGCGCGACAGCCAATGGCTCACCACTGATGCGGGCCTTGGAGACAAGACGATCAAGCTCGTCGTTGAGCCACCGTCGACCGGGGAGCTGGGTTAGCTCATCAGTGTAGGCCAGCTGGTGCAGTCTGCGTTCTGCCCGGTAGCGTTCTGTTATGTCCTGAAATACACCGACGATCGCCGCCGCCTGTCCGTTTTGCATTTCAACCTCACCAAGCGCGCGAACGCGGCGGTGACGTGCTTGGGCATCGATGAAATCGAGCTCGAGGTCATACGGAGCGCCATGTTCGCTACATGCTGCGACTGCCTCAAGTATCCGCGTTCGGTCCTCTGGGGGGTAGAATTCCAGTGCGGCGTCGAGATCCGGATGCTCGGATGCAGGCAGACCATGGATCTTGAACACTTGCTCTGACCAGGAAACCTTACTTGTGGCCAAGTCAAGCCGCCAGGATCCGATCTCCGCCATCCTTTCAGCCTGCAATAGTTGTTTGCTGAGGCGTTCAGCGGACAATACTGCATTGTTTCTTTCTAAAGCCAGCTTCAAGTTTTCCCGGTTGTTGCGCCGAAGCTGGCAAAGTGCGCCCAACACACGGGCCATTCCACGGAGATGTTCGATCTGGTCCGCCGCAGGTTCGCGGGGCGTGTCATCGATCACGCAGAGGGTGCCGATAGGAACCAGGTTGCCGCTCGGGTCTGACACCCTCAGCGGCACACCCACATACATACGGATGTAGGGTGGCCCAATCACCAGAGGATTATCCCGGAAACGCCGATCGAGCGTCGCGTCGGGGACGATCAGATCATCGTCTGCCTCCACTGCATGGGCGCAGAAGGACACGTCTCGCGGCGTTTCAGCCTCGCCCAAGCCGCACTTCGCTTTGAACCATTGACGATCTTTGTCGACCAGGGAGACTAGCGCAATCTTGCAGCCGAACAGGTGTTGCGCGGCGCTAGTGATGGAATCAAACTCAGGCTCGGGGTCTGAGTCAAGCAGTTCGAGGCTTTGGAGAGCAAAAAGTCGGGTTGTTGCAAATTGTTTTGGCATGAGGCAGTATCCGTCTTGAATGTTAAAGATCGGATAATCCAGCAATCGTTCGATCTGGAGATGGGGCCGGGGTTGAACGTCCGCTTTCTAGCATCTCCAGTCGCCGAGAAATCGCCGTCCAACCAAATGAACGAATGGCTGAAGTTAGGAGGCGACGAAGGGCTCTCGAATGTCCACTTGTGGGTCTTCGGTGCCGCGAAATGTTTAGGAAAGAGGCCCCGTTTCATGTATCTGCAGTTCGTTCCGGAACACGTCATGCGCCCGCGCGCGATTCACGTTTTCCCATCTTGAACGACACTTTTTTAAAAAGTGGATCGGGAACAGATTTTGGAAAAGGTCCGCCATCGGATGCGGCGCGGCGACCGTGGCATCCGGCTTCCCGATCCACGTTCCCAATCGTGAATGACTGAACCCGAGCAGCTATGTTGCTGCGAACACGTCCCGAGCGATGGCCACGGCGTTCAGTGCGGCCGGAAATCCGGCATAGGGTATCGTCTGCATGACGGTCTCGATGATCTCCTGTCGATTAGCTCCGACGCGGAATGCCGCTTGCATATGGACTTTGAGTTGGGGTGCAGCAGTCCCCATCGCCGTCAGCGCCGCGACCGTCGCCAATTCGCGCGTCTTCACGTCCAGCCCAGGGCGCGAAAAAGTATCGCCATAGGCGAACTCGACGATCTAGCGGCCGAGGTCGGGAGCGATGCCCTCCAGGCTCTGCACCCCTTTCGCACCGTGCGGACCGCTTACGGCCTCAAGCTGCTCCAGCCCACGCTGGTAACGCGCATTATCCATGACGGTGTGACGCGCCACCGGCTTGCTCGCACGCGGCAGTACGACCCCGGCCACCATTATTGGACGTCGGTCCATCATCGTTCTTTCCTTCCATGTCGACCTCCATGTCGCGGTAGTGCAAAATCTTCGCATCGAGCGTGGCGATCAGCCCGGTCAATTCGGGCTGTCGAACAGCAAGGGCAGCGCGATGCGCTTCCAGCATCTGTCGGCGTTCGACCGTCGTGGCAGGACCGATCGAACGCAGCTGGCTGCGTTCCCGTTGGAGGAAAAGGCAAGACTTTTCCGGTCTCCCGTATTTTGGTTATCGATCGTTCTCTCTAGTTGTCGGCCTCAACCAAAGTAGGGTGAGGGATCAACGTGATAGAAATCGGAAACTCGTCGCTAGACGTAATATATTACACCTCAGTTAGCCGAGGCGGCGCAAAACTGGGCTGACGTCTGAGTTTTAGTGGCGCAGCCGCATTGCCGTGCGCCAGCGCGGCCGCGATCTTTCTCTCGCTCCATCCGCGACTATCGGAAGCAATTTGTTTGATTGGGGTTCCAATTCATCGCTCTACTTTAGCGGCTAATAACGGACTGGTTCGACCCAATTTCCCTAAACTGTTTGGAGATATGTTTTGCAGTCTAGTAAACTCCCCCTCGCGGATCATGCCGCGATCGTAACCGGTGCAAGCTCAGGTATCGGCCTTGCGATTGCCGGCGCCTTGGCGAACGCCGGCGCCTCGGTAGCGATCAATTATAGCTCGCAGGCAGAACCTGCGGAGGAACTCGCCCGTCATATTACCGACCGAGGCGGACGTGCGATCGCCGTGCAGGCTGACGTCTCACAGGAACAAGATGTGGTGCGCCTGTTCCATGAGGCAGCCACGGCATTCGGACGCATCGACTTGCTCGTCTCTAACTCAGGTGTGCAAAAGGACGCCCCAATAGGCGACATGTCGCTCGAGGACTGGAATACGGTCATTGACATCAATCTGACCGGCCAATTTTTGTGTGCGCGCGAAGCAGTGCGACGCTTTCGCGTACAGCTAGCGGAGGGTCGGCCGGCTCGAAGCGCGGGCGTCATTATTGCCGTGAGTTCGGTGCATGAGATTATTCCCTGGGCGGGGCACGTCAATTACGCTTCGGCCAAGGGCGGCGTGCGCATGTTGATGCGTTCGCTTGCACAGGAAGTTGCATCAGACGGTATCAGGGTCAACGCGGTTGCACCGGGCGCTATGCGGACACCGATCAACAGGGAGGCATGGGATAGCGAGGAGGCGCTGACCAAATTGCTTAAGCTTATTCCCTACGGCCGGATTGGCGAGCCGGAGGACGTTGCCCGGGCGACAGTGTGGTTAGCGTCGGACGATGCCGACTATGTAACTGGAACGACCCTGTTCGTTGACGGGGGCATGTCGCTCTATCCTGAATTCCGCGACAATGGTTAAGCCCTTTAGAACGATCGGCGATCACGGTATCATCGGCGATCTTGAGACCGCAGCACTAATCGCCCGTGATGGCACCATCGACTATCTGTGTTGGCCCGCGCTCGACAGCCCAACGATATTCGCCGACCTTCTGGATACCGACCGAGGGGGCGCATTCACGATCGAGCCAGAGCTTGATCAGCCCCGTCACCTTCAACTCTACGTTCCGGGCACCAATGTCCTGATTACCCGCTGGATGGCAAAAGACGGCAGCGCCGAAGTCGTGGATCTAATGCCACAGCCGGAAGCTCGCCTCCGCTCTGGCCACGGCGCTCGCAGCCTGATCCGCCGCCTTACGGCGACGAGCGGGACCGTGACTTTCACGGTGCGTTGCACTCCTCGATTCGATTACGCTCGCGAAGTACCCGAGGTCACGGCCGTTGACGGTGGCGTTCGCTTTTCGGGACGAGATATGTCGCTCTGCCTGTTTGCTTCTACCGGGCTCGACCAGCAGGCCGGTGCTGCGAGCGGGCATTTCACCCTATCCAAGGGCGAAAGCGTCTGGTTCGTCCTTGGTGACCACATGATGTCTCGCCCCGAAGACTCTGCGATCCTGGCACAGATCGAAGCTACAACGCAGGAGTGGCGAACCTGGCAGTCGCAGTCGACTTACAAGGGACGCTGGCGTGAACAGGTGCTCCGGTCGGCGCTGACGCTGAAACTGCTTACGTCTGCCCGCCACGGCTCGATTGCAGCTGCGGCGACGTTCTCGCTGCCCGAAGCCGAAGGTTCGGAGCGGAACTGGGATTATCGCGCGACCTGGATCCGAGATGCCTCGTTCACCGTATACGCTTTCATGCGGTTGGGCTTCATCGATGAAGCAGAGCATTTCAATCAATGGGTGGGCCAGCGTGTTGTGGCGTCTGACCGTAAGTGCCCGCTGCGCATTATGTACTCGCTCGACGGGTCGGTCACGGCAGATGAGCGGAAACTAACGCATCTTATAGGCTACGCGGACAGCCAGCCGGTCCGGATTGGCAACGCAGCACATACACAAACACAACTCGACATCTTCGGTGAACTCCTGGACAGCGTTTATCTGTCGAACAAGTATGGCTCTGCAATAAGCCATGACGGTTGGAGACACGTCCGCGGCATTGTTGATTATGTGCTCGAACATTGGCACGAACCGGACGCCGGCATCTGGGAGATGCGTTCGGAGCCGCGTCACTTCCTTCACTCGCGCGTCATGTGCTGGGTGGCAATCGACCGCGCTATCCGTCTTGCGAATAAACGGTCGCTTCCGGCGCCGCTCGTCGCGTGGGCCGAAGCGCGAGACGAAATCGTCGATGATGTCTGGAATAATTTCCGTCATCCCGAGTACGGCTACTTCGTACGAGAGCGCGGTGGAACCGAGCTCGACGCCGCACTACTCATGATGCCGCTCGTCCGCTTCGTTTCTTCGACCGACCCCGTTTGGCTCAAGACGCTCGACGCCATCGGTGAACAGCTTTGTGATGACGGGTTGGTATATCGCTATCGGGGTGCAGACAGCCTTGACGGCGACGAAGGAGCCTTCACAACTTGCACATTTTGGTATGCGGAATGCCTCGCCCGGGCCGGACGGCTCGATGACGCACGGATGATCATGGCCAAGGGCGTCGTCTATGCCAACCATCTTGGACTATTTGCAGAGGAGGTCGACATTCGTGGTTTGCCGCTTGGAAACTTCCCTCAGGCATTGAGCCACCTCGCCTTCATTAGCGCTGCCTATTTTCTAGATCGACGGCTCGATCCGGCATACCAACCAAATTGGCAGCCTTGATGCCCAGGCCGCCAAGCTGGGCGGTTCGCCGGACCCGTGCTTAGCGGGACAACGCGGCTCGTTTGTGCTGCAGTAGGCTGGGGACGACAATCGGGAAAGCCCCAGCGGTCCCTAAAACAATGCTCAATTAGGAAAGTTGGTTAACGACCGGAGACACAAGACGTGGACGCCGCACGCGACCCATCCCGCTTATTGCCTCGGACCGGCATTGTGCTGACGCTAAGGAACCAATAACTACACCTTGACGAGCACGTCCGCGACAACGCCTCACACATCAAGGCCAGGCGGGCAAGGTGAAGTAGGCCCGATCTTCCACCAACGCTGCAGGACCATGGGATAGCTGTGCCTGACAGACGCCATTCCCGGCTGAAACAAACGGCAAAACGATGCCGTCAGATCGCAGAGAGGGGTACCACGCTCTCGCCACGCCGCTACCAGTGCCCTCCGAAGCGTTGACGGGGGTGCCACATAATCATTTGGGGGCGGATTTTTTGAGGTCGTGGCGACAGCTGAAATCGTCACGCCGCGATCGCACGTGCGGCGAATGACCGCGGGTAGTGAACGGTCTGGCCGCACTAGGCCTTCGTCTGATCTTAGCGACCATCATCATGTTCGCGACCATCCTCTGGTCTGCGTAGCCCATCCACCAGAAGCCCGACGAGCCGTTGCGCCTGTTCGGTGTCGGCCCCGGACAGACATAGGCTGGCGGCCGCCCTGACGAACTCGTCCGATCCGATGTCATCGCGGATCGTACCTGACGCTGCTGCACGTTCAAAAAGGCGGCGAAATGCAGGCATCAGACGTTCTTCGCGCCGGGCCGGCAACCCTTCAAACGCCGGATCGCCCGAGTGCAAGGCCTTGGCAAGCCCCTGTTTGGTGACGGCAAGATCGACAAAGCGTCGCATCCATGTCGACAATGCCTCGAATGGTGGGAGGCTGGCGCCAAGTGCATCTGCCTCGTCTGCACAGGCGTCCATTTCCTGACGGAACACGGCCGCGATCAGGTCGGCCCGGTGCGGGTAATGTCGATAGAGCGTGCCGACACCCACACCCGCCCGCTCCGCGATGTCGCGCACCGGCGCATCGACGCCGGAAATGGCAAACACGTCCTTTGCCGCCCGGAGGACCGCGAGCAGGTTACGCTGCGCATCCGCACGCACGCGCTTTCCGGTCGAAATTTGCTCTTCGACCGGTGTTTTCCCGGCGCCCTGCGCGTCTGCCATCACAACCCCATTGAAATCCGGAACACGTTCCGCATATAAAGCGGAGCACGTTCCACTAAGATATCGCCCGGAAGCGGTCCGGGCAAGGCCAAGCAGGAGATCGTCATGCTCTATCGAACCCTCGGACGAACCGGTATCAAGGTCAGCCCCTATTGCCTGGGCGCAATGATGTTCGGTAAAATGGCGAACGCCGATCATGATGCCTGTACCCGCATCATACACAAGGCACTCGATTTCGGGATCAACTTCGTCGACACCGCCGACCGTTATAGCGACGGCGAGTCCGAGACGATCGTCGGCCGTGCGCTCAAGGGACGCCGCGACCATGTCGTACTGGCCACCAAGTTCACCGGGCCGATGGGGCAGGATCCGAACCAGCAGGGCGCGTCGCGCCGCTGGATCGTCAAAGCCGTCGAAGGCTCGCTTCGCCGACTAGGAACGGACCATATCGACCTCTATCAGGTCCACCGCATGCCGGCCGACACCGACGTCGAAGAGATCCTGTCGACGCTGACCGACCTGATGCGCGCGGGCAAGATCCGGGCTTTCGGCACATCCACCGTGCCCGCCTCCGACATCGTCGAAGCTCAGCACGTTGCGGAGCGCCGCGGCCTTGCCCGCTTCCGTACCGAACAGCCGCCTTATTCCATTCTCAACCGTGCGATCGAACGCGAGGTGCTACCAACCTGCCAGCGCTACGGCATGGGCGTGATGGCCTGGAGTCCGCTCGCCAAAGGCATGCTGACCGGCAAATACCGCAAGGGCGAAAGGACGCCGGACTCGCTGCGCGCAAGAGTTTTTCCCAAGGCGATGTCGGATGAAAGCAGTCTGGACGCCGTCGAGCAACTCATCCCGCTGGCAGAGAGTGTGGACATGTCGCTCATGCACATGGCGCTGGCTTTCGTCGTGTCGCATCCGGCGCTCACCGCAGCAATCATCGGCCCGCGCACGGAAGAGCAGCTAGACGGCCTGCTGAGCGGCGCCACCGTCCGGCTGAGCGACGATGTACTGAATCGTATCGACGAGATCGTGCCGCCGGGCGTGGATGTCGCGCCGCTGGAGGGCGCCGCCTATGCACCGCCCGCTATATCGAACAGCCTGTTACGTCGCCGGAACCTCGACGAACGCGCAGCCGCCTGACGCGAGACTAGCGGGTACGATCCATCGCGCCCGCTAGTGCCGTTAGCCCGGTGATACAGCAGAGCCGGCGAATAGATGCAGATCGCCGCCACATAAACCGCCCGATGACCCCGGGAACGTTCGGCGAGCAGACGGGGTGTTGAAACATACGGGTCCGCGATCGGACCGACCGCTTCTAAGCGCCACCTTCGATATTGCTAAACTCTTAAGTTTTGCCACGGGCAGCCGATCACGGTGACGTTGGCGAAGGGCAAATGCAGGCAACATCAACGGCTAGCGGATACCCGGACCACCCGGTGGCAGCTGCTTACTGAAGGTAGTGGTTGGCTGTCCCTCTGCTCAAGGGCGTCCAGCAGGTATATATCGCGCTTCAGCACGGAAATGATCGATCAACGCGCGCAGCTTTGCCGGTTGGTGCTGCCGTTTGGGAAAGAACAAGAAGAATCCCGGGAAAGGGGGCAGAAAGGCTTCCAGTACGGCGACGAGCTCGCCCCGCTGCAAATTGGGCTGGAATGTTTCCATCATCCCGAACGTGAGACCAACGTCAGCGCAAGCGAGGCGGACCATCATGTTCATATCGTTTGTGGTTACCCGCGGTTCGACCGCCACGTCGAAGTCGCGGCCATTCTCGGTGTATTCCCACCGATACGGCGCCACGTCCGCGTTTGGGCGCCAGCCGATGCACAGGTGGTTGATCAAGTCGCGCGGGTGCGCGGGCGTCCCATGGCGGGCAAGGTAATCCGGAGACGCAACGGTAGACTGGCGCTGCTCAGCAGAGACGGGAACAGCGATCATGTCCTGTTCGATCACCTCACCCAGTCTTACACCGGCGTCGTACCCCTCGCGGACGATATCGAATTCCGCGTCCGTGACGGTGATGTCGATGCCGATGTTCGGATACGCGGCTAGGAACCCGACCAACGCCGGCCCCTTCAGGAAGTTATCGGCTATGGAGGAGACGCACAGCCGTAGCCGGCCGGTGGGACGCCCGCGCAGTTCCTGGGCGGCCAGCAACGCGGCTTCCAAGTCCTCAACCGCTGGGCGGGCGGCCGCGTAAAGCTGCTCTCCGGCCTCGGTCAGACGGACGCTTCGCGTAGTACGCTGGGCGAGAGCGACACCGAGCCGATCTTCTAACCGCTGGAAGGCCTGGCTGACGGCCGAGCGCGTGACGCCGAGCCGCTCGCTTGCCGCGCGGAAGCTGCGCGTCTCAGCCACGGCGAGGAACACCGTCAGCCCTTCAAGCTTATCGGTCATTGGTTAGCTCCGTTTACCAGCGCATCCGGGATCAGCGTCTAGGCCGAACATCGGCTGCGGCCTATTTCGATTCCAGTAGGAAGGCGGACGAACATGAGAAAATCAGGTTTGTTGCTCGCGCTTACCGCAACTCTGGTCGCCTCAGCCTCGATCATTTCGTTCGCGCAACGCGCTGAGTCATCTTCCCGCCCACAGCAGCGGCCACCATCCAGCGAGGAGCCTATGGCACGGAATCCGTACGTCGGCATGTGGGTCACCAAAGACGGTAGGGTCCGCCACGAGCTTCTGCCCAACGGGCGTTACGACGAGGCGCGCGGCAACCGCGAGAGCGCCTACCGAGGACGCTACGAGGTCCAGGGCAGCCACATCGAATATTGGGACGACACCGGTTTCACGGCGGACGGAGACTTCGTCGACGCCGACACCCTGCACCACGGCGGCATGATCCTGCGCCGCCGATAGGCGAGGGACGGCCACCCTTACCGCAACAGCTATGTTTGGAATTTTCCTGAGGCAAGGCGATCGAAGCGACCGCGTTCCTTGATATCGTTCCCTATGATGAGGTGCTCAGGCGCATCCCGGCGAAGTAAGCGGAACGTTCGCTCCAACGAGCTGGGCGAAAGACGACCTTCAATTGGAAGATGACCGAGGCGCTATCTTCCGAACGACACGTGCTGGAGGCACCACTATGACGATCGCAGAGAATGACTGGTCACGTCGCGAAGTGTTGACGAGCACGGCGGGTGGACTGGCGGGGGCGTCCCTGGCCCTTCCCGGATCCGCGCTCGCGGAAACTCGGCAGTACGAGGCATTGGACGTGCGTCTCGTGGTGAACGGAACAGCGCAGGCGATGCGCATCGATCCACGCGTATCGCTGCTCGACCTGCTTCGCGAACGGCTCGGTCTCATAGGGACCAAGAAGGGATGCGATCACGGGCAGTGTGGTGCCTGCACCGTCCTGGTCAACGGCCGTCGCATCTGCTCCTGCCTGACGCTGGCCGTTCTGCACGAGGGTGACGAGGTAACGACCGTCGAAGGGCTTGGATCGCGAGGGGCGCTTCATCCGCTGCAGTCTGCGTTTATTGCCAACGACGGATTTCAGTGCGGCTTCTGCACGCCGGGCCAGATCTGCTCGGCAATAGGAATGTTGGACGAGGTGGCTCGCGGCGAGCCCAGCCATGTTTCGGACGATCTTCTAGCGCCGGTGCTGTCCGATCCGGAGATTCGGGAGCGGATGAGCGGCAATCTCTGCCGCTGCGGGGCCTACCCGAACATTGTCGCTGCCATTCGCGAAGCCGCCGGGGAGATGAACGCATGAAGCCGTTCGCGCTGCATCGGGCATCGTCTCCACGGGAAGCGGCAACGCTGCTCACTCGGGAAACAGGCGCAAGGGCCATCGCCGGCGGCACGAACCTGCTGGACCTCATGAAGCTGCAAATTGAGACGCCGAGCCTTCTGATCGACATAAACCGGATCGGCCTGAATGCCATCGAACCGACCGCCTCCGGGGGGCTTCGGATAGGTGCGCTCGTCCGAAATGCTGACCTAGCTGCGCATGTCACAGTTCGGCGCGACTACGCCGTGCTCAGTCGCGCCATCGTAGCCGGTGCCTCAGGGCAGATCCGCAACAAGGCAACGACGGCAGGCAATCTGCTTCAACGTACACGCTGTCCCTACTTTTATGACCGCAGCACACCCTGCAACAAGCGCTCGCCGGGAACTGGCTGTAGTGCAATCGATGGATACAGCCGACATCTTGCGGTCATAGGCGGGTCAGAGGCATGCATCGCGACCCATCCATCCGATATGGCGGTCGCACTCCGTGTGCTGGACGCGCAGGTCGAGACCGTGGATGCCGCAGGGGGCGTGCGAACGCGCGCCCTCCCTGACTTCTACCGTCTCCCGGGGCAGGATCCGCAACTGGAAACCAACCATGGCGGTGAGCTTGTGACGGCTGTGAACCTGCCCCCGCCACGTCGCGGCCGGCACTTCTATCGCAAGGTGCGCGACCGCGCATCGTACGCTTTTGCCACCGTGTCGATCGCAGGTATCGCTGGACCGGACGGCCGGCGCCTCGCGTACGGAGGCGTGGCGCCAATGCCTTGGCGCGATGCGTCCGGCGAAGGCGAACGCACTGCCGACCGGATCATCGAGGCGACGTTCGCCGAGGCGCGTCCCACCGCACAGAAAGCCTACAAGCTGCCGCTTCTGCGCGGTGCGCTCAGAGGGGAGCTCGACGCTTGACCGATGTGCTTCTCTTCTCCGGCGATGCCGGTCCTAACCCCATCGACAATGGCCGCTCGGTCGGCAGGTCCCATTCAAGGATCGACGGGCCGCTCAAGGTCACTGGTCGCGCGCGCTATGCGAGCGACTACCGCGCGGTGGCGCCCGGCGCGGCGATCGGCTTCATCCTCGAGGCGGGTATCGGACGCGGGAGGATCGCCCGAATCGACACCACGGTCGCGGAGCGTGCGCCCGGCGTCGTCCTCGTCCTCACCCATCGCAATGCGCCCGTGCAAGGGAACCGGAAGGATGGTGCCTTTCCCGAACTCAAGGATGATCGCATCCTCGATCACGGCCAGCCTGTCGCCTTTGTCGTCGCGGAGACGTTCGAGCAGGCGCGCGATGCCGCCTCGCTGATCCGGATCACCTACGATGAAGAGCCGGGACGCTTCGATCCCGAACACGGGCGAGCCGCGGCTCGGCTCTCGATTGGTACGGTCCTGCCACCGGTTCGCCAAGATACAGCGATTGGTAACCTCGAAGCGGCGATGGCATCGGCGGCAGTGACGATCGACAGGACCTATACCACGCCGCCGATCACGCATGCGATGATGGAGCCGTACGCCGCCCTCGCTCGGTGGGACGATCGCACCGGCTTGACCTTGTGGACCAGTCACCAGCTCTTCGAGTGGGCCTACCGCGACCTGCCGCGTACGCTGCTACTGCCCCCCGAGAAGATCAGGATCGTCGCGGCCTTCGTAGGTGGGGGCTTTGGCGGTAAACTCTATTTTCAGGCGGAGGCGATTCTTTCAGCGCTCGCGGCGCGCATGCTCCGGCGGCCCGTCCGGACTGCCATGACGCGGCCTCAGATGATGAACATGACCCGGCATTCGCCGCAGACGATCCAACGTCTGCAACTCGGTGCCGACCGGCAAGGGCACCTTACGGCCATAGGTCACGACGTTTGGCACACGAACCCGGATTGGGGCGGCGAACAGGAGATGGCGGCGAATCAGACGCGCCTGCTCTACGCGGGCGCGAACAGGCGGACGACACACCGCCACATCGTCGTCGATTGGCCGAAAGGTTCGGCGATTCGAGCGCCCGGCGAAAGGACCGGCATGATGGCGCTGGAGGTGGCGATGGACGAACTCGCCGAAGCCACCGGCATCGACCCCGTCGAGTTGCGGATCCGCAACGACGTGGCCCACGACCCCGAGGCAGGACCCTCCTTGCCTTTCGCGTCGCGTTCGCTGATCCGATGCCTGCGTGAAGGCGCGACCCGCTTCGGATGGTCACAGCGTAGCGACAGGCCCGCGCAGATCCACGATGGCCGCTGGATGGTCGGCATGGGGATGGCGTCCGCCTTCCGCCGAAACCAGGTCAAGCCTTCTGGTGCACGCGTGACAATGAGTCCGGCGGGCCACGTGCTGGTCGAGAGCGGCGCCACGGACATTGGAACTGGCACCTACACCATTATGGCGCAGACAGCCGCCGAGATGCTGGGCGTTCCAATCGCGAACGTCACCGTGAGGCTTGGAGACAGTCTCTTGCCGGAAGGTGCCGGAGGAGGGGGCTCGTGGGGGGCCAACAGCGCGACCTCCGGATTGTACGTAGCATGTCAGGCGATGCGGCGGCGCTTAGCCAGAAACGCCGGCTTCGATCCCGCCTCGGTCGATTTCAAAGACGGCCGCCTTGTCGATGGCGCGCGCTCTGTCGGGCTTCCGGACGCGATCGGACAGCAGCCGCTCATCACCACGGGCAGGATCGAGTTCGCCAAGAAGCAGCGTCCGGAGGCATCTTTCGGAAGCCACTTCTGCGAGGTTGGGGTCGACCGCTACACGGGAGAAATCAGAATGAGGCGATGGCTCAGCGTCGTTGACATCGGCCGCGTCCTCAACCCCCTCACTGCCCGCAGCCAGATGATTGGCGGCGTCACATTCGGGATCGGCGCCGCCCTGATGGAGGAGGCGGTCATGGACCATCGTCATGGGCTGTTCATCAACCATGACCTTGCCGGCTATCACGTGCCTGTCCACGCGGATGTCGGGGAATTCGACATCGTGTTCCTCGACGCGCTCGAACCCAGCTCTTCTCCCATGAAGGCAAAGGGGGTGGGCGAGCTCGGAAACTGCGGCTCCAGCGCAGCGGTCGCGAACGCTGTGTTCAACGCATGCGGCGTCCGCGTAAGAAACTATCCGATAACGCCGGACAAGTTGATCGACAGTCTCCTCGACCGCTGAGCAGGACGAACCACGTTCCAGTTGCGGCCTTTCGTTCAGCAAGGCGGTATCACCTACTCGGCCATGCTTCGCAGCGAGCTCTACCCGAAGATGCCTTTCCGCCCCGCTTTAAGCGGCTTTACCGGCAAGCCCGTGGTGAACCCCGTCGGCACGGTCCCAACCGCCTGCCCCTGACCCGCAACCACCAACGACAGACAGGATCTCGACATGAAACGACGCGAAATTGGCGACAGCGGCATCCAAGCTTCCAAAATCGGCCTCGGATCCTGGCCGACCTACGCTGGCGGCCTCGAGCGAAAGCTGACGCTGGCCATGTTCGCGGCTCACGGTCTAGGCGCGACCGCCCGCCAAAGGCGCGTCGCGTGACTGAGCCCAAGAGCCCGCGCGCCGTGATTGAGCAGTTTCTTACCGATATCGGCAAGGCTCAATGGGACGGCTTGGCCGATCTCTTTGCCGAAGACGTGACGGTAAGCTATCCGCTCGCCGCCGATCAGACCGCCTCGTTACGCGGACGCGCGGCGCTTCGTGCCCATTTCCAGCGTCTTGCGGCGAGGGGCGTCCGGCTGACCGCGCGCGATCTCGTGATCCACGAAGCGACCGACCCCGAAATCGTCATTGCAGATCTCACCTATGACGGCGTGGACTGCGACGGGACCGGCTTCACCATGCCAGCCTGCTTTATCTGGCGCGTGCGGAACGAACGAGTTGTGGAGGCGCGCGACTTCCTCGGACCGCGTGTCGCTGCACCCGCGCAGGCAAACCGGGCGATCGTCGCCGGCGCGTTCGCCGCTTGGGCGGAAGGGGCCGGATCGTTCTTCGACATCGTCGCCGAAGACGTCTCCTGGACGGTGATGGGATCGGGAGCCTCTGCCGGTCTATACCAAGGCAAGGCAACCTTCATGGAGCGGATTGCGGGACCGTTCGCTACGCAATTGGTCGGCGAGCTGGCGCCGACGCTCCTTGGGATTTGGTTGGAAGGAGACGACGTCGTCGTGCGCTGGTCCAGCAGCGCCACGACAGTCGACGGCACCGCTTACCGCAACGCCTACGTATTCATCCTTACCTTGCGCGACGGCCTGGTCGTCGCAGCCGAAGAGTTCCTCGACTTGCCAGCTTTCGAGCGCGTCTGGAACAAGGGCCGCGTCGCATCGTCTTCCCGGGGGAAAGTCTGACATGGGCGCGTCACCGGCCTTGGCGCAGGATCGCGCTGTTTTATCGCTGCAGCGGCGGCGGCGAGCGGCCGATAAACGCCTTCCCGCAAACGATGGCGTTTCAGGAAACGGCATCCGTTAGCCGATCTCGAAGCCTCAACTACGACGAGGCATTCATGATAAGATCCGGGCTCTACGGGTCATGATCACATCACGCTACCTAGTCCGGCCGCCTTGCAGCTTTCAGATACGATTTGCACATAAGGGTAAGCTGCTGTTCGACCTCGCTGCCGGTCTCAGGCGGAGTCCCGCGTTCGTAGAAGACGCGAACCGTCCCGTAAATGGTAGCGAGAAGCACCTGGGCGACTATCTCAGCATCTAGAAAGGTAACATCAAACGCGCTCGCCAGCATGTCGGTAATTGCAATTTCGCAGCGGCGGGTAGCCGCATTGATCAAGGCGCGAGTGTCCAATTCTAATGCGACATGGTATACAGCGCGCGAAGTGTCCAATTGTCTGTTTTTTGCCTCAAGCCACGCTTTCACTACTAAATCGGCCATCGTGTCGGCCGTCGTGCCCTTATTCTCGCTACAAACATTCTCTATCGCCTCCACCAGTACGGCTAGATGGCGGTCAACCAAAGCAAACAGCAATGCCTGCTTGTTTGGGAAATACTGGTACAGGGTCCCAACCGAGACGCCCGCCCGGTGCGCAACGCGGGTGGTGTTGAGCCGGTCAGATCCGCTTGCCAGCAAAACCTGAATCGTAGCCTCCAGGATTGCCTCCACGGTCAAGGCAGATCGAGCCTGACGCGGTAGTTTCCGCCTTTCCAGCGACATAGAAGCGTGCCTTTTCAAACGCGAATAACATGTGAAGCAAGCTTCATATATATTGCGTTCAGCGATCGGGACAACATCAGGCGCCCGGCGCGGCGACGAGCTCGGCCGGCAGCTCGGTGTCTATTGTCCGAAGCCGATCAGCAGTGTGAAGGAGATTAACATGACCGCCAACCCTATGGCACTCACCGGCAAGCGCATCGTCATCATCGGCGGCACCACAGGGATCGGTTTCGCCGTGGCGGACCTCGCCTCTGCCTTGGAAGCTGAGGTGGTTATCGGTGCCAGTCGCAAGGATGCCGTCGATGGCGCGGTCGGCCGCCTTCCTCGCGCCAGCGGCTACGTCGTCGATCTCAGAAACGAAGGTTCGGTGGCCGCTTTCTTCAAGCAGGTCGGTCACTTCGACCACCTTGTCATGACCGCCGGGGACTGGGGCGAAAGTGCCCCGGTACCGATCAGCGACATCGACCTTGGCAAAGCGAAGTCTGGCTTTGACGTCCGCTTCTGGGGAGCGCTCTCTGCGGCGAAACACAGCGCAGAAACAATCGCGTTGGACGGCTCGATCACTCTGACCAGCGGCGTGCTCGCTCAGCGTCCGGTAAAGGGGATGCCCATGGTAACTGCGGTAGCCGGGGCGATAGAGCATCTTGGGCGCAGTCTCGCGATCGATCTCGCGCCTGTTCGGGTCAACATCGTATCACCCGGAATAACGCTGACGGAGCAGGTTAAGAAGACCATGCCCGAGGAGATGCTGGAGTCATTCGTCACGCAGCTGCCAACTGGCCGTGCTGCGCATCCTAACGAGACGGCAATGGCTTACGTGTACGTTATGCTCAATAACTACGTAACGGGGCAGGTCGTACCGGTAGATGGCGGAGCCCTGTTGAAATCGTAGCCTCTCTCTGTCGCTTTTACGACAGTATCATGGTTCCAGGTGGTAGACTGGAAGAATAGTTTTGGAGGCAAGATGCGCGATAGACGATTTTCCGCAAACGCCGAGAAGCGGGAAGCTGTCTCTTGGAGATACAAGCCTATCCGATATTTGCTACATAAACCACATCGGAGGAAAATTCACGACCTACGTTGTGCTGCGCGCGCCACCTTCACGCGATCCCAGTTCGTCGACACCCAGTCGACCAGTTCCTGCATCAGGTCGAGCAGGCTAACGCCGGGACGAATATTGGTAGTTTACCGGCTTTCACATAGCCGTGTTGGTGGGGTCCTACCTCATCATCACGCTGATGCGCACAACCGGACTCAATGGGCTGGACCGGTTCTTCACCTCGATGTTCGGCCTCGTTTTCCTAGTGCTCCTGCTTCCGTTGATCTCGGTTTCGGTGCGGAGGCTACACGATACGAACAAGCCGGGCTGGCTCATATTGCTCAACCTGATCCCAATCGTTGGAGGGCTGATCGTGGTTGTCCCGACCTTGCTTCACGGGGACAAAGAATCCAACCGCTTTGGCCCCAGTCCGAAGGTTACATAGTCGACAAATGACGATAGTTGACTGGTCAGCACGGGCTAGCCACACCCCTAGCCTCAATCGAACGAACCGAATTAATACCCGACCAGCTTATAATCAAGTCGAGATAAATTTAACTCAAAATGAACGGGATGTTCAGTATTTTGTAAGCCCGGCAAGCCGATGAACCAATCATCTTTTGAAGTTCGTAAGGTTGGAGACGAAAAAATGAAAAAACTTCTTATCTTGGCGGCGCTAGGTTTCACAACTGTCGCAGCGGCGGCACCAGCCGATGCCCAAGTCAACCGCCGCCAGGACAATCAGCAGCAGCGGATAGACCGGGGTGTCCGTTCGGGTCAGATCACTGGGCGCGAGGCGGACCGTCTACAGCGCAACCAAAATAACATCGCTCGCGCCGAAGACCGGATGCGTTCGAGTGGGGGTCGGCTGACGAACCGTGAACGTGCTCGTCTGGACAACCGACAGGATCGTGCTGGCTCAAAGATTCGTCGCCAGCGCAATGACCGTCAGCGCTATGGCCGGCAGTACCGCCGCTAAGGCGGTCGGTTACCGATCCAAGCGGAGCACGGTGGTGATCGCAGGTTGAATATGAAGCTCGCTGGCCTGACGAAGGGCAGCGAGCTTCGCTTGTTTTTGGACAGGCCAAGGCGATCGAAAGAACGATTGTCGCCTCGAACGAATAGGGAAACAGAAAGGCAGACGCCTTCTCGTATCCCGTCTCGATCGTTCAGCGAGAACGCGCTCGGGGCAGCCACGTGAATGTCCACAAATGGCCGGTAGCTGCTGCAGCCATGCCAGCAGCCCGATGTCGCGCATGTCCTAAGTTTCGGACGTCTTGAATGTCGGGGCTTTTGCGATACTGGCATGCTGCCAGATCGTAGAATGAAGAAACTTTCGAGGCGAACTCCCCCGCTGGATTCCTTCTCACAATTGATTGATTTTTGGGAGAATGGTTGCGGCGCAATAGATGGTTTGCCTGTGACCAATTCGCGTGTGAGGACCCTATCGCTATGGCCGACGTTCGCCTCTCCGACCTCACGTTCGGCACGATCTGCCGAATTGGCATCACGCTGAGCACCTGCTTCTGGATGCCGGCTTCACTCCTGCTCGGGATCGCTGGCGCGATGGGTGCGATGCCGGTCGAAGGACTGCAGCGTGATCCCCGCGGCGTTGTCGGCTTTATCGGCGGGGCATTGCAGGGCATCGGATGTTCGATCATCATGGACGTCGTGCTGGTCTTGGGCGCGCTCGGTATGGTTGCCGCGCAGCGCGTTTGGGGTGACGGCGACTTTGACCTCAGGCAACGCAAAACCGGGGCGTCTCGGTGATGTCGCTGAGGTTCGACACGGCATAGCACGGAGACCCGATGTGACCACGTCATCGCCGAACCGTTTCTCTGACTATGTTGGTGTCAGTGTTTCGTCGGGGATCAACGATCCGGCAGGAGATGCTGATGCACGCCTATAATATCGCGCGCGGCGAGCGGACCATGGGCGAGCCAGACCGGCGCGCGGATGGCTGGTGCTTCGGCCTGCCGCCGGGGATCGCGCCCGAACAATGGCCGCTCGATCCGATCACCCGCCGGCCGCTGATGCATGGCTTTACGCTGAAGCTGACCGAAGACCAGCGCGTGCACGGGCCGGAGATCGTGGGCTTCTCGTTCATTGCGACGTCGCCGGAAGGGAATGATGGCGGTCCGCGCGACCGCAACCTGGCGGCGGAAGCGATCGTCGATCGTCCCGGCGGCGCGCGACCGGACGATCCCGCGCTGGCAGCCCTGTGGGATCTGACCCGGCAGGTGCATCCCCGCGTCCACCGGATGCGCGACATCCTCGACTATGGCTACGCCGTGCTGCTGCTCGGTCAGGCCGAATATGACGGCGCCTGTTGCCTGCCACCTGTGCCGGCCGTTCCGCCCGAACTGCTGGGTGAGTGCCCCGCCTGGCCGACGCAGGGCAGCATGCTGTCGTTCGACCGGTTCGAGGGGCACCACGACGTCGCCGACGTCGCCGATCCGCTACGCCTGCACCGACCGCTGACCCTGAACGTTCGATCGGGGGATTTGAATGCCGGTCTCGCGCCACGCGAGCTGTACGACGACACGCCGGGTGACACGGGCTATCGCGCGCATTACTACTGGCTGGACGACACGATCGCGCCGGACAATTACCGCGTCCACGACTGGGCCAAGGATCATACCGCCAACCATCTTGGCGGCACGATGCGCCCGATCCAGGCGGTGCCAGAGGATTTCTCGGCATTTTACGTCGGTTTCGAAGAGCATCTGGGCGGCTATAATTTTGGTGGCGGCAACGCTCAACTCGACTTCAAGAGCATGCGCGTCGAATGGGCATGCGGTTAGTTCGGCTATACTGGGCCTGCCATGTTCGAAATAGAGTCATGGTCACAACCGCTTCCTCGGCAACTTGCATAATCACTCGGGCTTGCGCTCATCCAATAGTCGTTGCAATAAGCGTTCGGTTTCGTCACCCACTTGGAGTCTATCCTTTCAAGCACTCGTGGCCACGCTTCAATGGAAGTATTCGAGACAGATAGGGGGCACTGCACGGAAGTGAGCTTTACGTACGCTAGGCAAGAACGAACGACGAACGGCTGGTTAGGTGTGGAAAGGAGATCGGCAGCTTTAGGGATGCGACCTGCATCATCTGGAAGACCGCCGAGTCGCTACGGTGGACAGCGCTGCACACGATGCCGTACTCTAACTGCTTCCGTTCGATTCAGAAGACCAAGCTGTGTTGAGGCAGAGACATGGATCTAAAATCGATTAATCCGTACGTCTATGCGATGTGGGACGAGTATCGAACACTAGGGTCTTATTACTACGAGGAGACCTCGCCCGAGACGCTTGCATCGATTGAGGCGGAGGTAGGGGCAAAACTGCCTGGGGACTACAAGGAATTCGCCTTAAAGTCTCCTGCTTCGATGCAATCCCAAGGGCGGGTACGGATTTGTTCTACTGCGAGTTTCCGAGCCGAGCCGTGATAATGTACACTTCGCGTCTCACGCCGCACGGTGCCAGCATTCTCCGGTCCCTGCGCTCTTTGCGTCGGCCTCACCCAGTCGACCGAGAGGTGACGCGTCGGGTACCCGAAGGGGTAGTTCCGTTCAATGGCGGGCGGGGGCATTCGACAATCATGCTCGACCTTCGCGCCGCGACTTACGGGCAGGTGCTATTCCTGGACGAGATCAAGGTCCAGAACTTCGGCACGCCGGGTTACGATTGGGACAATGTCGGCTGGGTTGCGAAAACCTATACGGACTTCCTGCGCGGCTTGGGCACCAAGGAGGAACTTGTTGCGTGATATCACGTGCCACTGAAGCCCTGACAGCCAATCAGGGCTCGGTGGCGGATCCCACATCTTGGACGTCCTCTATCGGGATCTGCCGACAGCAACACGAACGACAGAGATTGGGCGTTTGCGGACGGGCGGCTTTCGGGTGTCCGCATTACCGCTCGCAAATGTGGAGTTTGGTGGCTAGCGGACACTCCGCCGCAATGGCGCGAACACACGGAAAGCTCGGCTCAGCAGGTAGAAGCCAGCTGACACGCCGGAACTGAGGCTGAACGCTACCAATGCTAACTCCAGATCATGCTGGACAACGTACCATAAGAAGAAAATGGGTGGTGCCACCGCCCAATAAGATAATAAGCTATTGATAGTGCCAAAATATTTCTCGTCGAGAGATGCCTTGGGGTTTACAGCTTTGAGTGTCAGGCGGACAATCAGCGTCGCGAACACGATGGTCGTAATGAAGTATGCTCCGGCTAGCCACGTCAGATCACCGCCATTTTCACCTATTACGTAAACGCGTGTGGCGGCACCGAGGGTGATGAGCGCGTAGGCAAGTTTCAGCGAGGCCGTCGTCATTGAGCTATTGAGCATCAACGCCGGATGTCTGCAACTGGGCGCTAACGGACAGTCCGCTTTCGGACCCTGCTCGACCGTGTCGCGCAAGTCCTGAGTTTCGGACGTCTCGAATGTCCCCACTTTTGCAACAGTGCATGGGGCCAAGTAGTGGACTGCGAGAGGACTTTTCTAGCGGGCTGCCCGCTAGATGCTCTCTCGCAAACGATGGTATTTTGAGAAAGTCAGCGGTGCTGTTCCCAGCTGGCAGGTGGCAGGCCGAACATACCTCAGTATGCGTGCCGTGGCGCAAGCTCGTTAAGATCGCAGAATGTTCGCATCCCAAGCGTTCAGAGCTTGTGTCACACCGGCATCGAGGTCTTTGGTCGGAACGCCATCTCGGGCCTGAATAGACAAACCAACCAAAAGCCCTTCGAACAAAGTGGCCAACCCAGCCGGATTTGTCTCACGCCGCAACGTGCCATCTGCGATCGCGGCGTCGACACAGGCTAGGATCGCCTTGCGGTTCGCCTCTCGCTCAGCGCTCGTCAGCGCCTGAACCGACGCTCCTCCTTCGGAGCCAATGATACTCGAAAGTGCGACCATGCAGCCGGTCGGATGCGTAGGATCGGTTTGCATCTCCGCCGAGCGGCGTAAGGCTTGCTCGATCCGCTGACGTGGGGTCAGGCGTTGATCGCGTAATGCCGACATGACCGTGCCATGTGTGGCGAGATAACTGTTTAGCGCAGTGCGATACAGGGCCTCCTTGGAGCCGAACGCGGCATAGAAACTCGCCGACGAAATATCGCCCATCGACCGGCGAAGCTGCTCCAGCGACACGCCTTCGAAGCCATGCTCCCAAAACAGGTGCATTGCCTGTGTAACCGCTTCGTCACGGTCAAAGCCGCGCGGACGTCCGGTACGGGCCATATCAAGCTCCTTTGCTAATTCTGGATTATCTGATCCAGAAGTCATTGACAACCAGTTCGGGCACGCCCTACTTATGGACTATCCAATCCATAAGTAGGGCGTGTAATGACAGATCCAATACCCGCGCGCGAGGAAGGCGAGCGCGACCAACTGCCGATCTCTGCGCTTTTGGCACTCGCCATGACCGGCTTCACCGCCATCCTGACGGAAACCCTACCGGCTGGCTTGCTGCCGCGTATCTCGGAGGGTCTCGGCGTTTCCGAAGCTCTGGCCGGGCAGACCGTCACCGCCTATGCGGCGGGGTCGCTCATCGCCGCGATACCGTTGACCGCTTGGACGCAAGGCTGGCGGCGCAAGCCGACACTGTTGGCGGCGATCATCGGCTTCCTCATCTTCAACACCATCACCGCCATGTCCGGCAATTACTGGCTGACGCTGGTCGTGCGTTTCCTTGCGGGCGTAGCGGCCGGCCTCGCCTGGGGTATCCTGGCCGGCTATGCGCGCCGGATGGTGGTGGGCCGGCTCAAGGGCAAGGCGCTGGCGATCGCCATGGTCGGGACGCCGATCGCACTGTCGCTCGGCGTACCGGCAGGGGCCTTTCTCGGGGCGACCGTGGGCTGGCGTGCGGCGTTCTTTGCGATGTCGGGAACGACTGTCCTGCTGATTGCCTGGGTGCTGTGGGCGGTGCCTGACTTCGCAGGCCAGTCGGTGCACCGGCGGCTGTCGATCGGCACCGTCTTCACGACCCCCGGCATCCGCCCGATCCTCGCAACGATCTTCGCCTGGATGACCGCACACAATATCCTCTACACCTATGTCGCGCCGTTTTCCGTTCTGTCGGGCCTGCAAGGACGGGTCGATCTGCTGCTGCTTACCTTCGGCGGTGCGGCACTTGCCGGTATTTGGGTGACAGGGCTGCTGGTCGATCGGATGTTGCGCCGCCTGGTGCTGGTCAGCTTGATTGCTTTCGCAGGCGTGGCGCTGGCCTTCGCCCTCTTCGCTACGGTTCCCGCGGTGGTGATCGCCGGTATCCTCCTGTGGGGCCTGTCGTTTGGGGGCGCTGCGACGCAACTTCAGACGGCGTCGGCTGATGCGGCTGGCGATGGCGTCGATTTGGCCAACGCCATGATCACCACGGTTTGGAACAGTGCGATCGCCGCGGGCGGGATCATTGGCGGCCTGCTTCTCAATCAATCGGGTGCGGGCGCCTTCTCCTGGGCGGTGCTCGTGCTCTCGCTGATCGCCCTCTTCATTGCTTTCGGCGCGCGCCGGCACGGCTTCACGCCCGGCCCACGCGCACACGCGTAACCCTAGTATCAACGAGAAGGACTATTCGATGTTCACTACACTATTAAAGCAAGTGGCCCTGGGGCTCGCGCTGACGGCCACTGGCGCCAGCGTCGCGCCCGCCGCACTTGCGGCACCCGCACCCGCACCCGCACCCGCCGTTAGAGAGGAGTTTCCTGCGCCCGCCGGATTTACTCCCGGCTACGCAGAGGTCGACGGGGTAAAGCTGCATTACCTTAAGGGTGGTGCAGGACCGCTCGTGCTGCTCGTCCATGGCTTCGGGCAAAGTTGGTACGAATGGCATCAGCTAATGCCGCTTCTAGCCAAGACCCACACGGTCGTGGCGGTGGACCTGCCGGCGCTTGGCCTGTCCGGCGTACCCAAATCCTATGCGGGGCAAGATGTCGCACCGCTGCTGTACCAATTCGCGAAGCAATTCAGCCCGAACGCGCCGTTCGATCTCGTCGCGCACGACATCGGCATCTGGAACACCTATCCAATGGCTGTCGAGCATCAGGCCGACATTCGTCGGCTCGTCTACATGGAAGCGCCGATCCCCGATGAACGGCTCTACCAATTCCCTGCCTTCACGCCCCAAGGAGAGTCGCTGGTTTGGCATTTCAGCTTTTTCGCAGCTGGGAACCAGCTTCCCGAAACGCTCGTCACCGGACACGAGCGCTTCTTCATCGAGCATTTTATCAAGGAGCATGCCACAAACAAGAACGTGTTCACGCCCGCGCTGCTCGACATGTACGGTCGGTCCTATGCCAAGCCCCAGACGCTGCATGGCAGCTTCGAATATTACCGAGCGCTCAATGAAACCGCTCGCCGCAACAAGCCATTAAGCGCGACCAAGCTGACAATGCCGGTACTAGCCATCGGTGGCGGTGGCCATGGCGGCATGGGCAAGCTCCAAGGCGAACAGTTAAGTGAGTATGCCATCAATGTGACGAAGAAGGTTCTGCCTGATTGTGGACACTGGCTCCCCGAGGAGTGCTCGGCAGCGCTCAATCCTATTGTCGTGAATTTCCTTACAGCCAATTAACGACTACGTACCGGCAGCTTTATACTCCACCATCAATAAATAGCTGCCGGACTTGTGGTATCGATTATTGACTTTCACCAACGGCTTTACGCAGCGGTCATCAAGTGCATTCTAAAGCAATGGGCTATGATGGCGAGGTCAGCGGGGCTTGGCGGTCATTCCGGCCTTCCCACAAACGAACGTTGAATGGGAATCCTGCCTTTGGACCACCGCAAAGGTCCACTCGTTTTCTCGAAACCTGTTCCCGATTACACTTTCTCGAAACTGCCCATCAGACACGGAGAAACGAGAAAGCGATCACGTCGCATATGTCCTGAATTTTGCGACAGCGTGAGTCGGGCGGCTGGTCCCCCTTGGCGAGGCTGTCGCGAATGTCGTTCGCGAAACGCACGAGATTCAAAGCACTTTCGCGACACCATGACTGCGAACTTGGTAAAGGCGTTCACATCAGGAGGCTCACTGTTCTAGTCGATAATAAGAGGGTACCGTCAGTGAAAGTATATGCTGACAGGCCGCCCAGTTGAACTACTTCATTCGGTCGATCGACGTTGGTTGCCGGTATATCGAACAGGCTCCAGGCCGAGTCTCGAGCCTGATCGGACAGATCGCAGAGGTTGCTCGATCGCTTTATACATTATCGTCGCAAGCTAACGATGGCACCGTCGAGCAGTCGGAACCGAGTTCTACAGCGGTCAAATCCTGTCCCCGCAACCAACGCTATAGAACTACAAACGCCGCCCCTCGGGGCGGCGTTGTCGTTTGTGGCAAAGGTGACGAGATCCGCCATCTTTGAGACGACCTATGCCTCGGGTCCGCCCTTGGAGTCCGGGTAGATCGTGACACTCTCGATGAGCGTTGCCAGCGTCTTCGCGGCTTCAACACGGACGCTCTCATCGTTCAACGCTTCGCGCAGATTGGCAACCTTCGTCTTGAACAGGCCGACGACGGCCGAGTGGGAGAACTCGGTGTTTGGTTGCACTCGAACCTCCACCTGTTTTGAACCCAACCGCCGATCCAGACGATCCTCTTCGGCCTCACGATCAGCAAGGAGTGTCAGCAGGGTAGGGCTAACCACCGCCCTCAGCATGTTCGCCGCCAGGGTCTTGATCGCGCTCTGAACAACAGCGAGCTGGTCCAGATCAAAACGGTTTTCGTCGACGCTGCCGGCCGAGAGCCGGGCCATCTCGCGCACGAACTCTGCCGCGATTATCTCCGTATGCTCTTCGGTCAGAAGGCCGTGGTGTAAGACCGCAAGTGTCGCTGTTTCGAACGGCCCCTTGCGGACGGATAGGGTGTTCGAGCAGGTTCCGCGCTCCTTCTTGCCGATACACCGATAATAGTCCTCGTCGCTGATCACGTAAATTACGCCGCAGCAGCTGGACTTGATGAGCCCGCTAAGCAGGTATTTCTGACGGGGTGGCCGGCCGGGGAAGCGCTGCTCAGATCTTGCCTGCGACGTTCGACCTCATCTGCGGTTGCTTCCCAGTCAACCTCATCAACGATGCGAAGATCATGCACGGGCACGTCTTCGCTGATGTTGGGAAGTCGGACAGGCTTCCCGTACACGCCTTTTCAGCCTAGACCACGCCATCCCCGGGGGGCCGCTGTTGCGCGGCTGAGAGGTGGGCAGCAGCCCATGACCCGCTGAACCTGATCCGGTTGATACCGGCGTAGGGAGGGTTGGCGGCACTCCCGTCGTCCCTCCGTGTGGAGTGGACCCGAGACGATGCCGTTTGTGATTTCGCGTGATGGATACAGGCTTCGGTGCAGCGCATTGGCGCTGGCGACGGGGTTGCTGACGGTGCCCGGCGCTGGCTGGGCGCAAGCCGCGACCGATGGTGCCGCGGACATCAGCGTGACCGGCCACCGCGACCCGGAGGGGCTGTTGCCCGACCAGACGGATGCCAGGGCGGTCAGCGCGATTTCCGCCGACTTCATCGTGAAGCAGGCGCCCAGCCTGAATGCGTTTCAGCTCGTGAGCCTGCTGCCGGGTGCCAACGTCGCGTCGAGCGACCCCTATGGTCTTTCGACGAGTTCCAGCCTGACATTGCGCGGGCTGGGACAGGATCAGATCGGCGTGCTGCTGGAGGGGGCGCCGCAGAACGATATCGGCTATTATTACGCCTACCCGTCGCAGTTCGCCGATACCGAGAATCTGCGCCAGATCGCGCTTGCCCAGGGGGCGGTGGACATCGATTCACCGACGGTCGGCGGAGCGGGCGGGCTGCTGTCCTTGACGCTCGACGATCCGAAGGCGCAGCGGCAGGCGCTCGTCGACTTTTCGGTCGGCGCCTATGATCTGCGACGGGCGTTCGTCCGGGTCGATACGGGGACCATCGGCCAGACCGGGCTCAGGGCGTTCCTGTCCTATTCGAACACGCGGGCGAGCAACTGGCGCGGTCCGGGATATGACACGCGCCAGCATGTCGATGCCAAGCTGTTGCGCGAATGGGGCGACGGCAGCCGCGCCAGCCTGGCGCTGTCGTTCAACGACGCCAATTCGTCGAGCTATCCCAGCCCCACGCTGGCCGAGTGGCAGGCCGAGGGGCGCAAGTTCAACTATGCTGCAAGCTACGTTGCGGGCGGCATCGACTATTGGCGGCTCTACCGCGCGCCGTTCCGCAACCTGTATGCGTCGGCGCCGGTGCATGTGGTGCTCGGCGATGGGCTGACGCTCGACAGCACGACCTATCTGCAGTTCGGCTATGGCAATTCACCGTATGGCACCGAATTGGCGACCACCGGCAACTACCTCGGCAACGAGGAACTGGCGCAGCCTATCGTGTTGCCGGGCGCGGTCGATGGCATCGCCACGGTGCTGGGCAACTATACGGGTGATCAGACCCGCACCGGCAATGTCAGCAAGCTGACGCTGCAGGCCGGCGCGCACCGCGTCACCGCGGGTTTGTGGTTCGATTACGGGACGGACCGTGTCGCCCAATCCTACACCATGATCGATGCCAACGGGCGGCCGACCGATCGGTGGGGATATCGCGCCGAGGCGATCCGGACTGCGGACGGCCGCCTGCTCGCTTATGAGAACCAGCGCACCGTCACGGTGACGAAGGGGTTCTTCCTGGCGGACAGTTTCGCGGTCACGCCGCGCCTGACGGCGGATGTCGGCTTCAAGGGCGTCAACCTGCTGCGTCGTGGCCGCAACTACCTGCCCGGGCCGCAGACCCGGGTCAGGAGCGACAGCTTCGCGGCGCTGCCGCGGGCCGCGGTGCATTATGCAATCGACGATCGCCAGCAGCTGTTCGTCAACATCACGACCAATTTCCGGACGCCCAACGAGTTCACGCTGTATGACAGTTATTATGGCGGGGTGGTATCGACGCGCGGCACGAACGCGCTGAAGAACGAGTATTCGGTGTCGCAGGAGCTGGGCTACCGCTACATCGGACCCAGCCTGTCGGCATCGGTCACCGGTTTCCACTACAAGTTCCGCAACCGGCAGCTGGCGACCGTGGTGGATGTGGACGGCGCGCAGGTCAATTCGACGCTGAACGCCGGGGGGCAGACGTCCTACGGCATCGATGCCGAGATCGATTATCGTCCGGCACGCGGCGTCAGCGTCTATGTCTCCGGCGAGTATCTGCGCGCGCGGATCGACGATGACCTGCCGGTGGGCGGGGACTTTCTGCCGACGCGGGGAAAGCATGCGGTGTCCAGCCCGACGGTGCAGATCGGCGGCGGCGGAACCTATGACGACGGGTTCCTGTTCGGCAGCGTTGCCGGCAAATATGTCGGTCGCCAATATGCGACGTTCGTGAACGACGAAAGCATCAAGGGCTATGCGACGCTCGACCTGTCGGTCGGCGTGCATCTGGCGGACCGGCTCGACGGCAAGCGTACCGACCTGCGCATCAACGCGATCAACCTGACCGACGCGCATGTCCTGGCGGGCGTCCAGGCGGTCACCACCAATGCGCACGACGTCGTCGGGCGCGGCGGCACGATCATCGCGGGTGCGGCGCCGGCTTATTATATCGGTGGCGGTGCCGCGGTCGTCGCGACCGTGTCGCGCGGCTTTTGAGCGTGGCCACGGTTAGCGATACGATCGGCGGGCACCTGGTGCACGGGATGGGGATCGCCATGGAGGCGCCGACCTGGCCCGCCATTACCCCCGACGAGGCGGCCGCGGTGCTGGCGCGGTTTCCGACGGTTGGACGGATCGAAGGGTTGCGCTGGCATTCTCCGCGGCCATTTTCCGCCGCGACGTTGATCGATACGACGCACGGTGCAGTCGTGCTGAAGCGGCATGACCGACGGGTCCGTGACGTTGCGGGATTGGTGGAGGAGCATCGCTTCATCGCGCATCTGACGGAGGCGGGAACGCCGGTGCCGGCGGTGCTGCGTACGGCGGATGGCGCCAGCGTCGTCGCGCTGGGCGACTGGACCTATGAACTGCACGGGCAGGGGGCGGGGCACGACCTGTATCGCGACCGGCCGTCCTGGACGCCCTTTCGATCGCGCGACCATGCCTATGCCGCAGGCGTCGCGCTGGCCCGGCTGCATCAGGCGTCGGTCGGATATGACGCGCCCGCCCGTGGGGTCCAGCCGTTGGTCGCCAGCTTTGGGATCCTGCCGGTCGCGGATCCACTGGCCGCGGCCGAGGCCTATGTCGCTGCACGTCCGGCGCTTGGCGCATTCTTGGCTGGGCGCGCGTGGCGGCGGGAGCTGGCGGCGCTCTTCGCAGCGTCGGGGGTTGGTCTGGCCACGATCCTCGCCGATCAGCCGCCGCTTTGGACGCATAATGACTGGCATCCGTCGAACCTCTTGTGGTCGGACGATGGGACGGTCGAAACGGTGTTCGACTTCGGGCTGGCCGACCGCAGCTGCGCGGTTCACGACCTGGCCATCGCGATCGAACGGACGGCGATCGCGTGGCTGCGGCTGGGGCAGGGGGCGGACGATGCCATTGCCGACCCGCCGGCCGCGCGGTCGTTGATCGCGGGTTATGCGAGCGTCCTGCCGCTCGGGCCGGGCGCGATCGACGCGGTGGTCCGGCTACTGCCGTTGGTACACCTGGAATTCGCCATGTCCGAGGTCGCGTATTTCGCCGGTATCCTCGGCGATACCGCCTCGGCTTCGCTTGCCTGGGACGGGTATCTGCTCGGCCATGCGGACTGGTTCCGGTCGGCGCCGGGGCGGGACTTTCTCGCCCGGCTCGGCGCGGGCGGGGGTGCCCGATGACGGTGCTCGAGATCGCCGCCGTCGTGACCAGCTTCCTGGCGATCTGGCTGACAGCGCGGCGCAACATGCTGTGCTGGCCGCTGAACCTCGTCGCCTGCGGGCTGTATTTCAAGCTGTTCCTCGACGTGCGGCTCTATGCGGACATGATGCTGCAAGCGGCGTTCGCGGTCGCCATTCTCTACGGCTGGGTCGCCTGGGCGCGCGGCAGGCACGATACCGGCGCAGTCGTCGTGATGCCGCTGGGGCGTTCGCGGCTGGTGGCGGGGATCGCCGCGGGCGCGATCGGTGCGCTGGCGATCGGATGGTTCACCAGTCACCATACCGACGCGGCGTTGCCGTGGATGGACGCGACGCTGAGCAGCTTCAGCCTAGTCGCGCAATATTGGACGGCGCGTCGCCACCGTGAGAGCTGGCTGGTCTGGATCGCGGTGGACATCGCCTATGTCGGCATGTTCGTCGTTAAAGGGCTGATGCTGACGGCCGGACTCTACGCCGTGATGATCGGGCTGGCGATGATAGGTTACCGTGGGTGGCGGCAGGCGAGACATCTCAGTCCCGACGGCGTCAACCCCGATGGACGGGACCTGTAGGTTTACAGCATGTCGTTCCAGCTCAACGATGTTACCGGGGGTCCTCCCGTCGCTCGACGCCGCATAAGTAATAGCGAGTTGGACCTGCGCCAGGGGCTTGTTCGACCCACACAAGCGACCCTAAGCGCGTCAACAAGCGTCCGGTTTCAAGTGCCGGTCAGAGGCCTTATAACGTCTATTTCTGGGTCTTCGCTGCCGCTGGCGGTCGACATCGCAGCTGCGAAGACGACCTTTCTAGCTCACCTTGAACCGAGAAACTGTTACTTGCTTGGCACGACGTTCGCATGCCGCGCGAACCACTGTCAGGAGCCATGATCGCGGACGTACATGTTAGTGTGACGACGTAGTCCGAGAAGCCGCCCCTGGCGACTGCTCGGACTCATCAACTAACAGCGACTGAAGCCGATCAACGGGCAGGAACGAGATCCCCGACTGTTCAGGTTAGACCCGGCCGGTTGCGGATAAGCTGCAGTCTTCCGAGGCCTTGTCCGGAGAAACAGCGCTTATCCGCGCACCAACGTCGCTTACGTCGCCTGGTTGGACGAGATAGGCTTGTTCGTGATGTCGAAACGATCGGCATTCATGACCTTGACCCAGGCGCGAATGAAGTCACGCACGAACTTACCTTCGTGACCATTCTCGGCATAGACTTCGGCGGTCGCACGCAGTTGCGAGTTCGAACCGAAGATCAGATCGGTGCGCGTCGCCCGCCACTTCTCGTGGCGGCCGCCGCGATCGTAACCGATGAATTCCTCATCGCTCGACGTGTCGACCAGATCCCAGAACGTCTCGTTGTCGAGCAGGTTGACGAAGAAGTCGTTCGTCAGCTGCCCCTTCCGGTCGGTCAGCACGCCTTCGGGTGCATCGCCGAAGTTCGCGCCGAGGACACGCAGACCACCCACGAGGACGGTCATTTCCGGTGCGGACAACCCGAGGAGCGACGCCTTGTCCAGCAGCAACTCTTCGGTCTTCACCGGGTGACGGGTCTTCAGGTAGTTGCGGAACCCGTCGGCCTGCGGCTCCATCCACGCAAAGCTCTCGACCTCGGTCCACTCCTGCGTCGCATCGCCGCGTCCGCCCATGAACGGCACCGCAACGTCATGACCGGCATCGCGCGCGGCCTTCTCGACCGCCGCCGAACCGGCAAGCACGATCGCGTCGGCCAACGACATGTCACCGCGCAGTTCATTGAGCTTCGCCAGCACCTGACCCAGCTGTTCCGGCTCGTTGACCGGCCAGTCCTTCTGCGGTGCGAGCGCGATGCGTGCACCGTTCGCACCACCGCGGTGGTCAGACCGGCGGTAGCTCGACGCCGACGCCCAGGCGGTCTTGACCAGCTGCCCGATCGTCAGTCCGCTTGCCAGCACGGCGTCCTTGAACGCCGCGATGTCCGCGTCCGACGGCTGCACGCCCTCGGGTACCGGATCCTGCCAGATCAGCGTTTCCTCGGGAACTTCCGGCCCAAGGTAGCGGATCTTGGGACCCATGTCGCGGTGCGTCAGCTTGAACCAGGCGCGCGCAAACGCGTCGTCGAGCACCGACTGATCGTCGCGGAAGCGGAGTGCGATCTCGCGGAACTCGGGGTCCATCTTCAGCGCCATGTCGGCAGTGGTCATCATCGTCGGCACGCGCTTGTTCGGGTCGCGCGCGTCGGGTGCCATGTCCTCCGGTGCTGGGTTGACCGGCTGCCACTGCTTCGCGCCGGCCGGGCTCTCGGTCAGCTCATAATCGTACTTGAAGAGCAGGCGGAGATAGTCGCCGGTCCACTTCGTCGGGTTGTTCGACCAGGCGCCCTCGATGCCCGAGGTCGTGATATGACCCAGGCCGATCTCCTCGCTGTCGGTCAGCCAGCCCAGACCCTGCGCATGCACGGCCTCAGACGACGGGCTCTTGAAGTGCGGCGCCGACTTTGCACCGTGCGACTTGCCGAAGGCATGGCCGCCCGCGGTCAGCGCAACGGTTTCCTCCGAATTCATCGCCATCCGCTGGAACGTCGCCTTCATGTCGCGCGCCGAGCCAAGCGGATCGGGATCACCGCCCGGGCCTTCCGGATTGACGTAGATGAGCCCCATCTGGATCGCCGCGAGCGGCCCTTCCAGCTCGGGCATATCCTCGCTGAGGCGCGTCTGTGCGCCTTCGTTGACCCAGATCTCCTCGGCGCCCCAGAACGTGTCGCCTTCGGACGCGAAAACGTCCTTGCGGCCGCCGGCGAAGCCGAACACCGGTCCGCCCATGCTTTCGATGGCGACGTTGCCAGCCAGGATGAACAGGTCGGCCCAGCTGATGTTCTTGCCGTACTTCTGCTTGAGCGGCCACAGCAGGCGGCGCGCCTTGTCGAGGTTGCCGTTGTCCGGCCAGGAGTTGAGCGGCTCGAACCGCTGCTGACCCGAGGACGACCCGCCGCGACCGTCGGTCACCCGGTAGGTTCCGGCAGCGTGCCATGCCATGCGGATCATGAACGGGCCGTAGTGGCCGTAGTCCGCGGGCCACCAGGACTTGCTGTCCGTCATAAGCGCGGTCAGGTCCGCCTTCAGCGCGGCATAGTCCAGCGCCTGGAACGCTTCGGCGTAATCATACTCGTCGCCCATGGGGTCGGGCGAGACACCATGCTGGTGAAGCATGTCGATCGGCAGCGCATCGGGCCACCAATCCTTGTTCGTGCGGCCCAGCAGCGAGCGGGCCTTGACCTCGCCGCCACCTTGCGGACTCATTGGGCAACCGCTCTCGCGAGGCTTGTCGTAATCGGCCATCTCGGCGTCCTCTCGATTGGTAACAATTCCACTGCCAAGGGTGGGCGTCCAACCGTCGTCTGTCCAATCGATTATACGGGATAGGCCGATCAGGTCGGTCGATCAGAGAGTGCGCGTTAAAGGAACGATAGAGCCAGGCGCGAGTGCGATAGCGGCCAGCTCCGTGAAACCGCGACTCTCACTTCTAAAAACATGTTCTCGTTCGGGTTCTGCGAAGTCCGCCTGCTCGGCTTGCGGGTTGGGCCCGATGAATGAACGTTCGAAGGCGGGAGCCCGTAAGGCGCCGGGAGTGGCAACCTGTCGGTCAAATACGACCATAAATTGGCAGGCCGAGCCTGTCACTCGGCGTTGTGCTCCGTGACATGGTGCGGATCGTCGCTAGGTACATCGTTACCCGTGCCGCCGTCTCCAAGCCCGCGCCGCCATCCATCGCCTGCGATCGCGCGAGCAGGCACCCGGCGCGCAAAAACCTTCCATGGAATACTCGAAGGTCGGGTAGCGTCCCCACCCTTTTCGCTTGCCGATCATCCCGCAAACCGAAAGGAGAGTAGCATGAAAATCCAAGCTGCCGTCCTGCGTGCGCGTGGCGCCGTTCCACTATATGCGGCTAGCAGGCCGCTTCATAGTGAAACGCTCGATCTCGATCCGCCGGGAAAGGGCGAAGCGCTTGTCCGCATCGCCGCGGCGGGAGCTGTGCCATTCCGATCTTTCGGTGATCAACGGCGATCGTCCGCGCCCACTACCAATGGCGCTCGGTCATGAAGCTGCCGGAATCGTCGAAGAGCTCGGCGAGGATGTGAACGATCTTACGGTCGGCGATCATGTCGTGATGGTGTTCATGCCGAGCTGCGGACATTGCCTGCCCCTGCGCCGAAGGACGTCCGGCTTTATGCGCGCCGGGTGCGGCGGCGAATGGCGCGGGAACGTTGCTTGGTGATGGCGTGCGGCTGCATGGCGAGGGCGGTGCTGTCCATCACCATCTCGGCGTTTCCCCCTTCGCGGGCCATGCCGTCGTCTCGCGGCGTTCACTGGTCAAGGTGGACAAGGGATTGCCGTTGCACGAAGCAGCATAAATGGCGTGGAGGAACAGCAGCGCGGCCATCGACAGCGCGCACCAGAACAACGCCCACGCAAGCAGGCCCGGATCGTAGACGAGCGCGGCGGCGAACAGCGCCGCGTCGGCAAGTGCGATCCAGGCGCGGCGATTGCGGCGGACATCCGGTCGGCCGAGCAGCACACCACCGATCCACGCGACCGCGAAGCCGCCAATGACCGCGCCCGGGAAATCAATGGGGAACAGCGCATCAAACAGCGCGACCAGCGCGGTGGCGATCGCGCCCTTGTATCAAAATACGAACCGCATTCCGCGTCACTTCATAAGGGGAAATCGACGTAGTTGGGCGGCGTCGAGGACGGATGGGGCGGCTGCGGATTTCTAGCGCGCGTGGTGTGCGGTCTTTGTGCAGCGCGACCGATCGAATGAGGGCGGCCGAGCATCCACGGTTTGGTCCAGTTGGCGCGGAAGTTGAGCTTTCGCGAGACTGTCCCGCACAGCATAGAAGGGTCATGGCCAACCACGTCTTCTACAGCTTCCGTCGCTGCCCATATGCCATGCGGGCCAGATTAGCGTTGGCCGTTGGTGGGGTTCCTTACGAGCTTCGCGAGGTCCGGCTGTCCAACAAGCCTTCAGAATTGCTGACCATTTCGGCAAAAGGCACGGTTCCCGTACTCCAAACCGCGGATGGAGTGGTGATCGGGGAAAGTCTCGCCATTATGCGTTGGGCGCTCGAGGATCGAGATCCTCAGGGTTGGCTCTTACGGGACGATCCCACACTCATTGCCACCAATGACGGCATGTTCAAGCGCGAGCTGGATCGGTATAAATATCCTGCCCGTCATGGTTCCGCGCCCGCTTGGCATCGCGACAACGGCCTTCGCTTCCTGCAAGAGCTTGAAGCAAGGATTGCGGTTGCCGGCCAGCTTTGCGGCGCAGTGCAGGGGCTTGCGGACGCCGCCATCATGCCGTTCGTCAGGCAGTTTGCAGGCGTCGATCAAGACTGGTTCGCCGCGCAGCCGCTTCCTTGTCTCAAAGCATGGCTCGCAAAACACATCGCGTCGGAACTGTTCGCCAGGATCATGTATCGCGTTGCTCCCTGGTCTCCGGGAGACACACCCACCATCGTGGCCGGCTCCTTGCATGATTGAGCGTTGGTCGATCCAAGATGATTAAAATCGTCATCAGACTTGGATGAACGGACGTCGGATTTCGTAAGTTGCTAATAGCCCTTGAACGTCCGTATCTGGGTCTGCTCCGCTATCACAGCCAGCCGTTTCCCCTAGCAATCCGACCGGCCTCGATGCGGTTGCTCGCGCCAAGCTTGGCGGCCGCATCGGACAAGTAGTTGCGGACCGTCCCGGGGGAGAGCGCGAGGCGGACGCCGATCTCGCGGTTGGGGAGGCCTTCCTCGGCCAGGCGGAGCGCGTCGCGTTCGCGGTCGGTCAGCGGATCATCGCCGATTTCCCATGCGGCGGCGGCCAGATCGGCAGCGATCGCACGGCCGCCCGCCGCGACGGTCCGGATCGCGGTGGCGAGCTGTTCGACCGGCGTATCCTTGAGCAGGTAGCCGCGCACCCCGGCGGCGCGTGCGCGCGCGAGGTAGCCGGGGCGGGCGAAGGTGGTGACGATGACGACGCGGGTGGCGAGTTGTTCGGCGGCGATCCGGGCGGCAACGTCGATCCCGCCGCGCCCCGGCATCTCGATGTCGGTCAGCAGGATATCGGGGGTGAGGTCGCGCACGAGCGCCAGAGCAGTATCGCCGTCGACCGCGCGACCGGCGATGGTCATGTCGGGTTCGAAGCCAAGCAGGGCGGCGATCGCACCGAGGACGAGCGCCTGATCCTCCGCGATGACGATCCGGATCATGCGGTCGCTGCCGGCACATGCGCGACGAGGCGTGTGCCAGGTGTCAGCATATGGATCGAGAATGTCCCGCCAGCCGCCGACAGGCGCTGTCGCATACCGGTCAGGCCGTGGCCTTCGCGGAACGAGCCGCCGCGCCCATCGTCGGCGACAGCCAGGCCGGCGGTGGCCGTATCGGTCGTGAATTCGATGCGGCAGGTGCGCGCATCGGAATGGCGGATCACATTCGTCACGGCCTCCCGCAAGGTCATGGCCAGCACAGCGCCGGCATTGACGGGGATCGCCTCGATATCGCCGGTCAGCGTCGCGGTGATGCCGGCGGCCTCCAGCGCACCGCGCGAGGATTCCGCTTCGTGGCGCAGGCTGTCGCCTGCGGTGCCCGACAGCGCGGCGCGAACCTCGGCGAGGCCGGTGCGCGCGATGTCGGCGACGGCGCGCATCTCCGCCTCCGCAGCGGGGGTGTCACCGGGCACGAGCTTGACCGCGAGGTCGGCGCGCAGGGCGATCAGCGTCAGCGTGCGGCCGACGACATCGTGCAGGTCGCGCGCCATGCGTTCGCGCTCCGCGGTGCCGGCCAAGCGACGGACTTCCTCCTGCGACGCGAGCAATGCCCGGGTACGGTCGTAGAAGGCCTCGCGCGAAAAATTGCCGAAGCCCGTCAGGAGAAGCAGCAACACGCCGGGCAGCCAAGAGACCAGGGCTTGCTCCCATGCAATGCCCGCCGCGGCGGTGATCGCGGCGATGCCGAGGATCGCCAGGACCGCGGCGCGAGGCGGCTGGAGGTAACCCACCATCGCGGCGGCGTAGATTGAGAAGACTGTCCAGCTCCCGCCGAACGGCGCGAGCATCAGGCCGATGACCAGGATCACCGCAGCGGCAGTCGCCTGCTGGCGGCCACGCCGCCGGAAGCCGTACAGATAGACAGGCAGGAACAGTGCGATGCCAATGATCGAGATCGCCACGCCCGTCGGGGTCGGTGGCTGCCAGAGCCAGGGCATCGCGTAAAAGGGCAGATAGGCGAGCCACGGCAGCGGCCCTTCGATCCAGCTTCTATGCGGTGGGGTTGGCATGGCGCCGACGTCGCGCGACATGGGGGCGGCCGTCAAGCGGGGCTCCGCCGCCAGCCGGTCCAGGCCCATCCTGAGGCGGCCAGCGTCATGGCGAGCGCGACCACCAGATGGACGGCCGGGCTGCCAATTGTGTCGGCGCCTACAATGGCGCGCGCCAGCTGGCCGAGATGGTAGGAGGGCGCGAACTGGCCGACCGCCTGCATCCAGCCGGGCAGCATCGTCGAGGGGACCCAAAGCCCGCCCAGCACGGCGGACCCGAGGAACAACGCGTTGGCGACGGCGACCGCGCCCTTGCCGCTCATCCGCATGCCGAGGCCGAGGCCGATCAGCCCGAACGGGAGGGTCGAGGCGAGATGGAGCGCGATTAGCAACAGCCATTGTCCGGCCGAAAGCCTCACGCCGGCCAGGATCGCTGCGAGATAAATGATCGCGATCGCGGCGGCGGTCGCGGCGAGTGCGGCGACCAGCTTGGCGGCGACGAACGCGTCGGCGGGCAGCGGGGAAACGCGCTTGAGTTCGATCAGGCCCTGCTCGCGCTCCATTGCGACACCCGCGCCGAAGCCGAAGAGCGCCGGGCCAATCGCGGCGAACACGCCGTAGCCTGCCAGGCTGGCGGCAGCGACGGCGGGCGATGGCGTGCGACTGATCGCCAGTGTAAACAGCGCGTAGAAGGCGGCGGGGGTCAGGACCGTGGGCAGCAGGAATTGCGGCAGCCGCCACGAACGCTTGAGTTCGGCGACGGCCTCGCGCCGCCAGATGCCGGTGGGGAGGGCGGCGGCAGTCATGCGGCGATCCTCCGGTCCGGGCCGAGCAGGGCGGCGATAGCGTCTTCGAGCGCCGCATCCGCGATGCGGAGATCGGCGAGGTTCGGGTCGGCGCTGCACAGCGCGCGGACGGTGGCGACCGCGTCGCCGGTAATGATGCGCTGGTCAGTCCCGTCCGGGCCGGCCTCGCGTACCGC
Organism: Sphingomonas prati; assembly: GCF_014643515.1. Classification (GTDB taxonomy): domain Bacteria; phylum Pseudomonadota; class Alphaproteobacteria; order Sphingomonadales; family Sphingomonadaceae; genus Sphingomonas_R; species Sphingomonas_R prati. The sequence continues at coordinate 52,033 of NZ_BMJP01000007.1, read as the reverse complement.
GGGCAGCGCGAGCAGAAGGGCGGGGGGTAGCATGGTGCGGCAGCGGACGACCGATCCGCCGGCCCGCGCGCGGAGTGCGGCGGGGCTGTCATCCGCGACGATCCGGCCACGGTCCATGACGAGCACGCGGTCGGCGAGCGCGTCCGCCTCGGCCAGGTCGTGGGTGGTCAGCAGGATCGCGGTTCCGTCATCGGCGGCGGCGCGGACCGTGGCCCAGAGCGCCTGTCGCGATACGCGGTCCAGTGCCGCAGTTGGTTCGTCGAGGACGAGCAGCGCGGGTCGGCCGCAGATCGCCAGTCTATAATGGACGCGCCGTGCCTGCCCGCCGGACAGCGCCCCGCAGCGTCGCTTCGCCAAATCGGACAGGCCGGCGATCGCCAGCGTTTCGGCAACGGGGCGCGGATTGGGATAGTAGCCGGATTGCAGCGTCACGAGTTCGAACACGGTCATGACGTCGGGCAGCCCCGCGGATTGCAGCATGACGCCCATCCGGCTGCGCGCCGCCGGGCGGGTCGGGTCGAGCCCGAACAGGCGAACGGTCCCGGTATCCGGTTGCAGCCGCCCGGTGAGCAGCCCCACGCTGGTCGTCTTGCCCGCACCGTTCGGGCCGAGCAGTGCGGTGACTTCGCCAGCGCGGATCTTGAGTGTGAGGCCGTCGAGCACGGGCTTGCCGGCGAGCCGTTTTGACACCTTCGCCAGTGTCGCAATGGCGGAAAGATCGTCCTGCATTTCGTTGCGCTCCCCTATCGTGTCGACTGGGTCATGCAGGACGCGGCGGGCGGGATGCAGTGTCGGCTGTCATCCCGGCCGGGTGACATTTGTCAGGCGAGGGCCGCCGCGACGTTGGTAACGCAACGGGAGTCGCTTGACGCACGCGGCGGGAGGCAGACCGACGCGATCGACCCGGCTAACCCGCAATCCCTCCGTCGGGCCCGGACGGCGGACAGTCGACCGACCGGATCTTTACAAATGTAGATGGCGGCAAAGGCGAGATTAACGAGTGGCCGGCTTCTAGAGGGGCCAATTTAACGGCGAAGACCAAATGAGGGTCAGACGCGACCAAGGCCTTTCTCAGAATCTGACCAACAACGGGTTCACATTTCGGGCACTCTTGCAACGCGATATGTCTTGGTCTTCGGTGCGGTTAGCCGTTTGGGATCCGGTTTAGCTGGAACCGAACCGGACTGTGTCGACCTTCGTTAGGCGCAGTTGCGAAACTGCTAAGTTTCGGACGTCTCGAATGTCGGCACTTTTGCGACAGCGTCATCGTGCCAGGTGGTGGACTGCGAGGAGATTTTTCAAAGCGAGCGGCCCGATGGGCACCTTCCCGAAAACGATCGTTGATCGGGGAGGCATTGGCCTTCCCAGAAGCCGTCAATTATCGAGAACGCGAACTCCGTTTGCGGGGTTCTCGCGGTAATGCTGAAGCCGCGATTGAAGCGATCCAACATGAATTCCCAGCTTATGACCATCGGGATCGAGGAAATATGTCGAGGCTCCCTCGCTCCTGTCCTGCTGCCAAATCCCGCACTCGGCGTTCAGGCGGGCGCTCAGGCTCGTCGAATCAGCTTCTTCGACGGCAAAGACGATATGGCTGTAATTGGGATGCGGTGAGGATCGGGCCTGCGCATTGAGCGACAAGCAAAGCCACAACGAACCTGCTTCCAGATAAGCGCCCTCCGACCATAACGCTCGCGCCTCAAAGCCTAAGACACGCGATAGAAGGTCAGCGAACGCTTCATGTCGCTTACGGCCAACGTGATGTGGTTGATCCCTGTTACGTGCATTAGCGAGCACCTCCCCGGGCAAGCTACCTGATCCGTGCTTCGTTTCTACAAGCGAACGCTTAGCGGGAACGCCGTTGGTCCCACGACCCATCGCGTTCGGGGCGCTCTGAAGTTCGGTGCGACATGGGGGGCGAGAATGCTGCGACAATTTGGTGAAGAAATATGGACGGCTGATGGGCCAACCGTTTCCGTCGCTGGCTTCGCTTATCCAACACCGATGCGTTGAATGGCGCGTCATCGGCGGTTGCGGGCGCTGACTATCGAAAAAGTGGCGATCAGCTGCCCTAGACCCTGAGAAACGACGCCGTCTGAAAGCTTAGGCGTGTTGCCCAAGTACGCTGACGACCGCGCGACGCGCTTCCTCGAGTACCGCCGCGACCCTGCTGACGCGGGCAGTGCCGACCCGATAAACCAATAGTACGTCGACAGGTGGCGATCGCCAGTCAGGAAGAACGTGCACGAGCCGTCGGTTCAGCAGATCGTCGCGCACCATGAAATCTGGAACCATCGTGATTCCGTGACCCGCCCGGACCAGCCGCAGCAACGCATCGAAGTCGCGCACGGAGATCTTCGCGGCGCGATCCAGCGTGACCTGCTCTCCGGAGCCGTCCGTCTTGCACAGCTGCCAGTCGATGTGCGTCGACTTTCCCGAGAAGGCCAGCAACGGTGTTGTGTCCAGCTTGGTGATCTCGGATGGCACGACGGTAAAGGCTGAGGAACAAACGAGAATGCGCGCGAAGGATCCGACCGCGTCCGCAACCAAGCCATCGTCGCTGACCCGCCCGACCCTGACTGCGAAATCGAACGCGGGATCCTGGACGTCGTCGAAATCGTAGCTGGGGTGGACGATGAGCGCGATATCGGGATAGCGTTCCGCCAGCGCCGGGACGAGGTGCTCGAGCAGCGCTCCGCCGAGCGCCGGCGGCACCGCAATCCGCACCGTGCCGCGCGGCGCTGTTCGCGCTCTGAGTGTTTCATCGAGCAGGTGATCGGCCTCGGCCAGGATCGACTGGATGCGGGGCAAAAGCTGCTCGCCCTCACGGGTCAGCGCAATGCGACGGGAAGTTCGTTCGAGAAGGCGAACGCCGAGCCGTGCCTCCAGCCGCGTTAGCTGCACCGAAATCGTCGATTTGGACAAGCCGTGCATACGCGCGGCGGCAGTGATCCCGCCATGTCGAACGACGCTCGCGAACGCGCGAAGGTCATGCAGGTCGATGGTTTGCTTTTCTTGAACCATATGTTCAGTTCTGGGCCGCTGTTTACCTAATGGCAACCTGACTACGTCCCGTCCGCAGTCCATGGAAGGGAATTGACGATGGCTAGGATCCTGATGACCGGCACCAGCGGTGCTTTCGGCATGTTGGCGGCGCGAGGCGCGCTGGCGGCGGGCCACCAACTGGCTGCGGCCATGCGCGAACCCGACGGGCGAAACGCCCACGCGGCAAGCACACTTCGCGCGCTTGGCGCCACGGTGGTCGAGATCGACGTAACCGATGATGACAGTGTTGCCCGTGGCACGGAAGCCGCGCTCGCGGTTTTGGGCGGGCTCGAGGTGCTCGCCAATATTGCAGGCGTGGGGACACACGGGTTGAGCGAGGGCTACAGCTCAGCGCAATTGATGCGCTTGTTTGATCTCAACGTGGTTGGCGTGCACCGCATGATGCGCGCCGTACTCCCCACGTTGCGGGCGCAGCAAACGGGGCTCGTCATCAACATCTCGAGTCTGCTGGGACGGCTGTCCTTGCCATTCTACGGCCCTTACAGCGCCACCAAGTTCGCGCTTGAGAGCCTGAGCGATGCCTATCGCGTGGAGGTTTCGCAGTTCGGCGTAGACGTCGTTCTGGTCGAGCCGGGCGGTTTCAAGACCACCTGGATCGAAGCGCTGGTGCGTCCCGAAGATACCGAGCGCTTGTCAGGATATGGCCCGGCCGCGGATGCGCCAGCGCAGACCCTGGCGCAAGTCGAAGCGATGCTCGACACCAAGCCCGAACAGGATCCGGCCAAGGTGGCCGACGCAATCCTGGCGCTGGTCGATACGCCCGCAGGCGAGCGGCCCCATCGGACGGTGGTAGATTTTATCGGCATGTCTGAGCCCGTCGGCATGATGAACGATCTGGCGGCTCAGGCAACGGCTGGTGTCTACCAAGCCTTTGGAAGTGAAGACCTGCTGAAACTGAAAGTCCGATAGCGATTTCGAAGGGGGGCCGCTGATATGCCGGCGGCTCCAACGACGGACGTTAGGATCATGCAGATGTTTTGATCCTAGCGTTCGTTCGGGCCGCAGATGACCGCGGTATGATAGTCAAGACTTAATTTGACGGCGATCATGTCATTGGCAAGCCGCTCTCCAGGGCAAATGCCCGCGTCGCATCCCGCCGCGACGATGATGGCAGACAATTGTCAAAACGTTCAAACTAAGTGTCCGCAGACGTTCCGGCGTTCCCGGAAACGTTAGTATTCCGGGAACGCACTGTTGCTCGCTTTTCACGAGGTTCGGCGAGGCGCTACGGCGCAGAAGGGCTGACAAGTTGCGATCCAGCGTCGCGACATCATGTCTTGATGAAGGCCAGCAGGTCGGGATTGATAATGTCAGGGTGCGTGGTGGCCATCCCGTGAGGCAAACCAGGATATGTTTTCAAGCTACCCTTCCGCAGCAACTTGATGGCTTTACGCGCCGAATCGGCAATCGGGACGATCTGATCGTCCTCACCGTGCAGGACCAGGACCGGCACTTCGATCGCACGCAGATCATCAGTGAAGTCGGTTTCGGAAAACGCCTTGATGCAATCATATTGCGGCTTGGCACCACCAGTCATGCCCTGCCGCCACCAATTGTCGATCAAACCCTGGCTGACCTTCGCTCCGGGGCGGTTGAAGCCGAAGAAGGGACCTGCGGGTACGTCAATGTAGAATTGTGCTCGGTTGGCGACGAGTGCCGCGCGAAAGCCGTCGAACACCGACATCGGCAACCCTTCCGGGTTCGCTACGGTCTTTAGCATGATTGGCGGCACCGCGCCGATGAGCACCGCCTTTGCGACGCGGCCTTTTTCGGCACGCGCAACATAGCGGGCCACCTCGCCACCACCTGTCGAGTGTCCGATGTGAACGGCATCGCGCAAGTTCAACGAGATCGTGAGTGCTGCGACATCGTCGGCATAGGTGTCCATCTCGTTGCCGGTGTCCGTCTGGTCGGATCGGCCATGCCCACGTCGATCGTGTGCTATGACCCGATATCCAAGACCAAGAAAATACAGCATTTGGTTGTCCCAATCGTCGGAACTGAGCGGCCAGCCGTGATGAAAGACGATGGGCTGCGCCGTCTTCGGCCCCCAGTCCTTGTAGAAGATCTGGGTGCCGTCCTTGGTCGTGATGAAGCCTGTGCTCATGGAAGAGTCTCCGGTGTGAAGGATTGCTTGTGCGAATGCGTCGGAAGGCAGGGCCAAAGCGGCGAGGACCGACGTAGTCCCGATCAGCAGATTACGCCGCGTCGCTACGGGCCAAATGGCATCGGGTCGGGTCAATCGAACCTCACTTATCTGGTTGCGACGACGCAACTCGCGTCGTGCGGTGGATATGGACATTTCGCGGTAAATGAGGCGTGGCATTTATGACATTGAGCGAGCCGAAAGTGACAAATGCCTTCAAACGATACCGACGTTGCCGAGGTGGCGTTGCTGATCTACCCGGACTGCCAGTTGGCCGCCGTTTACGGCCTGACAGACCTGTTTCGTATCGCAGGCGAATGCGCAGCGCGCGAACTGGAGCAGAAGCCGCTTCGCACTGTCCGCGTGTCACACTGGCGCGTGGAGGAACCGGATGTCGTGTGCGTGTGGGACAGTCGTCCCAGTAAGCCGCATCGGATCAGCCACGCGATTGCGCCGCCGAGCCTCGTCATGCCGGAATCGATGCAGCTCATGACGACGGCTTCGAATTGGATGGCCGCACGACATGCCGATGGCGGTATCTTGTGTTCGGTGTGCGCCGGCGCTTTCGTGCTGGCCGAGACCGGGCTGATCGACCATCGGCGTGCCACAACGCACTGGGCCTTCGCAGAGGCGCTCGCGCGGCGGTTTCCGAACGTCAGGGTGGCCACCCAGAACATGGTCATCGACGACGGCGATATTCTGACCGCCGGCGGCATCCTGGCGTGGACCGATCTGGGGCTGACGCTCGTCGCAAAGCTGCTCGGGCAAGGCGTCATGCTCGCAACCGCGCGCTTTCTGCTTGTCGATCCGCCCCGCCGCGATCAGCGGGCGTTCTCCTCCTTCGTTCCGGTCTTCGATCATGGCGACGCAGCCGTCCTGACGGTGCAGCACCATATTCATGCCGATTGCGCCGACACCCGCTCGATCACGGACCTGGCTGCAGTAGCCGGTCTTACGGAGCGGACCTTTCTGAGGCGGTTCTCGAAGGCCACGGGCCTGCGACCGAAGGAGTATCAGCAACAGCTTCGCGTCATGAAAGCACGCGATGCTCTCGAACTCACAAAACAGGCCGTGGATCAGATCGGGTGGTCGGTCGGTTACGCCGATCCCGCCGCATTTCGGCGTCTGTTTCGCAGAACCACCGGCTTATCGCCGGCACAATATCGCGAGCGTTTCAGCGTTCGGATCAAAGCCGCGGGTGAAGGTGAAGGTAAGGATTAGGCCAACGTGGATGCCTCTCCGTCCAAGCAACTTTTCTGAAAAGGAAGATCGATCAAGACAGCCGGGGAGGGGAGAACCTCCCTGCATAGAATGTTGCCGTTCTTGCGAGAGTGTCATGGCGGCAGATGGTGGATTGCCAGAAGACTTTTGGAGGTGAGATGCCCGATAGAGGCCTTCTCACAAACGATGGACTAGCGGGAGAGCCTCGGCCGTCCTTGGTGTCACGGGGTGGGCCAGCCCGGGCTAGATTCATGTCAGCACAACTGCACCCGGGCTGACGCCGAAGGCGCGTTTGAAGGCTTGGCCGAACGCGCTCTGCGAGCCGTAGCCCGCGTCGCTCGCTACCGCGCCAATGTTCCTGCCACCGCGCAGCATCGCAGCGCGCGCAACCGTCAGTCTCCACGTACGGACATAGGCGAGCGGTGTGTAGCCAACCCTGCGAGCGAACGCAGCGGCAAAGGCGGCGCGCGACATACCTGCTACGCCAGCAAGAGTGGCAACGGTCCAAGGCCGCGCGACATCGGCATGGATGGCGCGAAGCGCGCGGCCAAGCCGATCGTCTGACAACGCACCGAGCCAGCCGATCCCGGTACCATCCCTGCGTGCAGCGCAGGCGCGTATCGCCTCGACCAGCAGCACGTCGGCAAGCCGTGCGCTGACGACTTCGCCGCCAACCTCGTCCCGCTCGATCTCGGCGCCGAGCAGTGCCAGGATCGTCGCCACGCTCGACGAACCCGCAGCCTCTTTCGGCACCATCATGAAGTCTGGAAGCACGTCGAGTAAGAAATCGGCGAGCCCGGGGGCGACGGTGACAGTTCCGCCGATCGCGACGATATCGGCACCGCCAATTCGGGCAACGTCGCCATGCTCGAAAAAGGGTTGACCGTCGACCGGCTCGACATCAGGCGCACTCGCCGTTCGATAGGCTGTGCGACCAATCAGGCAGACATCGCCTTCGTTGAGCTGGTGCGCCACGCCTCCGGGAAGCAGCAGCCACTGACTGCCACGCAGCATGGCGACGAACTTCAATCGCTCGACCGCCGGAAATTCGAGCGCCCACCGTCCCGCCGCCTCCATCCTCGTTTGGCGCCCCATCCGCGCACCGAGCACGTCGAGAATGTTTGAGAGGGGATCGCCGGCCATATTAGACGCTCGCTACAAGGATGTAGACGTTCTAGGATAGATCGTCTCGTTATCATTGCCTAGATCTTCTGACGAACGAAGGAGACGAGCAATGAGAAACGAAAGTAAAGTTGTCGCCATTCCGGGTGCGAGCGGCGGCATCGGCCGCGCCACGGCCAAGCTGCTCGCAGGACATGGCATGACGGTGGTCCTGGGCGGGCGCGATGAACAGGCGCTGGCCTCGTTGGCCGCGGACATCGCGGCGTCTGGCGGCACGGCGATCTGCAAGCCGATCGATGTCCGGCGTCGGAGCGATCTGGAAGAATTCGTCGCCGTTGCGGTCAGTCAGGGCGGAAGGCTGGACACGCTCGTCAACGCCGCCGGGATCGGGCCGATCTCGCGCTTCGACGCGCTGCGCGTCGACGATTGGGATGCGATGATCGACGTCAATCTTCGCGGTACGCTCTACGGCATCGCCGCGGCGCTCCCGGTATTTGCCCGACAGGAAAGCGGCCACATCATCAACATCGTGTCGGTGGCGGGCATCCAGATGTCGCCGATGATGGGCGTCTACGCGGCGACCAAGAACGCGGTCCGCACCGCGACCGAAATCCTGCGCCAGGAAGCCGGACCCAACCTCCGCGTAACGGAGATCTCACCAGGCGTCATCGCAACCGACTTCATGGACGGCATCACCGACGAGGCCGCGAAGGCAGCGGTGTCCGACCGGCTCGGCGCGATCGCGATCCCACCCGAGGCGATCGCCCGCGGCATTCTCTACGCCATCGAGCAGCCTGCAGACGTCGATGTTGGAAGCATCGTGATCCGCCCGACGGCTCAAAGTTGAAGGTCAACCGCTCCGATCTGCAACGGCAATCCTGACAGCCGGACAGACCCCCGGGGGGGGGGCTGTCTAAGCTTAGCCGTTTTCCCCAAAACTTCGTTTCCGATTGGCCTTTGACGAAATGGGCTGCTGACGACTGAGAGGTGGGAGTGCGAGCGCATCGCGAATAGTCTAAGTTTCGAACGTCTCGAATATCGGGACTTATGCGACAGCGTTATGCCCAAAGTAGTGGTGAGCGAAACAGCCGCTTTGGAGCATCAAACCAATGCCGGCTGAATTCAATCCGGAGGGTCAGGCATCGAGGGTTTGCTCACCCGGAGAGCAATCGAGCATGGTTCGACCTGAACGCTCGTTCTTGAAGCGGACAGCCATCCTGTCACACATTGCGTTACGCCGCACATGGTGGAGGATCAGGTATTTTCAAAGTTCGCAGACCCACTAAGCATGAAGCATGCCTATTCTTATTCGCGCAATCGCCGCCGTTTTCTTTGGTTGCGCAGTTGTCGCAGCACAATCTGCCCAGGCGCATAGCCAGCCCGCCGCCGCCGTCCGGGCCAAAGGTTCGCAAGGCGTCCCACCTGCTTCCCTATCGGCCGAAGCGTGGCGGAAGCGGACACAGATCGATCTCGGCGCCTTCGCTGAAGCCTTGCGCCAGAATTACATCTACGCTGCCTACCCGGACCCTGCGCGCTGGCGCACATGGTTCGACCGCACGCTCGCGAGCGTCCAAGCCGAACTTCCGCTGGTCCGTGACGAGGCTGGCTACCGGGCCGTGCTCAGTCATCTGACCGCCGCTTTTCAGGATGCCCACGTCGCCATCCGCTTCGATCCGTCGAAGCCAGTCCCGTCGAACTGGCCGGGGTTTCTCGCCCGGTTCGATAACGGCGCCTACCACATCACGGCTTCGCGGCAGGCGAATGTCATCGATAGTGCCGAAGTGTCGGCCTGCGATGGCAAGCCAATGTCGTGGTGGATCGCAACCATTTCACAGTACGAAGTCGGGCTGCCTGACACATTGGAGGTCGCCCGCAACGAGGCGGCACTGCGGCTCTTTGTTGATCGCGGCAGTCCACTTCGCCCACGGCCGGCGCAATGCACCATCGGTGGCCGATCCGTCGCGCTGGACTGGACGCCGGCACCGTTGAAGGACATCAATCCAATTCAGCGTTCGTGGCGGGGTGCCCGCGTCCCCGAGGTCAGCACACGACTGGTCGGCAGCGACGGAGCCTGGGTGAAGCTCGGCTACTTCCAGCCCGAAGATGCCGCGCAGGCCAGGGCGTTCCACGCGGCGATCGATGCTGCGCCGGCTCTTCGAACCAAGGGCTTCATCGTGCTCGACGTACGGGGCAACGGAGGCGGCCCCTATAACTGGTTCATGGCGTACCTGCGTGGGCTCTACGGCCAGGAATATGCCGATCATTACGCAACTGAACGATTGCACATCCGCGCGGTCTATCGCCTGTCACCGGCCTATCTGAAGCTTGATCAAGAGGATGTGTCGGAGGCAAGCAACCTCAAGCAACCGGCGGACCCGTTATATGAGATCAATGATGCCGCCAACGACAGGCTCCAGAAACAGGCTATCGCGTCGGGCCGGCAGATTTTCCGGTCGATGCCTATCCCATTCCCCGCCAGCGGGACGCCACCGGTTAGCCCGGTCCACGCCAAAGTCTACGTCCTCACGGATTATGGCTGCGGGAGCGCCTGTATTGGGTTCGTCGACGAATTGAAGCGGTTCCCCGGCGTGCGTCAGATCGGACTGCCAACCACTGTGGACAGCCGCTCGGGCACTGCCGTAGATATCGAACTGCCCAGCAAGCAGGCCACCGTCATGATCGCGGCAATGACGCGCGACGGTCGTATTCGTGACGACAATGTGTCGCAAGTGCCGTCGATACGCTTCCCTGGGGACATCCGTGACGATAAAGCGGTCGAATCCTGGTTCCTGCGTGAAGTCGCAGGCAAGTAACACTAGGGTTCGTTCCTTCTATTGTGAATGAACGTCCGGAATTAAGTAGCGAAGCGGTTGCAAAAAGCGACTGATGTCGGGGTTTAGCGAACAGTCCGCCTCTGAGCGATAGCGGACATATATCGATCCTCCTGCGGAATGCCCCGAGTTTGGAGAGAAGAGAACCGGCGGCTTTGAGCAGCAACCGTCGTGACCGGACGTTTGTTCAGCTATGATTGTTGGGGGTTGATCGATCGCGTCTCTATTGTCTGGCGCTTGCCCGTAAACGGCTGAAGTGGGGAAGCGAGAAAGGCGCCTGGAATGTCCGGCTATGGGTCATCGCGTATGGCTGTTGCTGGCCCGCTCCGAAATCCTCAGTCCTACGACCGATGCTTCGAAATCAGACGCGCACGAGATGCGCACGGAGCAGCGCTCTGCGCGTGGGAGCCGACAAACAAATATTGCCGTCTCGCCACCAACCTTAGTTGCGAAGCCGCGGGGCCTGTCTTTTGAAGATATAAGGGATCAGGCCCTCATAGAGTGTGATGCGGGTAGGGTTCGGGAGTCTGTCGAGCCGCAGCTTGCGCACCGAACGCGACCCATCCACGGCAAACCCGTGATCGGGCATGGTGCCCACATCCGTAAGCGGTAGAATATATGGTCCTTCACCGTCTGTGGCGACCGTGTAGCGCACAGTTCGCTGGCCGTTCAGCACCATCTTGCCGTTGGACAGAGCGAACGTGCCGCAACAGTCGTTTGCGAATGTGCCGTTCTCACCGGCTACTGCGGCAGGCCCGCGCGGGATGACGAGGAGGGCGACGAAGACCGCAACGCCGACCGCAATGACCCCAGAGGTAACTCCGCGCCGCATATTCGCTCCCCCTCGGCAAAATCCTCAGACAGAGCCGTATAACGACATATGTAGATTTATTGGTCAAGGCGATCTTTTTGGGGTGGTGGTCGACCGCTTGGTACTCAGCAGAACGGGCCTCGCGCCTAGGAGCGGGGATCTTCGCGCACGGTGGTTGAAGCGATGCGGGCGTGCCATTGAGCGATTGTGAGAACGCCTGCCAACTCGACGGCCAGCCGCGTCACTTGCGCAGCCAGGGGCGACAGATCCAGTATCAATATGGCCGTGAAGAGCCACAACGTCATCATCGTCGCGCCGATGAGGGCGCCGAACTTCACCACATTTGGCCAATCCTTCTCGACGACCACCCATGCGAGACCGAGGTGCGCCGTAGCGGGCAGAAGCCACATGAGCAGTAATATCGGTAGGGCGCTGTTCTGGGACCATGTCAGGTAGGGATTCTGACCGACGCCCGATGCCAGGAGGGCGTGAGGCGAACCGTGTCCCAAAGACAGGAAGACTTTCATGGCCTGCTCGAATTGCACGACTGCCATGGGTATGAGCAGACCGAGCGCGAGCGTATAATTTGCAAGCGCAAGACGTCCTTCGTCCTGCCGCACCATTCCGCGGCAAGCCGCCGTCAGGCATCCGATCGCATAGGCAAACGGTTCGCCATCGTCGACTGCCGCCTCAAACTCCGCCTCCATGGCCATTGCCCATTCCTGGCGATCCGCGCCAAGACACCGGGCGGCCACGGACATGACGATGCGTGAAACGAAAGCCGTCACGCTGTTGCGGTCGTTTTAGACGAGAGGGAGTGGACCGGCGTTGCCGTCGTCGCGAACGCGGCCCCCGACGCGGTCAGGCGATATACGTGGCGAGGCGGGCGACCGGGTCGTTCGGGCTCGCGCCATTCAGCTTCGACAAGCCCCTGGTCGGTCATGCGCATCAGGAGCGGGTACAGCGTCCCCGACCTGAGCCCGGTTTCCTTCATCAGATCATAGCCATGTCGCCAAGTCTGGGTCCGCGCGGAAAACGCGCCCAGGAGAACCAACATTTGCTTCGATGGTCGGCGACTACGGCTCATCCTCCTACTCGACGTAATCAGGCCGGTCCGTCAACCTCCAGCTAATCTGAGCTGTCGCGATCGTGCGGGTGTTCCAGTTTTTGCTCCGAACCTGTCTGCTCGCGCTGTGACACGCGGCCTTGCTGTGCGTCGATGTCAAGCCAATCAGCCGGTAGGTTATGGAACATGTGTCTCCAAAAGCCGGCGGTCGCCCAACGGACGATCCGAGAAGAACTGGATATGAACGAAAGGCGGCTTTCGGCGAGGAGGAAGAGCGTCCGGAACGTCGCCTTTTGGGTTAGTGTGGATTTAGCTGCAATTGGGCACGTCGCCTTCTGAGTCAGTCAAAGAACGGCGTCGCGTCTGCGATCGGTTGCTCAGTTTGCGATGCATGCCACTTCGGCAACGCCGGGTCGCTAAGCTTGCCGCATTCAAGCAGGGGAAGACGGCCCAGGAAGTGGATGTGTCATGATAATTAGTTCGCAATGGTGTGGTTGGCGATCCAGTCGCACCTGTAAGTGCCGAACAGTCCACGTCAGCGACGCCAATAGAAATTGGCTAGGTACCGTATGCACGCTGTAGATCCGTCACTCGACGGCGACTGTTGCACAGAATCGCCGACCATGATGTACCAGTGCAAGGCAGTTTGTCGGAGATAATCTGATGCGGCGTTTTACCTTTTTGACGCTACTGGCGTGCGCAGCGGTGCCCGCCGCGGCAGAGGCGGTGCTGCAGGGGGAAGCGCCGGCGACGCTACCATCATCGTCAGAGATCCTGGTCACCGGTGTTCGGAGCCGTCCAAGTCAATGGCGCGAAGCGGAAACGACCCATGTGCGGGTGCTGAGCGATGGCAGCGAGGCCGAATTGATACGCATGGCCCGCAACCTGGAAACGCTGCATCTGCTGTTGGCGGGGTTGATGGGGCGCGGATCGGACGACGACACGGTCAAGCTGCGCATCACGCTCATCGGGGGGCTCGCGGACTTCGAGGCGATGGACCTTCGCAACACCCGCTGGCAGCAGGGTCCGTTCGCGCGCCCGTTCATGATCGCACGGTATTACGATCCGCGTGACGAAGGCGCGGTGATGGCGTCAAGTCGTTTCGACCAGACGGCCGTGCTGCAGCAAGGGTTGAATTTGAGCGCGTTGACGGGAATCGTTCCGGGCCTGCAGCCGGGGGCTGGCGGTGCGCAGGTGGCGGGCGTCGTGCCGCTGCTCGGCCTGGCCGACAGTGCGTTCGGCGTGCCGCAGCCCAACGAACTCTCGGTCGCGGTTCCGGCCACGTCCATGTTGTATTCGTTGTTCGCGCAGCACTGGCTGATGACCTATTTTCCTGGCGCCTATCCACGTTGGTATCTCGACGGGTTCGGGCAACTCTTCTCGACGATGACGATCCGTGACGGACGGGTGATCGAATATGGCCGCGCGCCGGAGAACAGCGACCGGGTAATCCGCTTCTACGGCGGCTATCCGCTCGAACGCCTGTTCGACGGCCGCTATCTCGACAGCCCTGAGCGGAGCGAATGGACGCCGTTCCACGCATGGCTGCTCACACATTATCTGTTCTTCTCCGACGATCGCAGGCCACAGGTGCGGCGCTACCTTGCCGCGCTCGGTAGTGGAGCGTCGCAGGCGGAGGCAGCGCAGGTGTTCGGCGACCTGCCGACGCTTTCGCGCGAGGTGCGGCGTTACCACAGCGAGCGTAAACCCTATTTCCGGATCGAATTGCCCGTCGCATCGGGCGAGGTGCCGCTGGTGCGCCGCGTCAGCCTCGGCGAAGCCGCGTTCATCAAGGGCCGGCTGGAACTCGGTGCGCGTGTCGACCTGCCGCCGCTGCCCGATCCCGACGCGTCGCCCGAAGTCACCAAACGCATGACGCGCGACCGTGAACGGGCGGTGGCGGCGCGCGACGGCTGGCGCGAACGGCTCCGTCGCGACGCTGAACGCTTTCCGTCGGAGGCGGGGCCGCACTTGTTGGTCGCCGAGGCCGAATGCCGCAGTGACAGTGCGGCTACCTGCGAAGCGGCGGCGGATCGAGCGCTTGCGCTGGTGCCGGGCGATCCGCGGGCGCTGGCATGGAAGGGTATGGCGCAGGTGATACGTGCCGCCGCTCTTCCGCAAGCGCAACGCTCGCCGGCGCTGGGTATCGCACGCACGACGATCGGACGTGCCAACCGCGCCGATACCGATGCGGTGCTACCGCTGCTCGCCTATGGCTTCAGCTGGCTCGACGCCGGCGTCACGCCGCCGGCAATCGCGGCGGACGGGCTGTCGCGCGTCGTGGAGCGCGTGCCGGCGTCGCCTGGCCCTCGGCTGATGCTCGGCCGGGTCCTCGCTGCGCGCGGTCAAGCGGCAACAGCACGCACCGTGCTGCGCCCGATCACGCTGGGGCCATATGAATCGCCCGAACGTTCGCAGGCAGCGGCGCTGATCGCTACGCTGCCCGCGAACTGACCAACGTGGCCTCAGCGCACCGCCGCTGCCAAGTCGGATGCCTTGCCGCGGACAAGCCGCGAATGACCAAACCTGCCCATTCTCGACAATTAGTATCCTAGCCCGGATCCATCGCGCACATTTTACAGAGGATCAGCGTCGGCAAAGGGCGGGTGTTGGCGAGTGGTGGATCTGTTTGATTGACCGCTCGTAAGCCTTCCATGCGGCGAAAGGGCCGTTCGGATAGCGCCCACAAGCGGGAGTCGGGCTCCATCGTTAAGGGTTACTGCGGCGGGTGTTTCTATGCGCATTTTCACTTTTCCCGGGCTGGCGGCAGTGACCCTCATGAGTAGTATTGCGGCCTCTGCTCATGGCAACACAGCCGTCGTCACTGGTGTCGATCACCGCGGCGGCACCGCATTCGGCGGTTACGGCGAAATGTATCTGCGGTTCACGGATGTATTGGTGAAGACAGATGGTCGGTGGCAGCTTGTTGTGCAGCAGACAACCTCGACCTCAGGTTTCTAAACGGCCGCTTGTCACCACCTTATATCGGTTAGCGCCTGAATCGAATGCCGTGGGATCGGTCGTAGCGACAAGATGATCGAACGGCCGAAGTTGGAAGCCGAAAACCGCGCACGAACGTCCGGGATCGAGTTCAAGACGCTTTGGCGGAACTCCGCACGTGAGGATGCGTGGCTTTGAAACCAATTCGTCTATTCTGGCTATTTTGGTGGAGACCAATTTGGGGAAGCATCATACTGCCGTGGTCGTCAGCGCAATTCCGGTAGCCGTCTTTCCTTCCCTGCTTCCTTTCTAAGAAGTTCGTCGCTGTTAACCCGCCACGAAGCGCGCAAACTCGTCGACGCCTGTCACGTCGTCGGCACTCCGTTCGCATGCCGCGCGAACCACCGCCAGGAACCGTGATCGCGGACGTAAATGTTGGTGTACCGCCGCCTGAGAACGCGCGTGCAAGATCAGATCGGATCGTAACTGAACAGCCACATTGACGAGGCCTGCTTGCTTGCTTTGTCGCCGGTGCTTTGAAGTCGGCCGACCGCCGTATATCTAGCGCCGTTCCGGAGCGCGCCGGACGGCATGAGGCGGGCGAGGCGCGAGGCGACGTAGAGCACAAGGTCATGGCCATCGTCAGTGATCATGCTGACCGCCGTGTAGCCAAGCTTTCCACCCAGAAGCCGTTCGTTCGCCTGACCGTATCCGGTGGGTGACTTGAGGTTCGTAATGCGGCCGGTCACCCGGACGAGATTGCCGTTAGGCTGGTCGGTCGCGGCGTTGAACGACCGCTTTGTCTGCATCCGCTCGGCATTGATCCGAGTGTAATGATCGAGGAGTTGCCCGAGGCTCTGGTAGCCGATCGTCCATTTGCTGCGCTCGGCCCAGAACAACGTCCCGTCGAATACCGTGAACAGCGCGTCGGTCCAGCCAGCGCACCCGTCGGCATCCTCGCAATTGGGCCATGCCGCGTCGATCCATTGCACGAGCTGCGTGTCCGGATCCGAGAATTCGGCTTCCTTGGCAAGACCGGGCCCGAACGCGACCGCGGCCTGGTGTTGCCGCGGAGCAACGACCGCGACCGCGCCGTTGCCCACATCGAGCTTGCCAATCCGCAACTGTCGCATCATCGCCCAAGCATAGTCGTTCGCGGACAGCCCCTTCAGGTCGTCGACCACCAGGACGCTCATTTCGACGCCCGAGTCCCTGGCAAGGCGATACAGCCGCTGTTCCATCGTTTTCGCACGTGCCGGATCGAGCCGTCCGGTCTCGTCGACGATGAAGCGGCCGTATTTGAAGGGTATCGATCCGGGCGCCGGTAAAATGCGGGCGGGGACCGAGGCATTGACGACCGCCGGCGTTGTGGCGACCTGTGGCGCTGTCGCTGCTCGAGCGATCGCGCCTGGCGAGGCGGCGCCCTGCGCCGCGGGCGCTTTCCCGCCCGCGCACTCGAGACCGCCCGATTGCATGCAGGATTGCCGCCACCCTTGGCGGATCGCGTCGGCGCGCTGGTTTCTTGCCGGATGGGTCGGCGAGCCGTGGCTGCTGCCGACCGTCAGGATCATCCGCTGCGCCTCGGCGAGCGGCGCGCCCATCTTTTGCAGGACGTAGCCGCTGAACTTGTCGGCTTCCAATTCGATGTCCGGGCGACTGCCACCGGGCACGATCGTGTGCCCCGACAGATGGTGCGCGATCTCGTGCGCCATGATGCTGATCGGACCCCAGGGGCTGCCGCCGACCTGCGCCTCGGCTGCCTTCATGAACGTGGGATTGAAGGCGATGACCCGGCGCGGCACCCGCTTGTCGTCGAGCAGGATGACCGCGGCGGCGTTCGGCACCGGTCCGGACACGACGACGAAATTGGCGGGGAGGCCCGTATAGCCCATGATCCGCGTGACGGCGCTGGCGCAATCCTGCGGCGCGCCGCCAGTCAGTGCGGCGCCATCCGCCTGGACCGGCGTGCCGTCATAGGAACAGGCCTGGAGCGTCGACGCGATCGCCTCGACCTTGGCCGCGCTGGACGCCATCTTGCTCGTGTCGTCCGCCTTGCCGCAACCGCTTGTCAGGAGGGCCGCCAGCGCACCCATTGATGCCAGATGCAGGGTTCGCATGTCACTGTCTCCTGGTCAGCGGCTTACCAGCCAAAGGATCGCCCATGCGTAGATGCGCAGCAGCGTCCAGTTGACCGCGGCGACCATGATGCCGGCTAAAACGAGCCTTGGCCAGTCAGTCCGCCATGACAGGAGGAAGAACTGGCGATAGGCCACCACGACAATCACCGTCTTGAGTATCGGGACATAAATCTGCGACGCCGCCTTGTGTGCCAGGATGAAGGCCGGGTCGCGCCAGATCAGCGTCGGCAACAGGTTGACGCTGGTGAAGGCAAGCACGATCGATTGGCAGTAGATCGCCAAGACCGCTACTTCGACCAGATTGTAGCCGAGCCGGCGCGGGAACACGATCGCCGCCGCGACGATGATGGCGACGATGCCCAGCGAGAAGCTCCAGTTGGAATAGGCTAGCACCTGCGCCGCCATGCGTTTGACGACGCCATCGCGATCGACGCCCGCATAGACGCTGAAATACTGGTTGGTCGCGAGTAACAGGACCAGGACGGCAACGGTCGCCACGAGCAGCTTCAGCGGGTGCATCCACGTCGTCCGCCGGCCCATCACATAGTCCCGGGCGACCGTACCGGGCCTGACGACCAGCTTGCCGAGCGTCCGCACCGCCGGCAGCTCGAACAGGCGGAGCCGATCCCAGGTTTCCTTGCGGAGATCGTGCCAAACGAACCGCTTCGCAGCTTTCTGCCCGCAGCGACCGCAATACGCGGTCGTCATCGGTGTCGTGCAATTGCGGCATGTCGGTTGCTCGAACCAGTCATTCGACACCGGAACGTTGGGAAGGGAAGAAGCGCCCTGTCTGCTCGGACCGAACGCATCGGCAATCATGCGGCGGACATCCAGCATCTTACCTCCCATCGTTGCCCCGCTTCGGCTTAGCATAGGACGGATGGACCGCGGAACAGCGTCCCCGTGGACACGATGCTGCGCTGCGACCCGGGTCTCCTTCAAAGCAGTCGGATTTTGGCCGGCCAGACAACGCCGGACACGCTAGATGAACTAAGAAGATCCAGTTCACGGTCAGCACCTCCAGCTGCCGCCTATCTTGCCTGAAGCGTCTGATACGGATCGAACCGGCTCGAGCTTCGCTGTCCCGTCATGTTGTTAGCGAGGGCTGTTAGATGGAAGCTGCGAACGTATTCAAAACACTCGACGTAGAGCTGAAACCGAATCCGGCGCGCACTGTCATACGGCCATTCGGCTTCAGTTATCCGGCCGCCTTTGCCGACGGGAGGCCCACTCGTTCTGAAGCGGTGGCGGCACGCCTGATGGGAATGGCGCCGGAGATGCGTGACCGCATGCTTGGGCTTCTCCACGATGCGATGCAGCCGCGGCATCGGAATGTCGATCGCGTGTTTCTTCGCCGCTTCCTGGAAGTAGAGCACGACCTGGGCGTCGCGGTAGAGGCAGAGCGCGACCGGCTGTTGATCGGCGCCTACTTCAGCCAGGAATATGCCTTCGAGAGCGCTGCGCTCTTCAACCCTTCGATCGTGACCGTACCCGATCAGGACCAGGTCGATGACAATGTCGCCTTCGTTCTCTCGCTGCGTGGTGTGGGCGAAGGACATATCTCGTCCGTCACATTCCGATCGGGCACATGGGACGGCGCAGACGGTCTGGTGATCGATCCGGTCAGCTCGCAAGGGGTTCCGCCGAGGATCGAGCGAGATGACGATGCGGGCTGGGTGCGGCTGCGCTCCGACGACAGTCAGGACGTTTCGGAAACCGTGATCTTCCCGACATTGCCCAGCCAGCGGCAAGGCGTCGAGGATCTCCGGCTTGTCCACTTTACCGACGATGATGGCACTGAGAGCGTGATCGGCACCTACACGGCCTTCGATGGCCGCGACGCGCGTGCTGAGCTTCTCCGCGGCATCGACGTACGGACCTACGAGATGCGGCCACTGACCGGCGCGATGTCCGCGTATAAGGGCATGGCGCTTTTTCCCCGACGGATCGACGGACAGTTCGTCATGCTCGGCCGCCAAGACAACGAGAATATCTGGCTCCTGCGTTCCGACGACCTGCATCATTGGGAGACCGGCGAGATCATCATGGGGCCGCGTTACCCGTGGGAGTTCGTCCAGATGGGCAACTGCGGATCGCCGATCGAGATCGACGAGGGGTGGCTGGTGTTCACGCACGGGGTCGGACTGGTGCGGGGCTATTGCGTGGGTGCGTGCCTGCTCGACAAGGCCGATCCCAGAAAAGTGCTCGCGCGAACACCATCGCCGCTGCTGTTCCCGAGCGGCGAACAGCGGGGCGGCTACGTCCCTAACGTCACCTACAGCTGCGGTGCGTTGCTCCACAAGCGACGCGTGCTGCTGCCATACGCGATCGCCGATGAGTACTCGGCATTTGCGGTTGGTAGCGTCGACGACATACTCTCCGTCATGCGGTAGCGTGCTCTGCTTCATCGACGTCGGAATGCCCTGTAAGCAGCGAAGATCCATTCTGAACGAGCGTCCGACGTCGAGCAGGGGCGACGCTCGTCAAAAATGTCCGAATGTGGGTCTTCCAGATCGGAGACTGCTGTGACCCGGCAGGTGCCGCATATGCCTCCTACTTGGCCGCAGTCGCCTCGATCTCGACCAGATATTGTGGTGCTGCCAATGCGGCGACCTGAACGGTGGACCGGGCAACGGTGGTCGGGTTTTCCGGTGTTCCGAAATAGAGTTTGAAGGCATCGTTCATCCCGGCAAAATCCATTTTGCCACCCAGCTTGGGATCACCGGCAACGAAGACGGTCAGTTTGATAATGTCCGCCATGCGAAAGCCTTGTGCCGCCAGCAGGCCTTTGATTTTTTCGAAAACGCTGATCGTTTGGGTCCGGGTATCACCGTATTGCGCGATCGTCGCCGACGTGCCGGTTGGCGGCGGAGCGCCGATCGGTGACGCCAGTTGCCCGGACAGATACAGCATCTTCGCGCCGGCGGGGACTGTTACGCCCTGGAGGATCAGGCCGGGCGGGCTCGCCGCGTGGCGAACGATCGCCGGGGCCGCGGATGCGCTGCTCGACCAGGTGGTCAGTCCGATGCCCATGGCGATCACTGCCCCGGCCAGCGAAAGGCGGAAGATACCGGCAGCCAGGCCGCGCCACGGAACGCTCGTGCGCCGGCGCGAGAACTCAGACTGCGAAGTTGATGTGTGCATAATATTAGCCTCCGTTGATGCATAGGGACGGAACGTCAGCGGCGCGTCAAGCACGCTGCTACCGTTAAAGATCAGGTCGAGATTGGCAGTCGTACCGCCCGGCCGGGGATTGAACAGCAATTGCCAGCACGGACGCCAATGCGATACACGATGTGCAATTATAATATGTCATGGATTGCTTCCCTGAATGCAAAACGTTCAGACCATCACCTGCCATGGCTCAAAGATTATTGTCACCTGAACTTTATTTTCGGTTTGAATATTGTTCCGGAACGGTTCAATTTTCTGACTAATATTATCAGGGCTGTTTTATTAAATAGTCGGCTGTCAGCTATCTAGTCGGTGGTTTTAATCGAGTTGCCTTGCGTCGTGTGGGTGTACCGATAGTGGTCCGACATGATCGAAGACGCCCCGTGTAAGGATCAGGCGGCGCGGGTGGCGCGGGCTGGCGACTCCGTCAGCGCCTGCGCGGCGACACGGCGGAGCAGCGCCGAGACCTGAGTCTGCGCGGACTGGATGCCGCCTTCCTGCCAACCGGGCGTCTGGCTGAGCGCCGCACCGGCGAAGTAGACCCGGCCGTCGGCGAGCTGGAACGCGCGGAAGGCTTCGGTATCGATGTGGCCTTCCTGATGGCCATTGGCGCTGCCTGCCTTCCAGTCGGGCCAGGGGCCGAGGCTGAACGGTACCTTGTGCCAGTTGACGGCGATGCCGTTGACCAGGTCCTTGCCGTGGCCGGGATGCAGCCGTTCGATTACGTCGCGGGAAAAGGCGATCTGTTCCGCGATCGGACGGCGCTGGAACTCCGCCGCCTTGGCCCCCGAGGCGTAGCAGCCGAGCAGCATGCCCCGTTCGGAATGCAGGCCGGCCGAGGGATACCACACCAGCGACGTCGGCCCGCCGACGAACGAGATCCCGCCGTAGATCTGGTCGCGTTCCCAGAAGCGTGGCGCCTCGAACGCGACCTTGTTCGAATGATCATAGACGACGCCGGCGATCGCGGCCTTCACCCGTGGGCTAAAGTCCGTATCGATCTTTCCCAGGACCGGGAAGGGAATGGTGCAGATCATGTAGTCCGCATCCACCGTTTCGGCCACGTCGCTGGCCGTGTCGCGGTAGACGACCGAGACGCCCCGGCCGGTATGGCGGATCCTCGTCACCACCGCCCCGCGGATGGCGGGATGGCGCAGCGCGCGGTCGAAAGCGGCATGGATTCGGTCCATGCCGCCGACCGGTTCGAACATCGTTGCCTGCATGTACAGATTGTCTTCGAACAGGGTCATCGGCAATTGCTGGTTGGCCAGCAACTGGTCGATCGGCATCGCGCTGCCGGGCGCTGCGAACGTCACCCCGGCCCCCGGCGCGGTGCCGAAGCCGGACCGTTCCGTGCCCTTGAACGTCATATCCTGACCAAGATCGCCGTAGGATTTAAGGAACGGCATGAGCCTTTCGCGGTCCGCAGCGGTGATCGACTGGTCCAGCGAACCCTGATTGATCGCCTTGGCCAGCAGCTCCGCGATATGCCCCCGCATGTCGTTGACGGCGGTTCGCATCCGGATCCGGCGGCCGTCGTCCCCCATCACATAGGCGGACCGGCTGGAATTGATCTCGACCTCAAGCGGGACGCCGAATTTCTTGGCATAGCCGATCAGGCCCTGGTGAAAGCTTGGGATGCGGGCCGGCCCGGCGTTGAAGTAGATGCCGTCCGAAAAGCGCGCCGTCTGCGTGGCCTCGCCGTTCATCTCGATCTTGTCGCCATCGCGAACCGTCCAGGCACGCCCGCCGACCCTGTCCCGCGCCTCGAGCAGGGTGACCAGAAAACCGGCCTGTTCGAGCTCGTAGGCCGCGGTCAACCCAGCGATCCCGGCGCCCAGCACCACCACATGCTTGCCGTGTCCCGCGGTCGGCGTGGCCTCCTTCACCCCTTGCGCGTGGGCGATGCCCGTCAGTCCAAGCGCCTGCATCGCGCAGAATGTCGCGCCATATCCCCCCAGCATGCCGATACGACCAAGTAACGCCCTGCGTGTAACCATGTCGATCCCCCCGAACGAGCAATGGTCGCGCACCGGTCATCGAAATGCGCGACATGACGGGACATTGCTGTCACCGGCCCTCCAGGATCATACTCTCCGAATTGCTCATCACTAATGAGGAAGGCAGCAGGCTGCCTCTCCCCCTCAGCCCCGACTGATTTTGTTTTCTGTTTCTCTGTGTGCAGCTGACATGTTTGAAGATGATCCCGAAACCGAGCGCAGCGCAACACAAAAAATGCGTAATTCGTAGCAGTGGTAAAATTTTCGTGTTGATATGTCGGCTTGACGGCGTCAGTTGTTGCCGGTCGGCCGCCGATAACAGTTGGCCGAAGATCTCGAATCGAAGGCGGTATGAGGTGCCGCTGAGGCCCAGGTGGTGCCCTGCTCCTTCCGAACAGCGCGCCGCATCGGTTCAGGATCACGGCGATCGCCGAGGCCTGCTCGGCGCCAAGCGCGAAACCTGGCCGCCCGGACCCGGATCACCGATTAGCGACCTTGGGCTCCGCGTGCGATCAGGGGTGGATCCAGAAACGGATGACCTGGGCGACCAGGCTCACTGCAGCATGCTCCGCAGCCAGATCGTCGCCATCCAACCGGGGTGGTTCCACAGCGGGCGGAGGTCGGTCATCAATGGTCTTCGCTTACGCCGAGCAGTTGGACACGCAAGATCCTGCCGTAGGCATGCGGGCGCAGCGGCCCGACCCGACATTGACCTGATGATATCGTGACCGATAACGCTCACAACGATAAAGCGAACGGTGAGGGGTGTCGCGATGAAGGCCTTGTTATGGGTCATGGTTGGTCCAGCGGGCATTCCGGCGCCCGCCATTGGCCAGCCGGACGTCGCGCAGCCATCCGTGCCGCATCCCCGCCTGCTCGTGCTGACTGACATCGAGGCCGACCCGGACGATACGCAGTCGTTGATCCGCCTGCTGCTGTACGCGAACGAGATCGATATTGAGGGGTTGGTAGCTACGACGTCCGTCCACCAGAAGACGCGGCTTGCGCCGGAATCCATTCGCCGGCTGATCGGCGAGTATGAAAGGTCCGGCCCAATCTTGTGCGGCATGATCCGGGCTTTCCCACGGCGGAAAGCCTGTCGCGGATGATCGATACGGGTCAGCCGGGTTACGGCATGGCCGCGATCGGGCCGGGCAATGATACGCCCGGATCGCGGCGGATCATCGTCGCGCCGGACCGGCGCGACGATCGGCCGTTGTGGGTCGCAGGCTGGGGCGGGCCGAACACGCTGGCGCAGGCGTTGCCGACCCTCCGCGCCACGCGGTCGCCGGCAGAGCTGAAGCGGCCGGTCGCCAAGCTGCGCGTCTATACCGTGTCGGACCAGGACGACGGCGGGCCGTGGATCCGTCGCGAATTTCCGGACCTGTTCTACATCGTCAGCCCGGGGGGTTACGGAGCGGCGACGTGGAGCGGGATCAATATCGTCGTCGACGGCATCGACAACAACACGATCTCCAACCCCTGGCTTGTCGCCAACATCCAGCAAGGGCGCGGTCCGCTGGGCGCGGCCTATCCCGATGTCGCGTACGGGATGGAAGGCGATACGCCGACGTTCCTCGGGCTGATCCCGAACGGTTTGAACATGCCCGACCGGCCGGACTGGGGCGGGTGGGGCGGGCGCTACACTTTGCGCATACCGGCGCGGGCAGAGCTCGATCCGACGGGGTTCAACGGCGGCGTGCCGGTGCCGCCCGAGACCCGGCCGATCTGGACGAACGCCGTCGACACCGTCACGCCGGTGGTCGCGAACGCCTATGGCCGGGCGACCAAGCCGATGGACCGCAGCTACCGGGGGTTTCGCGAGACGTTGTGGCGCTGGCGGGACGATTTCCAGAACGACTTCGCGGCGCGGATGCAGTGGACCTACAGGGCGCCGGCCGACGTCAATCACCCGCCGGTGGTCGTGCTGCGCCATGCGGATCGGCTTGCCGTCCGGTCGGGTGCCACCGTCCAGCTGAGCGCGCTCGGCACGCGCGACCCGGATGGCGACAGCCTCAGCTATCGCTGGTTCCAGTATCGCGAGGCGGGGACCTGTGGCGATATTGCGCTGTCGAGCACGGAGAATCTCTACGAGCGCAGTTTTCGGGTGCCCTCCGTCACGCGGACCTGCGACGCGCATTTCGTGCTGGCCGTCACCGATCGCGGCACGCCGCCGCTGACCCGGTATCGCCGAATCGTCGTCACCGTCAGGCCGTAGTTGGCAGCCGGGGAAGGGCGCTGCGCCATGGGTCGGCATTGACAATGGGGGCACGGGATAGGCAGGGTGGTATTCAGCAGGTGTCAGACAGCAATTTGGATGCTGTCGGCCGGAGTGGGGGTTGCGGTAGGCAGGATGGCGACCGAACCCGCATTTCCGCTCCGCCACCGTCCGGGTTCCGAACCGGCTCGCGTTCGCCCGGCCATCGCCAGCGCTCCGTTCAATAGAGATTGAAGAGATTATGCCCAGGATCGTCAACGCCCGCGTCATCGTCACCTGCCCGGGGCGCAATTTCGTTACGCTGAAGATCGAATGCGACGACGGGACGACGGGTGTCGGCGATGCCACGCTCAACGGGCGCGAGCTGTCGGTCGCGAGCTACCTGACCGATCATGTCGTGCCGTGCCTGATCGGGCGAGATGCGCACCGGATCGAGGATGTCTGGCAGTATCTGTACCGAGGGGCCTACTGGCGGCGCGGACCGGTGACGATGACCGCGATCGCGGCGGTCGATACCGCATTGTGGGACATCAAGGGCAAGCTGGCCGGGATGCCGGTCTACCAGTTGCTCGGCGGGGCGAGCCGTGAGGGCGTGATGGTGTATTGCCACGCCAACGGCACGACGATCGACGATACGATCGTGGTGGCACGGAAATATCAGGCGCAGGGCTACAAGGCGATCCGCATCCAGTGCGGCGTACCCGGCATGGCGTCGACCTACGGCGTGGCGAAGGGCGACCAGCCCTATGAGCCCGCCGACGGCGACCTGCCGACCGAGGCGGTCTGGAACACCAGCCGCTATTTGCGCGCGGTGCCCGAACTGTTCGCCGCGGCGCGCGAGGCGCTGGGCTGGGACGTCCACCTGCTGCACGACATCCATCACCGACTGACGCCGATCGAGGCGGGGCGGCTGGGCAAAGATCTGGAGCCCTATCGCCCGTTCTGGCTGGAGGATGCGACGCCGGCCGAGAACCAGGAGGCGTTCCGGCTGATCCGCCAGCACACCACCGTGCCGCTGGCGGTGGGCGAGATCTTCAATTCGATCCACGATTGCCGGGAGCTGATCCAGAACCAGCTGATCGACTATATCCGCACCACGGTGGTCCATGCCGGCGGCCTCACGCATCTCCGCCGGATCGCGGCGCTGGCGGACCTGTACCAGGTCCGGACCGGCTGCCACGGCGCGACCGACCTGTCGCCGGTCTGCATGGCCGCCGCGCTTCATTTCGGCCTGTCCGTCCCGAACTTCGGGATCCAGGAACATATGCCGCATACGGCCGAGACGGACGCGGTGTTTCCGCACGCGTACAGCTTCGCGAACGGCATGATGCGTCCGGGCGACGCGCCGGGCCTGGGCGTCGACATCGACGAGGCACTCGCCGCGGGTTACGAATATAAGCGTGCCTTCCTGCCGGTGAACCGGCTGGAAGACGGCACGATGTACAATTGGTGAGCATCGCCGCACCGCCCGCCGACATGATCAAGAAACCGCGTGGCAAGGTGCGGTGGATCATCTGCGCGCTGCTGTTCGCCGCGGTCGCGCTGAGCTACATCGATCGGCTCGTCCTGCCGACGTTGAAGCCCGAGCTCCAGTCGCGCTACGGCTGGAGCGAGCAGGGCTATGCCAATCTCGCGATCGCGTTCCAGGCCGCCTACGGCATCGCCTATGTTCTGTTCGGGCGGTTCGTCGACCGGGTGGGGGCGAAGATCGGCTACGCGGTCGCAGTGACGCTCTGGACGATCGGTCATGTCGCGCACGCGCTGTTCACCAGTGCCGGCATGATGATCTTCGCGCGGATCCCGCTCGCGATCGGGGAGGCCGGGGCGTTTCCGGCGGCGCTGGCCGCGGCGAACGAGTGGTTTCCGCAACGCGAACGCGCGCTGGCGATCGGGATCTTCAACGCCGGATCGAATGTCGGTGCGATCCTGACGCCGCTGGTGGTGCCGATCATCGCGGTCACGTTCGGGTGGCGGATGGCGTTCATCGCGACGGGCGCGCTGACCGTTATCTGGCTGTTCGCGTGGCTCGCTTTCTACCGCAGCCCGCGGCGGCACCCGCGTGTCACGCCCGAGGAACTGGCGTGGATCGAGGCCGACCCCGTGCCGGCGGCCCGCCCGGTGCGCTGGCGCACGTTGCTTGGGCTGCGCCAGACGTGGGCTTATATGCTCGGCCGGTTCCTGATTGACCCGGTCTGGTGGACGTTTCTATTCTGGCTGCCTGACTTCTTCAACCGGCAATATGGCGTGAAGATGCTCGATTTCGGCCCGCCGCTGGTTGCGGTCTACCTGCTGGCGGACGTCGGTTCGATCGGCGGTGGATGGTTTTCGTCGCACCTGCTGGCGCGCGGGTTCAGCGCGAACCGCGCGCGCAAGACCGCGCTGTTCGTCTGCGCGCTGTTCGCGCTGCCGATCATCTTTGCGGCGCAGGCGCCGGGGCTCTGGTGGGCGGTCGCGGCGATCGGCCTCGCCTGTGCGTGCCACCAGGGGTTCTCGGCAAACGTCTACGCCATTCCGGGTGATCTCTTCCCGCGCGGCATGGGCGGGTCGGTCATCGGGCTGGGCGGGCTGGCCGGCGCGCTGGGCGGCATGTTGATGGCGAAGTTCGCGGGCACGATCCTGGCTGGGGTCGGCAGCTACGGACCGATCTTCGCGGTCGCGGGGGTGGCCTATCTGCTCGCGTTGCTCGTCATCCACCTGCTCGTGCCGCGCTACACGCCCGTCGAACCGGACGCGCTTGCATGACGCGTCCGTTTGGCCGGGATCATGGCCGGCTGTTCAGCGGCCGCCGGGCCGGGCGATGACGGGGCGTGCCGTCGACGGTGCGGCGACGCTCGTCCCCGGCGGCAAGCTTCATTTACAGGTTTTGGACGGACTGCGAGGCACAGGGGCGCTGTTGGTTGTCGCATTTCTTATCCAGGGCAGCGCGGTCCAGTTCGACGCCGCGCGCCTGCCGTTGCCACATGCCTATCTGGCCGTGAATTTCTGCTTTGCGTTGTCGGGCTTCGTCTTTGGCTGTGCCTATGTCGATCGCTGGGGACCGAGGTCGATGCGGCAGTTCCTGATCCGCCGGCTGATCCGGCTGCATCCGCTCATGATCCTCGGCGTTGTATTGGGACTGCTGAGCTACTGGGCCGATCCGTTCGCGGGCGACCGGCAAGGCGCGTCCACGATCCTGATCGGCTTCGCGTTCGTCGCCGTGCTGTTCGCCCTGCCGGCTGCGCCGCTGCCCAATCGGCTGGGCGCCAGTCACTCGCTGAACGCGCCCGCCTGACATTCTTTCAGAAGCATATCGGCAGTCTGGCCTATGCGCTCGTGCTGCGGAAACACGGCATGCGCGCGCTGGCGATGGTTGCGCTGGCCACGCCCTTCCACCCAGAGGACGACGGGCCAAAAAAAGGGCCGGTCGCGGACGACCGGCCCATCAGGGGAGGGGAACCGTTTAGAGGGTCAGAAGCGGCCGCGAATACCGACCAGGACCGTTCGGCCGGGGTTGTATTCGTTGAAGGTCGCGTTCGGGAACTGGAAGTAGGAGCTTTGCGCTTCCTTGGTGATGTTGATCACGTTCACGACGACCGTCGGCAACAGGTCGTTGCCTAGGATCTTGCCGAGATCGATGTTGCCGGAGAAGTCGAGCTGAGCATAGTCGCGGCCGATGATGGCGGCGGCGGGCAGGCCGTTCTGGTTGAGACCGGACTGCACCGAACCCTCGTTATAGGTGTAGGTCAGGCGGGCGGACAGGCCGTTGCCCTCGTAATAGCCGGTCAGCGTGTAGGTGGTGGGCGCGACGCCGAGCGCCACCGCGGGGGCACCGGTGCCTTCGCCCTTCTGGTCGATCATCGTCAGGTTGCCCTGGAAACCGAAGCCTTCGACGCCGATGAAGCGGGTCAGGAAATCGAGCGGCTGGGTGACCTGGAACTCAACCCCGTTCACCTTCAGCTTGCCGTCGGAATTGACCTGCTGCTGGATCTGGATCGGCACCTGTTCCGGCGCGACGCCGGCCGGCCCCGCGCGGTCGATCAGTGCCTGCTGCTGCGCCTGCGTCAGCGAGGCGAAGGTGATGCCGAACGGTTCGAGCGTGCTGAACGGCACGGTGGTGAGACCGTTGACCGTGAAGCCGGTGATCGATTTGCGGAATGCGGCGAACGCGATGACGCCCTCGCCCCCGGTGTAGTATTCGAAACCGAGATCGATATTGTCCGAGATATACGGGTTCAGCGCGTTGTTGCCGAGCGTGCCGACATCCGCCGATGGCGAGGTGAACGACGCACCGGGCAGCAGCTGGTTCGGATCCGGCCGGGTCATGGTGCGCGAAACCGAGGCGCGGGCGACGGCCTTGCGCCCGAAGTTATAGGCGACGCTCGCCGACGGCAGGTAGTTGGAATAGAGCCGGTCGGTCTGCGTGAAGTTCACGAGCGTGGGGTAGCAGGACCCGTCAAGCGCGAACGTCGGACTGACACCCGGGCAGGTGACGCCGTTCCGCACGTTGCGCGGATCGGGAATGGTCGTGCGACCGCCGACCTTCTGCAGCGTGCGGACGTAGCGGACGCCGCCGTTCAGCCGGACCGTATCGCCATCGTTGCCGACGTCGAAATTGCCGTTCGCTTCGATGAACGTGCCCGTCACCTTCTCGCGGATCAGGCCGCCATTGGCGCCGCTGCTGCCCGAGCCGGTCTCGGTCGCGCCTGCCAGCAGGCTGTCGTAGTTGGTCGCGGCCTTGAACTTGTCCCAGTCCACCGTGATGTAGCCGTTGCTGCCCGGCAGCAGGTAGCCCGCCAGAGCGGCGGTCGGGACGATCGAGCCCGCATAGACCAGCGGCGCGCCACCGGCGCTGAAGCCCGTGCCGTAGCCGGCATAGGTCGGGTAGCCCGCGGGGGCGGCGGTGCCCGGCTGGTTGGCGCCATCGCACAGTGGCTGGCGGTTCGGGCCCGGCAGAACGACGCTGGGGTTGTTGCCGCAGACAGCGGCCTGCCACGGATTGGTGTTGTCGAACGGCGTAATGCGGCGCGATGTATCGTCATAGGCGGCGCCGACGCGGACGCTGAACCGCTCGGCATCGCCGAACAGCAGGCTGCCGCGGATGCCCTTGGTCTCGGTGCGGCGTTCCTCGCCGTTGAGGTTCAGGCGACCGCCGCCGGCCCAGCCGAACGAGGCGGGGTTGTTCAGATCGACGTTGCTCTGAATGTCCGGAATGCCGCCGTCGTTGGTGTAGTTCACCGTCGTGCCGCTGTTCGGCGGGGTGATGACCAGCACGGTCGGGCTTTCGCGCCGGAACTTGCTCTTCGTGTAGTTCAGCTGGAAATCGCCCTTGATGGCGTCGTTTAGGATGAACTCGGCCCCCGGATTGACGACCCAATAGTCCTGACGATCGCGGTACGGACGATATTCCAGGAAGAACTGCGAGTTGGCATAGGTGCCGCCGGTGACCGTGCAGCCGACGGTGCAGTCGGTGTTGTCATAGGTCGTGTTGAGCGGGATCACGGCGCCGTTGCGCACGGACCACGCCATCGACGTGCGGGTGAAGTCGGTTTTGCGATTGGCGTACATGCCGTCGACGTAGAAATGGAATGCGTCGCTCGGCCGCCATTCGAGCGAGACGAGGCCGTTGTAGCGCGTGCGTTCGCCGACCTCGGTCCGGTTGCGCCCGAGCCGGGGGAGCAGGCCGTTGTCGATCTGATCGATCGTGGCGCCCGGGTTCTGCGCGAGCAGGAAGGCCTGGTTGATCGGCGTGCCCGTCACCAGCCCGTTGCCGGCGTTGATCGGGACGGTGCCGGGAATGGTGAAGTTGCCGCCGCCGGTCGAGTTCAATGCGCCGCTGACGCGCTGGGCCGAGGTCAGGTTCGGGTTGGTCCAGCCGATGGTTTCGAACCCGTCCACCTGGAACCGGTTCTTGACGGCCGCGCCACCGACCAGCACGCCGAAGTCGCCGAACGTGGCACTGGCGAGTGCGTAGCCGCGATAGCCCCATTTGTCGGCGAGGCTGACCTTCGACCCCTGTAGACCGTAGCTGATGTAGGGCTTGGGATTGTCGAACGGGCGCGCGGACCGAAGGTTGACGGTGCCGGCGGCGCCGCCTTCGACCTGGCTGGCGGTGGGCGACTTGCTGACCGTCAGCTGGGTGAAGAGTTCGGTCGGGATGAGGTCGAGATCGACCTCGCGGTTGGTGGACTGCGCATCGAACCGGACCGATGCGATCGCGACGGGGGCACCGTTGAGCAGGACGCGCGTGAAGTTCGTGCCGAGCCCGCGGATCGCGACGTTCGATCCTTCGCCGGTGACTTCGCGGCTGATCGTGACGCCGGGGATACGGTTGACCGATTCCGCGATGTTCGTGTCGGGAAACTTGCCGATATCTTCGGCGAAGATCGTGTCGGTGAAGCCAATCGAGTTGCGCTTTGCGTTCGTCTGGCTTTCCAGCGAGGCGCGGTAGCCGGTGACGACGATATCCTGGTTGCCAGTGGCGGAGGGGTCGGCCGGAGCCTGCGCGGTTCCGTCGATCGCGGTCGGTGCGGTCTGGCCGGCACCGTCCTGCGTCGCGGCAGGAGGGCTGTCCGCGCTGGAAGAAGAGGACGCGGTGGGCGCGGGTGGTGCGGCCGGGGCCGTCCCGGTCTGCGCCATGGCCGGCCAGGCGGTGGTGGCCATCAAGAGCGTCGACACGGCACCGGCGCGACGCAAACCACTCAGCGACTTCATCTGTAATCCTCCCCAAACGCGGCTGTTCTGCGACGCCGCTGTCCTGATGACAGCGTGCTAGGGGCGGCATGGTCGGCCGGTCAAGATGATATATGTCGGTCCAATTCATTTTATTTCGGGTGTGATATGTATGGCACGTGGTCTGCACCGACGGTCCGGGGACGATTTAATCTGGCAAGGATCATGCGATTCATGCTTCACGTTCGCGGACGGCGACGAGGGTAGACGATGATCGGCCAGGAAAAGCTTTATCGACGCATCAGTGACGCGATCCTCGCCCGGCTTGCCGCCGGAGAGTTTCCGATCGGCAGCCGATTGCCGACCGAGCGGAAGCTGGCCGATGCCTATGGCGTGAGCCGTGCGTCGGTGCGCGAGGCGGTGGTGGCGCTCGAGATGATCGGCGTGCTCGAACTGCGCAAGGGTTCGGGCATCTATGTCGTTTCGCTCGGTGCGAACGAGGAGGTCGAGACGCTCGATATCGGTGCGTTCGAGCTTCTGGAGGCGCGCCGCGGGATCGAGGCGGAAGTGGCGGCGCTGGCGGCCGTGCGCCGCAGCGACGACGATCTGGCCGAGCTGGAGCGGTTGATCGCGGTGATGCGCGAGCCGGACGTGACCGTCAGCGAACAGGCCGATCGCGATTTCCATTTTGCGCTGGCGGGCGCCACCGGTAACCGCGCGATGACGACGGTCGTGACCGACCTGTGGGCGATGCGGGAGCGTTGCCTGCTGGCGCGGACGATCCACCAGCGCGCCCGTGGCGGCGGGGAGGATCGTCGGGCGGCCGAACATGATGCCGTGCTGGCCGCGGTGCGCGCGCAGGACGCGGACGGCGCCCGCGTCGCGATGCGCCAGCATCTGGAGGCCGTGATCGAGCATCTGCTCGTCATGACCGAGAATGAGGAATTCGAGGCGGTTCGCCGCCGGATTGCCAGCCGGCGTTCGCATATCCTCGGCACGGATGCCGTGATGAGCGAGGCTCGCTAGCCTTCGAAGATCGCCCGCATCGGATCGGGCGATCGTGGAAAACAATTGCCTTGCCGCCCGTTCTTTCTAAATTGGTCTGACAAAAGCAGATAGGGGCAGGCCGATGGGATCGTTTCGACGCGGGCGGACCGCAGTGACCGTCGGTTCCCGGTTCGCGACGATGGCCCGCCTGGCGCCGCGCATTGCCTGGATCGTGACGGTCGCCGCGGTCGCGGCATCGCCGGCGCAAGCCCAGCGGGCCCGCATTTCGATCAACGACGGCTGGAAGTTCCACCGCGGTGACCCGGCCGGCGTCGGCGCAGACCTGCGCTACGAAGTGCTGCCCGAACTGAAGCTGCGTCCCGACGGTGCCGATTTCGATGCCGGCGTGATGGACGATTCCGACACGGCGGTGCGCAAGGGCGTCCTGCGCCCGTATATCCTGCCAAGCGGCAACGCCTTCATCCGGGACCCCGCAAAGCGCCATGTCCGCCCGGCCGGCAATCCCGGCGGCGACGTGCCTTACATCAAGGGCGGCTTCGACGACGCTGGCTGGCAGTCGGTGACGCTGCCCCACGACTGGGCGATCGCCGGGCCGTTTATCGCGAAGGGGCCCTATGGCGGCATGGGCCGGCTGCCGAGCTGGGGGGCGGGATGGTATCGCCGGAAGCTGGCCATTCCCGCCGCGGATCGCGGCCGATCGGTGTTCCTCGATGTTGACGGTGCCATGTCCTATGCGACGGTCTGGCTGAACGGCAAACTCGTCGGCGGCTGGCCTTACGGGTATAATTCGTGGCGGCTCGACCTGACGCCGTACATCATCCCCGGTGGCGACAACCAGCTTGCGATCCGGCTGGACAATCCGATGGAATCGTCACGCTGGTATCCGGGCGGCGGCATCTACCGGAACGTGTGGCTGACCACGGCCGATCCTGTGCACGTCGCGCAGTGGGGCACGAAGATCACGACGTCCGACGTCTCCGCGCGACAGGCGCAGGTCGCGCTGGCGTTGACCGTCGAGAACCTCGCGTCCGCCGGCGCCAGCGTCGTCGCCGATACCGCGATCTTCGCGATCGATGCGGCCGACCGGCGGCTGGGCGGCGCGGTGGCGCGGATTGCGACCGCGGCGGTTGCGATCGCTGCCGGTGGAACCGCCAGCATCAGCGGGACGACGACGATCCGCAACCCGCGGCTGTGGGGGCCGCCGCCAACTCAGGTGCCCAATCGCTATGTCGCGGTCACGACGCTGCGGCGCGGCGGGCGGGTGATCGACACGTACGAGACCCGCTTCGGCGTGCGTGCGCTGACCTTCGATCCCAATCGCGGGGTGATCGTCAACGGTGAGCATGTGATGCTGAACGGCGTGAACCAGCACCATGATCTGGGGGCGCTGGGTGCCGCGTGGAACGACCGCGCGGCCAAGCGCCAGCTCAACATCCTGGCCGACATGGGCGTCAACGCGATCCGCATGGCGCATAATCCGCCCGCGCCCGAACTGCTCGACATGACCGATCGCATGGGCTTCCTGGTGATGGACGAGGTGTTCGACGTGTGGGAGCGCCGCAAGACGCCGTTCGACACGCATCTGATCTTCAAGGACTGGCACGAGCCCGACCTGCGCGCGATGATGCGGCGCGACTTCAACCATCCGTCGGTCATAATGTGGAGCATCGGCAACGAGGTCGGCGAGCAATATGGCGGGCGCGGGGCGGCCGTCGCGCGCGAGGTGATGACAATCGCGCATCAGGAGGACGCCACCCGCCCCGTAATGGGATCGATGAACGTCGCGGCACCGGGTTCGGACTTCGCCAGCGCGTTCGATGCGATCGCGCTGAACTACCAGGGCGCGGGCGTGCGGACGAAGCTGCCGACCTTTGCCGGGTTCCGCGCGAAGCACCCGGACAAGGTCATCTTCAGCTCCGAAAGTGCGGCGGCCTATAGCAGTCGGGGCGACTATCAGTTCCCGGTCCCCGGTGGCATCAGCAACCCGGTCCGGCCGGGCGTGGGCGGCGACGAAGAGACGCACCAGGTCAGCGCCTACGAACTGTTTGCGGCCGACTTCGGCGGGACGGCGGATCGGACCTGGGCGGCGCAGGACCAGAACCCGACCGTCGCCGGCGAGTTCGTCTGGACGGGCTTCGACTATCTCGGCGAACCGGCGCCTTACTATAGTTCGCGCAGTTCGTATTTCGGCATCGTCGATCTAGCCGGTTTCCCGAAGGACCGTTTCTGGCTGTATAAGGCGCGCTGGCGGCCCGACGTGAAGTTCGTCCACGTCCTGCCGCACTGGAATTTCGCGGGGCGGGAGGGGCAGGTGACCCCGGTCCACGCCTTCACGTCCGCAGACGAGGCCGAGCTGTTCGTCAATGGCAAGTCGCAGGGGCGGCAAAAACGCGCACCGTTCGCCTATCGCTTCCGCTGGGACTATGTCCGCTACGAGCCGGGCGAGATCAAGGTCGTCACCTGGAAAGACGGCAATCCCTGGGCGGAGGAGGCGGTGCGGACCACCGGCGCGCCGGTGCGGATCGCCGCCGTCGCCGATCGCGCGTCGATCGCGAATGACGGCAAGGACCTGGCGTGGGTCAGCGTGGCGTTGAGCGACGCCAGCGGCGGCTTCGTGCCGCGCGACCAGCGCACGGTGCGGTTCACGATCGAGGGGCCGGGCGAGATCGTCGCGACCGACAATGGCGACCCGACCGACTTCGTCGCGTTCCCGTCGGCGGCCCGCAAGCTGTTCAACGGCCGCGCCATCGCGATCGTGCGCGCCGTCCCCGGCAAGCAGGGGCCGATCCGCGTCCGGGTGGCCGCCGAAGGGCTTCCGGACGCAACCGTGCGGATTGCGTCGCAGAAGGAGTGACTTAGGCTCGGTCGTGAACGGGAGGGGACGGCAGGCTGGCCGCGATGGACGTTCCCTTTTGCAGTCCGGTCATGTCGTTGGTTCAGCCGGTCGAGATCGAATGATGGGGTTGGAAGGTTGACCCGCCCGGGCTTGATCAGCAGGTGGTGGAGAGCCTGCCCGGGACCGAGGATTGTCTTAAATTGTCCGTCCGGCCCGGAAAAATGGGAAGGTCTCGCGTTACGCATGGCCCCAGTTTCCGGCGTCGCGAATGTCTGCACTCTTGCGACAGTGGCATGGTGGCCGGTGGCCCGCTGCGAGGAGGCCTTTTCGGGTCAGTTGTCCGATAGGCGCCTTCCCTAAACCGGTCGCTGAATGGAAACGCGCAGGCGTTTCCGACATCCGTCTCGCTCGCTAAACCGGGAGAGCTCGACGTCTGTGCAGCGCGGATACCCACACGCGCACCGGTGATTCTAACGCGTACCCTGCGAGGGGGAACTGCTCGGTCGCACGGTGAGGTTCTCCTGTGGCGGGGCTGGCGGCTCAGGCGGCCGACTTAACGAAGGCGTCGCGATGGTCGCGCAGGAAGCCCGCGAAATCCTTCGGCGGCTGACCGGTCAGCCGCTCGATCTCGCAGGTCGGATCTATGTCGTGGTGGCCCGCCACCATATCGGCGAACTGCACGACTAGCCCGTTGGCCATCCAGCGCGAACTGCCTGTCATACGCAGGATCGTGCGGAACACCGGTGTTGGCAGGTCGACGTACTGCACCTTGCGCCCCGTCACCTGCGACAATTGCACGGCGGCCTCCGTCATGTCGAAGGTCTCCGGCCCGGTCAGGAAATAGGTCGCGCGGCTGTGCCCGTCCTGCGTCAGCACGGTAGCGGCAACCCGCGCAATGTCGCGCGTGTCGACCCACGACACCGATCCCTTGCCGGCCACGAGTGGCAGATATCCCTTTGCGACCGGTTTCGTGAACCACAGGAAGTTCTGCATGAACGCGGTCGGCATCAGGATCGTCCAGTCGATCCCCGAGGCGCGCAGGTGATGATCGATCAGTGCATGCGACTTGGCCCAGGGGATCGGCGAGCGGACGTTGCAATCGGAGGCGGAGATCTTGACGATCCGGCCGACCCCGGCGCGCTTGGCAGCATCGATCGCCGCCGTCTCCTGTGCGATCTGGGCAGGGGTGGGCGCTGTAACGAGGAACAGTGTGTCGATACCGCGCATCGCGGCCGTCAGCGTCTCCGGCTGGTCCAGATCGCCGAGCACGGCGTCCCCGCCATTTTTATGGAAACGATCGATCTGCTCCTGCTTGCGCGCCATCGCGCGGAACGACGTGCCTGCTTGCTTCAGCAGCCGGCAGACCTCGCCGCCGATGCCGCCGGTGGCGCCAAGAACCAGGATCATGACAGGGTCTCCTCGAGGATGTGCGGGACAGGGGTCGACGCGCGTTCGGCATGGTCGAGTCGCTCGGAAATGACGGCCACCATCTCGCCAAGCGTCGCGATCGCGGCTTGCAGGCACTCGTTCCCGATCCGATCCGCGATCGCCTGGTCGAGCGGCGCGACCGCGCCCTCGGCGCCGTTGACCGCCGCAAGCCCCTCAGGCGTCAGAACGACCAGCTTGGCGCGTTGGTGATGCGGATTGGCCTGGAACTCGACCAGGCCACGTTCAGCGAGCACATCGACGATGCGCTGTACCGCCTGCCGGGTCAGACCCACGTTGCGGGCGATCGACGCGGTGGGCAGCGGCACGGGCGAGTAGCGCAGCGCCGCCAGCACCTGCCACCAGGCGCTGGTCAGGCCGAGATGCGCGACCAGTTCGTTGCCGGCGCCAATCAGCCGACCGTTAGCCGCAAAGATTGCCAGCGCCAGCTCGCGTACGCTGTTGTTCTGCTGCCCCATAAGACAACTTATTCCCGATATGACATCATGTTGTCAACTGAATATGAGCATATGGTTCTTGCGTTGCGCGAACTGAAGCTCGACAACACTGGCGTTCGCGGGCGTCGGAACCGCGTCAAAGTGTCCGCTCGGGTCTGAATGGCCATCGTTCGCGGATGAACACTGCCGGGTCGGCTGTTCCGCAAACGGCGGTCGAGACCGTCGGACAGACCCGGGGGCGGGGACCTGTTTTACCCAGGCTATTTTCCCACAACCTGTTTCCCGATTGGCTTTTCCCGAAAGGAACAGCTGTCGACGGAGAAACAGGAAAGCAATTACCTCGCGCAATTCCTGGGTTTCGCGACAGCCTCACTCAGACTGGCAAACCGGGGTTCAAGCTCTCGCGAAGGTGGCTCGCGGAGCGCGCGAGATTTAAAACTTTTTAGAGACACGATAGCGCTGTGATCGGTATGAAGGCGTCGAGATCGAGGAACAAGCTATTCTCATCGATGTCGAGCTGGCTTCAGCATGGGACCGACCTCGTACAGGCATATGCCGGCCCTTCTTCCATCCAGACTGTCTGTCATCATGGATCGTCCATCAGACTCGGGGCAGATAAAGATTGGAGAGTGATGTTGTCAGCGGGGTACGCAAGAATCGCGCTTCGCGTCGGCCAACACTGCCAGAGCTAAAGCGGCATCGATCCGGTCGGGCGGTGTCGTATGCAACAGGCGAAGCACCGCTTCACGCAACGCGGCTCGATTATGGTTGGCTGCCATTGGGTTGGGGGCCATGCGTCTTTGCGCGGCAAGTCGTTCGATCCGCTGCCAAAGCGATCGCCGGCTGACAGCGACGCTGGCCGGGACAAACACGCGGAATGCTCCGAACGCGATCACGATGCCCGCGATGATCGCCGCGCTTGCGCCCAGGGTTGCCGAAAAGGACGTCGGCGGTGACAGCGGCTGGGCAATGAGAAGGAGTGTCATCGTAAAATCGATCGCCGGTTTGGCGGTCCGTCGCACGCGCATGAACCAGGCACCGGCAAGGAGAATGGGTAGCAGCTGAATGACGCTGATCACGACATCGTCCGGCGGCAGGACGAACAGCCGGAACGCCGCGCCGATGATTGCGCCCAACACCGATCCGAGCAGCGCGTCGAGCAATGCGCGATTGCCATCACGGTGGCTGGAGAAGAGCGACGAAAATAATGCGGCGGTCATCACCATGACCGTTCCCTCCCGCCAGTCGGTGGCGAGCCAGATTGCGGAGGCGATCGAAAAGGCGAGCAACGGACGAAGTGCTGCCCGCGCGACGCGGCGTGGGTCTACCGTCGCCAATCGCCCGCGCAGGTTCCATGCCAGGGTCGGTCCGGTCATCGCTTCGCCAAGCTCGTGGACCCTCGACGCGAGGCGCGACTGCCCCTGTGCTTCGGCCAGCGCGCATAGCCGCTTGATGCGCGCGCCGCCGCAATCACCAGATGGGGCGGCGGGATGCGGCGAGCGTTTGGTCGTCGGGGTCAGTGCCAGGAGTTCGAGCAGCACGCCCGACGTGCGGCGAACCTGCCACGCAGCGCGCCGTTCTCGGGCGGATCCCGCCGCACTATCGTCCGCACCGCGATCTAGCACGAGAAGATCATGCAGCAACGGCTCCGGTGCCGGCGCGGTCCGGCATACAAGGAACGTCTCGATCCGGTCCAGACAGCGACCGACAAGATCCTCAAGTTCGGCGGCGAGGCGACGATCGTCACTGGGTCGCACGATGATGACCGAGACCAGCACCGAACACAGGATGCCGATCACCGTGGCATAGATGCGGTCCGCGGGGACGCTCGCATCGCCGCCGTGCTGAGCAAGCCCGAACAGCGCGATGATGGCGGCAGAATAGCCGGCGAGTACGAACGCATAGGTGCGAAAATGCCGAAAGACGCTCCCCCCGGCGGCACAGAGCGACAACCATATAGCGAGTGCCACCAGCACGATCAGCCGATCCCCGGCCGCCATCAGCAGGATTGTGCTGCCGATCACGGCACCGATCGCGGTTCCGGCAAGCCGGGCGATCGCCCGTTCCAGAAGAAGCCCCCGCGTCGGCTGGGCAACGAGCCAAAGCGTCATCGCGGCCCACCACGGATGGCCGATACCGAGTGACCACGCTACGACCAAGCCGAGCAACGCCGCGGCCGTGGTGGTTAAAGCGAATAGAAGGTCGTCACGATTGGCGGCGTTCATCGGAAAAGCGCTCTACCCGGCAATTGCGGACCTGCTATCGCGCTCCCGCGGACCGGAACGGCAAGAGACAAGACAGGAAACGCGATGGCGACGGCCGACAAAGTGCTTTCGATCCTAGAGTTGTTCACGATCGATCAGCCCGAATGGACGGTCGAAGCCGTCGCCACGACGCTCGAGCTGTCGGGCAGCACCGCCTATCAATATGTCCGCAGCCTCGTAAATGCGGGGCTGCTGGTGGCGAGCAAGAACGGTCGTTACACCGTCGGTCCGGCGGTGATCGAGCTGGATCGCCTGATGCGTCGCTTCGATCCGTTCATCCGGGAAGCGCAGGCGCCGCTGCGCCATTTGGTGTCGACGGTTTCCAGCGATGCGATCGGGCTGCTCTGCCGGATCTATCGCCTGAAAGTGATGTGCGTGGATCAGCATGCCGAACATGCGCCCGCGCTTGCCATCAGCTATGAAAGGGGGCGTCCGATGCCGCTTGGCCGTGGTGCGGCGTCCAAGGCAATCCTGGCGCATCTTGCCCCACGGCCGTTGCGCCGCTTCTATGACGCCGATCCGAAGGCCGTAGCCGCGGCAGGGCTGGGCACGAGCTGGGAGGCGTTCAAGCGCGAAGTGCGAGTCCTGCGCAAGGCCGAGGTGCTGGTCACCTCGGGTGAGTTGGATGTGGGCATGATGGGGATCTCTTCGCCCGTTTTCGATGCGGATGGCGATATCCTCGGCAGCATCGGCCTGGTCGTGCCAGCGGCCATGTTCGCCACCGACGCCGCCGGGCTGCAGGCGGCGAAGGCGGCGGTGGTTGCAGCAGGCGCGTCGGTCACGCAGGTTCTTCGGGAGGGTTGAGGACGGGCGGCGCGCCGTCACGGTTGCCGCCCGTCCTGATCAGAACGGATAGTCGCGCGGCGTATCCTGCACCGTGATCCAATGGTCGGTGGTCAGTTCCGACACGATCCAGTCGCCGTTAAACCGGCCGATCCCGCTATTCTTTTCGCCACCGAACATGTTGAACGGACTGTCCTGGACCGAGATGTCGTTGATGTGCGTCATTCCCGCTTCGATCGACCGGGCAACCCGCAGCCCGCGCGCGAGGTCGCGCGTGAAGACGGCGCTGGACAGACCGAATTCGGTGGCGTTCGCCAGTCGCACCGCCTCCGCCTCGTCTGCCGCGCGGATGATCGGCGCGATGGGCGCGAACTGCTCGGCCTGCGCAAACGCGCTGTCGTTGGGCACGCCTGCAAAGACGTGCGGCGGGACGAGGAGGCCGTCCGCTTCTCCGCCAAGCAATTCGGTGAAGCCGGCGGACCGGGCACTGGCGATGTTGGCTAATGCGGCGGCCTTTTGCTTGGCGTTGACCAGCGGCCCGATCACCGTCGCCGGATCGGCAGGATCGCCGACCTTGAAACCACGGACATGCTCGACGAAGCGCTCGACGAACGCGTCGTGGAGCGATGCATCGACGATGATCCGGTTTGCGCTCATGCAAATCTGGCCGCTGTGCAGGAAGCGCGCGAACGCTGCTGCCCGGACCGCGAGATCGAGATCGGCGTCCGCGAGCACGACGATCGGCGCGTTGCCGCCCAGTTCAAGCCCGACATGCTTCAGTCGCGAGCCGGTGGCGGCCAGTTCGGCGATCCGCTTGCCGACGCGGGTCGAACCGGTGAAGGAGATAAGCTTTGGCACGGGATGCAGCGTAAAGGCGTCACCGATATCCGCGACGTTGCCGATCACCACGTTCAGCAATCCAGCGGGTAAGCCGGCTTCCTCGTAGATCTTGGCGAGCAGCAAGCCGCCGGTGACGGGCGTATCCTCTGCCGGCTTCACCACGACGGCATTGCCGAGTGCCAGCGCCGGCGCGATCGAGCGATGCGACAGGTGCATCGGGAAATTCCACGGGCTGATGACGCCGATCACGCCCAACGCTTCGCGGAAGACGAAGCTCTGCTTGCCCGGTACGTCGATCGGCATGATCTTGCCTTCGACGCGCGAGGGCAGGGAGATCGCCTCCATTGCGCCGCTGCGCACCGAACTCCATTCGATTGTCGCTTTCAGCAGCGTCGATCCGCCTTCGCGGACGATCCAGCCGATGATCTCGTCCTTGCGGGCATCGAGCACCTGCAGCACGCGCAGGAACAAGGCGCTGCGTTCGGTATGCGAGGTTCGCGCCCAGCTGCGCTGCGCCTGTTCGGCGGCACGATAGGCCTCGTCCAGATCCTCGACGCTGGCGAGCGGGATCGTGCCGATCAGGCTGGCGTCGAACGGATTGTGGTTATCGAGCGTCTTGCCCGATCGGCCCGCGCGCCACGCGCCGCCGATGAACTGACGGTCGAGGTCTGCGTAGGGGGAGGTGTTCATTGGAAAGTTCCTATATTCAGGCGATCAGGCCGCCTGCGCCACATCCAAGGGTGCCACGTCCGCCGGAGCATCGGGCAGCCAGTTGCCATGCAGGCTCATCCGTAGCCGCATCGGCAGCTTTATCCGCGCGACCGGACCCTTGGCCAGATCCAGTGACTCCAAGATGACGAGCTCCGTCGTGCTGGTTTCGAGGTGATTGAGCAGCGCCAGGATATAGCCGTCACCCTCGGGCACGTGGGGTG
The DNA here is from genome assembly GCF_014643515.1 of Sphingomonas prati. Lineage (GTDB taxonomy): Bacteria > Pseudomonadota > Alphaproteobacteria > Sphingomonadales > Sphingomonadaceae > Sphingomonas_R > Sphingomonas_R prati. Next base: position 10,106 of record NZ_BMJP01000007.1, on the reverse strand, counting down.
CACGCGGCACGAATGTCGGCTCCTGGAAGCATTCGGCATTGCCGCCGGCCCAGTTCTGTACCGCGCCGGTAGCCATGTCGATATGCACCAGCAAGTTGAAGAACTGCCACGGCGGCGGCCCCATCCGTGCGACATCATAGAGGCTCATGTCACAGCCCAGGACGAAGCCATGGCGATAGGGGCGGCCCGCGACGCGGTCGTCGCAGCGCGGGAATTCGCAAGGCGCGTCGTACAGCGTGCTGTGGATCGCCTGGCTCGAATTCGACTGGAGATCGAACGTCCAGCGCGCAAGTTCGAAATGAAGCGTTTCTGGCGACGGTACGTGTCCGTCGGACTCCGGGAAGAAGGCGAAGACATTGCCGTCTGCGCTTGGCATATCGAGGTGGATGCGGTCGCCCTGCTCGAACGCGTTCAGGACGTGCGCCTGGAAACAATTGGGCCCTTCGAACCAGCGGATATCGCTGCCGTCGCCATCGCGGCGCATCACACCGAACTGAAAGCCCAGCCCCCCCTGCCATTCGAAATGCCGCCCGCCGTCCTTGATGCGATCGACGTTGGCGGTCGCGGGCAGCACCGGGAAGATCACGTAGTTCGGGGTGACGGCGAAATCGTGGACCATGCCGGCGTAGGGTGCCTTGACCCAGGTTTCGCATAGCTTCCGACCGTCGGCGGCGAACTCGTAATAGACCATGTCGGTAGTGGCGATGCCCCGCGCTTCATAGCCGAAGGCGAGCAGGTTGCCGCTTTCGGGATCGATTTTGGGGTGCGCAGTAAAGGGTGTGTTGCCGATCTGCCCCTCAAAGTCCCAGCGACCAAGTGTCTCCAGCGTGTCCGGGTCCATCGCATAGGGCAGGCTGTCCTCCTTCAGTGCGAGCAACATGCCGTTGAAGGGGACGATGTTGGTGTTGGCGGTGCTGGGGCTGAGATCCTGGACGCTGGGATCATCGGTGAACGGGTTGCGGTAGACGCCGTGCAACGAACGACGCGCGTCGCGTTGCGCCTTCAGCCGATCGGTTTCGACATATCGGCGCTGTACGTCGACATGTCCGTCGGTGAACCGGAACGACGTCACCGCGCCGTCGCCGTTGAAGTAGATGTCGTCGCCGAGCATGGGCGGATAGGCCGGATCCGGGGCGACCTGAACGAAGCGGCCACGCAATGCGGCAGGAATCTCGCCCTCGATCTCCAGATCGCGAACGGCCCCCTCGAAGCGCGATGGCGTATACAAGGCGCCGCTGAAGTCGGGCGTCTCCGGGAAGCTCAGCGTCATCAAATCTGCTCCTGGTTCGGGTCCGCGGGCGGATCCCATGATCGTGATCTCCAATATAGGTTGCCAACAATGTTTGACAACGCTTTTCCAGCATAATAGGAAATATGTGATATACGGCGATGACGCACACGGTTGCGGATCAGGATAGGAAAGGATGATCGACATGGAATTCCGCGATGATCGCTGGGGCCGGCCGACCGATTCGTTGGTCGCGCGGCTCGACTATCTCGAGATCGGGTGCGCAGAGCCGGCGGTGACCGCCGACTTCTATGCTCGTGCGATGGGCTATACCTTGACACAGGCCGGACAGGCGATCGTGGCACAGGCGCCCGACCGCCGGTTGCTCTTCGTTCCCGGCCGGCCGAAGACGTTGGTGTCGGCCGGGTTCGCGCTTCCCGACGGCGACGAACTGGCCCACCTGCGTTCCCGGATCGCGGCGGCCGGCTGGCCGTGCGAGACTGGGCCGACGCTGTTGTTCGGCGATGCCGTAACGGTGCGCGATCCGGACGGGAATTGCCTGGTCTTCGGCTTGCCGCGCGAAGAGATGCGTTCGCCCGCTGCCGACCGGACGCCGCCGGCGCGCCTCCAGCATGTCGTCGTGGCCAGCCGCGAGCCGGCGCGGATCGTTCGGTTCTTCATCGATATCCTCGGTTTCACCCTGTCCGACGACGTGCTCGACGACGCAGGCGGCGTGCGGACATCCTTCCTGCGTTGCAGCGAGGAACATCATAGCTTCGCCGTGTTCCTCGCGCCCGAAAACCGGCTGGACCACCATTGCTACGAAACCGCTGACTGGAACGCGATCCGCGACTGGGGGGACCATATGGCGGCGGAGCATGTCCGCATCCAATGGGGCCCGGGGCGACACGGGCCGGGGAACAACCTGTTCATCTTCGTCCATGATCCGGACGACAATTGGGTCGAGATCTCCGCGGAACTGGAAGTCGTCGGGCACGATCGGCCCAGCGGGAAATGGCCGCACGAACAGCGCACGCTGAACAGCTGGGGGCAGGGACTGCTGCGCAGCTGAGCGCCCGACCAGCTTTTAGCACGAATTTTGGGGGATATCCTATGAAATGGATGAGTTTCGAAGCACGCGGTCGCGCCAGTTATGGGATTGTCGATGGTGACGGCGTGTATGACGTAGGCGCCCGCCTTGCGTCCCGCTTTCCCGATCTGAAGGCGCTGATCGCCGCCGGTGCACTGCAGGAGGGCGGGGACCCGGCGGGCGGGGACGAACGTCTCGCATTCGCCGACATCCGGTTTCTGCCGGTGATCCCCAATCCCGGCAAGATCATGTGCGTTGGCCATAATTACGAGAGTCATCGCCAGGAGACGGGCCGTGACAAGACCGAGCGTCCGTCGATTTTCACGCGTTTTGCCGACAGCCAGACCGGACACCGGGCGCCGATCGTCCTGCCGACCGTCTCGACCATGCTGGATTTCGAAGGCGAACTGGCGGTGGTGATCGGCCGCGGAGGCCGCGAGATCCGCGAGGAGGACGCGCTGTCGCATATCGCCGGCTATGCGTGTTATGACGACGCCTCGGTTCGCGATTGGCAGTGGCATACGCGGCAGTTCACGCCGGGCAAAAATTTTCCGCAGACCGGGGGCTTCGGCCCTTGGCTGGTGACCGCCGACGAGATTGCCGATCCGTCCGCGCTGTCGGTCACGACGCGCGTCAATGGCGAGGTAGTCCAGTCGCAGCCGACCGCCGACATGATCTTTTCGATCCCGGCGATCATCGCCTACGTCTCAGCCTTCACGCCGCTCTCACCGGGAGACGTGATCGTGACGGGCACCCCCGGCGGCGTCGGTGCGAAGCGGCAGCCACCACGCTGGCTGGCCGCCGGCGACGTTGTCGAAGTCGACATTCCGGGCGTCGGGCTGCTCGTCAATCACGTGCAGGCGGAAGCGTGACGGCATCGTCCACGGCCGCCGGCGCGGCCGATCGAGACCGCCGCACGATCGCCGCTCACTATCCGGTGATCGTGGTGGGCGGAGGGCCGACCGGGCTGGCGCTGGCAAATCTACTGTCGCGCTATGGCACCCGCGCGCTGCTGATCGAGCGCAACGCGACGACGGTTCAGGAGCCGCGCGCCGTTTCGATCGATGACGAATCGCTTCGAACGATGCAATCGGCGGGCGTCATCGAGCGTATCCTGCCCGGTATCGTCCCCGGATACGGATCGGAATATCGTTCGCCACGCGGCCGCAAGTTCCTGCACGTGCGGCCGGACGCGCGGCCCTACGGCTATCCCCGTCGCAACGCCTTCCGCCAACCGGTATTCGAGGCGCAGCTACGCGGTGCGCTGGCTGCATCGCCCATTGTCGATACGCTGTTCGGATGGACGCTGGAGCGGTTCCACCAGGACGGGCAGGGGGTGACACTTCATCTCGTGGCTGACGGGGCACGCCGGATCGTCAGCTGCGATTATCTGGTTGCAGCGGACGGCGGGCGCAGCCCGATCCGCTCCGCCCTCGGGCTCAGTCTCGACGGCGAGACCTTCGAGGAAAAATGGCTCATCGTCGATCTGGAGAACTCGCCGGCGGCAACCAGTGAGACGGTCGTATTCTGCGATGCGCGCCGCCCCTGTATCGCGCTGCCGGGTCCAGACCTGACGAGGCGGTTCGAGTTCAAGCTGCTGGCGGACGAAAATCCCGAGGATCTGGTCGCGGAGGATCGGGTGCAGGCGCTGCTGGCGAGCCACGGGGCGCATCCCGACAGCGTTTTGCGCCGTAAGGTAGTCTATACGTTTCACGCGCGGGTCGCGCCGCGCTGGTCGTCGGGGCGCGTCTATCTTGCGGGCGACGCCTGCCATCTGACCCCGCCCTTCGCAGGGCAGGGCATGAACAGTTGCATCCGCGATGCCCATAATCTGGCCTGGAAGCTCGCATGGGTGACCGCAGGCCGGATGCCGGCCGCACTTCTCGACAGCTACGAGGCGGAACGGCGCAAGCACGTCCACGATATGATCCAGCTTGCATTGCGTATGGGCCGGATCATGGGGCCGCGTAACCGAATGGTCGGGTTGGCTACCCGTACGGCGTTTACCGCCCTCGGTCTCTGGCCGGTTGCGCGCGATTATCTGGCACAAATGAAGTATAAGCCGAAGCCACGCTTTGCCAGCGGCTTCCTGCTTCCCGATGGGCTCAAGGGACGGCACACATTGGTCGGCCGCCTGCTTCCGCAACCGTTGGTGGAGCGACCCGGCGGCGATCGAATACTGCTGGACGAGGTGCTGGGCGACAATTTCGCTCTGGTTGGTCGGATCGAGGATAGTGCGGATCTCTTGCGGATCGGGGACATGCCCGCATTCGCTGCCTTGCGTCCCAGGATCGTTGCTGTTGCCGATGGCACCGGGCCGATCACCGTACCGGTTGACCTGCCCGCCGACCTGATCGTCGTTTACGACCGAAGTGGCACCCTGGCGCACGCAGTCGGTCGGGACCGTCGCCTGCTTGTCGTCAGGCCGGACCGGTACGTCTTCACCACCTTCCCGGTGAGCCGTGCCGAAGCAACTGCCGCGCTTCTCGAGGGGCACCTTACGCCTGATTCCGGCAGCATGGCCCGACGAACGCGAACCTGACGGCGACGCACAAGCCAAAAGCAATATTCCGATATTTCAAGAAATCTCTTTTAAACACACAATTCCTATTATACAGGAATAGCGAGTAATCAAGATGGCGTTTCAAGCCATCCATCGCCGAACGAGAGCGGTCACGCTCCAGAGGAGGGATGCAATGAAAGTCTCTATCACCACGAAAATGCTGTTGTCGGCCGCGCTTTCGGCGACCGCGGCGTCGGCGAGCGCGCAGTCTGCCGGCAATGTTTCCGCTGCGGCGGCTCCGGATCTGGTTGTTCCGCCAAACGGAATCAATCTTGGCAGTACTAGCTTCTATGACGGGTTCGGCCCATCGAAGCCGGGCCTGACGATCATCCAATATGCGCGCTACAACAACTTCAACGCGATCAAGGATTCGAAGGGAGACGATTCGGCGAGTTTCCAAAATCCGCGGATCGATGTGCTCACTTCCGTAACGCAGTTCTCCGTCGCCACGCCCATCAACTTCGACGGTAACGCGCTCGGCTTCGACGTCCTCGTCCCCGTCACCAGTATTCGAAGCCGCTTCGGGGAGGGCGGGCTCCAGCTGCGCGACAATGGCACCGCATTTGGCGACGTCACATTCGGGCCGTTCATCCAGTTCAAGCCGCACATGCGCGGGCCACGTCCGGTCGCGTCGGTGCGCGTCGCGTTCAACGTGATCGCGCCCACCGGCGGCTTTGATCGGCGCCGCGACCTGAATCAGGGAAGCGGCTATTGGTCGCTCAATCCTTATGTCGCTTGGACGGTGCTGCCCGCGCCGGGATGGGAAATTTCCGGACGTCTCCAGTACCTCTATAACTTCAAAACCACCAGGATCGCCAACCCGCCTGCGATTCCCGGCCTCACTTTCGATAACGGGCAGGCGGGGCAAATGCTCTACAGCAATTTCGACGTGTCCCGTGAGGTCGCACGCGGCGTAGCGCTCGGGGCGAACGGTTTTGTTGTCAAACAGCTCAACAATAATCGCCTGAACGGCAACAAATTGCCAGACACTAAAAAGTCGGCACTCTATATCGGACCGGGGATCCATTATGATCACGGCCGGAAATGGCTGATCAACGCGAATCTGTATTTGCCGGTCGCGGCACGAAACTATTCGAGTGGGCCACAAGCCAATGTGCAGCTGATCCTCCCGATCAACTGATCCTGCCAGACCCGAATCCGACAGATCGGAGAGAAGCGTCATGCACAGCCTATCCAAGCATCAATCGTTCACGGGCACAGTATCGCAGGCATCGCCAGGCATGACCCGCCCGCTGTTGCCCGGTGTCCTCCTCGCAGTGCTGGCGTGCCTTCCGATCGGGGGAACGTTGCTCGTCGCGCAGATCCTGCCGCAGATGGAACAGGCGTTTGCGGGCACACCCGATCTCCGGCTGCGCGTGTCGTTGGCGCTGACCATTCCGGCGCTCGCAATCGCGATCTGCTCCTGGGGCGCAGGCTGGCTGGCGGATCACGTGGGCAAGCGACGTCTGCTGATCATCGCGCTGCTCTTCTATGCTCTGTTCGGGCTCGCCCCGCTTCTACTCGACAGCCTGGATGCCATCATCGGCGTACGCGCGGGAATGGGCGTTGCCGAAGGGATCATCATGACCTGCTCGACCGCGCTGATCGGCGATCTTTACACCGATGGGCAACGCGAACGCCTGCTGTCGCTGCAGACTGCGTGCGCGTCCCTGGCGGCGGTCGCGTTTGCGATCATTGGTGGTGCGCTTGGCGAATTTGGCTGGAGGGCGCCGTTTGCGGTTTACGGGATCGCACTGATCGCGCTGCCCGCGGTGTTGCTGCTGGTTCCGGCGGGGACGGGGCGAGCCCCATCAGGCCGCGGGGCCGACGATGGCGCAGGGCGCTTGCCCCTGGCAATCCTCGCGCCCATCTGTGCGACCACGTTGCTGCTGTCGTTGTGCTTCTACGTCGCCCAGATCCAAATCCCGTATCTGCTCAACGCGATCGGCACGGTTTCGCCCACATCCGTCGGACTCGTGTCTGCAATGACCAACGCAGCAGTCGTTGCCGGCACTCTTTGTTTCGGCCTGACACGGCGGCTTCCGCTGCGCACGACCAACCGGCTCTGCTTTCTACTGATCGGGCTGGGCCTGGGACTGATCAGCGTCTCGCAAACCTATGGTCCGCTGTGCGTCGGGCTGGTCATTACCAGCTTTGCCGGCGGCATCGCACTGCCGACACTCCTGAACGGTGCCATGGCTGTCCTCAGTTCGGAACAGCGCGGATCGGGTGCGGGGCTCTGGCAGTCGAGCTTCTGGGCGGGGCAATTTGCAAGCCCCATCCTGATCATCATGCTGGCTTCGTTCGCCGGCGGACTTTCCGCTGCCGTTGCCTTGTGTGCAGTCGGTGGTTTGGTGCTGGGCCTCATGCTGTCACTGAAACTGTGAGGTTCGAACTGGCATTGGCCTCGATCAGCTTCCTGCCATCAACGCCGCGCAAGACGGGCGAGTGGAGATGCGGCGCATGGCTGGGCGACCGGAATTTTAACGCGGATGGCGTCACAGCCCCATGCGCTGTCGTCAAACGTCCGAAACACGCCTTTCTGCCCGACCCCGATGGTCGATTTGCAGGCGAGAGGAACGTCCATCGACAGTGGAGCCTAGCCGGCTGGCCTGGTTGATGGGCCGGCGACACGTATTGTTACGAAACTGGGTTCAGGGCTGCTTGCCGACCGGTCCGGCCTGCTCGCCCAGGTCAGGAGCGTCGTCCTGCGCCTCTCCGCGCTGCAAATTCGAATGGCGCATGCCGTAGGCGAAGTAAAGGACCACGCCGCCGGCCATGTACCACAGAAAGAACACCAGCACGCTCCACGGGACCGTCGTGATGAGGTAGAGGCAGGACAGGATGCCGAGGATCGGCACGATCGGATAGAGCGGCACCGAGAAACCGCGGGGCAGATCGGGCGCGGCGCGACGAAGATAGATCACGGACAGGCAGACGATCGCGAACGCCGCCAGAGTCCCGACCGAGGTCATGTCGCCGAGCACGTTAATGTCGAAGAACCCGGCGGCGATCGCGGTGATGACGCCGACCAGCATGGTGTTGATGTAGGGCGTCTTGAATTTCGGATGGACGGTGGCGAACACGCGCGGCAGCAATCCGTCACGCGCCATGGTGTAGAAGATGCGCGTCTGGCCGTACATGAGGACCAGGACAACCGAGGTCAGGCCGATGATCGCGCCGACCTTGATGAGCTTGGCAAGCCAACCCCAGGTCGGACCAAAGCTGTCGACGACCACTGCGACCGGGTCCGGCACGTTCAGCGACTGATAGGGTACTAGCAACGTCATGATCGCGGCGACCAGCATGTAGATGACCGTGCAGACGACGAGCGAGCCGATGATGCCGAACGGCATGTCCTTTTTCGGGTCCTTCGCCTCCTGACCCGCCGTCGAGACCGCTTCGAAACCGATATAGGCAAAGAACACGATCGATGCGGCACGCATGATCCCGTCGACGCCGAACTTGCCGGGACCCTGGTTGGCCGGGATGAACGGCGTCCAGTTGCGCGCGACGAGTTCGCCGAAGTTCGACAGCACGATCGCGCCGCCGACCGCGATGAAAGCGATCAGGACGGTCACCTTGATCGCGACGATGATGTTGTTGACCTTCGCCGATTCAGACACGCCGCGGATCAACAGGCCGGCAAGCGCGAGGCAGATCGCAAAGGCGGGCAGGTTGAAGATGGTGGTGACCGTTCGGCCATCGACCAGCACGGGGACGCCGTCGCGCATCAGCGTGTAGCCGGCGGGACCGGTGAATTGCGGGGGAATGCGCAGCCCGAAATCGGCGAGCAGGCTGACGACGTAGCCGCCCCAGCCGACGGCGACGACCGAGGCGGCCAGCCCGTATTCGAGCAGCAGCAGGGCACCCATCGTCCACGCCACGAACTCGCCAAGCGTCGTGTAGCCGTAGGTATAGGCCGAACCCGAGACCGGCAACGTCGAGGACAGTTCGGCATAGCAGAGACCGGCAAAGGCACAGACGACGCCGGCCACGACGAACGACAGGAGCACCGCCGGCCCGGCATGGAGCGCCGCGGCGGACCCGGTCCGCACGAAGATGCCCGCTCCGATGATGCAGCCGACCCCGAGCAGCAGCAGGTTCCATTTGCCAAGCGTGCGCTTCAGCTCGCTCGTCGCGGTTTCGCGTTGCACTTGCGCGATCGATTTTCGCGCGAACATGCGCTCGACCACCCCCCGTTTAACTTCAGCTGTCATATGTCCCCCCTGGCAATTGTGCCGCCGATTGTGGGCGCAGCCTAGACACCGGGCGCGATCACGCAATCTCCTTGATTCCAGCAGAGTCGGTCCTCATCGGCTGAGTGGTGAGCGAGGCCGCGGATCTTGTCGCCTGGTGTTTTTCTGACGCTGTCGGAGCCCGGCGTACACCAGTCTCCGGATACGTAGCGTGATGCCGGCCACAGGCCGGACATGTTCGGAAATTTTCAATAAAGATCATGCGGCGTGCCGCGTTCCTGCAGACAGAACAGTTCAGCGTTGCCAAGAGTTACCGGTGGCGTCGCCATCTCGCCTGGATGTTCGGCGTGAAGCTCACCGGCGACATCCCCGAGCGACTGATCGCAGCGGGCCTCTCCGTAAATTCCGCCCGCAATGCTGGTATTCGACGGACGCCGGCGGGCGGCTGGCGGTCGAACATCTCGTACCGATCGACGATCTTGACCGGCTCCACGCATTGTTCGCCGACCGCAGGGGCGCACCTTTTCCGCGGCTCAATGCCAGCAGGGCGTCGACGATGTTGCTGTCCGCTGTGGGAGCGCGCGCGCTGATCGCCCGCGCCTGGCTTGAACCGACGATGCGTTCCGCGGTGCGTTCGTCGCCGGCTCCTGAACGGTTGCTCGAGAGGCCATCCGGCCAGCCACACTATGTCACGCAACCTGTCAGCGCACAAACCGCTTCAACCAGCCCGTGTTTGGAGGATTATCATATGAAGATGTCTCGTTTCGTACCCGCATTCGGGCTCGCGCTGGCCGCCGGCTCGCCGGCCATGGCTCAGGTCACCGACAGCTGGACCGGTCCTTATGTCGGCGGCCAGCTTGGCTACGGGTTCCAGCCCAAGGATAGCGGCGAGGCCGTCCTGTTCGACAACAACCTGGACGGGACGTTCGGCGATACCGTGAACACGGCGGCGGGCGCCAACGCGTTCAGCCCGGGCACCTGCGGCGGCAGCGCGGCGACCAACACGCCGGCCGGCGGCTGCGTCGG
>NZ_BMJP01000006.1 GCF_014643515.1 Sphingomonas prati | reverse complement strand
GGCGGGGGCAAGCGGATGCGGCCGATGCTGACCCTGGCGTGTGCGCGGCTGCTCGAATATCCCGGCACGCGGCATCACATGCTGGCGGCGGCGGTGGAGTTCATCCACACCGCGACGCTGCTGCACGACGATGTGGTTGACGGGTCGGGCCAGCGGCGGGGGAAGCGGACCGCGAACATGATCTGGGGCAACGGGCCGAGCGTGCTGGTGGGGGACTTCCTGCTGAGCCGTGGCTTCGAGCTGATGGTCGAGGACGGCAGCTTGCGGGTGCTCAAGATCCTGAGCCATGCGTCAGCGGTGATCGCGGAGGGCGAGGTCGAGCAGTTGTCGGCGCAGCGCCGGGTCGAGACGGCCGAGGCGCAGTATCTGAAGATCATCGATGCCAAGACCGCGGCGTTGTTCGCGGCCGCCTGCCGGATCGCGGCGGTGGTGGCGGAGCGCGATGCGGGGGTCGAGGCGGCGCTCGATAATTACGGGCGGTATCTGGGGATCGCGTTCCAGCTGGTCGACGATGCGATGGACTATGCGTCGGACGCGGCGGTGATGGGCAAGGACACGGGCGACGACTTCCGCGACGGGAAGGTGACGTTGCCGGTGATCCTGGCATTTGCGCGTGGCACGCCCGAGGACCGCAAGTTCTGGCGCGATGCGATGGAGGGACGGCGGGTGTCCGATGCGGACCTGTCGCACGCCACGACGTTGCTGCACGACACGAACGCGATTGCCGACACGGTGGCGCGGGCGCGGCATTATGGGCAGCGGGCGATCGACGCGCTGTCGGGCATCGGAAGTGGGCCGGCGCGGGCGGCGCTGGTGGAAGCGGTCGAGTTCGCGATTTCGCGGGCTTATTGAGGGGCGTCACTGCCTCCCACCGTTGCAATACCCCGGCGGATGCCGGGTCCAGACTTGAGTGTTTCGTCCAGTGTGGACCGTCGCGGAAGGACCGATAGCAGCGGTGATGAGCGGCAGATCCACGAGCCGCACGTTGTTGCATCATGCGCGCCCGAAGCCAGCAGTCCCCATCGGTTCCCCGGCGCAGGCCGGGGCCTAGGCGGGGCGGTTACGTCTAGTCCCCGGCCTTGGCCGGGGAACTGACCGCGAAGGCGCAGTGCGACTCACACCAGAGCGTGATTCGCCTCTCACGTCTCCAACCCCCAGCCCGTCAACCACCTCCACAGCCCCCGCAAACCGGCATTCTGAGCCGGTTCCACTCCCTTCTGCCACAAAACTGCAATTTGATATTGACCCCCGTCGTTGGTCCGCCTAGAAGCTTTCTTGTCAGCGGCGCTTCACCGGAAACGGGATGAGGCGCTGAGGCAATCCTGGATCGCTTATGTGATCACCCAGAACCGAGAGGTTAGGGGAGGTAGGANCGCGATGCGATGGAGGGACGGCGGGTGTCCGATGCGGACCTGTCGCACGCCACGACGTTGCTGCACGACACGAACGCGATTGCCGACACGGTGGCGCGGGCGCGGCATTATGGGCAGCGGGCGATCGATGCGCTGTCGGGCATCGGGAGCGGTCCGGCGCGGGCGGCGCTGGTCGAGGCTGTCGAGTTCGCCATTTCGCGGGCTTACTAAGAGCATCCCTCTTACGTTCGCCGGCGGAGGCCAGGGTCTGGACGCGGCCGTTTCACCCAGGCCTCGGCCTGCACTGGGGAACTACGGCAGGCAGCGGACCCGAGCGGGCGCAAGAACCGCACTGATTTCAAGCGTTTTTGTGTCGTTCTATGTCAAAAATGACACAATCCGCGGCATGACGATGCTGGCGGCATACATTTAAGTCAGTTATCAGTTTTCTTGAGAGGCGAGCAGGGGTCGGCTTCAGATTATGCGGGTATTGGGAGGGACCGCGGCGGCGGGGGTCGCCGACGCGGCGTTTGCAATGCCAGCGGGAATGGCGATGCGGTATGATCGCCCGGCGGAGACGCTGGCGGACTGCATCACCGGCTACACAGTCTATCATGCCGACAGTCAGGACGCGCTGTCCGACTGCTTCCTACCGGCACCGGTGATGCTGTGCATCTTCGTCGAGGCGGGGCGGGTGACCGCGAAGATCGGCAACCACCTGTTCGATCCACTACCCAAGATCGCCCTGATCGGCCCGACAACGCGCGCGCTGCACGTTACGACGCGCGGCGGGACGATGGTGGGGATCGGGATCAGCGCGACCGGATGGGCGCGGATGACGGAGACGCCCGCGATCCGCGTGCATAACCGGATCGTGCCCGCCGATACGGTGCTGAACCCCACGGCGGTGGAGGCGCTGGCCCGGCAGATCGCGGCGTTGCCGGACGATCGCGGGGTGAAGCCGTTGCTTGATGCGCAGTTGCCGACGCTGCTGCGGCCTATGCCGAACGGGGCGAAGGGCGGGCATATGCCGCTGATCACGCGGCTGACCGCGCTGGCGACGACGGACCGCGAGATTGACGTCGCGCAGATCGCCCGGGAGATGGCGGTCCCCGAGGCGCAGCTGCGCCGCTTGTCACGGAGCTATTTTGGGATGCCGCCGAAGCTGCTGCTGCGCCGGGCGCGGTTCCTGCGGTCGTTCGTCCGGCTGTTCGCAAGCGGGGACATCGCCGACAGTCGACGGCTGGACCCGAGCTATTTCGACATGTCGCATTATCTGCGCGATGCGAATGCGTTCCTGGGCACGACACCGCGACGCTTCCTGGCGAATGCGTCGCCGTTCCTGTCGGCCAGCATCCGTGCGCGGATGGCGGTGCTCGGCGCGGCGACGCAGGCGTTGCACCCGCCGGGCGGGGTGCGGATGGAGGAGACCAAAGATATCGTCCAGCCGGCTAGTTCGAGTTCGAACGATTGCTTGGACGGGGTGCTGCGCAGCATTGAGCCTGAAGAAGCGTTGGGGTGATTCTGCCTCCAGCGACCGCGAGCCGTTCGACGGCAGGCGGTCGGGGCCGGGCATCGCGACATCCCCGCGCCGCGCGATCAGTCGCGTGGCGGGTAGAAATGTTCGATAACGCTGTCGGTCAGGCGCGCGGGGCGGAGCGTTTCTGCGTCGAGGCAGCACCAGCTGGAGCGGACCTCGGCCAGCACATCCTCGCCGCGGCGGATGATCGTTTCGTAGAAGGCGCGCGCGCCCTGGACCTTTTCGAGGAGGACGGTGGCGATCACCTCGTCATCGAGGAAGGCGGGTTTGCGGTAGGTGATCTCGTGCTTCAGCGCGACCCAGAGGTGACTGGCGACGGCATCGGCGGGGGCGAGGCGTTGCCAGTGGCTGATCACGGCAGCCTGCACCCATTTCAGGTAACTGGCATTGTTGACATGCCCCATGAAATCGATGTCGGCGGGATCGATGCCGATGGGAAAGCTGTGCGGGATGGCTGTACTGGTCACGCTGTCAGCTATAGCAGGTCGGCGGGGCGGCGGCGATGGCTGTCTTGCGGTCGGATCAATCGCTTAGCCGCTTCATGAGGAAGTGGCGCGCGCCGCCGATCGGATGGTCGGCGATCGTGCCGAAGACGGTGTAGCCGAGCTTCTCGTAGAAACCGCGCGCCTGGAAATCGAACGTGTCGAGCCAGACGCCGATGCAGCCGCGGTCGCGGGCGATCGCTTCGGCCTGTTGCATCAGTTCCGTGCCCACGCCCTGGCCGCGGAGTGCGTCGGGGACGACGAGATATTCGACGAACAGCCAGTCGTAGCCGGTCTTGCCCCAGAGGCCGCCGATGGTCTCGCCCTGCTCGTCCGTGACGACGAGAGCGACCGGAAGGTGCTGCGTGGCTGGCGCGTGCGCGGCGTTGTAGGCGCGCAGGGGAGCGAGGATCGCGTCGCGGTCTGCGTCGGTCGGGGTGTCGGGGGTGACGATGCGGTGGGTCATGACCGCGAGATACGCAGCGGGCGGGGCCGGTGCAATTGGCGGCGCGGGCGCGTGGTGGCTATGGTCGGGGGATGAGTGACCTGCCGATCCATGCCGTGCTGCCCGATATCCTGTCCGCGTTGCGAGCGGGGCCTTCGCTGGTGCTGGTGGCGCCGCCGGGGGCGGGCAAGACGACCGCGGTGGCGCCGGCGTTGCTGGGCGAGGACTGGTGCGGGGGTGAGATCCTGCTGCTGTCCCCGCGGCGGCTGGCTGCGCGGGCGGCGGCGGAGCGGATGGCGATGCTGGCGGGTGAGCCGGTGGGGCAGACGATCGGTTACGCGACGCGGATGGACAGCAAGCGGTCCGCCGCCACGCGGGTGACGGTGCTGACCGAGGGGATCTTTCGCAACCGGATCCTGGCCGATCCGGAGCTGGCGGGGGTGTCGGCCGTGCTGTTCGACGAGGTGCACGAGCGCAATCTGGACAGCGATTTCGGGCTGGCGCTGGCGCTGGACGTGCAGGGGGCGCTGCGGCCGGACCTGCGGCTGGTGGCGATGTCGGCGACGCTGGACGGGGCGCGGTTTTCCGCGATGATGGGCGACGCGCCGGTGATCGAGAGTGCGGGGCGGAACTGGCCGTTGACGCTGCGCCATGTCGGGCGGGATGCGGCGTTGCGCGTCGAGGATGCGGTGGCGGGGGTGATCCGCGATGCGCTGGCCGAGAGCGAGGGCGGCGTGCTGGCGTTCCTGCCGGGGGTGGCGGAGATCGAGCGGACGGCGGAGCGGCTGGTGCGGCTGCCGGCGGACGTGGTTGTCTACAAGCTGCACGGGACGCTGGATGCGGGGGAGCAGCGGGCGGCGATCGGCCCGGCGGCGGCGGGGGTGCGCAAGGTGGTGCTGGCGACGGCGATTGCCGAAACGAGCCTGACGCTCGACGGGATCCGGATCGTGGTGGACAGCGGGCTCGCGCGCCGGCCGCGCTACGACCGGGCGGCGGGGATGACGCGGCTGTCGACCGAGCGGGTGAGCCAGGCGGCGGCGACGCAGCGCGCGGGGCGTGCGGCGCGGCAGGGGCCGGGCGTGGCGTACCGGTTGTGGGAGACGGCGGCGACGGGCGGGCTGCCGCGGTTCGATCCGCCGGAGATTTTGGAGGCGGATTTGTCCGCTTTGGTGCTCGATTGCGCGTTGTGGGGCGAGCTGGAGCCGGCGCGGTTGCGCTGGCTGGATGCGCCGCCGGTGGCTGCGGTGGCGGAGGCGCGCGGACGGCTGCGCGGGCTGGGCGCGGTCGGTGCGGACGGGCGGGCGACGGATCATGGGCGCGCGATCGCGAAGCTGCCGCTGCCGCCGCGGCTGGCGCATATGCTGGTGGTGGCGGCTGGGCGCGGGTGGGCTCCCGTGGCGGCGGAGGTGGCGGTGTTGCTCGGCGAGCGGGGGCTTGGCGGCGCGGATGTCGATGTGGCGGCGCGGGTGCGGCGCTGGCGCGGGGAGCGGGGTGGTCGGGCGGAGGCGGCGCGCGGGTTGGCGCGGCGGTGGGCCGGGGCGGTTGGTGGGGCTCGGGGTGCTGGCAATTCGGACGACGCCGCGGACGTTGTCGGCGCGTGTCTCGCCTTGGCGTTTCCGGACCGCGTCGCGCGGCGGCGGGGGGCGGATGGGGCGGAGTGGGCTTCGGTCGGCGGGCGGGGGTTTCGGCTGGATCCGATGTCTCCGTTGGCGCAGGCGGAGTGGCTGGCGGTGGGCGAGGTGCAGGGGGTTGCGGCGGGGGCGCGCATCCTGTCCGCGGCAGCGATCGATCGGGAGATGGTGGAGACGCTGTTCGGCGAGCGGATCGAGACGCGCCGGACGGTGACGTTCGATCCGGCGACGGGCGGCGTGGCGGCGTTGCGCGAGCGGCGGCTGGGGGCGATCCGGCTGACGTCCGGGCCGGACGAGGCGCGCGATCCGGAGGCGGTGGCGGCGGCGTTGCTGGAGGGGGTGCGGGCGCATGGGCTGGACCTGCTGCCGTGGAGCGAGGGCGCGCGGGCGTTGCAGGCGCGGGTGGCGTATGCGCGTGCGGGCGGGGCGTTGGAGTTGCCCGCGGTCGATGATGCGGCGTTGCTTGTGTCGTTGGACGAGTGGTTGCCGGGGTTGCTCATGGGCAAGCGGCGCTTGGATGCGTTGGCCGCGGGTACGGTGGAGCAGGCCTTGTCGGCGATGCTGGGGTGGGCGGGGACGCAGTTGCTGGACCGGGTGGCGCCGGCGGCGTTCCGGTCGCCGGCGGGGAGTTCTCATGCGATCGACTATGGCGCGGACGGTGGCCCGGCGGTGACGGTGCGGGTGCAGGCCTTGTACGGGCTGGCGGTGCATCCGGTGGCGGCGGGGGTGCCGCTGGTGCTGCGGCTGACGTCGCCGGCGGGGCGGCCGATCCAGACCACGCGGGACCTGCCGGGGTTCTGGGCGGGAAGCTGGGTCGCGGTGGCGCGCGAGATGCGCGGGCGGTATCCGCGGCATCCGTGGCCGGAGGATCCGGCTGGGGCGGATCCGACTTTGCGGACGAAGCGGGCGGATGCGCGGCGGTGAGGGTGGGTTTGTGGTCGGGGTTGCGCGGAGTTCTCGACAGGCTCGAACTGAACGGGGTGGGAGAAGGCTAACCTGTTTTGCCGACTCGCCTGCGGCCTTGACGGGGAAACGTCGGGCGGGGCATGGCTTTCGGGACTAAGAGGCGAATGGACGGACCATGGGCAAGGCGCGGATCTATCAGCGGGCGAAGAGCGCCATGTCTTCGGGCCTGGCGCGGACCGGGCAGTGGGTGCTGGAACATGAGCCGGCCGAGCGCAAGGTGCCGGATCCGTTGACCGGCTGGGCCGGGTCGGGCGATACCAATGGGCAGATCAGTTTGACCTTTCCGACGCTGGAGGCGGCTCAGGCTTATGCGGCGCGGAACGGGTTGGAGACGACGATCATTCCGATGCAGCCACGGAAGCTGAAGCTGCAGGCTTATTCGGACAATTTTCAGTAGGATTTGTGGGGCTGCGGGCTGGTTTCCGCGACTTCCCCAACTCAGGTCCGTTTGGTTCGAGCCTGTCGAGAACTCCGCGCAGGGTTCTCGACAGGCTCGAACCGAACGGATTTATGTAGCATTTCCGCCTCTGAATTTAGTCTGATCCCTGCGAGGACTTGGTAAGTCCCCGGAGGCATCTCGCGGGAAGCTGTTGGCTTCTCGGCTTCGCTCGAAGGGTCCCTCGACTTCGCTCGGGATGGACGGTGTTTTGTAATTAGGTTCTGTTCCCCGGCGAAGGCCGGGGCCTTGGTGGAAGCGTTTCACCTAGGCCCCGGCCTTCGCCGGGGAACTGTTCTGAGGTTGAGCATCAACGCCGGTAGTTGAAGCTCACGCTGATCCGTTCGGACTTGGCGGTGCCGGGGGCCACTTCGTGGCGGAGCCAGCTTTCCCAGAGGAAGATGCTGCCGGGGGCGGGGTGGGCGTAGACGAAGGTCTGGCTGTCTCCGGGGGCGGCGTCGGTGCGTTGCGGGGCGGCCATCATCATGGGAAGGCGGGGGTCCTCCAGCTTGAGCGGGCCGGCGCCGGGCGGGACGGCGATGTAGACCGTGCCGGACACGACGCTGCCCGGATGGAGGTGGCCGCTGTGCATGCCGGCGGGTTTCAGGACGTTGACCCAGAGGCTGTCGAGTTTCAGCTTTCGCCCGCCGAGATCCATGAATGATTCGGTGGCGAAGCGCTGGACGTGAGCGTCGAGCTTGCGCTTCAGGTCGGCGAAGGCGGGGTCGCGCATCGGCAGATCGTCGAGCGAGGCGTAGCTGGTGTAGCCGGGATAGCCCTTCGCCTTGCACCAGGCGCGCCCGGCGCGGTCGTCCTGCGCCAGCGTGCGGCAGCTGTGGTCGAGGTCCTCGAGGAGGGCGTCGTCGGCGAGGGCGCCTTCGTAAAAGCGCGTGGCGAAGAGGCTGCGTGTGGTCATCGCCAAGCTGGAAGCATGGCGCGGGGGTGTGGAGCAAGGGGTTTGGTTGTTGTTGCTGCATGCACTTCCGTCCCCACCCCGTTTGGTTCGAGCCTGTCGAGAACTTTGCGCGGGGTTCTCGACAGGCTCGAACTGAACGGCGTTTGGGTTTGGGGTTGGGGTGTTCTCGACAGGCTCGAACCGAACGGGGGTGCAGGAGTGGCTTTGGATGTCGCTGGCGCCCCGGCCCGGCGATGCGTTAGGTGGAGGGACACAGGGGAGCGCAACGACTTGACCGAGCGGCCGATCAGTTTCTTCATTCACCATCAGGGGCGCGGGCATGCGAACCGGGCGCGGGCGATCATTTCGGAGATGAGCCCGGCGCGGCGGGTGACGGTGATGACGGCGAAGCCTTCGCTGTTCGACGGGTATGACCGGCCGATCGAGATCGTGGAACTGCCCGACATGATCGGGGCGCCGGTGCCGACGACGGAGCTGTTCGCGGAGGCGACGCCGGACGTGATGCACTGCGTTCCGCTGGGGGTCGAGAAGACGCGGCGGACGATGCGGACAATCATCGACCATCTGGACGATGCGGACCCGACCTTGTTCGTGATCGACGTGTCGGCGGAGCTGGGGTTGCTTGCGCGGATCGCGAGCGTCCCGGCGGTGACGGTCCGGATGCATGGCGACCGGATGGATCCGGGGCATCTGGGGGCGTATCAGGCGTGTGTCGGGATGTTGGCGCCCTATGACGCGGCGATCGAGCAGGACGATTATCCGGCCTGGGCGCGGGCGCGGACCTGCTACACGGGTGGGCTGTGTACGACGCTGGCGCCGGTGTTGGACAAGGCGGCGGCGCGGGCGAAGCTGGGGCTGGACCCGACACAGGACATCATCGTGGTGCTGACCGGCGGGGGCGGGGCGGGGACGCCCTATGCGCCGCTGACGATGGCGGCGCGCGCATTGCCCGATACGCTGTGGCTGGTGCTGGGGCCGGTGCACCGCGAGGGGCACGAGACCGATTTCGGCAATCTGCGCGAGCTGGGCTGGGTGCCGGACGTGACCGATCACCTGGCGGCGGCGGACGTGGTGATCGCGTCGGCCGGAGATAACACGGTGCACGAGATCGCGCGGGTGGGGCGGCCTTATCTGTGCGCGCCGGAGTGGCGCTATTTCGACGAGCAGCTGCGCAAGTCGGAGCGGTTGGGCGATGTGGGCGCGGCGGTGGCGTTGCCGAACTGGCCGGGGTCGAATGCGCGGTGGCGGGAGGTTGTCGCCGAGGCGCGGCGGCTGGATGTGGGGCGGTTGCAGGCTTTGTACGATCCTGGGGCGGCGAAGCGGGCGGCGGGGTATCTGGAGGGGGTTTCTGATCGGTTGTGGGGTTAGGCTTGGTTTGGGGTTCTTCTTAACCCCTCCCCTGAAGGAGAGGGGCTTGCTTGGGTTCTCGATCAGCTCGTTGCCTTACCCCGACCTGTTCCTGACCCGCACTTCTCCCCGGGGCTTCCCGTTTCGTTCCGGGGTCACTAGATCGCGGGGGTGAGCGATACGACCAGCACCGACCGTTTCAACGAGGAGAAATCCGCCTTTACCGTCCGGGGGAGCGATGCGCCCGATATCGAGGCGGGGGTGGCGGCGATCCGGAACGTGTTGTCGACGCTGCCGCTGCGCCCCGGCGTGTACCGGATGCAGGACGCCAAGGGCGACGTGCTGTATGTCGGCAAGGCGAAGGCGCTGAAGAACCGCGTCGGCAATTACGTGCAGGTGTCGCGCCTGCCGAAACGCATCGCGCGAATGGTGGCGCAGACGCGGTCGATGACGATCGTGACGACCAACACGGAGTCGGAGGCGCTGCTGCTGGAGGCGCAGCTGATCAAGCGGTACCGGCCGCCGTACAATGTCTTGCTGCGCGACGATAAGAGTTTCCCGTTCATCCTGCTGCGCGAGGATCATGCGTTTCCGCGGGTGCAGAAGCATCGCG
This sequence comes from Sphingomonas prati, assembly GCF_014643515.1. Lineage (GTDB taxonomy): Bacteria > Pseudomonadota > Alphaproteobacteria > Sphingomonadales > Sphingomonadaceae > Sphingomonas_R > Sphingomonas_R prati. The sequence continues at coordinate 117,514 of NZ_BMJP01000006.1, read as the reverse complement.
GGGCGCGGCGTGCGGTGGGGCAATATTATGGGCCGTTCGCCAGTGCGGGGTCCGTCACGCGCACGCTGAACGCGTTGCAGAAGCTGTTCCTGCTCAGGTCCTGCACCGACAGTTTCTTCGCCAACCGGTCGCGGCCGTGCCTGCTGCACCAGATCAAGCGTTGCTCTGCGCCGTGCGTCGATCGGATCGCGAAGGAAGACTATGCCGAGCTGGTGAGCGACGCGAAGGCGTTTCTGGGCGGCAAGTCGACCCAGGTGCAGAAGAAGCTGGGCGAGCAGATGTCGGTCGCCGCGGAGGCGATGGATTACGAGCTGGCGACGATCCTGCGCGATCGGTTGCGTGCGCTGACGTTCATCCAGGGGACGCAGGCGATCAACGCGGAGGGGATTGGCGATGCGGATGTCTTCGCGCTGGCCAACCGGTCGGGCGTGATGGGAATCCAGGCGTTCTTCATCCGCGGCGGGCAGAATTGGGGGCATCGCAGCTTCTTTCCCGCGCATACCGCAGAGGTACCGGAGGACGAGGTGCTGGCCGGGTTCCTGATGCAATTTTACGAGGAAGTGCCGCCGCCGAAGCTGGTGCTGCTCGACCGCGTGTTGCCGGAAGCGGTGCTGATCGAGGCGGCGCTGACCGAGAAGGCGGAGCGCAAGGTGCAGCTGAAGCAGCCGCAGCGCGGCGACCAGGTGAAGCTGGTCGCGCAGGCGAGCCGCAACGCGATCGAGGCGCTCGACCGGCGGCTGGCCGAGTCGACGACGCAGGGGAAATTGCTGTCCGAGGTGGCGGACCTGTTCGAGCTGGAGGCGCCGCCGGGGCGCATCGAGGTGTACGACAACAGCCACATCATGGGCACCAACATGGTCGGCGCGATGATCGTCGCGGGGCCGGAGGGGTTCCGGAAAGGTGCCTACCGCAAGTTCAACATCAAGCGGCCGGAGACCGCGGCGGGCGACGATTTCGCGATGATGCGCGAGGTGCTGGAGCGCCGTTTTGCGCGGCTGGAGAAGGAGGACCCCGAGCGGACGAGCGGCGAGTGGCCGGACCTGCTGCTGATCGACGGCGGCAAGGGGCAGCTGTCCGCGGTCTGCGCGGTGCTGGAGGAGATGGGGGTGCAGGACGTGCCCGTCGTCGGGATCAGCAAGGGGCCGGACCGGAACGCGGGGCGCGAGCATTTCCACATGCCGGGCGGGCGCGAGTCGATGTTGCCGCTCAATTCGCCGGTGCTGTTCTTCCTGCAACGGTTGCGGGATGAGGCGCATCGGTTCGCGATCGGCGCGCACCGGGCGAAGCGGGCGAAGGCGTTCACCGCGAACCCGCTGGACGACGTCCCGGGGATCGGCCCGGCGCGGAAGAAGGCGCTCCTGATGCATTTCGGGACGGCGAAGGCGGTGCGCGGAGCGGCGCTGGAGGATCTGCAGCGGGCGCCGGGGGTGTCCGCGGCGATGGCGCGGGCGATCCATGATCATTTTCATGCTGGGGGGTGAGGTGAGCACCACTCCGTTCGGTTCGAGCCTGTCGAGAAGGCTGCGCTAAGTTCTCGACAGGCTCGAACCGAACGGGTTTGGGTTTGGGGTGGGGCGGGTTCTCGACAGGCTCGAACCGAACGGTGCTGGAGTTGTGTGTTGGGGGCCGCGACCATATCTCCCGCGCATGCCTGAATTGCCAGAAGTCGAGACGACCGTGCGGGGTCTGCGCCCTGTGCTTGAAGGAGCGCGGCTGACACTGGTGGAGCCGCGGCGGGCGGATATCCGGCGGGCGATCCCGGTCGATCTGCGGCAGCGGATGACGGGGGCGGTGGTGACGGGGCTGGGGCGGCGCGCGAAGTACGGGCTGGTCGCGACGGACCGCGGCGATACGATGATCTTCCATCTGGGCATGTCGGGGCGCTGGCGGATCGATCCGGGCGAGGTGGGGAAGCATGACCATCTGGTGCTGGAGACGGACGCAGGGCGGCGGCTGGCGCTGAACGATGCGCGACGGTTCGGGTCGATCGACCTGGTGCGGACCGACGCGGTGGAGGCGTTTCCGGCGTTCGCGGCGCTGGGGCCGGAGCCGTTGGGGGCGGAGTTCAACCGCGCGTATCTGAGCGCGAAGCTCGCCGGGCGGGCGGGGCCGATCAAGGCGCTGCTGCTCGATCAGCGGATCGTGGCGGGGCTGGGCAATATCTATGTGTGCGAGGCGCTGAACATGGCGGGGATCGCGCCGTCGAGTGCGGGGGGTGCCATCGGGCCGCGGCGGTTGGGGCGGCTGATCGATGCGGTGCGTGCGGTGCTGCTGTCGGCGATCGACGCGGGCGGATCGACGTTGCGCGACTATGCGCAGCCGGACGGCAATCTGGGCTATTTCAGCACGCAGTTCCGGGTCTATGGCCGGACCGGCGAGGCGTGCCCGTGCGGCGGCGTGGTGGAACGCCGTGCGGAGGGCGGGCGATCGACCTTCTGGTGCCGGAAATGCCAGCGGTAATAGCGGCGCCGAAAAGGGGGGCCGCGGTTGACCCTGTCATGGAATCGCAGTAGGGAACGCGCCTTCCCGGAGCGGGCCTGCGCCTGCGCCGCTTAAACCTTTTGCCTGTCGAGGACTGATTTCTATGGCGAACACGCCACAAGCCAAGAAGCGTATCCGTCGCAACGAGCGTCGCGCCGAAATCAACGGCGCACGCGTGAGCCGGATCCGGACGTTCGTGAAGAAGGTCGAACTGGCGCTGGCGACGGGCGACAAGGATGCGGCCGCGACCGCGCTGCTGGCGGCTCAGCCGGAAATGATGCGTGGCGTGTCGAAGGGCGTGCTGCACAAGAACACCGTGTCGCGCAAGATTTCGCGCCTGACCAAGCGCGTCGCCGCTCTGGCCTGAACCGCCGGTCGACCGCCACCATTCTGGTGGCTTCAGACTAAAGAAAAATGCCCGGTGACCGACAGGTCGCCGGGTTTTTTTGCGTCCATAGAAACCGCGGATTTGCGTGGGTCGGGCGTTGATTCGTTTGGAACGTTATGGCAACGACCGGAAAATAGTCGTTCCAGAACAAAGACCTGCACAGATCGGAACGCATTTCCGCGGGCTTTGGCTGTCAATCGGTTTATTTCCGTTCAATGACAATAAGCGGGATTGATCGCGGTCCGTCGCTGTCCCTAGAAAGGGCTCTGCCGCGGGGCGACTCTCCCCGTCGGCGGCAAACAGTCTTGGTGATCCGGACTCCGGTCGGCGACCTCTCATGGTTGCCGGATCGGGAGCGTGCGACCTCTTTCGAGGGCGGCGCAGCTATGCCCGTTCGGGCATGCGGATCGACCGAGGCGGTCACGTCGCCGCCATCGGGGTGGGCGCGGACGAGGGGGAGACGGGCGTGGCAGTTGCAATGGAGGCGATCGACGATGTTGCCGCCGGGATGTCCCCGGTCGAGGCCGCATGGATCGCCGTCCGCGATATGCTTCGCCGGTCGTTGGGTGCGCGCACGTTCGACGGCTGGCTGAAGCCGCTGGGGCTGGACGGGTTCGACGACGACAGCGGCGTTGTGACGCTGGCCGCACCATCCGATTTCATGGCGAGCTGGGTCGCGACGCATTTCGCCGACCAGCTGCGCGCGAGCTGGCGCGCGGTCCTGCCGCACGTGACCGAAGTGCGCGTCGCGGCGCGCAGCGAATCAGTCCGGCTGGCGAGCTTCGGCGCGGACACCCCGTCCGCGATCGAGCCGACGGTACCCGTTGCGGTTGTCGAAGCGGCAGCCCCGCTGGCGATGATCGGGACGCCGCTGGAGGCGCGCTACACGTTCGACAGCTTCGTGGTCGGGAAGGCCAACGAGGTGGCGTACAACGCGGCGCGGACGCTGGCGCTGGGTGGGCCGGTGACGTTCAACCCGCTGTTCCTGCATGGCGGCACGGGGCTGGGCAAGACCCACCTGATGCACGCGATCGGCCAGGATTATCTGGCGCGGCATCCGGACGCGCGCGTGATCTACATGTCCGCCGAAAAGTTCATGTTCGAATTCGTGTCCGCGATGCGCGCGAAGGACACGCTGACGTTCAAGGCGCGGCTGCGGTCGGCCGACCTGCTGATGATCGACGACGTGCAGTTCATCGCCGGCAAGGATTCGACGCAGGAAGAATTCTTCCACACGATGAACGAGATCATCTCGGCCGGGCGCCGGTTGATCATCACCGCGGATCGTAGCCCGCAGGACCTGGAAGGGATCGAGAGCCGGATCCTGTCGCGGCTGGGCTGGGGCCTGGTCGCCGACGTGAACCCGGCCGATTTCGAGCTGCGGCTGAACATCATCGACAAGAAGCTGGAGGGCATGACCGGTGCCACCGTGCCGGCCGACGTCGCGATGTTCCTGGCCAAGCGGATCAGCGCGAACGTCCGCGAGCTGGAAGGCGCGCTGAACCGCGTGGTCGCCTATGCGACATTGCTCGGCCGGACGATCGACATGGATTTCGCGCAGGAGACGCTGGCCGACCTGCTGCGCGCCAACCAGCGGCGGATCACCATCGAGGAGATCCAGCGTCGCGTGTCGGACCATTACCGCATCCGTCAGACCGAGATGTCGAGTGCGCGGCGCGCGCGTGAAGTGGCGCGGCCGCGGCAGGTGGCGATGTACCTGTCGAAGCAGCTGACGCCGCGCTCGCTGCCCGAGATCGGCCGGCGGTTCGGCGGGCGCGATCACACGACGGTGATCCACGCGGTCAAGCAGATCGAGAAGCTGCGCGCGCAGGATGCGGAACTTGATGCCGACGTGCGGCTGCTGATCCGGCAGCTGGAGGGCTGAGACCGGGGGGCCGGCGTCGGGATTGGCCGGCGTCGAGAGTGGACCGATCTGGGTCCTGGACCGCTGCGGACTGCGTTCCGATCGGTTTCGATATGATGTGGGCGCCTTGGCTCTGCTTGACGGCGCTCGGACTGGACGGGTGGGCGACGGAGAACGATGGTTGACCGGATGTGTCAGGTGTCAGCGGGCCAGGCGGGATGATCCGATCAAGCCACGAGCGGTCGTTCAACGCTGACGCAGGTCCGCGCTGATGACAAAGGTGAGGCGTGACGGCACGGCCTTGCCTCGAGTGTCCCGCATCGGATTGCCGTCTTCGTTGCCGCCGATCTCAGCGCAGAGGTTCTTTCCCATCTCGTCGAGGATGGCGACGAGTTCGGCAGCATTCGACTTAGTCTTGGTGGATCGGCAGGCGGCGACGGCACCCTTGTCGTCCATGTCGACGTCGATCTTCACCGCAACCGACATCGCGCGCGGCACCCAGTCGGCGCCGGGCGTCCCGTCCTGCGGCAGCTTCCACGCGATGCGGCGCCTGTCGGTGGTTGCGACCGGGCGGCCCTTGCTATCGGCCGCGGGGCGATACCGTGCACGGTGGCGGACCAGCGTGCAGGTGGTGAGATCGAGCAGCGGCGATCCGCTCGATTCAACGACCGCGCAGTCGTCGACGCGGCCTTCCCCGGTGATGTGCAGCCGTACCAGCGCGGCGCCTTCCTGCGCCTGCTGGACGGCGATCGGGGGATAGTCGGCGGTCTGTACCCAGGCGGCGGGATCGATGGGCTGCGCGACAGCGACCGAGAGATTGACGGGTGACGGGAGCGCCGCGAGCATCGCCAATATCGCCGTTTGCATCGATTAGTCCCCCTTGATTGCCCCTTGCCGTCATGGCCGGTGACCGGGCCCGTGTCGAGGCGGCCATGCCAGGGCAAGGCTGGGATTTGGGGCGTTGTTGCGGATCGTTCTTTAGCGAAAGTCGATCACGGCCTTCGCCGGGATGACAGCCGTTCTGGTCCCGCCGCTTTCGCGCGCATACAGAAAAGCCCCGGCCTTGCGGTCGGGGCTTTGTCTGTCGCGCTGCGCTTGGGCCTTAGCGGCGGTTGCGGTTGCGGTCGCGGATGGTGGCCGGGCGGTTGTCCTCGGGGATGGTGATGCGGACTTCCTCGCCCGAGCGGCCGGGGAAGGCGGTGAACATCGCTTCGACAAGGTTCGGGACGATCGCGGGCAGGCTGTCAGTGCGCGAACGGGCGCGGGCCTTGCCCTCGAACAGACGCTCTCCATCGGCGGTGCGGCTGATCTGCATGTCGAGGAAGCTGGTGAAGTAGGTGTAGCTCTGGACGTTGTTGAAGCCGCCGCCGAAGAACGGATCGCCATAGCCATAGAAGAAAGGCGAACCAAAGCCGTAGCGGCCGTAGCCGAACCGGCCGAAGCCGCCATAGCCGAGGCCGCCATAACCGAACCCGCCACCGCCGAAGCCACCGCCGAAACCGGGGGTGGACACGACCTTCTCATTGCCGTTGTCGACGCCGTAGTCGAGCGAGACGACGAGCGTCGCAGCCGCCGGGCTGGCGGCCGGGCGATACCCCTGCCGGCCGAGTTCCTGCGTCACGTAGCCGGCATATTGCGCGAATTCGAGACCGCCGCGCTTGTTGGGGTCGAGCGCCTGGACGTAGAAGCTCTGCCCGGCCGGGGCGGGCATCCGCTGGTAGCGCGAGACGTCCGCCGCGAACGGCGTGGCGCAGGCACTGAGCGCGAGCAGCGAGAGCGGGGCGGCGAGGGTAAGGACGGTGCGGCGAAGCGACATGGGTGTGACCTTCTGGCGGGCGGACTTCTAGGCAGTTGGCCCGCAATATAGGGCGTTTTGCCTGAACGGGGATTGAACGATCCGATCCGCGGATTCGTTGCCTAGGCTTGATGTGCGCCCGTGGGGGACGCGGTTCGGGGCGCAAACCCGGCGCTGGGCCGGGGTTTGCATCTACTTTCAACGATATGGGGGGTCGTTTCGCGTTTCCCAGCGGACGAATCAACTTTGCCTGCAGATCGGCCGCGATGAGGGCCGCGACACGCCTGGCAGGTTGGAGCAGCGGTTGGCCGTCTCGGCTGCGCGCGACGGGGTCCCTCGACTTCGTTCGGGATGGACGGTTTCGTTGCTTTTTAAAGGCCCAGTGCGCTGTACGCGGCGGCTAGGGTCGGGGCGGCCAGCGTGCGGGCGCGGGCTGCGCCGTCGGCGAGGAGGCGGTCGAGTTCGGCGGGGTCGGCGCGGAAGGTGAGCAGGCGGTCGCGGATCGGCGACAGCGTTTCGACGGCGAGATCGGCGAGCGCGGGCTTGAAGCTGCCGAAGCCCTGGCCGGCGTGGGTAGCAAGGACCTGGTCGGGGGTGACGCCGGCGAGCGCGGCGTAGATGCCGACGAGGTTGCGCGCCTCGGGCCGGTCGGCGAGTTCGGCGGCGGTCGCGGGGAGCGCGTCGGCGTCGGACTTTGCCTTGCGGATCTTTGCGGCGATCGTGTCGGCATCGTCGGTCAGCGCGATGCGGCTGGCGTCGGACGGGTCGGACTTCGACATCTTTGCGGTCCCGTCGCGCAACGACATGATGCGCGCGGCGGCGGGCGGGATGATCGGGTCGGGCAGCGTGAACAGGTCGGTGCCGGTGTCGGCGTTGAACTTCGTCGCGATGTCGCGCGCCAGTTCGAGATGCTGTTTCTGGTCGTCGCCGACGGGGACGTGCGTCGCCTGGTACAGCAGGACATCGGCGGCCTGGAGCACGGGGTAGGCGAACAGCCCGACCGAGGCGCCCTCGCGGTTCTTGCCGGACTTTTCCTTGAACTGCGTCATGCGGTTCAGCCAGCCGATCCGCGCGGTGCCGTTGAGCAGCCAGGACAGCTCGGCATGGGCGGGGACATGGCGCTGGCGGAACAGGATCGCGCGCGCGGGGTCGATGCCGCAGGCGATGATCGTGGCGGCCATCTCGCGGATGTTGGCGGCGAGCATGGCCGGATCGTTGTGCACGGTGATCGCGTGGAGATCGGCCAGGAAGAACAGGCATTCGCCGTCCGCCGGCATCTCGTCCTGCATCCGCACCCAGTTGCGGATCGCCCCCAGATAGTTGCCGAGGTGGAGGTTTCCGGTGGGCTGGATGCCCGAGACGATACGCATGGCCATGCGGCGGGCCTTCGCCGAGGGCGGGGGCGGCGTCAAGCGTGGGGTTGGGGGGCGGGGGACGCTCGGCTGCGACTCCGGTCACGTCGCAAATGGTGGCTGACCTCTAGATAGCGACTAGATAGCGACGTTCGAATGCAGAATTCTGGTCCTTCGGGGCATCCGTTCGTCAGACGTGATCTGTCCCCTGTCGGCATCTGTGCGCAACAGTGTTGAAATGGGCTTTCACAAAATGCCCGCGTCGAAGTATAATCGGCCCAGCGGCCGAAGATGTTGGTGTTGAACCGGATTCCCGATACAGTTGTCGGCAGGGAGAGACCGATGATCGCATTGTTGATCTTGCAACTGGTCCCGGGTTTGACGACAGGTGTGGAGCCACAGGCCGATATCTTGGTTACCGCCAAGCTTTTGAACGAGACTTATGCCAAGTGCCTGAATCGCCAATGTACGCCGGTCCAGGATGCCCAGGTGATGATCGCGGTTGCAGAGCAGCGATTACGTGAGGGCAAGTATGTATTGGCCAAGGAGATGCTGGCAAAGTCGGTCGCGCGAAACCGGAAGTTCGAGAAGACGTTCCCCCGATCGCTGGCAGCGCTGTACAATGCCTACGGAACCGTTGCGTTTCACGAGGGAGACACCGAGCAGTTCCAGCGTGCGACATCACGCCAGGTGGGGGTGCTCCGTCGCAACCTTCCGCGGACCGATCCCTCCGTCGTCTACGCGACCATCCAGGTAGGTGACATGTGGGTCAAGCTGAAGCGTGCCCGCTCGGCGGAGACCAGCTACGCCGCAGCCGAGAAGGAGGCCCGGGAACAGGGGCAGGGTGTCGCGGCACTGGCGGCATCGCTGCGGCGCGTGTCGTTGATGACAGCGACAGGCCGCATGGAACAGGCCGAGACGTTGCTAGCCGCGGTCGAGCAGGATCCGCAGGCGAATGAGCCCGCCATCCGAACCGGCGTGCAAGTCGCCCGCGCAAGGCTTGGCATGAAACGCGGGAATGGTGGCAACGTCGATAGCCTGGTGAACGGCATCGCGCCGGCGGCAGACGGAGAACCGGTGCTCGTCCAGGCGCCCGCCCTGTCCGAGTCGGCAGCGGATCACGCAAAGGAAACGGCACGGCGGTTCCTGACCCGAACGCCCGGCGACGACATTCCCTCGGGTATTGAGTGGGTCGATGTTGGTTTTCGGGTCAGGCCAGATGGCAAGACGGACCAGATTGCCGTGTTGCGAGGCACGCTGCCAACATCCCTGACGCGCGATATCGTCGCCAAGATTGCCGCCCGCCGCTATGCCGCGAGCAGCACAGACACGGCTGGAGCGAATGCCAATCGTCTGGAGCGCTACACCTATCGCGGAACCTACCGAGTGCCGATCAACAGCCGCATTCGGCGGCGCTGGGGGGCGGCGGACATGACCGTGCTCGATCTCTCCGACACCCCGCCACCCGCGAGCGAGGGAAAGCCCGCGCCTTAGGATCTGGTACCAAGTCCTGCCAATTCATGGCAGCAGCTACTTTCGCAATCGCTTCAGCTCCGCGAGCGAGAAGGCGCGGAAGAGGAAGGCGGCGGCGGCGTAGGTGAGCGTGCCGGCGGCGATAAGGACGGTAAGGGCGGCGGCGCGGATCGGGATGGGGCCGACAGTATAGGGATCGATCAACGGGTTGAGGAGGAGCAGCGCAGCGCCCATCGCGACACTGGCGGCGCCGAGAGCGGGGGGGGGGGGGGCAGCGTCTAGAACCGCCCTGTCGATCGGATGGCTGCCCTGGTGCGTCGAGGTGCGCCATGTCCCGACGCATCTGTGGTGGACCGGCGGATCAGCCGCGGGTTCGATAGCAATCGATCGAAGATCGGCGTGCGGGCGGTGTTACCCCACCGCACTCCGCAACTGACCTACTGGACGGTGACCTGGCTTGCCTCGCGCACCAGGACCGAGTGCTGGTAGCGGTTCATGCTGTGCGGACGGCCGCTGACGGTGTTCGCGATCGGGACGTTCCGGATCTGGCCGCGAACCGTGACGCGCTTTCCGATCAGCATCGTTTCCGGTTTGGCACCAAGGCGCTTCTCCAGGCTTTTGGCAGCGGCGGGCGTCAGGTGGAATGTCACGTTATCGGGCGACCGATAGTCCGAGGTCGAGTTGAGATAGAGGGCGTTGGGTCGACGTTCCGCCGCGGCGACGTTCATGGCGAATACGCCGGTCGTGCCGCGTTCCGGATGCGCGTTGGCGATCGCGATGGCCTCTGCGGGAGACTTCGGCACCATGTCCTGCGGGACGCTTGTCGCAGCAAGGGCCAAAGCAGTCAAAATGATCATGACGATTTCCTATGTGGCGTGGCCCATCGAATATGACGATAGCTGACATAGTTTTGTGACGTTATTCTTATCGTGTCCTGCTAGGGAATTGGCGAGCCCGCTTGCTTATTTCCGGCGACTTGCGATGGCGAAGTCCAGACGTTCGCGCTCGGCTCGACCGGTGGAATGGCGCGATCAACCCCGTTTCCGCAATCCCTTCAGCTCCGCGAGCGAGAAAGCGCGGAAGAGGAAGGCGGCGGCGGCGTAGGTGAGCGTGCCGGCGGCGATGAGGGCAGTGAGGGCGGCGGCGCGGATTGGGATGGGGCCGGCGGTGTAGGGGTCGATCAGCGGGTTGAGGAGGAGCAGGACGGCGCCCATCGCGACGCTGGCGGCGCCGAGGCGCACGGTGCGACGGGCGAGCTGCGCGTCGACCGCGAAGTGATTGCGGCGGCGGAGCGTGATGTAGAGCATCGCGACGTTCAGCCACGCGGCGGCGGCGGTCGAGAAGGCCAAGCCGACATAGCCGAGCGGCGTCAGGAACACGAAGCCGAGGTTGAGCGCGAGGTTGGCGACCATCGCGATCATCGCGATCCGCACGGGGGTGCGCGTGTCCGACCGGGCGTAGAAGCCGGGGGTGAGGACCTTGATGAGGATGTAGGCGGGCAGGCCGAACGAGAAGGCGGTGAGCGCGGCCGCGCAGCCTTCGGTCGCCTCCGCGGTGAAGCGCAGCCCCTGGAACAGGCCGCGGACGAGCGGGGTGGCGGACAGCATGAGCGCGACGGTGGCGGGGAGCGTCAGGAGCAGCGAGAGCTCAATCGCGCGGTTCTGGGTGTGGACGGCGGCGCCGTCGTTGCCCGAGCCGATCTGGCGCGAGAGCGCGGGGAGGATGGCGGTGCCGACGCCGATGCCGATCAGGCCGAGCGGGAGCTGGTTCAGGCGGTCGGCGTAGTAAAGGTAGGAGACCGCGCCTTCGCCGAGGAAGCCGGAGGCAAGCATCGTCGAGATCATGAGGTTGAACTGGACCGCGCCGGCGCCGATCGCGGCGGGCCAGATGATGACGAGGAGCTTGCGGACCTGGGGGGTGAGCTGCGGACGCTTGAGGCGGAGCACGATGCCGGCGCGGCGGCAGGACCAGATGAGCCAGGCGAGTTGTGCCACGCCGGAGACGTTGACGGCGATCGCCTGCGTCCGTGCGGTGTCGATGCCGGTCGCGCCGCGGAAGAAGATGAGCCCGGCGATCATGCAGAGGTTGAGCAGGACGGGCGCGGCGGCATTGACCCAGAAGCGGCCGAGCGAATTGAGGATGCCGCCGAGCAGCGACACGAGCGAGATGAGCATGAGGTAGGGAAAGGTGATGCGCGTGAGCTCGGTGGCGAGCGCGAGCTTCTCCGCGCCGCCGCTTTCGCGAAACCCGAAGGTGATCGCCCAGACGACGGGGCCGGGGACGAGCATGACGAGCGTGGTGAACACCGCGAGGAACGGGAACAGGACGGACAGCACGTCCTCGGCAAAGCGGCGGCCGGCGGGAAGGCCGTCCTGGCCGTTCGTTTCGCCCTCTGCACCCCGTTCTGCTTCCGCGATGGTGCGGTTGAACATGGGGACGAAGGCGGAGGCGAACGCGCCCTCCGCAAACAGCGCGCGGAACAGGTTGGGGAGCCGCCACGCGACGAGGAACGCATCCGACGCGAAGCCCGCACCGACGAACCTTGCCATCAGCACATCGCGCACGAGGCCGAGGATCCGGCTGATCAGCGTGAAGCCGCCGATGGTCGCGGTGTTGCGGACGAGGCTCATGCGGGGTTCCTCATTTCCGGGCGGTGGGGCGGTGTGTCGCGCTGCGAGGTGGTCGGCAGCGTGTCTCGATTGGTTGCCGCGCTCGGTCAACCGGTTCGCAGGGCCGCGCGTGGCTCATGTGCGATGACACCGGGGCGGGGGAGAAGCGGGATCCCGGATCAGGTCCGGGATGACGGGCTTCTTCTCCTTAGCACCTCCCCTTCAGGAGTGTCAGGTGAACCGCTTTGCGGTTCAGGTCAGGCCGGGGGCCTGACCGACCTGACACTGGGTTGGGGTGGGGCTGACCTCGTCATCGTCGTGACGTCAAGGGTGCGGGGCTGTTGCCCCCACCCCCACCCCCAACCCCCTCCCCTGAAGGAGAGGGGGCTTGCTTTGGTTCGCGGGCAGCGCGTTAGGCGCCCGCAAACCCTCAGGCGTGGCCGATGGGCTGGCCCTGGCCGTCGGTGGCGCCCTGCTGCTGCGAGAGGTAGAGCGCCGCGAAGTCGATCGGCTCGAGCATCAGCGGGGGGAAGTTGCCGTCGCGGGTGGCGTCGGCGACGATGCGGCGCGCGAAGGGGAAGAGGAGGCGCGGGGCCTCGGCGAGCAGGAAGGGCTGCATCTGGTCGTCGGGGACGTTGCGGATGCCGAACAGGCCGGCATAGCTCAGCTCGATCGCGAACGCGGTCTGGTCCTCGACCGATGCCTTGGCCTCGATCTTGAGGATGACCTCGTAGATGTCTTCGCCGACGGTGTTGGAGCCGATGTTGAACTGTACGTCGATCCGCGGCTGGGCCTGCTGCTGGTAGATCATCGGCGCGTTCGGGTTCTCGAACGAGAAGTCCTTCACATATTGCGCGATCACGCCGACCTGCGGCGCGGTGTCGTCCCCGGCGAACATTGGGGTGTCGGCGTCGGTCATGCCTTCGTTCTCGGCCATGTCATGTTCCTGATCGGGGAGGGGAAAGGCCGGGCGATAGCGGTCCGGCGCGAGGGGAGCAAGCCTGTCGCCGGCCCGGACGCGCCCGGAAGCGTGGGGCGTCCGGGCCGGCGACGGGCGGCGCGGATCAGCGGCGGGGCTTGACGAATTTGAGCGTCATGCGGTCGCTTTCAGCGATCGCGGCATATTTCGCGCGGTCGGTGTCACCCTCGGCATAGTTGGGTGGCAGGGTCCAGACGCCCTTTGGATAGTCGGCCTTGTCCTTCGGGTTCGCGTTGACCTCGCTTTCGCCGGCCAGGCGGAAGCCGGCGGCCTGGGCGAGGGCCACGACGGTGGTGCGCTTCAGGTAGCCGCTGGTCTTCTCGTCGGTGGCGGGGCGGGCGGCGGGCAGGCGATGTTCGACGATGCCGAGCGTGCCGCCGGGCTTGAGCATGGCGAACCAGGCCTTGAACGCACCCGCGGCGTTGGCCCCGCCGCCCATCGTCAGGTTGTGGATGTTGCGGAAGGTGAGCACGACGTCGGCGCTGTTGGCGGGGACGGTGGAGGTGCCGGCGGCGGCGTCCATCGTCGCCACCGTGGCGGCCGGGCCGACCGCAGCGCGTTTGGCGGTGAGCATCTTGGTGGCGGAGTCGGCGCCCTTGGCGGAGCCGACGAGCGCGATGTAGCGACCCTTGCCGTTGACGAGGGGCCCCAGGATTTCGGTGTACCAGCCACCGGCGGGTGAGAATTCGACGATCGTGTCGGTCGGTTTCACGCCGAAGAAGGCGAGCGTCTGCGCCGGGTGGCGGTAGCGGTCGCGCGCGAGGTTGGCGGGGCTTCGGGTGGGGGCGGCGACGGCGGCCTTGATCGCGGCGGAGGGCGCCTGCGCCGGGAGCGCCGCGGGGGCGACGAGCGCGGTGGCGGCGGCGAGGCAGAGGAAATGGTGGCGCAAGACGGCTCTCCGGTTCTAGTTCTTCTTAGGGCGCGACTATTGCGGCGGGGAGACGGGGTTGCAAGACTTGCTTCTATGGGCGGCGGGGGCGGCCGTACTGGTCGCGGTGGCGGCGGGCGTGATGGAACGGGTGCGGCAGCGGCGGCGGCATGTCGCGGGGGTCGGCTGGATGCCGTGGAGCGGTGTGACGGTGGCTGCGCTGTTCGTGGCGGCGATGTGTCTGGGGGTGGGGTTGAGGGGGTAGGTGGAACTGGTCGTCATCCCGGACTTGATCCGGGATCCCGCTTCTCGGCGCCGCGCGTGAAGGTTAGCGGGGCCCCGGATCAAGTCCGGGGCGACGGCTGAAGAGCCGGTACTTTACAGGCAACTCTCGAGATATGGCTGGTCGAAGCCGAACTGGCGGGCCTTGTCGAGCGTGTAGGGGCGGAGGCCCATGGCGCGGTATTCGCCCTGGATCATGCCGTCGCTGCCTTCGTCCATGAATTCGAACTTGAACAGTTCCTGCGTGACGATGACCGGGCCTTCCATGCCGATGACCTCGGTGATGTTGGTGATGCGGCGCGAGCCGTCGCGGAGGCGCTTCACCTGGATGATGAGGTCGACCGAATCGGCGATCTGGCGGCTGATCGCTTCCTTGGGCACCTTGATGTCGGACATCAGCACCATGTTCTCCATGCGGGCGAGCGCCTCGCGCGGGCTGTTGCTGTGGAGCGTGCACATCGAGCCGTCATGGCCGGTGTTCATGGCGGCCAGCATGTCGAAACATTCCGGCCCGCGGATTTCGCCCAGGATGATGCGGTCGGGCCGCATGCGGAGCGCGTTGACGACGAGGTCGCGGATCGTGATCGCGCCCTTGCCCTCCAGGTTCGGCGGGCGGGTTTCGAGCGGGAGCCAGTGCGGCTGCTGCAGCCGGAGTTCGGCGGCGTCCTCGATCGTGATGACGCGTTCGCCGGGGTCGATCATCTTGGACAGCGCGTTCAGCATCGTCGTCTTGCCCGAGCCGGTGCCGCCCGAGATGATGATGTTGAACCGCGATGCGCCCGCGATCTTGAGCGCGGTGGCCATCTTGGTCGACATCGATCCGCCGCTGGCCATCATGTCGAGCGTGATCGGCTTGGCGGAGAATTTACGGATCGAGATGGCGGTGCCGCGGAGCGACAGCGGCGGCACGATGACGTTGACGCGCGAGCCGTCGGCGAGGCGGGCGTCGGCGAGCGGCGTGGTCTGGTCGACGCGGCGGCCGACCTTCGACACGATGCGCTGCGCGATCTGGAACAGATGTTCCTCGTCGCGGAACACGACGGGGGCGATGGTGAGCCGGCCCTTCTTTTCGATATAGACCTGGTTCGGGCCGTTCACCATGATGTCGGTGATAAGCGGATCAGCGAGCAGTTCCTCGAGCGGCCCGAGGCCGAGCAGTTCGTCGACGAGCACTTTCTCCAGCGCGAACTGTTCGCGGCGGTTGAGCGTGATCTTGAGATCGGCCAGCACCTCGCCGATGATCGGGCGGAATTCTTCGGCAAGCTCGTCCTTGGTCAGCGTCGCGGCGGCCTCCGGGTCGACGCGTTCGAGCAGGCGGGGGAGGACCTGTTCCTTGATCTTGTGGACCGACGCCTCAAACCCCTCGGGCTTGTTGCTCCCGGCCTCGCCCGACGCCGCCTGACGATCGGCGAGGCGGGTCATCGCGTCGGACAGCGGGATCTCGCTGCCGGGCTCCGCGCCGGGGAGCGTGTCGAGCGAGGGGAATTGCGTGCCGGCGTCGATCGGCGTGCCGACGGATTGCATGGGACGCGCCACCCCGAAGGCGGGGCGTGAGCCTGCGCCGCCCGATCCGCTGCGCCGTCCGAATGCACTCATGCCGATCGTCCTCGTCGAGCACGGACATACACGCCGTGCCTGCTATGGCGGCAGGGTTAGCGGGCGAGGTTTTACAATTCGCTAACCGTGCAGGCGAAAGGATGAGGATGGACGTGACGATACGGGCCGCGGGGGCGGGCGATGCGGATGCGCTGGCGCTGGTCGGGGGCGCGACGTTCCTGGAAAGCTATGCTTGGATGATCCCGGCGGCGGACCTGCAGGCGCATGTGGCCGCACGGCATGCGGCGGGGGTGTATGCCGCCTGGCTAGCGGATGCGGGGTCGCGGGTGTTCGCGGCGACGGCGCCGCTGGGGGCGGTGATGGGCTATGCGGTGCTGACGGCGCCGGCCTTGCCGGCGGACTGTGTTCTCGACGGCGATGTGGAGTTGCGGCGGATCTACCTGATGGGGATCGCGCAGGGGCGGGGATCGGGGGCTGCGCTGATGGCGGCGGTGCTCGACGGCGCCCGCGATATGGGGGCGGCGCGGGTGACGCTGGGCGTACACGGCGGCAATGCGCGGGCGATCGGGTTTTACGGGCGGATGGGGTTCGCCCCGATCGGGGGGCGGACGTTTACGGTCGGGGAGCAGGTCTATGATGATCTGGTGATGGGGCGGGGGGTTTGAGGGCCTCCTGCGCCTCACCTCCGTTTGGTTCGGGCTTGTCGGGAACTACGCGGCGTTCTCGACAGGCTCGAACCGAACGGGGTTGGGAGTGGGGTCGGCCCAGCATAACCGTGGCCCGGGAGAACCGCTCAAGAACCGTCTATGCCGAGCGCAGTCGAGGCACGCTTCCCCGGGGCGTAGCGGAGGGTTTCTGTTGGCCGTCTTGGCTGCGCTCGACGGGGCCCTCGACTTCGCTCGGGATGGACGGGTTAGGGTGAGGTAGGGTTACGCCGGGAGTCGCTGGCTTGGAAGCCGTTATGCGACCTCGGTCGCCGCCTCGGCCAGGATCGTGAGGCCCTTGTCGTTCACTTCGGCGAAGCCGCCTTCGATGGCAATGCGGCCGGTGACCGTCGTAGCCGAGCTGTAGATCGCGATCTCGCCGGGGCGGATGACGGTCATGAACGGTGCGTGGCCCTCGAGGACCGCGAAGTCGCCTTCGATGCCGGGGACGACGACCATGTGGACGTCCTCCGAACGGAGCAGCTTTTCCGGGGTGACGAGTTCGAAGTGGAGGTTGGGCATCGGGTTTTCCTACGGATCGGGGCGGGATCGCACGGCCCAGCCACCGTTGGTGTTCTTGCGGAGCTGTCGCCCCCGCCCCCAAACCCCCTCCCCTGAACGGGAGGGGGCTTTCTTGCTAAGCCTTGATCAGGCTTCCTGGGCCATCTTTTCGGCCTTGGCGACGGCTTCTTCGATGCCGCCGACCATGTAGAAGGCCGCTTCCGGCAGGTGGTCATATTCGCCGGCGACGATCGCCTTGAAGCTGCGGACCGTGTCTTCGACCTGGACGAACTTGCCGCTGATGCCGGTGAAGACCTCGGCGACGTGGAACGGCTGGGAGAGGAAGCGCTGGATCTTGCGGGCGCGCTGGACGGTCAGCTTATCCTCTTCGGACAGCTCGTCCATGCCGAGGATGGCGATGATGTCCTGGAGCGACTTGTAGCGCTGGAGCAGCGACTGGACGGCGCGGGCCGTGTCGTAATGCTCCTGACCGACGATGCGGGGCGACAGCATGCGCGACGTCGAGTCGAGCGGATCGACCGCGGGGTAGATGCCGAGTTCCGAGATCGCCCGGTTGAGGTTGGTCGTCGCATCGAGATGCGCGAACGACGTGGCGGGCGCGGGATCGGTGAGATCGTCGGCGGGGACGTAGATCGCCTGCACCGAGGTGATCGACCCCTTGTTGGTCGAGGTGATGCGCTCCTGCAGCTGGCCCATGTCGGTCGACAGCGTCGGCTGGTAGCCCACGGCCGACGGGATGCGGCCGAGCAGTGCGGACACTTCGGACCCGGCCTGCGTGAAGCGGAAGATGTTGTCGACGAAGAACAGCACGTCCTGGCCCTCGACGTCGCGGAAATATTCCGCGTTCGTCAGACCCGACAGCGCGACGCGGGCACGGGCGCCCGGCGGCTCGTTCATCTGGCCGAACACGAGCGCGACCTTGGAGCCTTCCGACTGCGGATTGCCGTCGGCATCCTTGGCGATGACGCCCGCGTCGAGGAATTCGTGGTAGAGATCGTTGCCCTCGCGGGTGCGCTCACCCACGCCGGCGAACACCGAGGTGCCGCCATGGCCCTTTGCGATGTTGTTGATCAGCTCCTGGATCAGCACGGTCTTGCCGACGCCGGCGCCGCCGAACAGGCCGATCTTGCCGCCCTTTGCATAGGGCGCAAGCAGATCGATGACCTTGATGCCGGTGACGAGGATCGCGGACTCGGTCGACTGATCAATGAATTCCGGGGCCTTGGCGTGGATCGGCATGCGGGTTGCGGCATTGACCGGACCGCGCTCGTCGATCGGATCGCCGACGACGTTCAGGATGCGGCCGAGCGTGGCGGGGCCGACGGGGACGAGGATCTGCGTGCCGGTGTCGGTCACGGGCTGGCCGCGGGTCAGGCCCTCGGTCGAGTCCATCGCGATCGTGCGGACGGTGTTCTCGCCGAGATGCTGGGCGACTTCGAGCACGAGGCGGTTGCCCTGGTTCGTCGTCTCCAGCGCGGAGAGGATCGCGGGGAGCTTGTCCTCGAACGTCACGTCGACGACGGCGCCGATGATCTGCGACACGCGGCCGACATTGTTGGTCGCCAGTGTGGGCGTGGTGAGTGCTGGTGCGGTTGCCATCGGGTTCGTCCCTTGCCTTCCAAAAGTCTACCGTCGCGGCGGTCCCCCGCCGGGGCGGAGGTGCGATACGGCAGATGTATAGTGTTTAGAGCGCTTCCGCGCCCGCGATGATTTCGATGAGTTCGGTGGTGATCGCGGCCTGGCGGCTGCGGTTGTACTGGATGGTGAGGCGGTTGATCATGTCGCCCGCGTTGCGGGTGGCGTTGTCCATCGCGTTCATGCGGCTGCCCTGTTCGGATGCGGCATTTTCCAGCATCGCGCGGAACAGCTGGATCGCGACGTTGCGCGGCAGCAGTTCGGCCAGGATCGTCTCCTCGTCGGGCTCGTACTCGGTCGCGGCGGCGACCGGCTCGACCGTGCCTTCGACCTTGGGGATCGAGACGGGGATGATCTGCTGTTCGGTCGGCACCTGGACCAGTGCGGACTGGAAGCGCGCGTAGAACAGTTCGGCGACGTCATATTCGCCAGCTTCGAACCGGGCGATCAGGTCGCGGGCGACCTCGAGCGCGTCGGTAAAGGCGACGTTCTTGATGTGCGTCTGATCGACCTGATGGACGATGCGGCCGGGGAACAGCCGGTTTAGGACCGCGCGGCCCTTCTTGCCGATCAGGTAGAACTTCACGTCCTTGCCATCGGCGATCAGCGCGTCGGCCTTCTTGCGCGCGGCGCGGACGATGTTGCTGTTGAACGCACCCGCGAGGCCACGCTCGGACGTGGCGACGACGATCAGGTGGCGCTGGTCGGATCCGGTGCCGGCGAGCAGCTTGGGGCTGTTCGGGCCGACCTGGACCTTGCCGGCCAGGCTCGCCATCACGGCGGTCAGCCGTTCGGCGTAGGGACGGCCGGCCTCGGCCGCCATCTGCGCCCGGCGCAGCTTTGCGGCGGCCACCATCTTCATGGCCTTGGTGATCTTCTGAGTCGACTTCACCGAGGTGATGCGGACCTTGAGGCTCTTGAGGCTGGCCATCCTAGGCTGTGTCTTCCCTGTCGAAGAGGGTGCGTCCAGTGACGCCCCCCACCATAGCCTCCCCCGGCGGGGGGAGGGCTATATCGTGTTTACGCGAACGTCTTGGCGAAGTGGCCGATGGCTTCCTTGAGCGCTTCGGTCGTCTCTTTCGAGAGGTCCTTGCTGTCGCGGATCGTCGTCAGGATCGCGGTGTCGTGCGACCGGATATGGGTCAGCAGCGCAGCCTCGTAACGCGTCACGTCGGCGACGGGGACGGTATCGAGGAAACCGTTCACGCCGGCGAAGATCGACACGACCTGTTCCTCGAACGGCAGCGGCTGATACTGGCCCTGCTTGAGCAGTTCCGTCAGGCGCGCGCCGCGGTTCAGCAGGCGCTGCGTCGAGGCGTCGAGATCGGAGCCGAACTGCGCGAAGGCGGCCATTTCGCGGTACTGCGCCAGCTCCAGCTTGATCGAGCCGGCGACCTTCTTCATCGCCTTGGTCTGCGCGGCGGAACCGACGCGGCTGACCGAAAGACCGACGTTGATCGCCGGGCGGACGCCCTGGTAGAACAGCTCGGTTTCCAGGAAGATCTGGCCGTCGGTGATCGAGATCACGTTGGTCGGGATATAGGCGGACACGTCGCCGGCCTGCGTCTCGATGATCGGCAGCGCCGTCAGCGAACCGTTGCCGTTGTCGTCGTTCATCTTGGCCGCACGCTCGAGCAGGCGGCTGTGCAGGTAGAACACGTCGCCCGGATAGGCTTCGCGGCCCGGCGGACGGCGCAGCAGCAGCGACATCTGGCGGTAGGCGACGGCCTGCTTCGACAGATCGTCATAAACGATGACGGCGTGCATGCCGTTATCGCGGAAATATTCGCCCATCGCGCAGCCGGTATAGGGTGCGAGGAACTGCAGCGGGGCCGGCTCGGAAGCGGTGGCGGCGACGACGATGGAATATTCCATCGCGCCATTCTCCTCCAGCGCGCGGACGATCTGCGCCACGGTGGAGCGCTTCTGGCCCACGGCGACGTAGATGCAATAGAGCTTCTTGCTCTCGTCGTCGCCCTGATGGCCCTGCTTCTGGTTGATGAACGTGTCGATCGCGACGGCGGTCTTGCCGGTCTGGCGATCGCCGATGATCAGTTCGCGCTGGCCGCGGCCGACGGGGACGAGCGCGTCAAGCGCCTTGAGGCCGGTCTGGACGGGTTCGTGCACCGACTTGCGCGGGATGATGCCGGGGGCCTTCACCTCGACGCGCATGCGCTTTTCGGCGACGATCGGGCCCTTACCGTCGATCGGGTTGCCGAGGCCATCGACCACGCGGCCGAGCAGGCCCTTGCCGACGGGGACGTCGACGATGGTGCCGGTGCGGCGGACGATGTCGCCCTCGCCGATTTCGGCGTCGGAGCCGAAGATCACGGCGCCGACATTGTCGGCTTCGAGGTTCAGCGCCATACCCTGCACGCCGTTCGAGAATTCGATCATCTCGCCGGCCTGGACATTGTCGAGGCCGTGGATGCGGGCGATGCCGTCACCCACCGACAGGACGGTGCCGACTTCGGACACCTGAGCTTCGGTGCCGAAGCTGGCGATCTGGTCGCGGATGACCTTCGAGATTTCTGCGGCGCGGATATCCATGTTCAGCCTTTCATCGCCTGCGCGAGCATGTTCAATTTGGTGCGGATCGACCCATCGACCTGGCGCGAGCCGAGTTTGACGATGAGGCCGCCGAGAATGGATTTGTCGACCGTCGCCTCGATGGTGACGTCCTTGCCGGTCTGCGCCTTCAGCTTGGTCTTGAGCGCTTCGAGCTGGTCCGCGTCGAGCGGGTGCGCCGAGACGACCTCCGCCGTGGTTTCGCCGCGATAGTCGGCCGCGAGCATGCGGTAGGCCCGCATGATGGCAGGCAGATCGCGCAGGCGACGGTTGGACGCCAGCACGCCGAGGAACTTCGTCGTCAGCGGATCGAGGCCGAGTTCCGGCGCCACGGCGGCGACGGCATGGGCGGCATCGGTGCGGTTGACGAGCGGGCTGGTGACGAGCCGACGGAAGTCGTCGGAGCCGGCAACAGCCTGGTTCAGCGTGGACAGCGAGGCCGACACGACATCGATCTGCCGCTCGTCGCGCGCGAGTTCGAACAGCGCCATGGCGTAACGCCCGCCAAGACTTGCCTGAATACCGCCGGAAGTCTCCACGCCCGTTCCCGCCCCGTGATGCTGTTCGCCCATGCGAAAAAGGGGGCGCGATCGCGTCCCTCTGCATGGTGGGGGGCGGTTAGCATCGGACCCCCGCGGATGCAAGGTTGGTGGCGGGCGGGGTTCGGTTGCAGGGGCAGACGCTGCCGCACGCGTCATGCCGCGGAGGGCGGGGGACGCGTGCGGGCCGGTCTTATTCCGAATCGTTGTCGTCTTCGGCTTCGGCCGCGTCGCTGGCGGTGCGGATGGCGGCTTCATCCGCGGAGTCGATGCTGGCGATGAGTTTGGCGGCGGGGCTGTCGGCGCCGCGGTGCGGATCATAGGCGAGCGGGGCCAGGACGAGTTTCGCCTCCTTGCGCTTGCCATCGCGGACATATTCGCGCGCGACGCGGAAGCGAAGGCCGGCGTCCTGGGGGGCCAACGCAAAGGCCTGGTTCAAGCCGACGATCGCGTTGGCGGTTGGGCGCTGGCCCGATGGGCGGAAGCTGTCGTAAAACAGCATCAACGGTTCGGCGTCGTCGGGTTCGAGGCGGTTTGCCTTGACGAACCAGCTGCGTGCCTCGCGCCAGACGGCCTGGTCGGTCGCCTTGGCCTGGACCGCGCGGCGCATGTGGACGCGGCCCTTGTAGAGCAATGCCTCCCGCGATTTCGGATCGACCGCGAGCGCGCGATCGGCAGCTGCCTCCGCCCGGTCGTCCTGCCGCGCGTCATATTCCGCCTCGGCAAGCCAGGCCTGGACAACGGGATCGGCGGCGTAGGGTGCGGCGAGTGTGCGGGCCTGCGCCACGACCGCGGGTGCGGTAGTGCCGTTGACGCCGCGTTCGGACCGCATCCGCACCGGGATCATCGCGGTTTCGCCGGGGGACAATGGCCGCACGCTGATCTCGCCGATCGGCAGTTTGTCCTTGGGGATCGGCAGATAGGGCATCTTGCGCGATACGAGATAGCGTTCGACATCGCGATCGAGGATCTTCAGATCGCCGAACGCGATCTTGGCGGCCTCGAGGCTGGGCTTGCCGCGGTTCAGTTCGCGCAGATAGGTGCTGAGCTGCCCGTCGCGCTTGCGTTCGAACGTGAGATAATGGGTGAGCAACCAGCCGCGGCCATAGAGCGCCTCGCGCTCGTCCTGGTTCAGCTTGCGGTTGTCGGCGGTCAGCAATTCTTCCAGCGTCAGCGGTTTGCCGCCGTTCATCAGCCCGTAGCCGCGGTGCATGGCCGGGACGCCGAAGCCGAGCCCGCCGTCGCGTTCGCTGCGCGCGGTGCCGTTGAATTCGGCGAACCCCTCCGTGAACCAGCCGGGATAGGCGGCGGTGTAGTTGGCATACATGAAATGGTGGGTGTATTCGTGGAACAGCACGGTCTGTGCGGAGATTTCGAACGGCCCGCCATTGCCCGAGCGCCGCGGCGTGAAGGCGACCGAGCCGCCGGCGCGCGGCTGATAAAAACCGGCGACGTTGCGGCAGGTGCTTTCCTTGCGATTGCCGCCGCTACTGCAAAGCCGTTCGATCGAGGCGGCATCGGGCAGCACATAGACGAGTAGCGGATTGGCGCGATCGGACGGCCGTTCGGGCAAGCCGCGCATGACGCGCAACCCCTTGTCGAACCGTTCGAGGCGGGTGGCGTAGTCGCGTGCGGTGTCCGCGCTGCCCGGGGCGTAGATGACGAAATGGTCGCTGCGCGCCTCGAACCAGGCAGCTGTGGCCGGCGTGGCGAGCGCGCCTGCCAATGCCGCCGCGATCGCCGCTTGCCAGAATCGTTTCGTCATCGTCCTCGTCCCCCCGAACATCTTTGTCAGGATGCTATGACGGATCGAAGTATCCGCGAAAGCTGTATTTTTCGTTGTCTTCGGCGGCTCAGTCCCTGGCGTAGCCGGGTCTGGCGGGTTCGAGGGTGTGGAGGAAGGTGGCGGCGCTGGTGCGGTATTCGGCGCGGCGTTCATCGGTCATGCGGTTCCAGCTGGCGTAGACGGTGCGCAGGCGCATGTTGGTCTTGAGCTTGTCTTCGTGGCGGGCGAGGAAATCCCAGTAGAGCGCGTTGAACGGGCAGGCGTCGGGGCCGGTCTTCTGCTTCACGTCGTAGCGGCAGCGGCCGCAATAATCGGACATGCGGTCGATATAGGCGCCGCCGCCCGCGTACGGCTTCGACGCGATCATGCCGCCGTCGGCGAACTGGCTCATGCCGATGACGTTGGGCATCTCGACCCATTCATAGGCGTCGAAATAGACGACGAGGAACCAGTCGCTGATCTCGCCCGGCTCGACGCCGGCGAGCATCGCGAAGTTGCCGAGCACCATGAGGCGCTGGATATGGTGGGCGTAGGCTTCGCGCTTCGTCTGGTCGATGCTTTGCGCAAGGCAGCGCATGTCGGTGTCGCCGGTCCAGTAGAAGTCGGGGAGCGGGCGGTGGGCGTCGAGCGCATTGCGCGTCGCGAATTCCGGCATGTCCCACCAGTACATGCCGCGCATATATTCGCGCCAGCCGGCGATCTGGCGGATGAAGCCCTCCGTCGCCGGCAGCGGCGCGAGGCCGGCGTCGTAGGCGGCGGCGGCGGCCTCGCACACCTCCAGCGGTTCGAGCAGGCCGGTGTTCAGGCAGAGCGACAGCACGCTGTGGTAGAGATAGTCCTGCCCCGCGATCATCGCGTCCTGGTAGCGCCCGAAATCGGGAAGCGCGGTGTCGATGAAGTGCTTCAGCGCCTGCTTCGCGTGGGCGCGGGTGACGGGGAGCGCGAAGGGTTCCAGGTCGCCGAAATGGTCGGCGAACTCGGCGGCGACGAGGGTCAGGACGTCCTGCGTGATCTCGTCCGGTTCGAAGCGGAGCGGGGCGGGGTAGTTGAGCCCGCGCGGCGGGGTCTGGCGGTTTTCCTTGTCGTAGTTCCAGTCGCCGCCGGTCGGCTTGCCGTTCGGGTCCATCAGGAGGCCGGTCTTGCGCCGCATGTCGCGGTAGAAGAACTCCATCCGATGTTCCTTGCGGCCCTGCGCCCAGGTCATGAATTCGGGGATCGAGCAGATGAAACGGTCGTCGTGGAGGATGTCGACGGGGAGGCCGGTGGCCTTCGACCAGTCGTCCTGCATCTGGCGCACGCGATATTCGGCGCCCTCGACCGTGCGGATCGCGGTGGCGGCGTGGCGGGCGGCGGCGCGGGTGACTTCGCTGGTGAAGTTGTGCGTGTTGGCGGGGTCGGTCAGGCGGACATAGTCGACGGTCCAGCCGGACTTTTCGAGCGCCGCGGCGAAGTGGCGCATCGCGGAGAAGATGAGCGCGATCTTCTTCTTGTGGTGTTTGACGTACTGGGTCTCGGCTCTGACTTCGACCAGCAGGATCACGCTGGTGGCGCGGTCCTGGTCGCGGAGCGAGGCGAGGGTGCCGGAGAGCTGGTCGCCGAGGACTGGGATGAGGGTGGTCATTCCCGGGTTGTAGGGGGAGCGTGCGGGGATGCGAGGGGACTTTTTGTCTTATTGGGTGGGCTTCTTCTTGCCCCCCTCCCTTTCAAGGGAGGGGCTGGGGGTGGGTGGTACCTGTTCGTCGTCGCGACGTTGGATTTGGGGAGCTGTTGCACCCACCCCCAACCCCAGTTTCACCGTCCAGCAGGTAAAACATGCCCCCGGCATGTTTTAGGGAGTGCCAGTGGCACTCCCGACCTGCTGGCCGGTGAAACTCTTGAAAGGGAGGGGGCTTTGCTTGCTTCTCTGTCTTCTTCTCCCTCCACCCATCGGGAGGGAGGGTCGGGGTGGGGGGCTTGGCTGGGGGTGAGGGCTTTTCCAGTCTAAGCCCCCCACCCAACCCTCCCCCCGGTGGGGGGAGGGCTTTAGACTAGAGGAAGCTGTACGGGTCGACATCCACGTTCACCCGCACCGTCTTCGGCCATTCCAGCGCGCCGAGCCACGTGCGGATCGCGTCCTGCATGTCGAAGGTGCGGGCGGCGTGGACGAGGAGGCGGTGGCGGTGGCGGCCGCGGAGCATGGAGAGCGGCGCGGGGGCGGGGCCGTAGACCTCCATGCCGGGGACGCGCGGGGCGGTGCGGCCGATCAGGCGGGCGGTGTCGAGCGCGGCGGACTGGATTTCGGACGACACGACGATGCCGGCGAAGCGGCCGAAGGGGGGTGCGCCTGCGCTGCGCCGGCTGTCGGTTTCGGCGGCGTAGAAGCTGTCGGCATCGCCCGAGACGAGCGCCTGGATGACGGGGGCCTGCGGTTCGTGGGTCTGGACGAAGACGCGGCCGGGCTTGGTCCCGCGGCCGGCGCGGCCGGAGACCTGCGCGATCTGCTGGAAACTGCGTTCTGCGGCGCGCAGGTCGCCGCCCTGCAGCCCCAGATCCGCGTCGATCACGCCGACGAGCGTGAGGTTGGGGAAATGATAGCCCTTGGTCACCAGCTGCGTGCCGACGACGATGTCGATGTCGCCGGACTCCATCCGGTTGACGAATTCCGCGGCGCGGGCGGGGGACCAGATGGTGTCCGACGTGACGACCGCGGTCCGCGCGGTGGGGAACAGCACGGCGACCTCGTCCGCGATGCGTTCGACGCCGGGGCCGCAAGCGACGAGGCTGTCCTCCGCCTTGCATTCGGGGCAGGCGGCGGGCGGCGGCATGGTGTGGCCGCAGTGGTGACACGCCAGCCGCGCGGAAAGCCGGTGTTCGACCATCCAGGCGGTGCAGTTCGGACACTGGAACCGGTGGCCGCAGGTGCGGCAGAGCGTGAGCGGGGCGTAGCCGCGGCGGTTGAGGAAGAGCAGGACCTGCTCCTTCTTCGCCAGCGTCTCCTCCATCGCCGCCACCAGCACGGGGGCGAGCCAGCGGCCGCGGGCGGGCGGATCGGCGGTGAGATCCAGCGCAGCGATCGTCGGCATCTGCGCCGCGCCGTAGCGGCCGGGGAGCTTGAGTTCGGCGTAATGGCCGAGCGCGACCTGTTGCCGTGTTTCGATCGCGGGGGTGGCCGACGCGAGGATGACGGGAAAATCCTCGAACCGGCCGCGCATCACGGCGACGTCGCGGGCGTGGTACATCACGCCCTCTTCCTGCTTGAAGCTGGTTTCGTGCGCCTCGTCCACGACGATCAGGCCGAGGTTCGGGTAGGGCAGGAACAGGGCCGAGCGCGCGCCGACCACGACGCTGGCCTCGCCGCTGGCGATCGCGCGCCAGGCGCGGCGGCGTTGCGACTGGCGCAGGTCGGAATGCCAGGCGACGGGGAGGCAGCCGAACCGCGCCTCGAACCGTTTGAGGAAGGGTTCGGTCAGCGCGATTTCGGGGAGCAGGACGAGCGTCTGGCGGCCCTCCGCGATGGCGCGGGCGACGGCCTCGAAATAGACCTCCGTCTTGCCGGAGCCGGTGACGCCGTCGAGCAGGAAAGGTTGCGCGGTGTGGGCGGTGACCGCGTCCGAAAGCACCGTCGCGGCGGCGCGCTGGTCTTCGGACAGCGTGGGCGGGCCGTGGGCGGGGTCGGGGACGGGATAGGGGGCGTCGGCCTGGACGGTGACGGCCTCCAGTGCGCCGGCCTTGACGAGGCCGCGGACGACGGCGTCGGTGACGTCGGCACGTCCGGCAAGTTCGCGGATGAGGCCCTGTCGCGTGCCGATCCGGTCGAGCGCCTGCGTGCGTTGTGGCGTCATGCGGTCCGGCACATGGCCGGTCGCGCGATATTCGACGATCACCGGGCTGCCGTCGAGCGCGCTGGCGGACGCGAGCGTCATGCGCAGCACGGCGGCGGGGGAGGCCATGTAGTAGGCCGCGGTCCACTCGATCAGCCGGCGGAGCGAGGCCTTGAGCGGTGGCAGGTCGTAGACGGCGGCGAGCGGGCGCAGGCGGTTGTCGCCGACCTCCATCTCGGACGGCATATGATCGGGCTCCCACACCACGCCGGTCAGCTGGCGCGGCCCGAGCGGCGCGAGCACGATCGAGCCGGGTTCGACCGGGTTATGCGGATCGACCCGATAATCGAGCGGGCCGATCGCGGCATTGAGGAGCAGGACGCGCGCACGGGGGTTCATGCTGCATCAAGTAGGGATGGCGGACGGGTGCGTCGAGTTTTGAAGGAGTGGGTGATGGAAGCGATGAACAGGCGCGCGTTGCTGGGCATGGCCGCGCTGGTGCCGCTGGTGGCGGTGGTCGGGTGTGCGACCGGGCCCGGGGCGAGCACGGTTGAGGAGGGTGTGCGGCGCTTGCTGACGCTGTCGACCGAGCGGGCGTTCGACCGGCTGATGGAGCCGAACGGGTTCTACGACAGTCAGGTCGCGCGGATCGCGGTGCCGCAGGCGCTGGCCGGGAATGGCGGCGTGCTGGCGTCGTTGCTGAACAGCAGCCTGGTGCGGAACCAGATGGGCATCGTGCTGAACCAGGTGGCGCAGGATGCGGCGCGGCGGGCGACGCCGGTGGTGCTGGATCATGTGCGGCGGATGTCGTTGCGCGATGCGGTGGCGGTGCTGCGTGGTGGGCCGACGGCGGCGACGACGTTGCTGCAGCAGGATGCGGGTGGGGCGGTACTCGACGTGATGCTGCCGGAGGTGTCGCGCGGGTTGCGGTCGGATGTGATCCGCACGCTGAGTGCGGCGATCGCGGAGAAGACCGGCGTGGATTATGCGGAGCTTGGCCAGACCGTGGCGGGGCAGGCGTCGGACGGGATCTTCCGCGCGATCGGGCGGGAGGAGGCGGCGATTCGGGCTGATCCTCGGGCGACGCGGGATCCGGTGTTGATTGCCTTGTTGGGGGCCGGGCGGGGGTGATCTTTTGCCCCCCTCCCTTTCAAGGGAGGGGCTGGGGGTGGGTGGTACCTGCGCGCCTTCGCTGGTTCTCTGGAGAAGAGGTGGCACCCACCCCCAACCCCCTCCCTTAAAAGGGAGAAGGCTTTGTTTTGGCCTTTGGGTTGCGCACGACCCCGATGGGGGGAGGGCTAGTACTTCCCTTCCACCCGCGGCACGCAGCGCTTCTATTGCTCCCGCGTCGCGGTCGGTCCTATACCCGTGGGCGAAACAACCCTCGGAGCCACCATGAAATTTTTCGCTGACACCGCCGATATCGCCGACATCACGGAGCTGGCCGCGACGGGGTTGCTGGACGGGGTGACGACCAATCCGTCGCTGATCGCCAAGTCGGGGCGGGATTTCCTGGAAGTGGTGGCCGAGATAGCGAAGATCGTGCCCGGGCCGGTGTCGGCCGAGGTAGTCGCGCTCGACCATGAGGGCATGATGCGCGAGGCGGAGATCGTGCGGAAGATCGCCGACAATATCGCGGTGAAGGTGCCGCTGACGCTTGACGGCCTTAAGACCTGCAAGAAGCTGACCGACGACGGCACGATGGTGAACGTGACGCTGTGCTTCTCGGCCAACCAGGCGCTGCTGGCGGGCAAGGCGGGGGCGACGTTCGTGTCGCCGTTCGTCGGGCGGCATGACGATATCGGGTTCGACGGGATGGCGCTGATCGCCGACATCCGGCAGATCTACGACAATTATGATTTCGGGACGGAGATCCTGGTCGCCAGTGTGCGGCACCCGATCCATGTGCTCGAAGCCGCCAAGATCGGCGCCGACGTGATGACCGCGCCGCCCGCGATCATCAAGATGCTGGTCAACCACCCGCTGACCGACAAGGGGATCGAAGGTTTCCTGAAGGATTGGGCGAAGACGGGGCAGTCGATCGGCTGATCGCGCCTGCGGCTTGCGACGAAGATGCGACCAACGGGGTCGCGTGGGTTCGTCCGGTTCGGTTAGCTTTACCTTGCGGCCATCGGGGCCGGGGGGTGGTGTGATGGCGAGCTGGACGAAGTTGCGGGCTGCGGTTGTGGCGGCGTTGCTGGTGACCGGCGGGGCGGGGGTTGCTGCGGTCGCGCCAGTCGCGCCGGTGGCTGCGGTTGCGCCGGCGGATACCGCTTTGCTGATGGTGGTCGACGCGTTCGAGAAGGCGCGGCTGGGGTTCGACGCGGCTGCGATCGCAGCGACGATCACCGCGGACTATGTCGAGGTTTCGCCGGTTGGCGAGGTCGACCCGCGGGAGAAGATGCTGGGCTTCTATGCGCCGGACAAGCGGCAGCCCGTGCCGGCGATGACGACGAGCGAGTTGAGCGTGCGGCGGCGTGGCGACACGGCGATCGTGCTGAGCAAGGTCACCTACCGAATGGCGGGGCCGGATGGAGCGATGCGGGATCGGTCGATGCGCGTCGGGTATGCGCTGCGGCGTGAAGGTGGGCGTTGGTTGATTGCCTCTGCGCAGGCTACGCCGATGCGGTGAGGGTTGGCTGGGCTGGGCTTTTGGTACGACTAATTTTTCCTTCTTCCGTTCGGTTCGAGCCTGTCGAGAACTTCGCTGGAGCTACCGATGGTTCGGGACCGAACGTGCTGGTGCATGGTCTGGCGGAGTGCCATCGTGCGCCGGCGAAGCGTCGGAGGGAGGTTGGCCGGATGAAATTTTTTGATGTTGCGTCCAGTGACGCCCCTCTCCCCAACCCTCTCCCCGGAGGGGAGAGGGGGCGTGTTGTGCTTCCCCTTCTGCGTTGCGTCCGGTGACGCCCCCCACCCCGACCCTCCCCCCGGTGGGGGGAGGGAGTTTTCTTGACGATCATCCGGCTCGCCTTCTGGCGGCGGATTGGGAGCGGCATCTGGTCGTTGATCGGCGGATGTCTGCGCATACGGCGCGGGCTTATGTTGCGGGGGCGCATCGGCTGATTGGGTTTCTGGGCGAGCATCTTGGGGGGGCGGTGGATCTGTCCACGCTAGGAAGGCTGACGTCGGGGGATTTGCGGGCGTTTCTCGCCAAGCGGCGGAGCGACGGGCTGGGCAATGCGGGGGCGGCGCGGGAGTTGTCGGCGGTGCGCGGGTTTCTGGGTTTTGCGGGCGTTGATCTGCCGCGGATGCAGGGGGCGCGGGTGAAGCGGGGGGTGCCGCGGCCGGTGGCGCCGGGCGATATCGATGCGATGGTCGAGGATGTCAGCGTGGCCGATGCCGAGTGGGTGGGGCTGCGCGATGTCGCGGTGTTGCTGCTGCTGTACGGATGCGGGCTGCGCGTGGGGGAGGCGATGGCGCTGACGCCCGCGACCCTGCCGATCGGCGATGCGATGCTGGTGACCGGCAAGCGCGCCAAGACGCGGCTGGTGCCGGTGCTGGCGCCGGTGCGCGAGGCGGTGATGGCCTATGTCGAGGCGTGCCCGTGGCCGCTGGTGCGCGACGAGCCGCTGTTTCGCGGGGCGAAGGGCGGGGCGTTGTCTGCCGATATCGTGCGGCGTGCGGTGCGCGGGGCGCGCGGGCGGCTGGGGTTGTCGGAGCGGACGACGCCGCATGCTTTGCGGCACAGTTTCGCGACGCATCTGCTGGGGCGGGGGGCGGACCTGCGCTCGCTGCAGGAGCTGCTGGGGCATGCGAGCTTGTCTTCGACGCAGGTTTATACCGCGGTGGATGCGGCGCATCTGCTGGATGTTTATCGGAACGCGCATCCGCGGGCTTGAGTTGGCTTAGCCCCTCTCCTTCAGGGGAGGGGCTGGGGTGGGGCTGACCTCATCGTCGTCGATACGTTGCAGGGTAGGCGCTGTTGCCCCAACCCCAAACCCCTCCCCTGAAGGAGAGGGGCTTAAGTCAAACCCGCTCAGCTCTTCTTTGGCTTCCAGGTGATGACGCGGAAGACGTACCAGAGGAGGAGGATGGCGATGACGGCGGTGCCGGCGGGGCCGAGATATTTGTCGACCTGCGTGTAGTTCTGGCCGAGCACGTAGCCGGCGATGGCGAGCGCGCTGGTCCAGCCGGCGGTGCCGATCGTCGACCAGATCAGGAACGGCACGAGCGGCATGCCGAACAGCCCGGCCGGGATCGAGACGAGCGAGCGGATCGTCGGCACCATGCGCCCAAGACAGACGAACAGCCGGTCGAAGCGATCGAAGAAATGGTCGGCGCGCTCGACCTCCTGCCAGTCGAGCGTCAGGAAGCGGCCGAACCGCGCGACCAGCGGCCGGAACCGGTCGATGCCGAGCCAGCGCGCGACATAATACCAGATGAGGTTGCCGGCCATCGCGCCCGCCGTGCCGGAGAGGATCGCGCCCCAGAGCGTCATGGTGCCGCGTTCGGCCTGGAGCCCGGCGAGCGACATGATCACCTCCGACGGGATCGGCGGGAACACGGTTTCGAGGAACATGAGGAACGCGACGCCGGCATAGCCGCCGACCTCGATCCAGTGGCGGACGATGTCACCCACGGGCGGACACTCGGCGTTCGATGGCGTCCCAGATCAGGCCGGGCGTGTCGGTGCCGTTGAACTTGTCGATCGCGACGATACCGGTCGGGCTGGTCACGTTGATTTCGGTCAGGTGGCCGGCGATGACGTCGATCCCAACGAAGATCAGCCCGCGGGCGGCGAGTTCGGGGCCGAGCACGTCGCAGATCTCGCGCTCCTTCGGCGTCAGCTCGGTCGCGTGGGCGGCGCCGCCGGCGGCGAGGTTGGAGCGGATCTCGCCCGATTTGGGCAGGCGGTTGATCGCGCCGGTGGGCACGCCGTCGACCAGCACGATGCGCTTGTCGCCTTCCGACACGTCGGGGAGGAACGCCTGGACCATGAACGGTTCGCGCCAGACCTCACCGAACAGTTCGATCAGTGCGGCGAGATTCTTGTCCGCGCGGCCGACGTGGAACACCGCGGAACCGGCATTGCCGTAGAGCGGCTTCACGACGATTTCGCCATGTTCGGCGTGGAAGGCGCGGACCTCGTCCAGCTTCCGCGTGATGAGCGTGGCCGGCATGAACTGCGCATAGTCGAGCACGAACAGCTTTTCCGGCGCGTTGCGGACCGACGCCGGGTCGTTCACCACCAGCGTGCGGTGGGCGATCCGTTCGAGCAGGTGGGTGGCGGTGATGTAGGCGAGGTCGAACGGCGGATCCTGGCGCATCAGCACGACGTCGATATCGTCGCCGAGGTCGATGACCTCCTGCTCGCCCGCGGTGAAATGGTCGTCCTGCGTGGCGCGGACGGTGACCGGGCGGGCGAGCGCGCGGACCTGGCCGCGGTCGTAGCTGAGGTCGCCGGGGCCATATTCGTAGAGCGTGTGGCCGCGGGATTGCGCGGCCATCATGAGCGCGAAGGTCGAATCGCCCGCGATCTTGATCGTTTCGAGCGGATCCATCTGGACCGCGACTTTCAGGCTCATGGGATCGGTCTCCGGCATGGGTGCTGGCGCTGTCTAGAGGGGGGCGGGGCGGCTGTCATCCCGTGGTGTTTGTGGCGTGCCCGATCCGTTTGGTTCGAGCCTATCGAGAACTTGCGTGAGTTCTCGACAGGCTCGAACCGAACGGGGGAAGCGCAGGGTTCTCGACAGGCTCGAACCGAACGGGGCGGTGGGCTCAGCCCATCCACGCATTCTCGATATGGCGGACGGGGGTTCCGCGCGCGATCAGGATGACGTCGATTCGGATGTCGTCGCCCGGGCCGGCGTAGCGGGGCATAAGGATTTCGGCGGCGGCGGCCACGCGGGCGAGGCGGTGGGCGTCGATGGCGTGGTCGAGTTCGAGCGCGGTGGCCCGGCCTTTGACCTCGACGAACGCGACCAACGATCCGCGGCGCGCGACGATGTCGACCTCGCCCCGCGGGGTGCGGACGCGCTTGTCGAGGATGCGCCAGCCCTTGAGCCGCAACCACCACGCCGCCAGCCGCTCCGCGCGACGCCCCGCCGCATCGGCTGCGCGGCGCGAGTCTGTGCTTCTTACGGGGCGCGGGCGCTGCATGATCGAGGCGTGCGGGATGGTGACGAGGAGGGCAAGCCCGCGAAGTGGCTGTGGTCCGCTTTCGCCGAATTGCGGACATTCGCCTGATGCTACCGATCCGCGTCCTTGTATCTCGCCGCTGCGGACGGCTTGACCGAATATCCGGCAGGCGTGCGCACCAAGTCTTTTGTTAGCGGGATGGCTCCACTGGGCAT
Source organism: Sphingomonas prati (assembly GCF_014643515.1). GTDB lineage: Bacteria > Pseudomonadota > Alphaproteobacteria > Sphingomonadales > Sphingomonadaceae > Sphingomonas_R > Sphingomonas_R prati. Next base: position 84,016 of record NZ_BMJP01000006.1, on the reverse strand, counting down.
AATCGGAAGCGACGCCGTCGCTGGCCAAAGTTCCTTGATCTTAGGAACAAGTTCTTCCCGGAAGCGAGCGGAACGTACCGAGTCTTGGCCAAGCGGAAATGCAATCCATACGCGTCCGATCCGATCTCGGAAGTCCATAGCTGAAGCCATCGACTCCTCGTCATCTCCTCGCCAGACCGACGCGTTGAACGTCATCGGGGACACCTCAGACTGGATCAACAACTCGTCTCGGGTGGCCGCATCGACATGAAAGCCTCGCGCCTTACCTACCTCGCGCAGAAGCTGAATGAAGCGTGCCTTGTCCGTGTCTGTTGGTAGCGGCACTTCGTATGCAGCGACTGTTTTCGCCCACTTTGGCTGCTCGGCAACGCTACAGGCAGTGCAGATGACCAAGAGGCAAAGGATCAGACGTCTCATGATGAGAGCATCGGACACACCGCGCCATGGGTCAATGTCCGCTTTCCGCCACAAGCGGACATCGGGCCGCGTTCGAGCGGCGAGAATATCGTCGCTCATTCGTCCCGCATCGCGAGCGCACGGGCGTACAGGTCGCGCTTGTCCAGGCCGGTGGCCTTGGCGACTTCGGCGGCGGCTTTGGCCATGGGGAGGCGGGTGAGGGCGTCGCGGAGGAGGGCGTCGACGGCGTCGGGTTCGGGGGGTGGGGCCTCGCCGGGTGGGGCGACGACGATAACGATTTCGCCGCGCGGGCCGCCTTCGGCATAGCGATCGATCAGCACGCTAAGCGTGCCTGTCACCGCTTCTTCGTAGGCCTTGCTGATCTCGCGGGTGACGGCGGCGTCGCGATCGCCGAGGTGGGTGTGGAGTGCGGTGAGCGTCGCGTGGAGGCGGGGGCCGCTTTCGTAGAGGACGAGGGTGGCGCGGACGGCGCCGAGTTCGAGGATGGTGTCGGCTTTCGCTTTCTCCTTCACGGGCAGGAAGCCGGCGAACAGGAAGCGATCGGTGGGCAGGCCGGCGAGCGTCAGCGCGGCGATCGCGGCGCAGGGGCCGGGGATGGTGACGATCGCGTGGCCGGCGGCGCGCGCGGCGCGGACGAGCTTGTAGCCCGGATCCGAGATCAGCGGCGTTCCGGCGTCCGACACCAGCGCGATCGATTCGGTTGCGAGCCGCGCGACGAGGTCGGTGCGGACATGATCGGCGCTGTGATCGTGATAGGGGATCATGCGGCGCTTGGTGCCGATGTGGTTGAGCAGCTTTGCGGTGACGCGGCTGTCCTCCACCGCGATGGCGTCGGCACGGGCCAGGATCGATGCGGCGCGGGGGGACAGGTCGCCCAGATTGCCTATCGGGGTGGCGACAATGTAAAGGCCGGGATCAAGTCGTTCTGGGGTGGGGTTCATAAAGATGTTCATGGCAGAGGCGCAGGACCGCCCGCAACCTTTGCGGCAGACAATGGGTCGCCGGCGCGTCGGTGCGGGGCTGCTGGCGGCGATGCTGCTGGCCGGGTGTCAGACGATCGTGCCGCGCGGCGTGGACGATCGGCCGGCGCCGTCGCGTCCGCCGCGCGGCGCCGAGACCGCGCCGACCGCGCCGCAGGGTGCGTTGCCCGTCGATGCGGAGCGCAACCGTGTCGCGTTGCTGGTGCCGATGACCGGCCCGAACGCGGCGGTTGGCAATGCGATCGCCAATGCGGCGAACCTGGCGCTGATCGATACCGGGACCGCCAAGGTGCGGATCACGACATACGACACCGCGACGGGCGCGGCGGCGGCGGCGGATCGCGCGCTGGCCGACGGCAACCGGTTGTTCCTGGGGCCGTTGCTGGGCGACGACGTGCGTGCGGTGTCGCCCATGGCGCGCGCAGCGAAGGTGCCGGTGATCGCGTTTTCGAACGATGCGACGGTGGCGGGCAACGGCACGTATCTGATGGGCTTTTCCCCGGCGCAGTCGATCGCGCGGGTGGTGGACTATGCGCGGTCGAAGGGGATGACGCGCTTTGCCGGGCTGGTGCCGACCGGGGCTTATGGCCGGACGGCGTCGGCGATGCTGATCCGTGCGGCGGAGGCGTCGGGCGGGAGCGTGGTCGCGATGCAGACGTTCGACCGGTCGGCGGAGTCGTTGAAGGCGGCGGTGGCGCGGTTCGGACGCGACCAGCAATATGACGCGGTGCTGATCGCCGACGGCGGGCGGATCGCGTTGCAGGCGGTGCCGTTGCTGAAGCGGACCGCGTCGCCGGGAGCGAAGATCCTCGGCACCGAATTGTGGGCGACGGACAATGCGATCCGGACCGGCGGGGCGCTGAACGGCGCTTGGTATGCGAGCGTGCCGGACGCGATGTACCGCCAGCTGGGGCGGCGGTATCAGGCGCGCTACGGGCGGGCGCCGTACCGGTTGGCGAGCCTGGGGTATGACGCGGTGCTGCTGACCGTGCGGATCGCGGCGAACTGGCGCGTGGGGACGGCGTTTCCGGAACGGATGCTGATCGACCGCGGCGGGTTCGGCGGCGTGGACGGCGCGTTTCGCTTCAACCGCGACGGCATCGCACAGCGGACGCTGGAGGTGAACCAGGTCGCGTCGGGGACGCCGGTGGTGGTTTCGGTGGCGCCGAAGGGGTTCGAGTAGGGTTTGCCGCAGCTTTAGTTCCCCGGCGCGGGCCGGGGCCTGGACGCAACCGGTTCACCTAGGCCCCGGCCTTCGCCGGGGAACTTTCGCGGTCAGGTGGTGATGACGAGGTCGGCCAGGACTGCGTTCAGGAGGAGCATACCGGCGGGTGTTACGCGGATGCGTTGTCCCTCGCGGGTCAGCATCCCTAGTTCGGTAAGGCGGCGTTCGGCCCGAGGGTCGATCAGGTTTGCGATGCCGGTGCGGCGCGACAGATGCGCGAGGTCGACGCCTTCGTCGAGGCGGAGGCCCATGAGGAGGGCTTCGGTGGCGCGTTCGCGGGGGGCGAGGGGGTCTTCGACCTGGATGCCGTGGCCGGTGGCGGCGACGCGTTTGAGCCAGTTTTCGGGTTTCTTGTGGCGAACGGTGGCGGCACCAAGCCGGCGGCCGTGCGCGCCGGGGCCGATGCCGAGATAGTCCTGGTAGCGCCAGTAGGCGAGGTTATGGCGGCTCTGCTGGCCGGGTTTTGCGTGGTTCGAGACCTCGTAGGCGGGGAGGCCGGCGGCAGCGGTGCGGGCGCGGGTGGCCTCGAACAGGTCGGCGGCGCGGTCGGGGTCGAGCTCGATCAGGCTGCCCTTGAGCGCGTCGGTGGCGAAGCGCGTGCCGTCCTCGATCGTGAGCTGGTAGAGCGAGAGGTGGCCGGTGCCGAGCGCGATGGCTTGTTGCAGTTCGCGGTCCCACGCCTCGGGCGACTGGTCGGGGCGGGCGTAGATCAGGTCGAACGTGACGCGGTCGAACACGCTTTGCGCGACGGCGAGCGCGCCCAGCCCTTCGCGGACGTCGTGGGCGCGTTCGAGGAAGCGGAGCGCGCTGTCGTCGAGGGCTTGCAGGCCGAGCGAGACGCGGTTGACGCCGGCCGCGGCGATGTCCGCGAAGCGCGCGGCCTCGACCGAGGAGGGGTTGGCCTCCAGCGTGATCTCGATATCCGGCGCGAAGCCCCAGTGGCGTTCGGCCGCGGTCAGGAGTGCGGCGACGGTTTCGGGGGGCATGAGCGAGGGAGTGCCGCCGCCGAAGAAGATGGATTGCAGCTTGCGGCCGGGGGTGAGCGCGGCTTCATGGGCTAGGTCTGAGAGGAGCGCGGTGCGCCAGGCGGCCTGGTCGACGCTGTCGCGGACGTGGCTGTTGAAGTCGCAGTACGGGCATTTGGAGACGCAGAACGGCCAGTGGATGTAGAGGGCCAACTGCTCCCCCTCCTCAAGGGAGGGGGTTGGGGGGTGGGTAGTACGGGTGTGGATTATCGGCTGCGCTTTGTCTGCGCCCGGGTCACCCACCCCCGGCCCCTCCCTTGAAAGGGAGGGGGGAAGGAGGACGTCGTCGTTCAAAACACCGCTGCGGTGAGGAGGTTGAAAGCGGCGGCGCGGTGGCTGATGGCGTGTTTGGCGTCCGGGTCGATCTCGCCGTAGGTTTCGGTGGCGCCTAGGGGGAGAAACATGGCGTCGTAGCCGAAGCCGTGTTCGCCGCGCGGGGGCCAGACGAGGGTGCCGTCGGCGCGGCCTTCGAAGGTTTCGATGTGGCCGTCGGGCCAGCAGAGCGACAGCGCGCAGACGAAGTGGGCGTCGCGGCCGGCGTCGGGGCCGGTGGCGAGGATCGCGTCGTGGACCTTTTCCATCGCGACGGCGAAGTCCTTCGACGGGCCGGCCCAGCGTGCGGAGAATATGCCGGGATCGCCGCCGAGCGCCTCAACGCACAGGCCGCTGTCGTCGGCGAGCGCCGGGAGGCCGGACAGGTCGGCGGCGGCGCGGGCCTTCAGTTCGGCATTGGCGGCGAAGGTGGTGCCGGTTTCCTCCGGTTCGGGCAGGTCGAGTTCGGCCGCGGAGACGGTTTCGATGCCGTAGGGGCGCAGCAGGTCGCCGATCTCGCGCACCTTGCCCTGATTGTGGCTGGCGATGACGAGCCGGCCGGGGCCGAGCTTGCGGTGCGGGACGGGCGGGGCCGCGTCGTCCGAAAGCGCGATCATCGGCCGGTGGCCTTGCGCTGGGCGGCGAAGATGTCTGTGCAGCCGATGCGGGCGAGGCGGAGCAGACGGAGCAGTTCCTCCTCGTCGAAGGTGGCGCCTTCCGCGGTCGCCTGGACCTCGGCGATCTTGCCGTCGCCGATCAGGACGAAGTTGGCGTCGGCATGCGCGTTCGAGTCCTCGATATAGTCGAGGTCGAGAACCGGCGTGCCTTCGTGGATGCCGGCCGAGACGGCGGCGACCTGCGACTTGATCGGATCGGCGGTGAGCTTTCCGTCGGCGAGGAGCTTGTCGACCGCGAGGCGGAGTGCCACCCAGGCGCCGGAGATCGCCGCTGTGCGGGTGCCGCCGTCGGCCTGCAACACGTCGCAGTCGAGCGTGAACTGGCGTTCGCCGAGCACGTCCATGTCGACGACGGTGCGGAGCGAGCGGCCGATGAGGCGCTGGATTTCCTGCGTACGGCCGGACTGCTTGCCCTTGGCGGCCTCGCGGTTGCCGCGGGTGTGGGTGGCGCGGGGGAGCATGCCATATTCGGCGGTGACCCAGCCCTTGCCCTTGCCGCGCAGCCAGGGCGGGAGCCGTTCTTCGAGCGAGGCGGTGACGAGCACGCGCGTGTCGCCGAAGCCGATCAGGCAGGACCCCTCGGCATGGGCGGAATAGCCGGTTTCGATGGTGATCGCCCGCATCTGGTCAGGGGCTCGGCCGGAGGGGCGCATATCGTCTTGTCCTGTCGCTGTGATCCGCGCGATGTAGCGGCGCGACGGGATTGCCGCCAGCCCCGGCGGCCGCGTGGGTTACGGAGATGATGCGATGAAGACGGCGTGGCGGATCGTGGGGGTGGCGGCGGTGCTGATCGGGGCGCTTTGGATCCTGCAGGGGCTGGGCGTGGTGCGGTGGCCGGCGTCGAGCTTCATGCTGGACGCGCGGCCGTGGGCGGTGCGCGGGGCGGTGATGATGGCGATGGGCTGTGTGGCGTTGTGGATGGGGGCGCGGGCGCGGGGATAGCGTGCGCCCGTCTAACCGAAGAGGAGCGGCGCGACGGTTTCCGGATCGAGCCGGATGCCGTCGAGCGGGCCGTGGCGCGGTTCCCGGTCGTTCGCGGAGTATGCTGTCTGAAGCGGTCCGAGCCGCGTCACCTCAACCTCAATGGGTTCTGCCGATACGGGCAGGGCGGTGCACCGATATTTCCGCGATGGTACGCCGAGCAGATGGCGCAGGACCATCGGAACCGCACCGGGGTGGCGCGTGGCGAGAAGATGCCGTGCGAACGCCGCGAGATGACCGCGCTTCAGCCGCGCGAGCGCGCGCAGCAGCCGGATGAAATCCTCCGCCACGCCGAGCGGCGGCACGGACGCCTTGTCGCGGACATAATGATACGCATAGGCGCGATAGGCGATGAATTCGCGGTCCAGATCGTCGAGCACAATGGCGGACGACATCGTTTCCTGTTCGCCCTGCCGCCACTGCGCCAGCGCGCGGTTCACGATCAGGACGGGCGCGAAATCGTAAAGGCGGGCGTTCCAGCAGGATTCGGCCATCGTCGGCATCCCGTCGACCATTTCGAACAGGATGCCGGCCTCGATCGCGCTGCGATGGACGCATTGGGCGGTGGGGATCGCCTCGCCAACATCCTGCAACATGTAGGCGGCGGCGGCGGCCTGCGATTGCGGGATGGAGGCGAACAACGGACGGTTGCCGGGGCGGAACGGCGTCACGAGATTGTTGCCGATATAGCGGTCGACGCCGCAGCGCAGCAGCCGGGCCTCCGGACAGGCACGGGCGCCGGCCATCAGCGTCGTCACGCAATCGCGTTCCAGCACGTCGTCGTCGTGGAGCAGTTTCAGCCACTCGCCCGGTGCGCCGCGCAGCGCGCGGTTGGTGTTCGCGACGAAGCCCGCCTCGCCAGCGCTGCGCATGATGCGCAGCCGCCGGTCGCCGCCGAAATGCGCTTCGAGCAGACGGGTGGACGGGTTGGGGGCCGGCTCGTCATCACTGACGACCACGGTGATGTTCGGGTAATCCTGGTCCAGCGCACTGGCGACGGCCCTGATCAGGGTCGCGGGCCGCCGGTAGGTCGGGATGCAGATACTAACCGCGGGATAGATCGACATAGAGGTAGCACTCTCCCGGGCGTGTTCTGGTTTGGCGGCCCCGCGGGACAGCATCTGTCAGCGTTGCGCCTGTTCCCGCGGTTTGTTTACCATGTCTCTTACGTGCGGCTTTTGCAGGTGGTCGGTTTGCGGACTGGTGACCCGTGTCCGGGCGCGGAGGTTCGGCGGACAGGATTTCGCTCCGTCGGAATACCGTGTCGGATCACGCGTCTGCCGAGGGACGTGGGCGCTGGCCGTAGTGCGTCGGCCGTCCGAGGGTTTGGTGCCGCCGCGGTTTGTGATTACATGGGGACCATGAACGGGACACCCATCACCGAATTGTCGGCGCGGGCGCGCGAGGTTTTCCGAGTGGTGGTGGAGTCGTACCTTGGCACCGGAGCGCCGGTCGGGTCGCGGACGATTTCGAAGCTAGCTTCGCTGAACCTGTCGCCGGCGTCGATCCGCAACGTGATGCAGGATCTGGAGGAGGCGGGGCTGCTGGCGGCACCGCACACCAGCGCGGGGCGGATGCCGACCGAGAGCGGGCTTCGGCTGTTCGTCGACGGGATGATGCAGGCGGCACTGCCTTCGGCAGAGGAGCAGGCCGCGATCGAAGGACGCGCACGTGGCGGCGGCACGATCGAGGAAGCGCTGGTCGCGACGTCGATGGCGTTGTCCGGGCTGTCGGCCTGTGCGGGGATCGTGCTGGTGCCGCGGCGGGAGCCGGTGTTGCGGCAATTTTCGTTCGTGCCGCTGAACGCGATGCAGGCGATCGCGGTGCTGGTGGGCACGGACGGGACAGTCGAGAACCGGGTCGTCGACCTGCCGCCCGGCATGCCGCCGTCCGCCCTGGTTGAGGCGGGGAACTACATGTCGACGCGGCTGGCCGGGCTCAATCTGTCCGAGGCTCGCGGGCGGATGGACGAGGAGATCGGGCGCGGGCGCGCGGCGCTGGACCTGGCCTCGGCGGACCTGGTGGCGCGCGGGCTGGCGGTGTGGTCCGAGGACGGCGCGGCGCGGCCAGTGCTGATCGTGCGGGGTGCGGCGAACCTGATCGATGCCACCGCGTCGGCGGATCTGGAGCGGGTGCGGCAGCTGCTCGACGAGATCGAGGGCAAGGAGGAGATCGCCCGGCTGCTCGACATGGCGCGCGGCGCGCAGGGGATGAAGATCTTCATCGGATCGGAGAACAAGCTGTTCTCGCTGTCTGGCTCGTCGGTGATCGCCGCGCCCTATCGCGGAGGCGACGGCCAAGTGGTCGGCGTAGTGGGGGTGATCGGGCCAACTCGGTTGAACTATGCGCGGGTGGTCCCCATGGTGGATTTCACGGCTCAAGCACTGACGAGATTGATGGCATGATCGATATGACGAACGACGACACGAACACCGAGGACCTGCGCGCCGAGACGGCGGGCGATGCGCCGGAACTGGCGGAGCATGACCGGTATGCCGCGCTGGAAGAGGAAGTGGCGCGGTTGAAGAACGAGGTGCTGTACGCACAGGCCGATACGCAGAATGTCCGCCGCCGGCTGGAAAAGGACAAGGCGGATGCGACCGCCTATGCCGCGACGAGCTTTGCGCGCGACATGCTGTCGGTTGCGGACAATATGAGCCGTGCGCTGTCGGTGATCCCCGACGAGATGCGCGGCGACGAGCGGCTGAAGGGCTTGCTGGTCGGCATCGAGGCGACCGGTCGCGAGCTGGAGTCGGTGCTGAAGCGCCACGGCGTGGTGAAGATCGAGTCGATGGGCGAGAAGCTGGACCCGAACAAGCATCAGGCGATGATCGAGATGCCGTCGGACAAGGCGCCGGGCACGGTGATCCAGGAGATGCAGGCGGGCTACATGCTGCGCGACCGGTTGCTGCGGCCGGCGATGGTGGGGGTTGCTCGGGCGCCGGATGGGGCTGCCGGGTAATTTTTTGAGGCTGCGGGCCGGGGCGTCAGTTTGACGTCCCGGCTTTCGTATCCTGGCGGATCCCGGGATCCAGCTTGGTCACTGGCGACGGGCTTCAATTTTTAGCTTACTCAGCCACCGTAGCTGTCCCCGCGTCCGCGGGGACGCGATTGGCGTAGTAAGTGCGCAATTCGATCGATGCGGCGAGCGGTGACGGGACGTGCGATGCTTCCGGAACTGCACCCATCGGTTGGGCTTGGGGAGGTTCCACGACCTCGTTCGGACTCAGCCCTGCAACGCTGGCGTCAGGCGGCGGTGGAAAGTGGCGAGGTGGCGGATCGCGAGGGTCGCGGTGGCGCGGGGGACGAGGAGCGCAAGCGCGGCGGTGGCGGCGGCGGGGTTTTCCGGGACCAGCGCGGCGATGCCGAGCAGGACGGCTTCGTCTTCCTCCACGCGGGCGTGGCAGGGGCGCGGGAACGCGATCGGGGCGGCGTCGGCGCTGTCGAGCAGCGTCATCGCGGCGTGGAGCGCGTCGGTGGCGCCGACACGGGCCGATTCGGGCAGGCGGGCGGCGGCATTGGCGGCACGGTCGCGGCCGAGCGTGGCGGCGAGCGCCCAGTTGCGCATCGCGTCGAGCAGGACACGGTCGGCGGTCGGCAGCGCGGCGACAGGACGGTCGAGATAGGCGTACATGGCGCTCCGGACGGGTCAGTTGCAAATGATTGTCATTCCTAGCTTACTGACATCGTGTGTCAAGATGCGAATGATTGTCATTCCGAACTTCGTGGGGCTTGGGGGTAGGTGCGGATGGCGTGGGGCGGCTGGATCGGCGGGAGGTGGCGTGCGGCTTTGCCGTTGGCGATGCCCGGCAGAACTCGGGGCCGTTTCTCGCGGTCACCTTCGGGTGGACGTGGGCCGTCTCGGCTGCTCGACGGGTCCCTCGATTGCGCTCGGGATGGACGGGTGGGTTTAAGGCGGCAGGCTGGAAAGCAGCGCGGTTGACCCGACGGCACGGGACTTCGTCTCGTATCACGCCGTGGAGTGCGTGGTGCGGGGTTCTCGACAGGCTCGAACCAAACGGAGGTGGTGCGGCGCGAACGGCTTCGGCTTGAGTTCCGGTAGCGGTTCAGCCTGCACCAAGTTTTGCGCGTTCCCCAGCGCAGGCCGGGGCCTAGACGCAATCGCTTCACCTAGGCCCCGGCCTGCGCCGGGGAACACAAGGCGTTTCGAAGGGGACGGGCGGTGTTGGGCTGGGCGAGGGCGGTTTGGCGTAAGCGGAAGGCGCGATGTTCCACGCATACGAAAAAGGGCGCGGACCTTAGCCCGCGCCCTTTTCTGTTCGCACGGTCGGCCGGTTAGGCGGCGACAGGTTCGAAGTGGCCGCACCAGTCGGAGGCCTCGACCTTGGGCCAGATGCCGGCGGCTTCGCCGCTCGGCTGGCTGATCGGCGGGTTGTAGCGGCAGAGGCCGAGGTCGGCGGACGCTTCGGCGTTGTCGAAGAACTTGCACTTGGCGCAGGCGGCGGCTCCGGCGGTGGTGATGACCATGATGTTTCTCCGTGACTGGGATCGTCTTGCTGATGAAATCCTCTACGCCGCGAAAAGTTGCTTGTGAAGTCAAACTATTCAATGCGATTCATTCTCACAGATACTGATAATGGATCGCATTATCTCGGGTAACGATAATCATTTGCAAGTAAGCCGAAGATCAGCCGTGAAACGGAAGCAGGCTGTCATATTGCGCGAGCGGCGGGGCGCCCGGGACGGTGCGGCCCTGACGCAGCAGCCAGGCGTGGCGGACGATTTCGGCCTGTTGCTCCAGTCCGTAGCGCGCGAGCGGCCAGCCGGGGGTGAGGCGGTAATGGTAGCGGCAGAAGGGGTGGCGGGCGAGCGGCAGCCAGATGCCGCGCTGATGCTGCCAGACATGGGTCATTTCGTGGACGAACAGCCCGCGCAAGCCGAGTGGAGCGAGCGTGTAGTCGTCCGCGTAGAGGTCGCCCTGCGGGTGGAGCCAGATATGGCCGTCGGGCGACATGGCGACGTTGCGCGGCTGGAAGGGAAACCACTTGGCGCGGTTGATGGTGACCGGGGCGGTGTCGATCGTGGCGCCGAAGATGGTGCGGACGAGGTCCGTTTCGTTCGGGGTGAGGGGGCGGCGCATTTCATCGGTGTAAACGCTGCCTTTGCGTTTGGGGAGAGGTTGCCCCCACCCCAACCCAGTTCCAATTCCTCGCGGGTGAAACAGGCCCCCGGCCTGTTTCAGGGATTGCCAGGGGCAATCCCGACCCGCCAGGAATTGAAACTCCTGAAGGAGATGGGCTTCAGAAGGGGATCAGTAGGGCGCGTCGTCGCCGGCGGCGATGGTCCGGGCTTCGGTGGTGAGGGTGGTGCCGGACCGGAAGCGCAGCGTGAGCGGGACGGGGGTACCGGGCGTGACGTTCTGCGACAGGCCGAACAGCATGACGTGGTTCCCGGCCGGGGAGAAGGCCACGACCCCATCGGCCGGTATGTCGACGTCTTCCAGCGGGGTCATGGTGGCCATGCCGGCGTGCATGCCGGACGCGTGCAGTTCGGCGCGGGCGGCACCCGTGGCGGTGATACCGACCAGCCGGTCCGGCAGGCCGCCGCCGGACACCCTGAAGTAGGCCGCGGCGGGACGGCCGGGGACCGCGGGGAGGCGGACATAGGCGTCGTCCACCGTCACCGAGCGCGCCTGGCACGCCGACAGCAGGACGGGCAGCAGCGCGGCGAAGAGGATCGGATGGCGGCGCATGGCGGTTCTTTCCGGGTGGCGGCGACGGGGGTTCGCCGCGTGCCGATGGCGACATCTGTGGTCGGCGCCGGGCAACGCGCAAGCCGGAAAAGGGGTCCGCCGACAAATCGTCCCATGCTTGAAGGGCAGCGCCACCCCCCTATATCCCGGATCACACTGGTTTGGTCCGCGGTTTGCACCGCGGTTTCGACCGGAGTTTCGAGCAGGGTCGCCGACCGGGAACGGGCGCGACCCGGCCGGTTCATTTTCGAGGGGCAGAAGAGAGCATTATGGCAAAAGTCATCGGGATCGATCTGGGTACCACCAACAGCTGCGTCGCCGTGATGGAAGGCGGCAAGCCGAAGGTCATCGAGAATTCGGAAGGCGCGCGCACCACGCCGTCGATCGTCGCATTCGCCAAGGACGGCGAGCGGCTGATCGGCCAGCCGGCCAAGCGCCAGGCGGTCACCAACCCCGACAACACGATTTTCGCCGTGAAGCGCCTGATCGGCCGCCGGTTCGACGACCCGGTGACCAAGAAGGACACCGAGCTGGTCCCGTACCACATCGTCAAGGGCACCAACGGCGATGCATGGGTCAAGGCCGGCACGGAAGAGTATAGCCCGTCGCAGATCAGCGCGTTCACGCTGCAGAAGATGAAGGAGACCGCCGAGTCCTATCTGGGCGAGACGGTGACGCAGGCGGTGATCACCGTGCCGGCGTACTTCAACGACGCGCAGCGCCAGGCGACCAAGGATGCAGGCCGCATCGCGGGCCTGGAAGTGCTGCGCATCATCAACGAGCCGACGGCGGCGGCGCTGGCGTACGGCCTCGAGAAGAACGACGGCAAGACGATCGCGGTCTACGATCTGGGCGGCGGCACGTTCGACATCTCCGTGCTGGAAATCGGCGACGGCGTGTTCGAGGTGAAGGCCACCAACGGCGACACGTTCCTGGGCGGTGAGGATTTCGACAGCAAGGTCGTCGAATATCTGGCGGAGGAATTCAAGAAGGCCGAAGGCATCGACCTGACCAAGGATCGGCTGGCCCTGCAGCGCCTGAAGGAAGCGGCCGAGAAGGCGAAGATCGAACTGTCGTCCACCGCGACGACCGAGGTCAACCTGCCGTTCATCACCGCCGATGCGACGGGCCCGAAGCATCTGGTCAAGACGATCACGCGCTCCGACCTGGAGCGGCTCGTCGACGGGCTGGTGAAGCGCACGATCGAGCCGCTCCGCAAGGCGCTGGCCGATGCGGGCCTGAAGCCGGACGACATCGACGAGGTCGTGATGGTCGGCGGCATGACGCGCATGCCGAAGGTGCGCGAGGCCGTGAAGGCGTTCTTCGGCGGGAAGGAGCCGCATGTCGGCGTGAACCCGGACGAAGTCGTGGCGATGGGTGCCGCGATCCAGGCCGGCGTGCTGCAGGGTGACGTCAAGGACGTGCTGCTGCTCGACGTGACGCCGCTGTCGCTGGGCATCGAGACGCTGGGTGGCGTGTTCACGCGCATGATCGACCGCAACACGACGATCCCGACGAAGAAGTCGCAGACCTATTCGACGGCGGACGACAACCAGAACGCGGTCACCATCCGGGTCTTCCAGGGTGAGCGCGAGATGGCGGCGGACAACAAGATGCTCGGCCAGTTCGACCTGGTCGGCATCCCGCCAGCACCGCGCGGCGTGCCGCAGATCGAGGTCACGTTCGACATCGACGCCAACGGCATCGTGAACGTGAGCGCCAAGGATCGCGGCACCGGCAAGGAGCAGCAGATCAAGATCCAGGCTTCGGGCGGTCTGAGCGATGGCGACATCGACCAGATGGTGAAGGATGCCGAGCAGTTCGCCGAGGACGACAAGAAGCGTCGTGCGGCGGCCGAGGCGAAGAACAACGCCGAGGGGCTGATCCATTCGACGGAGCAGCAGCTGCGCGAGCATGGCGACAAGATCGACGCCGGGCTGAAGTCCGAGATCGAGGCGGCAGTAGCCAAGGCCAAGACTGCGGTCGAAGGCGGCGATGCCGACGCGATGTCGACCGAGGCGCAGGCTCTGGCGCAGGTCGCCATGAAGATGGGTCAGGCGATCTACGAGAAGGACCAGGCCGCGGCCGCATCGCCCGGTGGCGAAGGCGGCGCGGAGACGGCGGCGAAGGACGACGATGTCGTCGACGCCGAATTCTCCGAGGTGGACGACAAGAAGGCGTAAGCGCCGACCGGCCGTGGTGCCCTCGTCCCATCATGGGGCGGGGGCGCCCCTGGTCACAACGAGATCCCGGTGTTCGCCGGGGTGACGGACGTCGGGTCATTCTAACCCGCTTGCCTGCTGCCGAGTAAACGCCATGCCCGATACCGAATATTACGAGCTGCTGGAGGTCGACCGGACCGCCGACAACAAGACGATCAAGACGTCTTACCGGCGACTGGCGATGATCTGCCACCCGGACAAGAACCCGGGTTGCGCCAAGAGCGAGGCGAAGTTCAAGGCGATTTCCGAGGCCTATGACTGCCTGAAGGACCCGCAGAAGCGCGCGGCGTACGACCGGTTCGGCAAGGCGGCGTTCCAGAATGGCGGGCCGGGTGCCGGTGGGCAGGATTTCGGCGGCGGTGGCTTCTCCGACATCTTCGAGAATATCTTCGGCGAATTTATGGGCGGTGGCCAGGGGCGCGGCGGGCAGCGCCAGCACAGCCGCGGCGCCGACCTGCGCTACGACATGGAGATCGCGTTCGAGGACGCGTATCACGGCAAGGACGCGTCGGTCACGATCGAGGTCGCGACGTTGTGCGAACCCTGCGACGGGACGGGCGCGAAGCCCGGCACGAAGGCGCGCGGTTGCCCGACCTGCGCCGGCCACGGCAAGGTGCGCGCACAGCAGGGCTTCTTCGTGGTGGAGCGGGTGTGCCCAACCTGCCACGGCGCGGGCCAGGTGATCGAAGCGCCGTGCGAGCATTGCCGCGGCGAGGGCCGGGTCGACAAGCAGAAGACGATCTCCGTCAAGATCCCGCCGGGGGTGGACGAGGGTACGCGCATCCGCCTGACCGGCGAGGGCGAGGCCGGATCGCGCGGGTCGCCGCCGGGCGACCTGTACATCTTCATCCATCTGGCGCGGCATGCGTTGTTCCAGCGCGAGGGCAATACGCTGTTCGCGCGGTGCCCGATCTCTTTCACGACCGCGGCGTTGGGCGGGACGATCACGGTGCCGGGGCTCGACAAGGTCGCGCACGAGATTCGCATTCCGGCGGGCATCCAGTCGGGCAAGCAGATCAAGCAGCGCGCGGCGGGGATGCCGGTGCTGAACGGCCGCGGGTTCGGCGACATGGTCGTCGAGATCGAGGTCGAGACGCCGACTAAGCTGACGTCGAAGCAGAAGGAATTGCTGGAGCAGTTCCGTGCGACCGAGACGGGGGCGGAGTCTCCCGCGAGCGACGGGTTCTTCGGGAAGATCAAGCATATCTTCGGGGAGTGAGTTGGGGCTGAAGGTCGGGTTGGGCTGAACTAGTAGCCCGGCCTGCATCCCGGCTTGTCTTCGAAACTACTTCGGTGCTCCGATCTCGTGCTGCCCCGTTTGGTTCGAGCCTGTCGAGAACTCAGCGCTGAGTTCTTGACAGGCTCGAACCAAACGGGGTGGGGTGTTGGGGCGTGGGGTGCCGAAGTTTTCTTCGCCTGCGACCGGCGCGAGATTCCGGCTTTCGCCATGATGACGCTTCTTGGTGGATGTCTCCACTTGAGAACCTTGCTCTCTGGTCCTGCTATTGGTCGCTGCGGTTCCGATGCTCTCGGCTCAGGTCCGCATAAGTTGGATTGCGACGACCGAATTAGTGTCTTCAACTCGGACCGACTTCACATACAAAAAAGCGCCGCGGAAGCGGCGCTCTTGGGTGGGTTGCCCCGGTGAGTGCGTCTGCGCTTTAGAGCGAGACGACGACTGCGACGGCGAGGGCCTGTGCGGCGATCGCGAGGACGGCGGTCGTGGCGGTTTCGAGGTAGGTCATGTCATGCTCCTTGGCCGCGGCGGGATGTCGCAGCCGACGCTCTCTAGCGTCTGGGTAGACATATGGGATTATTGTCGGCCCGCGCAATTTTAATGCGTGGGTGTGCGGTTGTGTTTCTTGCACTTGTTAGGTTGTTGTGGCTGCATGAGCTGGTCTGCTCGAGGAGCGCGGCATTGCGGACGAGAAGAGGTGACCTCTCCCAACCCTCTCCCGGAAGTGGGAGAGGGCTTTTCCAGGCCGCGTGCGGCGAGGTCAGGCTTCGCCGAACACGCGCGTGAAGATCGTGTCGACGTGGCGGAGGTGGTAGGCGAGGTCGAAGCGGCTTTCGATCTCCTCGGGCGTGAGCGCGGCGGTGACCTGCGGGTCGGCGAGGAGCAGCTCCTTGAGCGACAGTTCGCCGTCCGATTCCCAGACCTTCATCGCGTTGCGCTGGACCAGAGTGTAGGCGTCCTCGCGGCTGACGCCGGCCTGGGTGAGCGCGAGCAGGACGCGTTGCGAGTGGACGAGGCCGCCCATGCGATCGAGGTTCTTCTGCATGCGGGCGGGGTAGACGACGAGCTTGTCGATAACGCCGGTGAGGCGGGCGAGCGCGAAGTCGAGCGTGATGGTGGCGTCGGGGCCGATATAGCGCTCGACCGACGAGTGGCTGATGTCGCGTTCGTGCCAGAGCGCGACGTTCTCGAGCGCGGGGGTGACGTAGCCGCGGACCATGCGGGCGAGGCCCGTCAGGTTCTCGGTCAACACCGGGTTGCGCTTGTGCGGCATGGCCGACGAACCCTTCTGGCCGGGGGAGAAATACTCCTCCGCCTCCAGAACCTCGGTGCGCTGGAGATGGCGGATCTCGGTCGCGAGCCGTTCGATCGAGGAGGCGATGACGCCAAGCGTCGCGAAATACATGGCGTGGCGATCGCGCGGGATGACCTGTGTCGAGATTGGTTCGACGGTGAGGCCGAGCTTTTCCGCGACGTAGGATTCGACGAACGGATCGATGTTGGCGAAGGTGCCGACCGCGCCGGAGATTGCGCAGGTCGCGATCTCGGCCCGGGCCGCGACGAGCCGCGCGCGGCAGCGGGCGAACTCGGCATAAGCGAGCGCCAGTTTCAGGCCGAAGGTGACCGGTTCGGCGTGGATGCCGTGGCTGCGCCCGATCGTGGGAGTGAGCTTGTGTTCGAACGCGCGCGTCTTGAGCGCGGCGAGCAGCGCATCGAGGTCGGCGAGCAGGATGTCGCTGGCGCGCGCGAGCTGGACCGACAGGCAGGTGTCGAGCACGTCGGACGAGGTCATGCCCTGATGCATGAAGCGCGCCTCCGGCCCGACATGTTCGGCGACGTTGGTGAGGAAGGCGATGACGTCGTGCTTGGTCTCGCGCTCGATCTCGTCGATGCGGTCGACCTCGAACGCGCCCTTGGCCCAGATCGCAGCGGCGGCCTCGCGCGGCACGACGCCGAGTTCGGCGAGTGCATCGGTGGCGTGCGCCTCGATTTCGAACCAGATGCGGAAACGCTGTTCCGGGGTCCAGATGGCGACCATGTCGGGGCGCGAATAGCGGGGGATCATGTGCGGCGGTCCTGGCTGATGATGTCTGGCGGGCGGGTAGCAGAGGCGGGCGGGGGCGTCCACGTGGGGGCATGGTTCTTGATGTGGGTAAATCAAGGGCGTTAGCTTTGATCTTCGATAGATTTTGATGCGGCGGTGCAGCGGAACGCAAGTCCGTGGCGGGTGTTCTACAGTAAACGACCAAATGTCGACAGGAATTCAGTATGACCGATACAGACGCAAGCCGCCGTAATTTCGTGACCGGTGCCGGCGTGGTGGCTGCCGCCGCTGCGGTCGCACCCGTGCTGGCGCAGGCCCAGACGCCGAAGCCGGTCGAGGCCGCGACGACACCGGCCGCCGCCGCCTATCCCAAGCCGCCGTTCCAGGCGCAGTCGCAGCCGTGGCCGGGCCTCGCGTCCAAGATGAACCCGCGGCCGGACCACGGCGAGCAGAGCTACAAGGGTTCGGGTCGGCTGGCCGGCAAGCGCGCGCTGATCACCGGTGGCGACAGCGGCATTGGGCGGGCGGCGGCAATCGCCTATGCGCGCGAGGGCGCGGATGTCGCGATCAACTATCTGCCCGCCGAGGAGCCGGATGCACGCGAAGTGGTGGCGCTGATCCGGGCGGCCGGGCGCAAGGCGGTCGCGATCCCGGGCGATCTGCGCGACGAGGCGTTCTGCCAGAAGCTGGTGGCGCGTGCGGCGCAGGAGCTGGGCGGGCTCGACATCCTGGTGAACAATGCGGCGCGGCAGCAGACGAAGCCGGCGATCGGCGACATCAGCAGCGCCGATTTCGACGCGACGATGAAAACCAACGTGTATGCGCCGTTCTGGTTGACCAAGGCGGCGGTCGCGCGGATGGGCGCGGGCGGCGTGATCGTAAACACGTCGTCGGAGCAGGCGGGTGATCCGTCGGCGGATCTGGTCGATTATGCGCTGACGCGGGCCGCGGTGCTGAACTTCACCAAGTCGATGGCCAAGCAGCTGGCGCCGAAGGGCATCCGCGTGAACGCGGTGGCACCGGGCCCGTTCTGGACCCCGCTGCAGGTCAGCGGCGGGGCGACGATGGAGAAGCTGCAGAGCTTCGGCAGCACGGCGCCGCTGGCGCGGCCGGGGCAGCCGGCAGAGATCGCTGGGCTGTATGTGGCGGCGGCCGATCCGTTGTTGAGCTATTCTACGGGCCAGATCTTCGGCTCGACGGGCGGAAACGGGCAGCCTGCCTGATTTCGCTTGAGTGCTGAGGTTTTGTGCGGGGGTGCACGGTGTGCGCTCCCGCTTCTTTGTGTCTGGTTTGGTCTCGGGATGGTCGAGGGGATGGTGCTTCGACCGTTTCCCGGCGGAGGCCGGGGCCTGGACGCTGCCGTTTCACCTGAGCTCCGGTCTGCGCCGGGGAACTGAGGTTCTAGGTAGGCACCTATGGCTTGGCTCCTCCAGCCTAAGCCCCCCACCCCGGCCCTCCCCCCGGTGGGGGGAGGGAGAAGTGTCGGTCTGCGTTTACAGGCCGACCAGGCCGCCGTCGTTCTTGGTAATGACGATGGTGGCCGAGCGCGGGCGCGAGGTGCCCGTCGTGCCGGCCTGCGAGGCGGGCCAGGCGCTGGTGGGGGCGGCGCCGGTGCCGCCTTCGCCGGGATGCTGGATGTTGACGAACAGCGCGCGGCCGTCGGGCGTGCTGTCGACGCCGGTGATCTCGCATTCCTTCGGGCCGACCAGGAAGCGACGGAGCGAACCGCCGGGTGCCTTGCCGACGAAGGTAGACTGGCTGCGCGTGCCGGTGTCGGTGGCGGCGAGGTTGACGATGGTGCGCGCGGCACCGTCGCCGACCGTGCCGGGGAGCGCGGCGAGCATCATGCAGTTCGTCTGATCGGTGAAGGCGCCGTCGTCGGTCTGGATCCAGAGGAGCGGATTGACCTGGCCGGTCGGGTTGGTGCTGCGCGAGAACCACAGGCCGTCCGGGCTGGACAGGTCGTTGGTGGCGTCGAGGCCCGACAGGTTGATGTTGGTGGGGTTGAGATCCGAACCCGCGCCGAACACGTAGATGTCCCAGCGGAACGAGGTGGCTTCCGACGTGTCGCCGTCCTCGCGCAGGCGGATGATGTGGCCGTTGGGGTTACCGCGCTGAGCGGCCGTGCCCTTCGGATCGTTATAGTAGCGCGGGTTGGCGGCGTCGGTGTTGGCGAGCGTGCGCGAGCTGTTGTTGGTCAGCGTCAGGTACATCTCGCCCGTCGCCGGGTTGACCGCGGTCCATTCGGGACGGTCCATCTTGGTCGCGCCAAGCGAGTCACCGGCGAGGCGGACGTTGGCGAGGACGTCGGCCTGATCCGCGAAGGGATAGGTCGCGTTCGACGCGTTCAGGCCGTTCTCGTTGAAGCGCAGCGGGAGCCAGACGCCTGCGCCGGTCGCGTCAAAGCGCGCGACGTAGAGCGTGCCGGAGTCGAGATACTTGTCACCGATCGCCAGGCGGTCGGTCGCGGTCGCATCGGCGGCCGCCCAGGGGGTGTTCGACACGAACTTGTAGAGATATTCGTTCTGCGCATCGTCGCCCATGTAGAAGGCGAGCTTGCGGCCGGCGACCGGAACCGACGGCCAGCAACCCTCATGGTTCATGCGGCCGAGCGCGGTGCGCTTCCGCGGCACGGAGGTCGGCAGGTAGGGATCGATTTCGACGACCCAGCCGAACTGATTGGCTTCGTTGCGGAAATCGCCCGTGCCGTCGGCGGCGGTGCCGGCCTGGACGTTGATGTTCCAGCGCGAATAGAGCGTGCTGCTGCTGTCCGACGGGGTCACGGTGCTCCAGCGGTTGTTACCGGTGCGGTTGGTGGTGACGGTGATGCCGTAGCGGTTCAGCGAGGTGACGTCCTTGGCCGTGCGGGCCGCGTTGTCGGTGGTGTCGCGGCGGAAATAGCCGGCCCAATTCTCTTCGCACGTCGTGTAGGTGTTCCACGGCATCAGGCCGTTGGCGCAGTTGTTGATCGTGCCGCGACCCATCGTGCCGTCGGTCGAATAGCGCGTGCGGATCAGCGCGGAGCCGCGCAGCGGACCGTTGAACTGCATCGGCGTGTTCGGCGTGATGCGACGGTTGAGCGTGGAGTTCTGGACATAGCTCCAGCCGCCGGTGGCACCGCGCGTGACCTCGATCACGCTGACGCCGTGGCATTCGATTTCCTTCAGCGCTTCGGCTTCAGGACGGGCGTTGTTGACCAGAGTCTGGCCGGTCGGGTGCAGATAGGCGGCGCTGATGTTCTCGTGGTTCATGACCAGCAGGCCGCGCGCGCTGTTCGCGGCGTCGGGCGTGCTGGCGCCGGTCAGCAGGCCGAAATAGGACATGCCGTCATGATGATCGCCGGCGCGGGCGGAGAAGGTGCTGTCCGTGCCGTCATTGGCATAGGCGCCGGTCGCCGCGTTGATCGGATCGCCGAGACGATAAAGCACGGTGACGGTGTAACCGGCCGGGACGGCGACGACATCGGCGAGCGATTTCGGGACGGCAGTGAAATCGAGCGTGGCAGGCGCGACGGTGATCGTGCTGTCCGCGGTGGCGGTCGCGCCGAAATTGTCGGTCGCGGTCATGCGGAACACCAGAGGCGTCGCGGTGGCGACGGCCGGCGCGATGAAGCTGGCGTTGAGCGTGCCGGCGTTGGTGAGCGTGACCGTGGGCCCCGAAACCTGCGTCCAGACGGTGCCGGCGATGCTGCCGCCGGCGTCGGTGGCGGTGGCGGTCATGCTGACCAGCTTGCCCGACGTGGTGGCCGCGTTCTGGCCAGCGGTGACCGTCGGGGGCGTGTTATCCTCCGCATCCGAACCACAGCCGCTGAGCAACGTGGTTCCGAACGCCGCGAGCGTCATGGCGGAGACGCCGCCGACCATGGTCTGGCGCCGCGAATAACGCTGGTCGACGATGGCGCCGAGCGTGGGGCCATCGGAGCGGTTCGTGTCGATATCGCCATCGGTGTAGGCGTCGTCGAACGACAGAAGATCATGCATGTTTCAGGCCCCCGGAGATTTGTTCCGACGTTGCCTAAAGTTCATATGCGGCGGTGCCGTGCGATTCTGTTTACCGTTTCGTTACAATCGTAACGATCCGTCAGCCTTCGCCGCCGTTGAACGAAATGCGGATCCGGACCCAGGAGCCGACGAGCGTCTTGCCGCCGACGCGCGGCGGGCGGACGCGGAATTGCCACGCGGCCTGGCGGATCGCGCCGCCGAGGCCGAGGCCAGGGGGGGACTGCCCCAGTTCCTGGCATTGGTCGACGCGGAAGCCGGGCAGCGTGTGGCAGGCGATTTCGGCCCATGCCCCCTCCGGCGCGCCGCGCGGCAGGTAGAAGGCCAATTCGGCATGCGTGGGTTCGCGCACCCATTCGGCCTTGTAGAGCGGTTCGCCGCCGGGACCGGTGCCGGCACCCTGGCTGGACCCGCGGCCGGTGCCCGAGCCGGCAATGCCGCTGCCCCCGCCGCCGGGCGCGGGTGGGCCCTGGCGCGGCATGGCGGCGATGTCGGCGGCGGCAAAGTCCTCGCGGGTAAGCGGGATGATGTCGAGTGGCGGGGCGGGCGTGGGGATCGTCGTGGGGGCGATCAGCGGCGGGGCCGACGGCGTCTTGCGGACGACCGGCGCTGTCGGCTGGCGATCGGGTGCGCCGCCGCCGGCGGGCGCGGCCTTTACCGGGGTGCGCGTGGGTTCTGGATCCGGAGCGAGATCGAACATCATCGGCGGGCGCGAGACGGGGGGCGGCGGCGGGGTTGAGAAGATCGCGAGCCGCAGGAACATGAAGATGATGAGCGCGGGGATCGCGCAGGCCAGCACCAGCGCCACCGCACGTCGCCGCCGCGAGATGAGGTGCAGCGACGCGAAGGGGGATTGCGCCGAGGCCATGGCGCGCGCCTAGCGGGTGTCGTCGCCGGCGGCAACCGTCGAACGCGCGCCGGCCATGCGGCGCAACAGATGCGCGGTAACGCCGATCAGGATGGTGACTGCCGTGGCCGCGAATTGTAGCGGCGCGTTGAGCGCGGCGAGGAAACCGCAGAGCAGCGTGCCTGCGACGAAGATGGCGGGTGCAAGCGGATAGGCGCGGCTGGCCGGACGCTGCCCCGTGCGGAGGTGGCGGACGAACAAGGTCGAGACGGCGAAGGCGGCGCTGAGCGAGAGCGCGAAGCCGAGATAGGAGAGCAGATCGCGCAGCGAGGCGATGCTGGTCGCGACGATCGCGAGCACGACCTGGAACAAGATGGCGGCGCGCGGCGGGGCGGCATCGACGCCGGCCAGCCAGCGTGGCAGGACGCCGTCGCGCGCCATGCGGGCATAGACGCGCGGGCCGGCGAGCAGCATCGACAGGATCGCGGTGGCGAGCGAGACGAGGATCAGCGCCTCCATCGCGTGGCGGGCGGGGGTGCCGGCGAGCGCCTGTGCGGCAAGGCCGGCAATGTCGGGCTGGCCCACGATGCTGGCGTAGGGCGCGGCGTAGAGGAAGGCGAAGTTGACCGCGAGGTAGAGCAGCAGGGTGAGCGCGGTGCCGATCAGGATGGCGCGGGGCACGGAGCGGGCGGGATCGCGCGCCTCGCCCGCGACATAGATGGCGGCGTTGAACCCGGAATAGCTGAGCGAGATCCAGACGAGCGCGTCGCCGAACGCGGGTAGGTGGAACGGCTGCGCGGCGGGCGCGGACGGGATCGGGACGGCGCGGGTGGCGATGAGGGCGGCGGCGGCGATGCAGAAGGCGACGAGGCCGACGAGCTTTAGGATCACCATGGCGGTGTTGAGCGCCGCGCCCGCGCCGGTGCGCGCGAGGTGGACGAGGCCGGCGAGCAGGATCAGCGCGGCGCCGATCGCCTGCGGCGGCAGGACGGCGAGGCCCGGCAGCGCGGCGCGGGCGTAGAGGCCGAAGGTGGCGGCGGCGAAGGCGATCGCCCCGGTGAAGCCGGCGAGCAGCGAGACATAGCCCGCGATGCTGCCCGCGACGGGGTGAATCTCCTGCCGCAGATACAGATACTCGCCGCCCGATTGGGTCAGGCGGCGGGCGAGCATCGCGTAACTTGCGGCGCCGGTGAGCGCGAGCAGGCCGGCGACCGCCCAGCCGGCCATGACCACGCCGCGCGACCCGAGCGCGCCGAGCGAGAGGCCGGAGGTGGTGTAGACCCCCGCGCCGATCATGTCCCCGACGACGAGCGCGACGAGCGTCCAGAGGCCGAGACCGGTGCCGTGGCCGGGAGGGGACTGGGGCGCGGGCATTGCGGGGGTTGATAGGGCGGTTTTGGTGGTGGGTCGATGGGTTTGCTGAAGGGTTTGGGGGGCGGTTGACAGGCTTGGAATTGGGCTCGGTTGTGCCCCGGCTTCGGCCGGGGCCTTAGGTGGGGCTGCTTTGCTGGGTTCGAGAGGTGCTTGGTGCGATTGCGTTGCTGGTGTGTGCCGGTGGTTCACCCAGGCGCCGGCCTGCGCCGCGGAACTCATTCTGTTGTGTTGGTGGCGGACTGGCTTCTGGCCTAGGGTCGCCGGCAACACCCGAACGACGGCAGCACGAGGATATCACCATGCGGCACGACGACAATCTGACGACCGAGCGGCCGACGTTCGTGACGCATCTGGAATGTTCGATGACGGGCGAGCGGTTCGAGGCGGACCGGCTGCACGGACTGTCCAATGTCGGGCGGCCGTTGCTGGTGCGATACGATCTGGACGGCGTGCGGGGGGAGATGACGAAGGACGCGCTGGCGGGGCGGCCGGCGGATCTGTGGCGGTACCGCGAGCTGCTGCCGGTGCGGGACTGTGCCGATATCGTGAGCCTGGGCGAGACGGCGACGCCGATCGTGCCGTTGCCGCGGATCGGGGCGGCGATGGGTGCCACGGAACTGCTGGTGAAGGACGAGGGGCGGTTGCCGACCGGGTCGTTCAAGGCGCGCGGGCTGGTGATGGCGATCAGCATGGCCAAGGCATTGGGCGTCAAGACGATCGCGATGCCGACCAACGGCAATGCGGGGGCGGCGGCGGCGGCCTATGCGTCGCGGATCGGGATGGAGGCGGTGATTTTCTGCCCCGCCGATACGCCCGAGATCAACGTGCGCGAGATCGCGGCGCAGGGCGCGCGGGTGTACCGCGTCGACGGGCTGATCGACGATTGCGGCAAGCTGGTCGGGCAGGGGGCGAAGGAGCGCGGCTGGTTCGACCTGTCGACGCTGAAGGAGCCGTACCGGATCGAGGGCAAGAAGACGATGGGGCTGGAGCTGGCGGAACAGCTCGACTGGAAACTGCCCGACGTCATCTTCTACCCGACCGGCGGCGGGACCGGGTTGATCGGCATGTGGAAGGCGTTCGACGAGCTGGAGGCGATCGGTTTCATCGGGCCGGAGCGGCCGCGGATGGTGGCGGTGCAGGCCGAGGGCTGCGCGCCGATCGTGCGCGCGTGGGAGGAAGGCGCGCGCCATGCGACGCGCTGGGAAGGGTCGCACACGATCGCGATGGGGATCCGCGTGCCGCAGGCGGTGGGCGATTTCCTGATCCTGGACGCGGTGCGGGCGAGCGACGGGTTCGGCATCACCGTGTCGGACGAGGAGATCCTGGCGGCTGTCGACCGCGTTGGGCGTGAGGAGGGTCTGCTGCTGTGCCCCGAGGGCGGCGCGACGTTCGCGGCCTATGCCAAGGCGCGGGCCGACGGCCGGGTGCGTGCGGACGAGCGGGTGATGCTGTTCAATTGCGCGACGGGGTTGAAGTATCCGATGGCGGATCATTCGCGGACGATCGCGAAGGATGAGCCGGTGGATTGGGCTTCCCTGTAAGGTCTTCGGTCGCGGGGAGCTGTTTCGCCTAGGCCCCGGCCTGCGTCGGGGAACTTTGGGGGTGTGCGGGTGGCGAAGCTGAAGGTGTATCGCACCGCGATCGGGTTTCACGACGCCTATGTCGCGGCGCCGAGCAAGAAGGCGGCGCTGGCAGCGTGGGGGAGTAAGGCCGACCTGTTCGCGCGCGGGATGGCGGAACTGGTGGAGGATCCCGCTTTGTCCGCCGCGCCGCTTGCTGCGCCGGGTGAGGTGGTGCGGTTGTCGCGGGGGACGCGGGACGAGCAGATCGCGGCGTTGCCGAAGGCTGCCGCGAAGCGGGCTCGGGTGGTTGAGGAGGACGACGAGCCTGCGCCGCGGGCGGCGAAGCGGGTGGTGCGGAAGGTCGTGCCGAAGCCGGATCGCGGAGCTCTGGACAAAGCGGAGGCTGCGCTGGAGGCGGCGGAGGTGGCACATGCCGCGGAGGCGGATGCGTTGCAGGCGCGGATCCGGAAGCTGGAGACCGAGTATCGCGCGTTGCGGAAGGTTCAGGCGGCGCGGGTTGGTGAGCTGGAAGAGGCGCGGCGGGCGGCGGATGCGGCGTATAGGGAGGCGGTCGCGGCGGCTTCGGAGTGAGGGTTCGCGGGTTGGGCGCTGGGTAATAGGCGGAGGCGGTCGAGCGGTTGCCCAGTTGTTCGGGTATTCCTCAACCCGTTTGGTTCGAGCTTGTCGAGAACGTTGCGCTGGGTTCTCGACAGGCTCGAACCGAACGGAGTTTTGGGGAAGGTCTAGAAGGGTTTCCGACCTGCCGAGCGTGTGAGGATCTGTTGGCTTCTCGGCTTCGCTCGAAGGGTCTCTCGACTTCGCTCGGGATGGGCGGGTTTGGGGAGCGGGCTGCTGGAGGTCGCGGACGCATCCGCGTCATGCTCTGCGCAATTCGGGTTTGGTGCGAGCCTGTCGAGAACGTCGCGCGACGTTCTCGACAGGCTCGAACCGAACGGAGGTGGGGGGTGGCGTAGGGGTTTACGTAGGCTAAGCCGTCGGAGGCGTCGCCCCCTACGACGACCTTGCGCTGTCGATCATGCGTTGGGCGATCTGGCGGACGGCGGCGTCATCCTTGGTGTCGTCGTGGGCGTTGTCGCCGAGGTGGTCGAGGCTGGCTTCGATGCTGTCGAGGAGGCCGGGGTGGGCGGATTCGACGTGTTGGAGCAGTTTGAAGACGACATGTTCGGTCGCGATTTCGCGGCGGCGGGCGGTGACGGCGGGGTCGGTGGGCTGGGTCTTGTCGGTCATCAGAGGTCCTTTGGCGTGGGGTCGGCGGGCATCGTCGGGGCCGCGTCGTCGTCGTCGTCGGTGTGGACCCAGGCGGCGGGGTCGTCGAGCGGGCGGCCGGTGGGGGGCGGGACGTCGCCTTCCTCGTCCGCGCCGAACCAGGCGTTGGCACCGTGGTTCGCGTCCTGGACGGGCACCGCGCTGTCGTGCGCGAGCGCGGTCGGCAGGATGGCGGCGATGTCGTCTTCGGTTCGGCCGAGGCGGCGGGCGATCTGTTCCAGGGTGGCGCCGCCTTCGAGCATGCTGTGCGCCAGATCTAGGTCCATCTTGGTCCATTCGGGTTCGGTCATCGGGCTCTCCATAGGGTGGCTGGGCGGGCGGCGGGCAAGGTCAGTCCTTGCCGCGGGCGGGGTTGGAGGCGTGGACGGTTTCGGGCGTCTTCACCGCGGACAGCGTCTGGACCTGCGCGTCCGGATCGATGCGGCGGGTGCGGGTGAAGGGCGGTAGATCGACACGCCGGCCGGTCTTGAGCGCCTCGACGATTCCCTCGACCACGCGCAGGTCGGCGATGCCTTCCTCCGCGTCGGGTTCGGGGTCGCGGTCGTTCAGGATGCAGTCGGAGAAGTAGCGCAGTTCGCCGCCGAACTGGTCGGTGGCCTTGAACGTCTCGTGCGACTGGTCCTCGCCGATCGTACGGGTCTGCGCGAGGCCCTGGCCGAAACCGTAGGCGGGGCTCATGTGGATGCTGCCCTTCGTCCCCGCAATGGTGAAGCTGTCGGTGCGGTTGGCGTAGTAGGAGACGGTGAAGCTGGCCAGGCGGTCGCCGGGCATGCGCAGCACGACCGCGACGGTATCGTCGAGATCGCCCAAGTCGTTGCCCGGCTGGCGCGTTCCGACGGCGGATTCGACCGCGACGGGTTCCGCGCCGAACAGGTAGCGGATCGCGTTGATCGGGTAGGGGCCCATGTCGAACAGCGGGCCGGCGAGCAGGCCGTTCTGCGCGCGGTGGTTGGCCGGATCGACCATCTGCGCGAAGCAGGAGGTGAAGGTGATCAGGTCGCCAAGCTCGCCGGCGCGGATGCGGGCGATGGCGTCGAGCGTGGCCGGTTCGAAGTGGAGGCGGTAGGCGACCATGAGCTTCGCGGCGGAGCGGTTCGCGGCGTCCTCGATCTCGTGCGCGCGGTCGACCGAGATTTCGAGCGGTTTTTCGCAGAGCACGTGGATGCCGGCGGCGAGCGCGGGGACCGCGAATTCGGCGTGGCGCCAGTTGGGGGTGGCGATATAGACCGCGTCGATCTTGCCCGAGGCGAGCAGGTCCGCGTAGCCGGCGTAGTTGGTGACCTGGTCGAGCCCGTAGGACTTGGCGAGCGCCTCCGCCTTCACGGGATCGTCGGTGACGATCGCGGCGAGGACCGAATTGCCGGTGTGGGCGATGCCGGGCATCAGCGACGCCTGGCTGATGTCGCCCGCGCCGACGACGGCGTAGCGGACCTTGTCGACGGTCAGACCGAGGGCGGATGCGATGCTCATGGACGGTTCCTGACGGTTCGTTTCCGGAGTTCGGGGGGTTCAACGCACTTGGCGTGCGACGTCTCCATCGGTGCGGCGCATCAGGTGAACAGGTCGACCACCTCGGCGTCCGGCGCGACGCGGTCGATCAGGATCGAGCGGTGGCAGCCCTTCGGATCGCGTTCGAAACAGAGGAGCGCGGAGCGGTGCAGCGTCGCTTCCTCAAGCATCTGCGCGGACTGGACCATCGCCTCGGGCAGTTCGAGCTGGCCGTCGTATACACGTTCGAGGATGTCGTGGCGGCCCTTGCGCGCGGCCTCGCGCCCCTCCGGCGGGGTGCCGAGCGCTTTCAGCAGGAGGTAGCCGATGCCGGCTTCCTTGAGCCCGGCGGCCAGCACGTTCTTGGAGAAGCCGGGGCGGCGCGAGAGCGGGACGGCGCGGATGTCGATGAGCGTTTCGATCTTTGCCGCGGACAGCACGGCGATGACCTCCGCCTGCGTCGCGCCTTCGTAACCGATCGTCCAGATCTTCATCGCGTGTTCCCATACGGCCCTGTTTCGATGAGCGGTTCGCGAGGGGGTCGGGTTCCGAACGGGGCGACATTGATCTGGAGGGCTGTTCGTTCCGCCACGCATCCCGCATAGCGCATGTCATGAGCACCCGATCGATCCGCCTGCTGTCCCTCCTGCTGACGAGCGCGGTTCCGGCCGCGGCGTGGGCGCAACCCGCGCCGATCATCGGCGGGGTGACGGCGGGGACGGACCCGACCGCGCGGATGGTGGAGATCGTCGTGCTGGACGGTGCGGCGCGCCTGCCCGCGCGGATGCCGGCGGAGCTGACGCGCGGCGGCGTGCGGCGGCCGGTGACTTTGGTGCGCGAGGTGGATGCGGAGGCCGTGGCGGGCGGGACGCAGGGTTATGTGCGCGGGCGGTACCGCCTGACCCTGCCGACCGATGCGGCGGGCGCGACGGTGGCGACGCTGTCGCTGCAGCCGGGCAGCGTGGGCGGCTATGCGTTCGCGGTGGACGGGACGGCGACCCTGCCGTCGTCGACCGCGCAGGCGCTGGTGGCGCCCGCGTCGATCCCCGATGTGGTCGATGCGCCTGCCGCGAAGCCCGATGTGGGCAACGCGTTCGTCGGCAACCTGTCGAACTACGGCCCGATCTATGCGGCGTACGGGCCGGGGACGAACACCGATGCGCGGATTGAGATCGGGTTCAAATACCAGCTGTTCGGCGCGGCCGGTGCGGTGGGCGGCGACGCGCCGTGGGAGAACGGGTTCCACTTCGGCTATTCGCAGCGGCTTTTCTGGAACCTCGGGGCGAAATCGTCCCCCTTCCGCAACGTCGAGTATCGTCCGGAGGTGTTCTACCTCGTGCCGGCCAAGGCGGTGACGGACCGCGTCGTGCTGGGCGGTCAGGTCGGGCTGCGGCACGAATCGAACGGGCGGGACGGGTTGGACTCGCGGTCGCTCAACACCTTCTATGTTCAGCCGCAGGCGACGACGTTGATCGGCGATACGGTCGTGACGCTGGCGCCGCGGGCGTGGTTCTATGTCGGCAGTCTTGAGGACAATCCGCTGATCAAGCGGTATCGCGGCAACACCGGGCTGTTCGCGGAGATCGGCCAGGCGGACGGATGGCGGCTGACCACGATCACCAATGTGGCGCTGACCACCGGGCGCGGGTCGATCGATGCGATGCTGAGCTATCCATTGCAGCGCGTCGTGCCGGGGGACCTGAACCTGTATCTGTTCGGGCAGGCGTTCGCCGGGTACGGCGAGAATCTGCTGGATTATACGAAGCGGCAGACGCGAGTGCGGGTTGGGGTCGGGTTTGTTCGGTGATGGTGCCGGGCTGTTGTACTTTGCATCGCTGATGCGTTCCCCGGCGGAGGCCGGGGCCTAGGCGCAACGGTTTCACCTAGGCCCCGACCTACGCCGGGGAACTGCCGGGTCTCACGTCCTCACCAGATGCCGGCGACGCTCAGTAGGAGCTTCACGTTCAGGCCGACGATGATGGCGGCGATCGTCCAGGCGGCGATTTTCAGCCATGTCGGGTTCGCGAAGTCGCCCATCTTCTCGCGGTTGCTCGTAAAGCTGACCAGCGGGATGACCGCGAAGGGGAGCTGCATGCTGAGCACGACCTGGCTGAGCACGAGGAGGCGGGCGGTGCCCTGTTCGCCGTAGATCAGCGCGACGGCGACCGCGGGGACGATGGCGAGCATCCGGGTGATGAGCCGCCGGACCCAGGGGCGGAGCCGGACGTGGAGGAAGCCCTCCATCACGATCTGGCCGGCGAGCGTGGCGGTGACGGTGCTGTTCTGCCCAGATGCCAATAGCGCGACCGCGAAGAGCGTGCTGGCCGCCGCCGCGCCGAGCGTGGGGCTGAGCAGCTGGTACGCGTCCTGAATCTCGGCGACCTGGGTCTGGCCGCCGACGTGGAAGGCGGAGGCGGCGAGGATCAGGATCGCGGCGTTGATGAACAGCGCGAGCATCAGCGCGATCGTGCTGTCGATCGTGGCGAACAGCACCGCCTCGCGCTTGCCGCGCGTGTCGGTGTCGAACGCGCGGGTCTGCACGATCGAGCTGTGGAGGTAGAGATTGTGCGGCATCACGGTGGCACCGATGATGCCGATCGCGATGTAGAGCATCGCCGGGTTGGTGAGGATCGCGGTCTGCGGCACGAAGCCGGCCATGACGGCGGACAATTCGGGGCGCGACAGGAACAGTTCGTAGATGAAGGAGCCCGCGATCACGACGAGCAACGTGACGATGAACGCCTCCAGCAGGCGGAACCCGCGTTGCTGGAGCAGCAGGATCAGCAGCACGTCGAACGCGGTGAGGCAGATGCCCCAGACGAGCGGGAGCCCGAACAGCAGTTGCAGCGCGATGGCGGTGCCGATGACCTCCGCCAGGTCGCACGCGACGATCGCCAGTTCGCAGAGCGCCCAGAGCATGATGCCGACCGGCCGGCTGTAGCTGTCGCGGCAGGCCTGGGCGAGATCGCGGCCGGTGACGATGCCGAGCTTGGCCGCAAGCGATTGCAGCAGGATCGCCATGACGTTCGACAGCAGGATAACGGAGAGGAGCGTGTAGCCGAACTGCGACCCGCCGGCGAGGTCGGTCGCCCAGTTGCCGGGGTCCATATAGCCGACCGCGACGAGGTAGCCGGGGCCGGAAAAGGCCGCGAGTTTCCGCCAGAATTTCGCGCCGCCGGGAACCGCGATGCTGCGGAAGACCTCCGGCAGGCTGGGGACGAGCGGGCGCGGCGTGGGTGTCGGGCCCGCGGCGACGGGCGGCGTTGGTTGATGATCGTCCTGCATCGACGATGTCTCCCCTGTTTCATTGCGATGTAGGCAATCGACAGGATTTAGCCAAGGCTAACTTTGCTTTGTCACGGCCCTGTGGCAGATAAAGCGCGGAGGACGAGCGATGGCGTTACCGGACCCCGGCGAGCAGGCGCGCCGGTTCATCAAGGTGCGGGAGGCGCACCGCAGCGAGGTGCAGCAGGATTATGTCGAGCTGATCGCCGACCTGGTCGCCGAGCAAGGCGAAGCGCGCGTGACGGACCTGGCCGAGCGGTTCGGCGTGACGACCGCCACGGTGGCCAACACGCTGGCCCGGCTGAAACGCGACGGGCTGGTCGAGGATCGTCCGTACCGGTCGCTGAGCCTGACCGCGGCGGGTGTCGCGATGGCCGACGCATCGCGGCGGCGGCACGATATCGTGATCGGGTTCCTGCTGCGGCTGGGCGTGTCGCCCGCGGTGGCGGAACTGGACGCGGAGGGGCTGGAGCATCATCTGAGCGCCGAGACGCTGCGCGCGATGGAGGCGTTTCGCGGGTAGTGGCCGCACGCCGGACTGGGCGGACTGCACCATGTCAGCCGACCTCTGGCGGGAGGGCGCGGTTTGGAATGGCTCCGCTGCAAGTGAAGCGGTTGCCATCCCAAACCGCGGCCCCCCCCGAGCAGCACGGCATCTTGTACGCGCCGCCCAGGGATGTGCGGACCGGGATCGACGTAGCAAGATGGACCCGCCGGGAGCCGGACCATGTCGCCGCGCTCGGTCCTCAGACCGATCGAGTGCCGTCAGGCCGCGACGGCGCGATCGGCCCGGGCCGGGACCAGAACCGTCGGCAGTTCGCCCGGCGTGATGGCGATGTGTTGGACGGGACGGGCGAAGCGCAGTTCGGCGGCGCCGTCCGTCCAGCGCCACGCGGTTGCGCCGTCGCTTTCCACGCCGTGGGTGCCGGCGGCGAAGATTTCGGACGTCAGGTCGACTTGCTCGCCATCGACGGTGAGGTCGAAAATCTGGAACCCAAGCCGGCGCGTGTCGGTGACCGCCGGATAGATACCGCCGCGCACGGCCGCCGCGGAGCGGATCGTCACGACCGAAGACGATTCGGCGAGGTGGAAGTGGAGCCGGCCGTCGATGGTCTGCGCCTGGGCCACCTGACCGTCCGTGGTGAGCGTGATGCGGGGATCGTGGCCGCGGGTCCAGCCCATTGCCGTCGCGATCGCCAAAGCCTCGGTCCGGACGCGGCGGAGCAGGGCGCCTGAGCGGTCGGTCGGGGCGAACGCGATTTCGTTCCCGGCGGCGTCGAGTTGCGGGCGGAGCGGGGTGACCAGACCGTGATCGAACCCGAGCCGGTTGCCGACGTCGAGAAACGTCTCGGCAGGCAGGCCGTTGGCGATCAGCGCATCGTGGCTTTCGACCTCGACATGGTAGTAGGCGACCTCGTCGACCGGCTGCTGGGCGATCGTCGCGCCGTTGACGAGATCGATCGCGCAGAACAGGTGGCCGTGCAGGTAGAGCCGGTGGCCGGGCGACACGAACAGGTCGCGGGACGCAGGTCGGCACCGAGCGCGCCGCGGCCGATGCGAACCGGATCGACGATGTCGCGCTGGCCCCAGGATGCCGGGCGGATGACGCGCGACCCGAGCCAGATGATTGGCCGATGTTGCCCGCCGGCGGTCACGATCAGGTCGCCGACGACCAGATCCTCGACCGCGCGTTCGCCGTCGGTGGTCAGGATCATCGTGCCCGCCGCGAAACAAGCTGGCGAGGTGTAGGGCGCAACGCTGGTGTAGGCCGTATTGGCCGGCGGCGGGGCCTGCGTCGAGGAGAGAGCGTACGCCGGGTTCTGGTTGCCGGAGTCCGGACCGAAGAACAGCGTGCGACCGTCGGCGCTGGCACCGAAGACCTGATATTGCTGGTTGTTGATGATGATCAGGCCGTTGTTCTGGCTGGTCAGGATCTGGCCGGAGAATTGCGACGTGGCGCTAAAGCCGGTTGCGGTGGCCGAATAGCTCGCGGTCGTGGAACCGTTGATCGTGGTGATTCCGATGCTCCGGTTCGAAAAGCCGGTGACGGAATAATAGGAATTTGGTGCGGGCGTGACCCCGTTCAGTGCCGAGAAGTTGGTAACGATCCTGGTCATGTAGCGCGAGCCCCCTGAAGACGTCGAATGTTACGTCGGGATCAGGTTCGCAAGTTTAGACCGGGTCGTCTAGCGGACTCGATGCGCTATTCCAGGGTGATTGATCCAGTTTGGTACTGGTGGTCACCATAGTGGATGCAAGACATGTTTGTGACAGGTCCGTCCGAGATATCAGAAAACTCTCATCAACTTTGTGGTCAGCGGAGATGCCGTTCGGATCGTTTTCGCTGTCTGCGACAGGCGCCACGTCTGACGGGCAGGGCGGACAAGCGTGGAACGATGCAACTTCCGTTAAGCCGCCCAGTTTGACATTACGATACGACATCGTATCCTAAAAGGATGGAGACGAAAAACGAAGCGCCCTCGCGTGGCCGTCCGCAGAGCGAGCGGTTGCACCGGAGCATCATGGCGGCGGCGGTCGAGGTTCTGGCCGAGGTCGGGTTCGACGCGCTGTCCGTCGCGGAAGTGGCACGTCGGGCGGGGTCCACGCCGCCGGCAATCTATCGGCGCTTTCCCGGCAAGACGGAGCTGGTGACGGCCGCGCTTCGCGAGGAGCTGTCGCTCATCGGGTTCGACGTGCCGGACCTGGGAAGCCTGCGGGCGGAGCTGCTGATGTGGACGCGGTCGGTGGCGCAGGCGCTGACCCCGGAACGGCTGCGCATCATCGCGGCGCTGTTCCTGGCATCGCGGCAGGACCCCATCCCGACGGAAAGCCTCGGCGCGCATCTGCAGTCGGTCGCCGTGCCTGCGTGGCGAATGGTGCTGGACCGCGCCCGCGATCGCGGAGAGATCGGGTCATTGCCCGCCGCCTACGAGCTGATCGGTCAGGTGGCGCCCGCGGTCATCGTGAACGCGGCGCTGATGCTGCGGCCGCAGGACGAGGCGACCCTGGTGAGCCTCGTCGATGCCATTCTCATGCCCGCGCTTCGTGCATCGCCGGAGCCGATCTCCACAGCGTCTAGGTGGAACGATCATGACTGATGTCAAACAGCCGGCATCGACGCCGATCGGGAGAATCCTCGATCAGGCACAATGGGGCTTTGCGATCGCCGCCGTCGCGGCCGCGGTGCTGCTGCCCTTGAACGGCGGCAATGGCGGAACGGTGGTGGCGTTGCTGCTGACCATCCCGTTCGCGGCGATCCACGGCGTCCGGCGTTACGGCTGGAAACGGTTTATGATGTTCTTCGTCGTGACGTTCGTGCTCAGCAATTTCTTCGAGAATTTGAGCATCATGACCGGGTTTCCGTTCGGTCATTATCACTACACCGGGTCGCCGAAACTCTTCTACGTGCCGATCGCGATCGGCCTGATCTATTTCGGGCTGGGCTATGTCAGCTGGCTGGTCGCATCGACGATCCTCGATCGCGCGGACGAGGGACTGAGCCTAAGCACGCGCGGCGGGCGGATCGACGTCGTCCTGCTGCCGGTGCTGGCGGCGGCGGTCATGACGGCGTTCGACGTCGGCAGCGATTCGGTCGCGTCCACCGTCGCTCATACGTGGGTCTGGCGCGATGGTGGCGGGTTGTTCGGTGTCCCCTACACCAACTATCTCGGCTGGTGGCTGGTCACCTATTCGTTTTTCCAGGTCTTCGCGCTGATCCTGGCGCGGAGTTCGGGGGTGCGGAGCGCCGCGGCCGGCGCGCTGCTGCCGCCGGTCCTGATCTACCTGTCGCTCGGTCTCAGTTCCGTCAGCTCCTTCATCGGCGTGGCGGGCAGCGCCGCGTTCGTGACGGACCAGGCGGGCGTATCGTGGAGCCTGTCGCAGCTGGCGGAAGCCATGATGACGATCAATATCTTCGGGCTGCTGGTCTTTGCCTTCATCGCGCTGGCAAAGCTCGTCCGGAACACTTAGCGCCGGCGTGGCTTTCGCGTGCGAACCGACACGGGGTTCGACCGCCGGGCTCGTTCCCGATGGCGGGTCTCAGCGGTCGTTTCGCCTGAAGCGCAGGACGGCGAGGATCGCGAGCGTGGCCCCGGCGATGACCGCGGCCTTGGTGGCGAGCCCCCTCTTGTTGTGCGCCCATTCCGCACGCGCGCCCATTTCGGCGGGGATGTTCGGGATCCTGCCGTGGCCGAGATCCTCGACTACGCCTTCGACCACGTTGATGCGGTCCGCGCCCATCAGCAGCAGCCAGTGCCACCAGTCGGACTCGCTGCGCCGGAACGCGTAGCGGCGAATCATGCCGCTGAGCCCGCTGGGCGGCGTCGACGTGCCGACCACCGCGGGGAGGCGGTCATGTTCGATCGATTGCAGGATCTCGACATCGGGCGACTGCTGTGCCGGGCGGTCCCAATCGAGGCCGAGCGTGCGCAGATCTTCGCGGTGCCGGATCGGCCAGGTCGGGTTGTTGCGGACGTCCGCATCGACCCCCCAGCCGGGAACGGTGGCAAGATCCACCAATGCGTTGGTCACGACCGGTTCTCCTTCATGCGCCATGGGGCAGGACCACGGGTTTGATGCAGCCGTCGAGTTTCGCCGAGAACAGGTGATAGGCGTCGGCAATGTCGGCGAGCGGGACGCGGTGGGTGATCATCGCCTTGGGGTTCAGATGCCCCGCCTCGATATGGTCGATCAGCCGCGGCAGGAGGCGTTTGACGGACGCCTGGTTGGCGCGGATCGTGATGCCCTTGTTCACGACATTGCCGATCGGAATGATGTTGCCGGTCGGGCCGTAGACGCCGACGATCGACACCACGCCGCCC
The DNA here is from genome assembly GCF_014643515.1 of Sphingomonas prati. Lineage (GTDB taxonomy): Bacteria > Pseudomonadota > Alphaproteobacteria > Sphingomonadales > Sphingomonadaceae > Sphingomonas_R > Sphingomonas_R prati. The sequence continues at coordinate 48,522 of NZ_BMJP01000006.1, read as the reverse complement.
TTCTTCACCGCGTTGATCGCCCAGTGAAGCGCGATCGCGTTGCCGGCCTCAAGTTTCAGCTTCGTGCCGATCAGGGTCTGCAGTGCGCTGCCTGCTGCGTCCCCGCCAACCGCGTCGATGCAGACATCGGCGCCGAGCGAGTCCGTCTGTTTCTTGAGGAACACGACCATGTCGTCGATTTCGCGGAAACTATAGACCTCGGCCGGGCAGTAGTCCCGCGCGAAATCGAGCCGGTATTCGACATGGTCGATCACGATCACGCGACCGGCGCCGAACAGCCAGGCGGAGCGCGCCGCCATCAGGCCGACCGGGCCGGCGCCGAACACCACGACCGTATCGCCGGGCTGTATGCCGCCCATTTCGGCCGCCTGGTAACCGGTCGGAACGACATCGGTCAGCAGGACGGCGTCGTCCGGGTCCATCCAGTCGGGGATCACCATCGGGCCGACGTCGGCATAGGGGACGCGGACGAACTGCGCCTGGCCGCCGTCATAGCCGCCGGCGGTGTGCGAATAGCCGAATATCCCGCCGACCGCCGTCGCCTGAGCATTGGATTCATGGCAGTTGCCGAACAGGCCCTGCTGGCAGAACTGGCACTTGCCGCATGCGATGTTGAACGGGACCAGGACGTGATCGCCGACCTTCAGGTTGCGGACCTCGGGTCCGATTTGTTCGACGATGCCGCAGAATTCGTGGCCGAAGGTCATGCCGACGCGCGTGTCGGGGACCAGGCCGTGGTAGAGATGCAGGTCCGACCCGCAGATGCAGGCGCGCGTGACGCGGACGATCGCGTCCTCGGGATGCAGGATGGTCGGCATCGGTTTCTCATCGACGCGGACGCGGTACGGCCCGCGGTAGTTCATTGCCAACATATGCTGCTCCGGTTCCGCGTCGTGCGGCCGTCCGGGACGGGTCCCGGGGGCTGTCGCCATAATAAGCGGATGGTACCGGAAGAACTTGGGCGGGACTTATACGAGGTTAACCGTGCTTTGATTGTTGCTCGTCTGGTTGGGACCTGTCCGGAAGGCCGTCAGAAGCGCATCGGTTTTACGGTTGCGCCGCTCTTGACCAAATAGTCCGCGGGGCGGGCGGGATCGATCGGTTGCTGCCAGTCGGCGCCGGCGTAGAGACGCTTAGCCGGAAGGTCGCGGCAGTCGGCGCCGGCCGCGTTGCACTGGCGGCCGCGGTACAGCTCGACGCTCGTGCTGCCGGCGTTGGTGAGGGTCATCGTGGTGCCGGCGCGGCGGGCGGTGATGGTGTCGGTTAGGACCGCCGGGCGGACGATGACAAGCATGTCGTAGCCGACCAGAACCTTCAGCGCCGATCCGGACACCGCGAGTTCGCCGACGACCGGCTTCACCGTCACGCGGTAGATCCGGTCGCGCGGGCTGCGTGGCAGGATGGCGGCGATGCGGATCAGCTTTCGCTCGCCAGGTTCGAGGATCATCTTCTGCGGCGTGACGAGCAGCCCGCTGACCGCGGGATCGTTGCTGGCGACGCGGCGCTCCTGCGGTGTGCCGGGGTCGAGGATGCTGGCGGGTTCGGCGACCACGTACATGCGTTCCTCGCCATTGTTGAACGCCTCGACATCCGCACGCGGCGGGCCGGCGGGCATAAGATCGAGCACGACCTGGCTCAGGACCAGCTCCGCCCTGGCGGGGGCGGCCATGAGGCCGATTGCGGCGCCGGCCAGAACGAGAAGGCGGTGCAGCCGCCGCGAACCGTTGTTGATCGTCATACCCGTTTCCCCATCATTGATCTGGTTTCACATCGGCCAAACGCAGCCCCGCCGCGACCGGCCGGCAGGTGAGGCTGCCGAGTGCGGCATAGCCTTCCTTCGCCGGGCCGGCGCGGACCGCAATGCGGCAGCGGCGCCCGTCCGACGAACGGACGTCGAGAACCGCATTCGATGCGGCTTCGACCTGGAAATAGCCCGCCGCATCGGTGCTGCCGATCGCGCCGATGGTGGTGATCGCCGCGTCGGCGACCGGCGATCCGTCGGGCCAGACGATCCGGCCGAACATGGCGGTGACGCGCGAGGCCGACCAGGCGACGCGGGCGACGGTGCCGGGATAGACGCTGACCTGCCGCGTGCCGCCGTCGAGCCGGGTCAGTTCCTCGCCGACCGGGCGGAGCCGCACCGCATATTGGCGGTAGGCTGGGACCGCGACGGACAGCGTTCCGCCCGCCCGGACGATACCGCGCGCCGCGTTGTCGACCAGCACCTCGAACGGGGCGGGAGTGGCGGGTGGGTGCGCGGCGTCATCGGCGTTGTCGCTCACCTGCACGACGATGACGCTGTCGTGGCGATCGCGGCCCTGCATGACGAGGTTGCCGCCAACCGCGGCGGCGCTCGTCTGGAAGCTGAGGCTGTACTGGGTCGACCCGTTGTTGCCGCCGATCGGCTGCGCCACGTCGGCGAACAGCGATCCGAGCCCGGTCCGCAGATCGGCGTGCGCGCGGGCGAGCGTGCCGTAGACCTCGCGTTCCAGACCGCCGGAGGCGGACAGGTCGCCGCCGAGCACATTGTCCTTCTGCCACGACGCCGCGATGCCGCCGACCGCGGTCGCGGCGGTGCTCGCTTCGTCGCCCTGGTTGGCGCGGAAGCCGCCCGTCGCGGCGAGCGACGTGGCGCCGCGGAGGCGTTGCAGGCTGATGCCGACATAGGCGGAATGGCCGCGATTGGTGAGCGTGGCGTCCGCGCGCAGCATCAGCTGGAACCCGCCGCGCTGGACCAGCGGGACCGATGCACTGGGCCCGATGCCGTAGGACCGGCCGGCGCGGGCATCGCGCCGGTAGAAGCCGCTGAGGCCCGCCTGACCACGCGGCAGCGAGTAGCTGATCGTGCCGTAGAATTGCGTGAAGGCGCCCGCAGCGAATTGCGCGCGGTCCGGCGTGACGAGGCCGGGCCGGTCGAGGATGCCGTCCATGATCGGGATCAGGTCGCGCCCCCGGCGGCTCCAGACGCGGCGCAGGTCGAACGTATAGGTCAGGCCCGCGGTGCCGGACGAGGCGGCCTGTACCAGCACGCCGGTCTGGCCGCGGACCGAGACGAGCCCCGCGGTCCGCAGTTGCGCCACCGGGCCGAGCCAGTAGCCGCCGATTTCGAGCAGCGCAGTGCGGTTCGTGCCCATCAGCGTCGCATCGAGCGCCAGTTGCGGCGTGAAGCGGCGCGCGATGCCGGCTTCGTAGAACAACGTGCGAGAGGGCGCGACCAGCCGGCCGCGGCGGTCGTTGGCCAGCACGCCGGCATAGCCGAAGACGATCGGGTCGCCGATCGCGGCGATTGCGGCGTTCTTCGTGAAGAAACGCCGTTCGTCGCGGGTGGCGCCGCCCGCCTCGACGATATGGAGCACGAGTTCGTAGGCGCCGTCGGGCAGGCTCGTCGTATCGAGCGACTGGTTTCCGGGCTCGTAGGTCCGCGACGTCAGCAGGCGGCCGTCGCGCAGGATATCGACCCGCGACCGCAGCGCGAGCGAGACGACCAGCGGGCTGCCGGCGATGAGCGTGCGATCAAGCCGGGTGTCGATCTGGCTCTGCACGCCGACGCCGAGCAGCTTGCGGCGTCCGGTGAGATCGATGCCCGGCGCCCAGAGCACGCCGGCGGAATAACGATAGTCGCGCGTATCGAGTTCGGCCGCGAGCGTATCGGCGACGAGGCCGTAATAGGAAGAATAGGACAGGTCGTTGCGGATGCGGGCATTGCCCAGCGCGACGATCGCCCGGTTCTGAATCGTGTAGTCGACGAAGCCGGCGCTGCCCGCGATCGTGCCGCCGATCTGGTCGATCAGCGACAACCGTGCGTCCGGGGTGGGCAGGTAGCGGCGCTCGCTGGCGCGGTGGACCGCGAGCAGGCGCGGGTGGAAGAAGAGGTCGATCCGGAAGCGCGCCGCGTCGAAGATGACGCCGGCGTCGGCGGGCTTGAGTGTGCCGCAGGTCGTCGGGTCGGCATCGGCAGGGCAGATCAGCCCGGCGTGCGAGTCGAGGTCGGGCTGGGCCAGCGCGGTGCGTGCGGTTGCCGGATCGATCAGGTCTGGGACGAGCGCGAGGAGGGCGTCAACGTCCAGGAACGTCACCCGGCCGGAGCTGAACCGGACCCGCGCTTGGCCGAGTGGGCGACCGCCGGAATAGACGTCGACCACGGTTTCCTGCGGCGCGAGCAGCGTGTCGAAGCCGGCGGGCGCACTGACCCGGAACAGCGACGGGGCGGCAGGCGCGGCCGTCGCCGGACAGAGCGCGAGCATGGCCAGCGTGACAGGGCGGGCGGAGACCGGACGCGCGGTCGGTCGAGGACGCCGGGTCATGAACGACCGGCGCTATTCCGCCGCGATCAGCAGCGTCAGCGTACCGGTATAGGCACCTGCGGTGGCCCGGCTGAGATCCCCCGAACGCAATGTCAGGATCAGGCTGGCGGAATCATTGCCGAGTGCGCAGCCAAGGTTCAGGCCGAGCCCGCTGGTCGTCAGGCCGGAGCGGGCGACGCCGGGAACGAGCGCAGTGCCGGACGTCTGGTCCGCCCGGTCATTCCATTGGACGTCATAGGCCATTACCGCGGCGGGCCCGGCCAGCGTGAACGCGCCCGCCGTGCCGCCGCCGGTCGCGCGGATGCCGTATCGCCCGGTCAGGCTCGTTGCCGAGATGCAGGCGTTCCTGCTGAGACTGATGTTCTGCGACACGTTGGTGATCGTGAAGGTGTAGTCGGTCAGCCGGCTGATCCGCACCTGTTGCGCGCTGCCCGTGCCGGACCATGACAGTCCGATCAGGAGCAGCGCGCAGGCAAGGGCGGCGTGCGGGAGCGTCATGATGCCGCCCGCCGCCCCCTCAGGCCGGGTTGACGAGCAGCGTCAGCGTGCCGGTGTAAGTGGTGAGCGACGGCATCGTCTGAAGCTGTGCCGTGGCGATGGTAACGGTCATGCTGGAGCTGGAACCCGTGGCGCAGCCGGGGATAAGCGCGGTCGAGACGTAGCCGGTGGAGACGGTGCCGGGGGTCAGCGTCGTTCCGGTGGTCTGGCCCGAAGCCTGGTTCCACTGCACATCATAGGCGACGGGCGGGAGGACGCCGGAGGCCAGCGTGAAGGCGCCGGACGCGCCGCTGCCGGTCGCGGTGATCGTGTAGCCCTTGGTCGCGGTGTTGCTCCACACGCAGTTGTTCTGCGAGCTGATCGCCGCAGTGTTCGGTTCGACATTGGCGAGGGTGATGTCGCTGAGGCCGGTGATCTGCACGCGGCTGGGCACCGAAACACTGATCTGGATGCTGCCGGTGGAGGTGGCGCCGAGCGATCCCTGGGTGGCCGCGGAGACCGGCGCGGCGATCACCGCGCCCATGCAGGCCAGCGCCACGGACCCGGCACGTGCCGTGTTGCGCAGCCGCGAAAGGACCGTGGTCGCGTGTCCGCTCCGCTGGGCGGCCATGCGGGGTTCGTTCAGTCCGATTGTCTGTGCCATAACGACGAGCCTATCCTCATAAAGAGCAAGGCAGCAGAAAGAGCGAGACTGTTCTTATGAATTTGAGAACGTCCGGCCGCTGTACTGTCTTGCGATAGGAACTCATTCGCCTTTTCAAATTAACAAAGTGTAAAACCGTGGTCCTGCTTAGACCAAGGACGAAGGCCGTGGGGGAACCCGGTGACAGTTCGTGACTTTAGTCGAACCGTACGTGCAGTCCCGCGATGGTGCGCGCCGGATGTCGCGATTTGAATGTGGAGTGGCCGCGGAGCGCGATCGTCGCCGGACCGGTAAAGCCCACCGCTGCGTGACCTGTCATGGCGACGGCGCGGCCAGACGGGTTCCTCGATTCGCGTTACGCTGCCTACGGCTCGGTAGTCAGCCGGAGGTCGCGTGATGAAACCGGAGCCGGCCGGTGCCGTTCGTCGGCACGGCTCCGTCGTCGTCCCGTCAGGATCCGGCGGGTGCCTTGCCGGCGCCGGGATACTTCACGCCCAGCTGTTCGAGATAGGTCGAGTATTTGGCCGGATCATAGTAGAATTTCTCCATCGCCGGCCGCAGTTCGCGCATGGTTTCGGCGTTGCGCTGGATGGCCGGGCGATCGCTTGCCTCCAGGACGGGGGCGTAGCGGTCGGTCTTGAGCTCGACGTCCGTGAAATAGCTCTTTGCCGCGCTGACCAGTTTCGGCGTCGTCATGAGGTCCAATACGGTCATCGCGACGGCCTTCGCACCGGCAACTGCGCCTTTGTGCGCGATCGGCGTGGCCATCGCCATCGCCGCCGTCGCGTGGTGGAAGATGATGTTCGGCACGTTCGACGGATATCCGATCGTGATGGTGGGCACCGTCCACATCACGTCACCAATGTCGTCCGAGGCGCCCATGCCGGGGCCCTTGCGTGTCTCCGGCGTGGACAGTGGCTCGATCTTCGTTGCCAGCGGCTTCGGCTTGAACCCGTTGCTGGACTGGATCGCGCCGGCGAACGCCTGGTCGTCGGCGGACCATGCCGGCATGCCGACCGCCCGGATATTGGCATAGGCAGCCTCGGCCAACGGCTTGTTCCCGAAATTTGGCGCAGCATAGCCCAGCAACTGCCGCGTCACGGTGGTGCCCGTCGCCTGCGCCGCGGCATCGGCGATCTCGTTCCCCGTCTGGTACAGGTTGCGGACCGCCGCGAAATCCTTCTCGCGGAAGTAGTACCAGGCCGACGCCGTGTCCGGCACGACATTGGGCTGCCCACCGCCGCGGCTGATCACGTCGTGCGACCGCTGACCGAGCGGCAGATGCTCGCGCCGGTAATTCCACGCGACGTCCATGATCTCGGCCGCATCCAGCGCGCTGCGACCGTCCCACGGCATGCCCGCCGCATGGGCCGTCTTGCCGTGAAAGGTATATTCGACCGACACCATGCCGTTCAGCCCGAGATTGCCGTACGCCGTGCCGAACCCGGTATTGACGTGCGCGAAGATGCAGGCGTCGACGCCCCTGAACATGCCCGCGCGAACATAATAGGCCTTGGTGCCGAGCAGTTCCTCCGCCACCCCGGGCCACAGCATGAGTCGGCCGGGAATTTTGCGCTCCGTCATCACCTTCTTCACCGCGATCGCCGCGGCGATCATCATCGGCATTCCGCTGTTGTGCCCCTCGCCATGTCCGGGCGCGCCAGCGACAAGCGGCTCCACCGTTGCGGCCCCCGGCGTCTGCGACACGCCGAGCAGCCCGTCGATATCGCTGCCGAGCGCGATCAGCGGCCCGCCGCTGCCCCATGTCGCGGTGAAGGCAGTCGGGATGCCGGCCACCCCACGCGTCACGGTGAACCCGTTCTTTTCCAGGATGCCGGCCAGATATTCGGAGGTGCGCACCTCCTGGAAGCCGGGTTCGGCAAAGCTGAATACCTGGTCGACCATGACCTGGATGTCCTTCGCCTGCGCCTCGACGCCCGCCACCGCTGCGGCCTTCAACGCCGCCGGTGCCGCCGCCTGCGCTGGCGACGGCAGGACCGCCGTCGCCAGCAACGTCGCGACCAGCCTGGTGCGGATGATGTGCGTCATGGTGTGGCGACCCCCTGCGATCGACAGGTCCCGGCCGATCATTGCGGCTTCACCGTCGGATAGGTGACGCCGATCTGCTCGAGATAGGTGTCGTATTTGGCCGGGTCGTAATAATGCTTCTCCATGGCGGGACGCATTTCGGCCATGGTCCTGGCATTCAGCCAGATCGCCGGCTTGTCCGCCGCGGTGAGGACGGGCGCGTAGCTGTCCGTCTTCAGTTGCACGTCGGTGAAGTAGGTCTTGGCATCGGCGACCAGCTTGGGCGTCGTCATAAGGTCCAGCACCGTCATCGCCAGCGCCTTCGCGCCCGCGACCGCACCCTTGTGCGCGATCGGCGTCGCCATCGCCATCGCGGCGGTCACATGATGGCCGATCACGTTTGGGATGTTCGACGGGAAGCGGATGGTGATGGTGGGCACTGCCCACATGATATCCCCGATATCGTCCGATCCGCCGCCCTGCCGGTCCGGCCGGTTCTGCGGCGTCGACAGCGGTGTGACCGCGGACTTCAGCGGTTCGACCTTGCGCTGGTTGGTTTCCTGCACCGCACGGGCAAACGCCTGATCGTCGGCGGACCATTTCGGCATGCCAACCGCTTCGATGTTCAGCTGTGCTGCTTCCGCGATCGGCTTGTTCGCAAAATTCGGCGCGGCATAGCCCAGCGTCTGACGTGTGACGGTGGTGCCCGTGGCCTTGGCTGCGGCCTCCGATATCTGGTTGCCGATTTCGTACAGGTTGCGCACCGCGCCGAATGTCCGGTCGCGGAAATAATACCAGACCGACGCCTTGTCCGGCACGACGTTCGGCTGTCCGCCGCCGTTGGTAATCACATAATGCGACCGCTGGGTCAGCGGCAGATGTTCGCGGCGGAAATTCCACGCCGTGTCCATCACCTCCACCCCGTCGAGCGCGCTGCGACCGTCCCACGGGCTACCGGCCGCATGGGCGGTCTTGCCGTGGAAGGTGTATTCGACCGACACCATCCCGTTCTGGCCGAGATCGCCGTACGCGGTGCCGAACTCGCTGCCGACATGGGTGAATATGCAGGCGTCGACTCCCTTGAACAGGCCGTCGCGCACATAGAAGGCCTTGGTCGCGAGCAATTCCTCCGCGACCCCCGGCCACAGCATCAGCCGGCCCGGGATCTTGCGTTCCTCCATCACCTTCTTCGCGGCGATCGCGGCGGCGATGACCAGCGGCATGCCCGCATTATGGCCTTCGCCATGGCCCGGCGCGCCCTCGATCATCGCCTTCTGGTTGGGGATGCCCGGAATTTGCGACACGCCGAGCAGATCGTCGATATCGCTACCCAGCGCAATCAGAGGCCCGCCGCTGCCCCATGTCGCGGTGAACGCGGTCGGGATGCCGGCCACGCCGCGGGTCACCGTAAAGCCGTTCTTCTCCAGGATACCGGTCAGATATTCCGATGTCCGGACCTCCTGGAAACCGGGTTCGGCGAAACTGAACACCTGGTCTACCATCACCTGGATCTGCTTGGCCTGCGCGTCCACCGCGGCCGCGGCCTCCGCCTTCAGGGCCTTGGGGGCCGCCGCTTGCAGCGCAGCGGTGGGCAGCGTGGCGGCCAGGAGGCCCGCCATCATCGTCTTGCGCATCGTGATCATCCTTGTCAGCCGCGTCATCAGAAGCGGGCGCGGGCGGAAATGCGGAACTGGCGACCGATCACGTCGTAGTTGGACCGCGATGTCTGGGCGTAGGCCGGCACGTTGTTCCCGTCCGGCCCGTTGCCGATCAGCTCCGGATCGCGGTCGAGCAGATTGTTCACGACGAAGGTCAGCGTCGTGTCGCCGCCGAGCCCCTTCAGCTTCGTCCCGATCGACAGATCGACATAGGTCGCACCGTCGATATTGTTGTCGTTGATCGTGCGGTACTGGGTCGTCGATGCCGGGCAGCCGGACGTGCACTCGATATAATCATTGCCGTACACCCCGGACCCGAAGCCGCGGACGACCATGTTCAACGTCACCGGCTCAACTTCGTAGAAGGCGCTGATCCGGTACACCCAGCTGGGCGAGGAATAGGTGCCGGCCAGGCTGCCGCCGTTCACCCCCGCATAATCAATCGGAAAACTGATCCCGTTGTCGATGACGTTTTCGATATAGTGGGTCACCGCGCCGTGCAGACTGAACTTGCCGGGTAACGTCTCTGCAATCGCGGACAGGTCGAACCGGTAACTCGCCTCGATGTCGAAGCCCTTTTCGCGCTGCGTCGCGAAATTGATCGGGCGCAGCAGGATGCTGGTCAGCGTGCTGCCGGTGAACTGGATGTTCGCGCAATATTCGGCGATCGCCAGTGAGTAACATAGATCGACGGTATCCTGCGCGGTGACGTTACCGATCGCCTTGTCAATCTTGATGTCGTAATAGTCGAACGACGCGGAGAAACCGGGCAGGAAACTTGGCGTCACCACCGTTCCGACGGTCCAGGTATCGGCCACTTCAGGGCGCAGGTCGCGGTTGCCGATCTGATTCTGCACGAACTGCAGCGATCCGGTCGCCCACGCATTCGCGTTCGCCGGGATGATGACGGTGTTGGTCCGCGCGGTGCCGGCGGCGAACAGCTCCTGAAGATTGGGCGCGCGAATATCGTGACTGATCGTCCCGCGGAACCGGATATCGTCGATCGGCTGGAACGTCGCGCCCACCTTCCACGTCTGGACGGCACCCGATGTCGAGTAATCCGTGTAGCGCCCCGCCGCGTTCAGGTTGAACCCGGTGAACAACGGCAGGTCGACTTCGACGAACCCTTCCTTGACAGTATATTCACCGCGATTGACCAGGAAGTTCCCGTACAACCAGCCGGTGTTATACACCGCATCAACCGTTCCGTTGATCTGTTCCTTGCGATATTCGAGACCCGCCGCCACCGCGGCCGCCCCGCCGGGCAGGTCGAACAGCCCGCCGCTGACCGTTGCTGCCGCGACGTCCTGCTTGATCGTCTGATCGCGCTGCGGCTGATCGTCGGTGTAGATATAGTTCAGCGCGGCGGCGGACGGTCCGTCAGTACCGATCCGGTCGATCGGCACGCAACCGTTGGTCGGATCGGTCAGCGTCGACCGGCACACGATCTGTCCGTTCGAAACCACCGCATCCTGCGCCAGCGCCATCCGCGCGTTGTTCCAGGTGTTGGTCAGCTCCTCATGCGACTTCGTCACGCCGTGCTGGTAATAGCCGTTCCAGGTCCAGCGCTTGCCGAGCAACTCGAACTTGCCCTCCGCCCCACCTACCAGCCGGTACACTTCGCGGCGGATGCTGCTGCCCGGCACGGGGAAGCCGGCGTTGCTCGTCCCCATCGTGAAACTGTTGACGCCACTGGCCAGCATCTCCGCCACGACCGACGGATATTGCTGGTTCAGATACGCGTTGTCGCGCTGGATCACGACGCCGGTGCTCGGCGTCTGCTGATAGAAGCTGCTGCTGTCGGACCGGTTATAGGCGAGCTGGCCGTATACCGTGATATCGGGCGTGATGTCGAACGCCGTGCGGTTGAACAGGCCGATCCGCCTGTCATCCGGGATCAGCGAGTTGGTGCCGATATGCCCGTCCAGCGTCGTCTGGGTATCGCCGCCGACCATCCACGGGCTCAATGTCGCGCCGTAGGTCAGCCGCGCCGTCTGTCCGGCACCCAGGAAGTAAGTGCCCCGCAGCGGACCCGAGCCGATGAGCCCGCCGGACGTGTACCCGCTTGGTCCGAAGCCGGACCCGACGAGCCGCTGCGGCTCGCCGTTCGTCGCGGTGTAGGCAGGGTTGTTGATCTGGAAATAGCCCGACCGGTTCCAGTCGCGATCGATGGTATCGACCGGCTCCTGCTTGAAATATTCGCCGTTCAGCAGGATGTGCAGCCGGTCGTCGGCCAGCGACAAACCTGCACTGGCCGTGAACTTGTAGTTCCGTCCGTCCCCGCGGGAGGAAATGCCCTGATCCGTCCCGATCCGGAGGCCCTTGAAGCTCTTGTCCAGGATGAAGTTCACGACGCCGCCAACCGCATCCGAACCATAAGCCGCCGATGCGCCCCCGGTCACGACCTCGACCCGCTCGACTAGGTCCTGCGGGATCGTGTTGATGTCGACCAGACCACCGACCGAGGACGCGACCGATCGCTGACCGTCCAGCAGCACCAGCGTCCGGCCGGCTCCGAGCCCGCGCAGGCTGATCGAATTGATGCCGGCGCCCGCGTTCGACAAGCCGCCGGACGACGTACCGGACGTGCCGCTGCCCGCGATCGCCGGCAGCTGGTTGACGAAATCGGCGATGTTGGCCGGTGCCTGCGCAGCGATCTCGGCACGACCGAGGACCGTCACCGGGGTCGGTGCACTGTACCCGTCGCGCACGATCCGTGTGCCGGTGACCGTCACCTCGTCCGCGGAGACCGGCGCATCCCCGTCCGCGGTCGGTTCGGTCGTCGCTTGCGGCGCGACGGTTTCGCTGTCCTGCGTGGCGGCCGATGCCGCGGGATCGCCGACCGCAGCTGTGGCGGTCACTTGCGCGGCATGTGTCGGCCGGACTGCGATGGTCGATGCCATGACCCCGACGGTCGCGAGCAATAGCGTGCGTGACGTCATCGTCCTGCGGCTGGCAATCTTCGCTGCGAACACGGTCATGTAAATGAGTCCCCCCAATGTGCATCAAATCATGCCGATGGCGACCCTCTCCCATATGCAGACAATACGCATCTCGCGTAGACGACGCCCTGTATGTACCGCATTACCCCATGCGGCGAATTGAGCATCGCTTCTGCTACATCAGCCCCGATATTCCGGATGCCGATTACTCTGGCATTCGCGACAGTGACTATACTGTCGACCAACTGCCGAGATCCGTACTATAGCGCAGCGTGCACGCAGCTTCCTGCTAAAGGCTAACCATGATCTGCCCTGCGACGCCGGATATCTGCGTCAGATGGGGTCGATACGCTGCGAAACACTCGCCGGCTCCAGTCAAGCGCCTGTTCCGTATATTATGTACGGCCTTGGAAAAGCGCCGGCGGTACCATGCGATCGGCGACTCGCCGCATGACGAAGCTGCTGCGGATCTTGGCGACGTGTGGCAGGGTCGAAATCTCGCTGCGGTAGACGCGGTCGTAGTCCTCGAATGAGCGGACGTGCACGATCATCATGAAATCCGTGTCGCCAGAAACGAAGCTGCAATAACTCATCGACGGGCATTTGATGACCGCCGCTTCGAATTCATTGAGCAGATGTTCCGCCTGCGACTGTAGTTCGATCGAAACATGGACCACGATCCCAAGACCAAGCCGGTTGAGATCCAGACTGGCGGTATAGTGCGGCACCATGCCGCGTTCCTCCAGGATCTTGCGCCGACGCGATGCGGCGGTACTCGACAGGTGAACCCGCTCGCCCAGCGTCACATCCGAAATCCGGCCGTCTTCGACAATTTCCCGCAACAAGCGGTAGTCGGTTCGATCAAGGTCATGGAGAGTGGAATCGTTCAAAACAGCCCCCTGTAGCGCAAGAATCCTTTGCTGCACGTGCGAAGACTGTTTCATAAATATGAAACACGCAATGGCTCGTGGCATAGTTTTCATCCCTGTTTTTGTGTCGCGAGCGAAGGGCTGAGCCTCTTGCGCTCCGCTTGGCAGCCTACCTCACAGCGCGAGGCATGGGGCTGTAGCTGTATCGAGGCGTTGTTCTGACGGGGCGAGAGTGCGGCGGGTGCGGCTACAGGTCTTCACGTTGCAGAGCCTGCTTGCTGCGTTCGTCAGGACTGAACACGCGTCCTGCGAGGCGGGATCGTCCGAAGACTGGGCGGATCGTAGATCACGCAGGTCATGCTTCGCGTGGAGTGGAGGCGGTCCGGATCCGCGCCCGTGCCTTGCGCCGGGCGAGGGCGGCGCCGCACATAGCGGGCGTGTCCTGAACCGGCTGATCGAAGGGTTGCGGCAGGCGGCACCGCGTCAGCAACGGACCCGCGATCCCCATTGGACGTTTGGCGGGTACGACGGTGCCGATGTCCGTACTGCTGCGTAATGTTCGCACCGTTCTGTCGATGAACAGTCAGTCTTGAAGGATCTGAAACGATGACGAACACGACGAGGATCCTCAAGCTGGCCTTGCTGAGTGGAATGATCGCCGTGCTGGGCGGGTGTGGCGGGACGCAGCCTGCTGACAGCAATTCCAGCGCTACGGCGAGCACGACACCGGCCGTCACGCGGGTTCGCGGTGTCGTTGAAGCAATCGACGCAAAGGCGTTGACGGTCCGGACCTATGACGGGCAGTCGGTCAGCGTGCCGGTGGATGCGACGACAGGCTTTGCCTGGGTCGTGAATTCGAGCCTGTCGGAATTGAAGAACGGCGATTTCATCGGCACCGCGACGACCGGGCCGGATGATGCACTGCGCGCCGTCGAACTGGTCATCTTTCCCGAGGCGATGCGGGGTACCGGGGAGGGGCATTATCCCTGGGACGTTCCGGGAGTGGTCGCTTCCGCCGGCGGCGGCACGAACGGTTCGAGTTCCATGACGAATGGTACGGTCGATCAGCAAAGCGCGATGACCAACGGAACGGTCGATCAGCAATCCACGATGACGAACGGCACCGTGACAGGAGGCGCGGCGGCGCCGGGCGAAACCAAGCTGACGATTTCCTACAAAGGCGGGAAGGCTCAGGTCGTGGTGCCCGCCAACATACCGGTCGTTCGGTTCGAGCCGACAACCCGCGCGGTACTCGCCAAGGGCCAGAGGGTGTTCGCCGTCATGACCGCCGGCAAGGAAGGCGCCAAGTCCGTCGCGATCGGCAAAGACGGCATCACGCCGCCAATGTAGGCGAACGCGGGACTGTGGCTGGTGAGGGCCGTCGAGGGAGGCATTCGCCGGTCACGTGATCGCCGCACGCCAAGATCGGTCGATCTTGACCAGAGTTCGGCGGTGTCCACCATCGTCGATTGGCGGTATCGGACAAAACCGATATCACGACGGACGTTGCGGGGTATCGCACCCCGCTCGGGGAGCGCAATGACGACAATTTCCGCGATTGAACTGGCATTTGATCTGGCACGGTCTGGTCAATGTCGCAGTGTCTCGGACATCATACGTCGCTTGCCGGCGCAGGAGCGGTCGGTCGCCGAGGCGCATTTTGCAGAGCCGGCGGCCAGACGTGAACTCATCCTGATGTGCAGCGATGCGTGGCTTGCCGCCGGCTAACGGTCTGAGGAGTGCTGGCTTTGGCTGCCGACGCAGGTTGTTCGGTTGCTTGCTGGCGTCCCGAGGAGGCTTTCTCGGATGATATTGCGTTTGGTTGTTCCGTTGAGGTTACAGCGTACCAGGAAATCTAATGATCTGATCTGATTGTTCGGGATCGTCCGTGACGTTGTGCGGTTCGAGACATGGTCGATTGTAGGGTCCTCAGCCAGAAATACCCAAACCCGCGTGCCTTGTGGCGGAGGCGAAAACAGTAGAAGTATTTTATTCCGGCATGTGTCGTAACCGGGCGGGTGATGTCGAGGCGAAGGTCGAAGATGTCGGCCAGGATTGCGCGAGCGGACCGCGCGTTACTGAACGCGTATTTGGCGTACAACGCGCCATCGCCGAAACTGTAGCCCGCGAGCAGGATGTTTTCATCCGCGATACGGCGGCGACCGTGATGATGATCGACGACGATCGCGGGATCGTAGAGCAGGGCGATCCCCAGCCGGCTCGCCCTGAACAGATAGTCCGTATCCTCGGCGGCGACGAACGGCGCCCCGGCGCCGAACCGTTCGTCGAACCGTCCGACTGACGTCAGGACCCGGGCATCGAACGCCAGGTTCGCTCCCATGACGAAGCCCCCCGGAAAGCCGCCCGACGGTGCCACCATCGGGTGATCCTCAAGCTTGATCGTCACCGGCAGATCGGCCGGATTGCCGAGCAGGATGCGGCCACCGATGATTGCGGGGCCAGCCTCGCGGGCGAACGCGGCCACGAGCGCGGCGAAATAGTTCGCGTGAACGGTGCAGTCGTCGTCCGTCATGGCGACGATGCGGCCCTGGTACGCGGCCAGCCCCGTGTTGCGGGCGCGGGCAAGGCCCGGACGTGGTTCGGAGACAAGGCGAACCGGAAAGGGCTGAGCCGCCTGCCACTGCCTCAACCGTGACGGCGTATCATCGGTCGAACCATTGTCGACGAGGATCACCTCGATGGAGATTGTGTCGGCGACGTATGCTGCGGCCCGGGTGACGGAGGCGAGCGTCGCGGCGATCGACGGCGCGCGGTTGCGCGTACAGATCAGCAGGCTGACGTCGACGGGGCCGTCCGTCACGCGACGCGGCCGAACCGCCCGGCGAGATCCAGCGCCTGATCCATCGTCGTTGCGGTCCTCACCAGCGCGGACGATGCCGGCCACGCGTCCAGATAAGCGGCGACCTTGCCGTAATCATTGTCGAGCGCGACGTGCGGGATGCCGAGCAGATCGGCGAGAATGTGGCCGTGGAGCCGGTCCGTCACGACGACGCGGCCTTGTGCGAGCAGGCGGAAGCCGCGGTCGACCCGCGCGGTCGCCTGGGCTTCGCGCGCCGCGGGGTCGACGCCGGGCGGGAGCCCTGGGCGGTCTTCGAGCCAGTCGACGACGGTCGCGTCGGACGTCGGCGGCACGGCATATCCCCGCCGCTCATCGTCGGTGCGCATGAGCATCAGCAGGTCGCAAATCGGTGCCCCCCGCGCTTGCCGGCCCAGCGCATAGGCCGAGTCCGGGGCGAGCTGCGACGGGCAGGCGAGATGTTGTCGGGCGAATTCAAGGCTACGTCGGTCGCGGGCGTAGAGGACAAAATCGGGATGGGCGCCGGCCAGCGCGGCGAAGCGGTCGGCCCGCGCGGGGTCGCGGAAATGGATCGATTGCGGCAGCTGCACGATCGGGCGGTCGCGGATCGTGGACAGGATATGCTCGCGGAACTGCTGGTGATGGACCCAAATATCGCCGAGGTTGCCGCCACCGTGCAGGAAAAGCGTGCCGTCGGGACAGGCGCGGCGAAAGGCGTCGGCGTCGAAATCGTGCCAGGTGGACACGTAGCAGGGGTCGTGCCCGGTCACTTGTCGCAGCATCGTGAGTTCGCCGAGCCAGATCGCGCTGTCGCCGACATTGGCGTGGTCGGGAAAATCGACCAGCGCATACCGCGAACCGGGCGCGACATGCGTACGATACAGCGCGCCGAGTGCGGCTTGCTGCGCGGCTATCGGGTCCGCCGGCGTCATGCGACCTTGGCCGACCGGGCGGCGATGAGGTCGCGGTACAGGGACTCGCACCGGTCGAGCCAGCGATTGCGCGTAAAGAGCGCCTCGACGCGGGCGCGTTGCGGTCTGCGGGGGGTGTGCCGCGCGGCGACGATAGCCTGGGCGAGGGCGGGGACGTCTAGGGGCGGGGCGAACCGGCCGGTTCCGCCGACGATCTCGCGCACGGCGCCCCGGTCGAATGCCGCCACCGGCACGCCGCACGCCATGGCCTCGACCGCGACGAGGCCGAACGGTTCGTCCCAGCACGGCGTGAAGACGAACACCGAGGCCCGACCGATCGCCGCGGCGAGGCCGGTGGCGTCCAGATGGCCGCCGTACCGGATGTCGCCACCGAGCAGCGGTTCGACCGCGGTTGCCCAGTAATCATGATCCTCAATCGGCCCGAACAAGTTGAGCGGGACACCCGCCAGCCGCGCGGCCTGCGCGGCGAGGTGGGGGCCCTTGTCCATCGTCATGCGTCCGCACCAGACCGCGCTGCCGTTGCCCTGCGCCACGAACGGCCAAGCGTCGGGATCGATGCCGTTGTAGAGGATCGACGCTTCGGCCGGCGCCCCGTCGGGCCACCATGCGGAAAGTTGCGCCTGTGACGTTACCGTCAGCCGATGACCGGGCACGACGCCGGACTGCACGAACCAGCGCAGCGCGTCATAGGGCGGGACGTGCAACGAGGTGACGGTGGGGACCGCCGCCGTCGGCTGAGGGGCGAGCGGGAAGCGGTGCAAACTGTTGTTGTGGACGACGTCGAAGCCACCGGCGGCGATCCGGTCGCATGCGGTGGCATAGGCGCTGTCCAGGTAGGCAATCAGCGGTGCGAAGCCGCGATGTTCGGCGCCGGGGAAGGTCCGCTCATAATGTTCGGGCACGACGGCATCGATCGCGAACCGCGGGTCGCTATCCCCCGAGGCGAACAGCACGACGTCATGGCCGCGCGCCTGGAGACCCGCCGCCAGATGCCAGCATTGCGACTCCATTCCGCCGGCGAAGGGCTGGGCGATCGGCTGGCGGACATGACAGAGGACCGCGATCTTCACTCGGCCGCCGCGACTTCCCGGGTTGCCGCCAGGCGCGCCTCCAGCAGGCGAATGACGACCGCCGTATTGGCATAGGGCTGGTGGCTCTGCTGGCCGGTGAGTGCCAGATCTGCGGCATCCGGCCGGCGCAGGATGCGGATTGGTCGACCCGGCGCCAGATCGATCAGGCCCATAAGGCGGAACGCATGGAGCCAATGGTCCATGGTCCGGTAGCCCCATTTGGTTTCGAACAGTTCAGCATTGCGCACCACGCTGTCGAGATGATGGACCGGTGGCATGTGGTGGGGATGATATTGGTGATAGGCGAGGCCGCCCTTGATCCACGCGATCGGGATGCCGGCTTCGGCCAGCGCCTTGCCGAAATCCGTGTCCTCGCCGCCGTAGCCGACATAGCGCTCGTCAAAGCCGCCAAGGCCAAGGAAGGTCGCGCGCCGCATCGCGAAGTTCAGCGACCAGAAGCAGCGATAGTCGTTGCAGATCTCGATGCCGTGCGCCGGCGGGCCGCGACGGTCGGAGTGCTTGACCGCAACCTCCGCGAACCGTTCGTAGGACAGTTCCCCGACGGCGGTGTCGCCCGGCAGGTACAGGACCTCGCCCATTAGCAACCCTTCGAACGTTTCGAAGAAGCCAGCATAGTCGGCGATCAGCGTCGGGGTGGGGATGCAGTCCATGTCGAGGAAGACGATGATGTCGCCCGTCGCGGCCACCGCGGCGGCGTTGCGCGCCGCCGCCAGGGGCAGGGTATCGGCGACGATCTGGATCTGGCGGACGGGAAACGGCGCGTCCGGCAGCACGTAGAGTTCGTCCTGCATGACGGCGACGATCAGCTCGGTCGGCGGCAGTGTCTGCCGCATCAGGCCGTGGACAACGTTGACGAGATGGTCGGGACGCCCCCTGCCGAGGGTAACAACGGAAACTTGGTTCATGAAATCGCTCTGCCGGAGGAAATGCAAACGATGGGGGTGGGGTACTCATAGCTGCTTCACCATCTGCACCAAGGCAAAACCTTCGGAGCGCTGGTGCGATCCCCACCCGCGGGTTCGGCCTGTCGGTCCCGGTCCCGGTCCCGGTCCCGGTCCCGGTCCCGGTCCAGGTTTCCGGGCGGTCGGCGCCGGATGCCAGGATTTAGTCCGCCGTTCGTGGCTGACTTAATCTGCTGGCGATGTCGCGGGTGGTGGTGCCGAGTGTCGGACTCGAACCGACGACCTACCGCTTACAAGGCGGTTGCTCTACCAGCTGAGCTAACCCGGCCACGGCGCATCCATGCCTTGCGCGCGCGTTCGCGGCAAGAGGGAGCGGTTAGGGGATGCCGAAGGTCCAGCCCTCCGTGGCGGCGAGCGCCTGGTCGAGGCCGGCGGGGGTCCAGAGGGTGGCGTCTTGTGAGACGTGGCGGAGCCAGGCGGCGCTGAGCAGTGCGTCGGTGGCGTGGTCGTCGTAGCGCGCGAGCGTGGTGTGGGGTTTGGTGTCGAGGTTGGGGAGTGCCGTGTCGAGCGTGGGGCCGTCGCGGAGCTTAGTGCGGCTGCCGGTGAGGCCAGCGGCGCGGGCGGCGATGGTGGTGTAGATCTCGACGATCAGCGGGCCGTGGGCGGGGACCGCGTCGAACGGCCAGATCGGGACGCGGCCGGCGAGCGCGTGGAGCAGGCGCATGCCGGTGAGGCTGGATTTGCCGACCTGCGACGCGCCGATCAGGTTGAAGCAGCTGACCGCGTTGCCGAGTTTGAGCGCGCGGCAGCGGCGTTCGACGACGCGGAGGCGGCCCATGCTGCCCTCGAACCGGTCACCCACGGATGTCATGCCGCCCGCGCGATGACGGAAGTGGCGGGCGGTTTCGGTATGGTTGGTGAAGGTCGACGCCGAGAGGTGCGGTTCGGCGGCGCAGAGTTGATCGACGAGCGCCCAGAGACCGCGGGCGTCCGACGGGGTTTCGGACCAGTCGGGGAAGTAGGCGCCCTCGTCCGCGTGCGGCAGCGCGGGAGAGAAATCGATGCCGACGAGCAGGTCGGTCTTGGCCTCGGCCTGGGCGAGCAGCCAGTCGAGCGCGGCGGGGCGCGACCAGCCGCGGTCGGGGGCGATCAGGATGGGGGCGGCGTCGCCCGTGCTGCATTCCGCCAGCGTGATGCCGGGCGGGCGGGCGATGGCGCGGCCGGACCAGTCGAACGCGGCGAAACGGGTGAAGCGGCGTGGGGGCATCGGGGCTTTCGGGGGCGGCGGATTGCCGCGTCGGGACGGCCGGGTTAGGCGATGGTCATTCGAGAAGCGAGGTCCTGATGATCGTCCGTCCACGCCGCAGTGCGCTGTACCTGCCCGCATCCAATGCGCGCGCGATCGAGAAGGCGCGCAGGTTGCCGTGCGACGTGGTGATCCTTGACCTGGAGGATGCGGTGGCGCCCGAGGCGAAGGTTGCGGCGCGGGCGCAGGCAGTGGCGGCGGTGCGCGACGGCGGGTTCGGCGCACGCGAACTGGTGGTTCGGGTGAACGGGCTGGGGACGCCGTGGGGGGCGGATGATCTCGATGCGCTGGCGGCGGTCAGGCCGGATGCGGTGCTGGTGTCGAAGGTGGATGGGGCGGATGATGTCGCCGCCTATCGCGGCCAAGTGGTGGACGGGGTTGCGTTGTGGGCGATGGTCGAGACGGCGAGGTCGGTGCTGCGGCTGGAGGCGATCGCGTCCGCACCGGGGCTGGGCGCGCTGGTGTTGGGGACGAACGACCTGGCGAAGGAGATGCGGGCGCGGCTGGATACGGAGCGGACGGCGTTTGGCGGCATGCTGGCGATGACGGTGGCGGCCGCGCGGGCGTTCGGGCTGGTGGTGCTCGACGGGGTGCATAACGCGATCGACGACGCGGACGGGCTGGCGCGGCAATGCGCTCAGGGGGCGGCGCTGGGGTTCGATGGCAAGACGTTGATCCATCCGTCGCAGATCGCGGCGTGCAACGCGGCGTATAGTCCGGCGGCGGATGAGGTGGCTTGGGCTCGGCGCATTGTCGACGCGTTCGACGGGCAGGAGGGTGTCGGGGTGATCCGCGTGGATGGGCGGATGGTGGAGCGGTTGCATCTGGGCGAGGCGCGGGCGCTGCTCGATGTGGTGGCGATGTTGGACGCTCGGGACGAACCTACTCAACCGTCGCCCCGGGCTTGATCCGGGGTCCCGCTTGCCGGTTGAGGAAGAAGCGGGATCCCGGATCGAGTCCGGGATGACGGTGTGTTGAGGGCCTTGCTTTAACTCACTGTTCCGGCAGGAAATCCGGGACGGAGAGGTAGCGTTCGCCGGTGTCGTAGTTGAAGCCCAGGATGCGGGCGTCGGGGCCAAGTTCGGGGAGCTTCTGCGCGATCGCCTGGAGCGTGGCGCCGGACGAGATGCCGACGAGCATGCCTTCCTCGGAGGCGGAACGGAGCGCCATTGCCTTGGCGGCGGCGGGGTCGACCTGAATCACGCCGGTCAGCAGATCGGTGTGGAGGTTGGCGGGGATGAAGCCCGCGCCGATGCCCTGGATCGCGTGGGGCCCGGGCTGGCCGCCGGAGATGACGGGCGACAACGTGGGTTCGACCGCGAAGACCTTGAGGTCGGGCCAATGCTTGCGCAGGACCTCCGCCACGCCGGTGATGTGGCCGCCGGTGCCGACGCCGGTGATGATCGCGTCGAGCGGCATGTCGCGGAAGTCGGCGAGGATTTCTTCAGCGGTCGTCGTGACATGCACGTCGATGTTGGCAGGGTTCTCGAACTGCTGCGGCATCCAGCTGTTGGGCGTTTCGGCGACGATTTCGAGTGCGCGTTCGATCGCGCCCTTCATGCCGCGTTCCTTGGGCGTCAGGTCGAAGGTGGCGCCATAGGCCAGCATAAGGCGGCGCCGCTCGATCGACATTGATTCCGGCATGACCAGGACAAGGGTATAGCCCTTCACCGCGGCGACCATGGCGAGGCCGATGCCGGTGTTGCCGCTGGTCGGTTCGACGATCGTACCGCCGGGCTTCAGCCGGCCGTCGGCCTCCGCCGCCTCGATCATAGCGAGCGCGATGCGGTCCTTGATCGACCCGCCGGGGTTGGAGCGTTCCGACTTGATCCAGACCTGCGCGTCCGGGAACAGCCGCGAGACGCGGACGTGGGGCGTGCGGCCGATGGTCGAAAGGATGCTGTCGGCGATCATGACTGGGTCTCCTGAGCGGGGGTGAGCGGGGGATCTTCGAGCCGGGCGGGGGGCGTGAAGGTACGCGCAGCGCGCAGTTCGGGGAAGAGCCGCGACCAGAGCAGCGCGATTCCGATCGCGCCGACGCCGCCCGCCACGACCGCGGCGACCGGGCCGATGAGCGCGGCGAGGAAGCCGGACTCGGCCTCGCCCAGTTCGTTCGAGCCCGAGACGAACAGTGACGACACCGCCCCGACGCGGCCGCGCATGTCGTTGGGGGTCGACAGCTGGATCAGCGATTGGCGGACATAGACCGAGAACATGTCGGCGACGCCGAGGATCGCGAGGCAGAGCAGCGACAGCGCGACGTTGCGCGACAGGCCGAACACGACGGTGGCCGCGCCGAACACACCGACCGCGATCAGCATTTTCACGCCGACCTCGTTCTTCAGCGGGCGGAACGAGAACCAGAGTGCGGTCGCCGCGGCACCGAAGGCGGGCGCGGCGCGCAGGTGGCCGAGCCCTTCGGCGCCGACATTGAGCACGTCGCGCGCATAGATCGGCAGCATCGCGGTCGCCCCGCCGAGCAGGACGGCGAACAGATCGAGCGAGATCGCGCCGAACACGATGCGGTTGTGGCGGACATAATGGAGCCCGTCGATCATCTGCCGCCAGGGATTGGCGCCGCGATCGAGCGCGGTGCGGGCGATCGGGCCGATCGTCATGAGCCCGACGAACGAGACGAGAAACAGCGCGGCGGCGCAGGCGAAGGGCAGCCAGTGGCTGTGCGCGTAGAGATAGCCGCCCGCCGCGGGGCCGACGATGCCGCCCGACTGCCACGCGATCGACGACAGCGCGATGGCGGTCGGCAACGAGGCGGGCGGGACGAGGTTCGGGGCGAGTGCGCTCAACGCGGGGCCGGCGAAGGCGCGCGCGACGCCGAGGAGGGCGGCGATGCCGAACAGCGCGGGGAGCGTGGTCCTGTCGCTCCAGGCGAGGACGGCGAGCGCGATGGCGCAGCTTGCTTCCAACAGGACCGCGCAGCGCGCGATCCAGCGGCGGTCGATGCGATCCGCGGTCCAGCCGACGACGAGGGTGAGGAGGAGCAGCGGCAGGAACTGCGCGACGCCGATCAGGCCGAGCTGGAAGGCGGCGTCCTTCAGATCCATCGTCTGGCGGGCGATGTCGTAGACCTGCCACCCGATGACCACGACCATGCCGTTCTGCGCGAGCGTGCTGGAAAAGCGCGCGACAAGATAGGAACGATAGTCCGGGAAGGTGAAGGGATGCGGCGGTTTGGTCTGCTGACTACTCACGCGACGTACCTAGGCGTTGCAAGCCCGACCCGGCAAGCGGGTACGGGTTTGTCGTCGGATAGGGGAGATATGCGCCGTCCGGGACCGTGAGGGGGCCGCGGACGGCGCTTGGTCGGGGTTGCGATCAGCTCTTTACGAACGCCAGCAAGTCACTGGTCAGGCGATCCTTTTCGGTCACGTTCAGGCCGTGCGGAGCGCCGGCATATTCGATCGACTGGGCCTGCGCGATGCCCGCGGCGGCAGCGCGGCCGGACGGGTCGATCGGGACGGTGCTGTCCGACGTGCCGTGGACGACGAGCGTGGGGACGGTAATCGCGGCCAGATCGCCGCGGAAGTCGGTGCGGCCGAACGCGTCGACGCAATCGAGCGTGCCCTTGAGCCCCGCCATCAGCGCCTGGCGCGAGAAGTCGTCGAGGACGTCCTGGCTGACCGGGCTGGAGATCCAGCCGACGCCGTAGAAGGACTGCGCGAAGGTGGCCATGAAGTTGGGGCGGTCCTTCAGGATGCCGTCCTTCATCCCGTCGAAGACCGATCCGTCGACGCCGTGCGGGTTGCTGTCGTCCTTGAGCATATAAGGCACGACCGAGCTGATCAGGCCGGCCTGGACGATGCCCTTGCCGCTGTGGCGGGACATGTAGCGTGCGACCTCGCCGCCGCCCATCGAGAAGCCGACGAGCGTCGCATCCTGCGCGCCGGTCTGGTCGATCACGGTGGCCAGATCGTCGGCGAGCGTGTCGTAGTCGTAACCGGTCCAGGGCTGCGTCGAACGGCCGAAGCCTCGGCGGTCGTAGAAGATCACGCGGTGGCCGGCGTTGGCCAGCGCATATGCCTGATCGTCCCAACTGTCCGCCGTAAGTGGCCAGCCGTGCAGGAGAATGACCGGACGGCCGCTTCCCCAATCCTTCACATAGAGTTCGGTGCCGTCCTGCGTCTTGATCGTTGGCATGGTGGTGCTCCGTCCGGGGATCCGCGCCATGAACGCGGGGGCGGGGCGGGGGTTGCCTTCGTTCGACGCGTCAGCGGGTCCGTCAGGCGTCGCGCAGGCCGATGCCGAGCGAGGCGCGCGGCTGTTCCGCCTCCGACGACACGACCGGGTAGGCGCAATAGTCCGCGGCGTAGAAGGCGGTGGGGCGGTGGTTGCCGGACAGGCCGACGCCGCCGAACGGGGCCTTGGACGGCGCGCCGTTGGTCGGGCGGTTCCAGTTGACGATGCCCGCGCGGGTGTTGGCCCAGAAGCGATCGTAAAGCTCGGGCGTGCCGCTGATCAACGCGGCGGACAGGCCGAAGCGGGTGGCGTTCGCCTCGGCGATCGCGGCGTCGAAATCGGCGACGCGGATGACTTGTAGCACCGGGCCGAAGATCTCGGCGTCGGGGCGATCGGCGACCGTCGTGACGTCAATGAGCGCCGGAGTGAGGAACGGACGGTCCGGGTCCGGGCGGACGAGTTGCTTGATCGGACGGCCTCCCGCGAGGATGAGGTCGAGGAATGCATCCTGCACGCGGTCAGCGGCTTGGTTGTCGATGACGGGACCCATGAACGGGGCGGGGACGGCGTGCGGTTGATCGACAATGATGCGGTCGATCAATCGGCCGATCTGGTCGAGCAATGCCTCGTGCGCGCCGTCGCGTACGATCAGCCGGCGGGCGGCGGTGCAGCGTTGTCCGGCGGAGAGATAGGCGGATTGCACCGCGATGACCGCGGCGGAATAGATGTCGGGCGTGTCCCACACGACGAGCGGGTTGTTGCCGCCGAGTTCGAGCGCGAGCAGCTTGTGGGGTGTTTCGGCGAACTGGCGGTGGAGTGCGGCGCCGGCGGTGGCCGAGCCGGTGAACAGCAGTCCGTCGATCCCATCATGCGCGGCCAGCGCGCGGCCGGTGTCGGGTCCGCCCTGGACGCAGCGCACGACCGATTGCGGGACGCCGGCGGCGTGGAGGCAGTCGACGAGATAGGCGCCGACCGCCGGTGTTTTTTCCGACGGTTTGAACAGCACGGCGTTGCCGGCGATCAGCGCGGGGACGATGTGGCCGTTGGGCAGATGTGCGGGAAAGTTGAACGGGCCGAGCACCGCCATGACGCCGTGCGGCTTGTGCCGGACCGCGATGCGCGCGCCCATCGCGCCCTCCATCCGGCGTTGTGGCGTCCGATCATTGTAGGCGGCGGCCGAGATGTCGACCTTTGCGATGACGCTGTCGACCTCGGTCCGTGCCTCCCACATCGGCTTGCCGGTTTCGCGGGCGATGAGGTCGGCGAACGGTTCGGCGCGGGTGCGGACGGTGTTGGCGAAGCGGCGCAGCGTTTCGACGCGGACGGTGAGCGGGCGGGCGGCCCATTCGGTCCAGCCGGCGCGGACGATCGCGACCTCCGCATCGACGTCGGCGGCGGGGCCGCTCCACACCGGCGCGCCGGTCGCCGGTTCGATCGAGTGAAAAGGCGTCGTCATGCTTGCGGTATACTGATCCCCCGAAGGACGGGTGGCAAGTGTCGCGGTCATGCGCGCAGTGCCTCGCCCATCCGGCGGATCGCGGCGATCTTTGCGTAGAGCGGCGCCCAGTCGTCCGCGGCGGCGATCGGAGCCCAGAGCGCTTCGGCCTCTTCGATCGGCATGCCGCAGGGCGCGGCGTCGGACCAATAGGGGTGATCGAGTGGGGCGGTGGGCTGGTAGGTGGCGGCGACGGCGGCAAAGGCGGCGAAGCGCGGGTCGGTATAAGCCTGCGTCGCGGTGCGGAGCCGGCCGCCGCGCCAGTCGAAGAAGAAGCGGTCGATCGGCGTGTCGGTTTCGGCGAGCGCGGTTTCCATCGCGCCGAGCAGCGCGAAATCCTGGTCCTCGCTCTGCGGCCGGACGCCGAGCCGGGCGAGGATCGCGGCGCGGAAGGCGGCTTCGTAGGCGGGCGAGTAGAGGTCGACCATCGGAGCGAGTGCCTCGGCCGACGCAAGCGTGCGGAGCGCGATGGCGAGCTGCACGACGTTCCAGTGGATCGCGGCGGGCTGCCGACCGAACGCGTAGAGCCCCTGGTGGTCGAAATAGGCGGCGGTGAAGTCCGATTTCCAGAGCGGCGCGAACCGCCATGGGCCGTAATCGAAACTCTCCGTCGTGATGGCGATATTGTCGGTGTTGAGCACGCCGTGGACGAAGCCGGCGGCCATGTAGGACGCTGCCAGCCGGGCGGTGCCGCGGGCGACGTGGGCGAGAAGCTGTGCTTCTGGCTCGTCGCCGGGCGTCTCGCCGTAGAGTTCGGTCAGGCAGTAGGTGACGAGCGCGCGCATGCTGTCCGCGTCGCCGAGCGTGGCGAGCCGCTGGAACGAGCCGATCCGGATGTGGCCGTGGCTGAGCCGGACCATGACGGCGGAGCGGGTGGGCGAGGGTTCGTCGCCGCGGTGGAGCGCCTCGCCGGTCTCGATCAGCGAGAGCGTCTTGGAGGTGTGGACGCCGAGCGCCTCAAGCATTTCGGTGGCGAGAATCTCGCGGACGCCGCCCTTGAGCGTCAAGCGGCCGTCGCCGGAGCGGCTCCAGGGGGTGGTGCCGGAGCCCTTGGTCCCGAGGTCGAGCAGGCGGTTCGCGCCGTCGCGGACCTGCGCGAACAGGAAGCCGCGGCCGTCGCCCAGATCGGGGTTGTAGTGGCGGAACTGGTGGCCGTGATAACGCAGGGCGAGCGGTTGTTCGAGCGAGCCGGGGAGCGGTGCGAACCGGCCGAAGTGGCGCGCCCAGGCGTCGTCGTCGAGATCGGCGAGACCGATGGTGGCGGCGTGTGCGTCGTTGCGGAACCGCAGGATCGTCTCGGGGAAATCGGCCGCCTGCACCGGATCGTACAGCGTGTCGGGCAGCGACAGGATCGTCCGTTCGGGACGATAGGCGGCGGGTTGCGGTGGCAAGCTCATGCGCGGATATGGGGGCGGGGCGTCGGGCGGCGCAAGTGAAGGGTATCGGCATGACGGCGTGGACGGACGGATATTGGTGGTCGAAGGACGGGATCCGGCTGCATTACCGCGACTATGCCGGGGATGCGGCCAAGCCGCCGATCCTGTGCATTCCGGGGCTGACCAGAAATGCGCGCGATTTCGAGGGGTTGGCGGCGGCGCTTGCACCGGAATGGCGGGTGATTTGCGTGTCGCTGCGGGGGCGGGCGGACAGCGGTTATGCGCGCGATCCGATGAGTTATGTGCCGCTGGTTTACCTGCAGGACCTGGAGGCGCTGATCGAGACGCTGGGGTTGGAGCGGTTCGTGGCGGTGGGGACGTCGCTCGGCGGGATCCTGACGATGCTGCTCGCGGCCACCGGGGGCGGGCGGATTGCGGGTGCGGTGCTGAACGATATCGGGCCGGTGCTCGACCCGGTGGGGATGGCGCGCATCAAGGGTTATGTGGGGAAAAACAACAGCTTTCCGACGTGGCTTCATGCGGCACGTGCGATTGCGGAGACGAACGGGGCGGCGTTCCCGCGCTTCCAGATCGGCGACTGGGTGGCGATGGCGAAGCGGCTGTGCCGGCTGACGCCCGCGGGGCGGATCGTGTTCGATTACGACATGTCGATCGCCGAGCCGATGCGCGTGCCGAACGAGGGGGCACTGGATATGTGGCCGGCGTTCGCCGCGCTGAGGTCGGTGCCGCTGCTGCTGGTGCGGGGGGCTTTGTCGGATCTGCTGTCGGAGGAGACGGCGGGGGAAATGGCGGCGCGGGCGCCTTCGCTGGAGGTGGTGACCGTGCCGGAGGTGGGGCATGCGCCGACCCTGGATGAGGATGAGGCGCGGGCGGGGATACAGCGGCTTCTGGGGCGGGTTTTGGCGGCTGGTTGAATGAGACGCAGTCGTCTCAAGCCACACCCCCTCCCCCCAGCCCTCTCCCCGATGGGAGAGGGAGCTTTGTTGCTTTCTCCCTCCACCCACCGGGGGGGGGGGGGGGGGCTTGGGGTTTGGGTATCGTAGAAAGTGACGTTGTGGCGGGTCGCGACGTCGCGTTTGTGACGCCGTTGGAGTCTGCCACACCCCCCACCCAACCCTCCCCCCGGTGGGGGGAGGGCTTTGATGGCCTTCGGGCTGTGTTCTTAACTTTGGTGGGGTAGGCTTGCTCGCATGATAGCCGTTCGCATTCTTCACCTTCATTCCACCTTTTCGCTCGGCGGCAAGGAGGCCCGCGCGGTGCGGTTGATGAATGCGTTCGGGGATCACGCGAGGCATACGGTGCTGAGCGCGATGCCGGGGGAGATGGGGGCGCGGGCTGCGATCGCGCCTGACATCGAGGTCGCGTTTCCGGACGATGCACCGTCGTTGCAGGGGAAACCGGGCCCGGGTCGGTATCTGCGGCTGGCGCGGTATATGGCGGGGTTTGATCTGGTGCTCACCTATAATTGGGGGGCGATGGATGGCGTGATGGCGCGGCGGATGTACACGCTGGTGATGCGCCTGCCGCCGATCGTGCATCATGAGGACGGGTTCAACGCGGACGAGACGCATGGGCAGAAGGCCAAGCGCGTCTGGTTCCGGCGGGCGGGTTTGCCGACGGTCGCGGCGCTGGTCGTGCCGTCGCAGCGGCTGGAACGGATCGCGACCGAGGTCTGGCGACAACCGGCGGCGCGCGTGCGGCGGATCGCGAACGGGATCGCGGTGGGGGAGTATGGCGGGGCGCCGGAGCCGTTGCCCGGGTTCTTGCGGCGGCCGGGGGACGTGGTGGTCGGGACGATCGCCGGGTTGCGCGCGGTGAAGGACCTGCCGCGGCTGGTGCGGGCGGTGGCGGCGCTGCCGGGGCAGGTGCGGCTGTTGATCGTCGGCGAGGGGCCGGAGCGGGGGGCGATTCTGGCCGAGGCGGCGCGGCTTGGGATTGCCGAACGAGTGCACTTGGCGGGCTTCCATTCGCGGCCGGCGGCGGTGCTGGGACAATTTGACCTGTTCGCGCTGTCATCCGAGAGCGAGCAGTTCCCGATTTCGGTGCTGGAGGCGATGGCCGCCGGGCTCGCGGTGGTGGCACCGGCGGTGGGCGATGTGGCCGCGATGGTGTCCGTGCCGAACCGGCCGTACGTGGTGACGGAGCCCGATCCTGCCTTGGCGGAGGCTCTGGGTGCCCTCGTGGCGGACCCGGTGTTGCGGCGGGAGATTGGGCAAGCGAACCGGGCTGTGGCGGAAAAATCCTTTGACGAGAACCAGATGATTGCGGCGTATCGCGCGCTCTACGCCGGTGCGATCGGGCGGCCGGATGCGCTTGGCTGACGTTACGCCGCTTTGACGTGCTTTCCGCGCAACCCTATTATAAAGCGGCACGTATCATCAGCCGGGCATGGACCCGACCGGGAGGCTTTCGTTGTTCAAGGGTATCAAGCCGATCGTGTATGCCGGCCGCGAAGTGTGGCCGTTGATCGAGGGCGGCAAGGGCGTCGCGGTATCCAATCATCAGAGCAGCGGCGCGTGGGCGTCCGCGGGTGGAATCGGTACCGTATCGGCGGTGAATGCCGACAGCTACGACCCCGAAGGCAAGATCGTGCCGCAGGTGTATCACGCGCTGACGCGTCGCGCGCGGCACGAGGAGTTGGTGCAGTACGCGATCGACGGCGCGGTCGACCAGGTGAAGCGTGCGTACGAGATGGCCGACGGCCGCGGTGCGATCAACATTAACGTGCTGTGGGAAATGGGCGGCGCGCAGCGTGTCCTGCACGGCGTGCTGGAACGGACGAAGGGCATGGTCGCCGGCGTCACGTGCGGTGCGGGTATGCCGTACAAGCTGAGCGAGATCGCCGTGTCGTACGGCGTGCAGTATCTGCCGATCATCTCGTCCGGGCGGGCGTTCCGCGCGTTGTGGAAGCGGGCTTATTCGAAGGCGTCCGAGCATCTGGGCGCGGTGGTGTATGAGGATCCGTGGCGGGCGGGCGGGCATAACGGCCTGTCCAACGCGGAGGATCCGCTGGTACCGCAGGACCCGTTCCCGCGCGTGAAGGCGTTGCGCGATACGATGCGCGAGGGCGGAATCGCCGACAGCGTGCCGATCGTGATGGCCGGCGGCGTGTGGAATTTGAAGGAGTGGAACGACTGGATCGACAATCCGGAGCTGGGCGCGATCGCGTTCCAGTTCGGGACACGGCCGTTGCTGACGCGCGAAAGCCCGATCCCGGAGGATTGGAAGAACGCGCTGATGACATTGGAGGAGGGCGACATCCTGCTCCACAAATTCTCGCCGACGGGCTTCTATTCGTCCGCGGTTCGCAATCCCTTCCTGCGCCAGCTGGAGGCGCGGTCCGAGCGGCAGATCGCGTTCAGCGGCGAGGCGGCGGGCGACCACCAGTATCAGCTGGACGTCGGCGTGAAGGGCAAGAGTTTCTGGGTGACGCGCGGCGACCTGCTGCGCGCGCGCGAGTGGGACATGCTGGGCTTTACCTCCGCGCTCAAGACGCCGGACAACACACTGGTGTTCGTGCGGCCGGAGGAGATGCAGGTGATCCGCAAGGATCAGGCGGATTGCATGGGGTGCCTGAGCCAGTGCAGCTTCTCGTCCTGGGCAGATACCGAGGGGAACTCGACCGGGCGGCTGGCCGATCCGCGCAGTTTCTGCATCCAGAAGACGTTGCAGGACATCGCGCATGGCGGGCCGATCGAGCAGAACCTCATGTTCGCGGGGCATAGCGCATTCCGGTTCCGGCGCGATCCGTTCTACTCCAACGGGTTCGTGCCGACGACGCGGCAGCTGGTCGATCGCATCCTGACCGGCGACTGACGTTGCGCGCGCTGATCGTTCGCCACACCGATTATGAGGGTGCGGCGGGGTTCCGCCAGCCGATCGAGGCGGCGGGATACGCGTTTTCGCGGATCGACGTGCTGGACCCGGCATTCGGCGAAGCGGACTTCATGGCGCCCGATCTGCTCGTCCTGATGGGTGGGCCGATGGGGGTGTATGAGCGCGACAGGCATTCGTGGATCAACGGTGAGGTGGCGCGGATCGCGGCGCGGCTTGAGGCCAGGTTGCCGACGATCGGGATTTGTCTCGGGTCGCAGCTGATTGCGGCGGCGTTGGGGGCCGCAGTGTATCCGGGGCCGGTGCAGGAGATCGGGTTCGGGCCGGTGACGATTGGTCCGGAAGGGATGGCGAGTCCGGTGCGGCATCTGGCGGGGACGCCGGTGCTGCACTGGCATGGCGATACGTTCGATCTGCCGGAGGGGTGCGAGCTGCTGGCTTCGAGTGCGTTGTACCAGCACCAGGCGTACCGTCGGGGTAAGCGGTTGCTGGCGTTGCAATGTCATCCGGAGATGGGTGAGGATCCGCGCTTTACGCGGTGGATCGATGACGGGGCGGCGGATCTCGCGGCGGCCGGGACCGATGCGGCGACGGTTCGGGCGGACTATGCCGCTCTCGGGCCGCCGGCGGTGGCTGCGGGGCGGGCGATGCTGACGGAGTGGTTGGCGGGATTGCGTTAGGGTTTGCGGCTGTTGTCGGCCGCCTCGGCTACGCTAGACGGGTCCCGCGACTTCGCTCGGGAAAAGCGGTCTTTAAAGTTCTCCGGACACAAAAAAAGGGCGCGTATCCGGGTGGATACGCGCCCTTTCCGTTACCGCGGCTTAGCGGTAGGTGCGGCGACCGCGCTTGTCGAGCGAGTAGCGGCGACCGCGGCTGTCGCGGTAGGAACGCTTGTTCTTGGTCAGCGCGGTGACGGCGGCGCCGCCAGCGGCACCGATCAGCGCGCCGTTGCCGACGGACAGGCCGGGAATGACTGCACCGGCAACCGCCCCACCGGCGCCGCCGATCGCGCCACCCTTGAGCAGCTCGCCTGCGCTCTGCGCATAGACCGGCGATGCCAGACCCAGTGCCATTGCGGCCGCGCCAGCAACATATTTCGCAATCTTCATGATTCTTCCCTCTCGTTTTCGAAACACGGACGATCAACGGAACAAAAGCGAGGCGGTTCCTTCATCTGGCGTTCAGCAAATTGTTCCGTTCGGTTACGATATGGTCATCCCGTCGGCGGCGTTGCGGAGCGCGGCGGTCGGCGGGTAAGGCTCCGTGCGACGGCGGTGCGAGGACGGATGATGCGGACGCGATTGGCAATGATGGGCGCGGTGGTCGCGCTGGCGATGGGATCGACCGGGGTGGCGCAGGCGCCGCGGCCGCTGCCTTACTGGGCGTCGCTGACCGCCGGGGACGCGCTGATGCGGACCGGGCCGGGGCGGGAATATCCGGCGACGTGGCGGTATCGGCGGGTCGGCCTGCCGCTGAAGGTGCTGGCGGTGCACGAAAGCTGGCGCAAGGTGCGCGAGCCGGACGGGACCGAGGGCTGGATGGCGTCGGTGCTGCTCACCGAACGGCGGACCGGCATGGTGCAGGGCGACGCGGTGGCGTTGCGCGAAAAGCCGGCGACCAACGCGGCGGTGCGGTTTCGCGCGGCGCCGGGCGTGGTCGGCAAGATCGCGCAGTGCCGCGCGGGTTGGTGCCATTTCGACGTCGCCGGCAAGGACGGGTTCGTCGAGGCGAGCCGGTTGTGGGGCGTCGAGCTGGGCGAGGTCGTCGAGTGATTTGAGGAGGGTCTGATGGCTGATCGGATACTGGTGTTCTACGGGTCGTACCGATCGGACCGGATGGGCATCCGGTTGGTGAACTACATCATGGCGGGCCTGCGGGCGCGCGGGGCCGCGCCGGAGCTGATCGATGCGAAGGCGGTCGGGCTGCCGATGCTGGACCGGATGTACAAGGAGCATGCCGCCGGGACCGCTCCGCAAGCAATGGAGACGCTGGCGGGCAAGATCCGCGAGGCGGACGCGTATCTGTTCGTGGTGGGCGAGTATAACTGGAACGTGCAGGCGGGGCTGAAGAACCTGATCGACCATTATCTGGAGGAATGGGCGTGGCGGCCGGGGGCGATCGCGAGCTATTCCGCGGGGCGGGTCGCGGGGGCGCGGGCTAACTTGGCATGGCACGGGATCCTGCCGGAACTCGGCATCGCGGTGGTGCCGCGGACGCTGACCGTCGGGTCGATCGGTGATGCTCTGAACGCGGACGGGGTGCCGACCGGGGCGGGGGGTGCTGCGCTGGAGAAGGCGTTTCCGCGGTTTGCGGAGGATCTGGCCTGGTGGACTGCGGCGACGCGGGAGGCTCGGGCGCGGGGGGTGCCTGGTTCGTCCTGACATCGTTGCGTCATGCTTCGCCCCGTTTGGTTCGAGCCTGTCGAGAACTCTGCGCGGGGTTCTCGACGGGCTCGAACCAAACGGATCAGTGAATTGATCCCGCCGACGCGGTCAGGCTCAGCCTAAACCGGTCTCCAGAAACCGTTCCGCGATCGCGCAATGCAGCGCCACGCCCTGCGCCATGACGGCTTCGTCGATGGTCATGCGGGTGTTGTGGAGCGGGGGGTTGGTGGCGGGGTCGGTGCCGGGCAGGGCGGCGCCGAGGAAGGCCATGGCACCGGGGACGGCCTGCAGCACGTAGGAGAAGTCCTCCGCGCCCATCATCGGGGCGGGCATCGGCTGCCAGGTGTCGGGGCCGCCGAGGCTGTCGGCGCAGGTGCGGACGAGGTCGGTCGCGCGCGGATCGCAGACGGTGACCGGGTAGCCGGGGTCGATTACGACCTCCGCGGTGCAGCCGTGGGCGGCGGCGACATGTTCGGCGATCCGTCGGAACCCGGCGCGGGCGGCGGCGCGGGTGTCCTCCGACAGGGTGCGCAGCGTGCCGAGCAGTTCGACCGTGTCGGGCACTATGTTGTGCGCGGACCCGGCGTTGATCTTGGTGATCGACAGGACGGCCGGGTCGCCGACGGGGATGCGGCGCGCGATGAAGCCTTGCAGCGCCAGCACGACCTCGCACGCGACGGGGACCGGATCGATGCAGTCGTGCGGCATCGCGGCGTGGCCGCCCGCGCCGCGGATCGTGAGGTGGAGCGTGTCGGTGGACGCCATCAGCGTGCCGGGGCGGCCGACGACCTTCCCCGAGGGCATGTTGGGCGAGACGTGGAGCGCGAAGGCGGCATCGGGGCGGGCGACGTCGATCAGCCCGTCGGCGATCATGTGGCGTGCGCCGTGATGCCCTTCCTCGCCCGGCTGGAACATGAAGACGACCGTGCCGGCGAGCTCCGCGCGGCGGGCGGACAGCGCGCGGGCGGCGCCGACGAGCATCGCACTGTGCGTATCGTGGCCGCAGGCGTGCATCCGGCCGGGGATGGTCGAGGCGAACGGCAGGCCGGTTTCCTCCGTCATCGGTAGCGCGTCCATGTCGCCGCGGAGCAGGACGGTGCGGCCATTGTCGGCGCCGCGCAGGATGGCGACGAAGCCGGTGGTGGACGGCCCCGAGTGGATTTCGAGCGGCAGGCCGACGAGCGCGGCCTTGAGCTTCTCCGTGGTGCGCGGGCAGTCGAGGCCGGTTTCGGGCTCGGCATGGATCGCGCGGCGAAGCGGCACGATCGCGTCCATTTCGGCGAGGCCGGCGGCGGTCCAGTCGGTGTCGGTCATGGTGCGAGTCCTCTTTGCCCCGAGTTTAGCGCGGCGTGCGGGAATGTCATGAGGCGCCGGTCTCGGCCGCAGGGATGATGTTGTCGGCGAGCAGGGTGTTGAGCGCGGGCACGTGGCTTTCGGCGCGGGGGTGGGGGCTGGGGTCCGACGTCATGACGACGGTGAGTGCGAGATCGGGCACGATATAGACCATCTGGCCGCCATAGCCCCAGGCGAAGTGGACGGGGTGGCCGCGGGCGGTGGTGGAGAACCAGCCATAGCCATAGGGGTTGCCGCTCCACGGTGAGGTGGTGCGCGGGCGCCAGCTTTGCGCGACCCAGCCGGCGGGCAGGATGCGGCGGCCGCGCGCGACGCCGTCGTTGCGGTAGAGTTCGCCGAACGCGGCCAGCGCGCGCGGTGACATCAGCATGTCGTTGCCGCCGAAATAGATGCCTTGCCCGTCGCGTGGCCAGGGCGGGATCTGGATGCCGAGCGGCGTGGCCAGCCAGTCCTGCGCCAGCGCGTGCGTGCTGCGGCCGGACGCTCGGGTGAGCATGGCGGACAGGATGTGCGAGTTGCCGGTGGAATAGAGCATCGCGCCGCCGGGTTCGGCGACGAACGGGCGGGACAGCGCGAACCGGACCCAGTTGGGGCTAGCGACCCAGCGGCCGTAATTTTCGCCCGAGGTGCGTTCGAGCCCGGACTGCATCGAGAGCAGGTTGCCGACCGTGATGTGGAGCAGGCGCGGGTCGGGGTTGGCGGGCATGTCGGCGCGCAGCACGCTGGCGACGGTCTGGTCCGTGCCGGTCAGGACGCCGCGCTGGATGGCGATGCCGGCGAGCGCGGAGAGGACGGTCTTGGACGCGGACTTGACCGAGACGGGCTGGTCGAGCGGCGGGCCGGTGAAGCGCTGGGCGACGACCTCCCGCCCGTCGCGGAGGATGAGCAGCGTGCGGAGCCGGGGGAGGCGGGCGGCGGTGGCGAGGGTTTCGCGGACACGGGCGGGGTCGAGGCCGGTGGTGGGTTTGGTGCTAACTATCGCTTGGGGGGCGGGTTCGGCCGGGGCCTGTGTGCAGGCAATGAGGAGGAGGGCGGACAGGGGGGCGAGCGGGTGCATATTCCAGAGATAAGGTCTGGGGGGCGGGATTGCGCGTCTGCCCCCCCTCGATCTGGCAACTCAGCGGCGGACGTCGAGGCCGCCGGCGAGGAAGGCGTCGATGTCGGACTGGCCGAATAGGCTGGCGTCGCCGGGCAGCGAATGTTTGAGGCAGGCGAGCGCGAGGCCGGTGGCAACGGTGCGTTCCTCGTCGAGGCCGGAGAGCAGGCCGTGGAGGATGCCGGCCGCGAACGCATCGCCGCCGCCGATCCGGTCGACAATGCCGCCGACGACGACTTCCTCTGTCTGCCAATCGCGTTCCGGCGTGTCGATCCGTGCGGACAGCCGGTGGCGGTCGGCATCGTCGACGTGGCGCGCGGTCGATGCGATCCAGCGGAGGTTGGGGAAGGCGGCGAACCCGGCCTCCGCGGCGTGGCGGCGGCGGTCGGTGCCGTCGCCGTCGAACGGCCGGTCGAGCAGCAGCGCCATGTCGCGGTGGTTGCCGAAGAACAGGTCGGCCGAGGCGACCAGTTCGGTCAGGATCGCGCGGGGGTCGCTGTCCCACGCCTCCCACAGCCGGGCGCGGTAGTTGCCGTCGAAGCTGATCCGGACGCCGGCGGCTTTCGCTGCGGCCACGGCGCGGAGCGCGGCCTGCGCAGGGACGGGGCCGAGCGCGGGGGTGATGCCGGATAGATGGAGCCAGTCGACGTCGGCAAGGGCGGCGGTCCAGTCGATCGCGTCGGCGGCGGCGAGTGCGAAGGCGCTGTAGGCGCGGTCGTAGACGATGTCTGAGGCGCGTAAGCCCGCGCCGGGGGTGAGGAAATAGAGCCCCATCCGGCCGGGCGCGGTGGCGAGGCCCGACACGTCGACGCCGTGGCCGCGCAGTTCGCGGGTTGCCGCCGCGCCGAGCGGGTTGGCGGGCATGATGCCGACCATGCGGGCGTGATGGCCGAGGCAGGCGAGGCCGGTCGCGACGTTCGCTTCCGCGCCGCCGACGCAGACGTCGAGCCGGGCGCTTTGCATGAGAAGCTCGCGGCCGGGGGCGGTCATGCGGAGCATGATCTCGCCGAAGCAGGCGATGCGGCCGGTTTGCTTGGGGGGTTCCATCATCGTCTCCTGGCTTGCGGCAGCGCTCGGGGCGGCAGCTTTGGGGCGGGGGTGTAGGCGATGTGGGGGGAGGGTTCGACCGGTTTCTGGGTGAGTTGAGGGTGTTCCGGGTTGGTCTTCGCGCCTCCGTCTGGGCCCCGGCCTTCGCCGGGGAACTGTTCGGGGGTCGGCTAGGCGATGGTCAGTTGATCAGCTCGACCAGTGCAGCGCCCAAGCCGCCGGCGAGGAGGGCCACCAGCGCGTAGCGCCAGCCGCCGCCGATGCGAACGACCTCGACGGCGCGCAGGGGGGGCAGAGGTGGCGCCGCGCCTTCGGGGGGGAAGCGGGCTTCGATGCGGCGGACGAGTTCGGGGATGGCGGCGAGCGTCTTGAAGTCCGCGGTGAGGCGGTTGGCGACGAATGCCTCGGGGCCGAGTTCGGAGCGGAGCCAGTCCTTCACGAACGGGCCGGCGGACTCCCACATGTTGATGTCCGGATCGAGCGCCGTCGCGACACCTTCGACCATGACCATCGTCTTTTGCAGGAGCAGCAGGTGCGGCTGCGTCTGCATGTCGAAATCGCGAGTGATCGCGAACAGGCCGTCGAGCATCTGCCCGACCGACATGTCCTTGACCGACCGCCCGCGCATGGGTTCGCCGACTGCCCGGAGCGCGGTGGCGAATTCCTCCAGATCGTGATGCGCGGGCACGTACTGCGCCTCGAAATGGATCTCCGCCACGCGGCGGTAATTGCCGGTGATGAGGCCGTAGAGGATCTCCGCCAGCCACATCCGCGCGCGGCGGTCGATGCGGCCCATGATGCCGAAATCGATCACGGCGAGCCCGCCGTCATGCGTGACGAACAGGTTGCCCTGGTGCATGTCGGCGTGGAAGAAACCCTCCGCGATCGCCTGGCGCAGGAAGGCGCGGAGCAGGACTTGCGCCAGATGCGCGGGATCGTGGCCGGCG
Organism: Sphingomonas prati; assembly: GCF_014643515.1. Taxonomy (GTDB): domain Bacteria; phylum Pseudomonadota; class Alphaproteobacteria; order Sphingomonadales; family Sphingomonadaceae; genus Sphingomonas_R; species Sphingomonas_R prati. Next base: position 10,784 of record NZ_BMJP01000006.1, on the reverse strand, counting down.
GCGACGATCGCGGCGCGGTTCGACAGTTTGATCCCGTCGATCCATTCGAGCGTCATGACCTTGCCCGAGGTGCGCTGCCAATCGATCGTCGGCACCTTGAAATCGGGTTCGGCGGCCATCCGCTCGCCGAGTTCGGAGGCGGAGGCGGCCTCGCGTCGCAGGTCCAGTTCGCGTGCGGTCCAGCGCTTGAAGGTGGCGATCGTCAGGCGCGGGCGGAGCCGGGCGAGTTCGCCGCCCATCGCCTCGACCTGCGCCGCGGCCCATTCGTAGGTTTCGATGGCGCGCGCGAATTCCGCCTCGACGCCGGGGCGCAGGACCTTAATCGCGACGGTGCGGCCGTCGGTGGTGACCGCGCGGTGGACCTGCGCGATCGAGGCGGCGCCGACCGGCACGGGATCGATCGAGGTGAAGAGCGTGGAGAGCGGCTTGGCGAAGCTGGCGACGATCTGCGCCTCAATCACCGAGAAGGGGAGCGGGGGGAGCGCATCCTGGAGACGGGTCAGGTCGCGCGCAGCGTCCTCGCCGACCAGATCGGGACGGGTGGCAAGCGTCTGGCCGAGCTTGATCGCGGCGGGGCCGATCGCCTCCAGCGCGTCGGCATAGGCCGGCACCTTCGGCACGCGCGCGCCGATGCGGGCGATGCGCGCGAGGCGGCGGACCATCGGCGGGGTGAGCGGGTCGCGCTCGATCCCTCTCAGCGCGCCGTGGCGGGCGAGCGTGCGGCCCCATTTGAGCAGGCGGTAGAGATGGACGGCGGGCACGGTCATGCGGTGCGCGGCTCCGCATGGATTCGAGCGTGGTGGACCCCCGCCGGTGCGGGGGTACGGACGAGGGTCATCGTCAGATCTTCCAGCCGCTGTGGATCGCGACGAGGCCGCCCATGATCGGTTCGACCGACGTGCGGACGAAGCCGGCGTCGTCGATCATCGCCTTGAACGTCGGCATGTCGGGGAAGCGGCGGATCGACTCGATCAGGTATCGGTAGCTCGCCTCGTCATTGGCGAGGAGCTTGCCGAGTTGCGGCACCATCTTGTGCGAATAGGCGTCGTAGACCTTGCCGAAGCCGGGCCAGACGGTGGTCGAGAATTCGAGCACGAAGAACCGCCCGCCGCGGACCAGGACGCGGTGCGCCTCCTTCAGCGCCGCCGGGATATCGGTGACGTTCCGGATGCCGAACGCGATGGTGTAGGCATCGAAATGGCGGTCGGGGAAGACGAGCGTTTCGGCATTCGCCTCGGTCCAGACGAGGCCGTCGATGCGGCGCTTCACGGCGCGGTCCATGCCGACGGCGAGCATCGCTGCGTTGATGTCGGCGACCGTAACCTGCGCGCCCGAAGCGGCCATGCGGAACGCGATGTCGCCGGTGCCGCCGGCCATGTCGAGGATGCGTTCGCCGGCGCGCGGCTTCACCCGGCGGACGAAGCGGTCCTTCCACAACCGGTGCATGCCGCCGGACATGGCGTCGTTCATCAGGTCGTATTTCGCGGCGACGTTCTTGAACACGTCGCCCACGCGGGCGGTCTTTTCGGACGGATCGATGTCGGCATAGCCGAAGGGGACGGTTTCCATGGAGTTACGCATAGCGGAGCCGGCGGGCGGGGCATAGCGGGACATTCTGTCTTGGGGGCTTGGGGTTCGGGCCGGGGGGCTTTCTTGTTGTCCGGGCTGTGCCATATCTTCGCCCATGCATCTTTCCACCGAAGCGATCGTGTGCGGCGTGATCCAGCATGGGGAGACGGGAACGGTGGCGCGGTTGCTGACGCCGGCGGACGGGATGCAGCCGGGATATGTGCGCGGCGGGCGATCGCGGCGGTTGCGGCCGGTGCTGGTGCCGGGGAATGTCGTGCGGGCGGAATATCGCGCGCGGGCCGATACGCAGCTGGCGGCGCTGACCGTGGAGCTGGTGACGAGCCGCGCGCCGTTGCTGGCCGAACCGGCCGCCGCCGCGGCGATCGAGTGGGCGACCGCGCTGGCGGCGACCGCATTGCCTGAGGCGCAGGCCTATCCGCGGGTGCATGCCGCACTCGACGGGACGTTGCGGGCGATCGAGAGTGCGCCGTCGGCGCGCGTCTGGGCCGCGGCGCTTGTGCGGTACGAGTTGCTGCTGCTGGCGGAGCTGGGGTTCGGGCTGGACCTGTCGGCGTGCGTGGCGACGGGGGTGCGGGAGGATCTGGGGTATGTCAGCCCGAAGAGCGGTGCCGCGGTGTCGCGGGCGGCGGGGGCGGACTATGCGGATCGACTGTTGCGGTTGCCGGCTTTTCTGGCGGACGGCGCGGCGGCGGACTGGGATGCGATCGGCGACGGGTTCCGGCTGACCGGGCATTTCCTGGCGCGCGACCTGCTGACCGAGCGACGCGCCAGGGTGCTGCCGGCGCGCGAGCGGTTGATCACGAGGTTGCAGCGCGCCGCGACCTGACGCAGAGGGAGCCGCGAACCAAGAACGGAGACCGCCCATGTTGATCGCTTTGCTGCCGGGAGACGGGATCGGGCCGGAAGTCGTCGCGCAGGCGCGGCGCGTGCTGGATGCGGTGTGCGGGGATGCGCTGTCTTACGAGACGGCGGCGGTCGGTGGCGCCGCGTATCACGCGACGGGCCATCCGTTGCCGCCCGAGACGCTGGCGCTGGCCGAGCGCGCCGATGCGGTGCTGTTCGGCGCGGTGGGCGATCCGACATGCGACGCGCTGGAGCGCGCGCTGCGGCCGGAGCAGGCGATCCTGGGGCTGCGCAAGGCGCTCGGCCTGTTCGCCAATCTGCGGCCGGCGCGGCTGTTTCCGGAGCTGGCGGACGAGTCCGCGCTGCGGCCCGAGATCGCGCGGGCGATCGACATGGTGATCGTGCGCGAGCTGAACGGCGACGTGTATTTCGGCGAGAAGGGCATGCGCCGCACCGCGACCGGGCGGCGCGAGGGCTATGACGTGATGTCGTACGACGAGGACCAGGTCGCGCGGATCGCGCATGTCGGTTTTCGCACCGCGATGGGGCGCGACCGCCGGCTGTGCTCGGTCGACAAGGCCAATGTGCTGGAGACGTCGCAGCTGTGGCGCGACGTGGTGATCGAGGTGTCGGCCGAATATCCCGACGTCGCGCTGGAGCATATGTATGTCGACAACGCCGCGATGCAGCTGGTGCGCGCGCCGGGGCGGTTCGATGTGATCGTGACGGGCAATCTGTTCGGCGACATCCTGTCCGATCAGGCGTCGATGTGCGCGGGATCGATCGGGATGCTGCCGTCCGCGTCGCTGAACGAAAGCGGCAAGGGGCTGTACGAGCCGATCCACGGGTCCGCGCCGGACATTGCGGGGCAGGGCAAGGCAAACCCGCTGGCGACGATCCTGTCGGCCGCGATGATGCTGCGCCACTCGCTCGGCCGGCCGGACGACGCGGACCGTATCGAGACCGCGGTGGCGAAGGCGCTGGCCGGCGGTGCGCGGTCGCCGGACCTGGGTGGCGCGATGACCACGGACGCGATGGGGGACGCGGTGCTGGCGGCTTTGTAGGCCGCCAGCACTGGGTTTGACTTAACGGTTGCAGTTGCCCGCGCTGTCCTTGGAACGGCACTGGTTGCAGAGTTCGCCCGTGGTCGGCTTGCCGGACTGTTCGACGACATTCGTGGTCGGCCAGAGGGTGCAGTTCCGACAGAAGTGCCAGGTGTCGCTGGTCTTGTTGCGGCGATATGCCATGTCTCGATCCTTCCGATGAGTAGGACGTTACTTTCGGTTAAGATCGATGGTGAATGAAGGCGGAGTCCGCTCCGATACGGAGCGACTCCGTAGGTTTGATGTCCGGTTTGAACCGATTGTTGTGATTCACTGGCGAGGTTAAGGGTCGCTGTGCCCGTCGAGCCCCGGCGTAACTGTCTCGCGCCTGCAATAGCGGTAGGCTAGCGGTTGGTATGGCCCGGATCGTTCTTGTTACTATCGGCTCGCTGGGCGACCTGCATCCGTTCATCGCGATCGGGCGGGCGCTGGTTGCGCAGGGCCACGGGGTCGTGTTGGCCGTTCCGGAAGACGGGGTGGCGAAGGTGCGCGGGGCGGGGCTCGATGCTGCGGGCATCCTGCCGGGTTATCGTGCGATCTGCGCGCGGGTCGGGTTGAGTGCGGAGGCGGTTGCCGCGCGGATCTTGGACGATCCGAACTATGTGATCGACGAAATCCTGATGCCGACGTTGCAGTCCAGCACGGCGGCGCTGGATGCGTTGGCGGTGGGTGCCGACGTGATCGCCGGATCGATCTTCGCGCTGTCGGCCGGGATCGTCGCGGAGAAGCGCGGGCTGCCGCTGGCGAGCGTCGTGCTGCAACCGATGACGCTGTTTTCCGCGTGGCGACCGCCGGCGGCGCCGCGGTTTGCGATGATGCGGCACGATCCGCGCAGCGTGATCGGGCGCGGCTGGAACCGGGCGTTCTTCGCGCTGGCGCGGATTGCGCTGCGTCGGCGGCATGGCGCGCGGATCGATGCGGTGCGGGCCGAGCATGGTCTGGGGCCGGCGGCGGGTGCGCCGATGCTGGATCATGGCGCGGCGACGAAGGCGGTGCTGTGCTGCTGGTCGTCCGCGCTGGGGATGTTGCCGCCGGATGCACCTGCGTGCGCGGCGCTGGTCGGCTTTCCGTTCTTCGACAGCGAGAGCGGGGGCACGGAGGAATTGGCGCCCGAGATCGAGGCGTTCCTGCGCGACGGGGATGCGCCGATCGTATTTACGCTGGGGTCGTTCGCGGTGGCGGCGCCGGGGGGCTTCTATGAGCGGGCCGCCGAGATCAGTCGGGCATTAGGGCGCCGCGCGTTGTTGCTGACCGGGCAGGCGGGGGCGGCGCGGCGCGAGGGGAATTGCCTGTTCGTCGGGTATGCGGCGCATTCGGCGGTGTTTCCGCGGGCGTCGATCGTGGTGCATCATGGCGGGGCCGGGACGACGGGGCAGGCCTTGCGCGCCGGCCGACCGCAGGTGATCGTGCCGCATTTCGGCGATCAGCATGACAATGCGGCGCGGGTGGTGGCCGCCGGGTTGGGTCGCACGATCGGGCGCGGGCAGTTCGATCTTGCACGCGGCAAGGCGGTGATCGCGGGCGTGCTGGCGGATCGGAAGATGGCGACGCGTGCCGAATGGGTCGCGCGCCATCAGGTCGGCGACGATGGGGCGGCGGAAGCGGCGCGGCGGATCGTGGCTTTGGTGTGAGCGTGGATCGGGGCCGCGGCGGGGCTCGGTCGCGATGGACGTGGTCGGTTCGTCCGGCTGTCGCGATTCAACGCGTCTGGGGTCAGGTTTTGAGAACGTAGCCAGGTAAGTCGGATTGCGGCCGGCACGAGATGGTCCGGCGCGGGCGAACTCCTGCATTGCGACGCGGATCGCATGGTCGACACGTGCCGATGACGGGGCTCGCGAACGTTGTTGCGGTTCGTCTCATGGTGAGCCCCCGCGTCGGCTGTCCGTGTGTCATCGCGTCTGGTGTTTCCGACCTGACGCGATGCACCGCTCACTCGCTTGCGAACAACTCGCGTTCGACGGCCAGGACCAGCGCGTCGGCGTCGGGGGTGGTGTCGGGGGTGAAGCGGGCGACGACCTGGGCGTCGCGGCCGATGAGGAACTTTTCGAAGTTCCAGAGGACGGCGGACGGGTCGGTCGGGGCGCGGCTGCCGAGCTTGTCGCGCATCGCGGTACCGCCGGTGGCGGTCGGTTCGGCTTCGGTCAGTGCGCGGTAGAGCGGGTGGGCGTTTTCGCCGGTGACCGGGGTCTTGGCGAACATCGGGAAGGTGGCGCCGGTGCCTTTGACGAACGCGGCGATCTCTTCGTCCGTGCCGGGTTCCTGGCCGGCGAAATCGTTGGACGGGAAGCCGAGGACGGCGAACCCTTCGTCCTTGTACTTGGCATAAAGCGCCTCCAGCCCGTCATACTGGTTCGTCAGGCCGCATTTCGACGCGACGTTGACGACCAGCAGGACCTGGCCGGCATAGTCGGCGAGCGTGGCGTCGGCGCCGTCGATGGTCTTGAGCGGGATGTCGGTGAGCGCGGTCGGCATGGGGGGCACCTGTGCTGTTTCGTTCGGGCAGGGGTATCGCCTGTCTCTGATGCGGGCAACCGGCCGGCGGCGGTGCTGTTCCATGCACTTGCACGCCATCGCCGGCACGGGCAAAGCAGCGCGCATGAAAAGGCATACCGGGCAGGACCGCAGCATCACCGACAACTGGCGCCCCGCGACGCAGGCGGTGCGTGGTGGGACGGCGCGATCGGAATATGGCGAGACGTCGGAGGCGCTGTTCCTGACGTCGGGCTATGCGTACGACAAGGCATCCGACGCCGCGGCGCGGTTTGCGGGCGAGCAGGTCGGCATGACCTATTCCCGGCTGCAGAACCCCACGGTCGAGATGCTGGAACAGCGCATCGCGTTGATGGAGGGTGCGGAGGCCGCGCGCTGCATGGCGAGCGGCATGGCGGCGATGACCGCGGCGTTGCTGAGCCAGGTGCAGGCGGGCGACCATGTGGTGGCGGGGCGCGCGGCGTTCGGATCGTGCCGTTGGCTGACCGACACGTTGCTGCCGAAATTCGGCGTGGCGACGACGATCGTCGACGGGACCGACACGCAGGCCTGGGCCGATGCGGCGCGGCCGGAGACCAAGCTGTTCTTCTTCGAAACGCCGGCCAACCCGACGCTGGACATCGTCGACCTGGCCGCGGTGTGCGGGATCGCGCGGGAACGCGGGATCACGAGCGTGGTGGACAATGCGTTCGCGACGCCGCTGTTGCAACGGCCGATGGATTATGGCGCGGACGTGGTGGCGTATAGCGCGACCAAGATGATGGACGGGCAGGGCCGCGTGCTGGCCGGCGCGGTGTGCGGGACCGCGGAGTTCATCGACAAGACGCTGCTGCCGTTCGTGCGCAACACCGGGCCGACATTGTCCGCGTTCAATGCGTGGGTGGTGCTGAAGGGGCTGGAGACGCTCGACCTGCGGATCAATAGGCAGAGCGAGAACGCGCTGAAGGTCGCGCAGTTTCTCGAAGCCCGCGTGCCGCGCATCCTGTATCCGAACCTGCAGAGCCATCCGCAGCACGACCTGGCGATGCGACAGATGTCGGCCGGCGGCACGATCCTGTCGCTGTTCGTCGATGGCGGGCGGACCCAGGCCCATGCGTTGCTCGATGCGCTGGAGCTGGTCGATATCAGCAACAATATCGGCGATTCGCGGTCGCTGATGACGCATCCGGCGTCGACCACCCATGCCGGGCTGTCGGAGCAAGTCCGCACCGAGATGGGCGTGACCGAGGGGATGCTGCGGCTGAACATCGGGCTGGAGGATCCGCTCGACGTGATCGACGATCTGGACCGGGCGCTGACCGCGGCGGGGTTGCCGGCATGAAGGCGCTGTTCCCCTATGCGGCGACGACGCGCGATTGCGTCGTGCGGGTGTCGGTGAGTTATCTACCCGAGCAGTCCGATCCGGCGAAGGGACGGTGGTTCTGGGCCTATCACATCCGGCTGGAGAATGAGGGCAAGCATGCGTTGCAGTTGCTGACCCGCCACTGGATCATCACCGACGGGCGCGGCGCGCGACATGAAGTGCGCGGCGACGGCGTGGTGGGCGAACAGCCGCTGATCGAGCCGGGCCGGACGTTCGACTATGTCTCCGGATGCCCGCTCCAGACGCCGAGCGGCGCGATGGAGGGGAGTTTGCACATGCTGGGCGCGGACGGGACGGCGTTCGATGCGACCATCCCGCGCTTCCAGCTGATCGCGCCGGCGGTGGCGCGTTGAAGCGGACGCATCTGCCGCTGAACGCGCTGCGCGTGCTCGACGCAGCGGCGCGGCATCTGAGCTTCACGCGTGCGGCGGACGAGCTGGCGGTGACACCGGCGGCGGTGGGGCAGCAGGTCCGCGCGCTGGAGGATACGCTGGGCGTCGTGCTGTTCCGGCGGACGGCGAAGGGGCTGGAGCTGACACCCGAGGCGGCGGCCGGGCTGGGTGCGCTGCGCGACGGGTTTTTGCAGTTCGAGGAGGCGGTGCGCGCGATCCAGTCGGGGCAGACGTCCAAGACGCTGACCATCGCGGCGCCGCGCGACCTGACCGCGCGCTGGCTGGGCGCGCGGCTGGCCGCGTATGGCCGGACCGATCCGGAGCTGCGCTTCGTCCTGATCGCGAGCGACGAGGAACTCGATTTCACGCAGGCGAACCTGGATCTGGCGATCCGGCTGGCGGACGGGCCGGGCGAGCATGAAGGCGCGGCGCTGGGCGATGCCGGGTTCGTGACGGTGGCGATGCCGGACGCGCCGGACCGGACGATCGCGTGGCCGGGCCATGCCGGCGACGGCGCGGTCGACGGCGCGGTGGTGACGGTGGCGGATGCTGGGTTGGCGATCGATGCGGCCGCGCAGGGCTTCGGCCGCGCGACGGTGCCCGCACTGCTGGCGGCGGGCGATATCGCGCCGCTGGTGGTGCAGGGGCAGGTGCCCTCGCTGCTCGGCTACTGGCTGATCGCGCCGGTGCCGCAGTGGCGGCAGCGCAAGGTGAAGGCCTTGGTGGGGGCTTTGCTGGGCTGACGACGGTTGGTGGCCGGCGCTGCGTGACCACGCGTTGTTCCTATTCTCGGCCGTCATCCCGGCGCAGGCCTGGATCTCCACTGGGGTAGGGGTGAGAGCTTCGACGAAGGGAGATCCCGGCTTTAGCCGGGACGATGGTTTGGGGAGGGTGATATCCCTCAGTTTGGCTCAGTTCACCGGCGCCGGCGGGTTGTAGAACTGCGCTACCTGCGACCGCATAAGGCGCGCAGTCACACGCCCAAGGTCACGGCGCCCCTTCCCCAACAAGTTGTACAACGCGCGTGACGATCGCGACCAGTCGCCGTTCCGCGAGCGTCGCGGTGGGGTCGTTCCAGCTGGCGCTGACCGCGTACCAAGTGCCGCCGCGGGTGCGGAGCAGGTAGCTCATCGCCAAGACGCCGGCCTCCGACCCGCCCTTGTAGCCGACATAACCGAATGCCGGGTCCGTCCCGGGCAGGCCGGGGCTGATCGCCAGCAGCGTCAGCGCGGTGGCGGCAGCGGCGCCGTCCGGCTTCGCGGCGCCGCGGCGGAACCAGTCGAGCGCGTTGACGATGGCGTTCGGGCTGGCGAACCATTCGATCGTGTCGATGTGGTGCGGGCGGGTTTCGAGCGCGGCATAGTCAATCGCGGTGCGTGGGCTGGCGGCGATCGGGCCGGCGAGCATTGCGCGGCGGGCGGCCGGGGTAGCGCGGGCATAGTTGTCCGCGGGGGTACCGCCGGCGGTGCCCTTCAGCGTCGCCATTTCGAGCGTGGTCAGGAACGGGTCGTTGCCGGGGAGGGCTGGCCAGCCGAGCGCGGGGCGCATCGCGGTGATCCGGTCGCGGCCGAGCAGCGCGATCAGCGTGTCCGTCGCGCTGTTGTCGCTGCGCGAGATCATGAGCGCGGCGAGGCTGTGGAGCGTCAGCGGGGCGCGGTCGGGCCAGTCCTGCAGGATGCCGCTCGGCACGGAGCGGTTGGTGAGCGGCGCGACGTCGGTCCAGCGCCGTTCACCCGCGTCGATCGCGCGAACCAGTTCGGCGAGGACGAGCAGCTTGAAGGTGGAGCCGACCGCCTGCGCACGGTCCGGGTTCGCGCCGACGATCGTGACCGGGCGGTCGCCGCCGAGCCGTGCGACGGACAGCGCGGTGGTGCCGGGGAGCGCCTTCAACGCGGTGACGGCGGCGGCGAGCGTGGGCAGGCGGGCGCTGGCCGCGGTCAGCGTGAGGCCGGCAATGCGCCCGGGCGGGGCGGGGTCGAGCGTCATGACGGCCGAGGCGGTGGCGCGTTCCTGGACGATGGTCAGCGCGTAGCGGTTGGTGCCGGCCGGGGTGACGCTGCCGATGCGGAGCGCGCGGCCGCCCTCGTTGACGATCTGCGCGGCGAGCGAGCGGAGTTGCGCGGCGGGCACGTCGGCGAGGAAGGTCGGCGTGAAGCTGTCGACGAGGCGGCCGCCGCCGTTGAGGATCGCGATGAGGTCGTTGGCGCGGGTCGCGGCCGCCTGGTCCGCCGGGGCTGCATGCGCCGGCGCGGCGATCTGGACGATGGCGAGTGCGGGCGCGAGGGCGAGCAGGGCAGGGTGCGGTCGGTTCACCCCTGCACGCGTTCATGATGGCGAATGACCTCGCCGATGATGAAGCGGAGGAAGGCCTCGCTGAAGTCCGGGTCGAGGTCCGCGGTCTTGGCAAGCGCGCGGAGCCTTTCAATCTGGCGGGTCTCGCGGCCGGGGTCGGCGGGGGGCAGGCCAGTCGCCGCCTTATGCGCGCCGACGGCCTTGGTGACCTTGAACCGTTCGGCGAGGAGGAAGACGAGCGCGGCGTCGATATTGTCGATGCTCTGGCGGTAGTTGCCGAGGACCGGGTCTGGGGCGGCGTCCGCTGCGGTGTTCGGCGTATCGGGCATGCTGTGTCTCCTCGGGCACGCCCTTATTGCGGGTGGCGACGGGGCTGCCAAGCGGCCTTGCACTTGTAAGGAACGCAGGCCACTTGGGATCGCATGACAGCGACCTTGATCCCGATCCGGCAAGGCCGGCCGCCGAGCCTCGATGCGCTGATGGCGCTGGTGGCGAGCGACATGCACGCGGTGAACCGCGTGATCCTGGACCGGATGCAGTCGCAGGTGCCGCTGATCCCGGAGCTGGCGGGCCATCTGATCGCCGGCGGGGGCAAGCGGATGCGGCCGATGCTGACCCTGGCGTGTGCGCGGCTGCTCGAATATCCCGGCACGCGGCATCACATGCTGGCGGCGGCGGTGGAGTTCATCCACACCGCGACGCTGCTGCACG
>NZ_BMJP01000005.1 GCF_014643515.1 Sphingomonas prati | reverse complement strand
TGCGCGGCGTGGACAGCGCGCGGTCGCCTGCGACGTGTCGGCTCGCCGGAGAGGCAGATTATATCAGATGAACGAGCGGCAGGTTTTCGGCAGGGGGATAGCGCGCGTGAATGGCCGGGATTGGGTCCTCGACGAAGTAGACCATCGACGATGCATCGTCGCGCGAGGGATTTTTGCTCTGAAGGAGATATAGCTTCAGGATGCCAGTGCGCGTAACGGTATGCAGTGAACTTGAATTTTGTCATTGAAGGCGACGATGGGGTCCCGCTCGACGCGACGGTGACGCTGGAAGACGGAGCAGTCACGCTTCACAGCCGCGGTGGGACGCTGGGTGCTCCTAACGTTCGAAATACCGAATACGGGGCAGCGTTACGTCTTTTGCTCGGGAGGCTGCTGAAGTACAGCCGGGATATCCATGGTGCTTGGGTGAACAGCACTCGTGTGCAGCATTTGGATGCTGCCGCGCGCCAGGTGCTGTTTCCCTCTGATCTTCCTTCTGACGCCGAGTCACTCTTTACTCTTGTTGGCAGGCGCATGGCGCGGGTAGGCAAGGCGCCCGGTGCCAATCCCGAAAAGGGCAACCGGAACAGACGGCTTCGCTTCGAAGTGGGCACAAGTTCTGTTGGCGAGATAAGCTCTGTAATACGTGCGCGCCCGCTCTCCGACGTCCCGCGTTCGACACTGCGTCTTCCGGCCGGCGACCTCAGACAGGTAGGTCCCGAACACATCCTGAGAGCCGTCAACGATCTGCTCAATGGAAAGACGACTGCCCCGTTCGATACGTCGCTTGAATATGATCTGATCACACCCGACGGGGACCGTCTTCCGCCGAAAGCAGTCTTTGGCTTGGCTGCCACCGACGCGCTTGGCTTCCCGGTGCGGCCGGTCAACTTCACGGGCGGCCTCGGGACGCCCTGTTTCGATCTCCTTGAAGCTGCCGGCTGGCAGATGGTCGCAAAAGCCAGCCGCACGCCGGTGAAAGAGATGCTGCTGAACGATGCCGATCAGGAGTGGGCGGAAGGCGATCCAGCACGCGCCTGGCACCTGCGCCGGGAGCGCCATCGCGGCGTCGTCCAGGCAAAGAAGGCGTAGATGCTCAAGCTGCACGGAATTCTTTACTGCGAGCGGTGTGGCCTTGACCCGGTGCAGGCATTCGGGGTGCCCGAGGCCGACGCCTGCATCGAGGTTCACCATCGGAGCACTCAGATCGCCGCAATGGCGGCAGGCCACCGAACCCGCCTCGAAGATGTCGAGTGCCTCTGCGCAAACTGTCACCGGATCGTGCACCGGCTGATGAAGAAGGGGATTGATACGAACGTCAGTCCTGCCAGGTGACCGAAATTGACTTTGATGATGTAGGTAGATGGGGATCGTCGCTCGCTGGCGTGCTAGAAGCGCTGCTGCCTGCCGACATCGCTACGCGGCTTCAAGCCGCTTCTCCCGCCTTCGATGATGAGGCTCTCGAGGTCGTGTTCGGGCTGTCGGATGCGGGCGCAATTGCAGCAGCCACCGAGCGGTGGATTAGTGAGGGCCATGTGATCGGCTACCACGCTTCCCGGCTATCGGACGTGGAGATCGAGTCCGTCAGCAGGAGTGGCATCCGCTGTCTTGTTCTGAATGTCCGAATGAAACAACTCACGGACAGGCTCGCGGCTCATGGAGATTGGAAGCAGGTAGCGGATTGCCTGGAGCCGGTCGCTCGCAAGATTGGAGAGGGAATTCGTGACGGACAGGCGCACCTGTCACTCTCGCGCGGATCGCAGCTCAGCGCTTTTCGGCACTACCTCAGAAACGGATCCGAATTTGATCAGGTCGTCACCAAGGCACTGCTGGGCGCTGACGCGCTGTTCCTGCTGCGGACTGGCCGTAGCCCAGTGCTGTTCCGGGTCCGCGTCCCCGGCCGCAGCGCCCTTGATGCGGACCGCCGCCGTCTTGTTGATGGTCAGATGTCAGGCCTCGCGCGCCGACTGTTGCGGGTCTGGGCGATATGGCTCTGCGATCCGACCATCCAGCCGGGTGAGTGGCGTGTCGCCTATGGCCTGATTTTTTACCAGGACGTCCCCGCCACGTGGATCGACTGCATACAGCGGGTCAGGGAACCTGCCGGGGATTCTGCGTAACAGTTTGGAAGCGCTGCCGGCGTGCAGAACGTGCCACGGCATCCGGCGTTAGTGGCTTCTCCGGAAACTCCGCAGGGCAATGATGCCAGCACCGGCTTCCGTCAACCGTCGGAACCTTGCCACGATCACATGCCGAAGACCTTCATTCCGGCGTCGAGCATGCCCTCCAGACCTCGCCTGGTCTCCCCGCGACGAGCACTGAGCGGCGCTTCTTCAACGATCAGTATGCCCGCGCCCGCCATCACACGATCCTTTAGCAGCTGCTCGCGGCCAAGGAAGTACGGCCAGAAGGTTTCGGTGCGGGTGACCGAATAGGCGAGGTCAGCGGAGAAGCCGACGAGCTGGTCCTGCCCGAAGACGCGACCATGTTCCGCCAGCTCGACGCGTACGCCGCGACCGCCTCTCAGCACGAGGCGGGCAGGGCCGTGGAAAACCAGATACCGCAGCTGGAGCGTCAGCCACGCGTTGAGCGAGCCAAGGCGCCAGTGTCGCGTTATGCGCAGGTGACGGTGAACCGGCTGCACCACTGCTGCGAGAGCGCGCGGTTGCAGGACACATGACGCGCCCTCGGGCAGTGTCAGGATCGTGACTTCCGCGAGTCCGTCCCGGACTGCCGAAATGGTAGTCATTTCGTCGATCCCGCGAATACGGGTGAGAAGGGTAAGACCGGTAGCGAAGCTGGTGACGGGCTTCCGCCAGTCCAGAAACCATTGCGTGCTTTTGGCGCCTGTGTGGCTGCTCGTCTGAAGATAGTCCTGCCTGACGAGAAGTTCCTCGTGAGCCGACAGTCGAACCGCGACTGAGGTGGTGGAGGGCGCAGCGAGCGGTATCTGTTCACCTGAGATTGGTGCCTTGCGCAGACGGATCGCCGGGCGCCGCATCGCGAGAGGCGCCAGAATGAAGAAGCACAGAAGCCGGATGAGAAAGGGCATGGCGATAATCAGCGCTAGCGCCATGGCGGCGGTTTGCAGGATTGTGACAAGGCCGGCCTTTTGAAGCCAGGTCCGCAGCTTTCCCGGAAGCCAGTCCTGAAGATCGATCCGCGCACGCTCGGCATTCTTGACGAGGTCGGCACTTGCGCTGCTGATCCTGTCTGTCGCCATGGTAGTCTTCACGAAGGCCAGCTGCGCGGCGCGTTGGGCATCCCGCCTTGCTGTTGCAACGGTCCGCAACTGGTTCCGCTTGCTGATCGCAGCGCGCGCCACGTCACAGCGCTTGTTCCTGATCGAAACGAGCTGCTTATGCTCGCCGCTTTCCCACCAGCGCCTCAATTGCCAGCGCCAGCGCTGTTCATAGGCCTGCGTTCGTCGCACGGCATCGTTGCAGGCAGGTATGGTACGATCGACAAGACGCTGCTGGACCGACAGACTGAAATAAGCAGCTCGTGATGCCTGGTCACTTGCAATTGCAGCCCGTCCTGCGGCAATAACCGATAACTCCTGATCGATCAGCGCGACCCGCAACTTGCGCCGCTCGTTACGCATCAGTTCGTTGCGATCGGAGACTGCCAGGGCGAATGTTGATCTCGCCCGGCTGATGGCGCCGGCAAGAACGGCACGCTCGGCGCGCAGATCCTGTTCACGTTTTACCAGACTGGCGAGACCTTGCGTGCGCAATGCCCTTGACCGCGCTTCGAACTGTTCGGCTGCCGTCTGTTGTTCTGCAGCCATCATGCGCACCGCATGATCCAGCACCGGCGGGGCAACCTGAACCGGCGTCGTTTCCTGTATTACCTGCCTGACGAACGGGGCGGCAAACAGTCCTGCGGCAATCGCCACAACGAGCGCGACGTACAACACCACGTGGCGACCCAGCCAGCCAACCAGACGACCAAACATGTTCGAGCCTTCCTCACTTTGCCCGGCAATCGGTCACGGCCAAACAGCTGCAGCAGGTTCTGAACTGTCGCCAGGCCGCGTTCAACGCCTTAGTTATTCCGAAGCAGCCCGCTGATTGATATGATCGGTGGCTTGCCGGCTCGAGGCGTCGGAGCGTTCTAGTGTTCGTCGATGAGGATGCACGTCGGCGGACAGGCGCAGCGACGATGAGGCAGGGTTCCAGTCCGCTACCTGCATGATGTAGCCGAAAGTATGATGTCGCAGTCTGCTGCAAACCCGTTGCTGACGGAATGCATGGATCGGCCGGATGCAACAAGTTGTTGATACTCAAGCGCTAGGGGCGTTCAAAGGCGGAATCATTCGTAACCGCCCAGCTGCTCGGGGAGACAGGATCATGAGCCGGAAGTGTCGCATGGACATCGTCCGGAATTGCTGATCCAAAGGCATATGTTCAGAGTGGCGCGTACCGACAGCAAGGCCGATGATGCCGGCCTCAGCCGGCTGTTCATGATCGCCCTGCGTACTGGGTCCGCCAATGCCGTGAAATCCTTCCTAGGCCGGAAAATCAATATCTCCGCGACTGACGGGCGCGGCCGATCTGCGCTCATCATCGCCGCCGGAGCAGGACATCTGGCGATCTGCAGGTTGCTGATCGAGGCTGGCAGCGATCCATTCTTTCGTGACGTCAACGGTCTTGATGCCAGCCATCACGCCCGTGTCGAAGGGCACGACGAGGTTCTTGCATTTCTTGACGATGCGATGGGTCGCCAATTCGACAAGCCTGATGAGCCGGACCTGGAAACCAGCTCAGAGGTGCTCCCACTACCAGTCGGGTCGCGGCCCGTCTCCGCAAGCTTTGAACCTGTAAACACAAACTCCGATTTGAGTCCTTCAGACAATCATGTTCAACCACTAGTCCATGATCAGGATCAGGTTTCCAACGATGTAGATCGTCAGTGGGATGATTTGCCGGAAAGTTCGACTTCGAACGGCACCCTGACGTCTTCGCCGCCGGAACCTGACAATGATCCGGATGATATCGTTGGCGTTGGGTCAGTGCGCGGTGGCGAGGACTTTCCTGACGAACTATCTGCGCGTGCTCCGCATCCGTCTCAGGCCCCCGTGCAGGTTCCGTCGTCGACCCCGGTTGAACAGGCATCTGTCCCTCGTCAGGATGCTGACGCAGACGCCGATTCCTGGGAAGTCGACAGTACCGACCTTCCGGACGAGAGCGACAGGTCTGCCGTCCAGGAAGCCGGGCTGGTCCAGGCCCGCCTCTCGGCCAGTGCCGCCATGTTCGTCGGCGGCGAAGACTGGTCTTCGGTCCTCATCGAACTGCCCGATTTGCCAGGTATCCGATCCGAGCTCGTTCTCCCGAACAGCATTACTGCAATGGCGCGGAGTGCCCTGACCCGAGCTGCCCGCGCTGGCGAGTTCCAGGCCGATCTCTGCGACATGCCGGGTGGGTTGGTGGATGCCCGGAAGGACAGCCTGTGTCATGCCGTGCGCCAGACTGCAGCCGCCTTTGGCTGCGTTGTCGATCGCCCGCCGGATCCGTGGTTCGCTGCGCTGAGCTCGACGGCTGGCGTACCGGATCCCGGCGAAGGAATTGACGACGCAGTTGAAGCCTTTGCGACGCATCTGTGGTCCGCTGGCCGAGCAGCGAGCTACAATGCCCGTCTGGACACCATGCCGCCCCTGAAGCGCGCCGCAGAGGCCGACCTTTTCGGGAAGGTTGCTCAGGCAACAGCCGAGGCCATGCTCTCGCTTGCGATGTCGATCCCTGCAATCGACTTCATTCTGTCTGCCGATGATCTCGTCAGCCAGGCGCATCTGCCGTTCAGCTTCATCTCGTCCCACCCGCTGGAAGAGCAATCTACGGAAGATGAAGGTTTGGATGAAACAGTCGAAGATGACGAGGGAATGGATGAAATCGCCGGCACCGGCCCGGTGGAATTGATCGAGCTTCCCACTGCCTATGTCACTGCAATGATCGAGCTTCGCGCGGTCCGGAACGCGTGCTCAACCATCATGCTGCCGGCTGAAACCCGGCGTGCGGCCAGTGCCCTGCGCGGTCTGTCGCTCACACCGGATTTCCTTGCGTATCTTGATGGCGAGTTGCCGGCGGTCGAGGCGAACCAGCGCACCATGAAAGCCGTGTTCTCGGCAATGCGGCGTGCCGATCAGGCGCGGCAGGTCATCATCGAGCGACACCTGCCCCAGACAAGGTTTTTCGCGCAACGTTACAGGGGGCAGGGTCTGGAGTTTGATGACCTCGTTCAGGAGGCAAACATCGGGCTGCTGCGGGCAATCGAAACGTTCGATATGGCTCGAGGGTATCGTTTCTGGACTTATGCCCAGACATGGGTCTGGCAGCGGCTCAACCGCGCAGTCGCAAGCCTCGGCAGTCCGATACGCCTGCCGGTCCATGTGCATCAGGATCGCCGACGCCTCGAGGTTGCAATCGAGGAAGCCGAAAAATCCGGCATTCAGCATGATGTGCAACACCTCGCAACGTTGTCCGGCCTGCCGGTCACTCTTGTGAGGCGATTGCTCGGTGCATGGGTCGTTGATCTGCTCGAGGATCTGGATGATCTTGCCGGGGACGGGATTGCCGGTGCGCGGATAATCGACGATGCGCAACCGGACCCTCTCGCCAGTTCCCTCGAGATCGACCTTGTGGACGAACTGCATACCGCGATCGAGGAGCTGCCGCCACGACTGGCCGATGTTGTCCGGATGCGCTTCGGACTCGATGACAGTCAGGCACATACCCTTGAAGAGATCGGTCAGAAGTATGGGGTTACGCGAGAACGTATCAGGCAGCTGGAGGTACAGGCGTTCAAGATACTGAAGCATCCCGGCCGATCCCGTGTCCTGCGAACCTTGCTGGAACATTGAACATGAATTTCCGGAATGCGCCCCCCCGCGCCGCAGCGCTGGTCGAATCACTGCGTGGTCTTGGCTACTCGACGGCGACAGCGATCGCCGACATCATCGACAACAGCATTGCCGCCGGGGCCGGGGTCGTGGACGTCCGGTTTCACTGGGCTGGCGCCGGCAGCTGGATCACGATCCTCGACGACGGCAGGGGGATGGATCCGGTTGAACTGGATTCGGCGATGCGGCTTGGCGACCGCAATCCGCTCGACGAGCGAGCGGCCGGCGACCTCGGACGGTTCGGTCTGGGACTGAAGACGGCGTCGTTCTCGCAGGGAAGAAGTCTGACCGTCGCAAGCCGGACGACGAACGGCACCATCGACTGTCTGCGATGGGATCTGGATGTGCTTGCCAGCTCGACTGAGTGGCATCTTCTCGAAGGCCCTTCCGAAGGTTCCGAATTCCATCTCGACGTGTTGCGGGACCACATGTCCGGAACGCTGGTTCTGCTCGAGAAACTGGACAGACTGGTCACCAGCGAGTTCGAGGCGCAGGACTTCCTTGACGTGATCGATCGGGTTGAGGGTCACCTCGGCATGACCTTCCACCGGTATCTGGAGGGAAGGCATCCCCGATTGCAGCTGAAGCTGAACGGCAAGCTGGTTCAGCCGTGGGAGCCGTTTCTGACCGGCCATGCCGGCAAGCCATGGTCCCCGGCGGCGCTGCGTCTTGGTGCAGATCGGGAGATAGAGGTTCAGTGTCATGTTCTTCCGCACCGGGACAAGCTCAGCCCGCGCGAGTACGAGGAGGCCGCAGGGCCGGAGGGCTGGACCCTGGGTCAGGGGTTCTATGTCTATCGCAACGAGCGGCTTCTGGTTGCGGGGGGGTGGCTGGGGCTCGGTACCGGGCGTCGCTGGACCCGGGATGAGGCGCATCGGCTGGCCCGCATCCGGATCGACATTCCCAACAGTGCGGACAGCGACTGGAAGCTCGACATACGCAAGTCGGCGGCGCGGCCACCGGTCGGGGTACGCAAGCGCCTGACCCGTCTGGCGGAGGAGACACGGCACCGCGCACGGCGGGTATTCGCCCATCGTGGGCGGACGACCCCGGCAGTGCGCGGGGAGCCAGTCGAGATGGCCTGGCTGTCCACAAACACGGCGACCGGCACCCGCTATCGCATCTCCCGTACGCATCAGGGCGTCCTGAACATGCTCGAGCAGCATCCCGAACTTGCCCCGGACATTGAAGCGATGCTGCGCTGCATCGAGGAAACGGTGCCCGTGCAGCGTATCTGGCTCGATACGGCCGAGCAGAAGGATACCCCGCTGAGCGGGTTTGCGCATCAGTCCGACGCTGAAGTTTGTGGAGTTCTGGAGGCCATGTTCAGGTCTCTGGTTCTGAAGAAAGGTCTGACAGCCGAAGAGGCGCGCATCCGTCTTGCGCGCACCGAACCCTTCGATCGTTTTCCTGACCTCGTCTCGTCGCTTCCCGACGTACCGATCTCTCCCGGAGCCTGAAGCCAGATGTATGCTGCTGCAGGAAGCAACGCTTCCAATGTGATCAAGTTCGCCCAGACGCTTCTGGCAGAAGAGGATGGGGCGTCGGTGACCCCTGCACTCATCAATCAGAAGATCGACCTGATCCTCCAGATGAATCCGAAGTGGGCGGTCGAACTCGATCGGGACTCCGTGATCGAGGAGCTGGTTCGCCGGTTCAGCGTCTGGCTGGGTCAGGATACGACGCTGCAGGACAATACGGGTCACGATCCGTGGCTCAATGCAGCCAGAAAGAAGGAATGGCGATACTGGCAGCGCTACCGTGAGTGGATGGAAGGGCGTCTTTCGGACGTGGCCATGGATGGCCTCGATACCGCCACGGATCACATACTGGGTCTGCTCGAGGATCCGGTACGCACCGGCAACTGGGACCGCCGCGGTCTGGTCGTGGGTCACGTCCAGTCCGGCAAGACCGGGAACTACACGGGTCTGATCTGCAAGGCGGCCGACGCCGGCTACAAGATCATCATCGTACTGGCCGGGATCCACAACAATCTTCGCTCCCAGACGCAGATGCGATTGGACGAGGGCTTTCTGGGCTACGAAACCAGCCCCTCTCAGGACGATTTTCGCCTGATCGGGGTCGGCAGGATAGACTCCGACCCGGCCATCAAGCCGAATTCCGCCACAAATCGTTCAAACACGGGCGACTTCAGCGCCGCAGTTGCAAAAAACCTTGGTATCTCCCCCGAGGAACGTCCGTGGCTGTTTGTCGTAAAGAAGAACAAGACTGTTCTCGAACGACTGAACCGGTGGGTGCGAAACCATGCCGCCAACACAACCGATCCCGAGACCGGCCGCAGGCTCGTCACCAATCTTCCCCTGCTCCTCATCGATGACGAGGCAGATCACGCGTCAGTCGATACTGGTGAACAGGTTTTCGATGCGGACGGCAAGCCGGACGAGGAGCATGAACCGAAGGCCATCAATCGTCTGATACGACGGTTGCTTCATTCGTTCACCCGGTCAGCCTATGTCGGTTATACGGCCACACCATTTGCCAACATATTCATTCACGAGCGCGGACATACCAGGGAAGAAGGTCCCGATCTGTTTCCTGCGAGTTTCATCATCAATCTGGGCGCTCCATCAAACTATGTTGGACCATCCAAGGTGTTTGGCAGCGCGAGCAGGGACGAGGAGGGACTTCCCCTCGTACGCGCAGTGGACGATTTCACCGGCGATGATTCCGGGGGGTGGATGCCGCTCGGTCACAAGAATGGGCATCTGCCGCTGCACGAAGGCAGGGATGTTCTTCCCCCTTCGCTTGTCCGGGCCATCAACTCCTTCCTTCTGGCATGCGCAATCCGGGACCTGCGGGGGCAGGGCAAGGAGCACGCCTCGATGCTTGTTCATGTCACGCGTTTCACATCCGTGCAGCAGGCCGTCACTCGCCAGATCGAGCAGTATGTCCGGGAAAGTCGCCAGCGGCTTGTGCGGGACGTGGACAGCGCTCAGCTGATCGCGTCGCTGCACGAGCACTGGGAGCGCGAATTCGAGCCAACCACGATGCGGATCCGTCAGCGGTATCCCGACGACGTGGGCGTTGGAGGCGAAAACTGGGATGCTGTCCTGCTGAGACTGCGGGAGATCATCGCCGACGTCGAGGTCCGCATGATCAACGGAACCGCGAAGGATGCTCTCGATTACGGTGATAGCGGCGGCGTCGGCCTGAAGGTGATCGCCGTTGGCGGTGACAAGCTGGCCCGGGGCCTGACGCTCGAGGGCCTGAGCACGAGTTACTTTCTTCGCGCGTCGCGGATGTACGATACCCTCATGCAGATGGGACGCTGGTTCGGCTATCGTCCCGGGTACCTTGATCTGTGCCGTCTTTACACGACGCATGAACTTATCGACTGGTTCGGGCACATATCCGAGGCGGCGGAAGAGCTCCGCGAAGAGTTTGACCTCATGGCTGCTACCGGCGGGACCCCGAGGGACTACGGTCTCAAGGTTCAGTCACATTCGACGCTCATGGTGACCTCGCGTCTGAAAATGCGCGCTGCCCGCAGCCTCAGCCTGTCCTTCAGCGGGCAACTGCTTGAAACGGTCGTGTTCCACCGTGAGCCAGCGAAGCTGGCTGCGAATCTTGACGCAGGCAGACGCCTTCTGGAGGGGCTAGGCGCGGCCAGCCCCATTCCGGTCCGCGTGCGCGGGGGGAGTCGTCAGGAATGGACAGGTTCCATCTGGCATCAGGTTCCGGCGGCCGACATCACCAGCTTTCTGCAGGGCTACTCCACCCATCCTGCCGCATATCGCGTGGTCAGCCCCGTCATCGCGGACTTCACGCGCATCATGGCGGAAGCCGGCGAGCTGACGTCCTGGACCGTTGTTCTGCTCGGCGCACAGAATGGAAAATCCACTCCACTGTGCGGCGACGTGACGGTGCAGATGATAACGCGGACGGCAAAAAAGGAAGATGACCGGTTTGCGATCGGCCGGCTGATGTCGCCTCGCGACGAGACAGTGGACCTCGACAACAACGCGTGGGAGGCGGCGCTGAAGGTGACGCGCGCAGCCTGGGCCGGGGATCCGGGTCGTTCCGCGACCAGAGCCGAGCCTGACGCGCCAAATGGTCCGGCAGTGCGTCAGGTTGCTGGCTTTGGTGCAGAAGGAGTCGCCCCCCATCCGGAGAAGGGGTTGCTCATCCTCTATGTTATCGATCCCGAGGAGTGGGGGGCAGACCTGCCGGAAGTCCTTGCGTTCGGGATCAGTTTCCCGGGCAGCAACACCGGGCCAAAAATCGATTACAAGGTCGGCAACGTTTACTGGGAGCAGATGTATGGCAGTGCCGACTAACAGCGAGCTGTCGGCAACCTGGCGCGCGCTGTCGGGGTCGGGAACAGAAGAAGGCTGGCAGTTCATTGCCGTATCACGGCTCGGCCCGTGCACCCTGCATGCAGGTCGACGATTTCCCGGTAATGACGAAGGTCTGCTGGTCAGCTTTGTGGGTGCCCGGCTTCCGGGAATACGCCAGCTACCGAAGGCGCGCGGGTTTGAAGTCACCCATGTAGCCCTGCCGGGAGCTGCAGACACCACGTCGACGATCGGCCTGGTCAGGGAACCGCAGGGGTCGCTCGAGCTGTTCACGATGATCGCACAGGACATTGTGACCGTACTCGAGGGATGCCGCCACATGACGGCTCAGGAGATGCTTCAGGCGTTCCTCCGCCGCGTCACCACGTGGCAGGAATTCATGCAGCGGCCCGGCGACCAGCTGCTGTCGTCGGAAGCGGAGGTCGGCCTGTACGGGGAACTGCTGACCCTCGATCTTCTGCTCGATGCGGGCATCGAGCCCGTCCCGGCTGTTGAAGGGTGGCAGGGGCCCGAGGACGGCGTTCATGATTTCGTTTTCGGAGCTGGTGCGATCGAGGTGAAGACAACGGTCGCTTCCACGGGCTTTCCTGCGAAGATCGGATCGCTTGATCAACTCGACGATGGTGATCACAAGCCCCTCTATCTGTGCGGCCAGCGCCTCGGACTGGATGCGGAGGGCGACACACTGTCTCTCCGGGTTGCGCAGCTCCGCGACCGTCTGAGCCAATCGGGGGCACTTGGCCGGTTTGAGGTGAAAATGCTCCATGCCGGGTATCGTGACGATCATGCGGACAGCTACCTGCGGCGCTTCAGTTCGCTGGAAAGCCGGATACTCCTCGTTGACGAGGACTTTCCGCGCCTTACCCCTTCCATTGCCGGCCCTGTCATCAGGCGAGCGACCTACGAGATGGATCTCGATCTCGTGACGGCGAAACCGGTACCGATCAGCACGGCGCTTGCCGCCCTGGGAATGCTCTGAAATGAACCTTGAAGAATTTCTCGCCCAGACGCAGCGGCGCGTACAGGCCGATCTTGCGGAGCGCATGCAGGACGCAGCTGCGCCATATCCCCATGAGGAGCTGATTTTCTCGGAGATCGTGCTGCAGCACATGGCCGATGTCGGAATGATTGACGATCCGAAGATCTGCCAGTTTTCCGGACGGGTCGGCAACGCCGTGCTCCGGCTGGTAGGCTATGCGGTTTCCGAGGATCTGGACACGCTTGACCTCTTCGTCAGTCTTTACGACGGCAGGAACGTGGTGACCTCGGTACCTGATGCCGACGTGATGCAGGCGGCAGGCCATTGCCTGCAATTCCTGAAAAGCTGCGTCGAAGGCAAGCTTGTCACGAAGCTCGACGAGACAAACGACGCCTTCGAGATCGCAAGCGTCATCGAGGCCTGTTACGATGATCTCGACCGGATCCGCATATTCGTGCTTACCGATCTTCAGTCGAAGGCAAAGGCTTTCAAGCCGCGCGATGTCAAGGGAAAGACAATCTCGCTTGAAGTCATGGATATCGAGCGTCTTCACCGACACTGGTCCGAAGGCAAGCCGCGCGACGAACTCGTGATCAATTTCGAGGAAGTGAGTGGAGACGCCCTTCCGTGCGTTTTCGTTCCGGGTCAGCTGGCCGGATACGACTATGCGCTTACTGCAATACCTGCAGCAACGTTGTATTATCTGTACGAGAAGTTTGGTCCACAACTTCTCGAAGCCAACGTTCGATCGTTCCTGAGCGCAACCGGAAAGGTCAATCGCGGCATCCGGGATACGCTTCGTCAGGCGCCCGAGCATTTCATGGCGTTCAACAACGGCATTGTAATGGTGGCGGACGAAGCGCGCATCGGCCGGGCTACGGACGGATCCATTGGTCTGACGGGCCTCAAGGGCATGCAGATCGTGAACGGGGGGCAGACCACGGCATCGATCTACTTTTCGAAAAAGAAGAATCCCGATGTCGATATCAGCCGTGTTCGTGTTCCAGCGAAAATCATAATCCTCCAGTCGTCGGATCCGGCAGCCGAAGAGCAGATGATTGCGGATATTTCCCGGTTTGCCAACAGCCAGAACTCGGTAAAGCAGTCCGATCTTTCAGCAAACAAGCCGTTCCATGTACAGCTGGAGAAACTCGCCAACACAACCTTCTGTCCGGACGGCGTCGGGAGATGGTTTTACGAGCGGGCCGCAGGAAGTTACAATGTGCTCTTCGCACGGGAAGGAACCACACCCGCAAAGCTGCGGATGCTCAAGGAGGCCGTTCCGGCAGCGCGAAAGATATCCAAGACGGATCTGGCCAAATATCTCAATGCGTGGGACCAGCGACCTGACACGGTCAGTCAGGGATCGCAGAAGAACTTCAACCGGTTCATGGAGGATCTTTCTGAGGGCGCAACTGGTGTTCCCGAACCTCTGACTGTCGGGTGGTTCAAGAACGCGATTGCCAAGGCAATCATCTTCAAGGAGGCGCACCGCATCTCCCGAGCCAAGCATTTTGTGCAGGCACAGGCAAACATCGCGACCTATCTTGTTTCACTGCTTGCAAACCGTTCGGACGGCCGTCTCGATCTGGATCGAGTATGGAACCGACAGGGGATATCTCCTCAGTTGCAGGCACAGCTGGTAACGTGGGCTCGCGAGGTGGAGACAGTACTGCGAAGCAACTCCGGTGCACGAATGATCTCCGAGCAGGCAAAGCGGCCCGAATGCTGGGATGCTGTTCGGAAGCACAAGTTCAGTGTGCTTAGCACGGACATTCCGGAAATCGTCTGACCATGCGTCAGGGATCGAGGTGCGCAGGAGCTACAAGTGATCGGTCGAGCGGAGCCTGGCGTGACGTTTGACTGATCAGTTTGAATGAACCGTATTTGAAAGAACCTTCTCAACCACATCGGCAATCCTGAATGCGAGAAGTGGTGGTACCGCATTGCCTACCTGAATGTACTGTTCGGTTCGATTGCCTTCGAAGTAGTAGTTGTCGGGGAAGGTCTGCAAGCGCGCTGCCTCCCGGACCGTGAGGCTGCGACACTGTAGCGGGTCCGGATGTATGAAATAGTGACCATCCTTGGAAATGTGACTGGTGATCGTTGTGGACGGTGCTCCCCAGCGCTGAACCCGAAAGCGGTCCGCGAATTTTCCGGACAGCCAGTTCACGTGCGCCGGAGCAAGAGCTTCCGGAAACTCTGCGGCCTTCGGTGAGCGGCCAACTTCCTCGGCAAAGGCGGCAGCAAACGCGTAACGACACAGGTCCCCGGTCATGTGACTGCGTGCCTCATGATTGGGGAGCGACAACAGCTTCGGATCAATCAGCCAGTCGGAGAGCTCGTTGTTTCGTATTGCTGAAAGGGCTGCGGAGTGGCGGGGTGGTGGCTCGGCGATTTCGAGCGCGTTTGCGTGCTCCGCGAGCCGGAATGCGATACGGTCAAGCTGCTCGTCTTCTTCCTCGAAAGCGGCCAGTGCTGCCGTTCGAAATTCTGCAGCGACAGCTTCTCGCCACTTGCCGGGCGTATCGGCCGTGCGACTGAGGCCGCTTCTCAAGGGGGGCATTCCGCCAAGCACGTCCTGAACCGTAAGGGTGTTGGTCGATGGCTGCATTTTTGGACTGTCCAGTCGAAAGCCACCCCGGCTCTCGGCAATATCCCGTCGAACCCCGAACAGGATTACCCGGTGACGACACTGTGGAATGCCGAACCGTTCCGCCTCAATCACGTGCTCACTGCCCCGGTGATCTTCCGACGCCACCAGAGGGAACAATATATAGCTGTTCGGCTTACCGCCGGAAGAACGCAGGTCCGTCAGGACCTTCGGGAATATCCTGTCCTTGTCGACACGCGCCGACAATATTCCCTTCACGTTCTCCATGATGAACGCTGCTGGCTGGAGCCTGCCGATTATGTCGATGTATTGTTCGTACAGATAGTGACGATGATCATCGCCTGCCACGTAGTCCGCGATC
The DNA here is from genome assembly GCF_014643515.1 of Sphingomonas prati. Taxonomy (GTDB): domain Bacteria; phylum Pseudomonadota; class Alphaproteobacteria; order Sphingomonadales; family Sphingomonadaceae; genus Sphingomonas_R; species Sphingomonas_R prati. Next base: position 330,624 of record NZ_BMJP01000005.1, on the reverse strand, counting down.
CCCTGGTTCCGCGACCGTCCAACGACTGAGTAAGCCTGACACGGCGGTCCGCCGATCAGCACGGTGTCCTGTCCGGCTTTCGCCCGTATCGCATCCAGCCTTGGATAGAGAACCTGATCGGCGCCACTCGCCCCCAGTTCCAGCTGGATGGTCTCTGCGCAGGCAGCGGCCCACTCCCTCGGGTATGCCGATGTTAGCTGGTCCCGGTCGATCTCGCCGGCGACATAGCGATAATATGCCGTCGGAAGCGTATCGCTAAACTGCCGGACGAAACTGCGGAGCCGAAGCGTCGAGAAGGCGGCTGCTTCCTTTTCAACGGAAAGCGCGATCTCGAACGACTGGTGACCCTCGGCATTTCGGTGCCGGGAAAAACCTTCGGCAAGGCCACCCGGGCCGGCGAAAAGGTCAACGACCTTGAAATTGCTTTTCATAACGATGACATACCTTGGACGAGCGCCTTACCAGGTGTGTGACCGGGGTCCAGTCCTATTCTCATGGTTGATGTCGTGGATGCAGCCACCCGGTCGAGGATGATGTCGGGCATCCGGGGCCGGAACACGAAGCCGGAGATACAGCTGCGAAGCGGACTTCACGCACTTGGCTACCGGTTTCGCCTTCACGCAAAGGGGCTGCCGGGCAAACCGGATATCGTGTTGCCAAAATACCGGGCCGTGGTGCTCGTGCACGGCTGTTTCTGGCATCGTCATCAGGGGTGCAGGTATGCCACGACACCGGCCACCCGCACGGAATTCTGGAGCGAAAAATTCGCCGGGAATGTTCTTCGAGATGCCCGGAATGCCTCGCTCATCAAATCTGCGGGATGGCGCCTGGCGACAGTCTGGGAATGTGCGCTGCGGTCGGACGGGGGACACGAAGTAGCCAGACTTGTTTCCGAATGGCTGCGTTCGGATCGGACCGAACTGGAGATTCCCAGCTGTCTCCTCACGGAAAGATCAGGTTAGACAGTGATTTGATTCTCGGCCTACAGGAAGACCTCGCTTCTTCGTGCCTTGCAACTATGCTTGCCGTACGGAAGCCGCGGCCAGCCGGTGTTCAAGGCCACAGGGGAACGAATGGATCAGATCATTGGCAACCATCTTTCAGTGATTCAATGCCGATGAAACCGCCAGCCCGTCCCAGCTGGCAAAGGCGTCTCGCTTCCATCAAGGCACGGACGGTCGAGAACTGTCTGGCTGTCGAGTTAAGTTCCAGCGAGTATGATGCGGCAATTGTTGCCAGATTTCGGAGAAGCCTCTCCCATGACCTGCTGACGGCTTGGTCGCCGATTCTCGGACCCTCGAACTCGACATCGGTCGCTCGGTGCGAAGGGATGGTCGGTGGTTCGCTGTTTTCGTCCCACGAGTATCCGTGGCCTGCCAGCGGCGCTGGTTGGGCAGAGCCCATCCTGCAGGTTAGCATGACCCACATCAACAGGATGGCAGGTGAACCCCTTGGGGAAGGGCTTCTTCAACTCTGGATGCAGGGCCTTGATGGTCACATCCGAGTTATTCCGTGGGATGCCATCCGGGAAAGTTGCCTGACCCCCGAGCCGCAGGAACGTCAAACAACGTTCAGCCGGATGGCTCGGGTAGGATATCCGATTACCGGATACTCTAGCCCATACATATACGCATCGAATGACATGGAAGAAGACGTTGAATCGTATCTTGATGGATTTGACATCAAGAAATCGATACAGGCGGATTTGAAGGAACTGGTTTCTATGGGAAAACAGCAGCGTGCCTCTATTCTGTTGCGCAGCATTAGTTTCATGGGATCATTCAATTCAATACAATATTCGCCGGGCGATATCGGCAGGACGATAGTCGCCCTTGAGAGCGGTCCCTATTTTGGGTGGGGTGATTCAGGAAATGGACAAATCGCTTTATGTGCCGATCCAGGCGAAAGCGCTTTCAGGTTTCACTGGCAGAATTGCTAGAGTGAAACCGTTCTCCATTGAGTACAATGCGATTGATTGGCCGATTACCTTGTTTTCGCCGGAACGTAAAGGTAAGGTCGTGTGGAACACTCGGGCAACGCCCGAATATTCAATGGAATACGGAAGGGTAAGACGTTGTGCTCTGCAACCGAGTTTGGTTGTCGGTAAAAAGGGCCACGAAGCGCTGTATCGGGGATAGTTAGACAGCGGGCTCCATTACGACGACGGCGACGGGTGAAAGTACGGCCGTTATCGCACGGGGCCGAACAGAGTGTTGAGGTAAGCAGCCAGCCGGACCCCGCCTTTTTCAAGACGCTCTTCCATACGCGCCTTGTTCTGGAAGACGTACTGGTAGGACAGGGGCTCGCCGGTAGCGGGATAGATCCGGTCGCGCATTGCGGTGCTTTCCGCGATCCAGACGTTCGGATCAGCCGTCATCCAGACTCTGGCATCTTCCGTCGTGATCCGGGCGCCAAGCCACGTGGCCAGTTCCGAATAGGAAAGCTGCTCATTGTCGACCAGACCTGAGTCCCACACCGAATGCAGGTTCGTTGGTCGGCCGTTGAACGTCACGCGCGTGTCGTTGCCGCCCTTGTCGGTCCCGTTGCCCGCATGCAGCGGCTGGTGAAGGTCGCCAACGATGTGGATGATAAAGCGGAGCGCGAGCTGCTTGTCAGCAAGCGACGCCTTGCGGTCGCGGATCGTCGCCGAGAAGCTCTGGAGGGCGGTCACCGCGTCTCCTTCGGGTGGCGGCCCAACGTCCCGGTAGGTCTTGCCGGGCGGCACCGTGACATAATGCCACGGGCCCGCGGTGCGCTGCCAGAACGGATCCGGGGCCGAACGCATGAAGTCCGGCCAGTTCGATGCCTCCGCCATCGTTTCCGCCCCAAGGATGCGCTTCACACCGGCCCTGGCGCGTGCCTCCAGATAGGGCTGCGCGATGGCGCCGATGACCCGGTGGCCGGTTTTGCCCCAGGCGAGAACAGGAGCGGGGAGGGCCACCGCGGCAGCGGCGAGCAGAAGCATGATACGCATGGTGGCCTGTTGGCCCTGCCTCGTGTCAGTTTGATGTCGACGGGCGGCTGCCTCGATCGGGTCGAGAGGCTTGCAGAATGCTACCGACAACGATCCTGATGCTCGACGCTGGCAGACGGCACACCCGCCGTTCGAGGCTGCGGATGTGGTTGGGGATCCTGCTGCCTTACTGCCCGGCAGGTTCCGGCGCTTGCGTGCTGCGCATCTTTTCCACCTCGGCTGCTGTCTTGTAGTCCAGTAGTTCGACCTGAAACACCAGATCCGCGTTCGCCGGGAGCTGTCCCGACCCCTGCGCGCCATATCCCAGCGCGGGCGGCACGCAGAAACGAGCGACACCCGTCTTTGCCAGCATCTGCAGCGCTTCCGCGAAGCCGGGAATGACGCCGTCGACAGGAAGCGGTGAGTTCATGCCCTGATCGAACACGGCCCCGGTTGCTGCCAGATAGCCGATGTAGCTGACCAGTGCGATATCGGTCGAGGCAGGCCTGGAGCCGGTGGCAGGGCGCAGGATGGTGTAGCCAAGGCCGGTCGGGGTTCGCGCGGCACATGTCCGAAGCGCCGCCGGCACGACCGGGTTCGGTGGCAAGGCGATGATGCCGTTGCCCGGCCCTGTTGCCGGCGGCGCAACCGCACTGGTCGTGGCTCCGCGCGCTGGTGCCGCGCTGGCGGGAAGCGGTGCCGGCAGCAACGGCAGGACGCTTGTCAGAACGAGGCGGCAGAACGGGATCGAAGAGCTTTTCATGCGAAAGGCATATGGGGGTCTGGCGGCAATCGCTATGCCTTCGCGTGGTTGGTCGTGATTACGCGTTTTGCGCAATAGCGACCTTGGGTCCCACTGTATGCTCATCAAGTATACGAAGCGCCTTGCCTGAGCAGGTATCGAACCATGCTGTACGCCACCGGCAAAATGCACTTTCTGTCCAGCATGCTGACCCGAGTATCAGGACGCAGTACGTCTAAACTGGCCCAGGACAAGCTAGACCAACAAGTAGGCGTGACGATCTTGCAATAATGGCATTCGTTGGTAGATTATGGCGTGAAAAGATCCAACTAATCCACGCTCGCGATTATGGTAAGGAACTTATCCTGAAGTATCTGCCAGTCTTGCCCAAAATGTGCCTCCCGATGATGATTTGCGCATAGTGCGATAACGTTGGTCAGTCTATCAATTCCCTGTTCGGAAAGGCTAATTACATGATGAGTTTCCAGATAGATTTGACCGTTAAGATTTTTGAATGGAGTGCAGCCGCCATACTCGCACTTTCCGTTTGCGCGTCGAAGAACCTGCGTCCGAACCTCGGGGTTTCGGATGTAAGCACCTGCCATTCTTCTCCTGTATTCCGGTTCTTCGTTACCGAACCCCTCATCATCCAGATCCTGTATTGCCGGGCTTTCGCCTTTAAGAGCCAGATATTCCGCTTTGGTTGTAAGGTAGAAGGCAGGATCTAGATTCTGAAATGCTCCAGGCCCATGGTACATTCTCGCGTTATCATAAGTTCCATCCAACGGCGGCGTATGCGCCGCTCCCCAAATTGCACGGGCTGGATATTCCTGTCCCTGATATATCAAAAAGACGCCCCGGGGCGGCTGAAAGCCATACTTCTCCAGGAACTGCGATATTCCGAGCGTATTGCATTCGCTCAGCTTTTTCAAAATATCTTTTTTGGTAACGGTCATCAGCGGTACTCATTCAAGTGAGGTTAGAAGAAAACTTCAAAACTATTAAGTTATATTCACCCAAAATGCGATTTCAGTAAATTAGACACGTAAACTACCTATTTACACTTGGCGGTCCCATTTCGCGCAGCATTGCTCCAATCGGGGCAAGGCGCACCGTCATGTCCTGCTCGGCAGTTCTGAACTCTGCACGATGGGCATATTTGGATGGATGTGCCAGTGCGCAGGCAATGATCAAATGCGGCAGGATGGCACTTTGCAGTTCATGCACGGCATAGATCAGGGCAGGGTACCGCCCGTTTGGCGTAGTTACCGGCGGAACCAGTGATTGACCCAGGGGGCCCGTTCCGAATGTGCGGTTGAACATTGCAAGAGCTTCCAGGCCCTCGAAGATAATGGCTCGTGGAGAGACGTGGCGAATGATCCGTTCCAGCGTTGGCGCCGCCTCCTTCAGGGCATGCTCAATCTGCATGCCCTCCTGCTGTTCCCCGAACCTGCCAACTCCCGGGGAACGGCGGAACACCATGTTCGTCTTCGGAATGCGTCGGAGAATTGCGTCATCTATCCCGAGCACGGTTCGAAGCAGGGGCTGCATTACTGCCTGGATTTCGTACCGCTCATCAACATAATCGTGTTGCCAGGCCGAGCAGAACTCATCAGCGTCAGGCGACATGCTCCAGGTATCGGTGTTGCCACCCGGATTGATGCCGAGGATCATCAGCGGCGACGGCTCGATACGGCTGTAGAAAATGCTGTAGAAGCGTCGATCCCGCAGTCCTGACCGCTCGCGATATTCAGCGTCCAGTTCTTTCATGAAATCCACGCCGGAATCCATCGTGCTGTCATTCATGATTGTCTGCCCTTTGTAACACTGTGTCGGTTTTAAGATCCACCCCACGCTTTCCGGCGGGGTCACGCGGCCATTCGTTCTACCTGCCGTTCGGATCAGTTCCCCATTGTTCGTAGAGTGCCCGCCGTGCGGACTGTGCGAGAGGTACCGTTTCGGACCGGTGAACATCCACGAGGCGCTGCAGGTGAACGAGCTGAGCGAGCAGAATGGAATCGATACGACGGTCGAGTGCGGTGACGGCCGCATAGGAGAGATTGCGCTCGATAACTGCTGCCACCGTCCGCGCCGGGGCTTCGGTTGGATAATCTGCTACCTCGTCCACATAGCCGCCCGGGTCCCAGACGTCATAGTCAATGCTATCAGTCCAGACATCCGGAAAAATTATGTGTGACGCCGCTGCTTCGTCAAACCCAGGCGATCCAAGCAGGTTGAAGCGAACACTGTTAGGTATTGACGCGTCACCTTCTTCAGTCGGGTGACCGATCTCGACGTGCGACTTGTCTATCGCGTATGTTCGCTCTTTTACGAAATTATCGCCAAAATACAACTCAAGTACGTTCCATTCTGCAAGAGCAATCGCGGGAGATTGGGTAGTGGCGTCGGTAACGAGGGCAATCGCCATGCGGGTGCCACCACAGAGAGTTGCTGCCGACTCGCCCATCGCTAGCGACTGATCAAGACCGGAAAGCTCCATGAAAACGGCGAAGTCATCATCTGCCGTGGCGTAGACATGTTCAATCTGCTTCCGGTAGTTGAGACCGAGCACATGCGGCACTTCGAAGAGTGCCGCGGGTCTGTAGGTGCTGTGCTCGTCAATGCCCGCGCCGTCGTTCCGGAATTCGGATATCTGGAGCCCTCCGGCCTCAACAACAAGACCGCAGTCCGCGAGGTAGGTTGTAATGGCAGTATAGTCTATCTCGGCCGTCAGTCGCCGCACCATCTGTCGCATCAGGTCGTGGAAGGTGCCAAGCCATTGCTCCCTGTCGAAGCTGTTCCGGTGGGGGGCCGGCATGAGCGGTGAGCCTCGTACGGCATCGAGGAATACATGATCCGGGTCTCGGCCGAGCGCGGACGCCAGCCCGCGCAGGACCTGTTCCCAGTTCCCCGGGTTCTGACACAGCGTGGCCGGCAGTTCATCCTCCGCGAGCACGAAGCGTTGCTTCTGCTTCAACAGGTCGCCGAAAGCGGACTGCATTTTACCGGAACGCGTACCAAACGTTGTCTTGAGCTCTTCGACGAGATGCAACGTGTGCCGCGCCAGGTGAACGAATGTTTCGCGCTGCGCACGGCCACCGTCACGAAAGCGTTTCCGCAGTTGAGATGCCGCCTCGTTCGAGCCGCTGAGCCTGCGCTCTTTGGGCTTGCCGGCTGGGAAAGGGATAACGTTGTCTGCGGGGGTCATGACCTGGTTGTCTTCCAGTATGGGCGCCGATCGCGCCGGCGGTACATTTGGGCCTTACCGCCGTGCAGATGCGCCAGTGTCACGACCGTGCCACTGTCCGTCAACAACAGTGCGCGACCAGCAAGCCGTTCAGCCTCGGACGGCGGCAGACCGTCGGCTACTGCTTCGCGGAGAGCCTCCCGTGAAACCCGGAAGGCGCACAGATGACGGTCTACCTGGCTTGCAAGGTCTGAAAGCAGAAACAGCTGCTCTATCTGGACGTGCCGCATACCGCGTTGCCGGGCGCGGCGGTTTGCATGTCGGGTCATGATCAGTTGTTGCATTGACGTGCTCCCAGTCTCGCTGGGATCGTTATGACTTCCGGCGTCCACGACCGTGAGCACAAAGCATGGCATTGGCTGTGGCATTAATGTGGCCTTGGCGCTGGGCGGCCTCCTACCTTCGTCCCGCGCGTCGGGCACCTGTGTGCCAAAGGCCAGACGCGCGGCAGCAGCCGATTTCGCCCTGCTGGGAACCGGAGCCGCGTTGCTGCGGAAGCCCTTGTCAGCAAACTGCAGCTACAGTGTCTTGAACGTGACCAGTCGATGATTATCGATCTCGAAAAGCCAGTACTGTATCCGGGTTATCATGACACCTCTCGACACCAGATACGAGATCGTGCGAGAAGCATCCGGAGCAAAATCCAGCGCGACAATTGCAAGCTGCGGATTACTTGCAGGGTTGATCGTTGAAACAAACGCACCGAAGCGTTCGGCAGCATCGTCCAGCAGGCTGCGCCCACTGCTGAAAATGCCGTATATTGCCTCCAGTTCGCACAGGCTCGAATTCTGTAACCAAGACGCGTAGTTGAGCACCGTAGCTACCGCGCTCCGGTCTGCGATCTCGCGTTCCAGCTGGATGAGGATGACAGATCCGTTCGCGTCGATGGCGAGCAAATCGATCACGCCACCCCAGCCGGTAGCTACCTGTCGTCCCATGATCATCCAGTCGCCGAGCGGCATCTTGGGAGCTGTGACGATCATGTGCGCCAGTTCGGACACTTTCTCGAGCTTGATGCGCGGCAGCGCGACAGGTGGCGTACTCATTGTCCAGATGCTCATCGCAGTCCCGTTTCAGGTGCAGGAAGGCCAGTTTCGCGATCGGAACACCCGACGTCGAGATGATGCGTCACCAGGTTGCTGTCCATCAGGTCCGGTAATGTGCATCGCTGCGCAGCGACACCTTTGCACGGTCAAGTTCAAACCGGGAGCATATGCTGTCCAGCCGGTCTGCCGTCTGCAACCGTCGATCGGCATACAGAACGAAGGAGCCCGGCTCCTTCACTATTCGCCCGCGAGGATGGTCATCATATTCGGTTGAAAGGATGGAGAGCGGCAGACCGTGGGCCGCAAGCCAGACACCGCCTGCCTCCTGCCACCGGTCCCAGTGCTCCGCATGTCCACCGTCGTACGTAAGACAATCGCCATAGGGACTGGCGTCAGCAACAGGGCAACCGGCCGCGACAAGCATGTCGTCAACGAACCAGAAGATTCCCACGCAACCCTTTGCCTGCAATGTGTCCATCGTGTCGTACCCGGTTCCATGGCCGTCGACCGGCAAGCCTTTCGTATCACGCGGACGGCAATGTTCCACGATACTGCGCAAGCCGATACCTCCAGCTGTCGGTTGGTAGAGCGGTTCGCCGGTCCAGGGCGCGGTACGGGAACGAACAGTTGTTCGTGTGTCCGGTCCGGCCGGATTGCGTCACCCCGCCGGGGGACCGAAATTCTGCGCCAATGACGATTTGCTTTGACCGCACGCCCGTTGGTTCTTCGAAGTTCTTGGCTTCGGCTACGGCGGTGGCGCAGGTGTCAACGGTCGACGTATTGCCGGCGGGGCCCGTCTCGACGGGATCGTCGGCCGCGAGCGCAGGCAGGCAGGATCATCATGTATCGCGCCTCAAGCCTGATCGGGCAGCGGTCAGCGCGCGCATCCGCAACCAGCGAACGGTGCGTCCGTCACTACCTTTACGTTGCTCGACAAAGGCGCCCTTCAGACGTCGGTTCACGGTGCATCACGGCGTCCGGCTTCGCGCGACCTTCTCCCCTGTAAGAATGGCCTGAACTACCCCCGCCGGATGGGTTGCCTGACGGCGGTTCTTCCTGCGGGCTCAACTTTTGCTGGCAACGTCGCCCGGGCCGGCCTGCCAGCAAGATGGAATAGATCAGGCAGGGCTGACGCGAACCGGCTTACACAGGCAGACAGATGAGCGGCGCCCTATTCTCGTTCCGGGCGCGCTTCAGCCAGTCGCGACCGGATACACCGGCCTGACGCAGGGCAGCAATCGTCAGGGGCGCAGTCGCGGCCATTTCCTCGCGCTCACGAAGGGTTGCGGCTCGCGCCTCAGCCTTCGGGCGAAGGCGCTCCACAGCCTCTGCTCGTGCGGCAAGCCCTTTGCCAGGCTCTGCAGTCATCATCTCGCGCAACAGCTGTGCGGTCCCCAGCGGTCCGGTAAGGCTGCCCAGCGCCCGTCCGAATTCTCGCCCGGCATCCTCCGCTGCCGTCTCGTCGCCGGCAGCAAGCAGCGCCGAGCGTCGCCCGTCCGCGGCGAGGACGTAGGCGTCAGTCATCAGGTCCCGCAAGCCCGGTTCCTCACCCGCGGTGGCGAGCGCCCGGGCATGCCCGTGAAAGCGCTCTTCGATCGTGAGCAGGCGGCCGGCCGCCTCGCGCCACTGACCGATCTGCACTTTCTCCTCGCTGCTTGCCCAGGCTGCGTCGATCCGGCGGAGCTCGGCGCGGAGATCGGCCAGTTCCTGCCGGACGAGGTAGTCGCGCATCCCGTCCACCTTGCGCGACACGCGTTCGATCGCGGCGGCGAGCCCGTCCATACCCTTCTCGATCCGGCCGAGCCTGGCCGCTACAATGGCGAAGCCGACGACGCTCACCCCGATGCTTATTCCAGTGAGCGCCAGGTTCGCGATACCGAGCCCCTGCACGAGCGCGAGACCGGCCTTGATCTGCTCGTTCTGGTAAACCTGAATGCCCTGTTCGACGACGTCGAACGGATCAAGTTTCCCGGCCATCTGTACGAGACCGGTCGCCTCCTGCAGGTGGGCAACGATTTGGCCAGAGCCCACTTCGCGAAGCAGTGCGCCGCTGCGTACGATGTTGCCAGCATAATAGCGCAACATGAGTTCCGCCGGAATATCAAAGGGAATGCTCATTTGATCCTCCCGATCACGTCAGCAGCCGCAGCAGCAAAACCTTTCTGTACCTGTGCAAGCAGCGACGGCTCCGTCCCCTTGTTCTCCGACGCCAGCAGGCGAGCCTCGATCGCGGCTTCGATGGCCTCGATCAGCACGCGCTCCTGCCCGGAGCGCACTTCTCCGACGTTGATCACGCCAAAGTAGCCGAGTGCTCCTACTCCCGCCGCACCGATCGCCAGAACCGGCAGGCTCACGGTACTGGTCGTGACCAGCCCGAACATCGTCACGGTTGTCGTTGTGGCGAGCCCGGGGAGCACCGCAAGCAGGGCCGCCGCGGCGGCAAACGGTGCGGCCCCCCGGCCGATCGCCAGAACCTGACCCATGGCGGTGTCCGCAGCAGCATCGGCGCGGCCTGCTCTGGTCTCGATCTCGAGATGATGGGCCACGATCCCGGTCAGCTCGACGCGGGCCTTGCCGACGATCCATTCGGCACGCGCGCCCACCTCCTCGACGATCTGTGGCATGGCAGGATACTTGATGAAACCAGCGCGCGCCGCGGCCAGCTGATGCACCCAGAGCCCGGCCGCCCACGGACCAACGGCTACTGCTTTCTCCCGGCACAGCGCTGTAAGGCGTACCTCCGCGTCCAAGCACCATGCGTCGCGCCACTCGAGCACGCGCCGGCGCAGCGCAATCAGCTGAGCGTCCCGATCAATGGCCGCGTTGTCTGCCGCTGCCGCCCCAATCACGTCGTCATGCATCCTGCCGTATGCCCCTTGCGTCACGAACGTGACCCTGCGTCAGGACGGTCGGCGTGCCAAGCGATCCTGAAGCCCATATTCTGACCTGTGCGCACGTCGCTCGTTCGCGTGGCCTGCTTCCGGAAGATCTGGCGGGGGAAGCGGGCTGGCTGCCGCTCCGTTGCGGTCCGGACATGGCGTTGAGGCGCGGCCTGAACCGACCGCTTGTGGCCAACGGGTTCGAGCAGCCACGATGGTTGAAACAGTCGATCCATTACGGTGTGGCGTACTCTACCGCTTCGACGCGACGCGAGGGTCCGGCGGCAGAGGGGGCATGGAGCCGCGAAATGTCCTTCTTTCCGCGTTTGCAGCAGGTTTGAAGCGTCTGCACCTGACCACCAGTCACGAGACATCATGTCCGTGTCGTTCAGTACCAGTGCGGCGATTTGAACGAATGGTCGTCATCTGTCCCGAAGAGACGGGCATCCTCGAATTGCTCGTCCAGCCCGGCATCGGAAAGTGCGGCCTCACGTGAAACCAGTTCGGCGCGTGCCCAGACCAGAAAGTTTGATACTCTCGGCGGCATCTGATCAGAATCGTTCGTGTGGAGGCCGTCCAGAAGTCGGCGCAGCCGATCAAGGTCAGCATATTCTGCCAGAACCTCGCCAAGTTTCTCGCGCCGACGCTCCGCTATGAATCTGTCCCGCAGCGGCTGCTCCCGGATGCGTTTCTCCTCCTGCCGACGACGCTCATCGTCCTGTCTGCGCTCCCGCTCTTCCCGCTTGGCAACCGCAAGGACTGCAAGGGCAACCGAGATGTCTTCGGCAGCGTTTTCCAGCTTCTGAATCCTGGCATCCCGGAATGTGCTGCGCGGGCGTTGCCCGATCCCGACATGAACGGCTTCCATTTCGAACCCGAGCTGTCCGGTGCAGACATAGTCCCACTGGGCAAACACCGGTGGCATCTCGAAGTCCCACGAAGCACCCCGACGTTGACGTTCCCGCTTTTTGTCCCACGCAGCCTGCAATTTCTGTTCGACGGGCGTCAGCGTGTGCGCAACGCGTTTGACGACTTCCGTCACCCCGATCGAAATCGTTTCATGGTTTCCGGCAAAGTGGGCGCCCCTGGCGCCTTCCTCCAGTCGGAAACCCTGCACAGCCGCCGCCGCCACGATTCTTGAGAGGATCAGCTTCAGCCTTTCCAGCGAGCCCGGTCCGATCTGACAATGGATCAGGCCGGGACCCGAGATCTCCAGAAGACCTTTCTCTGATGCCTTTGCCGCGCGGAGTGCGGCAATGGAGTGCGCGACGACGGGACTGCTCACAGCGTCCATGCCACTATCCTGCCCGCTTGCCCGTACGCGCGCTTCCTCACGCACCGTGGCAATTGACTCCGGTTCATTACCGACGTGGGCTGCAGCGATCATGATCCTGTCCAGCTCCACCGAAGCTGCTTCCGGTAGGGCGGTCCGGGTTACCGGCTTGCCGGCATGTTTCTTCGCCCACCACCCCAGTGGCGGAGTTGGTATCCCGTGCTTCCGACATATCTTGTGGATCGCAACATCCGAAAGCCGGAAATCCTTTGCTACATGCGTTATGGGTCTGGACCATACCAGGTCGTAGAATGCCTGCCGGGTGAATTCGCGCACCGTTCGGTCCTTCCTGTCACAGCCGTGCGTACGTGGCGTCTGCCGAGCCGGAACCCAATCGCGGCTCTCAGTGCCGGGTGTCGAAGCGCATTGCCAGTCACTCCATCGGGCCGCCTATGCGTTGGGACGCCTGTCGATCCGAAGGCGAGCAGCTTCGACCCCGAGCCGATCCCGGTTGCATGTTTCCAGACCGCCGAGCCAGTCCGGAGGGATGCCGGCAAGGCCGAACCTCGCGCCGAGCAGAGCCCCGGCAATCGTGGCATTGGTGTCGGTATCGCCGCCTGCCCGGATCACGGCGTCCATCCCGGCCTCGTATGTTTCCGCTGTGGTGAACGCCCAGAGCGCAAGGCGTAGGCTGTGCAGGCAATGCCCGCTGCCTGAGCGCTTTGGTGCCTCATACGGTTTGAACGTCGGGCCACCATCGCCGGCACGCCCTAGCGAGTCCACTGGGGGCAGCCCCCTGATCGCCCACCAGACTGACGCAGCGTAAAATGCGGAGCAGTCTGCCGCAGCGTCGCTCGGGTGAGTGAGGCGCGTATCGGATGCCGCGAACCGGGCGGCCAGAACACCGTCATCGCAAGCCAGCGCATGAGCCGCCGCCCGCATCAGGCCTCCGTTGCCCTGCGCATCCTCGTCATCAGGTGGTGTCGATCCGTCCCGCCAGCACGACAGGGCGTACCGGGTCTGCATGCCAACGTCGGGCGGCTTTCGGTCGAGCCACCCCAGCATGTTATCGACTGCGCCATCAGCGTCGAACTGGTTCCGACCGGTGTAGGACCGCAGGACTGCGTGCAGCAGATCGGTGTCATCCGAAGCTGCGCCGGGAGCAAAGTCGAATGGCCCACCCCCGACCATTTTGAAGCGTTCGCGGGGGATGTCTGCGGCGTCCTCGAACTCGAACGTCACCCCCAGGGCATCGCCAACCGCCGCGCCCATAAGCGCGCCCATCGCACGTTCAGTCAGATCCGACATACCGGCCTCCATGCACAAGTTCCCATACCTATGGCGTGACGGATCGGGCTTCTCCGCGCTCGCCCTGCAGCAGGAGCGGTTCGCCGTCTCGCAGTCGGCACATCGCAGGGAAGTCCGATCCGTCGCTATCCCATGTGAAGCTGTGGATGGGCACCAGTCGCGTGGCCTGCATCGCTTCGGCGAAGCGCCGCAGGTCGGCCGGGGACGCATGACCACTGGTGTGAAGGTGGACCGGCCTTGCGGCGGCGAGCCAGTCCACGAGCGGTGCACCGAGCGAGCCGAGATAACCTTTCCACATCGACCAGCACCACGCGTCGTCGCTGGTTGGCACAACGCCGCTCCGGGCATAGTCCCGCATCAGGGACTCCCGCAGCATGATCACCCAGCGATCGGTTGTTCCGTTCAGGGCTCGCGCGGAAATTCCGCGTCCCCCGGTCGCCATCCTGTCGACGAACCCGGACATGCCTTTCCGTTTGTACATCCGTGCCATGGCGGAAGTGATGACGACCTTGACGTTCTCCATTCCGGCACGGGGTAGCCGTCCGTGATCTGCCAGAAGCTCCAGCACCTCCGCCGTGTAGAGATCGACCACAAGCGTGCGATCCGCCCGCTTCGCGGCGCGGTAGAGAGTGACTGTGCGATCCACATTCTGCGCAGACCAGGCGACGAATACCCGACCCGGCGTCTCGCGGAAGAAGGGCACAAAGGCATCCTCAAGCTCCGACTCACTCGTCGTTGACTTGTCACTGCCGAGGTTGGTTCCCTCCATCAGAAGCACGTCGATACCAGGCGGCGGATTGGCGATGAAGCGCTCGACGAGCGCTGACTTCCGCCCATGGGCACGGAAATCACCCGAATAGAGGATGCGCCTTCCGGCAACATCGATCAGCAGCATGAATGCATCGAAGGCCGAATGATCGGTCAGGAAGGGCGTGATGATGAACGGCCCGATGGCAAGTGGTTCGCCCGACCGCCAGTGCCGGAACGACCGGTCCAGCGTCTTGCCCGTTATGGACGCGGTGAGACGAATCAGCTTCTCGGTCGCGTCACCGCTATAGACCGCCCAATGATCCGGGATCTCTTCCAGCAGGCCATAATGGTCCTGATGGGGATGAGAAATCAGAACCGATGCCGGCGACTCAAGGTCCATAGTTTGAGGCAGGAGACCGGTCGCATCCCCGGGGGCGTCCAGTGGACGCCCCACGTCCAGTATGAGCCGGTGATCCCCGGCACATATCTCGATGCAGTTCCCGCCGATCTGATCGGTCGAGCGATGCACCGTGAGCTTCACATCGTGACGGGCAGTTTCCGCGCTCACCGCAGGAGCGGTGCTCATGCCCCCTTCGCTTCCTCCGGAGGCACGCCGCGACCGAGCTTCACGCTGGTGGCCGACCCGGCCAGCAGCACCCGTGGCGTCCCGAGCGCGCCTTCCAGTTTCGCCCTGTGCTGTTTCCAGACCGGACCCTCGCGCTGGTCGATGTCGAAACTGCCTACGATGAGGAACGGCTTGATGTTGACCGTGAGCGCATCACCGTGCGCAAGCGCCGCCCGTGCCATGTCCTGCCGCACCGTCGAAATGCCTCTCAGCGCCACGACGTTTTCACATGATCGGAGGAAGCCGGCACGAATATCGCCTTCGAACGTCGAGAGGAGCTTTTCGTAGGTGGCGATCTGAGCGACGACCTTCGCATCGCCCTCGGCGCGTACTTCCTTGTTTGCAAACAGTTTCGCCTCGTAGAAATCGAGGATCGGGCCAGAGGCTGCCCACCGGAGTGCCGCGATGTCGATCCGCTTCGCGCTTGCGCCTTTGCCGGGTTCGGTTTCGGTTGCCTCCTCGGCTTCCCTGGTGAGTGCGATCTCGACGTCAACGACGTTCGAATGAGAGCCGATTACCTTTCCAACGAACTTCTTTTCCTCACCGGCATATGGCTTTGCGGCGGCTTTCAGGGCCGGGATGTCAGACAGGACTGTCGTGAACGGATCGGCAAAACCGTTGGGCCACTGGCTCTGCAGCTGGAACACTCCTCCCAGCGCTCGGACATATTCCTTCTTGAGACGCGGCTTCAGCAAATACTTGTAGTGTGTATCGACGACGACAGCGCCCGATTCAAGGCCAATGCGGGCGAGGCTGCAACCTCGATAATAGACGTTCAGATAGTTGTTGCGGACTGCGACGAACAGGTCGGGGTCAGATAGCATTCTCGGCCACCATTCGCCTGCGGGTTCGTCGTGGAGACTATTCAGCGCTGCTACGAAGTCGTCCGATAAACCCTGCTTGTACGCCATTCTAAATTCCCGCCCGTCTGTCCGACAACCACCCTATGTCAGGATGGCTAACATTTCATGACCCTCTGACTGAGCCGGGACTACGCGCGTATGGTTAGCGCGTTCAGTCCGAAGCCACGAACCTGGCATTGTCGAGCTTCGTTTCGCCGTCCCACCGGTAGGCAACCAGAGGGCCTCCCTTTCCGGCGCTGTAATCCACGCATGCGAGGTTGGGCGCGAGGACAGTCGGGGTTCCCGTCAGCCAGTAATGCCCGATGAACAGCGGCTTCTCATCGCGGTATCCGAGAACCGCGCCGGGAGGCAGCAGCCATTCTGCCGGTATCCGTTCGAGGTGCTGGGGACCAAGAAGCGCGGCGTCACGAACGGTGACAGCGGCAGTGTCCCACCAGCGAATCCTGACGCTGTGGCGAGCGATTCCATCAGCATCATCGAACGCGCAGCCATGCGGGAGTGCTACCTCACGCCCCTTCGTCAGCGTCTCGACGCAACGGAACTCGGGCGTTGACGCACTTTCCACTCCAAAGATGTTGTGGTCGCCCTGCGTGGCTCGCACCAGCGCTTCACCCTCCAGGGCCCGATGGTCTGTCAGGGAGGTCTCGACCTCCCGCATCTGCTCCGGGTGCCAGCAGGCGTGCACTACGCGGATGCCGGGCAGATCAAGCCACAGGGGAAGCGTCGCGAACCACTCCGTGATCTCGGAATGAAGAGCACGATCCTGCTCGACTTCATCAAGAAAGACGGCGTGCTGGTGTCTGTTCCCCTTCGTATGTGGGCGTAGGGGGTGTTCACCAGCGAATGTGTTCCACGCCACGGCGTTCAGTTCGTGGTTGCCCATCACCGCGAGAGCATTACCGGCGTCGACCATCCGGCGGGCAACCCGATAGGACGCGATCTGATGTGGTCCGCGATCGATAAAGTCACCAAGGAAGATCGCCTGTCGTTCCGAATGCCCCCAGGTGCTTCCGGACCGGCGATATCCAAGTTTTGGCAGGAGGTACTCGAGTTTCCCGACGTGGCCGTGGATGTCACCAATGATGTCGTAGTTCATATGGATTGTGCCTCGGTCAACCAGCAAGCGTCGACATGACCATGAGCGCCGAAGGACTAAGATTCCACCTTCTGCACCCATTGTTCAGAACACGAACGAGGTTCCTGGCCGTATTGATCGAACCGGGCCCGCTCGATAACGATGCACGTACACGACCCGAGGTTCACCCGGACGTGGTCGAGGTTCGAGCTGTGGACGAACGCGTTCGTCATGCCGTGCGATTGGGGAAAGCAGACTGAAATGGCGCGCGGCGCCGAGCAATTTGCAGGCGCAGACGCAGGTTCCACGCGCGCTGCAGCAGCAGCGGTTACCCGCGCAACTCGGCGATCAGGTTCCCTGCGACGATGACGATGATCGTGCCGACAATCACCAGCCGGATCAGCCGCATGCGCAACTCCGGTCGCTTGTACAGCGGCGGCCACGGTTCCAGGCTCACAGCTGCCTCGTCGGGAATGCCGACCCGCGCGCCGCCCGTGCCTCTGCCTCGGCCAGACCTGCTTTCCCTTTGACCCGTCCGCGCCTGATCGGAATATGGTGACGGGCGCCGGCGGCAAAAGAGCCTGACCCCGACGGTTTCGCAATCCTGTCGGGCCTTCAGCTCAGCAGTTCACCAGCTGTCACGCCAAGCGGTTGCGCCAGCTTCTCGACGATCATGATCGTGGGGTTGCGGGCACCGCGCTCGATATCGCTGACATAGGTCCGGTGGATGTCTGCCTCGCGGGCAAAGGCTTCCTGGTTCCAGCCCTTTTCCTCGCGCAGGCGGCGTACATTTCGGCCACGGCGAGTGCGAACATCCACGTCGGTCAGAGACGCGCCTGCAGAGGATCGATCTACAGACGATGAGAGACAATGGAGTTGACTTGGTCCTCCGGTGGAGCACCAGTGCTAGTCATCGTCTACAGGTGAGAATATGCCACTACGCTTCAACATGCTGCTCGAAGAGGCCGGGATCGACCCCGCGGCCGTCCGTCTGCTTCGCCACAATCCAGTGGTCGCTGGGCGTTCGCTGGTCGATGTCTGGCGCAGCGACCCCGGGCTGTTCGAGGACTATCAGAGCACTCAGGCAGTCGCCAAGCGCAGCTCCTTCCTGCGACCCTACTGGGCAGCATTCACCGGCACATGGGACGGCCGTACGATGTTTGTCGGGCTCTATGCGGTCGGGACGCCCGTGCTGGTCGAGGGAGAGGTTGTGACGGCCATCAGCAACGAACTCAAACCGGCAGGCACGACGGACCGCTACCCTTATGAGCGCTCACCGGCGCTGGTCGAATATGCCGGTCGACTGTTCGTGGACTGGGGCGGGGGACCGTCCGGCAAGCGGGCCTGGGCGCAGCGGGCCGAGGCGCAGGACAAGGCCATCTCGGAACTGCATCTGGACAGCGTGGAACAGCCTTTCCCGGGGGTCATGACGTTGACGGCGCCGCTGTCGGCACTCGATGCCGCACCGGCCGGCTGGGCGTTGCCGCTGGCGGCCGCAAGGGGTGTCTACCTGCTCAGCTGCCCCCGGGACGGGAGCCTCTACGTCGGCTCGGCCACCGGGGAGGGGGGCTTCTGGTCACGCTGGGCGGAGTACCGCGCCAACGGCCACGGCGGCAATGTCGCTCTGCGTGACCGCGAACCCTCCGACTTCGTGGTCAGCGTGCTGCAGGTCGCAGGATCGACCGAAACGCAGGATGACATCCTTGCCGCCGAGGCCGTCTGGAAACGCAAGTTCAACAGCCGTACGGTGGGACTCAATCGGAATTAGGCGCGCGACGGCCGCAAGTGATCCCTTGAGCGTTCCCGGGCGGCGGTGTTTCGGCCAAACGATTGCCGTTGCTTCCGCAGAACCTGGTGTTGCCTTGACCGGCATGGCGGTGACAGGAAGGGGCAACCCGAAGGAAAATCCGATGCGCCTCCGTTTCGCCCTCCTGTTGATGCCGCTGGTGCCTCTTGTCCAGGCGAACGCCGCCGTGCCGGTGCAGGCGGTCGCTGCGGGAAAGCAGGATGCGGCGCTGCTGGCGTTTCTTGACCGGGCTTATGACGCGCAGCTGGACCTTAGTCCGGAGTCCCAGACGCAACTTGGCCTTAAGACCCATTATGATCGGCTTGACGACTATACCGATGCCGCCGCGCTGCGCGCGCAGGCGCTCTCCGAACGGCAGCTGAAGGAAATGCAGGCGCAGTTCAAGCCGGGCCAGCTGAGCGAGGGCGCCCGGGTCAGCTACCGCCTGTTCGAATATGAGGTCGATCGCGGCCGCCGGTCGCTGCAATTCCGGAACCTGCGTTTCCCGGTGTCCACCAACGGCAGCCCGGCGGGCGACATCCCGGTGTTGCTGGTCAACAATCACAAGATCGATACGGTCGCGGATGCGCAGGCGTATATCGCGCGGCTGCGCGAGACGGAGCGCGTGATGCGCGAGGTGTCGGCCACGATGCGGGCGCAGGCCGCCGCGGGGATCGTGCCCAACAAGGTCAACTTCGCGCCGGCCCGAGCGGACGCGCAGGCGGTTCTCATCGGTGCGCCGTTCGACACGGGGCCGGACTCCACGGTGCTGGCCGATCTCCGAAAGAAAGTGGTGGCGCTTGCCGCGCCGGCGGCGACCAAGGCCACGCTGATGGCCGATGCGACCGCCGCGCTGACGGGGCCGTTCCGGCGTGGCTACGACCAGCTGATCGGAACGCTGGACGCGATCGAGCCGCAGTCGAAGGGCAATTTTGGTGCATGGAGCCTGCCGAATGGTGCGGCCTATTATGCGGACCGGCTTCGTAACTCGACGACGACCGACCTCAGCGCCGATCAGATCCACGCGCTGGGTCTGCGCCAGGTCGCGGCGATCCGGCAGGAGATGGAGGCGATCAAGCGCGAGGTGGGCTTCACCGGGACGCTGGAGCAGTTCTTCGACAAGATCCGGACCGATCCGCAGTTCAAATATCCGAACACCGAAGCAGGCCGCGAGACCTATCTGCGGGACGCGCGCGGGGTGATCGCAGCAGTCATGACGGCGGCACCGCGCTATTTCCGCGTGCTGCCTAGGGCGCCGCTTGAGGTTCGCGCCGTCGAGAAGTGGCGCGAGCGCACCGCGTCTACCGCATTCTACAATTCCCCGTCGGCGGACGGCACGCGGCCCGGCATCTACTATGTCAATCTGGTCGACATGAACCAGACGCAGAAGGTGCAGGTTGCGGGCATCGCGGCGCATGAGGGCGCACCCGGACATCATTTTCAGATTGCCCGCCAGCAGGAGCTGACCGGCATTCCGAAATTCCGGAAGTTCGGCGGCTACGGCGCCTATGCGGAAGGGTGGGGGCTCTATTCCGAACGGCTGGCCGACGAGATGGGGGTGTACGAGGATCCCTATGCGCGGTTCGGCATGCTGTCGTTGCAGGTGTGGCGCGCGATCCGGCTGGTGCTCGATACCGGCATCCATTCCAAGCGCTGGACGCGGGAGCAGGCGATTGCCTATTTCAAGGCGAACAGTTCGGTGTCGGATACCGACATCGCGCGCGAGGTCGATCGTTATTTCAACTGGCCCGGCCAGGCGACGAGTTACATGGTGGGGCAGCTCAAGATCACCGAATTGCGTGCGCGGGCCGAACGGGAACTTGGGCCGCGGTTCGACATCCGCGATTTTCACGAGGCGGTGCTGAGCCAGGGCGCGCTGCCGCTCGACGTGCTCGACGAGCAGGTCAGTCGGTACATCGCCGCGACACGAAAATGACCGGGCGGCCGGTGTGGCGGGCCGGCGCAACGTCAGCGCGGCCAACCGTGTGCAGCAATTTGCCGCCTCGGCGGCCAACGAGATGTGATGAATAGATGTCGTCTCGGACGTGCTGTTCGACGGTCGGAGGCTGCGGGCGCTAACGGTGGTCGATGCCTTCACCCGCAAAGCGCTGGCGATTGATGTGGACCAAGGTATCAAAGGCGAACATATCGCAGCAGCAATAAGGTGGATCGCAGTGATCCGTGGTGCACCCAGGACCATCCGCGTAGACAATGGGCAGGAGTTTAACTTGAAGGCGCTGGACCATTGGACGTACGAGAATGGCGCCACGCTCGAGTTCAGCCAGCAGGGCAAGCCGACCGAAAATGCCTTCGTAGGGTCGTTCAAAGCCCACTGGTTCCGGTCGCTGGCGGACGCCCGGGGCAAGATCGAGGCATGTTGGTGGGACTATACCGAGACGTGTTCTCACACATTGCTCGGCTGGTTGACACCGGTCGAATATACTGGCGCAGCGTTAAGATTGGCACAGAATGAACGCCGGTTTCCCACCCCCGGCTGGATGAGAAACCGGGGGACCCTCAGTCTTCGCCTCGTTGACCGGCCAAGCTTCTTTGTAGTGGATGCCGAGGGTTCCAAGCTTTGCCCATCGTTTGTTTAAATGCACGCCTGCATAGAAGCGCAGGCCGAACTCGCTGACAACAATTGGGTTGGCCGCCGACCGGGGATGAGAGGACCGCCCTTCCGAGGCGGCTTTCTCAGCAAACCTTTATCGGCAGTCTCGGTCCAACGTAACGTCGACTGCGAGGACGTCATTCAATTTGCTTGACAAGCAGGCGGTGAAAAGAGGCATAAAAGCGGCCTTTGCGGCAGAGAAACCGGCACCCCCTGTCAGTACGGTGGCAACGATGCCCGCTACTGCGGCACCTATTGCAGATTCTCGAAGGCAATCGGAGATTGCAGCTGCAATATCTTGCTCGGACCCAACTCTTACTTTAAGCGTCGCTGTATAATGTGGATTGGTGCAAACAAGATCTGGCCAGCGAAAATCGCATTTACATATTTCGGGAGATTCCCAAGTTCCAAGTACACGTTCATAGTACAGACCGCTTGGGGAAAATTTTGCTGCGATCGCCGTCGATTTAGAGAATGGCTGAGCTGTATCCGTATTAGCTGAATAAATCACGAAAGACTCATCCGTCTTGTAAAGCAGGACGGTTTCTGGTGAATCTTGCAGTTCTGAGTTCTTTGGTAAATATAGTCTTGGCGGCAGCTGTCTCTGCATCAGAGCGGCGAGGATTGGGTCGGCATTCTGAAAACTACTTATGTGAACCAACTCTGGATTTCCGTTAGCATGAAAAAGCTCAATCTCTTGAAAAGAAGCGTCAACCTCCATGATAGCACAAGAAACGAATGGGGTTATCATCTGCAGAACCGGACCAAGAGGTGGTGTCTGCGAGAACCAGATTTGGTTGTTCGGGAGGATACCTCGTCGCCAGGAGTGCACCCAGCCTGACGTGGGTGCCTGTCCAGACGCAATAACACCAACAAACTTTTGGAAGCGAATAGCATAAAACGAGTTGGCTAATCCGAGTTGGTGAGTCACAATTATACTCCTTTTGAATCGGTTCAAAAAATTAATTGAATATAATTCTGAAATAATACCGGTTTTTCACTACTAAGACCGGGTATTAATATGTAGAGTGACCGTTTTAACGGAATTAAAGTTATTACGCTTCCTGAAAATGCAGGAGTGGTTACCCCGATGTGAGAACGCGGAATCCGAAAATTGTGCCATGCTTCTACTTCTGCCGCTATTGTCGAACGTGAAGTGTTCGTAGCGGCGGTTTCTTCTCTCGCGGGCAATAGAACAGTCTTTACTCTGTCTGTGGGGCTCTGACCGTAGTAACCCAATAGGTCGTGTCCGTTAACAGCGTTGCCGCACTAGCCGATTTTTCCGGACACCAGTTGTATCGCGCAAGTCGTTAGTCTTGCGCACTGCATATAGCCGGCTTATTCTGAGATTTCAGCTGAGTGAACAGACATCGGCGGCAGACCTCTTGAGGTGCCGGCGACAAGACGCAAAGTTGCTTTTAATCGTGCAAAGAGCCGCGTAGATGCTTGCCATTGACAACGATTCTCCGATGCAAGAAGCAACATCCCCGTCGTTCGGTCCCGGACACTCGTAGCCTCATCGGTTTCCTCGCATTGCAGCGTGCTTCTCCACGGGTCTTGATTGTGATTGTAACTGATCGCAAGAATCCGTCGCTCGTGGAGGCTGCCAAAGCACTTGGCGCATCTCGTCTTCTGTCCAAGACACTATCCGTCGACGAACTGACCGAAAGGCTGCATAAGGTTCTGACAGAATCTACCTGTTTACCACTATCTAACATGAAAAGTGCGGCGTTGAGCATAAGTGCAATACGTGGAGGTATGGAAGAACTGTCCCGCGCGCAGCGCGCGGTGCTCATAGCGCTTGCGGGAGGCCGTTCGAACAAGGCGATGGCATGGGACCTGACAATTACCAAGGCGACAGTAAAAGCGCATCGGACTGCCGTTTCCGCAAGCTGGGTGTCATTGACCGGACCTAGGCACTGCTTGCCTTGCGACCGTTAATTCAAATGGACGAACACGCTCCAACGTTCTGACTATTATACGGTACGCTTCCGTCCCAGCACTAAACGGCATGAAGCCTAAGCGGTCGCGAATGTCTCTCGCAAAATGGTAGTTTAAGAACAAATTCGCGACACCAGCTAATTTGCGAGCTTGATATCGAGGTTTGAGTTGCCTGAATTACTTCAATCGTGGCAGTCACCTGAGGTGTAGCAAGTAGCTTTAGAAACCAACGCCGGCGTCAACCGAGCAGTTCGCCGGCGGTTACGCCGAGCGAGTGTGCGAGCTTTTCGACGACCATGATGGTGGGGTTGCGTGCACCACGTTCGATATCGCTGATATAGGTTCGGTGGATGTCGGCCTCATGGGCAAAAGCTTCTTGGCTCCAGCCCTTTGCCTCGCGCAGGCGACGTACATTTCGACCAAGGCGAGTGCGAACATCCACCCCGGTTAGAGACGCGCCTGCAGACGATCGATCTACAGACGATGAGAGACAATGCGGTTGACTGTCTTTGTGTGTCGAGCATGACGGACGTCACTCATCGTATGCACCGATGAGCGGTGGCGGGAGGCAAAGCGGTGGAACAGTTGTCAACAACAGGACCGATCAGCGCATCCACCATTCGTGATCGTGCGGCGCATGCTGCCTTTGGACAACCGCTTGTGACCAACACGCTGCGCGGTCTGATCGCCGAGGCAATTGTAGCCACCCTGCTCGAACCCGACTGGCGGTGGTGTTCGGCGGATTATGCTGCCTGGGACTTTGACCGGGGGGATGGGCTGCGGCTTGAGGTCAAGCAGTCTGCGGTACGGCAGAGCTGGGCGCAGCCAAAGACCATGTACCGCCCAGCAACGTTCGATATTGCTCCTCGGACGGGGCGGTACGACGGCGATGTCTGGCTAGCCCAGGAACGGCGCTGGGCCGACATCTATGTCTTTGCGCATCACTCGGTCGCCGATGATACCGCTGACCACCGCGATCCGGCGCAGTGGACCTTCTACGTTGTCCCCACCGCAGAGCTGCCGGCTCAGAAGACCATCGGGCTGGCAAGGGTTCGTACGCTGATCGCTGGATGCGGCTTCGCGGACCTGCACGCCGCCGTTGCCGAACTGGCGAGTCGAGTGCTCTCCAACCAGACGCCGCTGTTCGAGCGTTCGCGCTAGCGGGTTCTCCGCGTGGACGGTGGCTGGTTCCGTTTAGCCTCCTGCTGCGCTTCCCAGGCAGCTTTGCGCGGAGCCCACTTGACCTCCATGATCCTTACAAACTCTTCATGGCTGACCGCATTGAGGCCGTGGCGAAGTTCCCACTCATCATAGTCGAGACGTTCACCGCTGATGAGAACAGCCTTCGGCATACCGCTCTCTTCCAGTTCAAGAAGGTTTCGTAGCCTTTCCTGCAACCTGCAATATCGAACGTCGCCGGTAAGCGCCCTGTTTTTGATCGCTCGCACAAACAACGCAAGCTGCGACAGGTTCGCCTGTTTCCCGTTCAAGGTAACGCGCCGTGTCTTGCGAGCAATCCGGCGAACGATCTCATGCCGCGCCCTCGCGCTCGGTCCAGCGAGTATGACGGTTTGATCGTCTTCGCCTTCATAGTCTGGAGATACGCCTGCCGGGTCGAACTCTGTCTCGTTGCTCATGGTTATTCCTCCGACCAGTGATTGGGTCGTCGATACTCCGGGATAAGACCATCATCGGGTCCGTCCCATGGCGGCGGACCGTGCAGGTCGTACATGGCCTTCCAGTCTTCGTCTTTCCAATGGAGCGGTATTCTCAGGACATACTGATGCGCGTCAGCCGGCGGCTTGAGAATGCCTGCGTCGTTGAGGTGCTTGGTGACTTGCCGACATGCGGAAATGTCGCCCTTGATAGCCTTGGTCATGAGGTTGCTGAACTCGACCTCGAACGCTGGCTTTCGACGCTTGCGCCCACCTTCGGTCACGGAGACATCTTCGTCCAGTATCGCTGCCATATCGAGGGTCTCAGCCTTGCGGCGTCCGGGCCGGTTGCCGCCGACGCCACCTTTCTGGAACCGGCTGTGGATCGGGGGGCGGCAATAGCCGACCTGCCCGTCATTACTGTCGCTCATGCCGCGACCTCCAGCGGGTCGACAATGGTCCGCGATGCCTTGACCACGTCAAAGGATCGACCCGTGGTCTCCAGGGTCACTGTCAGCTCGAGTTCCGCACCACGCCGGACGATCAGGTCGCAGTAGTGCGGATCGAGTTCCATGATACGGGCACAGCGTCCAGTCTCGACGCACGCCAGCAGGGTCGTGCCCGAACCAGCAAACGGATCAAGCACCAGATCGCCGGCGTGACTTGCGTCGCGAATGGCGTCGGCGATCATGAGCTGCGGCTTGACTGTCGGATGCATCGCCAGCTCCTTGTCGCGGCTGGCGCCAAAGCTGTTCACGCCCGGATAGTCCCACACGTTGGTGCGGTTGCGGCCATGTTTGCCGAGCGCAATATTGTTGATGTGCGCCCGCCGGCCATGCTGAAAGATCGCGACCATCTCGTGACGCGACCGGTAGAAAGTCCCCATGCCGCCGTTGCTCTTGGCCCACACCGCAATATTGACGAGCTTGTGGTAGCTGGCTTCGCCCGCTGCCAGCAGATCGGCCAGATGACGCCAGTCGATGAAAAGATAATGCAGCGCGCCCGAACGCGAGGCCTTGGCCATGCAGCCCATCGCATCCAGCAGGAAGCGCTGGAACGCGAACTTGCTCATCTCGCCTGATGCCATCGCGAACTCACGGTGTTGAACGGCGCCCTTGCCGCTGACATGACCGTTGATCTTCACATTGTAAGGCGGGTCGGTGATGACGAGGTCCACCTTGCGACCCTGGAGGAGCGTGGCGTAGCTAGCCTCGTCACGGGCATCGCCGCACAGCAGCCGGTGGTCGCCCAGCAGCCAGACGTCGCCTGCCCGTGAAACCGCCGGATGGTCATAGGCAGGGGCGGGGGACGGGGCCTCCAGGCCGGGACTGTGCGTACCGTCCATATCCCGCAGGCTGTCGATCTCCTCGAGCTCGAAGCCGGTCAGGGTCAGGTCGAAGTCGACGTCGAGCTCTTCGATCGATAGTATCTCAAGGGCCAGCAGATCCTTGTCCCACCCGGAAAGCTCACCGAGACGATTGTCTGCGACGCCGTAAGCGCGGACTTCGGCTGGCGTCAGATGGGCAAGGCACAGCGTCGGGACCGTATCCAGGCCCAGGAGCTTGGCTGCCTCAAGTCGACCATGGCCGGCAACGATCATGCGATCCCTGTCGATCAGGACTGGATTTGTAAACCCGAACTTGCGGATGGAGTCCGCGATCTGCCGGACCTGCTTCTTCGAATGTGTTCTGGCGTTACCCGGTCGACCCACAAGTTGCGCGACTGCCAGCTCGAGGATCTTGGCCTTGAAGAGATTAGGCATCGTATAAATCCTTTTCCACAGAGTATCAACTCTTTAAGTCTGTGGTAGGGACGAAGTTCTCATCATCTCCCGGTAACTTATTGTCAAGCGCCTTAAAGATCAGACATTACCCTTGTGCGTCAGACGCAGATTTCAGTACCGACCAATGCCGATTGAAACTGCGAGACACATCACCCTGATCTCGATCCCGTGATCGCGTCTACGTCGTCGGCTGACCCAGTAGGTCCCGTACCGCAATCGTTTTCGCATAGGCCGCCACGGAAATTCCCTTTCCAAAGCACCGCGTATGCCGGCGAATTTGGCGCAACCCTCGGGGGCGAGCCGGTTCTGGAGCTCGATCCGGCGTTCTGAACGCCAGAAACCGCTAAATCCTCCCTTACAAATGGGAATTCGCGGCAGACTGGTTCGCCTGAGACTACGTCCCGCACCACTTTTTCCCGATCTACGTGAATGAGTTAGCCTTCGGGCTCCCGCCAGCCCGTTCGGGCATGGCGAGCCGACGCTTACCGGCGACGCCCCGGCACATAGCGGCGTGAGGCAAAAGCTGGACGACGCGAAAATATCGCTCCGCTGATTGCCCCGTTAGGCGGGTTTGCCGTCCCGTTCCGGCACGGGCAGCTTGGTGGATGCCGCGGTCAGAACCGGTGCTGATTGATCCGCATGACCTCGTCCAGGAAGTCGACCACGGCGCGGATGCGCGGCAGGCGTTGCTGGTCGGCGTGCATCAGCAGCCAGTAGCTGCGTGTCACCGCGACTTCGGGCAGCACGCGTTGCAGGCGGCTGTCCTGTTCCGCGGCGAAGACGTGCAGCACGCCGATCCCCAAGCCGTTGGCGACGGCGGCCTGTTGTGCCGCGATCGAGCTGGAGCGGAACACGGTAGGTGCGTCGCTGACGATCTGGTCGAAATAGCGCAGTTCGGGGATGTCGATCAGTTCGTCGATATACCAGACCAGCGGATGCGCCTTGACCGCGTCGAGCGTGTCGATCGGCGGGTGGCGGTCAAGATAGTTGGCCGCAGCGTAGAGCCCGAGCCGGTAGTCGACGAGCTTGCGCGCGACGACCCGGCCGCGCGGTGGGCGGGTGAGGCCGATCGCGATGTCCGCCTCGCGCCGTGACAGGCTGACCGACCGGCTTTCGGGCGCGAGTTCGAGTTCGACGGTCGGGTGGCGGGCGTGGAGCAGGTGGACGTTGGGCGCGACGAGCCAGGTGCCGAACGCTTCCGGAGTCGCGAGCCGGACCGAGCCGGCGATGGTGCCCGCATCGTCGCCGACCGCCGCGCTGGCCGCGATCATCTCGACCTCGATCCGTTCGGCATGATCGCGCAGCAGGTCGCCGGCATGGGTGAGCAGGACGCCGCGCGGCGACCGGTCGATCAGCCGCGCGCCGAGTGCGGCCTCCAGCCCGTTCATGCGGCGCGCGACCGTGCTATGATCGAGCCCGAGGGTGCGTGCCGCGGCCTGGAGCCGACCTTCGCGCGCGACCGCAAGAAAGAGGCGGATGTCGTCCCAGTTCAGACTCTGCATTTTTGCACAACGGATGCGGTTTCGCGGCGGTTCCGGTGGCACGGTGCAGAGGCTAAGACGACCATGATAACTTGAGAGGAAGAGCCATGCGCAACGTATCGCATTTCATCGGCGGGCAGACCGCCGTCTGGTCCGGCGTCCGCACGGGTGACATCTACGATCCGACGATCGGCCAGGTTCAGGCGCAGGTCGCGCTGGGCACGGTCGAGACGGTCGCCGAGGCGGTCGCCAACGCGAAGGCCGCGCAGCCGGAGTGGGGCGCCACGAACCCGCAGCGCCGCGCGCGCGTGATGTTCAAGTTCAAGGCGCTGATCGAAGAGCATATGGACGAGCTGGCCGCGCTGCTCGCGTCCGAGCATGGCAAGGTCATCTCCGACGCGAAGGGCGATATCCAGCGCGGGCTCGACGTCGTGGAATTCGCATGCGGCATACCGCATCTGCTGAAGGGCGACTATACCGAGGGCGCCGGGCCGGGGATCGACGTGTATTCGATGCGCCAGCCGCTGGGCGTCGTGGCGGGGATCACGCCGTTCAACTTCCCGGCGATGATCCCGCTGTGGATGCTCGCCCCGGCGATCGCATGCGGCAACGCGTTCATCCTGAAGCCGTCGGAACGTGATCCGTCCGTGCCGGTGCGGCTGGCCGAACTGGCGCTGGAGGCGGGGTTGCCCGCCGGCATCCTGAACGTCGTCCACGGCGACAAGCTGGTCGTCGATGCGATCCTGGATCATACCGACGTGAAGGCTGTGAGCTTCGTCGGGTCGTCCGACATCGCGCAATATGTCTATGGTCGCGGTGCGGCCGCGGGCAAGCGGATGCAGTGCATGGGCGGCGCCAAGAACCACGGCATCATCATGCCCGATGCCGACATCGACCAGGCGGTCGCCGATATCCTGGGCGCGGCCTATGGCTCGGCAGGCGAGCGTTGCATGGCGCTGCCGGTCGTCGTGCCGGTCGGCGAGAAGACCGCGGAGGTCCTGCGCGAGAAGCTGGTGGCGGAGATCGCCAAGCTGCGGATCGGGATCTCGACCGATGCCGACGCGCATTACGGGCCGGTGGTGAGCGCACAGCACAAGGCGCGGATCGAAGGCTATATCCAGATGGCGGTCGACGAAGGGTCCGAACTGGTGCTCGACGGGCGTGGCTTCACGTTGCAGGGTTATGAGGACGGCTATTTCCTGGCGCCGACGCTGCTCGACCATGTCCGGCCGGACATGCAGAGCTACAAGGAGGAGATCTTCGGGCCGGTCCTGCAGATCCTGCGCGCCGCGACGTTCGAGGAGGCGGTGAGCTATCCGACGCAGCATCAGTATGGGAACGGCGTCGCGATCTTCACGCGAAACGGCGACTTTGCGCGGAACTTCGCAAGCTCCGTTGAGGTCGGCATGGTCGGCATCAACGTGCCGATCCCGGTGCCGGTGTCGTACCACAGCTTCGGCGGGTGGAAGCGGTCCGGCTTCGGCGACCTGAACCAGTATGGCACCGACGGTATCCGGTTCTACACGCGCACCAAGACCATCACGCAGCGCTGGCCGAGCGGCGGGTCGGTGATCGACCAGAGCTTCATCATCCCGACGATGTGATCCTCCGGTGTCCGCGGCGTGTTGCGAACAACGTGTCCGCGGGTGCCCGAAGCCGGCACGGGACGGGGGTCGGGATCGTTTGCTGCGCGACGTTCAGGTAGTCGCGCGGCATCCGGCGTTCAAGCTCAGGCCAGTCACCCGGCTGCGTAGGTCTGGATCAGGTCGTGGATATAGTCGCGGCCGCGGTAGAGCGCGTCGGCGGACATCCGTTCGTTGAGGCCGTGCGTACCCGACGATCCGTCGTTCCAGAGGCCGGGAATGCCATAGGTCGGCACGCCGATCTGGCTGAGATAGGTCGCGTCGGTGGCCCCGGTGGACTGCGTCGGGATGACGGGGATGCCGGGGAAGTGCTTTGCGCCGACCGTCTCGATCGGTTTCAGGATGGCGGGATCGAGCGGTGGGGTGACCGCGACGGGGCGTTCCTGGATCTTGCTCGGCAGAACCTTGACCTGCGGGTCGGCGATGGCGGCCGCGATCGTGGCGCGGGTCTCGTCGGGGGTTTCGCCCGGCACGATGCGGCAGTTGATCCCGGCGGTCGCGCGCTGCGGCAAGGCGTTGGCGGCGTGGCCCCCGTCGAGCAAGGTGGCGACGCAGGTCGTGCGCAGGAGCGCGTTCATGGCGGGATCGGCCGAGAGTGCGCGGGCGGCGTCCGCATCGCTCGGGGTCGCGGCCAGTGTGCGCATCGCGGTGCCGACCGCGTCCTTGCGGAGCGCGCCGGCCTTGGCGAGATAGGCTTGCGAGACCGGGTTCAAGTGGACGGGGAATTGCACGGCGCCGACCTTGAGGATCGCCGCGGCAAGCCGGTAGATCGCGTTGTCGGGCAGCGGGACAGAGCTGTGGCCGCCGGGGTTGGTGACTTCGAGAATGTAGTTGCGCGGCGACTTCTGCGAAACCTGGACGCCGAGCGTCTCGGGTCCGCCGCCGGGCGCGGTCCGTCCGCCGCCGCCCTCGTTCAGCGCGAAGCCGGCCTTCAGCAGTTCGGGGCGGTTCTCGACCAGCCAGCGGGCGCCGTTCAGAACGTTGGGGTTGCTGCCTTCCTCGCCGCAGGTCAGTGCCAGCTTGATCGTGCGGCGCGGCTTGTAGCCGGCGGCGCGCAGGCGAATGAGCGAGTCCGAGAAGATCGCGGCCTGCGCCTTGTCGTCGCTGGTGCCGCGGGCGTAGAAAAAGCCGCCTTCCTCGATCAGCTTGAACGGTTCGCGGACCCAGTCCTCGCGCTTGGCTTCCACCACGTCGATATGGGCGAGCAGCAGCATGGCGGGCAGTTTCGCGTCGCTGCCGACCCAGGTGGCAACGAGGCCGCCGTCGCGGGCGCGGCCGGGTGGCACGTAGAGAACCAGTTCCTTGTCGCTGAACCCCGCCGCGCGCAGCCGGGTGGCGATCTGTTCGGCGGCCGTCGTGCAGTTGCCGACCGACGAGGTCGTGTTGGTTTCGATCAGTTCCCGGTACAATTCGCGGAAGGCGACCCGATCAGGCCGCGCGGGCGGGGTCTGCGCCGCGGCGGGCAGCGACTGGACCGCGAGGGCGGCGGTGATCAACAGGGCGGGAGCGCGCTTCATCGATGGGGAGCCTTCCGGGAACAGGGCCGTGCTGCGATGCCGCATGGTGTGGCATGGCAAAGGGACCTCGCGCAATCGCCGTAAGGGTTTCAAAACGTGGTCCGGACGAGGAGCGGTTGCATTCGTGGCCGACCGCATTACTCCGTCTAGATAACGACGAAGACGCTCCGGGGAGATGGATATGCGCCGACTGGCCGCGATGGTGGTGCCGTTGCTGTTCGCGCAGGCGGGCGCCGCGCAGGACCGGCCGGTTGTGCCGATGTCGCCGCAGATCGACGCCAGCCGACCGGACTGGGAGAACCCCGCGGTGTTCGAACGCGGCAAGGAGCCGGCGCGGGCGTCGGGGTTTCCGTTCGAGGATCGAGACAAGGCAATCGCGGGCGACATGGCGGCGTCCGCGCGGTTCCTGTCGCTGAACGGCGCGTGGCAGTTTCATTTTTCGCCGAACGTCGAAGGCGCGCCGGCGGATTTCTATCGCGACGATTACGACGTGTCGGGGTGGAAGCCGATCCGCGTGCCGGCGGACTGGCAGACCGAGGGGTACGACCAGGCGCGCTACAATAACATCACCTATCCGTTTCCGGCGAACCGCCCGCTGATCCCGCATGATCGCAATCCGGTGGGATCGTATCGCCGCGATGTCGAGGTGCCGGCGGGGTGGGCGGGGCAGGACGTGCTGCTGCATATCGGGGCGGCGGGTTCGGCCTATTATGTCTGGGTGAACGGCCGGATGGTCGGGTATAGCGAGGACAGCAAGCTGCCGTCCGAGTTCGACGTGACGCGACACCTGCAGCCGGGGCGCAACAGCATCTCGATCCGGGTCTATCGCTGGTCCGACGGATCTTACCTGGAGGATCAGGATTTCTGGCGGGTGTCGGGGATCGAACGCGACGTGTTCCTGATGGCGGCCCCGAAGGCGCAGGTGCGCGATTTCGCGGTCAAGGCCGGGCTGACCAACGGGTGGCGCGACGGGACGCTGGACGTGACGGCGAAGGTCTTGCCGGGGCGGACCGCGATGACGGTGCGGACGACGTTGCTGGATGGCGCACGGACGGTGACGCAGCGGAGTGCGGTGGTGCGGCCGGGGGCGGGCGAGCGGAGCGTGCGGTTGAGCGCGCGGGTGGCGGACGTGCGGTCCTGGTCCGCCGAGACGCCGAACCTCTACACATTGCTGGTCGAGATGATCGACGCGCAGGGCAAGGTGATGCAGGCGACGGCGCAGCGGATCGGGTTTCGCGACGTGGCGGTGCAGGGCGGGCGGCTGACGGTAAACGGGCGGCCGGTCTATATCCGCGGGGTCAACCGGCACGAGCATGACCCCGACACGTTCCACTTCATATCGATGGCATCGATGCGCCGCGACATGGAGATGATGAAGCGCAACAACGTCAACGCCGTCCGCACATCGCATTACCCGAACGACCCGCGCTGGTACGACCTGGCCGACGAATATGGCCTGTACGTGATGGACGAGGCCAATATCGAATCGCACGCCTATATGGAGATGGGCTGGAAGGGCGACCGCGAGCGCGAGCTTTACCAGATCGGGTACGACCCGGCGTGGGATGCGGCGCATGTCTCGCGCGTCGCCAACATGGTGGAGCGCGACAAGAACCACCCGTCGATCATCTTCTGGTCGTTGGGGAACGAGGCGGGGATCGGGCCGGCGTTTGCCAAGGCGGCGGCGGAGGCCAGGCGGCGCGATCCGACGCGGCCGATCAGTTATCTAGGGTGGGGGACGCTGAGCGAGGCGAAGCCCAACACCTATGCGGATATATTCGCGCCGATGTATTTCAGCGTGGACCAGACGATCGCCTACGCCCGCGACAAGCGGTTCACGCAGCCGCTGATCCAGTGCGAATATTCGCATATGCAGGGCAATAGTGGCGGGAACCTCGCGGATTACTGGGACGCGATCTATGCCAATCCGAAGCTGCAGGGCGGGTTCGTGTGGGACTGGGTCGACCAGTCGATGCATGCGCGCGATGCGAATGGCGAGCCTTATTGGGGGACGGGCAACCTGTACGGGCCGAACCCGGGTGGCGACATCGAGTTCGGCGACGGGCTGATCCAGCCGGACCGGACGCCGAACCCGAGCCTGTTCGAGCTGCGCAAGGTGTATCAGCCGATCGCGTTCCGGGCGGATGATCTGGCGGCGGGGCGCTTCACGATCACCAACCGGCAGGATTTTCGCGATCTCGCCGGGCACGAGTTGGGCTGGGTGATGCTGGAGGACGGTGTCGCGGTGGCGCGTGGGGTGATGCCGGCGGTGAGCGTCGCGGCGCGGGCGGAGGGGGCGGTGACTGTGCCGATGCCGACGATCGCGCGGCGGGCGGGACATGAATATGTCATGACGCTGACCGCGCGGGCGCGGGGCGGGGCGGTGCCGATGGTGCCGGCGGGGAGCCTGGTGGCCTGGGAGCAGTTCGTGTTGCCGGCGGTCGCTGAGGAGCCCGTGGTGGTGGCCGGTGCGGTGACGGTGCGTGATGCGGATGGGCGGGTGACGCTGTCTGCCGGGGATGCTGCTTTGGTCGTGGACCGGGCGACCGGGATGGTGGCTTACGACAAGGGTGGGAGCGCGGTGCTGACCGGGGGGAGTCCGGATTTCTATCGCGCGCTGACCGATAATGATCTGGGCACCAAGGTGGAGCGGACCCATGCGATGTGGCGCGATGCGTCGGTGCGCCGGACGGTGGAGGCGGTGAGGGTGGAGCGGAGCGGCGACAAGGGCGTGGTCGTGGTGCGGTTCCTAGTGGGCGACGGGGCGGCGCGGTTCGAGAACCGGTATCGGATGCTGGGCGACGGGAGCGTGACGGTGGATGCGGCGTTTACGCCGTTGCGGAGCGGATTGCCCGATCCGCTGCGCGTCGGGTTGGCGTACCGGATGCCGTCGGGGTTCAAGGGCGTGGAATGGTACGGCAAGGGGCCGCACGAGAGCTATGTGGATCGGCAGGCGGGGGCGGCGCTGGGACGCTGGGCCGGGGCGATCGCGGACCAGAACCATGATTATATGCGGCCGCAGGAGACCGGGAATAAGGTCGGCGTACGCTGGATGCGGGTGACGGGGGCGGGCGTGCCGGCGCTGATGGTGCGCGGGGCGGCGCCGCTGTCGATGAACGTGCTGGGCTTTCCGTATGACGACCTGTCGCGGCGGCCGCCCGGAACACGCAAGAGTAGCGATATCGTGCCGCATGGCGAGGTGAGCCTGTCGATCGATGCAGTGCAGAGCGGCCTGGGCGGGACGGACAGCTGGAGTGCGCTCGGGCGGCCGCTGGAGCGGTACCGGATCGCGGTGGCGCCGGTGCGGTACCGGTTCACGCTGTCGGCGGGTGGTGGTGCGCTGGCGGGCGCCGGGGCGATGCCGGCTTCGGCAACGGGGGCTGAAGTGACGTTCTGATCGTTGGGGCGTGAACGCGCTTGGTTAATGTGCCGGCGTGGGACGGGCGTAGAGGGGCACTGGTCTTGCTGGTCGCTTTGCGCGATGGCGGGCGGGACGATGGGAGCGGTGCGATGACGGGCGGAACAGGACGGGCAGGCTGGCGGCCGGTGGCGTATGTGGCGCTGGGTATTGCCGTGCTGGGTCCGCTCGCATGGATCGCCGGGATTTCGGCGCGGGAGCCGGTGGTGCCGGCTGCGGCGCCGGTACGGGTTGCGGCGGCGAAGCCGGCGGTGGCGGCTCCTGCTCCCGTCGCTGCTGCGCCGGTGGATCAGGGGATGGTGATCAAGCGCGTGCTGGATGTGCCGCGGCCATTCACGCATGGCGATTATGTGTGGGACGAGGCGGGCGTGCCGGCGGGGCCGATGATCGTGACGGTCGACCTGGTCGCGCAGACGCTGTCGGTGTTTCGCGGTGGGTACGAAATCGGGACCGCGGTGGTGATGTACGGCGCGGACGAGCGGCCGACCCCGACCGGCATCTTCCCGATCACGCAGAAGGACGCGGACCATGTGTCCAACCTGTACGATGCGCCGATGCCGTACATGTTACGGCTGACCAACGACGGCGTTGCGATCCATGGCAGCGACGTGGAATGGGGCACGGTGACGCATGGCTGCATCGGCGTGCCAACCGCGTTTGCGGCGAAGCTGTTCAAGGTGATGAAGCTAGGCGACCGGGTGATCATCACGCGCGGCGAGATGCTGGGGCAGGGGCAGGCGATCAAGGCTGCCTGAGCGGGCTTTGCACTCCGCCCGTTCGTGCTGAGTAGAGATCGAGTAGCGCTCTTGCGCGTAGCGAGGACTCGTATCGAAGCGGGGTGTTCAGGGGTGGGACTGGAAGAGGTTGCATCTAGGCCCCGGCCTGCGCCGGAGAACTGTCAGGCGTTCTACTCCGCCAGTCGCGTGTAGCGGCCGTCCAGATACACCAACGGGTCGACGTCGCCGTAGGAGCGGACGTCGACGAGGCGGCCGATGAAGAGGCCGTGGGTGCCGTACCCGAGCGAGACGTCGTTGTGGCAGACGAAGGCGGCCTGTGCGTCGGCGAGCATTGGCAGGCCGCGCGGGCCGGTGATCCAGTTGCCGGTGGCGAAGCGGTCCTCGCCCGAGGCGCCGCCACCGCAGGCGCGACTGACATCCTCGTGCATCGCACCGAGCACGTTGATGCAGAAGTCGGCGCCGGCGGCGAGCGGGGCGTGGAGCGAGGCGGAGCGGTTGACCGAGACGATCATCGACGGCGGATCCATCGATAGCGCATCGACCGCGGTCGCCGCCATCGCATAGCGGCGACCGTTGTGCAGCGCGGTGATGACCGTGACCGACTTGGCCATCCGGCGCAGGGCCAGCCGGACCGCAGCGGCGAGCGTCGCGGTGTCGGTGGCGGGCGGGATATCCAGATCGGTCGCGGTCGTCATTCGGCGCTCCAGTAGATGTCGATCGCGGCTTCGGTGGCGGCCAGCACGCGGCCGATCGGCAGGGTGGACGAGGGGCCTTCCTCGATTGCGCGTTCCAGCGTGGCCTTCTTCACGTCGCCGGCGATCGTGACGATCATGGCGTGGCCACCGGCGAGCGCCGGCAGGGTCAGCGTGACGCGGTTGGCGGGGCGATCGGCGGGCATCGGATCAGGCCGGACGCCGACCGCACGGCGCGCGGCGGGGCCGTTCACCGCATGGTTGAAGTCGGGACCCGGGAAGATCGACGCGGTGTGGCCGTCCTCCCCCATGCCCAGCCAGACGAGATCGGGCGGGAAATGCAGGTCGGCGAGGCGCGCGTCGGCGGCGCGGCCGGTGGCGGCGGGATCGTCCGTCGCGGTGGCGCCGCGGACGAGCGGCACGAGCGTCGCGCCGGTCTTGCCCGCCATCTTGGTCAGTTCGGCGAAGTTGCTGAGCTTGTCGTCATCGGGCACGATCCGGTCGTCGGTCAGCGTGATGACGACCTTGTCCCAGGCGATCTTGCGCTTGCCGAGTTCCGCGAAGATCGCGGCCGGCATGCTGCCGCCGGTGACCGCGAGCAGCGCATGGCCGCGACCGGCGAGCGCGCGTTCGATCACGAATTCGATATCGTCGGCGACCTGTTGCGCCAGGCTGTCGCGATCCTCGAACTCCCACCATTCGGCTTCGATCATCGGTAGGGTCTCCTTGGGGTGTCGGGCGGGGCATAGCGGATGGCGGCGGGGGTGGCGAGGGGGGGTATTGGCTGCTCCCTGCACCCATTGGGGGAAGGGTCGGGGTGGAGGGCTTTGCTGGGGGTGAGGGTTTTTCTGGCCTGAGCCCCCCACCCAACCCTCCCCCCGGTGGGGGGAGGGCTATTCTGTTTCACCCGCTTAAAGCGTGCGGACCAGGAGGTTGGCGATGGCGGCCCAGGGGGGGTCGGCGAGGACCTGCTGGCGCATGCCGGCGCCGAGCGGGAGCATCTGGAGCTTGCCGGCTTCGCGGCCAATGAGGCGGCCGAACAGGAAGCGGCCGGCCGGGCGGGGGACGAGGATGTCGCGGTTGAGCGCAGAGGGGAAGCCGTCCGGACCCACGCGGCGGCACCACAGGACGTCGCCGGCGCGGTAGTCGCCGACGCCGGCATCGACGATGACCGCGACATGATCGGGCGCGGGACGCGGCGGCAGGACGGCGTCGGATTGGCGCGGGGCGTGCGCGCCGGTGCCGCCGAGGATCGCGGCGACGGCCAGGTCGGCCTGGTCCGGCAGGCGGACGAGATCGGCAGCGGGGACGCCAAGGGCCGCCGCGATGCGGTTGAGCCAGCCGACCGACACGGTGCGCATCCCGGTTTCGAGGCGGCCGATCGTCTGCGCCGTGGTGGGCGGGGTGCAGGCGTCGGCGACGTCCTGCAACGTCATGCCCTTGGCCCGGCGGACGTCGCGGATGACGGTGATCATGGAGAGCTCCTAACCAGTTCGGTTATTCCGCTGTCCTACAATCGTGACGTTGTGGCAAGTGCTTGGACGTAGGCGGAGGATGAGGGCATGGGCGTGATACTCGATCGACGGGGGCAGGCGGTGATGGCGGCGCTGGCCGCGGGGCGCCGGTTGTCGGACACGCCGGTGGCGCTGGTCGAATTGCTGGTGCGCGCGGACCTGGCGCGGATGACGGAGGGCGGGCTGGTCGCGACCGAGGCAGGCAGGGGCTGGTCGGTGCGCGATGCGAGGCCAGAGGGGGCGAACCGGATGCTGGTGGAGCGGAACCTGGCGGCGGTCGAGGGCGCGGGGCGACGGGTGACGGTCAATCTGGGCGAGTCGCCGCTCGGCTGGCTGCGTGCGCGGGGGCATGTGACCGCGCGGCAATATGATGCGGGCGAGCGGGTGCGGGCGGACTGGGAGACGGCGCAGCTGGCCCCGCGCGTGACGATGCGGTGGGACCCGGCGGCGACGCCCGGCGGCGGCGGCGCGGGCGGCGCGATCGATCCGTCGGGCGCGCAGCTGTCGGCCAAGCGGCGGTTCGAGGCGGCGGTGGCGGCGGCAGGGCCGGGGCTGTCCGACGTGCTGTGGCGGGTGGCGTGCGCGGGCGAGGGGCTGGAGGCCGCGGAGCGCGCGCTGGGGTGGCCGAAACGCTCGGGGAAGCTGGTGCTGAGGCTGGCGCTCGACCGGCTGGCGGATCATTATGGCATGGGGTGAGGCCTGGAAGAGGGTGTGCGATGATCCTGTACGGAAGTTCGTTTTCGCCGTTCGTGCGCAAGGTTCTGGCGTTCGCGGCGGAGAAGGGGGTCGCGATCGACCTGCACCGCGTGGCGCGTGGCAGCGACGATCCGGCGTTCCGCGAGGCGAACCCGCTGGGCAAGATGCCGGCGTTGCGCGACGGCGACTATCTGCTGGCCGATTCGTCGGCGATCGTGGCGTATATCGAGGCGCTGCATCCCGAGCCGGCGCTGATCCCGGTGGAGCCGCGGGCGCGGGGCACAGCCATGTTCTGGGACGAGTTTGGCGACGCGGAGATGTTCGACGCGATCCGTCCGCTGTTCTTCAACCGGGTGGTGAGCCCGCGGTTCGAGGGCAAGCCGGGCGATCTGGCGGCGGCGGACGCGAGCGAGGCGGATGTCGTGCCGGGGGTGCTGGCGTATCTGGAGGCGCGGATCCCGGAGAGCCTGTTCCTGGTCGAGGACCGGATCACGCTGGCGGATCTGGCGGTGGTGAGTCCGTTGGTGAACCTGGAGCATGCCGGCGGGACGCTGGACGGGTTTCCGCGGATCGCGGCGTACAAGGCGGCCATCCTGGCGCGGCCGTCCTTTGCGGGATTGCTGGAGAAGGAGCGGGCTCTGCTGGCGCGGATGGGGTGAGGTGCTTGCTGGGCGGCCTGCTCTTGCGCCGGTGAAGCTCTCACCGCCGACCGAAGGGAGATCCCGGCTTTCGCCGGGATGACGTTGGGGGCGGGGGCTTTGCCTTGGACGGCGCGGCCCTGGATCCCGGTTCAGGCGTCTTCGGCGGCTGCGGCGGTGTCGCGGTAGTAGGGTTCGACCTTGCCCTTCAGGGTGATCGTCATCGGGTTGCCCTTGCGGTCGAGCGTGCGGCCGACGGCCATCTTCACCCAGCCTTCGGAGATGCAATATTCGTCGACGTTCGTCTTTTCGACGCCGTTGAAGACGATGCCGACGCCGCGCTGGAGATGCTCGGGAATGAAGAACGGGCTCTTCGGGTTCGTCGACAGGCGGTCGGGGGGCGTGTCGGACGTAGCCGCGGCCTGATCGGCGGCCGTCTGTTCGGAAGCGGCCTGCGCCTGCTCGGCGAGCGGCTGGTCGGTCGGGATCTGGTCTGGGGTCTGGTCGGTCATGATGCGTTCCGTGCTTCGTGTTTCGTGTCCGATAGCGCGGTGCAGCAAATTACGCTATCGGCGCGGCCATGTTGAATCTGAACGGTATCACGGTGCGTCTTGGCGGACGCACGATCCTCGACCGCGCGACCGCCGCGTTGCCGACGCGGGCGCGCGTCGGCCTGATCGGGCGGAACGGCGCGGGCAAGTCCACGCTGATGAAGGTCATCTGCGGCCTGGGCGACGCTGACGAGGGCACGGTCGAGATGCCGAAGGGCGCCAAGATCGGCTATATCGCGCAGGAAGCGCCGTCGGGCACCGCGACGCCGTTCGAGACGGTGCTGGACGCCGACCTGGAGCGCAAGGCGTTGCTGGAGGAGAGCGAAACCGAGCAGGACCTCGACCGGTTGGGCGAGGTGCACGAGCGGCTGATCGCGATCGACGCTTATGGTGCGCCGGCGCGGGCGGCGCGGATCCTGGTAGGTCTCGGTTTCGACGAGGAGATGCAGGGGCGGCCGCTCGACAGCTACTCCGGTGGCTGGAAGATGCGCGTGGCGCTGGCGGCGTTGCTGTTCTCCGGTCCGGACCTGCTGATGCTCGACGAGCCGTCGAACCATCTCGACCTGGAAGCCACGATGTGGCTCGAAAATTTTCTCAAGGGCTACCGCGCGACGATGGTGGTGATCAGCCACGAGCGCGACCTGCTGAACAATGTCGTCGACTATATCCTGCACCTCGAGAACGGCACGACCACGCTCTACGCGGGCGGCTATGATTCGTTTGAGCGGCAGCGGGCCGAGCGGCTGGCGCAGCTGGAGTCGGCGCGGGCGAGCCAGGCCAAGCAGCGCGAGAAGTTGCAGGACTATATCGCGCGCAACTCGGCACGCGCATCGACCGCGAAGCAGGCGCAGTCGCGCGCCAAGGCGCTGGCGCGGATGCAGCCGATCGCGAGTGCGGCCGAGGATCCGACGCTGTCGTTCAACTTCCCCGACCCGAGCGAGCTGCGCCCGCCGCTGGTGACGCTGGACATGGCGGCGGTGGGCTATGCCGAGACGCCGATTTTGCAGCGGCTGAACTTCCGGCTGGACCCGGACGACCGGGTCGCGCTGCTCGGGCGGAACGGGAACGGCAAGACGACGCTGGCGCGGCTGCTG
Organism: Sphingomonas prati; assembly: GCF_014643515.1. Classification (GTDB taxonomy): domain Bacteria; phylum Pseudomonadota; class Alphaproteobacteria; order Sphingomonadales; family Sphingomonadaceae; genus Sphingomonas_R; species Sphingomonas_R prati. Next base: position 290,106 of record NZ_BMJP01000005.1, on the reverse strand, counting down.
GCGGCGCAGCTGCCCGCAATGGACGGCGAGATGACGTCGTCCGGCAAGATGAAGGTCGGGTATTTCACGCAGTACCAGGTCGAGGAACTCGACACGTCCGACACGCCGCTGGAGCATATGACGCGGATCATGAAGGGGATGAGCCCCGGTGCGGTGCGCGCGCAGCTCGGGCGGTTCGGGTTTTCCGGCGACAAGGCGCTGACCAAGGTCGGCAAGCTGTCGGGTGGCGAGCGGGCGCGGCTGGCGCTGGCGCTGATCACGCGGGAGGCGCCGCACATGCTGATCCTCGACGAGCCGACGAACCACCTGGACGTCGATTCGCGCGAGGCGCTGGTCCAGGCGCTGAACGATTATTCGGGTGCGGTGGTGCTGGTGAGCCATGATCGGCACATGCTGGAGCTGACCGCGGACCGGCTGGTGCTGGTCGATAACGGGACGGCAACCGAATATTCGGGATCGCTCGACGACTATACCGAAATGGTGCTGAAGGGGTCGGGCAGCTCGTCCGGCGATGCGGCGTCGGGCGGCGGCAAGAACAAGTCGAAGCAGGACCGGAAGGCCGCGGCGGAGCTGCGCGAGAAGTCGCAGGGGCTGAAGAAGGCCGTGCAGGCGGCGGAGCGCGAGATGGCGATGTTCTCGGCGATCCGCGGCGAGATTGACCTGGCGATGTTCGATCCGAAGTCGGCCGGGGCGGCTTATGCGAAGCTGACGATGTCGGAGCTGATGAAGAAGCGGGCCGAGGCGGAGGCCGGGCTGGCCGCGGCGGAAGCGGTCTGGGTCGAGGCGAGCGAGGTATTGGAGAAGGCGAGCTGAGACTTGCTGGCTGACTGACGGTTTGGGGTGGGGGGACTGGTGAAGCGGGCGAGTTGAAGCGCGCTTCGTCCCTCTTGTTCCCGCGAGGGGTTGGGGTGTGGGCAACCGCTTCATACCTGCGACGTTGCTAGTTCGAGCATGTCGGCTCCCTCCCAAGCAGGAGAGGAGCCCAGAAGTAGAAGGACCCCCTTATGAATTATCGCAGGATCGGGCGTTGGGCGGCGGGCGTGGGGGCGGTCGCGGTGGCGGGTGCGGGGTTGTACTGGCTGAAGGAGCGGACGACCGAGAAGGCGGATTATGTAACCGTCGAGGAGGACGGCGTGTTCGAGCTGCGCCGTTATCCGCCGATCCTCGTGGCGCGGACGGTGCAGCCGGGCGGGCGCGACCGCGCGCTCGGGCAGGGGTTCGGCGTGCTGGCCGGCTATATCTTCGCCGAGCACCGCGAGGGCGACGAGATCGCGATGACCGCGCCGGTGCTGGCCGAGCGGACCGAGGGGCGCGGGTGGACCGTGAGTTTCGTGATGCCCAAGGCCTACACGCGCGACACGTTGCCGACGCCGGACGCAGGAATCGAGATCGAACTGATCGCGGCGCGGAGGGTGGCGACGATCCGCTTTCCGGGCAAGGCCGACGACGCGTTGCTGGTGGAGAAGAGCGCGCAGCTGGCGGCGTGGATCAAGGCCCGCGGGCTGGAGCCGGTCGGCGGCGTGGAGCATGCGTTCTTCAACTCGCCGTTCATTCCCGGGCCGCTAAAGCATAACGAGGTTTGGCAGGCCGTCGTTTGAAAGGCAACGGCGTGAACCAGATCAGTTAAAATCGGTTGACAGCGGCGCGCTGATCTGGCACGTGACGTGAATGATGAGAAATTCCGAAAGGGGCCGGGGCGGAGACGCTTTCCGGCCCCTTCGTCGTCCGGGGGGCATGACGCATGGGAGATGGGGCGACGGAGACGAAGGCGGACAAGCCGGCGACCTGGTCGGCGACGATCGAGAAGAGGTTTCTGGAGGAGCTGGCCGGGTCCGCCAACGTGACGCAATCGGCGATCGCGGTGGGGACGACCGACAAGCGGGCGTGGCAGCGGCGGCAGGCGGATGCGAAGTTCCGTGCGGCGTTCCTGCGCGCGCTGGCCGAGGGGTATCTGCGGCTGGAGCTGCGGATGCTGCAACGCGCGCTGGCGCGCGCGGCGGGGGGCGAGGCCGAGCGCGATGCGCCGACCAGCCACGAGGAGCGGACCTGGTTGCAGCTGCTGCGGCAACATCGCGCGGCGGTGCAGGCGACCGGCATCTTCGAGGAGATCGACGACCTGGGCGTGGTGACCGACCGGATCGACGAGAAACTGTCGGAGATGAAGCGCCGGCTGGAAAGCATCGCGGAATGAGCGGGGGGCGGGGCCATGGAACGATCGCTGGGCGAACGGCTGGCGTTCCTGCCGGATGCGGAGCGGCGGCGGATGCTGCGCCGGCTGGGCGAGGGCGCGCGCGGGCTGGAGCATCATTGGGAGCTGTGGGCGCGGCCGGGGCAGCGCGCGCCGCCGGGGGACTGGCGGTTGTGGCTGATGCTGGGCGGGCGCGGGTTCGGCAAGACACGCGCCGGGGCGGAGTGGGTGCGCGCGCAGCTGGAAGGGCGGCCGGGGGTGCAGGCCGCACTGATCGGCGCGACCTATGCCGAGGCGCGGGCGGTGATGGTGGAGGGGGAAAGCGGGCTGCTGGCGATCGCGCCGGCTCATGTACGGCCGGTGTGGGAGCCGTCGCTGCGCCGGCTGCGGTGGCCGGGCGGGGGGACGGCGACGGTGTATTCCGCGGCGGAACCGGAGGCGCTGCGCGGGCCGCAGCATCATGTGGCCTGGGCGGACGAGATCGCGAAATGGAAGGGGGGCGACGCGGCATGGGACAATCTTGCGATGGGATTGCGGCTGGGGCGCTTGCCCCGGATCGTGGCGACCACGACGCCGCGGCCGGTGCCGCTGGTCCGCCGGCTGATCGCGATGCCGGGCGTGGTGGTGACGCGTGGGCGGACGGCGGACAATCGCGCGAACCTGGCGGACGCGTTCGTGGCGACGATGGACGCGCTGTACGGCGGAACGCGGCTGGGGCGGCAGGAGCTGGACGGCGAGCTGATCGAAGAGATCGACGGTGCGCTGTGGAGCCGGGCGCTGATCGAGGCGTGCCGGCGCGATGTGGCGGTGCCGGCGGTGCGGACCGTGGTGGCGGTCGATCCGCCGGCGGGGGCGACGGCGACGTCGGACGCGTGCGGGATCGTGGTGGTCACGCTGGGCGCGGACGGGGTGGCGCAGGTAGTGGCCGACGCCAGCGTGCAGGGCGCGAGCCCGGAAGGCTGGGCGCAGGCGGTGGCGGATGCGGCCGCGGCGCACGGGGCGGACCGCGTGGTGGCGGAGGCGAACAATGGCGGCGCGATGGTCGACAGCGTGCTGCGCGCCGCGAACCGCGCCATGCCGGTGAAGCTGGTCCATGCCAGCCGCGGCAAGGTGGCGCGGGCGGAACCGGTGGCGGCGTTGTACGAGGCCGGGCGCGCGGTGCATGTCGGCGCGTTTCCGCGGCTTGAGGACGAGCTGGCTGGGCTGTTGTCGGGCGGCGCCTATGTGGGGCCGGGGCGGTCGCCGGACCGGGCGGATGCGCTGGTGTGGGCGATGACCGAGCTGATGCTGGGGCGCGGGGGTGGCGCGCCCGCTTTAAGGGTTTTGTAGTTTCCTAGGTGGTGCGCGTCTCGGCTGCGCTCGACGGGTCCCTCGACTTCGCTCGGGATGGACGGTTCTGGCTTTTTTAGGAGTGCTGTCATGTGGTTGTTCGGGCGGAAGTCCGGGCGTGCGGAGGCGCGTCCGGCGTTGGTGCGGAGTGCGGGGGGCGGCGTGCTCGGGGATTGGCCGCGCGGGTACGAGGCGCAGGTGCGGGCGGCGTATCTGGGCAATGCGGTGGCGCAGCGGTCGGTGCGGATGGTGGCGGATGCGTGTGGCAGCGTGACGGTGCTGGCGGCCGAACAGGGGCATGTCGCGGAACGGATCGTGAAGCCGGTGCTGGAAACGGTCGCGGCGCAGATGCTGTTGCACGGCAACGCCTATCTGCTGATCGGGTGCGGGGCGGACGGGGTGCCGGAGGCGCTGTATCCGCTGCGGCCGGAGCGTGTGACCGTGGAGGCGGATGCGGGCGGGTGGCCGGTGGCGTACCGGTATCAGGCGGGGGCGGTGACGACGCGTTATCCGGTAGCGGGTGAGGGGGGCGCGGGGGGTGTGGTGCACCTGAAGGCGTTGCATCCGCTCGACGATCATTATGGGGTCGGGTCGCTGGGTGCGGCGGCGGGGCCGGTGGCGATCCACAACGCGGCGACGCAGTGGAACAAGGCGTTGCTCGACAATGCGGCGCGGCCGTCGGGGGCGCTGGTCTATGACCCGGGCGAGCCGGGGGCGGTGCTAAGCCGTGACCAGTATGATCGGTTGAAGGCGGAGATGGAGGCGAGCTTCGCCGGGTCCAGCAACGCCGGGCGACCGATGCTGTTGGAAGGGGGGCTGAAGTGGCAGGCGATGAGCCTGTCGCCGGCCGACATGGATTTCGTCGGGCTGAAGGCCGCGGCGGCGCGCGAGATCGCGCTGGCGTTCGGGGTGCCGCCGATGCTGCTCGGGCTGCCCGGCGACAATACCTACGCCAATTATGCGGAGGCGAGCCGTGCGCTGTGGCGGCTGACCGTGCTGCCGCTGGTGGCGCGGTTGCTCGACGGCGTGTCGGACGGGCTGGCGGCGTGGTGGCCGGGGCTGGCGCTGGTCGTCGACCTGGATGCGGTGCCGGCGCTGTCGGGTGATCGCGCCGCGATGTGGGGGCAGGTGGCGGCGGCGGATTTCCTGTCGCGGGCGGAGAAGCGTGAGTTGCTGGGGTTTGCGGTGGAGGTGGCTGGTTCCCCGGCGGAGGCCGGGGCCTAGGTGGCGCGGTTGCGTCTAGGCCCCGGCCTTCGCCGGGGAACTACAGGCATTGAGGGGGGAGGATGGGATGACCGATGTGGCGATGTTGGCGCGGTTGCTGTGCCAGGCGGAGGAGGAGGGAGCGGCGCTGGTGACGTTGCGCGCGCTGATCGAGGAGGCGAGCGAGGCGGGGGCGGGGCGGGCGCTGGAGCGGCTGGGGCTGAGCGACCTGTCCGCACGTAACGATATCAGTGCGTTGCGCGAGCTTCTGAAGGCGTGGCGTGATGCGAAGGTATCGGCGCGCAACGCGGTGCTGGCGTGGGCGATGCGGATCGCGCTGGCGCTGCTGGTCGTGGCGATGGCGGCGCGGCTGGGGCTGACCGAGTTGCTGAAGCCATGAGCAGGCCGGCAGAAGTGGTACGGTTCGAGGGCTATGCGGCGCTGTTCGACGTGGTGGACCGCGGTGGCGATATCGTGCGGGCGGGGGCGTTTTCGCGGAGTCTGGCCGGACGACCGGGGCGGGTCGCGCTGCTGCGTCAGCACGGCGGGTTGCGGCCGGTCGGGACGATCGACGCGCTGGTCGAGGATGCGCGCGGGCTCCGCGTCGCCGGACAGGTGCCGGCAGGGTCGACGATGGCGGCGGCGTTGCTGGCCGGCGCGGTGACGGGGCTGTCGTTCGGATACCGTTCCCGGCGAATTCGCCAGAGAACATATCGTGAACTGATCGACGTCGACCTGCTCGAAGTGTCGCTGGTCGCGGTGCCAATGCAGCCGGACGCGCGGGTCGATCGGGTCTGGTGAGGCGACCGCCTTGCCGACCGAAAATTTTCAACAGGAGAGACATATGTACGAAGTGAAGGCAGATGTGTTCGGGCGGCCGGCCTTGTCTGGTGCGCGGGCGGACGGCTCGGTGACGGCGTTCGTGGAGGGGTATCTGCGCGCCGGGCGCGAGGTGGGCGTCGAGCTGAAGAGCGTGAACGGCGTCACGGATGCGGCGGGCGGCTATGCCGTGCCGGAGGAGATCGACCGCCGGATCGATGCGGCGTTGGCGAGCATCTCGCCGATCCGGTCGATCGCGCAGGTCGTGAAGGTCGGGACCGCGGGGTACCGCAAGCTGGTGACGCGCGGCGCGACGCCGTCCGGCTGGGTGGCCGAGACGGCGGGGCGTCCGGAGACGGGCACGCCCGTGTTCGCGGAGATCGCGCCGCCGATGGGCGAGCTGTACGCCAACCCGGCGGCGAGCCAGGCGATGCTGGACGATGCCGCGTTCGATGTGGAGCAGTGGCTGGCCGACGAGGTGGCGACCGAGTTCGCCCGCGCCGAGGGGGCGGCGTTCGTGTCCGGCAACGGGGTGCATCAGCCGCGCGGCTTCCTGGCCGAACCGGTGGCGCCGGAGGGGGACGCGACGCGCGCGTTCGGGGCGCTACAGTACGTGCCGTCGGGTGCGGCGGGCGGGTTCGGCAGCAATGCGCAGGACCGGCTGATCGACCTGGTCCAGGCGTTGCGCAGTCCGTACCGGCAGGGTGCGTCGTTCGTGATGAACAGCGCGACGCTGTCGCTGATCCGCAAGGTGAAGACCGCGGACGGGGCGTTCGTGTGGCAGGCGGGGCTGATCGAGGGGCGGCCCGATACGCTGCTCGGCTATCCGGTGGTCGAGGCCGAGGACATGCCCGACGTGGCGGCGAACAGCCTGGGCATCGCGTTCGGCAATTTCCGGGTGGGGTACCTGATCGCCGAGCGGCAGGAGACGCAGATCCTGCGCGATCCGTTCACCAACAAGCCGTTCGTCCACTTCTACGCCACCAAGCGCGTGGGCGGTGCGGTGGTGAATGCCGAGGCGATCAAGCTCATGCGGTTCTCGGCGAACTGATCGTTTCGGATCAATGACTTGTTGCCGCTCGGTTCCAAACTTTCGAGCCTGGGGCCGGGCGGATCTATCGTAGGGAGGGGTGGGATGGCAGCGGTCGGGATCGACGCGGTGAAGGCGTATCTGCGCCTGGAGACGGACGCGGAGGATGCGTTGATCGCGACGCTGGTCGCGGCCGCGGAGGGGGTGGCGGAGCGGTTCCTAGGGGCGCCGCTGACGGGCGAGGTGCCGGCGGCGGTGGCCCAGGGGATCGTGCGGCTGGCGGCGCATTTTCATGCGCACCGCGATGACGATGCAGGGCCGCCCGCGGTGGTGGCGGCGCTGTGGCGGCCTTACCGGCAGATGCGGCTGTGAGCGGGGCGGGGCTTGCCGGGTTGCTGCGCGAGCGGGTGACCGTGTCGCGCGGCGATCCGGTGCGCGATGCGCAGGGGGGCGTGTCGGCGGTGTTCGCGCCAGTCGGCACGGTGTGGGCGGGGTGCGTGCCGGACGGGGAGCGGCGCTGGCGGATCGCGATGCGGCCTTGCGACGTCGCGGTGGGGGATCGGATCGAGCGGGTCGCGATGCAGCTGCGCGTGGTGCGGGTGCTGGCCGATCCGCGGATGCCGGACCGGATCACGCTGTTTGCTGAGGAAGAACCGTGACGCGGGTCGAGCGGATCGCGATGCGGCGGCAGCTAGCGGTGATCGCGCGCGTGGCGGCGCGGCTGCGGGCGGCCTTTCCGGAACTGGATGTCATCGATGCGGCGGACGGCGTGACGCTGGTGGGGCGCGGGCTGTCGCGGCGGATGCTGGACGATGTGCGGCTGCGCGATTTGCGGGGCATGATCGGGGAGGACGGGACATGAGCGATGCGGCGGGAGCGGTGCAGGCGGCGCTGGTGACGGCGTTGCGTGCCGGCCTGGGTGACCGGGTGACGGGCGTGTTCGACGGACCGCCGGCGGAGGCGAAGCTGCCCTATGCGGCGATCGGCGAGGCGACGACGTCGGACTGGGGTGCGAAGGGGCTGGAGGGGCGCGAGCACCGGATCGCGGTGGTGTTGTGGGACGAGGGCGGGCGGCCGTCGCGGCTCCACGCGCTGATGGCGCTGGCGGAGGGCGCGATCGATGAGATGGCGCGCGAGCTGGGCGGGCACAGCATCGTGGGGCTGCTGTTCCTGCGCGCGCGGCTGGTGCGCGATGCGGGGCGGCCCTGGGCGGGGCTGGTGGAGTACCGGGTGCGGACGGTTTCGCTGGGGTGAGGCGGGCCTCGTCTTCCCTTCGTGTTCATGGGTGGGGTGCCGTTGCACCCACCCCCAACCCCCTCCCTTGAAAGGGAGGGGGCTTTCTTTTTGATACAGGGGATCATGACATGGCGGTGGAAAAGGGAAGTGCGTTCCTGCTGAAGGTCGGGGATGGGGCGGCGAGCCCGGTCTATGCGACCGTGGCGGGCATGCGGACGACGATGCTGTCGATCAACGGCGAGGCGGTGGCGATTACCAGCAAGGCTTCGGGCGGGTGGCGCGAGCTGCTCTCCGGCGCGGGGGTGCGATCGGTGTCGGTCGCGGGGGCCGGCGTGTTTACCGGATCGGCGGCGGAGACGCGGCTGAAGGCGAATGCGCTGGCCGGGTTGCTCGACGATTACGAACTGAGCTTCGAAAGCGGGGAGCGGTTGCGCGGGCGGTTCCTGGTCGCGCGGCTGGACTATTCCGGCGACTATAATGGCGAGCGTTCCTATACGCTTGCACTCGAGTCCTCAGGCCAGGTCGTATCGTCGTGAACCCGGCGCGGGGGGAGGCGGCGCTGACCGTCGACGGTGCGGTGCTGACGCTGAGGCCGAGTTTCGAGGCGCTGGTGGCGGCGGAGGGCGAGCTGGGGCCGCTGTTCGCGCTGGTCGAGCGGGCGGCGGCGGGGACGCTGTCGCTGGCGGAGATCGCGGCGCTGTTCTGGCATGTGGTGGCGGAGCGCGGGCCCGAGCTGACGCGCGAGCGGGTGGGCGAGGCGATCCTTGAGGCGGGGCTGGCGGCGGTGACACCGGCGTTGCGCACGCTGATCCTGCAGATCCTGCAGGGGCGGTGATGGTGCCCGGCACGTTGTCCGTAGGGCACCCACCCCCGGCCCTTCCCTCGAAAGGGAGGGGGGAAGGCGCGTCGTTCCGCGATGCGGCGGTGCGGATGGCGGGGCAGGCGGGGGTGCTGTTCGGGTGGGGGCCGGAGCGGTTCTGGCGGGCGACGCCGGCCGAGCTGGCGGCGCTGGCGGCGGTGATCGCGGGCGACGACACGGACGAACCGCTGGGCCCGCGCGAGCTGGCCGCGATGCAGGAAAGGGATCCGGATGGATGACGAGATCGAGCGGCTGGTGATCGGCGTGCGGGCCGACACGGCCGGGTTCGCGCGCGATGTGGCGACGATGCGCGACAGCCTGGCGTCGCCGCTGGAACGCGATGCGGATCGGGCGGGGCGGGCGATCGAGACGGCGCTGGCGCGTGCGGTGCGGACGGGGAAGCTGGGGTTCGACGACCTGAAGCGCAGCGCGCTGGCGGTGCTGGGCGAGATCGCGGCGGCGGCGGTGTCGGGCGGGATCGCTTCGGTGCTCGGGGGCGGCGGGTCGAAGGGCGGCGGCGGGTTGGCGTCGGTGGCGGCGACCCTGGTGGGGGCGGTGGCCGGCTTGCCGGGGCGGGCGACGGGCGGGCCGGTGTCGCCGGGGGCGGCCTATGTCGTGGGGGAGCGCGGGCCGGAATTGTTCGTGCCGACGAGTAGCGGGGCGGTGCGGGCGGCGGCTGCGGTGCCGGGGGAGGCGGCGCGCGAGGTGCGGGTGGCGATTTCGGTGAATGTCGCGGCGGGGGCGGCACCGGAGGCGCTGGCGCGGTCCTCGCGGCAAGTGGCGCGCGCGGTGCGGACTGCGCTGGCGGCGGCGGAGCGGTGAGAGCGTAGGCGTAATTCCTACGGGCGCTCCACCTAAAAACGCCCCTCTCCCCAACCCTCTCCCCGGTGGGGAGAGGGGGCGTGTTGCTCTTTGAATGGAGGTCCTGATGGGTTGGCGACTGGCTTCGGAGCGGACCGAGACGAGGTATCTCAAGCGGTTCGACGTGCGGTTCTGGACGGTGGATTTTCCGCGGCCGGTGATGGCGTCGGTCGTGACGACGGGGCCGCATGCGTTGCGGGTGGATGCAGTGTTCTACAACCGCGACGACCTCGCCGGGCTGATCTGGGCGTCGGAGGATCGGTGGGACCATCCGCTCGCAAGTTACGAGACGGATAGGGATTATCGGGAGTGCAGCCTGCGGTTCCGGTGGCGGTCGGGGGGCATCCGCGCGCTGGATGCGATCAACGGACCGACGCTGACGATCGAGGGGCGCGATGCGGCGGGGCAGGCGCGCGCCTGGTATGTGCGGCTGTCGAACTATGCGGTGGGCGATCCAGAGGACGCGGTGGTGTCGATCGATTTCGCCAGGCTGGACGGCGGCTTTCTGCTGCCGGCGGAGGCGGACCCGGTGTGGGCGGGCGATATCGACCGGATGTTCGTTTCGCTGGTGGCACCGGACTACGACCCGGCGGGCGGGGCGCTGGCGGCACCGGCCGAGGGCTGGGTCGAGATCTCCGACATGAGGTGCGACGGGGCGGGGTCCGTCCTGGCGCTGGGCGATGCGATGGTGCCGGCGCACGCGATGCGGATCGCGACCGGATATGACGACGCGTACAACCTGACGCCGGAGCGGGTACTGCGCAACGCGGTGCTGCTCGGGTACCGCGAGGTCATCAACCACTATGTCGGGATGAGCCATTATTTTAGGCTGGAGCAGGCCGGGAATAACCTGCTCGTCAGCTTGCGGGGCGGTGTGTTGAACGTCGCTTGCGAGAGCTGGCACCGCGACTTCGCAATGCGGTGCAAGTCGTTGGGATATCGGTTTATCCTGTCGCTGAGCTACGAGCTGTTCGATGCGCATGCGTGGGGCGACTGGAAGCAGCGAACGGAGGGCGGGGCGCCGGCGCTGACCGGGTGGGTGCCGCCGTCGACCTTGCTGTCGCCCGCGCATGAGGGGGCGATGGGGTATCTCCATCAGGTGGGGCGCGCGTTCGTGCGGATCGCGGTGGCGGCGGGGCTGGAGCCGTGGTTCCAGGTGGGGGAGCCGTGGTGGTGGGTCGCGCCGGGCGGGCAGCCATGCTTGTACGATGCGGCCGCGCGGGCGGTGTTCGGCGCGGGCCTCGTGTCGATCGCGGATGTGGCGATGCCGATGGATGCGGCGCAGCGCGCGATGCTCGACCAAGCGGGGGCGTTGCTGGCGGCCTCGACGCTGGCGTTGCGCGACGCGGTGCGGGCGGAGGCGCCGGGATGTCGGGTCGCGTTGCTCGTCTATCTGCCGACGGTGCTGGACCGGGCGGCGCCGGAGCTGCGGCGCGCAAACGTGCCGATGGGCTGGGCGCGGCCGGCGTTCGATGTCCTCCAATTGGAGGATTATGACTGGGTGACGACCGGCAACAGCGGGGCGACCGCGCGCGGCGTGGACGCGATGACCGCGCGGCTGGGATATCCGATCGACGAGCAGCAATATTTTTCGGGCTTCGTGCTGAACCGCGAGGCGTCCGCCGAGTGGCGCGCGATCGATGCGGCCGCGGAGGCCGGGCGGGCGCGGGGGATCGCGGACGTCTTTATCTGGGCGCTGCCGCAGGTGGCGCGCGACGGGTTCGTCCATTGGGATACGGAGGGAGAGGCGATGACGCCGTTCGACGATGTGGATTTTCCGATCGCGCTGGGGCGGCAGGCGAGTGTCAGCCCCAACTTCTCCACCGCGGTGGTGACGAGTGCGTCCGGGCACGAGCAGCGCAACGCCGACTGGGCGGAGGCGCGGATGCGGTACGATGCCGGGCCGGGCGTGCGGTCCGACGAGGATGCGCAGACGCTGATCGCGTTCTTCCGCGCGAGACGAGGCGCGGCAAAGGGGTTCCGGCTGCGCGACCCGTATGACGACAGTTCGGCGGGCATGACCGATGCGCCGGCGTATCGCGACCAGCGGATCGGGGTCGGCGACGGGAAGACGACGCGGTTCGCGCTGATCAAATCTTACGGCGACGGGGAGGAGGCCCAGCTGCGGCGGATCACGCGGCCGGTGGCGGGCAGCGTGCGGGTTGGCGTGGATGGCGCGGCGCTGATCGGCGGGTGGACGCTCGATCCGGGCGGGACGGTGGTGTTCGATGCCGCGCCGGGGGTGGGTGCTGTGGTGACCGCCGGGTTCCGGTTCGACGTGCCCGTGCGGTTCGCGGAGGACCGGATCGACGTGTCGCGAGCGACCTATCTGGCAGGCGAGATGGCGTCGGTGCCGATGATCGAGATCCGCGAAACCTGAAGGAGAGAGCGCATGGCCGACTGGTTGCAGCCGGAGTTGACGCGCGTCGCCTTTTGCTGGCGGCTGGACCGGCGGGACGGGATCAGCCTGGGGTTCACCGGGCACGACCACGACCTGGTGGTGGACGGCATGACCTATGCCGCCGCACCCGGGATGGTGCCGTCCGCCGTGACGCGCGAGGCGGGGTTCGCGGTCGAGACGCTGAATGTCGCAGGGGCGCTGACCCACGACCGAATATCGGCGACGGACCTGGATGCGGGGCGGTGGGACGGGGCGGCGGTGCGGCTGTTCGCGGTCGACTGGGGCGATCCGGATGGCGGTTCGGTGGCGCTGGCGCGGGGCGAGATCGGCGATGTCGCGACGCGGGACGGCGCGTTCCAGGCGGAACTGCGCGGGCCGACGGCGGTGCTGGAGCGGCCGGTGGTGGAGCGGACCTCGCCCGAATGCCGGGCCGAGCTGGGCGACCGGCGGTGCCGGGTCGACATGGCCGGGCGCGTGGTGATGAGTGTGATCGCGGGCGTGACCGATGCGCAGACGGTTTCGGTGCAGGACGACGGTGGGCGCGCGCATCGCTGGACCGGCGGGCGGATCCGCTGGCTGGACGGGGCGGGGAGCGGGTTGTCCAGCGAGATCGCGTGGAGCGAGGCGGGTACGTTGTTCCTGCGCGATCCGCCGCCGCTCGGGACGGTGGTGGGGGACCGGGTCGAGCTGACCGAAGGGTGCGACCGGAGTCTGGCGACATGCAGCGCGCGCTTCGGCAACGCAGCGAATTTCCGCGGGGAGCCGCATCTGCCGGGCAACGACCTGCTGACACGATATCCGGGGGAATGACATGGGCGACGATGTGATCGCGCGGGCGCGGGCGTGCGTCGGCGTACGATTTCGCGCGCAGGGACGCGTGCCGGCGTACGGGCTCGACTGTGTCGGGCTGATCGCCTTTGCCGGGCAGTTGCCGCTGGAACGCGTGCCGGCGCGCTATGCGATGCGCGGCGGGACGGCGGAGGCGGTGGCGGCGCTGGTCGATGCCGCGGGGCTCGTGCGGACGGACGTGCCGGGGCCGGGCGCGGTGCTGCTGGTCGAGGCGGGGGCGCGGCAGTTCCATTTGGTCATCCGGACGGCGGACGGCTTCGTCCATGCGGATGCCGGAATCGGGCGGATCGTCGCGGTGCCGGGGGCGGTGCCGTGGCCGGTGATTGCAAGCTGGCAGTTCGGGGAGGCATAGGCGATGGCGACATTGGTCCTGACGACGGTCGGCACGCTGGTGGGCGGGCCGATTGGTGGTGCGGTGGGCGCGCTGATCGGCAACCGGATCGACGGTGCGGTGCTGGGTGGCGGCGGCGGGCGGGGGCCGCGGCTGGGCGACCTGAGCGTGCAGACGTCGTCCTATGGCAGCATGATCCCGAAGCTGTTCGGGCGGATGCGGGTGGCAGGTACGGTGATCTGGGCGACCGACCTGAAGGAGACGGGCACGCGGAGCGGCGGCGGGAAGGGCCAGCCGGGGACGACACAATATAGCTACGCCGCCTCGTTCGCGGTGGCGCTGTCCGCGCGGCGGTTGCGGTCGGTGGGACGGATCTGGGCGGACGGAACGCTGCTGCGCGGGGCGGCGGGGGACTGGAAGGGCAGGACGAAGTTCCGCTTTCATGACGGGGACGAGGGGCAGGCGGCGGATCCTCTGATCGCGGCCGTCGAAGGGGTCGGGGAGACGCCGGCCTATCGCGGGCTGGCCTATGTCGTGTTCGAGGACATGCAGCTGGCCGCGTACGGCAACCGCATCCCTTCGCTGAGTTTCGAGGTGGAGGCGGATGACGGGCCGGTCACGATCGGGGCGGTGGCGGCGGCGCTGTCCGACGGGGCGATCGCGGACCGGACAGCGACGACGGTGCTCGGCTATGCGGCGAGCGGGGACAGCGTCCGCGGCGCGGTGGAGACATTGTCGGCGGCGGTGCCGTCCGTGCTGGTCGACGCGGACGGCGGGCTGGTGCTGACCGAGGGGGCGGGGGTGGCGGTCGAGCTGCCTACCGAGGCGATCGGTGCGGCCGCCGGCGCGGTGGGTGGTGTAAGGTTGCAGCGGGACCAGCGCGCGGCCGGGACCGTGTCGGACGCGGTGACCGTCGCGTATTACGAGATCGATCGCGATTATCAGGCGGGGCTGCAACGCGCCGGGCGGGGCGGTGTCGGGCGGCGGGTGATGGCGCTGGAATTGCCCGCGGTGCTGGCGGCGGCGGTGGCGCGCAGTATCGCTGAGCGGCGGCTGGCGGCGGATTGGGCGGCGCGGCGGGAGGCGGTCGTGCGGCTGCCGTGGCGCTATATGGCGATCGGTCCGGGGGCGGCGGTGACTGTGCCGGGGATCGGTGGGGTCTGGCGGGTGGCAGGCGCGACGATCGAGCGGATGGTGGTCGAGATGCGGCTGGTGGCGGAGCCGACCGGGGCGCGTGCGGCGCCGATGGTGGCGGGGGTGCCGGGTCGGGCGGTGATGCAGGCGGATCGACCGCACGGAGCCACTACGATCGTGACGTTCGAACTGCCCGCCGGGGTGCCGGGCGTGGCGAGCGGTGGCGCGATCCACGTCGCGGCGGCGGGCGTGTCGGCCGGTTGGCGGGTCGCGATGCTGTCGGGCAGCCTCGACGGCGGCGCGACGCTGAGCTCGATCGGGCGGACCGCGCCGGCGGCGACGATCGGGCGGATCGCGGTGGCGACGCCGGCGGCAGGATCGACTTTGTTCGATATGCGGACCGCGATCGAGGTGCGGTTGCTGAACGATACGATGACGCTGGAGGGACGATCCGACGCGGCGATGCTGAACGGTGCGAACCTGGCGCTGGTCGGGGACGAACTGATCCAGTTCGGCGCGGTAGAGCAGGTCGGCGTCGCGCGGTTCCGGCTGACGCGGCTGCTGCGCGGGCGGTACGGAACGGAGGGGGCGATCGAGGGGCATGCGGCGGACGAGCCGTTCGTACTGATCGAGCCGGACCGGTTGGCGACCATGACGCTGGCGGCGAGCGCGGTCGGATCGGACGCGCTGATCCTGGCGAGCGGGATCGGCGACGAGCGCGCGATCGAGCGGGTGCGGGCGTTCAGGGGGCGAGCGTTGCGGCCACCGTCGCTGGTTCGACTGCGCGCGGTTCGGGAGGGGGACGACTCGGTTCGGCTTTCGTGGACTCGCCGCAGCCGTGGCGGCTGGTCATGGGCGGACGGCGCCGATGCGCCGTTGGGGGAGGAGGCGGAGCGATACCGTCTGACCATCCTGGGCGCGGACGGTCCGGTGCGGACCGTGACGGTCGACATGCCGGACTGGGTCTATGCGCCGGCTATGCAGGCCGCCGACGGTCGCGCCCGGGGGAAGGATGTGTCGTTCACGGTCGCGCAGATCGGAACGGCGGGGATCTCCGTCGAGGCCTGCCAGACAATAATTTTGTGATGGAAACGGGGAGATGATGATGGCGGAGGCAAGTGCGCGCTTTGGGTTGCCGGCGATCGTCGCGGGTCAGGCGCAGAAGGAAGTGACGCATAACGAGGCGCTGGCGATCCTCGATATCGTCGTGCACCCGGTGGTCGAGACCCTGACGCTGGCCGTGCCGCCGGGCGATCCGCGGATCGGACAGAGCTGGGCGGTGCCGGCGGATGGCGTGGGGGCCTGGACGAGGCGGCAGGGGCAGATCGCCTGCTGGACCAATGGGGGCTGGCGATTCGTGATGCCGACTCCGGGGATGACGGCCTGGATCGTGGATGCCGGGCAACACGCGTTCTGGACGGGGGCAGCATGGAGCACGGGGCCGTTGCCGACTGGTGGTGTGGCGGTCGGCGGGCTTCGCGTGGTCGGTACGCGACAGCCGGCGATCCTTGGCCCCTCGGGCGGGGAAACGGTGGATATTCAAGGGCGTGCGACCCTGTCGGCGGTGTTGACGGCCCTGCGAAACCATGGCCTAATTACCACGTAGCTCTTTTTTTTCGTGCCGGGGGAAACTGTTCCAACATTGCTGTGTTAAGGGCCTCGTCTGCAGGATGGAAGCGTGGCACTTTTGGTGCGTACGTTGCCTTTTTGCAACGCTTCCGGGTCCAGTACGCTTGCGTGGGGGGGTCGGGTTAGTTAGGAAAACCACGGGTTCCTTCCGGGACACGAACGAAAGGGGATTTATATGCGTAAGCTGGCCATCACGGTCGCGCTTGCTACCACGGCGCTCGCGACGCCTGCCATGGCGAAGGACAACGCCTGGTATGTTGGTGTCGAAGGCGGCGCGATGCTCGTCGAAGATTCGAAGTTCGATATCGGTACTGTCAACAACGGCCTGAGCGTGGACCATGAATATGGTTTCGACGTCGACGGCATCGTGGGCTACGACTTCGGTCCGGTCCGCATCGAAGGCGAAGTCGGCTACAAGAAGGCTGAGAACGAAGCCCTGACCAAGTCGGGCCTCGCGAACAGCTTCGGTGGCGTGCCGAACGGCCGTTACGAGAGCAAGCGTTCGGGTTCCACCGACGCGCTCAGCTTCATGGTCAACGGTCTGCTCGACTTCGGTGCCGACGACGGCCTGAACGGGTATGTGGGCGGCGGCGCGGGTATCGCTCGCGTTTCGGCCAACATCTATCGCTTCAACGGCGGCATCAATGCCATCGACGACAGCGACACGCGTTTCGCATGGCAGGCAATTGCCGGCGTGCGTTACCCGGTCACCGACAATGTTGATTTCGGTCTGAAGTACCGTTTCTTCAACGTCGACAACCTGCGCTACTCTGGTGGCAACGGTCAGGAAGCAGAAGGTCGCTTCCGGTCGCACTCGCTGCTCGCCAGCCTCGTGTTCAACTTCGGCGAACCGGCAGCACCGCCGCCCGTCGAGCCGGCACCGGCGCCTGCTCCGCTTCCGCCTGAGCCAGTTGCACCTGCACCGGTCGCGCCGATCCCGGCCGGTCCGTTCATCGTGTTCTTCGATTGGGACAAGTCGGACATCACGCCGGAAGCAGCAACCATCCTCGACAACGCCGCACAGGCGTTCGCGACTTCGGGTTCGGCTTCGGTCATGCTCGCAGGTCACGCCGATAAGTCGGGTTCGGATCGCTACAACGTCGGCCTTTCGCAGCGTCGTGCGGACGCAGTGAAGTCCTACCTGTCCGGCAAGGGCATCGGCGAAGGTTCGATCACGACCGAAGCGTTCGGCGAAAGCCGCCCGCTGGTGGAAACCGCCGATGGTGTGCGCGAGCCGCAGAACCGTCGCGTGGAAATCACCTACGGTCCGGGTTCGGGCATGTGATTTCCTGTCCCCGCCTTCTGGTGGGGACGGCGAACCTAGGAGGCCGGTCCCGCGAGGGGCCGGCCTTTTTTGTTGCGTCCGGGCCAGATTAGCGGAAGCTCGGTCCGGAAGCTCGGTCCGGAAGCTCGGTCCGGAAGCTCGGTCCGGAAGCTCGGTCCGGAAGCTCGGTCCGGAAGCTCGGTCCGGAAGCTCGGTCCGGAAGCTCGGTCCGGAAGCTCGGTCCGGAAGCTCGGTCCGGAAGCTCGGTCCGGAAGCTCGGTCCGGAAGCTCGGTCCGGAAGCTCGGTCCGGAAGCTCGGTCCGGAAGCTTAATTTAGAACCCTCGCTTGAGTCCCGTTTCCGCCGCCCCCGGCTTGTTGCGACGGACCATGCGGGCCGAACCAGACGACGGGTCTGCAACGAACCCTTGCCAGCTCTCTGGTGATGTCTTGGCATGAGAACATGGACGTCAGGTATCTTAGGTCACCTGTTACTTCCTTTGGCCAACGGAGCAAGCGGGCTTGCAATACGTTGATGCATCGAAGCAACAGGGAGTGTGACATGCGGAAACTTGTTTTGGGCGCGGCGGTCGTCATCGGTCTCGGTGCGAGCGGGTGCGCAATGAACGGGAGCGGCGTCGCGGCGGAGCGCGGTAGCGCGGCTGAAGCATCCGCAAAGGTAGCGTTGATGGATGCGTCGGGTGCGCCAAAAGGCATGGCGACGTTGCGCCAGGGGCCGGGCGGGCTGATGCTGACCGTGTCGGCGATGGGCATGACGCCCGGACCGAAGGGGATCCATTTTCACACGACGGGCCGTTGCGACGCGCCGGACTTCACGACCGCAGGCGGGCATTGGAACCCGACGGCGATGAAGCACGGTAAGGACTCGGGTGTCGGGCCGCATTCGGGCGATCTGCCCAACATCGAGATCGGGTCAGATGGCACCGGCCGGGTCGAGACGATGGTGCCGGGCGCGACCCTGACCGGTGGTGCGTCTCCCCTGATGGACGCGGATGGGGCCGCGTTGATCATTCACGCGGCGGCGGACGATTACCGAACCGATCCATCGGGCAACAGCGGGGCACGCCTGGCTTGCGGCGTCGTGACCGCCGCCTGACCGATTACCGCGTGGCGGCCGCAAGGTTGGCCACGCGGGCTTCGGCGGCGGGCAGTCGGCGTGCGGCGAACAGGAACAAGGCGATGACGATCGGGATCGGCACGACCGCGGTCATGATCGCGACGCGCAGGCTGCCCGTGATGTCGCTGACGAGGCCGATCCAGTAGGGGCCGAGGCCCAGGCCGATCAGATTGATGCCGAGGAACTGGACGGCGGTCGCGGTGCCGCGCATGCGGGGCAGGACATGATCCTGACCGGTCGCGAACGTCGGCCCGAGCCACATCGTCAGGCAGAGCGTGGCAGCGAAGTTCAGGATGTAGAAGGTCGTCAGGTCGACTACCATATACTGCACGATCGTCAGCACGCCAGAAACGGCGGCGGCGGATGCGGCGACGTAGAGTCGGCCCGCGGGGTGGCGGCGGCGGGCGGCATCCGCGATGACGCCGCCGAGCATGGTGCCCAGGCCACCCGCGACCGCGGCGATCGCGCCGATGGTGAAGCCGTCGGCCGGCTGCATCCCGAGATAGGTGGTGCCGTAGAGATAGATGAACGCGCTGAGGCCGTAGCTGCCGAAGCTGAGCAGGCCACCGGCGAGCGCGACCGCAACAAAGCTTGGAGAACCGATCATGAGCGCTGCGGTCGTCGGGTCGCGCAGTCGGACAGACTGGATCCAGGAAACGACCGCATAGGCGCCGATCGCGATCGCGGTCCACTGGACCATGTTCGTCGTGATGGCCGTGTCGCCGATCCGGAAGATCGCAGCGCGTTTGGCGGGGGCGAGCAGTCCGTCGGTGATCCACACTATTACAATGGCTATAAAGACGATGGCGGCGAGCATCAGCAGGTTGGTGCGGATCGCGGCGGGGCGGGCACCGAGCCGGCGCAACGTCAGGATGCTGAACGGCGGGAACAGCGTGCCGAGTTCGCGGAAGGCGGCGCGGAACGGGTGTGGGTCGCCTGGATGGGGGTGACCGTCGATCGCGCCGCGGACCGGCTCACGCACCGTGGTGACGACAAGCAGCGCGAGAAGCAGCCCGGGCAGGCCGACCGCCATGTAGGCCGCCTGCCATCCGACCAGGCCGAAGGGCGCGGTGCTGGCTGGGAACAGCCGGTCCCAGGTGGCGACGACGTGCCCGCCGATCATCAGCGAGGCGCCGGCGCCGAGATAGATGCCGCTGGAGTAGACCGCGAGCGCGGTGGCGCGCTGGGCCTTGGGGAAATAGTCCTGCAGAATCGAGAAGGCGGAGGGGCTGGCGCTCGCCTCGCCGATCCCGACGCCGACGCGGGCGAGCGCGAGCTGCCCGAAATTGCCGGCGGTACCGGACACGGCCGTCATCGCAGACCAGAGGCCGAGGCCGATCGAGAGGGTCCGCACGCGGTGCCAGCCATCCGCCAGCCGGGCGAGCGGCAGACCGAACAGAGCGTAGAACAGCGCGAAGGCGGTGCCGAACAGCAGGCCGATCTGTGCATCGGTCAGGCCGAGATCCGCCTTTAGATACGGCGCGAGGATGGTGACGATCTGGCGATCGATGAAATTGAACGCGTACACGATCGTGAACAGGCCGAGCACATACCAGCGGTAGCCGCCCGGCCGCGCGTCGTTCTCCATCATGCCTCTCCCGTCGCGATCATGCCGTCGCCTGACACGGGTTTGGGCCAGGTTGACGTGTTCGTAAAGTGATAGTCACAACGCCGGCCCGCCGGGGCGCCAGCAATGATTTGACATGTCGAACCAGGCGACGCCGCTTGAAAATCGGGTGCAGGAGGATGATATTCCATGAGTAGCGGTGCGTTTTGCACCCACAGTGGAGTTTATCGCAATGGCGAATTGGTCTGACCCCCGTACGACGGCCGTGCCGCGCTCGGCAGGCCGGGACACGTCCGCGGCCCGCGATGCCGGCCTGCGGTCCTATATGTTGTCCGTCTACAACTACATGGCGTCCGGTGTTCTGCTGACCGGTCTGGTCGCGCTCGGCTTCGCGTCGAGCGGCCTGGCCGCTCAGGTCATGGCGACGCCGCTGCGTTACCTGATCATCTTCGCGCCGCTGGCGTTCGTGATGGTGCTGGGCTTCGGCATCAACCGCATGTCGACGACCGCCGCGCAGGCGACGTTCTGGGCGTTTGCGGCGGTGATGGGCCTGTCGATGTCGACGATCTTCCTCATCTACACCGGCACCTCGATCGCAACGACGTTCTTCGCGACGGCAGGTGCGTTCGCCGGTCTGAGCCTGTTTGGCTACACCACGAAGAAGGATCTGTCGGGTCTCGGCACGTTCCTGATCATGGGTGTCGTCGGGTTGCTGATCGCGATGGTGATCAACATTTTCCTGAAGTCGCCGGCGATGCAGATGGCCATCAGCGCCATCGGCGTGCTGCTGTTCGCGGGCCTGACCGCGTACGACACGCAGAAGATCAAGAGCATGTACTTCCAGGTTCAGGGCTCGGACTTCATGGGCAAATCCGTCGTGATGGGCGCGCTGACGCTCTATCTGGACTTCATCAACATGTTCACGTTCCTGCTCAGCTTCATGGGCGATCGTCGCTGATCGCGGTTTGAACCGAGTGTAAGGAAGGCCCGGCGGAGCTATCCGCCGGGCCTTTTCGTGTCAGGCGGGAGTGGGCATGTCGGCGTCGTCTAGCGCGGCGGCGCGTAGATAGGCGGGGCGGGCGTAAAGCCGGTCACGGTACTGCCCGAAGGCGGGGCGGGCCGGAATGCTGCCGAACATCATGCCCCAGCCGAGGTGGGATCCGACATAGAGATCGGCCGCGGTGAAATGGTCCGCGGCGAGGTAATCGTGACCGGTGAGTGCCTGTTCGAGCGTGTCGAGCGTGGTCTCGAGCGTTCCGTAGCCGAGCGAGCCGGCCTTTCCAGGGGCAAAGTCGGCGCCGAGTGAAGCGTTGGTGACCGCGGCCTCCAACGGGCCGGCGGCGAAGAACAGCCAGCGATAATAGGCGCCGCGGTCCGCAAGCGGCGGTGCGAGGCCGGCGTCCGGGAAGCTGTCCGCCAGATAGGCGCAGACCGCGGCGGTTTCGGTGACGACGGTTTCGCCGTGGCGGATGGTCGGAACCTTGCCCATCGGGTTGATGGCGAGAAAGTCCGGGTCCTTCATCGCGCCGTCATAGCCGAGCACCACGCGTTCGTAGGGCGCGCCGACCTCTTCCAGCATCCAGCGCGCGATGCGGCCGCGCGACATGGGGTTTGTGTAGAGCGTGAGGCCGGTCATGCGAGTGCGGCCTTGAATGCGGCGAGCGTACGCTGCCAGGACAGGTCGGCGGCGGCCTTGTCGTAGCGATCGACCGAGGTGTCGTTATAGAAAGCGTGGCTCACGCCCGGGTAGAAGTAGGCCTGGACGGGGACCCCGGCGGCCTTCAGCGCATCGATCCACGGCTGTGCTGTCTTGTTCACGCGTTCGTCGAGTCCGGCATAGTGCAGCGTCATCGCGGCCTTGACCTTTGCCGCCTCCGATGGATCGGGCGCGGGGCCGTAATAGGCGACCCCGGCCGCCAGCGCGTCGCCGCCCGCGACCGCGAGCCGGTTGACCATGGCGCCGCCCCAGCAGAAGCCGACGACGCCGACCTTGCCGGTGGCGTAGCGATTGCCCTTCAGCCAGGCGAGTGTCGCCACGCCGTCCTGGACGATGCGCGGCAGGTCGAGCTTGCCGATCATGTCGCGGGCGACGTCTTGGTCCGCCGGGGTGCCGCCCGCGGTCGACAGGAAATCGGGCGCGAGCGCGACATAGCCGGCGAGCGCGACGCGGCGGGCGACGTCGCGGACATAGTCGTTCAGGCCGCGATTCTCGTGGATCACCATGATGGCGGGCTGGCGACCGCGCGCCTTGGCGGGCAGCGCCATGTAGCCGTGCATCACGCGGCCGGGGGCGACGGTCCAGCGGACATTGCTGGTTTTGAGGCGCGGGTCGTCGGCGGGGATGATCGCGGCGGCGGCGGGGTCTGCCCCGATGGTGGCGAGCAGCGCGCCGGCCGCCGCGGAACCGCCCGCGAGTTTTGCGAGATCGGCCATGAACGCGCGGCGGTCATGCGTCTCGTGCGTGAAACGGTCGTGCAACGCGATTGCCTGCGCCTTGAGGTCGTCGGGGTCCATGATCCGTCTCCGTCGGTGTTTCGGAGATGGTCCCTTTTTCCGCGGGTGCTGGCAAGCGAGTCGCTAGCCGCGCAGTCCGGCGGGTTCGGGCCAGGACGGGGCGGTGAGCGCGAGCACCTTGAACAGATGGCCCATCGCATCGGCGGCGGTCAGGCGGCGATAGGCGGCGGCGATTGCTTCCGCCTGGGCCGGCGTACCGCGCGCCAGGGTTGCGGCGCGTGCGGCGATGCCGAGCCGGAGCAGCCACTCGCCCTGATCGACCGGGCCGGACGCGGTGAGCGGGGCACCAGCGGCGGCGAGCGCGGTGAAATCGACATGGGCCGTGAGGTCCGCCTCGCCTGGGTCGAGCAGCGGATCGGCGAAGGCGTGGGCGCGGACGGCCTGGAACGTGTCGCCGTGCGCGGGATCGCGGTAGCCATAGTCGATGGCGAGCAGGGTGCCGCCTTGCGCGGCGATCCGGGGGGCGAGGGCCGCGAGGATCGGCTCGGCGGCGGGGCGGGTTTCGGTGATGGTGCCTTCGGGAGCGTCTTCGCCGGGGACTTGACCTCCAAGTGCGAAGGCGAAGCCGTCCGGGCCGTGCGTGACGACCCGTTCGCACCAGCCGTCTGCCGTGCGGACCGCCTGGCGGATCGGGAGCGCGTCGAAGAATTCGTTGGCGACGACCAGCAGCGCACGATCCGTCGGCAGCGTGGTGACGTCGTCATGCCAGACCGAGTCGGGCAGCCTGGCCGCCTGTGCCGCGCGCAGGGCGGGGCTGGTTTCGACGAGGTGGACGGCGGGAACAAGCCCCGCCTTGCGCATGGCACGGAGCGCATCGACCGCCAGCGTGCCGCGACCGGGGCCGAGTTCGACATAGGCGGCGGGCGGGCGGCCGGCGCGGTCCCACAGGTCGGCGAGCCAGAGGCCGGTCAGTTCGCCGAACATCTGGCTGATTTCCGGGGCAGTGGTGAAGTCGCCCGCCAGCCCGAGCGGATCGCGCGTCGCGTAGTAATGCGTATTGGCGGCGTCCATCCACCGGTCGAGCGGCATGGGACCGTCGGCGGCGATCCGCGCCGCCAACGTCTCGGCGAGCGTATCAGGCGACGCTCTCACTCCCGGCGATCGGTTCGACGCGGACGCGCCGGCCGGCGGCGGTGGCGATCAGGTAGAGTCCGGCGGCGAGCATCGGCACGCTGAGCGTCTGGCCCATGGTGAGCCCCCAGCTGAGATGTTCGAGGCCGGCATCGGGCTGGCGCACCAGTTCGATCAGGAAGCGGATGATGCCGTAGCCGAGCAGGCCGCTGCCGACGAGGAAGCCGGGCTTGTAGCGCGCGTCGGCCCGCCAGAAGAGGAAGTTCAGCACGATGAACAACAGAACGCCTTCGAGTGCCGCCTCGTAAAGCTGCGACGGGTGGCGCGGGATGCCGTCGCCGGTGCGCGGGAAGATGACGCCCCAAGGCAGCGTCGTGGGACGACCCCACAGCTCCCCGTTGACGAAGTTGGCGAGCCGGACGAGCCCGAGCGCCGGCGGCGTGCAGACCGCGACATAGTCGCAGACGCGTAGCGCGTTCAGCCCGTTCTTCCGCGCGAGCAGCAGGATTGCGATGATCGTGCCGAGCAGGCCGCCGTGGAGCGACATGCCGCCTTCCCACAGATACAGCACCTCGATCGGGTTACGCAGGATTTCCGGTTTGTAGAACAGGACGTAGCCGAGCCGCCCCCCCGCCAGAATGCCGATGGTGGCGTAGAACACCAGATCCTCAGCATGGCGCTTGGCCATCGGGGCGCCGGGATGCTGCAGCAGCCGCGTCAGATACCAGTAGCCGAACATGATTCCGGCGATGTAGCCGAGCGAGTACCAGTGGACCTGCGGGTGCAGGGAGAGGCCGCCGATCCGCCAAGTTCCGAGGTCCAATGCGATCGGGGACAACCCGAGCGAAGAGAAATCCAAGGCTGCCGTAGCGTCGGCGAGGAGGTTCAGGATCAAGGCTTTTCCCCGGCGATTTCGCCCCTCATAAAGGGAGGAACAAGAAACGAAAAGAGAGCGGGAGAATGTTATGGCAAGCGAGCTCGACATCCGTCTGGAAACGGCGATCGGCGGGATTACCGGGTCGCACGGGCCACTGATCGCGGGCCCCGCGGACGGGGTCGGGCCGATGGTGCCGGGCAACGCGGTTGTCACCAGTGCACCGGCGACGCTGGCGGCGTTCTTCACCCATTTCTGTGCGGCGCACGCGGGCACGACGGCTGTCGTGGCGGGCGCGGAACGGCTGACGTTCGGCGATATGGCGGCTTGGTCGGACCGGACGGCGGCGGCGTTCTGCGGCGGGTGGGGCGTGGAGAAGGGTGACCGCGTCGTGATCGCGATGCGCAACTGCCCGGCCTGGATCGCGCTGTACATGGCGGTGGTGAAGGCCGGGGCGGTCGCGACGCTGGTGAACGGCTGGTGGCAGCCGGACGAGCTGGCCGGGGCGATCGCGCTCGTTTCGCCCAAGCTGATCGTCGCGGATGCGGAGCGCGGCCGGCGGATGGCGGCGGCCGGGATCACCGTGCCGACGATCGTCCTGCCGATCGAAGCGGACCTGGCCGAGGCGCTCGACCCGTTGCTCGACGGGATCGCCACCGCGGCGCTCCCGGATGTGATGCCGGAGGACGATGCGACGATCCTGTTCACGTCCGGATCGACCGGGCGCGCGAAGGGAGCGGTGTCGCAGCATATCGCGGTCGTGACGGGCGCCTATACGTTCCTGGCCTATACCGCGTCGCTGCTCCACCTGATGGTGGAGGAGGGGCGGCCGCCGCCCAACCCGCCGGTGACGCTGGTCGCCGTGCCGCTGTTTCATGTTACCGGCGCGGTGCCGGTGATGCTGAACAGCTTCGCGATCGGGCGGACCATGGTGCTGATGCGCAAATGGGATGCGGGCGAGGCGCTGCGCCTAGTCGAGGCGGAGAAGGTGACTTATTTCGTCGGGGTGCCGACGATGAGCCTGGAGATGATGCAGCATCCCGAGCGCGACAAGTTCGATACGTCGTCGTTGCTCGACATCGGAGCGGGCGGGGCGGCCCGGCCGGTGTCGCACGTCGCGCGGCTGATCGAGAGCTTTCCGGGCAGCGCGCCGATGCTGGGTTACGGCCTCACCGAAACCAATGCGGTGGGATGCACGAACTTCCGCAACAACTATGCCGCCAAACCCGCGTCGACGGGGAAGCCGCAGGCCCCGTTCACGGACGTTGCAATCTTCGATGAGGATGGGTCGCCGGTCGCGCCGGGCGAGCGCGGGGAGATCGCGATCCGGTCGCGTGCGAACTTCCGCGGATATTGGGACAATCCGGCGGCGACCGCGGCGGCGTT
The DNA here is from genome assembly GCF_014643515.1 of Sphingomonas prati. Taxonomy (GTDB): domain Bacteria; phylum Pseudomonadota; class Alphaproteobacteria; order Sphingomonadales; family Sphingomonadaceae; genus Sphingomonas_R; species Sphingomonas_R prati. The sequence continues at coordinate 264,425 of NZ_BMJP01000005.1, read as the reverse complement.
TCGCGGGCCGTATTTCCTGACGGGTGACATCGGCTATCTCGATCCGGACGGCTATCTGTTCATCGTTGATCGCGCGAAGGACATCATCATCCGCGGCGGCGAGAATATCGGGTGCCAGGAGGTCGAGACCGCGATCTACGCCAATCCCGAAGTGGCGGAGGCGTGCGTGTTCGGGCTGCCGGACGAGCGGCTGGGCGAGGTGCCGGCGGCGGTGGTCCACCTGACCGATCCGGGATCGCTGACCGAGCACGACCTGACCGAGTTCCTCACGGTGCGCCTCGCGCGGTACAAGCTGCCCGAGCGGATCTGGTTCTCGACCGAACCGCTGCCGAAGCTGGGGACCGGCAAGATCGACAAGAAGACGCTGCGCGAGGGCTATGTGGCGGCTCAGGCCGAGGCGTGACACGGGGCGCTATTCCTTCGGGCGTTTCTTGACGCTATCGCCGCGTGATGGACGACAGGATCAGCCGCCGGAACCTGCTCGTGACCGGTGGGATCGGGGCGGGGCTGCTGATCGGGTGGGGGCTGTGGCCGCGCAGCTATCGGCATAATCTGGTCGCGGCGCCGGGCGAGACGATCTTCGACGGGTTCGTGAAGATCGGCGAGGACGGGCATGTCGCGGTCGTCGTGCCGCAGGCCGAGATGGGCCAGGGCGTCTGGACCGCGCTGCCGCAGATGCTGGCGGACGAACTGGGTGCGGACTGGCGGACGGTGTCGGTCGAGCCGGCGCCGATCAACCCGCTCTACGCCAACGATTTCGTGATGGATGAGGCGGCGCGCAATGCAGCGCCGCATGCGTTGACGGGTTTCGCGGGCACCGTTGGGCGGGAGCTGGCGCGGCGGAGTGCGTTCCAGCTGACCGGCGGGTCGAGTTCGGTGCGCGGGTTCGAGGCGCGGTATCGGGCGGCCGGCGCGGGCGCGCGCATCCTGCTGTGCATGGCGGCGGCGCGGCGCTGGGGGATCGACTGGCAGGCGTGCGATACGAAGGACGGCTTCGTGGTGCGCGGTGCGGATCGGTTGCGGTTCGCGGAACTGGCAGCGGAGGCGGCGGGGCTGACGCTGCCGCGCACGCTGGTGCTGCGGACGCCGGGGGCGGGCGGCGTGTCGGGGCGGAGCGTGCCGCGGCTGGACCTGCCGGCAAAGGTGGATGGATCGATCCGCTATGCGGGCGACTTGCGGTTGCCCGGGATGCTTTACGCATCCGTGCGCGGTGCGCCGGCCGGTGGCTCCCGGTTGCGCGGCGTGACGCTTGCCGCGGGGGAGCGGGTGCCGGGCGTGAAGGCGGTGATCCAGAACGCGCATTGGGTCGCCGTGGTGGCGACGAACTGGTGGGCGGCGAACCGCGGGCTGGACGCGATCGATCCGCAGTTCGGGTCAGACGGTCCGGTGCCGGATGGTGCGTCGGTCGATCGGGCCCTCACCGCAGCGCTGGCGAGCGGCGAGGGTGAGCGGATCGCGGCGGTGGGTGACCTGGAAGAGGTCTTTACCGGCGCGAACCTGCTGACCGCGGAGTTCGTGGTGCCGTTCGCCGCGCATGCTCCGATGGAGACGCTGACCGCGACGGCGCGGGTGACGGGGGATCGGCTGGAGGTCTGGATGCCGACGCAGGCATTGACCGCGTCGCGGGATGCGGTGGCGCGGGCGACCGGCTTTTCGGCAGGCAATGTCGTGATCTATCCGATGCCGATCGGCGGCGGATTCGGGCGCAAGGTGGACAACGACGCCGCGGTGCAGGCGGCGCTGATCGCGATCGAGGTGAAGCGGCCGGTCCAGCTCGTCTGGTCGCGTGAGGAGGAGACAATGCGCAGCCGCAACCGGCCGCCGGCGCGGGCTTTCCTCGCGGCGCGACCGGGGGCGGGCGGGACGATCCGCGGGTGGCATGCGCGGATCGCGGCGCCGTCCAGCGGGCGGGAGGTGGCGGCGCGGATCACGCCGCGGCTGGCGGGCGGCGAACAGGGCGCGGAACCGGCCGCGGTGGCGGGGGCCGTCCCGCCCTATGCCATCCCGGTGCTGGCGGTCGATCATCTGCCGGTCGCGGTCGGGATCGAGACGGGGATGTGGCGCAGCGTGGCGCACAGCTACACCGCGTTCTTTACCGAGAGCTTCATCGACATGCTGGCGGTGCAGGCCGGGGTCGACCCGTTCTCCTACCGGATCGCGATGCTCGGCGGGCAGCCGCGGCTGGCGCGGTGCCTGTCCACCGCCACGGCGCTGGGCGGCTGGGAGGGCGGTGGTGCCGGGTCGGGGCAGGGGATCGCGATCCATTCCAGTTTCGGATCGCATGTCGCCATGGTGGCGCAGGTGGCGGTGGAGGGCGGGCGTGTCCGGGTCGATCGGATCACCGCGGTGGTCGACGCCGGCCGGTTGATCCACCCCGACACGGTGCGTGCGCAGATCGAGGGCGGGATCGTCTGGGGGCTGGCGGCGGCGCTAGGCGGGGCGTTGGACTATGTGGCGGGGGTGCCGGAGCAGCGCAATTTCGATGGGTTGGCCCTGCCTTTGCTGGCAACGACGCCGGAGATCGTGGTCGAACTGATCGCAAGCGGGGCTGCGCCGGGCGGGGTGGGCGAGATCGCGGTGCCGCCGGTTGCGCCGGCGATCGCCAATGCGATTGCGACGCTGGGGTATCGGCGGCGGACGTTGCCCTTGCGGGTTTGAGGTTGCGGTCTCTCCGGGCCAAGCTCCCCGCCGTACCCGCCTGCAGTGGGGAGGGTTAGGTAAGAAGTGGTCAGAGTGATCGTGGATTATCGCTTCCTTCCGGTTGGCGAGCGACTACCTATCGAAGCATGAACCTTCCCCCCGATCATCCGCCCGTCCCGAAGCCGCGCATCGGCGTGCTTCTGATGAACCTGGGCACGCCCGATGCGCCCGATGCCAAGTCGGTGAAGCGCTATCTCGGGCAGTTCCTGTCCGACAAGCGGGTGATCGAGATCCCGCAATTGCTGTGGCAGCCGATCCTGCGCGGCGTCATCCTGAACGTGCGACCCAAGAAGTCGGCGCACGCTTACGCTCAGGTGTGGCGCGAGGACGGATCGCCGTTGCAGGCGATCACGACCGCGCAGTCGCTTGCGCTGAAGGACCGGTTCGGGTCGGGTGTGCTGGTCGAACATGCGATGCGTTACGGCAATCCGTCGATCCCGGACAAGCTGGCCGCGATGAAGGCGGCGGGGTGCGAGCGCATCCTGCTGGCGCCGCTCTATCCGCAATATTGCGCGGCGACGACCGCGACCGCGAACGATCAGGCATTCGCCGTGCTGGCCAAGATGCGGTGGCAGCCGGCGTTGCGCACGATGCCGCCTTATCATGACGATCCGGACTATATCGCCGCGCTGCATGCCTCGATCGACGCGAGCTTGGCGCAGCTGGATTTCGAGCCGCAGCGGATCATCGCGAGTTTCCACGGCATGCCGAAGCGGACGCTGGCGCTGGGCGATCCCTATCACTGCCATTGCCAGAAGACGGCGCGACTGTTGTCGGAATCGATGGGGCGGCCGATCACGATCGCGTTCCAGTCGCGTTTCGGCCCGGCGAAGTGGCTGGAACCGGCGACCGACCTGACGCTGGCGGCGTTGCCCGCGCAGGGCGTGAAGTCGGTTGCGGTGGTGGCGCCGGGCTTCTCCGCCGATTGCCTGGAGACGCTGGAGGAGATGGCGATCCGCGGGCGCGAGACGTTCGAGGAGGCTGGCGGCGAGCGTTTTGCCTATCTGCCGTGCCTGAACGACAGCGACCTCGGCGTCGCGTTGCTCGAAAAACTTGTCGCGCGGGAACTTGAAGGCTGGCAGCGGCCTGCTTAACGTGCCGGAAAGCACAAAGCAGGAGAGAGTCTATGGCACGCGTCGCAATCGTCACCGGGGGAACGCGTGGCATCGGTGAGGCGATCAGCCTTGCGTTGCAGAAGGCGGGGATGACCGTCGCGGCGAACTATGCCGGGAATGAGGAGCGTGCACGGGGCTTCACCGAGCGGACCGGCATCCAGGCGTTCCGTTGGGACGTGTCGGATCATCAGGCATGCCTGGACGGCGTGGCCGCGGTCGAGGCGGCTCTGGGGCCGGTCGACGTGGTGGTGAACAATGCCGGCATCACGCGCGACGGTACGCTGCTGCGGATGAGCTACGAGGCGTGGAAGGAAGTGATCGACACCAATCTTGGCGGTTGCTTCAACATGGCCAAGGCGACGTTTGCCGGCATGAAGGATCGCGGCTGGGGTCGGATCGTCAACATCGGGTCGATCAACGGGCAGGCCGGGCAATATGGCCAGGTGAACTATGCCGCGGCGAAGTCTGGCATCCACGGCTTCACCAAGGCGCTGGCGCAGGAAGGCGCGCGGTTCGGCGTGACGGTCAATGCGATCGCGCCGGGCTATATCGACACGGACATGGTCGCCGCGGTGCCGGCCGACGTGCTGGCCAAAATCGTCGCCAAGGTGCCGGTCGGGCGGTTGGGCCAGGCGGACGAGATCGCGCGCGGCGTGGCGTTCCTGTGCGGCGAGGACGCGGGGTTCGTCACCGGATCGACGTTGTCGATCAACGGCGGCCAGCACATGTATTGAGGCACGGCGCGGTGGCGGGTCCGGTGAAGCGTTCGGTGACGATCGCCGGGCACGCCACGTCCGTGTCGCTCGAGCCGGTGTTCTGGGCGGCACTTGACCGCGCCGCGGCTGAGGATGCGATCCCGGTGAATGCGCTGGTCGCGCGGATCGATGCCGTGCGGATCGAAGCGGTTGATCCGCCGAATTTGACGAGTGCTTTGCGGGTCTGGTTGTTCGAGCGTTTTGCCGGTGAACAGGTACCACCCACCCCCAACCCCCTCCCTTGAAAGGGAGGGGGCTTTTTTCTGCTCCCTCCCCCCACCGGGGGGGGGTTGGGGTGGGGGGCTTGGCTGGGGGTGAGGTTCTTCCAAGCCTAAGTCCCCACCCAACCCTCCCCCCCGGCGGGGGGAGGGCTTTAGGTTACCGCGCCAGCAGTACCCGCGCCTGGCCGGCGATCTGGGCCAGCATCGCCGCGGTCGGCTGTGGCGCGGCGCGGGCGCGGTCGATGAGGGCGCGGAACTGCAGGACGCGGTTGCGGTGCGTTTCCAGCCAGGCATCGACCATCGCGAGCGGGTCGTCGCTGCGTTGCCGTTCGAGGAAGTCGAGCCGGAGCTGTTCGAAATCGCGCGCGAGGCCGGCGGTGAGCAGCCGTTCCCATGGATCCGTCGCGACGAACCGGACCGCGGCGGACTTCGCCCAGTCGAGCCCCAGCGCCTCGCCCAATCGGACATAGGCGCCGGTCGCCGCGACCTCGTCGACGCCGGTGTCGGCGGCGAGCGTCGCGGTGCCGATCGCACCGTCCAGCTCGGCCAGCCGTACGATCCGGTCGATCAGCGCCGGGTCGGCACCGAACCCGCCGATCATCCCGCGCAGGACCGCGGACTGCGACCGTGCCTCGTCGCGCAGCAGCGCCTCGACTGCAGTGTCGAGCCGGCCGATGCCGGGCGAGAGACGCTCGATCATCGGGCCGGGGCCGGTTTCGGTGGCGGCGATGCGGATCAGGTCGGCCAGGTGCAGCCGCGCGATCGCCGCCATCACGCGGAACAGCATGAGCCGGGCGTCCTCGGCCAGCGGCTCGATCTCAATCCGGTGCCAGATCTCCTCGAACCCGAAGATCGCGTCGGCGGCGAAATAGGCCGCGGCCACCTGCGCGATGCTGACGCCTTCCTCCTCCGCCAGTTCGAACGGGATGACGATGCCGAGCCGGTTGATGACGCGGTTCGCCATCTTGGTCGCGACGATTTCGGGGCGCAACCGGTGCTGGTCGATCGCATCGCCGAACCGGTCGCGCATCGCTTTGGGGAAGGCGGCGTGGAGCAGCGGACGGAGCGACGGATCCTGCGCGAAATTGGCACGCTCGATCCGCGATTGCAGCGCCAGCTTGCCGTGGCTGAGCAACACAGCAAGTTCGGGACGGGTGAGCCCGCGATCGTCCTGCACGCGGCGGAGCAGGTCCTCGTTCCCGCCGAGCCCTTCGACCGCGCGGTCCAGCCGGCCCATCGACTCGAGCGTTTCGATCACGCGCACGTAGCTCGGCAAAGCTGCGGCCCCACCGCGTTCGGCCAGCGACAACGCGAGCGTCTGGAGACGGTTGTCCTCCAGCACGATCGCGGCAACGTCGTCGGTCATCGACGCCAGGAACGCGTTGCGATCGTCGAAGCCGAGGCGACCTTCGTTCATCTCGCGGTTGAGCGCGATCTTGATGTTCACCTCGTTATCCGAGCAATCGACGCCGGCGCTGTTGTCGATGAAGTCGGTGTTGATCCGCCCGCCGCGCGCGGCAAAGGCGATGCGTCCGGCCTGCGTCAGGCCCAGGTTCGCACCCTCGCCGATCGCCTTCACCCGCAACTGTTCGGCATCGACGCGGTTGGCGTCGTTGGCGGGATCGCCGACCTCCGCATTGGTTTCGCCGGCGGCCTTCACATAGGTGCCGATGCCGCCGAACCAGAGCAGGTCGGCCGGGGCCTTGAGGATCGCGGCGATGAGTGCTGCGGGATCGAGCGTCTCGTCCCGAATGTCGAGCACCGTACGGATCGCTGCGGAGAGCGGAATCGCCTTTTGCGATCGCGGGAACACGCCGCCGCCGGGCGAGATCTTGGTCGCGTCATAGTCCGCCCACGAAGACCGCGGCAGCGCGAACATCCGGGCGCGCTCGGCCCAGCTGGCGGCCGGGTCCGGATCGGGATCAAGGAAGATGTGGCGATGGTCGAACGCGGCGACCAGCTTCAGCGAGCGCGACAGCAGCAGGCCGTTGCCGAACACATCGCCCGACATGTCGCCGCACCCGACGACGGTGACCGGATCGGTCTGCACATCGACGCCATGTTCGGCGAAGTGGCGCTGGACCGAGACCCAGGCGCCCTTGGCGGTGATGCCCATCGCCTTGTGGTCGTAACCCTGCGACCCCCCACTGGCGAACGCGTCGCCCAGCCAGAAACCATGGTCGACCGCGATGGCGTTGGCGACGTCGGAGAAGGTCGCGGTGCCCTTGTCGGCGGCGACGACGAAATAGGGGTCGTCGTCGTCACGGATCGCGACGCCTTCGGGATGCACGACCGCACCGTCGACGATGTTGTCGGTGACCGACAGCAAAGATCGGATGAAGATGCGGTAGCTTTCGGTGCCCTCCGCCAGCCAGGCGTCGCGGTCACCGGGGGCGGGCAGTGCCTTGGGATAGAAGCCACCCTTGGCGCCGGTCGGCACGATGACGGCGTTCTTCACGACCTGCGCCTTCATCAGGCCGAGGATCTCGGTGCGGAAATCGTCGCGCCGGTCGGACCAGCGCAGGCCGCCGCGGGCGATCGGCCCGCCGCGCAGGTGGATGCCCTCGATCCGCGGGGAATAGACCCAGATTTCGCGCCACGGCACGGGGGCGGGCAGGCCGGGGATCAGCCGGCTTTCGAGCTTGAACGCCAGTGCCTCGTCCGCGGCGGGCGAGAAGGCGTTGGTGCGGAGCGTCGCCTGGATCACCGCGCGGATGCGGCGCAGGATGCGGTCGTCGTCGATCGCGCTGACATTGGCGAGCGCGGCGTCGATCGCCGCCTCGGCCTCATCCGCATTGCCCGTGCCAGCCGGATCGTGGAGCGCGTCGAATAGGGCGATCAGCCCGGTCGCGGCCTGCGGTGCGCGCTTCAGCGCCTCGACCACAGTGGCGAGGCCGTAGGACAGGCCGGTCTGGCGGAGGTAGCGGAACCAGGCGCGGAGCAGCACGACCGCGCGCGGCGGCAGGCCGACCGCAACGATCAGCGTATTGAACTCGTCGTTCTCCGCACGGCTTTCGAGCACCGCGGCGATCGCGGCCTCGGCGACCTGCGCGTCGCGGGCGATGCGTTCGGCGATCTCGCCCGATCCGACGTCGAGCAGGAAGTCGTGGATGTAGCCGGCGCGGCCCTCGTCGAGCGCGGTCGCGGTTTCGCCCAGCACGCGGAACCCAAAATTCTCGAGCACGGGCACGGCGTCGGACAACGGGATCATGCCGCCGATGCGGTACGTCTTGAGGTGCAGCGCGCTGGCTGGTTCGCCCTCGCGCCGGCTGATCCGCACGTCGCGCGCCTCCGGCCCGGACAGCGCGGCCATGCGAAGGATGTCGACCGCGCCCTCGGCCGCGTCGCTGCGGTTGCGGTATCCGATCGGGAAGGCGTTGGCGTAGGTGATGGCGAGGCGGGCGGCACGACTTGCGCCCTCGCTCGCGGCCAGGCTGGCCTCGATCTGGGGTGCCCAGCCGCGCAGCATCGATTCGAGCTGCGCATCCAGCGCATCGGCGTCGGGCACGACGCTCGCCTCCGTGCTTGCGAAGGTCAGCCGCAGCAGGGCGAGATCGCCATCGTCGAGGTCAAGCGACCAGTTGACGGGCGGCGACCCGACGGCGCGGCCGATCATGTTAGTGACCGCGATGCGGCGCTGGGTCGTCAGCTCGTCGCGCTGTAACCACACGAAGGCGACCACGTGGCGACGCAGCGGCGTGGTGACCAGCACCAGCTTCGGCCGCGGGCGATCCGCCAAAGACATCGCGGTCAGCGCGACGCGTTCGAGCGAGGCGCGGTCGAGTCCGGTCAGCAGGTCGTGCGGCAGCGCGGACAGCGCATGGCGCAGTGCCTTGCCGGCGTGGCCAGACGGGTCGAAGCCGTATTTCTCCTCGAGCGCCGACAGCCGGGAACGGAGCACGGGGACGCGGTCCGAAGGCGCGCGCAGCGCCGAACTGGTCCACAACCCGACATGGATCGACAACGCCACGACGCGGCCGCCATCGCGCACCGGCACCACGATCAGGTCGAGCAGCGCGCGGCGGTGGACCGTGGCGATGCTGTCCGACTTCAGGATCAGCGGGGCCTCGCCGCCGGCCTCGAAATGGGCGATCGCGCTGCGGCGGTCGGCGTCGTTCCAGATCTGGCGAGGCGCGACGCGCAGGATGCCCAGCGGGTCGGCCATGCTGCCGTCGGGCCGCTGCGTCGCGGCACCGAGCAGCGTGAAGTGACGGTCGAGCAGCCAGCGGAGGAGGGCAGCACCCTCGCCGTCGGGCATGCGCTCGGCCTCGTCACGGAGCGCGATTTGGAGCTTCGGCCAGTCCTGCACCGCGGCGCGGACATCGGCCAGCACGGCGCGGATCTCGTCCTCGATCCCGCGCCGGTCGCGTGCGTCGGCCCGTTCGATCTCCATATAGACGATCGACTCGCGGCGTTCGCCGGCGGTACCGGGCGGCAGGATGGCGTCCAGCACACCGTCGCCGTCGCGGCGGACGGACACGACCGGATGGAGCAGCCGGTGGACCGCCAGCCCGCGCGCTGCGACCGCGCCCGCGATCGAGTCGACCAGGAACGGCATGTCCGCGTTCACGGTGACGAGCCGCATCCGGCGACGGCCGGCGTCGGACCCGGCCGACTCGATCCGCACGACGGCCTCGCCCGGTGCGCGGCGGGCGGCGACCTCGGCCACGAAACCGGCGGCGGAGATCCGTGCCTCCGCGTCGAACCCGTCGGTTTCGCCGGGCAGTGCACCGGCGACAAGCGCGTCGGCGATGGCATCGCGCTGGCTTTCGGGGGAGTGCGTCGGCGCAGGTGGCATGGACATCGCGGTCTGCTCCTTCATGCGGGCGTGCCCGCCTGTTCTCTTTGGCGGCAGCCTATGCGCCCCGACACCGGGTCATTCAAGGCGAAGCGGCGCGCGCGCGATGCGGCGCAACAGACGTACGTCAACGCCCGCCCACGGTATGCGATGATTAGGCGCGATGCCCGTCGAGCGATATTTCATGAAGACGCGGCGGCTTGCGGCCGGTGTATCGTTACCGCTCAATCGTTCCACTGCGACGAGTCTGACGCTCGGCGCGGGCGAGCGCGCGCCAGCCGCCGGGTTCACGCTCCAGCAGCATTCGCAACCCGCCGCGCTCGACGCCCGTCCGCAGCCCGAACTCCAGTATCGCAGCATAGTCCGCACGCTGTCGCACGGAGGAGTCGGTGGCGAACAGGCGGCGGACCAGCGCCGCGACGCGTCCGGTCCGATCGCTCCCTCCCGACGGGGCGTGCGCTTCGTTGGCGAGCGCGAGATCGTACGCCAGGCCAAGTGCGCGGTACAGGGCGGTCTGGGCCCGCGCCTGCGTCGATCGGGCGAGATCGATGCCGACGATCGCGGCGGCAAGCAGTTCGGAGTCGACGTCGGCCGGCGTATCCGCCTCCTTCGCCAACCGATTGGGTCCGTCGGCCCATGCCGGGACCGGCGGACGCACGGCCGGGGCGGGGGCCCGCGCGACTTCTGCCGCGATGCCCGCGACCAGCGCGGCGTTGGCCACTTCCTTCCAGTTTATGACGCCGTAGATATAGTCGATCGTCATCCCGTCCGACGAGAATGGCATCAGTATGCCGCGATACAGTGTGTGATTGCCGAACGCGTTGTCGAACTCCGCCTCGAACCCGATCGGCGCGCGGTTGGCGACGACATCGGCATAGTGATCGGACAGTCGCGACAGCAATGATCCTGCCGGCACGTCGGCCAGCGTCGCGACCGGTGCGACGTGGCGACCTTCGTCGGCCAGCGCGCGGCCGAGCCATGAGATGGCGGGGTTGGTGCGGCTGTTGCAGAAATCGAGCAGCACGCCGTGCGGGCCGAAATCCCCAATGCTGGCGGGATCCAGAACGTCGATCGATGGAAACTCACGCCCGTGGAGCAGCGACGCCCAATAGTTATAGGCGCGGACGTGCATGCGGCGTTCGTCGTTGCCGATCGTCGGCGGCGGGTCCATCCGCGGTTCGGCGATCGATGCCGCCCCGTCGGCGCTCAGACTGTCAAGCATATCCATGTCGTCGTCCCAGCCCTGGCTCTGAAAGGCGACGATGCCCCAACCATGGTTTCCGAAGGCTTAAGATGCGTGACGAAACTGCCCTTGTCTATCGCGCGCTCCGTTGGTAAGGCCCACCGCACCCGATGCACGGGCCGCCTTAGCTCAGTTGGTAGAGCATCGCATTCGTAATGCGGGGGTCGTAGGTTCGAATCCTATAGGCGGCACCACCCTTGTTTCGACGTTTCGACAACAGACGTGCCGGGATACCGCAGGGCAGTGGTTTAGTACGGATTAATCTCGGTCCAGTTAGGACCGCTCCGGGTAGCCCGTCTCTTGCGACGTGCCCCGTCGCCGTGCGGCCCTTGGCTGGGAACTGCCTGACGATCAGCGCTTGGCTGTCGAAGGTGACGCCATCCTCTGATGCTTTACATGGGCAACGACGAATTGAACGCCTTCTCGAGCGATAGGTCGGGATCGGCGCAACTACGCCCCGGTATTTCGGGGATGTTGCATCCACGGCCAGACGCCTGAGGGGGATACTGCCCCCTTTCCGACTGGGATGCCGGCAGGATTTCTTAAGGCCTTCCCAGATCGTCGGGATGAGCCGGGCCGGGACAGTCGCGTCGACTTGCGACCGGGAATGGCGTGACGCCTATCCGGGCTGACTGCCGACTTTAAGAAACCAAGTTCGTCCAACCAGGGCAAGGCTGTTACAGCTTGCCTCTTGGTCGGCGTCAGGACCGTCGGCGAGCAGGGTTTGTCATCGCAAAATGGCGGAGCGTGGCTTTGCTGTAGTGATTTACGCAAACCTTTAGTGGGTCGGCTGCGCTGCCGAACTCGAGGCGGAATTACAAAATTTGGCGCGCCTCGAACTGGTTTGCGTCGCTGCATTATTACGGTCCCGATCCTAACGCCTTTGAAGCAATTGGACGTTTTGATCATTTCAAACGAGCGCGAAGTTGTTATGACGCAGGCCGAGCCTGCGGCGGGGGCGCTGCCGGTCTGGTTCGGGTCGGGGGAAAACCGATGCAATACGTCACTGACGATCGAGCAATATTGAACTATTCGTGGGTGGGGTCTGACAGCAGCGGAAACCCTTTGACGAACCGGCCGGTCTTCATCACCTACTCACTCGAAACCACTTCTTCCGCGTTGCTCGGCAACGGTCAGCTGCGCCTCGATCAACCGGCGTTCATCGACAGCTTCAAGCCGTTGAACGCCAGCCAGGCATCGGTGGCACGAAGCGCCTTCTCGATTTGGGACGCCGCCAGTGGGATCACTTTCCTGGAAGTGCCGGCCGGCCTCGGCGACATCAAGCTGGCCACGTTCAACTTCGATCTTGGTGGGTTCTACAATTCCAGCCAGGCGGATGCCTACGGCGGCGGTGGTATCGTCTACGTCTCAGCGACGTATCCCGAGGCCGGTATCCAACTTTTCCTGCATGAGATTGGTCATAATCTTGGTTTCAAGCACAGTTTTGAAGGTGAGTATGTCCTTGGGCCATCGCAGGACAATTTTGCCAGCACGGTCATGAGCTACACCAGCGGCGGAACGGCCGGTACCGTGCTTGGGTCAATTGACCAGCGTGCAGTCAGCTATCTTTACGGCCAACCCGGCAGCGACGGCAGGCAGGTCGCCGCATGGTCGTGGGACGCCGAAAACTTCACGTTGACCCAAAACGCGTTCGCGGGCGGCGGCACGATCTTGGGTGTCGGGGGTAACAACAATATTAATGGCGCCGGTGGTGCCGACATCGTTGAGATCGAGGGGAACACGCGTCGGAACCAGATTTCCACCGGTGCCGGCGACGATATCGTCACTATATCAGCCACGGCAAGCAACAACGTCGTTTCAGTGGGCGACGGTGCAGACCGCATTTCGTTGCGCCCTGGAGGGTCGTTCACCATCGATGGCGGGGCCGGCTTGGACACGTTGTCCTTCACTGCTGATTATAGCATCGGCGCCAATTTCTCGGTCGCGACGGCTTTGGAAAATGGCAGCCGGATCGATAGTATCGAAAGCATTTTCCTGGTGGGGTCTTCGCTTGGGAATGATCGCTTCGTAGCGAGCAACGCCAACACAGGTATTTATGGCTTTGGCGGCGACGACGATCTTAGCGGTGGCAACGGCAACGACAACATTTTCGGTTACGACGGCAATGATACGCTTCGGGGCGGCCTGGGGCGTGACTATCTCAGTGGAGGGATCGGCAACGACTTGTATGCCGGCACCGCGTCAGAACTGACGAGCGACACGATCGGGGATTTTTCGCTGGGCGATACCATCTCTTTTCAGGGCGTATCGCCCACCGCGCTCGGCTACAGCCTGATCGGATCAACCCTGCGTTACGCGGGCGGAAGCCTCACACTGAACGGCCTGACCGGCTCCTTGCGGCTTGCAAGCGGCGCTCAGGGCGAAGCCGCGCTGATCGTCCGCAACACCGCCCATGTCACGAACCTGGGCGATTTCGGCGGTGACGGAAATTCCGACATCCTCTGGAGAAACCGCGACGGATCACTGTCGGTCTGGGGCGTCAGCGGCGACCTTCGCGGCAATGTTGTGCAGCAGAGCGTTTTCAACACACGGCTCGGTACCGACTGGAAGTTGATCGACACTGCGGACTTCAACGGCGACGCCAAATCGGACCTGCTGTGGCGGAATGACAACGGCACCGTCGCGACCTGGAACGCGACCGCCGGCGGACAGATCGCGACGGGCGGCTATACGGCGTCGGTTGGAGCGGAATGGACAATCGCCGCGGTCGGCGACTTTGGAGGCGACCGAAAGGACGATCTGCTTTGGCGCAATGCCGACGGCTCGGTATCGATCTGGTCCGGCAGCAGCGGTGACTTCGCCGTCAACACATACTCGCACGGTTCGGTGAACACAGACTGGCGCATTCAGGGTGCGGCCGACTTTACGGGCGATGGCCGCGCGGACATCCTCTGGCGCAACAGCAGTGGCGCAACTACTGTCTGGAGCGCGAGTGGTAACGGTTTCAGCGAGAACGGCTTCAACGCAAGCGTCGGGCGCGAATGGCATGTCGACGGAATGGGCGATTTCAACGGCGACGGGCGTGCGGACATGCTGTGGCGTAACGATAATGGGGCAGTGTCCGTCTGGACGTCGAACGGTTCAGAATTCGACCAGGCCGTGTTCGACACCTCTGTCGCGACCGAGTGGCGGATTGCCTCGATCAAGGATTTCAACAGCGATGGTCGGGCCGACATTCTGTGGCAGAATGCAAATGGCGCGATCACCAGCTGGCAGTCGAACGGACCTGCATTCGATCAACAAGTTCTTGACGGCTACAATCCGGGATCCGACTGGGCCGTCATTGGGCATGAGTATATCCTCTGAGGCGCTGCGTCCCAATGAATCCTACGCCGTGAACACATATCGCCGAGTGACCGAGCGTTAGTGTGTGTTGTTGAGCTGACAGGACCTAATATGGGCCGGTCATCCTGGAGGACTCCGTCCCAACTCCGCTCGACACGCAGTAGATGTGTGACGGTTGCCGAACAGTTTCTCGGGAGGTTCGCCCGCCAAACCGAGTCGGTCAAGCGTGCCGAGGTGTCAGAAAAGCGCGGGGTCGCATCCTTGATGCGGCCCCGACCGACTGGAGGTTGCCGTCCACCGTCAACACGCGCACGGTAGGGCTCAACCGAACGATTGGACTCTGAACATGGAATGGGACCTGACGCGCGACGCGGAAGTCTATAACACCGCGGCCCTCGAAGGCGCGACGCCGGAAGAACGGCTGTTCGCCGGAAGCCTCGAAGCCGCAATCGCCTTCATTCGCGCCGAGACACGTTCGGATCAGGCGCTGCTTGCCATCAAGCTGGTCCCGGACCCGAAGAATGAGGGGCCGATCTACGGGCCGCGTATTTCCGAATTCTTCCTAAGGCAGTCTTGAACCTAACGCCAGCTTGAAGCTGGGCGTGGAAGGACGGACGCCGACGATCGCCGCATCTGTCATCTCGCAGATTGCGGCAACGGTGCGGCGGTCGACCTCGCGTCTTACGGGGACAACCCCTGTGTATTGACATCGCCCAGCTGATCATCGTGCAACACCAGACAGTGCCGACCTGTGCCGGTCAGTCAATATCAACCGGATGGGTCACGATGATCGTCGGGGGAGCGGTCCACAGGTCGGCGGCAGCGCGACCGAACGCCTTGAAGTGGTCGGATGCCATATGTTGCTCGACCGCTTCCTCGTCGACGTAAAGCTCATTGAAGACGACGCGGCGTTCGCCGTCCGTCTCGCGCCAGATCTCATAATGCAATGTGCCGGCTTCACCTCGTGAGGCGGCCGCGCAGGTCGATGCTGCGGCAAGGAAGGCATCGTCCGCATCGGGCTTCAACGTGACGAGTGCGACCACTTTGACTGACATTCCGAGTTCCTTCGAATCTGCACCGGCTTGCGGTGACCGGGTAGCGGCCATCCCGAGATGTATGCCCTGCTTCGTCGGTAAACCATGACTGACCGACCGCCGTGCCCGAGCCGTCACAGCAAAGCTTGCGTATCCAGAATGGATCACGGCAGATCGTGTTGCGGATCGGGTCGGCGGACGACCGTGTCGGGGTGGCGGTGCGGTCGTAGCGGCGCTCGACATCGTTTGGCGCGTCGTCGGAACATTCGGCCGCGTTGCGGCCTTCCTTACAAGATGCAGGGTTTCAATCAGTTAGGGTCGGTCGACGATCGCGCCGCACGGTTGCGGATCGGGCTGACGTACCTCTGGCGGCACGGGCGGCTGCCGAATCTGACCGACCCCGGACTGTTCAGCGAACTGGTCCAGGTTCGTAAATTGCGAGAGCATGATCCGCGGATGCCGGTCTTGGCGGACAAGGTGGGGGTGAAGGCGATCGTCGCCAGCCGGCTGGGGCGCGAGTGGGTGGTGCCGCTGCTGTGGTCGGGGTCAGAACTGCCGGCGCAATTTCCTGCGACCGGCCGCGTGGTCGTGAAGGCGCGACATGGGTGCAACCAGAATGCGTTCGTCGGCGATGGGCGCGATTGGGCCAAGGCGCGCTCCAGGTCGGCGAAGTGGATGTCCGGGGCTTATGGATGGTGGCTGGACGAGTGGCTCTACGCCCACATTCCAAGCGGATTGCTCGTGGAGCCGTTCATCGGCGGGGGAAGCGACTTACCCGTCGATTACAAGCTGTTCGTGTTCGGCGGGCGCGTGACCCATGTGCAGGTCCATCTCGACCGCGCGCGTCGGCATCGGTGGATTGTTTACGATCGCGATTGGTGCCCGATCGCGAACGATGTGCCGATCATGCCGCGCCCGACGGCACTGGCGGCGATGATCGCGGCCGCCGAGGAGTTGAGCACCGGCTTCGACTTCGTGCGCGTCGACTTCTACCAGCCGGGCGAGCAGCCGTTGTTCGGGGAGATCAGCTTCTATCCTGGATCGGGGCTGGAGCCGTTCGATCCGCCCGAACTAGACCGCGCGTTCGGTCGCCTCTGGCTGGAAGCTCGGGCGTCTCAACCGGACATAATCCCGGTGGCGAAACCCGCATGGTCGGCCCGCTGTCCGTAGGACGACGGGCGTGCCATTCGCCGTTGGAACAACAACGTCGATCGGGGCGGCGGATGGTCATTCGGGACGTGACGGACATCGATCTGACGGTGATTCTCGCAATCGAAAATGCTGCGGTCGCCGGGACGACGGCAATCTAGGACAATGCGGCGGTCCATCGCGGCGATCGTCAGGCCGGGCTGGCGGCGTGACGCACTGCCGGTTATTCAGTGCTGGCTTGCGAGGTCGACGGGGTGCTCGCCGGATGCGCGTCGTTCGGCGATTTCCGACCGCGATCACGAAACCGTCTAACATTCGGTGTATGTCGAGGCTGGGGATCGTCGCCGCGGGATTGCTCGACTGTTGCTCAAGGCGCTGGTCGGGCGTGCCGGTCGGTTGAGGAAGCATGCGATGGTCGGTGGGATCGAGGCGGGTAACGTGGCGTCGATCGCGCTGCATGCGGGACTTGCCTTCGAAGAGGTTGGCAGGCTTCCGGAGGTCGGTGCTCAATTCGGTCCGTGACTCGATCTGATCCTCATGCAGCGGCTTTTGGACAGTCGCGCGATACCACCGCGGTAGGGGGGGCGTGAGGGGCAGACCGGGTCTGCTCAACACAGGCTTTTCCCCAGGAATTCGGATAAGCGATCGTCCTCGCTTCGGGCGACGTTGAAGCGCATGTGATCGCGCCAGTTGCCGCTTGTGCTGAAAACCGGTCCGGGTGCCAGCACGATGCCCTTTGCCAGTGCGTCGCGTGCAAGTTGGACCGCGTCGCGACCATCCGGCAGGCGCGCCCAGACGAACAGCCCGGCGGCCGGATCGATCCAGGGCACGATGCCGACCGCGCGCAGCCGCTTCGTCAGGCGGACCGTGGCCCGTGCGAGGCGGGCGCGGACGCCCTCGACATGGCGTCGATAGCTGCCGTCGGTCAGCACCGCATGGAGCAGGCCGGCGGCGAGCGGGCTGCCGGCCATCGATGTCGCGATGCGCAGGTCGCAGAGCGCCTCGATCCAGTCCGGCCGCGCGGCGATATGGCCGCAGCGGACCGCGGCGGAGAGCGACTTTGAGAAGCTGCCGATGCGGATGACGCGATCGAGCCCGTCATAGACCGCGAACCGGGGCGAGGCCGCATGTTCGAAATCGGCAAAGATATCGTCCTCGACGATGACGATATCGTGCGCCTCTGCGATTTTCAGCAGCCGGTGCGCGGTCGGGCCGGGCAGCGTCGCGCCGGTCGGGTTATGGATGCCTGAGTTGGTGATGTAGAGCCGCGGGCGGTGCATCGCGGCGGCTTCGGCGAATGCCGCGACATCCGGGCCGGCGGGGGTCATCGGTACGCCGACCACCTTGGCGCGGTGGGCGCGGAGCAGCGCCAGGAAATTGAAGTAGCAGGGGTCGTCCACGAGTACGGTGTCGCCGGGCTGCAGCATGAAACGGCAGACGAGATCGAGCGCGTGCGTCCCGCTGTCGGTGAGCAGGATCTGGTCGGGGCTGGTGTCGACACCCTGTTCGGCCAGTCGGCGGGCCAGCAGTGCGCGCAGCGGTGGATGGCCGAGCGGCGACCCATAACCGGCGAGCGTCGTCGCGTCGTCCGCGCGTGCGGCGGTCCGCATCGCCTTGCGCAGGGCATCGCCCGCCAACCAGTCGTCGGGCAACCAGCCGCAGCCGGGCATCAACTCGTGGCGCTGATCGCCCAGCGACTGGCGGAGCATCCAGAGCGGATCGACCTCGCGCTCGGTCGTCGGGTCGAGGCGGTCGAGCGCCAACGGTGCGAGAGGTGCCGCGACATAGAAGCCAGAGCCGGGACGCGAGCGGATCATGCCTTCCCCAGCCAGCCGTTCATAGGCCTCGACCACGG
The DNA here is from genome assembly GCF_014643515.1 of Sphingomonas prati. Classification (GTDB taxonomy): domain Bacteria; phylum Pseudomonadota; class Alphaproteobacteria; order Sphingomonadales; family Sphingomonadaceae; genus Sphingomonas_R; species Sphingomonas_R prati. The sequence goes on along the minus strand of NZ_BMJP01000005.1, from coordinate 246,249 downwards.
TTGAGGGGGCGACGCCGCTCGCCTGCGCCATCGCGCGGATCGATGGGAGCCGAGCGCCGGGTGTCAGGCTGCGCGCTTCGATCCGGCCGCGGATCGTGCGGGCGACGGTGCCGGTGCGGGTGTCGTCGTTGGGGTCATGTCTCATCTGTTCTGCTTCGGATACCGGTACAGTTCGGGGTGATTGTATCGGACCGTGCCTGTCGCGACCATCCGGTTTCGGGCAAAGGCAGGGCTCATTAACAGGAGGCCTTGCCAGTGACCCGTTCCTTCCACCTTGTCGACGTTTTCGGCACTGATCGCTTCACCGGTAACCCGCTTGCGGTGGTGGCGGACGCGGAGGGGCTGTCCACCGAGGAGATGCAGACGATCACGCGGTGGTTGAACCTGTCCGAAACCGCCTTCCTGCTGCCGCCGACAGAGGCTGGCGCGGACTACCGCGTCCGGATCTTCACGCTGGCGCACGAACTGCCCTTTGCCGGCCACCCGACGCTCGGCAGCGCGCATGCCTGGCTGGAGGCGGGTGGCAAGCCGCGCCAGGACGGCGTGGTCGTGCAAGAATGCGCGGCGGGGCTGATCCCGATCCGCCGGGATGGCGATCGACTGGCGTTCGCCGCGCCGCCGTTGCTGCGTGGAGGTGTTCCCAGCGAGGCGGAGATCGCGGAGGTGGCCACGGTGCTGCGGATCGAGCCCAATGCGATCGTCGATGCGGCGTGGGTCGATAACGGGCCAGGCTGGATCGCGGTGATGCTGGCGTCGGCCGATGCAGTGCTGGCGCTGGAGCCGGCGCGCCATCACGACGGGCAGATCGACATCGGCATCGTCGGTCCGCACGCGCCAGGCGGGGAGACCGCGTTCGAACTCCGTGCGATCTTCAGCGACGCTTACGGCGCGCTGATCGAGGATCCGGTGACGGGCAGCCTGAACGCGTCGGTCGGGCAGTGGTTGTTCGCCAGCGATCGGGCGACGGGTGCCTATGTCGCGGCGCAAGGGACGCGGCTGGGGCGGACGGGGCGCATCCATGTCGAGCAAGACGGCGCGGGCCAGGTCTGGGTCGGCGGGGCGACGCGCACGTTGTTTTCCGGGCGGAGCAAAGACTGATGCAGGTCGCGATCCTCACGTTCGACGGGTTTAACGAGCTGGATTCGTTCGTTGCGGCCGCGATCCTCAATCGGCTGCGGCCGGAAGGCTGGGCGGCTTACATCACGTCGCCGGCCGAGGAGGTGACGTCGATGAACGGCGTCACGGTGCGGCGCCAGCGCCCGATCGAATTCGCCGGCGAGGCCGACGCGGTCCTGATCGGCAGCGGCATCCGGACGCGCGACATCGCGGCCGATCGCGACCTGCTGGCCCGGCTGACGCTGGATCCCGCGCGGCAGTTGATCGGTGCGCAATGTTCCGGGACGCTGTTGCTGGCGAGGTTGGGGCTGATCGGCGCGGTGCCGGCCTGCACCGACCTGACAAGCAAGCCCTGGGTGATCGAGGCGGGTGTGGACGTCGTCGATGCGCCGTTCGCCGCGCACGGGAATGTCGCGACTGCGGGCGGCTGTCTTGCGGCGCCGTATCTGGCGGCGTGGATGATCGCACGCGCGGCGTCCGTCGGCCACGCACGGGACGCGCTGCACTATGTCGCGCCGGTCGGGGAGAAGGCGGCGTACGTCGACCATGCGCTGGAGGTGCTGGAGCCGTTCCTGCCGGTTCACGTTTGACGCCATCGGGCGGGAGCCGCTAAGAGCGTAGCTGAAATGGCGGCAACGCTAGCGGTGCTCGCAGCGGGCTGATGCGATGGCCTCGTCCGACGCCGTTTGGTTTCGGACGAGCTTCAGCTGAACTCGGCAACCAAGGCGTCGAACACCGCGCGGCAGCGCGGGCTGTTGCTGAGGTCCTCGTGCATGACGATCCAGACGTCCAGCTCGATGGTCAGGCAGTCGGCCAGTACGCGGATAAGCTGCGGGTCGCGGGCGGCGACCGGAACCTGGCAGATGCCGATCCCGAAACCCGCCCGGATCGCGGCGAGCTGCGTGATATCGCTGTCGACGCGCAGGGTAAAGGCCGCGCGGTTGAGGTCCGGAAAGCGTTCGGCAAAGGCGCGGATCGCAGGGGTTTCGGTGTCGAAGCCGATGAGGTCGTGGTCCGCGAGATCGCGCAGGGTGGCGGGGACGCCGCGACGCGCGAGATAGTCGGTGTGGGCGTGGAGGCCGACCGGGATCGGCGCCACCTTCCGGCCGATCAGTGATTGCTGGACGGGTTGCACCATGCGGACGGCGACATCGGCTTGGCGCTGCAACAAGTCGTCGAGCGTGTTCGACGCCGACAGTTCGAATGTCAGCGCGGGATAGCGGTGCCGTAGGCGGGCGAGCATGGCGGGCAGATGCTCGGCGCTGACCACTTCGCTGGCGCTGATCCGGACCGTGCCGGCGACCGCGCCTGCGCTCCCTTCCGCGGTGCGCAACAGCGCCGCCGAGGTCGAAGCGAGCAGCTCCGCATAGGGCCGGAGCTCGAGCGCCGCCGCGGTCGGGGTCAAGCCGCGTTGCGAGCGCACGAACAGGTCGCGCCCGATCGCCTGTTCGAGCGCGTCGATGTGACGCGCGATGCTGGGTTGCGTCAGGCCGAGCGTTCGGGCCGCCCTGGACAGGGAGCCGGTGCGCAGCACGGCCTCGAACGTGCGGTAGAGATCCCAGCTCGGTATGCTCATTCTTTTCCGTATAATCACTCCACGCTTTTCGGCAATTTCGTTTAGTAATGATGGGCTGCATCTGTGGGTTACACACAGAGCGGAGACGGAACATGAGCAAGATCGCATTGGTACTGGGCGCAACGGGCGGCATCGGTGGCGCCGTCGCGCAGCGGCTGACGGCCAGCGGATGGACGGTGCGGGCCATGCACCGCGCGCCGGACAGCGTGGCGGTGAAGCACGGCTATGACTGGCATACCGGCGACGCGATGGTGTTCGGCGACGTTGCCGCGGCTGCGCGTGGTGTGTCGCTGATCGTCCATGCGGTGAACCCGCCGGGGTACCGCGACTGGGACAAGCTGGTCCTGCCGATGCTCGACAACAGCATCGCGGCGGCGCGCGCGAACGGCGCGAAGATCCTGTTTCCGGGGACCGTCTACAATTACGGGCCGGATGCTTTCCCGGACATTGCGGAGGATGCGCCGCAGCATCCGACGGCGCGCAAGGGTGCGATCCGTGTCGAGATGGAGGCGCGGCTGCGTACCTATGCCGAGGCGGGCGCGGGGACCGTGCTGATCGTGCGGGCGGGAGACTTCTTCGGTCCGGGATCAGCGAACAACTGGTTTTCGCAACTGGTGCCGGCGGGCAAGCGTCCCGCGGCGGTGAGCTATCCGGGTCGGTCCGGCGTGGGGCATCAATGGGCCTATCTGCCCGACGTGGCGGAGACGATGGTGCGGTTGATCGAGACGGACGGGCTCGATCCGTTCGCCACATTCCACATGGACGGCCAGTGGGATGCGGACGGCACGCAAATGACCGACGCGATGGTTCGCGCGCTAGGCGATCCTGCAATCCCGGTGCGCAAGACGCCTTGGTGGATGATGCGGCTCGCCTCGCCCCTCGTGCCGACGCTGCGCGAGGTGTTGGAGATGAAGTATTTGTGGGAGCGGCCGGTGCGGCTGTTCAACGGTCGGATCGAGCGTGTCCTCGGCAGCGAACCGCGTACGCCGCTGAACGACGCTGTTCGCACGACGCTGGCGAGCATGGGCTGTCTGTGAGGCCACAGGCAGAGGCTATAGCGGAGGCGATTGTACGGTTGCAGGTCGAGACCTGTGACCGCCGACTTTTCGGTTAAGCGACCGCCGTCGGGGAGTAGTCCATCGCTTCGAGATCGCCGATCAGTTCGGGTCCCGTCGGTTGCCACCCGAGTTGCGAACGCGTCCAGTCGCTCGACACCAGCATGTCGAGACCGGCAAAGAGGCCGAACCGGCCGAAATAGGCTTGCGCCGGCACGCTCAGCCCGGCCGCGACGGTCTCCGGAATGGTGGGTGCCGGGACGTCCCTCTTTGGCGACCGCGTGGTAGCGGGCGCCGCGTTCGCCGCGATCCAGTGTGAGGATGTAGAGCTTCGCAGCGTCGCTGACATGCGCGGCCGCCCAGTGGTTTGCGCCGTCGCCGATAGACGCCATCTCGCCTTTGGCGCGCGACATCGCGACGAACGGGGTGATGAGGCCTTGCTTGACCGTGTCGTGGATCTGCGAAAGCCGTACGACCGAGACATCCACGCCGGTGTGGAGCAGTGCCTGCCCGGCCAGTTCGGAGGCGATCCGCGGATTGGGATGGTGCGGGTCGAACCGGTCCTCGGTGGCGGGGCGGCGGCGACGCTGCTGACCGACGACGGCACGCTGCCACGCGAGCGACTCAACAACTGTCGCGGCCCAGCCCAAAGTTCGAGGCGCTGTGGCACGACGACGACGTCGCAAGACATGCGGACGGACTGAAGCGGATTCACCATCCGAAGCATGGCCTGATTGAGCTGGAGTTTTTCCGCCTTTGCGACCGACGGGTCATCCCGACCTCGGGATTATCGTCTAAAATCCCACGACGGCGGATACCACCAAGCGGATCCAGTCCTTGATGGCGCGTCGCGCGACCGAGGTTTCCGGCGCACGCTAGGTACAGCTGCCAAATGTTCGGGTTGTCGTCACGTGATTGTTCGAACATGAAACGCCATGGTCCAGATCGTTTCACCTCATATCCCGAAATGCGGCGGGACGTCGCTGATCGATGCCGTTACGTCCGCGATCGGGCCCGATCTCATCTACCTCGACTACGGCGACAGCCCGGCCAACCCGGCTACGGATTTTAGTATCGATCCGCTCGGAACGGCCGAACGCTTCGCGGCCGACGCCGCGACGTTGCTTGCGTCGAAGCGGCTCGCCTACGGGCACATGCACGCCGCGAAATATCGACTGGCGGCGCCAAATGCTGCCTGGGTGACGATCTTGCGGGATCCGGTCGAGCGGCTGATCTCGCATTATTTCTTCTGGCGTGAGGCGCCGGTTGCGCAGGCAAACCCGCTCCGCCGGTACTTCCACGAGCAATCGCTCGATCTGCTCGGTTTCGCGCGGCTGCCGATGGTGGGCGGATTCTATCGGGACGTCTTCTTCCGCGGGCTGAGACGCGCGGACTTCGAGTTCGTCGGGCGGACGGACGCGATCGAGGCGTTCACGGTCGTCCTTGGGCAGATGCTCGACGTCGAACTCCTGCTGCCGCGGTCGAACGTCGGTGGGCTGCGATCCGGCGGCGATGCGCTTGAGGAGATTGACCGGGCACGGCCTTTTCTGCGGGACATTCTCAAGGACGAGATCGCTTTCTACGAAGAATGGACGCGGTGACTTAGCTGCCGGTTTTGTTGCCGGTCGGGACGAGCCTGACGGGTGCCGTTCCCGGCACGTACAACGTCGCACCGCGGACGGGTGGCGCGATCGTGACGAAGCCGGGTGTGCCCGGCACCAGCGGGTAGCGGCCGATCGACGACCAGACGTACCAGGCCGACATCGTGCCGGCGTCGTCGTCCATCCCGTCGGCGAAGCCCTGCGGCTGGGGCGCGAAGCTGCGCCCGACCCAGGTCTCGGGCCGCACGCCGGCATTGGTGTAGCGGTGCGGCACCGGTTCGCGCAGGTAGCGGTTCACGATCCGCCTTGCGACAACAGGATCGCCGGCGAAGGCGTAGAGCCAGGGGACGTGGATGTCGGGCTGGTTCGTCATGTTGAACAGATTGTCGGCGAAGAAGCGGTCGAGTTCGGGGCGGAACCGCGACCCGAGCGTCGCGGCGATCCACGGTAGGTCGAAGACTGGTGCCCAGCGATACTGTGCCAGCGTCCCTTGATACAGCCCGCGGGCGTGCACGACGTCCGCGTCGGCGCCGAGCGTCGCAAAGGTTTCGAGCCACATCGGGCGGTAGGCCAGAGCCTTGGCGCGGAACCGGCGGGACACCTCCGCTTTCCCGAGGTCGGACGCCAGTTCAGCGATGGCCCAGTCGTCATAGGCCGCCTCGATCTGCTCGTCGGGCGTCTTGCGGGCGAGCGTCGCGCTTTCGGCGACCATGCCGTCCAGCGCGGCGCGCGCGTCAAAATCGACGATGCCCCTGCGCCGGAAATCGAGCAGGGCGATGCCGGCATGTTCGGTGCGGACGGTCAGGAACGGTTCGGTCTGCGTGCTCCAGCGCTGCTTGCCGGTCTGGTACAGCCGGACTAGCGACCGCGCGATGGCCCCCGCGCGGGCCGGATCGACGAGCGCCAGCAGCGGCAGTTGTGTGCGGTAGTTATCCCACAGCGCCCAGCTCGTATAATGCTGCTCGCCGGGCTTCAGCCGCGCGACGACGCCGTCGCTGCCGCGGAACCGCCCGTCGGGATCGGTGATCGCGACCGGCGATTGCATGACGCGGAACAGCGCGGTGGTGAACAGGACCTGCTGCTCGGCGGTGCCGTCGATGGTCAGCCGCGACAGCTGGTGGTTCCATTCCGCGCGGTTGGCTGACTCGATGGCGGCAAACGACCGCGTGCCGAGTTCCGTGTCGCGGACAGCCGCCGCGGCGGCGGGATCGACGGACGAAAGCCCGGTGCGAACCTCGATCACGTCGCCCTTGCGGACTTCGACAGTGGCCTCGGCGGCGCCCGTCGTCCCGGCCCAACGCAACGCCATCGCCTTGCCGGCGTGTGATACGCGGGTGGCGGAATGAAGATGATATCGCCCGATGTCGCAGACCGTGCCAGCGCTAAAGCTCGCGCGCAGGTCGCCGTCCGGCGCGGCCCGCCATTCGGCACCGTGGCGGCGGGAATAGCCCTGATCGAACGCTACCGTCAGGTCGATCCGTCCGGCGCGCGGCAGCACGAAGCGGATCACGCCGGCACCGCGCGTGACGGTCATCGCCGCGATGATGCCGTCGCCGTAGCCGACCGTGTAGTAGCCGGCGTGGGCGGCCTCGCGGCGCTTGTCGATCGACCAGGCCGGCCCGGTCCCGGCGTAGCCCAGCGATACGCGCACGTCGCCGCCCGCGCCGCTGCACCCGACGCCCACGCCGCGGGTGTGCGAGAAGCCTAGCAGCGTCCGGGCGGCATAGTCGTAGCCGGCGTGGTTCGCCGGGCTGGTGTCCGGGCCGAGCTGGACCATGCCGTAAGGCGCCACCGCGGCCGGGCTGAGCTGCCCGAAGTCGGCCAGCGTGCCGATGAACGGGTTGACGGTCTGCGCCGCGTCGCGCGCCTGCGCCGGTACTGCCGCGGCCAGCAGGAAAAGGATTAGCAGGCGTTTCACGGATCGAGCGGGTCCGCCGCGGCGTCGACCTGGAACGCGACCGGATCGGGGGCGAAGCGGAGCGAGAAGCGGTCGGGCCCCGGCGTTAGCGTGCCCGGCTGGACGCCCATTTCGACGACGTTGCGCTTCGCCAGTTCCGCGCCGCCGATATAGACGATGGTGCGCGGATCGGAGACGACCAGTGCCAGCCGGTCCGCGGGGAAGCCGGCCGCCAGCAAGAGCCGCGCGCAGTTGCGCAGATTGGTCGTGGTGTGGCGGGCATGCGGCTCGATCAGGATCCGGTCCGCGGGGATGCCGTAGTCGCTGATCAGCAGCCGCTTCATTTCGATCGCTTCGTTGAACGCGGTCCGGTTCGGGTGGACGTTGCCACCGGACACGATCAGGAACGGCGCCAGTCCGCGCTTGTAACGGTCGGCGGCGATCTCCAGCCGGATATGGCCCATCACGCCGGTGCGCGACACGGCGTCCTCCGGCCCGTGCCCGAACACCAGCAGCGCGGTGTAGGGCGTGGCGCTCCAGTTGGTGTGCGCCACCGCCTGTACCGCCGCGGCATTTTCGCCGCCGAGCAGCGGGCGATGGCTGGCGGCGTCGGTCCGCTCGTTCATGCGCAGCAGGCCGGTCGCGTAACGGAGCGCCGGATCGAAGAACAGGTCGCCGTCGCGCGCGCCAACCGCGGCGGCATGGGCGATCAGGACCTCGCCATATTCCGGCAACAGCGGGTCGAAGATGATCGCGTCGATCAGCGGGTAACGCGGCGGAATGCCCTTCGCGTAGACGTCGACGACGTGGTTCATCGCGGCGGCCGTGCCGGCCCAGGCGGCGGCGACCAGGTCGCCGTCGTTCAGGTTCTTATAGCGCGCGAACTGGCCCGAGGGGCGCAGCACGCGCTCCATCAACGCATCGGCCAGTTGTGGATCGCGGACCAGTTGCCGTAGCCGGGTCTCGACCGTCGCGATGTCGGCCGCCGTCCAGAGCCAGGGATCGGCTTGGCAAACAGGCGTCGGCACGCACGGCTTGTCGGGCACGCGCGCGGCCCGGTCAGCGGCCAGGCGGCGCAGCACCGGATCGCGGCGCAGCGCCGTAGCCCAGCCGTCCGCCGCCCGCATCATCGCGGGCAGCGGGAAGACGACCGTCTCGAGCGTCTCGTCATACGGCACCGCATAGGTTGCCAGAGTCTGCGCCACCGCCCCGACGGACGGCAGCAGCAGCAGGACCGCCGCGAGGCAGGCACCCATCAGCCGACGCATTCCTACCAGCTCCGGCTGACGATGAAGCGCACGTTGCGCCCGAACAGCGGGCGGCCGTAAATCGCCTCTGCCGAACCCTGGCCGGCGAACTGGTCGGTGCGGGTATTGCCCTCGGTCAGGCCCTTGGCGTTGGTGATGTTGTCACCCACGACCTGGAACCGCCATGCTTTCCAGTCGAGCGCCACGCCGGCGGCCAGCGTTTCGTACCCCGGCATCGCGGTCTGGCTGAACAGATCGACGTAGCGGCGGCCGACCCATTCGTAACGGCCGAACAATTCCAGTTCGCCTTCGCCGACGGGCAGATTGAAGGACGGGCGGACATTGCCGAAGAACTTGGCCTCACGGATGATCTGGTTGCCGTTGACCGCACTCGGATCCGCGCCCGACGTGTTTTCCAGGTTGCGGTATTCCGGATTCTGCCGGGTGACCGAGCCGGTGATCGAGAACCACCGGGTGGGGGCGAGCCGGCCGTCGATCTCAACGCCCTTCACCGACGCTTCGCCGATGAACGGCAGCGACTGGTCGTTGCGTCCGGTTTCCGGGTTGAAGGCCGCGAACGAGGCGTTGAACGGATTGAACTTGGTGTAGAAGCCGGTGAGATACAGATAGTTGCGGCCGAAGCTGGCCTTGAGGCCCGCCTCGAACTGACGCGCCTTCGTCTTGACGATCGTCGGATTGATGCTGGTCACGACGCTGAGCTGCGGCGGGACTTCCAGGTTCGACACGCGACCGTAGACGCCCAAATTCTCGGTGAAGTCGTAGTTGGCACCGACCGTCCAGTTCATCGCCTTCGGCTGGAGCTTCTGCGAGATCACGGCGCCGGTGAAGGCGCGGGTGGTATTGTCCGCCAGCGTGGTCGCATCGCCGAGATCGGCTTGCGTGGTCGGCAGTGCGAAGCCGTCATAATCATACCATTCCTGGCGGATCCCAAAATCGAGCCGCAGGCCGCGGGTCACGTCCCAGGTGTCGTTGGCGTAGAGCGCGATCATCTTCGCGTCGCCCTCGCCTTGGTTCAGCGTCGTAGTATAGCGCAGCACGCCGTTCTGCGTGACCGATCCCAACACCGCGCCGGTCGCGGAATAGGCGACCAGATCGAGCGTCCGCGGCTGGCCGCGCACCTCGATCAGCATGTCCTGATAGGCTTGCAACAGCGTGTTACCGTACAGCGAGCCGTAGGTGCCGACGCGCAGTTCGTGCGTGCCGAGGCCTGTCTCGATCGTCCGGGTGACGCTGACGTCCGCCTGACCGGAATAGAAGCTCGATTCCGACATCCGGTACTGGCCCGACACGACGAGGCCGGACGCGGTCGCCGGATCATAGACCGTGCCGTTGGTGCCGGAGAAGACATAGCCGAGCCGCGCCACGCCGGCGCCGAATGCCGCGCGCGCGTTGGTCAGGTTCGTGCCGGTCCCGGTGGCCGTCGCGTAGGTGACCGCATCGACCGGATTGGTGGTCGAGTAGAAGGCGTCGAAGCTGCTTTTGCCCTTCGTGATTCCGGTCTTGGCCGACACGCGCCAGCCGTCGAAATCGCCTTCATACTGCAGTCCAGCGTTGAAAAACCGCATGTGCCGCCCGTCCGCCAGATCCCGGTTCTGGTTCTGCACCACACCCGCCCCGTCGCGATACTTGATGTTCACGTTGCGCAGCGCCGGCGAGTTCAGCGTACCGCGATGATAGTCGATGAACGGATCGAGCGAGACCGACGGGTTCCGCGGATCGGCGATCGGGATCGGCAGGTAGAAGATGTTGTGATCGTTGACATAGGTGCCCGACAGCTTGACGAAGCCGTTGCTGAAATCATGCTTCAGGTTCGCGCGGATCTGGCCGCCCTTGTCGCTCGGGAAGCCGCTCTTGCGGTAGCCTTCGTGGTGGCGGAGGAAGCCGCCGACCGCGAAATAGGTGTTTTCCGACAGCGGGCCGGACTGCATCGCATCGAGCCGGTAGAGACCGGTGTCGCCGAGCGTCAGTTGCGCCTTGCCGCGGGCGACGCCGGTGCCGACCGCGGTGATGTTGTTGGCGATCGCGGCCGCGCTGCTGGCGTAGATCGGCGCCGGGCCGCCGCGCACGATCTCGACCCGTTCGGTCATCAGGTCGAAGCGGTGCATGCCTTCGCCGGAGTTGAAGAAAACCCCGTCGATTTCGTGATATAGGGGCAGGCCGTCTTGCTGGAAGATGAGATAGCCGCGATCCGTCGGGATGCCGCGGACGCGGGTGACGTTCTGCACTTCGCCGCCGGTCGCCTCGACCTGGATACCGGGGACGGTGCCGAGCAGGTCAGCGAAGCTCTTCGGTGCGATCTGCTGCACGTCGGCCTGCGACAGCGAATTGATCGCGTAGGACACGTCGAACCGGCGTTGCGCGCGGGCGGCGGTACCGGTCACGATGATGTCGGACTGTTCGGCCTCTGCCTGAACGTCAGCCGGGGTCGCAGCCGCGGTCGCGGGCGGAGTGGTGGCTGCGGCCTCCTGCGCATGGGCCGCCCCGGGCACGCATGCGAGCACACTGACGGACGACAGAAACGAAAGAGCGAAAGCTCGCGAACGTGCGACCTGCATCGGAAATCCCCCCACTTGGATGGGGGGCCTCTATGGGGCCTGCGCTACAGTCCGGTGACATGCCTACGAACTTGAAGCACACCGGACTTCCGGCGGACGTTCGGTCGTAGAGGGCGGTCTGCTCACGATGGCGAGCGGTTCGTGCGCCGACGTTTGAGCGAACCGGCTTCCTTATCGAACGTCCGGCCCGCGGATCACCGCAATCCCGAACGACGTCGTTACGAACTGCCGCAACGCGATCTTGAGGTGGTTCGTCTGCGCGAACGGCGGGACGTCGATGTGCAGATCGAGCGGTCGATCGCCCGCATCGTATTTTAGCGGGAGGACATGATGGCCGGCTGCGGTGAGTTCGAGCGCGAGCCGTTCCATGTCGCGGCGGCGGAACAGCACGGTGCTCTCATTGTCGACGGTCGCGGTGTCGGACGACAGGTTCAGCTCGGTCGTGTGGACTGCAACCCCGCCGGGGCGCAGCCGATCGACCGCCTGGTGAATGAAACGCAGTCCCGCCTCGATCGACCCGAGATGCTCGAACGCGCAGGCTGACCAGCAGAAGTCGAAGCCGCGCAGGTCGTCCGGCATCGCGTTCATATCGACCGGCCGGAACGAGACGTTTTTCGCGTGCGTCTCGGCATCGCACAAAGATGGCCAGTGGAGCTGTTCGATCGCGGTGCTGTGCTGGCCGGTGTTGAGCCAACCCGCCAGCTGCTGATGCCCGACCGGCATGTCGGTCGCCAGGATTTCGCAGCCGAGTGACGCGAAGTAGGAGGGGAAACATTCGGCACCGCAGCCGAAGCCCAGTCCGCGGGACCCCGGGCGCAGCATCCCCTGCGCTTCGAGTACCGCCATGATGTAGACGACTTCCCATTGCTTGCGGTGCCAGTGAACCCCCATGCCCAGCTTGTCCAGCCACGCTCGATAGGCCGGTTCCTCCATCTGGTTGCCGGTGCACATCTGCGACGCCGGCTCGGCGATCGTCGCCGGTTCGCTGGAAATCAGTCCGACCTGGTCGACCGGCGAGGGCCTGCCCCACCAGCTCCGACCTACGACGGAACCGCGCGCAAACACCGTCTTCTTCGCGTCGAGCATCTTCGCCTTGTGCGCCGATCCGTCACCCCAGCCATCGCAGTCGATGCTCAGCTTCGTTGCGGCGGCGTCTGTGTCCTCGACCAGCCGACCCATGATGGCATGGTAGTAGCCGGGCTTGGCGTTCAGCGTGACGCTCCAGCGGCCGTCCTGCGCGGCCACGTCCGTCAGCCGCAGCACCATTGTCTTGGCCGTGGTCGAGGCTTCGGACCCGTAGGGCATCGCCCGAACGCGAATGCGAAGCTTCCCCTTGGTGGCCCGCAGATCGTGGAAGCGCCCCGAAAAGGTCACAAGTCCGGCGCGCGTGGTCACATAGTCCGAGTGGAAAACGTAGGTCGTGTCCGTAGCTCCGCCGCTGCCGCCGAGCCCGGTAATTGCGCTCGATACGTCCGGCCATAGGCCGAACGGCCTCAATTCGCGCTGTTCCTCAATAATCATTGACGCCCCCGCCGGGCTCCTATCAGCCACGTCCTACACTCGGACTAGAAGCGGCGGATGACAAGTCCGTTACGCGCCCCCGGTGAATAAGTGTTTGAGAAGTGACGTCTCAGCGGTGCAGCTTGTTTATCCGCTCAACGAAATGGGGAAGGAAGAGGCGCCGACGCAGAAGGCATGTTGCAGGACGCGCAGTTCATTCTCAAGGCGATGCTGCGCTACCCGGAATATGCAGTTCCGGCCCAGCCCGACGCGTCATAGCCAATCAAGGAGGGGTTTCGTTTCGCCGTCGGCAAACTCTGCATCGCTAACCTCCAACTATCCGTTGCCGCTGACGGCGGTAAACTGGTTTCCGGCACCCGATAGGATCACCTGACTAAATCGGGAGAACCTATTGTGACCGATACCAACCAGCAGATACCGCCGTATGTCTCGGCGCCACGCCGGGTCTACGCTGCCCAGAAACGCGTTGCTCACCTAGTTGATTGCGGAGTTCGTCAGTCCGTGTCCGGCAGTCGATTGCCCGTCGAGCGACTTCATGACTTCGCCGGCTTTCATGACGAACATGACATGCTCTAGCTGGCGGACGTCGGTGAGCGGGTCGCCTTCGACGGCGATCAGGTCGCCGTATCGGCCGGGGGCGAGTGCGCCGACGTCGGCGGTCTTGTCGAGGGCTTCGGCTGCGTTGCGGGTCGCGGCCTGGATCGCCTCGATCGGGCGCATGCCCCATTCGACCATCTTGGCGAATTGCAGCGCGTTGTTGCCGTTGGGGTAGACGCCGGCATCGGTGCCGAACAGCATCTTCACGCCGGCGGCATGGGCGGCGCGGAACGTCTCGCGCTGTTTGCGGCCGATGATCCGTTCCTTCTCCAGGCTTTCGGCGAAGACGCCGTTCTTCGCCCCTTCGGCCAGGATATAGTCGTCGTCGTAGATATCCATGTCGAACCAGGCGCCGTGCGCCTTGGCGAGCTTGAAGCTTTCCGCGTCGGCGAGGCTGGCATGCTCGATCGTATCGACGCCGGCACGGAGCGCGTCGTTGATGCCGGCCGTGCCGTGCGCGTGGACCGCGACGCGCATGCCGAGCATATGCGCTTCCTCCACCACCGCGGAGATCTCGGCCAGGCTGAGCTGCTGCGCGCCGACCGAGTCCGTCTTGGACAGGACGCCACCGGTCATGCAGACCTTCACCACCTGCGCGCCATATTTGCGGATCGTGCGGACGGCGGCGCGGAAGCTTTCGGGTGAGTTCGCGATCTGCGGGCTGGGCACCGTGATCGACGGCGGGAACTCGGTCGCGTCGCAGTGGCCGCCGGTCACGCCGAGCGCGTAGGTGGCGGGCACGATCCGCGGCCCGGGGATGTAGCCGCCGTCGACGCCCTGCTTCAGCGCGACATCGTCGTAGTTGGACGAGCCGACGTTCCGGACGGTGGTGAAGCCGGCATCGATCGTCTTGCGCGCATTGGCGACGCCGACGACCGTCCAGAACGCATCGGTGAACTCCAGCCCACGGTAGCCCGACAGCGTCGGATCACTGGTCAGGTGGACGTGCATGTCGATCAGCCCGGGTAGGATCGTCCGCCCGCCCAGATCGATGCTGGTGGCGCCAGCCGGGACCGGATCGCCACGGCGGCCGACCTTGGTGATGCGGCCGTCGACGATCGTCACCTGCGGATTGTCGACCTGCCGCCCGGCCAGCACGTCGACCATATGGGCGGCGGTGACGACGACGGTCGCGGCGGGGGCGGCGGTGGAGAGGAGGGCGGCGAGGAAGATGGCGGCTGTTCGGATCATGACCGCGATGTTCCGGGCATTGCCGCGCCTTGGCAACCCCAGAGCGCGGTTATTTTACCTTACGGAGCGGCAGCAGCGGCGACCGGATCGTCGCGATCGGGATCGCGACCATGTTGGCGATCGAGCGAGCGCATGATCGGCGTCACGGTCAGGCCGTGCAGCACGACCGAGAACAGGATGACGAGACCGACGATGCCCCAGAGCCGCTCGACGCCGCTGACCTCCATATGGTTCAGGCCATAAGCGAGATAGTAGAGCGACCCGACCCCGCGGATGCCGAAGAAGGCGAGCGTGAGTTTCTCCGACCGGTCCGCCTTCAGCCCCGCAAGGCCGAGCAGGCCGGTGAGCGGCCGGATGACGAGCAGGATCACGATCGCTGCGACGACATCGAGCCACGAGACGGCGCTGAACAGCCCACTGACCACCGCGCCGCCGAACAGCAGCAGCAGGACCATCATCGCCAGCCGTTCGATCTGCTCCGTCACGTCATGCATGTTGTGGTGGAAGTCGTGGTCGCGGTGCGTGCCGCGGAAAGTGAGCGCGGTGACGAACACGGCGAGGAAGCCGTAGCAGTGGACGATCTCGGTAAAGCCGTAGGAAACGCAGGTCGCCGCGAGTGCGATAAGCCCGTCGCCGGTCTGGACCAGCTTGGTTTCGGCGGAGACGTGGAAGGTAAGCCAGCCGAACGCGCGCCCGATGACCCAGCCCGCAACAACGCCGACGCCGATTTCCCAGAACACGCGATAGCCCAGCCATTCGCCGAACCAGGGTTCGCCCGTCGCGGCGACGGTGGCGAGCGCGATCGCCAAGTGGACAAACGGGAAGGCGAAACCGTCGTTGAGCCCGGCCTCCGATGTCAGTCCGAACCGGACCTCGTCCTCGTCGCCAGTCTTGGGCGGGCCGACCTGAATGTCGGCGGCGAGCACGGGATCGGTGGGCGCAAGGCTAGCGGCGAGCAGCAACGCGATCGCCCAGGGCAGGCCGATGCCCCATGCCGCGAGCAGCGTGATCGCCAGGATGCCGAGCGGCATCGTGACGGCGAGGAGGCGCCAGGTGACGGCCCAGTCCCGCCAGCTGAATACCCGGTCAATCTTCAGACCCGCACCCATCAGCGCGATGATCACGACGAATTCCGTGAAACGCTCGGTGATCGCCGGATACAGCCAGGGGAGCGGCCGCAGCGTGATCTGCGGCAGCGAGAACAACGCAGCGCCGAGCGCGATGCAGACGATCGGCAGCGACAGCGGCAGCTTCCGCAGCACGAGCGGCAGCCAGACGACCACGGCGGTGAGAATGCCGAACCCGGTCAGCATCAGGATATAGGGTTCGGGCAGCAAGTGTTCTGGAATCATTCGCCTTTAACGACCCGCGGCGCGGATCGGGGGCGTCATTGGACAGATTGCTGTGCGGCCCGATCCGTCAGGTCGCGGCGCGCATCGGCGACGTCCGATCGGCGGCGGACACGGTGTAGGTGGCGACGGTGTTGACCGTGTAGGGCTTCGTCATGATCGTCGACATCGCCAGATAGTCGCCGCGCGCCGATTGCGGCGTCAGGGTCAGCAGGATGTAGCCCTTGTTGTTCTGGTCGCAGAACGCGACCTCCGGGTTGGCGTCGGCGATGATCTTGCCGAGGTTCGCCTTAGGGAAAAGGCTACCGTAGGATGGGCTGGTAATGGCGCTCGTCCCGAACTCCGCGGCGACCAGTCGGCGGGCATCGTCGTACAGGTCGTTCGCCCAGAAGGCGTGGCTGTCGCCCGAAATGACCAGCGGGCGCGAACCGGCGGCTTGGAAACTGGCGTAGAGCCGCTCGCGTGCCCTGGGGTAACCGTCCCAGGAATCGAGGCTGAACGGGATACCCGCGCGGAAGGAGTCCGCCGCGGCGGTGAGCGCCGTGCGGTACATCGCGGGCATCGCCGCCATCGTGGCGGCATAGGTCTGCGCGCCGAGCGCCTTGGCGAGATCGGGTCCGGCGACGCGCGCCATTACGACCTGGTTGCCGAGCACCTGCCACGGCTTGCCCGCCTTGACCGACGCTGACAGTTCGCCCTGTAGCCAGCGCGCCTGGTCCGCGCCCAGCATCTCGCGCTTCGGATTGGCGCGGATGGCCTTGACGGCGTCATACTGGTCGGGCGTCGCGACCTCGTTCTTGAACACCGCCTGATGGCTGCGCGCCAGCAGGCGCGTTTCGACCATGATCAGGCTGGCGAGGTCGCCGAACTGGAAGCTGCGGTTGATCGCCTCGTGCGGGCGGCCGGGGATCGGATCGCGGATCGGCATCCATTCGAAATAGGCCTGCATCGCGGCGGCCTTGCGCTTGCCCCAGTCGCCTTCGTTCGGCTGGTGGTTTTCCGCGCCGCCGATCCAGCTGTCGTTGGCGGTTTCGTGATCGTCCCAGACGCAGATGAATGCGGCCCGGGCGTGCGCGGCCTGCAGATCGACGTCCTTCTTGTACCAAGCGTGGCGGCGGCGATAATCGTCGAGCGTCACGATCTCGTGCGTCGGATCGAGTGTGCGGCCGAGGCGCTTGCCGATTTCGCCGCCATAACCGTCGATGCCATATTCGTAGATATAGTCGCCGAGATGCACGACCGCGTCGACGCGCGGCGCTTGGGCGATCGCGTCATAGGCATTGAACAGGCCGCCATTGTAGAGGCTGCACGAGACGACCGCGAGCACTGCGTCCTGCACCGCGCCGACCGGCAGAGTGCGGAAGCGGCCGACCGGGGATTTCGTGCCGTCGGCCGCGGTGAAGAAAAAGCTGTATTCGTGGCCGGGCTTCAGGCCCTTCGGCTCGACCTTGACCGTGAAGTCGCGCGCGGCGCGGGCAACGGCGCGGCCGGTCGCGACTGGGGCAGCACCTTCACCGTCCGTGACGGTCCAGACGACCGGGATGTCGCCGGCGTGGCCCGCGACGGACGGGGTGGCCCGCGTCCAGAGGATCGCGCCGCCGGTGGTTGGATCACCGCTCGCGACGCCGTGGACGAAGGTGACGGCGGACGAGGCGGCGGCGGTTGCGACGCCCGGTGCGGCGAGCGTGGTTCCCACGCCGATCAGGCTCAACGCGGTGCGGCGGTCGACGGTCATGCGGTCATTCCTGTGTCTGGGATCACCGCGCGATAGGTGGCGTATGCGACGTTATGGTTGCAGCCGTCGTAACCGTTTCGTCACCGCGCCGTCATGCCGCCGACCCCGGCCCGTCATGCGAACGCCATCCGGTAACCCTAGCGCGACGATATTACATGGGGGAAATATTGTGTCTGTTTCACGCTTTGCGCTGGCCATCATGCTTGCCTGGACGCCGTCGACCTTGTTCGCGCAAGCTGTTGCGGCGCCCACCGACGGTGCCGAGGATGCGGCGTTCGGCGATATCGTCGTCACCGCGCAGAAGACGGAGCAGAAGATCGCCGACGTGCCGCTGACCGTCACCGCACTGACCGGCGAGACGATGCGCGCGATCGGCGTGTCCGAGCTCGACGAGCTGGCGGCCTATGTCCCCGGCCTGACCATCCAGGAGCAAAGCGCCAACAATCCGGGCTTCGTCATCCGCGGCATCACGTCGGACAACGGATCGTCGCAGCAGGGCGCGCGCGTGACGCTCTACTATAACGGTGTCGATATCAGCCGGTCGCGCGGGGCGTATCAGGACCTGTACGACCTGGAGCGGGTCGAGGTGGTGAAGGGGCCGCAGGCGACGCTGTTCGGCACCGCGGCCGCGATCGGCGCGATCAGCATCATTTCCGCTAAGCCGGAACCGGGTTTCTCCGGTGCGCTGTCGGGTGGCTACGGCAATTTCAATCGGTATCTGGCGTCTGGTTACCTGAACGCCGGCAACGATATGATCGCCGGGCGGATTGCCTTCGCGTACAAGAAGCGTCGCGGGTATGTGCGGAACATCGCGGGCGATCCAGATGTCCCGAACCAGAACCAGGGGCAGGTCGACCAGCGCGACCTGAACGGGCAGGACCAGCGCGGCGTACGTGCTTCGTTGCGCTACCGGCCGTCCGATGCGGTCACCGCCGACCTCGTGCTAACCTATGACGGGCAGCGTAACCCAGGCACCGCGTTCAAATCGCGCGCGTTCGCGCCCACCGGCGGGTTCGGCGGCAAGCCGTTCGACGATTACGGACCGGCCGAACTGTCCGGTTCGCCGTACAGCGAGAGCGTGCTGGGCGCGCGCCGGCTCGGGCTGAAGCGCAACGTATATGATGCGAACTTCACGCTCGCGTGGGACGTGGGCGACGGCGTGACGCTGACCACGGTCAACGGGTACCGCGAATTCAACGCAAACGAAGTGTTCGATGCCGACGGCGCGAGCGTGTTCTACTTGGAATTCGCGGAAGAAGCGCGCGGCAAGCAGTATAGCCACGAGACGCGGCTGTCCTACACCGATGACCATTGGCGCGCGTTCGTCGGGGCGAATGCGTTCTTTGAAAAGGGTTTCCAGCGCGTGCCGTTCTCGACCGAGGAGGGCACGTATCTGGCCTGTTCGGTAAACCCACTTTTCGCCGGCGTGCGCAACATCCTGAACGCGGCGGGTATTCCGACCGGCACTGGTTGTGTGACCGCGGCGGGGACGATCCCTGCGACGCGGGCGACGTCGGTCCTGACCGGCGGGGCGCTGACCACCGCCCCTTACTCCTCGACGTTCCAGAACAGCGGGCGGAACGACACCTATTCCGCGTTCGGCGACGTGACCTATATTCCGACGCCCGCGCTGGAGCTGACCGCCGGTGCGCGCGTGCTGATCGAGAAGCGCCGCAGCGGTTATTCTAGCGTGGCGCCGAACTCGACGATCGCGCGGGCCAGTCTGCTGGGGACGAGCAACACGAACGGCGTGACGTACCGCGCGGAGGATTCGTTCGCGGCGGTGCTGCCGCGGTTCAACATCCTCTACCGCCTGACCGACAGCGTGAACGCCTATGCCACGGTCGCCAAGGGGCGCCGTTCGCCGGTGGTGCAGCTCGATGCGGTCACGGTCGGGACGACTGTGAGCCCACGGCTTCAGCCGGTCGGGGAGGAGACGGTCTGGAATTACGAAGCCGGCGTGAAGGGGTCGGTCGGCCCGGTCACGGCATCGGCAGCGGTGTACCTGCAAAAGTATGACGACTTCCAGGTTTCGGTGACGAACGCCGGCGTCACGACGACGCAGAGCGCGGGCACCGCGCAGAATCTGGGGTTCGAGGCCGACGCGACGGTGCGGCTGGCGTCGTTCCTGACCGTGTTCGGGAACTTCGGCTATATCGATGGCGGGATCGACAAGGATACGCGGTTCGGCGCGTTCTCGGGCGACCGGTTCCGGCTGCAGCCGAAATATGAGGCGGCCGGTGGCGTGACGATGCGCGTGCCTGCGGGGTCGCTGACGCTGTTCGCGACGCCGTCGGTGACTTACCAGAGCAAGGTGTTCTTCGAACTGCCGAATAACGAGGCGATTTCGACGGACCAGTATACGCTGGTGAACGTGCGGGCGGGTATCGAGGGGCCGGGCGCACGCTGGACGCTCAGCGGGTTCGCGCGGAACCTGACCGACAAGAAGTATCTGATCGATGCGGGCAATACGGGCGGTGGCCTCGGCGTGCCGACCTATATTGCGGGCGAACCGCGCTTCTACGGCATGGAAGTCGGCGTGAAGTTCTAGTCGTTCCACCCCTCCCGCCGCCGATCGGGGTGGCGGGGAGGGGGTCAGAGGGGCGTGCTGAGCGTGCGTTTTACGGCGTCGTGCCACCCCGCAGCGAGCGGAGCGCGGACCGTATCGGACATCGACGGTTCGAAACAACGGTCCTGCGACCAGAGTTGCGACAGCTGGTCGAGCCCCGACCAGACGCCGGTCGCGAGGCCCGCATGGAAGGCCGCGCCGCGTGCCGTGGTCTCCAGATCGGCCGGTCGTTCCACGGGCGTGTCGATCATGTCCGCCAGGAAGCGACAGAGCCAGTCGTTGGCCGCCATCCCGCCGTCGACGCGCAGCATGGCCGGGCGGCCGCCGCCGTCCGCGGCCATAGCATCGATCAGGTCCATCGTCTGGAACGCGACCGCCTCCAGCGCGGCGCGGGCGAGGTGGCCGGCCCCGGCGCCGAGCGTCAGGCCGTAGATCGCGCCGCGCGCGTCGGCGTCCCAATGCGGCGCGCCGAGGCCGGCGAAGGCCGGGACCATGTAGACGCCGTGATTGTCCGGCACGCGGGTGGCGAGATCGTCCGTCTGGCTGGCGTGGGTGATGACGCCGATCCCGTCACGCAGCCATTTGACCGCCGCGCCGGCGACGAAGATCGACCCTTCCAGCGCGTAGACGATCCGGCCGTCGATCCGGTAGGCCGGGGTGGTGAGCAGCCGGTGTTCGGACGCTACGGCCTTCTCCCCCGTGTTGAGCAGCATGAAGCAGCCGGTGCCGTAGGTCGATTTGGCGGTACCGGGCGCGAAGCAGGCCTGGCCGAACAGCGCCGCCTGCTGATCGCCCGCAATGCCCGCGACCGGGATCGCGGCGCCGAACAGGTCGGGCGTGGTCGTGCCGTAGAGATGCGCGTTGTCGTGGACCGCGGGCAGCATCGACGCCGGCACGCGGAGCAGGCGGCACAGTTCGGCGTCCCAGGCCTGCTCATGGATATCGTAGAGCATCGTGCGCGAGGCGTTGGTGACGTCGGTCGCGTGGACTTGGCCGCCGGTCAGCCGCCAGAGCAGGAAGCTGTCGATCGTCCCAAACGCCAGTTCGCCGCGCTCGGCCCGCGCGCGGGCACCGGCGACATTGTCGAGGATCCAGGCGATCTTGGTTGCGGAAAAATAGGGGTCGATGACGAGGCCGGTGCGGGCGCGGACGAGGTCCTCCGCGCCGTCCGCGCGCAGTTCCTGGCAACGCGCGGCACCGCGGCGGTCCTGCCAGACGATCGCGCGGTGGATCGGCACGCCGGTCGCGCGGTCCCACACCACCGCGGTTTCACGCTGGTTGGTGATGCCGATCGCCGCGACGTCGGCCGCGGCGATCCCGCTGCGCGCGAGCGCGTCGCGCGCAGTGGCGACCGCATCGCGCCAGATGTCCTCCGGGTCATGTTCGACCCAGCCGGGTTCGGGATAATGCTGCTGAAATTCGGCCTGCGCGATCGCGATGCGGCGGGCGGCACCGTCGAACACGATGCTGCGCGTCGATGTGGTGCCCTGATCGATGACCAGGATGTGCGTCTTGGCCATGGGTTCCTCTCCGCCTTCTGCTTTCGGACGAAGGTTCGACCGGTTTCGA
Source organism: Sphingomonas prati (assembly GCF_014643515.1). GTDB lineage: Bacteria > Pseudomonadota > Alphaproteobacteria > Sphingomonadales > Sphingomonadaceae > Sphingomonas_R > Sphingomonas_R prati. Next base: position 224,650 of record NZ_BMJP01000005.1, on the reverse strand, counting down.
ATGAACGTCAACTGTTTCGTTCGCTGCGCGTTGGTGCTACGAGCCGAGGCAATTAAATGACAGGACTGAGCGCGATGGACCAGTGGCCGAGCGGACCCGTGGACCTGCTGATCGTCGGCGGGGGTATCAACGGCACGGGAATCGCGCGCGATGCGGCGGGGCGCGGGTTGTCGGTGCTGCTGGTCGAGCAGGACGATCTGGCGAGCCATACGTCGTCGGCATCGACCAAGCTGATCCATGGCGGGCTGCGCTACCTGGAATATTACGAGTTCCGGCTGGTGCGCGAGGCGCTGATCGAACGCGAGCGATTGTGGGGCATGGCGCCGCATATCATCTGGCCGCTGCGGTTTGTCCTGCCGCAGAACCAGTCGCCGCGGCCGGCGTGGATCGTGCGGCTCGGGCTGTTCCTGTACGATCATCTGGGCGGGCGGGAGAAGTTGCCGGGGACCGAGACGGTGAAGCTGGCAAGCTCGCCGTTCGGGGCGGGGCTGTCGCCGCGTGGCGGCAAGGCGTTCGTCTATTCGGATTGCTGGGTGGAGGACAGTCGGCTGGTCGCGCTCAACGCGCTGGATGCGGCGGAGCGGGGCGCGACGATCCGGACGCGGGCGCGGCTGACGGGGGCGCAAAGGTCGGCGACCGGCTGGACCGCGGACGTCACCGATGCGGACGGGCTGACGCGGCAGATCGAAGCGCGCGTGCTGGTGAATGCGGCGGGGCCATGGGTGGCCGACGTGCTCGGCCGGACGAGCGGCTGCCGCAACGACCGCGGCGTGCGGTTGGTGAAGGGAAGCCATATCGTGGTGCCGCAGCTTTACGACGGCGACCATGCGTTCATGCTTCAGAACGACGACCGGCGGATCGTGTTCGCGATCCCGTATGAGGGGAAGTTCACGCTGGTCGGCACGACGGACGAGGCGTGGGGCGAGGCGCCCGGCAAGGCAGAGATCGGTGCGGGCGAGACGAAGTATCTGCTCGATACGATTGCGCGTTATTTCGCGCGGCCGGTGACGGAGGCGGACATCGCGTGGAGCTATTCCGGGATCCGGCCGCTTTACGACGACAAGTCGGCGAACGCGTCGGCGGTGACGCGCGACTATGTGCTGGACGTCGATGCGGGCGAGGATCGCGCGCCGATGCTGAGCATCTTCGGCGGCAAGATCACGACGTACCGCAAGTTGGCCGAGCATGCAATGCGGGAGCTGGCGCCGTTCCTGCAGAATGCCGGGCAGGCCTGGACCGCGGGGGCGGCATTGCCTGGCGGGGACATGCCGGATGCGGATTTCGAGCGGTTCCTGGGCGGGGTGGAGGTGCGGTATCCGGCCATCCCGTTGGCCCTGCTGCGGCGGCTGGCGCGGGCGTACGGAACGCGGGTGAGTGCGATCCTGGGGGAGGCACGCAGCGTCGCGGACCTCGGCGACGATCTGGGCGGTGGGCTGCACGTGGCGGAGGTCGACTACCTCGTCGCGAACGAATGGGCGCGGACGGTGGAGGATATTCTCTGGCGGCGGAGCAAGCTGGGACTGCATGTGCCGACCGGGACGGCGGAGCGGCTGGACGCGTATTTGGGCCAGCGGTCCGCCGTCGCGGCATGATCGAGACGGGGGCCGTGGAGGTCGTGGCGCGTCACGCGCGGATCGTCGCGATCACGGAAGGGGCGGGCAGCGTTTCGGTGGAGGCGCTCGCCACGACTTTGGGTGTCACGCCGCAGACGATCCGCAAGGACCTGACGCAGCTCGAGCGGCGTGCGCTGATCACCCGCGTCCATGGCGGTGCGATGGCGATGTCGGGCACGAACACGCTGGCCTATGCTGAGCGGCGCGAGATCGCGGCGGCCGCGAAGTCGGCGATCGGGGCGGCCGCCGCCGCGCTGGTCGGGGACGGGGGGAGCCTGTTCATCAACATCGGGACGACGACGGAGGCGATCGCGCGGCACCTCGTCGATCGACGCCGGCTGATGGTGATCACCAACAACCTGAACGTCGTGGACATCCTAGCGGATCGGCCGGGGATCGAGGTGATCGCCGCAGGCGGGCGCGTGCGGCCAAGCGACCGGGCGGTGGTGGGGGCGATCGCGATGGATTTCATCCGCGGGTTCAAGGTCGACATCGCACTGATCGGTGCGTCGGCGATCGCGGCGGACGGCGACTTTCTCGATTTCGACGTAGACGAGGTGCATGTGTCGCGCACGATCATACAGAATGCGCGCAAGGTGATCCTGGCGGTGGACTCGTCGAAGTTCGACCGGCCGGCGCCGGTGCGGATCGGCAGCCTTGAGGAGATCGACTGGCTGGTGACGGACCGGTTGCCGGATGCGTTGCGCGGGGTGTGTCGCGAGGCGGGCGTTCAGGTAGTCGAGACTGGGGGATGATCATTAAGCGTTAGGGGTGAGGGGCTGTTGGCTTCTCGGCTGCGCTCGAAGGGTTTCCGACTGCGGTCGGGACGGGCGGTTTGGGGGGCGGGGGCTCGTATCGAAGGGCGCGCCTTTTGCTTTGATACGAGCCCTCGATACGCGCCGAGGGCACTACTCGGCCTCTACTCAGCACGAACGAGGGAGGGTGGATCCGGTTTCGGTTCCACCCTCCCCGCCGCCTTACGGCGTCTCCGCCGTGACGGCCATCGCGGCGCGGGCGGCGAGGATGTAGGCGGAGGTGGTGCTGACCGTGTATTCGTTTTCGAACCACAGGAACGGCCAGTCGGTCTTCAGTTCGGGGAAGTCCGGTTTGACGATCAGCACGCCGGGCACCATGCCGCCCGGAATGAAGCTGTAGTCCGCGCGGTTGTGGCCGTAGCCGATCAGTTTCGACTGGGTGCCGACCGTAGACACGAGCGACAGGTTGTTGGCGGGGTGGCGCCCGAGGACATAGTCGATCGCGTTGAGCGTATGGTCCGTGCCGACGATCACCGGGAACGCCTTGTGCAGTAGGTACATCGTCGTGCCGAAGCTGGCGACCTGGTTCGATCCCGCCCATGCGCCGTCGCTGATCGGAACGCCGAACGGGTTCTTCGTCATGTCCTGATCGACCTTGGCTATCATCGCGCGGACCAGCGGTTCGAGCTGCGCGCGGTAGCCTGCATCCATGAAAGGGATCGCGCGGACCGCGGGACCGCCGAGCCACTGGAAGTTTTGCTGGATCACCGGCATCAGCTGGCGGAGGCGATCGGCGTAGAGCTTGTCGCCCTTGGTGGTGATCAACAGTTCGATCGTGGCCGACACGTTGGCCGCGTCGGGCGAGCGGCGCGAGGAGGAGTCGTCGCGACCGTCGCCGGCCTGCGCGGTGCCGCGCTGCTGCTTGGTCCAGAGCGCCTTGGCGGCGGCGAGTGCCTCGGCCGCCATCGTCGGGTCGCTTGCCTGGAGCGCACGGCTGGACCCCGCGAGCGCGCCCGCGACGATCAGGTTGTTGGCCGGCAGGTCGGTGGTGAATGCCCAGCGATCGTCCTGCGCGCCGGACGTGGCGAGCTTCTTCTCGGTTGCTTTCAGGCGTGGGTCGTACGTGAGGTTGTCGGTCTGCGACCCGCCGTCGCCGAGATGGGCATATTGGCGGAGTGCCGGATCGACGATGCCGACGATGGCGTGGCCGAACACCTTGTATTGCGCGAGCAGCTGAAGCGTGCCGTGGCGGATCTGCTGGACGGCATCCTCGACGCCGTCTGGTTTGCGGATCTCGACCGCGCGGGCGGCTTCGTCGACGCTGGTTTCGTCCCAGTCGAGTCCGAACAATTCGCGCGCCCAGACGAGATCGCGCACGACCGAGGCGTTTTCCGGGGTCTGGATGTCGTAGTCGCCCGCGTCCTGGAACCCGCCGACCGCGAGGCCGGGGATGTGCTGGCCCGCCTTGAACGGGGAGTCGAGACTAGCGCCCATCTTGTAGCCGTCGAAGTGGGTGATGTTCGGCGGGGCCTGACGCGCGTCGTCGAGGTGGGAGGGGGCGGACCAGACGCGATGTTGTTCGCGGATGCCGACATGGTCCATCTGCCCGGCAATGAACGTGTCGAGTGAGGTCTGCCAGATGCGGCCATAGGCGTCGGGCGAAATGCGGAACGGGTTGGTCGTCGCACCCGCGTAGGAGATGGCGTAGACGCCGGGTTCACGCACGGACGAGAAGTCGAACGCGGCATAGTCGTAGCGCGTCCAGCGGCCGCGTGACTGGGTCTTGGCGCGGAACACGGGCTGCTTCCGGCCGTCGGCGGTCAGCTTGACCAGTTCCGCTTCGCCCGGACCCTTGAAGTTCGGGTCGAGTTCGATCAGCGCGATCTTGCGGCGGCCGGGGGTATAGCCGGCCTGGTTGAACGAGACGACCGGCGGGCGGACCCAGTTCTTCACGACATTCGGGCGAACATGCCAGACGATCGCGTTCTCCTTCGCACCCGCCGGGATCAGCGAGCGGACGACGAACCAGCCATTCTGCGCGCGGTTGCGCGCGTCGTAGAGCGACAGCGGCGCGTTGTCGGAGGTGATCGTGACGCGGGTGACGGGGTCCTCGGGCGCGAGCGTCAGCGATTTGCCGTTCGACGCGAGCGGCAGCGGATCGCCGGACCCGTCCTTGGCCATCGGGCCGGTGGGGTGGCGCGGGAACAGGCCGGGGGCCGTGTCCATCAGATAGCTCTTGCCGAAATAAGCGGTCGGCAGGAAATCGAGGTTGAAGCCCGCCTTGCCGGCGAGGGCGGCGGGCAGCGGCTGGTCGAGATCGACCGCGATGCGGAAGCCTTCACCCTCCGCGGTCACCTTGACGACATAGTTGAGATTGACGTCCTTGTAGGCGGAACGGACGACGATCTGGTTGGGCTCGGTCCCGCGCGTGCGGCTGACGAAGGCGGGGACGGGGGCCCATTGTTCCGGGGTCCGGTCGAGCCGGACCGCACCGTCGGTGGCGATCCGATCGCCGTGCAGGACGATCTGGATGCCGGCGTTCTTTTCATCGAAGAAGATCGGGCTGAACGGGTTCTGGTCGAGGATGACGGTGAGGCCCTGCGTCTCGAGCGTTTCGGCCGGGGTGACGGTCAGCGGACCGGCGTGGACGATGCCGGTGCCGGCCATCAGGCCGACGGACGCGAGCAAACCACTCAAGAGCCTCTTCGACACACGCATCTCCCCTGTTCACGACGCCGATATGGTTCCGGCGTTTGTCGATGCCGACCCGCCGTCGAGCCGGTCCGGAGCGCGCCCGGAGGGTGCGTGTTAGATCGGCTGACGCGTGGTAGCGGTCGCAAATCTGTACCAACCTCCGTGGGTTGGCAACCGGTAACCGCCTGCACATGATCAAGTTCATCCGGGAGCGCTAACGCCCGCCCGGCGTTTCGGGTCAGGCGTCCGGCTTGAAGCCGAGCGCGGTCATCATGATGCCGAACAGGCGGGTGTTGGGCATGAAGCCGTGGACCGCCTCGGCGCCGGGACCTGAGGCGGCGACGATCACCTCCTCGCCGGTGTGGCCGTCCTGTACGCTGATGACCTTGTTGGTCGCGTCGGTGACGCCGGGCCTGGCGGCCTCGGCGGCATATTGCGCGGCGAGTGGCTTGCCGCGTTCGCCGCCGCCCATGCGCAGGGCAAAGCTGTGGTCCGCGGTGAACAGGATCAGCGTATCGTCGCCGGCGACCGCTTTGATCCGGCGGATCATGTCGTCCATTTCGATGACGTGGCGCAGGCCGGCCTTCGAATCGTCGGTGTGCATGTCCCATTCCACCATCAGGAAATAGCCCTTGGGGTTGCGGGCCAGCTGCTTCACCGTCGCCTCGACCGCGGGGAGCGGCGCGAAGTCCGTGTCGCGCAGGATGGCGGCGCGGCCGGGCTCCGCCAGGAGCGCGGGGTCGTCGCCGAACCGGTAGCCGGCCTTGGCGAACGCCTGTGGCGCGGTCGTGCCGCGGGCGGCGAAAGATGCGGTGGCGTCGGCCATCCCCTTGCCGACCAGGATATCGACGCCGTCGCCGAACCGCGGGGCGAGCATCTGGCGGAAGATCTCGTCCTTGTCCTTGCGCGCGCCGACATGGGCGTAACAGGCCGCGGGGGTGGCATCCCAGATCTTCATGTTGGTGACGACGCCGGTCGAGCGGCCCTGCTGCTCGGCATATTCGAGGAGCGTCTTGACGGGGGTGACGCCGTCGCCGGACGCCGCGGGGATGGCGGAGACCATCGCGCTGTTCGTCTTGTGACCGGTCATGATCGCGGTCATCCCTGCGCCGGAGTCCGTCACCCAGCGGTTGAGCGACGAGGTGTCGGAGAGTGCGACGTGCGGCATCGACTGAATGAACAGCGACTGTGGGCGGTCGTTGGCGAGGATGCCGGCCGCGCTGATCGTCGATACGCCGCCCGCGTCGCCGAGGAACAGGATAACGTTGCGCGCCTTGGCCGGCGCAGCGGGACGGACCTGCGCGGGTGCGAGGGTGGGAAGCGCGGCGGCCAGTAGGCAGGCGAGTGATAGGCCGGTCCGGACACGCCGGGATTTGCCGCGGCCTCGCAGCTGGTTTGTCGTGATTGTGCCCACCTGATCATTCCCCGTCACCCGGTCGTCGATGTGACCGAGCGCCTGCGGTACGAACGGTGTGCGACACGAATATGTCACTTTCCGACGGTTCGGCGGATGGGGGGCCGAAGCCTCGTCCCGAATTGTGTTGGCGGCGCGGAGGGTCGATACCGTTGTCCTAAACCCACTCAAATGCCGGGACGCATGATGAAGATGATCCGCTACGCCGCGTTGCTTGCCTGCGCCGCCGTTCCCGTGATGGTGGCCGCGCAAACGGCGCCGACCGAGGTGACGATCGAGTCCGGGCGAATCCGCGGCGCGGTGGAGGGTGATGTGCTCGCGTGGAAGGGCATTCCGTTCGCCAAGCCGCCGATCGGCGAGAATCGCTGGCGGGCGCCGCAGCCGATCCGCTGGTCCGGCGTGAAGCTGACGACCGACTACGGCCATGACTGCATGCAGAAACCGTTTCCAAGCGACGCCGCGCCGCTGGGCACCGAGCCGTCCGAGGACTGCCTGGTGATGAACGTGTGGCGGCCGGTCGGTGCGCCTGCGAATGCGAAGCTGCCCGTGATGGTGTGGATCTATGGCGGGGGGTTCGTGAACGGCGGATCGTCGCCCGCGGTCTATAGCGGGGCGAAGTTCGCCGAGCAGGGCATCATGTTCGTCAGTTTCAACTACCGGCTGGGGCGGTTCGGCTTCTTCGCGCACCCCGCGCTGACCGCGGCGCGCGAGGGGATGCTGGGCAACTATGCGTATATGGACCAGGTCGCCGCGTTGCAGTGGGTGAAGCGCAATGCCGCCAGCTTCGGCGGCGATGCGGGCAATGTGACGGTGATCGGCGAGAGTGCGGGCGGCGGATCGGCGATCAACGTGCTGACGTCGCCCGTGACGCGCGGGTTGTTCAACCGGGTGGTGGTGATGTCGGGCGGCGGGCGCGCGCCGTTGCTGCCCGCGCGCAAGATCAGCGTCGATCAGCCGCAGGTGCCGTCGGCGGAGACGATCGGGCTGAATTTCGCGAAGTCGGTTGGGGTCGACGGGACCGGGCCGGACGCGCTGCGCAAGCTGCGCGCGCTGTCGGCGGACCAGGTGTTGCAGGGCTTGAGCATGATGCAGCTGTTCGTGCCGCCGGGCGGTCTGCAGACCTATGTCGGCGGGCCGATCGAGGACGGCACGATCGTGACCGGCACGCCGCAGTCGCTGCTGGAGGCGGGTCGGCAGGCGCCCGTGCCGGTGATGATCGGGACGACGAGCGCGGACATCGGGTTCGGCGGGGCGCCGACAAAGGACGCGCTGTTCGCGACATTCGGCGCGGCGGCGGCGGCGGACCGCGGCATGACGGAGCCGGCGCGCTATGTCGCGGGCATGGTCGCGCGGGCCGGGCAGCCGGCTTATTATTACCGCTTCTCCTATGTCGCGGACAGCGTGCGCGACGCAGCCGGGCGGTGCGACGCATGCCAGCGACATCCCGTTCTTCTTCGACACGGTACAGGCGAAATATGGCGCGGCGCTGACGCCCAGGGATGCGGCGATGGCGCGGACGATTAACCGCTATGTCGGCAATTTCGCGAAAGCGGGCGATCCGAACGGCGGCACGCCAGCGCGCTGGACGCCCTACACGCCGGCCAACGATTTCCTGATGGATTTCGCGGCGGACGGCAGCCCGCGCGGCGAGCCCGATCCGTGGAAGGCGAAACTGGATCTCGTCGCGGCGTCCAGCAGTCCGGTTCAGTAGCGGCCGCGGGTGGGGACCGTCTGCGACCCGCGGTCGGGCGGGACATCCGTGCTGAAATAATCAAACTCGCCGGCGCGGAAGGTGGCGGTTGCGCGGGCGAGACCGCGATCGTTTTGCCGGCACGTGGCGGTCCGTTCGATCGGGTCGGATCATGACGGCGTCGCGGGCCGTTACCCCAGGCACGTGCGATGACGGAGACTGACATGGACTATGTGAAACTTGGCGCGACCGGGCTCGACGTGTCGCGGCTGTGCCTCGGCTGCATGACGTTCGGGGTGCCGGCGCGCGGCAACCATGCGTGGACACTGGACGAGGCGGCGAGCCGGCCGATCCTGAAGCGTGCGGTGGAGGCGGGGATCAACTTCTTCGACACCGCCAATGTGTATTCGGACGGGACGTCGGAGGAGATCGTCGGGCGCGCGCTGAAGGAGTATACGCGCCGCGACGAGGTGGTAATCGCGACCAAGGTGCATGGCCGGATGCGGCCGGGGCCGAACGGCGCGGGGCTGAGCCGCAAGGCGATCATGGCGGCAATCGACGCCAGCCTGACGCGGCTCGGGACCGACCATGTCGACCTGTACCAGATTCACCGGTTCGACCCGGAAGTGCCGATCGAGGAGACGCTGGAGGCGCTGCACGACGTCGTGAAGGCGGGCAAGGCGCTGCATATCGGCGCGTCGTCGATGTTCGCATGGCAGTTCGCGACGATGTTGCACACCGCGGACGCCAATGGCTGGACGCGGTTTTCGACGATGCAGGATTATCTGAATCTGCTGTACCGCGAGGAGGAGCGCGAAATGCTGCCGCTGTGCGCGGCGGAGGGGATCGGCGTGATCCCGTGGAGTCCGCTGGCGCGCGGGCGGCTGACGCGCGACTGGGATGCGGAGACGAGCCGGTCCGAGACCGACGAGTTCGGCCAGACGCTGTACCAGCAGACCGCCGATGCGGATCGCCGCGTGGTGGAGCGGGTGGCGGAGATCGCGGGCGAGCGGGGCGTGCCGCGTGCGCAGATCGCGCTGGCGTGGGTGCTGGCTAAGCCGGAGGTGTCGGCGCCGATCGTGGGGGCATCGAAGATCTCGCATCTGGACGACGCGCTGGCGGCGCTGGAGATCGGCCTGACCGAGAGTGAGATCGCGCGGCTCGAGGAGCCTTATGTGCCGCATGCGGTGGTCGGTTTCTCGTGAGCGACCTGGCGGGCGATCTGCCGGCGGGGGCGTTCGAGAAGCAGGATAGAGGCGACGACCTGGCTTTCTATGCGCCGCCGCGGTTGGTGACGCATATCGACGAGCAGGCCGTCGCGGCGTTGTTTGCTTATTATGGCGCCACGCTGCCGTCGGGCGGGGTGGTCCTGGATCTGATGTCGAGCTGGGTCAGCCATTTGCCGGATGATTTGCCGATCGAGGAGGTGATCGGGCACGGCATGAACGCGGTGGAGCTGGCGGCGAACCCGCGGCTCGACCGGTGGTTCGTGGCGGACCTGAACGCTGCGCCGGTGTTGCCGCTGGAAGATGCGAGCGTGGATGGGGCGCTGTGCTGCGTTGGGGTGCAGTATCTGCAGCAGCCGGTGGCGGTGTTCAGCGAGGTGCGACGCGTGTTGCGGCCGGGCGGGCGGTTCGTGGTCAGTTTTTCGAACCGCTGTTTCCCGACGAAGGCGGTGCGGATCTGGCAGGCGCTCGACATGGGCGGGCAGGCGGAGCTGATCGCGCTGTACATGGCGCGCGGGGGATTCTCGGCGTCCGAGCAGGTCGTGTTGGCGGACGGGCGGGCGGGTGATCCGCTGGTCGTGGTGACGGGGACGGTCGCATGAAGACGGTGGCTTTGCCGGACGGCACGCGGGTCCCTGCACTGGGGCAGGGAACGTGGATGATGGCGGAGGATGCGCGCCGCCGGCCGCAGGAGATCGCGGCGTTGCGGGCCGGGATCGACTGCGGACTCACGCTGATCGATACCGCCGAAATGTACGCGGACGGGGCGTCGGAGACGCTGGTCGGCGAGGCGATTGCGGGGATGCGCGAAGGGTTGTTCGTGGTCGGCAAGGCGTATCCGCAGAACGCGTCGCGCGGGCGGTTGCGCGCAGCCTGCGAGGCGAGTTTGAAGCGGCTCGGGACCGACCGGTTCGACCTGTACCTGTTGCACTGGCGGGGCTCCGTCCCGTTGGCCGAGACGGTGGAGGCGATGGAGCGGTTGCGGGAGACGGGGCTGATCGCGCGGTGGGGGGTGAGCAACCTCGATACCGACGACATGGTCGAGCTGGTCGAAGCCGGCGGGGAGGGGTGTGCGACCGACCAGATTCTCTACAATCTGACGCGGCGCGGACCGGAGCATGACCTGTTGCCGTGGCTGGCGGCGCGCGGGATGGCGACGATGGCGTATAGCCGGTCGAGCAGGGGCGGCTGGCGCGGAACGCGGCGCTGGGCGAGATCGCGCGCGATCTGGATGCGACGCCGGCGCAGGTCGCGCTGGCGTAGACGCTACTGCGCGATGACGTGATCTCGATCCCGAAGGCCGGCACGGTGGCGCATGTCGCGGAGAACCGGGCCGCGCTGGATCTGGTGCTGGACCGCGAGACGATCGGCCGCTTGGATCAGGCGTTTCCGCAGCCGGCCGGGCCGGTTCCGCTCGGGATGTACTGACGCCTCACTTGCGCTCGGCGTCGGTTTCGGCGCGGATCGCGGCGTAGCTGTTGCCGGGTTTCCAGCCGGGCCAGTCGGTGGTGTTGGCGATGCGCTGGCCAAGCGTGAGCGCGACCGACGCCTCCTGCGCGGTTCCGGCGAAGGTCCAGGCCGGGTCGAACGCGTCGTTGGGCTGATGATAGCGGAGCTGGTTGTAGGGGCCGACGATTGCGTTGCCGGCCGGGACCCCGCCTTGCACGAGATCGCGCCCCGCGCGGAACGAGAGTGCGGGTACGCCGCGGCGTGCGAAGGCGAAATGGTCGGAGCGGAAATACCAGCCGGCCTCCGGGTTGGGCTCGTCGTCGACGCGCAGGCCCTGGTCCTTGGCGACCGCCGTGAAGCTGTTTTCGAGCGTGGTGCGGCCGCTGCCGACCAGTTCGATGTTGCGCGCGGCAGGCGGCGCGACGTGCGGGTCGAGGTTGATGACGGCGGCGGTCCTGGCCAGCGGGTGGAGCGGGTGGGCGGCGTAATATTCCGCGCCCAGCAGGCCTTTCTCCTCCGCGGTCCAGGCGGCGAAGATGACGGTGCGAGCCGGGCGGTTGCCCTTGGCGAAGGCGCGGGCGACCTCGAGCAGTTCGGCGGTGCCGGTGGCGTTGTCGATCGCGCCGTTGCGGATTCCGTCGCCGGTCGCGTCGGGGCCGTTGGTGCCGTTCGCATCCCAGTGCGCGCCGTAGAGTACGGCTTCGTCCGGGCGGGTCGCGCCGGGCAGGCGGGCGACGACATTGTGGCTGGTGACGGGTGTCGTGCGGACGCTGCCGTCGGCGGAGAAGCGCGTGTCACCAAGTGCAAAAGCGCGGAAGGCGGGGTTGCGGGCGCGCTGTTTCAGCCTGGCAAGATCGAGGCGTTGCGCGGCGAGCAGCCGGGCGGCGACGTCGCCGCGCAGCCAGCCGCTAAGTTTGAGCGGGGAGGGGGACATCGGCGCGGGGGCGAAGGCGGGGAGCGCGTCGCCGCTCGCGACCTGGAGGAAGGGGTAGCTGGCGGCGGCATCTTCGTGGATCACCAAGACGCCGGTGGCCCCGGCCTTTGCCGCGGCCTCGAACTTCATGCCGACGCGGCCGGCATAGGCCATGCGGCGCCCTTCGAAACCAAGGTCGCGGCCGGCCTCGAAATCCGGATCGTTGGCGAGGACGAGCGCGATCTTGCCGCGCATGTCGACGCCGGCATAGGCATCCCATCCCAGGGCCGCATCGACGATGCCGTAGCCCGCGAAGACGACGGGCACGTCGACGAGCGCGGTGTGGCCTGTGTTGCGGAGCGAGAGCGTGGCGTCGCGGCCGGGGAACAGTGGGGTGGTGCCGCCGGCGGTCTTTAGCGTCATCGTCGCGCCGGGCAGGCGGTCGATCCGGACGAGCGGGACATCCTGGTGCCAGCTGCCGTTCGGGCCGGCGGGCTTGAGGCCCATGGCGGCGAAGGCCTCGGCGAGGAATGCGATGGTGCGCGCCTCGCCGATCTCGCCCGGGCCGCGGCCGGCGAAGGCGTCGGACGAGAGCGTGCGGACGTCGGCGCGGATCCGGTCGGCGGAGATCGGGGTGGCGGGCGCGGCCGCGGCGAGGAGCAGGGTCAAGAGCATGGCGCGAGCATCGGGCAAAAGACCGCATCCGCGCAAGCAATTGCAAACATGGGCGGACGCGGTTCATGGACAAAGCGGGTCGTACGGGTCATCGTCCTGCGAAGCCCATGCCGGGTGACCTGTCATCGACCCTCCGGGAGTGTGCATGCGACGCCGCCAATTCATTGCCTCCGCCAGTGCCGTTGCGGCCACCGTCGCGCTGCCGCGGGTCGCCTCGGCCGCGGTGGGGAGCCGCGACGCCGACCTGAAGGCGATGCTCGACCGGTTCTTCTATGCGCGGTTGCAGGACAGTCCGGAGCAGGCGACGTCGCTCGGGCTCGATACCGGCGCGCGGGCCGGGCTCAAGTCGAAGCTGGGCGATGCGTCGCGTGCGGGCGAGGCGCGGCAGTTCGCGCGGGCGCGGTCCGAACTGAAGGCGCTGCGCACGATCCCGCGGACGGCGCTGGGCGACGAGGCGAAGCTCGATTACGACGTGGTCGCATACAGCCTCGATCGGGTGATTGCGGGCGAACGCTATGATTTCGGGGCGAGTGCGGGGCGCTATGCGCCTTATGTGCTGACGCAGCTGACCGGTGCGTATCGCGACGTGCCGGATTTCCTGGCCAACCAGCATCAGGTGAAGAGCGCGGCGGATGCCGACGCCTATGTCGCGCGGGTCGCGGCGTTCGGCGGGGCGATCGATGCCGAGACCGAGCGGCAGCGGCAGGACGCGGCAAAGGGCGTGTTCGCGCCGGACTATATCCTCGACACCACGCTGAAGCAGCTGGGCGCGGTGCGCGACAAGGCGGCGGAAGCGAGCGGGCCGGTGATGGACCTGACGGCGAAGCTGAAGGCGGCGAACCTGCCCGGTGACCGGGCGGAAGCGGTGCGCCGGTTGATGACGGAGCAGGTGTTCCCCGCGCTCGACCGGCAGCGCGCGCTGGTGGCGGACCTGCGCAAGCGGGCGGCGCATGATGCGGGCGTGTGGCGGCTGCCCGACGGAGCGGCTTATTATGCCGCCGCGGTGAGCGCGGCGACGACGACCGAGATCACGGGGGACGAGATCCACCGACTGGGCCTGGCGCAGGTGGCCGAGATCGGCGCGCGGATCGACGGCATTCTGAAGGCGCAGGGGATGAGCCAGGGGAGCGTCGGCGATCGGCTGGTCGCGTTGAACAAGCGGCCGGACCAGCTGTTTCCCAACACCGATCCGGGGCGCGAGGCGTTGCTGGAACAGTTGCGCGGCGTGGTGACGGCGATGACCAAGCGGTTGCCCGAGCAGTTCGCGGTGCTGCCGCGTGCGCCGGTCGAGGTGCGGCGCGTGCCGGAGGCGATCCAGGCGGGTGCGCCGGGTGGCTATTACCAGTCCGCGTCGCTCGATGGGACGCGGCCGGCGATCTACTTCATCAACCTGCGCGATACGTTCGATCGGCCGAAGTTCGGGCTGGCGACGTTGAGCTATCACGAGGCGGTGCCGGGGCATCATCTGCAGGTGATGTCGGCGCTGGAGAGCGAGGACATTCCGCTGATCCGGCGGCGCGGGTTCTACTCAGGCTATTCGGAAGGGTGGGCGCTGTATTCGGAGCAGCTGGCCGACGAGATGGGCGTGTATGACGGCGATCCGCTGGGGCAGGTCGGGTACCTCCAGTCGCTGCTGTTCCGCGCGACGCGGCTGGTGGTCGATTCCGGCATGCATGCCAAACGGTGGAGCCGCGAGAAGGCGACCGATTACCTGATCGCCACGACCGGGATCGCGCGCGGGCGGAGCCAGGGCGAGATCGATCGCTACACCGTCTGGCCAGGGCAGGCGTGCAGTTACAAGATCGGCCATACGGTCTGGGTCAAGCTGCGCGACGAGGCGAAGCGCAAGGCGGGCGCGAAGTGGGATCCGAAGGCGTTCCACCGCATCCTGACGATGGGTGCGATGCCGCTGACGGTGCTGGAAAAGGTCGCGCGCGAGCGGATGGCTTAAGGCTCGTGATGTTCGAGGGGGGGCAGCCGTCGCGCGACGAGATTGCCGAGGCGATCGGGCGGGGCGCGCCACTGGCGTTCGTCGGGTGCGATCTGGACGGGATCGATCTGGAGGGGTTCGACCTGCGCAGGGCGCGGTTCGAGCGTTGTACGCTGCATGAGGCGGTGCTGAAGCATGCGTTGCTGGAGCGGACGGCGTGGACCGGGTGCCGCGGGCGGATGGTGGCGTTCACCGGCGCGGACCTGAGCGATGCGGCGATCGCGACGTGCGATTTCAACAATGCGGATTTCCGCGGGGCGGTGCTGACGTCGGCGCGGATCCGCGGGAGCAAGCTGACGGGGGCGGACCTGACCAAGGCGGCGACGATCGACCTGGAGATCGACGAGACGCTGCTGATCGATGCGAAGCTGCCGGGGATGGCGTTCAAGGGGCATCGCCTGGCGCGGGTCGACATGACGCGGGCGGACATCCGGAAGTGCGATTTCCGGTCGACGGTCTTCGACGAATGCAGCCTGCGCGATGCAAACCTGGACGGGGCGCGGTTTGCGGGGGCGGACCTGCGCGGGGCGGACCTGGGCGGGCTGCGGGTGCAGGATGCGGCGGCGTATCGCGGGGCGACGATCTCGCAGGAGCAGGCCGGGCAACTGATGCAGGAACTCGGGCTGCGGCTGGGGTGAGCGGGATTGCGATGACCGATCCGGTGAAACCCGACCGGGCGACGGCCGGCAACATCGCCATCCTGGACGCGGCGCGGGCCGTGATCGCGGAGCAGGGGCTGGCGGGGATGAGCCTGCGCACGGTCGCGCAGCAGGCGGGACTGTCGGTGGGGGCGATCAGTTACCGGTTCGGGGACCGGGCGGCGCTGGTGGCGGCGATCTTGGAGCGCGAAATTGCGGTCAAGACTGCGGAGCGGGTGGACTGGACGGCAAGGGTGCGTGGGGTGGACCCGGTCGCGGCCGAAATCCTGCCCGATCTGGTGATCGCCTGGCTGGAGGCGGGGGCGGGGGCGCGGCGGACGTCGGCGATCGTGACGTGCGAGCTGGCGTTGCTGGCGAGCCGCGATCCGGCGGCGTTGCCCGGGATGGCAACGCTGTTCGCGGCGGTCGATGCAGTGTGGAGTGACCTGTTACCGGACGATGCGGGACTGGCGCGGCGGATCGCAAGCTATTGCCGGGACGAGCAGCCTTTTTCGATTCTGTTGTCCGGAGACACTGATTACCGGTTGCTGCGGCAATCGACGGTGCGCGGGTTGCTGCGCGATCCGGGGGCGGCGGTGCGGCCCGCATGGGGCGAGTGGCATATGGGGCTGGTCGAGCGGCTGGCGGTGCCGGCGGCTGTCGCGCTGGGCCAGACGACGGTGCCGGAGGGGGCCAAGGCGGTCATCGCCGGGCATGCGGCGGACGTGATCGTGGCGCAGGGCGTCGCCGCGCTGTCGCACCGTGTGGTGGCGCAGGCGTCCGGCATCGCGGTGTCGAGCATCGCGCATCATTATCCGAGCCACCGCGACGTCCTGTTCGCCGGGGTCGAGGCAATCTACCGCCGGATGCGGGCAGGGATCGTGGCGGGGGGCAGGACGCCGCCGAGCAGCAGCGACATCATCCGGCTGACGCACGAATGCGCGCTGCATGCGCTGTCCAACCCAGCGTTCT
Source organism: Sphingomonas prati (assembly GCF_014643515.1). GTDB lineage: Bacteria > Pseudomonadota > Alphaproteobacteria > Sphingomonadales > Sphingomonadaceae > Sphingomonas_R > Sphingomonas_R prati. The sequence goes on along the minus strand of NZ_BMJP01000005.1, from coordinate 208,621 downwards.
TGCCGTTCGCGATCGATATGCGGCGGCGGCGGGCGGAGAATGTCCATCCGCAGATCGCAGAATGGCTCGACATTCCGATGGGATCGGACCGGGCGCGGGTGCAGGCGGTGGTCATGGGGTTGATCGGGGAGGGGCTGCTGAATCTTGCAACCGGACATCCTGCGCCCGTCCTTGCGGAGGCCATGAGCTGGATGAGCGGTACGGTACGATCGTTTTGAAAAGCCGATACTCGAAGGAATATAAACCAGTACGATCGTATTAAAAGAGTCACTGAACGTCGCTAGCGACCGCCTCGAGACATTCGGGGACGGAGCAAGATGGTGACCATGTTCATGAGGCGGCGGCAGATTTGGTTGGCATCGTCGGCGCTGCTTGGGGCGACCGTGCCCGTCGCGACACAGGCGCAGGCGCAGGCGCAGACTCAGGAGGCGACCCCGTCGCGCGTCGATGCGGACGCGTTGTCCGACATCGTGGTGACGGCCGAGCGGCGTTCGGCGAGCAGCCAGAAGGTGCCACTGGCGATCCAGTCGGTGAGCGGGGCGGCGCTGGCCGCGACCGGCTATACGTCGCTGACCGACCTGCAATATATCACGCCGGGCGTACAGTACGACCCGACGCAGGGCGCGGCGTTCCAGATCCGCGGCGTCGGCAGCACCTCGTTCGATTTCTCCAACGCCAAGTCGGTCAGCGTCGTGGTCGACGATGTCGTGATGGATGCGCCGCGGGCGAACGGCCTGACCGGGCTGGTCGATATCGATCGGGTCGACGTGCTGCTCGGGCCGCAGGGGACGCTGTTCGGCAAGAACGCGACGTCGGGCGTGATCGCGGTGACCACCGGCATGCCTAAGCTGAGCGAGACGACGGTGCGGGCCAGCGCCAGCCTGGGCGAGCATGACGAGCGCATCCTGAACGGCACGGTCAACGTGCCGCTGGGCAGCATGGCGGCGCTGCGCGTGTCCGGGTTCGACCAAGCGTTTGACGGGTTCGGACGCAACGTGACGCTGGATAAGAAGGTCGGGTCGCAGCACGAATATGGCGGTCGCGCGCGACTGTATATCGAGCCGTCGTCGAGTCTGAACTTCACGCTGTCGGGCGATTACGCGCATCACTGGGACAGCAGCGTGCGGACGCCGGTGTCGGGCCAGCCGGCCAACGTGACCGCGATCCTGAACGAACTCGGCGTGTTCCCGGGGCCGAAGAGCGCGGATACGGCGGACTCGTCTTACGGCAATATCGAGACGGAGGAGGCGGGCCTCTCGTTCCGCGTCGTGGCCGACCTAGGTGGGCTGACCCTGACGTCGATCAGCGCGTACCGTTACAGCCGTTACGATAATTCGACGCCGGCCAGCCTCACGCCGTACGACCGCTATGCCTATATCCCGTTCAACATCGGCAATCTCGATACCGACAAGGTGAGCGAGGAGATTCATCTGGCATCGCCGACCGGCGGTTTCGTCGAGTGGCTGGTCGGCGGGTTCTACAACAAGCTGAAATCGCGCCAGACGCAGTTGCAGTGGAGCACCGGCGGGGAGCCACTCTACGATGCCAACGGCACGCCGAAAGCGACGCTGATCGCGCTGACCGGCGCGCTGGGCGTCGATGCCAATGCGTCGCTATTCAACGCGACCAACGAGACGATGGCCGGGTTCGGGCAGTTGAAGTTCAACCTGACCCCGACGCTGAGCGTCTCGGTCGGCGGACGTTACACGCGTGATGTCAACTCGCAGGGGCTGGACTTTGTCACGATCGATCCGGAGCCGATCACGGGTTATAACCCAACCTTCGTCGGATCGAGCGCGGCGCCGGCGCTGAGTTATGGCAAGGTGAAGGGCGACAATTTCTCGTACCGGATCGCGCCGCAGTATCAGGTGGCGCCGAACGTCATGCTCTACGCAAGCTATTCCACCGGGTACAAGCCAGCGGGGATCGCGTTCGTCGGCAACAAATATGCGCCGTACCGCGACGAGACGGTGAAGGCGTGGGAGGGCGGCATCAAGTCCGAGTGGCTGGGCCACCGGCTGCGCGTGAACCTCGACGTGTTCCGGTCCGACTTCAAGGATTTCCAGGCGACGATCCTGACGCAGATCCCGGACGGATCGGGCGGGCTGATCAACGCGACGGTGATCGGCAATGCCGGCGGGCTGCGGACGCAGGGTGTGGAAGGCAGCATCACGGCGCAGCCGCTGCCGGGGCTGACGCTGTCAGGTTCGGGGAGCTACACCGATGCGAAGTTCACCGACTATGTCTACAACGCGACGACCAACTATACCGGTACGAGGCTGACCAACGCGCCGAAATGGGCGGGGACCGCGGCGATCGACTATGCGCATGAGCTGCCGTCCGGCGCGGGACTGAAGGCGCATGTCGACTATGCGTATCGCGGGGAAGTTTGGACGGTGGTCGGCCAGCCGGCCTATTCCAACGTCCCGGCCTACAGCCTGGTGAACAGCCGGCTGTCCTATTCGCTGCCGGGCAAGCGGGTCGAGGTCGGCGTCTATGGGCGCAACCTGTTCGACCAGTATTTTTCGACCGGGTGGCAGCAGTACGGCGTGCTGGGGCTGCTGCACTACACCTCGCCCAATGCGCGGCGGACGCTTGGCGGTTTCGTCAACGTCAGCTTCTGATGCGGTTCGGGGATATGACGAGCATGAAGACGATCCTTACGGGTGGCCTGCTGGCCGCCGCGTCGCTGGCCGGTGTCGCGGTGGCGAAGGGCGACGCCAGCGCGGCGCTCGACCGGTTGCCGATCAACGCGATCCAGGTGGTGGGCACGCACAACAGCTATGCGTTGCCGGCGGACCCGCGCGTGATGGCGATGATGGCGCCGCGGTTGTCCGCGCTGATGGCATCGATGACGAAGACCATGACGCCGGAACGGCGCGCGGCGATGGAGGACGAGCATCCTGGCAAGTCGAACGACATGGCGAAGACGCTCGATTATGTGCAGATGCCGCTCCAGGCGCAGTTGCGCAGCGGCGTGCGCAGTGTCGAGATCGACCTGCAGCCCGATCCGAAGGGCGGCGCCTATGCCGATCCGCTGCCCTATCGCGAGTTGCGCGCGCAGGGGGCGACCGAGCTTGCGCCGACCTATCGCGACGAAATGCTGAAGCCCGGCATGAAGGTGTTCCACGTCGCCGACCTGGATTTCCGCAGCCAGTGCCCGACGTTCCGGTCCTGCCTGACGCTGCTGCGGCAATGGTCGGATGCCACGCCGGGTCACAGCCCGGTGTTCGTGCTGCTGGAACCCAAGCTGTCCGGGTTGGACAAGGTGATCCCCGGCGCCGCGGTGGTGCCGAAGTTCGACCGGGCGGCGTTCGAGGAGGTGGATGCAAGCATCCGGAGCGTGCTGGGTCGCGACAAGGTGTTCACGCCGGACGACCTGCGCGGCGACATGACGACGCTGGAGGCGGCGGCGCTGGCGAAACGCTGGCCCACAGTCGCGCAGGCGCGTGGCAAGTTCGTGTTCCTGTTCCTGGTGCCGGGGATGAATTTCCCGGCGTTCGCGCCGTATCTGGACGCGCGGCCGTCGTTGCAGGGGCGGATGGCGTTCGTGCAGGGGAGGCCGGGGATGGCGCATACCGCGTTCATGCTCTTCGACAACGCGCTGACGCGCGGGGGGGATATCCACGATGCGGTGCGCAAGGGCTACCTCGTCCGTACACGGGCGGACATCGATACGGCCGACGCGCGGACGGGCGAGACGCGCCGCCGCGATGCAGCGCTGGCGAGCGGGGCGCAGATCATCTCGACCGATTATCTGACCGCGCCGAACATCTACGCGAACGACTATCATGTCGCGCCGTTCGCGAACGGGTTTCGGTGTGATCCGGTGGTGGCGTCCTGCCCGGCGGTTCGGTGAAGCGGGATGCGGCGGCGTTCCAAGACGACGCCGCGGACGCGCCTTATGCCGCAACACGGACCGACAGGCGGACGGTTCTGGGCTGGCCGGGGTAGATCCAGACGCGGCTGTAGGAGCTTTGCGCGTAATGGGCGTCGAACAGGTTGTCGGCTTCGAGGCGGAGCGTGAGGCGCGGGGAGAATGTGTATTCGACCGCGGCCTCCGCCTTCAGATAGTCGGGCAGCAGGACGACATCGGTTTCGAGCGAGCCGGCGCGGTCGCCGACATAGCTCACGCCGCCACTGACCGACAGGCCGCGGCCGGCGGCGTCGAGGAAGTGGCCGAGCGCGAACAGCGTCGCGGCTTGTTCGGGGACGTTCAGGACCTCGTCGGTCGGGAAGCTGCGATCGTCGACGCGGGCGTGGGTCCAGGCGTAGTTCGCGACGAGCTGCCAATGGCGGCCGAGTTTCAGCACGGCATCGGCCTCGATCCCGCGGCTTTTCAGGTCGCCGACGGGGGCGAGGAAGTTGCTGTCGACCGGATCGTTGGTCAGGATGCCGCGCTTGCGGATGTCGAACCAGGTGACGGCGAGGTCGAGCCCGGGCCAGCGGCCGGCGATGCCCGCCTCGTAACCCTTGCCCGTTTCGGGTGCGAAGCCCGCGCCGAGCCGGTCGGTGCCCGAGTTCAGGACGAAATTCTCGCCCCAGTTGCCATGGAGCGAGATGGCCTGAGTCGCCTGGTATTTGGCGCCGAGGCGGAAGTTCAGCGGGTGATCGGCCGTCTGGCCGACGACACCGGTGTTGTTGTTGCGGATGCGCTGACGATACGCGTCGAAGCGCGCACCGCCCGACAGGGTCAGCCGGTCGGTGACGTCCCACATGTCCTGCACGTAGAGGGTGCCGGACCGGCGTTTCTCGCGGTTGTTGGTGAACGGGAGCAGCGTCGGCGGGGCTTGGCCATAGACCGGGTCGTAGACGTCGATCGCATAGGGGGCGCCGGCGGTCGGGTTGCGGCGCATCCAGCGTTCGGCATAGTCGAGGACATAGCCCTTCAGCCCGATGCTGGTGCGGTGGTTGCCGATCGTGCCGGCGAGTTCGATGCGCGCCGACAGATCGTCCACCTTGAAGTCGCGCGAGCGGCGCTGGCGCCAGAGGGTACGGTCGTCAACCAGCCGCGACTGATCGGAGGAAAAGCCCTTCAGCGTGCCCGTCCGCCAGGCGACGCCGCCGTTGAGCGACCAGCCGTTGCCCAGTTCGGCGAGCGCGGTCAGTTGGTGGCGTAAATTGCGGAAGCGGGTCGGGCCGTCGTTCGGTTCGCCGTAGTAGCGCGAGCGGGGCAGCGCGTTGGCATCGCCCGCGATGGCGGGGATGCCCCGATCGAACAGCGTGTCGAACCGCGTGATCTCCCCGACATAGGTCAGCCGGACGGTGTCGCTCGGCCGCCAGGTGAGCGACGGGGCTACGACCGAGCGGTCGAGGCCAACATGATCGCGCCAGCCGTCCGAACTTTCGGTCGCGACCACGAGCCGCGCGGCCAGCGTCTGGGTCAGCGGCAGGTTCGCGTCCAGTTCGACGCGGCGCGTGTCGAACGAGCCGTAGCTGTAGGTCGCGACGACGGCGGGGTCGAAGCCGGGCGACTTGCTGACGATGTTGACGCGGCCGGCGGGATCGATGTCGCCGAACAGCGCGCTGGCCGGGCCCTTCAGGACCTCGATCCGCTCGGTCGTGGCGGGATCGCGCGGGGGGCCCATGCCGCGATTGGCGAGGAAGCCGTCGACATAATATTCGGCGCCGCCGTCGGGCGTACCGAGAAAGCCGCGGATCGCGAAATTGTCCATCACGCCGCCACGGTTGTTCTGGTTGCTGATCCCGCTGACCAGTTCGAGCGCGTCGGACAGGCGGTAGGTGCCGGCGGCGGACAGCAGGTCGCGTTCGATCGACCGGCTGGATTGCGACATCGTTTCGGTCGCGAGATCGGACGAGAGGGTTGCGTCCGCGCGGGTGCGGCGGGTACCGAGCACGACGATCTCCTCCTCGCGGACGCGCTCCTCCGCTGCCGTCGCAGGTGCCGCGTCGGGCACTTCGGCGAAGGCGGGCAGGGCGCAGCAGAGCAGCGGCAACAGGCTTGCCGCGGACGATCGTTTCGACAAGGGAGGTTGCCTTCCTGGTGATGATGTATCATCGCAATTGGTGGAAGGGAGTATCTGGTGTCAACCGTATCGAACAACTTTCAGGACGGAGCCGGCGTCCCGGCGCCGGCGGTCCGGGTGCCGCGGATCGCGGCGATCGACGCGTTGCGCGGGTTCGTCATCCTGCTGATGCTGGTCGATCATACGCGCGAATTCTTCTTCCTGCATGCGCAGGTCAGCGACCCGATGGACCTGGGCAGGACCGCCCCGGCCCTGGTGTTCACGCGGCTGGCGGCGCATTTGTGCGCGCCGGTGTTCGTGGCGCTGACCGGGCTTGCCGCGTGGTTATACGGTGCCCCGCGCGGTGGGGCGCGGGCGGCGTCAGGGTTCCTGTTCAAGCGCGGGCTGTTCCTGATCGCGCTGGAATGGACGGTGGTGAACTTCGCCTGGACGTTCGATGTGACGCCGGCGACGGTCTATCTTCAGGTGATCTGGGCGATCGGGGTGTCGATGGTGGCGCTGGCCGCGCTCGTCCATCTGCCCCGGCCGGCGATCGCGGCGGTCGGGTTCGCGATCGTGCTGGGGCATAACTTGCTCGATCCAATCGCGGTCGGGCCGGGTGATGCGGGGCATGCGCTGTGGGCGGTGCTGCACGACCGCGGCTTCATCGACCTGCCGTGGGGCGGGCAGGCGCGGACATCCTATCCGGTGCTGCCGTGGATCGGCGTGATCGCGCTGGGTTATGCCATGGGGCCGTGGTTCGCGAGGGGTGCGTCGCCGGAGTGGCGGCGGCGGGCGTTGGCGGTTGTCGGGTCGGTTGCGCTCGCGGCGTTCGGCGTGCTGCGCGTACTGAACGGTTATGGGGAGCCGGTGCCGTGGACGGCTGGTTCGGGCGGGCTGGAAACGGTTCTGAGCTTCCTCAACCTCACCAAATATCCGCCGTCGGCCGATTTCCTGCTGCTGACGCTCGGGATCGGGGCGTGGCTGCTGCTGCTGTTCGAGCGGTTGCCGACGCGGATGGCGGGGATGCTGGTGGTGTTCGGATCGGTGCCGTTGTTCTTCTACATCCTGCACCTCTACCTGCTGCACGGATTGAACCGCGTCGTGGGGGCGGTCGGCGGCGCAGAGGGGCTGGTGAGCGTGCCGACGGTCGGCGGAATCTGGGCGGTGGCGGCATGCGTCGCGGTGCCGTGCTGGTTCGCCTGCCGCCGCTTCGCCGTGGTCAAGCGCGCGAGCAATGCGTGGTGGATGCGGTATCTCTGACCTCGGTTCCGGGCAGGAGTCTCCGGCATGGTCATGCATACCACTTTGACACCAAACGGTCACCTGTCCGTCATCGAACCATAGTCTGTTCCGCCTACCCCGCCGATCGTACCGGGGATGGGAAGACCATGAAGACGATCTTGATTGCGACCAGTGCGCTCGGCGTGCTGGCATTTTCCGATGCCGCGGCGGCGCAGACCGTGGCGACGGGTGCCGCCGACGACACGATCGTCGTGACCGGCCAGCGGGCGCAGCAGGAGCGTTCGATCCAGGTGAAGCGCGACGCGATCGGCGTGGTCGATGTGGCCGCCGCCGACGAGATCGGCCGGCTTCCTGATCGCAACGTGGCGGAGGTGATCGAGCATCTGCCCGGGGTCGGCGTGAGCTACGATCAGGGCGAGGGCCGCTATGTCGCGATCCGCGGTGTGCCGTCCAACCTCAACAACTATACGCTGAACGGGCTGGAGATCGGCAACCCGGACGGCACGACGCGCGCGCTGCCGCTCGACATCATTTCGGGGCAGCTGCTCAACCGCGTCGAGGTCGTCAAGGTCAAGACGGCGGACATGGACGGGCAAGGGATCGGCGGGACGATCAACCTGGTCACGCAGACCGCATTCGATTTCAAGGCGCGCAGCAACCTGGCGATCAGTGCCAAGGCCGGATACCAGACGCTGAACGAGAAGGTGCCGTATCAGGCCGATGCCAGCGTCGGCACGCGGTTCGGATCCGACGAGCAGTTCGGCATCGTGCTGGGCGGCAGTTATTCGTTCCGCGATTTCGACAGCGAGGGTTTCTATCCTGACAACTGGAAACCGCTGGCCACCGCGGCGCGCGGCGGGGTGCCAGACAACATCAAATATACGCAATATTCGCTGAAGCGCGAACGGATCAGCGGGACCGGATCGTTCGACTGGCACCCCAGCGACACGCAGACATTCTATGTCCGCGGCGTCTACAGCAAGTTCACCGAGGACGAGGTGCGGCCGCGGTACCGGCTGGATTTCACCACGACGCCGTTCACGCTGAACCCGGACGGGCTGGCCGGGCAGACGGTGGGCGTGCCGAGTTCGGCGACGGGCGCGGCGGGTTCGGGCCCGGAGCGGCGCGAGGACCTGCGGCTCGACTATAAATCCAAATATCTCGCGACGGGCAGCGTCGGCGGATCGACCGAGCTCGACCGGCTGACGCTGAACTACGACGCGGCGTACAGCCGCAACCGAACGATCGACCGCTATCCGCTCTGGCAGTTCCGCTGCAACCCCGGCACGGTCAATTTCGACTTCACCGAGAAGGTGTACGAGGCGGCGCCGGTGACGGAATGCACGGGCAACCAGTTGCAGTTCCGCCAGTATCAGGAGTTCGACCAGGTCAATGTCGAGAAGATCTGGCAGGGCAAGATCGACGCGACCTACACGCTGGACGGCATCGGCGACGGGGGCAGCTTCCTGAAGTTCGGCGGCAAGTATCGCGATACGGATCGCACGTTCGATCAGGACAACCCGACCTGGGTCCGGGCATCCGCGACGGGCAACCGCTGGACGCTCGGTCAGTACGGGCTCGACGCGCCCGGCGAGTGCGTGAACCCGGACAGCGCGCACCCCAAGCAATGCTATTTCAACGCGCCGGTGTTCGATATCGCAGCATTACAGGCGTTTACAGAGCAGAATCGCGGTGGCGCGCTGATGCCGCTCGATGCGGCGACGACGCTGACCAACAACACGATCTCGGACTTTGCGCTGAAGGAGAAGGTGGCGGCGGGCTATGCGATGGCCAATCTGGCGTTCGGCGCGGTGACGCTGACGCCGGGGTTACGCTACGAACATACCACGTTGGATATCAATGGGTTCCGCCTGGCGGCTGGCGCAGTGTCGGCGGTCGCGGTGGGCAACAGCTATGACGACTGGCTGCCGTCGCTGATCATGCGGATCAAGCCGAGCGACGATACGGTCTTTCGCTTCGCTTATTCCAAGAGCCTGGGCCGGCCGGAATATTCGACGCTGAGCCCCGGCGGATCGATCGACAGCGCGAACAATGCCGTGTCGCTCGGCAATGCGGAGCTGAAACCGTATCGTGCGGACAATCTGGATGCGACGGCGGAATGGTATTTCGCGCGCGGCGGGATCCTGAGCGTCGGGGCGTTCGCCAAGTTCATCCGCAACCCGATCTTCAGCCAGGTCACCGTCCTGCGCAACACGGTGTTCGACGGCGTCACTTATCCGGTGCTGAACGTCACGCAGCCGTTGAACGCCGACAAGGGCGACATCGTCGGGATCGAGGCGCAGTATCAGCAGCAGTTCAGTTTCCTGCCGGGCCTGCTGTCGGGCTTCGGCATCACGTTGAACGGGACGCTGACGGACTCCAGCCTGCGCCTGCCGGACGGGCGGCTGTCGAGCTTTCCGAGCCAGTCCAAATATCTCTACGGGGCGGAGCTGTTCTACCAGAAGGGTCGGCTGGAGGCGTCGGTCGCCTATCACAACACCGGTTACTCGCTGCTCGCGATCGGCAGCCCGGCGTATAACGACCAGTATAACGACGATCTGCGCCGGCTGGACGCCAAGGCGAGCTTTGCCTTGCTGGAGAATGTCCGGCTGTTCGCGGAGGCGCAGAACCTGACGGATGAGCCGACGCGGCAATATCAGGCGGGGAACAAAAACTGGCTGATCCAGAATGAACGCTATGGCCGGACGTTCTATGCGGGCATATCCGCCAAGTTCTGATGCTGGTCCTCGCATTCCTCCTGGCGGTCGTCGCGCCTGCCGGCCAGCCGGCCGTGACCGAGATCGAGCGGTTCCGTGCGCCCGAGGCGCGGCAGGGCGTGGTTGCCGATCGGCGGCACGTCTATGCGATCTCCAACGCGCAGATCGGCAAATATGATCGCCGCACGAAGCAGCGCATCGGCCGCTGGCAGGGTGATCCGAAGCTGTTCCGCCATATGAACAGCTGCATCCTCGAAGGTCATCAACTGGTCTGTGCAGCGTCCAACTATCCGGACGTGCCGATGACCAGTTCGATCGAGTGGTTCGACACGGTGAAGATGACGCATGTCCGGACGCGCAGCCTGGGTCCGGGGCGGGGTTCCCTGACATGGCTGGACTGGCATGACGGCAGCTGGTGGGCGTGTTTCGCGCATTACGACAACAAGGGTGGTGAGCCGGGGCGCGATCACCGCTTGACGACGCTCGTCCGCTATTCTCCGCAGTTCGCGGAACAGGGGGCGTGGCTGTTCCCGGCGGACGTGCTGGCGCGCTTCGCACCCTACAGCTCGTCCGGCGGGGTCTGGGGGAAGGACGGGTTGCTGTATGTGACGGGGCATGACCGGCCTGAACTCTATGCGCTGCGCCTGCCGGAGGCGGGATCGGCGCTGGAGCATGTCACGACAATCGGCCTGACGACGGGCGGGCAGGCGGTCGCCTGGGAGCATGGCGCGCAGCGTGTGCTGTGGTCGATCGAGCGGTCGTCGTCCGAAGCCGTGGCCGTGACGGTGCCGGTTCTGGCCAACTGAGGCGGACCGGGCGACCGGATGAACCGTCGGCCGCATGTATCAGGTTCGTAACGTTCACGTCTCCGTTCAGTCATGGCGGGTGCGCATAGCCGCGGCGCAAGCGAGCCGGGCAACGGCCGCGATCACCGGGGGGTAAGACATTGCGGACCATCAATCGACTGCGGGCGACCGCGGCATGCATCGGCGTGACCATGATCGGCAGCGCCGCCGGCGCGCAGGACGTTGCGACGGCACCCGCCGTCGCGGAGGACACCGCGCCACGTGACACGGCGCGGACGAACTCGGCCGGCAATGGCGAGGACATCGTGGTCACCGGGCGGCTGGGCACCGTGAACCAGCGCAAGGTCGAGGCGAGCTATTCGATTACGACGATCAGCGACCAGGAACTGCGCCAGCGCGCGATCGGCAACCTGGCCGAGGCGTTGCAGCAGATCCCCGGCGTATGGGCGGATTCGTCCGCCGGTGTCGGCGCGAACAACACGCGGGTTCGCGGCATTCCGCGCGGCGGCTATGAATCGCTGGCGGTGTATGAGGACGGCCTGCCGATCCAGCACGATCCGGGCATTAACTGGATCAACGTCGACCAGTTTCTGCGCATCGACGAAAGCTATAGCAGCATCGAGGCGGTGCGCGGCGGCCCGTCGTCGATCTTCGCCGCCAACGCGCCGGGGGGGCTGATCAACTTCATCCCGCGGCGCGGGACGCCCGAACTGAGCGGTCTGCTGAAGCTGACCACCGCGGACTACGGCCAGGCGCGGGCGGACGTTTGGATCGGCGGGCCGATCGCGGACGACTGGCGCTTTTCGATCGGCGGATATTACAACAAGGATCAGGGCGTGCGCGACCCCGGCCCGACCGCGAACGAAGGCGGGCAGGGGCGGGTCATCGTGTCGAAGGCATTCGCGCGCGGCAACCTGTCGTTCGGCGTGAAGTATCTGGAGGACAACAACTTCTTTTTCGACGCGATCCCGCTGGTGCGGACCGCGTCGGGCAATATCCGGCCGCTGACGCCGTTCAACGGCAATGACGACACGCTGACCGGCCCCGAGGACGGCAATGTCGTGATCAAGACGCCGGCGGGCATCCGCGATGCCGCGTTCAACCTGTTCAACCAGACGAGCGACCTGCAGTTTACCGCCAAGGGCGACATGCGGTTCGACGACGGGACGACGATCAACGCGGGGTTCCGGTATCGCGACAGCAAGACCAACCGCAACGCGCGCGGGCTGAACAACCTGTCGACGCAGGCGGCGTACCTGACGACGAACCGCGCCAACGCACTGCGCGCGTTTGCGGCACAGGGGGCAACCGACGTGCGGTTCGTCTATTCCGGCGACGGCAGCGCGTATCCGGCGGATGCGAACGGCAACGGGCTGGTCGGCGTCAACACCTTCCAGTCGATCCAGAACCCGATCAAGGAGATGATCGGGCTGGTCGAGCTGGGCCATGTGTTCGAAACCGGGATCGGACGGCACGACGTGAAGCTCGGCTTTTACGGCACGACCGCGGACTGGGCGCATGACCGCAACGACGGCGTGGGCATCACCGAAGTGCGCGACAATGCGCGGCTGCTCGACGTGGTCGCGGTGAACGCCGCGGGGCAGGTGGTCGGGCGCGTGACCGACGGGGGCATCGCGCGGTACGAGTCGCGGTTCGCCCACTCGTTCGGCGGATACGAGGATGCCGCGGTCTACCTGTCCGACGAATGGCAGGTGACGCCGAAGCTGCGTATCGACGGCGGGTTCCGGTACGAGAAGATCTGGATCCGTGGGTTCAGCGAGGGGGTGCGCAGTTTCAACCTGGGCGATGCGACCACGCTGGCGGACGACAATGTCCTCTACGGATCGGGCGTGCTGACGCGGTTCGACCCGGCGTTCGACGACAAGAGCTATACGATCGGTGCTAACTGGCAGTTCTTGCCGAATGCCGGCGTGTTCGCGCGGTACACCAGCAGCTATCGCCTGCCGCAGATCGGGCAGTATCGCGACAATGTGCTGCCCACCGACGTGCGCAGCCAGTCGATCGACCAGGCCGAGGCTGGCGTGAAGTTCCAGCAGCCCTGGGGCAGCCTGTTCGCGACGGTGTTCTACAATTCGTTCCAGGACGTGCAGTTCACCAACACGTTCATCGACCCGACGTCGCTGCTGATCGTGCAGGAGATCAACTATGGCGACGTCCGCACGATCGGCGTCGAGCTGGAGGGGAGCCTGCGCCCGACCGACTGGTTCGACGTGGCGGCGACGGCGACCTATCAGGACCCGAAGTTCAAGAACTACAGCTACAACACCATCGCGAGCGGGGTCACGACGACGACATCGTTCGACGATAACCGCCCGTCGAGCATGCCGAAGGTGATGGCGAGCGTCCGCCCGCGGCTGACGCTGGCGAACGGTCGCCTGCGCGTGCTGGGCGAATGGCGGTACGAGGGCAACAAGTTCAACGACGACGCCAACATCGTCAGGTTGCCTGCATTTTCGGTGTTCAACGCCAGCGCGGAACTGGACGTGACCGACCAGGTGACGGTGCAGGTGAAGGGAACGAACCTGTCGAACAGCCTGGGCCTGGGCCAGGGCGGCGGGGCGCAGGCGGTGCCGGGGGTGGCAGCCGGCGCGATCATCCTCGCGCGTCCGATCTTCGGGCGGACGGTGTCCGGGTCGTTGCTGTTTAAATTTTGATGGGAGAAAGCGCGATGTCGATCATTCGGACGATGGCGGCGGCGGGGCTGGCGTTCGCGGCGGCGGGCGCGGGTGCGGCGCCACCGCTCAGGATGAACGACATCGCGGTGATCGGGACACACAACAGCTACAAGCTGCCGATGCCCGCCGCGACGATGGCGCGGGTGCGGGCGGTGTCGCCGGCCATGGCCGATGCGCTGGATTACGGGCATCGGCCGTTGACCGAACAGCTGGACGCCGGGGCGCGGCAGCTGGAACTGGACGTGAACTACGATCCTGTCGGGGGGCATTATGCGGCGGGGTCGTCCGATCCGGCGCTGCGCCGGCCGGGGTTCAAGGTGCTGCATATCCCGGGGATCGACAACGGATCGTCCTGCGTCCTGCTGGTCGAGTGCCTGCGCACGATCCGACGCTGGTCCGATGCGCATCCGCGGCACGTGCCGATCCTGCTGATGTTCAACGCCAAGGACGAACAGAATGCGGCGCGCGGCGGGATCGACGCGCTGCCGTTCAACAGCAAGGCCTATGACGCGTTGGACGCCGAGATCCGGTCCGTCATGGACACGGCGCACCTGATCGTTCCGGACCACGTGCAGGGGCGGTACCCCACGCTGCGCGAGGCGGTGCTGGCGAATGCGTGGCCGACGCTGGACGCGGCGCGCGGCAAGTTCCTGTTCGCGCTGGACGAAACGCCGGCGAAGGTTGCCGTCTATCGCGGCGCGCGGCGGTCGCTGGAGGGGCGGGTGTTCTTCATCAACACCGACGAGGCGTCGCCGGCCGCTGCGTACCTGACGCTGAACGATCCGGTGCGCGATGCGGACCGGATCCGCCGGGCGGTGGCAGCGGGCTTCATCGTGCGGACGCGCGCCGATGCCAACACGCGGGAGGCCCGTGCGAACGACACCAAGCCGCGCGATGCGGCGCTGGCCGGCGGAGCGCAATATGTGTCGACGGACTATCTCTGGCCGGATGCGCGCCTGTCGGGCGGCTATCATGTCGCGTTGCCCGGCGGTATCGTGGCGCGGTGCAATCCCGTGCGGCGCCCGGCCTGTGGCGACCTGGAGGGGAAGGGAAAGTGATGGTTCCGATCGTCTCGCTGGTCGTGCTTGCCGCTGCCGCGCCGGTCGCGCAGCCGGCCTATCTGGCGGGTGCCCGGGTGCCGGATCTGGTTCGCATCCTGCCCGCCCCGCCGGCCAAGGGATCGCCGCAGGCGGTGGACGATGCCGCGACGTTCCGCGCGACGCGGCCATTGCTCGGCACGGAGCGCGGGCGGATCGCGACGAGCGACGTGACCGCCAACCGGCTGGTGGTGTTTAGCTGCGCCGCCGGGTTGCGGCTGGACGACCCCGGCCTGCCGGCGCTGGCGCGGGTCATGGCGCGGGACGGCGACCAGAACATGGTCGGGCGTGCGAAGGACACGCTGGCGGTGCGACGGCCCTATCTGGATAACGACGCGCCGATCGGCGAGCCGAAGACGGCGCATCTGGCGGCGAACGGTGACTACCCCTCGGGCCATACGACCGCCAGCTGGTCGACCGCGCTGATCCTGGCGGAGTTGATGCCGGACCGGGCGACGGCGATCCTGCGGCGCGGGCGGCAATATGGCGAAAGCCGCTACATCTGCGGATCGCACAACCGCAGCGCGGTCGAAGCGGGCTATCTGGCGGGAGCGGTGCAGGTCGCGGCGCTCCATTCGGTCGCGGCGTTCCGGAACGACATGGATGCCGCGCGTCGGCAAATCGAGGCGCGGCGGAAGAGCACCTCCGCACCCGATCCGGGGAGGTGCCAGCTGGAAGCGGGGATGCAATAGGGCGGGCCGGGAGCCGGGCCGGTCGGGCGGTGACGGGGTGTCCGTGGTAGCGCGCCGCGGTTTAAGCCCCGCGCGTCAGGCCTGGCAGGCCCGCAGAACGGTATCGACGACGATCGCGCGGCGTTGTGCGTTGGCCTCGTCCGACGTCATGTCGAAGGCGAAGATGCGTTCGAACGTGTAACGGTTGGACACGTTGTAGAAGGCAAGCGCGCTGATCGTCATGTGGAGCTGGATCGGATCGAGGCCGGTCCGGAACACGCCATCCGCGACGCCGCGATCGAGCAGCGTGCCGATCATGTGGAGCACGGAATCGTTGCGGGTGCGCGTACTGTCGAGTGCGCCGATCGCGGTGCCCCGCTGGATGTTCTCGTTCATCACCAGCCGGACGAATTCGGGATGCTGGAGGTGATAGTCGAACGTGATCTCGACCAGCCGCGCGAGCGCCGCGGTGGGGGCCAGCGACGTGAGTTCGGCGACCGCCTCCGTCGTGCGGATCGACGCATAGGCATGTTCGAGGACCGCCTGGTACAGGCCCTCCTTGCTGCCGAAATAATAATAGATCATCCGCTTGGACGCATCGGTGCGGTCGGCGATCTCGTCGATCCGGGCGCCGGCGAAACCCTTGTCGGCAAATTCGTTCAACGCGATTTCGACGATGTCGGCACGCGTCCGCTCGGCGGAACGGCGCTGGTCGACCGGGGGAGGAGGGGGCTTGGCCATCGATGCTCTATCGGCTGGGGCACCCTCGTTAGGCAAGTACCGCGAAGGGCAGTTGACATGAACGTACTAGTTCGTACACAAAGATTGCAGACCGGCGGAAAAGCTGGCGCAAGAAGGGACGGGAACTGATGGGCGACATACGTCTTGCTCGCGACGAGCCGGCTTCGGCCGTGCCACGGAAGCCATCGCCGCGCACTGGGTGGCTGATCGGGCTGATCGGTGAGGGGATCGGCGGGTCGCTGTCGCCCGCCATGCACATGGCCGAAGGCGATGCGCAGGGTTGCCGCTATATCTACCGCATCATCGACCTCGTCGCGCTCGGCCGGTCGGTCGACGATCTGCCCGCGTTGCTGAACGGGGCGATCATGCTGGGCTTCGACGGGCTGAACATCACCCATCCGTGCAAGCAGGCGATCCTGCCGTTGCTGGACGAGGTCGACGACGATGCGCTGGCGATCGGCGCGGTCAATACGGTGCGGATCGTTGGCGGCCGGACGCGCGGCTACAACACCGACGTCTCCGGTTTCCGGGTCGGGATCGAGCGCGACATCGGCGCCATCCGCGGACACCGCGTCGCGCAGCTGGGCGCGGGCGGGGCTGGCGCGGCGACGGCGGCCGCGGTGCTGTCGATGGGTGCCACGCATGTCGCGGTCGTCGATACTGACGTGGGTCGGGCGGAACGGCTGGCCGCAACCTTGTGCGCGCGCTTCGGCGCCGACGCGGCCACCGCATCGACCGACATCGCCGCGGCGCTGGCCGATGCGCAGGGGCTGGTCCACGCCACGCCGACGGGCATGGCGGCGCATCCGGGCCTGCCGCTTGACGCAGCGCTGCTGCGGCCCGACCTGTGGGTGGCGGAGATCGTCTATTTCCCGCTGGAGACCGCGTTGCTGAAGGCCGCGCGGGCGACCGGGTGCCGGACGTCGCACGGCGGCAACATGGCGGTGTTTCAGGCGGTGGGCGCGTTCGAGATCTTCACCGGGCGCAAGGCGGACGGCGACCGGATGATGCGCCATTTCGCCGCGCTGACCGGAGCGGGCGCATGACCGCGGTGGCGGCGTCGGGCGATCGGCGGTCGCGCGTCCGGTTCAGCATGCTGGCGCTGATCGCGACCGGTACGCTGATCAACTATCTGGACCGCACGATCCTGGGCATCGCCGCGCCGGCGCTGACCAAGGAATTGTCGATCAGCCCCGCGCTGATGGGCGTCGTGTTCTCCGCATTTTCCTGGACCTACGCCGCGTCGCAGATCCCGGGCGGGGCGTTTCTCGACCGGTTCGGGACTCGGCTGACCTATTGCCTGTCGGTCGGGTTCTGGTCGCTGTTCACGCTGTTCCATGCGCTGGTCGGCGGGATCGCCTCGCTGCTCGGGCTGCGGCTGTTGCTCGGGATCGCGGAATCGCCCTGCTTCCCGGCGAACGGGCGGGTGGTGGCAACATGGTTTCCGCGACAGGAACGCGCGCTGGCGACCGGGGTCTATACGGTCGGCGAGTATATCGGGCTGGCGTTTCTCAGTCCGCTGCTGTTCGCGATGCTGGCGCACTGGGGCTGGCGGTCATTGTTCGTGGGGGCGGGCGGCGTCGGACTGGTCTTCGCGCTGATCTGGTGGCGCGGCTACCGCGAGCCGGCGGACAGCAATGCCAACCCGGCGGAGATCGCGCATATTGTCGCCGGCGGCGGGCTGGCGGCGCACGCCGCCGCGCCAAAACTCGACTGGTCGAAGGCGTCGCTGCTGCTGCGCGAACGCAAGATGTGGGGGATCTGCCTCGGTCAGTTCGCGGGCAATTCGACGCTCGTCTTCTTCCTGACGTGGTTCCCGACCTACCTAGCGGTCGAGCGTCACATGGACTGGCTGAAGATCGGCTTCTTCGCGATCCTGCCGTTCATCGCCGCGTCGGTTGGCGTGCTGTTCGGCGGCTGGTGGTCGGACACGATGCTGCGTCGCGGTGTGTCGGCCACGGTCGCGCGCAAATTGCCGATCATTCTCGGCCTGTTGCTCGCATCGACGATCGTCGCGGCGAACTTCGTCACTGACGACCGGGTGGTGATCGCGATCCTGTCGCTGGCGTTCTTCGCGCAGGGCATGGCGGCGCTGGGCTGGACGCTGGTGTCCGACATCGCGCCGGAAGGGATGCTCGGCGTGACGGGCGGCATCTTCAACCTGGCCGCGAACCTGGCGGGCATCATCACGCCGCTGGTCATCGGCGGGATCGTCGCGGTCACCGGCAGCTTCGCCTACGCGCTGGGGTTCATCGGGGTCGTCGCCCTGCTCGGGGCGCTTTCGTACATCGTCATCCTGACCGACGTCAGCCGGATCGAGCTGCCCCAGGTCACCTAGAAATCGCTGCGGATCAGCAGTGTGTCGATACCAAAAAACAAATCAGGGAGGATCAGTCATGAAGAGGTACAGGATCGGTGTGTCCGCGGTAGCCTTGCTTTGGGCGTCGGCGGGCGTCGCGCAGACGACCACCCCCGCGCCGGCCGCGAGTTCGCTGCCGCCGGCCGCGGACCAGACGTCGCCCGCGCTGCTGCCCAGCCAGGGTGCCGCGACCCCGGCCGAGGTTCAGGCCGCGCCCGCGGAGACCGGCGACGGCGAGATCGTCGTGACCGGATCGCGCATCACGCGCAGCGACTATACCTCCGCCAGCCCGATCGTGACGACCAGCCAGGAAGCGCTGAAGGCCACCGGCGCGGTCAACGTCGAACAGTCGCTGAACCAGTTGCCGCAGTTCATTCCAGGGTCGGGATCGCAGGGCGGCGGCGCATCGGCGGCGGCTAGCGCGGGGCGCGCGACGCTCAACCTGCGCGGCCTGGGCGACCGGCGCAACCTGGTGCTGCTCGACGGGCGGCGGTTGCCGCCGTCGACCGTCTTCAACGTCACCGACGTCAACATCATCCCGCAATCACTGATCGAAAGCGTGGAGACGATCACCGGCGGTGCGTCGGCGGTCTATGGGTCGGACGCGATTTCCGGCGTCGTCAATTTCCGCACGCGCCGCAACATCAACGGGATCGAGATCGACGGGCAGATCGGCAACACGTTCCGCGCGGACCGGCTGGCGACCGACCTGTCGGCCGTCGGTGGCTGGACGTCCGGCGACGACCGGTTCAGCATCGTGGGGGCAGCGGGCTATACCAAGCGCGACGAGCTGAAGGGATCCGAGCGGTCGTTCTTCGACCTAGGCATCCTGTCGTCGTTCATCGGGCAGGGGACGTTCGTGCCGTCCGCCACCAACCTGCCGACGCAGGCCGCGGTGAATGCGGCGTTCGGCAACCGTGCGCCTGGTACGGTAGCGCGGACCAACTCGCTGGGGTTCAACGACGACGGGTCGTTGTTCAGCCAGGTCGGTGCGACCAACTATGCCGGACCGACGACCGGCGACTATGTCACGTTCGGCAATGTCGTGCGCCAGCCGGTGGCGCGCCAGCAGTCGATCGAGCGGCCGCTGGAGCGGTTCAACGCGTTTGGCAAGGCCGAGTATGAGGTGTCGGACGCGCTGACGCTGTACGCGCAGGGGCTGTTCACCCGTTCCGAAGCGCAGACCAATGTCGGCAATTCGCTGACCCAGTTCATCAACGTCAACGTGTCCGCCGCCAACCCGTTCATCCCGGCCAGCCTGCGCGCGGTCCTGGCATCGCGGCCCGACCCCAATGCGCCGTTCGCGATCAACCGGCGGTTCACCGAACTGCCGTCGCGGGTGTTCGACACCACGTTCGAAACCAGCCAGTTCATCGTCGGCGCACGCGGCAAGCTGGGCTTTGGCGACTGGACCTACGACATCTACGGATCGCGCGACCGCAACGTCATTCATGACGACATCGCGCCGGGCGTACTCGGCAGCCAGCTGAACCGCCTGCTGGGGGCGAGCGACGGCGGGCAGTCGCTGTGCGCGGGCGGATATAATCCGTTCGGGCTCGCCAATGCCGGGACAATCTCGCCCGCCTGCGCCGCGTTCATCACGCGCCGGGTGAGCCGTGACGAGGATATCCGCCAGAATACGGTCGAAGGGGCCGTGCAGGGCACGCTACTGACGCTGCCTGCCGGCGACCTGAAGCTGTCGGTGGTGGGCACGTACCGCGAGAACAAATACAGTTTCGAGCCCGGCGCGGAGCTGGTCGCGGGCGACGTGTTCGCGACGAACCAGACCAACCCGACCAGCGGCAGGACCAACGTGAAGGAAATCGCCGGCGAACTGTTCGTGCCGATCCTGCGCGAAACGCCGTT
This sequence comes from Sphingomonas prati, assembly GCF_014643515.1. Taxonomy (GTDB): domain Bacteria; phylum Pseudomonadota; class Alphaproteobacteria; order Sphingomonadales; family Sphingomonadaceae; genus Sphingomonas_R; species Sphingomonas_R prati. Next base: position 188,457 of record NZ_BMJP01000005.1, on the reverse strand, counting down.
CTTCCAGACGCTGAACCTCAGCCTGGGTGCGCGCTATTCGGACTATAACGTCACGGGCGGGGCCACGACGTACAAGGCGGAAGTCGAATGGTCGCCGGTCAAGATGGTGCTATTGCGCGGCGGGTATCAGCGCGCGATCCGCGCCCCGAACATCGGCGAACTGTTCAGTTCGGCGACGGGTGCGCAGGTCCAGATCGGCAATCCGCCGGCATCGGGCGACCCCTGCGACGTGCGCAGCGTGTCGCGGACGGGCAGCGGAGCGGCGCAGTTGCGGACGCTGTGCATCGCCACCGGCGTGCCGACCGCGCTGGTCGATAACTACAACTTCACGACGGTGGCGATCCCGGTCACCAACTCGGGCAACCTCGCGCTTAGCCCGGAAAAGGCGACCACCAAGACGGCCGGCATCGTGCTGCGCCCGCGTTTCCAGTCGCCGCTGCTGCGCGGCCTGTCGCTGTCGGTGGATCATTACGACATCTCGATCACGGACGTCATTTCGACCGTGGCGGGGAACACCGCGCTCGCCAAATGCTACAACCAGGACGGCAGCAACCCGACCTATGATGCGGCCAACACATTCTGCGGGCTGATCACGCGCGACCAGACGGGCGGGATCACCAACGTGGCGCTGCCCTACCTCAACCTAGGTGGGTTGAAGACGAAGGGGATCGACGTCCAGCTCGACTGGAGCGTGGATATCGCGTCGCTGGCGAACGGCGGGGACGTGCGCTTCTCGCTCAATACGCTGGTGAGCTATCTCGACAGCTATCAGGTCAAGAACTTCCCGACCGATGCGTTCCAGGAGTTTGCAGGCACGATCGACGCAACCAACTCGCTGCCGTTGCCGCGCTGGCGGTACACGACCACGGGTAACCTGACGCTGGGCAAGGCCGACATCGGCGTGCGCTGGCGCCACCTGAACGCGATGCGCGACGTGACGAGCGTCATCCGCCCGGCCAGCCCGGCGGCGGGGGTGCCGTCCTACGACCTGTTCGACCTGACCGGTCGGATCGCGGTGAACGAACGGTTCCAGTTGCGCGCCGGCGTGACCAACCTGTTCGACAAGGCGCCGCTGGTGATCGCGGGCACGCCGGGCAACACGCTGCCCGGAACCTACGACGTGCTGGGCCGGTCCTTCTACATGGGGTTCAAGGCGCGGTTCTGAAGCCTCGGCGACCTGCCGCCGGGCAGGTCGTCATTCTTGCGGGAGGGGTGGAAGGGACGCATCCGGCACGGCCGGACCACGGAATATCGACGCAAGCTGCGAAGAAACTTGCGTTTTCCTCGCGAGAGGCTCTTGGAACGACGAGTGACCGGCCATCCGTAAGCGGCCTGGTCGCCTGGAGATTCGAGTATGCGTGACAAGCGTCCCGACGGGATCAAGGATTATACCGGCCCGGCCGGCGGCTGGGGGGCGCTGAAGGCCGTCGCCCTGAGCCTCAAGGCGCAGCAGATTGTCCAGCGCGGCGCGCAGACATTGCTGAAGTCGAACCAGCCGGACGGTTTCGACTGCCCAAGCTGCGCCTGGCCGGACCCAAAGCACAGCTCCTCGTTCGAATTCTGCGAGAATGGCGCGAAGGCCGTAGCGTGGGAGTCGACCGCCAAGAAGATCGGTGCGGAATTCTTCGCCCAGCATTCGGTGGCGGACCTGTGGGCGAAGACCGACCATTGGCTGGAAGGCGAGGGCCGCGTGACGGAACCGCTGCGCTACAACAAGGCGACCGACCATTATGAGGTCGTCGGCTGGGACGAGGCGCTGGCCGAGATCGGCGCGGGTCTGGCCAAGCTGGACGATCCGAACCAGGCGGAATTCTACACGTCCGGGCGGTGTTCGAACGAGGCGGCGTTCCTGTTGCAGCTGTTCGTGCGGCTGTACGGGACCAACAACTTCCCTGATTGTTCGAACATGTGCCACGAGGCGACCTCGGTCGGGCTACCCAAGTCGATTGGCATCGGCAAGGGTACCGTCAGCCTGGAGGATTTCGACCACGCCGACCTGATCCTGTCGATCGGTCACAACCCGGGCACCAACCATCCGCGCATGATGGCGACGCTGCGTGAGGTGTCGCGTCGCGGTGGCAAGATCATCGCGTTCAACCCGCTGAAGGAGCGCTCGCTCGAGCGGTTCGAATCGCCGCAGTCGGTGGTCGAGATGGCGACGTTCTCCGCGACGCCGATCGCAAGCAGCTACCTGCAGGTAAAGGTCGGTGGCGACGCCGCGGCGCTGAAGGGGATTTCCAAGGCGCTGGTCGCGCTGGACAAGGCCGCGACCGCCGCGGGCGAGTCGCCGGTGCTGGACCATGCGTTCATCGCCGAACATACGACTGGCATCGATGCGCTGATCGCCGACCTGGAAGCGTCGGAGTGGGACGATATCGTCGCGGCCAGCGGGCTGGGGCGGAGTGATCTGGAAGAGGTCGCGCGGCTGTATTCGCAGTCGAAGGCGACCATCGCCTGCTACGGCATGGGGATCACGCAGCACCGGACCGGCACGAGCAACGTGCAGCAGATTGCGAACCTGCTGCTGCTGCGCGGCAATATCGGCCGGCCGGGGGCGGGCATCTGTCCGCTGCGCGGGCACAGCAACGTGCAGGGCGACCGGACGGTCGGCATCACCGAGCGGCCGATGCCGATGCTGCTCGACAAGATGAAGGAGGTGTTCGGGTTCGAACCGCCGCGCGAGCACGGCCATTCGGTGGTCGAAAGCATCGCCGCGATGCGCGACGGGAAAGCCAAGGCGATCATGTGCCTGGGCGGGAACCTGGCGATCGCATCGTCGGATCCGCAGGCGTGTGCCGCGGGGTTCCGCAACATGGACCTGGCCGTCCACATCACGACCAAGCTGAACCGCACGCAGTTGCTGATGGCGAAGGGCGCGACCTACATCCTGCCATGCCTTGGCCGGACGGAGCGCGATACGCAGGCGGGCGGGCCGCAGTCGGTGACCGTCGAGGATTCGATGTCGATGGTGCATGCTTCGCGCGGGTTCCTGATGCCGCCGGGCGAGAATGTCCGGTCCGAACCGTGGATCGTCGCGGGGATCGCCAAGGCGACGCTGGGCGCCAAGGGCGGGATCGACTGGGACGGCTATGTCGCGAATTACGATACGATCCGCGACAGCATCGAGGCGGTGTTCCCGGCGTTCAAGGACTACAACACGCGCATCCGCGAACCGGGCGGGTTTCACCTGCCCAACGCGGCGGCGGAGCGGGTGTGGCTGACCGAATCGAAGAAGGCGAACTTCATGGTGTCGCCGGGTGTCGAGGAGAACGAGACGATCGGCGACCCGAGCGTCATGCGGCTGACGACGCTGCGCTCGCACGACCAGTACAACACGACGATCTACGCGCTCGACGATCGGTATCGCGGTGTCTTCGGGCGGCGCGACATCCTGTTCATGAACGCCAAGGAGATCGCGCGGCTGGGCTTTGCGGAGGGCGACGTGATCGACGTGACCACCGCGTTGCAGTTCAAGCGGGCCGACCGGATCGTGCAGGGGCTGACGCTGGTCGAGCATGACCTGCCCGATGGCTGCTGCGCGTCCTATTATCCGGAGACGCAACCGCTGATCGCGCTGGAGGACCATGACAAGCAGAGCTTCACGCCGTCCTACAAGTCGGTCCCGGTCCAGATTCATGCCGCGGGCGCCGACGACGGCGCCGAACTGATCGTCGAACGCGCCGGCGTTGCCGGCCGTCCCGTCATTGCGAAAGTCTGAGCCGATGTATGCACCCACCATCACCGGCTTTGCCGGCCGTGCGGCCGCGGAAGCGGTTGCGATCCGGCGGTCGCCCATGGGATTCTTCGTCGGTGCGATGCTGGCCGGGGCCTATATCGGCATCGCGATGATCCTGGCGATCAGCGCCGCTGCAGGCCTGCCGGCGGGCGTGCGGCCGCTGGTGATGGGCGCGACCTTCGGGCTTGGCCTCCTGCTGTCGGTGTTCGCGGGCGGCGAGTTGTTCACCGGTTACGTCATGTATCTGGGGTTCGGGCTGATGCGCCGGACGGTGCGGCCGGCCGACGCCGCGATGCTGATGGTCGTGGTCTGGGTCGGCAACCTGATCGGTGCGCTGATCCTGTCGGGCATCTTCATCGCAGGCGGCGGCGGGCAGGTGTTCGCGAACGCCAGCACGATGTTCGACGCCTATGCCGCGCACAAAGTGGAGGCCGATGCCATGACGCTGCTGGCCCGTTCGGTTCTGTGCAACTGGCTGGTTTGCCTGGCGATCTGGACGTCGGCGCGGGTGATCGGCGATGCGGCGAAGTGCATCGTCATGGCGTGGATATTGCTGGCGTTCGTCGCGGCCGGGTTCGAGCATTCGGTGGCGAACATGACCGCGCTGACGCTCGGGCTGTTCGCGCCGGGGGAGACGATCACGCTGGCGGGTGCGGTCCACAATCTGGTCTGGGTGACGCTGGGCAACATCGTCGGCGGGCTGGTGTTCGTCGTGGGTGCCTACGGCATCGCGGCGAAGACCGACGCCGAGCCCGCGAAGGCCTGACCCTACGCCGGGTAGTTTCGAACGAAAGCCTAGGGTGCGTCTTGCGGCGTGCCTATGTGCGGCGCATGACCAGGGTTCCTGCCGACGAAGCCGATGCGATCCGTTGCTGGAACTGCGCCATCCGATCGGGTGACAGGCGTGCCGTCGTGCCCGAGGGGTTGGTAGCGCCGACCGGCGACGCGTCTTGATGCCCGAACCGCATGCGCTGGGCACGATCGGCTACAGGCGATTGACGCTGGCGATGCTGTTCGCCGGGTTCGCAACGTTTTCGACGCTTTATTCCGTGCAGCCGTTGCTGCCGCTGCTGGCCGAGCGCTTCGCGTTGCGGGCGGAGGGGGCGTCGCTGGCGGTGTCGATGGCGACGGGGCCGCTGGCAGTCGGGATTCTGGTCGCAGGTGCGATGTCGGATCGGGTCGGGCGGCGGCCGCTGATGGTCGCGGCGATGCTGGCGGCGGGCGTCCTGACCATCGCGGCGGCACTTGCGCCGGGTTGGCATGCGCTGTTGGCGCTGCGGCTGCTCGCGGGGCTTGCGCTGGCCGGCGTTCCGGCCGTCGCCATGGCGTATGTCGCCGAGGAGGTGGACGCCGGCGCGGTCGGATCGGCGATGGGGCTGTATATCGCCGGCAGCGCGCTGGGCGGGATGGGCGGGCGGTTGATCGCTGGGCTGGTCGCGGATGTCGCGGGTTGGCGCTGGGCATTGGTCGCGGTGGGTGTTGCGGGGCTTGCTATGGCGGAGGCGTTCCGACGGCTTGCGCCGCCGTCCCGGCGGTTCACGCCCAGCGGGGGAGGGTGGCTGGACACGGTGCGAGATGCCGGACCGCTGTTCCGCGATCCCGGGCTGCGCCTGCTCTATGCGGAGGCGTTCCTGTTGATGGGGGTGTTCGTCTCGATCTACAACTATGCCGGGTTCCACCTGATGGCCACGCCTTATGGATTGGGTCAGGCGGCGGTCGGCGCGGTGTTCCTGCTGTATATTCTTGGCTCGGCGAGTTCCGCGTGGTTCGGCGGTCTGGCGGGCCGCCTCGGCCGGCGGCGGGTCTTCTGGGTGCCGACCGTCATCCTGATCGCGGGTGTCGCGATGTCCGGGGCGGCGCCGCTCTGGCTGGTGATCGCGGGGATCGGTGTGGTGACGATCGGGTTCTTCGGGGCGCATCGATCGCCAGCGCCTGGGTGGGACGGCGTGGCGGGGCACGGCGCGGGCAGGCCGCGGCCTGGTATCTGTTCTGCTACTATCTCGGGTCGAGTGTGCTCGGATCGGCGGGGGGGCTTGCGTGGACGTGGGGGGACTGGCCCGGCGTGCTGTGGTTCTGCGCTGCGCTTGGCGGCATGGCGCTGCTCGGCGGGTTGCTGTTGATCCGGGTCGCGCCGCTGGCCGAGCGAACGCTGTAGCCGCTCCAATCGATGCCAGGCCTGCCCCGTCGCTGTTCCAGACCGGGCCCTGATTAGGCCTCGGACGGGATGACGACCGGCGTCATCCCGTCCCGATTACCGAAGCGAGCTTGAACTCGTAACCGAACCGCGGCCGCGCGCCGGCATGGCGTTTGCGATGGCGTTTGCCGCGGCGAGAACCAGCGTATCCTCCGCGAACCCTGTTGCGGTCTGGCCCCAGCGGCTCATGGATTGCTTGCGCAGGGCCAGCCCGACATAGGACGACGCGATTGCCGCGCCCACGCCCAAAGCTGCGCCCGCCAGTTCCCGTTTCGGTGGCGCGAGCGTTGCGCCCGCAAAGCCGGCGGTGATGGTCCGGGCGAGCAGACCGAGGAACACGGTGCGGTCGGGTGCGGTCTTCGTCTTGTCGCCGACCATTTCGGCGACGGCCATGACGACACCGCCTGTGGCAAACAGCGGATGCGCCATCAGCCGCGCCGTGGCATTGTCGTACGGCAGCGTGCCGCGGCGGGCCGCGCCGGCCAAAGCTGACAGCGGCGTCATCGCGCGCTGTCCGGCGACGAGGCCCATGAGGATCGATCGAAACATGGCAGCTCCTTGGGTGTTGTCCCGAGGGTGGGGTCGTGAAAGCAACGATCCGCGCCGCCGATCCGATCCGGCCATTTCCGCTTCGTCGGCACCCCGCCCGGCCGGGACGGTGAACCGATCCGGACCGGCCGCCGCGGCGACACTGTTTCTATCGCGACGCGCTCAGCGCGTGGGTTGCGGCGCGGTGGCCGGCGCGATGATCCGGAATTCGCCGCTGAGGTGCATCATGCTCATCAGGTAAAGCATCCCGTCGAAATAGCGTTGCTCCCCGGTCGGGAGCGGCATGTCCCAGACGGTTTGCAGGAACGCCTTGGACACCGGGCCGGGCGTGGCCGCGAACCCGCCGACCGCGGTGGCGGCGACCATGCCGGACGAGTGCCGATCGGACAGCGGCTTGCCGTCGAGCGTGTAGCGGTCCGCGAACTTGTCGATCCCCTGCCCGAACAGGAAGGCCTGGTTGCGATCGCTCAGCGTCCGCTGGCGCGGATCCTTGCCGAACCATGACCAGTCGACCGACCAGTTGCTGACCGTCCGCCAGCTGTCGTAGCCGAATTCGACGGGCTTGCCGTCGCGCCCGATCAGGCGCGATCCGTCGAAGTTGCTGCGTTCGGGCGATAGCGCGGTCTTCGGTCCGACGACCTTCACGATCAGGTCGCGACTGACGTCCGCCGCCTTGCTCCAGAAAGCACGGTCCGCCTCCGGCCCCCAGCGCGACCACAGTTCGTAGAAGTGCGGCAGGTGATAGGACGCGTCGGTGGTATTGTTGCTGGTTTCCGGCACGAACCGGATCATGGCGTGGCTTTCCTCGACCATCGGCCCGACCGTCACCGGCCGGTTCGGTCGCGTCGTCCCGAACATCGCAGGCGGCCAGGGCTCGCCCTTCTTCGCGGCCTCGGCGGCGGCGGTGCGGTTGTTGGGGCTGGGCCAGGGCGTGCTCGGCTGGACGAAGGGCGGTCCGTCCGGGTGGATCCGGAACGGGCCGGTGCCGGTCATGACGGCGCGGTGGCGCATGTTCGACAGGATCTTGTCCGCCTCCGCCTTGTAGTCGTAAATGCCCGTGCCGTTCCCCCAGCGGTTCGCGGCGAAGTAGAGCGCCATGACATAATATTCCTCGCCGTCCGGCGCGGCGCCGACGGATCGCGGCGAGCCGTCGGTGCTCATCGACCAGGCGAAATAGCCGAAGGACGGGTTTTGCGGGTCGGTCACCTGCATGTGGGTCTTGGACCAGTTCCAGAGTGCGTCGAACTCACGCTTCTTGTCGAGCTGGACGGCGATCATCATGCCGTAGCTCATGCCCTCCGACCGCGCATCGTTGTTCGCCCAGTCGGTGACGTAGGCGAGCGTGCCGTTGGCGTTGGCCCCGGTCTCGAAATAGACCGTCTCCTCCTGCCCGTCGCCGTGGAAGAAGCGCTGGAACGCCTGCTCGATCCGGGCATGCGTTTCCTGTGGCGTCTTGCCGAGCTGTTCGGCGAACAGATTGCGGTAGCGGCCTGTGGCGAAGGCGCCTGACCCGTCTCCCGGGAACCGCTTGATCCGGCCGAGCGGCGCGTTGGTGTGAACCTGCTCGCCCCATCCGTTGGTCGCGGGGGCGGGCTTGGCTGCCGGCTGCGCGACTGGCTGTGCATTGGCGGAACCGGCCAGCAGCATGATCGCTGCGATCGCGAAATGTCTTGTTCGTCCTGCCACGTCCGTCCCCCGTCACGACGGCGTCTTCGGCCGGCTTCCATGCATGTGTGGCATGGCGGCGCAGGAAGCGAAAGGCGTTTAGCGGCAGGGGGATAGCGTCGCGATGGTCTAGCGGAGGGGCCTCCATTCGATTTGAAGCGGGGTTGATTTCATCACGTGAAGTTTCCCGTCACGAGGCTGGACGACTTTGCCGTTGATCCGGGCCGGGCCGGGTTTGCCGGACAATGGCCAGGGGATCACGAACCCACCGGGTGCGGCGATGTCGCCGGCGATGGTCATCAGCAGCGTGCCGCCTGCTTCGCGGGCGGAGAGATCGAGCGTGCCGTAAGGCGTGCGCAGTCCCTTGATCGACGATCCGGTGCCCAAGAGCCATTTATGGTCGAGACCGGCCGCAACGACCACCGCACCCTCGTCGGTGCGAACATAGGCGAAGAGATCGAGCGCGGCGCGGATGAAGTCGGACGCGACCCAGGCGTGCGGCATGTCGCCGATGAAGCGGATTTCGCGCGGGTCGCGCCCGACCACCTCGGCCCAGCCGTTCCACGCCGCCGGGCGGCGATCGGCCATGTAGGCGGCGAGCAGGTCGTTGGCGCGGTTGCGCTGCCGCAGCCGGACGAGGGCCGAGACGTTGCGCAGTTCGTAGGGCGTGTAGTCGGCCCAGGTCGCGTCCGGGCGGGTGCGGGCCATGACGCGGGCATATTGGCGGTCGAACGTATTGGCGAGCAGGCGGGGGTCGAGCCGTGCTTCCTCGCCCGCCGGGTCGAGCGCCATCGTGGTGGAGGTTGCGTCGAAATCGCCTAGGCTGGTGGCGCCGGGGATGAAATCGATGCCGAACCGGCGCGTCGAAGCGGTGATGGCGGCGCGGATGTCTTGAGCGAACTGGTCGCGCTGGACGGCGATGGTGGCGGCCTCGGGACGGCCGAGGACGGTGGCGGCGAAGGTGGCGTCCTTGTAGCCGGTGAGCGCCCAGAAATTGTCCCACAGGCTGTATTGCGCTTCGGCCGAATAACCTTCGTGGCTGATCGACGGGGGCATGAGGCCGTACAGGTGGCGGCGGTCGGGGGTCAGGTTGGCGGGCGTCTGTTCGGATTGACGCTGGCCCTCCATGTAGCGGCGGGCGGCGTCGAGTTTCGGCCAGTCGCGGGCGAGCGCGGGGCGGTCGCCGGTGTAGCGGTAGAGCTGTGTCACGAGGTGGATATATTCGCCCTGGCTGTCGTTTTCGGGCACCGGATCGGGACCGCGCGCATCGACGCAGCAGGGGACCTTGCCATTGCCGAACAGCTTCGTCCCGTACCAGTCGGCGAAGGCGCGAACCGGGGCGGGGTGGCCGAGGCGGAGCAGCGTGTCGCCCATCATCGCGCCGTCGCGGATCCAGCTGCGGTCGTAGGAGCGCGTGCCGGGTTTGAGCGCGGGGCCGTCGCGGCTCATCAGAATGTGGGCGAGCGCAGTGCGGACGGTGTCGGCGACGGCTTGCTTGGATGGGGGGACGGTGATCGCGACCGTGCCGAGCGTGCGCTTCCAATAGGCGGCGGTGGCGGTTTCGGCGGCATCGAAAGCTGCGGTGGTGGGAGTGGTGTCGCCGCCGATCACGAGGGGAATGTCGAGCGTTTCGCCGGGGGCTAGTGTGCGTTCCCAGTCTAGGGTGGCGGAGGCGAGACGGTCGGGGTCTTCGACTGTCGTTGCGTGGCAGACGGTCGTGTCGTCCGCGAGGGCGCCTTGGGTGAAGGGGCGGAGCGCGACCGAGTTGGGTTTGGTAAGCGGGTAGAGCGTACGGACGGGGACGGGATCGCCGGCGATCGCGGCGGGGGTGGTGACGGCGAGGTGGCCGGCGGTCCAGGCGATGCGCGAGATCGGGCTGACGCCGCCCTGCTGGCTGAGGAATTGCGCGGGCGGGTTCACTTGGAACGGGCGGACGGCGATGCGCAGGCGGAGCGTGCGGGGGCGGTTGCCGGTATTGGTCAGGCGCCAGCGGGCGAGGAGCCGTGCGGTGGCGTGGTCGGCGACGAGCGTCGTGGTGAGCGACCAGCCGTCGGCGCGCCAGTCGACCGCGGGCATCGGGAGCGAGCCGTCGCGCAGGCGGTGCGTCGCGGTGACGTCGGCCCAGCCGAAGCGCTTGCCGTCGGCGATAACGGAGGGTTCGAGCGAGAAGCCCCCGCGCGCGACCTCGATCGTACCGTCCTCGCCGATCAGGCCGGACCCGCCGCCGCCGTCGGTCGCGACAAGCGTCCAGTAGGATTGTTCGGTGAAGCCGCGCGGGTAGGTGCCGCGCGGGGCCGTCTTGGCGAGTGCGGCGATCATCGCGTTGGGGGGGGTGCCCCAGGCGGGGGGCATGACGTCCAGTTCGGCAAGGTCGGGCGCGCCGGGGGCGGTGATGCGCAGCCAGCGTGTTTCGGTGTCAGGGAGCCGGACGGGGTCGGTGCCGCCGTCGCCGTTCGTGACGGTGCGCAGGGCGTGCCAGCGGCGGCCGTCGTCGGAGGCGTCGATCCGGTAGCTGGTGGCGGGCTTGCGGCCCCAGTGGAGGGTGAGGCCGCCGAGTTCCTTGCGGCCGCCGAAGTCGATCGTCAGCGGGCGGCGCAAGGGGGCGAGCGTGTCGCGGTGGCCGTCGAGCGCGCGCGGGTCGCTGGCGCGCGGTGGGGGGAGCGGGACGGGGGGCGGGAGCGGTTCGAAGGTGAGTTCGTCGATGGTGATGCGGCCGGCTCCGCCGTCGCGGCCGCGGACGACGACGATCTCCAGCGACACGGTCTTGCGCAGCGTCTTGTCGGTAGTGGGGCCCCAGGCGAATTCCAGGTCGCGCGGGCGGATGGTGATGGTCTGGCCGTCCGGGGTGGGGCGGAAATTGCGGCGCTGGACCCACCAGACGTTCGTGCCGGCGGCGTCGCTGAACTTGATCTGGAGATCGTTGACGCCGCCGGTGCCGCGGATGCGGAGGCGCAGCGCGTAGTTGGCCGGCCAGTCGAGCGGCAGCGCGCGGCGCGCGACCGCGTAGCCGGAGACCTTTGCGAAGTCGTAGTCGAGGTCGAGCGCGCCGCCGGTGATGGCGACCTGCGACGAGACGCCGTCCGAGGCGGCGGAGGTCCAGGCGGCACCGCCCCGGATCAGGTCGCGCGGGGCGGGCTGGGCAGCGAGCGCGGCGAGCAGGAGGGGGAGCATCATGCGAGCCAGCCGCCGGTGAAGCCCGCGCGGGTGAGGCCGCGGCGGATGGCGGGGCTGCGGCGCATCGTCTGCCAGACGAGGCCGGAGCGGTGGTTTTCGATCATGCCGACGATCGGCCCCTGATCGATGCCGAGATAGTCACCGTCGACCCAGCCGATGCCGGGCACGATGCGGCCATGGTAGAGCGGCGCGGTGGTGTCGGTCAGCGTCGGGTTGAACGAGTCGAGGAAGCCGTAGCGCCCGTAAATGCCGCGGCCGTAACGCGCGTGCATCGCGGTGACGGTGGGCAGCACGATCTCCGGCGCGAATGCGATCGAGCCGAGCGCGGCGGTGGGGGCGATGGTGCCGTCGTCGCGGTCCGCGGGGCCGCGGGCGGAGTAGGAGAAATAGGCACGCTGGCGGTCGCCGGTCGTGATCAGGAAGTCGCCGGGTCCGTCGCAGGCGGTGAGACCCCAGCAGTCCGGGCCGTACCCGGTCCAGCGGCCGGTGTTCCTGATGGCGTAGGTCTGTTGCCCGTAGGTCGCGCGGCGGCTGTTCTCGAAATAGTCGATGCCCTTGCCGGCGATATAGCCGTCGCGGATCCCGCGGAAATCGATCCAGAGATGGCTGTACTGGTGGCCGAACAACGGCGGGAAATGGAGGTGCGGGTTGTCCGATCCGGTCGTCCAGCTGGGTTCGAAGCGCGCGGACCAGCCCTGCCACGTGCCGTCGGGCAGCGGGTGCGTGGGCGAGCCCATCGCAAGCACGTAGAGGAGCATGCCCTCGTTGTAGATGTCCCAGTCGCTCTTGATGAACCCAGTTTCAGGGTGCCAGCCCATCGAGAGGAAGGGCGCGTTGCGGACCGCCCAGGCCCAGTCGACCGCGCCGTAGAGCTGGTCGGCGAGCGTGCGGATCGCGACCTCGTCCGGATGGTCGCCGTCGTACCAGCCGGCGGCGAACAGCACGCCGCCCATCAACAGCGCGGTGTCGACGGTGGACAGTTCGGTGCGGCCGAAGCGGAGGCCGGTCTGGCTGTCGAGGAAGTGGTAGAAGAAGCCCTTGTAGCCGGCATTGGTGTGCGGGTCGGGACCTTGCGGAGCGGCGGCGAAGAAGCGGAGCGTGGCGAGCGTACGCTTGCGCGCGGCGGCGCGGCTGATCCAGCCGCGGGCGACGCCGATCGGGTAGGCGGTCAGCGCGAAGCCGACCGCCGCGATCGACGCGAAGGAGGGTGTCGGCCAGCGATCTGGCGCGAGGCCGGTGCGTAAATCGGTGGTGTCCCAGAAGAAGCGAAAGGTGCGATGCTGGATATCGTCGACGAGCCGTTCGGGCGTGAGCGTAGCGGCTTGGGCAGGAAGCGCGAGGCCCGCGGCCGCGAGGCCAGCGGACCCGATGAACTGACGGCGATCGATCAAGATGAGGTTCCCGGACTATGCCGGGGCGACACCGCCGCCCCGGCCCAAGCGGATCAGAAGCGGTAGCCCATCCGGAACTGGATGCGCCGCGGCAGGGTGAGCGCGCTGGACCCTGTGCGCGCGTTCGCCGCGTCGAGCGGATCGGTGTTGCTGAAGAAGCCGTCGAAGCCGCTTGGGTTCTTGGTGTTGAACGCGTTCAGCACGTCGACCGCGAGTTCGACCTGGTCCTTCGACCCGAACAGGTTGAATTTGTTCGCCAGCGTCACGTTGACTTCGCAGAAGGCGAACACGCCGCCGATGCAGTTCTTTTCCGGGTAGGCCGCGGTGTACACCAGTTGCCCGGTGTCCGATCCGTTGCGCGCATCGGTGACCTGATAGGCTTGTCCGCTGCCCAGCGTGGTGAGCGTCGACAGCTGGAAATTGTAGGGCAGATCGACGATGCCGGACAGGACGAGCCGGTGACGTTCGTCGCCCGAGCGGCGCCGCCAACCGTAGGCGTCGGGCGTCACCGCATCGAGGCTGAACAGATCGCCGCCATTCTGTTCGGATTCGGACAGCGTGTAGGCGATGTTGAAGCCCCAGCCGGACGATTTCGAATAGTTCTTGTCGAGCGTGAAGTAGACCGCCTTGTACCGCGTATCGAGCCCGTCGAGGCCGATGATGACGTTCGAATACCCGTTGGCGACCGCGACAGCGGTGTCGCAGCAATTGCCGAGGCCGTTATTCTGACGCGTCGCGTAGATATTTGTGTAGCCGTGGCGGCCGCGCTGGTAGGAGCCGGTGACCGACGCCTGGAAGATGCCGATCTTCTGACGCACGCCAAAGCTGGCCTGGTCGTTGACGGGCGGGCGGGTGTCGTTCTTAACCGCGTAGAGTTCGGGCAGGCCCTGCGTCGAGCTGGCGGCGAGCGCGAGCAGGCCTTCGCGGGTCAGGTAGGATGCGTCCCACTTGATGGTCGGCAGGCCGGATCGTGGTGCGCCGTCCGACGAGAAGCGGAAGACGCCGACGGGGTTGATCGTGCGCGACTGTTCATCGACCGTGTTGTTGAAGTTGTTGCGATCATAATAACGCCCGAACCCGCCGAAGATGACGGTCGACTGGTTGTCGTTCACGTCCCAAGAGAAGCCAACGCGTGGGGCGATTGCCCTCTCGAACGGATCGCGGTTCTTGCCGGTCGAGATATAGTCTTCCGCGTTGAAGTAATAGGTTTGCGGCAAAGCGCGCAGCGTAGCGGCGGCGGCCTCGGATGTAATGTATTGGTTGTTGTTGCCGTTGGTTTCGTAATCCCAGCGTACGCCGAGGTTGAGCTGGAGTCGGCCGGTGACGTCCCAGTCGTCCTGCAGATAGACGCCGTACTGGGTGTTCGATCCGTAGATGCGGCCGTTGCCGAGGCCAAGCCGCGCCTCCGCCGGGAAGGCGAAGCTGGTGTCGTCGGCGGTGTTGTCCGGCGTGCCCGCCTGATCGATGCGGTAGGTGTAGCGCGGCTGGACGTACGCGTTATTGTTGAATTCGATGTCGGTCACCTCGGCACGCAGGCCGAATTTGATCGCGTGGTTGTCGATCCCTGTATAGGTGAAGTCGTCACGGATCGTGTAGCCCTGCTGCACCTCGCGCCGGGTGGAGTCCTTGCCGCCGAAGACCAGGACGGATTCATAATCGAAAGTCGCCAGATCCGGATTTATCGACGTCGGGCGGAACGAGTAGTTCAGATAGTTGAGGTTGACCTCGTTGACGAAATTATCGCCAGAATAAGTCCATTTCAGCAGGTAGGTGTCGACCTTGTTGCGCTTGTTCTCGGCATTTTCATACGAGACGTTGCCGCCGAAGCCCTGGATGTCGGTTTCGGTGCGGCGGCTGAACGAAAAATCGAAAACCTGGCGATCGTCCGGCGTCATGGTCAGCTTGCCGAAGTAGAAGTCGCCGCGGAACGGACTGACATAGGCGCCTTCGAAGTCCGCGAGGCGGCGGCCGGAGAATTGTTCGAACTGCGCCACCGCGGCGGCCGAACCGGTCGAGTTGACGTTGAACGCGCGGTTCTGGTCATTGCCTTCGTAGGTGAGGAAGAAGAACAGCTTGTCCTTGATGATCGGGCCGCCGAGCGAGACGCCGTATTGCTTGCGTTCGAATGCGGGCTTCGCGTTGCCGTCGCGCTTGTCGAGGAAGCTGGTCGAGCTGAGGCTGCGGTCGGTGTACTGACCGAAAGCTTCGCCGTGGAATTCGTTGGTGCCCGATTTGGTGACGGCGGTGATGATCGCGGCGCCGGCCTGTTCATATTCGGCCTTGTAGTTCTGCGTCAGGACGCGGAATTCCTGGACGGCGAGCTGACCGAACGGGTTGCCGCGGCTGTTCTGCTGCCCCGCGACGCCGCCTTCGCGGATCTTGTTCTTCAGGCTGACGCCGTCGATGAAGACGTTGACCTGGCTGGCGGTGGACGCGCCGGACGTAAAGCTCTTGTCCGTCTCGCTGTCGTTGTAGCGGACGCCGGGCGCGAGTGCGGCGAACGACAGGAAGTTGCGATCGGTTTGCGGCAGCGTGCGGATCTGTTCCTGCGTGATGTTCGTCGCGATCTCGCTGGTGCGGGTTTCGCTCAGGCGGGTGCCGGTGACGACGATCTCCGCCCCGTCGCCGGATGCGGGGGCGGCGGCACCGGGGGCGTCCGGGGTGCCGGGTGCGGCGGCCGCGGCGGGGGCGGCGAGTGTGGCGTCGAGCGACGCGGACTGGCCGATCGCGACGACGATCAGCCGTTCGAACGTGGCGGCGCCCTGGCCCGTGATCGTGATGCGGTATTCGCCGGGGCGTAGGCCGTTCAGGATGTAGCGGCCGGACGGATCGCTGACCGCGCGATAGGTCTGGTTGGTCGCGGTGCTGACCGCCGCGACGGTGGCGCCGACGACGGGCGTGCCGCCGTTGCCGCTGACCTGACCGCGGATCGACGCGGTCGACGTCTGCGCGGCGGCCGGCACGAATGCGATGCCGCCGCTGGCCAGCATGGTGGCCCCGGCGAGTGCCAGTCTGAAGTTCCTGCTCATGGTCTGCGCTCCCCTTTTGAATGCCCCGTTTCGAGGCTTGGTTGATCTGTGCTGTCCCGGACGACGAGCGTCGGGAGGATGGGCTGGATGCCGTCGGACCCGTCCGAGTCGCCGTCGATCAGCGCGGCGAGGCCGGCGACGGCGCGGGCGCCCATGCCGGCGATGTCGATGCGGACCGTGCTGAGCGCCGGCGTGAGCAGCCGGGCGAGCGGGATGTCGTCGAACCCGGCCACCGCGACACGGTCCGGCACCGCAACGCCGGCGCGTTTCATCGTCATGAGCGCGCCGACCGCCATCATGTCGTTGGCGGCGAAGATCGCGTCGACCTGATCGAGGTCGGCGAGCAATGCGTTCGCAGCGGCGATGCCGGCCTCCTGATGGAAGTCGCCGGGCAGGACGCGGACGGACAGGCCGGCGCGCGCGGTGGCCTGCTCGACCCCGCGGCGACGCTCGACCGCGTCGAGGTTGGTCGCGGGGCCGGCGATGTGGACGATGCGGCGGCGGCCGGTAGCGATCAGGTGATCGGTCATCGCGGCGGCACCGGCGACATTGTCGACATGGAGCGTGAGGTGCGGGCTGCCCTCGACCGTGCAGTTGATCAGGACGGCGGGCACCCCGGCGGGCAGGTTGGCGGCCAGTTCGTCCGCGGGAATGTGCGGCGCCATCACGCAGAGCCCGTCGACACGCCCGCGCATCGTCTGGAGCGCGGTGACGTGGCGGCCGGGCCTGTCGTGCATCACGGTGAGCAGGAGTTGCAGGTCGCGCGACGAGGCTTCGCGGTCCATCCCGCGCAGCAGTTCGGAATAATATTCGCCGTGCAGGTCCGGCAGGACGATGCCGATCGCCCCGGCGCGGGCGAGGCTGAGATTGCGCGCGCCGGCGTGGGGGACGTAGCCGAGCAGTGCGGTCGCCTGTTCCACGCGCAGCCGGACGGCGGGGCGGACATTGGTGTGACCGTTGAGGACACGCGACACCGACGCGACCGATACATCGGCTTCGCGGGCGACATCACGGATCGTGGCATGCGGCATCAGTTTCGTTCGCTCCCCTTGCCCGCGATCTTTGTCGCCGAAACCGGTCGATGCCGGATCATAAGGCTTGCTGTAACCGGTTACAGAAACTTAGAGAGGGATTCAATACTTTCCACCGATACGGTGGTCGGGAGGGGGATCCGATGAGCGAGCGGCAGGTTTCACGGCGCGGATTGATGATCGGCGCGGCGGCGACGGCGGCCTGGGCGGCGTCCCCGGTGCGCGCGATGCTGTCAGAGGCCGGGGGGCGTGCGCTGCCCGCGAAGGTCGAGGCGTTGGTCGCGCAGATGACGGTGGCGGAGAAGGCGGGGCAGCTGACGCTGATGGCCGCGACCTGGGCGGGCGGTGCGGCGACGGCGCTGAACCCCGCGGCGGGCACGTCGACGTTCGAGACGCAGCTGGGCGAGGTGCGCGCCGGCAGTCTGGGTGGGGTGTTCAACGGCAATGGCGCCGCGATGGCGCGGCGGATGCAGAGCGTCGCGATGCGCGAGGCGCGGGTGAAGATCCCGTTGCTGTTCGCGGCCGACATCATCCACGGGTTCCGCACGGTGTTCCCGGTGCCGCTGGCTGAGGCGGGCAGTTTCGATCCGGAGCTGGCGCGCCGGACCGCGCGGGCGGCGGGGGCGGAGGCGGCCGCATCGGGCATCGACTGGACGTTCGCCCCGATGGTGGACATCGCGCGCGACCAGCGCTGGGGTCGCGGGGTCGAAGGCGCGGGCGAGGACGTCCTGCTCGGGCGGATGATGGCGGACGCGCGGGTCCGCGGGTTCCAGGGGGAACGCGGGCTGGCCGCGCCGGACGCGGTGGCATCCTGTGCCAAGCATTTCGCGGCCTATGGCGCGGGCGAGGCGGGGCTGGACTACAACAGCGTCGATATCTCCGAACGGACGCTGCGCGACGTGTATTTCCCGCCGTTCCAGGCGGCGCTGGCGGCCGGTGCGCCGACCGTGATGGCGTCGTTCAACGAGATTTCGGGGGTGCCGGCGACCGCCAATCCCTGGCTGCTGACACAGGTGCTGCGCCGGGAATGGGGGTTCGGTGGGCTCGTCGTGTCGGACTATACCGGCGACGAGGAGCTGATCGCGCATGGGTTCGCAGTGGACGCGCGCGAGGCGACGAAGCTGGCGTTCATGGCGGGCGTCGACATGAGTATGCAGTCGGCGTTCTACCGGCTGCATTTGCCCGACCTCGTCGCGAAGGGCGAGGTGCCGATGGCGCGGCTGGACGAGGCGGTGCGGCGCGTGCTGGCGCTGAAGGTCGCGCTCGGGCTGTTCGACGATCCGTTCCGGCGGATCGACCCGCGGCGCGAGAAGACGCGCGTGCGGACCAAGGCGACGCTGGCGCTGGCGCGCGAGGCGGGGGCGAAGTCGATCGTGATGTTGCGCAACGAGGGCGAGATCCTGCCGTTGCCGCGTGCGGGCAAGCGGATCGCGCTGATCGGGCCGTTCGCGCAGGGGAAGCATGACCTGATCGGGCCGTGGAACGTGTACGGGACGGATGCCGAGGCGGTCGATCTGGCGACCGGCGTGCGCGAGGCGGTGGCCGATGCCGGTAGCGTGACCGTGGCGGACGGCAGCGGGATCGACGCGCCGATCGCGGGCGGGATCGATGCCGCGGTGGCGGCGGCGCGCGCGGCGGACTTCGTCGTGCTGGCGATCGGTGAGAGCCAGGCGATGTCGGGCGAGGCGCAGAGCCGGACCGACATCGTGGTGCCGGCAGCGCAAATGGCGCTGGCCGAGGCGGTGATCGCGGTGGGCAAGCCGGTTGTTGTGCTGCTGTCCACCGGGCGCGGGCTGGCGTTGTCGGGCGGGGTGCTGACTGCGCCGGCGGTGCTGGTGACGTGGTTCCTGGGGTCGGAGGCGGGGCGGTCGATCGCGGACGTGCTGTTCGGAATCGTCGGGCCGTCGGCGCGGCTGCCGGTCAGTTTCCCGCATGCGACGGGGCAGGAGCCCTATCATTACGGGCACAAGAGCACCGGGCGGCCGAACGGGCCGGGGCCACTGGCGCCGTACAAGGCGCATTACCGCGAGTATGCGAACGATGCGGCGTTCCCGTTCGGGCATGGGCTGACCTACGGGCGGATCGGTTATACGGGGCTGGATCTGGGCGGCGGGCGGTTGTCGGCGGCCAGCACGCTGACCGTGTCGGCGACGGTGACCAACAGCGGGACGCGCGCGGCGGACGAGGTGGTGCAGCTGTACGTTCAGGACGTGACGGCGAGCATCACGCGGCCGGTGCGCGAGTTGAAGGCGTTTCGGCGCGTGACGCTGAAGCCCGGCGAGTCGCGGGTCGTGTCGTTCCCGATCCGG
This sequence comes from Sphingomonas prati, assembly GCF_014643515.1. Taxonomy (GTDB): domain Bacteria; phylum Pseudomonadota; class Alphaproteobacteria; order Sphingomonadales; family Sphingomonadaceae; genus Sphingomonas_R; species Sphingomonas_R prati. The sequence goes on along the minus strand of NZ_BMJP01000005.1, from coordinate 169,379 downwards.
CGGGCGGACCTGCTGTTCGTCGGGGGCGACCTGCAGCCCACGGTGGAGCCCGGGCGGTTCCGGCTGTGGATCGCGCCGTCGGCTCAGGCGGAGGGGGTGACGGGCGAGTTCATGCTCGCTTGATCGGCGCGGGCGGTTCCCGCTGCGCGCGCAGAGCGGCGATCGTGCCGCGGCGAAGCGGAAGGCGGAGGACGGCGAGCGCACAGACCGCGATCAACAGCGCCGGGCCGCCGAGCATCAGCCAGTGGATCGCGTGGATCGTGGCCGCGGTCTGCGCGGCGCCCGCCACGAAGCCGTTCGCCTGGTAGGTGGCACCGATCAGCAAGCCGGTGCCCGCGAGCGCCGCCTTCTGCACGAAGGCGAAGGCGCCGAACGCCAGCGTTTCGGCCCGGATGCCGTCATGCGCCTCGCCCCAGTCGATGCTGTCCGGCACCAGCGACCAACCGGCCAGTCCGAAGCAGGCAAAAGCGACAGCAAGCGCCGTGATCGGCAGCGCACCGTCGCGTCCCGACGCCGCAACCGCGCCGAGGCACAGGATTGCGAGCAGGATCGCGCAGAGCCATGCGGTGCGTGCCCCGGTCCGCTGTGCGAGCACGGTCCAGGCCGGCAACGCGACCGCGCCGGCAACGGCCATCGCGGCCAGAACCTGCGGGCCGCGCGCGGTGTCCTGCACCACGTAGCGGAAATAATAGGGGATGGACTGGCTGAGCAGCAGCGTCGCCGCGCTGCCCGCCGCGGCCGCGACGTTGAGCAGGACGAAGGCGCGGTTGCGGACGAGCGCGGCGAATTGGGGACGCAGGGCGGTTGGCGCCATGGTCGCGGGTCGGACCGGCTCGGGTACGATCCAGACGACGATCAGCAGCAACGGCGTCGCCACCAGGACGAACAGGGCCGCGGCGTGGGACCAGCCAACCGCGGCCGGCGACGCGCTGCGTTCCGCGAGCCAGGGCAGGCCGAGGGCGACGAGCATCGCGGCGGCCGCACCGAACATCATCCGCATGCCGGTCAGCATCGTGCGGACCGAACTGCGGTCGCTCAACCGCGCCGTCCAGGCGGCATAGGGCGTGTTGGTGGCGGCGTAGAGCGTTCGGAAGACGATCTGCAACAGCAGCAGCGCGACCGCCGACCGCGCGGTGTGCGCGAACATCAGGACGAACGCACCGCCCAGCGGAACCGCGCCCCAGCCGATCATCCGCCGATACGAGACCCGCGTCCGTTCGATGATCGCCGCGACCGCAAGATCGGCCACCCCATCCCAGAGCGCGCCGATCATGAACACCGTCCCGGCGATGGCGGGCGGAAGGGCGAGGACGTCGATGTAGAAGTACAGCAGGTAGAGCGTCACACCCTGCCAATAGAGGTTGAACGCGAAATCCCCGGTCGTGAAGACGAACAGCGACACGGCCGACGGCGTGGATCGCCTAAACGTCATGCGGGGCTCCGGGAAGTTTTACAGGCGACGGTCAAACCGTGTGACGGGCGATTCAGGCCGGGTCACCGACGGGGCTGAACGTTACGAAGATGTTGGCGGTCAGCCGGCCGAGCCGCGGATCGGGCGAAAGGCGCTGCGGTGCCAGGATGCGCCCGGAATGGAGCACGTTGCTGCGGTAGACGATGACGCGGTTGAACGCGGCGTCGACCTCGGCGGTCTGTTCGAACCAGGGTTCGCCGTCCGCGACGTAGCCCGCCGCCCAGCCTTCCTGTGCGCGGATTGCCAGGAAGGCATCCTTGCGGTCGTCCGTGATCGTTTCGAAGCCGGTCGCGCGGTGGCGGTAGAAGGCGGTGCCGCCGAAGTCGGCCTGCGAGAGGTAGTGCAGGATCGCGAACTGATGCCCGTCGGTGGAATCGACGTGCGGCGCGCGTTGCGGCGGGGTGAGCCGGTCCGGCGGGAGCGTGACGATCGAGAAGGCGCATTCCGCCTTGGTGACCGCGACCGGGCCGAGGCCGAATGCCTCCCGCACGGGACCGATCAGCGTCCGGATCATCGCGTCGGTGTAGGCACGCGGTGCAGCGGCGCGCAGTCCGGGATAACCGCCGGCCGGGGTGAAGGCCGGCGTGAACGGAGCGTCGTGGGCGATCCGCAGCAGATCTTCCGGGTTCGAGAGCATGTTGTCGACCAGCAGGAGCGGCGCCTGCTCGGTGCCGATCGTGGACGAGGCGGAGCGCATGCGCGATGCGGGCGGGGACTGGCTCATCGCCTCGGCATACCGCATGGCACCGCCCCTTGCGACCGATTTGGCGGGCGGGGCGCGGCCTCAGGCGGGCGCGCCGCCGTGGAGGAACGGCAGGGTGGCGTAGCGTCGCCCGGCGGTCATGCGTGTCACCTCGTGCAGCAGCGAGCAGGAGAAGACGATCGCGCCGCCGCGTGGCGCGCGGTAGCAGCGCGTGCCGAATTCCGGGAAGCGCAGGTCGCCGCCGTCATAGTCGTCGTTGAGGTTGATCGTGACGGCGAACCGGCGATGCGCCGTGGCGGGGGTGGTGTTGTCGCGGTGCGGGGCGAAATGCGCGCCCTCGCGGCTGTCGTAGCAGGAGACGATGTAGCGCTCGATCTCGGCCGGGCGATACTGGAAGCAGCGTGCGATCATCGGCACGAGGCGCAGCATGACGGCGTCGTGGAGCTGCGCCTGGACCGCGGGATCCTGGACGATATGGTCGCGGCGACGCTTGACGGCGTGGTTGTGGATCTCGACCGTCCGGTCACCGATCCGCCGCATCGTGCCGGATTCCGTGCCGCCGTGACGATCGTGGAGCGCGATCAATTCGGCGGCAAAATCCGGATCGAGGATGTTCTCGAGGATGAGCGCCGGGGCGGCGACATCGACCGGCGGGGTGGACAGCAGGCCGCGCAGCGCGTCGATCGCCGCTTGGCCGTCCTGCAACGCGAACACGCCCGCGACACGCAGCAGCGGATCGAGCAGCAGCCAGTAGGGCGTGAAGCTGTCGCCCCGCGCGCTAGGCCGGACGGCGCCGTAGAGCGTGCTGACCCGACGATGGTCATCGACGATGACGTGCACGCCGATGCGCTGCAGCGCCGACAGCCGCCCGTCGGTGACGTCGCGCGGATCGGCCGTGACGCCGAGGAAAGCGGCGCGCCCGTCGGCCAGCAGCGCGGCGTTCGCCTCCATCTGCCGCAACGCCGCCTGGCAGGCGGGGTGGCCGGCCGTGCCGAAGAACAGCAGCAGCACATGCCGCCCGCCGGCCTTGTCGAAATCGGACTCGGTCGCCTGCCCCAGCATGGACGCGGTGAACCACGGCGCGGGATCACCGATGGTCAGGCGGGGTGGGGTCACGGGGGCGATCCTGTCCTGTCGTTATGCGCTCTGTGTCGCTCAAATGCGGTATCGCAGCTTCGCAGCGGATTATGAAGCGGGGCCGTTAAAATCGACATTGGGGCGGCCTGCGATCCTCGCGCCATCGTACATCGGCCTGTTGTCGACGTGACTTCGTTCGGACCTTTAACGGGTGGGCGTAGGCGGGGCCGCGAAGGCAGGGGGATGCGAAGTCATCTCGACGGACCGTGCGGGATGGGGGATAGCGGTCGGGGGAAATGGCGGCGGGGGCGGCGGCGATGGACGGACTGGACGACGCGGACGCGGTGGTGACCGGGGGGCTGGCGGCGCAGGCGGTGGATGGACACGAGGCGCGACACGCCGCTTCGCCCGTCGGGCAGCATGGACATGGCGATCACGGGGCGGGCGGGACGTGCCCGAACTGCGGCGCCACGCGGGCCGGCGCGTTCTGCCAGACTTGCGGGCAGGCGGCGCATATTCACCGCGACATGATGGGGTTCGCGCATGACGTGGTCCACGGCGTGTTCCATTTCGACGGCAAGTTCTGGACCACGCTGCCGATGCTTGCGCTTCGGCCGGGACAGTTGACGCGGCGTTACATCGACGGCGAGCGGCAGAAGTTCGTGACGCCGATGGCGATGTTCCTGTTCTCCGTGTTCCTGATGTTCGCGATCGTTTCCAACATCGGTTTCATGAGCGGCGTCGGGGGCAAGTCCGGCGCGCTCGCCGGGGTGACGCAGGATCTGACGACCGCGCGCCGGGAGGTGGTGGACGAGACGGTTCGGACGCGGACGGAAATCGCCGAACTGGAAGCCGTACGGGCGCGGCGGGTGGCGGCGGGGCAGGACATGGCGGCGGCCGACCAGCGTCTGGCGAAGCTGCGCGAGGATCTGCGCGGCCTGAGCATCGCGGCGGCGGCCATTCCGGGCGAGGGCAGCCCGAAGGTTGAGGCGGCGGCGGCCGGGCGACAGAAACCGTCGCAGGCGGAGATCAAAGGATGGTTCGCACAGCGGGTCGAGCATTTCCGCGAGAACCCGAAGCTGGCATTCTACAAGATGAAGACCGCTGGGTATAAATATAGCTGGGCGCTGATCCCGCTGTCCTTGCCGTTCCTGTGGGTGATGTTCGCGTGGCGGCGGCGGTTCGGGCTGTACGATCATGCGGTGTTCGCGACCTATTCGATCGCGTTTATGTCGCTGCTGGTTGTCGTTTCTACATTGATGGCGGCTTGGCTTGGCAAGCCGGCGATCATGTGGTTCGCGCTGCTGCTGATCCCGCCTGTCCACATGTATAAGCAGTTGCGCTATGGATATCTGCTGTCGCGGTTGAGTGCCGTCTGGCGGACGGTGCTGCTGCTCGGGGTGGTGACGGTGACGTCGACGCTGTTCTTCCTGTGGCTGCTGTATCTGGGTGTGGCGGACTGAGCCGCGCTCAGGGCGCGCGCGGTGCGCGTGCTACGATTGCCTGCGCTGCCCTCAGCCGCGTCCGCCAGACCTTTGCCGAGGGGTGGCCGGTCGCCAGCTCGTCGAGCCACGACTGACATTTGACGATCTCCGACTGCGCCGCGGCGATCTGCGCGTCGGTGGGGGGCGGTGCGATGTTGGCCCGCCCGGCGGCGCCTGTGCGGCCCTTGCTCTTGCTCATGACTCTGCTTTCGTCTCGTGGTTCGCGCTGCGGTCCGTGGAACGCCGTGGCGGTCGTCATAGGCCGGCCGTTGCCGGAATACAGGCGTTTCGAAAGGCGCGGTTCATTTCATGCCGGCCGTAAAGTCACACGTCATGTGTATATACCGGATATCGTATATTATATTTGACTTCAGTTTGATGACGTGATGGATTGCCCGGACACACTCTGGGCGGGGTCATCATGGGAAATCTGGTCGGCACACATCGTCTTCGCGCGAGCACCGCTACGGTGCTGGCGATGCTTCTCGCCTCGGGCGCGCATGCGCAGTTGGTGGCCGGTCCGGAGGGGACGGATCCGGCGTCGTCCGCCTCGGGTGACGAGGCGATCGTCGTGACGGGCACGCGCATCCGACGGCCCGACCTGGCGAGCAACAGCCCGGTCACGTCGGTGACCGATCAGGAGATCCGGTACCAGGGGGCGGTGAACGTCGAAAGCGTACTGAACCGCCTGCCGCAGTTCACCGCCGACGCGAACGAGAATGTTTCGAACGGTTCGGACGGCACGGCCAACATCAACCTGCGCAACCTCGGGTCCAACCGGACGCTGATCCTGCTCAACGGCCAGCGATTGCTGCCGCAGCAGGCGATGGACCTCAATTTCGTGCCGTCCAGCCTGATCGACCGGGTCGACGTGGCGACGGGCGGGGCGTCCGCGGTCTATGGGTCGGACGCGGTCGCGGGCGTCGTCAATTTCGTGCTGAAGGACCATCTCGACGGGTTGCGGATCGACGGGCAGTCCTCGCTCGGCATCCACACCAACGACAATGGCGCGGTGCGCGATCTCGTAACGGCGCAGGGCTATGCGAACGCGCCACGCAATGTCGCCGACGGCGGCAAGCAGGACATCAACGCCGCCTACGGCAAGAACTTCGCCGACGGGCGCGGCAACATCACCGTCTATGGCGGGTATCGCCACACCGATCCGGTCTTGCAGGCGAACCGCGACGTGTCGGCGTGCGCGTTGAACCAAGTGGACGATGCCGGCAGCAACCTGACCTGCGGCGGATCGAGCAACTCGCCATACGGTACGTTCGCGCCGCTCGGCGGGCCGAATGCCGGCAAGACGCTGACCAACAACATCGATGGGACGCAGACCTGGGTCCCGTACACGTCGGCCTATGCCTACAACTATTCGCCGACCAATTACCTGCAGCGATCGGACAATCGCTACATCGGCGGCGCGTTTGCCAAGTTCGAGATCGCGCCGGTGGCCGAAGTCTATGGCAGCTTCATGTACATGAACGACCATACATTCTCGCAGGTCGCCCCGTCCGCGCTGTTCCTAGGGACGAGCTTTACCGTGCCGTGCAACAATCCGCTGATGAGTGCCGCGCAACAGCAGTCGCTGTGCGGGGCGGCGGCGGGGACCGCAGCGACGCAGGACACGTTGATCGGATACCGGCTGGGTGACGGGCAGTCGCGTCGCGACGATTTGCGGCACGAGGATTATCGCTACAATGCCGGCGTCCGGGGCGACCTGGGCCACGGGTTCCAGTACGACGTCAGCTATCTGCACTCGCTGGTGAAGTTCAATGAGACGTATCTGAACAACGTCGACAATGTGAAGGCGCAGCGCGCGCTGGACGTGGTCAGCGTGAACGGGGTGCCGACGTGCCGATCGGTCATCGACGGCAGCGATCCGAATTGTGTGCCGGTCAACGTGTTCCAGGCCAACGCGATCACCGACACGCAGGCGGCGTATCTCTATTCGGAGAGCAACACCGCGTCGCGCAACGCGCTGACGGTGATATCGGCGAACATCAACGGCGATCTGGGCACGTTCGGCATCGCCAGCCCCTGGGCCGAGCGCGGCGTGAACATCGCGCTGGGTGCGGAGCGCCGCCGCGAAACGCTCAACTACACCGCCGATGCGGTAGCCGAACAGGGCGGCGCGACCGATACCGACGGGCGTATCACGGTGAACGAGGCCTATGGCGAGCTGGAAATCCCGATCCTGCAGAACCTGCCGTTCGCGCACGCGCTGACCATCAACGGCGGTCTGCGCTACTCCGCCTATCGCAACGAACAGCAGTCGACCGGGCTGAAATCGAAGTACAATGTCTGGACGTACAAGGGCGAGGCGAGCTGGGCGCCGTCGCAGGACGCGCGGCTGCGGTTCAGCTACAACCGTGCGATCCGGGCGCCCAACATCGCCGAACTGTTCGGGTCGCGATCGATCGGCAATGTCGCCGCGCAGGACCCGTGTTCGGGGGAGACGCCGGCTGCCTCGTTCGATGTCTGCCAGCTGACCGGTGTGACGCAGGCGCAATATGGCAGCATCATCGAATGCCCGTCCGACACCTGTTCCGCGCAGTTCGGCGGTAATTCCGACCTGAAGCCCGAGAAGGCCGATACCTACACGATCGGTCTGGTCCTGACGCCGCGGATGATGCGGAACTTCACGCTGTCGGTCGATTATTTCCACATCAAGGTGAAGGACTATATCAGCTCGGTCGATCCCTCGCTGGCGATCAGCCAGTGCGTGACGGGGGGCGATCCGTTCTACTGCGGCCTGTTCACGCGCGATCCGCGGTCGGGCGCGCTGTTCGGGACCAACGGCTATCTCGTGTCGACGACGTACAATACCGGATCGCTGACGACGTCGGGGATCGACGTCACCACCGACTATACGTTGGGCCTAGGCGCGCTCGGCAAGCTGAACCTTAATCTGGTCGGCACGCGGCTGATCAAGCAGGCGGCCGAACCGCTGGCGGGGCTGGGCAGCTATGACTGCAAGGGGCTGTACGGCTATACCTGCGGGCAGCCGAACCCGACGTGGCGGCACGTGATGCGGACGACGTGGATGATGCCGCAGGGCCGATCGCTGTCGGTTTCGTGGCGGCACACGGACTCGGTCAGCCTGTCGTCGCTGTCCGACAACGCGTTCCTGGCCGGCACGCCGAGCGTCATCAACCGCAAGATTTCGGCGTATAACTATATCGATCTGGCGGGCACCGTGGCGTTCGGTGAGGGGCTCCAGCTGCGCGCGGGCATCAACAACCTGTTCGACAAGGGCCCGCCCGCGATCGCCGCCGGGATCCTGTCGTCGTTCGGGAACGGCAACACTTATCCCGGGGTGTATGATACGCTGGGGCGGATCCTGTTCGTCGGGGCGACCGTGAAACTCTGACGCGATGGGGGGTGAGAGAATGACCGGATATGGCCGCCGCCACATCTTGCAGACCGGCGGCCTGACCGCGCTTGCCGCGGTCGTGCCCGAGTTGCCGGTCGCGGCGGCGGGAACGGTCTCGCCGGGGCCGCGGGAGGTCGTGGCGCTCGCGAGCGGGTGGCGGTTCCACCTGGGTCATGCGAGCGATCCGGCGAAGGATTTCGGCTTCGGTCGTTCGCACGACACCTATGCGAAGTCGGGAGACGTCGGGACGCCGGTTGCCGAGCGCGCGTTCGATGACGGTGCCTGGGAGGCGGTGACGCTGCCGCACGACTGGGCGGTGGACCTGCCGTTCAGGCAGTTCGGGCCGGCGGGCAGCGATGCCGACCGGACGGGCGCGTATCAGGGGTTCAAGCCGGTCGGGCGGATGTGGCCGGCGACGAGTGTCGGCTGGTATCGGCGGGTGATCCCGCTGGCGAAGGGCGACGTGGGGCGGCGGTTACTGTTGCAGTTCGACGGGGTGGCGCGCGACTGCATCGTGATCCTGAACGGGTTCGTCGTGGGATCGAACGAAAGCGCCTATGCGCCGTTCGAGATCGACGTGACCGACTTTGCCCGGCCGGGCGAGGACAATGTGCTCGTCATCCGCTGCGACGTCAGCCTGGGCGAGGCGTGGTCGTACGAGGGGGCGGGGCTGTACCGCGACGTGCGGCTGGTGAAGACCGCACCGGTGCATGTCCCGCGCTGGGGCGCGACGGTGCGGTGCTCGGTCGATGCCGGTGGCGCGACGGTGCGGATCGCGACGGAGATCGACAATGATGGGCCCGCCTGTGCGGCGCGGGTGCGATCGACGGTGATCGGGCCGGACGGGAAGCCGGTTGCGGTGTTGTTCGCGGACCCGCTGAGCCTGGCGGCCCAGGGCGGGACGACCGCGACGCAGGAGACCCGTGTCGCGGCGCCGGCGCTGTGGTCGCTTGAGACGCCGCAGCTCTACACGCTGGTGAGCGAGATACTGGTCGACGGTGTCGTGGTCGATCGCGAGACGTGTCGGTTCGGGATCCGGACGATCCGGTTCGATGCGGCGCGCGGGTTTTTCCTCAACGGCAAGCCCGTCAAGACCAAGGGGACGTGCAACCATCAGGATCATGCCGGGGTCGGCTTTGCGGTGCCGGACAGCCTCCATGTCTGGCGGCTGGAGCAGCTGAAGGCGATGGGGAGCAACGCCTACCGGTCAACGCACCATTCGCCCGCGCCCGCGATCCTGGATGCGTGCGACGCGATGGGCATCCTGATGATCGACGAGACGCGGCAGATGTCGAGCAATGCCGAGGGGTTGGGGCAGCTGGAACGGATGGTGCGGCAAGGGCGCAACCATCCGAGCATCATCCTCTGGAGTATCGGCAACGAGGAGATCCACCGCGGCACCGAAACCGGCGCGCGGATCGCGGAGACGATGAAGCGCAAGGTCTACGAACTGGACGGGACGCGGCCGGTGACGGAGGCGTTCAACGGCAAGTTCGGCGAGGGGGCGTCGCGCGTGCTCGACGTGATGGGGTGCAACTACTATCTCGACGCAATCGACCCGTATCACGCCGCGCATCCTGACATGCCGATGATCGGGACCGAGACGGGCAGCACGGTGATGACGCGCGGCGCATATGCGCGCGACGACAAGGCGGGATTCGTCCCGGCGTACGATCGCGAGTTCCCGAAATGGGCCACGACCGCGGAGACCTGGTGGAGTTTCTACGACGCGCGCCCGTTCCTGAGCGGCGGGTTCGTGTGGACCGGGTTCGATTATCGCGGGGAGCCGACGCCGTTCGAACGCTGGCCGGAGAATGTGTCGAACTTCGGCCAGATGGACCTGTGCGGGTTCCCGAAAGACAATTATCATTATTACCGGGCGTGGTGGAGCGGCGAGCCGGTGCTGCACCTGTTCCCGCACTGGAACTGGACGGGGCGCGAGGGGCAGCCGGTGTCGGTGTGGGTTCACAGCAATGCCGAGGCGGTCGAACTGTTCGTGAACGGGCGGAGCGTCGGGCGGCAGGCGGTGGTGCGCAACAAGCATCTCGAATGGCAGGTGTCCTATGCGCCGGGGCGGATCGAGGCGCACGGCTATCGCGGCGGCAAGCGGGTGATGCACGCGATGCGCGAGACCACGGGGGCGGCGGCGCGGATCGGGATGTCGAGCGATCGGCGGCGGTTGGCGCCGGGAGAGGTGGCGGTGGTGCGCGTTGCGATCCTTGACGCGAAACGCCGCGAGGTGCCGACCGCGTCGGATCGGGTGTCGTTTAGCCTGTCGGGGGATGCGCGGTTGCTCGGGGTGGGCAACGGCGATCCGCGGAGCCTGGAGCCGGACCATGCGACGGCGCGGTCCGCGTTCAACGGGTTGTGCATGGCCCTGGTCCAGACGGGCGAGCGAGGCGGGCCGATCCGGCTGGAGGCGCGGGGGGACGGCTTGGCGCCCGCGATGTTGCCGTTGATCGGTCTTGGCAAGGACAGCTGATGATCTTGCGTCGCTCGTCGCGGGTCCTCGCGATCCTGTTGCTGTGTGCCTCGGCGGCGGGGCAGGCGGCACCCGACGAGGCGGCGTTCCAGCGGTCGATCGGGTTGCGGAGGGCGTGGCAGGACCTGACGCGCGACGTGGCCTGGCCGGCGCATTGGACGCCGGACGGGCGGCACTTCTCGTACCGCAAGACGGTGGCGGGCGGCTTCGCGTTCGAGACGGTCGATGCCGAGACGCTCGCCAAGTCGGCGGCGTTCGATACGGCCAGGCTGGCGGCCACGTTGGGTGAGGCGCGGCACGAAGCGGTCGATGCGCTGCATCTGCCGTTTGCCGAGTTCGACTATGCGGACGGCGGCAAGGCGATCACGTTCGGTCTGGGCGAGACGCGGTGGCGCTGCGGGATCGTCGTCTATCGGTGCGAGGCGATCGTCGACAACAGCCGGCCGCGCGGGTTCGGCGTGGTGCGCGATCTGTCGGTGCCGGCGGACAACGCCCCGACGGTTTCGCCGGACCGGACGTGGACCGCGTTCGTGCAGGGCGACAACCTTGTCGTGCGCAAAGCCGGCGATGCGGCGGTCGTGCCGCTGAGCGTCGACGGGACGGCGGGCGACTTCTACGATCCGGAGACGCTGCGCTGGTCGCCGGACAGTCGGCACATCATGATCTACCGCGTGCGGCCGGGCTATCAGCGGCGCGTGCTGCGCGTTGAATCGTCGCCGCGCGATCAGGTTCAGCCGAAGCTGCGGAGCCAGCTCTATCCGAAGCCCGGTGATGCGATCGATCAGGAGCGGCCGGTGCTGTTCGATGTCGCGACGCGGCGGCAGACGGTGATCGACGACGCGTTGTTCCCCAACCCCTACCAGCTATCCGCGCCGCGCTGGCGGAAGGACGGGCGGAGCGTGGCGTTCGACTATGTGCGGCGGGGGTTCGGGCGGGTGCGGATCGTCGCGGTCGATGCCGAGAGCGGCGTCGCGCATGCCGCGGTCACCGAGGATGCGAAGACGTTCGTGTTCGCCGATCTTCGTTACCAGCATGAGGTCGGCGGGCGCGGCGACGAGATCATCTGGGCATCCGAGCGCGATGGCTGGAACCATCTCTACCTGGTCGACGGCCGGACGGGGAAGGTGAAGCGGCGGATCACGAGCGGAAACTGGGTGGTGCGCGACGTGATCGCGGTCGACGATGTAAAGCGGGAGATCGTGTTTTCGGCGAGCGGGATGAATGCGGGGGAGGACCCGTATTTCCGGCACGTCTACCGGATCGGGTTCGACGGGCGGCGCCTGACCGCGTTGACGCCGGCGAAGGCGGATCATGACGTGCGGTTCTCGCCGGATGGATCGCTGTATGTCGATACCTATTCACGGGTCGACCTGCCGACGGTGAGCGAGCTACACCGGTCAAGCGACGGTGCGCTGGTGGCGACGATCACCAAGGGCGACGACGGTGCATTGCGCGCGGCGGGATTCCGGCCGCCCGAGGTGTTCGTGGCGAAGGGGCGCGACGGCAGGACCGACATCTGGGGCGTCGTCGTCCGGCCGCGCGACTATGATCCGCGGAAACGCTATCCGGTGATCGAGAACATCTATGCCGGGCCGCACGACAGCTTCGTGCCCAAGCAATACTGGCCGTTCGGCTATCATTCCGGCGGCGACAAGGTGATCGGGATGCAGGCGCAGGCCGATCTCGGCTTCATTGTCGTGCAGATCGACGGGACGGGCACGGCCAACCGGTCGAAGGCGTTCCAGGACGTGGCGTGGAAGAACCTGGCGGACTCCGGCTTTCCGGATCGGATCGCGTGGCACCGCGCGCTGGCGGCGACGGACCCGTCCTATGATATCAGCCGGGTCGGCATCTACGGCGCGTCGGCGGGCGGGCAGAGCACGCTGAATGCGCTGCTGTTCCACGGCGATTTCTACAAGGTCGGGGTGGCGTATGCGGGCTGCTACGACAACCGGATGGACAAGATCAGCTGGAACGAACAGTGGCTCGGCTGGCCGGTTGATGCGAGCTATGCCGCCGCGTCGGGCGTCGATCATGCCGCGCGGCTGACCGGCAAGCTGCTGATGATCGTCGGCGAGCAGGACAGCAATGTCGACCCCGCGTCGACGATGCAGGTCGCCGACGCGCTGATCCGTGCGGGCAAGGATTTCGACCTACTGGTCGTGCCGGGCGGCGAGCATAGTGTCGGGCGATCGACCGGGCCGATCGACTATGTCGCGCGGCGGCAGTTCGGTTTCTTCGTCCGGAACCTGGCGGGGGAGCCGGTGCCGGACGCCAACGCCGTTCGGTGAACCCGGGCTAACGCGGTGACAGGGTCAGGTCGGTCGGTGTCGATTTGAGTGGCACGGTGTAGCCACCGCGTTCGAATGATCCGCCCGCCGGGAAATAGGTCCGACCCGCTTTGCTCGTCGTCTCCAGAAAGACACGCGCGTTCGGACTGATCGCCGTTGCCGGATCGAGCGTCAGGGTGACCGCGCCGGTAGCTGGTGCGTAGCTTGCCCGAGCGATCTTGCCGGCCTCCAGCGTGATCCACAGCCCGGCGGGGGCGATGAACAGGCGGGTTCGGGCGCCGTCCTTGGGCGCGATTCCGACCGCCCCGGCCGCCTGGTTCAGGTTGCCGCCGAAGCCGAGCCAGCCGAAGGCCGGGTCGTTGACAAGATAGGTCGCGGCGGTGATCGCGTGGCCGTAGAAACCCATGCCATAGTCGCCGCTATACGGGTCCCACTGCATCATGTCGGGTGCGGAATGGAACGCGGCCGACGAAAAGCCGTCGCGGTCGATGTTGGTGATGCCGCCCATCATGCCGCCGTAAGCGATCCGCAGCATCCGCAGGTCGCTCGGGTCGGCGCGGTAGGCGTCGAACAGCGGGACCGCGTTGAGCGTCGAGCCGTAATGGTGGATCTGCCGTTCGATCCGCGGATATTTGCCGCCGTAGAGGAAGTCCCAGTAGCGGCGCGCATTGCCGTTGTAGCCCCAGTTCGGGATCGTCGGATCATAGGCGAGGATCACGCGGCGCGTGACGTCGGCCTGCGGCTGGTAGCCGAAATAGCGCATCCAGGCATAGACTTCGGGCTGGCCCGTGGAGTCCCAGGCCATCTCGCTGCCGAACGGAAAAGCGAGCGTGCGCCAGTGGTCGGCGCGGGTCTTCATGAGGCGCTCCATTTCGGTCGCCTCGGCGGTCAGGCCCTCGCGCTTCAGGTCCTTCAGGATGTCGACGAACACGTCGCCCTCCATCAGTCCGAACTGGGTGTAGTGCGGCGCGTCGCGCATCATCGCGGTGGTCGTCCGGTAGGCGTGGTCGAGATACCAGCGCCAGGGATGCGCGGTGACGAGGCCGGGATGGTTGCGCGCGACGCGGTACAGGACCCAGTGGCCGACCGCGACATGCGGGTAATTGTACGCGCGGCCGAGGTCGCCGCCGGCCTTTTTCGACCAAGACGTCCAGGTGGTCCAGTCGACGGTCGGGTCGTAATAGCCGGGATGTGCGGCGGGGTCATAGTAGAACAGGCTCTTGCGGACGGCGCCGGCGTGCGGGCCGTCGGGGATCTGCAGGCCGCCCTGAATGGTCTCGTCGATCAGGCGTTGCAGCTTGGCGATCTCGACCGGATCGGGGTTGTCGAGCTGCTTGGCGATCGCCGCGACCCAGCTTCCGGCGCCGCCCTCGTCGCTCATCCCCGAGATCCAGACGCGCGGGTCTTGCGTGACGACCTTGCCGGCCTCGCGGTCGTAGGTCAGGATTGCGGGGTTGCGGCCGAACGGGTCCGACTTGCCCTCATACCATTGCTGCGTGGTCGAGAAGCGGCCGAGGTCGGCCATGGTCTGGTCGAGCGGCTTGGTGATGAAATAACTGACCGTCTGGACGCTGCCGTCGGCGTAGGTGACGGCGAGCGTGGCGCGGCCCCAGCCCTTGCTGCGGACGGTGTAGCGTGCCCAGCCTTTGGCGCTTGTCGTCGGGGTGGCGGTGAGCGCGCCGGCGGGGAAGCTCTCGACCCTGGTGATCGGTTGCGGGGTCTTCAGGAACAGCGACACGTCCTGATCGGTCGGGACGACGTAGCCGGGGATGCCGACCGCGACGGGGCGGTGGTTGGCGACCAGCGTGTCCTCGATCGCGGCGATCGCGGCCGCGGTGACGAAGCGGACGCCGATCGTCCGGGTCGTGCCGGGGGCGAGCGTGAAACTGGTCGGGACGTTCCATTGTTCGCCGGCCTTCGCCCATTCGCGCTCGGCGAACCCCTTGCTGGCGATGGTCCAGTCGTAGAACCCTTCCGAGGTCTGGCCGCGCTTGCTGCGGTCGGTGAAGAGGTCGCCGGTGGGGGCCTTGGCGGCTTCCAGGATCGGGCGATACGCCTCGAGCGGCGTGCCTTTCTCGGGCAGGACGAGCAGGGCGGGGCCGGCGCCGTTGAGCCGCGTCACCTGGAGATAGCCGGCGTCGCGGCCGATATAGGGGTCGACGAAGCTGGCCTGCGCGTGCGCCTGTTCGAGGGTGCGATCGCTGATGATGTTGTCGAACACCATCGGCAGGCCGAGCCCGCCCACCTCGACCGGCGCGTCGGTGGTGTTGGTCAGCGTGAATCGGAGCGCGAGGATGCCGCGGTCGTTCACCCAGCGGCGTTCGACGCGCAGCGGGCTGTCGGCCCCGAGCGAGGCGGTGATGTCGGCGGCGGCGAACGTCGCTCCGTTCGTTGGCAGCCGGCGGATCGCAGCGCGATGCTGCGCGGACGCAAAGTCCGTCCAGAGGCCGCCGGGCTTGCGGAGGCGGAGGTGGATGTCGCCGATATGGACGTAGCCGTCGCCGGCGCGCTCGGCTTCGCGGGCACCGGGGACGAAATCGAACGCCGGATCGTTGATGGGAGACAGCCGGGCGAGCGTCTGGGTGTCTGTGCGGAGCGTCACGCGAAACGCCGGCGTGGCGATCGTTGTGCGTGCGATCGGGCGGTAGCCTGGCTTGGCGGCGGGCGGTTGGGCATGAACCGGGAGCGTCGCGGTTCCGAGCAGGAGGAGGACGAGGAGGGGGCGGCATGCGTTCATGATGGGGCTCGCTCGGCTCGACTGGGGTGAGAGATGACACTTGCGCCACTCTTCTCAGAGTATAGTATACGATATCCGAATGGAGTGGAAGATGTTCGCAAACCGCCGGGATGTATTGATGGGGACGACGGCGGTGGCGCTGTTGTCGGCAAGCGAACAGGCGATCGGACGCGCGCCGGCGACGGCCTTGCCAGCGCGGCCGACGCCGCTGCCGCTGTCGGCGGTACGGTTGCGGCCGTCCCCCTATGCGACGGCGGTGGAAGTCAATCGGACCTACCTGCTGCGGCTGAGTGCGGATCGGTTGCTGCACAACTTCATGGTCTATGCCGGGCTGCCGGCCAAGGCACCGATCTATGGCGGGTGGGAAAGCGACACGATCGCCGGACATACGCTCGGCCATTACCTGACCGCGCTAGTGCTGATGAATGCGCAGACCGGCGATCAAGAGTGCCGTCGGCGTGCCGACTACATCGTCGCCGAACTGGCGCGGGCGCAGGCGAAGCGCGGCACCGGTTATGTCGGGGCGTTGGGCCGCAAGCGGAAGGACGGGACGATCGTCGACGGGGAGGAGATCTTCCCTGAAGTGATGCGCGGCGAGATCAAGTCGGGCGGGTTCGACCTGAACGGCTCCTGGTCGCCGCTCTATACC
This sequence comes from Sphingomonas prati, assembly GCF_014643515.1. Taxonomy (GTDB): domain Bacteria; phylum Pseudomonadota; class Alphaproteobacteria; order Sphingomonadales; family Sphingomonadaceae; genus Sphingomonas_R; species Sphingomonas_R prati. The sequence goes on along the minus strand of NZ_BMJP01000005.1, from coordinate 153,112 downwards.
GTCCACAAGGTGTTCGCCGGATTGCTCGACGTTCACGGCGCGTGGGGGAACACGCAGGCGCTGACCGTCGCGACGGGGCTGGCGACGTATTTTGAGAAGGTGTTCGCGGCGCTCGACGATGCGCAGATGCAGATGTTGCTGGGCTGCGAATATGGCGGTTTGAACGAGAGCTATGCCGAACTGTCGGCGCGCACCGGCGACCGGCGGTGGCTCGTCGTGGCGGAGCGGCTGTACGACCGGAAGATGCTCGATCCGATGGTGGCGGGGCAGGACAAGCTCGCCAATTTCCACGCCAATACGCAGGTGCCGAAGGTGGTCGGGCTGGCGCGGATCCACGAACTGAACGGAAAGCAGCCGCCGGCCGACGCCGCGCGGTTCTTCTGGAAGACGGTGACGCAGCACCACAGCTACGTCATCGGCGGCAATGCCGACCGGGAATATTTCACCGAACCGGACAGTATCGCCACGCACATCACCGAGCAGACGTGCGAGCATTGTAACACGTACAACATGCTGAAGCTGACGCAGCATCTGTATGGTTGGGAGCCGGACGGTGCGCTGTTCGACTATTACGAACGCGCGCACCTGAACCACGTCATGGCCGCGCAGAATCCGAAGAATGCCGGCTTCAGCTATATGACCCCGCTGATGACCGGGGCGCCGCGCAGCTATTCGACGCCGGCGGACGACGTCTTCTGGTGCTGCGTTGGTTCGGGGATGGAGAGCCACGCCAAGCATGGCGAGGCGATCTTCTGGGAGGGCGGTACGACGTTGCTGGTCAACCTGTACATTCCCGCCGAAGCGCGGTGGCAGGCGCGGGCCGCGGTGCTGACGCTGGAGACGCGCTATCCGTTCGAGCCGGAGTCGCGGCTGACGCTGACGAAGCTGGGCAAGCCGGGGCGGTTCCCGATCGCGCTGCGCGTGCCGGCCTGGGCGGGGGACCGTGCGACAGTGACGGTCAACGGTGCGGCGGTCGAGCCGACGATGGCGAAGGGCTATGCGATCATCGATCGGCGGTGGAAGGCGGGCGATGTCGTGGCGCTGACCGTGCCGCTCGACCTGCGGCTGGAAAGTGCGCCGGGCGATGCCGACACGGTCGCGGTGCTGCGCGGGCCGATGGTGCTGGCGGCGGACCTGGGGCCGAACGAAGCGAAATGGGAGCAGGCGGACCCGGCGATGGTGGGGGCCGACCTGCTTGCCGCGTTCACGCCCGTCCCGGCGGACCGCGCGACCTATACGACGCGCGGGATCATCCGGCCGGGGGACCTGAACTTCGTGCCGTTCTACAGCCAGTATGAGCGGCGCAGCGCAGTGTATTTCAAGCGGTTCAGCGAGGTGGCGTGGAAGACCGAGGAGGCGGCGTTCCGGACCGAGCAGGCGCGGTTGAAAGACATCGCTGCTCGGTCGGTCGACGTGATGCATCTGGGCGAGATGCAGCCGGAGCGCGACCATGCGCTGACGTCGGAAATCTCCTACCCGGTCAGCTATCGCGGGCGGAACGGGCGCGATGCGAGGTCCGGCGGTTTTCTCGAATTCACGATGAAGACGCGGCCCGGTCCGCTGGCGTTGCAGGCGACCTATTGGGGCGACGAGCGGGCGCGCGATTTCGATATCCTGGTCGACAATGTGAAGGTGGCGACACAGCATCTGGAGGCGGACCGACCCGGCAAATTCTTCGATGTCGACTACCCGCTGCCGATCGGGCTGACGAAGGGGAAGACGAGCGTGAAGGTGCGGTTCGTGCCGCATGACCGGTCGTCCGCCGGACCGGTGTTCGGGGCACGGATGATCATCGTCAAACCGGTGGCGACGGCGTGAGCGACGACGTACGGATGACGCTCGATGACGTGCGCGTGTTGGCGCGGGCCGTACTGCGCGCGGCGGGATTGTCGGCCGCCCATGCCGATGCGGTGGCCGAGACGATGGTCGCGGGTGAGCGCGACGGGTGCCGCAGCCACGGCGTCTACCGGCTGCTCGTTGCGGCGAACAGCGTCGCCAAGGGGGTCGTCGCTCCCGATGCCGTGCCGGTGGTGAGCGAGCCGGCCCGGGCGCTGGTCCGCGTCGATGGCGGCGGCGGGTTTGCGCAGCTGGCGTTCGAACGGGGCCGGCCGCTGCTGGCGGAGAAGGCGCGGGCCTACGGGATCGCCGCGCTGGCGTTGAACAATGTGGTCCATTTCGCGGCGTTGTGGCCGGAGGTGGAGGCGCTGGCGGAGGACGGGCTGGTCGCAATCGCGGTGACGCCGAGCCATGCCTGGGTCGCGCCGGCCGGGGGCATGCAGCCTGTGTTCGGCACCAACCCGATCGCGTTCGGCTGGCCGCGGCCGGGCGGTCATCCGTTCGTGTTCGACTTCGCGACGAGTGCGGTGGCGCGCGGTGAGATCGAGCTGCACCGGCGGGCGGGTAAGCCGGTGCCGGACGACTGGGGCTATGACGCCGGAGGGCAACCGACGACCGATGCGGCGGCGGTGCTGGACGGCGCGATGCGGACGTTCGGTGGGCACAAGGGCTCCGCGCTGGCGGCGATGGTCGAGTTGCTCGCCGGGCCGTTGATCGGCGACATGACCAGCCGGGAGTCGATCGACGCCGATGCGGGTCGTGGCGGATCGCCGATCGGCGGTGAGCTGATCATCGCGATCGATCCCGCCGGGTTTCTGGGCGATGCGGCGGCCGAGCATCTGGCGCGCGCGGAGGTGATGTTCGCGGCGATCGAGGCGCAGGGCGCGCGGCTGCCGTCGCAGCGGCGCTATGCGGCGCGGGAGCGGAGTCTGGCCGAGGGCGTCGTCGTACCGGGCGCGCTGCACCGCGAGATTCTGGCGCTGATACCGGGAGAAGTATGATGAAGGCCCTGATCCTGTCGCTGGCGCTGGGTTCGACCGCGGTCGGTGCGGTGGCGGCTGCACCGCCACGAGCGGCGGCGGCGACGTCCGCCGATGCGCGGTTCGAGGCGCTCTACACCGCGGAATATACGTGGCGACAACGCCAGATGGCGCAGGGCGAGGACACGCCGAACGCGCCGCCGCAGCTGCCCGATGTCGGGCCGGCGGCGCAGGCGGAGCGGCTTGCGCGCTGGACGGATGTTTCGCGGCAACTGGCGGCGATCGCGCCGGCCAACCTCTCGCCTGCGAACCGCGTCAACTATGCGGTCTATGCGCAGCAGATCGATGCACTGCTCGCCGAGCAACGTTACCGCGACTATGAAAAGCCGCTGACCGCGGACACGAGTTTCTGGGGCGACGTGGCGGAGGGCGCGCGCGGACACTTCGCGTCGGTGAAGGAGTATCGCGACTATATCGCCGTGATGCGCCAGATCCCGCGTTACTTCGCGCAGCAGACCGGGAACATGCGCGCCGGGCTGGCGCGGGGCTTCACGCCGGCGCGCGTGACGTTGACCGGGCGCGATACGGGCGTCGCGCAGGTGGCCGAGGCGAAGACGCCGCAGGACTCGCCGTTCTACGAACCGTTCAAGACGTTCCCATCGATCATCTCCGCGGCGGATCAGGCGGCGCTCAGGGCGGAGGGAATGGCGGCGATCACGCAGGCTGTCGTCCCGGCCTATACGGCGCTGCTCGCGTTCCTGCGCACCGACTATATCCCGCATGCGCGCCAGACGCTGGCCGCGTACGACCTGCCCGACGGGAAGGCCTATTATCAGTCGAAGATCCATGAATATACGACGGAGGACCTGACGCCGGACCAGGTCCACGCGCTGGGGCTTGCCGAGGTCGCCAAGATCCGCTCGCGGATGGACGGCGTGATGCGGAGCGTGAAGTTTCAGGGCGATCTGCAGGCGTTCTTCAACCACCTGCGCACCGATCCGATATTCTACCCCAAGACGCCGAACGAGCTGCTGTACCGCGCGGCGTGGATCGCCAAGACGTTCGACGGCAAGGCATCGCAGTGGTTCGGCCACCTGCCGCGCAGCCGGTTCGCGATCAAGCCGGTGCCGGCCGATATCGCGCCGTTCTACACCGGGGGGCGCGGCGGGCCGGGGATTTACCTGGTCAACACCTATGCGCTGCCGTCGCGGCCGTTTTACTCGCAGGTCGCGCTGACGTTGCACGAAAGCGCACCGGGCCACGCGTTCCAGATGCCGCTGGCTGCCGAGAACAAGACGCTGCCGGCGTTCCGGCGCGACACCTATCTGTCGGTCTATGGCGAGGGCTGGGCGCTGTATTGCGAGACTCTGGGCGAGGACATGGGGATGTACGAGACGCCGTACGACCTGTTCGGGATGCTGAGTTACCAGGCGTGGCGCGCGGCGCGGTTGGTGGTCGATACCGGGATCCATGCCAAGGGGTGGAGCCGGAAGCAGGCGCAGGACTATCTGCACGACAACACCGCGCTGTCGGATCATGAGATCGAGACCGAGGTCGATCGCTACATCGCGTGGCCGGGTCAGGCACTGTCCTATTATATGGGGCAGATGGCGTTCCAGGCGGCGCGCAAGAAGGCGCAGGACGCGCTGGGGGCGAAGTTCAACATCCGCGCCTTCCACGACGCGATGCTGGAGATGGGATCGGTGCCGGTGCCGATGATCCAGGCGCGGACCGATGCGTTGATCGCGGCGGGCGGCAAGGGGCCTTATCCCGACGAGGAGTGAGATTGGCCGCTAGTCGAACGGGCGGTCGATCGACAGCTGCGGCTCGGTAAACCAGGCGGCACCGGTTTCGGTGACGTGGAAATGATCCTCCAGCCGGATACCGAAGCGGTCGGGCACGACGATCATCGGTTCGTTCGAGAAGCACATGCCGGGGGCAAGCGGCGTCCGGTCACCGCGGACGAGATAGGCGGGCTCGTGGATCGACAGGCCGATGCCGTGGCCGGTGCGGTGCGGCAGGCCGGGGAGGCGGTAGTCGGGACCGAGGCCGGCTTTCTCCAGCACCGCGCGGGCGGCGGCATCGACCGCTTCGCACGGGACGCCGGGCCGGACCGCCGCGAAGGCCGCAGCCTGCGCGGCATGTTCGACATCCCAGATCGCGCGTGCCTCGTCGCCGACATTGCCGAACGCGTAGGTGCGGGTGATGTCGGAATGATAGCCCTCGACCTGGCAGCCGGTGTCGATCAGCACAAGCTGGTCCTCCTCCAGCCGCTGATCGCCGGGCAGACCGTGCGGGAATGCGGTCGCGCGACCGAACTGGACCGCGCAGAAGTACGAGCCTGACGCGCCGATCGCGCGGTGCGCCTCGTCGATGAAGCGGATGACGGTGCTGGCGGCGATGCCGGGGTGGAGGATGCGGGCGGCGCGGCGCTGGACTTCGAGCGTCATCGCCTTGGCCTGCGTCAGCAACGCGAGTTCGGCCGGGCTCTTGATCATGCGACAGGTGTCGACGACCGAGCCGCCATCGCCAAGCGCGAGGCCGGTGGCGGCAAGCGCGGACGCCATGCCGTAGGGGAGTTGCGGATCGAACAGCAACCGGCCCGCGACCGCATCGGCGACCAAGGCGTATGGGCTTTCGTCCTCCTCCCAGAGGCGGAGGTCCGCGTCGATTTCGAGTCCGGCCTCCAGCGAACCTTGTTCGAAGCGTGGGCAAATCAGGATCGGCTGACCGGTTACCGGGAGCAGCAGCGCGACCAGCCGCTCGGTCGCGTGCCAGGGGAGGCCGGTGAAATAGCGCAGGCTCGGCCCCGCGCCGATCAGGATCGCCGTTGCGCCTGCCGCCTCCGTCAGCGCGCGGGCCTTGGTGAGGCGTGCAGTGCGTTCGGCCGCGGCGATGCGCGGTGCGGGCGTTGGCCAGGCGTGAAGGCTCACCAGTTCGCGCGCGACAGTGGATCCGCCGATGGTCATGGGTGACGTCCTGTGTTGCCGAACCGATGCAGGTCGAACGGATCGAGCGGGATTGAAGGAGTTTGCCCTAGCATCAGCGCGGCGACCAGTTGCGCGGTCACCGGCGCCAGCGTCAGGCCGAGATGCTGGTGCCCGAACGCGTAGATCAGGTTGGCGTGTCGGGCGGAGCGGCCGATGGCCGGGAGATAGTCGGGCAGGGTCGGACGCGCGCCCATCCAGCGATCATAAGGGCCCGCGATCGGCAGGCCGAGCGTGCGGATATGATGTTCCAGCCGTTCCCACTTGCGTGGATCGGGCGGGGCGTCGGGGTCGCCGAGTTCGACGAAGCTCGCCGCCTGAACGCAGTCGGCATAACGCGAGACGATCATCGATCGATCCTCGAACACGACGGGCGGCAGGTCTGCCGGCCAGCGATCGGCACGCGCACGGACATGATAGCCGCGCTCGGCGATCATCGGCACGCGGTAGCCGAGCGGTTCGAGCAGCGCGCGCGACCGCACGCCTGCGGCCACCAGCACCTGATCGATGTCATGCCCGGCGACGGCGATCCGTCCCGCGGTCTCGATCAGCCGGACATCCTGCCGGACGATCCGGCCGCCCCGCGCCACGACGGCGGCCTCCAGCGTTATGGCGAGCCGGCGGAGGTCCGCAATCTGTCCGCTGCCCGTGAAGCGGATCGCGCCGCCGACATGTTCGGTTAGGGTGCCCAGTCGTTGCAGCATGCCCGGTTCGGCGTCGATGATCCGGGCCGTGCCGATCGCGGTTCGCGACCAGCGTTCGCGGCCGCGCCGGGCGGTCGCCGGCGTGTCCCAGATGACGATGTGGCCATCCTCCCGCAGCAGGTCCGGCATGCCGATCGCCGCCGCCAGATCGCGCCAGGCCGGCATGGCGCCAGCCAGCAGCGGCGTGAGCGCGGTTGTTCCGGCGGCAAAGCGGCCGGGCGTCGACGCACCGGCCAGGCGCAGGACGAATGGCAGCCAGCGCCCGATCATCGATGGCGGTAGCGCCAGCGCACCGCCGATGCCGAACAGCCGCGACGGCGCGGACCGTAACGCGGCGGGGGAGGCGAGCGGCGCTACCTGCTCGACCGCAATATGGCCGGCATTTCCCCAGGATGCGGCGTTGTAATCGGCCGCGCGTTCGAACAGTGTAACGTCACGCCCCCGATCGAGCATGGCGAGCGCGCAGCTGAGACCGACGATGCCGCCCCCCACGATCCCGATCCCGCCCACGTCATTCTCCTGTTGCACCGTATCTGCGATTTTCGTATACAGTATATATATTGAGAAACAGGAAGGTCGATACCGAATGTCAGTCGAATGGAAAGGCGTTTTTCCGGCCGTCACCACGCAGATCCGTGAGGACATGACCGTCGATCTGGGCGACACGCAACGTGTCGTCGCCGATTTGATCCGCGACGGCGTGACGGGTGTCATCGCACTCGGCACGGTGGGCGAGAACAACTCCTTCGACTATGACGAGAAGGTCGAGATACTGACCGCGATCGTCGAGGCGGTGCATGGCCGCGTACCCGTAATCACCGGCGTTTCGGAATATGATACGCGCCGCGCGGTCCGTTATGCCCAGACGGCGGAAAAGGTCGGGGCCGACGGCCTGATGCTGTTGCCGCCGATGGTCTATGTGCCGAAGCCGGCCGAACTGGTGCTGCATTTCAGGGGCGTAGCCGAACAGGTCGGCCTGCCCATCATGCTGTACAACAACCCGCCCGCCTATCGCACGCTGATCGACAACGAGGTGCTGGCCGCGCTGATCGACGTTGCCAACATCGTCGCGGTCAAGGAGTCGGCGCCCGACACGCGCCGTTTCTCCGACGTGAAGAATGCGTTCGGCGATCGCTACGTGCTGTTCGCCGGGCTCGACGACGTCGCGCTGGAGGGGCTGTTCCTCGGCGCGCAGGGCTGGGTTTCCGGCCTGACCAACGCGTTTCCGCGGGAATCCGTCGAACTGGTCAACGCGTTCCAGCGCGGCGATCATGCCAAGGCGATGGAGATCTATCGCTGGTTCATGCCGCTGCTCCACCTGGATGCCGAGCATGACCTGGTTCAGTCGATCAAGCTGGCCGAGCAGGTGATGGGTCGCGGGTCCGAGCGCGTCCTGCCGCCGCGTTACCCGCTGGTCGGTGCGCGCCGGGCCGAGGTGATCGCGATGGTCGAGCAGGCGGCGGCGACACGGCCGACGCTTTCGCCCGCCGAGCCGGCGTTTGCCCCCGCCTGATGCGGCACACATTCTTCTGCATCGACGGGCACACCGCCGGTAACCCGGTCCGCCTGGTTGCGGGCGGTGCGCCGTTGCTGAAGGGCGCATCGATGTCCGAACGGCGGCAGGACTTCATGGCGCGGTTCGACTGGATCCGCACCGGACTCTGCTTCGAACCGCGCGGGCACGACATGATGTCCGGCGGGTTTCTGTATCCGCCGACGCGGGCCGACACCGATATCGGCATTCTGTTCATCGAAACGAGCGGATGCCTGCCGATGTGCGGGCACGGCACGATCGGGATGGTGACGTTCGGTCTGGAACACGGCCTGATCCAGCCGGCCGAGCCGGGACGGTTGCGGATCGAAGTACCGGCCGGCGTGATTGACGTGACGTACCAGACCGACGGCCCGAAGGTCACGTCGGTCCGGATCACCAACGTGCCGGCCTACGTCGCCGCGCGGGGTATCCAGGTGGATATCGACGGCATCGGACCGCTCGTTGTCGACGTGGCCTATGGCGGAAACTACTATGCGATCGTCGAGCCGCAGGGGCGTTACACCGGCCTCGACGATCTCGGCGCGGCGGAGATCGTCGCGCTGAGCGGTCGGGTTCGAGAGGCGGTGCGCGCCGTGTTCGAGCCGGTCCACCCGGTCGACCCGACGATCCGCGGCGTCAGCCACGTGCTGTGGGCCGACGTGCCGCGAAGCGACGGCGCGGACGGGCGCAACGCGGTCTTCTACGGCGATAAGGCGATCGACCGGAGCCCGTGCGGCACCGGCACCTCCGCGCGGCTGGCGCACTTGGCGGACAGCGGCCGATTGGCGGTTGGCGACCGCTTCGTCCACGAAAGCTACATCGGCAGCCGGTTCGTCGGGCGGGTTGAGGCGGCGACGAGCCTGGGCGACACCGCCGCGATCATTCCGTCGATCGAGGGATCGGCCGTCGCGACCGGGTTCAACACGATCTGGATCGATCGCGAAGACCGTTTCTGGGAAGGTTTCCAGGTTTCATGAAGCCCGTTCGGTATCGGCGCGGCAATCCCGCCTCCCGAGCCGCACATCGATGGGCAACGTTGTCCGTGGGCAGATCGTCACGGCGCGCTTTTGCGGCCGGCTGGGCGCGAGGATCTTCCGCGATGAGGGGCGGATGCTGACGCTGCTGGCCGGCCATTTCCAATCGAGGCCGACCCAACTGCAACACCAGTTAGGGACGGCGCGCGACGCGTAACCATATTCGGGGATGGGCAATGTTTGGACCACGCAAATCGTTCGAATCGTCGGCGCATGGCCAGGAACATAGCCTCGCCAAGACGCTGAGCTGGCCACATCTGATCGCGCTCGGCGTCGGGGCGATCGTGGGCACTGGGATCTATACGCTGGTCGGGGTCGGGGCGGAGCGGGCGGGGCCGGGCGTCATCCTGGCCTTCGTGATCTGCGGCGTCATCTGCGCGTGCGCCGCGCTGGCCTATACCGAACTGGCGACGCTGATTCCGGCGGCCGGCAGCGCCTATACATTCAGCTACACCGCATTGGGGGAAACCGTCGCCTGGGTCGTCGGATGGAGCCTTATCCTGGAATATTCGCTGGCCTGCTCAACGGTGGCGGTTGGCTGGTCCGGATATCTGGTGGGGTGGATCGAGACGGCGGGAGTTCACCTGCCGCAGGCCTTACTGGTCGGGCCCCATGGCGGCGGCATCGTCAACATGCCGGCTGTGCTCGTCTCGCTCGCCGTCATGGGAATGCTGATCCTCGGCACGCGGCAGAGCGCGACGCTGAACATCGTGCTGGTCCTGATCAAGCTCGTCGCGCTGACGATCTTCGTCGCCTACGCGCTGCCCGCGTTCCAGAACGCGAACCTGCATCCGTTCATGCCCTACGGCTTCGGATCAACCGAGGTGGCCGGGCACAAGCGCGGCGTGATGGCGGCCGCCGCGATCGTGTTCTTCGCCTTTTACGGCTTCGACGCGGTCGCGACATCGGCAGAGGAGACCAAGAACCCGAAGCGCGACCTGACCATCGGGATCGTCGGGTCGATGCTGGTCTGCACCGTGATCTACATGGCGGTCGCGGTGACTGCGATCGGTGCCATGCCGTTCACGCAACTGGCCAATTCGCCGGAACCGCTCGCGCTTGTCCTGCGGCAGCTGAACCAGCCGTTCGCGGCACAGCTGATCGCGCTTGCCGCGGTGATCGCGCTGCCATCGGTCATTCTGGTGATGATGTACGGCCAGAGCCGGATCTTCTTCGTCATGGCGCGCGACGGTCTGCTGCCCCGCGGGCTGGCGAAGGTGAGCCGGCGGACGGGATCGCCGACGCTGATCACGATACTGACCGGTCTGTCGATCGCGGCGGTCGCCGGCTTCTTCCGGCTCGACGAGATTGCCGAACTGGCCAATGCCGGGACGTTGATCGCTTTTATCTCGGTCGGCATCTGCCTGATGGTCCTGCGACGCACGGCGCCGCAGCTGCCCCGCCTGTTCCGTTGCCCCGCCGCCTATGTGGTCGGGACGGTCACAGTGCTGGGGTGCCTGTACCTGTTGGCCAGCTTGCCGTCCTCGACGCTGGTGCGGTTCGTCATGTGGAACGTCGCGGGTCTGGTGTTGTATGCCGCTTATGGTCGGCGCAATAGCGGCGTGGGCAAAGGGGGCGCCTGAGAACGGGTCGGCTCAGGAGCCATAGCCTGCGTTCCCAATTGCGCCAGTGTGAGCCGTGAGGATGTTTCCAGGGACACCGGTTCTCGAGTTGTCAGGTGCGCCGCCAGATCGTTGGGGCCGTGGTTCGCCTCGTCTGTCGCGGCGGACACGACAGAATCCTACGCCCTGTCATAAATGGACATCATAGGCCGGGTTTAAACGGTCAGAATGTCCACCAAGTCCTTGGCTATGACGATGCGAAACACGGAATGAGGTTCGGTCGTCTGGAACGGTGGGAAGCGTGAGCTGACAGGAAGGACAGGATGAGCATGAGCGACACGCGTGAGCACCAGCGTTTTCCGGTCCTGACGCCGGCGCAGGTGGAGACCACGCGGCGCTTTGCCAGCGGGCCGGAAACACGCTTCGCGCCGGGCGAGACGCTCTACGCAATCGGCGACCATGGCGCGCCGGCCTGGCTGGTGGTGGACGGCAGCATTGAGGTCGTGCGGCGTGACGGGTTGAGCCGCGAGGCGACGATCACGGTGCATCAGGCGGGCCAGTTTTCGGGCGAGGTCAACCAGCTGGCCGGGCGTCCGTCGATCGCCGCGGGGCGGGCCGGGCCGGACGGCTGTACCGCGCTGCCGCTTGATCCGGCGCATCTGCGCGCGCTGATGGTCGGATCGGCGGATGTCGGTGAAATCGTGATGCGGGCGCTGATCCTGCGCCGCGTCAGCCTGATCGAGGAGGGGGGGGCCGGTACGATCCTGATCGGCACGCCGGGCAGCCCGGACATGGTGCGGTTGCAGGATTTCCTCGGCCGCAGCGGGTTGCCGAACCGCGTGCTCGACCTGCGGTCCGACGAGGAGGGCAGGGAGCTGGTGGAGCGGACCGGCGTGTTGCCGGAGGAGCTGCCGCTGGTGGTTTGTCCGGCGGGACCGGTGCTGAAGCGGCCGAGCGTCGAGGAGCTTGCCGCCTGCCTGGGTGTCGTGCCGGACATCGATCCGGAGCGTTTGTTCGATGTCGCGATCGTCGGCGCGGGACCCGCGGGCCTGGCGACCGCGGTCTATGCGGCATCCGAGGGATTGTCAGTCGTCGTGCTGGATGGCCGGGCGATGGGCGGGCAGGCGGGTGCATCGTCGCGGATCGAGAATTATCTTGGCTTCCCCACCGGCATTTCCGGTCAGGCGCTGGCGGGGCGGGCGTTCAATCAGGCGCTGAAGTTCGGGGCCGAGATCGCGATCCCGGTGACGGTCGAGGGACTGGATTGCGACGGGTCGGTGCCGACTTTGCTGTGTGCCGACGAGCGGCGCGTGAAGGCGCGGGCCGTGGTGATCGCGTCGGGCGCGCGATACCGCCGGCCCGACGTGCCGAGGCTGAGCGAGTTCGAGGGGGCGGGCATCTCCTACTGGGTGTCCGCCATCGAGGCGCGGCTGTGCGCCGGCGAGGAGGTAGTGCTGGTCGGTGGCGGCAATTCCGCGGGGCAGGCGGTCGCCTTCCTCGCGCCGCAGGTCCGCAAGCTGCATCTCGTGGTCCGGCGCGAACTCGAGGCCACCATGTCGCGCTACCTGATCGACCGGATCGCGGCGTTGCCGAACGTGGAAATCCATGTCGGGTGCGAGGTCGCGGGGCTGGAGGGCGATCGCCAGACCGGCCTGACCGCGGCGACGTTCCGGGACCGGCGCGACGGGACGCTGACCCGGCGCGAGGTGCGGCACATGTTCCTGTTCATCGGGGCGGATCCCAATGCCGACTGGGCGCAGGGTTGCGTCGACACGGACGCCAAGGGGTTCGTCGTGACCGGCGGCGGTTCGCTGCCGCTCGAAACGAGCCGGGCGGGTGTCTTCGCGATCGGTGACGTGCGGGCCGGGTCGACCAAGCGCGTCGCCGCCGCGGTGGGCGAGGGCGCGGCGGTGGTGGCGCAGATCCACAGCATGTTCGCCGAACAACTGGCCAGGGAGACACGCGCATGACCTGCACGCACATGAAGACGATCCGGGCGGTGACGCCCAGCGCCAAAGGGTGCGAGGAGTGTTTGAAGATCGGCAGCGTCTGGGTGCATCTGCGGCTGTGCCGTGAATGCGGTCATGTCGGATGCTGCGACGATTCCCCGCATCGCCACGCGCGCGCACATTTTCACGGGACGCGGCATCCGATCATCGAGGGCTACGACCCGCCCGAGGGCTGGGGATGGTGCTTCGTCGACGATGTCGAGGTCGCGCTTCCGGACCAGACGCCGCAGGTCGGGCCGATCCCGCGCTTCTACTAGCGCGGCGGGGCGGGGCGCGTCAGCCCAGCGCCGTCTCCGGCCGGATCGGCAGATCGCGGATGCGCGCGCCGGTCGCGTTGAAGACGGCGTTGGCCACGGCGGCCGCGACGCCGATGATGCCGATTTCGCCCAGACCCTTCATGCCCGCCGGGTTCACGGCGGGGTCGTCGTCCGGGACCATGATGACCGTCTGGCCGACGATATCGGCGAATGTCGGGACCAGATATTCGCCGAGGTCGCGGTTCATGTAGACGCCGGTGCGCGGGTCCAGCTCCGTCTTTTCCAGCAGCGCGGAGCCGAGCCCCCAGGCCATGCCGCCGATATACTGGCTGTGCGCCGCCATCGGGTTCAGCACGCGGCCGGCGGCAAAGGCGCCGACGTGGCGGGGCACGCGGATCTCGCCCGTCGCGGCATGCACGCGGACCTCGACCAGATGTGCGCCGAACGTCCAGGCGAGCTTGTCCTCGGGGGCGGTGATGAGCTTGATGTGGCCAGCGCGCAGTTCGTCGAGCGCGTTGGGCTTCGCGCCTGCGGGCAGCCAGTCGAGCCGGACCTCGCGCGCACCTTCCGGCTTGCGGAGCAGCGCGTCGCAGGCCTCCGCCAGCGCATTCGCCAGGCTGGTCGTGGTGGCGGAACCGCCCGAGATGCCGGCGGGCGGCAGGGCCGTGTCCCCCAGCGCGACCGTCACCCGATCGAGCGGCACGTTCAGCCGTTCGGACACGATACTGGCGAGCAGCGTGTAGAGGCCGTTGCCGATCTCGTGATGGGCGGTCTCGACGCGGACCGCGCCGGTCGCGTCCTGCGCCAGGCGGATGGCCGCCGCGCCGATCTTGACGGGTCGCGCCGCCGCCGCGCAGCCGTGACCGATCCACCAGCCGTCGCGGAGCGTGGCGCGCGGCTGTGCCACGCGATCGGACCAGCCGAACGCCGCGGCGGCCGCATCGAAGCAGCGCATCAGCGGGCGCGTCGTGAACGGTTTGCCGGTGACCGGATCGGCCAGCGTGTCGTTGCGGCGGCGCAGTTCGATCGGGTCGATGTTCAACGTGTGGGCCAGTTCGTCCATGGCGCTTTCGATCGCGAACAGGAACGGGACCTCGGGCGGGGCGCGCATCGGACCGGGCGTGTTCCGGTCGACGCGGCCGAGCCGCTCCTCGGCCGCGACCGCGTCCGCCGCGTAGAGTGCGGTCGAGACGTCGGTGCCCTCCATCGCGAAATTATCGAACCGCGAACTGATGGTGGCGGCGTCATGCCCGACCCCGAGCAGATGGCCATCGGCGGTCGCGGCAAGGCGGATGCGGTGGCGGGTTTCGGTGCGGTGGTTCGCGACGGTGAACTGGTCGCGGCGGCTGACCTCCAGCCGGACGGGGCGGCCCAGCCGGCGGGCGGCGAGCGCGCAGATAGCGGTCTGCTGCGACAGCGCGAGCTTGCCGCCGAAATGACCGCCGATGAACCGGGAGATGATCCGGACGCGGTCGGGCGCGATGCCGAGTTGCGAGGCCAGACCATGCTGCGCGGCGACGAGATAGCGGGTCGGTTCGTACACGGTCAGCCGGTCGCCATCCCAGCTGCACGTCGTGCTGGGCAGTTCGATCGGGTTGTGATGCTGGATCGGCGTCGTGTAGCGGCCGTCGATCCGCACCGCCGCCTTCGCCAGCGCGGCGTCCAGGTCGCCCTTGCGGCGGTCATGATGCTCGGGACTGACATCGGCGAGACGCTCGGTTTCGCAGCGCGGATCGGCCAGGCTGGCGACCGGCGACTGGCCCGCGTAGCCGACGCGCAGCGCCGCCGCCGCGGCCGCCGCGATCTCGGACGTTTCGGCGACGACCATCGCGACGATCTGGCCGGCGTAGCGGATTTCTGGCGAGGCGAGCGGCCGCCAGCTGCTGTTGGCCCAGCCACCCTCCATCAGGTGACCGACGGGGCCGATCGCGTCGCCGACATCCTCGTGCGTCAGGATCAGCAGCACGCCGGGGATCGCCACGGCCGCGTCGCGATAGATCGAGGTCACTCGGCCGCGCGCGATGGCGCTGACCGCGAGCGCCGCATGCACAATGCCGGGCAGCGTCACGTCGCCCGGATACTCGGCCAGTCCGCAGACCTTGAGCGGCCCGTCGATGCGGGTGCGGGACTGGCCGGCGCGGGCGATATCCGAACCGGACTGCGCCCGGACGCCGGACGCCGCAGGCGACGCGGACCATGTCGATGTTGTCGTCACTCTTGCTTCCTGTCTGCTCACGTCGACATAACGCTGCGACAGCGAAGAATGGCTCGTCGGCATGTCTCCGGCCTGGGCTGGAACGCCGAAAGCGCGGGGATCGCGGACGCGTCTTGCGACAACTCCTGAAGTGAAGGGGCTCGTGCCGATATATTTGGAAGGGATCAGGGCATCCTGGTGCGCGCTTCGGGCGGATCGCGATACCGGTGGTTGTCGCTTCACAAACAGTGTTTTCGAGATACATGGCCCGCGAATGTCCGCTAGATTTGCGGCAGAAAGGTCGCGCTCGATGATGAACTCCAGCGACCCCAGTTAGCGTCAGAGCGGCATCTCGGCTTGGCAACGCTCCAGTTCGACGGGGTCGTGCGTGCAGGTGATGGTGAGGTCGTCGCGGTGTTCGCGCGATAGGGCGCGAAGCCGTTCCTGGTTCGTCATGCGGCTTGTGGCATCGACCTGCATGAGGCGTTGGTAGGCACGTAGTCCGGGGGTGCAGCGGCGGCGAGCCTCGCGCATTTCGCCGCGGTAAAAATAGGCGTCGCCGGCATGGAGCAGCCAGCGGCCGTCATTGCGGCGGATGGCGACACCGGCATGACCCCAGGTATGACCGGGCAGCGGTACCAGCAGGATTTCCGGCGGAAGCCCGTCGAGGTCCCGCACCACATCGAACCCGAACCAGGGCTCACCCCGGGCGCCGTAGGTTCGCCATTCGCCGACGTCGTCGAGTTGCCGCGGACGCCACCGGTTCCGCGCCGAGCGGACAGTCCGTTCCACAGTTCAGGTGATGGATGCGCACACGCCGTTTCCCTCTCCCACCCCGATCGATCGATCGATCCTTGTGACCCATTCGCGACATCCGGCGCTTGATGTGGGTCATGCTGCGATCTCGGGATTTACGGCAGTTCGGTTGTTGCTCTCTCGCTCCTGCGGTCAGGGGCGGACTAGACGATCACCGGCAGAGGCGACCGTCCTTCCTCGCCAAAGATGCGCAAGTAGCGCGCGATTTCGGCAGGTTGGCCGGTCGCCTTGTCGGGATTGTCGGAGAGCTTGACGGCGGGGCGGCCGTTGGCGGTCACGACCTTTGCGACCAGCGAGATGGGCTCCAGTCCCATAGCACCGTCCGGCGCGCAGCCGCTGAAATCGTTGGTCAGGTTGGTCCCCCAGCCAAAGCTCATCCGGACGCGCCCGTCGAAGTGGCGATAGGTCGCCTCGATCGAGTCTAGGTCCATGCCGTCGGAGAAGATCAGGAGCTTGTCCGCCGGGTCGCGGCCATGCGCCTGCCACCAGCGAATGATCCGTTCGCCGCCGGCAATGGGCGGAGCGCTGTCGGGGCGAAAACCGGTCCAGTCCGCGACCCAGTCGGGCGCCCGTTCGAGGAACGAGGCGGTGCCGAACGCGTCGGGCAGCACGATCAGCAGGTTGCCGGCATAATGGTGTCGCCAATCGTCGAGCACACGGTACGGCGCCGCCGCGACGTCTGCGTCGCTCTCCGCCAGTGCGGCGAGCACCATGGGCAGTTCGTGCGCGTTGGTGCCGATCGCCTCCAGGTCATTGTCCATCGCTAGCAGGACGTTCGACGTGCCGATGAAGCGCGGCCCCAAGCCCTCCTTCAAAGCCTCGACGCACCAGCGCTGCCATAGAAAACCGTGACGCCGGCGCGTGCCGAAGTCCGAGATGACGAGGTCGGGCAGCAGGCGCAGCCGCTCGACCTTGTCCCATAGCTTCGCCTTGGCGCGGGCATAGAGAACATCGAGCGCGAAGCGGCCCATCCCCTTCGTCGCGGCGCGGGAGCGGAGTTCGTTGATGATGGTCAGCGCGGGGATTTCCCACATCGTGGTGTGCGTCCACGGTCCGGCGAACTGCAGCTCGAACTGCCCGTCGACCCGGGCGAGCCGGTAGTCGGGCAGCCGGAAATCGGCCAGCCAGGCAATAAAGTCCGGCTTGAAGATCCGTGCCTGTCCGGCTAAGCTATTGCCCGCGAGCCAGATGAGCTCCTTCTTGCTGAACCGGATCGTGCGGGCGTGATCCAGCTGCGCGCGCAACTCCGCTTCGTCGATGTCGTCGGCCAGATGCACTGTCTGCGTGCGGTTGATGAGCGCGAAGGTCGCCTGGACGTCCGGGTAAAGGTGCCGGATCATCTGAAGCATCAGCAGCTTGTAGAAGTCGGTGTCGAGCAAGCTGCGGACGATCGGGTCAAGCCGGAACCCGTGGTCATAGGTGCGAGTCGCAATATCAGTGACGGCCATGACGTTCCGGGACTCCGCTCATGCTTCTATTGGCGGAGTTTCGCTCAAGATGCATCGACCCGGAAGTGTCTGAGCGGGACACTGCAAGATTGCAGGCGTTGGGGGCTGCCGTCTCACTCGGCAGGCACCGCGTCGACGATCAATCGGTCTCGCTTGTACCGCTGGCATCAGCCGTCGTTGCCGGATCGCCCTCGTCGATCGACGGCGGCGCGCCGCGTTCCTTCGGATCCGCGGCAGGGATCAGCGCGTCGCTCTTCTTGGTTTCGCCGACCGCCCCGGGAGTCGCTTGTTCATGGATTTCGTCAAGTTCGTTCGCGACGGGATCCGGATCGTTCTCGATGTGCGTCATCGTGCAGTCCTTCCTAAATAAACGTTACTATCGTACCGTTTGCCCAAGCCATTTTCGCTCGTCGGCGGTGAAGTTGCGCGAGTTCCGCGTGGCGGTACCTGCTCGGGTCGCAGCTCGCGTGTTCTGCCGCCAAGTCTTCGCGTGCCGCCGCCTGCTGATGCTCGTGAAGTTTCATAGAGTGAGACGCCTGAGCTAGATTTTCGGTACGCCTGAAACCTAGCGTGTTCACGCCGGCTGATCTTAATCGATTTTAATACTGTGTCGTTTCTCAACAAAATGCACGCTAGCCAGCTTCCGATGCGGGCTGCCGTGGTGGCGGATGGGCGGGGGTTCACAGGGCCGAGGACCGACGCCGGCGTGTCGGCGAGCAGGGGCAAGGCCTTGCATGATCGGTTTGCTGCGAGGCTGGCGTATCTGGATCGAGCCGAAACTAGTGCGCCGAAATGGGTAGCCACGGATGCAGCCTTTCCGATTTCACATTAATCGATGATAAGAAATCTAGTAGAAGCCGTTTTATATAATTCGAATAAATTGATAACCTAGATTATCCTAAATATATTTGGCGGAACCATGTCCTAAGTTCGAACGCTCGAATGCCAATTGCAGAAGCTCGTCTTCATATAACAGTAAGGTGTTAGCGTCATGAAGCTCAAGCCGATCCGGGAACAGGTCGTCGTCATCATCGGCGCATCAAGTGGCATCGGGCGCGTCTGCGCGCTGCGTTTTGCGAAGAAGGGAGCTGCGCTGGTGGTCGCCGCGCGCGGCGAGGAGGGTTTGTCCACGCTTGTCGAGGAGATCGTGGCGGCGGGCGGCGAGGCCGTCTACCAGGTCTGCGACGCGACCCTGCCGGAAGACGTCGCCGCCGTCGCCAAGTATGCAGAGGCGCGCTACGGCCGCATCGACACATGGGTCAACGACGCCGCGGTGTCGGTCTATGCCAAGTTCTGGGACACGACGCCTGAAGAGTATCTCCGCGTGATGGAGGTGAATTACCTTGGGCAGATCCATGGCTGTCTGTCCGCGCTGCCGGCGCTGCGTCGGACGGGTGCCGGGGCGATTATCGCGATCTCCCCGGTTGAGAGCATGGTCTCGCTGCCGCTGCACGCGGCCTACAGCGCATCCAAGCATGCGGTCGAGGGCGCGATGGATGCGCTGCGCCGCGAATTGATGGCGGACGGTGTCCCGATCTCGGTCACCAGCGTCAAGCCGGCGACGATCAACACGCCGTTCTTCAACAATTCGCGCAAGAAGATGGACGTGAAGCCGAAAGGCCCGTCGCCGATCTACGATCCGCAGGTCGTGGCCGACTGCGTCCTGTATGCCGCAGAGCATCCGGTGCGCGACCTGTTCGCCGGTGGTGCCGCCCGCATGATGGCGCGCGCGCAGGCGACGATGCCGGGGATGGTGGATCTCATGCTCGCCAGGGCCGGCATACCGGCGTCGCGCACCGACGTGCCGCGGCCGGGCGGGAAGCAGGGCAACCTGTACGAGCCTTGTGCCGGCGACCGGATGAACGGCGACTTCACGCCGAAGGCACGGCGGTTCAGCGCCTATACCTGGCTGGAGACGCATCCGAAGGTTCGGTTGCTGGCCATGGGCGGCGTCGTGCTAGCGGGCGCGATGCTGGCGCAGCGACGCGGCGAGCGGCCGGCCGAGACGGTGGAGCCGGTGGCCGAGCCCGCGCTGCTGCTGCTGTCCGACGAGACCGAGGTGCTTGTCCTGGAAACCGAGATCGAGACGGAGATCGAAACGGTCATCGTGCTGACCGAGCGGGCCGACGACGTTTCGCTCGATGAGCCGGCGGAAGCCTGGATGGCGCCGATCCATCCCCGCCAGACGCCCGTCGACGCGTAACGCCGCGGCGTGGCGCCACGCCCGCCCGGCCGGCCGACGATCGCCGGCGGACTACCGATCCAGACAGAAGGAAACCCGACCATGGCCAATCCCCAGGACACGCTCCGCCAGCTTTTCGTGACCGGCGCAACCAATCTCCACGCCGTCGAGAAGCAGGCACTTTCGATCATGTCGCCGCAGATCGCGCGGATCGAGCATTACCCCGACGTGGCCGACCGGCTGCGGCTGCATGTCGATGAGACCAACCGCCAGATCGAACGGTTGGACGAGATACTGGCGCCGTTCGGCACGAGCGGTTCGACGCTGAAGGACATCGGGCTTAGTCTGTCCGGCGGCATGGCGGCGCTGGCCCACAGCATCGCGGGCGACGAGATCCTGAAGGACAGTTTCGCCAACTACGCGTTCGAGCATTTCGAGATCGCGGCGTACAAATCGCTGCTGACGCTCGCCGAGGATGCGGGCCTGACGCACGAGATGTCGCTGCTGCAGGAGTCGCTGCGCGAAGAGCAGAGCATGGCGCAGTGGATCGACGAGGCTCTGCCCGCGGTCACGCGCCGTTACGCCGCGCTCTACGCGGAGAGCGGTGCCGGTACCGCCAAGATCTGAACGCGACGCGACTTCATCACAGAGCGGGTCAGCGTCCATGCGGCCGACAATATGGGGAATGATATGCACACCGAGCCAACTGGCGGGGTTTCGCGTCGCGAGATCCTGGGCACCGGAGCCGCGACGGCGTCCATGCTGGCCGCGCCCGCAATGGCGGCCGTGACGCCGGACAAGGCGCGCGAGGCGGATCCGCCGCTGGTGCGCGTGATGCTGACCGTCAACGGCAAGCCCGAGAACCTGACGCTTGATGCGCGCACGACCCTGCTCGACATGGCGCGCGAGCATCTGAAGCTGACGGGGTCGAAGAAGGGCTGCGACCACGGGCAGTGCGGGGCGTGCACGATGATCGTCGAGGGCCGGCGGGTGAATTCCTGCCTCAGCTTGGCGGTGATGCATGACGGCGATACGATCACGACGATCGAGGGGCTCGGCACGCCGGACAAGCTGCACCCGATGCAGGCCGCGTTCGTGCGTCACGACGGCTATCAATGCGGTTACTGCACGCCGGGGCAGATCGTGTCCGCGGTCGCGATGCTGGAGGAGGTGCGGTCCGGCGCGCCGAGCTTCGTGTCGCCCGACCTGGAGCATGCGGAATATTCCGACACGGAAGTGCGCGAGCGGATGAGCGGCAATCTGTGTCGTTGCGCCGCCTATCCCAACATCGTCGCGGCGATCGGCGACGTGCATGCGGGGAAAAAGTCATGAGAGCGGTGACCTACGAACGCGCGACGTCCGCGCAGGGGGCGGCGCAGGCCTCAGTCGGGCACAAGGGCGCCAAGTTCATCGGCGGCGGGACGAACCTGCTCGACTTGGCCAAGCTGGAGATCGAGACGCCGTCGCATCTGGTGGACGTGACCCGGGTGCCCGGGCTCGACCGGATCGCGCCGACGCCGGACGGCGGGCTGCGGATCGGGGCGACCGTCCGTAATGCGGAGCTGGCGGCGGACCCGCGAGTGCGGCGCGACTATGCGGTGCTGTCCCGCGCGCTGCTGAGCGGTGCCTCGGCCCAGTTGCGCAACAAGGCGACAACCGCGGGCAATCTGCTCCAGCGGACGCGCTGCCTGTATTTCTACGATACCACCAAGCCGTGCAACAAGCGCGTGCCGGGATCGGGCTGTTCGGCGATCGGCGGGTTGAACCGGACGCTGGCGATCGTGGGGGTGAGCGACGACTGCATCGCGCATCACCCGTCCGACATGGCGGTGGCGATGCGCGTGCTGGATGCGGGCGTGGAGACGGTGATGCCGGACGGCGCCACACGGACGATCCCGATCGCCGATTTCCACACGTTGCCCGGCAAGACGCCGTGGATCGAGACGACGCTCAAACCCGGCGAGTTCATCACCGCTGTCACGCTGCCGAAGCCGGTCGGCGGGCGGCAGAGCTATACCAAGGTGCGCGACCGGGCGTCCTATGCCTTTGCGCTGGTCTCGGTCGCGGCGATCACCGGGCCGGGGCTGCAACGTTTCGCGTTCGGCAGCATCGCGCACAAGCCGTGGCGGGTGGAGGATGCGGAACGCCTGAAGGGGGCCGACGCGATCGCGGATCGCGTGCTGACCGGTGCGCGATCGACCGACCAGAACCGGTTCAAGATCGCCCTGGTCCACCGCACCCTGGATGCCACGATGCGCGGAGAGACGGCATGAAGTTCGACAAGCCAGCGGGCCCCAACCCGACCGACCGCATGCGCATTCTCGGCAAGCCGTTCGACCGCGTGGATGGCGCGATCAAGGTGGCGGGGCAAGCGCCCTATTCCTACGAATATCACGATATCGCGCCCAACGCGGCGTACGGCGTGATGGTGGGCGCGGGGATCGGCAAGGGGCGGATCGCCACGATGGACACGCGTGATGCGGAACGCGCGCCGGGTGTCCTGCTGGTGCTGACCCACCGGAACGCGCCGAAAATGTTCGGCCAGCAGAAGAAGCAGAACACGACGAGCCAGGAAAGCAGCGAGGGGTCCGAGGAGGCCAAGGGCGCGCATGCCGCGCCGCAGTTGCAGGGTCGCGACATCAAGCAGCATGACGAGGCGGTAGCGTTCGTCGTCGCCGAGACGTTTGAGCAGGCGACTGCCGCCGCGCATCTGGTGCGGATCGGCTATTCCGCCGGCAAGGGGCGCTTCTCGCTGACCGAAGGTGCGCGCAATGCCAAGCCGAACCCGGAGGCGGAGGATGCGCATGTCGGGGACTTCGACGGGGCCTTTGCCGCCGCGGCGGTGAAGGTGGACGTGACCTACACCACGCCGAACCAGTCGCAGGCGATGATGGAGCCGCATGCGACGCTGGCGATGTGGTCGGGTGACCAGCTGACGCTCCACACCTCGCACCAGATCACGCACTGGTCGACCGAGGGCGTGGCCGACACGCTGGGCATCCCGCACGACAAGGTGCGGTGCGTCTGCGCCTATATCGGCGGCGGGTTCGGGTCGAAGCTGGAGGTGTACGGCGACGCGGTGCTGTCCGCCGTGGCGGCGCAGAAGCTAGGCCGGCCGGTCAAGTGCGCGCTGACCCGGCCGCAGATCTTCAACCATACCACGCACCGGCCGCCGACGATCCAGCGGCTGCAACTGGCGGCGGGACGCGACGGGCGGTTGTTGGCGATGGGCCACACGACCTGGACCGGCGACCAAGAGGGGGCGCGCGGCGAACTGGCGACCGAACAGTCGCGGCTGATGTACGGCGGCGCGAACCGCAAGCTGGAGACCTATATCGCGACGCTCGACCTGCCCAAGGGTGGATCGATGCGTGCGCCGGGCGAGGCGGCCGGACTGTTCGCGCTGGAAGGCGCGATGGACGAGCTGGCCGAGGCCCTCGACATGGATCCGGTCGAACTGCGGATCGTCAACGACGTGCAGCAGGACCCCACGACGCAGGACAAGGTGCGGCCGTTTTCGGATCGCAAGCTGGTCGAATGCATGCGGCAGGGGGCGGCGAAATTCGGCTGGGACCGGCGCAACCGGCGTCCGGGCCAGATGCGCGACGGATCGCTGCTGATCGGGCACGGCATGGCGGGCGGCATCCGCAACAACATGGTGAAGGCATCCGGCACGCGGGTCACGTTGCAGTCCGGCGGGCGGGTGCTGGTCGAAACGGCGATGACCGACATCGGCACGGGCAGCTACACGATCAACGCGCAGACCGCGGCCGAAATGCTCGGCGTGCCTCTCGACCGGGTCAGCATCAAGCTGGGCGACAGCCTGTTCCCCAAGGCCGCGGGGTCCGGCGGATCATGGGGCGGCAACAGCTCGACCGCGGGGACTTACGCGGCGTGTATGGCGCTGCGTACCGCGATCGCGGCGCGGATGGGGATGCCGGCGGATGCCGAGTTCGTCGACGGGCAAATCCGCGCCGGTGGCCGTTCGATCCCGCTGGCAAGCGCGGCGGCGAACGGACCGGTCGTGGCCGAGGATACGATCACCTATGGCGATCTGGAAAAGACCTACGCGCAGGCGAGCTTCGCCGCGCATTTCTGCGAGGTGGCGGTGAGTGCCGTCACCGGCGAGGTCCGCGTGCGGCGCATGACCAGCGCGTTCTCGGCCGGGCGCATCCTGAACGCCAAGACCGCGCGCAGCCAATGCCTGGGCGGCATGACGATGGGGATCGGCGCGGCGCTGATGGAGGCGTTGCAGGTGGACGAGCGGTTCGGATACTTCGCCAACCACGATCTGGCCGAATATCATGTGCCGGTGCATGCCGACATTCCCGACCTTGACGTGATCTTCGTCGACAGCCTGGACACCAAATCGTCGCCGATGAAGGCACGCGGGGTCGGTGAGCTGGGTATCTGCGGCGTTGGCGCTGCGGTTTCCAGCGCGGTCGCGAATGCGACGGGCGTCCGGGTGCGCGACTTCCCGATCACGCTCGACAAGTTGCTGCCGCACCTGCCGAAGGTGGCCTGAAGGTCGTCCGGGTGTGCCGGTGAGTTCCAGTAACATACGATAATGACTTGTCTTTTACTTCGAATTTCATGGTCCGTAGCGCACGCTTGAGCGTGTCGCGCGGAACATGGGGCGGGTGCGGGTCGCTCCCGAAGTCTCGCACCTGACATCTCTACGGTTCGGACGGCACGGCACCGGCCGGATCAATTCAATTCTAGGAGTATCCCAATGACCAAGGCACTCGGTTACGCGGCGGCCCATTCCTTCACCCGGCTGAAGCCGATGGAGATCGAACGCGACGACCCCAAGGCGAACGAGGTGGCGATCGAGGTGCTGTTCACCGGCGTCTGCCATTCCGACGTCCATCAGTGCGAGAATGATTGGGGCAATACGGTCTATCCGTGCATGCCGGGTCACGAGGTCGTCGGCCGCGTGACCGCGCTGGGCGACGCGGTCACGCGGCACAAGGTGGGCGACCTGGTCGGCGTGGGGTGCATGATCGACAGCTGCGGCACGTGCGCGTCCTGCGTGGCCGGTATCGAGCAATATTGCGAGGGCCCGAACGGCT
Organism: Sphingomonas prati; assembly: GCF_014643515.1. Classification (GTDB taxonomy): domain Bacteria; phylum Pseudomonadota; class Alphaproteobacteria; order Sphingomonadales; family Sphingomonadaceae; genus Sphingomonas_R; species Sphingomonas_R prati. Next base: position 128,497 of record NZ_BMJP01000005.1, on the reverse strand, counting down.
GGCTGGCGACCTATAACGGTCCGATGAAGCCCAAGGCGCAGGCCGCCGACGGCACGAACATGTACGGCCGCGACAATACGTTCGGCGGCTATTCCAACGCGATCGTCGTGCGCGAGGATTTCGTGCTGAAGGTGCCCGCGGCGCTGCCGATCGAGGCGGCCGCGCCGATCCTGTGTGCGGGGGTGACGACCTATTCCCCGCTGAAGCATTGGGGCGTGAAGGCCGGCCACCATGTCGGTGTCGTGGGCTTCGGCGGGCTGGGCGACATGGGCGTGAAGCTTGCGCTGGCGATGGGCGCCAGGGTGACGGTGTTCACCACCACGAAGGAAAAGGTGGCGGACGCCGAGAAGCTGGGTGCCAAGGGCGTCGTCGAGGGCGACAAGGCGGCCTATGCAGCGCTGGCCAACAGCTTCGACTTCATCCTGTCCACGGTACCGGAGAAGCACGAGGTCGACTCGTTCGTGCCGCTGCTGAAGCGTGACGCGACCTTCTGCGCAGTGGGCGCACTGGTGCCGATGGCGGGATACAACAACATGGTGATGGTGATGCACCGCAACCAGCTTGCCGGCTCGCTGATCGGGTCGATCGCGGAGACGCAGGAAGTGCTCGATTTCTGTGCCGAACACGGGATCGCCCCCGACGTGCAGGTGATCCCGATCCAGGAGATCAACGAGGCGTTCAAGAAGGTGAAGACCGGCGATGTCCGCTATCGCTACGTCATCGATATCGACAGCCTGCGCCACGAAATGACCGAGGCGGCCTAGTCCGGCCGGCCGGCAGGGCGGATCGGTGGTCGATCCGTTCCGCCGGTCAGCCGCGCGCGCTCTGCCCAACACCCATCATCGAGGAACCATCATGGCCGCTTCGGCACCGTATCAGGATTTCGACAAGCTGTTCATCGACGGCCGCTGGAAGGCGGGCGGCAGCAAGCCGAAACCCAATGTCAGCCCGTGGACCGAGCAGCCGTTCGGCGAGGCGCCGCAGGCCGATATCGACGACCTGAACGCAGCCTACGAAGCCGCCCGCAAGGCGCAGCCCGCATGGGCGGCCAAGCTGCCGTCCGAACGGGCGCAGGTCTTTGCCAGGGTCGCGCAGATCATGGACGAGCGGCGCGACGAGATCATCGGCTGGATCGTGCGGGAGGCCGGCGGCACGATGCTGAAGGGTGCGCTGGAGTGCAAGTCGGTCCAGGGCGTGATGCTCGAGGCCGCGTCGCTGCCGTATATGGTCGAGGGGCGGATCCTGCCGAACGACACGCCCGGCAAGGAAAGCCGGGTGTACCGCAAGCCGGTCGGCGTGGTCGGCGTGATTTCGCCGTGGAACTGGCCGTTCCAGTTGTCCGGGCGGTCGCTGGCCCCGGCGATGGCGGTCGGCAATGCGGTGGTGCTGAAACCCGCGTCCGACACGCCGATCACGGGGGGGCTGCTGTTCGCCAAGATGTTCGAGGAAGCCGGCCTGCCGCCGGGCATCCTGAACGTGATCCCGGGGCCGGGCAGCGAGATCGGCGACGCGTTCGTCAAGCATGCGGTGCCGCGCGTCATCTCGTTCACCGGATCGACGCCGGTCGGGCGCAATCTTGGCCGGATCGCGTATGAGGCCGACATCATCAAGCGGCTGGAGCTGGAACTGGGTGGCGACAGTCCGCTGGTCGTGCTGGCCGATGCCGATCTCGACCTGGCGGTGGGGGCCGCGGTGTTCGGCAAGTTCCTGCACCAGGGGCAGATCTGCATGATCGCCAACCGGCTGATCGTCGAAGCACCGATCTACGACGAGTTCGTCGATCGTTTCGCGGCGGCGGTGAAGGCGCTGAAGATGAACGGTCCGGACGATCCCGAAACCTTCATCGGCCCGATCATCAACCGCGCGCAGTTGGAAAGCGTGCAGGGCGCGATCGGCAAGGCGCGCGATGCCGGATACCGGCAGGTCGCGGGCGGCGAGGCGCAGGGACTGGTCCTGCCGCCGCATGTGTTCGCCGACGTCGATCCCGAGGGTGCGCTGTACCGGCACGAGATCTTCGGGCCGCTGGCGCCGGTGATCCGCGCGGCGGACGAGGGCGACGCGCTGCGGATCGCCAACGACACCGATTACGGGCTGTCGTCCGCGGTGTTCACCAGGGATCTGGAACGCGGCGTCCGGTTCGCGCGGTCGATCGAGGCGGGGATGGCGCATGTCAACGACCAGCCGGTCAACGACCTGCCGTTCAGCCCGTTCGGTGGCGAGAAGAACAGCGGGATCGGGCGGTTCAATGGGCGCTGGGCGGTCGATGCCTTCACCACCGACCAGTGGGTGACGGTGCAGCATACGCCGCGACCCTATCCGAACGATGCCCGCCTGCTCAGCCCCGGCGCGTCCGAAAGCGTCGGGGGGTAGGGTTGGCCGCCGCCGACTGTTCTCTTGCGGGTTGCGGGTTGCGGGTTGCGGGTTGCGGGTTGCGGGTTGCGGGTTGCGGGTTGCGGGTTGCGGGGCAGTGGGCAGTTCAGCGCGGCGAGTACGTCCTCAGATGGCCGCACCATTGTTCCCGGTTAGGGTCGTCGGGCCACGCAGCTTGGTAGTCCCGACCGGCATACTTATTGGCGGTCGCCCGCGGCGCGTTGGGCGGCGGCACGTTTCGTCAGTGTCTTGAGCGTCTCGTCGAAGCGGCCCTCCCGCTCGGCCTTGCGGAGGAACTGGACCTCGTCAACCAGGATTTCGCAGGGGGTTGGCTGCTGCGCGAACTGGGACGCGACCGCGTCGGCGAAGGCGTCGAGCGGCATGTAGCCGGGCCGGTTCGCCTGGCCCGGAGTGAGGTCGGTCTGGACGCCGGGTGGTACCAGTTCGATCACCTCAACCTTGCCGGCAAGCTGCGTTCGCAGCGAGACGGTGTAGGAATGGATGGCGGCCTTGCTTGCCGAATAGGTCGGCGCTGCGATCAGCGGGACGTAGGCGAGGCCGGAGGTGACGGTGACGATCGCGGCGTCGGCCTGGCGGGTCAGGTGATCGATAAGCGCGTTCGTCAGCCGGATCGGGCCGGTGATGTTGATCGACAGCGTCGCCTCCGCGTCCGCAAGATCGCGCGCCGTGGTCAGGTCCTCGAACTTCATGATCCCAGCGTTATTGAAGAGCACGTTGAGCGACGGGAAGTCGGCGACGACCTGTTTCGCGAATGCGGCCACCGCCGCGATGTCCACGACGTCAAGGATCGCGGTGTGGATGCGCTCGCGTCCCGCCGCGGCGCGGTCGAGCGCGTCCTGGCGGCGGCCGACGATGATGACGGTGTCGCCGCGGTCGTGGAAGCGGTGGGCGAGCGCTTCGCCGATGCCGCTGCCGCCTCCCGTCATGAGGATGGTGTTGCCGCTGGTCTTCATGATGTCTGCTCCGCGCCAGAATGTCTTGCCGCAGCAGATGGTCGTCGGTTGGGATCGTTCAATGGCTGGCGAACAGCTACGACGGTTACAACGGCAAGAAGATGCGACGCACGCCGGCCCAGCGTCCTCAGCCCTCGACGTCCGAGGTGGTCAGCAGGATTGGCGGCTCGCCGCCGAGACGTTTGACGAACTCGCGCTGGGCGATGCGGTGGATGTGGCCTTCGAAGTCCGCGAACACTTCGAGCGCGGTTTCGTGATCGAGCATGTCGAGGTCGGGATCGTGAAGCTGGGTCAGCGCCTCGTTAGTGATGAGGAACTCGACGACACCCAGGTTCGTGGTTCCGGTGAAGCCCACGCTCTCGCGTTCGGCGACCCAATACCACTCGCCGGGCTCGAAGCGGACGCTGGGTTCTGTCATCGCCGCTTACCCCGCCGCCGAAGTGTCGATGGGGCGGTGATCGACCGGCACCGCGATGCCCCCGCCCGTGAACTTGGTGTCGAAGGCGTCGCCGGTCTGCGCTGAGCGCTCAGGATTTGCGACTCCGGTCATGTCGCGGGCACCTTGGGGGCGTTGGCGGGACGTCAGGGTCTCGGCCCGGGTCGCTTCGATCATGATCGTTTACCTTCCGCATGTCGTCGCCAGTGCTCGGGACACTCGATATGTCGGCGGTTGCCGTCGCAAGATCAACGGTTGCCGATCAAATCGGCGATCGGCAGCATCGTCGGCGCGGCACGCAGCGCGTCGGCCAGCGACCGGTGTTTGTCGCGGTCGCAGCCATAATCGAAGACGAGACGGCCGGACCCGTCCGCGCCGCTCCACGTCACGTCGGCCGATGGCAGGTCAGTCGCGTAGCTTTTGCAGGCTTCAGGCCCGTTCAGCAGCAGCTCGCCCGTCGGTAGGAAGGGTTGCAGGCGGGTGAAGAACGCCGCGGTCTGTGCCGGCGTCGCCGTGAAGCGGCGTTCGCCGGTGACGGCGGTGTTTCGGGTGCCGGTGAACGTGCCGGCGCCAGTCGCGGCGATGGTCAGCGAGTAGACCGGGCAGAAGCCATGGCAGGATGTCGTCGCGTAGGTGATGGCCTGGATCCGCGGTTGGGCTCTGGCGGGCGTTGTGGGCGCGGACACCGATCCGGCGGTCGTGCATCCGGCGAGCGCGAACGCCGCAACAGCCAGAGATCCCATCGAGCGCATCGTGCCGTTCCTCCTGGTCATGTTCGTCGGTCCAGTACCCTTAGCGCACCGACGCGGTTGCATGCGCGGTTCTGCTAGCGTCGCGGGCCGTTACAAGCCACCCTGGAAGTCAAAGGCGAAGCGGTACTGCGCGTTCGCCCGCTGACCGGTGCTCCGGTCCGGGACTGCGGCGACAAGCGTGAGCTTGCCGTCCGCGATCGCCACGGGCTCGCCGAGCGTGAGATCGACCTGTCTGGACGAGGTGCCGCCCAGCACGGTCGCCCGTACGATAAGGCGGCCGGCCCAGACGCACTGTGTGTCGACCGGGCAGCGGCTGTCCTCTATGATCCGATCGACCCGGACGCGCGGTCCGCCGACATGGGCGGTCCGGCCGATCCGAACCGGCCCTTCGACCGCGCCAGCCGTGGCGCAGCCGGCAAGGAGTGACAGGACGAGCGGAAGCAGGGCGCGGTGCATCGATTGATGGTGATGGGGTGTGATGAGTTCGCGAACGTTCGGAGCTGGGTCGAGGTCGGTCATCGAAGTGGAGGACGTTCGCGTCTCGTGATGCTCACCAGCGTTGATGCACGTGCGGCGCGATGCGCTCGTCATAGATTGTTTTGACTGCGGCCATGAGGACCGGGGGGAGCGGATCGAGGTCAGCCGCAGCGGCGTTCGCGGTTGCCTGTTCGGGGCTTCTGGCGCCGGGAATGACGACCGAGATCGCTCCGTTCATCATGATCCACCGCAATGCGACCGTTGCCATTGGCACATCGCCGGGCAGGAGCGCGCGAAGCGCGTCCACCGCGTCCAGGGCGATGTCGTAGGGCACGCCGGCGAAGGTCTCGCCGACGTCGAATGCCTCCCCGTGGCGATTAAAGGCACGGTGATCGTCGGCCGCGAAATGGGTATCGGCGCTCATCTTGCCGGTGAGCAACCCGCTCGCCAGCGGGACTCGCGCGATGACGGCGACTCCACGCCGCCGTGCTTCGGCAAGGAACAAGGAGGCCGGACGCTGGCGAAACATGTTGTAGATGATCTGAACGGAGGCGACGCCGGGATATTCGATCGCCTTCAGCCCTTCCTCGACCTTTTCCACCGACACGCCGTAGTGCGCGATGCTGCCGGAGTCGACCAGTCTGTCGAGTGCCGCGAACACCTCGGGACGATAGTAGATTTCGGTCGGCGGACAGTGGAGCTGGACGAGATCAAGTGTATCGACGCCGAGATTCTCGCGGCTGCGATCGACGAATGCGGCAAGGTTGTCGGCGGTGTAGCCGTCGGCGACATGCGGGGAGAGGCGGCGCCCCAACTTGGTGGCGATGAACGGGCGCGGTCCGTCCCGCGTGTCAAGGACAGCGCGGATCAGCCGCTCGGACCGGCCGTCGCCGTAAACGTCGGCGGTGTCGATGAACGTCATGCCAGCATCGAGCGCTGCGTTCAGCGTCGCGTGGGCAGCGTCGTCGCTCACGTCGCCCCAATTGCCGCCAATGGCCCAAGCCCCGAAGCCGATCGGCGATACCGTGGCGCCGGTCGAACCGAATGGACGCTGCTCCATACCCAAATTACTCCTACGGTGTTCAAAGTAAGCTTGTCGCACAGCCGAGAATTTTTGACGATCCCGTTTGGTTTGAACGATTTGGGCTCCGGCTCCGGCTCCGGCGGCGGCGGCATGAAATAGAGGCTGAACCTGATGAAACGACTTCCGCTCGCCAGTCTCGGAAAGCATAAGAACGCATCGCCCCGCTAGCCCGCGTCATTGGGCTCGTCGTTCCTCGCGCCTTTCGACACCATTTTCGGTGGCTGTCGTCAACAGAATGTGGAACGAACGGTACGGCAATATGATTGCCGAGTGGTTCACACCGAACAGGTTCGCAAAGCGGATCGAACGCTGGTTGTGTTCAATCTTGTCGAGCATTTGACCTTTGAAGAAGGTTTAATTCCACACACTGGCGAAGTTTTCCCCTCCCGCGACGCCGTTCTTCGGAGCGTCCGTCGACTGGCCTCGATCCCGATCACGGTTGCTCGGGTCGAAAGACGCGGGGTTAGTCCTCGCCCGTTTCTCTTTGCGGAACAATAGGGCGCAGCGCCGCCATTGCTATCCGTTTTACTATAAGACCAACATGGTCAGCTACTATATGGGAGGACCTCGTCGGGTTGGCTCGCCGCCGGCCCCGATTGCGTCGGCGAGCGGAGTCGCCTTTGGCACGGGCCAGACCGGTCGGCTTTGTTTGACGCTGTTGTCGTTAGTGTCCATCGGGGATGCAGATTTTGGCGACCGCACGAGATTTGCAACTGAATGGCTCGGCGGCAGGGGGGGCATAATGGGACAGGCACAAAATGTGCGCAGTTCGGTAGTCGGAGAGCGATGGCCGCTCTTCTGGGCTGGTTGTGCCGCGATCAGCGCAGGCGTGCTGTTACATCTGCCAATGCTCGCTATGGCGCACGAGATGGGCAACCATCTTTCGGGCATGCCGATGGATGGGTGGATGTATCTGGGCATGGCGTTGATCGGCTTGGGGGTGCCGGCCGCGATCGTCGGCGCGCTGCCCAGGCAGCGTCCAGCGCACGCCGCAAGCGCCGGCGCGACGTTCGAGGCGCCCGACGACACGCCGTTGAGCCGGTCGCACGCGGCCGTCCTTCTGGTCCTGACGCTGGGGCTGATCATCGACACAATGAAACCAGCGACGCTGGGATTTGTACTGCCCGGCATGCGCGGCGAGTATGGCATGGCGAAATCAATGGCCGCCCTTCTGCCGTTCGTGGCGCTGACGGGCACGACCGTCGGGTCGTTTTTGTGGGGCTGGCTTGCCGACATTTACGGGCGGCGTGTCTCGATTCTGCTGTCGACCATCCTGTTCGTTTCCACGTCGATTTGCGGCGCCATGCCGTCTTACGGCTGGAACCTCGTCATGTGTTTCCTGATGGGATGTTCGGCGGGTGGCATGTTGCCGGTGGTCTACACCCTGCTCGCCGAGGTCATGCCACCACGGCATCGCAGCTGGGTACTGGTCCTCGTGGGTGGTACGGGACTGGTCGGCGGCTATTTGGCGGCCAGCGGTGCGGCGCATGTGTTCGAACCGCTGTTCGGGTGGCGCAGTCTGTGGCTCCAGGGATTTCCGACCGGTCTTCTGCTGCTGGCGTTGGCGCGCTGGATTCCGGAGTCGCCACGGTTCCTCCTGGAACGGGGGATGCACGCTGAGCTTGCCGACATGACGCGACGGTTCGGAATTGTGCGGAGCGCACGGTCCACCGTCGCTTCGAGTGGAGTTCCGGAATTGGATCGCCAGCGAGCGCTGACCGCGGCGTTGGTGGTCACAGCGCTGTCTTGGAGCTTCGTCAATTTTGGCCTGCTGCTCTGGCTGCCGACAGATCTGCAGGACCGAGGCTTCAGTGCGGAGATCGCCAGCGGAATCATCGCAAGTTCCGCGCTCGTCGCGCTGCCCACGATCATGGTTGCCGCGTTTCTCTACAGCAGGTGGAGCAGCAAGGGCACGCTGATCGGTACTGTGCTGCTGACGCTGACCGGCCTTGTCGGCGCGCTGTTGCCGGCACAGACGCTGGCATGGCCTCCGTTGCTGGTGGCGGTGATCGCGCTGCTGGTGGTGGGTACGAACGGGCTGATCGCGGTGTTGCTGCCGTATGCGGCCGAAAACTATGCATTGGCCGTCCGCGGCCGGGCAACGGGTCTTATTGCAGCCAGCAGCAAGTTCGGCGGCGTCGCTGTTCAGCTCGGCGCGTTCGCTGGACTGATTCCGACGCTTGGCGGCGCGGCGGTCGCGCTGATCGTGCCGATGGGTTTGTCAGCGGCGCTTATTGCCCGTGCTGGGCGAGAAACCCGTGGGCGTAGCTTGCGCGATCTGGAGGAGCCAGCTTCGAACTGAAGCTGTCCGCAAGTGATTAACGTGACCAACGGATGTCGTATCGGGCTGGCTCCGAAGTCAACGCTTGGTAGCTTGGCTTCGGGGGCGTGACTAACTGGCTCAAGAAGGTCACGAACGCGCTAAAGATCAATTTCTTTGAGTTCAACACTGAAACCTGAGTCATCTATTGACGTCTACCGCTTGTGAACTGGGCAGCGCGCAAAATCCCGGCGAGCGCAATTTTTCAGCCGAGTTCGCTACACAATCAGAATTGGTGACCCCAACGGGAATCGAACCCGTGTTTTCGCCGTGGACCTATATTGTTGAGCAACATCAATGTAGTTTACCCCGCAGAACACGAGGAGCGAGGCTATGCGCATCAATGAGTTAAAGCGACGGGGGTAAAATTTTTGGTCCCATCTTACGCTGAAACTTGGGCGTTTCTAGAGGACTATCGATCCATACCTTCAACAGCGCTGTGTCCGCGAGAGTGTAGAATGGGAAATTCCGGTTATCGGTGACGCAGCCGCCCAACCTTTCCTATTTCACTGTTACCGCGCAGACAGCAGCAACGTGCTCCGGCTGAGGCGGAGGCGATGGTCAAGAACCTGAACGGAACATGGGGCGCGCCTGACACTCGGCACGTATCTCGGCGCGAAAACGCGCATCACTTGACCAGCCGGCTAGCAATATTCCGGTTCAGGGCATATCGAGTGCCTGAGAAATCGCGGTGAGGATTTTGGCAGTGGCTCAATACGAAGAATATTTCGCGGATCTTGCAGGCAAGACAATTCAAAGTGACTATTTGTTTCATGTTGCTGGTGACAGTCAACGAGATCAGTATGTCTACAGTCAATCTGGATCTTACGATAACAATGGTGTCGTAGAATATCGGGGTGGACCGATCAGTCTCGAGCCGTCAAGCTTGTCAGGCGGACAGATAGTGCCGATCGATATACAAACTGGTGTTTTTACATTGGCAGGTTCAACATATCAATTTGTCGGAGCTTCAGAGAATAGCCAGCAATTGTTTTTCCGGCCTGTTGGGCAAGGTGAGTTCCGGGAAATAAGCGGTAACATATACTATACTGGCGCAGACTTGTACGCCATATCAAATACTGGCCCTGAACTTACAGTTACAACCATATATGACTCGCACTTCAGCTATGACGAGAGAAGCCCGCTGTGTTTTGTGTCTGGATCGCTAATCAGCACTGACAGGGGTAACATTCCGGTTGAGGACCTTGTTATTGGTGATCGGCTGGTGACAATATCTGGGACTGAGCATTCGGTCAGTTGGCTTGGTTGGGGAACGATGGTTGTCGGACCCTCGAACCAGCCAGTAATAATTCGAGCGCATGCCTTCTCCGATGATTCTCCATTCGAAGACCTTCGAGTAACCAGTGGTCACGGTATCAAAGTGGGCGACGTTCTAATCCCCGCAGGACTACTGGTAAATGGAACTAGCATCATATTCGACACAGCCTCCCGATATGTTACTGTTTTTCACGTAGCGAGTGCCCGCCACGTCATCTTACTTGCGAACGGCCTTCACGCTGAGAGTTATCGCGACGACGGCAACCGCATCGGCTTCCAGCATCAGCTTGGGTCGTTGGGATCACCTCGATCGATGCCCACTTGCCTTCCAGTGGTGACACGCGGGCCGATTGTTGCACGGGCCCAATCGCGATTGTCCGCGTTCGCATCTGCTCGGTTCCCAAATTCAGTCGCCGACGGTGCGCGGCAAAGAGTTTGTAAGTAATTCCATCTCATAGTGTGAAACACGCACCCGTATCGGTCCAGTTCCATTGAGCGTAATCTCGCACTCGTCTCCGTATCCCTCCCACCAGAGAACCTGCGTGAGATTAAAAGTATACTCGCGGTCTTCGCTAACAAGTTTCAATCTAACCCAAGCCATACAAAATCCTGTCGTTTAATAATTTCTCGTTTAGTAAACCGCGTTGCTGAACGAGCCTACGTTTGCAAAATATAAAGGTTACTTATTTAACGCCGTTGGCTCCAATTCTATTTTCTGTGCGTCTTGATTAAGATCATGCATTTTGGTAACTGTTGAACAGTTGTCGACGATCTGCAAGGGTTATTGTTCCCCAACCATAACGATTCATTCGTCTGATTATTGATCATCCTTATCAACCACGTGGACCGTGGATTGCAAATTCCGTGACTACAGGGCTGCGCAACGTGTTCGAGATGGACCGGGGCTTTGGCGGCGCCGTCCGGTTGGCGCCGCCGCACGCGGGCATCGCGCCGTGGATCGAATTGCTCGAAGATTGGTCCGATCGGGCCGATCTCGCCCCTTTGGACAGGATGCGGATCTGGACTGCCGCTGCCGGCCTCGGCTCGGAACCGATCGCCGCTGCGCTCGAACGCGATCTGCTGGCGATTAACAATTTCGATGCCGAAGTCTGGACGGTGGACGATGAACTCGGCCACACGATCAGCAGTGCGCTTCACCAACTCAAGCGGCGGTTTGCGGCACTTGGCGACGATTTAATCGAGCGGCTGCTTCGCTTGAAGCGCTACAATATCGCCATGTACGGTGTCCGGGTGCTTGGCGATCGGGGCGACGAGGCTCGCAGTAGAAACCGCACGAGACTAACACCCACGATCCTCCGGTGACTCAACACGAAGTAAGGCCGTGACGTACGCGCTGATCCCTGTGACCGCCCGCGGGAGACGCGCCGACGAGTGACGCCCAGCCGCACCAGACATGCCGAGATCTTAACCCGAATGTGGCACGGCTGCCGCCGCAGGATAAGCGAACGACAAGTTTAAATGGGCGGCAGTTGAGAGTGCGTTTCGCCTTGTCAGCCTTAGCGGAACGGCCGGTTCAAGCGTCCGCTTCTCCGACTACGAATGTCGCATCGTGGTGGATTGCGGACCGTCCGCTTACGGAAACGCCGATGGCAATAGCCGACATAGCGCGTTACCGTCTTTCCCGAAGACGATGGTAAAATCGGAATGACCGGGTTCAGGAAGTTTGCGGACCTGCCGCTTTCGGGTGAGTGAACTCGCATAGCTCCCGTTTGCTCGCCGTCCGGTGACGTACTCCCCCTGTAACTCCGCCGGTTCGAGCTAGAGGCCGCCTTCGTGAGGAGATGTACGTGAAGAAGAGCAGGTTCAGCGAGGAGCAGATCATCGCGGTGCTGTGCGCGCCGCGCGTGGGTCGGTGCGCGCGCATAGCCGTTGTTGGCTGACCCCGGTCGGCTTTTCCGATAGGTAGGGCGTTTCGGCACACGTCGTGCGAAGCCTTCAGATCAGTCGGTATTACGTTTCGGTGGCCAATGTCGTCAGCCGTTCACGCAGCCAGCGTTTTGCCGGATGGTTTGTAGTCCGGTCGTGCCAAACACTCGCGATAGTAAAGCCAGGGATTGTGAGTGGCGGTTCCACCACCTGCACCTGATCCAACCAGCCATCGGCGATCCGCCGCGGGATCAAAGCGATCATGTCGGACCGCGACACGACCTCTGGCACGATCAAAAAGCCCGACGTAGACAGGGCTACTGTGCGGCGGCGCCCGACGGCCTCAAGGGCTGCATCGGCAGGCCCTGAGAACCCGCCGCCCTTGAGAGACACGACAACGTGCTCCAAAGCGCAAAACACATCTAGGCTGAGACGGCCTTGCACGGCCGGGTGTCCCTGCCGGGCGATCACCGCATAATCATCACGAAAGAGCTGGCGTTGACGCATGGCTGCCGGTGCATGGTCCGGAATTGCCAGGCCTAGGTCAACCTCGCCGCGCTCCAACTGAGAGGAGAGCGCCAGCACGTCGAGGGCACGCCAGGCGATGCGAACCTTGGGAGCCTCGGTCCTGAGCGCGACTGAGAAGCGGGCAAGCAGCGCATACTGCATATAGTCGCTCGCGGCGATCACCAAAGTGGCCTCCATGGTTCCCGGGTCAAACGGCATTCCATCCGCCACAACCCTGCGGACACCCTCCAGCGCGTCATGCAACGGTTGCCGAAGTTCGACAGCGCGCTGGGTGAGGACCATCCCACGCTGTGCCGGAATGAGGAGGGGGTCGCCAAGTTCATCGCGAAGCCGCGCCAGCCGGGCCGACAAGGCGGGTTGGCTCAGGTTCAAGCGCCGGGCGGCACGCGTAACGTTTCCTTCTTCGAGTAGGGCTTCGAGCGTGACCAGCAGGCCAAGATTGAGGTTTCTAGTATCCATTCGCTGGATGACAACAGGTAAAGGGTTCGATTTCAACCTTGGCGACGCACCGGGCAGTATGCCGAGCGGGCGTCGGCTCTCCGAACATCCATCGACAATCTGGATAGCAAATTAGTGGACGCCCTCTCCATCGAACCGCATCCCAGCTTAAGCGGAGAACATCATGATTTCACCGTACACGATCAACATCCCTGACGAACGGCTCGCCACGATCAGAGCCAAGGTCGAGGCTTATGACTGGAGCCAGCTGCCGGATGCGAGAGGCTGGTCGGCGGGGGTCGGGGTTGATGACCTCAAGCGACTCGCCGCTTATTGGCGGGACAGCTACGACTGGCGTGCGATCGAACGGCGCCTCAACGCGCTGCCCAACTTCACCGCCGACGTGGATGCCGAGCACCTCCACTTCATTCATGTGAAAGGCGACGGCTCCAAGCCGCCCGTCCTGCTTCTCCACGGCTGGCCGGGCTCGTATCTCGAGTTCGGGCGGCTTTTGGAGCCGCTCGCGGCGGACGGGCACGATGTTATTGTCCCCTCGCTTCCTGGCTTCGCGTTCTCCAACCCGATCGCGCGCCCGATTGGGATGCGGCGGGCTGCTGCCCTCGTACATGGGCTGATGATGCAACTGTTCGGCGACGCGCGGTATTTCGTTCAAGGGGGCGATTGGGGCCACGGCATCGCGGCCTGGGCAGCGCATGATCGACCGAACGCTTTGCTCGGCATCCATATCAACATGATGACCGTGTGTGCGAGGGATGCCGCTCCGACGACCGAAGAGGAGAAGTCTTTCGCTGCCAAGCGGGCCGCGATTGCCGATTGGGAGAGCGCCTACTTTCACGAGCAGGCAACCCGTCCGCAGACGCTTGGCGTCGCGATGGCCGACAGCCCGATCGGAGCGGCGGGCTGGATACTCGAAAAGTTCGGCAAGTGGGCCGACCTTCCGACAACCGCCGGTGGCGACCCCGACATCTGGAGCAAGTTTTCCGAGGAGGAACTCCTCACCAACATCATGCTCTACATCGCGCCGACATCGTTCGTGACTGGAACCTGGATCTACTACGGCACTCGGCTTGAGGATTCGCTGACGCTTCCGGCCGGCACCCGCATCGAGGTGCCGACCGGTTTTGCGGCCTTCCCCGATCCGGTCTTCTTGCCGCCGCCGCGCTCGTTCGCGGAGAAGACCTTTAACATCGTGCATTGGACCGATATGCCGCGGGGTGGGCATTTCGCCGCGCTGGAAGAGCCGGAATTGATGCTGGCCGACCTGCGCGCCTTTATCGCGACGGTGTCGGGAGCGCACTCCTGAAGGTGGAGATCTCCGTTTCCGAAGCGCGGCGTGTGGCGCTGGTGACGCAGGACTTCAATGCCCTGCGTCGTCACCGCCGCAGTTACCAAACGCTTCCCTGAAACGAACCCATAGCGGGATAGTTGTCCGGGCTATCGCACCGAGAGCCGTCCGGGAAGCCTGCTTTCCCAAAAGCTGTTCTCGATTGCTCTTTCCCGAAAATGGCGTGTCGGAGACGGAGCAACGGGAGAGGTCGCGCTGAACGAATGGCTGTTGTCGGGAGCTCGAATTTCCCGCTTGAACGTCTAGGTGTAGGTCGTTTGCGGACATTCCGCTTTCGCAGCTCGGCCTGTCTCTGTCGCGAATGTCCTGAGTCTCGGACGTCTCAAATATCACCACTTTTGCGACAGTGTCATGGTGCCAGGTAGACTGCATGTCAGTTCTCGAAGTCGGTGTCAGCGTGTTGCGGAAGAGGCTGTCAGCCAACAACGACGGGTTGGAGTAAGGGTGCAGTTCAGTCGATGCGCTGTGGCTTGATCACAGATCGCAACGAGGAGACGGGGAACTCGAAATTGTCGTTGGTGGCTGTCATGGTGCCAAAGGTATTGAGGATGCATCTCATGTCGTTCGCTCGGGGACTGGGCTGTCCCGCAGGAGGTGGTGTGCGCAACACCAAGCGAACCCTTTCGTTGACGACGTGAGCAGAAAATAGCGTGTGCCAGTCGCGAACTCCGCACCAACGGCCGGCTGCTGCCATGTGCTGTTTTACTCGATACTCAATGTTCTGAGAGGCCGCTTCGGGCGGCTCGTCTCGGCACCCGGCTGCAAGGATGAAGCTGCCGATGGCGACGACATACTTCAACGTGACTATCGCTCGGTGAGAATGCGCCGGGGCACTCGCTTCAATCGGAGCTCCCAACAAATATCGCTTCATGCCGTTTTCTCCAGCGCTGGCGTATCAAGTGCATCGGTTAGAACCAACGCGAGTTCTCGATAGATTGTCGATCGGCCGAGTTGGAGTTGCTTGGCTGCTTCGGGCGGGCCGTACACTGGCCTCGATCAGCTTAAGCGCCGAAGTCATCGACTCCGATCGCCGGCAACGACGACTATGGCAAATGACGGCCCTGTTTAGCAAGCAACGCCGCTTTCGCTGACATCGACCGAGGGAACTGACAGTGATCTGGCCGTCGCGCGGGCTTCCCCGCGGTGACGGACCTGCTCTGATCGCAACGAACCGTAATGGACCACCAAGCCTCCCAACGCGGCGCCGGACGGCGGTGCAGGCGGCGGCGCGGGATGGCTTAACCGGTCCGACGCGGATAGAGAGTGTCGCACACGGCCAAGCCGTTGCGGGTGGCGCGACGACGCGACGACGCCAGGCAACGGGTTTGATACACCATGACGACGGCCAGTGAGACGACCGACAACGCCGGATAACCGGTCAGCGAGGTTGACTTGGATCCGTTCGGCTTTCTGGCAACGCGGTCAGCGCGGTGCGCGGCTTGAACCGCGACGAGGAACCGGCCGACCCGTTCACCATCTTCCACACATACTATGTCGATTTCACGCCCGGCCGTGTCGAGGCGGACCTGATCTTTACCGGACTCCGGTCGCGCAAGGACCGCATGATGGTGTTGGTGCATGCCATGGAAAATCCGGACCGAAGCGCTCACACTGGCAGGGAAAGACGATTTTTCGCTTCGAACGCTGGCCGCGAGCGGGGGCACGGCGTCGATCGCGTTCGAGGTGAAGGAGGGCTTCCGCTACGCCATCCTGGCGCGGACGGTGTCGCCGTCCGAAGCGGTCGGCCGATCGCTGACCGTCAGATGCCGAAACTATTCCGGCCGGACGCTTCAGCGCGCGACCGCGTCCGAGCGGAACGACTATCAGGCCAAAGGCATGCGCGACGTCGCGACCCTGGTGGCCGTTCGGCCCGCAAAACTGGCTCGGCCGATGTCGCAGGCCTGCACCGCCGCCCAATTGCGAGAACCGGTATTCCGCGAATGGCAGCGCGTGCTGGGATTAAGCGATCCAGCCGACCAGTTCCAATGGGAGCGCGTGTTCGTTCTGCAGGTGCTAAGGGCGTTCGGGGTCATAGATTCCGGCGGATCGGGCCTTGGCTTCGGGCGGGATTATGATGCCATAGCCAAGGCGTTGGACGGGCTCGGCTGCAACACCGCATCCGCCGAGGCACTCGCCGCCGCCGCGCCGACGCAGAAGCCAACCGACGACGCGGCCACACCGGACGAGTATGAAAGCCCGGTCGCGTTGCCCCCGCCCACCGTCATGCGCAACTACGACTTCCTCTGGTCGATGGGACTGTGCGACGTCCTGCCCAACCCGACTGACCTCATCTACCTGGTCGAGGATTCGATCGAATATCTGAAGTCGGGCGGCATGGCGGTCCACATGCTGAATGCGCAGATCGGACGCGACCAGCTGTCGGCCCAACTGGCACCGGGCATGTTCGATCGCAATCGCCTCGCGCAGCTCTCGCTCGCCGTCGTCGGCGGGAAGCACGAGATTGCGCAGCTGAACATGTATGCGGACCCGGGTGACGAAGGCCCGCACTCGTTCGGCGTCATTATTCGCAAGAACGCAACATGATAGTGCGAGATACTATCTCGGTACGCATCCGCGGCTTGCGTCGACGGCGGATTGAGGCTTCAACAGACTTTGGATCACTGGAGAACTGACGCGCTAGATATGACTAAGCCTGAGCCATGTGTCGGACCTCCACCCCCCTGAAAATTACTGACATATTCGCCTGAACTATTTGGTTGTGTACCCGAAATTCGTAATACGCGCCGTCACCCTTAGCGGTAAAGGACACCACAACATGGTGACGATCCTCCAAATTGGGAAGCAGCCTGTGGATAGTCGCGATATGTCGGCCTCCCTCGGCAACCTCTAGGACCAGATCGATCGCCTCAACCGCCCCACCGTCGAAGAAGAAGTGCGCTTCGTAATTTCCTTCGACCAGAGTGTTGTACGGCCCCCAAACGAGATGGCCTATTTCTTCGAGATCTAATCTTACCTCATACGGTGACAGCCGTTCCTGACGTGCCGAAACAAGAAAGTCCGCGGGCGGATAAGGGCGAACAGCGCCATCATCGAGAACCCAGTGAGGCTGGACGATGCGTTCTACGACGAGCTCGATCTCGTAACAGCCCGATCCGGTTTCGCGCGGCGTGGGGCGATAGTTAAAGCCGGCATCGTTCTCGACCAAATGCCGTATCCGATAGCTGTTCTCGTCGAGCGCCGACTCCATCTCTCCGAGTAACGAGCGCGGCGTGTAGAAACGCTTGTGATCCGGGTTCCATCGTGACGGCATCTGACGCTTGCGCTCGAAGAGATGCTGATGCGGTACAACGATGATCAGAAATCCGCCATTCTTTAGCAAGCGGAACCAGTCCTTCAGTACCGCGCGATAGTCGGGGATATGTTCATAGCAATGGCTGCTGTAGATTGCGTCAAGGCTCTGGTCCGCAAACGGAAAACGCTGGCCGTCATAACCCGGATATCCAATATCAACGCCCACTGCCTGTGGCACGATTGGCACGGTCTGGTGATCGTAGCCGACATAGCCCACCTCCATTACCGCAGGCCCGGAGAGGTACCGGTCGATAAATCCATCGGCGATCTTGGTTGCGTAGCTTTTCCCGGATTCGATGCCGACCTGGCGGGTAGGTTCTGGCGGAGACCATCGATGCTCCCTCGTCAGGTCGAGCTCTACCCCCAAGATGGTGAACTCGCATTTTCCGCGACAGAACAGCCGTACTTCCAGTCCCTCGACACTGTCGCCAAGGTCGACCTCTTGCTCGATCGAGCGCTGCCCGTCGATGCGGACCATGGCGTTGACCAAGCGCGTCGCGCCGAGATCAGCTGTGATCTCCATCATCACATTCCCGGAACCGCCGGCCGCAAGCAAGATGCGCGCGTGGAGTTTGCCGGAGGGCATTGGCAGATATGGGCCATGCAACGCCGCGCCTCTGCGCGCGCTGACGTGAATCATGCTGTGTTGCCTACGTCCCACGGTTGTACGCAAAGCAGAACCCAGGCCGTCGAAACGCCACTTCATACAGGTCGATCCCACACCTTGATTCGCTTGCAACGGACGCGATGATAAAAGCGTAGCAGCAATCTGCGGCTACGCTGTTACGATGCCAGCAGTTTAGAACGTCCGCAATTGGGCGTTACCGGACATTCGTATGCCATCGGTGCCGAACGTCCGGGTTTGGTGGGAAGCGGACGGCCACGCTATGACGTGGAAGAGTCTGCTGGAGGCATAACGAGCGGCATGCGTTTGATTTTCATCTACGGCCCTGTTGCGAGCGGCAAGCTGACGATCGGCCGACTGGTGGCCGAGCAGATCCGGGCACCGCTTTTCCACAATCATCTCATTGTAGATGCGGTCGCGGCGGTGTTCCCGTTCGGTTCACCGGAGTTTGTGCGCCTGCGAGAGCAATTCTGGTTAGAGACGATCTCCGCCGCAGCGTCTTCCGGGCAATCGCTAATCTTTACGTTCGCGCCCGAACCGAGTGTTTCCACGGACTTCCCCGATAGCGTTCTGCGCTTGGTCGCACGAGCAGGAGGACAGGTGACGTTCATAGCTCTTGATCTGGACGAGATCGAGCAGGAGCGGCGGCTTGTGAACCCCTCGCGCGAGCAGTTCGGCAAGCTGCGCTCGTTGGAAATCCTTCGTGAGCTTAGACCTTCGATGACCGCCTGCATGAGACAGATGCCGGAGGCCGCGCTGCGGATCGATACAGGAACTCTTACACCGATCGAAGCTGCCAGTGCGATTGTTCAGCGTATCGCCACAGTTAGCTGAACGTCCGCTATTGGGCGAAGCGTTCAATTACGACGCCGAGCAAATAGCACGCGCTGTGCGGGATTAATCGATTGTTCATCCCAATCAACCTGCCGCTTGGAGGTGGGGAGTTGGCGACGGTCATTGTCATAGAAGAGCGTTCCATGCAGCCCGACCGCTACGCGCTTTAGTATGGGCCGCCCCATAGGCGTGACAGCACACGTGATGCCTCGTCATCGCCTAAGCGAAGCCAGCTGCCGCCAAGTGTTCGAAGAGAAAGTGTCCGGCGTCAGGCTCGATTGCCCCGAGTTAAACCGCCCATTGACCAGATCCGGCTAGGTGACGTCGTAGTGGCCACGCGGTTTGATCGGCTTGCGCGATAGGTAGCTCTGATTGCTTCCTTGTTGGCGCCGTAACAACCGCACTTAGGTGGCCAATGCACGCGCCGTGATCAACGTCCGGTCAGGCAGCCCGTCCGCGTCGCAGCCCGTCAAATCGGTTACAATGTCCTCGACGTCATGTGAGTGCGTCCCTCGCCCGCTATGAGATTTTCCAGCCCCGGGGACGCCGCGGATGTTTCAGTTATACAGCAGCTTTCGGCGTCTCATTGCCCTTGTTCAAGAGTGCGGTTAGCCATTGTCCAGCGCGAACGGGGGACGCTGGTGCGAAGCAACTTGGGATTCGTGCGGGCGGCGTTGACGGCGGGCGTGCTGACGACCGCTGCCATGGGCACTTGTCAGGTTCCGAAAGACGCGTCTTCTGGACCTGCGCCGGGCATTGACCGCAGCGCATCCGAGGTTGTCGTCATCGGTCGGCGCGGTACCGTTCAGACCAGCCTCCAGTCACTAGCGACTTTGGATGAGGCTGCGATCGCCGCAAGCGGCGCAACCTCGATCTCCGAACTGCTGCGTCCGCTGCGCGCCGTGACGCAGTCGGGAGACGGGCAGGAACCGATCTTCCTGCTCAATGCGCAGCGTGTGTCGGGCTATCAGGACATCGGCAACCTGCCGCCCGAGGCGATCGAGCGCGTCGATGTCCTGCCCGAGCCGGTGGCGCTGCAATATGGCTACCCACCGACGCGGCGCGTCGTGAACTTCATCACCAAGCGCCGTTTCCGGCAGCTTGCGTTGAAGGCCGCCGGGGGGACCACGACGCGCGGCGGTGGCGCCACCGAAAACGCGCATCTGGACTTGACCCGGCTCGCGAACGATCGCCGTCTGACGCTGTCGTTCGATGCGCGCCGCACCGACAATCTGTTGCAGTCGCGGCGTAACATCCGGCCGGACCCCGACGTCCTGTTCGACGCACGCGGCAACGTCACCGGGCTTACGGGCGGCGAGATCGATCCTAGCCTGTCCGCGCTGTCCGGTCAGGTCGTGACGATCGCGCCCGTGCCGGTCGGCCTGCCCGATCTGGCCGGGTTCGCCGCTGCGCCGAACCAGCCGCGGCTGTTCGACCTGACGCCGTTCCGGTCGCTGGTGCCGGCGAACGACACGATCCACGGCGAGGCGGTGCTGGCCGACCGGATCGGCCCCAAGCTGTCGGGCTCGGTGACGGTGACCGCCGACCACAGCCGCGACGTCACCTTGTTCGGACCGGCCGGCGCCACGCTGTTCGTGCCGGCGGACAATCCCTTCTCGCCGTTTGGCAGCGACGTGCTGCTCCAGCGTTACCTGGTCGAGGGGGCCCGGCTCCGCCAGCGGGTCGAGACGACGACGTTGCACGCGAGCGGGGTGGTGCGTGGCGCGGTGCGCGGGTGGCAGTGGGATTTGACCGGGACGGTCGATACGCAGCGCCGGGCCGGCGTCATCTTCAAGGGGATCGACGTTGCGGCCGCGAACGCGGCGATCGCGGCGGGTGCCGATCCGTTCCAGCCGTTCGCGCCGGCACTGGTCGCCGATCGGCTGATCGACCGGACGGTGCAGACGACGCAGGGGGCGGGGGCCAAGCTGGTCGCGACCGGTCGTCCGCTGCGCGTGCCCGCCGGGCGGGTGACGGTGACCGGGACGGTCGAGACCGAACAGACGCGGACCGAGGGCGAGACGCGCGGCGCCGATCCTTATGCGGTGGCGTTCGGGCGCGGCCGGATCGAGGGGGCGGTGGCGGTCGACGTGCCGCTGGCGTCGCGGCGCGAGGCGTTCCTGCCATGGGCGGGGGAGCTGTCCGCCAACGCGTCGGGGACGGTGCGCCGGGTCGGACGGTTCGGGACACTGGCGGACGCGACGCTGGGGCTCAACTGGTCGCCGGTCCCGCCGGTTCAGGTCCTGGTCCAGCTGAAGCGGTCGGGCACCGCGCCGACGCTCGACCAGCTTGCGACGCCGCAGTCGAGCGCGCCGCAGGTGTCGCTGTTCGATTTCGCGAACGGCCGGTCGACGCTGGTCACACTGCTGGTCGGCGGCAATCCGGATCTGGTCGCCGAGCGTCGCCGCGTGCAGTCGATCGGCGCGACGATTAAGCCGTTCGCAGGTCGCGAGCTGCGGATCGGCGCGACGTACGAGGCGACCCGCATCGCGAACGGCGTCCAGACGGTCTACGCACTGACGCCCGATACCGAGGCGGGGCTACCCGACCTGTTCGTGCGCGATGCCAATGGTGCGCTGTCGTCGGTGGCGTTTCGGCCGACGAACATCTTTCGCGAGCGGCAGCGGACGCTGAACATGACGTTGAGCGCTACCGGTCAGATCGGTCGCGCCAGGCCACCGGCGACGCCCGGCGGTCCGCCACCCAACCGGCCCAGCTTCTACGGTGGGCTGGGGCCGACGATCCGGTTTTCCGACCGCGTACAGCTGAGGCCGGGGGCCGGTACGCTGGACCTGCTGGCCGGCGATACGCTGTCGGGGCTCATCACGCCGCAGTTGGCGGGCTACGGATATGGCGGGATCAACTATCTGGGCAACGGGGGCACGTTCGATTTCTACTGCACGGGCCGGGCGCGAGTCCGCGGGGCGGTGCCTGCGTCGACGCTGCGCTTCGCGCCGCTGTGCAAGGCGAACGCCGGCTTCACGCTGAGCGTCCACCATTTCCTGCCGAAGCAGGACTGGACGCGGAGTCTCGGCTTGAAACTGGAGATCACGAACGTGACCGATGCGCGTCAGCGGGTTCGCGACACCAGCGGGGCAGTGCCGTATCGCTACCAGCCTGACCTGCTTGATCCGCGCGGCCGTGTCGTGACGGTGTCACTGCGCAAGCTGTTCTAAGGTCGCAAGGGCCAGTCATTATCGACGCGCATTTGACCGATAGGAACTTTCCTACAGCAGTTGTTATCGTCTAATCGTCGGTGAATAAGGCAACCGAAACTGATTCAGCACCCTGATAGACCGCCGTTTTGCAACGGCTGCCACTGCAGTACTTTATCACCTTGTTAACAGCGCAGTACGAGCGAGCGTTCGCAACGCCTCCGGTCGCGACGGGGCAGGATCCTGCTGCGCGGTCCACGTATCGATGGCCGCGATCTCTTCATCCGGCATGCGGACGCCGATCAGCTTCATCGGACCGCCAGTCGAAGGTCGACCCCGGCCGCGCTTTTTTGAGTTATCTGTAATTGACGTAGTCATGATTATTGGATAACGCAAAATGCAGAACGGCGCGAGGCTGGCGCCTTGCGCCGCTCCTGACTCAAACCAGGTTGCCGATTTTTATAACGCGGTGTGGCAGCCGCGGTGACGTCCTCACCGGCCGCCGCGCGCGGCGGGACACGCAGCGTCTGAAGTACCGATGGGTTGCCGAGGCGAAACCGCCGCGCATGCCGACCGTCGAGTATGTTCGCCTGCGCCTGGCGCTAGGGTTCGAAGCCACGTGACCGCGCTCGCCCGCCTGCAGGCGATGCCGGACTGGCCGGCACGTATGACGGCCGAGGTCGCCGCCATGTACATGGGCGTGTCGGTATCCACGTTCCGCACGCGCTACGGCAACCGCGGCGTGAAGGACGGCTGCAACGTCCTGTGGGCATGACGCCAGCTCGACGCCATCGTTGACGCGCAGTTCGGTCTCGGCCCACCCTAGCACGTACACGCGAGCGAAGCCGGGCCGAGAGACAGTTCATGGGACGATGTGTAGTGGACCGCCGTAACGTAAAATAGATCGGCCCCTATCTGTATTTCCGTCGTAAGGTCGACGGCAAGGATCACCACATGCGGCTGCCCGCGATCGACGCCCCCAACTTCGAACAGGAATACCAGCGCCTATCGACACCCACTAGCAGCGCGCCGACCCGTGCGACGCCGGCACCGGGCAGCATCGGAGCTCTGGTCGTGGCGTATCGCAGCGGGTCCGAGTTCGGCGAGGTCCCCAGCGCCACGACCCGCGCGAACTACCGCCGCTATCTGGACCTTATCGAGGCCGACCATGGCGCTCGATCGGTGACGGGCGTTCGGCCAGCTCATATTTACCGCATGCGAGACAAGTTCGCCGAGACACCGGGCAAGGCGAACAACTGGCTAACGGTGTTCCGCGTGCTGATGGCCTACGCAGCGAAGCACGACTGGCGCGGTGATAATCCTGCGAGCGGCATAAAGGCGCTGAGAATCGGTGAGTACGAACCGTGGCCCGCCGACTTGCTTCGCGTCTGTCTGGAGGTTGCCACGCCGATCACGCGGATGCTGCTTGTTGCCGGCCTGTGTTCCGGGCAGCGCAACTCCGATGTGATCCGCATGCAGTACGGCTGGATCGAGGACGGCGTGATGTCGCTCACGCAGGCGAAGACGAACGTTCACGTCTCGGTGCCGATGCACCCGTTCTGGACCGCGGAGCTCGCCGCACAGCCGCGCAAGGCGGTGACGCTGCTCTACGATCGGTTCGGGAAACCGTTCGGCACGACTGGCGCGGTTCAGAGCAGGATCCGCGACCTGATGGAGATGAAGCCGGTCAAGGAAGTGCTGGCCGATCTGACCGCGCGCGAGATGATCGGGGAGGGGGACACGTTTGTGTTCCACGGCCTGCGCAAGAACGCGTGCTGCTACCTGCTGGAGACCGGCAAGAACGACAGTGAAGTCGGCGCGATGCTCGGCATGTCTGCCGCGATGGTGCGCCACTACGGCAAGCGCGCGCTAGCGCTCATGATTGCCAAGACGACGGCCGCCGAACTGGTCGGGGGTAAATTGATTATGCTGCCGGGGGTAAATCTGGTCCAATTCGGACCAGTCGCTTTATAAGAACCAACGTTTTCAACGTGGTGACCCCAACGGGAATCGAACCCGTGTTTTCGCCGTGAAAGGGCGACGTCCTAGACCGCTAGACGATGGGGCCGTGCAGCGCGGACTGCCGATTAGGGGCAAGTGGGGGAGCGGTCAAGCCGGTATCGGTTCAGTCGGCCCATGCGGCGTCTTCGAGATGCAGTTCGGCGGACATGCGACCGTTCCAGTCGTCGATCTTCGCGCGGCCGGCGATCCAGAGGCGGCGGTCCGGGCCGGCTCCGAGAAGTGCCTGGCCGAGCGGCGTGGCGGCGTGGCGGAATGCGACGGTCTTAACCGACCGGCCGTCGGCACCAGCGACCACGGCGCGGACATGACCGTTGCCGACGGTGTCGGCGCGGATGACGCGAACGGGGCCTGCGGCGATGCGCGGGGCGGGCCATCCCATGCCGTACGGACCGGCCTCGTCCAGCGAGGTGACGAGATCGGGTGTGAGGCCGCCGGGGGCGATGACGGCGTCGAACAGGATGGCGCGATCCTGTCTGGATCGTTCCACGACCGCAGCCAGCCGCTCGTGCAGGAACTCGCCCAAAGCCGGGATCCGGTCGGCGTCGATCGAGAGGCCCGCGGCCATGGCGTGGCCACCGCCTGCGATCAGGAGACCGGAGTCCTTTGCGGCCAGGACGGCGGCACCGAGATCGACGCCGGAGATCGAACGGCCAGAGCCCTTGCCGAGGCCGTCTTCGTCGATGGCGATCACGATCACCGGTCGTCCGAGCTGTTCTTTCAGGCGGCCGGCGACAATGCCAATGACGCCGGGATGCCAGGTCTTGCCGGAGACGATCGCTACAGATTGATCCGAGGCCGTCCGGAGCGCGAGTTCAGCGGCCTCGTTGACAGCGGTTTCGATCAAGCGTCTGTCGCCGTTGAGGCGGTCGAGTTCGATCGCTAGCGCTTCCGCCTCGTCCGCGTCGTCGGTGGTCAGCAATCGAACGCCGAGATCGGACTTTCCCACGCGACCGCCGGCATTGATGCGCGGGCCGAGCGCGAAGCCGAGATCGGTGCAGGTGGGCACGCGGGAGAGGCGAGAGACGTCGACGAGCGCGGACAGGCCAACGTTGCGACGTGCGCCCATGACCTTCAGCCCTTGCGTCACGAAGGCGCGGTTGAGACCCTTGAGTGCGGCGACGTCCGCCACAGTGCCGAGCGCGACCAAGTCGAGCAGGTCGATCAGTTTGGGTTCGGGGTGGCTTTCGAAAAAATTCCTTGAGCGCAGCGTTCGCAGGAGGGCGGCGGCCAGCAAGAATGCGACGCCTACCGCTGCCAGGTGGCCGAACGCCGCGCCGGCGTCCTCGTCCAGCCGGTTGGGGTTCACGACGGCGAAGGCGACCGGCAGTTCCGACGCGCATTTGTGATGATCGACCACGACGACGTCGATACCGGCGGCGTGCGCGGCGGCGAGGGGTTCGTAGGATTGGGCGCCGCAATCGACCGTGAGGATCAGCGATGCGCCGGCCTGACCTAGGCGCAGCAGAGCGGCGGTCGTCGGGCCGTATCCTTCGGTGATGCGGTCGGGAATGTAGGCCGCGGGGTTCAAGCCGAGGGCGCGGAGCAGGCGGACCATTAGCGCGGCGGACGTGGCACCATCGACGTCATAGTCGCCGAAGATTGCCACCGCTTCGCGGTTGCAGACGGCGTCAGCGAACCTTTCCGCCGCGCGGTCCATGTCACGAAAGATCGACGGGTCCGGCATGAAGCCGCGGATGGTGGGCAGCCGATGCGTTTCGACGGCGTCGCGCGGGCACCCGCGGGTGAGCAGCAATTGCGTGACGAGATCATCGGGACGGAAACCGGCATCCGGTTCGGTGCCGAACTGGCTATCGGTCCCGCGCCACCGCCACGCCTGACCCAGAATTGAACGATCGACACCGAGTACAGAAGCAGACATCCGCCCGCCTTAGCGAACGGATGCCGGTTAGGAAATGTCGTTCGCCCGGATCATGCCGTCTTGTGATGCTCGCCCTTAACCCAGCGCACGGTGCCGGAGCTGGCGCGCATGACGACGCTTTCGGTCGTCATGACCCCGCCCTTCTTGCGCTTCACGCCCGACAGCAGCGAGCCGTCGGTGACGCCGGTGGCCGCGAAGATCGCATCACCGCGGACCAGATCGGACAATTGGTAGATCCGGTCGAGATCGGTGACGCCCCACTTGGCGGCGCGCGCACGCTCGTCATCGTTGCGGAACAGCAGGCGTCCCTGGAAATGGCCACCGACGCAGGCCAGTGCGGCCGCGGCGAGCACGCCTTCGGGTGCGCCGCCGGAGCCGAGGTAGATGTCGATCGTGGTGTCCGGATCAGTAACGGCAATGACGCCCGCGACATCGCCGTCCGGGATCAGCATGATGCCGCAGCCAAGCGCACGCAGTTCGGCGATCAGCTTTTCATGGCGCGGGCGGTCGAGCACGCAGGCGATGATCTCGCTGGGTTCGACGCCCTTTGCCGCGGCGAGCGCCGTGACGTTCTGCGTCGGCGTCTTGTCGAGCGAGACGAGGTCCTGCGCGTAGCCGGGCCCGATCGCGAGCTTGTCCATGTAGACGTCGGGGGCGTTCAGCAGGCCGCCTTCCTCCGCGATCGCCAACACGGCGAGGGCGTTCGGCCCGTTCTTCGCGGTGATAGTGGTGCCTTCGAGCGGATCGAGCGCGATGTCGATCTTGGGGCCGCGGCCGGTGCCGACCTTTTCGCCGATGAAGAGCATGGGGGCTTCGTCGCGCTCGCCCTCGCCGATCACGACGGTGCCGTCGAATTCCAGTTCGTTGAAGGCGGCGCGCATCGCTTCGACAGCGGCGGCGTCGGCGGCTTTCTCGTCGCCGCGGCCGACCAGCGTGGATGCGGCAATGGCGGCGGCCTCGGTCACGCGGACCATTTCCAGGACGAGGACCCGGTCCAAGGCCTTGCTTGCTTTAACCATGCGATGTGCCATCCTCATGTCTGTTCCGTCGGGGCAGGCGATAAAGAGGGGGGTACCGGTTGTCGAGGCCAATAGCCCTTGTGGTCATGCTCGCGACAGCGGTGTCAGCCGGTGCGCAGACTTATGGCCCGCCCGCTCCGGCCAGGCCCGTCAGGACTCCGGTGCAGACGCTAAACAGTCAGTATGACGAGCATTACGGGCCTCGCCGGAATGGGCGACCCTGCGTCGCCAAGCGGGGCGAGGACATCGTGGTGTGCGCCGACGAGTCCGGCACGTCGTCGCCGTACCGCGTGCCGTTGCCGGACGATCGGTTCGCGCAGGGCGACAGGGTGAGGCATCCGTCCGAACCGGCAAGCGGCGTGTTTGCTACCCGGTTCTGCCACCGCCCCGGCTGTGCGGAACCGTCCAAGCTGCTGGAGACGATCGGCAAGGTGGTCACCGCGCTAAAGGGCGAGGACCCCAAATAACGGTCAGATATCGAGGATGTGCATGAGCATCGGTCGGCCGGTGATGCTCTGCGATCCGTCGAGGCGGTCGAGTGCGTCGGTGACGGCGCGTTCCGGGCAGACATGGGTGACCATGACGAGCAGGACGCGGCCGGCGGTGTCGGCGCCGCGTTGGACCATGCTTTCGATCGATACGCCGGCGTCGCGCATTGCGGCGGTGATTTCGGCCAGGACGCCGGGGCGGTCCGCGACGGTGAAGCGGAGATAGGCGCGGCCGCGGCGGTCGCCGGCGGGGGCGGGCGACGATTTGGCGAGCGCGGAGACGGGCATGGCGAAGGCGGGGCCGGTTTCGCCGCGGGCGACATCGATCAGGTCGGCGACGACGGCCGAGGCGGTGGGGCCTTCACCGGCGCCGCGGCCTTCGAACAGGAGGCGGCCGACGAAGTTTCCTTCGGCGACGACGGCGTTGAGCGAGCCGGCGACGTGGGCGAGCGGGTGGCCGAGCGGGACGAGGCAGGGGTGGACGCGCTGAAACAGGCCGTGGCCGTCCGCTTCGCCGAGGCCGATGAGGCGGACGCGGTAGCCGAGTGCTGCGGCTTCCGTGATGTCGGCGGCGATGACGTTGCGGATGCCGGAGACGGTGACGGCGGGGAAGTCGATGGCGGTGCCGAAGCAGAGGCTGGCGAGGATCGACAGTTTGTGGGCGGCGTCGATGCCGTCGATGTCGAAGCTGGGGTCGGTTTCGGCGAAACCGAGCGCCTGGGCGTCGGCGAGGACGTCGGCGAAATCGCGGCCTTCGGATTCCATGGTGGTCAGGATGTAGTTGCAGGTGCCGTTGAGGATTCCGTAGACGCGGGCGATTTCATTGGCCGCGGCCCCTTCGCGGAGGCCCTTGATGACGGGGATGCCGCCGGCGACGGCAGCTTCGTATTTCAGCGCGGCGCCGCTGGTTTCGGCGGTTTGGGCGAGTTCGAGACCGTGGTGGGCGATCATGGCCTTGTTGGCGGTGACGAAGGCGCAGCCGCGGGCGAGGGTGGCGCGGGCCAGGGTGAGCGCGGGGCCGTCGGCACCGCCGATCAGTTCGACGACCGCGTCGATATCGGTGCGGGACGAGAGGGTGGCAGCGTCGTCGACCCAGTCGAAGCGGGAGAGGTCGACGCCGCGGTCGCGGGTGCGGTCGCGGGCGGAGACGGCGACGATGCGGATTTCGCGACCGGCGCGGCGTTCGATGAGCGCGCGGTTCGCGTCGAGCAGTTTCACCACCCCACCACCGACGGTGCCGAGCCCGGCGAGCGCGATCCTGAACGGCGTGGTCATGCGGTCATTCCCCAAATTGGTCCGTCGCCTCCTAAAGCGATGGCCGCGGGGTGCAAGCCGGAACGGCGGGGCGGGGGGGCCGTTTCATACTCGAGCCATCAAAGGAGCGACATGATGACCGATCCGAAAAAGACGCCGGAGCAGAAGCCGGAAGACAAGGACGCCATGCTGGAAGGCGGGCAGGCCGATTATGGTTCGGCGGGGCAGCAGGCCCTTGAGGGTGTGAATGGGGTGAAGGGTGAGGAAGAGGAGCCTGAGGAGAAGTAGGGTTCCGGCTTTGGGCGCCTCGGCTTCGCTCGGCGGGTCCCTCGACTTCGCTCGGGATAAGCGGTTTTTCTAAAAGTCCGAAAAAGAGGGGCGGTCCGGCGTGATGCTGGGCCGCCCCTTTTTCGTCAGGCGTGGCGTTCCATGGCGTGCTTGATGTCACGCATCTGGTCGTGGCCTTCGCGGACGGAGTCGTAGGCTTCGCGGATCACGGTGGCGACCTGCGGAGACACGGCGGTGTCCTTCATCGCGGCTTCGAACTTCGCCTTGATGTGGTCCTCGCCGCGCTCGACCTCGTCGACGACGGCCTTGTCGTCGGAGCCGGTGACCTTGGCTTTCAGGTCGACGAACATGCGGTGCGCCTGGGCCAGGATAGTGCCGTCGTCTTCCGGGTTGCCGCCCAGACGGACGACCTCGCCCTGAAGATTGGCGGCGACCTGGCGGCGCTCGGCGGCGCGCGACGTGAAGATCGCGCCGAACCGGCTGCCGTCGATGTCCTTGGCGGCCTCGCTATAGCCATCCGCGCTGTCGAGCGTGGTGGCGATGAGGCCGTTCAGCGTGGCGATGTCGGTGCTGGTGTCAGCCATTTGGTATCCTTTTGGAAACGGGGAGGCCGAAGATCAGTCGCGCAGCGCGGGGGGCACGACGCCGCCGTTCTGGGCCAGCTTGGTCATGACCTGGCGGTGCAGCCAGATGTTCATCGCGGCGCTGTCTTCGGTGCTGCCGGTGTAGCCGAGTTCGTGGGCGAGCTCGGTGCGGTTCTGGCGGCTGCTGTCGAGGCCGAGCAGCGTCATCAGATCGACGATCGAGGTGCGCCAGTTGCTGGGCTTGCCGGCAGCGGCGGCCTTTGCGGTCAGCACGGCTTCGACATCGACCGGGGCCGCGGGCGCGGCGGCGGGGATGACCGGGGTGGCAGGGGCGGGCGAGATGCCGGCGGGGGCAGGCGCACGCGCCACGCCGGGGATCGGCGCGGGTGCGGCGGCGGGGGCGGCCGGGGAGGCCTTGGTCGCGCCGATGCCGGTGCCGAGGAGGCCCTTGTCGCCGAAGATGGCGTGCTGGATCTTGTCGAAGATGCTCATGGCAAAGGTCCCGTCTGTGGTGGAATGCGTGCCGAACGAGCGATCCGCGGGAAGGATGCGCGGGTTGACGCGGATTAATGGCGGGTCGGCGCGCATGGTGTTTGGGGGGGTGGGTGCTGTTGCTCGGGGTTTGCCGCGCCTTGCCCATTCGGGCCGGTTTCGGCGGTGTGAGACGCAGGTGCGTCAGCGCGGCTTCCGTCGGGGTGACGGACTGGGGGTGGGGTGAGGTCCGCTTCCGGTTCGGCCTCGGGCTCTGCATCCTCCACCACCGCACCCGGATCGCCGGCGCCGGCGAACTAGGCGTCGCGTTCGGCGGCGTGGGCGACGCGGGCGGGGTGGCGGAGTTCGAAGGCTTCGGCGATGTCCTGCTCGTCCGGGGTGAGCGTGCGGGCATAGTCCTCGTCGCCATAGTCGCACTGTTCCTCGCCCATGAAACCGGGCGGGGGCGGGAAGGCGGTGCGCCAGGTGCCGCCTTCCTCGCGCCAGACGAGCGGGTCGGGGGCATATTCGGGCGGCGGGGCGCGCGGTTCGTCCGGGTCGCGGTCCCCCAGCCGGGCGAGCGCGCGGGACAGCAGCTGGGTCCGGCCGGAGAGGCTGCCCATCAGTTCGGACACGGTTTCGGTGCCGAGCCCGAAGGCGCGGCCGGCCACCCCGTCGGCCGCGGCGATCGGGCAGGCGGGCGGCACGGGGACGGCGAGGATCAGCAGCCCGGCTGCCTCGGCCCGCGCCCAGTCCTCCGCGGTCCAGTGGGCGCGGTAGTCGGGGTGAAGCGGCACGCCGCGGGTGGGCGAAGTTGAGGAAGTTGCGGTGTTTGCGGGGGTTTGGTTTTGTTCGGTCGGGGGCATGGTGGTGGCCTGCTGACCTGCGGCGTCGTCCGGTTCGGCGCCAGCGTCGTCGCGGTCCCCTTGGGCGTCATCCCGGCGGAGGCCGGGAACTCCCTTCGGTAAGGGGTCAGCGCCAGCCACGGGGAGATCCCGGCTTTCGCCGGAATGACGGTTGGGGGTGGGGGCTGCTTCCGGTTCGTCGGTGGAGGGGGTTGCGATCGAGGGGACCGGCTCTTCCGGCTCCGCCCGCGCGTGATCCGCGGCCATGACGAGGTCGGGCGCGGTGTCGGCGTGAAGCCAGCGGTCGGCGTGGGCGAGGGGGGCGGCGGGCGTGTCCTGGGACGGGGCGGCGGCGAGGAAGAGCGCGGCGCGGGCGGGGCCGGCGTCGGCGGCGATGAGATCGAGATAGGCGTCGAACCCGGCGGCGACGGTGCGCGCGGCGCTGGGCATGCTTGTCGGTCCGCCGGCGGCGGTCGCGGACGCGGGGATGTCGGCGGCGGCCTGGCGGTCGAGCCGGGCGAGCATCATGAGGCCGAGCCGGTTGTCGTAGCGGTGGCGCTCGATCACGCTGCCGTCGGGGCGGGTGATGGTCTCGACCTGCCCCTCCAGCGCGCGGGTGACGAGCGTGTCGGCCAGCCGTTCGCGCGCGTGCAGGTTCGCCGCGGCCCAGCCGAGCGCGAAGGCGGCACCGGGCGCACGCCTGCGGAAGCTGTAGGCGGCGGTGGCGGTGAGCCCGACGGCGCGCGCCGCGTCCTCCACGGTGGCGCCGTCCGCGATCGCTTCGAGGAAGCGCCTCTGGCGCGCCGGGGTCCAGCCGTCGTGGCGGGCGGGGAGCGGGGTTTGGGCGTCGGGGGCGGCGTGGCCCGGCTGGGGGACTGGGACTGGGACGGGGGCGGTCATGGCTGCTTGCCCGCGGCCCGTGCCGCCTGTGCACGGCGGGCGATCAGCGCGGCATTGTGGTCGCGCACCGCGACGACGACCGGGTTCACCGGCAGCGGCGCACCGATCCGCCCGGCAGCGATATGCGCCAGCCAATCGCGGACGGCGGGATGGTCGTCATCGATGCGGGTTGGGTCTATCCAGTGCGCCGGGGGCGTGGCCTGATCCGGTCGGACGACCGGGGCGGCGGGCGGGTGCGGCAAGCGGGGCATGGACGGTCCTCCGGATGTTCCAAGGGGACCGGGGAGATATGCCTGTTCGAGGTGTGTAGGACAGGATTTTCTACGTAACTCTGCGACTGATAACGCTATCCCGATCATGTTGACGTCAAGCGTATTTTATGGATACGTTCTACTTCCGTTCCTGTAAGAGGCGACTATGCGACTAGCGAGCCGAATGAAGAGCGTTGTGAAGCTGGGTGGCTTAGTCGTGTTCGGTGTGATCGCCGGAGCAATCGGTGCCAGTTTAAGTGGTCACTTTGGTAAAATTAGCTATACGCTCTCATACGCAGACTTTATCTCTATATTACTTACATGTCTGGGCGTGATGCTTACGATTGTAACTCTGTTCGTAGGCGTCTTGGCGGTTCTGGGATGGGCTTCAATTGAGTCAAAGCTTCGTGACCATTCGTTCAGTTATATAGGATCTGAGCTTGAAGAGGGAAAACCGCTTCGGGATATGATCAGGCGAACTGTAAGGGAGGCGGTCTACGAGGGCGTAGGTCCGATTGATGTTTATGACGAGCCATACGAAGATGATCAGGCAGCATAGGTGTATTTGATGATCAACGTTGAGCATCGGAGCATACTGGACCGATACAAAAATATGGTCCCAGTCCCCGTAGGTAAGCTCGCTCAGGAGCTCGGCATACAGGTGAACTTAGCATTGCTAAGCCCAAACATTTCTGGACTTATCGAGCCTAACAGTGAAACCCCGAGCGGGTTCCATATTCGAGTAAATCGGTATGAGATTCCTGAGCGACAGCGATTCACGATTGCTCATGAAATAGCACATTTCTTACTTCATCGGGATTACATAAAGAATGGAATTGTTGATAACGTGATGTATAGGTCCGGTCTAAGTTCGAAGCGAGAAACAGAGGCAAATCGCCTAGCAGCCGAGATTGTTATGCCAAGAGCTGCTCTTGACGAAGCTCTCGAGAATCTCGGCGGCAAAAAAGATGATGCTTCTGCGATGCAGTTGGCGAAAATCTTCAGGGTCTCGTTGCCTGCTATGAAAGTTCGTCTAGGGATTGCGTAATAGATGCTGCAAGATGCTCAATATGTCGCCTTCTTATGCTCGAAACGCGCGGAGATCCGCGCCTTAAGCCGGCTCGACGCATCTATCCGGAAAGGGTTTTTTCCGATTATAGCTGTTCGACCATGGCCGAATACTAACAAATTTCAACCTATTTTACATCAACTTGATGCGGCAACCGCCGGGTTCCGGCATGGCTTTGACTTGGATCGCTACAAACGTGCGTTTGTTTCCAAGTCACCGTGTTGTGATGAGTTTGAAATTTTATTCGACCCGGCTGGTGGTTTTAAAAATTACTATGACCTCGTCGAACCGAACGATTTTCGCGTTCCAGTATTGCGTAATGTTAACGGATTGCTATCAGATCTTGATAAGCAGTTTGAGCATATTAATAAAATTAATAGAGGCGTTGTTGTAAGAGTCGAGCAAAACTTTACCTACGGGTTAGAGGAGCTTCTAGCGAGCAAGCTTTTGATAGCTGACGATACAGTCTTTGTGATCGATATTGGTTGGAGCAGGGACGTTCTTGCTCAAGAGATGTGGATTTCATCCATTATTGGTAAAATTACCGAGTGGGATGCGTCCGTCGAGATAGCCTGTACTTCAAGTAGTTTTCCAAACTCATTCTCTAGTATAAAATACAAGCACACATTTCTAAATGACGATAGACAACTGTATGCAAGGCTGGTTGCACGGCATAATATCGCAAAGGTGATTTACGGGGATTGGGGAAGTACGCGTAAACCAGAAGAGCAGGGCGGCGGAAAGCATTATGACAGGATCGATGTTGCAAGAGCAGGTGAGTGGATATCATTTCGGCAAACAGACGATGAAATCGGCTACAAGGTATTAGCGGATCGAATTATCCAAGATGACGCATGGAATAAAATCAGCCCTTGCTGGGGCAGGCAAATTATTGAATTAACGTCTCTTGATGTTCCTGGAAAAATAAAGGGAACTGAAATGGCGATTTCAGCCCGGATAAATATGCATATCACTGAGCAGGTGAATATGGGTAAGACGGTCTCGCCGCCTGATGAGCCTTATGTGGACGACTTATGATTTGATGTCGCCGAGCTTCAGCAACGGCTTCAAATACCCCCCGGTATAGCTCCGCGGTTCCTTCGCAACCTGCTCCGGGGTGCCGACGGCGACGATTTCGCCGCCCTTGTCGCCGCCTTCGGGGCCGAGGTCGATGACCCAGTCGGCGGTCTTGATGACCTCCAGATTATGTTCGATCACGACAACGCTGTTGCCCTGTTCGACGAGCGCGTGGAGGACCTCCAGCAGCTTGCGGACATCCTCGAAATGCAGGCCGGTGGTCGGTTCGTCGAGGATGTAGAGCGTGTTGCCGGTGGCGCGGCGGGCGAGTTCCTTGGCGAGTTTGACGCGTTGCGCCTCGCCCCCCGAGAGCGTGGTCGCCTGTTGCCCGACCTTGACGTAGCCGAGCCCGACCTCCGCCAGCATCGCCATCTTGTCGCGGATGGGGGGCACGGCCTTGAAGAATTCGACCGCGTCCTCGACCGTCATGTCGAGCACGTCGGCGATGCTGCGGCCGCGGAACTTCACCTCCAGCGTTTCGCGATTGTAGCGGTGGCCGTGGCAGACGTCGCACGTCACGTAGACGTCGGGGAGGAAGTGCATCTCGATCTTGAGCACGCCGTCGCCCTGGCACGCCTCGCACCGGCCGCCCTTGACGTTGAAGCTGAACCGCCCGGGCTTGTAGCCGCGCGCCTGGCTTTCGGGGAGGTTGGCGAACCAGTCGCGGATGTTGGTGAACGCGCCGGTGTAGGTGGCGGGGTTGGAGCGCGGGGTGCGGCCGATCGGCGACTGGTCGATGTCGATCACCTTGTCGAGATATTCGAGGCCGGTGATGGTTTCGTGGTGGCCGGCCAGCATGCGTGCGCCGTTCAGCGTGC
Source organism: Sphingomonas prati (assembly GCF_014643515.1). Lineage (GTDB taxonomy): Bacteria > Pseudomonadota > Alphaproteobacteria > Sphingomonadales > Sphingomonadaceae > Sphingomonas_R > Sphingomonas_R prati. Next base: position 93,696 of record NZ_BMJP01000005.1, on the reverse strand, counting down.
GCGCGGCGGTGGCGTAGAGCGTGTCGAGCGTGAAGGTGGACTTGCCCGAGCCCGACACGCCGGTGATGCAGGTGAAGGTGCCGAGCGGGATCGAGGCGGTGACGTTCTTCAGATTGTTGGCGCGGGCGCCCTTCACCGTGACCTTCTTGCCATTGCCCTTGCGGCGCTTGGCCGGCAGCGGGACCATCCGGCGGCCGGTCAGGTAGTCGCCGGTCAGGCTGTCGGGGTTGTCGAGGATCTGCTGGAGCGTGCCCTCCGCCACGATGGCGCCGCCGTGGACGCCCGCGCCGGGACCCATGTCGATGACATAGTCGGCGGTGCGGATCGCATCCTCGTCATGTTCCACGACGATGACGGTGTTGCCGAGATCGCGGAGCCGCTTCAGCGTGACGATGAGGCGGTCGTTGTCGCGCTGGTGCAGGCCGATCGAGGGTTCGTCGAGCACGTAGAGGACGCCGGACAGGCCGGAGCCGATCTGCGAGGCCAGGCGGATGCGCTGGCTTTCGCCGCCGCTGAGCGTGCCGGACGTGCGGTCGAGGCTGATATAGTCGAGGCCGACATTGTCGAGGAAGCCGAGCCGTTCGACGATCTCCTTGAGGATCGGGGCGGAGATCTGGCGCTGCTGGTCGTTGAGCTTGTCCGGCATGGCGCGGAAGAAGGCGAGCGCGGGGCCGACCGCGCGGCGGGTGGAGAGCGAGATGTCCTCGCCCGCGATCTTGACGGCGAGTGCCTCCGGCTTCAGGCGCGCGCCGCCGCAGACTTCGCAGGGGGCGGCGGACTGGTACTTGGCCAGCTCCTCGCGCATCCACGCGCTGTCGGTGGAGAGCATGCGGCGTTCGAGGTTGCCGATGACGCCTTCGAACGCCTTCTCGACCTCGTACGACTTGCGGCCGTCGATGAAGCGGAGCGTGACGGCCTTGCCGCCGGTGCCGCGCAGCACGACGGCGCGCTGCTCCTCGCTGAGCGCGTTGAAGGGGGTGTCGAGCGAGAAGTCGTAGGCCTTCGCGAGGCTGGCCAGGACCTGCATGTAGTAAGGCGAGGGCGGGTTGGATTTCGCCCAGGGGACGACGGCGCCCTTCTTGAGCGAGAGATGTTCGTTGGGGACGACGAGCTGCGGATCGAAATAGAGCTTCTCGCCGAGGCCGTCGCAGGCGGGGCAGGCGCCCTGCGGCGCGTTGAACGAGAAGAGCCGCGGTTCGATTTCGGCAATGGTGAAGCCCGAGACGGGGCAGGCGAATTTCTCCGAGAACACGATGCGGTTGTCGGGGATGTTCTTGCCGGCGACGGACTTCTTCTTCGCCAGCGCCTCGTCCGCGGGGATGGCGTCGGCGGGGGCGGGGGCATCGACCAGATCGACATAGACGAGGCCGTCGGTGAGCTTCAGCGCGGTTTCGAAGCTCTGCGCGAGGCGGGTCGCGATGTCGGGGCCGACGACCATGCGGTCGACGACGACCTCGATGTCGTGCTTGTACTTCTTGTCGAGCGCGGGGGCGTCCTCGATCTCGTGCATCGTGCCGTCGATGCGGACGCGGGTGAAGCCGGCCTGCTGCCACTCCGCCATTTCCTTGCGGTACTCACCCTTCCGGCCGCGGACGACGGGGGCGAGCAGCAGGAAGCGCGTGCCGGCCGGGAGTGCCGCGACGCGGTCGACCATCTGGCTGACGGTCTGCGCGCTGATCGGCAGGCCGGTGGCGGGCGAATAGGGGATGCCGACGCGCGCCCAGAGCAGGCGCATATAGTCGTAGATCTCGGTCACGGTGGCGACCGTGGAGCGCGGATTGCGGCTGGTCGTCTTCTGTTCGATCGAGATGGCGGGGGAGAGCCCCTCGATATGATCGACGTCGGGCTTCTGCATCAGTTCGAGGAACTGGCGGGCATAGGCGGAGAGCGATTCGACGTAGCGGCGCTGCCCCTCGGCATAGATGGTGTCGAATGCGAGCGAGGATTTGCCGGAGCCGGACAGGCCGGTGATGACCACCAGCTTGTCGCGCGGAATCTCCACGTTCACGGATTTGAGATTGTGTTCGCGCGCGCCGCGCACGGAAATATGGGTCAGCATGAAGCGGTCTGTTCCAGATTTGTTCGTGCGCGGCAAGCCGGCTCACGCCTGTCAGGCGGGAGATGGGTGGCGGGGTGGGGTGGGGCAAGGCGGGTTGACGCTGGATGTCGCGGTGCTTGGTGTGTCGGACCTACAGCGTTAGCCCCATGTCCGAATAGGCCTTGGTTATATCAAAACTGCTGCGTCGTGCGGCGGAGGCATCGGCTTCCGCGCGAACCTTGTCACCCATCCGTGCCCGGACGATCGCGCGGCCATAGCGTGCGTTCGCCAGCCATGGCGACAGCGCAAGCGCCCGATCATAAGCGGAGATCGCGTCGGTCCAACGTCCGAGGCGGAGCAGAACCAGTCCGCGGCTGTCCCATATCGCAGCGTCGGTAGGTTCGAGGCGGAGAGCGGCGTCGCATTCTGACAGCGCTGTTTCAAGCGCAACACCGGAGACGGCCTTTTCCCAGCAAAGGTTGTTCAGCCGGTTCGCATCCTTTGCCAATTTGCGCGCTTGCATGAAGTCCGCAGCGGCCAACGCCGTTTCTCCGGCCGTGGCGTGGGATATGCCGCGTCTGGTCAACCAACCTTGTTTATCGGCGTGCGTTGCCAGCGTGCGCGTGTAGAGTGCGATGGCACCGACGTGATTTCCTGTCTCGTCAAGCATCCGGGCACGCTCGCTGTCGTCGAAATCGGACTTCGGCGACAGTCGAGCAATGGCATCAAGATCGGCCTGTCGACCGGCCCGGTCTGCCTTCGGACGGGCCCGGTAGCGTGCGGCGTGAAGCGTTGCCGTCGGCTTGAGCGCGATCGCGCGGTCGTAGACACGCAACGCGTCGATCGGACGATCGACGTTCCGGTACAGGCCAGCGATCCATATCTGCGTCGCTGGTTCAGACGGTGCGGCAGCCACGAGCGCGGCCATTTCCGCCATGACCGCATCGGTCCGGCCTTGTTCATGGGCAATCTGGACGCGCAATCCGTAAGGACCGAGAGCGGTTCGGTTCGCCTTGATCGCATCCGCTGTATCGGCGAGTGCACCGGCGTCATCGCCGAGCATGAAGCGGGCATAGGCGCGGTTCGCGAGCGCGTAGCTGTGACCGGCTTCGACCTGCAACGCCGTATCGAATGCGGTGACGGCGTCCGCAAAAGCGCCCTTTTCGAGCGCCTGGCTACCGCGCATGCGAAGCACGACCGGGTTGCCGATCAAGCACGGCGGCGGCGTCGATATCCTTGGCAGCGCTGGCGTCACGGATCATCATCTTCACCGAACCACGATTCGCAAGAGCCCATGCCGACTTGGGATCCAGCCGCACGGCTTCGTTCAGGTCGTCAAGCGCGAGCGTATATTGCTCAGCGTTCTGAAGCGTCCAGGCCCGGTCGATGAACGCCTCCGCCGTCGTGGGCGTAACGGCCAGACTGGCGTCGATCTCCTTACTCGTGCTTTGGTAACGCGCTGGCTTGCGGACGTAGATCGCATCCTCCGCCAGCTTGCGCAGTTCGGATTGTGCGGCGGCGGCTTCGGCGAAGGGGAATTCGGGGGCGACGGCACGTTCGGACTTCTCAATCGTGAAGACGTTGCCGGTGAGCGTCGACACGCGGCGATAGGCGATGCCGGCGATGGTGCGGTCGACGTCGCTCTTGACGCCGGCCTTCAGCGTTTCGAAGCCGGGCGGCAGCAGGATCGTTTCGACGACGCGGTTCGAATAGGGGTAGGGGACCGCGAACGGCGCCTGCGCATCGGGGCCCGGATCGCGGGTGAAGTCCGCTTTGTAGCCGATCCCGGTGCCGTCGGTTTCATAGCCGTAGTCGCCCCATTTCATGCGCGCCTTGCCGTCCAGCACGAAGCGTTGTTCGCCCGTCTTGGGATCGAAGCTGGCGGTGGTCGTGGTGGCGTCGATGAAGTCGTAGCGTTCCTTCCAGTAAGCGCGCAGCGCGTTGTCGCGCGCGGTGCCCGAGAGCGTCGACATGCCGAGCCGCGCACCCTGGGCCAGGTCGCCGCGAAAGATCTGTTCGATCCGGACCGGCGCGGGCAGTGTAAGCCCGCCGGTGGCGTCGATGCGGATGATGGTTTCATCGGCGGGCGCGGCGAGCGGAGGCGGCATCATCCGGACAAGCGCGGCACCGGTCGGCACCACCGGCAGGCCCCAGCCATAGGCCGGCACGGTCAGCCGATCGAGCGCGGTATCGCCGGTGCGCGTCCCATCCATGAAATAGGGCCGGCCCGCGACGGTGGCGCGGACGAGGACATGATCGAACAGCCCGATCATCGGCAGGCGTTGATCGAGCCCGTCGCCATAGACCGTGCTGACCAGGACCGGTTCGGCCGGGATATCGAGCGCCGCGAGCAGCCCAACCAGCAGCGCGGTCTTGCCCTTGCAATCGCCGTAGCGGCGTGCCCAGGTTTCGGCCGCGGTGGCCGGTACCAGCCCACCGGCGCCCATCGCCAGCGCGACGTAGCGGACCCGATCCTGCACCAGCGCCAGCGCGGCTTCGGCGCGGACGCGCGGATCGGCGGACAGCGCGGGGATGCGGGCGACCTCCGCCTGGAGCGGGCCGGTCGCGGGAAGCGTAGCGGCCGTGCGGTAGAGCGGCACCATCAGCGCGGCGAGATCGGCCCAGCCGGCATAGTCCGTCGCCTCCAGCACGCGACCGACCTGGAACCGGGCGGGTGCGCCCTTCGGCAGGACGAGCGGCTTGATATCGTCCTGTTGCAGTTCGATGCGGGAAAGCGAGCCGACGCGCGTCGGGCGGACCGCGGGGAGCGTGCCAGCGGATCGGAACCGGAGCGGCAGCGTGGCGGGCCACTGCATCGACAGATGCGCGCGGGCGATCGGCACGCCGTTCCAGAGGCCGGCGAACTGTTCGACATGGCCGCCCAGCACCGGATCGCTGGTGGTGCGCGAGGTGGCGACTTCGAGCCGGTCGCCGACCTGCAACCCTTCGGGCTGGATGTTGGCGGTGAGCACACCGTCCAGCATCGCGCTTTCCAGATTGGGTTCGCGGCGGACAACGGTGAAGGTCTGGCCCGAACCGAGCACGTCGATGACCGTGGCACCGCGGTGGATGCGGACCGCGTGGACGGTCAGCACGTCGGTGTCCGGCCGCTAGGGCAGCGAGATATTACCTGCGGCCAACCCCTGCGGCGTCTGGATCAGGATCGTCGTGGTGGCATAGACCGTCTGACGCGTCGGTTCGATCGCGACCTGTTGATCGGTCAGCAGGATGCGGAGCGGCGCATCGTCCGCGGGAGGCGTGGCGGGCAGCGGCACGGGCCTGACCCAGGCGGGGAGGGGGCCGAAGACCGGTTTGTCGGACGCGGCAATCGCCGCCACCGGGACGGTCGCCAGCAAGGCGCAAAGCAAGACGTGACGCATGAAAACCGTGATTCCCCCCCCGGATTTGCCACGATGATACAGCGATCGCGACAGGGCGCTACTCCCGCGCGGTCCGGCAAGGCCCGGTGCCTGCAACGCCCATGTTTCCCGGTCAACACATGGGCAGGCGTTTTGGAGATACATGTTCGTAAGTCGTTCATGACTGACACAAAGCCGGCAATCATGCCCGTTGAAGAAGCCAAATTTCATCCTAGAAAAGAACAGGCGTGTAATATTCCAAACTGGTAGTTAGGTGAATTACGAGCCCCCTAATGTATACTCTCCGAAATAATTGCGCTTAGGTTTACGGAAATTCATACTGAATAGGGGTTCAGTCTGAGATATACGCTGTTGCTGCGTTGCAACGACGTTCTATCAATATGACGATCTCATGAAAACCGCTTTGACAGCTTGCGCCCTGCTGGTCAGCTTGAGTGCATACCACGACCCGATGTTCGGGCCGTCAGGTGCAGGGGCAGCATAGATGACATCCAATCTTCGCCTTCTGGGCGCGACCTTTCTTGCCCGCTCGACATCGATCCGTGCGCTGACTGCTTTTGCGGTTTCGGCGATGGTCGTTCCGTCGGTCGCCGCCGCCCAGGATTTCCAGAACGTGACCGCATCCGGCCGGATCGTGACGACGGCGGGCGCCGGTGTGCCCGGCGCAACGGTGGCGTTCCAGTCCGCCGCGCAGGGTTTCACCCGCACGACGACGACCGACGGCGGCGGCAATTACCGCCTGCCGCAGCTGCCGCTGGGGACGTACACGGTGACGATCACCGCGACCGGTTTTACGACGAGCACGCAGGGCGGCGTCGTGCTGGAGCCGGATCAGGCGTCCAACCAATTCTCGCTGGCGGCCGTCGGCGAAACGGGCGCGGCGGACAATGCAGCGGGGGCGGCGGCCGGCGGCGACGCGATCGTCGTGACCGGGACGCGGACGCGGACGATCGATTTCGAACGGACGACGACCGGGACCGTGGTGAACGTCACCGAGATCGCGCGACAGGTGCCGGTGGACCGCAGCCTGACCGCCATCATCCGGCTGTCGCCCGGCACGTCGCAGGGCGACAGCGCGTTCGGCGATCTGGCGTCGTTTTCCGGGGCGTCCGTGTCGGAAAACCAGTTCTTCGTGAACGGCCTGAACGTGACCAATTTCCGCAAGGGCCTGGGTTCGACGACGGTGCCGTTCGAATTCTACGACACGGTCGATATCAAGAACGGCGGATATCCGGCCGAGTTCGGCCGCGCGACGGGTGGTTTCGTGAGCGCCACGACCAAGTCCGGTTCGAACGAGTTCCACGCGGGGGCGGTGTTGTCCTACACCCCCGATTTCCTGCGGAGCGATTCCCCCAATACGTTCCGCGACGACAATGACGGCGACATCCGTGAATCGCGCAACGCGTATTTCTATGCGTCCGGGCCGCTGATCAAGGATCGGCTGTTCTTCTACGGCTTCTACCAGGCGCGCCACACGCAGCAGGGCGACGGCAGCGTCACCGACCAGCGTTATTCCGAGCGGGTCGGCGACAGCCCGTACTGGGGCGGCAAGCTGGACGCGATCATCGCCGACGGGCACCGGCTGGAATTCACCTATTTCGATACGTCCCGCACCGAGACCATCACGAACCTGGACTATGACGTCACGACCAACCAGCGGACGTTGTTCCAGAGTTCGGACGTCGAGAAGTTCGGGGGCAAGAATTTCGTCGGCCGCTATACCGGCACGTTCACCGAATGGCTGACCCTGTCGGCGGCATACGGCAAGAACAAGGACCGCGAGGTTACGCAATCGTCAAGCGACAATCCCTACATCCTCGACCAGCGCACCGGTACGGCCCAGTCGATCGGCAATCCCACCGCGACACGCACATCGTCGTTCGATACGCGCGAATTCTACCGGGCGGATGCGGACATCTATTTCAACCTGCTCGGGTCGCACCACATCCGGGGCGGTTACGACCGCGAGAACCTGACGTCGGATACCACGTCATCCTATAACGGCGGTGTCGCCTACACCTACCTGACCGCCGCGGCGGGGAACCGCTATGCGCCGGCCGGGACCGAGTATGTCAGTGCGCGGACCTACTTCAACGGCGGGGTGTTCAAGACCAGGAACGAAGCGTTCTACATCCAGGACACTTGGTCGCTGTTCAACAACCGGCTGAACCTGTCGCTGGGTGTTCGGAACGACCGGTTCACCAACAAGAATGTGGACGGCGAAACCTATTATGAATCGGGCGACCAGTGGGGGCCGCGACTGGGCTTCACCTTCGACCCGACGGGCGATGCGCGGACCAAGATCTACGGGTCGTTCGGGCGGATCTTCCAGCCGGTCGCGACCAACACCAACATCCGGCTGGCGGGCGCCGAAACCGACTATACGCGCTATTATCAGTTGCTGGGCGTGAATGCCGACAACAGCCCGATCCTGGGGCAGGCGCTGTCGTTCACGGGCGGGAGCAGCGCGTGCCCGGGCAGCACGGACGCCAACTGCCAGCTGGTGTCGGACGGCACCGCGACGCCGACCGAAGCGACCGTTTCGAAATCGCTGAAGCCGCAGTCGATCGACGAATATATCATCGGCGGCGAGCGCCGGCTGGGCAGCCGGATCCGCGTCGGACTGTACGGGACGTATCGCAAGCTGAACGCGTCGCTGGAGGACGCTGCGATCGACCAGGGCGTGCTGGCCTATTGCAACCGCGAGGGCATTTCGGGGTGCGAGGACATCTGGACCGGGTTCCACCAATATGTGCTGATCAACCCGGGCGAGGCGGCGACGATCACGCTGTCGGACCCCATCAACGGGGAAGCCACGGCCCGCACCGTCAGCTTCACCGCGGAGGAGCTGGGATATCCTAAGGCGCGCCGGACGTACAAGGCGATCACCGCCACGTTCAACCGCGAGTTCGACGGCCTCTGGACGCTGAACGGATCCTACACCTATGCCAAGAACCGCGGGAACATCGAAGGCGGCGTGAAATCCGACAACGGCCAGTCCGACAGCGGCCTGACGACGGATTTCGATCAGCCGGGCTTCACCCAGGGCGCCTACGGGTATCTGCCGGGTGATCGCCGTCACAACATCAAGCTGTACGGTGCGTTCCAGGTGCGACCGTGGTTGCTGATCGGCGCCAATTTCGCCGCCGTGTCGCCGCGCCGGTTCGGGTGCATCGGGCTGGTCCCGGATTCGGTCGATCCGTTCGCGAACGCCTATGGCTCGGCCGGCAATTTCTGCCCGATCGTCGATGGCCAGGTGTCGGACGACAACGAGACGGTGCTGGTGCAGCGCGGCAGCGTGTTCAAGAGCGACTGGAACACATCGACCGACCTGACGCTGTCGTTCCGGCCGCAGCCCGAGAACCGGAACCTGACGTTCGAAGTGTCGGTGTTCAACGTGTTCAACCAGAAGGCCAAGATCGACTATGACGAGCAGGGCACGGATGACGGCGGCGCAGCATCCGCCACGTATCGCCTGCCGACGTCGTACCAGTCGCCGCGGTCCGCGCGGTTCGTGGCGCGGATCGGCTTCTGATCCTCACCTGGCGAAGGTCCGCGCGGGCGGGGAGCCGGGCGGCCCGGGGTGACCGGGGGAGCAGCATCGTAGGGCGTTGCACTGTCGCCCGGTTCCGTTTACGTCAACGTCATGCAACATCCGAACCCATGGGCGACCGGCTATTCCCATCCCACCGCGTGGGACCGGGAGTATCCGCCGATGACGGTGCCGGCGATGCTGGCGGGGGCGGTGGCCCGCGGCCCGCAAGCGGCCATGATCGATTTCATGGGGCGAACCTATGGCTATGCCGAGGTGCTGGACGGCGCGCGGCGGGTGGCGGCGGGGCTGCACAAGATGGGGATCGAGCGGGGGGACCGGATCGGGTTGTTCCTGCCGAACGTGCCGCATTATGTGGCGGCTTATTATGGCGCGCTGATGCTGGGTGCGGTGGTGGTCAATTTTTCGCCGCTCTATTCGGTGGAGGAGCTGGCGCATCAGGTGGAGGATAGCGGCACGCGCGTGCTGTTCACGCTGTCGGCCACCGCGCTGCTGCCGACGGCGGTGAAGGTGCTGGCGGCGAGCGGGCTGGAGCGGCTGGTGGTCGGGTCGATCGCGGGGGCTCTGCCGCGCGGCAAGTCGCTGCTGTACCGGCTGCTGAAGCGCAAGGAGGTGGCGGCGCGGCCGGACGATGCGCGGATCACGACATTTTCCGCGCTGATCGCCAATGACGGGCGGTTCCCGGAACCGGTGATCGATGCGGTCCGCGACGTGGCGCTGATCCAGTATACCGGCGGCACGACCGGCAGCCCCAAGGGCGCGATGCTGACGCACCAGAACCTGACCGCCAATGCGCGGCAGATCATCGACGTGGATCCGGAGGCGGGGGCGCCGGATCGGATCGTCGGCGCGCTGCCGCTGTTCCACATTTTTGCCAATGCGTGCGTGCTGAACCGAACGGTGGCGAACGGCGGGACGATGGTGCTGTTGCCGCGGTTCGATGCGGCCGCCGTGCTGGCCGCGGTGGAACGGACGAAGGCGACGAGCCTGCCGGGCGTGCCGACGATGTACCAGGCGCTGATGGATCATCCGAAGCTGGCGACGACGGACCTGTCGTCGTTGCGCGTGTGTATCTCGGGCGGTGCGCCGCTCGCCGGGCCGGTGAAGGCGCGGTTCGAGGCGGCGACGGGCGCGGTGCTGGTCGAAGGGTACGGCCTGACCGAGAGTGGGATCGCGGCGACCAATCCCTATGAGGGGCTGGCCAAGACCGGGACGATCGGGCAGCCGTTGCCCGCCACTACGATGCGGCTGGTCGACCGCGAGGATGCGACGCGCGATGCGCCGGCGGGCGAGCCGGGCGAAATCGTGATCCACGGGCCGCAGGTGATGGCGGGATACTGGCAGCGGCCGGAGCTGGATGCGACGACCTTTGCGGACGGCGGCTTGCGGACCGGCGATGTCGGGGTGATCGACGAAGACGGCTATGTCCGGATCGTCGACCGGTTGAAGGACATGATCTCGGTCGGCGGGTTCAAGGTGTTTCCGAGCCGGGTGGAGACGGTGCTGTACCGCCACGACGCGGTGCGCGACGCGATCGTGATCGGCGTGCCCGACGCGTATCAGGGCGAGCGGCCGAAGGCGTTCGTGACGCTGGTGGAGGGCGCCGCGGTGACGGGCGACGAGCTGATGGCGTGGCTGAACCCGCTGGTCGGCAAGCATGAGCGGTGTGTGGCGGTGGAGGTGCGCGATGCGTTGCCGCGGACGCTGGTGGGGAAGCTCAGCCGAAAGGAACTGGTGGCGGAGGAGCTGGCGAAGGCGGGGTGAGCGGCGTTTGCGTCAGAGCCAGCGGGCGCGTTTGAAGCGGAGGTAGAGTGCGGTACAGATCACCGCGATGACGGCGAGCACGACGAAATAGCCATATTCGGTCTTCAGTTCGGGCATATTTTCGAAATTCATGCCGTAGATGCCGGCGATGGCGGTGGGGACGGCCAGGATCGCGGCCCAGGCGGCGAGTTGCCGGGTGATGGCGCCGGTGCGCTGCTGTTCCATCAGGTTGCTGAATTCGAACACCGACGTCAGCACCTGAAGCAGGCCGTCGATCATGACCTGCATCCGGCGGACATGATCGAGCACGTCGCTGAAATAGGGTCGCGTGTCGGGGTCGATGCAGGGCAGGTCGAGCCGGACCAGTTTGCCCGCAACCTCCGCCATCGGGCCCAGCACGCGCTGGAACCGGGTGAGCTGGCGGCGCAGCGTGAAGATGCGGGTGATTTCGTCGCGGTCGAGGAAGGTGTCGAGCGTGCGCTGTTCCATAGCGGACACGATATCCTCGATCGTGTCCACCATCGGCAGATAGCCGTCGACGATATAGTCGAGCACCGCATGGAGGACATAGTCGACGCCGTGGATGAGCAGCGAAGGCGCGGCTTCGAGCTGCTGCCGCAGGACCTTGTGCGACCGGGCGCTGCCGTGGCGCACGCTGATGATGTGGCTGTGCCCGACGAAGATCGCGGTTTCGCCATAGTCGATCGTGTCGCCGTCGAGCGCGGCGGTGCGCGCGACGACGAACAGCTGGTCCCCGTACACGTCGACCTTGGGCAGCTGGTTGGCGTTGACGGCATCCTCGATCGCCAGCGGGTGGAGGTCGTAGTGCTGCTTGAGCGTCTGCATCTCCGCATCGGTGGGGTCGCACAGGCCGATCCAGACGAATTCGGACTTGTCGGCCGGACAGTCGACCTTTTCGTCGATCGAAACCTCGCGCACCCGCTTGCCGTTGCGATAGAGATAGGCGGCGACGACCGTCATATGAACCTCGGATCCTGATCTCGGCACGCGCCGACGGGGGAGCGGCCGAGGCGTTTCGCATTCCGGGGCGGTTTGCGCAACGTCGGGGATCGGGGGCGGGGGCGTTAGGATATTGTCCATAGTCCACCACGATGGGACGGTCCGAAATTCGGGCGTCCCTCATGTCCGCCAACGCCCGGACTTTACTATTCTTGCATTTCGCGGTTGACGCTTGACGGCCGACTATATTCGCGAGAGCTTCTCGAGGATGTTTCTTTCGGTGCTCTTCCTTCTGGCGCAAGCCGCTACTTCGTCGCCGGCTTCACCGGAAGACGTCGTGGTTGTCGGACGCCGTGCCGAACAGGATCTGACGGCGTGCCTCGCGCGTGATTGCCCGCCGGCCGAAGACGTGGAGGCATCGCTCAACGCATCTGTCGAGCAGTTCGGTGACGGCCGCTACGTCGATGCGCAGCGCACCCTGCAAAGCGCGATCCGACGCAACAAGGATCATGCGGCCGAGTTGCCGGGACCGGTCTCCAGCCTCTACGCGACACTGGCAACCGTCGCGGAGCATGAAGGCCTCAGCAAGCTCTGGCGGCACTCGGCGCGAAACAACGTCCTTGTCCTACGCCGCCACCTGGGGAGAAGCAATTTAGCGACGCTGGGCCAGGAACTCAGCTTTGCTGATAACATGGTCGGGTTGGGCTTGCCGGTGGCGGCGGACAAGGCCTACCTCGACATACAGCGACGCGCCGTGGAGAGCAGCTACGCCGACGTCGCAGCCGGCGCGGCGTTCCGGCGCGCGTGGCTGGCACTGTTGCAGGGTCGTTCAGGCAACGCGGTGCGTTTCGCAGACGAGGCAGTGAGGCTGGCCGGTGCGGACAACCAGATGATATCGGAACTCCGCGACATCCTGAAGGCGCGGATCGCCATTCGGGACGGCGACGCGGATGCTGTGGACATTCTGGCGGCACGGCTGCGTCGCTCCCCGACCAAATCGCCGCAGCTTCTTTTTGCACCGAAGTTCGAAGACATCGTCCTGGCTTCATACGGGATGCTGACCAGGTTTCAGCCCGACGGGAGCGTCCGGTTCATCGATGTCGGCTACTGGATTCGCCCAGACGGTCGGCCGGGGGACGTCGAAATCCTGCGGAACGAAGGCATCGGTCGGCTGGGTTCGGAGTTTGTCGAACAAGTGGGGAAGCGGCGCTATGCTCCGCTCGCGGTTAAACCAGGCAATCCGGGCATCTACCGGATCGACCGATTTACGGTTCGCGCCGCATACGGCATCGCAACCGGCAGCCGCATTCCACAACGTACCGGCAAGCCGACAGTCCATGTCGTCGACTTGACCGAAACCGATGCGATGAGCGCCAAGGCCCGACAGCAGCTGCAGGAAAGCGCGGCGGAAGAAGGAAGCTGAGCACCGCGCCGAACGCAGGACGGTCTAGCGAGCCCGACGGCCAATGGCCGCTTGCCACTAAAGCCGGACGTACGGCACCGATGACATGCGAATGTCCGCTAACGCCCACTTGCGGACAGCCGGACGCCCCACGATCCGTCCAATTCGAAGGCGCGCGGGTCCAAGGCCAATGGTGACCTGTCTCGGTTAAGTCGCATGGCGGCGATACATTTCGTGGCGATGAGGCACGCTTGCCTCCGGGGGAATGATTATGATCCGCACGCTCGCCGCTGGTTTCTTCATGGCGTTCGCGCTGCCGGCTGCGGCGCAGACCCCGGCGATGCTGGGCGCGCCGCTGCCGTGCGCGGGCCACTATGCCACCATCCGCTACAGCGAGATCAAGCCGGGGATGATGTCGGTTTTCCAGCAGGCCGTGCGTGATCACAACGCGTTCTGGGCCGCGCACAGGGTGCCGACCTGGGTCAAGGCGGTGCAGGTGATCGAATGGGACCCGGCCACCGGCCAGCCGCGCTATTCGGACAAGGCCATGCTGACGATCACCAGCTACGCCGATCCAGAAGCGCAGTCACGTGCACCTCACGATGCATCATACGAAAAGTTCGTCGGTAAATATCAGCAAAGCTCGACGGTTCGCAGCACGGAGCGCGTCTGCCTGCCCGATCTGTCGCGTCCCTAGTCTCTATCGGCTGAACGTCCGCTAACCACCACGATCGGACATTCCGGCCGATCGATCGGCGAATGTTCGCAATCGCCCGATTTCTGAGGCGCGCAACAGCCTTCACAGTGCTCAACATCGGACGTTGGCTTCCGGCGTAGCTCGGCGGCTTTCAGACAAGTAGTCGTTTTCGATCGAGGCGATACTGATCGTATTTTCCACAACGGAATTGATGGTCCATATTTAGGAATTCTTATTCATAAATATGTCATAAACGGTTTCTATATTTCATAAATCATCTTCAGTCTTACTGAAGTATATTGCTGTGCAATAGTTTTACAGAATTCAAAGCCAGAGGGGAAAGTCAATGATGGTAAAAGTTGATATTGCCGGCATGTACTATGGCCGTCTGGTTACCCTTCCGGATTATGATGCTTCTGCAGACCCTCTGGGAGGTCCAACAGTTCGAGACGCTATGATCGCGGCCCGGCTGGCCGACAAATCTGATCGGGCCGATGGAGATCCAGTTCCACAATTAAACTTCGTTGAAGACGACCGTCACCCCCACGAATTTCTACGCTCTATAACGGTCGATCACAAAGTCGACGTTGAATCTCGTCAAACAAGATCTGAGACGAGAGGTAAGAGATTTTATCCGGCGGGTGAATATACCTTCCGCAGCGATCCCATCGCCCTAGGCACCCGTACGGACGGAACTCCAGGTATTATTCCGGTGGATCAGGATGGTAAACCGACCGGTAAGAAGTTTATCCAAACTTGGCAATATTACGTTTACGATAGTGCTGGTGTCGATACCTCACGCCGAGCGGGTGGGAATGAGACACGAAAAATCGTGCCATTCTCCAAGCGCGATGCGAGCAACACTCTCGTTGACGGCGGCCAGATCGTTTGGCGTCTAGTGACTATCTTCCTCGACGCGACACGCCGCCCCGCAATCAAAACTGCCGTCGAAGATGGCGCAAAGCTGAACAAATCTATCTAATCCGCCCTGTCAGCACCGCGTCACGGTCGTGGTTCACTTGTAACTACACGAGGAGCATAAGCCCAAGTAAAACCGCCTGTCCCATTCCCGCGCGTCAACTTGTCGCCGGAGGTGAGCCACCTCGTGATAGAAATTAACTTCCGGTTGCGTCGCGCTTCATCGCTTAAAGGCGGCCATTCCGCTTCCCACCAAAGCCGGACGTTGAGGGGCAATCAGTCGGGCGTCGGAAAACGCCCGTAAGCCGTCGATGTCTTCATCAAGCCTCTATCTTGAGAGCGATCGTTCCCGCATGTCTTTGGCGATCAGACTGGAGAACGAACGATGCGCTTTATTCTTGGATTCGTCCTGCTGCTCGGCGTCGCGTCCACTCCCGTCTTCGGGCAGACGCCTGTCGTCTCCGCCAACGCGACGAACAATGAGATGACCGCGATCTTCGATGCGGACCAAGCCGCGCGGAAGGTGGCCAAGATCGACTGGCGTGTGGTCGGCGAAGCGGATCGAAGCCGGCGTGTCCGCACGCAGGCCATGCTGGACGCGGGACAGTTGCGTAGTGCCGATGACTATTATCATGCGGCTTTTGTGTTTCAGCATGGCGATTTGCCGGATGACTATCTGAAGGCTCACGCGCTCGCGATCGTCGCGGCGGCGCGCGGAAAGTCGGAGGCGGCGTGGATCGCGGCCGCAACGCTCGATCGCTATCTCCAGCATATCGGGCAGCCGCAGATCTACGGGACGCAGTTTCTTCGCCACGGCGACGGCGATTGGACGCAGGAACCCTATCGTCGCGATCTGCTGTCCGACCCGCTTCGCGAAGCGACGGGCGTTCCGCCGATCGCCAAACAGGGGGAGCGGTTGAAGGAGATGGCAGCAAGCGTTTCGAAAGATCGGTAACGTGGTTCCGATTTCGACCGCCACGACGCGACATGCGCCATGGGCGGAGTGGATGCCCGAAAGTGGCCGGTCCGGAAACGCCCCATGGCGGGCCGTTATGACTACGGCGGCGCTGCTTATTTCAGATAGAAGCCGGCTATCTTTGTGCCGTTGACGAAATAGGTCGTGATGAGTTCATGCTCGCCGGTTCGGCCCGACTGGGGGCCGTACGGGCATATACGTTTGACTTCGACGAAGCGGATTTGTGACTGGATGGGGTCACGCTGAGTTGTTTCGCGGATGCTGGTTCTGCGGCAACCATATCTGTCCAGTACGCCCAGGATCGAGACCGTCTCCTTGTCGAGTGGTCCCCCGACGTCACCCATCCCGAGCTGGGCGTCGACCGTCAGCATGGCAAGCGCGGCGGGCCAATCCTGCTTCGTACTGGCTTCCAGCAGCCGTTCGACAATTGCGGTCGGCGTTTCCGGGTTCGACACGGGCACGATGGGGGCGGCGGCCGCAAGTAATGCGATAATGAGGTGCATGATCCGCTACCCTGGCGTCAAAGCACCACCTTAGCGGCAAAGCGGACGGTCGCAAATCCATGGCACGGTTACGTGGCCAGTTTCACGCGGGAGACTTTCCCGTCGCTGGACCGGTAGCTCAGTCGAGGCCGGCGGGTGGGCGGGCGCCGGGGCCGCCGGGGAAGCCCGGTCCGCCGGGGCCACCGGGGCCACCGGGGCCGCGGTCGGGATCGAGGCGGCGCAGTTCGTCCATCGTCAGTTCGGCGTCGTGGTTGGTGTCCGCCGCGTCGAACCGTTTGCGCTGATGGGCGATGAATTCGTCCAGCGAGAGGCCGGTGTCGTAATTGACGTTTGCGGCGACGATCGTCATCGCGCTGAGCGGTTCGATCACCATACCCATTGCGCGGCCCCGCGGATCGCGGTCCAGCACGGGGAGAATGGCCTCGGACACGGGGCCGTCGGAGCCGGCGATCGGCTGGTTTTCGGAGGAGGCCACCGACCCCAGCCCGCGTTGCCAGGCGAGGAATTCGGGGAGGCTGATCGACTGGTTGCGATCGGTGTCGAGCCGTTCGAACCGCGCGCGGATGAGCGTTTCGCGGCGGGCGTCGACCACCATATTCAGTTCGGCGAGCGTGACGAGGCCGTTGCGGTCGCGGTCCGCGGTCTGAAACATCTGCGCGGCCAGCTTGTCGATCTGTTCGCGCTTGATCGGCTTCATGGGGCGCGGGGCGCTCGGCCGACCGGCACCGGGGGGGCCGCCACCGCCGGGCGGTCCGCCGCCCTGGCCGCCGCCGCCGCCCGGAGGGCCGGATTGCGCCAGCGCCGACGTGGCGGACAGGCAGACCACCAGCCCAAACAGGATCGCGCGCATGAATGACCTTTCGAACAGGGGGCGTCTCGATATCGGATCGGCCCTTGGGGCGGCGGTGTTTCTGCGACATTTCCGGGTTGTCGAAAGCGACGGTTCGCCGTGCCCGCGGAATATCTGGCAAAGCCGCGGTCGTGCGTTACTGTCCGGTGGGATGCAGCAGTTGAAGACCTTTGCCAGGGCTGCGGCTTTCTGGTCGCTCTGGGTGGTCTGCGTCCTGATGATCCTGCCGACGCTGTTGAGCGTTCCGGGGGAGGCGACGCCGGCGCAGCTCAATCTGTATGTCGCGGTGCTGTTTTCGGTGATCTGTTATCCGGTTGTGCTTCCGGTCCTGACGCTGATCGAGCGGTTCGCGGTGCGGCGGGGCGCGCAGGCGGCGCTGGTGGCGGTGCGGGTCGCGTTGTGGGGCAGTTTCCTGGGCGTTCTGACCGTGCTGGCGATGCTCGGCATGGCGTTTCATGCGCATGATGTGGAGCAGGCGCGGCCGGTGGTGATCCGGAACGACGGTGTTGCCAGCGCCTTGTCCGGGGCGGTCATGCGGCGGGATACGACGGCGCTGGACCGCCTGATCGCTGGGGGTGCGGGCGTCGATCACCTGATCCAGCCTTATAACCAGACGCCCGCGATGCTGGCGGCGAACCACGGATACTGGTCGGTGACGCTGTTCCTGCTCGAGCGCGGGGCCAGCCCGGACCGGCCGGACGATCTGGACAATTCGATCCGATCGCTGGCGGACTCGCGGTTGCCGACCCCGCGGTCCGGCGCGGATGTCGTGGCGCTTGCGCGGGTCCGGGCGCGGCTGCGTGTCGCGGGGCCGCCGGGCAAGGGGGCTACACCGCCACCGGCGCGCTGATGCCGGGCATCGGGGCGTAATCGTACACCTCGAAATCATCGATGCGGTAGTCGAAGATCGTGGCGGGCTTGCGGAGGAGGCGGAGTTTGGGGGTGCCGGTGGGCACGCGGCTGAGCTGTTCCGTGACGAGATGTTCGTGGTTGAGGTAGACGTGCGCGTCGCCGGCGGACCAGACGAGGTCGCCGGGTTCCAGGTCGCATTGCTGGGCGAGCATGCGGAGGAGGAGGGCGGCGGAGAAGGCGTTGAAGGCGTAGCCGAGCCCGAGGTCGCAGCTGCGTTGCCAGAGCATGCCGGACAAGCGGCCGGCGGCGACGTGATACTGGTACGTCATGTGGCAGGGGGGGAGCGCCATGCCGTCCAGCTCCGCGACGTTCCAGCCGGTGAAGATGTGGCGGCGGCTACCGGGGTTGTGGCGCAGGCTTTCGACGAGCAGCGCGATCTGGTTGATGCCGGTCTGTGCGCGGACGAAGCGGCCGTCGGGCTGTG
This sequence comes from Sphingomonas prati, assembly GCF_014643515.1. Classification (GTDB taxonomy): domain Bacteria; phylum Pseudomonadota; class Alphaproteobacteria; order Sphingomonadales; family Sphingomonadaceae; genus Sphingomonas_R; species Sphingomonas_R prati. The sequence continues at coordinate 75,319 of NZ_BMJP01000005.1, read as the reverse complement.
GCTCGTACACCGGCCAGTCGACCCATTGCTTGCCGTAGACCGGGCCGAGATCGCCATAGTCCGCGGCGAACGCGTCGTCGGCGAGGATCATCGCCTCGAATGTGGCGCGGTCGACGTTGGCGCCGGTGTCGCGATTGTAGCGGGCGAGCGGCCAGTCGGTCCAGATGTGGACATTCTGTTCGACCAGCGGGCGGATGTTGGTGGAGCCGCTGAGGAACCACAGAAGCTCGCGGGCGGCGACCTTCCAGGCGACGCGCTTCGTGGTGAGCAGGGGGACGGCGTCGCCCGCCAGATCGAAGCGGAGCTGCGCGCCGAACAGCGAGCGCGTGCCGACGCCGGTGCGGTCGCGGCGCTCGTCGCCCGTGGTCCAGGTGCGGTGGAGGAGGTCGAGATATTGTTGTTCGGGGTGGGGCATGGTGGGGGGTCCTTCTTCCCCCCTCCCTTTCAAGGGAGGGGCTGGGGGTGGGTGCTGCCGCTCCCCGATTGCTGCGTTGTGTGTGGGGTGCTGTAGCATCCACCCCCAACCCCAGTTGCCTGGTTCGTCAGGTAAAACATGCCCCCGGCATGTTTTAGGGACTGCCGGGGGCAGTCCCGACCTGACGAACCAGGCAACTCTTGAAAGGGAGGGGGCTCATGACGCCTTCCGTGCATCTGCGATGGCCTGTTTCAGCGTGTCGTAGCCGACGGCGCCGGAGAGGATGCGGTTGCCGACGACGAAGGTGGGCGTGCCGGTGAGGCCGATGGTGCGGGCGAGCGCGAGGTTGTCGGCGATCTCCTTTGCGACGACGGGATCGGCGCGGTCGCGGGCGACGGCGGCGGGATCGAGCCGGGCGGCGGCGATGACCTGTGCGGACTTGGCGTCGCTGGGCGATCCGGCGGCGAACAGCCCGCGGTGGATGGCGGCGTGGCGGCCCTGGCGCGCGGCGGCGAGCGCGAGCGTGGCGGCCTGTTCGCTGCCCGCGCCGAGGATCGGGATTTCGCGGTAGACGATCTTGAGCTTGGGGTCCTCGGCGATCAGCCGGTCGATGTCGCGCACGCTGGCGCGGCAGAAACCGCAGGCATAGTCGGTGAATTCGACCAGCACGACGTCGCCGTTCGCGGCCCCGGCCCAGGCACCGCTGAACGGGGTCTGGAGCGCGGCGCGGTTGCTGGTCAGGACCGCGTCGGTGTCGCGCTGCTGAAGCTTGGCGACGGCCTCCGGGATGATTTCGGGATGTTCGAGGATGTAGGCGCGGACGGCCTCGCCGAAGGCGGCGGTGCCGGGGGCGGGGCTGTTGGCGCCGCCGGCAGGCGGGGCGGCGGCGAGCGCCACGGCCATGCCGGCGATGGCGAGGCTGCCGATACCGATCGTCATCTGGGTTTTCCTGTCTTCGAGCCAGCGGGCGGGGGTGGGGGTGCCGACGGTGGCGGACGGTGATGGGGCGGCGGTGGCGTGCGTTGTGGGTGCGGCGGCGGTGGCGTGCGCGGTCGAATGGGTGGTCGTCGGGTGGGACGTGCTCGCTGTGGCGGACGAGTTGGCTGACGACGTTCCGTGCGCGGCCGTTGCGGTGGCGTGCGGGGACGCGGGGGCGGTGGGGGGCGGTGTCGGGCCTGTTGATGCGGGTGCTGATGCGGCTGCGGACGGTGCGGTGGTGCCCGGTGCTGCCGGTGGCGGCAGGGGGGCGGCGGTGCCGTCTGCTGCGAAGAGCGGCAGGGGCGTGGGGGGCGGTGCGGACTTGAGCGCGGCCGGTCGTGCGGCGGCTGCTGCGGCTACGGCGGCGGAGATGCTGCTGGGTGATGCGGCGGGCGCGGAGATCGGGGGGAGGTCGGCGGGGCGGGCCATGGGGTCGGGTTTCGCGGTGTTGCCTTTGGTCCGGGCGTCGCTGGTGAGCATGGCGAGGCGGGCGGCGCTGGTGGTCCAGGCGTCGCGGAGCGCGGGGCCGCCGGTGTCCGCGGCGCGGCGGGCGCGGACGCGGGCGAGGCCGGCGGCGCGGCGTGCGGCGGATCCGCCCTTTTTCGCGAGTGCGGCGGCGCGGCGGTCGATTTCAAGCGCGCGGATGTCGTCGCGCGCATCGGCCAGGCGGAGGGGGACGTCGAGCGCGTAGACCCCGCGGCGGACGGCCTGCGCGCCACGCGCGAGCGTCTGGCCGATCGTGCGCAGGACGGGGGCGATGCGGTCGGGCGTCGGATCGGTCGGGTCGGTCACGGGGGTGGGGGCGTCCTGATCTGTGTGGGGTGGGCGTAGCGTGGGTTGGGGTGTGAGGGAAGCTTTTGGGGGGGTGGTGTGGGTTGGGCTTTCGCGAAACTTACTGGTGTCCTGTTGAGGGCGTTCGGTCAGGCCACTCCCCCCTCTCCCAACCCTCTCCCCGGAGGGGAGAGGGCATTTCTGGGGTGCTTCGGGTTGAAGGGGCTGTCCAGCCTAAGCCCCCCACCCCGGCCCTCCCCCCGGTGGGGGGAGGGGGTTTGGTTCGCCTTCTTGGTAAGGTAGCACCTAGGCCCCGGCCTGCGCCGGGGAACGCGTCTCGCCCCCTACCGTCGCCGTTCGGCTTCGCCGCGGCTGGCCATGGCGATGTCCTGGGCGCGGATGTAGTCGGGGGTGCCGGGGGGGATGCCTTTGAGGGCGGCGTCGGCATTTTGCATGGCGAGGCGGGTCTGGCCCTGGAGGCTGTAGCGTTCGGCGCTGGCGAGCATGGCGCGCGCGGTATCGCCTTCGCCGGCGTAGATGATGCCGAGCTGGTACCAGGCGAACGGGTTCTGATCGTCGCGCTGGACCGCGACGCGCAGGACGCGCTTGGCCTCGGCGAGGTTGGCGGGATCCTCGGTCGCGATCAGCGCGTGGCCGAGCGTGGCGGCGATCAGCGGCTGATCGGGGCGTTCGGCGACGGCTTCGCGCAAGGGGGCGATAGCCTCCTTCGGGCGGCCGGATTCGAGCAGGATCTGGCCCTTTTGCTCGAGATAATAGGGGTCGTGGGGAGCTGATGCGACGAGCTTGTCGATCTCCATCACGGCGCGGTCGGGGTAGGCGCCACGGTGCCAGGCATAGGCGCGGGCGTAGCGGGCCTGCGCGGTCTGGTTGGTCTCCGGATACTTCGCCATCGTGACGGGCGGGTCCTGCGTGAAGCCGAAGAGCTTGCCCTTGATGCGCTGGAACCGCGCCTCCAGCACCGGATCGGTGGGGACGTTGAAGTAGGGCGAGGTGGTGATGTCGTTCTGGAGCGTGGCCTGGCGTTCGGCGGACATGGGGTGGGTCTGCTGGAACGGGTCGGTCTTCTGGTAGCTCGACGAGTAGCGATATTCCTCCTGCCGCAGCTTGCCGAAGAAGCTGAGCATGCCCTTGCCGGACAGGTGCGCGGTGCGCAGGAAGCCGGAGCCGGCGGCGTCCGCGCTCGATTCCTGTGCGCGGCTGAACGAGAGGTAGCGGCCCATCGCGGCCTGTTGCCCGGCGGCCATCGCGGCCATGCCGGCGGAGCCCGCGCCGGCCGCCATCGCGGCGACGCCGACGATGAGCGAGAGGATGCTGATGCCGCCCGCGGCCTTCGCCATTTCGCCGCCGCGGATGATGTGGCCGCCGGCGATGTGCCCGACCTCGTGCGCGATGACGCCCTGAACCTCCGCCGCATTGTCGGCGGCCATGATGAGGCCGCTGTGGATGTAGACGATCTGGCCGCCGGCGACGAACGCGTTGATCGAGGGATCGCCGAGCAGGACGACCTGAAGCGCCCCTTTGCGGAGACCCGCGGCGACGCCGATCGGCTGGGCGATGTCGTTGAGGAACGCCTCGGTCTCGGCATCGCGCAGGATGGACTGGGCGGCGACGGGTTGCGTCGCGAGCGTGGCCGCGATGAGTGTCGCGAGGAGGAGGCGGAGGAGGCGGGTCATCGCCGTGATGTGTGACGGGGCGCGGGTGAATGGGGGGTGAGCATATGCGCGGTTTTAGCGGATGCTGGGGTGGGGGTGAAGGGGCTTGGGATTTTGCTGTGACGCGGGTCTGTCCAGCTTAAGCCCCCCACCCCGACCCTCCCCCCGGTGGGGGGAGGGGGTTTCTGTTTCGCTTGGCGGGGCAGGCTCCCTCCCCCTATCGGGGGGAGGGTTGGGGAGGGGGGTGTGGCTTGGGCGAGCGTCGCCACGAGCGTTGCTCCTCTCTCCCAACCCTCTCCCCGGAGGGGAGAGGGCTTTTGCTCAGCTCGGCTTATGCGCCGAAGGTGCGTTGCCACCAGCCGCGGCGGGGGCTGCCTTCCTGGTTTTCGGGAGAGGCGGGTTCCGGGGCGTCCGCTTCGCCGGGCTCGGCGGTGGGGGCCGGTTCCGTCGTCGTGGCAACAGGCGCGGTTACCGCTGCCGCGGCTGCGGGCTTGCGGGTGCGGGGGGCGCGGGTCGGGGCGGGTGCCTCGGCTGCGGGGGCGGGGGCCTCCGTGGCTTCGACGTCCGACTTCTTCCGGCGCGGGCGGCGGGGCTTGGCGGCCGGGGCCTCCGCGTCGGCTTCGATCGGGGTCGGGTCGATCGCGGCCGGGATCACGTCCTCGATCGCGGCTGCGATCGGTTCGGCGATGGGCTCGACAACCTCTTCGACCGCGGCGTCCGCCTTCTTGCGGCGCGGGCGGCGCGGCTTCGGCGTGACCTCGGCCGGGGCTTCCTCCGTTGCTTCGACCAACGGTGCGGCCGGCTCCAGTGCCACGGGTTCCGACACGACCGGTTCCGGGGCGACGGCGATCATCGCGGCGGGCGGGGCGACCGGGGCGGCGACGGGGGTGCCGTCGTCGCGGCGGGCGCGGGGGCGGCGGCGCGTGCGGGGACGGTCTTCCTCGACCACGTCCTCGACCGGGTCCGGTGCCACTTCGACCGGGGCGGTCACGACCGGCACGTCGTCGAATGCGACCTGTTCGGCGGTCGCGTCGGCGAGCTGCGTGCTGGCGGCGCTGGCTTCGTAGCCGGCCTCCGCGTCCACGGGTGCCGCGTCGTCGGACGTCGGCTGGTCGACGGTCTCGCTGCCGTCTTCCTGACGGTTGCGGCGACCACCGCGGCGTCCGCGACGACCGCGACGGCGGCGGCCTTCGCCGTCTTCGTCGGACGCCGGTTCGCCGTGGGTGGCGACGTCGAGATCGGCGTTGGCGCGCGTGGCGATCGCATCTTCACGGTCCGCCTCGGGCAGTTCGTCGACCGCGACGAGCACGTCCTCGTCGGTGGTCTGACCGTCATGGACGGTCTGGTCACCGGTGTCCGTGTCGACGGCATCGCCATCCTCGCGGCGACCGCCACGACGGCGACGACGGCGCTTGCGGCCGCCTTCGCCGCCACGCTCTTCGCGGCCCTCACGGCCACCTTCGCGACCTTCGCGGCGCGGACGGTCCTCGCGGGCTTCGACCTCCTCGATCTCAGGGGTCTCCTCCTCGATGTCCTCTTCTTCCTCGCCATAATCCTCTTCGTCCTCGGCCTCCATCGGCGGCAGGACGGGGATGCGCGGCGGGTGCGCGGGCGGCGGGCCGTGGCTTTCGACTGCCATGCGCGCACCTTCGAGCTGCCCGTCGGGGCAGATTTCGATCAGCACGCCGTAGCGATCCTCGATCTCGGCGAGTTCGTGGCGCTTGCGGTTGAGGACGTAGAACGCCGCTTCCTGGCTGGCGCGCAGCACGAGCTGCGACCCGCGACCACGCGCGGCCTCGTCCTCCAGCATGCGGAGTGCGGACAGGCCGGCCGACGATGCGGTGCGGACCAGACCGGTGCCGTCGCAATGCGGGCAGGTGCGGGTGGACGCTTCGAGCACGCCGGTGCGGATCCGCTGGCGGCTCATTTCGAACAGGCCGAAGCTGCTGATCCGGCCGACCTGGATGCGGGCGCGATCGTTCTTCAGCGCCTCCTTCATCGCGCGTTCGACCTTCTTGTTGTTGCCGTTCGATTCCATGTCGATGAAATCGATGACGACGAGGCCGGCCATGTCGCGCAGGCGGAGCTGGCGGGCGATCTCGTTCGCGGCTTCGAGGTTGGTCGAGAGTGCGGTCTGTTCGATATTATGTTCGCGGGTCGACCGGCCGGAGTTGATGTCGATCGACACCAGGGCCTCGGTCGGGTTGATGACCAGATAGCCGCCCGATTTCAGCTGAACGACCGGATTGTACATCGCCGACAGCTGTTCCTCGACCCCGCCGCGCTGGAACAGCGGCACGACGTCGACGTAGAGCTTCACCTTCTTCGCAGCAGCCGGCGAGAGGAGCTTCATATACTGGCGGGCCTGGCGGTAGCCTTCCTCGCCCTCCACGATCACCTCTTCGATGTCGCGGTTGTAGATGTCGCGGATCGCGCGCTTGATGAGGTCGCTGTCGCCGTAGACGAGCGCGGGGGCGGCGGACTTGAGCGTGTTCTCGCGGATCTCGTCCCACAGGCGGGCGAGATAGTCGAAGTCGCGCTTGATCTCGGTCCGGCTGCGCTGGAGACCGGCGGTGCGGACGATGCAGCCCATGGTGGACGGCAGCGCCAGATCGGCCATGATCGACTTCAGCCGCTTGCGGTCGGCGCCGTTCGAGATCTTCCGGCTGATGCCGCCGCCGTGCGACGTGTTGGGCATGAGCACGCAATAGCGGCCGGCGAGCGACAGATAGGTGGTGAGCGCGGCGCCCTTGTTGCCGCGTTCTTCCTTCACGACCTGGACGAGCAGCACCTGGCGGCGGCGGATGACGTCCTGGATCTTGTAGCGGTGGCGCAGGTTCGTGCGCTTCTCACGCAGATTGTCGACGGCCTGGTCGTCGCCGCCGGCACCGCCTTCGAGCGGGGCGGCGGCGCTGGGCTCGCCGTCCTCGTCGTCGTGATCGCTATCGGTTTCGGCGCGCTCGGGGGCGTCGTCGCCGTCCTCGTCGTCCATGTCGTCGTCATGGTCGGGACCGCGCAGGCGCTCCTCCTCGGCGGCATGCTCGGCCTCTTCGGCAAGCAGCGCGTCGCGGTCTTCCTTCGGGATCTGATAGTAATCCGGATGGATTTCGGAGAAGGCGAGGAAGCCGTGGCGGTTGCCGCCGTAATCGATGAACGCGGCCTGGAGCGACGGTTCGACCCGCGTCACCTTGGCAAGGTAGATATTACCCTTGAGCTGCTTGCGTTCCGCGGATTCGAAGTCGAATTCCTCGATCCGGTGTCCGTTGACCACCGCCACGCGGGTTTCTTCCCGGTGGCGCGCGTCGATCAGCATGCGCATTGTCATTATGAGGTCTCCTGGCGCGCAGGGCCGGCGGGGTCACCCGCGGTCGCGCGAAATCATGGGGGCAGGCCGTCGGCACGGACAGGTCCGGCGCCGGCATCTGCGGTTGGGTCTGGAATGTGTTCGCGCCGCAGCCACCGTCCCGGACCGACGCACAGCGCCCGTTCGGGCGGCTGTCGGACAACGGGGAAGGATGGATCATGCGAAGCGTCAACCTGGTCGGACGAGGCCGCACCGACATGGGCGCCCCGTAAAAGCCCGGACGGAGCCTGTTCGCGGTGCGCGAGCGCGGTCCATCCGGATTACACCTGTGCTAGCATCGCGCGACCCGTCGCACAAGCGATGCGGCACGCCGCGGCTTTGTGGCGACACGATGGCGAAGGATGTATTAACTATGCCGGTTCACCATCGGGATAGGTGGCGGCGCTAAGCCGGGGGGTATGAGCGGACCAAGACCCTTTTGCTATAAGCGATTCGCCCGGTCGATGCCGGCGAAAGGTACGGGGATTCGCGGAATGAGCCTGTTCGCTGCCTTGATGGCCGCCACGATGATGGTGCCGGGGCCGGCCGCGGCGACCGCCACGATCAGCGCGGTCGACGTCGGCTACGACAGCCTGACGGTGATGTTCGACGATGCGGTTGAGGGCGCGCGGATGTTCCTGCTCGACGGGCCGGAGCGGATCGCGCTCGACATCGACGGGGTGCGGGCAGCGCCCCTGCCGCCGATTTCGACCGGCGGGTTCGTAAGCGGCGCGCGCACCGGGCAGCGCGGCGAGAATACCGCGCGGATGGTATTCGACCTGGCGACGCCGACGGTCGTGACCAATGCCGCGATGGCGGCGGACGGCCGGTCGCTGACGCTGTCGGTGGCGCCGGCCGATGCGCGGAGCTTTGCCGACGCGGTGCGGGCGCGGGCGCGGACGCTGTTTTCGGCGGTCGGGTTCCGGCGGTCGACGGCGCTGCCGGTGCAAGGCGTGCAGGCGCAGGGTGCGGAGATCGAGGACGGGGCGATCGTCGTGCCGCTGGAGCCCGCCAGACCGTACGTCCCGGATGCGGTGCCGCCGGTGCGCGGCGGGCGGGGCAGCAACCGGCCGCTGGTGGTGATCGATGCCGGGCATGGCGGGCATGATCCGGGTGCGACCAGCGTGTTCGAAGGGCGCAAGGAGAAGGACGCTTCGCTGGCGATTGCGCGGGCGGTTCGCGATGCACTGATCGCCACGGGGCGCGTGCGGGTGGCGATGACCCGCGACGACGACCGGTTCCTGGTGTTGCAGGAACGGCGAGAGATCGCCCGTCGGTTGAAGGCGGACCTGTTCATATCGATCCATGCGGACAGCGCGCCGGCGGACCTGGCGCGCGGGGCGAGCATCTATACCCTGTCCGAGGTGGCGTCGGATCAGGTCGCGGCACGGCTGGCGGCGCGCGAGAACCGGTCCGATATCCTGAACGGGGTCAATCTGGGCAATGCGGCGCCGGACGTCTCGTCGATCCTGGTCGACCTGGCGCAGCGGGAGTCGATGAACATGTCGTCGAGCTTTGCCGGGTTGATGCAGCGCGAGATGGCGCCGGCGGTGCCGTTCCGGTCGAGCTACCACCGGTTCGCAGCGTTCGCGGTGCTGAAGGCGCCGGACGTGCCGTCCGTACTGCTCGAGACGGGGTATATGAGCAATATCGAGGATTCGAAGTTCCTGTTCAGCCGCGAGGGTCGGACGGCGATCGCCGATGGGGTGACGCGCGCGGTGACGGCGTATTTCGCGCGGCGGATGGCGTCGCGGTAAGGAACCTCCTGGCGGCGCGGGACCTTGTCGCATCGGCAGGTCGATCAGGCAGGGCGCCGCGGAGACGCGCGTCAGGCGGTAGCGGGCGGGCGGACATGGGCGAGCATGTGGGCGACAAAGTCCACCTTGCCGAGCGCGACGCCCTGCGCGCGGAGGATCGCGTAGGCGGTCATGAGGTGGAAGTAGAATTGCGGCAGCGCCCAGTCGCGTGCGTATTGCGTGGCCGTCAGGTCCAGCGTCATGCCGTTCGGCAGCGCGTGGGCGATCGGGGTTGAGAGGTCGATCGTGACGCCGTCCGCGGCGGCGGCCTCGATCACCGCCAGCGTTTCGGCGATCCGGGCCTGCGCGTCGGCCAGCGTGCCGGGGCGGTCGCCGGCATTGCGCCCTTCGTCGAGCAGGATCTGGAGCGCGGGCGGGAAATCCTGTTGCAGCAGGCGGAAGACGCCTTCCTGCGCCTGGCGGCAGGCGAAGCGGATCTGGGTCGCCAGCGGGAACATGTCGGGCGCGAGCCGTGCGGTCAGCAATGCCTTCTCGCCGTCGTCCGGCCGCTGCGCCGCGGCCTTATCGAGCCACTTCGAGAGCGAGCCCAGCATCTGCACGTAGGTGGGGACGAGGAGATCCGACAGGGTCATGGCGCTGTTTTCCGTGGTGGGTCCGGGGCCTGACTCAACCCGGTCAGGGAACGAGCGTCAAGCGGACTGTTGGTCGGGCGGCGCCTCTCAGGTCTCAGGGCGTGCCGCGGACATGGTCGATGAACGCCCTGAGCGGCGGCGGGACAAGGCGACGGCTCGAATGGTAGAGAAAGGGGCCGGGGAAGGGCTGCCACCAGTCCTCGAGCAACGGGACCAGCGCGCCGCTTTCCAGATGCGGGCGCAACCAGTCCTCGAACAGCGTGACGACGCCGACGCCGGCGATCGCCGCGGCGACGCCCAGGTCGATGGCGCCGCCGACGCCGACGGTGAGGCGGGCCTGCGGCTCGACGCGGATCACCTCGCCGTCGCGTTCAAACTCCCACGGTGTGGTCAGCCGGCCACTGGCGAAGCGACCGAGGATGCAGGGGTGGTCAAGCAGGTCGCGCGGGTGCGCGGGACGGCCATGGCGTGCGACATGATCGGGCGAGGCGGCGGTCGCGAAACGCTGGACGCGCGGGCCGATCGGCAGCGCGATCATGTCCTGTTCCAGCCGCTCGTCATAGCGGATGCCGGCGTCGGAGCCCGAGGCGAGCACGTCGACGAAACCGTCCTCCGGGACGATTTCGACCGTGATGCCGGGATGCGCGGCGAGGAAGCCCGGCAGGATCGCCGGCAGAACCAGTCGCGCGGCGCTGACCGGCACGTTCAGCCGAAGCGTGCCGGTCAGCCCGTCGCGCAGGTCGTCCACCGCGCCGAGCGCCGCCGCGACCTCGCCCAGCGCGGGCGCGAGCCGTTCGAGGAGGCGGGCGCCGGCCTCGGTCGGGGTGACGCTGCGCGTGGTGCGGTGGAGCAGGCGGACGCCGAGCGAGGCCTCCAGCCTGCGCACGGTCTCGCTCAACGTCGAGGCGCCGACGCCCGCCGTGCGCGACGCCTCGCGGAAGCCACCGGCGCGGGCCACGGCCAGGAAGGCGTTGAGGTCCGCAAGATCGGGTTTCATTGTTCGCCTTTCCGCACGGCCCGTGCGGATCATGCCGGATTATCGCGGCGGTCGCCACGGCCTAGCTGGGGGGCAAGGAGACAGGACCATGGATATGATCGATCAGGCCGGCAGTTTTGTGATGGGCGACCGCGCGGTGAAGCGCATGGGGTATGGCGCGATGCAGCTTGCCGGGCCGCACGTGTTCGGGCCGCCGAAGGACCGGGACGCGGCGATCGCGGTGCTGCGTGCGGCGGTGGCGGCGGGGGTGACGCATATCGACACCAGCGACTATTACGGGCCGCATATCGTGAACCAGCTGATTCGCGAGGCGCTGGCGCCTTATCCGCAGGACCTGGTGATCGTCACCAAGGTGGGCGCGGTGCGCGGGGATGATGCGTCGTGGAACCTTGCGGCGTCGGCCGACGACCTGCGCCGTGCGGTGGAGAGCAATCTGCGCAACCTGGGGCTCGATACGCTGGAGGTGGTCAACTTCCGTTCGATGCTGGGTGGCGGCAGCGGCGGGCCGGCGGAGGGATCGATCGCGGCACCGTTCGCGGCGCTGGCGGCGATGCGGGAGGAAGGGCTGATCCGCCATCTGGGCGTCAGCAACGTGACGGCGGCGCAGGTTGAGGAGGCGCGGGGGATCGCGCCGGTCGTCTGCGTGCAGAACCAGTATAATCTCGCGCACCGCGAGGACGACGCGCTGATCGACGCGCTGGCCGCGGACGGGATCGCCTATGTGCCGTTCTTCCCGCTGGGTGGGTTCAGCCCGCTCCAGTCGTCACAGCTGGACGCGGTGGCGCACGGCCTGGACGCCACGCCGATGCAGGTGGCGCTGGCCTGGCTGTTGCAGCGGTCGGCCAACATTCTGCTGATCCCCGGAACGTCGTCGGTCGCCCATCTGGCAGAGAACCTGGCGGCGGCATCGTTGGTCCTGCCGGCGGCGGCGGTGGCGGCGCTGGACGGGATGTCCGGCTGAGCGGTGCCTCAGCAGCGGAACCCGGTGAACAGGCGGCGGTGCGACGCGATGATCTGCGCGATCGCCGCCGGCTGCGGTGTCGGGTCGTCGACATACTGTTCGTAGGTGCCGCCGAGCACGATGCCGTCCGACCGGGGGAACATGTAGCCGGCGCGGCCGGAGTAGGCGTACTGGATTTCGGGTTGCGGCAGCAGGATCGCGAGCTGGCCGCGGACCGGGTAGAGCGTCGTGTCGCCGAACAATGCGGCGGCGCCCAGCCCGGTGCAGTTGAACACGAGGGTTTCCGGCAGTGCGGCGACGGCCGCCGGCGTGTCGAAGCGCCGGACGAGAATTCGCCCGCCGCCGATCTGGATGTCCTTGGCCAGTTCACGCAGGAAGCGGCCGGTCTCCACATACATCGTGTCGTAGCGCAGCAGTTGTTCGCCGCCGAACGGCCAGGCTTTCGGTTCGAGCGTCTGGTAGGCGGGCATGTGCGGGCGTTGCCGGCTCCCGCCGTCGACATAGGTCGGGACCCAGCGGATGCCGTAGTCGTCGCCGACCATGATCTGGAAACGGCGCCAGCTATAGTCCTCGGCACGCTCGGCCTGGGCGAGCCATGCGGGGGTCACCGCCGCGCGGTCGAAATAGCTGACGGCGTGGATCTGGCCGCCGGAGACGTTCGAGGTCGTGTCGGGCGGCAGCGCGGCGGCGTAGACCGTGACGGGGAAGCCCGCCTCCTGCACCAACCGCGCCGTCGTGAGCCCGACGATCCCCGCGCCGATCACCGCCACCGCCCCGCTATGTCCGGGCAGGCCGAGTTCGACCGCGAGCTTGGACGTGCCCCAGCTCAGCGTGATGCCGGCGCCGCCGTGGCCGTAATTATGGACCAGCGCCTTGTCGCCCAGCGCGCCGCGTTCGACGCGGAACCCGGCGGGGCGGAAGGGGCGCAGGCCGGCTGCGGTCCGGATGACACGATCGGCCGCGACGTTGACCGGCGGCAGGCAGCGGGGCGGTGCGGACGCGGTTCCGACGCGACCCGTGGTGCAGGCGGGAAGCAGGAGTGCGCCGGCAGCGCCGAGCAGGTGGCGGCGATCGAGAACTGTCATCGCCTCGAGCGTAGCGGATCGGTGGATGGTGTCGAGTGGTGGTGTTCGGTGCCGGTCAATGGCTATGCGTACGATGAGCGTTGTTCAGCGCGGTTGCCAATCCGGGCGGGCCGCGTCACCCTGCCGTGATGCAGATAAGCCGAACGGACCTAGCGGACTTCAGCTACTTCCTGGCCATCGCGCGGCATCGCAGCTTTCGGCGGGCGGGGCTGGAACTGGGCGTCAGTGCGTCGGCGCTCAGCCATTCGCTGAAGGGGCTGGAGGGGCGGCTCGGCGTGCGGTTGTTGAACCGCACCAACCGGAGCGTCACGCTGACGGCGGCGGGCGAGGAACTGCTTGCCGGCATCGGGTCCCCGTTCGAGGCGATCGGTGCGGCGGTCGAGGGGCTGAACCGCTACCGCGCGGAGCCGATGGGCAGGATCCGCCTGAACGTGCTGGAACATGCGAGCGCGTTGCTCCTCGGTCCGGTCATGCCGGTGTTCGTCGAGCGCTATCCCGACATCGCGGTCGACGTGACGGTCACCAATCACCTTGTGGATGTGACCGCGCAGGGGGCGGATGCCGGCATCCGATATGGCGGAACCGTGCCCGAGGACATGATCGCGCAGGCGCTGTCCGGCGATATCCGCTGGGTCGTGGTCGGCGCGCCGGGCTACCTCGATCGCTTCGGCACGCCCGATCATCCGCAGGCCTTGCTCGACCATCGTTGCCTGCGGATCAGGCTGGGTGACGACAGCCTCTATCGCTGGGAGTTCGAGCGGGAGGGCGAGGCGCTGGCGATTGACGTGCCGGGTGCGATCACGCTGGACGACACCCCGTTCGCGCTCGATCTGGCGGTCGGCGGGGCCGGCCTCGCCTATCTACCGGAGCCGTGCGTTACGTCGCGCGTGGAGCAGGGGGCGTTGCGCGTCGTGCTGCCCGACTGGGCACCGATGGGGGCGGGGTTCCACATCTATTATTCCAGCCGCCGGCAACTGCCGACCGGGCTGCGCCTGCTGATCGACCTCGTTCGCGAGTTGCGGCCGCTCGAGCTCTGACCTGCGACGATGAGAAGGGCTCATCGTTGCATCAAGCCGGCGGGCGCTTTCCGGGACTCGCAATCGCGCCATATGGAAGCTGTGCCACGGGGTACATGCCCGGAAGGATGGCGCGATGAAGCTGTCTGCATTGTCTCTGCCGCTGCTGCTGGTCGCCGCGGCGTCCGTAGCCGATGCGCAGGGCGCGCGGCATCCAGGTACCGGATCAGGCGAAGGAGCCGCGAAGATGGACGTCACACGCAAAGCCGACATGAAGACGATCGCCGGACCGGCGGACTGGTTCACCGGCATGGTCACGATCAGCGGCCAGTTCCAGCGCGACGCGCCGTCGCGCGTTGGCGGCGCGATCGTCCATTTCGAGCCCGGCGCGCGCACCGCGTGGCACACGCACCCGCTGGGCCAGACGCTGATCGTCACGGAGGGCGTCGGCTGGACGCAGGTCGAGGGCGGTCAGGTCGTCGAGTTCCGGGCCGGCGACCAGCTGTGGTGCCCGGCGGACCGGAAGCACTGGCACGGGGCAACGCCCACCACGGCGATGACCCATATCGCTATCCAGGAATCGCAGGACGGTTCGCCCGTGACCTGGCTGGAGCATGTCACCGACGCGCAATATCTGCACGGTCCCGCCAAGCGCTGAGCGCCGCATTTCTCCATCGACACCACGAGGTTATCGCCATGTCCGACGCCCATCGTTTCACCGGCAAGGTCGCGTTCGTGACCGGCGCGGGCAGCGGGATCGGCCGCGCGACCGCGGTTGCGTTCGCCGCGGAGGGGGCGCGGGTCGCGATCCTCGACCGGAGCGAGGCGGCGTTGGGCGACACCGCCGACGCGGTCCGGCAGGCGGGTGGCGAAGTGCTGGTCATCGCCTGCGACGTGGCGCAGCCGGAGCAGGTCGAGGCGGCGGTCGGGCGCGTGGTGGAGACGTTCGGACAGCTGGACATCGCGTTCAACAATGCCGGCGTCGAAAACAAGGCGGCGCCGGTCGCGGAGATCGCGCTCGACGAGTGGGACCGCATTCTCGACATCAACCTGCGCGGGACGTTCATGTGCATGAAGCACGAACTGGCGCAGATGGTGCGGCAGGGCGGCGGGGTGATCGTCAACACATCGTCCGGGGCCGGGGTCCGCGGCGTGGCGGGCGGCGCGGCCTATGCGGCGTCCAAGCACGCCATCATCGGCCTGACCAAGTCTGCGGCGCTCGACTATGCCAGGCAGAATATCCGCGTGAATGCGGTCCTGCCGGGCAATATCGAGACCCCGATGATGGACCGCTTCACCGGCGGCGACATCCAGAAGGCGATCGATCTGGAACCGGTGGGGCGGCTCGGCAAGCCGGAGGAGATTGCCGATGCCGTCCTGTGGATGAGTGCGGACCTGGGGGCGTTCGTGACCGGGGCGGCGATCTCGGTCGATGGCGGCTGGTCGCTCTGACGCGGGGCCGCGGGGCCGCGGGGGTCACGGTTCGGGCGCGACGGTCGCGCGTGTTCAGCAGGTCGGCTTGCCGGCGGGTGGTAGGTAGCGCAGCACGTCGACCAGTGTGAAGCGACCGGACTCGACGGCATTGCTGCGCAGCATCGGGCCGTGGCCGGCGCCGAAGACCGCGACGGTGCGATCGCCCGGCGCACCGCCGACATGGAGCAGGTTGGCGTAGATCCGCAGGTTGCGAGCGTACCATGCGCCGACCCAGGCCGCGCCGGGATTGCGCGCCGTGTCGCCGAACGTGGCGAGCGCGAAATAGGGCATCGTCGGCCGCGTCGTGCCGGCTGTATCGTTGTAACTGCGCACCCAGTCGGCGATCGAATGGCAACGCTGGAACGCGCCCTTGGCGTCCGCTTCGTTCGCGATATCGTGCGCCGGGTTGGCGAGGTGGGGCATGCCGACGATCATCAGCGCAGGCCTTTGTTCGGCGGCCCCCGCCGTCGGTGCGCCGACCGCGAGTGCCGCCATGAGTAGAAGCGTCGTCATTGCCGTCCCTCCCCGTTCGGTGCCGCCGCGCCGACGACCGGGTTCCTTGCCGTATCACTACACCAACACGGTAGGGCAGGTTCGGCGGGATCGCAACAGGGTCCGTTCCGCCGTTCGCCGGACGGACGGATTGCGTCCGGTCGCGTCCTGCGACAGTCTGGATGGAGCAGCAGGGGTGACGGCATGGGCAGATGGTGGGCGGCGCTTGCGGCGTTGGTCGGGGCGGTCTCGCTGGCGGTGATCGGTACGACGCCGCCGGCCCCGCGGGCGGCGGATGCGCCGCGAGGCGCGTTCTCAGCCGGGCGCGCGATGGCGGACGTGCGTGCGATCGGGCGTGCGCCGCATCCGACCGGGAGTGTCGAGAATGCGCGAGTGCGCGGCCATCTGATCCAGCGGCTGGGCAGTATGGGCCTGACGGTGCGGGCGAGCGGCACGGCGATGAGCCAGGCGGCGGCGGAACGGATCGCGACGCGGACCGGGGCGGCGATCGTGCGACCGCAGGTGGTGAACGTGGTGGCGACGCTGGCGGGGCGCGACCGGACGCGGCCGGCGGTGTTGCTGATGGCGCATTATGACAGCGTGTTCGGATCGCCCGGTGCGGCGGACGACGCGGCCGGCGTGGCGACCGCGCTGGAGACGGTGCGCGCGGTGGTGGCGGACGGGCAGCCGGCGCGCGACCTGATCGTGCTGCTGACCGATGGCGAGGAGGCCGGGCTGGAGGGGGCGAACGCGTTCTTCGCGGGCGATCCGCTGGCCGGTCGGGTCGGCGTGATCGTCAACATGGAGGCGCGCGGCGGCGGCGGGCGGGCGTCGATGTTCGAGACGGGCAACGACAATGGCGCGATGATGCGGCTGTTCCAGGACGCGGTGCCGCGGCCGGTGGGCACGTCGCTCAGCGTCTATATCTACCGGCATCTGCCCAATTCGACCGATTTCACGCCGGCAAAGCGCGCGGGTTATGCCGGATTTAACTTCGCGTTCATCGGGCGGGCAGGGCTGTATCATTCGCCGCTCGCGACGCCCGCGCGGCTCGACCAGGGCGCGGTGCAGGACATGGGCGGGCAGGTGCTTGCGCTGACCCGCGCGCTGCTGGCGGTGGCGGTGTTGCCGGGGAAGGCGCCGGACCGGAGCTTCTTCGATGCGTTCGGATGGGTGCTGGTGGCGTATCCGGCGGAGTTCGGCTGGGTGTTGTTCGGGGCGACCGCGCTGCTGTTTGGGGCGGCGGCGTGGCGCGAGCGGGGCGGACCGGACGTGCTGCGCGGCGCGGGGGCGACGCTAGCGCTGATCCTGCTGTCGGGCGGGCTGCTGTACCTGGTCAACCTGGTGTCGGGCGCGGACGGGCCGGTGAACTATTATGATCGGCTGGCGGCGATCCCGCGGTTGCAGGTGCAGGCCGGGTTGCTGTGCGCCGCGGCGCTGATCGCGGTGTGGGCGGGGCTGGCGGCCGAGAGGCGGTCGATCGCCGGGCTGGCGGCGGGGGCGGCGTTGCCGATGCTGCTGATCGGCGGGGTCGCGCAATGGGTGGCACCGACCGTGTCAGGGGTGATCCTGTGCCCGCTGCTGCTGGCCGCGATCGCCGCGGTGGCGCGTGCGTTTGGCGGGGCGCGGGCGGGCGCGATCGTGGGGATCGCGGCAGCGGCGATCGGCGTCGGGTTCCTGTTCGCGCTCGGCTTCTTCCTGATGCAGGCGGTCGGGCCGGATATGCCGTTCGTGGCGGCGGTGCCGCTGGCGCTGGTCGCGGCGTTGCTGTGGCCGCTGATGCCGGCGGTGGTGGAGCGGCGGCCGGCGTTGCGGGTCGCCGGGGTGCTGGTGTTGCTGGCGGTGGGGATCGCGTTGTGGGTCAGGCTGGATCCGGTCGCGGAGAGTGTCGCGACGTTCAGTCTGGCGCGCTGATCGGGCGTGTTTGGACCGGTTGAGGGTCCGGTGTCTGGCATTTGGTGCGCCGGTTTCTACATGCGGCGGACCCATTACCGAACGGAGCCTGCCCCATGCGCGCCATTGCCTACCGCCAGCCCGGCGCGATCGATCGTCCGGATGCGCTGATCGACATCGACCTTCCGCAGCCCGTGGCGACGGGCCGTGACCTGCTGATCGCGGTGGAGGCGGTGTCGGTGAACCCGGTCGATGCCAAGGTCCGGGGCGGCGCGGCCCCGTTCGACGGGCGGTCTGAGCGGATCCTGGGCTGGGATGCGGCCGGCGTGGTCGCGGCGGTCGGGCCGGACGTCACGGCGTTCAAGGTCGGCGATGCGGTATGGTATGCGGGGTCGCTGGTCCGCGACGGGAGCAATGCGGAATATCAGCTGGTCGACGAGCGGATCGTCGGCCGCCGTCCGCGGAGACTGACGGCGGCGGAGGCGGCGGCGCTGCCGCTGACCGCGATCACCGCGTGGGAAGTGTTGTTCGACCGGTTGCGAGTGAGCGACGGCGTGGCCGGTGGCGGGGCGGGAACCATCCTGATCATCGGCGGCGCGGGCGGGGTCGGATCGATCGCGATCCAGATCGCGCGGGCGCGGACCGACCTGACCGTGATCGCGACCGCGTCGCGCCCCGAAACGCGGCAGTGGGTGCAGGATCTGGGGGCGCATCACGTGATCGACCATGCCCGGCCGCTCGCTCCGCAGATCGCCGCGCTCGGCATCGACGCGCCGGCGTTCGTGTTTTCGACGACCCATACGGATCGTCACCTGTCGGACATCGCCGAACTGATCGCGCCGCAGGGGCGTTTCGCGCTGATCGACGATCCCGCCGGCCTCGACATCGTGGCGTTCAAGCGCAAGTCGGTGTCGGTCCATTGGGAGCTGATGTTCACCCGTTCGCTGTTCGAAACCGCGGACATGGCCGAGCAGGGCCGCGTGCTCGATACGGTCGCGGAGCTGGTCGATGCCGGCGCGATCCGCACCACGCTGACCGAGACGATGACGCCGATCGATGCGGCCAGCCTGATCGCGGCGCATCGGCAGATCGAAAGCGCCACGACGCGCGGCAAGATCGTGCTGGCGGGCTGGGGCGCGGACGCCGCCTGATCATCGCGATCGGATCGGGAGGAGCAGGTCCGGCAGTGCGGAAAGGTCCTGAAGCACGGCGTCCGGCTGCCAATCGGGGTTCGGCGGTTCGCCCTCCCGATCGATCCAGACGGAGCGGATGCCGCGTTCGTGGCAGACCTTCAGGGATGGCATGGAGCCCGATCGTGCGCGCCGGTCATGCCGCGGCGCGCGGGTTGCGGCAAGCCGGGGGAGCGGACCAAAGGGCCGGTGGCCTGATCCGCCGGATGGTGGCAGGATCGTCGGCATTATCGGGGGGACAAGCAATGACCGGGTCGATGGCCGTTCTGGCGACGGCGGCCGCATTTGTCGGCACGCATTTCGTGATGTCGCATCCGCTGCGGCGCCCGCTGGTCGACGCGCTGGGGGAGAAGGGGTTTCAGGGCGTGTATTCGCTCGTGGCGTTCGCGACGTTCGGGGCGATGGTGTGGGCGTACCGGGCGGCGGAAATTACCGCGCCGCTGTGGGCGGTCGGCGATGGGTTGTGGGCGGTGTCGAGCGCGCTGATGCTGATCGCGTCGGTCCTGCTGCTGGGCTCACTCGTCCGCAATCCGGCGCTGGCGGGGGCAGCGGTCGACGCGGGCACGGCGGAGGCGCGCGGGGTGTTCGGCGTGACGCGGCATCCGATGATGTGGGCGTTCGCGATCTGGGGCGTCTCGCACATCCTGATCTACCCGGTGGCGAAGAACATCGTGCTGTCGGGTGCGATGATCGTGCTGGCGCTGGTCGGTGCGGCGTTGCAGGATCGCAAGAAGGCGGCGCTCGATCCGCAAGGCTGGCCCGCGTGGGAAGCGCGGACGAGCTACCTGCCGTTTGCGGCGATCCTGGCGGGGCGGGCGCGGTTCGGCGGGTTCGGGATGCATGCGCTGGGCGGTGGTCTGGTGACGTGGCTCGCCGCCACCTGGGCGCATATTCCGCTGGCGGGGTGGCCCGCGGGGATCTGGCGCTGGATTGGTTGAAGGCCAGCGGCGTCGCGCGGGCGTCGATCGGTTGGACCGACGCCCGGCAGACTCGTCGTTAGTCGTTCGACAGCTTGTCCTGGGTGCGGGTGTCGAAGTCGCCGGCGTCGTGACGTTCATGGAGCTGGCTCGATGGCTCGCCCATCACACGGTTGACCATGCGGCCGCGCTGCACGGCGGGGCGGGCGGCGAGCTGATCGGTCCAGCGTTGGAGGTGGCGATAGTCCTGCACCTGGAGGAATTCGGCCGCGCTGTAGAGTTCGCCCTGTGCCAGCTGGCCGTACCAGGGCCAGATCGCCATGTCGGCGATCGTATAGTCCGGGCCGGCGATGAATTCGGTGTCCGCCAGTCGGCGGTCGAGCACGTCGAGCTGGCGCTTGGTTTCCATGGCGTAGCGGTTGATCGCATATTCGATCTTCTCCGGCGCATAGGCGTAGAAATGGCCGAAGCCGCCGCCGACGAACGGGCCGCTGCCCATCTGCCAGAACAGCCAGGAGAGGCATTCGGCCCGCGCCGGACCCGCCGTGGGGAGAAACGCGCCGAACTTTTCCGCGAGATACAGCAGGATCGCGCCAGATTCGAAGACGCGCACGGGTTCCGCGCCGCTATGGTCGGCAAGCGCGGGGATCTTGGAATTCGGGTTGAGTTCGACGAAGCCGCTGCCGAACTGGTCGCCTTCGCTGATGCGGATCAGCCAGGCGTCATATTCGGCGCCCGCATGGCCGGCGGCGAGCAGCTCCTCGAGCATGATCGTGACCTTGACGCCGTTCGGCGTGCCCATCGAATAGAGCTGGAGCGGATGCTTGCCGATCGGCCGGGGCTGATCACGCGTGGCGCCGGCGATCGGGCGGTTGATGCTGGCGAAGCGGCCACCGCTTTCGGTGTCCCAGGTCCAGACGGCGGGGGGTGTGTAGGCGTTGGTCATGGTCGGTCTCCGGTGAAGGCAGAACGGGGAACGCGGGCGGCGACGTATGGGCACCAACGATGGTCCGATCGCGTCGGTGCGGACCGGGCGGTGGTCAGCGCTGTTTCTTCGATTGCGTCGCGGTGAAATCGGGGTCCTTCTTCGCCACCCAGTCGACGAACTTGCGCACCGCCGGGTCAGCCAGCAGGCCGTCCACATCCATGCCGTGCCGTTGCAGTTCGGTGTTGGTGAAGTTCGCGACGATCGTCTGCTGACAGATCGGGTGCATGGGCACGACGTCGCGCCCGCCCCGGCTTTTCGGGACGGGATGGTGCCAGACGACGATCTTGCCGGTGGGCCGGCCGCAGAGCCAGCAGGGCGGGACCGGTTCGGGCGCCGCGTCGTCCTGCGACAGGTCTTCGTTGGCGGAATGTCTCGTTTGCTTGCGGGCCATGCGTCTACCTGATTCCGTTCTGCATGCCGCCTAGCATGGCCGGGCGGCGGCATCACGCCCGTCGACGCCGCGTCGATAGCGGGCGGGCCTGCGGATCAGCGCGGCGGGGCGGCGTCCGGCAACCTGTCGCCGGCGAAATCCTTGAGCAGCACGCCGGTCCGGCCGGCATCGCGGGCGGCGCGGCAGAGCGTGGCGATCTCGTCCGCGGCATTGGCATAGTCGAGTCCGTTGGGCGGGTGGATGTTCGAGACGCAGTTGCGTTCGTTGTCGCGACGGCCACGCGCGGGGGCCCAGGTGATGTAGGCGCCGACGCTTTCGGCCGAACTGAGCCCCGGACGCTCGCCGATCAGCACGACGACGATCTTCGCGCGCAAGGCGGCGCCGATCTCGTCGCCGATCGCGACGCGCGCCTGACGCGCCACGACGATCGGCGCGACGGTCCAGTGGGGCAGCCGTTTGAGCAGCGCCGCGATCAGGGCGCAGGCGTGTCGTTCGACCGCGACCGCGGACAGGCCGTCCGCGACGACGATGGCGAGGTCGGGCTCGCCCGCGGGCAGCAGTGCTGCGTCGTCGGGGTGGAGCCGGCGGCCAAGGTCTGGGCGGTGGAGGTAGCAGGTGCGATCCACGGCGCGGCTGCGCACGTCGATGACGGCGTGGCCGGCGATGGCGATCGCACCGATCGGCAGCGCGGCGTGGACCGCGTCGCGCGCGCGGGCGTGGGCGAGCTGGAAATCGAGCATCGGCCGGGTCGGCAGCGCGGCGCCGACCCGGCCGAGACCGACGCGCGCGATCGTCAGCGAGCGGAGCCGGGCGGCAAGATCGAGCGGGGCGGGGGGATCAGCCAAGGAGCGCCGTCAGAGCGGGTATGCTTTGGCTTGCAAGCGCAGTGCCGCCTGTGTCGCTCAATCGGCCGGCCGGGTCGGTCAATCCGACCTTTGCCAGCCAGGCCTCGAACTCCGGCGCGGGCCGCAGCCCGAGGACCTGCCGGGCATAGAGTGCGTCGTGGAAGCTGGTCGATTGATAGCCGAGCATGATGTCGTCCGCGCCCGGAACGCCCATGATGAAACTGACGCCCGCGACGCCGAGCATCGTCAGCGCCGTGTCCATGTCGTCCTGATCCGCCTCGGCATGGTTGGTGTGGCAGATGTCGAGCCCCATCGGCAGGCCCATGAGCTTGCCGCAGAAATGATCCTCCAGCGCGGCGCGCAGGATCTGCTTGCCGTCGTAGAGATATTCGGGGCCGATGAAGCCGACCACCGAATTGACGAGCAGCGGCCGGTATGCGCGGGCGACCGCATAGGCGCGGCATTCGAGCGTCTGCTGATCGACCCCGTGATGCGCATCGGCGGACAGGCAGGAACCCTGGCCGGTTTCGAAATACATCACGTCGTGACCGACCGTACCGCGGGCTAACCCAAGCGTCGCGTCCTGCGCCTCGTGCAGCAGCGCAAGGTCGATCCCGAAGCTGCGGTTGGTGGCCTCCGTGCCGGCGATCGACTGGAAACACAGGTCGACGGGCGCGCCGCGGCGGACGAGTTCGATCGTGTTGGTGACATGCGTCAGCACGCAGGACTGCGTCGGGATGGCGAGCCCGTCGCGGATCTCGTCGATCATCGCGAGCAGCGTGGCGACGCGCGCGACGGAGTCGCCGGCCGGGTTGATGCCGATGACCGCATCGCCGGCCCCCATCAGCAACCCGTCGAGGATGGACGCGGCGATCCCGGTCGGGTCGTCGGTCGGGTGATTGGGCTGAAGCCGGACGGAGAGTCGGCCGGTGAGCCCGATCGTGTCGCGGAAGGCGGTGACGACCTGGATCTTGCGCGCGACCGCGACGAGATCCTGGTTGCGCATCAGTTTCGACACCGCCGCCGCCATTTCGGGCGTGATGCCACGCGCGCACGCCGCGATCGCCGCGCCGTCGGTCGTGTCGGCGAGCAGCCATTCGCGCAGCGCGCCGACCGTCATCGAGGCGAGCGGCGCGAAGGCGGCGGTGTCGTGCGTGTCGACGATCAGCCGGGTGACCTCGTCCGTTTCGTAGGGGATGATCGGTTCGGTGAGGAAGGTGGTCAGCGGCAGATCGGCGAGCAGCCAGCGCGCGGCGACGCGTTGTTCCGCGCTGTCGGCCGCGACGCCGGCCAGTGTATCGCCCGACCGCAGCGGGGTCGCGGCGGCGAGGACATGCGCCAGCCCGTCGAAACGGTGCCGCGTGCCGGCGAGATCGATGTGGCGTGCGGACATGGGTGGCCTCGGTTTCAAAGATCCTGACCGATGTCGCGCGGGATAGCCAGTGCGGACGATGCCGGCGCCTGCGGGGGGCGTTCGGGCGAAATCTGCCCCGTCTGGTAAAGTCTGGCAGGGTCCCCTAGACCGGCGCGCGATGGACGAGACAGCGGAATCGATGCACGTGCGGTTGCGGCGTGGGCCCGGCCATATGCGGGCGCTGTTCGCGCGGCGCTGGGTGCGGGTGCTGGCGGTGCTGGCGCTGCTGGCCGGCGTGGCGGCGGGCGGGTTCTGGATGGTGTTCGCGCGCGACCTGCCGTCGGCGGAGAGCCTGCTGGCCTACGAGCCGGCGCTGCCGACCAACGTGCGCGATATCAACGGGCAGCCGGTCTATGCGTTCATGCGCGAGCGGCGGGTCGAGCTGTCGTTCGACGAGTTTCCGAAGGTGCTGGTCGGCGCATTCCTGTCGGCGGAGGACAAGACGTTCTTCGAACATGGCGGGATCGATTACCTGGCGTTCGGCAACGGCGTGTTCGAATATCTGACCAAGATGGGATCGGGCGAGCGGGCGCGGGGCGGATCGACGATCACGCAGCAACTGGCCAAGATCCTGCTGGTCGGGGACGAATATTCGCCGGCCCGCAAGATCCGCGAGGCCATATTGGCGCGGCGGATCGAGGCGGCGCTGACCAAGCAGCAGATCCTGGAACTGTACCTCAACCAGATCTTCCTCGGGCGGAACGCTTATGGCGTGCAGTCCGCGGCGCGCGCCTATTTCGACAAGGATGTCGGGCAGCTGACGTTGCCGGAGGCGGCGTATCTGGCGGTGCTGCCCAAGGCGCCGTCGACGCTGACGCCCGAACGCCATGCGGACCGGGCGCTGGCGCGGCGGGGCTATGTGCTGCGCCAGATGGAGGCGAACGGCTATATCACCGCGGCGCAGCGCGCGGAGGCGGATGCCGCGCCGCTCGGCACGGTGGCCAAGGCGCGCCCGCCGAAGCGGCCGGCGGGCGGATATTTCCTGGAGGATGTGCGCCGCGAGCTGATCGCCAAATATGGCGAGAAGTCCGACAAGGGGCCGTACAGCGTCTATGACGGCGGGCTGTGGGTGCGGACCTCGCTCGACCCGAAGGTGCAGAAGGCGGCGGAGGACGCGCTGCGCGACGGGCTGATGCGGTATGACGCCGGGCGCGGGTGGCGCGGGGCGATCGCGACGATCGACGCGGGCGATCTGGGCGCGGGCGGTGCGTGGCGCACGGGTCTGGTGCGCGCGAATGTCGGCGTCGGGTATGACGACTGGCGCGCGGCGGT
Organism: Sphingomonas prati; assembly: GCF_014643515.1. Lineage (GTDB taxonomy): Bacteria > Pseudomonadota > Alphaproteobacteria > Sphingomonadales > Sphingomonadaceae > Sphingomonas_R > Sphingomonas_R prati. The sequence goes on along the minus strand of NZ_BMJP01000005.1, from coordinate 50,816 downwards.
GGTGCTGGACAAGGCGGGCAGCGCCGCGACGATCGGGTTCACCGACGGATCGACCGGCACGTTACCCGCCTGGGGCGCCGCCATGCCGCGCCGCGGGATCGGCGGGACTGCGTTCCGATATATGAAGGCGGGCGACATCATCGCGGTGAAGCGCCAGGGCGGCGACTGGGTGTTGCGCAACATCCCCGAAGTGTCGGGCGCGATGGTGGCGGAGGACCCGCACACCGGCCGCGTGCTGGCGATGCAGGGCGGGTTCGACGAACGCGGCAATGATTTCAACCGCGCGACGCAGGCGATGCGGCAGCCGGGATCAAGCTTCAAGCCGTTCGTCTATGCCAGCGCGCTGGACGCGGGGATGACGCCGGCGACGAAGATCATGGATGCGCCGTTCTGCGTGTACCAGTCCGCGCGGCTGGGGCGGAAATGCTTCGTCAATTTCGGCGGTGCGCGCGGGGCGGGGCTGCAGACGATGCGCTGGGGCGTGGAGCAGTCGCGCAACCTGATGACGGTGCGCGCGGCATCGCAGACCGGCATGAACAAGATCGTCGCGACGGCCAAGGCGATGGATATCGGTACCTATCCCGCGGTGCTGGCGATCTCGCTGGGCGCGGGCGATACGACGGTGGCCAAGCTGACCAACGCCTATGCGATGCTGGCGAACCAGGGGCGGTCGCTGAAGCCGACGCTGATCGACCTGATCCAGGACCGGCACGGCAAGACGATCTTCCGCGCTGACATGCGGCCGTGCGAGCGGTGCAACATGAAGGACTGGGACGGCAAGCCGATGCCGCGCCCGCGAGTGCGGACGAAGCAGGCGATGGACGCGATGACCGCGTACCAGACGGTGCATATCCTGGAAGGCGTGGTGCAGCGCGGGACCGCGACGACGCTGCGTGACCTGAACCGTCCGCTGTTCGGCAAGACGGGAACGTCGACCGGGCCGACCAACGTGTGGTTCGTGGGCGGATCGCAGGATCTGGTCGCCGGCGTGTACATGGGCTTCGACAAGCCGCGGCCGATGGGCGGCTACGCGCAGGGCGGAACGCTGGCCGCGCCGATCTTCAAACAGTTCGCGAAGGTGGCGATGGCGGACATGCCGGTCGTGCCGTTCAAGGCGCCGCCGGGGATCCGGATGGTGCGGATCGACCGGCGATCGGGTCGCAAGGTCTACGGCACGTGGCCGACGAACGACCCGCTGGCGCCGGTGATCTGGGAAGCGTTCAAGCCGGAGAGCGAGCCGCGGCGGTCGATCCGGCGGTCTTCGCTCGCGGCGCGCGGGCGGCCGAAGGATCCCGTGGCGGCGGAGGCGGAAGCCGCGACCGCGCGGCGGGCGCAGCGTGCGAAGGATGCGGACTTCATGGAGCGGCAGGGCGGGATTTACTGAGGGTCCGCTCGTTGGGTTGATCGGGAACTGCGCGCGGTTCTCGACAGGCTCGAACTGAACGGGGTTGGGGGTTTTGGCCTAGACTAAAGGCTTGGGGCTCGCACCTAGCCTAAGCGCGTGCTGACTTTCCCCGGAGGTGAGCGGTGAGGCACGGTCGGCTTCTCGGCTTCGCTCGAAGGGGCGCTCGACTTCGCTCGGGTAGGACGGGGTTGGGGGCAGCTTCTTGGATGACGCGGGGCTTTACCTCCCCCCGTTCGGTTCGAGCTTGTCGAGAACTGCGCGAGTTCTCGACAAGCTCGAACCGAACGGATTTGGGGGGCGCCGACCGAGCGGTTACTCGTACTCGACCTTCCAGCGGTCGATCTGGAGGTGGCCGAAGCCGGCCATGGGTTCGGCGCCAATCGCGATGCCGGTGAACCATTCGGTGCCGGTGACGAGCTTTTGCGCCTTCAGCCAGCGGAGCGCGGCGAGGATGTCGAGCGTGCCCTTGGCGACCGGGGCGTTGTCCGTGGGCAGGAACAGGACGTATTTCTCGTTGAGCGATGCTTTCCATTCGCGCCCGGCGGCGTCGCGGTACTGGCCGATGGGCTTGCCGCTGTCGGCGAAGGCGATCGTGCGGGGCGGGGCGGAGAGGAGGAAGCCGATTTCGAGCAGCTTGGATTCGCTGTCGGCCGGATCGGAGCGCAGGTAGAATTCGGTGAGGACGTTGGCGCGGCCGAGGCCGGTGCTGGTCCAGGCGAAATCGTGGCGCAGCGTGCGGATGCGGTCGATCTGGCGCGGGGGCACGGGCGTTTCGGGCGGGCCGCCGTCGTAATTGCCGTAGGCGATGAAGTCATAGGCCCAGACGCCGGCACCGCGCGGCGCGTGCGGCGGCCAGCGCCAGTGCATCGCGGTGTTGTTCGGGAAGCGCGCGGGGTCGATCCGCATCGTGTCCGCATAGGTCGCCCAATAGCGGTAGAGCGGGTCCGCGTCGCCGCCCCAGGGCTGGGCATAGGCGGTGTAGGGCCCCTTGTGGAAATTGGTGCGCGCGGCGACCACGAGGCGGTCGCCGCCCCAGGCCGGGTAGCGCGCGAAGACGAAGAGCAAGGCGAGGACGGCGAGCAGGCCGATGCCGAGACGGCGGATAACGGTCACGCGATGTCCTTGTCGAAGAGGGGCGCGGGGTGCGGTGACGTGTCTAGGGGGATCGGCGCGGGCGGACAATGCGGGTGTGGTGGAGCTTGGGTTGGGGAGTGGCGGCGGGACCGGATCCATCCTCCGTTCGGTTCGAGCTTGTCGAGAACTGCGCCGGGTTCTCGACAGGCTCGAACCGAACGGAGGGTGGCGCTTGAACTGGCCGGGGTTTGGAGGCGGCGGCGTATCAGAACAGGCCGGGGACCTCGCGTTGGGCGGTGTCGGGTTTTGCGGGGATCAGGAGTTCGCGGTCGGTGGCGAGGCTGCGTGAACCGATGCCGCTGGCGGTCGCGGCGGTGATGCGGGTGCAGGGGCGGCCGGCGAGGAAGTCGAGCGCGCGAGCGGTGCTTGATTCGCGGGGGTCGCCCATCGGGAAGGCGATGTCGTCGTTGGCGGCGCAGCTGGCCTCCACCGTCGTGGCGAGGCCGTCATAATAGGCGGCGGAGCGCGCGCTGTTCTGGACCGCGATGGCGACCACGCGGAGCCGATCGTCGCAGGCCGGGCGATCGAGCGCGATCTGGCCGACCGGCTTGCCGTAGGTGTTGCCGCCGATCAGCGCGGCGCGGTTGCGCAAATAGGGCGTGAAGGCGTTGATGACGAGTTCGCTGGCCGACGCGGTGCCGCCCGTGCCGATGAACGCGACGCGCGTCGGGGCGACCGATTCGGCCACCGTGCGGAAATAGCGGACGGTGTCGTTGGTAGCCTTTTCCGGGCGGAAGGCGGTGTAGCCCTGCACATCGCTGACGGTCCGGTCGCGGCCGAGCAGATCGACGAGGTTTTCGGCGACCGAGATGAGCCCGCCGCCATTGTAGCGCATGTCGACGATGATGTCGGTGATGCCCTGTGCCCGGAAATTGGCGAAGGCGGTGCGAAGCGCGGGATCGGCGCTGGAGATGAAGGTGCGCAGGTTGACGTAGCCGACGCGGCGGTCGCCGTCGTTGAGGATTTTTGCGCCGTAGCGGCTGGAGACGGGCGCTATGTCATATTCCGTCTTGGTCAGCGTGACGAGGCGCGTTCCGGCCGGGCCAGTGACCTGGAGCGTGCGGACGAGGCCGGGCGTGTTCGGCCCGAGCGCGACGCCGATCGGATCGGCCCCGCCGAAGTTGTAATATTCGCGGACCGGGCGGAGCGGCGTATCGCCAGACCCGATGGCAAGGATTTCGTCGCCGCGTTCGATGCCGCCGCCGGCCGCCGGCGTGCCTTCGAAGGTTTCGGCGATGAACAGGCGGCGCGCGGCGGTATCGCCCGACAGGCGGAAGCCGAACCCGGCGCTAGACCCGGTGGCGTAGAACGCGTCCTCGCCCTTGATTGAGGTGAGGTAGGTGAAATAGCGGTCGCGGCGCTGGCCGCGCGCGGTGGCGGTGAGCGCGTCGACATAGGTATCGACCGAGCTGTAGGGCGTGGGATCGAGGCTGGCCGGCAGCGTTTCGGGGAACAGATACCATTCGCGCAGCTGTGCCGCGGCCCAGTCCTGCCGTTCGCGCAGCGAGCAGCCGGTGGAGGCGACCGGGGTCGGGGTGGGCGTGGGCGTGGGGGTCGGCGTTGGCGTCGAAGTGGGCGCCGTGCCGCCGGTGACGGGTGCGCCGCCGCCGCCGCCGCACGCGGACAACAAAGCCGCGACAGACAACACGACACCCGAACGCCGATACCGCATGACAAACCCCCCCGGAATATTGCGGTGATCCTAATATGTTCCGGGCGATACGCCAGCCGGAAAGCGGGCGCGCCACGTCGCGGGTTGCGGAACGGCGTGCATGTCCCCTATTTGCTTGGGATTGCGCGGCGGTCCCGATGGGGCGGCCGCGACCGTACCGGAGAATCGTCATGCGCGCCGAAGCGCAAGCCCACGCCGACCAGATCAATGCCGCATTGGCGTTGTTGCGCCGTTTCCTGGACTGGGACCGGGCGCTGCGGCGGCTGGAGGAGCTGAACAACCGCGTCGAGGACCCGACGTTGTGGAACGACCCGAAGGCCGCGCAGGAGGTGATGCGCGAACGCCGCCGGCTGGACGAGGCCGTCAACGCGACGCGCGCGATCGAGGGCGAGCTGGCCGATACCAGCGAGCTGATCGAGATGGCGGAGGCCGAGGGCGACGGCGCGATGGTCGACGACGGCGTCGCGAGCCTGGCCGCCCTGGCCGAGCGCGCCGAGCGCGACAAGGTCACCGCGCTGCTGGCGGGCGAGGCGGATGCCAACAACAGCTATATCGAGGTGAACGCCGGCGCGGGCGGGACCGAGAGCCAGGACTGGGCGGGGATGCTGAGCCGCATGTACACGCGCTGGGCCGAGCGGCGCGGCCTGAAGGTCGAACTGATCGACCATCATGCGGGCGAGCAGGCGGGGATCAAGTCCGCCACGATCCTGGTGAAGGGCGAGAATGCCTATGGCTACGCCAAGACCGAGAGCGGCGTGCATCGGCTGGTGCGGATCAGCCCGTACGACAGCGCGGCGCGGCGCCACACGAGCTTCGCCAGCGTCTGGGTGTATCCGGAGGTCGACGACGACATCGACATCGAGGTGCTGGACAAGGACCTGAAGATCGACACGTACCGCGCGTCCGGGTCGGGCGGGCAGCATGTGAACACGACCGATTCCGCGGTGCGCATCACCCATATCCCGACCGGGATCATCGTGGCGTGCCAGAACCAGCGGTCGCAGCACAAGAACAAGGCCGAGGCGCTGAAGCAGCTGAAGGCCCGGATGTACGAGCGCGAGCTGGCGATCCGCGAGGCGGCGGCCGACGAGGGCTATGCCGCCAAGACGGAGATCGGCTGGGGCCACCAGATCCGGTCCTATGTGCTGCAACCCTATCAGCTGGTGAAGGACCTGCGCACCGGCGTGACGTCGACCGCGCCGGGCGACGTGCTGGACGGCGATCTCGACAAGTTCATGGCGGCGGCCCTGTCGCAGCGCGTGACGGGCGAGGAAGTGGACGTGGAGGACGTGGAGTGATGCGGACGACCGCAAGCCTGGGCCTGTTGCTGATGGTCGCGGCATGCGGTGCGGCGAGCCCGCCGGCCGCGGGCGACACGAAGGTGAAGCCGTCCGAATTCCCGACCGCGCACCGCCCGGTGGCGGCGATCGTGTCCGACCGCTGGTCGAACGAGGAGGAACGCGACCGGCTGCGCGAGGCGGGGACGGTCATGGACTATAGCGGCGTGCGCAAGGGCATGACGGTCGCCGATATCGGCGCGGGCGAGGGATATTACACGATCCGCCTGGCGCAGCGCGTGGGCCCCGACGGGCGCGTGCTGGCCGAGGATATCCTGCCCGCGGTGCGCGACAAGCTGGCCGAACGCGTGACGCGCGAGGCGCTGGACATGGTGAGCGTGAAGCTGGGCACGCCGGCCGATCCCAAGCTGCCCGAGAACAGTTTCGACCGGGTGTTCCTGGTCCACATGTATCACGAGATCGCGTCGCCCTACGAATTCCTGTGGCATTTGCGGCCTTCGCTGCGCGCCGGGGGGCGGGTGGTTGTGGTCGATGCCGACCGTCCGACGCAGAACCACGGGACGCCGCCGGCGCTGCTCGACTGCGAATTCGCTGCGGTGGGCTATGTCCGCGTGGAGCGCCGGCCGATGCCGTCGGCGGGCGGGTATCTGGCGATGTACGAGGCACGCGGGGCCCGGCCGGAGCCGGCGGCGATCAAGGCTTGCGAGGGCTGAGGCCGGGCTGAGGCGTCAGGGGATCGGTTCGCAGGCAATGCCGTCGCCGTCCCCGTCCATCCCCTCGCGGTAACCCGGTTCGCCGCGGTAGAGCGGTGCGGTGCCGGCGGCGCGAGCGCTGTTGCAGCCGCCCCAGCGGTCGCCGGGTTGGGGCGGCCTTTGCCGGACGATGCCGGTCGTGATGGCCAGCCTGCGGATCGGCGTGGACGTGGCAGTGGGCATGGGCGTGTACGTGGGCGCGTCGGCCTCGGCGGGCGAGGCCGGGAGCGACGCGTAGCCGACCGCCCCGCCGACGACGGCCGCCACGGCCAGGACTGCAACGATCGGGAGTTCGGATCTTGCCACGCGTCCGGGTTAGTCGACGGGCGTCAACAACCGGTTAAGCGTGGCCGGGCCCGCCGTGGACCTGGGCGATCGCCTAGTTCGGCGTCGCCATCAGGATGACGTTTTCGCCGTAGGCCGGGTTGTCGGCGTCGAACTGCGGATGGCGGGTGAAGGGGAAGGACGTGAGCGCCAGGTCGGTCAGGCCGGAGAGGCGGAAGGCGCCGAGCTTGATCAGTTTGGGCTTCGCGCCGTCGCGTTCCAGCACGACCGCGTCAAGGATCGGATCGTCGTGGCGGGTGTACAGGACGTGCGGCGCAATGCGGATCGACGTCTTGTTGTAGGTGGCCTGCAGGCACAGCTTGCGCGCGATCGCGGTGGTGACGACCGGCGGGACCGGGGTGACCACGTCGGCGGGAACGACGGCAGCGGCAGGCGCGCGGAGAACGAGGCGGGGCTTTTCCATATCCGTTTCCTTTACGGCAGGCGGGGCGGCGTTGCACGCGGAAAGGGTGGGGTGGACTGGCGCGAGCGTTGGGGCGCTTCGGTTTTGCTTGGTGGGGCAGGCTCCCTCCACCCACCGGGGGGAGGGGTGGGGAGGAGGGTGTGGCTTGGTGGGACCTTGCCGTGGGCGTTGTTCCCCTCTCCCAACCCTCTCCCCGGAGGGGAGAGGGCTTTTCCGTGGCGTTTGGGTTGGGGGGCTGTCTGGCCTAAGCCCCCCACCCCGGCCCTCCCCCCGGTGGGGGGAGGGAGTTAGGTGATGACGTCGGGTTCGGTGCGGCCGGTGTGGGTCTTGATGCTCGCCAGTTTCTCGGCGGCGGTGATGAGGGGGGCTAGGGCTTCGGCCACGCTGTGGTCGAGTTTGCCGTCATTGGGTTCGTAGCGTTCGAGGTAGAGGCGGAGCGTGGCGCCTTCGGTGCCGGTGCCGGAGAGGCGGAACACGATGCGGGAGCCGCCGTCGAACAGGATGCGGACGCCCTGTTTCAGGCTGACCGAGCCGTCGGTCGGGTCGGTGTAGGCGAAGTCGTCCGCCGCGGTGACGGTGAGGCCCTCGACGGTCGTGCCCGGCAGCGTGTCGAGTTGCGCGCGCAACGCCGCCATCAGCGCGTCGGCGCCGGCGGTGGGGACGCCCTCGTAATCGTGGCGGGCATAATAGTTGCGGCCGAACAGCGACCAGTGGTCGTGGACGATCTCGACCATGCTTTGCCGGCGGACGGCGAGGATGTTGAGCCAGAGGAGGACCGCCCAGAGGCCGTCTTTCTCGCGGACATGGTCGGAGCCGGTGCCGGCGCTTTCCTCGCCGCAGATCGTGGCGAGGCCGGCGTCGAGCAGCGTGCCGAAGAATTTCCAGCCGGTGGGCGTTTCGTACGCGGGGATGCCGAGGGCGGCGGCAACGCGGTCGGCGGCCTGGCTGGTCGGCATCGAGCGCGCGATGCCGGCGAGGCCCTTCGCGTAAGCCGGCGCGAGGTGGGCGTTGGCGGCGAGCAGTGCCAGCGAGTCGGAGGGGGTGACGAAGATGTTGCGGCCGATGATGAGGTTGCGGTCGCCGTCGCCGTCCGACGCGGCGCCGAAATCGGGCGCGTCGGGGGCCATCATGCGGGCGTGGAGTTCGTGCGCGTGGACGAGGTTGGGGTCCGGATGGTGGCCGCCGAAATCGGGGAGTGGCGTGCCGTTGACGACCGTGCCGGGGGCCGCGCCGAGCCGGCGTTCGAGGATTTCGGTGGCGTAGGGGCCGGTGACCGCGTGCATCGCATCGAATGACAGCCGGGTGCCGGACGCCATCATCGCGCGGATCGCGGGGAAATCGAACAGCGTTTCCATCAGGTCGGCATAGGCGGCGACCGGATCGACGACCCGGACGCGCGTGGTGCCGACCAGCGTTTCGCCGTCGCGGTCGAGATCGACGTCGGGCGTGTCGAGCGTCAGGTACCGGTCGATCGTCTTGGTCCGCGCGTAGATGGCGTCGGTGATCGCCTCGGGCGCGGGGCCGCCGTTGCCGATATTGTACTTGATGCCGAAATCCTCGTCCGGGCCGCCGGGGTTGTGGCTGGCCGACAGGATGAGGCCGCCATACGCCTTGTGCAGGCGGATCATGTGCGAGGCGGCGGGGGTGGACAGGATGCCGCCGCGGCCGACGAGCACCGTGCCGAACCCGTTGGCGGCGGCCATGCGGATCGCGGTCTGGATCACTTCGCGGTTCAGGTAGCGGCCGTCTCCACCGATGACGAGCGTTTCGCCCGCGAAGTCGGCGAGGCTGTCGAACACGGACTGGATGAAGTTCTCGGCATAATGCGGTTGCGCGAAGATGCGGACCTTCTTGCGCAGGCCGGACGTTCCGGGTTTCTGGTCGGTGAAGGCGGTCGTCTGGACGGTCTGGATCACGCGTGTTTCCCCCGGGGCGATGTCGCGGGGCGGGGGTATGCGGATATCGTTACGGTCGCAAGGTTCGGGGGGTGGAGTGCTTTGGTGAAGGCGGGGCGGGGGATGCTAGTGCTGCATACGCGCCCGCATGTCGGTCACGACCGCAGTGCCGGTTTGCCGCCAGTGACCGCACACAGGACCGGGGCGACGGGGGAGGGGCAACGAGGTTCGTCGCCTTGGTCGCATCGCCCGACGTCCGCTATTGGTGGAAGCAGCCCGGCCGCCTTGGGGGGAGCGGAAGCGACAAGCGGACATTCGTTATGTGGCGGAATAGGGGTTTCGGAGGCCTGCCAATGGTGGGTCACGGCCTGGCTGCTTTCGCGTGTTCAGATGGCAGAAGCGGACGCTTCTTCATCGCGAACGGGGAGCGGTACAGCAGCGGCAATGTGGGCTTCGGTGCGTCTAAATCATCGATCCCGTAGCAGACATTTCGAAACAGGCTTCTGACACCTCGGAACTTGGAGAAAACCATGCATCAGGCTGCAGCGTTGAAATCGACCGGTTATGACAGCACCACCTTTCTAGCTTCCCTCGTTACCAAGCCGCCGGGTCGCCCAATCCATGAACACACGGACCCGGGGGGAGAGCTGCCGGCTGGGCGGATAGAGCAGGGAAACAGGCACCGATGGCGGCAGGTTGTCCGGCAGTATCGGCAGGAGAGCGCCTGTAGCGAGGTGCTTCTTCGCATGGAAGTGCGGCACCTGAAATATGCCGAAGCCGAGCAGCGCCGTCGCGAGATAGCTTTCGGTGCCGGTAACTGAAACGGGTGCTGGCAAAGTGATCGTGCGGTAGTCGTCGCGAATGGCGAACTGGAGCGGAGCAAGCTGCCCGGTCGTGAGCGAGCGCAGGCCGATCATGCGGTGGCCCTCAAGATCATCGATTCCCTCGGGCTTGCCGAACCGTTCAAGATAGGCTGGTGTGGCACAGGTCATCCGGTGCATCACCATTACCCGGCGCGCGATCATGTCGCTGTCAGCCAGCTGCCCGTAACGCAACACAACGTCGATGCCTTCCCGCACCACATCAACCCAACGCTCGCCCTCGCTCATAATGATTTCAAGATCGGGGTACATGGCGAGGAAATCCGGTAGTCCGGGCAACAGAAAATGCCGGGCGATAGCGCCCTGCACCTCGATGCGTAAAACGCCTTTCGGCTTCGCCCCGCCGAACGCGCCCTCCGCATTCTCAATCTCTGCCAGAATAGCGATACACCGGCGCGCATAAGCCTCCCCGTCCAAAGTCGGGCTGACGACCCGGGTCGTGCGCTGAAGCAGTCGCACGCCAAGCCGCTCCTCCAGTTGTTTGATCACCTGCGTTACGGTCGAGCGGGGGACGCCGATATCCTGCGCTGCGACTGTGAAGCTGCGGCGCTCAACGATCCGCACGAACAGCCGCATGACATCGATCCGGTCCAAACCTGCTCCCTCATTGTTTGTGTTGCACGAACAGTGATGCTCGTTCTTGGGTGATTATCTGCGCCCTGTCATCAGCCAAATAGTCTCCATGCCCAACCGCAGCGGTCGGGATCGAACAGGAGACAGACCATGAGCATCGAACAGAACGGCAAGGTCGCAATCGTCACCGGCGCATCGCGCGGCATCGGGGCCAGTATCGCGCAGCGCCTCGGTCAGGACGGCTTCACCGTCATCGTCAACTATGCAGGCAGCCTGAAATCGGCCGAAGACGTGGTCGCCAGGATCGAAGCCGCTGGTGGCCGCGCCATCACTGCACAAGCGGACGTGAGCGATGCCGCGGCAGTCGCCCGCATGTTCGAGAGTGCCGAGGCGGCCTTCGGCGGTGTCGATGTGCTGGTCAACAATGCCGGCATCATGAAGCTGGCAAGCATCGCCGACAGCGACGACGCGCTCTTCGATAGCCAGATCGCGATCAACCTCAAAGGCACGTTCAACACGCTGCGCGAAGCCGGCAAGCGCCTGCGTGACGGCGGCCGGATCGTCAACTTCTCCACCACCGTCGTCGGCCTCCGCCTGGAAACCTACGGTGTCTATGTCGCCACCAAGGCAGCGGTCGAAGCCATGACGGCGGTGATGTCCAAGGAACTGCGCGGCCGGTCGATCACCGTCAACGCGGTCGCTCCCGGACCTACGACGACCGCGCTGTTCCTCGATGGCAAGTCGCCCGAGCTGATCGAGCGCATGTCCAAGATGAACCCGCTCGAACGTCTCGGCACACCGGAAGACATCGCCTGCGCCGTCGCCTTTCTCACCGGCCCTGATGGCGGCTGGATCAACGGTCAGGTGCTGCGCGCCAATGGCGGCATGATCTGAACCAGCCTCCTCCCCGGACATCTCTTCAACCATCCTGACACGGGAAGAAACCATTATGACCAAGCAGATCATCATCGTCACCGGCGCTTCCAGCGGCTTCGGCGCGCTCACCGCTCGCCAGCTCGCCCTGGCCGGTCACACCGTCTTTGCTGGAATGCGGGCCACCACAGGGCGCAATGCACCGCAGGTCGAAGCGGTCGCCACTTATGCCGCCGAACACGGTGTCGATCTGCGCGCGGTCGAGCTGGACGTTCAGTCCGATGCCTCGGTCGAAGCCGGAATTGCCCAGATCATCGCCGATTGCGGCCGCCTCGATGTCGTCATCCAAAATGCGGGGCATATGAGTTTCGGCCCGGCCGAGGCCTTCACGCCGGAACAGTTCGCCGACCTCTACGACATCAACGTGCTGTCGACGCAGCGGGTTAACCGCGCCGCGCTCCCGCAGCTGCGCAAGCAGGGCAAGGGCCTGGTGCTCTGGGTGTCGTCTAGCAGCGCCCGTGGCGGTACGCCGCCCTATCTCTCTCCCTATTTCGCAGCGAAGGCCGCGATGGATAGCCTGGCGGTCAGTTATGCCGGCGAGCTGGCCCGGTGGGGCGTGGAAACCTCGATTATCGTGCCTGGTGCCTTCACCAGCGGCACCAATCACTTCACCCACAGCGGCAAGCCCGCCGATGAGGTGCGCGCGGCAGAGTATGCCGAGGGTCCGGGTGCCGATATCCCGGACACGGCGATGAAGGGTCTGGCTGGTCTGGAGCCTGCGGATGCCGATGCCGCCGATGTCGCTCGCGCCATCGTCACGGTCGTCGATACCGCCCACGGCAAGCGCCCGTTCCGTGTCCACATCGATCCGTCGCAGGACGGCGCGGAGATCGTCAACGCCATGTCCGATCGGGTCCGCGCCGAGATGTTCCGCCGCATCGGTCTGGAAGACCTGCTTAACGCCCGCGTCAACTAATCGGCATCGAACCGGGCTGGCCAAGCCGGCCCGGTTCACATCGAAAGGGCCGCTGTGTCGACAGCGGCCGCCCTGGCCTAGCGCCGTGCCTGGACGCGCTCCACAGCCTTAATCTCGGTCGGCGTGGGTTCGATACCGAGCGACACATACAGGTTGGCGTTGGCGTACTCCGCTATTCGCGTGATGAGGCCGTTCTCCACATCGAAGCGGGTGATGTAGACGTTGCTGTATGGAACGCCCGAGTGTGCAACCGTCGCGCTCCCGCGTGCTTCGAAGAACGCGCGCTTACGATCGACCGATTCGCTCCATTCCGGACTGGGCCACCAAAGTCCACTGAACTTGCGGAACAACCCGTAGGTATAATCGACGACTTCCTCCTTGCCGGAGAAGATGCCCATTGGATCTCCGCTCGCTTCGACCGAGATTGGAAATATCTGCTCGACATTATCGGCCAGAGACCGGGCAATACCGTCACGATCTCCGGTCTCGATGAAACGGACATAATCCTGCGCTATTGCAAGCGCGCCGCGAACGTTGGTGTCAGTCATATTCATCCTTTGTTGCAAACGTATCCCCTCTCAAGACATATGAGCAAATGCTCACACATTGTACTCGCATATGACGGCACGATCACCGGCCAAGCTGAAGCCGCGGAAAATGCCGATACAGGCGCGCTCACAGGCGACAATCGAGGCCATTTTCGAGGCGACCATTCAGGTTTTGCTGCAGGGCGGCGCTAGGGCGTTGACGACGAACCGCATCGCCGAGAAGGCGGGGGTATCGATCGGAACGCTGTACCAGTATTTCCCGGGGAAAGAGGCGCTGCTCTATGCCCTGGTTGGTCGGCACCTCGACAAGGCCGGCGAAGCCGTTGAACGAGCCTGCCGCGTGCATGGTGGAATGTCGCTGGCCGATTGCGCTGATCTGTTCGTCGATGCGTATATCGACGCGAAGGCCGGCGATGTCGCGGTATCGCGAGCTTTGTATCACGCCTCGACCGAGCTCGACATGCAGGACTTGGGCGCTGCCATGCTTGCCCGGCTGCATCAGGCGGTGCGCGGCCTCCTGGAACATGCGCATGGCGGCCAACCCGAAACGCTCGACACCATCGTGTTCAGCTGGGTCGCGGTCGTGACCGGAGGTACCCGCGTCCTGTTCGAACAGGACGGGACGATCGAGCGCCTGCCTGCCTTTCGTGCGCAACTAAAGCTCATGTCACGTGCCTATCTCGACATCCTAGGCACCAGCGACATGAGGACTGACCACACTCGAAACGGCGAGTGCTATCTTGCGAAGACTTGAAGTCGATTATCCGTGCTTACCAAGGTCGAGCATCGTGAGTCTGCCGACTGGCGCAGGTCGGCGACAGCGACCGCGTGGTTCGACCTAGCAGACGAACGCCGAGCTTCGTCTCGACCGATCGCATCGCGTGGCTGAGGGCGGAGGCCGGTAAGCCAAGCCGGGTAGCGGCCTGCGCGAAGCTGCCGGCCTCGACGATCGAAGCAAATACCGCGAGGCCTGACCATAGATCGCTATCGATTGCTGAATATACTTCAGCGACCCATGCGCCTGCCACCGCCTAATCGTACGCGGCTATCGTGTCCATCTTGGCGTCAAGCGGTTTTCTAAGGACGCTCTCTATGAACCTCGAAACTTATCGCCCGCTCGGCCGCTCCGGTCTGCTCGTCAGTCCCCTGGCGCTCGGCACCATGACGTTCGGCACCCTGCGTTTGGGTCTCGACGAAGCCGGCAACCGTGCCGTGCTTGATCGCTATACCGAGCTGGGCGGGAACTTCATCGACACTGCTGATGTCTATGCCGGCGGGCGGTCGGAGGAGATGGTTGGCACGTTCGTCGCCGAGCGGCGCCTGCGTGACAGGACGGTGATCGCGAGCAAGTCGGGGTTCGCTGACGGGTGTGGGTTCCATGCCGGCGGCAACGGCGCGCGTCAGGTCATGGCTTCGGTTGACGGCTCGCTTGGTCGTTTGCGGACGGACTTCATCGACCTTTACTGGGTGTACATCTGGGATGGCTTGACCCCGGCCGAGGAGCTTCTGCGAACGATGACCAACCTCGTCACGGCGGGGAACATCCGGTACTAGGGCATGTCCAATACTCCTGCTTGGTACGTCGCCGAGGTCGCGACGCTCGTGCAAACCCAAGGTCAGCCCGGCCCCGTCGGGTTGCAGTATTTCTATTCAATGGTCGAACGGGCGGTGGAGACCGAGCATGTACCGCTGGCGCGCTCGGCCGGCCTCGGGCTGTGCCGTGGAGCCCGCTCCCTTATGGCTTGCTCACCGGCAAGTGCGACCGTGCCACGGTCGAGGCAGGACCGAAGGCGACGGGCGGCGTGCCGAATCAGGGCGCGGTCGAAGAAGAAGCCCGGCCGGCCGATGACAAGCGGCTTGATGGCGACAATCCGTTCGGGGGCACGTTGTTCACCGAGCGCAACTGGCAGACTGTCGACGTGTTGACGCGCGTCGCCGGAGAGATGGGCGAAACGCCGGCGCGGGTCGCCTTAGCCTGGGTCGTCGGCCGGCCGGCCGTTGCCTCCACGCTGATGGGCGTCAGCCGGGCCGAACAGGTCACCGACAATGCCGCATCGCTCGACCTGGTCCTGCCACTCAATCACCGCACTGCGCTCGACGACGTCAGCGGTGGTCAACAGCCGTTCCTGTACGGCCTGTTCGATTCAGCCGCGCGCAACCAGATCGCGTTCGGGAGCGCGGACGTCCGAGGGTAAACCCAAGGTGATCGGTGACGTCTCGCTCGTGGGGCGCCGCCCATCGACAGCTCACAGCTCGCCTAGCGGCAGCTCCGTAAAATCCGCCGGTGCGGCGGTATCTTAGAGTGACCCACACGCACCGCAGTCCTAGATGCCGAGGAGCCAAAATATGAAGATCGTCGCTTTACTGTCATCGGTCACGCTGTGCCTCGCTGTGCCGGTTGTCGCACAAACCGCTGAACCCTCTGCTTCGAGGGCCCCGCCACGCTTCGAGGGACGGCTACTTGTGTCCGTGTCGGATGCTGACATGCTGCCTTCTGCCTATAAGGACGATCTGCTTGGACCCGCGGTCGGCCCGGACGCACTCTCCGTCGTCCGGCTCGACGGCCGGAATGCTGATTACCGCGCCGTCGAGGTAGCCGTCAGCAACTCCGTCGCGGGGCCACCGTCTTCCGTCGCGGTTACCCCCGATGGACGTTACGCGGTAGTGATCGAAACCGTAGGCGCGAGGCGAAGCGCGGCGACGACGCGCCTGTCGCAATTAGGGGCGGGACGTCTTATTTCGCTTGTCGATCTGAGGCAGCCGGAAAAGCCGCTCATAGTTCAACGGGTCGAGGGCTTTGAGGCGCCATTGGCTGTCGCGATTGACCCGACCGGGACCCTGGTTGCGATCACGCACCGTGCGAAATCAGGTACGCCGCCGATCGCCTTGTACAAGCTGGCGGCGGGGCGTCTCTCGGCCGCCATGACGCCGACGTTGCCGGATTGGAAACCGGGCGCGACGATCATCGCAGCGGCCTTCCACCCGCGCGAGCCAGTGTTGGCTCTCGTTGACGTGTCGAACGCGCAGCTTTCGTTCGTACGCTTTGCGACAACCGCGAACGGCGATATTTCCCTTTCCCGCTGGGGCAATACGCTCACCGTCGAGAAGGACTCCTATCTGGTTCGCTTCACCCCCGACGCTCGTCACGTCTTGGTCAACGGCAGCTACGCTTCGGCGGACTTCAATCTCGAGTTCAGCGGGGCCCCGCGTGGCTCGGTCGACAGTTACCGCGTTGCGGCGTCGATCGACGCTGACAACCAGCCTCGGCATCGCTTCGTCGATCGGGTCGAGACGGGCGTGATCCCCGAGGGCATGGACGTAAGCCCGGACGGCCGCTTCGTGATTACGGCGAACTTGGAGCGCAGCACGCCGCGACCCGGCGACGCCGACATGACCCGCTACGCCTCGATGTCGCTCATTCGATTGGATCCGCAGACGGGCCGTCTGAAGCGGGTTGGAGATTACGCCTTTGACGGCGCCCTCCCCGAAATGGCCGTCTTCGACAACAGCAGCCGCTTTGTTGCCGTGACGGTCTTTAGTCAGTTCGACGATCCGCGCGCTAGGGGCTCCATCGACTTCTGGCGCATTGAAGGCGACCCGCTCGATCCGGAGCGGGTCGAAATGGTCAAGACGCGCCACTCGATCCCGGTGACGCGAGGCCCGCACACGCTCGCGATCGTGCGATAGATGGGGTTCGATGTCGGATTTGATTTGAGCCTCGTCCGGATAATGCGGCACCCCGCGATCAACCCAGCCGAGCAGTTTCTTAACAGGCCCGAACGGTTGTGACGCCATCGGCGGTAGCCGCTTTTGATCATTTCGATCCTTGAAGCTGCGAGGCAGAAATGCCGAAATTCTCGCCGTTCCAGCGGCGCCGCAGTTCGATGATGCACAGGTAAATGAACGGCAGAAGTTGGGGATGCGAATATTCGCCAGGAATGACCGCTACTGGGTCTACTACTGCAAAGCTCGGATGGTTTACACCGAATGCGGGGCGCTCCGCGTGGCGATCCGAGAGGATGACAGCAGCATCGTTAGGGAAGCTAGCCCGTGGTGGGTTCGTTTTTGGGAAAGCCGGATCTCGCTTTCAAGGCGAATGCGTATTGCCCTATGAGCCGAAACTCACAATGGAGTCGAACGAGATGCGACGACGGACGTACAGGTTGATATCTTGTGCGCTGGCGTTGACCGTGGGGCTTCTTGTCACTGGCTGCGTTGGCCTTCACAATGCGATGTCTTTCCCGGTCACGCGTACTGCCACCATTCGGTTGTACGCCTTGCCTAAGGGCACCGAACCGGTGCGGATCGCGCTGCTGTCAGATATTCATGTCGGCAATCTTGTTATGCGTCCGAAGCGGTTACGTAGTATCGTCGATGCTGTGAACGAAGCCCATCCGGATATCGTACTCCTTGCTGGAGACTTCGTTATTGGCGAGAGTTACAAAGGCACTGCCCGTCGTGCACTGGATCTCGCACCGCTTGCTTCGTTGCGCGCGCCAGGTGGTGTATTCGCCGTTCTGGGCAATCACGATCACTGGACTGATCCTGAAGCCGTTCGGTCAAGTCTTCGGAGCGCAGGCGTTTTCGTCTTGGAGAATGATGCGATCAGACGCGGAGCGATCACGATCGTCGGAATAGACGATCGATTTTCGGGTCACGACAACATCGCTCGTTCCGCTCAGCGGGCCGCTAAGCTGGGCGGCATACCGATTGCTTTCACACACTCTCCGGACTTGGCACCTGATATGCCAAAGAACATGACCGTTCTTTTTGCAGGGCATACTCATTGCGGACAGTTGGTCGCTCCTGTGGTAGGCCCAATAGTGCAATACTCGCGTGGGCGACGACTCTACGATCAGAAATATAGCTGTGGCCGTATCGTTGAGCCTCGTCGCGTTACGATCGTCACGGGAGGCATCGGCTCCGGAGAGCTTCCGCTCCGATTTAACGCTAGACCCGATTGGTGGCTGGTCGAACTGGCGCCTTGGAAATCGGACGCCACCTACAAGCGGAAGGTCGCTTAATACCCGCTTGTCATCGATCGACACGGACGCCGATTGTTTCCCGTTTCGGCGGTCGAGACGGGTCTCGGGAATGCACTCACTTTCCCGCTCAACCATCCCTGGGTAGCCGCCCGCACCAGTCACCATTCGTTTTTTGGGAAAGCCGGATCGATTGGTCGCAACCCTGTCGGAGCTTATAGATATCGCGGTTTGACGGGGGAGGTAATGAGCATGGTCGGGTCGTATCAGTGCCACCGTGTCGATCACCCCGTTATAATCTGCCATCCGATCTGCATCGAAAAGTCCAACGGTGGTTACGCCGGCCGCGAGCAAAGCCGCAGTTGCTTCCAGTTCGGCGACACGGGTAGCGATGAGCCGCCGTCCATCTGTCGTGCTTTGGTCGGCTACAATGGCCTCACAGGACACATCGAATTTGGTCCGAATTTCGTGTCGCAAAGCTTCGAGGTTGTTCGCTCGTCGCCCAACTATGCGCGGTTTGGCCCGGTACGTTTCCGCCAAATGCAGAGCCGCAGCACGGCCCAAGCCGGACGAAGCTCCAGTGACTAGGACTTAAGTGTCACGAATGGGTAACGGGGACATACGCCGTCATAAGCCATGATCGGCACTAAAGGGAGGCGTTCTCCGCTCGCTGCTACGATTCCCAATTCACCATCCTTTTGCGAAAGCTCCTTTACTCCTCGCCGCTAATCCAGAACAGGTCTTCCACCCGCTTGTCGAGATTGCGAGCGATCTTCAGCGCCAGCAACGCGGAGGGCGAAAAGACCAAGTTCTCAATGGTATTGATCGTCTTACGAGATACACCGACGCGCTCTGCGAGATCCGCTTGGGTCAAGCTTAGGCGCTCCCGTTCTGCGCGAAGCGCGTTCAGTAAACGCTCGGTCATTGACGCGCCGAAACACGTTCCGCGACCCCAAAGCTTATCAGAGCAGAACAGATGCCCACGGACATAATTATCTGGATGGCGTCTCGCGGCCCATAATCTTTTACGTATGTCAGAATGTAGCAAACCACGGCTGTGGCGAGCATATTCCAGAAGCCGATCATCAATGAGCGCCGTCTGCTAACGTCGCTTCCCTCATCGTTGAGAATGCCGCGCAACGCGGTGTTGCGGAATAGACCGCTTGCCCACAGCAGGAAGATCGCAACGACAACGCCGGTAATGATCCAAGTGATCGGACCGGCCCCACTCGCGTCCATGCGCTGCGTCTGCGTTGCTGCTAGAATTGTGCCCATAATGATGGCGGCTATCGCTCTGTGCTTCGACAAACGCTCCGCACGTTCGGCGACGATCGATTGCATATGCGCGCTCCCTTGGTAACCCTAGGGTTACATGGGTAACTCTAGGGTTACACGGAGTCAACAGTCTTGGAATGGATTAGAGTCGCCGGTGGGGGGGGGGGGCGTTTCACCATCGTTGATCGGGAACGGAAACGCCTTCCCGAAACTCACCGTTTCTTGGGATGTTTTGAAGACGACGTAGCGTCTGGTAAGCGGCTACGAATGTCGCCGAGCGCCGGCACCGCTTGCCGCCGCACAGCGATGACATGCGGCTCGATCCTGATATGATGTTGCCATGGTCGAACCTCCCAAGCTCCTCGTCAGCGCCTGCCTCCTTGGCAGACCGGTGCGGTACGACGGAACGGCCAAGACGCTTTATGATGATGCGTTTAGTCGCTGGCGTCGTGAAGGCCGCGTGGTGGCGGTCTGTCCCGAGGCGTTGGGCGGCCTGCCGACACCGCGCCTGCCAGCGGAGATCGCCGATACCCTTGACGGACGGGACGTGCTGGAAGGTCGTGGTCGGGTAGTTGACATAGGTGGGGCGGATATCACCTCGGCCTTCGTTCAGGGGGCTGGCGCGGCGCTGAAACTAGCAGTCGATCAGGGTTGCCGCTTCGCGCTGCTGATCGACGGCAGTCCGTCTTGTGGTAGTGCTTTCATATATGATGGAAGTTTTACCGGGCGCCGTCATACGGGTGAGGGGATCGCCGCGGCATTACTTCGCCGCCACGGTATTACGGTGTTCGCTCCGAACCAAATTCATAATCTTGCGGCCATAATGGACGAACATGGTCGAGCGCAACCGTGACGTGAAGCGGTGTTAAACCGAACGGGTTTGACACCGCGCACAACGTCAGTCCTTTCCCGGTTTAGGGAGCGATACGGGTTTCGGGAAAGCCGAAGCTTTCCCATCGAACGATCCTTTTGGAATAAGCTGCGCCGGTGTGTTCACGCTACCGAATGCGGCTCGTCCATCCCCAAAGGCTCAACCCGCGCCTTGAGAATGTCGAAGGTGGCAGGGGCGATATATAAGCTACGGCGAGCGGCCTCATTTCTGAGGGCGATGCGCTTTCGGGCGTCGTCATCGGAACAGCTTACAGCCCACAACATAGGGATGCCCCCAATTTCCTCGACGGCAGCCCGCACGCGATCCCGTTCCGCCCGAGACCAGAAGCCGTAATCGAGAACAACGTCGAGACCCAACGATAGGCAGCGTATCCAAATAGGCTGCATGATATCAAGGAGGGCGGTCGCCCTGTCCTAAAACGTGTCGGCGGGCGGGTCTTCGCCAAATAGGCGTGCCATCCATTCGTCAGGCGTGAAGCGGACGGCGCTATGTTGAAGCTCAAGCCTCTTGGCTAACGTCGTCTTTCCCGACCCTAAGAAGCCGAAAACAAGATGAGCCGTCGGCATTCCGTCCCCCGCCGTCGCTGTTCCGCTTCGATAGCAGATCAGGTCCACTGACGCCGCTTCTCAAAACTCGATCGTCTTGGCAAAGCCCTCACCTTCCTGATGAGCGTTCGTAATCTGAAACAAGGATAGTTGACTTGGTCAACATTCTGGTTTGTTATGCGGTATGGACCCCGCAATCGAAGCCATCCGAACCTTCAACCGCTTCTTCACCCGACATGTGGGAGCTATTGACGCCCGGTTTCTAGATACCGAGGCAAACCTGCCTGAAGCGCGCCTACTGTTTGAAATTGCCCGGCAGGAACCGGTTCAGGCGAACTTGTTGCAGGCCGCATTGGGCCTTGATCGGGGTTACCTCAGCCGCATGATCGCGAGGTTTGAGGACCGCGGGTGGATCATGCGGGACCGTTTTGAAGCGGATGCACGCACCCGTCCCATCCGAATGACCGAAGCGGGACGTGAGGCTTTCGATAAGATCGACCAGCGGCAGCGCGCCGCGGTCGCTCATGATCTTAACCGGCTTGATGCCGTAGCGCAGGATGACCTAGTTCAGGCGCTGACCAAAGCGCGGCTGTTGCTCGATCCCGACGCCCCAGCTGAGTTCATCATTCGATCGGCCCGTATCGGCGAGGTCAGTCAGGTGGCTGCCCGACAATCGATCCTTTATGCCGCGAGCCATGGCTGGGGGCGTGAACTGGAAACGCTAGAGGCCGAGACGACCGCTGCGTTCTTGCGACGCTTCAAACCAGGCCGTGAAGAATGCTGGGTCGCGGACCTCAGTGGCACCATGGCTGGGGCGGTCTTCCTCACGGATGAGGGTGACAGTTTGGCCCGTCTTCGCCTGTTGCATGTCGAACCATTTGCCCGCCGGCGAGGCATTGGCGGCGCGCTGGTGGATGAATGCGTCCGGTTCGCCCGCGATAGGCAATATGATCGGATCATCCTCTGGACGCATACTGTGCTGGACGCCGCTCGCCGTATCTACGCGCACCACGGGTTCGAATGCATTGCGACCGAAGTCCACCACGAGTTTGGGGAGCCGGTTCAGGGAGAGACGTGGCAGTTGCGGTTGACGGCGTAGATTTGCCTTGGTCTGGCTCACTTCCATTCCCGAAACTCCATCCTTTTTGGGAGAGCCAGCGGCATGTTGGCCGTGATCAATTGGCCGACACCACCCTGCAACATGAATGAACGGCCCAAAGTGGACAGCCTCGAACGGCCCGCGAATGACCGACTTTGGGTCAGAAGCGCGTCAATCGAAGCCGCGGAACGCCTTTAACCGGACGAACACCCTCACGGTCGCCTGTTCGTCGAACAAGGCAGAAAAGCCCGCGGGATTTTTCTTCAAGCGCCTTGAAGCCCGGTGACGGTTAGCGGCATTCCACCCTTGGGGCGGAGCGTTACGCGCCCGACGGGCACTGGCCGCTGGCCCGGCGTAATCGCGACCCTACCGACCGTCAAAGCACACGGGTCTCCTGGGAGTGGATCAAAGTGCTCGCGCGAAAACCGCTGCAGGTTGCGGTCAATCTTCTCAAGCCTAACGGAAACAACCTTCTACCAAGTGGCAAACAGGGCGGAGGCCTTTGTCGCAGTTGTCCACAGGCCCCAGAGCAGAGGCAGTCCGACCGCGGCCCAGGCGAGCAGTACGGCCAGGCCGCTTCGCCTTGGTGTTATCGCGACGCCCTGCGCGCTCACATCTGCGCTGACGGAATCACTCGAAGCCAAGTCCGGGGTATCGACCCGCAACCGAGCGGCGACGGGCCTTACGAAGATATTTGCAACGAACCCCAAAACGAGAAGACCGGCCAGGACAAGGAATATCGGGGGGTAAATCGACGCGCGCGGGGCGCCCTCCGCGACACGTGCGTCTCGCATCGTGGTCACGATCAACGGGCCGAGCACGCCCGCCACCGACCATGCCGTCAACAACCGACCGTGGATCGCACCGACGAACCGCGTGCCGAAGGTATCGGCGAGATAGGCCGGAACAGTCGCAAATCCCCCGCCGTACATCGAGGCGATGAAGGCAAAGCTGAGCACGAAGACGGGCAGGACAGCGTTGCCGGCCGACCAGGGTGCGATCGTGCCATACAGCGCCGCCCCCAGCGCGAGCATTATACCATAAGTGGATTTCCGCCCGAGCCGATCGGAGATCGACGCCCAGAAGAAGCGTCCTCCGATATTGAACAGACTGATCAGCCCGACAAAGCCGGCACCGACCGCCGCGGCAGCCGCCTTCTGGACGTCGTCGAATTGAAGAAACGTCAAGTCCGGCTGGCTTATCAACCGGCCGGCGAAAATCTCCTGAACCATGGGTGAGGCGATGCCGATGATACCGATCGACGCCGAGACGTTCAGCAGCAATATGGTCCAGATCAGCCAGAATTGCGGTGTTCGGTGGGCGTCCTTGAGATCGACGTAGGTCCCGGTGCTCATCGCCGCTCGCGGCGGAGCGGTCCAACCGCTTGGCGTCCAGTTCGCAGGCGGGACGCGATAGCCGAACGCACCCGCGAGCATCGCCACGAGGTAGATGGCCGCGAGAACGAGCATGGTTTGCCAGACGCCGACTCCCGCCGCGCCTGCAAAATGCTTCATGAGCAGATCGGCAAGGGGCGAGCCGACCAGGGCACCACCGCCGAAGCCCATGATCGCCATGCCTGTGGCCATGCCGCGTTTGTCCGGGAACCACTTGATGAGCGTCGAGACCGGCGAGATATAGCCGATGCCCAATCCGATTCCGCCGATGAGCCCGGCGCCCAGCCACAGCAGCCACAATTGGTGGATCGACACCCCGACCGCGCCGATCGCCATTCCGCCCGCCCAACAACACGCAGCGACCACGCCAGCCTTGCGCGGGCCGACACGTTCGAGCCAGCCGCCCCAGACTGCGGCGGACACGCCGAGGACGACGAAGAAGAGGCTGTACGTCCATGTCAGGTCGCTGACGCGCCAGTCGCAGGTTGTCGTCGTCATCGCCTGAAGCAGCGTCAGGTTCTGGCAGACGATCGGGTTCGTGACGCCGATTGCGCGAGACAGCGGCAGCCAGAACACGCTGAACCCATATGCCATCCCGATGCACAGATGGATCGCAAGCGCGCACGGCGGAATCAGCCAGCGTTGATAATCGACAGGCGCTATCGTTCTGTTCCGCGCCAACAAGCCACCGCGTTCACTGCGCATAAATTCCCAAACCCAGACTTTCAGCGACATGCGATGTTTTCGCCTCCGCAAAGAGGAGACTGGCACATACGACGTCTTCGGCAAAGCGATGCGATCACCGGCGCGGCGAAAGTTTCGAGACGTTGTCGCGCCTTCGGGCATGAAGGCGGCGATATGGTCGCTCGACAATTTGACGTCTGCCGGGTCGCTGACACCGCCCTCCGTGTATTTACAGGGACGCGATCAGGATCGTCGGATGCAGGATGAACGGGTTACCGCTTCGGAACGAACCAGAGCGTGCTCGAACGTCTGAAATCGGGTTTTCCAGTAAGCGATCCTCGTCGCCAATGATGTGCTGCCGGACCGCATAGGACAATTAGATCAATCGGGCACTTACGCGCCTGGCTTCCGTGTCCGGGGTTTGGGCATCGGAAGCTCTGCCGCAGTGACGCGCAGCAGGTCACTAAGCCATTCGGCATCGTCCC
Source organism: Sphingomonas prati (assembly GCF_014643515.1). Taxonomy (GTDB): domain Bacteria; phylum Pseudomonadota; class Alphaproteobacteria; order Sphingomonadales; family Sphingomonadaceae; genus Sphingomonas_R; species Sphingomonas_R prati. The sequence goes on along the minus strand of NZ_BMJP01000005.1, from coordinate 26,705 downwards.
AGCGATCGGCCTCGATCAGCAGGTGCAGCTTGGCCCCTGAATAGGGAGACGCTTCCGATACCGGCTCGGCATGGAGCCGACCGGATGCCGTCGACTTCACATAAAGCTGATCGTCGCAGATCGACCCGATCATCTTGCCATCGACGTAGACTCCGTACTCTCCGAACATCGGCTTCGTCGACACCGCGCCGGCGCCGGTCGTCTGTTCCAGCAGGTAATCGACTGTGCGTCGCTGCGGTGCCATATTTTGAACCTATTAGACGTGTGTCGCCGCGTGCAATGAACCAACCATCGCCCGTGTCGCCAACTGAAATGAACGAGTATCCGCTTTCGGAAACATCAAGCTGCCGTTGAATAACCGTTTATGGGTCTTATTGCTGCAAAGCTGCCGGACGGCTTGAAGCGAATGCGGGACGCCCCGCGTGGCGATCCGCGAGGCTGACAGCAGCAATCCGCTGAGCACCATCATTCCCGCTTTTCTATCTTTGACTGGCAATTTTGGGAAAGAGCAATCGGGAACAGATTTCGGGAAAAGGGGATGCCGCGAAGGCTACTGGCCCCATCGTTCGGTTGACTATCCCGCTATGGGTTCGTTTTCGGGAACGCGGTAGACCCGGACGGCCGGCCCGTTATTGCTTAGCCGTTCCGACTGCTGGATAAAGAGCCAGATGCCGAAACCACGCTTGATCGCACCTCTAGGCGGATTGCTGCTGCTCTGGGCCGCCGCTGCCAACGCGCAAGATCGACCCGCCTCGCCTGTGGCCTTTGATGCCGCCAAAGCATGGTCGTCATTCGAAAAGCTGTTCCACGAAGAATATGGGTATTTCGATCGAGCGGGTGTCGACGGCGATGCGGTCCTCGCGGCGTTTGCGGATCGCGCGACGGCCGCGAAGGCCCCGCGATCCAAAAAGGATCAGATCGATACGCTCCAACTTGTATCTCATAATTTTGGACCCCCGCATTTCATTGTAGGCCCGTTCGATGCCGACGATTGGGCGATCGTACCCACCTCGTCGGACCTGTTCGGCACCTATGACGGAATTGAGTTCCGGATCCGCGAAGTAAGGCGGAGCGGCGATGCGCTCGTCAAGGGCGTTCGACCGGGTAGGACTGTGCTCCGGATCGAGGGCCAGACGCCGCGTGCCGCGACCGAGGCAATTACGGGGCGTCCCTTCGGCGCTTTAAGTCCCATCCAGATCGGCTTTGCGTTCAACGTCGCGCTGGCCGGGCATCGCAAGCGCATTCGTTCGCTGGACCTCACAGATGGTCAGCGCCGACGTACCTTCATGCTAGCGGCCACGTCGGACCAGGCAAATCGCGTTCGGACCGGACCGCTTCTCGACGTCGAGCGGCAAGGCACGTTCGGCGTCATCCCTTACGAGGCGCGGGTGCTTGGGCCGACGCGGAAGTTCACGGAGTACGTCGCTCCATACGGCACCCGTTATACCGGGAAAGTCTATGTCGCCGGCGGTCACTGGACCGGCAGCATGGGCGAGGGATTGATGATCGGCTTCGACGCGATCGGGGACACTACGAGCGGCACTGACCATGCCCACCTGCTCGGTGCGTTAAGCAACGAGACGATCGAGGGATCGGCGGCGAAGGTGGACATCGGCAACGAGCAGCTTTTTACGGTAACCGGTTTGCCGCGCGAGGATTATCGACCGCAACTCTATCTCGTCCAAGCCGAGCGCGACGAGGATCACGACCCGGTTCTGACGGGCATTGATAGATCGGTGGATTCCCGAAATTGAATCGTTGAGCGGGAAAGCCGAATTGGCCGGTTTCGGACGAACCGGGCCATTGAGTGGCGAACGTCTGCTAACGCCCAATTGCGGCCATTCCCACCTGCGTCAGGCTTGTCTGACTCCAGACGTTCGCAAACAATGTCGCAGCCTTCACAATCTAAATTCGCATGAGGGAGCTAACGCTGGGTTGATCATCTGCATCCAGCTCGTCATCATCGCATAGCATGGCTATTCGGCCCTCGACATTGCGGCATGGAACGATAACCTAAATCCAGAGGCAGCTCGGCTGAGACGGTAACAGAGCGACGGCAGTGATCTCGGCCCATCCCGTCCAGTCTATTTTTCGCGCGGGTGCCCCAACTGAGCTTCTGCGAAAATAAGGGACAGCTGGAAATGACATGCTCTGACTTGGAAGGCTTCATCGATATATTCGACGGCGGAAGAATATACGGATGGGCAAAGCGGGGCGATGATGGTCCAGTTACCGTTGAGATACTCGTAGATGAGAACGTTATTGAGACACTAGTCGCTTCCAACTATCGGGAAGACCTCGAACTATCTGGACGCGGGTCTGGTAAGCACGCGTTCGCATCTAACGACCTGAGCTTCTTGTTTCAGGATGATAAAACGCATGCCGTGGATGTGCGTTTAAGAGGGTCTGAGCGTCGACTCGTTAATGGTCCAGTCTTTGTGAGGGATCATAAATCGATCAGTCTCAAGTGTTTTGCGCCATGGACCAATTTAAGCGTCAACTACAAGGGCGGAGCACATGTCTGTCCATGCCTGAGTCTTCTCAAACAGCCCAATCTTTATCTTGGTGACACTAACGACTCCACGATCTTGGAAATTTGGAACGCCCCGGCTGTGCTTCGGTACAGGGAAGCATTCACCAAGGCTGATTATAGCGCAACTTGCCGCGAAGATGTTTGCCCTTACCTGCTGGGATCGCAGCTGCCGGAGCGACCGCCGACAAACGTCGTTCGCTCTATCATCGGAGAAGGCCAGCTTTTGGATTACAGTCCAGAGATCTTGACGCACGATATCGATCTGGGCTGCAATCTTGAATGCGTCATGTGTCGCAATAAGAAGGTTACAATAAACAAATTGAACGTTAAAAACTCAACTAAGCAAATCGACACGCTGGCCAAGGCTGGTGGCTTGCGTAAGATTATTACCTCCGGTGCCGGAGAGGCCCTACTATTTACTGATTTTGTCGCGCTTCTGGCCACGCGCACCCTCTCCGATCGGGACATAGAAGTTCACATAAATTCTAATCTGACGACTTTTAATGATAAGATTTGGGATATTATCAAACACAATAAACTATCGTTTATCGCGTCAGTTGATGGAGCAACTAAGGAAACCTATGAGAAAATTAGAAAGGGAGCTCGATGGAATGACGTATATAGGGGATTAGAGTTAATAGCAGAAAAATATAATGGCGGTGAACTCAAAAAACTCATCGTTTCCTTTGTTATAATGGGCGCTAATAAAAGCGATATTGGTGGAATTATAGATATATGTCATGACCTATCAGTGCCACTAACGTTTACGGCGCAGTATGGCATATCGTCGCTGGAAGACAATATATTTGATTGCTGCGATCTTGAAGAATTAGATTTAGTTTATGAGCAGTTCGTTGAAGCCGGAGGTTTTGATCTACCAAGAGTGCACTTGGGATCAGCTGAGATATTAAAGAACCGCGCTTACCGGGGCATAGATTTCCGCTTGGGGAAGGCTAGATACCAAACGATGAATTGGAGTCGGTACGACTTGGCTGAACGTATCTTGCGTCAAGCCGTTGAGGATGTGTGGCGCGGACGGGTCGAATGTGAAGCGGGCAAGGAGGCCGAGCTACTCACAGCCTTGTCTGACGCAGTCGCGAGGCGACCTGCGCGGGCCTGATTGCACCTGGCTTAACGGACAGCCGCTAACTTTCGCCGTAAGTTCTGCTTCCGACCAATCGCTTTCGCTTGACATCGAAGTCGGCGACGTTCCTGCATAGAACGACAGGGCCACCCGTGGCCATCAAGCTACCGCCTTAGTGAACTAGCGCCAACGACCGCGTTCCACGGTGGGTTCAACGAGTGAGCGCAACGCATCATTCTCGAGGTGAGAGGGTGCAAGCGATGAAGCAGCGGAAGCGGATTTATTACTCGGCGGCGCAGCGAGCGGAGATCTGGGATCGGTGGCGACGCGGCGAGTCGATGAGCTCGATCGGACGACGGTTCGATCGGGAGTCGTCGTCGGTGTTCTCCGTGCTGTCGCCATCGGGCGGCATCCGTCCAGCCGAGCGCAGGCAAGCGGCGCGGGCCCTGAGCCTGACGGAGCGCGAGGAGGTCTCCAGAGGCCTGGTCGCGGGGCGCTCGCTACGGGCGATTGCGGCGCAGCTTGGCCGGTCGCCATCGACGATCAGCCGGGAGGTGGGGCGTAACGGAGGGCGGGACCGCTACCGCGCGACGGTGTCTGATCAGGTGGCCTGGGCGCGTGCGCTGCGCCCCAGAACTGCAAGCTAGCTTACCATCCGGGCTTGCGCCGAACAGTGTCGTCGAAGCTGCGCCGCAACTGGTCACCCGAGCAGATCGCGGGCTGGCTGGGGCGCTGCTTCGCCGACCAAGAGCAGCACCGCGTGTCACACGAGACGATCTACAAGAGCCTCTATATCCAGGCGCGCAAGCTGCCCGGAGACTTCTGCCGATCGCTGACCTGGGACCGCGGCAAGGAGCTTGCCGGTCACCGGCGCTTCTCCCTCGCGACCGATATGGCGGTCTACTTCTGCGATCCGCCTAGCCCGTGGCAGCGCGGTGCCAACGAGAACACCAGCCGTCTGCTGCGCCAGTACCTGCCCCACGGCATCGACCTGTCGACGTCCAGCCAAGTCCAGCTCGGCAACATCGCCCGTCAACTCAACAAACGACCCAGAAAAGCTTGAACTATGAAACACCCGCTGAGATGTTCGCCAAAGCCGTTGCGCTCACCGGTTGAACCAACCGGCGTTAGCGGACATTCTTTTGGTCCCTGCGTCGAGCCTTCGTGCGGGCGTGTCCGGGCGGTCAGACTGTTCGATTATGGCGTCAGCCGCCAAGGGTGTCGCTTAATTCGAAACGCTCGCGTCCGCCCCGGCCGGGGCGGACCATGTTGTGGTGATCAGCCGGGGCCCTTGAAGCCTTGTGCGATCACGTACCATTCGGAGCTGTCCTTGCGGCTGGCGGGCGGCTTGGCGTGTTTCACGGTGGTGAACATTCGCTTGAGAAGGGCGACGAGGTCGCTGTCCGCGCCGCCGGCGAGCACCTTTGCCACGAAGGAGCCGCCGGGGCGGAGGATTTCGCCGGCGAAGACCGCGGCGGCCTCGACCAGGCCCATGGTGCGGAGATGGTCGGTCTGGGCGTGGCCGACGGTGTTGGCGGCCATGTCGGACAGCACGACGTCCGCCGGGCCGCCGAGTGCTTCGGTCAGCAGGCCGGGCGCGGTGTCGTCCATGAAATCGAGCAGCAGGATGTCGACGCCGTCGATCGGATCGACGGGCAGCAGGTCGATGCCGACGACGGTGGCCTTGGGGCGGACCTTGCGCACGACCTGCGCCCAGCCGCCGGGCGCGATGCCGAGATCGATCACGCGTTCCGCCCCGCGCAGCAATGCGAAGCGTTCGTCGAGTTCGATCAGCTTGTAGGCGGCGCGGCTGCGATAGCCCTCCGCCTTGGCGCGGCGCACATACGGGTCGTTGAGCTGGCGTTCGAGCCAGCGGGTGGACGCGGCGGTGCGGCCGCGCCCGGTCTTCACGCGGACGCGGCCGCCGGAACCCCCGCGGCTCATGCGCGTGCCCTTTCGCGACCCATCAGGGTCCGCAATATGCCTTCGCGGATGCCGCGGTCGGCGACGCCGAGCCGTTCGGCCGGCCAGATGTCGAGGATCGCGTCGAGGATCGCGCAGCCGGCGACGACGAGGTCGGCGCGCTCATGCCCGATGCAGGCGAGCGTGGCGCGTTCGGTCACCGACATGCGCGCGAGCCGGGCGCTGATCGCGCGCATCGATTCGGACGGCACGATTAGCCCGTCGATCGCGCGGCGATCATAGGACGGCAGTTTCAGGTGGACACTGGCGAGCGTGGTGACGGTGCCGCTGGTGCCGAGCAGCCGCATGGGGCCGGGCATCCGCGCGCCGATCGCGCCGTGGAAGCCGGAGAACGCGTGCGCAACACGGGCCTTCATGCGGTGGTAGGCGGCCTCGAGCGCGTCGGCATCGTCGCCGACATGCGGGTCGTTTTCGCTGAGCGACACGACGCCCCACGGTGCGGAGAACCAGTCAACGATGCGCGGTTCGCCGGCCGCGGTGTCGATCAGCACGAGTTCGGTCGATCCGCCGCCGATGTCGAACACCAGCGCGGGGCCGTCGCCGGGTTCGAGCAGCGCGTGGCAGCCGAGCACGGCGAGCTTGGCCTCGGTCTCGGCGGTGATGACCTCCAGCGCGATGCCGGTTTCGCGGTGGACGCGCGCGACGAAGTCGGCGCCGTTGGTGGCTCTACGGCAGGCCTCCGTCGCGACCGAGCGGACGAGCGTCACGTGGCGGCGCATGAGCTTGTCCGCGCAGATCGACAGCGCGGAGACGGCGCGGTCCATCGCGGCATCGGACAGCCGGCCGGTGGCGGCGAGCCCTTCGCCGAGCCGCACGACGCGGCTGAACGCATCGACGACGACGAAGCCGTCCTCCTGCGGCCGGGCGATGAGCAGGCGGCAATTGTTGGTGCCGAGATCGAGCGCGGCATAGGTGCCGCGGTCGGCGCGCGGCGGGCCGGTGCGCGGGCCCTGGCGCGGGGTGTTCTCGGCCGCGCGACCGGGCAAGCGAGCGGTGTCGGGGGCGTCGGCGGGCTGACCGTCGGCAGGCTGGCCGTTGGCAGGCTGGCCATTGGCGCGCGTGGACGATGGGTTGGGGGACCTGCCGGATGGTCCGGATGCCGCGCGTCCCGGCGGGTGGCCGGGGGACGGCGCGGCCTCGAAAGGGCGGTGCGCCATGGATCGAAAACTCTGTTCTGGGGCCGGCGGAGCATGACGCTGCCGGTGCTTGGGAGTGAGCGTAGCGGTGTGCCGTGCCGGGCACAAGCCGTCGTGCGTGTGTGGGGCTTGGCCGGCACGGGCGGTTGCGGTCGGGTTGTGCCGGGCGGCGGGCGATGCGCCGTTGACAGCCGCCGGGCGAGCCATTAGGCGGCGGACACGCTGCTGCCCCGTCGTCTAAAGGTAAGACAACGGTTTCTGATACCGTTTATCGTGGTTCGAATCCACGCGGGGCATCCAGTGGCGTTTGGTGCGAGTTGGATCGCGCTTATCAGATCAGGTTCGCGGGTGCGGTTGGTGTTGGGCTTGGGTGCCCACGCGACGCTTTGCTTTGCGGTTTCGAGACCGGCATTCTTGCGATTGACGATGCTTGAGGGGCGCCGCTCGGTTGCTCGACAGCTTCGCTGTTCCGTTGGTGGACAGGTAGCACCCACCCCCAACCCCCTCCCTTGAAAGGGAAGGGGCTTCGCTTGTGCTGTGCATCGCCGTCTCGATCAGCCGGGTTTCCGTTACGTCCGGGCGAGGGAACAGGCGGGGGGCTGCCCTGTTCAGGGAGGCAAGTAGTAGATCGGAGCATGTGATGAAGACGGCATTGGTTGTGGGCGCGAGTGGGATCGTGGGGAGTGCGACGGCGGCGTTGCTGGTGCAGGAGGGCTGGACGGTCCACGGGCTGTCGCGGCGGCCGGGGGTGCAGGAGGGCGTTCAGCCGGTGGCGGCGGACCTGCAGGATGCGGCCGGCACGCGGGCGGCGCTGGCGGGGCTGCACCCGGACGCGGTGTTCATTACGACGTGGCTGCGGCAGGACAGCGAGGCGGAGAATATCCGTGTCAATTCTGCGATGGTGCGCAACTTGCTCGACGGGCTGGATGACGACGGGGCGACGCGTCATGTCGCGCTGGTCACGGGGTTGAAGCATTATCTCGGGCCGTTCGAGGCTTATGGAAAAGGCGCGTTGCCGCAGACGCCGTTCCGCGAGGAGCAGGGCCGGCTGGACGTCGAGAATTTCTATTATGCGCAGGAGGATGCGGTGTTCGCCGCCGCCGCGCGCGACGGCTTTTCGTGGAGCGTCCACCGGCCGCATACCGTGATCGGCAAGGCGGTCGGCAATGCCATGAACATGGGCACCACGCTGGCGGTCTATGCCACGCTGTGCCGCGAGACGGGGCGGCCGTTCCGTTTCCCGGGGTCGGTGGCGCAGTGGGAGGGGCTGACCGACATGACCGACGCGGGTCAGCTGGCGCGGCATCTGTTGTGGGCGGCGACGACGCCCGAGGCGGCGAACCAGGATTTCAACATCGTCAACGGCGACATCTTCCGCTGGCAGTGGATGTGGGGACGGATCGCCGAGTGGTTCGGCGTGGAGCCGGCGCCGTTCGACGGGACGGTGATGCCGCTCGAGACGCAGATGGCGGACGACGCCGCGCTGTGGGCGGAGATCGCGGCGCGCGAGGGGCTGGTCGAGGCGGACTTGTCGCGGCTGGCGTCGCCGTGGCACACCGATGCGGATCTCGGGCGGCCGATCGAGGTGGTGACCGACATGTCGAAGAGCCGGCGGATGGGGTTCACGGGGTATCGGCCGACGGATGATGCGTTCTACGACCTGTTCGCGCAGTTGCGGGCGGACCGGATCATTCCCTGAACTGAGGTGGGGGACCGGCGGAGTTGGGCGTGCCCTGTCCCGCTGGTCCTCGACCGCGTCGTTCGGGCGGCGTAGGAGGCTGGAATGCCTGTTCGTGTCCGGAGACCTGTTGTGCGCCTTGCCGTTCTGATCGATGCCGACAACGCATCCCCTAACGTCATCGGGCCGTTGCTGTCCGAGGTCGCGGCGCTGGGGACCGCGGTGGTCAAGCGGATTTACGGCGATTTCACGATGCAGAACCTGGCGGGGTGGCGGAACCCGTTGATGGAACATGCGATCCAGCCGATCCAGCAGTTCCGCAACACGATCGGCAAGAACGCCAGCGACAGCGCGCTGATCATCGATGCGATGGACCTGTTGCATCAGGGTAGCCTGGACGGGTTCTGCCTGGTGACGAGCGACAGCGACTTCACGCGGCTGGCGACCCGGATCCGCGAGAACGGGCTGACCGTGTTCGGGTTCGGCGAGAAGAAGACGCCCAAGCCGTTCATCACGGCGTGCGACCGGTTCATCTATACCGAATTGTTCCGGCAGAAGGGGGCGGCGGCCGCCGCGATTGCGGCGGCGCCGGTGTCCGTGCCGGCGACGCGGGCGCCTTCGCGGACCGAGGCTCCGCGGGCGGCCCCTGCGCCGGTGGTGGCAGCGGCTCCTGCGGCGACGCTGGCGTCTCCGGCGGACTTCCGGCCGGCGCTGGACGAGGCGTTCGATGCGGTGATCGGGGACGACAAGCGCGTCCACCTGGCCGTGGTGGGGGCGCAGATCCAGAAGCTGATGCCCGACTTCGATCCGCGGAACTACGGGATGCGGAAGCTGTCGGATCTGGTGGAGAATGAGGACGGGTACGACATCCTGCGCGAGAAGGTCGCGACGGGTGGGGACCGGTTGTATGTGGAGCGCGTGAGTAGTGCGCCGGTGCGGCGGCGGTAGGGTTGGTTTCTCGCTTGGCCTGAAACCGTTCGGTTCGAGCCTGTCGAGAACTCCGGGTTCTCGACAGGCTCGAACCGAACGGGATTTGGGGGGGGTACTTGTAGCGGGCTGGTTCCGCTGTTCTGCTTGCGATTGGTGTGGGCTTCTCGGCTTCGCTCGAAGGGTTCCTCGACTTCGCTCGGGATAAAGCGGGTGCTGGAACTCCGCCTACTCCACCGTCTCGCGCCCGGCTTCTTTCGCGACGTAGAGTGCGCGGTCGGCTTCGGCGAGGAGGCGGTCGAGGTCGGGGCGGGGGGCGGTGGCGAGGGTGGAGCCGATCGAGGTGCCGACCCGGACTTCGCCTGCACGGATGACATAGGGTTCGACGAAGCAGGCGCGGATTGTTTCGGCGAAGGCGGCGACCTCGATCCCGTGGCGGACGGGGGACTGGATCACGACGAATTCGTCGCCGCCCACGCGTGCGGCCAAATCGGTCGGGCGCAGGATGGTACGGAGCCGGGCCGCGACCTGGGTCAGCACGACGTCACCCGCGGGGTGGCCGTGGCGGTCGTTGACCGGCTTGAACCCGTCGAGGTCGCAATAATGGACGGCGAGCATCGGCGCGGCGCTGGTGGGCACGATCCGCGCGAATGCCTGGCGCAGGCCGAAGCGGTTGAGCAGGCCGGTGAGCGGGTCGTTGCGCGCGACGGTCGACATCTCCTGCGCCGTGGTGATGTGGCGGCGGGCGGCGTCATAGCCCTGCCGGACGGTGCCGAGTGCGGCGACCAGGAACAGCAGGAAGCCGACCGCGAGAATGTCGTGATGCGGTTCGGGCGTGACCCAGGCGGCCGCGGCGATGGGCACGACGGTGACCATCAGCGCGAGCCCGCAGACCAGCGGGCGGACCGACAGCCGCGCGATGACGCCCGAGCAGAAGCCGAACATCATGCCGACGACGAGCATCTGGAACACCGGGTCCCCGATGGCGAACATCCGCAGGCAGAGCCCGCTGAGCAGCGCGGAGAACAGGATGAGGCCGAGGCTGTAGCGCAGTTCCCAGGTGGCGGCGGTGCGCGCGTCGGGCAGCGTGCCGCCGGCCGCGCGACGGAAACGGCGGAATCGGCGGAGGAGGAAGATGCGCGGGATCTGCACCACCGCCCCGGCCAGCGTGATGGCGGCGGTGATCGGATCGTTCAGCGCGATCGCGAGGTACAGGCCGAGGCCGGTGAAAATGAGCCCGGCGATCCAGGTCGACCCTTCGATATCGAACATCGCAGAGACGAGCTCGACATAGACCGGATCGGGTTCGGGATCAGTGCGGAAACGGGCAGACATAGTTTCGAATAACATAGATCAGTTAACGGGAGTTCGGATTAATTAGTTTCCACCAGGTTCGGGATTTACCGGGAGCGCCGTTTCAGCCCCCTTCACCGCGATATTTGAGTTCGAGGAAGCGGCCTTGCGTGGCGAGGCGGTGGAGGTCGCCGTCGGCGATGCGTTCGGCCATGCGGGCGAGTTCCTCGTCCACCACGGCGAGGCCGTCGAGCAGCTGGCGGTCCGGGTTGAGGCCGGAGCGGGCGGCGCCGGTGCGGAGTGCGGTGGGCACACGGCGGTAGCCGGCGATGAGTTCGGGCAGTTCCTCGCCGATCAGTTTGCGCAGGTCGGCCGCAGCGGGCGTGGCGGGATCGAGCGTGGCGAGCTGGGGCGCGAGCGTGTCGAGTTTCAAGCCGATCGCGTCGACCAAAGTGATGGCGGGCGCGGGGAGTGCGGGGCGTTGCTGTTCGAGCCAGCTCTCGGTGCGGGCGGGGAGCCGCGCGATGTCGGGGGCGGCGAGGTCGGCGACGCGCGCCTCGGGTTCGACCGAGCCGAAGATCACGAGTGCCCAAGCGATCGCGGCGGCCAGCGCGAAAAGCATCGCGCCGCCGATGCCGATCGGCGTGACCATGCCCGCCCCGATCATGAGGAGCAGCAGTGCGACGGTGACGAGAGCGAGCCGTTTCGACGTGGCACCCAACCGGCTGCGGCGGCGGGCGCGGCGGCGGGCGATGCGCGCGCGGTTGCCCTCGCTCACCCGCCGCAGGACGGCGTCGGCATTCTCCATCACGCGGTCGCTGTCGTGCATGTCAGCGATCCAGGCGGAACGGGTCGGGGGTGGTGGTTGAGCCCGCGAACGCCGTCTGAGCGCCTTCCGCTCGCGCGATGTACCCACGGGATTTATCGACCTCGTCGGTCAGGACGTCGACTGTCTGTTTCATCGAGGACAGCGCCTGCACCTTGAACGCGTCGATCGTGTCCATCGTGGTGTAGATGTTCTGGAACGCGCGTTTCAGTGTTTCGAGCGGGATGGTGGAGGCGGCGGCCTGTTGATGGATCGTCGCCGTCTGGGTGCGGAGCAGTTCGCCCGTGCTGTCGATGATGTTGGCGGTGGTGGTGTTGAGCGCGGTGATCTGCCCCAGTACCAGCTTCTGCGCGGTCATCGCCTGCGCCACCGTCACCGCGGTGCGCAGCGCGGCGACCGTGGTGGTCGACGCGCGGTCGACGCCCTTCACCAGCTCGACATTGTTCTTCTTCACCAGATCAAGCGCGAGATAGCCCTGCACCGTGACCGCCATCTGGGTCAGCAGGTCGGTGCTGCGCTGCCGGACGTAGAACAGCGCGGTTTCCTTGATCGCTTTCGCCTTTGCGGGGTCGCTGATCTCCAGCTCCGCGGCGGTGTCCTCCAGCCGGGCGTCGAGCGCGCGGGAGATGTGGATCATCTGTTCCAGCCGGCCCATCGCGGCCCAGAGCGTCTGGCGTTCGACGTCGATCGCGGCATTGTCCTTGAGCAGTTCGTCCTTGCCGGAGGCGAGGCGGGCCAGGATCGCGGCGATGTGGGTCTGGGCGCTTTTGTAGCCGTCGAAATAGTTCTTCATGCTGTTGCCGAACGGGATCAGCCCGAACAGCTTGCGCGGGGCCATGGCGTGGCGGCCGGGATCGAGATCCTCGATCGTGCGGCGCAGTTCGGCCAGGTCGGTGCCGACCGATCCGTCCTTGTCCATCGCGCGGACCGGGCGGTCGAGGAAGCGGTTGGACTGGCCCGCGGCCTCGGCGATCTCGCGCCGGCCCATGTTGGTGATGGCGTCGACCTGTGCGCCGAACTCCGGGCTGTTGGCGTCGGCGGCGACGAGCTTGGCGACGAAGCCGTCGACCTTTTCGTTCAGCTGGCCGCGTTGCGTGTCGTCGAGGGGGACCAGACCCGCGGCGCGTTCGGCGGTGACCGCGCGGACGGGGGGCGGGGGTTGCAGCACCAGATCGGGTTCCGCGCCGCGGGTCGCATCGGGGGGGGCTGCCGTCGCCATTTCGTGCCTGTCCTTATCGATGGGCCTGGGGGCAGGATGGACGTGTTGGTGGGGCGGATCAAGTGTGATGCTTGGGTAATACGGTGTTCGTGGTTCTGGGCGTTTGTTTTGGCTGCGTGGGCATCTCGTGGGGAGAGGTTGAACCCACCCCCGGCCCCTCCCTTGAAAGGGAGGGGGGAAGAAGGGTCGTTCCGTTGGTGTGGAAGGCTTTATATCTTGTCCGAAACAACACACCTTTGCGCTGCGGCGCTTTTCGGCTATGCGCCGCCCCGATCATTTCTCGTTTTCAGGATAATCCATGAGCCTCCGCAACGTGGCCATCATCGCGCACGTCGATCATGGCAAGACCACGCTGGTCGACCAGCTGTTCCGCCAGTCCGGCACCTTCCGCGACAACCAGCGCATCGAAGAGCGCGCGATGGACAGCAACGACCTGGAAAAGGAGCGTGGCATCACGATCCTGGCCAAGCCGACCTCGGTCGACTGGACCCCGCCGGGTGCCAGCGAGAGCATCCGCATCAACATCGTCGACACGCCCGGCCACGCCGATTTCGGCGGCGAGGTGGAGCGCATCCTGAGCATGGTCGACGGCGTCGTCCTGCTGGTCGATTCCTCCGAAGGCGCGATGCCGCAGACCAAGTTCGTGACGGGCAAGGCGCTGGCGCTCGGCCTGAAGCCGATCGTGGTCGTGAACAAGGTCGACCGCGCCGACGCGCGCATCCAGGAAGTGCTGGACGAGGTGTTCGACCTGTTCGTCTCGCTCGACGCCAATGACGAGCAGCTCGATTTCCCGGTGCTCTACGCGTCGGGCCGCAACGGCTACGCATCGACGGACATGGACGCGCGCGAAGGCACGCTGATCCCGATGTTCGAGACGATCGTGAAGCATGTGCCCGCGCCGAAGGTGGAAGTGGAGGACGTGCCGTTCACGTTCCTGGTCACTCTGCTCGACCGCGACAACTTCCTCGGCCGCGTGCTGACGGGTCGCGTCAACAGCGGCACGATCAAGATCAACCAGCCGATCCACGCGCTGAACAACGACGGCAAGATCATCGAAACGGGCCGCGCGTCCAAGATCATGTCGTATCGCGGGCTTGAGCGCGTGCCGGTCGAAGAGGCCAAGGCAGGCGACATCATCTCGCTGGCCGGCCTGTCGATCGCGACCGTGGCCGACACGATCGCCGACATCACGGTGTCCGAGCCGCTGCACGCGCAGCCGATCGATCCGCCCACGCTGTCGATGCGTTTTGCCGTGAACGATTCGCCGATGGCGGGGCGTGAGGGCACCAAGGTGACGTCGCGGATGATCCGTGACCGCCTGATGCGCGAAGCCGAGAGCAATGTGGCCGTCAAGGTCGTCGAGGCATCCGACAAGGACAGCTTCGAAGTCGCGGGCCGCGGCGAGTTGCAGCTGGGCGTGCTGATCGAGACGATGCGCCGCGAAGGGTTCGAGCTGGGCATTTCGCGCCCGCGCGTGCTGTTCGCCGAGGACGAGAACGGCAACAAGACCGAGCCGTACGAGACCGTCATCATCGACGTGGACGACGAGCATTCGGGTACGGTCGTCGAGAAGATGAACCTGCGCAAGGCGGAGATGACCGACATGCGGCCATCGACCGGCGGCAAGACGCGCATCACCTTCTCCGCACCGTCGCGCGGGATGATCGGCTATCACGGTGAATTCCTGTCCGACACGCGCGGTACGGGCATCATGAACCGGCTGTTCGAGAAGTACGGGCCGCACAAGGGCACGATCGAAGGCCGCAAGAACGGCGTGCTGATCTCCAACGGCACGGGCGAAGCGAACAACTATGCGCTGGGTCCGCTCGAGGAGCGCGGCATCCTGTTCATCGGTCACGGCGAGCAGCTGTACGAGGGCATGATCGTCGGCGAGAACGCCAAGACGGACGACCTCGAGGTCAACCCGATGAAGACCAAGGCGCTGACCAACTTCCGCGCGAGCGGCGGCAAGGACGACCAGGTCCGGCTGAGCCCGCCCAAGCGCGCGACGCTGGAGCAGGCCATCGCCTACATCGACGACGACGAGATGGTCGAAGTGACGCCGAAGTCGATCCGGCTGCGCAAGCGCCACCTGGACCCGAACGAGCGCAAGCGCGCTTCGCGGTCCAAGGCCGCCTGATCTTCAGGCTCTTGTTCTGACAAGGGGTCGTCGTTCCATGCGGGACGGCGGCCCCTTTTGCTTTGGGGTGACGGCGATGGACTATCGATTAGGTGGGCCGGCCGATGCGGCGGCGGTCGCGGCGCTGTTCGAGACGAGCTTCGTCGCGACGTTCGGGCATCTGTATGCGGCGGAGGACCTGGCGCTGTTCCTGGGCGGGTTCGGGGCGGAGCGCTGGGCGACGGAGCTGGCAGATCCTGCGTTGGTGTTTCACGTCGCCGAGCACGACGAGCGGATCCTGGGCTATGCGAAGGCCGGGCCTTTGACGTTGCCTGTCGAGGTCGAGGGGACGGCGCTGGAGTTGCGGCAGCTGTACCTGCTGGCGGATGCGCAGGGGAGCGGGGCGGGGCAGGCCTTGCTCGACCGCGCGATGGCGACCGCGGCGGCGCGGGGGGCGGCGGCGGTGGTGCTGTCGGTCTATGTCGACAACCACCGCGCGCGGCGGTTTTATGAGCGCAACGGGTTTAAGCGGGTGGGGCGGTACACGTTCATGGTGGGCAACCATGAAGATGAGGATGATCTGATGGTTTGTTCTTTGGTGAGGTGAGGGTGCGTCTGGGGCGGGGTCGGCTTCTCGACTGCGCTCGAAGAGGTCCCTCGACTTCGCTCGGGATGGACGGGTGTGGGGGGTGTGGAGCCCCATGAACCACGCAACCACCCCGTTTGGTTCGAGCCTGTCGAGAACCCAGCGCTGAGTTCTCGACAAGCTCGAACCAAACGGGGTGGGGGTGGGGGATAGGGGGTAAGTTGCCCGGCCCGCGACGACGGCCCGCCTCAGCGCGTCAGCGACAGGTTCATGCGGGCGGTGGCGACGGGTTTGGTTTCGTCGTCTTGCCAGGCTTCGACGGTGACGGCGGCGATGCGGGCGCCGTTTCGGACGAGGTGGCCGCGGGCGTAGGTGGGGGCGAAGCGGGCGCCGCGGAGGAAGTCGACCGTCATGCCGATGGGTTTGATGGCGACCGGTTCGTCGCCGAAAGTGTGGCGGGCGGCGAGGATGGCGGCCATTTCGAGGAGGCCGGAGAGGGCGCCGCCGTGCAGAAAGCCGGGGCGGCCGGCGAGGTGGTCGGCCGGGGGCATGACGAGCCGCGGGGGGCGGTCGCTGGTCACGTCCTGATCGATCGTGAGGCCGAGCAGCTGCGCGTAGGGTGGGAGTGCTGTCATGCGGCGTCGGTGAACATGAAGGTGCCGGCGACGTGGGCGATGGGGTCGGCGGGGTCGCCGTCGTGGGCCTGGCCGCGGACGAAGGCGATGCGGCGGGTGAGGCGGTAGCATTCGCCGTGGCCGGTGACGGTGCGGCCGGGCACCGCGGGGCGGAGATAGTCGACGCGCAGGTCGAGCGTGGCGAGCGGCACGAAGTTCGCGACGCGCGTCCACACCGCCATGCTGGTCGCCATGTCCATCAGCGACACGATCGGCCCGGAGGCGATGACGCCGGTGTCGGGATCGCCGACCAGCCTGTCGGCATAAGGCAGCTGCAGCTCCATCCAGTCCGGGCCGTGCGCCGCGTAGCCGAGGCCGAGCAGCGCGTTGTGGCCGAGACCGGACAGGAGCCGTGCGAACCGCGCCGGATCGAACGCCGTACCGGCGACCAGATCGGCGCGGTCCGCCACGGGATCA
This sequence comes from Sphingomonas prati, assembly GCF_014643515.1. GTDB lineage: Bacteria > Pseudomonadota > Alphaproteobacteria > Sphingomonadales > Sphingomonadaceae > Sphingomonas_R > Sphingomonas_R prati. The sequence continues at coordinate 10,230 of NZ_BMJP01000005.1, read as the reverse complement.
GCCGCCGATCTTGCCGAGCACGCTCTGCAGCTGCATCGCGACGGACATGTCGCCTTCGACCTTGAGCTTGCCCGACATGAACGCGGTCATCGGGTTGAGCGTGCCGCCGGCGAGCGCCTGCCAATCTTCCCACGACACCTTCACGGTGGAGTCGGCGTCGCCGTCGGATTCGGTCACCTGACGGTCGACGCCGTCGAGCATGATGACGCCTTCGGGGCCGAAATCGATCTTCACCTTCTTGCCGGCGACGAACGCGTCGGCGGATGCGAACTTGGCGGCCATGTCGGACTTGGTCATGATGGGCTCCCTTGAGATAGCGGCACCGCGATAGCCGGCTTGACGCGCACGTCAAGCGGTGTGGTTAGGGATGGTGCGATCTGTCGCGTGGTGTAGGCGCCGTTCGGGAACGGCGGACGGGAGCGACGGATGGAGATCGAGACGAGCACGGTGGAGCGGATCGCGGCGGCGCTGGAACGGCTGGCCCCGGCCCCGCCCGTGTCGGCGGATGCGGCGGCGCACCCGGCCTATGTCTGGCGGGCGGGCGCACTGGTCGCGGCGCGGGCGTTCGCGCCGTTGCCGCTGGCGGCGCTGGTCGGGATCGACGCGCAGAAAGCGGCGCTGGTCGAGAATGGCCGGCGGCTGGCGGAGGGCCATGCGGCGCACGACGTGCTGCTGTGGGGCGCGCGTGGATCGGGCAAGTCGGCGGTGGTGAAGGCGAGCGTGGGGGCCTTGCAGGGCGAGGGGCTGGACATCGCGCTGGTCGAGGTGGCGGGGGACCGGATCGCGACGTTGCCGGCGTTGTTCGACCGGCTGGCGGGGGTGGGCCGCGCGTTCGTGCTGTTCGTGGACGATCTGGGGTTCGATGCCGATCTGGGGGCGCCGCGGCTGCTGCGGTCGTTGCTGGAGGGCGGGGCGGAGGCGCGGCCGGACAATGTGCGCGTGTATGTGACCGCGAACCGCCGGCATATCGTGCCGCGCGACATGGCCGAGCAGGACGCCGCGGTGAACGCGCGCGACGTGGTGGACGACCGGCTGGCGCTGGCCGACCGGTTCGGGCTGAGCCTGGGGTTCCATGTGGCGGACCAGGCCATGTATCTGGCAATGGTGGCGGGCTATGCCGAGCGGCTGGGGCTGGCGTTCGATCCGGGCGAGGCGGTGGCCTGGGCGACGATGCGCGGGGGGCGGTCCGGGCGGGTGGCCTGGCAGTATGTGGTGGAGTTGGCGGGGCGGGCTGGAAGGGCGGTTTGAGAGCGCGCCGGCTTACGGGGGTCTCTGTTCAGGTAAGGCGGGTCGCTGGATGTGGAAGGTCCGGTATCGCCCAATTGCAGACCTCAGGGATTGCGTTATTTTGGGATCATCGGGAGGTGGTCTATGACGATAGTGCTGATCGGCATCTTTTTCGGCTTGGTGCTTTGCGGCGTCGCGCTTCGTGCCGAGGCGCGTTTTCGAAGTGAAGATCGATTGCCGATGCAGTGGTGGCTAGACGGCGAAGTAACTTGGTCCGCCCCACGCTGGATGGCGCTTGCATTCATTCCCGCACTGTCAATTCTCATGCTCGTTGGCGTCGGTGTCCTGCTTTCCAACACGCGGCCCCGGCTCGGTCAGGAGGGCATGGTGATCCCGTCGTTCATCGCGCTCGGAACGACGTTGCTTGCAGCACAGTTTTTCCACCTTTGGATGGTTGCAAAGACAGTTCGTTGGAACGGCAGCTAAGCAGCAAGAGCAGACATGGGGCGGCACCCGAGCATGAGCGGGGTCGTTTGTGGTGGTGTCCACGTTGCGATCGGTAGTGGGCATTCGGCGCGGGCGGGCCGGCGAGGCATGTGCACGGATCGCAGCGGGTTCGGCAGCGTTACGATGGCGAGGGGCGATCGCCGCCCACCACAGGAGATTGCGATGAAGCTTTTCTACACGCCGGCGACCTGCGCCATGGCCGATCATATCGCGTTGATCGAGGCGGGGATGGCCTATGAGCTGGTCAGGGTCGACCTGAAGGCGAAGACGACCGAGGACGGGGCGGATTATCTGGCGGTCAATCCGAAGGGATATGTGCCGGCGATCGCGCTGGACGACGGGACCGTGCTGACCGAGAATATGGCGATCCTGAACTGGATCGCGGATACTTCCGGAACGCTGATGCCGGCGGACGGGATCGGGCGGTACCGCGTGATCGAGGCGACGTCCTATATCGCGGGCGAGCTGCACAAGAACTTCAAGCCGTTCTTTAACCCGAACGCCAGCGAGCTGGAGCGGGATGAGGCGCGCAAGATGCTGACCAAGCGGTACGCGCTGATCGAGACGATGCTGACCGAGAATGCTTACGTTGCCGGGGACATGTTCACGGTGGCGGATTGCTACCTGTTCGTGACGATGAACTGGGCGGTGAACAAGTTCGATATCGAACTGCCGCCGCAGGTGATGGCGCATTTCAACCGGCTTGGCGCGCGGGATTCGGTGCAGCAGGCGATGCGTGAGGAGGGGTTGGTTTGACTTTAGGGAGTGCGGTGGCGCCTTCGATGTTTCGTTGGTGACGAGGTAGCACCCACCCCCAACCCAGTTTCATCGTTCAGCAGGTAAAACATGCCCCCGGCATGTTTTAGGGAGTGCCAGTGGCACTCCCGACCTGCTTAACGATGAAACTCTTAAAAGGGAGGGGGCTTAGTAAGAACCGGTTAGCTCAGGTTTTCGGACTGTTCGGCGAGTTCGAGCCAGCGTTGTTCGGCGGCTTCCTTCTTCGTGCGGGTGGCGGCGATGGAGGCCATCAGGGTGTCGAATTTCTTGGGGTCGCGGACGTAGAGGGCGGGGTCGGCGAGGAGGGCTTCGTCGCGCTTGATGGTCGCTTCGAGCTTTTCGATCTCCTTCGGGAGCAGGTCGAGGTCGCGCTGATCCTTGTAGGTGAGTTTCTTGGCGACCTTCGGGGCTTCGGCGACCGGCTTGCTGCTCGCCTTTTTCGGTTCGCGTTTCGGGGCGCGCTGGCGTTCCCAGTCTTCGTAGCCGCCCGCGACGATGTCGACATGGCCGCTGCCGTCGAGGCCGAGCGTGACGGTGACGGTGCGGTCGAGGAAGTCGCGGTCGTGGCTGACGATCAGGACGGTGCCGTCATAGTCGGCGATCACCTCCTGCAACAGATCGAGCGTTTCGAGGTCGAGGTCGTTGGTCGGCTCGTCGAGCACCAGCAGGTTGGAGCGCCTGGCGAATTCGCGGGCGAGCAGGAGGCGCGAGCGTTCGCCGCCGGAGAGCGTGGCGACGCGCGCCTCGGTCATCGACGGGTCGAACAGGAATTCCTTGAGGTAGCCGTGGATGTGCTTGCGGACGCCCTGCACGTCGATCCAGTCGCCGCCGTCGGCCAGCACGTCGCGGACGCGCTTGTCGGGGGCCATCAGGCTGCGCTGCTGATCGATCACGACGGCGTCGAGCGTTTTGGCGAGCTTCACGCGGCCCTCGTCGGGTTCGACCTCGCCGGTGAGGAGCTTGAGCAGGGTGGACTTGCCCGCGCCGTTCGCGCCGACCAGGCCGATGCGGTCGCCGCGCGTGACGCGGAAGCTGAAGTCCTTGATGATCGTGCGGCCGTTATAGGCCTTCGTCACATGCTCGGCGTCGATCACCGTCTTGGTGCGGACGTCGTCGGTGCCGATGCTAAGCCGGGCGGTGCCCTGCGGCCCGAGCATCGCCTTGCGGGTGGCGCGCATCTCGACCAGCTTGGTCAGGCGGCCCTGGTTGCGGCGGCGGCGGGCGGTGACGCCGCGCAGCATCCAATGCTCTTCGATCTTGAGCTTGGCATCGAGCCGTTCGGCGTTGCGCTGTTCCTCGTCATGGACGCGTTCGGTCCACGCCTCGAACCCGCCAAAGCCGATTTCCGCACGGCGAATGCCACCACGATCCAGCCAGAGCGTCTGCTTGGTCAGGCGGGTGAGGAAGGTGCGGTCGTGGCTGATCGCGACGAACGCGCCGTTGAAGCGGTTCAACCATTGTTCGAGCCAGTCGATCGCGGCGATATCGAGATGGTTGGTAGGCTCGTCGAGGAGCAGGACGTCGGGGTCCATGGCGAGCGCGCGGGCGATGGCGGCGCGGCGGCGCTCGCCCCCCGACGCGGTGGCGGCTTCGCGATCGAGGTCGATGCCGATCTGGTCAGCGATCGATTCGACTTCGTGGACGGCGGGTTCCGCCTCGCCGGGCGCGGCGGACATGGCGTAGTCGCGCAGCGTGGCGAACCCGGTCATGGCGGGCTCCTGTTCGAGCAGGACGACGCGGCTGCCGGGGACGATGGTGCGGCGGCCCTCGTCGCAGTCGATGCGGTTGCCGAGCAGTTTTAGCAGCGTGGTCTTGCCCGCGCCGTTGCGGCCGATGAGCGCGAGCCGGTCGCGCGGGCCGACATAGATGTCGAGGTTGCGGAACAGCCAGCCATGGCCCTGGACAAGGCCGAGATCTTCATAAGCGAGAATGGGTGCGGACATCGTGCAACAATCACCGGAAATAGGAAGGACGCGGAATATTCACGGCCTGTTCAATGCGGCCGCCCTATGCCACGTCGTCATGAATATGAAGAGCGCAATCCTGTCCGCCGTTTTGGTGGTTCATCTCGTCGCGCCGGCTGCGGGGCAGACGCAGCGTTATCGCGACCAGGATGCGGCGGCGGAAGCGCGGCGTTCGGGGCAGATCAAGTCCCTGCGCGAGATCGAGGAACGGGTGATCCCGCGGATGGTGGGCGCGCGATACCTTGGGCCGGAATTCGATGCGCGGACCGCGACGTACCGGCTGAAGTTCATGCGCGGCGGGTCCGTGGTATGGGTGGATGTGGATGGGCGCACGGGAGCGGTAATCGGGCGGAGTGGGGAGTGAGCTGTTCCTAGCCCCTCTCCTTCAGGAGTTTCGATCTCCGACAGGTGAAACATGCCCCCGGCATGTTTCAGGGATTGCCGGGGGCAATCCCGACCTGCCGGAAATCGAAACTGGGTTGGGGTGGGGCTGAGCTCTTCAAGCCAACAACGTTGTAGGGGTGGTGCTGTTGCCCCCACCCCAACCCCTCCCCTGAAGGAGAGGGGCTTAAGTAGGGTCCGAGCCCCGAACGGGGTGTCTGGAACGCGGCGTAGACCCACCCCGACTTGATCTTCCCCCCGCTTTGGTGTGGAGCGGTTCCCTGAAGCGATGGAGGCCCTGAGCATGCGTGTATTGATCGTCGAGGACGAACCCAATCTGGGTCGGCAGTTGCGGGCGACGCTGGAGGGGGCCGGCTATGCGATCGACCTGGCGACGGACGGCGAGGACGGGCATTTCCTGGGGGCGAGCGAGGCGTATGACGCGGTCGTGCTCGACCTGGGCCTGCCGGGTGTCGACGGGCTGACGGTGCTCGACCGGTGGCGCAAGGAGGGGAAGGATTTCCCCGTGCTGGTGCTGACCGCGCGCGACAGCTGGTCCGACAAGGTGGCCGGGCTGGACGCGGGGGCCGACGATTATCTGGCCAAGCCGTTCCAGACCGAGGAGCTGATCGCCCGGTTGCGCGCGCTGATCCGCCGGGCATCGGGCAACGCATCGTCCGAGCTGACCGCGGGCGACGTGCGGCTCGACACGCGCAGCGGCAAGGTGACGCTGGCCGGCGAACCGGTGAAGATGACCGCGCAGGAATATAAGCTGCTGAGCTACCTGCTGCACCACAAGGGCAAGGTGGTGAGCCGGACCGAGTTGATCGAGCATATCTACGACCAGGATTTCGACCGCGATTCGAACACGATCGAAGTGTTCGTGACGCGGATCCGCAAGAAGCTGGGCCCCGACGTGATCACCACGATCCGCGGCCTGGGTTACAGCCTGGAAGATACGGATGGCTGACGGCGGCCCGGCGGTGCGCGATCCGTGGTGGCGGACGGCCACGCACGGAATCGGCGCGCTGTTCGGGCGACGGTTGCGGGTGGACGACCATGTCGTCGACACGCGCCGCGCGACGGGATCGTTGACGCGGCGGATGATCGGCATCGCGGCGATCTGGATCGCGGTGCTGCTGCTCGGCGGTGGGCTCGCGCTCGACCGGTTGCTGGGGTCGGCAATCACCCGGACGTTCGACGCGCAGCTGGAATATGTGATGCAGGCGATGATCGCATCGTCGGAGATCGACCCGACGGGCGAAGTGCATTTCAACCGGCCGCTGGGCGACCAGCGGTTCCTGGAACCCAATAGCGGGCTGTACTGGCAGGTGTCGGCGCCGGGGGTGAAGCCGTTCCCGTCGCGGTCGCTGTGGGACCGGCAGCTGACCATTCCGGATCATGTCGATGCGGAGGGGCTGCACGCGTATGACAGCCGCGAGTTTCCGGACGATACGCTGCGCATCCTGGAACGCAACGTGACGTTGCCGGGATCGAAGGCGCTGTGGCGGTTTCAGGTGGCGCAGTCGCGGTCCGGGCTGGACGAGCAGATCGCGGTGCTGCGCAAGACGATCCTGCGGTCGTTCCTGCTGCTGGGGCTCGGGCTGGTCGTGATGGCGGCGTTGCAGGCGACGTTCGGGCTGTGGCCGCTGCGCCGCGTGCGGCGGTCTATCGCGATGGTGCGGACCGGGGCGATCGCGCGGGTGGACGACCGCCTGCCGATCGAGATCGCGCCGATGGTGGAGGAGCTGAACGACCTGCTGGCGCATAACGAGCGGCAGGCGGAGGAAGCGCGGCGCCATGCCGGGAATCTGGCGCATGCGCTGAAGACGCCGCTGACCGTCATCATGAACGAAGCGACGGCCCAGTCGCCCGATCTGGTCGCGACCGTGATCCGCGAGGCGACGACGATGCGGCGGCAGGTGGACCATCATCTGGCGCGTGCGCGCGCGGTCGGCCGGCGCGGATCGGCGCAGAGCCGGGCGGAGGTCTGGACCGCGCTGAAGGCGGTCGAGCGCGCGGTAAGCCGGCTGTACCGCCACGTCACGATCGACCTGGACGGCGACAAGACTGCGGTCGCGCATGTCGAGCATCAGGACCTGGAAGAGATGCTGGGCAACCTGATCGAGAATGCCGCGAAATACGGGCAGGGTCGCGTGTTCGTGACCGTGGTGCGCGAGGCGGGGTTCGTCGAGATCATGGTCGAGGACGACGGCACCGGCATCCCGGAGGCGGAGCGCAACCTGCTGTTCGAACGCGGTGCGCGGCTCGATACGGGAAAGCCGGGGACGGGGCTGGGCCTGGCGATCGTGCGCGACGTGGTGGAGATCTACGAGGGAACGATCGCGCTTGAGGAGAGCGAGGATCTGGGCGGGTTGCTGGCGCGGTTGCGGTTGCCGGCGGTGGCCTGAGGGGTTTTGGGGGTTTGGGTTCGGTCTACACCCCGCTCCGTTCGGTTCGTCGGCGGTGCGAGTTCTCGACAGGCTCGAACCGAACGGGGTGGAGGTTTGGGTTGGGGCAACCGGGCTGATTTCGAGGTTGGCTTGGAGGCACTGTCGGCGTCTCGGCTGCGCTCGACGGGTCCCTCGACTTCGCTCGGGATGGGCGGAACATGGCTACCGTATGGTTGCGCATCGTGCTGCGGCGCACAATGTACCGGTCGGTATTCATCTCGCCCGAGGAATTTGCATGACGACCCATACGCACGGCTATGCCGCACACGCCGCCGGTTCGGCGCTGGCCCCGTTCAGCTTCGAACGGCGCGATCCGGGCGCCAAGGACGTGGCGATCGACATCCTGTTCTGCGGCGTGTGCCATTCGGATCTGCACACCGCGCGCGGCGAATGGCCGGGCACGATGTATCCGTGCGTGCCGGGGCATGAGATCGTCGGCAAGGTGACGGCGGTCGGGTCGGACGTGACGAAGTTCGCGGTCGGCGACATCGCCGGCGTCGGCTGCATGGTCGGCAGCTGCGGCCACTGCGCTTCGTGCGACGGCGGCGAGGAGCAATATTGCGAGACGACCGGGTTCGTCGGCACCTATAACGGGCCGGACCCGGTGATGGGCGGCCATACGCTCGGCGGCTACAGCGACCATATCGTCGTCGACGAAGGCTTCGTGCTGAAGGTCACGCATGACGAGGGCGACCTGGCCGCGGTCGCGCCGCTGCTTTGCGCGGGCATCACGACCTATTCGCCGCTGCGTCACTGGAATGTCGGGCCGGGGCAGAAGGTCGCGATCGTCGGGCTTGGCGGGCTGGGCCATATGGGCGTGAAGATCGCCGCGGCGATGGGTGCCGAAGTGCATGTCATCAGCACGTCGGCGGGCAAGCGCGACGACGCGATCCAGCTGGGTGCGGCCGGGCTGATCGTATCGCGCGATGCGGACCAGATGGCGGAGCATGCCGGCACGTTCGACTTCATCCTGAACACGGTGGCGGCGCCGCACGACCTGGACGCGCTGCTCACGCTGCTGAAGCGCGACGGGACGATGACTTTGGTCGGCGTGCCGGCCGAACCGCATCCGTCGCCTTCGGTCGGCCTGCTGGTGTTCGGGCGCAAGGCGATCGCGGGGTCGCTGATCGGCGGGATCTCCGAGACGCAGGAGATGCTCGATTTCTGCAAGCAGCACGGCCTGACCGCGGATATCGAGATGATCCGGATGGACGAGATCGAGACGGCGTACGAGCGGATGGTGAAGAGCGACGTGCGCTACCGCTTCGTCATCGACATGGCGACGATGACCGCCTGATCCGGCGATGATGGCGCGGCATCGGGAAACGGTGTCGCGTCGCGAGTTCGGGCGCGGTGCCGAATGGGTGCCGCGTCACGCGGGTAGGACCCGCAACGGGGTTTTACCTGCACGCCGTGGAAAATCGCGTTGGATTGCGAGCGGTTAGCTTGCACGATCGGCGGTGCGCTGGGGGTGCGGCCGGGGCGATGCGGTTTACGGGACGCCGCGGCGGGACTAGGAAATTGTCTCGGCAACGCGGCCCGACGTGAGGGGGCGGGCGTTGGACGGGAGGGGTCGCGGTGCAGCGCGATGGGGCCATGTCCGTGCATCTGACCGACCGTGAGCGGGAGGTCCTCGGCCTGGTCGTCGACGGCCTGTCGTCGAAACAGGTGGCGATGGCGTTGTCGATCTCGCCCCGGACGGTGGAGGGGCATATCGAGCATCTGCGGCTGAAACTGGGTGCTGCGAACCGGTGCCACATGGTGTTCATCGCGACGTCGCTCGGCCTGCTGAAGCGCTGACCCGGGGGATGATGCGGGGCCCAAGGCGCGCGCCGGTGTTCGGGCTGGCGCGCTGCCGGTTTCGTGCCCGGTGTCAGTGGGATGTGCCGGCACCCGTTACGGGCGCCGCGGCCTCGGACATCTTCACCGTGGGCCGGCGATCATACCATCCGTTGGCCTTTGCCGCGTCGTCGCGCAATCGCGCGAGCCGGCGGTCGAAGCCGCTGGCGTTGATGTCGAACAGCAGCACCGCTTCATATTTCTGTTCGTGGGTCAGGCCGGGGGGCAGCGGATGCAGCGTCGCGATCCGCTTCATCGCTGCGACCGCCGCACGGTCGACATCGCGCTGGCCGGAGCTTTTCAGGATGGCGACTTTGGCCGGGGCGCCACTTTCGCTGCAGTTGAATTTCACGCGGACGGTACCCGCCCGGGCCTGGTCCCGGATACGGTAGCCTTCATGATCGATCGCCTTGCTGAGTTCGGCGTCCATGCGCGCGGTCCATGCCGCCATCGTGATGTCGCCGGTCGGCGGGCCGCTTTGCTGGCTACCATGTTGCGCCATGCCGGGTGCAGCCGTGCAGGTCAGCAGGACGACGATCGCCGCCTTTGTTCTGATGCTCATTTCAGTCCCTCCTGGTTCGGCATCTGCGCGACGCGGTGCCTGGCGTAATTCTAGGCGTGCGCTGCTGGGCGGTGCAGCCGGGGGATTACGCGCGTGCGAATGACGGGGCAGGATCGATCAGGTGGAACCATCCGGGTAGCGGCGGGCGTTCGCCGCGGGGGTCGCGCATGTCGTGGCCCGGGCTGCCAAGCGGCCTTGCACTTGTAAGGAACGCAGGCCACTTGGGATCGCATGACAGCGACCTTGATCCCGATCCGGCAAGGCCGGCCGCCGAGCCTCGATGCGCTGATGGCGCTGGTAGCGAGCGACATGCATGCGGTGAACCGGGTGATCCTGGACCGGATGCAGTCGCAGGTGCCGCTGATCCCGGAACTGGCCGGGCATCTGATCGCGGGCGGGGGCAAGCGGATGCGGCCGATGCTGACCCTGGCGTGTGCGCGGCTGCTCGAATATCCCGGCACGCGGCATCACATGCTGGCGGCGGCGGTGGAGTTCATCCACACCGCGACGCTGCTGCACG
>NZ_BMJP01000004.1 GCF_014643515.1 Sphingomonas prati | reverse complement strand
GGGTGGAGCAGCCCGGTAGCTCGTCAGGCTCATAACCTGAAGGTCACAGGTTCAAATCCTGTCCCCGCAACCAACGATCTCACAACTCCCTCAGGCCGTCCGGCTTGAGGGAGTTTTCGTTTGTCCGCCGCACACGGGCAGCTCCAGCATCGACGCAAACTCACCGCGCAGTTCGATGGCGAGCTTTCCATCCGTTGCGGTCAGCACGACAGACGCTATCAACGCGCGCTGGCGCTTGAAGGCCTCCGCCTTGAGCGCATCATCATGGAACGCTGCAGCGAACTTTGTCACCCCAAACTGACGTAGCAAAACTGGGCGCAGCGAGGGAGTTGCAACAGGACATTTGGTCGCGCGTCCAATCGCACATTTTGGCTTTGCGGTCGCGCAGCAGCTTAAGCAGCATCGGACTCCGCACGCCGGTGAGCATGTCCACGGCGAGACTGTTGATCTCTTGCAACACTCCGGCGATCCGATCTACGGAGGCCGGGTCCTTCTACATTGTCTCGTTCGCTGGACGTGCCATTTCCCGCCGGAATTCGTCTGCGAACCGTCGGGCATGATGCTCAGTCAACAGATGGTGTTGAAGCGCCGAGAGCGCTGCGGCTTCGAGCGGACCCTTGTGTACGAACACCGTGCTCGAGCAAGTACCCCGCTTCTTATTTGGCCTGCGCAGCTGGAATAGTCATTGCCCGGGATTGTGTAGCCGGGCTCAGCAGCCGCCGGATAGCGCGCCAATCCACCAGCTTGAAATTCTGCGCCTGCGGAGCGTTGTCGCCGTCCTGCGCGATCATGATGCCCTCGGGGAATTCCGAACCGAAGTCGCCGAGCGCGACCTCGATGCCGTCGGTTTGGCTTACCGCCCCTAAACGGCCGGGCGCGATCCTGAAGCGTCCAAGGAAGCGTTCGCTAGCGAGATCGTACAGCGCATAGGCATTATCACCCTGACTGGATGCCACGAGTATGCCCCCGCCGGCCGGTTCCAAGGCCAGCGCCAAGCCCTCGACATCGGCGACCAAGGTACGACCACCCACCTTGGCGACGGAAACCGGCGTATTGTCTCCATCGGGGCGCGCGTCGAACCGCCAGATACCGACATCCTCCTCCGCGACGTAGAGCCGCTGACTGCGGGGATCGATCACACACCCTTCGGATTGGCTACCGAGTTTCAACGTGCGGACCACGGCACCCTTCGGAGCGCCTGCGCTGAGATCGAGTGCGACCTGATTGATCGTGCCGTCCTTCAGAACGACAAAGGCATCCACACCGTCGCCGCGCGCGGTCAGGCAGATGCCATAGGCCTCACCCGTGCCCGCCGCAACGACACCGATCGGCAGGAGTCGAGCAGCAGCGGTATCGAGCCGGAACAGCGCGATTTTCGGGGCCAGCGGGTCGTTGCGGTCCGACGCGGCCACTAGCACGGCAGACCGACCGGCAATGGTCGTCTCGATCACGTCAACATTGTTGACGCGTCCCGCGTTCACGTAATTGCGCTGACGGCCCATAAGATCATAAACGTTGAGCCCTGCCTTCTTGTCGGTGCCGACGATCAGGCTGGCAGCCGGATCCGCCGCATTGCGCCAGATGGCAGGATCGTCCGCCGCATCAGCGTTCGCAGTTTGAACGGCGTTGGTTTCACGCGAAGCGAAAACGGTTGGGGATGGCGCGCGCTTCGCTACCGTGGCCCAGTCGGGTTGGGCAGTCGCGCAGCCTGCAAGCGCGGTCGCTGTGGCTACCGCTGTCACGGTTCTGAAAAACGTCTGTCGCGATGCTGTCATGCTAAACTCCCAGGCCGGCCGCGTCGCAGTTCATTGCGTCAAAGCAATGACGCCAGAATGTACCCCGGGGAAAAACATGAAAACGATCGCCTCGCTGCGTCTCGGCGTAGCCTCAATGGTTCTGGCTGCGTCCATGCCCGCGCTGGCGCAGGAGGCACGCGGCAACACCGCGCCTGCCGAAGCGCCGCAAGAGAAGGCAGGTGAGGAGGAAACTGCGTCGGACATCATCGTTACCGGCACGATCGCCTTTCGCAATCGTACAACCGATCCCAACCCCGTGCTGTCCTACGACCTGGAGTATTTTCAGCGTTTCGAGCCGGTGTCGGTGGGCGAGATGCTGAAGCGCGTGCCTGGGGTTACGTTCACGTCCGACGTCCTGGAATATGATCAGCCGCAGTTTCGCGGCCTGCCCGGAGGCTACACGCAGGTGCTGATCAACGGGCGCCGCGCGCCCGGCGGCGAAGCGGATCGCAGCTTTTTCGTCGATCGCATTCCCGCCGAATTGGTGGAACGGATCGAAATCGTCCGCAGCCCGCGCGCCGACCAGCCGAGCGAAGGGGTGGCCGGATCGCTGAACATCGTCACCAAGGAAGCCGCCACCTTCAACGGCGGCTTTGCCAAGCTGGGCACGCTGATCAACAAAGACGGCACGTTCCGCCCATCGGTCGCCGGCGCCTATGCGGGTCGGATCGGAGAGGATACGAGTTACTGGGCTGCGCTCAACTATCAGGAGCGTCGTAATCCCAAGAAAAAGCTGTCGTTGCGCTTCGACGATGTCGCGACCGGCCCGCTCGACGAGAGCAATCCGGTCTTCAACAACACGGAGATCCAGGACGATACCCGGGACGGCAGCGACCTGTCCGGCTCCGCGGAAATCAGACATGCGCTGCCCGGCGACGGCTTCGTCCGCTTGCAGGGCTTCTTTGTCGATACCGATCGCAACGAGTTCGAGCGTTCGGTGACCTACGAAGGTGCGGACCTCGATTTTGACGGAGTCGAGGTGCAGAACGAGGAAATCAGTCAGCAGACCTATGCGCTGAGCGCGGACACGCGCATTCCGCTTGGCGAAAAGCTGAACCTCGGTCTTGCCGCCGGTTGGTCGGGATACCGGGAGGATACCGCCACGACCGTCTTCGTCGGCGAAAACGCTGACGATTTTGACGACGTCGAAATCGACGACGAGGATCGGATCAGGATCAAGGACGACGAGTTCACCGGGACGGGCTATCTCGCCCTGGAACAGGGGATCGCGAAGGTAAAACTGGGAATCGATCTGCTCCACAAGAAGCGCAGTGGCCTGAATGACGGAGACTTCCTGAGCGGCGAGTTCGCGGTGAAGGAAAAGCGCTACGATCCCTATGCGCGGCTGACGCTGGAGCCCAACAGCACGCTGAGCGCTGACCTCGGGCTGCGTTATGAGATCACGCGACGGACAGTCTCCGGAGAAGCGGTAGCGACCACCCGCTACAAAGCCGAAATGCTCAACCCCTCGGCGCACCTCCGCTATGCGCCGACAGCGGCGGATCAGTTCCGCCTTTCCATCGCCCGCACCGTCCGTCGGCCAAGCTACGATTTTATCTCGCCGTTCCAGGACGAAGAGAGCCCAGGCGACGACGATGCCACGCGCGGCAATGCCGCACTGCGTAATGAAAGCGCCTGGGGCGTGGACATCGGGTATGAGCGGCGCGTCGCCGGAAACGGGATCGTCGGCATCAATGGCTTCTACCGGCGGATCAACAACCTCATCGAACTCGTGTCACTGGGCGAGAACCCGGACAATCCGGACGGCCAGCTGTTCACTCCGCAGAATATCGGCCGCGGCAAGACGTGGGGCGTCGAGATCGATGCCTCGACACCACTCACTTTCCTGAACCTCCCCGATACTGGGGTGTTCGCGAACTATACCTACCTCGACAGCGAGGTCACCGATCCCTTCACCGGTGAAAAGCGCCAGTTCAACAACCAACCGCATCACCTGTACAATGCGGGCTTCATCCAGACCGTACGGTCGGTGAACGGCAGCTTCGGCATGACCGTATCCGGGCGAAGTAAGGCGCAGGCATCGAATTTCGATCAGACCGTCGATCTCCGTTATGGTGCCGACCTTGAAGCGTTTGTCGAAAAGCGGTTCGGCAAGACTTTCGTGCTCCGTTTTTCCGCACAGGACATCTTGCGCCGTACGAAGTACGAAGATTTCCGGAAATATGACGGGAACAACTACGCAGAAATTCTTGCCAACCGACAGGCCGGCGATGTCGATGAATATGAACTGGAGCGCGAGCGCGCAGGACCGCTGTACCAGATCACGCTGCGCGCGGCATTCTAAAGAGGACTGGCACTGATCCTGCCGGAACGCGTCACTTTATACTTGCGGCCGAGACAGCCCCTATCCTCTGCCCTACCTGATCGCGTGGGGCAGTTGTTTTTCCTTCCGCGATCAACCCGTTCGTGTCGGTCTGTTCTGCCACTGCGACATTGCCGTGGCCGGCAGGAGCGGGTGCTTCGAACATGATACCCTCGGTCTGCCAAGCGGGCCGAGGGTAAGTGCGCGTCCGGTCCACGTCCCCGTGACACGCTGCGAACGGCGAGCGGCTCGGCAGTCACAAGGGTCACGCCGTCCGACGAAGGGGTCTCTTTTGGCGCGGGCAGGCAGGGATTCTGAGCGCCGGTTTTCACATGTCGATCGGTCGGCCCTTTGCGACATCAATGTCGGCGTCGTCGGCACACGACGGCAGCAAAGCTGTCCTGCTCGCCAACCGTAGGATCGCGTGACTTTCGGTGGGGCCATTGACCCGTGCCTGCGCGGGTCGTGGCCATAGCCGGCATGTGCGCCGTTGGCAGATCGATCAATTACGAGCAGCTCGGCACCTTCGTCGCCAAACATGAACACGTGACCCGCGCAGCGGATTGAACGCCAGCAGGTCGGTTGCAAGCAAAGTGGTCGCCGTTCGAGACCGCGTCGCAACGTGCCGTCGTGTTACCGGGTGGACCGTCGCGACGCCCTCGATGCCAAAGGCGCCTTTCGCAATCAGTGCGCAACCGCGCGAAACCCGGCCGTTCGGGCAAGTTCGGCAAAAGTCGCTGGAGAGCCGGTCGGATCGGGCCCCCTGTCGCGGTTTGGAACGGACGGCCGGCACGTCGCTGTTCTCGGCGAGCATCATCAGACACACGAACGCCGGCAAGACGATGTCTTGCCGGCGTTCAATGTTCGGTCGGTCAGTCGGAGTTAGAAGCTGAAACGCGCGCCGACCCGGACCGAGTAGAGCGAGAGGTTGGGCAGCAACGCGGCAGTCGGCTCGCTTGGCGAGGAGTAGACGTAGCGACCGCAGGTGTTGGCACCGACCGCTTCGCAGGCAATCCGGATCGGGGTCTCCGTGTAGGGGAAGCCGAACTGGCGGAGCGAGCCCCACTTGTTGTTCAGCAAGTTGCCGAGGTTCTCGATGTCCGCGAAGAGCGAGAAGCGCGACGTTCCGATGAATGCCGGCACCTCCTGCTCGACGTGGAGATCGATCTTCGTGAACCAAGGCGAGCGGAACGCGTTCCGCGGTGCGATCTTGCCCTGATACTTGTTGAGCTTGCTCGTCGTAATCAGGTTTTCAAAGCGCGCCTGCGTAGCCGCATTGTCATAGCGTACCAACGGATCGCCGCCGACCGTCGGGACGTAGAGCAGGTTTCGCCCGCCGACGCCGACGACACCGTACACTGCGCCGCGACCCTGAGTCGGATCGAACGAGGTGTAGCTGAAGGGACGGCCGCTCCGGGTTTCACCGAACAGGGTCGCCGAGGTGTTGAAGTCCCCGAAGAAAGCCCGAACGAAGCTGACGTTGTATTTGACCTGATATTTGGTTTCTTCGTTCGACGTGCCGTAGGTCGCCTGATTGCTCCCGTTGAACGCGCCGCTGTTGTAGTTCGAGCCTGCCGTCGACGAGGTCGCGGGGGCTTCGTCGGTCACGTCCTGATACGTGAAGCTTGCGCCGAAGCTGAGCCCCAGATCGAACGATTTTTCGAAGCGGGCGACGGCGACGTAGCTGCGGCCACGCTTCACGTTCGTCAGCAGGATGTCCTGGTTGGTATCGGCGGCGAGGACCGCGGCGGTCAGGCCGGACTCCGCGATACGACGGTAACGCTGGCGACCGTCCGGGGTGAGCGAGCCGGGGATCGGGACCGAGCGTATATCCCGGAACGCGACCTGGTTGCGCACGGCCGAATAGAGGAAGTCGACGCCGAAGTTCCACTTGTCACCAAGCGGGCCAAGATCGGCCGAATAGTCGGTCGACAGGGTGGCACGCCACTGCGACGGCAGCTTGAAGTTCGGATCGAGTGCATTCGTGGTCGCGGTCGTGGCGAGCGTCCCGTTCTGCAGCAGCGTACCTGCGGCCGGGGCAATGGCAGTCCCGTTGACGTTGGTCAGGATCGCCGAACCCTGCGCCGGCGTTGCGCCGGTGTAGGAGGTGGAGTTGTTGTTTTGCCGGACGTCGATCGAATTGGTCAGGATGCCGGTGTTCGAGAAGCTGTTCGAAATATAGACGTCTGGCGCGCCCCCGGCGAAGATGCCGACGCCACCGCGGAACGAGAGGCGCTGCACCGGCTTGAAGTTGAAGCCGATGCGCGGCTGGAACACGCCGCGACCGTTGATGAAGCTGGTGTTGTCGAACCCGTAGCGAGCCAGGAAGTTCGGGTTCTGCTCCGCGGCGCTGTGACCGCCGAACAGATCGTAGCGCGCGCCGTAGGTAAGGGTCAGCATGTCGTTGACGCGCCAGTCGTCCTGGATGCCGAACGTGTAGGTCTGGTACCCAAACTGCGCCGCGGCGTCATTCTCGTCGAGCGACGTGGCGTTCTGGTAGCGTAGACGCTGTGCATTGCCGGCCGCGAAGTCGGCGATCGAGTCGAAGTAGTAGTCGCCAGCCGAACGCTGGAGGAACTGGTTGAACGTGTCGTTGTCCTGATATTCCGCCAGGATCTTCAGTTCGTGACCGTTGAGCGTCAGACGGGCCAGGCCGGAGAAGCCGTAGGTCTTGCTGGTGAGCGCGTTCGACTGACGCGAGATGTCCGGACCGAACGAGACGGTAGGCACGCCGTTCGGGCAGACGATCGACAACGAGGTCGAGGTGCCGAGCGCCGCCGCTGCGGTGCCGCGGTCCGAAGTCGGCGCAGTGCAGACCTGGAACTGCCCGAACCCACGACCCAGGATCGGGTCCTGACCGCGCTTATAGTCCTTGTAGAAGCCGCGGACTTCGGTCGAGAAGCTGTCGGACCAGTCCGAATTCAGCTGCGCGATACCGGAGTGGAGGCGGTTGGAGGCGCGATAGCCGTTCGACCGCAGGCCGAGCGACGGCGTCGCCGTGCTGGTCGACGCGTTCTGGCTGATGAGGATCGAGTCCTTCGTGTAGGTGTAGGTCAGCGAGGCGCGCTGCGTATCCGAAAGGTTCGCATCGAGCTTGGCCACGACGCGGTCGTCTCGATCGTCCGAGTTGCTGAGCACGCCGCCGGTTTCGTAACCGTAGCGGCTCTGCGCGATCTGACTGACCTGGTCGATCGCCGCGCTGGTGAGGTTCGGGATGCCGACGCCGGCGCCGCCGTCGCTGGCCCCTTCGAAGATCGGCGTGCCGGCGCGGATCCGTTCACCCGCAACCATGAAGAACAGCTTGTCCTTGATGATGGGACCGGACAGCTGGATGCCGTAATCTTCGGACTTGAAGTTGGGAATAACGACGCTGCGGTTGCCGATCGTCTTGTCGCCGTTCAGCTCGTCGTTGGTCTGGCTGTAGAAGCCGGTGCCCTGGAAATCGTTGGTGCCGGAGCGCAGCACGATGTTGATGGCGCCGCCCTGGAAGTTGCCTTCGCGAATGTCGAACGGCGCGATCTTCACCTGGAACTGGCCGATCGCGTCGAGCGGCACGGGGCCACGACGGCTTGGCAGACCATCCGGGTTCAAACCGAAATTGTCGGAGACCGCGACGCCGTCGACCGAGAAGCGGTTGAAACGCGGGTTCTGACCGGCGAATGACACGGCGCGGTTGTTCGCGAGATCGAGCGAGGCAAACGGATCGCGGCGGGCGAGATCGCGGATATCGCGGTTGATCGAAGCGACCTGCGCGATGTCGGCGCGGCTGAGCACCGTGCTGGGGCCCTGCGACACGCTGCTGGCGTTCGATGCGGCCGCCGTGATGACGACTTCTTCGCCCGCATCGGCGGTGTTCGCCGCGGTCAGCGTGATGGGAACTTCATAAGCCTGGCCGACAATGGTGAAGATGTCGGTGATTGTTGCATCGGTGTAACCCGGCGCGCTGACAGCGACGCTGAACGGGCCGCCCACGCGGAGGCCGTTGGCGTTGAAGCTGCCTGACGCGTCGGTCGTGAGCGTCGAGCGGGTGCCCGTCGACGGATTGGCGATGACGACGGTCGCCCCGGCAACCGGCGCACCGTTCGCGGTGACGGAACCGCGGATAATCGACGTAGTTTCCTGCGCATAAGCCGCCGGCGATGCGAGCGCGACGACCGCGCAGCCGATCAGAAACTTGTTCATGTCCGTGTAATCCCCCTGTGTATACGCGACATCGACCGTTCTGGCTCCGGCCGTGTGCCTTCGATCGTCCGGCCGATCGGCTCCGGGACAATCGTCGGCGCAAACCGCGACGTGGCGTTGCAACGACGCGGCCGGTAGCCGAGTCCTTCCGGTGAGCAAAGCGGGATGAAAGCCGCTTGATTCGCGGGTTTTGGCGCGTCGGCGAGAAAGGTCGGCGGCAGATTGGCGCAAATCCGGGGCTTTCTACCGGTGTCATTTGCGCGTCACAAAATACGTTATGAGAGAAGGTTTTTGCTGTCGCCGGATTAACGTCCTTCAATGATGTCGAATATGTAAAATTGTGGTCTTCCTGCAACATGCGGTTCCGTCGTTCGCGATTTGACGGGCTTGAAAGTCTTGGGAGACGGCCCGTAACGGTCGTGCCAAACGATACTCGTCCGGATGGATGAACCGCCGACTGCGATCCCAACGGCGACTCGTCTCGAGACAGGAAAGTGCGACGTCGCCGCCAGACTGACGGCGGGTAACGGCTTTTGCTTCGCCACTCCGGGCAATTCAGCGCCACGTCGAAGTTCGGCAACAGCGGGTCGCCACGGTGTTGCCCTGCCGGCGACCGCTTGGGACGTCCCGCCGGCAGGGGCTACGCAGTGACCGAGTCGCCCGCGCTGACATTACAGTGCCGCAAACTTGTTGCTGTGAAAAGACTGTGTCGCTGCGTTACGAATATGACGATCGTGCAATACAGCTACCGCATGATCTCAGGGTCGGACGACGTGCGGGATGTCGTTAGGCGATTTGACCTGACGCCCAGATGTGCAGTTTTGCGTGTCATGGTGTCGGCTGCCGAGGCCGGAATGCCGTAGTCGCGAAACCGCCGCGTATCAGGTTGCGCCCAGGGTCAGCGTTGCCTGTATTCCCCCGTCGGGGTGGGCGGCCAGGGAGAGGGTGGCGCCGGTCGCTGTCGCCTGAGCGCGGGCGATCGTGAGGCCGATGCCGGTGCCGTCGCCGCTCGACCGTGAGACGTCGGCGCGGACGAACGGGTCGAAGGCGCAGGCGAGCATCGCGTCGCTCATGCCGGGACCGTGGTCGCGTACGGTGACGATCACGGTCTTGCCGACGCGACGCGAGGCGATGTCGGCATCGCCGCCATATTTGATCGCGTTGTCGATCAGGTTCGACAGGCAGCGGGTGAGCGCGTCCGGCCGCACCCGGACCAGCGCGCCGCAGCCATCGACGAACCGGACGGCGTGGCCGAACTCCGCGGCATCGTCGGCAAGGCTGGACAGCAGCGAGTCGAGATCGACCATCGACCAGTCCTCCACACTGTCCGCGCTGCGCGCGAGATCAAGGCCGCGCTTCAGCATCGCCAGCGTCGCCGACAGATCGGCCACCAGCCGGTCGCGCAGCACCTCGTCCTCGACCTGTTCCAGGCGGAGACGCAGGCGGGTGAGCGGGGTTTGGAGATCGTGGCTGATCGCGGCCAGCATGCGGGTTCGTTCGCGAAGGCCCGCACGGACCCGTTCCTGCATGAGGTTGAATGTCGCAAGCGCAGCGCGGACGTCGCTGGGGCCGGTTTCGAGCACCGGTTCGGCGTCGATCGATCCGGCGAACGCATCGGCGGCGGCGGACAGGCGACGCAGCGGGCTGGTCGCGAGCGCCGCGACCAGCAGCGAGAGCGCGATGGCGGCGGCGGCCACGAGCCACAGAAACACCGTGTCGGTCGACCAGCTCGGCGGCAACGGCAGCCGGGGGAGGGCCACGGCCAGGGCCAGCGGCCGGCCGTCCAGCCGGAACCGGACGAGCCAGCAATCCGGCACCATCAACGGGGCGAACCCCGCGGCGCGCGGGCGCCCCCAGAACGGATCGTTGCGCAGGCAGACACTGGCCGGCGCGCGTCCGACCGTCGGCCGCATGCCGGGCGCAATGCGAAGCGCCAACATCCGGGTCAGCGCGTCGTCCTGGACCGTCGCCGGGATCGGCGGCCCGTCGACCAGGCGCGCGCCGACCAGGCGGTTGTCGCGCAGGCTGGCGAGCGTGCCCGCACGGTCGCGGTGGAGCCGGTCGATCACGTCGACCGCGCTGGCGATCACCCGCTCGCTGCGCAGGCGGTCATACTCTGCGCGCCGACCCTGTTCGGCGAGGAGCAGCGCCCCGAACATGGCGAGCGAGATGCCGACCGACAGGATCACCGCGATCCGGCCCGCGAGCGAGCCCATGAACCGAACGAGCCGATCGATCGCGCGCATCATTCGAACCGCACGGTCGCGGCGAGCATGTAACCCTGGCCACGGACCGTCAGGATCAGGTCGTCGCCATCGGGGCGCAGTTTCTGGCGCAGCCGGCTGATCTGGTTGTCGATCGTCCGGTCATAGGCGGCGGTGGCGGCGCGGGCGGGAAACAGCGCCTCGCGCGAGAGCGGCCGCCCGGCGGACTGGACGAGGCGGGAGAGCATGTCGAACTCCGCGGTAGACAGCATCACCACACTGTCGCCGGGCGCCAAGAGCCGCCGTTTGGTGAGGTTGAGCCGCCAGCGGCCGAAAAGCGCGTTGCGCGGCCCGGCGACCGCGCCGGCATCGCGCGCACCGCGCCGGAGCAGGTTGCGGACCCGCGCGGTCAGCTCGCGCGGCTCGAACGGTTTGGTGAGATAATCGTCGGCGCCGAGTTCGAGTCCGAGGACCCGGTCGATCGCGCTGTCGCGTGCGGTCACCATGATGATCGCGCCTTCGTAGCCCTCGGCACGGAGTTCGCGGCACAAGGTCAGCCCGTCGCCATCGGGCAGGCCGAGGTCGAGGACGATGAGGTCGACGATGCCGGCGGCGAGCACCGCGCGGATGCCGGCGACGTCGCCCGCCGGGGTCAGGCGATATCCCTCCCGCATCAGCTGCGCGGTCACCAGGTCGCGGATGTCGGCATCGTCGTCGGCGATCAGCAGGTGCGGGCGATCGGTGGGGGTGGTCGTCGTCATTCCGGTTCCGCGCGGTCCGGGGCGCAGATGGCCGCCGATGGAGCATAGGTGAGCGCCACGCGCATGCACAGTAGCGCCAGGCGTCGATGCGCGTCACAGGATCTGAGGCATTGTGCGTTGATCGCCCGGGCGATCTCCTGCGCCGATCGGTGGGACCAGTAACGGAACTCGTTCGCGTCCATCGCCGGCGGGTCGCGTTCGTCGACCGTCACAATGTGTCGTCCGACCCGATCGCCTGGTACAGCGTCACGCGGTTGACGAGGTCGGTCAGCGTGGCGGTGATCGCGGTCTGTCGCGCGGAATAGAGCGTGCGTTGCGCGACCAATGTGGTCAGGAAACTGTCCGTGCCCTCCCGGTAGCGCGCCTCGCTGATTCGGTAGCTGGTCTGCGCGGCGGTCACGAGATCGGCCTGCGCGCGGCGCTGCCGATCGATCGTGCCGCGCCGGGCAAGGCCGTCGGCGACGTCGCGATAGGCGGTCTGCGCCGCCTTTCGGTAGGTCGCGAGATAGTAGTCCACCTGGGCCCGGGCGTAGTCGAGATTGCCGCGGTTCGTGCCGCCGAGGATCGGGATGCTGGCGGACGGCGTCGTCGTCCAGGTCGCGCCCGAGAACAGGCCGGTCAGCGCCGTGCTGGCGAGACCCAGCACGCTGGTGAGCGAGATCGTCGGGAAGAAGGCGGCACGCGCCGCACCGACATCGGCGTTGGCGCTCTTCAGCTGATGTTCGGCCTCCACCACGTCGGGGCGATCGAGCAACACGGTGGACGAGAGCCCGGCGGGCACGTTGGCGATCGCGGGATCGAGCGCGGCGAGACTGGCGGGCAGCAGCGCGTCCTCGACGGGACCGCCGACGAGCAGTTCGAGCGCGTTGCGATCCTGCGCGACCTGGGTCGTGCGCTGTGCCGCGTCGGCTTGCGCCTGGGCGAGCAAGGTGCGGGCGTCGGCGACGTCGGCGCCGTTCACCAGCCCGGTGTCGTGCAGTTCCTCGTTCAGCCGGACCGTCCGCGCGCTGCTCTGCACCTGATCCTGCGACACGGTCAGCAGGTCGCGGTCGGCGGCGAACGTGAGATAGGCGCTGGCCGTTTCGGTGACGACGGCGAAGCGCGTCGAGCGGGCGCCGCTCTGCGTGCCGAGATAGGTTTCGAACGCGGCCTGCGACAGGTTCTTCTGGCGACCGAACAGATCGAGTTCGAAGCCGCTGATGCCGACATTGCCGGAGAATAGCGAGCCGGACCCGGACGTCGCGGTGCCGCCGCCCACCGCCTGGGCAAGCGAGGCGCTGCCGTCCGCCGACAGGGTGGGCAGCTGTGCGGATCGCTGCACGCGGTACAGCGCGCGGGCGGAGGCGACGTTGGCGACGGCGGCGGCGAGATCCTGGTTGTTCGCCAGCGCGCGTTCGATGACGGTGCGGAGCTTTTCGTCGCGGACGAGCGAGCGCCATGGCATCCCCGCCTTGCCCGCGGCCGCGGGAGCGTAGGCGGCGCCCGACGGCCATCCCTGCGGCACGGATTGCGAGACCGACCGGACATAGGTCGGCGCCAGATTGCAGGCGGTGAGCGCGCTCGCCCCCAGCATCAGCAGTGCGGTACGCAGGCGGATCATGCCGCGGTCTCCTTGCGGCCATGGAACAGTTTCGCGACGACGACGAAGAACAGCGGCACGTAGAAGATCGCCAGCACCGTCGCGGTCAGCATGCCGCCGATCACCGCGGTGCCGATCGCGATGCGGCTGTTGGCGCCCGCACCACTGGCGACCGCGAGCGGGAACACGCCGAAGATGAAGGCCAGGCTGGTCATCAGGATCGGGCGCAGCCGGGTACGCGCCGCCTCCAGCGCCGCATCGACGACATCCTTGCCGGCGCGGCGGGCTTCCTCGGCGAATTCGACGATGAGGATCGCGTTCTTGGCGGCGAGACCGATCGTCGTGATCAGCCCGACCTGGAAGTAGATGTCGTTGTCCAGCCCGCGCAGCGTCACCGCCAGCACCGCACCGATGATGCCGAGCGGCAGGACGAGCAGCACCGCGATCGGCACCGACCAGCTTTCGTAGAGTGCGGCGAGGCACAGGAAGACGATCAGGACGGACAGGCCGTAGAGCATCGGTGCCTGGCCGCTCGCCTGCTGTTCCTGGAACGACAGGCCCGCCCACGCATAGCCGGTGCCGGGTGCCAGTTCCTTCTGGAGCTTCACCATCTCGGTCATCGCGGCGCCCGAGCTGCCGCCCGCGGCGGGCTCACCCTGGATCTCGTAGGAGGAGCGGCCGTTGAAGCGCGCGACGCTGTTCGGGCCCTTTTCCCACGACAGTGTCGCGATCGAGGAGAAGGGCGCCATCGTGCCGTCCGCGGTCCGGATGAACCAGCCGTCGAGATCGTCCGGCAGCATGCGGTAGGGGGCGTCCGATTGCATATAGACGCGCTTTACGCGACCGCGATCGACGAAGTCGTTGACGTAGACGCCGCCCCACGCGCTCGACAGCACGTTGGTCACGTTGGCCTCCGTCAGGCCGAGCACGGCGAGCTTCGCGTCGTCGAGCGTGACGCGCAGCTGCGGCGTATCGGGCAGCGTGGATGCGCGGACGCGGGCGAGCTTGGGGTCCTTGTTCGCCGCGGCGATCAGCTTGTCGCGGAGTGCCACGAAGGCGTCGCGGCTGAGCCCGCTGGTGTTGGTCAGTTCGAACGTGAAGCCGTTCGACTGGCCCAGGCCCGAGATGGCCGGCGGGGTGAGCGGGATGACGGTGGCATCACGGATCGTGCCGAATTCCTTCATCGCGCGGCCGTTGAGCGCGTCCGCGCTCTGGTCGGCCTTCTTGCGATCCTCGAACGGGGCGAGGCTGGCGAAGGCCATGCCGGCATTCTGGCCGGATCCGCTGAACCCGAACCCGGTGATGCTGAACGCGTTGGCGACCGTCGCCTTCTCCTTGGTGGAATAGTAGGCCTGGATCTTGTCGCGCACGGCCTCGGTCCGCTCGTTGGTGGCGCCGGCGGGCAATGTGTACATGACCATCACCTGGCCCTGATCCTCGGTGGGCAGGAAGCTGGTCGGCAGCCGCACGAACAGGATTGCGAGCACGATCGTGATGACGCCGACAACGCCCAGATGGAGCCAGCGCCGGCCGATCACCGCACGGGTGCCCGCGACATAACGCTGCGTCGTGCGGTCGAACCAACGGTTGAACCGGCCGAACACGCCGCGCCGTTCCAGCGGGTCGCCGTGAACCGGCTTGAGCAGCGTCGCGGTCATTGCGGGGGTCAGCACGAGTGCCACCAGCACGGACAGCAGCATCGCGGACACGATGGTGATCGAGAACTGGCGGTAGATGACGCCGGTCGATCCGCCGAAGAACGCCATCGGCAGGAACACCGCCGACAGGACGAGTGCCACGCCGACCAGGGCCGAGCCGATTTCGCCCATCGAGCGGATCGTCGCGGCCTTCGGATCGAGTTTCTCGTCGGCCATCACGCGTTCGACATTTTCGACCACGACGATCGCGTCGTCGACGAGCAGGCCGATGGCGAGCACCATGGCGAACAGGGTCAGCGTGTTGATCGAATAGCCGAAGACCGACAGCACGCCGAAAGTGCCGAGCAGGACGACCGGGACGGCGACCGCCGGGATCAGCGTCGCGCGCCAGTTCTGGAGGAACACGAACATCACGACGATGACGAGCACGATCGCGATGGCGAGCGTTTCGATGACCTCTTCGACCGACAGCTTGACGAAGGTCGTCGTGTCGCGCGGGTAGGCGATCGCGTAGCCGGCCGGCATGTTGGTCGCCAGTTCCGCCATCCGCGCCTTCACCGCGGTTGCGGTTTCGAGCGCGTCGGCGCCGGTTGCCAGCTGGATCGCCATGCCCGACGCGGGGTGGCCGTCGAGCTGTGCCGAGGTGGTGTAGCTGTCCTGCCCCAGTTCGACGCGAGCGACGTCGGCCAGCCGGACGATCGATCCGTTGCTGGTGGTCTTCAGCACGATCTGGCGGAACTGTTCGGGCGTCGACAGGCGCGACTTGGCGCGGACGGTGGCGTTGAGCATCTGGCCCTTCACCGCCGGCTGTGCGCCGACCTGGCCCGCCGCGACATCGACATTCTGCGCCTCGATCGCGCTCTGCACGTCCGACGGCATCAGCTGGACCGCGGCGAGCTTGGTCGGGTCGAGCCACACGCGCATCGCATATTGCGAGCCGAACACCTGGCTCTGGCCGACGCCCTCGACGCGGGCCAGATCGTCCTGGAAATTGCTGACGAGATAGTCGGCGATGTCGCTGGCGGACGCCTTGTTCGTCTTGTCGTACAGCGCGACGATCAGCAGGAAGTCGCTGTTCGACTTGGTGACGGTCACGCCCTGCGCGGTCACGGCGCTGGGCAGCCGGGCGGTTGCCTGCTGGACCTTGTTCTGGACCTGCACCTGCGCAGTGTCGGGGTCGGTGCCTTTCTCGAACGTCACGGTGATCGACGCCGAGCCGGAGGAGTCCGAGCTGGACTGGAAATATTGCAGGCCGTCGATGCCGGTCAGCTGCTGTTCGATCACCTGAGTCACGCTGGTTTCGAGCGTTTCGGCGGATGCGCCGGGATAGGTCGCGTTGATCGCGATCGTCGGCGGCGCGACGTCGGGATATTGCGCGATCGGCAGCGCGCGGAGGCCCGCAATGCCGCCGAGCATGATGACGATCGCGATCACCCAGGCGAAGATCGGGCGTTCGACGAAGAAGCGGCTGATACCCATGTTATTTGGTCCCGGTCTGGACGGCGACGGGCTTCACGGCCGCGCCGGCCTGCGCCTTGTCGGTGCCCTGCACGATCAGGCGGTCGCCCGCCTTGAGGCCGGCGGTGACGAGCCATTTGTCGCCGATCGCCTGACCGGTGGTGACCTGGCGCAGCGCGACCTTGTTGTCGGCGCCCACGACCAGCGCGGTGGCATTGCCCTTCGCATCGCGGGTGATGCCCTGTTGCGGTGCGAGGATGCCGTTGCGCACGACCGTCTGCGGCACGGTCAGCCGCACGAACATGCCGGGCAGCAGGATGCCCTGCGGGTTGGGGAAGCGGGCGCGGAGCGTGACGGTGCTGGTGGTGGTGTCGACCGTGACCTCGCCGAACTGGATCGTGCCGGTCTGCGCATAGCCGCGGCCGTTTTCCAGCGTCAGGCGCACGGTCGTGCTGGCGGGCAGCGTGTCGCCGTTGGCGAGGCTTTCGCGGAGGTCGAGCAGCGCGGTGCTGGATTGCTGGATATCGACGAAGATCGGATCGAGCTGCGAGATGGTCGCCAGCGCGGATGTCTGCCCGGCGGTCACGAGCGCGCCGACGGTGAAGGCGGAGCGGCCGATGCGGCCCGAAATGGGTGCGTAGACGCGGGTGAAGCCGAGGTTGACGTTCGCGGTGCGCAGGCTGGCGCGGTACTGCGCGGTGCTGGCGGCGGCCTGCCGCGCGGTGGCGACGGCGTCGTCGACGTCCTGGCGCGCGACGGCGTCCGCGCTTTGCAGCCGGTTGTAGCGCGCGACCTTGGCCTGCGCGGTCACGGCCGCAGCCTGCGCGCTGGCGAGTTGCGCCGCGGTCTGGTCGCGCGTGGCGCGGTAGAGCCGCGGGTCGATCTGGTACAGCGGCTGGCCGGCGCGGACGACTGCGCCTTCCTCGAACAGCCGCGCCTTGATGATCCCGTCGACCTGCGGGCGCACCTCCGCCATCGCCGTCGCGGCGATGCGGCCGGTGAGTTCGGTGGTGGTGGTGACGGGCTGTGCCGCCAGCGTCACGACGCCGACCTCGGGCGTGGGCGGCGGACCCATCGGTGCGTCGGACGCGCCGCCGCAGCCGGTGAGGGACAGGCCGAGCAAAAGGATCGGGGCGAGGCGCAGGGGCGAGGGGAGCATGGCGCTGTTTCGCTTACCGGGGGCGACGCAGGCGGATGCCGCGCAGGTCGGTGCCGGTGTGAGGCGACGCCGTGTCGTGCGCGGACCGGACGGCATCCGGTCGGGGCGCGGACGCCGCGGCGACCATCGCGGCGGCGAGTTCGAATGCGAACATGGGGAGAGGACCTTCTCTGGTGGTCCTCTCGACTAGACGCGAAATCCGCCCCTAAACATGCACGCGGGGTAAGCGAACGTATCGGATTGTAACGGGCGGAGCGTCAGACGGTCGCGGCCCCGGTCAGGCGAGGACCCGCCGGGCGAACGCGGTGGCGGCGGCGAGGCCGTCCTGTCCGACGCTGTGGCCCATGCCCGGCGAGACATGGGTTTCGACCGCGACGCCGACCGCCGCGAGGGACGCGGAGGCGAGGTCCAGCGAGCGGAACGGCACCACTTCGTCATCGGTGCCGTGGATCAGCAGCACCGGCGGGCGGCTGCGGATCTCGCCCTCCAGCCGATCCGGCGCGACGAGCATGCCTGACATGCCGACGATGCCGGCGATAGGCCCTGCGCGGCGGAGACCGACGTGCAGCGCCATCATCGTGCCCTGGCTGAACCCGACGAGCAGGAGGCGGTCGGCGGGCAGGCCGGTTTTCTCGAGCTCCTGCGTGATGAAGGCGTCGAGCGTCGGCGCGGCCGAAACGGCCCCCGCCGCGCGTTCGGCCATCGAGAATGTCTGGATCGGCCACCACTGGTAGGCGGCGGCCATCTGCGGCATCCGCATGGGTGCATTCGGCGCGACGAACGCGGCGTTCGGGAGTGCCGGCTGGATCATGCGCGCCAGCGAGATGAGATCGTCGCCGTTCGACCCGTAGCCATGGATCAGGATGACGAGCGCGTCCGGCGCGGAGCCGGAGAGGGGGGCGAGGCGGGGACCGTCGAGCGACACGGAAGACCTTTCAGCGGTGGGGGCAGGGCAGACCTAGCCGGTCGGCGCGGTCATGTCGCGGCGCGATCGGCGTCCTCGTTCGACGCGGCGACTTCGCGCGCGAGGCGGATGAAGGCCGTGAACGCGGCGGACGGGTTCCGGCGGTTCGGATAGTAGAGGCACAGCGGCGCGAGTGGCGGCGTCCAGTCCTCCAGGATCCGGACGAGGCGGCCGGCGGCGAGGTCGTCCCGAATGTCGGGTTCCATGAAGAAGCCGATGCCGACGCCCGCCAGAACGGCCATGCGGGAGAGGCTGGCCTCATCGAGCGTGATCGGACCCGCGACATCGATCTGGACCGCCTGTCCCTCCCGTTCGAAATGCCAGCGGTAGAGCGCGCCGTTGGGAAGCCGGATGCGGATGCAGGGATGACCATGCAGGTCCGGCGGGACGCGCGGGATGTCCCTGTCCCGGAAATAGGACGGGGCGGCCACGACGGCGAAGCGGCGGACGAGGCCGAGCGGGATCGCGATCGTGTCGCTGGGGACGAGGTCCGCGGTTCGGACGCCCAGATCGAAGCCCTCCGCCACGATATCGACCAGGCGCCCCTCGGTGACCAGATCGACGTGGACGCGCGGATGGCGGCGCAGGAACTCCAGGATGAGCGGTGAGAGGATTTCGCGCGCGGCCGTCGCAAAGGCGTTGATCCGGAGCGTTCCGGACGGCGTCTCCTGCTGCGCACGCGCCATGTCCATTGCCGCGGTGATGGTGTCGAGCGCCGGGCCGACTTGACCGACGAAGGTCCGGCCGGCGTCGGTGAGCGAGACACTGCGCGTCGTGCGGTTGAACAGGCGGATGCCGAGCTGCCGTTCGAGCTTGCCGATCGCGTTGCTCAGGGCGGTGGTCGATACCCCCAGTTCGAGCGCCGCCGCACGGAACGAACCGCGCCGCACGATGGCGAACACCGCCTCCAGCTCGATCAGGCCGGACCTAGCCACCGTCCCGGAAATCGCAACGCTTCATCCCGCTTTGTCCCGATTATCGTGGCCGTCGTCCATCGCTAATTCGAGGTCCGACGAGGCAGGCACGCGGCCGGCCCGTCGATCCGGAGCCAATGGAGAAGCGAAGATGACCGTCACATTGCCAGGCACGATCGCAGCCTATTTCGAAGCGGATGCAGCGGGCGACGCCGGGGCGGTTGCCCGGTGCTTCGCGAAGGACGGCGTCGTCAAGGACGAGGGCGAAACGCATGTCGGAGGTGCCGCGATCGGGCAGTGGAAGGCCAATGCGTCGAGCCAGTATCATTACACGGTCGAGCCGTTCGCCGTGGCAACCGAGGGCGACCGTACCATCGTCACCGCGCATGTGGCGGGCGACTTTCCCGGCAGCCCGACGGACCTGCGCTACCGCTTCGTCCTGGCCGGTGGGAAGATCGCGGAGCTGGAGATCGTCCCGTGACCCCGTTCGTGACGCTGGAGGGAAAGCGGGCGCTGATCACGTCCGGCACGCGCGGGGCGGGGGCCGCGACGGTCGCGTTGTTCCGTGAACTGGGCGCGGAGGTTCTGACGACCGCCCGGACGAAGCCCGATGCCCTGCCGGACGAGTTGTTTATCGCGGCGGACCTGACCACGCCGGAGGGATGCGCGGCGCTGGCGTCCGCGGTTCTGGCGCGATGGGGTGGGGTGGACATCGTCGTCCATATGCTGGGCGGGTCGACCGCGCCTCCCGGTGGGTTCGGCGCGCTCGGCGATGCCGAATGGGCGCGGGCGCGGGCGCTGGACCTGAATCTGATGCCGGCGGTCCGGCTCGATCGTGAACTGGTGCCCGACATGGTGGCGCGCGGCGACGGTGTCGTCGTGCATGTGACGTCGATCCAGCGCGTGCTGCCGTTGCCCGAGGCGACGACCGCCTATGCCGCCGCGAAGGCGGCCCTGTCGACGTACAGCAAGAGCCTGTCCAAGGAGATCGGGCCCCGCGGGGTTCGTGTGGTGCGGGTTTCGCCCGGCTGGATCGAGACCGAGGCTGCGGTGGACCTAGCGGAGCGGCTCGGGGCGGAAGGCGGGGTGGAGGCAGGCAAGCGGATGATCATGCAATCGCTGGGCGGGATCCCGATCGGGCGGCCGTCGACACCCGACGAGGTGGCGAACCTGATCGCCTTCCTGGCATCCGCCCGCGCCGGCAGCATCACGGGCGCCGAATATGTGATCGATGGCGGCACGGTGCCGACGGCTTGAGCCGGGACCAGGTGCTGCGCGCCGTTTTCGTGCCGTTCGTCGATTTCCTGGCGGCCTGACTGTAGTGATGATGCTTGCGTGTGCGTGCTGTGACGTCGCGGTGCCGGGAGTTCGAGCATGATCGCAATCGGGTGTCTGGCGCTGCTCGTCCTGCCATTGACCGGGCTGGCGTGTGGCGGATGGATCGCCGGTCCGGACGGGGCGATCTGGGGTGCCGCGATCGGGTTCGGCCTGGCGCTGGGGGTCTGCGGGTTCAGTGCGTACGCCTTGCGGGTGATCGGTCGGCGGCCGTGATGCAGTCGTGACGTTCGAGGGTAGGCGGCGCCGGGCGGGCGCGTTACGCTGGTGGCCATGCTTGCGATCCGCCTCCTCGTTGCGCTGACTGCGTGTTTTGCCTCCACGTCCGTCCTGGCGGAGTGCCGGGTCGGGGCGCTCGACGCGTTTCCGGAAAGGGCGCGGATCCATGTGCCCGTTTCGCCATCGGCCGGCGCCATGCCGCTCGTCATCCTGCTCCACGGCAGCACGAGCACGGGCGCGGAAATGCTGCGCGAGAGCCAGCTTGCCGGGACGGCGGACCGGCATGGCTTCATCGTGGTGGCACCCGACGGCGGGATCGCGGCGGGGCGTGGATATGTGTGGAACATCCCCGGCGTGGCGACCGTCACGGGGGCGATGCCCGCGAAGGACGCGCGCGACGACACCGCTTATCTGACGGGCCTGATCGACCGGATGGTCGCGACGGGCTGCGCCGACCGCAGCCGCGTCTACGCGACGGGATTGTCGGGTGGGGGGCGGATGGTGTCGTGGCTCGGCTGCGTCGATCCGCGCCGGTTTGCGGCGATCGCGCCGGTCGTCGGGTTGCGCGCCGGGCGTCCGCTGGGGTCCGATCCGAGACGCGTGGACCCTGCGACCTGTCGCCCGCGCGCGGCGTTGCCGGTGCTGGCGTTCTCGGGCGATGCCGACACGACCAACCCGATTGCGGGGGGCGGGGCGCCTTACTGGCAATATCCGCAGACCGCCGCGTTGCAGCGGTGGGCGACGCTGAACGGCTGCACCGAACCCTATGCGCGCGACGTCGGCAAGGGCGTGTACGAGCAGGGCTATGCCCGTTGCCGGGGCGGGGCGACCGTGGCGGCGCGCGTGATGCGCGGGGGCAAGCATAGCTGGTCGGTCGTCGACAACGAGGCGATGTGGGCGTTCCTGGCGCAGCACCGGCGTTAGCGGGCAGCCTAACGCACGGAACTTCCCTCAGTACGGTGACGGTCAGGCGCCGCCGAACGGGTCGCTGCAGGTGATGCGGCCGGGCGTGTCGATCCGGCCGGCGAGGCGGCGGCGATAGTCGGGCGCGCCGGGTGTCGACAGCGTGATGTCGTACCAGCCGAAGCTGTCGCGCAGCGGCCAGCGGTGGCGCGGTTCGGTGAGCGCGACGCGGGCGGGCGTGGTGCCGATCCGTTCGACCTGCGCGACCAGCCCAAGGCTCCGCGGATCGGACGGGAGGCGCAGGACCAGATCGTCTGGGGTTGCGGTCCAGCCGAGCGTCGCGAGGGCGGCCGGGTCGGCGCGGTACCCGGCGAAGTGGCGGTGGAAGCCGTTGGGGCCGAGCACCCACAGATCGTAGCGATCGCCGTTGTCGAACGACCAGTGGTCGTCGAGCGCTTTGCCCGGTTCGACCGTGTAGCGCCGCGGTGCGCGGGTCAGGTCGCGCCGATCGTAGACGTGGAAGACCGCGGCGGCGGTGCCGTCTGCGGCGAACCGGAGCTGGATCGCGCCGTCGGCGATCGTGTCGATGACGGTCAGTGCGTAGGGGAGCGGGCGGGCGCGACGGATGCCGGGTTCCTGCCAGGGGCGATCGGTGGTGGTGGGTGCCTGCGGGCGGACCTGTTTGGGGATCGCGGCGGCGCGGGTGGCGTCCGGGCGCGGGTCGGGCATGACCGCGGCCTGTGTGCGATCGGCCTTTGTGAAGTCGAACGCGGACGTCAGGTCGCCGCAGACCGCGCGGCGCCAGGGGGCGATATTGGGTTCGTGGATGCCGAAGCGTCGTTCGAGGAAGCGGATGACCGATGTATGGTCGAACACCTGCGAATTGACCCAGCCGCCGCGGCTCCACGGCGAGACAACGTAGAGCGGCACGCGGGGCCCGAGACCGTAGGGGCGACCGCGATAGGCGGGGAGATCGAGCGGGGCATCGGCCTTGCTCGGTTGGAGATGGTAGCTGCCGGTCAGGTTGACGGTCGATCCGCCGCCGGGCGTGCCGTCAGCAGCGCGCGATGGGGGCGCGGGCGGGGGCATATGATCGAAAAAGCCGTCATTCTCGTCGAACATGACGAGCAGCGCGGTGCGTGCCCAGACGGCGGGGTCGGCGGTCAGCGCGTCGAGCACCGCGGCGGTATAGGCGGCCCCCTGCGCCGGGCTGGACGGGCCGGGATGTTCAGAGCCCTTGGCGGTGGCGATGATGTAGGACACCTGCGGCAGCTGGCCGGCGAGGACGTCGGCGCGCAGCGCGTCCAGCTTGTGCGTGGTGATCGCGCGGTCGCGGAGCACGGCATCGCCGCGGCCGTCATGCGCGGCGCGGAAGGCGGCGAAACCGGCCAGCGGGTTGTCGGTGAAGTTGTCGGCCATGTCCTGGTAGATGCGCCAGTCGACGCCGGCGGCCTGCAACCGTTCGACGACGGTGGTCCAGCGGTAGGCGTCGGGGTTGCCGCCGTCCTGCGGGAAACTGTCGTGCGAGTTGCCGATCGCCGGGCCGCCGAGCGTGCCGCCCGGATCGTTGGTGCCGGACCAGAGGAACAGCCGGTTGGTGTTGGTGCCGGTTTGCGCCGAGCAGTGATAGGCGTCGCAGATCGTGAACGCCTCGGCCAGCGCGAACTGGAACGGGATGTCCTCGCGCCGGTAATGGCCCATCGCGCGCTGGCTCTTGGCCTCGGGCCAGTGCGCCATGCGACCCTCGTCCCAGCCGCGTTGCGCATCGGGCCAGCTGTGCGGCGTGCCCTCCATCCGCATTAGATCGAAATCAGTGCGGGTGGCGAGGTGGAAGGGCCGGACGGTGCGCTCGCCGGCCGGGTCGGTGCGGTCGCGCTGGTCCCAGACGGGGGCCGGATCTGGCGTCCCGGGGACTGGGATGGGGAGGCGATCGGCAAAGCCGCGAACGCCGCGCAGCGAGCCGAAATAATGATCGAAGCCGCGATTTTCCTGCATCAGGATGACGACATGCTGGACGTCCATGATCGAGCCGGTCCGCGCGTCGGGGGCGATCGCGGCGGCGCGGGCGATCGCGGCGGGTAGCGTCGACAGTGCGGCACCGGCGAAACCGGTGGCGAGCAGACTGCGGCGGGACAGGTCGGTCATCGGGATGGTCCCATGGCGAACGGGCGCGGTCCGGCTTCTACGCGGACCGCGCCCGGATGGCGTCAGAAATCGACGGACAGCGCGGCGGTCACGGTGCGCGGCGAGCCGAGGAAGGCCGACCCGCCGTCCGCGCTCGACAGGTAGCGCTTGTCGGTCAGGTTGGTCGCCTGGATCGTGACGGAGACGCCCTTCAGCCGGTCGTTCACCTCGCCGAGGTCCGCGCCGACATAGCCGCTGACCAGCGTGAACTTGCCGGCCTTTGCCTCGCCCCGCGTATCGATGTTGCGGTCGCCGACGAACTTGGTCGCGACGCCCGCCTTGAAGATCGATTTCTTGTAGTCCGCCGACAGGACCCACATGGTGCGCGGCGAATTGATCACCTGCACCCCCGGCGTCACGCCGACATCGGCATCCTGCGCGGCGTTGCCCGTGCCGATATAGGTCGCGTGGTTGTAGGTGAAGCTGCCCGACAGCGTGAGCGGCGGCAGGATGCGGTAGGCGAGCGCGGCCTCGACTCCGCGGCTCTTCACGCCACCGACGTTCAGGTAGACGCTGTCCTGCTGTTCCAGATAGTCGATCCCGGTGACGAGGTTCGACGAGATCGACACGATCTGGTTCTTGAACTTGATGTCGTAGCCGGTCAGCGAGGCCTGGATGCGGCCGGTGCTGTAGCGGGCGCCGACCTCGATATTGTTCGCGGTTTCGGGGCGCAGGTTGCGGATCGTCTCGGCGGGCTGGCCGAGCGGACCGTTGCCGATCGCGGCGAAATTCTGCGAATAGCCGGCGAACAGCTCCATCCCCTGGAGCGGCGTGACGTAGGTCAGGCCGGCGTTGATCAGCGGCTTGGAATGCGACTTCAGCGACGTCGCGCTGAGATCACCGAGCAGTTCGGTGCGGGTCTGGTCGAGGAAGAACTGTTTCACGCCGAACCGGGCGGTCAGCGGCCCGGCGGTCACCGCGTCCTCGGCATAATACATGATCTCGTCCAGGCCGTAGTCGGTGCTGAACTGGACGTAATAAGGCGTGCCGTCATAGGCCGGGCCGACGGTGGCGTCGGTGACCTTGTGCCAGTCGCGCAGCTGGTTCGAGCGGCCATGTTCGTACCAGAGGCCGGCGCGGAACTGGTTCTGGACGGATCCGAAATCATGCTGCCAGTCGACGTCGCCGGTGAAGCCGAAGCGGTCGTTCTGGTAGTGGGTGTGGCGGTACGACATGACCGGCGTCGCGTTGGCGGCGTAGCAGGTCGGCGAGTATTCCGCGGGCACGCCGCTGGTGCCGACGCAGCCGGCGGTCATGGTGGCCGCCGCACCGGTCGGCGTGACGAAGTACACCTTGCCGATCGAATCGTCGCCGCGCACGGTCGTGCCACCGGTATATTCGCTTTCGGGATTGCCGGCGCCGTCGTTCCGGACGTCAACCAGATAGGGCGGCGCGAAATCGCCGCGGCCGCGCATGCGGTGATAGTAGCCGGCCGCCTGCAGCTTCACCTCGCCCACTTCGGTGCGCGCCTTGAGATAGCCGAACAGGTTCTTGCGCAGCGCGCGCGACGTGGAGCGATAGGCCTGGTCGGTGTAGGGCAGGCCGGTCCAGTTGTCGGTATAGGCATCGTGATTAGGGTCGTTGGCGAATTGCGCCGGCGAGACCGATCCGAATTCGGATTCATCGGCATCGTCGTAGGAGACGAAGCCGGTCAGGTCGACGGTGCCGACCCGGCTGAGCAACTTGGCATCGATATGGTCGCGGCGGGTCTTGCCCGATCCGCCGATCCAGTCGTGAACGCGGGAGGTGGAGGCGCTGACGTAGGCGGTGGTGTTCGGCGCGATCGTGCCGGTGTCGCCGCGGACGTAGAATTTGCGCGCACCGAAATCGCCGCCCGCCGCGGTAAAGCGCAGCCGGCTGTCCGCGGTGGGATCGGACGTGACATAGTCGAGCGTCGCGCCGAGTGCCTCGTTCGAGCGCGACGAGATGTCGGCGGTGCCCTGCGACACGTTGACGGTCTTGAGGTCGAGCACGTCGATGTAGCGGTTGGCGCGCGATCCGCCGCCATAGCCCGACCCGCCGTTGGGCAGGCCGTCGATGGTGGAGCCGATCTGCTGTCCGCCGCCGCCGCCGCTGTTGAACCCGCGGATGCTGATCGACGTCACCCAGTCGGACGAGCCGAACGCGTCGCCCTCCGCCACGAACACGCCGGGCAGTTCGTTGATGACGTCGTTGACGCTGGCCAGCGCGGACTGACGGTCGATCATCGGCGCGGTGACGCGGGTGTTGGCGAAGGCGGTGGACTGCCCCGTCACGACGATGTCGTCGCCGGCGGACTGCGGGTCGTCCCGCGTCACGGGGGTCTTGTCGGCCGTGCCCGACGCCGCCACCGGAATCACGGCAGTTTGCGCGGCAGCACCCGTCGTCGCCGTCGCGATCACCAGGATCGCGGCCCCCGTCATCCAGCTTGTCATGTCGATCTCCCCGCGGTGCGGTCCGACTTTGGTCGGGTGTCACCGGTCACGACGCCCATGCGGAGATCATGTGACATCGTTGTGACATCATGTGGGATTACGTGGAAGTTTATGGGTTGTATCGGGTCGTCCTTCCCGCGAAACAGGGGCGGGGGAGTTGCCGGATGACGCAGTCGGATCGTATCGCCAGCCTGGTGGCGTTGCTGAAAGCGCGCGGATCCTGTTCGATCGCGATGCTGGCCAGTCACTTCGCCGTGTCGGACGAGACGATCCGTCGCGACGTCCGGCTGCTGGAGACCACCGGCCGTGCGTACAAGGTGCATGGCGGCGTCAAGCTGCCCGACAATCAGCTTGAGGCGCCGTACCGGCTGCGGATGCACGAACAGTCGGCCGCCAAGCAGGCGGTCGCGCGGCGTGCCGCAACGCTGATCGAGGACGGCATGACGGTGCTGATCGATTCGGGGACGACATCCTGCTGGGTGGCGCGTGCGTTGGCGGACCGCAAACGGCTGACCATCGTCACGAACAATCTGGAGGTGGCCGGCGACATGCTGGGGCGCAGCGGGATCCGCGTCTTCCTGGCCGGCGGGGCGGTGAACGTCGATTATCGTGCGACGTTCGATGCGGAGGCGATCCGTTACTCGCGCTGTTTTTCGCCCGATGCGACGATCCTGTCGATGGGCGCGATCGAGGCGCAGCGCGGCTTCATGGATTTCGAACCGGACGAGGCGGGGTACAAACGCGCGCTGCTCGACGGGGCGAGGCGGGTGATCGTCGTGGCCGATGCGGCAAAGTTCGACCGCGCGGGGACGGTGCATGTCGCCGATTTCGCGCAGGTCCACGACCTGGTTACCAACGCCCCCGCGCCGCCGGCGATCGCAGAGGCCGCGGCGCGGGCCGGAACCCGTTTGCACGACGGCTGACGTCGCGTCACGACGGGCGTTGGCGGATGAACCAGAGTGCCGAGCAGAACGTCAGCACGATCAGCGCGCCGCTCGTCCACAGCCCGGCATCGAGGAACAGGTCGAGCCAGTCGCGATCGCGGGTGGTCGCCCGGCGGATCAGCACCAGCGCGATGCTGCCCGAATAGCCGAACGCGTCGGCGAGGTAGATGAGGAAACCGGCGGTGCCGGGGGAGGGGCTGAGCGCGATCATGCGATCGAACAGGATCGCGCTGAACGGCGCGTAGGCGAGGTAGATGCCGACGCCCATCAGGATCATGCCGGCGACCGGCCCGATCGCGCCCGTCCGCAACGCGATGGTCGAGACCGCGAGGATCGCCGCGCCGAGCATGATGACCGCGTGGATCGTCACCACGGCACGCCGGTTGTCGCGCACCAGTGCCAGCATTGCGAGCCCGAGCAGCACGATCAGCGCGATCGGCGCCTCGGTCGCCGCGTAGAGTGCGGGGGTCGCGGGATGATCCAGCGCGGTCCAGAGTTCGGGCGCGAAATTGTCGCGCAGGTCACGCAACGCGGCGAGCATCGTGTAGCCGGCGACCAGCGCGGTGACCGGCAGCCAGTGGCGGCGCAGATAGGCGCGGCGGGCGGGCGCATTCATCGGTGCACGGGCGCCGCGTACGGCCTGATCCTGATCGTCCGGCGGCGGGGAGCGGGCCAGGACGACCATCCCGCCGAGCAGCAGCGGCGTGAACAGCAGGCCGGTCAGCGCCGGCATCCAGAACGGGCTGACCCCGAGGCCGAGCAGCGCGCTGCCGACCGACCGCGTGACGCCCGACGACAGGATGAAGCTGGCGGTCAGGATCGTCGCCAGGATGTCCGAATTGCGGCGGCCCTCAAGGTAGCTGAACACCAGCCCCCAGATCAGCCCGAGCGGCAGGCCATTCAGCAGCATGGCCAGCGGGCCCCAGCGGGCGGGGAGCAGCGCCAGCAGAAGGAGCGCGACCCAGGCCGCGCCGATCAGCGACAGGATCAGCCGGGCGCGATGTTCCGGGCGATG
This sequence comes from Sphingomonas prati, assembly GCF_014643515.1. GTDB lineage: Bacteria > Pseudomonadota > Alphaproteobacteria > Sphingomonadales > Sphingomonadaceae > Sphingomonas_R > Sphingomonas_R prati. The sequence continues at coordinate 354,680 of NZ_BMJP01000004.1, read as the reverse complement.
CGCGGAGACGACATGGACGCCGATCAATTTCGACGCGGCATAGCCGACCGCCTGTGACAGGATCAGCGCCGTCTTGTAGTCCAGACCGTCGAACAGGCCCGGCACGCCGGCAAAGTCCGCGACGGCGAACGGTTTACGGAAGCCATACATCGCGAAATAGACGCCGAACGCCGCGATGCCGGGCACGAACGCCGTCAGGCTGAGGCGGCCCGATGGCGGCGAGGATACTGAAAACACTGACGCCGACTAGGGCCGGACCATGTCAGGGGCGTGACAGCTCTCCCACCCGACGCGCCCGCCGGATGACAGTGTCCCGGCGATTGCGTAAGACAAGTGTCATCCGGCTTGCCGCATACGCGTCAAGACGCGGATCGACGTACCGAGAGCCGTTCATGCTGTTTGCCGTCGCACTGGCCTATGCGAGCCTGTTGTTCCTCGTCGCGTACCGGATCGACGGGGCCGGGGCGGACGGGGTGCGCCGCCGGTGGCGCGGGACCGCCTATGCGCTGTCGCTGACCGTCTATTGCACCAGTTGGACATTCTACGGCGCGGTCGGCAGCGCGAGCGTCGGGGGATGGGCCTATCTGCCGATCTATCTCGGGCCGATCCTGCTCTACGCGCTGGGGATCCGCTGGCTCGAACGGCTGATCGTGGTGGCCAAGGAAGTCGGTGCGACGTCGGTGTCGGATTTCATCGGAACGCGGTTCGGCAAGAGCCGCGGCGTGGCGGCGCTGGTAACGCTGCTCGCGCTGGCCGGCACGGTGCCGTATCTCGCGCTGCAGCTCCGGTCGGTCGGGACGACCTATGCGCTGTTGTCCGACCATGCATCGACGTTGCTGCCAATGGCGACGACCGCGGTCGTGCTGGCGGTGTTCGCGATGCTGTTCGGCACGCGGCGCTACGAGGCGGCGGGCAAGAACCCCGGCGTCATGTTCGCGGTGGCGGTGGAGGCCAGCGTGAAGCTGATCGCGTTCCTGGCGATCGGGGTGTTCGCGGTGATGCAGATCACCAATACGCCGCCCGCGGTCCGCGCGCTGGCCGTCGACCGGCTGGCGACGCTGTTCGCGCCGGGGGCGTTGCGGGCGGACTTCTTCGTGACGACGTTGCTGGCGGCCGTGGCGGCGATTGCCCTGCCGCGGCAGTTCCACATCGCGGTGACGCAGGCCGACGACGCGCGCGACATCAGGCGCGCGCGCTGGCCGTTCGTGGGGGCGCTGGCGATTTTCAGCTTGACCGTGCTGCCGATCACGCTGGCGGTGCTGGCCGCGGGATCGGGCGGCGCGGCCGACATGCTGGTCATCCAGCTACCGTTGCAGGCGGGCAGTTTCCCGGTGGCGCTGCTGGTGTTCGTCGGCGGTTTCTCGGCCGCGACGGGCATGGTGGTGGTCGAGATGATCGCGTTGTCGACGATGGTGTCGAACGACCTGCTCGCGCCGTTGCTGATCCGTCGGCTGACGGTGGCGAGCGAGGCGGATGCCGGCGTGGTGCTGCTGCGCGTCCGGCGCACGGTGATCGCAGGGCTGATGGCGATTGCGCTCGGCTATGCGGTCGCGCTGCCGACGGGTGTCACGCTGGCCGAGACGGGGCTGGTGGCGTTCACGGCGATGGCGCAGTTCGCGCCCGCGCTGATCCTGGCGGTCGAGCGCGAGGGGCGCGACGCGCCGGCCGCCAAGGCGGGGCTGGCGACCGGGCTGGTTGCGTGGACCACGCTGGTCCTGATCCCCGCGCTGGGCGTGGCCGCACCGCTGAGCGGACTGGCGGCGGCGATCGGGCTGGGCGGGTTCGCGACGGGCGCGGTGGCGAGCCTGGCGGCGAACCTGTTCGTCCACGCGCTGGTCGCGGCGCGGCCGGCCGGGCGGAGCGTGATCGCGGCCCCCGCCGCCCGTGACGCCGGGCGTGCGATGACGTCGGGCGAGTTGCTCGATTTCGTCGCGCGGTTCGTGGGGATGGACAAGGCGCGGGCTGCGTTGAACGAAGCCGGCAGACCGGGCGGCGGAGCCCATTCGCAGGCGCGCGCCGCGGAACGGCTGATCGCGAGTGCGGTGGGGGCGCCGTCGGCACGGGCGCTGGTGGCATCCGCGCTGTCGGGCACCTCGCTGTCCGCGATCGAGGTGGCGCGGATGCTGGATGCGAGCGGGCAGAGCCTGCAATTCTCGCAAGGGCTGCTTGCCGCGACACTCGAGAATATCGATCCGGCGGTCAGCGTCGTCGACCGCGACCTGGCGCTGGTCGCGTGGAATACGCGGTATCTGGAGATGTTCGGGTTCCCGCCTGGGATGATCCGGGTCGGCGCACCGGTGGCCGACGCGATCGCGTTCAACGCGATGCGCGGTGAGTGCGGACCGGGCGAGGTAGACAGCCATGTGGAACGCCGGCTGGCGAACATCCGGCGCGGGCGGCAGCATAGTTTTGAACGGACGCGCAGCGACGGCCGCGTGCTGAAGACGGTCGGCGGGCCGATGCCGGGCGGGGGTTACGTAATGTGCTTCTCCGACGTGACGGCGGAGGCCAAGGCGCGGGACGTGCTGGAAAGCGCGCGGATCGAGCTAGAGGCGCGTGTCGAGCAGCGTACGGCCGAGCTGTCCGCGGTGAACGCCGACCTGGCCCGCGCAACGGCCGACAAGACGCGGTTCCTGGCAGCGGCCAGCCATGACCTGATCCAGCCGCTGCACGCCGCGCGGCTGTTCACCGCGGCGCTGGACCGGGCGGTGGGCGGGCATCCGCTGGCGGCGAAGGTCGATCAGTCGATCGTCGCGGCGGAGCGGCTGCTGCGCGCGCTACTCGACATTTCCCGGCTGGATGCGGGCGGGATCGTGCCGGTCGTGCGGCCGTTCGCGCTGCGCCCGTTGCTGCGCGAGGTGCTCGACGGGCTGGCGCCGCGGGCGGCGGAGAAGGGGCTGACGCTGCGGCTGGCGTGCGGCGACGCGGTGGTGGCGAGCGATGCGACGATGGTGCGGTCGATCGTGCAGAACCTGATTTCGAACGCGGTACGGTACACCGCGGAGGGCGGGGTGGTGGTGGGCGCGCGGCGGCGCGGCGACGGCATCCTGATCGAGGTGTGGGACAGCGGGATCGGCATTCCGGCGGCGGACCGCCAGCGGATCTTCGGCGAGTTCGAACGGCTCGAAAGCGGTGACGATGTGGGGGTCGGGCTGGGCCTCGCGATCGTCGAGCGGACCGCGCGGCTGCTCGGCGCGCCGGTGACGTTGACCAGTCAGGTCGGGCGCGGCAGCCGGTTCGCGTTCACGCTGCCCGAGGCGGCGGACGCGCCGGTGGTGGCGCCGCGTGTGGCCCCCAAGCGGTTCGCGCGGGCGGCGACGATCCTGGTCGTCGACGACGATGCGCGGGTGTGCGAGGCGATGGTCGCGATGCTGTCGGCCCGTGGCCACCGGGTGCATGTCGCGGGGAGCGCGGCGGCGGCGCTGGCGACCGGATTGCCGTATGACGCGGCGCTGATCGATTTCCACCTAGGCGAGGAGATGGACGGGCTGGCGCTGATTGCAGCACTTTCTGCAATACCGGCGGCGCTGGTGACGGCGGAGCCCGGCCCGGCGCTGGCGCAGCGGGCCGCGGCGTGCGGGGTCGCGCTGCTAACCAAGCCGCTCGATCCCGATGCGTTCGACAACTGGCTGGCGGGCGCGCTCAGCGCTTGATGGCGGGGCGGGGCTCTAGCCCCAGCGCGCGGGCGGCGAGCGCGGCTTGCGTGCGGTTGGTGACGTCGAGCTTGCGCAGCACGGCGGTCATGTGCGCGCGGACGGTCGCCTCGCTGATGCCGAGATCATAGGCGATCTCCTTGTTGTAGCGCCCGTCGAGCACGCCGAGCAGGACCTTGAGCTGCGTCGGGGTGAGCGATGCGACGCGGGCCGAGGCGTCGTCGGTCGGATCGGCGGGCGGGTCGGGCTCGGCGGGCGCGGCATGGCCTTCGAGTGCGGCGGCGATCGCCTGTTCGATCGTGGCGAGGTCGGCGCCCTTGCCGAGGAAACCGATCGCGCCGAACCGCCGCACCTCGGGCAGCGCCACGGCGGCGTCGGCGCTGGAGACGACCAGGATCGGCACGGTCGGCCGCTCGGCATGGATCAACGCGACGCCCGCATAGCCGGTGGCACCGGGCATCTTTAGGTCGAGCAGGATCAGCTCCAGATCGTCCGTCTCCGCCGCCAGCGTCGCGGCGCGGGCGAGCGTGCCCGCTTCGAGCACGCGCGCGGCGGGGCGCACGGCGGCGACCGCCAGGCCGAGCGCCTGGCGGAATAGCGGATGGTCGTCCGCGATCAGGATCGATCCGCTCAGCCGATCCGCTCCTTTACCAGCAGCGCAACCACCGAGGGATCGGCGAGGGTCGAGATGTCGCCGAGGCTGGTGGTGTCGCCCTCCGCGATCTTGCGCAGGATGCGCCGCATGATCTTGCCCGACCGCGTCTTGGGCAAGGCAGGTGCGAATTGCAGCGCGTCGGGCGTGGCGATCGGGCCGATTTCGCGCCGAACCCAGGCGCGCAGTTCGTCGCGGGTCGCATCGTCGCCGGTGTCGCCGGCGTTGAGCGTGACATAGGCGTAGATGCCCTGACCCTTCACCTCGTGCGGCATGCCGACGACCGCGGCCTCGGCCACGCGCGGATGGGCGACGAGCGCGCTTTCGACCTCCGCCGTGCCCATCCGGTGGCCGGAGACATTGATGACGTCGTCGACGCGGCCGGTGATCCAATAGTCGCCGTCCGCGTCGCGGCGTGCGCCGTCGCCGGTGAAATATTTGCCGGGATAGGTGCTGAAATAGGTCTGGAAGAAGCGGTCGTGATCGCCCCAGACGGTGCGCATCTGCCCCGGCCAGCTTTCGGCGATAACGAGATTGCCCTCCGTCGCGCCGTCCAGCACGACCCCCTCCGCGTCAACGAGTTGCGGCATCACGCCGGGCAGCGGCTTGGTCGCGCTGCCGGGTTTGCCGACGGCGGTGTGCGGGGAGGGGGCGATCATGATGCCGCCGGTCTCGGTCTGCCACCAGGTGTCGACGATGGGGCAGCGGCCGTCGCCGACGACGTCGTGATACCAGCGCCACGCCTCCGGATTGATCGGTTCGCCGACGCTGCCGAGCAGCCGCAGTGATGCGCGCGACGAGCGTGCGACCCAGGTGTCGCCTTCACGCATCAAGGCGCGGATCGCGGTCGGGGCGGTGTAGAAGATCGTGACGCCGAGCCGATCGATCGTTTCCCAGAAGCGGCCATGGTCGGGATAGTTGGGCACGCCGTCGAACATCACGGTGGTGGCACCGCTGGCGAGCGGGCCGTAGACGACATAGCTGTGGCCGGTGACCCAGCCGACATCGGCAGTACACCAGAAGAGATCACCCTCGCGGTAGTCGAACACTTCCTGAAACGTGACCGCGGTCCAGACGAGGTAGCCGCCGCTGCTGTGCAGGACGCCCTTGGGTTTGCCGGTTGATCCGGAGGTGTAGAGGATGAAGAGCGGATCCTCCGCGTCCATCGGTTCGGGCGCGCAGTCCGCGGACGCGTCGTCCATCGCCTCATGGTACCAGATGTCGCGCCCGGCGGTCATCGGGATGTCGGCACCCGTGCGGCGGACGACGACCACACGCTGCACGCCGGCGCATTTTTCGAGCGCGGCATCGACGTTTGCCTTTAATGGGATGCGCTTGCCGCCGCGGCAGCCTTCGTCCGCGGTGATGACGAAGGTCGATCCGCAATCCTCGATCCGCCCGGCCAGGCTGTCGGGCGAGAAGCCGCCGAACACCACCGAGTGGACTGCGCCGATCCGCGCGCAGGCGAGCATCGCGACCGCCGCCTCGACTATCATCGGCATGTAGAGCGTGACGCGGTCGCCCTTAGCGACGCCTTGCACCTTCAGGACGTTGGCAAACTTGCAAACGCGGGCGTGTAGGTCGCGGTAGGTAACGCGCTCTGTTTCGCCGGGCTCGTCACCCTCCCAAATGATCGCGACCTGATCGCCGCGCGTGTCGAGATGCCGGTCGAGGCAGTTGGCCGACACGTTGAGCTTGCCGTCCGCGAACCAGCGTATGCGGAAATCGGCGGCGTCGAACGAGGCGTCCTTCACCTGCGTGTAGGGCTCGATCCAGTCGATCGCCCGGCCGCGGTCGCGCCAATAGCCATCGGGATCGGCGGCCGCGGCGGCGCGGCGGTCCTGCAACGCGGTGTCCGGCGCGGTGTTTTTGTCGGGGTCCGCACGCTCTTGGATTGCGCTCGTCATCGATCCATCTCTCGCTTGCTACGTCCGATGCAATCTATGGGCTGACCGTGGTGAGCGGTATACGACGTTTATCGCGGTTAACGCCGCGCGGCCGCTGCGCGATGATGTACCCAGTACAAAACGGGTCGACCCGTTCGGGCTGGGGAGAGGCCAATGAGGCGTTTCAAACGCTGCGCATCGCGTATGCTGCTGCTTTCGGGCACTGCCATGCTGGTTACCACCGCCGGGCCTGCCGCGGCGCAGGGTGCCGGTTCGCCCGGGACCAGTGCGCGCGAAGCGGCACTGGAAGCCCGGCTGAAGCTGCTCGAACAGGCGGTGTCCGACCTCAGATCCGAGTTGGTCCAGAGCCGTGCGTCGTCATCGGTGGCGTCCTCGTCCGCGCCGATCGCCACCGGGGCGTCGGCTGGCGCCGCACCGACCGCGGTCGCGTCCGCATCGTCCGGCCAGTCCGGCCCCAGCGGACCGTCCGGTCCGGGCGTCAATCCGCAGGTCGCGAGCGCCGGGACGGCGGGCGGCCCCACGGCAAACAGCACCGCATCGAGCACCGCGTCGTCCCCGTCCGGCGACGGGTTCCGGATCGGCAACACGACGGTCAAGCTGAACGGCTTCGTCCGGCTGAACGTCATCGCCAGCCGGTACAGCGACGGCGAGGTCGCGGTCGGTGGTCTCGGCAAGGAGTTCTTCCTGCCGCAGCAGATCCCGGTCGGCGGCGGTTTTTCCAGCGAGGATCTGTTGCTGTCCGCCCGCCAGACGCGGCTCGGGTTCAGCACATCGACCCCGGTGAACGGGACGGACATCAAGACGCTGATCGAATTCGATTTCGCGCTGGCGACCGCACCGGTGGGGGCGCAGCGTGCGACCAATCCCTACACGCCGACGTTCCGGCGCGGCTTCATCGAATATGGCCGCTGGCTGGTCGGGCAGGAGTGGTCGACGTTCCAGAATCTCGGCGTGCTGCCCGAGACGACCGATTTCGTCGGTCCGCTGGACGGCACGGTGTTTAACCGCCAGGCGCTGATCCGCTATACCGTGCCGTTGCGGCCCGGCATGACGTTGCAGCTGGCCGCGGAGAACCCGGAGACCGAGACCGCGCTGCCGACCAACGCCGCGCTGGTCGATACGGACGACGACCGGTTGCCCGACGTCGTGGCGCGCGTGAACTGGAAGGGGACGCTAGGCGAATTCGCGCTGGCCGGCATCGCACGCGAACTGCGCACCGATACGCTGGGCGTCGGCGACAGCGCGTTCGGCTGGGGCGTGTCGGGATCGGGCAAGATCCCGTTCGGCGCCCGTCACGACCTGCGGTTCATGGCGACATACGGCCAGGGGATCGGGCGCTATCTCGGTCTCGGCTACGTGCCGGATGCGATCTACGGCGGCACTGCGCAGTCGCTGGGGCGGATCGACAATTTCGCGGCGTTCGCGGCGTTGAAGCTCGGCTGGAGCGCGACCGTGCGTTCCACCTTCATGGGCAGCTACCAGTCGGCCGACTATCCGGAGGGCGTGATCGTGACGGGTCTGGCCAACGCCAAATCCTATGGCGGTGCCGCGAACCTGTTCTGGACGCCGGCCAAGGGTTTCGACCTGGGCATCGAATATCGCCACGCCGTCCGCGAATTGCTGTCGGGGGACAAGGGCGCGCTCGACCGGGTCGAGTTCGCAGTGAAATACGGGTTCTGATCAGGAAGGACGACGCGATGGCGACGACATACGACGAAGCGCCCGATCCAAAGGCGACATTCCAAAGCGACAAGAAAGTCATCATCGCCTCGTCGCTGGGCACCGTGTTCGAATGGTACGACTTCTACCTCTACGGGCTGCTCGCGACCTATATCTCGGCGCAGTTCTTCTCCGGCGTGAACGAGACGACCGGGTTCATCCTGGCGCTCGGTGCGTTCGCGGCGGGTTTCGCCGTCCGGCCGTTCGGCGCGCTGGTGTTCGGGCGGATCGGCGATCTGGTCGGGCGCAAGAACACGTTCCTCGTCACGATGGGCATCATGGGCCTGTCGACCTTTGCGGTCGGCCTGTTGCCGTCCTACGCGTCGATCGGTGTCGCGGCACCGCTGATGCTGGTGTTCCTGCGGTTGCTGCAGGGTCTCGCGCTCGGCGGCGAATATGGCGGTGCGGCGACCTATGTCGCGGAACATGCGCCGGCGAACCGGCGTGGTCTCTACACCAGCTTCATCCAGACGACCGCAACGCTCGGGCTGTTCGCGGCGCTGCTCGTCGTGATCGGGCTGCGGTTTGCGCTGGGCGAGGAAGCGTTCGCCGCTTGGGGCTGGCGTCTGCCGTTCATCATCTCGATCGTGCTGCTCGGCGTATCGCTGTGGATCCGTCTCCAGCTTTCCGAAAGCCCCGCGTTCCAGCGGATGAAGGACGAGGGCAAGACGTCGAAGGCGCCCCTGACCGAAGCGTTCGCGCGCTGGGGTAACCTGAAGATCGTGCTGATCGCGCTGTTCGGGGCCGCAATGGGCCAGGCGGTGGTGTGGTATACCGGCCAGTTCTACGCGCTGTTCTTCTTGGAGAAGATGCTGAAGGTCGATGGGGCGACGACCAACGTGCTGATGGCGGTGGCACTCGCGCTGGGGACGCCGTTCTTCGTCATCTTCGGCTGGCTGTCGGACAAGATCGGCCGCAAGCCGATCATCCTGACGGGCTGTGCCGTGGCGGCGCTGACGTATTTCCCGCTGTTCGGCATGTTGACCCAGGCCGCCAACCCCGCGCTGGCCGCGGCACAGGCCGCATCGCCGATCACGGTCGTCAGCCACGACGACGAATGTTCGGTGCAGTTCGACCCGGTCGGCCGCAACAAGTTCGACGCCAAGAGCTGCGACATCGCCAAGTCGTTCCTGGCCAAGAACGGCGTCAATTACGCCAATGTCGAGGCACCGGCCGGCACGATCGCGCAGATCAAGATCGGTGGGCAGACGTTCGTCGCGCCCGATCCGTCGAAGGTGGCCGGTGAAGAGCGCAAGGCCGCCATCACGGCGTACCAAGCCGAGTTGAAGACGGCGATCGCGGCGGCAGGTTACGCGCCGAAGTACGATCCGGCCGGCATGAACACGCCGCTCGTCATCGGGATCCTGTTTTTCATGGTGCTGCTGGTGACCGCGGTCTACGGCCCGATTGCCGCGCTGCTGGTCGAACTGTTCCCGACCAACATTCGCTACACGTCGATGTCGTTGCCCTATCATATCGCCAATGGCTGGTTCGGCGGGTTTCTGCCGACCACGGCGTTCGCGATGGTCGCGGCGACCGGCGATATCTACTACGGGCTGTGGTACCCCGTGGTGCTGGCGGCGATCACGCTGGCCCTGGGGCTTGTGTTCCTGCCCGAGACGTTCAAGCGCGATATCGAAGCCTGATCGAGCCGACACCCCGTTGCGACTGCAACGGGGTGTCGTTCGGTCGATCGACCAGTATCGCGCTGCCGACGGTCCCGCGCAGCAAGCGGAACTTCCATCGCGAGCGGCGCATTTTCCCTTCTACGACCGCGCGGGCTTTCAGGCCGGCGCGGTTTGGTCGTCATCATGCCGATGACGAAGGCCGTTCGGTCGGCCAGAGGGGGACGCGATCGTGTCTGCAACCATCAGTCGACCGGTTCCGGCCGCGCTTCATCCGTTTCACGCCGTCTTACTCGCCGGGATGGTGCCGCCGTTCCTCGGCGCGCTGCTGAGCGATGTGGCCTATGCGGATGCCTATCAGATCCAGTGGCTGAACTTCGCATCCTGGCTGATCGTCGGGGGCATGGTGTTCTGTGGCCTGACGCTGCTGTGTGCGGCGATCGATCTGCTGCGGCGGGACCGGCGGACCAACGATGTGGTCGGTTACTTCGTGCTGGTGCTGGCGACGTTCGTACTCGGTTTTCTCAATGCGCTGGAACATGCCAAGGACGCGTGGGCGACGATGCCGGGCGGGCTGATCGTGTCCGTCGTGGTGGCGGTGCTGGCGCTGGCGTCGACGTGGGTCGGCTTCTCCAAATTTCGCGCAGGAGCAGTCGCGTGATGCGCATCGGCCAGATCTCCACCCTTTCGCTGGCCGTGCTGCTGAGCGCGTGCGGCAACGACCCGGACGTGACGCAATATGGCGCCGAGCCGACGTTGCCCGCGCAGCATCGCGGGCTTTTGCCAAGCATGAAGATCGCCGACCCGGCGGTTTGGGGCAAGGCGCGCCCGATCGTGCCGGCCGGCTATACGGTCACGGCGATCGCGACCGACCTGCTGGTGCCGCGCCAGACGCTCGTCCTGCCCAACGGCGATATCCTGGTGGCCGAGGGCAAGGGTGGCGGCGACGCGCCGAAGCAGCGCCCGAAGGACATCATTGCCAGTTTCATCAAGGCAAAGGGTACGACGTCGGTCAAGGGCGGCAACCGGCTGACGCTGCTGCGCGACAGCGACGGCGACGGCGTCTACGAAGGGCGGACGGTGTTCGCCGAGCATCTGAACGCGCCGTACGGTCTCGCGCTGGCGAACGGGTCGCTCTACGTCGCGAACCAGGATACGCTGGTGCGGTTCGCGTACCAGTCCAGGCAGATCCGGGCGAGCGGCCCGCCGGTGAAGGTCACCGACCTGCCGTCGGCGATCAACCATCACTGGACCAAGTCGCTGGCGGCGAGCCCGGATGGGCGGTTCCTGTATGTCGGCATCGGATCGAACAGCAACATCACCGAACGCGGGATGGCGGCAGAAGTCGATCGTGCGCAGGTCTGGCAGATCGATGCGCAGACCGGCGCGCACCGGCCGTTCGCGACCGGGATCCGCAACCCGACCGCGCTGGCGATCCAGCCGGGGCTGGGGCAGTTGTGGGCGGTGGTGAACGAGCGTGACGAGCTGGGGCCGAACCTGGTGCCGGATTATCTGACGTCGGTGCGCGACGGGGCGTTCTATGGTTGGCCCTACAGTTACTACGGGCAGACGGTCGATCCGCGCGTACGGCCGCAGAACCCCGAGCGCGTCGCGGCGGCGATCCGGCCGGACTATGCGCTGGGTGCGCATGTCGCGGCGTTGGGTGTCGCGTTCTCGGCACCGGTGATGGGTGCGAAGTTCGGCGACGGCGTGTTCGTCGGCGAACATGGCAGCTGGAACCGCGATACGCCGTCCGGCTACAAGGTGGTGTTCGTGCCGTTCCGCGGTGGGCGGCCGACGGGTACGCCGGTCGATTTCGTGACGGGCTTCATGGGCGCGGACGGCAAGACGCGCGGGCGGCCGGTGGGCGTCACGCTCGATCCGCGCGGCGCGATCATCGTGGCGGACGACCTGTCCAACACGCTGTGGCGCGTGACGCCGACGCGGGCGGCGCAGCGGGTCGCGTCGCGCTAAGGCGGCCCGGCCGCGTCGCGCCGAAAACGGTGGTATAAGCCGCTTTGCGCGTTATGAGTGGGCATGCCCGAGGAGAGTCCGCTAGAAGCCCGCCTGTCGCAGCACCTGCCGCTGACCTATTCGGAGCGGGACGCGCTGCGATCGCTCGAACGGCGCGAGCGGCTGTACCAGGCCGGTGAGATCGTCGTGCACGAGGGCGAGGAGACCGACAAGCTGTACGTGGTCGCGAGCGGCTGGCTGCACGGGTCGGTGCAGCTGAAGGGTGGCGGGCGGCAGGTGCTGCGGTTCTACTTTGTCGGTGATCTGACCACGACATTCTCGATCGCGTGGGGGCGGAGTGCCGCGACGCTGACCGCGGTGAGTGCGACGACATTGTACGAGCTGCCGCGGCAGGCGTTCGGCCGGCTGTTCCGCGATCATCCGCGGCTGGGCGCGCTGCTCTACGGGGTCAGCGCGTCGGAGCATGTCGCGATGGCGGACCGGCTGACGTCGGTCGGGCGGACCGACGGGATCACGCGGATCGCGACGCTGCTGCTCGATATCCGATCGCGGTTGCGCGTGACCGACGGGATCGACGGGGCGACGTTCGAACTGCCGCTGACGCAGCAGGATCTGGGCGACGCGGTGGGGCTGACCAAGACGCATGTCAGCCGGTCGCTGAAGGTGCTGGCGGAGGCCGGGCTGGTCGACCGCGACGGCAAGATCATCCGGATCAACGATGTCGAGCGGCTGTCGCAGATGGTCGATTTCCAGGATCGCCACAGCCATGTCGCGACCGACTGGTTGCCGCCATACGGGTCGAACGGCGCGGGCGAGGCGAACGGCAGTTCGAAGCCCGCAAACGGATCGAACGGCGCGAATGGTGACATACGTCATCAGGTGCTGCCCGCCGAGTGAACCTATGTCACCGCCGCCCGCGCTTATTTCGCGTGGCGGTGCGCCACCCCTCGAAACCCTGACTCAGCGCGTCATGGTCCCGTCCAAAGCAGCCCGGAGTCGGGGTGCAGGAGCAGGGATACCGATATGGCCGAGCGGCTTGGCGTAGCGATCGTGGGCGTTGGTGGGGCAGTCGCCACCACGGCGATCGCCGGAATCGAATTGATCAAGGCAGGGTCGAACAGCTTTGCGGGGCTGCCGCTGGCGGACCGCGACGTGGCCGGCATGGTGGCGTACCGCGACATGGAATTCGGCGGCTGGGACCTGGCCGACGATACGCTGGCCGACTGCGCGCTGCGCCACGGCGTGATCGGCGAGAAGGAGCTGGCCAACGGTGCCGCCAGCCTGAACCAGATGCGGCCGTGGAAGGCGGTCGGCAGCACGGGCCACTGCGCCAATATCGACGGCAGCAACAAGATGGAGAGCGGCCACCGCGCCGCGGTGCGCCAGATCCAGGCGGATCTGCAGCGGTTCAAGGAAGAGAAGGGTCTCGACCGCGTCGTGGTGGTGAACCTGGCCTCGACCGAGCGGATGCCGGTCGCCGACGCAGAGTGCCTGCAATCGCAGGAGGCGTTCGAGCGTGGGCTGGACGCGGACGACAGCGCGATCAGCCCGGCGATGCTGTACGCCTATGCATCGATCGATGCGGGTGCGCCTTACGCGAACTTCACGCCGTCGGTCGCGGCCGATGTCGCGCCGCTGGCGGATTTTGCGGCGGACCGGAACGTCCCGGTGGCGGGGAAGGACGGCAAGACCGGCCAGACGTTCATCAAGACGGTGATCGCGCCGGCGCTGCGTGATCGTGCGCTGCATGTCGACGGGTGGTTCTCGACCAACATCCTGGGCAATTCGGACGGGCTGGCGCTCGACGATCCGAAGTCGCTGGAGTCCAAGCTGGGCACCAAGGGCAGCGTGCTCAATTCGATCCTGGGCTACCCGGTCGAGGATCATATCGTGATGATCCATTATTACCGGCCGCGTGGCGACGACAAGGAAGCGTGGGACAACATCGATCTGACCGGTTTCATGGGCCAGAAGATGCAGCTGAAGCTGAATTTCCTGTGCAAGGATTCGATTCTGGCAGCGCCGCTGGCAATCGAGATCGCGCGGTGCCTGGACCTGGCGCAGCAGCGCGGCGAAGGCGGCGTGCAGGAGCAGATGGGGCTGTTCTTCAAGCTGCCGCAGATGAAGGGCAGCAACGATCCGGTCCATGCCTTCCCGGAACAGCAGCTGATCCTCGACCGCTGGCTGGGCGACCAGGGCGCGTGAGTGTCGGACTGTCGCCGGCGACGCTGCCGTTCTTCCGCGAACTGGGCGACCTGAAGCGGATACATTCGGCCGCCGCGTCAGGGTCGATTGCGGAACGCTTGTTCCGTGACGGCTGGGCGGCGCTGTTCGACGGGCAGGCGCCGGCGACGGTGATGAAGCAGGTCGTGGCCGCGGCGCTGGTCGCGGCACGGCTGGGCGACCTGGACCTGGCGGCGTTGCAGGCGCTGGGGACGGGCGAGCAGGCTGTGGTCATCCTCAACCGCAGTTTCGACGAGGTGACGGGCGACATGGACCCGGCGCTGTGCGCCCGGTTGCGCGGGGCGTTGTCGTCCGGGCGGCCGGCGGCGGGGGACGTGCCGGCGTTCGTCGACAAGCTGGCGCGGCAGCCGCGGGCGGGGGTGACCTGTCCGGGGCAACCGCGGATCATGTTGCAGCCGGCGGAGAACCATGCGGAACATTGCCTGATGGTGGCGGTGTACGGCGTGGTGGCGAGCCCGTGGTACGGGGCCGATCCGGTCGCGGTGTTCCTGGCCGGGATGGCGCACCACCTGCACAATGCCGACATGCCGGACAGCGGTTATTCGGGCGAGATGCTGCTGGGCGGGATGCTTGATACGGTGATCGTGCATGCGCGCGAGGCGGCGTTTCGCGAGCTGGCCGATGTGCCGGAGCTGGAGGCCGATGTGCGCGCCGCGCTGGCGCCGATCGGTGGGGACGAGACGTCCGAGGCGCGCGCGTTCCATGTCGCCGACGTGCTGGACCGCGTGCTGGAGATCGAACAGCATATGCGTGCGGCGCGGCTGACGATGGGCGTGGTACTGGACGATTACGGGCTGGTCCATGACGGCCCGGTCAAGGCGTTCCACGATGAGATCCTGGCGACAACCGGCCTGTCGGGTCGGGCGTGACGCTCCGTTCGCCGCTGACCGGTCGGGTGTTGATGGCCGATACGCCCCATTCGCTGGCGGCGCCGGGGGAGCGGTGGCCGGTGGTGGACGGGATCCCGTATCTGCGCACAGAGAGCGAGGGGCTGGTCGCGGTGGCGCTCGATGATCTCGACGCCGGGTGCCCGGACGATGCGCTGGTCGCGTTGCTGACCGATCAGGATGCGTGGTGGACCGGGCCGGCGACCGACCTGCGTGAGCTGAAGCGGCTGGTGCGCGAGCGCGACATGCTGTCGTTGCGCGAGGCGATGGCGCTGCTGCGGATGGGGCCGGTGGCGGACTATTTCGCCTATCGCTGGAGCGACCCGACCTATCTGGCGGGGCTGGCGCTGATCGAGGCGCATTGGGCGGCGCCCTATGCCGCGTTCGAACTGGCGTGCGGGATCGGGCATTATCTGCGCGAGCTTGGCGCGCGCGGTGTCGCGTGCATCGGCGCGGACGTGGTGTTCGCGAAGTGCTGGCTGGCCAAGCATTGGGTGGCGCCGCTCGCGAACTATGTCGTGTTCGATGCGGCGGGCCGCTGGCCGGTGGCGGATGCGCGGTTCGACCTGACGATGTGCAACGACGCGTTCTATTTCCTGCCGGATCAGGCGCAGGTTGCGGAGCGGTTGCGCCATGTGACGGCCGACGGCGGCGTGCTGGCGGTGAGTCACGTGCACAATGCCGGCTATCGCGGTGGGGCGAAGGGGCCGGCGCGTTCGGCGGCGGAGTGGGCCGCGCTGTTTCCTAGCGCCGTCGTGCATAACGAGGCCGTATTGCTGGCGGCGTTGATGACGCGCACGGCGCCGGCTGCGGTGGGCTGGCACGATGATCTGGCGGTGGAGGCCTGGTCGCTGGTCGAGGGCGGGCCTGCGCCGCGTGCTGTGGTGGACGGGATCGCGATGCCGGTGCCTGACGCGGTGCTGCGGCCGAACCCGTTGCTGACGGCGGACGGCGTGCAGTGGCCGTCCGAGCGGTATCGCGAAGAGTATGGCGACGGGTGCCTGTGGGCGCGGGATGATGCGGACCTGCCGACCACCGATCCGGTGCGGCTGCGTCGCGTCGTCGACCTGCCGGAGCGCTGGTGAGGTGGGCATGATGCGGTGGGGCATTGCCGGCTATGGCTGGGTGGCGCGCGACTATATGGTGCTGGGCATCGCCGCGGCAGGCGGGCGGGTGACCACGGTCGCCGATCCTTCGCCGGCGGCCCGTGCGCTGGCGGTCGCGGCCGGGCTGGCGGCGTATGAGACGACCGAGGCGATGCTGGCGGCGGGGGATGTCGACATCGTCTATGTCGCGACGCCCAACGATGCGCATGTCGGGCCGGTGCGTGCGGCGGCTGCGGCGGGCGTGCCGGTACTGTGCGAGAAGCCGATCGCCGCGACGCTGGAGCAGGCCGAGGCGTTGGCGGACGCGGTGGCGGGTAGGCCGTTGTACGGGACGGCGTTCGACCAGCGGCATCATCCGGCGCACCGCGCTATGGCGGCGGCGATTGCGGGGGGCGAGATCGGGCGGCCGGTGGCGGTGCGGATCGTCTATGCGTGCTGGGTCGCGCCGGACTGGACGCCAGACGGCTTGGTCCACGACAATTGGCGGGCGGACCCGGTGCGGGCGGGCGGCGGGGCGGTGATCGACCTGGCGCTGCATGGGCTGGATCTGGCGGAGCGGTTGCTCGGCGAGCCGCTGGTCGATCTGGCGATCATGCTGCAGCGCCGGATCCATGCCTATCCGGTCGATGATGGCGGGATGCTGACCGGCCGGACCGTGGCGGGCGTGCTGTTCCAGAGCCATGTCGCGTACAATACCGCGGAGGTGCTGCCGCGCCGCCGGCTGGAAGTGCTTGGCGAACATGGCCTGCTGGTTGCGACCGATACGATGGGGCAGACCGCGGGCGGCACGCTGACGCGGCGTTGCGCGAAGAGCGGCGTCGAGACGGCGGTGGCGTTCGACGCGGTGACGTCGCCGTTCAGCGCGCAGGCGGCCGCCTTCATGGCCGCGGTGCGGGGCGGCCCCCATGATTTCTCGATGCCGCGCGACCTTGCGTTGATGCGGCTGTTCGACGCTGCCTATCAGGATGCCAGACGATGCCTTTGACGATGTTCGCCTGCGCGAATTGCGGGTTCTGGCAGCGCCATTTTTCGCCGCCGGACTGCCCGGTCTGCACCGACGTGCGCAACGATTTGCCCGAGGATGGCTGGCGGTTCCTGCACGAGGCGGACGTGGCGGCGACGCATGACGGGGCTGCGCGCGAGGTGGCGCCGGGCCTGTGGGCGTTCAGCACGACGCCTGCGCTGGGCCTGGCCGGAACCGGCTGGCTGATTGTGCGCGAGGGCGGCAATATCGCGTTCGAGGCGGCGCCTTATTATTCCGAGGCGATGCTGGAGAAGATCGCGGAGCTGGGCGGGATCGCGTTCCTCGCGGCGAGCCATGCGCACGGATACGGCGCGCTGTTCCAGTTGCAGCACCGGTTCGACCCGGCGGTCGTCGCGATCCAGAAGGACGATCTGCGCATGACCAAGGGGTTCCGGGTGACGGTGCCCTACGACGACGTGCTTGAACTGGCGCCCGGATACACGTTGCATCATGTCGGCGGGCATTATGAGGGGCAGGCGTGCCTGCACGATGCGCCGGGCCGGCGGCTGTTCTGCGGCGACATGTTCAAGATCGACCAGGACGCGGACGGCCGATCGACCGCGATTTCGAGCCACAAGGCGTTTCACAAGGATATTCCGCTGACCCATGCCGAACTGGCGCAGTACCGCGCCGCGATCGCTCCGCTTGAGTTCGACGCGGTGCTGACCCCGTTCGAATATGCGCCGGAGGTGGACCGGACGGTCGCGCTGGCGGCGCTGGACGATGGGCTGGCGCGAATGCCGGGCGTGCGGAGGTTGGGGCTTTGAGGACTGGGTTGCCCGAGGGCTTGGGTGCGGCGGCGCATCGTTATCTCGATGCGTTTCCGGCGGGGGACGTGGTGGCGTTCCCGATCGATCCGCTCGACCGGCTGGGCCTGCCGGTGTGGGTCGTGGCGCTGTTCCCGGAGGATCCGGCGCTGGCCGGGATCATGCCGTACGGCGTGGGCTACGGTGCGACCGAAGAGGCCGCTGTGCTGGGCGGGCTGGGCGAGATCGCCGAGATGGTGTGGCCGACGCTGACGCTGGGCACGCGGACCAAGACGAGCGGGAGCTATACCGCGTTGGTCGCCAGTCTGGGCGAGCGGGGGGTGGCCGATCCGCTGACGCTCTGCCTGCCGGCCGGATCGTCGGTCGGGCGCGAGACGGTGCTCGACTGGGTGGAGGCGAAGCGCTGGGCGGATGGGTCGACCGTGCTGGTGCCGATCGATCTGGCGGCCTATTCCGCGAAGGAACTGGCGCCCGGGTATCGGCCGTTCACGACGATCATCTCGAACGGGATGGGCGCGGGGCCGGACCTGGACTGGGCGGTCGGGCACGGGCTGTGCGAGATCCTGCAGCGCGACGGCAACGGGCTGGTGTTCCGTGCGCTCGACAACGGCGTCCTGCTCGATCTGGACGGCAAGCTGCCCGCGTCGACGACGGCGATCCTCGACCGGTTCGCGGGGGCGGGCATCCGCGCGATACCGAAATTCGCAACCGACCAGTTCGGCCTGCCCAACCTCTACTGCGTCGGGATCGACGAGGCGGCGCCGCCGGCCGCGCCGATCATGGTCACGGCATGTGGCGAGGCCTGCCATGCCGACCGGGTACAGGCGCTGGAGAAATGCCTGACCGAGTTCGCGGCGAGCCGGGCGCGCAAGGCGTTCGCGCACGGGCCGGCCGATCTGGTCGCGCGCGTGGCGCCGGAAGGCTATGTCGCGCGCTTCCTGGCGCAATCGGGCGGTGCGGCGAAATCGAGCGACAGCCGGGCGTTCGATGCGATGCGCGACTGGACCGGGCGCGATGCGGGCGAGCTGCGTGGGTGGCTGGCGGACAGCGTGTTGTCGGAGCGCGCGACGATGCGGTTCGACGCATTGCCGTCGCAGCCCGCGGCGGACGGCCATGCGCGTGCGGCACGGGCGCGGGCGGCGGTCGAGGCGGCCGGGTTCGACATCCTGTATGTCGACATGTCGCCATCCGACGGGTCGGTCACGGTGGTGAAGGTCATCGTGCCGGGCATGGAGGTGGAGACGATGAGCTATGCCCGGATCGGGACGCGCAACACCGAGAAGTTGCTGGCGGTGGACAGTCCGCAGATCGGGTTCGGAGCGGAGACCGACAGCCTGCGGCGGATCCGGCTGACCCCGGAGGATGCCGAGCGGTTGGGGCATCCGCTGTTCGACGTCGCGGCGGCGGAGCGGATCGTGGGGCCGCTCTACCCGCTGTACCGCGAGCCGGAGGCGCATCATGTCGCCGCGGCGGGTGGTGCGCGATGAGCCTGCGTTATGCGTATAATACAAACGGGGCGGCCAACCACCGACTGGACGACGCACTGCGGCTGATCGCGGACTGCGGCTATGACGGGGTCGCGCTGACGCTCGACCATCATCATCTCGATCCGTTCGCGCCGAACTGGGCGCGTGAGGCGGAGCGGGTGGCGCGGGTGTTGCAGGAGTTGCGGCTGGGCAGCGTGATCGAGACGGGCGCGCGCTACCTGCTCGATCCGCGTGAGAAGCACGAGCCGACGTTGGTGACGGCGGCGGCGGACGGGCGGGCACGGCGTGTGGCGTTCCTGTGCCGGGCGCTCGACATCGCGGCAATGCTGGGCAGCGAGACGATGTCGTTCTGGGCCGGCGTGCCGAAGCCGGGTGTGGACGCGCAGGCGGCGCATGGCTGGCTGGACGAGGGGTTGGCGCGCGTGCTCGACTATGCCGAGGGGTGCGGCGTGGATGCGAGTTTCGAGCCGGAACCGGGCATGCTGATCGAGACAGTGGCAGACTATGAGCGGCTGGCGGAGCGGCATCCGCGGTTGCGGCTGGCGCTCGACACCGGGCATTGCCTGGTGACGCAGGATATCGCGCCGGATCTGGCGGTGCACGCCTATGTCGACCGGATCGGGACCGTGGCGATCGAGGATATGCGGCGCGGCGACCATACGCATTTGCCGTTCGGGGAAGGCGACATGGACATTCCCGCGGTGCTGCGCGCGCTGGAGGATATTGGTTACGCTCGGCTGGTGTGCGTCGAGATGTCGCGCGAGAGCCCGCGGGCGCATGCGGCGATCCCGGAGTCGATCGCCTATCTGCGGAGCATCGGCGCTTGAGGGTCTGCTTCGTATCGCGGCGGTTCTTCCCGGCGATTTCGGGCATGTCGATCTATGCGATCAACCTGCTGCGGCAACTGGTCGCGGGTGGGCGCGACGTGACGATGATCAGCCAATATTATGGCGATCCGGAACGCCGCAAAGTTTACGGCGGCGGGCCGCCGCCGGAGGTGCTGGGCGTTCGGGTGATCGGGCTGGAGGCAGTCGGCGAGCAGGACGGCGGCGATTTCGAGCGCGATGTCGAGACGATCGCGGCGACCATCGCGGCGGAACATGCGCGGGCGCCGTTCGACGTACTGCACGCGCAATATGGCTATCCCACCGGCTGGGCGACGTTGATCGCGGCGCAGCGGCTAGGGTTGCCGTGCGTCGTGTCGATCCAGGGTGGCGACGGGCATTGGGTGGGGTCGTGCTGCGAAACGCACCGGATCGCGATGGAGCGCGTGCTGGATCATGCGCATGCGGTGCTGATCGGCGGCGCGAGCTTTGCCGGCGAGGTGCATGACCGGCTGGGGACCGCGATGGGGCGGTTCACGATCGTGCCGGGGGCGGTCGATACCGAGCGGTTCGTGCCGGGTGAGCCCGCCGAAGGGCCGGTGCGGCTGTTCTATCATGGGCGCGTCGATCGGCGGAAGGGCGTGCTCGACATGCTGCATGCGTTGCCGGCGGTGGCGGGCGACTGGACCTGCACCGTGTCGGGCATCGGTCCGGACCTGGAGCCGGCGCGGGCGCTCTCGACCGAACTGGGGCTGGACGGGCGGGTCATGTTTACCGGCTATGCGGACTATGATCGCGTGCCGGAGCTGTACCGCGATCATGACGTGTTCGTCTCGCCGACCTATGCGGAGGGGTTTTCGAACACGATCCTGGAAGCGATGGCGGCAGGGCTGGCGGTAGCGTCGTGCCGGTCGGTCGGCGTGGTCGATTGCGTGCGCGACGGGGAGAACGGGCTGTTGACCGAGGCGGGCGATGTGCCCGCGCTGACCGCGATGCTGACGCGGCTGGTCACGGACGCCGCGTTGCGCGGGCGGCTGGCGGCGGCGGGGCTGGCGGAGTGCCGGCGCGTCTATAGCTGGCATGCGGTCGGACGGCAGATCCAGGAGATCTACGCGGCGGTGCTGGATGCGCTGCCGCTATCGGGGATCGACGAGCAGATCCCGGTGACGCCGTGCCGGTTCCGCAGCGAGCCGCACCTGCTGTGACGCATGTCGTCGCGATCTCACCGCATCTGGACGATGCGGCCTTCTCGGTCGGTGGGCTGCTGGCGGCGCATGCGCGGGCGGGGGACCGGGTGACGGTGGTGACCTGTTTCACCGGCAATGTCGCGCAGCCGACCGGGTTCGCGCTGGCGTGCCAGACGGACAAGGGGTTGGGGGCGGAGGTCGACTATATGGAGCTGCGCCGGGCGGAGGACCTGGCGGCGTGCGCGGTGATCGGGGCGGCGGCGGTGCATCTGCCGTTCCTGGAGGCGCCGCATCGTGGGTATGGCAGCGCGCCCGAACTGTTCGCGGGGCGGCGGGCGGACGATGGCGTGCTGGGGCCGCTGACGACGGCGCTGGCGGAGTTGCTGGACGGGCTGGCGGCGGATGTGGTGCTGGGGCCGCTCGCGATCGGCGATCATGTCGATCATTGGCAGGTGCGCGACGCGCTGGAGGCGGTCGAGCCGGGTGCGCTGTTGTGGGAGGACTGGCCCTATCTCCGGCGGTCGGCGGTGCGGCCGGCGCTGCCGCCGGTGCGGAGCCACCGGTTAAGCACGGACGACCGGGCGGCGCGGACCGCGATGTGCGGGGCCTATGCGTCGCAGCTCGGCTATCAGTTCGGCGGGCATGACGCGATGGTGCGGGAGGTGGCGCTGGTGGAAAGCGAGCAGCTGTATCGCGGGTGCAGGGCGGCCAGCTGACAACCTTGTCGGAACGATATTGCCACGCCGCGGGAATCGGCTAGGCCGGTCGCAACGAACAAGGGCAGGGGCAGGCATGGCACGGAAGGCGGGACCGGCACGCAGCACGACGATCGTCGATGTGGCGGCACAGGCCGGCGTTTCGCCCATGACCGTGTCGCGCGTGATCAACGACCGGACCGGCGTCGGCGCGGAAACGCGGGCGGCGGTGCAGGAGGCGATCCGGGCGCTCGGATACCGCCCCAACGTCGCGGCGCGCAGCCTGGTGATGTCGGCGGAGCTGCGGATCGGGGTCGTCTATTCCAACCCCAGCGCGGCGTTCATGAGCGATTTCCTGACCGGCGTGTTCGAGGAGGCATCGGCGCGCGGGGCGCGGCTGGTGCTGCTGAAGGGTGAGGGCGGGCGGCCGCCGGCGGAGGATGCGTTGCGTGACCTGATCGCGTCGGGCGTGTCGGGGGTGATCCTGACGCCGCCGCTGGGCGAGTCGCCCGCGGTGCTGCGCGTGCTGCGCGAGGCGGGGCTGCCGATGGCGTCGGTCGGCGCGCATCAGGTGGCGGACACGATCTGCGTGCGGATCGACGACCGGAAGGCGGCGTACGAGATGACGCGCGAGCTGATCGCGCTGGGGCATCGCCGGCTGGGGTTCATCGTGGGCAATCCCGACCAGGCGGCGAGCGCCGAGCGGCTGGCCGGGTTCCACGCGGCGGTGCGCGAGGTGGACGGCGTGCAGACCGCAGTGGCGCAGGGCGATTTCAGCTATGCGTCCGGGCTGGTCGCGGGCGAGCAGCTGCTCGATGCCCCCGTGCCGCCGACCGCGATCTTTGCGAGCAACGATGACATGGCGGCGGCGATCGTCTCGGTCGCGCACCGCCGGCAGCTGGACGTGCCGGGCGAGCTGACCGTCGTGGGGTTCGACGACACGACCGCGGCGGTGATGCTGTGGCCGCCGCTGACCACGGTGCACCAGCCGGTGCGGCGGCTGGCGGCGGAGGCGCTGGGGCTGCTCGCGACCGAGATTGCGGGGGGCGGGGACGCGGTGGAGCGGGCGGACCGGGTGTTGGCGCATGGCATGGTGAGGCGGCAGTCTACGGCTGCGCCTCGGGGGTGAGGTTCGCACTTGGGGTGGTGCGAGTTTTTGTTGAGGCCCGCTTACCCCAAGCCACGCCCCCCCCTCCCCGACCCCCCCCCGGTGGGGGGAGGGAGTTAGGGCGCTACTTTTCCTTCGTAGTGGAAGAAGGCGAAGTCGGCGGGGAGGGCGGTGCCGGCCATGTCTTGCGCGGCCATGCCGACGAAGGTGCCGGTGAAGTTCGGGAGGCCGGGGAGCGAGGCTTCGTCGGACAGGATGCTGGCGTCGTGGATGTCGGGGAGCCAGTGCCAGTCGGTTGCGTCGGCGGGACGCCAGGCGAAGCGGAGGCGGTCGAGGTCGACCGAGACGTGTAGGTCGATCGCGCCGTCGGGGAGTGCGGTCACCGCGGGGGCGATGGTGCAGCGGCCGTCGTCGGGGCTGGCGGTCATGACCTGGAGCTGGCGCGTGCCGGCGTCGTGAGTGATGAACAGGTAGTGGAATTTTGTGCTGTTATAGTAGCAGATGAGGCCGGCGGATTGCTGGAAATGGTCGGGCGCGAACTCGATCCGCGTGGTGGCGGTGTAGGACAGATGTTCCTGGCGGCGGGCGACGAGCGCCTGAGCGAACTGGCTGCCGACCGTTTCGCGGCCGTGGAGGCGCAGGAAGCCGGGGCGCGCCGTGACGCTGAACAGCGCGTCCGGATCGGGCGTGCGGAGCCATTGGTAGACGGAGGGCAGGCCGTCCGGGGTAAAGGCGGGGTTGGTCGGTTCGACGGGCCACGGCGCGGGGGGCAGCGTTGGGAGCGGGGGTGTCGGATCGGGTTCGGCGTCGCCGGCGATCGTGCGGAGCCAGCCGTCGTCGCCCCATATCATCGGTTGCAGCGCGGTTTCGCGGCCGAGGACGCAGCGCGCGCGGTCGGGGAGCGGGCGGCCGCAGAGATAGGCGATCCAGGTGGTGCCGTCGGCCAGTTCGACGAGGTCGCCGTGGCCGGCGCGGGTCACTTCGCCCATGCGGCGGCCGGCGGCGGTCAGGACCGCGACGTCGGGATGGACCTCGTACGGGCCGAACAGCGACCGCGACCGCGCCATGGTGACGGCATGGTCCCAGCCGGTGCCGCCCTCCGCGACGAGCAGGTGGTACCAGCCGTCGCGCTTGTAGAGATGCGGCCCCTCGGTGAAACCGAGCGGGGTGCCGTGGAAGATGGCGCGGCGCTCGCCGATCAGGCGGAGCGTGGCGCGGTCGAGTTCCTGCGCGATGATGCCGGCGAAGCGCGGATGGTTGGGCCGGTGGTCCCACAGCATGTTGAGCAGCCAGCTGCGCCCGTCGTCGTCGTGGAACAGCGCGGGGTCGAACCCGCTGGAGTTCAGCAGGACGGGATCGGACCATGGGCCGTCGATGCTGTCGGCGGTGACGAGATAGTTGTGGAAATCGCGCAGCGAGGCGCCCGACGCACCGTTGACCGTCGTCTGGCCGTAGCGTTTGACGTCGGTGTAGACGAGCCAGAAGCGGCCGTCGGCATGGGTCAGATCGGGCGCCCAGACGCCGCAGCTGTCGGGATCGCCACGCATGTCGAGCTGGCTGGCGCGGGTCAGCGGACGCGCCGCGAGCCGCCAGTTCACGAGATCGCGGCTGTGGTGGATCTGGACGCCGGGGAACCACTCGAACGTCGACGTCGCGATATAGAGATCGTCGCCGACCCGCACGATCGACGGATCGGGATTGAAGCCGGGCAGCACGGGATTGCGGAAATGCGTCATGCGGGTTTGCGTACCAGGGTCCAGAGGATTGCGGCACCGACGAGATCGAGCACGCCGAGGACGATGAAGAAGGGTTCGTAGCCGACCTGATCGACCATCCGCCCGAGCAGCAGCGTGAACAGCAGGACGCCGAGATTGGCGGCCAGCCCGGCGAGACCGGTGACGGTGGCAACTTCGTCGCGGTGGAAAAGGTCCGACGCCATGGTGATGACGGTGACCGACAAAGTCTGGTGCGCGAAGCCGCCGAGGCAGAGCAGCCCGATCGCGACATAGGGGTTGGTCGCCATGCCGACGAACGCCATGCCCATCATCATCACCGCGCCGAGCGTGAAGGCCCAGCGCCGCGCGTCGATGAGGTCGACGCCGCGGCGTTGCAGCCAGGCGACGACCGCCGGGCCGAACAGGCAGCCGAGATCGGCGGCGAGGAACGGCAGCCAGGCGAAGATCGCGATCTGCGTCAGATCGAACCCGCGTTCGCGCGCGAGGTAGAGCGGCATCCAGAAGGACAGCATGCCCCAGACCGGATCGGCGAGCAGGCGGGGGAGCGCGATGCCCCACAGGTTGCGGCGGCGGAGCAATGCGCCGATCCGCTGGCGCTTGCCGGCGCCGGATAGCCGCTGTTCCTGACCGCCCTCGATATGGGCGCGTTCGGCGGCGCCCAGCCGCGGGTGATCGACGGGCTTGCGGTACCAGAGCAGCCAGAAGACGCACCAGACGAGCCCGAGCCCGCCGGTGACGACGAACGCCAGCCGCCAGCTTTGCGTCATGACCGCCCAGGCGATCAGCGGCGGGGCGAGCACCGCGCCGAACGACGCGCCGATATTGTAGATGCCGCCCGCCAGCCCGCGTTCGCGCGCGGGAAACCATTCGGCGATCACCTTCTGCCCCGCCGGCTGCGCCGATCCTTCGGCCAGGCCGAGTGCCAGGCGGAGACCGGCGAAGGAGGGCCAGCCCTGCGCCATGACATGCGCGATGGTGATGAGCGACCAGACCGCGACGCACAGCGTAAAGCCGAGCCGCAGGCCGAACCCGTCGAGGAAATAGCCGACCACCGGCTGGAACATGACGCCCAGCTGAAACGCGCTGGTCACCCAGCTATATTGTTCGCTGGAAATGCCCTGTTCGACGAGGATCACGGGGGCGGCGACACCGAGCACCGAGCGGGCGAGATAGTTCAGGATCATCGCGCCGACGAACAGGCCGATGATCGTCCAACGGACATAGGGGAAGGGCCGGCGGCGTCCGCCATGATCGACTGCGGCTGGCGGTACCATATCAACTCCAGTTAACGTTACCTCGATCGTCACGCAATCGCAGCGTCGCGCCGTCCGAGGCAGTAAAACTATTCTGTAACACGCCGTAACATACTGAAAATTACGAGTCTGCATGACAAACAACGATCACTCATGTCAATTAAGTAGGAGTATTGACTCGAGTTAAGACGCGCGATACCCGATGTGATAACGTTAACGCAATGCTGAGCCGCCGGGATTTTCCGGGGCCGCGGATCGTAAGCGAAGTCAGGCGCGAAGACGCCGACCGTCGATCAAAGGGAGGATATAATGCACATGACGCACGATACGGCACGCTCGATCGCAGGCACCGGAACCCGATCGTTGAAGCTGTCTGCCGGCCTGATGGCGCTGGCCTGTGCGATCAGTGCAAGCCCGGTGCTGGCGCAGGTTGCACCCGCACCGGCCCCCGATCCCGTCCCGGCGGCGGGCCCGGCCCCGGCCCCGGCGGAGGCGGTCGCACCCGGTAGCGTATCGGCGACAACCACGACCGGCCCGGTGCAGACCAACGCCAGCGACGGCGACATCGTCGTGACCGGATCGCGTATCGTGTCGAATGGCTTTGCGGCCCCCACGCCTACCACCGTCATCGGCGCGGCGCAGATCCAGGCGAACGCGCAGCCCAACGTGTTCACGACGATCGCGCAGCTGCCGTCGTTGCAGGGATCGAGCGGCTCCGCGACCAACACGTTCAGCACGTCGAGCGGCCAGCAGGGGCTCAGCTCGTTGTCGCTGCGCGGGCTCGGCACGATCCGCACGCTGACCCTGCTCGACGGGCAACGTGTGGTCGGTGCCTATTATACCGGCGTGACCGACGTCAGCCAGTTTCCGCAGCTGCTGATCCAGCGGGTCGATGTGGTGAACGGCGGCGCGTCGGCATCCTATGGGTCGGACGCGGTCGGCGGCGTGGTGAATTTCATCACCGACACGCGCTTCACCGGGATCAAGGGTAACGTGCAGGGCGGCATCACCACTTACGGTGATAACGAGCAGGGCCTCGCGCAGCTGGCGGTGGGCAGGAGCTTCCTCGAGGATCGGCTGCACATCGTGGCGAGCGCCGAATATGCGAAGGAAGCGGGTGTCGGCGCCGGCGATTTCGGCACCGACCTGGCAGGAAGCCGCGACTGGTTCAAGCAGACGTCGCTGGTCAACCGCAACGTCACGAACGACGGATCGCCACAATATTTGCTGCTCAACAATACGCAGAGCACGGGTTTCGCCAAATATGGGCTGATCACGGCCGGCCCGTTGCAGGGCACGGCGTTTGACCAGGCGGGCAATCCGTTCCAGTTCCAGTACGGATCCAACGGGACGCCGTCCGGCGACGCCGCGGGCACGGTCAATGGATGCTACCCCGGTTACTGCGTCGGGGGTGATTTGTCGGGCAATATCGACACGGGCCGGTCGTTGCAGTCGGCCATCGAACGGATCGTCGGCTATGGCCGGATCGGCTATGATTTCGCGGATAACAACGAAATCTACGGCACCGTCAATGTCGGACAGGTGAAGACGAGCAACCAGCCGACCAACGGCGCGAATCGCCCCGGCCTGACCATCCAATGCTCCAACGCCTATGTCCCGGCGTCGGTGCAGGCATCCTGCGCGGCGGCGGGGATCACCAGTTTCCAGTACGGGACGAGCAACGCGAACCTGCCCAATACCAAGGTGTTCACCGACCGCCGCCAATACCGGTTCGTGGTGGGCGCCAAGGGCAAATTCGACGTCGGCGGATCCGACTGGTCGTACGACACCTATTACGAGCGCGGGGTCAACAAGATCGCGGTCGACGTTGAGAACGTGCTGCTGACGCAGCGTTACAACCAGGCGATCAATGCGATCAACCTGGACGGGCAGATCGTGTGCGCCGATGCGACCGCGCGGGCCAACGGGTGTCAGCCGATCAACATCATCGGCGGGGCGACGCCGTCGGCCGCGGCACTCGAATATGTCCAGCCGGAGAACGGGCCGTACCAGCGGATGAAGCTGACCCAGGACGTGGTCAGTGCGAATTTCAGCGGATCGCCGTTCGAGCTGTGGGCCGGGCCGCTGTCGGTCGCGTTCGGCGCGGAATATCGCAAGGAATATTACACGGTGCGCGCCGACGCCTATGGCGCGGGGGTGAGCGAGACGAGCCCGAACACGGCAGAGTATCCGGCGGACCCGACGCTGCTGTCCGACGGCAACAACTGGTATGCCGGTAACTACAAGAACGGCAGCGGTGAATATGACGTCAAGGAAGCCTATCTCGAACTCGACCTGCCGCTGGTCAATTCGGACGCGCTGGGCCGCGCGAACCTGAACGGTGCGGCGCGCTATACCGATTACAGCACGTCGGGCACGGTATGGACGTGGAAGATCGGCGGCAACTGGGACACGCCGGTGAAGGGGCTGCGCCTGCGCGCGGTGACGTCGCGCGACGTGCGGGCGCCGAACCTGTCCGAACTGTTTGCGGCGCCGGTGACCACGACGCTGCCCAACTTCCTCGACCCGGCGCGCAACGTGAACGTCGTGGTGATCCAGAACCAGGTCGGCAACCCCGACCTGACGCCCGAAAAGGCGCGCAACACCTCGTTCGGTGCGGTGCTGTCCAACCCGCCATGGCTGCCGGGGTTCAGCGTGTCGTTCGACTATTACAAGATCAAGGTAAAGGACGTGATCAGCAGCCTGGGCGCGGCGCAGATCGTCGACCTGTGCTACCGCAACATCCTGCCCGAGACGTGCGGGACCTACGACCTGAACAACCAGTCCGGGCCGAACTACGTGAACGTCCAGTCGTTCAACCTGGCGAGCATCAAGACGAGCGGGTTCGACATCGAGGCGAGCTATCGCTGGCAGCGACCGCTGGGCCTGGACGGCACGTTCACGCTGCGCGCGCTGGCGACGCATATCCGCGAGTACATCACCGACACGGGCCTGCCGGGGACGGTTCCGGTCGACAGCGCGGGCGTGAATACGGGGTCGACACCCGACTGGAAATGGCTGGCGGTGCAGGCTTACGAGACCGAGAAATTCGGGTTCAGCATCCAGGAACGCTGGTTCAGCGACGGCAATATCGGCAATCAATATGTTGAGTGTCAGCCGGGGAGCTGCCCGGAATCGACCGTGAACGCACCGACGATCGACAGTGCGTTCATGCCGGGGTCGTTCTACATGGACATCGGCGCTTCGTACAACTTCACCAAGAAGGTGACGGGATATGTGAAGGTCGACAATCTGTTCGACAAGGATCCGGCGACGTCCCCGTATAATGCGAACCCGGCGTTGTATGACATTATCGGGCGGAGTTACCGGGCTGGGGTGCGGTTCTCTTTCTAAAGGTCTGATTGGGGGGGGTGTGCTGCCCCTCCCGTCCATGCCGAGCGAAGTCGAGGCACGCTCCCCCGAGCGTAGCCGAGGGGTGATGTGGGCTTCTCGACTGCACTCGAAGGGATCCCTCGACTGCGCTCGGGATGGACGGGTTTGGGTTGGCGTTTGCGTTTCCCCACCCCGTTCGGTTCGGGCTTGTCGAGAACTCAGCGCGGCGTTCTCGACAGGCTCGAACCGAACGGATTGGGGGGCGGCTTAGTCTGCCGTCACCGCCCTGGCCTTCCCTTGCGTCCCCGCCATTTCGCGGGCGGCGTTGGCCAGCGTGATCCACATCGAGCCCTCGGGGATGACATATTCGTTTTCGCCCCAGAAGAACGGCCAGTCTTCGTGGTTTTCCGGATAGTCGGGCTTGATGATCAGGACGCCCGGCACGACGCCGCCGGCGATGTAGGAGAAGTCGGCGCGGTTGTTGCCGTAGGCGACTTCCTTCGACACCGTGCCGACCGCGGAGACGAACGAGATGTCGGACGCCGGATGGTGGCCGAGCATGAAGTCGATCCCGCGCTGCACGCCGCGGCCGTCGACGACTTCCGGGAACGCGCGGTGCAGGATGTAGCTGTTGAGCGCGTAGCCCATGACGGTGCCGCTGCCGGCCCAGCCGCCGGTGGTGATCGGCACGCCGAACGGGTTGGCGCGGGCGGCGGTGTCAGCCTGCGTCTGCCAGGCCTGGACGACGGGGAGCATCGCGGCGCGGTAGGCGGCGGGCATGAACGGGATCGCTTCGGCGGCGGTCCAGGCCATGTCGTCGAACTTCGGCGCGATCTGCGGCCAGAGTGCCATGATGCGGTCGGCATAGCGTTTGTCGCGGGTGGTGCGGAGCAGTTCGACCGCGGCGGAGAACTCCTCCTGCACCACCGGGCCGCCGGTGGTGTTGCCGTGGCTGAACAGGTCGGGCGCGTGGCCCTGTTCCTGCGTCCAGGTGCGTTCGGCGATGGCGCGGGCCTTGGTGGCGAGCGCGTCGTCATAACCCTTCAGCACGCGGGACGCGGCGGCGAGTGCGGCGATCGATCCGTAGTTGAGCGCGGAGGCCTTGCTGGTGAACGCCCAGCGATCGTCTGGCATGCCGCTGCGGCCGGCCTTCTCCTCGCCGGGCTTCAGCTTGGCGTCGTAGACCAGCCGGTCGGTCTTGCTGCCCGCGTCGCCGAGGTGGGTATATTGCGCGACGTCGGGTTCGACGATGCCGTTGATCGCGTAGCCGACCGCGTCGAACTGCGCGACAAGTTGCAGCGTGCCGTGGCGGACCTGCTGGACCATGTCGGGGATGCCGTCGGGCACGTGGATCTCGACCTGGCGGCGCGCGTCGGTTACGCTGACCGTGTCGCGGTCGAGGCCCCAGCGTTCGCGCGCCGAGACGAGCTGGCGGATCACCTGATATTGCGATTGCGTGCGGATGTCGAAGTCGCCCGCGTCGAACCAGCCGCCGACGTTCAGCCCGGCGATGTGCTGGCCGGGCTTGAACGGCGCGGTGGGCCCCTGGCGGTAGAGATCGATATGTTCGTGATTGAGCGGGGCCTGGACCGCGTCGTCGAGATGCGCGGGGCCGTGCCAGACGCGGTAGCCCTCGTTCACCGCCATATGGTCCATAGCGACCGGGAAATAGACGTCGTTGGTCGGGTGCCAGGCCTTGTCGTAGATGTCATCGGCGATGCGGAACGTCGCGGTGCGCGTGCCGGCATAGTCGAGCAGGTAGGTGCCGGGCTGCTTCACCGCGCTGAAATCGAGCTGGACGTAGCGGTAGCGCAGATAATTGCCCCAGGGCTTGGCGGCGGGGACCGCCACGGGCGTCATGCTGCCGTCCTCGCCCACGCGGATCAGCTGGAGCCGGCCGGTGCGGGTGTCGGCACGGTCGAGTTCGACGGTGGCGAGCTTGCTTGCGGCGGGCGTGTAGCCGAGCTGCGAATGGGCGATGACGGGCGCGCGGAGCCAGCCGGGGACGCTGTTCGCCTCGACGGTCCAGGTCAGCACGCGGCCGGTGCGGCCGGCGGGGAGCAGCGAGCGCGCGACGAACCAGCCGTTCTGCGCCTGGTTGCGACCGTCGAACAGGGCGATCGGCGGGCCGTCGCTGCGCAGCGTGACGCGGCGGGCGGGATCCTCGGGCGCGAGCACAAGGCGGGTGCCGGACGCCATGGGCAGCGGTTCGGCGCCGGTCCCGTCGGCGCGGCCGCTGGCGGGGTTGCGCTCGGGCGTGCGGATCATGGCGTCGGCGGGGTGGAGCGGCATCGTGCCGGGGCGGCCGTCCGCCATGTAGCTCTTGTGCATGTAGGCCGACGGCAGGAATTCCATGTTGAACCCGGCCTTGCCGACGAGTGCCGCCGGGACGGGCTGGGTCAGGTCGACGGTGATCGCGGCGGCGGTGCCGCGCGGTTCGACGCGGATGGTGTAGCGCCAGTTGTAGGCGGGATATTCGAGCGTGGTAACCACGACGCCGGTCTTCTGGTCGACCGTGCGGCTGATGTACTTGGCGGCGGGGTCCCATTGTCCGGGGGTCGCCTGGAGCCGGACGTCGCCGTTGGTGACGGTGCGGACGCCCTGCTGGATGATCTCAATCCCGCCGATCTTGGAGTCGGCGAACAGGCCGTCATACCAGTTGCTGAAGACGAGCATGTCGACGCCCGACGTGTGGAGATAGCCGGCCGGGTCCCAGGCGAGCGGGGCTTTGGCAGGCGCGGCCTGCGCCACTGTGGCGGCAGGGAGGGCGGAGCAGAGCAAGGCTGCGACCAAGGCGAGACGCTTCGACAGACGGTTCATCTTTATGATTCCGATCGGGGGCAATGGCAGCGAGGATTAAGGGACGGCGATTTCGAAAGTGCCGACCGGCAGCGTATCGCCATCGACGAGATTGACCGCGGGCGCGTCCGCCCAGGCGTAGCGGACCTTGGTCACCGGGCGGCCGTCGCCGGCGATCGTTACGTCGCTGCCGCTGGGGCGGCCGGGGGCGAAGCGGCAGCTGGCGGCGTCGCACAGTTCGAAGCCGATCGCGTCGTTGGAGCCGATCGCGCGCAGGGTGCCCGCGACGCCGGAGAAGCGCAGCGTGACGCCGCCGTTCAGACCACCCGCAGCCGACGCGATCGCCGGGCCGGACGGGGCGATGGCTTCGCCGTAGGCGGTGGCGCGCATGACGCGGGCGAGGCGCTGGCCGACCTCATGCTTTTCGCCGGGGTGGATATCGAGCGGATCGCCGAGATCGAGGCTGACCGCGATGCCGGAATGGCCGTCCGCCGCGGTCATGCGGCGCTGCGCGTCGCGGACATGGGCCCAGCCGCTGTCCTGCGGCGTGGAGGCGCGCGCGCCGTAGTTGGCGAGCTGGACCACCGCGAGCGGCAGCGTCGGCTGACCGAACTGCGTGCGCCAGTCGCGCAGCATGGCGGCCAGGCGGCGGTCGTAGCCCGGGATGCCGGTATCCGATTCACCCTGGTACCAGGCGATGCCGGCGAAGCGGGTGGCCCCGAGCGGTGCGATCATCGCGTTGTGGAGCGTGCCGGCACCGTTGATGTCGTCCCACGGCACGCGCGGGGCGCTACCCTTCACGTCCCCGGCGACGGAATATTCCCAGCTGTCCCCGAGCGGGAGGCTGCTGCCGTCGGCGAAGGTGATCCGCATCGTGTCGGCCGGGCCGGTCATGCCGCCATAGGCGTAGACGTCCTGATCGTTGACGGTGATGACGTTGCGGCCAGGTTTCAGCGTGCCGGCGGCGATGGCGTAGACGCGCGACTGGCCGGCGAGGCTGCTGCCGCCGACGCCGACGCCGTTGACCCAGGTGCGGTCGGCATCGTCGACCATGCCGATCGCGAGCGTGGCAACGCCGCTGGCCTGCGCCGGCGTCAGATCGACGACGCGGCGGTACCACAACATGCCGTTGAAGTCGGCGAGCGCGGGGATGCCCCAGCGTTCGAAATTGTCGATCGCGGGGACGGGCTTCCAGTCGAGCGCGGCGGTCGGCTGCCACGGTTCGCGGCCTGCGGTGTCGCCGCTCTGGCCGCGCCACCAGGTTTCCCAATTGGTCGAGGCGCGGCGGTTGGCGGCGGCGGGATCGCGGCGGTAGAGCGCGAGCAGGTCGGCCTCGTCCTTCAGCCCCGCGGTGCGGAGCGCGGTGTCGCCCATCCAGGCGCTGATCCGCGAGCCGCCCCAGCTGGAATGGACCGCGCCTATCGGGACCTTCGCGGTGCGGCGGAGTTGCTGGACCATGTAGTAGCAGGCGGCCGAGAAGGTCGGGACGGTGTCGGGCGCGGCGACCGACCAGTTCGGCGTTTGCCCGAAGCGCGCAAGCGGCGCGGCGCTGGTTGCCTTGGCGACGGTCAGCAAGCGGAGTTGTGGGTCGGCGGGTGCGTGCGCGTCGGGGATCAGGTCCTGCGCCTGGCCGACCTGCAGTTCCATGTTGCTCTGCCCCGAACACAGGAACAGGTCGCCGATCAGGATGTCGCGAAACACCGTCGATCCGCTGGGGGCGGCGACCGACATTTCATAGGGGCCGCCCGCGGGCATGGCGGGGAAGCTGCTGCGGAACCGGCCGTCGCGCGCGGCGGTGGTGACGACGCTGCGGCCCGCGAAGCCGATCATGACGCTTTCGCCCGGCATCGCGGTGCCTTCGACCGCGATCGGCTGCCCGCGCTGCACGACCGCATGGTCGCCGAAGATGCCGTCGAGCGTGGGGGCGGCCGCGGCGGGGGGGGCGAGCGCGGTCAGGAGCAGCGCCAGGGCGGGACGGTTCGGCATGGCGGAGAGCATCCTATCGAGGCGGGGCGTCAAATGGTCGGCAGCCCATATTCGGTGATCTTGCGAATCAGGTCGCGGTGCCGCGGCAGACCGGCCATCAGCCGCTCGGTCTGCACCCGGTTCTCGCGGATCGCGCGGTCCGCGGCGCGGACGTCCGTTTCCGCCACGCCCGGCGGAACATGGGTGCGGTGACCCATGCCGTAGAGCACATATTGGTAGCTGGCGGCGGGGAAGACCTCCTCCGCCCGGTCGAATTCGTCGAGCATCCAGGGCGCGTGGTAGCGCCACAGTTCCATCAGGCCCTGCAACCGGTCCGGGATCGATTCCGGGCGGACATTGTCGCGCCAGAAGTCGGTGTCGGTCCGCTGGGTCAGCGCATAGTGCAGCTTCAGGAAATCGATGATCCGGCCCCAGCGGTAGAGCGTCGTCTCGTTGAAGCGGCGCGCGACGACGTCCATCACCTCGCGGCAGGCCGGCAGCTGGTCGGCGATCAGCTTGGCCGACAGTTCGATCAGAACGATCGCGGAGGCCTCGAGCGGTTCGAGGAAGCCGGCGGCGAGCCCGACCGCGACCGTGTTGTTCTTCCAGAAGATTTCGCGGTGGCCGGCCTTGATCGACAGCTTGCGGACGGGCAGGTCGCCGGCGGCATCGCCGATATAGGCGCGCAGTTCGCGTTCGGCCTCGTCCACGCTGATGTGGCTGCTGGAGAACACATGGCCGACACCGCGGCGGGTGGGCAGGCCGATGTCCCAGGTCCAGCCCGCGGATTGCGCGGTTGAAATGGTGTGGCTGGCGATCGGCGCCTCGTCGTCCGGGTAGGGGACCTGGATCGCGAGTGCGGTGTCGCAGAACAGCGTGTCGGCGCAGCTCTTGAACGGGACGCCGAGCGTGCGGCCGATGAGCAGGGCGGCAAAGCCGGTGCAGTCAACGAACAGGTCGCCTGCGATGTCGCCCGCCTGTTCGGTGCGGACCATGGCGATGTCACCGGATTCGTCGACGACCGCTTCGGTGACATCGGCGAGGACGTGGCGGACCCCGAGCACGTCGCAGCAATGGCGTTGCAGGAAGCCGGAGAATTTGCCGGCATCGAGATGATAGGCGTAGTTTGCGACCGCCTCATATTCCGGGGTGGCGATCGTCTTCGGACCCAGGCCCGCATCGCAGACCCGGCCCTGCGGCGTGACCGCGTCGCAGAAGCTGGTGTCGTCCGGCGTCTCGAGCCAGTGCGGGGCGAGGTTCACCTGACCGAAATTCTGCGGCAGCATGAGCGGGTGGTAGTAGCCGTCGTCCGGCGCGCCGGTGGTCCAGCGGTTGAAGCGCGCGCCCTGCTTGAACGAGGCGTCGCATTGCCGGAACAGTTCGGTTTCGGAGATGCCGATGCGGCGCAGCGTATTGCGCAGCGTGGGCCATGTCCCCTCGCCGACGCCGATGATCGGGATGTTGGGCGATTCGATCAACGTCACGGTGAAGCCATGTGCGCGACGCGCCTGATGCTTCGCGGCGATGACGCCCGCGGTCAGCCAGCCGGCGGTGCCGCCGCCGACGATGACGATGTGCTTGATCTCTCTCACGTTATCTTATCGTTCACAGGCCGGGGACCCGATATCTGGGGTTGCCGGAACGTCCGGCAACCCCGTTGGCAGTCGATCAGTAGCGGAAACGCGCGCCGAGCGTAAAGCGGCGGCCATAGTCGAACACGTCGAGCAGCTGGTTCTTGAACCGGCCGTGCGTGCTTTGCTGGTTGTTGTTGATGTTCAGGATTTCACCAAACACGCTGAACTTGGGGTTGATGTCCCAGCTGGAGCTCAGATCGACCTGGAAGCTGGAGTTGACGAAGGTCGGCTCCGACCCGAACGAACCGGTGTTCTGGTTCTGCCCGAAGCCGGCGAGATATTCGTCACGCCAGTTAAGTGCGGTCCGGAACTGGAACCCCTTCTTGTCGTAGAAACCGACGAAGTTCGCCGAGTTCGCCAGGCCCGTCACCGCGAAGCCGGTCTGCGAAATGTCGCTCGCATCGTACGGCTTGTTGGTTTCGACGAACGTAGCGTTCGCTTGAAACCCGAAGCCGGTGTCGCCGAACACATGCTGCAACGCCAGCTCGACGCCGCGGACGGTGGCGTCCGGGCCGTTCACCTGCTGCGACACGGCGAACACCGCGGCCTGCCCCGTCGTCGGATCGATCACGTCGTTGATCGTTTGACGCGTCACGCCGCCGACGATGAAGTTGCTGACGTTCTTGATGAAGAAGTCGACCGACAGATAGGAGTTGCGCTTGTAGTACCATTCGCCGGCGAGATCGAAATTGTCGGCGAGGTATGGCTTCAGGTTCGGGTTGCCGCCGCTGGCGGACAGCGCGTTGACGCGTTGACCGTTGCCGAGCGTCGTGACCGGGTTCAGCAGGCTGAGGCTTGGGCGGGTCAGCGTCCGCGATGCGCTGAACCGGGCCTGCAGCTTGTCCGTCAACTCCAGCCGCATGTCGAGCGTCGGCAGAAGGTAGGAGTAGTCGCTCTTCGACGTCACCGCCTGCGTATCGGTGAAGGCAAGCGTCAGCAGCGTCGGATCGGCGGCGCTGCGCACGATCGAGACCGGCTGGCGACCCTGACCGGTGGCGGTCAGGTGCGTATTCTCGTTCCGGACGCCGGCGTTGAAGTGGAACGGCATCCCCGCGACTTCGGCATCGAAGTTGACGCGCATGAACAGCGCCCAGGTCTTCTCGTTCACGCGCAGCACGCTGCCCGGATCGACCGCCTGATCGAACGAGCCGGTGAAGCCGGTGACGCCGGGATAGTTGTAGCCCGCGACGTTGCCGGCCTGCGGGTTGCCGAGGCTGCTGAGATACGCCTGGTAGGCGGCCGGATCGAACTTGATCACCGAAGAAGGCAGCGTGCCGTCGAAGCCGGGGATGAAGTTGTTCAGGCTGATATTGCCCTGAAACAGGCTGGACGGCAGCGGCGAGACGCCGGTGCTGCCGCCGGACGGGCCGCCGTAACCGGCATAGGCCTGCCAGTAGTTGTTCGTGAACGTGCTCTTATTCGACAGCCGGAACGTGTCGTCATAATATTGACCGCCGACCTTGATGGTCAGATCGTCCTGCTTCCAGGTCGCGGCGCCACGGAACTGCTTCAGAACGTCGGTATTGTTCTGGGTCTGCAGCACGGTGACGTGCGAACCGATCACGGTGGGGTCGGTGAAGCGCGATTCGTCGCCCGCCGGACCATAGTTGGTCAGGACAGGGAACGCGCTGCTGCTGTTGCCGTTGATCGACAGGCCGGTGGTGTTCGACAGCAGGCCCGAATAGCCGATGTCGGCGTTGCTGCTGCCGATCACGTCACCCGGGTTCAGCCAGCTCTTGGCGTAGGAGCCGTCGGCTTCGAACGACAGGTTCTCGCTGGCGTCGTACTTGATGTTCAGACCGGTTTGGTTGGTCTGCAGGATCTGCTTGTTGATCGCCGAGGTGAAGTCGGTCGGGGTTCCGGCCTGCGTGAAGCTGGTCGGGGTGCCGTTGTCGTCGAGCGTGACGTTGCGCAGGTCGCTCTGATTGAACCAGACGCCGAAGCCGTAGACGTCGGTCGTGATCTTCTGGCGCGAGAAGTTATTGTCCAGCGTGACCATCAGGCTTTCCGATGGATGCCACTGGAGCGCGACGCGACCGTCGATCCGCTCGTCCTTCACCTGCTGCTGTTCCGCGCCATATTGCTGCGGGAACCAGCCGACGACGGTCTTGTTCGCGGTCGACAGCTGGTCGGCCGTACAGTTCGGGGTCAGCTGGCACGGTGCATAGTAGCCGCCCGGCCAACCGGACACGTAGACGCGGTTGGTATCGGTATCACGCCGCGTGTAGATCACGTCGGCCAGGATGCCGAACGTGTCGTCCGCGAACGTGTCGCTGACGAGCAGGCCGGCCGTGGGCACAACGCGGCCGGCACGGTCCTGGAGCGAACCGGAGACGGTGGTGGCCAGGCGGAAGCCGCTGTGGTCGAACGGTTTCGGGAAGGCGATGTCGACGGTCGCGCCGATCGAGCTGGATGCGAGCGAGACGTCGGGCGTCTTCAGGACGCTGAGCTGGCCGATGAAATCCGCACCCACGGTGCTGAAATCGATCTGGCGGCCGCCGGTCGCGGTCGAGATGCGGCGACCATCGTACAGCGTCGTGTTGAAATCGCCGCCGAAGCCGCGGACGGTGATGCCGGTGGCCTCACCGCGTGCGCCGGAACGCTGGATCGACACGCCGGGCAGGCGCTGGAGCGAAGCAGCGACGTTGGAATCGGGGAACTTGCCGATGTCTTCGGCCGAGATGACGTCGACGACGCCTTGCGACGTGCGCTTGATGTCCAGGTTGCGCTGAAGCGAGCCGCGCAGGCCGGTGACGACGATCTCCTGACCGTCGTCGGCGGGTGCTGCCTCGGTGGTCGCGATCGACTGACCGTTCACGGGGACGGGCGCGGTTGCGGCGTCCTGCGGCTGGCCGGCCTGTTCGGCGGTGATCTGAGTATTGGGAGAGGGAACGGCGGGCTGGAGGCCGGCCGGCTGGGCGGTTCCGGTCGTCACGGCCCCGGTTGCGGGGGTAGCCGGCTGCGCGGCGACGGGGGTCTGCGCCTGCGCATAAGCGGGGGTCGCAAGCGCGATCGCGAGTACCGACGAGGCGCCGATCAGCGGGGAACGACGCGCCTTGTTCCAGCGCGAACCGAACTGGCCAGTGATGATGTTCATGCCCTCTCCCTTTATAGATGGGCCGTTGATCGGCCGCGTTCTGTCTCTCGTGCTGCCCCCGCTGAAGCGGGAACCGGCAATCCGGACGTGATGGCGGTGGCTTAGGTAGCGCTAAACCGGGATGCAAGCTGTTTGTCAGTGTAATGCAATACGTTACCCGACCGTGGCTTGGCGGTAACGCTCTCAACGACTACAGTCGGAAACGGAGAGGGCTTGTGCCCGCAGGATGAGGACGACGGCGTGGCGGCATGGGAAGTGCTCGGGTTCGAGCAGCACGGGACGCTCGGCATCCGCGCGTCGGGCGACGCGGAACGTTTGTTCGTGCAGATCGTGGTGGGGGAGTTCGGGCCGGCGGCGGCGGATTATCCGATCCTGTTCGCCAAGAGTCCGGAGACCGGCCGCTTCTACGCCGGTGCACTGTTGCGGTTGCAGGCGGGCGACGATGCGAACCTGGACGAAAGCGGCCGGTTGCGCGGCTATCGCCCGGCGGACCTGGAGCGCGAGGGGTTCTTCGTGGAGCAGGACCGGATCGTGATCGACCGCGACCTGCCGATGTTCGTGGACGGGGGCGGCGCGCCGCTGTTCGACGGCGACGGGGGGCAGGGCGTGGCTTTGCAACGCGTCCAGCGCGCGCTGGGGCGGTTGCATGCGGGCCTGCCGGCGACGGATGCGTTCATCGCGCGGTTGCTGGAACGGTCGCTGCTGGAGCCCATCGACATCGACCTGCGGTTCGACGACGGTACGCGGTTCCGGCTCGAGGACCTCTATACGATCAGTGCCGATGCGGTGGCGGCGTTGCCGGACACGACGGTTCTGGCGATGTTCCACGATGGCGACCTGGCGGCCTGCTATACGCAGATTCAGTCGGTGCGGCAGATCGCGCGGATGGCGCGGGTGCGGAACGACCGGCTGGCCGGCGCATGACCGGGCGGGTGGCGGACGTCGCGGCGGATGCGCTGACGTCGCCCGACCGGTTCCGGGCGGAGGTGGTGGCCGCGTGCCGCCCGGTGGTGCTGCGCGGTGCGGTGCGCGACTGGCCGGTGCGGGCGGCGTCCGAGCAGGGCGAACTCGCGGCGTATCTTGCGCGGCTGGACGCTGCCCGGCCGGCGGAGGTGTTCGTCGGCGCGCCGGCGATCGCCGGGCGCTACACCTATAGCGACGACCTGAGCGGGTTCAATTTCGAGCGGCGGACGATGCGATTCGGGGAGGCGCTGGCGGAGATCGTCGCGACGGCGGGCGTGGCGGAGGCCCCGACGATGTATGTCGGGTCGCTGTCGACCGAGGGATATCTGCCGGGCTTTGCCGCGGAGAATGGGCTGGCATTTCTGCCGGCGGTGCAGCCGCGGATCTGGCTGGGGCATCGGTCTTCGGTCGCCTGCCATTATGATACGTCGGACAATATCGCGTGCGTGGTGGCGGGGACGCGGCGGTTCACGCTGTATCCGCCCGAGGCGATCGGCGACCTTTACGTCGGGCCGATCGACCATACGATGGCGGGGCAGCCGGTCGCGCTGGCCGTGGGCAGTGCGCCGGGCGACCCGCGCTATCCACGGTTCGAAGCGATCCGCGACACCGCGCTGGAGGTAGATTTGGAGCCCGGCGACGCGCTCTATATTCCTAAGCTGTGGTGGCATCAGGTGGAGGCGACAGGCGCGCTGAACGTGCTGGTCAATTACTGGTGGGATGCAAGCAGCGGCGGGCCGGACCAGCCGCACAGCGCGATGATGCTGGCGATGGTCGCGATCGCGGAGCGACCGGAGGGGGAGCGTGCGGCGTGGCGGGCGTTCTTCGACCATTATGTGTTCCGGCCGGACGGGCACCCGCTGGCGCACCTCCCGGCGGAACGGCACGGGATCCTGGGGGCGGGGAACTCCGGGCGCATCCGGGCGATGGTGATGCGGTTGCTGCGCGGGGTTTGAGTTTGATTGCTTCCGTCCGTTCGGTTGGAGCTTGTCGCGACCTGCGCTGAGTTCTCGACAGGCTCGAACCGAACGGGGTGAGTGTCTGGAGTTGGGGGCGGTCCTTTTACTTCGCGACGGCCACTGCGGTGCGGACGTCGAAGCGGTCGGACTTGCTGGCGACGCCGGGGCCGGGCTGGCCGGAGCCGACGGTGACGCGGTAGCGGCCGGTGGCGACGCGGCGGGTGCCGTCGACGTCGACGCTGCTCAGGTCGCGCGGTGAGAGGTTAAAGGTCAGCGTGCGGCGTTCGCCGGGGGCGAGCGTGACGCGCTGATAGCCGCGCAGCGCGATGCGCGGTGCGCCGGGCGTGTCGGGGAAGTTGAGGTAGAGCTGTGCCACCTCGTCGCCCGCGCGTGCACCGGTGTTGCAGAGCTCGGTGGTGACGCGCAGGCCCTGTCCGGCGCCGCCGGCCGCGGGGGTGAGGTTCAGCGCGCCATAGTCGAACTTGGTGTAGCTGAGCCCGTGGCCGAACGCGTAGACCGGCGTGCCGGCGAAGTAGCGGTAGGTGCGGCCGGTCATGGCGTAATCATCGAACGGCGGCAGGTCCGTGACGCTGCGGTAGAAGGTCAGTGGCAGGCGGCCGGCCGGGTTGGTGCGGCCGGACAGGACGTCGCCGATCGCGGTGCCGCCGGCCTGGCCCGGATACCAGGCCTCCAGGATCGCGGCGGCATTGTCCTTGGCCCAGGCCAGGTTGATCGGGCTGCCGTTCATGGCGACGACGACGATCGGCTTGCCCGTGGCGCGGGCGGCGGTCAGCATCGCCTGCTGATCGGGGGCGAGATCGAGCGTCGTCTTATCGCCGCCTTCGAAGCCGGGGACCTTGATGCCGGTCTCCTCCGCTTCGAGGTCGGAGGTCAGGCCGACGACCGCGACGAGCACGTCGGCATCGGCGGCGGCGCGGGTGAGATCGGCGGTCGGGTTCTGCGAGATGCGTTTCCAGACGAGCGAAACCTCGCCCTCGATCGTGAAGGGGTAGCGTTTGCCGGCCTGGAGCTGGAGTGTTTCAAACGTGGCGAGGTCGTTCCAGCGCGACTTGGCGCGGTCCGAAATGAGCTTGCCGTCGAGGCGGGCCGAGCCGCCGGCGCCGGTCAGGCCGACGCGGTAGGTGCCGCTTTCGGCGGGCACGAGGAAGCCGGTGCGGACGACGCGGTGGATGTCGGACAGCTTGGCGAGTTGCAGGTTGCGGTCGCCGACATCGGGTTCGATCCGCGTGACGACGGGTTTCGCCTGGTAGCGCATCGCGGCGATCGCGGCGTCGCGCGTACCGGGCGCGAATGCGGTGGGGGCGGGGCGCAGCGGGTTGTAGTAGCGCACCAGCACGCCTGGCTTGCCGTCCGGCGTGCGGAGCATCTGCTGCGGCACGCGGTCGCCATCGGTCAGCGACGCGCCGAACGGCACGAGCGTGACGCGCGCGCCGGGCATAGCGCGGCGGAGACCGTCGACGACCGAGACGGGCGTGCCGGTGAGGCCGGAGGAATAGTTGCCGCGCAGGACGCGCGTGGCATCACCGAGCGGGCCGACCACCGCGACGCGGATGCCGGGTTTCAACGGCAGGACGCCATCGTTCTTCAGCAGCACGAGGCTCTTGGCGGCGGCGGTCAGCGCCAGCGCGTCCTGGGCCGGCGCGCCGATCGCGGCGACGGGGATGGTGGCGGGCGTGCCGGCGAGGCCGGGCAGGTCGCCGGTGCGGTAGCGCGCGGAGAACAGCCGGACGAGCGTGGTGTCGATCTCGCGCTCGGTGATAAGCTGACGGCGCAGCGCCTCGCGGTAGCGGTCTTCGAGCCCCGACGTGTCGGAGAGGGTGGCGTTGTGGCACTCGCTGTCGACGCCGGCGCGCATCGCGGCGGCGACCGCGGTCGGGCCGTCGGGCGAGTATTTGTGAGTGTCGGCGATGTCCTTCACCGCGTCGCAATCCGACACGACATAGCCGGTGAAGCCCCATGCACCGCGGAGATGATCCTTCAGCAGCAGGTCGCTGGCGCAGGCCGGTTGGCCGTCGATGCGGTTGTAGGCGCACATGACCGAATTGGCGCGCCCCTCGACGATCGCGGCGCGGAAGGCGGGGAGGTAGGTGTCCTCCAGATCGTGCGCGGAGACGAAGACGTTCGCTTCGTGGCGGGTCGATTCCGGGCCGCTGTGGACCGCGAAATGTTTCGGCGTGGCGACGACCTGCGGCAGATCGGGGTTCGGGCCCTGCATCCCTTCGATGAAGGCGACGCCGGTGCGGGCGGCGAGATACGGATCCTCGCCATAGGTTTCCTGGCCGCGGCCCCAGCGCGGGTCGCGGAAGATGTTGATGTTGGGCGACCAGGTGTCGAGGCCAGTGCCGATCCGCCCGTTGCGCCCGGTCTGGCGCGAGAGCGTGTGGAGCGCGCGGACCTCCGTGCCGATCGCGGCCGCGACGTTGCGGACGAGCGGGGCGTCGAAGGTGGCGGCGAGGCCGATCGGTTCGGGGAAGTTGGTCGTCTCGGTGGGCCCAAGCGCGCCGTGGAGCGATTCCGTCCACCAGTTGTAGCGCGGGACGTTCAGCCGCGGGATGGCGGGGGCGACGTTGAGCAGCTGGTCGAGCTTC
The DNA here is from genome assembly GCF_014643515.1 of Sphingomonas prati. Classification (GTDB taxonomy): domain Bacteria; phylum Pseudomonadota; class Alphaproteobacteria; order Sphingomonadales; family Sphingomonadaceae; genus Sphingomonas_R; species Sphingomonas_R prati. The sequence goes on along the minus strand of NZ_BMJP01000004.1, from coordinate 311,473 downwards.
TCCTCGATCGTCATGCGCGCGACGAGTGCGGCGGCTATGCGATCGGCCTGCGCATGGACCGGGCTCACGGCCGGGGCGGGGGCGATGGGCTGCGCGGTTGCGACGCTGGTGAGCGCGAGGCCGATCGCGGCCGATGCCCACAGGACGTGCCTTTGCGAGTGCGATCCGCGCGTCATCCCCATCTCCCCTGTCGTCTTGTCTTGTTTTGGGTCTTGTAAGACTATTGTTAGCGTCGGACAACGTCCGAAATAGTTGAGCTTATTGCACTAGGAAGCGGCTGCCGTCGGCATTGTCCGCGCTGGGTCCCGGGCTGTCAGCGCGCAGCGTGCCGCCATTGGCGACGTGGAGGTAGCGGTTGGTGACGAGCGACATCAGCACCGCGCCGCCGCTCAAGGATTCCATCCACTGATATTGCTGCGCCGGGCCGCCGTCGGTGGGGCGCATCGCGGCGGAGCCGTCGGGCGCGGTGGTGAGCGACTGGCCGCCGCGGGTGAGCGAGACGCGGCCGAGCGGGTGCCGGTCGACGCGGAGGCCGGCGAGTGCGGGGGCGGCGGGCTTGCCGATCGGGGTCAGGCGGATGGTGCGGGCATATGGGATGTCCGGGCGGCTTTCGGGGTGGCCTTCGGTCACCTTGAAGTCAAGGAAGTCGGCATGGCCGCCGGGCGTGCCGGCGCTGTTGTAGGCGAACAGTGCGTAGCGGACGCCCTGGAACGTCAGCAGCTGGAACGGCATCGTCACGGGCGTGCCGAAGTCGGTGAAGCGGCGGCCGTCGGTCGAGACGCCGAACTGCGCGCGGTCGTGCGCCAGATCCGCGGTGGCGCGCAGCCAGAGATGCGTGGCGGTGAGCGGGCGGCGGAGGGTGCCGGCCAACTCGTCGGTCATGACCAGTTCGAGACCCTTGGCGGACCGTTCGACGCCGATCGTGGCGAATGGCCGGTTGAGCAGCGCGAGCCCGGCGACGTCGCCCGCACGGAGCCCGGCGACGTCGAGTTCGACGACCGGCGTGGACTGCGGGCCGATCGCGCGCTGGGTCAGCGTGTTGCGCGCCTGGAGGAAGCCGGGGGCGGGCAACGTGGTCAGCCGGAGTGCGCCGGGGCGGGCCGTGAGCGACCAGTTGGCCGCGACGGGGACGTGGTTCCATTGCCAGATGGGCCCGAGCGCGGGGCCGGCGAAGCTGTCCGACCGCTGGTAGGGCGCGTGATCGGGCGAGGCGGGCAGCCGCGGCTTGACCCAGGTGCGCGGCGAGCGGCCGAGATTGCCGGGGAGGCCGAAATAGGGCCAGCCGTCCTTCCACGTCACCGGCGACAGCGCGGTGAGGCGGCCCACTGAATTGCCCTCGAACATGGACCAGCCCCACCATTCGCCGGCAGGCGTCTGGATGACGCCGCCCTGGTGCATGGCGAGGCCGCCGCGTGCCTTCGGGTCGGGGCCGCGTAGTTTGAGCGGTTCCTTGTTGCCGGCGACGCGCCAGCCGGCGGTCTCGCCGAATTCCTCGTCCGCGCTGATCTCGGGGTTCACCTCGTACGGGCCGAAGGGTGAGGATGCGCGTGCGGCGGGCATGCGGAAGCGGACCGCATATTCCGCGCTGGTGATGTAGTAGCGCCCGTCGAACTTGTAGAAATGCGACCCCTCGCCCATCCCGGCGCCCTTGGGGATGACGATCCGTTCGGTGCCGGGGACAATGTCGGTCAGGCTGGCGTCGAGCTGCGCCATGTGGATGTCCTGGTAGCCCCAGATGACATAGGCCTTGCCGTCGTCGTCGAACAACACCGACAGGTCGTGGAAGCTGCGTTTCATCGATGTGCGGGTCCACGGGCCGCGCGGGTTCGTGGCGGTGAAGCGTTGCGTATTCTGGCCGTTGACGTTGCTGAAGATGTAGAAAGTGCCGTTGCGGTAGCGCAGGCTGGGCGCCCAGATACCGCGGCCGTAGATGTGCTTGCCGCCCTCCAGCCGGTACTCCGGGCCGAGATCGAGCTTGTCGAGCGCGTAGCCGAGGAACGTCCAGTTCACGAGATCGCGCGAATGGAGGATCGGCAGGCCGGGCATGGTGTGCATGGTTGTGCCGGTCATGTAGAAATCGTTGCCGACGCGGATCATGTCGGGGTCGGAGAATTCATCGAAGAACAGCGGGTTGGTGAAGGTGCCGTTGCCGTTGTCCGCGGTCCACGTGCGGGCTGCGGAAGATGGCGTAGCTGCGGCGGGCAGCAGCGCGGTCGCCATCATCAAAGCCAGTGCGGCGTACGCCATTTCTTCTCTCCCGTTGCAGGCCCCTAACATCGCCGTGGGCGGGTTTCCACTTGCTTAAGTCGGACAATTGGGGTTTCTTGACGGTCAAAGGGGTGCACCCGAACAGGGGCATCGCATCGCCGCTCAGGGGAGAGAGATGTGTTGAATCGTCGTTTTGGGCAGGCCGTGTCGGCCGTCGCGCTGATCGCCGCCGTGCCGACGCTGGCGCAGGCCCCGGCGCAGGTGCCGGGCCAGTCGATGACCGCCGCGACGGGCACGCTGTCTGCCGACCGGCCGGGTCCGCGCATGAACCGCCAGGTGTTCGGGCAGTTCGCCGAGCATCTCGGCACCGGCATCTATCCGGGCATCTGGGTCGGCCCCAATTCCAAGATCCCGAACGACGCCGGGTATCGCCGCGACGTGATGACCGCGCTGAAGGCGATCAAGGTGCCGATGGTCCGCTGGCCCGGCGGCTGTTTCGCGGACGAATATCATTGGCGCGACGGGATCGGCCCGCGCGGCAAGCGGCCGGTGAAGGTGAACACCAACTGGGGCGGCGTGACCGAGGACAATGCGTTCGGCACGCATGAATTCATGGGCTTTGTCGAGCGGCTGGGCGCGGAGGCCTATGTCTCCGCCAACCTGGGCAGCGCGCCGCCGGCCGAGACGTCGCAGTGGGTGGAATATCTGACCGCGCCGGCGGGCACGACCGTGCTGGCCAAGGAACGCGCCGCCAACGGGCATCCCGCGCCGTGGAAGGTCCAGTATCTGGGCATCGGCAACGAGCTGTGGGGGTGCGGCGGTAACATGCGCGCGGAATATGCCGCAGACCTGACCAACCGTTACGGCCAGTTCGCCAAGTCGACCAACGGCAAGATGCTGAAGATCGCCAGCGGGCCGAGCGACAGCAACTACGAGTGGACCGAGACGCTGATGAAGCTGTCCGGCAAGAACATCGACGGCCTGGCGCTGCATTACTACACCCGTCCGCGCGATACGAAGTGGGAAGACAAGGGCCCGGCGCTGGGTTTCCCCGAGCGCGAATGGGCGACCACCATGGCGCACACGTTGCAGATGGAGGATTTCGTCACCAAGCACAGCGCGATCATGGACAAATATGATCCGGACAAGAAGGTCATGCTGGCGGTCGACGAATGGGGCACGTGGTACGACCCGACGCCGGGGTCGAACCCGGGGTTCCTGCAGCAGCAGAACTCGCTGCGCGATGCGGTGGTCGCCGGGCTGAACCTCAACATCTTCGCGCATCATGCCGACCGGGTAAAGATGGCCGCGATCGCGCAGATGGTGAACGTCTTGCAGGCGATGCTGCTGACCGACGGCGCGAAGATGGTGAAGACGCCGACCTACCATGTGTTCGACCTGTATCAGCCGTGGATGGACGCCACGACGCTGCCGATCACGGTGAAGTCGCCATATTATCACTATGACGAGGTCGCAGTGCAGTCGGTCAGCGCGTCCGCGGTGCGCGACGCGAGCGGGCAGGTGCATGTCGCGTTGGTCAATCTCGATCCGAAGAATGCGGTGCCGGTGTCGGTGAAGATGACGGGCGTGCAGGCGACGACCGCGACCGGACGCATCCTGACCGCCGCGACGATGGACGCGCATAATACGTTCGACCAGCCAAACGCGCTGGTGCCGGCGGCGTTCAGCGGCGCGCAGGTGGCGGACGGGACGTTGACCGTCACCTTGCCGGCGAAGTCGGTGCTCGTGCTGGCGCTGCGCTGAGCATGGACGCGCCGGGTGGTACCGGCGCACCCAGTGATGGGGTGAGCCGGCGCGGCGTGCTGGGCGCGTCGGTGGCGGCGTCGGCGGTGCTGGCGTTGCCGGAGGCGTTGCAGGCCGCGCCGGTGCCGGTTGCGGCCGGCGGGGATCGGTTGTGGTACGCGCAGCCGGCCAAGGTGTGGACCGAGGCGCTGCCGATCGGCAACGGGCGGCTGGGCGCGATGGTGTTCGGTGGGGTCGCGGCGGAGCGGTTGCAGCTGAACGAGGACACGTTCTGGGCGGGCGGGCCTTATGATCCGGTCAATCCCGCGGCGGCGGGGGCTCTGCCCGAGGTGCGACGGCTGATCGCGGCGGGGCGGTTCGCGGAGGCGCAGGCGCTGGCGAACGCGACGCTGATCGGCAAGCCGCGCGGGCAGATGCCGTATCAGACGGTCGGTGACCTGATGCTGCGAATGCCGACTTTGAGTGCGGACGTGTCGGGGTATCGGCGCGAGCTGGATCTAGATGCGGCGTGCGCGACGACGCGGTTTACGGCTGGCGGCGTGTGGTATGTTCGTGAGGTGATCGCGTCGCCGGCGGCGGAGGTGATCGCGGTGCGGTTGTCCGCGGACCGGGCGGGGGCGATCGATCTGGACCTGGGGCTGGAGACGCCGCAGGCGGTCACGATAGTGGCGACGGCGGACAGTCTCGTGCTGGACGGGCGTGGGCCGGCGGCGGAGGGCTTGGCCGGCGCGTTGCGGATCGCGGCGCGGGCGCGGGTGGTGCCGACGGGCGGGCGGATGACGCGGGCCGGTGCAACGCTGAGCGTGCGCGGGGCGGATGCGGTGACGATCCTGGTCGCGGTGGCGACGAGTTATCGCCGGTTCGACGATGTCGGGGGTGATCCTGGTAAAATCGTGGACGCGCGGATCGCGGGGGCGGCGCGGCGGGCGTATCGTGATCTGGCGGCCGACACGGCGATCGAGCATCGTCGGTTGTACCGGCGCGTGACGCTGGATCTGGGGCAGACCGCGCTGGCGGAGCGGCCGACCGATGTGCGGATCCGGAGCGGCGATGCGGCGGACGGGGCGGCGCTGGCGGCGCTCTACTTCAACTATGCGCGCTATCTGCTGATCTGTTCGTCGCGGGCGGGGAGCCAGCCGGCGAACCTGCAGGGGGTCTGGAACGACAGCACCACGCCGCCCTGGGGATCGAAATACACGATCAACATTAATACCGAGATGAACTACTGGCCGGCCGAGCCGCTGGCGTTGCCGGAATGCGTCGCGCCGCTGGTGGCGCTGGTCCGCGACCTGGCGGTGACGGGCGCGCGGACGGCGGGCCGCATGTACGGCGCGCGCGGCTGGGTGGCGCATCACAATAACGATCTGTGGCGCGGAACCGCGCCGGTCGACGGGGCGCAATGGGGGCTGTGGCCGCTCGGCGGGGCGTGGCTGTGCACGCATCTGTGGGACCATTATGACTATGGTCGCGACGCCACCTATCTCGCGACGGTCTATCCGTTGATGAAGGGGGCGTGCGACTTCTTCCTCGATACGTTGGTGACCGACCCGGCGACCGGCCGGCTGATGACGAGCCCATCGATCTCGCCGGAGAACGAGCATCACAAGGGGGTGGCGGTGTGTGCCGGGCCGGCGATGGACCAGCAGATCCTGCGCGACCTGTTCGACCAGACCGCGCGGGCGGCGGCGATCCTGAAGGTCGATGCGGACTATGCACGCCGGCTGGGCGCGATGCGGGCGCGGCTGGCGCCGGATCAGGTGGGGGCGCAGGGGCAGTTGCAGGAGTGGCAGCAGGACTGGGACGCGGGCGCGCCGGAGCCGCATCACCGCCATGTGTCGCACCTGTACGGGCTGTTCCCGAGTGCCCAGATCGACCTGGACCGGACGCCGGCGCTCGCCGCTGCGGCGCGGCGGTCGCTTGAGCTGCGCGGGGACGAGGCGACCGGGTGGGCGACGGCGTGGCGCGCGAACCTGTGGGCGCGGTTGCGCGACGGGGAGCGGGCGCACCGCATCCTGCGCTTCCTGCTGGGGCCGGAGCGGACCTATCCCAACATGTTCGACGCGCATCCGCCGTTCCAGATCGACGGCAATTTCGGCGGCGCGCGCGCGATCGCGGAGATGCTGATGCAGAGCGAGGGCGACGAGATCCTGCTGCTGCCCGCGCTGCCCGCGGCGTGGGGGCGCGGGCGGGTGACGGGATTGCGCGCGCGCGGCGCGGTGCGCGTCGATCTCGAGTGGAGCGCGGGCCGGCTGGACGATGTCGTGCTACACGCAGACCGAGCCGGCACGCATGTCGTGCGACTGGGCGGGCAGCGCCGCAGCGTGACGCTGTCGCCCGGCCGCGCGGTGCGGTTGCGCGGACCGGATTTGAAACAGGCCTGATCACAAGGTCGTGAGGAGTGGGAACATGGGACGTTCAGTAACGCATATCGGCCTGAAGGTCGGACTGGCCCTGGCCGGCGCGATGGCGATCGCGGTGCCGGCGACGGCGCAGGTCGCGACGCAGGCGGTGCCGCCGGTCAAGGGTGCCGCGCTGCTGAAGATGGAGCGGATCAAGGTCAACTCGCCGGCGATCCGCGGCAATCTGGAGGGCGAGAGCGCCGACCGCGACGTGCTGGTCGTCCTGCCGCCGAGCTATGCCGCGAACCCGCGGCGGCGTTATCCGGTGGTCTATGCGCTGCACGGTTACTCGATCGGGGCGGAGCAGTGGACGCGCGAGATCCAGGTGCCGCAGACGATCGCCGGGGCGTTTGCGAAGGGCGCGCGCGAGATGATCGTGGTGTTCCCGGACAGCAAGACGATCCACAACGGGTCGATGTATTCCAGTTCGGTGACGACGGGCGATTTCGAGACGTTCATCGCGCGCGACCTGGTCGCCTATATCGACGGGCATTACCGGACGATCGCGGACCGCCGCAGCCGCGGGCTGGCCGGCCATTCGATGGGCGGATACGGCACGACGCGGATCGGGTTCAAGCATCCCGACATGTTCGGCGCGCTGTACATGATGAGCCCGTGCTGCCTGGCGCCGCGCGACCCGGCGATGTTCGACGCGGAAGCGATGGCGGCACTGGAGAAGGTGAAGTCGCCCTCTGAATCCGCGAGCCTGCCGTTCATGGTGCGCGCTCAGCTGGCCAGTGCCGCGGCGTGGTCGCCGAACCCTGCGAAGGGTCCGCTGTACCTCGACCTGCCGGTGAAGGGCGGGGTGGTGCAGCCCGAGGTGCTGGCGCGCTGGACCGCGAACGCGCCGCTGGCGATGATCGACCAGTATGTCGGCAATCTGCGCCAGTACAAGGCGATCGCGATCGACGTGGGCGACCGCGACGGGTTGAAGGACGACGCGGCCAAGCTGCACGCGGCGCTCGACCTCTACAAGATCGGCAACAGCTTCACGGTGTATCCGGGCGACCATGTCAGCAACGTCGCCGAACGATTCCAGGATTTTGTTATGCCGTTCTTCACGCGCAACCTGGTGGGAGCCAAGTGACCATGCGACCGATTGCCCCGCTGATGATGACGGTGGCCTTCCTGGCCGCGGCCCCGGCTTACGCTGCGCCCGATCCGCTGGCGCCGACCGCGCGGTGGAGTGCCAATACGGGCGGCCGCGCGCCGGTGCCGCCGATGGGATGGAACACCTGGAACGCGTTCAACAGCGACATCGACGAGGAGAAGATCCTGGCGTCGGCGCGCGTGCTGGTCGACGGCGGGCTGGCGAAGCTCGGCTACCGCAACGTCAATATCGACGATGGCTGGTGGCAGCAGCGCCGGCAGAGCGACGGGCGGCTGGTGATCCGCACGGCGAAGTTCCCGTCCGCGGGGAAGCCGGGCAGCACGGACACGAGCTTCCGCCCGCTGACCGACAGGATCCATGCGATGGGCCTGCGTGCGGGGATCTATTCCGACATCGGGCGCAACAGCTGCGGCCAGATCTACACCCCCGATTTCAAGAACCAGCCGGAGGGGAGCGTCGCGGAGCGCGAGGTCGGGCTGTACGGCCATGTCGACCAGGACATCCGGCTGTTCTTCGAGGAGTGGGGGTTCGACACGATCAAGGTCGACGGATGCGGCGTGCGCGGTCTGCCCGCAGACAGTCCGCGCGTGAAGAGCGGGCTGTACCGCGCGTTGCCGCCGCTGATCGACATGCAGTCGATGGCGCGCACCGACGTGGGCGCGGTGAAGGCGCTGTACGGGTCGGTCGATACGGCGCTCCGGCGCTACAATCCCGACGGCGACTATACCTATTCGCTGTGCCTGTGGGGGTCGTCCGACGTGCGCGCCTGGGGCAAGGACATGGGCAATATCAGTCGCACGAGCGACGATATCTCCCCGCACTGGGGGCGGATGTTGAGCAATTTCGACAGTGCGGTGACGCGGTCGTTGTATGCGCATCCCGGATCGTGGAACGACCCGGACATGCTGTTCGTGGGGACGGGAGATTTCGACGCGGCGCACCCGGTCGAGGCGCGGTCGCATTTCAGCATGTGGGCGATGATCAATGCGCCGCTGTTCATCGGCTACGACCTGCGCAAGCTGACGCCCGAGCAGCGCGCGATCTTCGGCAACGCCGCGGTGGTGGCGTTGAACCAGGATCCGGCGGGGAACCAGGCGGTGGTCGCGTACCAGTCCGACGACGTGCAGATCCTGGTCAAGACATTAGCGGGTGGCGGCAAGGCGGTTGCTTTGTTCAACCGGACGGCGTCGCCCGCGCCGGTGATGCTGACCGCGGCGCAGCTGAAGCTGGTCGATACCGCGCCGATCGCGCTGACCGATCTGTGGACGGGCGCGCGGCGCAGTTTCACGAAGGAGCAGGCGTTCACGCTGAAGCCGCACGAGACCCTGGTATTCCGCGCGGCGGGGCAGCGGAGTCTCGCGAACGGCCTGTACCTGTCGGAACAGCCGGGCAGCGTGAACCCGGCGGCGGACGGCGTGGTGACCCCGCGGGTGGACCCGACGATCCACAAGTCGGTGATCTCGTGGGCCGGCACGCGCGGGCCGGGCGAGCATCCGCAATATGCCGGCTGGGGCGGGGCGCAGGCGGATCGCGCGGCCTATGGTGACGTCCTGCGCGTGGCGACGCGGAACTACGACACGGGCATCGGCGTGCTCGCCGGATCGCGGCTGGAGGTGCGCAATGCGGGCTATACGCGCTTCACCGCGGCGGTGGGCGTGGACGACAGCGCGTCGCCGGCCGGCGGGGCGGTGCGGTTCGAGGTGTATGGCGACGGTCGTAAGCTGGCGACGTCGCGCGCGGTGAAGTTCGGCGAGGCGGCGGTGCCGCTCGCAGCGGACGTGACGGGGGTGAAGATCGTCGAGCTGGTGGCGCGGCGGGCGGACGGTGCGCGGGGTGATCCGCCAGCGGTCGACTGGGCCGACGCGGCGCTGGTTCGCTAGTGGTGCGCGCGTTGTCGTTCGCCGGGGCGCTGGCCCTGTTTGCGGCCTTTGCGGGCGGCGCCGTTCGGGCAGCGCCAGCGATCCCGGTGACGGTCGCGGTCGATGTCGGGCGGCCGGGCAAGCCGGTGAACCCGGTGTGGCGGTTCTTCGGCGCGGACGAGCCCAATTATGCGACGATGAAGGACGGGCGCACGACGCTCGCCACGCTGGGGAAGCTCGCGCCCGACCGCGTCTATTTCCGGACGCACAACCTGTTGACGTCGGGGGACGGGACGGCGGCGCTGAAATGGGGGTCGACCAACGCGTATACGGAGGATGCTGAGAGCCGGCCGCGCTACGACTGGACGATCGTCGATCGGATCTTCGACACTTATCGGGCGCGCGGCGTGCGGCCCTATGTCGAGGTCGGGTTCATGCCGGAGGCGCTGTCGTCGAAGCCGGTGCCGTACCAGCATGACTGGCGGCCGGGCAGCGGCGACCTGCGCACCGGCTGGGCTTATCCGCCGAAGGATTATGCGAAGTGGGACGCGCTGGTGTTCGCGTGGGTCACGCACTGCGTCGAGCGGTACGGCCGGCAGGAGGTCGCGAGCTGGTATTTCGAGACGTGGAACGAGCCGAACCTGCCGCAATATTATTGGGGGGGTACGCAGGCGGAGTTCTTCAAGCTGCACGACACCACGGTGCGCGCGGTGCGGCGGGCGTTGCCGGAGGCGCGGGTCGGCGGGCCGGATATCGCCGGGGCGGGCGACCAGTATCTGACGCAGTTCATGGCGCATGCCGCGAAGGCGGGAACGCCGACCGATTTCCTGTCCTTCCATGCCAAGGGCAACCCGACCGTGGTTGGGACCGGTGCGGGCAGCCATGTGCGGATGGGCCTGTCGGCGCAGTTGAAGGCGGCCGACCATGAATATGCGCAGATCGCGGCGAACCCGGCGTTCCGGACGAAGCCGATCATCATCGGCGAGGCGGACCCGGAGGGGTGCGCGGCGTGCCAGGGGCCGGCCAACGCGTATCGCAACGGGACGATGTATTCGAGCTACACGGTCGCGTCGTTCGTGCGGTTGCAGGCGCTGGCCGAACGGCGCGGGCTGAACCTGGAAGGGATCCTGACCTGGGCGTTCGAGTTCGAGGACCAGGCGCCGTTCGCCGGGTTCCGCCAGCTGACGTCGGGCGGCATCGACCTGCCGGTGATCAACGTGTTCAAGCTGTTCGCCAAGCTGCGCGGGCGGGAGCTGCCCGCGGTGTCGGACCATCAGCCGCCGCTGGATGCGGTGATGGCGGACGGCGTGCGCGGGGCGGCGGACATCGGCAGCATCGCGGCGATCGACGGGGACCGGGTGGCGGTGCTGGTCTGGCATTATCATGACGATGATGTGGCCGGGCCGGACGCCGCGGTGCGGGTTGCCTTGGCGGGGTTGCCGCGGGCTTTGCGGGCGGGGGCGCGGGTGACGCAGTACCGCGTCGATCCGGGGCATTCGAATAGCTATGCGGCCTGGTTGGGGATGGGGTCTCCGCTGGCGCCGACGTCGGTGCAGCGGGCGGCTTTGCTGAAGGCGGCGGCGTTGGCGGAGAGTGTGGTGCCGATGGTGGTAAAGGGCGCTGGTGGGGTGGTCGATGTGGTGGTGCCGCGGTCTGGGGTGACTTTGGTGGTGGTTGAGCCGCGGGGGTGAGGTTGGGGTTGGGCTGCCTTCCTCCCCCACACCATTCCCCACTCCGTTCGGTTCGAGCTTGTCGAGAACGGCGTGCAGGGTTCTCGACAGGCTCGAACCGAACGGGACTGGGGGAGCCCATTCCTATCCTCCCCACCCCGTCCATCCCGAGCGCAGTCGAGGGACCCTTCGAGCGTAGTCGAGAAGCCAACAGCGCCCCTCGGCTGCGCTCGGGGGAAAGCGTGCCTCGACTTCGCTCGGCATGGACGGGGGTTTGGGGTTGGATAAGAGGGGGCGTGTGGTGCGTGTGACTGGGTAGAGACCAGGTGAGCGCGCGTGAGCGCTTACCTCAACCGCTCCGCCACCACGCCAGCCGCGATCAGTTCGGCCAACGCCGCCTCATGCAGTCCCAGCCGCTCACGCAACACATCCCCGCTGTCCTCCCCCGAACGCGGCGGGGCGCGGAGGTAATCGGCGGGTGTCTCCGAGAACTTCCCGGGATAGCCGAGCACCTGCACCGGCGTGCCGTCGGCGCGGGTCATCGGTTGCACCAGGCCGCGGGCGGCGATGTGGGGGTCGGCGAGGATGTCGGGAATGGTGTTGACGCGGCCTGCCGGAAGCCCTGCCACGTCCATCGCGGCGAGGAGGTCGTCGGCGCGCCACGTCGCGATTGCGGGGGCGAGCGCGGACTGGAGTGCGGCGCGGTGCGCGTTGCGGGCGGCGTTGTCGGCGAAGCGCGGGTCGGTGGCGAGGTCGGGCAGCCTGAGCAATGTGCAGAAGGCGCGGAACTGGCGATCGTTGCCGAGGGCGACCAGGATGTCGCCGTCCGCGCAGGCATAGTCGCGGTAGGGGACGAGGCCGGGATGGTCGTTGCCGCGCCGGACCGGAGCGACGCCGCCGTTGAGCCAGGACGAGGCCTGGTTGGCGAGCAGTGCCACCTGCGTATCGAGCAGCGCCATGTCGATATGCTGGCCGATGCCGGTGCGGTCGCGGTGGGCGAGTGCGGCCAGGATCGAGACCGTGGCGTAGAGCCCGGTGGTGAGGTCGGTGATCGGTACGCCGACCTTCATCGGGCCGCCGCCGGGCTCGTCGTCGGGGCGGCCGGTGACGGACATCAGCCCGCTCATCCCCTGGATCATGAAGTCGTAACCGCCGCGGTCGCGGTAGGGGCCGTCCTGCCCGAAACCGGTGATCGAGCAGTAGATGAGGCCCGGCGTCGCGGCGCTGAGGCTGGCATAGTCGAGGCCGTATTTGACAAGGCCGCCGACGCGGAAATTCTCGACCACGATGTCGCTGTCGGCAGCGAGCCGGCGGATGAGGTCCGCGCCGCGCGGATCGGCCATGTCGATCGCGACCGACCGCTTGTTGCGGTTGGCGCAGAGATAATAAGCGGAGTCGCGCGATCCGTCGTCGAGGAAGGGCGGGCCCCAGCGGCGCGTGTCGTCGCCTTGGCCGGGCTCTTCGATCTTCACGACGTCAGCGCCGAGATCTCCGAGGATCTGCGTGCTCCATGGGCCGGCGAGGACGCGGGAGAGGTCGAGGACGCGGAGGCCGGCGAGGGGGCCTGTGGAGGGTTGGGTCATGGGTTTGCGACCGCGGTGGGGCGGGATGCGCGTTGCGGATCGGGGGCGATCCTGTTCGCGATTGTCGCGTGGTGCCGGCCTTTCCTGCGCATTTCGTGCGATCCTCCGTGCGGTCTTCGCCGTCTGGAGGTGTCGTAGAACCGTTTGTCCTGAGTGGCCATTGAGCTTGTCAATATGGCGTGCCGAAGGAGGGTAGCGCGGGTCCTTCGATACGCGCCTTCGACTGCGCTCGGTCGCTACTCAGGATGGACGGGTTTGAGGTGGGGGTGGGGTGTGCGTGGGTTTCGCGGTCCGCGAGGTTAGCTCGAGCGGTGCTGTTGGCTTCTCGACTTCGCTCGAAGGGTTCCTCGACTTCGCTCGGGATGGGCGGGGCCAGTGTGTTCTCCGGCATGCACTCAACCCGTTCGGTTCGAGCCTGTCGAGAACGCTGCGCTATGTTCTCGACAGGCTCGAACCGAACGGGGGTGGGGATTTGGGTTCGGGATGGAAGCGCGGTCGCTTTGGGATCGACCCTTAACCCTAGCCACGCCCCCCACCCCGGCCCTCCCCCCGGTGGGGGGAGGGAGTTGTGCTTAGAAGCCGCGGCGGAGGGTGACGAAGAACTGGCGGGGGGCGCCGGCCAGAAGGGTCTGGTTGTCGCCGCGGGCGCCGAAGCCGTTGGAGCCGACGGTGGAGACGTAGTTCTTGTCGGTCAGGTTGGTGACGCTGCCTTCGATCGCGAACCCCTTGAGCGGGCCGGTGGTGGCGAAGGTGTAGCCGATCGTCGCGTCGAGCAGGAGGCGGCCGCCGACCGACTGGTCGTTTTCGTAGGTGAAGAAGCGCCGCGACATATAGTCCGCGCCGATCCGGGCGAGGAAGCGGTCGTCGTTGTAGACGATTTCGCCCTTTACCATGTGGCGCGGGCTGTCGGGCACGGTCTTGCCCGCGGTGGCGGTGTTGACCGTGCCGTTGGTGTTCAGCACGTCGTCGCGGAATTCCGACTTGTTGTACGAGTAGGACGCGAACAGCGAGACCGCGGGGATGACCTTGTACAGTGCGGTCGCTTCGAAGCCGTAGTTGCGGACGTCGCCGACATTCTGGAGCGTCGTCGGGTTGCCGACCGAGGCGACGCCGTTGACCAGCGACAGCAGGCGGTTGGTGAAGTCGACATAATAGGCCGCGGCCGACGCCTGGAACCCGGCGGCGCGGAACCGGCCGCCGACTTCGTAGCTGTCCGACTTTTCGGGCTTCAGCGTGTCGCGGATCAGGTCGAACCCGACCTGCGTCGTGGCGAAGGGCGAACCGCCGACCGCGGCCGAAGTGAAGGCGCGCATGTTCTGCGTGAAGGTGGCGAACAGTTCGGTCGAACCACCGAGCGCGTAGACGGCGCCGGCCTGCGGCAGGAAATAGTCCTTCGCGTCGATCGTGCCCGAGGCCAGGTTGCCGACGAGCTGCTTGGCGCGGTTGGTGACCTTGTAGCCCTTCCACCCGCCGTTGAGCGTGAGTGCGCCCAGTTCGAGGCGGTCGGCGACATAGTACATCGCGGTGGTCGTATCGAACTTCACGTCGAACTGCGTCGCGAACGGGTTCGACTGGAACGACAGCGCGTCGCGCGACGGGGTCGCCTGGTCGGCGAGGCCGTAGAAGCGGCGGGCGTTGCGGAACGCGTTCGATTCGTACCAGCCGCCGACTTCGAGGCGGTTGGGGCCGGCCTCCCACGCGACATGGCCGAGCGCGCCGCCGCGGGTCATGTCATATTCGGTCGAGCGGACCGACAGTGCGGAGCCGCCCGGCGTCGGGGTGTAGGGCAGGAACCACAGGCCCTGGCCGTGATTGTTGTGGAAATAGCCGGTGAGCTTGATCGACAGCGCGTCGGTCAGCTTGCCGTCGAAGGTGGCGCCGCCGAGATAGTCGCGGCGGAGACCCGCGGCGTCGAAATAGGCGTCGTCGACCGTCTCGTACGGCGCCGGGAAGGTGAGGCCGACGGTCGGGTAGGGGAGGGCGGCGGTGGCCGAGCCGGCGCGGGTTGCCTGGTTCTGGTAGATCTGCGCCAGGCGGGTCGCGAGCGGGAAGTCGTTGGAGATGTTGTCGGTCTTCAGCCCCAGCCGGTCAATCATGTCGAGGCTGAGATCCTGGTAGTCCTGCTCGCGCCGGTCGGAGAAGTTGAAGAAGCCGGTCAGGCTGCCGCGATCGCCGAGGTCCTGGACGATCTTGACGTTCGCCTGATGCTGGCGCTGTTCGCCGAAGCCCTTCCACTTGTCGGTCTTGAGATAGCCGTAGCTGATATAGCCTTTCAGCCCGTTGCCGGTCAGGTCGCCGCTGTCGAGCCGGACGAAGCCGCGATAGGTCGCGTCGCTGCCGTAGGTGCCGGACGCAGCGAGATCGAGATCGTTCGACGGGTCGCGCGATTCGAACATGATCGTGCCGCCGAGATTGCCGGTGGAGGCGGTGCCGAGCGCGCCGGCGCCCTGCGCGACCGAGGTGGCGCCGATATTTTCGGAGATGAGCGCGCGGCTGATGTGCAGGCCGTTGCTGTTGCCGTAGCTCATGTCGCCGAGCGGCACGCCGTCGAGCGTGAAGCCGAGCTGGTTCTGGTTGAACCCGCGGATCGAGATGCGCGACGACCATTCATAGGCGCCGAACGCGTCGGCCGCCTGGAAATTGACGCCGGGCAGCTTCGCGATCGCCTTCAGCGGCGTGGTGCCGGGGGTGAGGACCGCGATGTCGCGCGCGGTGATCGTCTGGACCGAGCGCGCCTGGCCGAAGCCGAGCACGACGATTTCGGTGCCGTCGGTCGGGTCCGCGGCGGTGGCGTCCGCGGGGACGTCTGCCGTGGTGGTTGCTTCGGCGACGGCGACCGTATCGGCCGGCGCGGCGGCCGCGTGGGCGGTGCCCGACATGGCAAGGATGGCGGTTCCGGCAAGCAGGCAGGCGCGGCGAGCGATCATGGAAGGTCCCCTTTGAGCGCGTGTGCCGATGCATCTGTCGCGCAAGGGAGCCCTTGCAGGGGGCGCTGGTCAGGTTCGTGAAGGTTCCGTGTCGGTTCGATGACGGCGGGGCGAGGCACCCCTAACCCGGCGATACAGGTCCGTTTGGTTGGAGCTTGTCGAGAACTCTGCGCGGAGTTCTCGACACGCCCGAACCTAACGGGTTCTGGTCGGGGGACGCTGTCGGCCGTCCCGGCTGCGCTCGACGGGGTCCCTCGACTTCGCCCGGGATGGACCGGGTTTGGAGGGGGGATTCTACGGACCGCGTTCTTGGGGCCCGTCTTATCCCAGCTGGTTGATCGCGAAGGCGTAGGTTTCGGCGGCTTCCCGGAGCGCGTCGAAGCGGCCGGATTTGCCGCCGTGGCCGGCGCCCATGTTGATCTTGAGCAGCAGAAGCGCGTCGTTCGTGCGGGTGGCGCGCAGGCGGGCGGCCCATTTGGCCGGTTCCCAATAGGTGACGCGTGGATCGTTCAGCCCGCCGGTGATGAGCATCGGCGGATAGGCCTGTGCCGCAACATTCTCATATGGGGAATAGCCGTGGATCAGGTCGAATGCGGCCTTGTCGGTGATGGGATTGCCCCACTCGGGCCACTCGCCGGGAGTGAGCGGCAGGGTGTCGTCCTGCATCGTGTTGAGGACGTCGACGAACGGGACGTCGGCGATGACTGCGCCCCACAGGTCGGGATCGGTGTTGGCGACGACGCCCATCAGCCCGCCGCCGGCCGAGCCGCCGTTGATCGCGATGCGGCCGGGCTTGGCGAAGCCTTCGGCGATCAGACCCTTCGCGACGTCGACGAAATCGTGGAACGTGTTCCAGCGCTGCGTCGCCTTGCCCTGGAGATACCAGTCGTAGCCAAGATCGTCGCCGCCGCGGATGTGCGCGATCGCGAAGGCGAAACCGCGGTCGAGCAGCGAGAGCCGGCCGGTGGAGAAGCTGGGCGGGATGGCGTGGCCGTAGGCGCCGTAGGCGTAGAGGAACAGCGGGCCGGACCCGTCGCGCGGGAAGCCGACCGGGTAGACGATCGACACCGGGATCGACGCGCCGTCGCGGGCGGGCACCATCAGCCGTTCGGTGGCGTAGCGGCTCGCGTCGTAGCCGGACGGGATCTCCTGCACCTTCAGCGTTTCAAGCGTGTCCGTGGCGGGATCGTAGTCGAACACCGTGACGGGGGTGACCATCGAGGTGTAGCCGATCCGGTAGAGCGGCGGATCGAACGCCGGGTTGGAGCCGAGCGCGGCGGTGTAGCTCGCCTCGGGAAACGCGATGCGGTGATCGTCGCCGGCGTAGGTGCGCAACCGGATCTGGTCGAGCCCCTCGACGCGCTCGGCGATCACGAGATGCTTGGCGAAACTGGTGAGGCCGGTCAGGTAGACCTGGTCGGAGCCCTCGATCACGCTCGTCCACTCGCCCGGCGTCGCGGGGTCCGCACGCGCGATGCGGAAATTGACGTGGGTGTCGTTGGTCAGGATCCAGAGCGTGTCGTGCGCGTGATCGACCGAATATTGCCGTTCGACCTGCCGCGGGCTGACGAGCAGCGGCGCGGCGTCGAAGTCCGCGGTGGGGACGAGCCGGATCTCGTCGGTCTGGTTGTCGCCGGTGCCGATCAGCAGATATTTGCGGTCCTGCGTGCGGCCCAGACCGATGCGGAAGCCCTGGTCGGGTTCCTCGTAGAGCGTCGGCGCGGCGGTGGGATCGTCGCCCAGCCGGTGCGCGCGGGCGCGGAAGGTGCGCCAGTTGTCGTTGACCTCGGCATAGGCGATGCGGGCGCTGTCCGCCGACCAGACGACGCCGCCGTTCACGACCTCGCTGACCGTCTCGATATCGCTGCCGGTGGCGAGATCGCGGATCTTGAGCGTGAAGCGTTCGGCGCCGCTGGTGTCCGCGCTCCAGGCGAGCAGGCGGGTGTCGGGGCTGATCGCAAGCGTGCCGGCGCGGAAATAGTCGTGGCCGGCGGCCTCCGCGGTTTCGTTGAGGATCAGTTCGTCGGGTCCGCCGGCGACCGGGCGGCGATACCAGAGCCGATATTGCCCGCCGGTCTGGAACGCCCACCAGTAAAGATAGTCGCCGTCGACCTGCGGCACCGAGGCGTCGTCCTGCTTCAGCCGGCCCTTCATCTCCTCGAACAGCGTGTCGACCAGCGTCGCGCTGGGGGCCATGGCTGCCTCGAAATACGCGTTCTCGGCCTTGAGATAGTCGAGGATCTCGGCGTCCTCGACCTTCGGGTAGCCGGCGTCCTTGAGCCAGTGATACGGGTCCTCGATCGTCACGCCGTGCGCGGTGGTGGCGTGCGGGCGGACCGCGGCGACGGGCGGCGGCGGAAGCATCGCGGTGGTGGTCGGGGTGCTGGCGGAGGGCGTGTCGGACAAGCTGCGGTCTCGGTCTGGCTGGCGCGGGGGCGTGCGCGGGACTATCTGGGCGTCAACGCTAGATAGAAGGGCGACGGGCCATGTCCACCTACGAAGACCGGCTGAAGCTGCTGCGCGACGAACTGGCGACCCGCGCGCTGGACGGGTTCGTCGTGCCGCTGACCGACGAACATATGTCGGAATATGTCGGTGCCTATGCGCAGCGGCTGGCGTGGCTGACCGGGTTCCAGGGATCGGCCGGGGCGGCGGTGGTGCTACCCGCGGACGCCGCGATCTTCACCGACGGGCGCTATACGTTGCAGGTGCGCGAGCAGGTCGACGGCGCGCACTGGTCGTACCAGGCGGTGCCGGAGACGAGCATCACGCGCTGGCTGGCCGAACATGCGCTGGCGGGCGGGCGGATCGGGTACGACCCCTGGCTGCACACGCGCGACTGGGTGGTCCAGGCGACCGCGGCGCTGGCGGCGCGCGGGGCCGAGCTGGTCGCGGTGGACGGCAATCCGGTCGATGCGGTGTGGGCGGACCGCCCCGCGCCGTCCGACGCGCGGCTGGTGGTGCATAGCGACGCGCATGCGGGCCGGACGTCGGCCGACAAGCGGCAGGCGATCGCCGACTGGCTGGTGACGAAGGGTGCGGACGCGACGGTGCTGGCGGCGCTCGATTCGATCGCCTGGACCTTGAATATCCGCGGGGCGGACGTCGACCATACGCCGGTCGCGCTGGCCTATGCGGTGGTGAGCGCGGACGGGACGGCGGACCTGTTCGTGGCGCCGGAGAAGATGGCCGACGACGTGGCGCAGCATCTGGGCAATGCGGTGCGCGTGCATCCGCGCGACGCCTTTGCGGATCATCTGCGGTCGCTGGGCGGGCAGCGAATCGCGGTGGACCCGGCGCAGTCGGTGGCGGCGATCTTCGCCGAGCTGGAGGCGGGCGGTGCGCAGGTGATGGAGGCGCGCGACCCGACCGTGATCCCGCGCGCATGCAAGAATGCGGGCGAGATCGCCGGGCAGCGCGCGGCGCAGGCCCGCGACGGGGCGGCGGTGACGCGGTTCCTGCACTGGCTGTCGATCGAGGCGCCGAAGGGCGGGCTGACTGAATTGTCCGCTGCGGCGAAGCTGGAGGCGTTCCGGCGCGAGGACGCGCGGCTGATCGACCTGAGTTTCGATTCGATTTCCGGGGCGGGGCCGAACGGCGCGATCTGCCACTACAAGGTCGACGAGGCGAGCAACCGGCCGATCGAGATCGACAGCCTGTACCTGATCGATTCGGGCGGGCAGTACCGCGACGGGACGACCGACATTACGCGCACCGTGGCGGTGGGCGAGCCGACCGCGGAGATGCGCGACCGCTTCACGCGCGTGCTGAAGGGTCATATCGCGCTCGCCCGTGCGGTGTTTCCGGAGGGGACGTCGGGCGGCCAGCTCGACGTGCTGGCGCGGCAATATCTGTGGGCGGCGGGGCTGGATTACCCGCACGGGACCGGTCACGGCGTGGGGTCCTTCCTGGCGGTGCATGAAGGGCCGCAGCGCATATCGGCGGCGTGGAGCAGCCAGTCGGGTGGGGCCGAGCCGTTGCGCGAGGGCATGATCCTGTCGAACGAGCCGGGCTACTACAAGGCGGGCGAATACGGGATTCGGATCGAGAATTTGCTGCTGGTCGAACGGCGCATGATCCCGGGCGCGGAGGGGGCGATGCTGGCGTTCGAGACGCTGACCTTTGCGCCGATCGATCGGACGCTGGTCGATCTCGAGCTGCTCGATGCGGGCGAGCGGGCGTGGCTGGACGGCTATCATGCGCAGGTGCGCGACGTGGTCGGGCCGCTGATCGACGGGGCGGCGAAGTACTGGCTGGACGCGGTGACGGCGCCGCTCGGCTAGGCGGAATGTCCGCTTGCGTGGGGGCAGGGGGCGGGCCCATGATCCGGGCCTGAGCGTTGCGCCGCGAAGGCGACGAGCAAGAGGACGAGAGATGCGGAAACTGGCGAAGTTCGGACTGGGCCTGGCGGCGGCCGGCGGCATTGCGGTGGCGGCGCTGGCGGTCGGTTTCCCGACCCCGCCCGCGACCCCGCCGATGGCGGCGGCCGAAGCCGCGCGGCGCACCGCATGGGACTTCAACCTGGTCGCGATCGACGGCGAGCCGATGCCGATGAAGGCGTATCGCGGCAAGGTCGTGCTGCTGGTCAACACCGCCAGCTTCTGCGGTTTCAAGAAGCAGTTCGCCGGCCTGCAGCAGTTGCAGGACCGGTACGGCAAGGCGGGCTTCACGCTGATCGGCGTGCCGTCGGGCAGCTTCAAGGACCAGGAATATGGGTCCAACAAGCAGATCGCCGACAATTGCCAGACGATCGGTATCAAGTTCCCGATGGCGGAGAAGTCCGCGGTGGTGGGGACGAGCGCGCTGCCGATCTACAAATGGGCGGCGGCGAAGGTGGGCGCGGAGAACACGCCGCGCTGGAATTTCCACAAATATCTGATCGGGCGGGACGGGCGGCTGATCAAGGCGTTCGGGACGACGACGGACCCGACCGATCCGGCGCTGAACGCGGCGATCACGACGGCGATCAGGGCGCGTCCGGCGCGGGCCTGAGCGGGTTTGCAATCGGTGGGTGAGCGGCGACGGGGGGTTGCCCCGCGGCAGCGGTCATCCCGGCGTAGGCCGCGATCTCGTTCTAGCTTGGGGTGATGTTTGACCTGAGGGACATCCCGGCTTTCGCCGGGATGACGGCCAAGGGAAGAATCTACTTGGTCACGTCGGTAACAGACAGCCCGGCGGACGTTTCTTGAGGAACCGCCGCGGCGGGAATTTCTCGCGCCTGTGCCTTACGGCGGCGGAGATTGTCGCGGAGGGCGGCGGCCAGTCGTTCCGCGCGGTCGGTTTGGCCGTTGCTCATCCCGGAAAGCATAGAGGGGTCGACGTCCGCGGGCCAGCCCCGCTCGGCCTTTCGATCGTGATGTGCCAAGACGGACGCTTGACGCCCGCCGTCCCCTCCGCCATAGCCCGCGTCCTGTCAGGGCCCGCCCCGGCATGCTGCCGTAGCTCAGTGGTAGAGCGCATCCTTGGTAAGGCTGAGGTCGTGAGTTCAATCCTCACCGGCAGCACCAGCATTTATAGCGTGTAGAGCGGGCATCTTTGGATGCCCGTTTGCGTTTCGGGGTTCCTCCGCTGCAGCTCGAGCTGCTTCGTCAGGCGCCGCGATCGCGGCGGAAGGCGCGGGGGGAGCGGGCGGCGTGGCGGGTGAAGAAGCGCGAGAAATAGGCCGGGTCGGCAAAACCGAGCGCGTAGCCGACCTCTGCGATCGACAGGTTCGTGTAGAGAAGCGCGCGGCGCGCCTCCAGCATCGCGCGTTCGTCGAGCATGGCGGCGGGCGGGCGTGCGGCGATGCGAGTGCAGGCCGCCCGCAGGCTCGTGTCGCTGGTGCCGAGCGCGGCGGCGTGGGTGGCGACGCTTTCGCGCAGGCGGAATCGCTGTTCGATGCGGGCGCGGAAGCGCGCGACGAGCGCGGCCTGCTGCCCCGGATCGGGGGTCGCAGCGTCGGACCTTGCGGGTATCGCGCGAAGCGCGCCGACGAGTAGTGCGAGCAACCCAGCCTCGACCGCGGCGTGATGGCCGGTCGCCGACCAGCCGAGTTCGCGGTCGAGCGTGTCGATGCCAGCCCGGATCGTGCGGGCGATGTCGGCGTCCGGTTGCAGTGCGCGGACCTGTGCAAATACCGCCGCGAGATCCGGATGGCGGGCGACGAGCCGGTCAAGGCAGGCGCAGGCAAGCGTCACTACGGCGCCGGTCGACTCGCGCGTCCACTGGAACCCGTGGACGACGCCGCCGGGGACAAGCAGCAGCGCGGGCGTCGTGAACGGTAACGTCCCGCCTTCGGCCAGCATCGATCCGCCGCCGCGATCGACGAAGAAGATCTGGACCAGGTCGGCGTGCGCGTGGGGGCGGATCATCCATTCGCTGGGGCGCGACCGCGCGTCGAGCCGTTCGACATGGATGAAATCCGGCGCGACCGCCCTGTGCGGTTCGCCGTAAAGATAGAAGCTGGGAACGAGGGCGTTCTTCACGGCAGTACGATAGGCGAGGTCCGGCGGATCGTCCAACTTATTGAACGGGATTGCCATGGCCCGGCGAGGTGGGTTGGAACAGATTTGATGCGAAGGCGGATCGACCGCCAAGGAGAGGATTTTTGCGAACCCAGATCGCGATTATTGGCGCAGGCCCGGCGGGCATGTTCCTGGCGCACCTGCTGCGGCAGGCCGGTATCGACGCGGTGGTGATCGAGCGGCGCGACCGGGCGTATGTCGAAGGGCGCGTGCGGGCCGGCGTGCTGGAACCGGTGACGACCGATCTGATGCACCGGCTGGGTATCGGCGAGCGGCTGCTGCGTGAGGGGCTGGTCCATGGCGGGACGAACCTGGCGCTCAACGGACAGGTGTTCCGCATCGACATGGCGGCGCTGACCGGTGGGTCGACCGTGACGGTGTACGGGCAGCAGGAGGTGATGCGCGACCTGTTCGATGCGGCGGAGGCAGTGGACTTGCCGATCGTGTGGAACGCGGCGGACGTCGCGCTGTCCGGGCTGGACGGCGACCGGCCGGTGGTGACGTGGCGGGTGGACGGCGTGGAACGCACGCTGGAGTGCGATTTCGTCGTGGGGTGCGACGGGTTCCACGGGGTGAGCCGCGGCGCGATCCCGGCGGACGTGCTGCGGACGTACGAGCGCGTCTATCCGTTCGGCTGGTTGGGGATACTGGCGGACGTGCCGCCGGCCGATCATGAGTTGATCTACGCCAATCACGAGCGCGGGTTCGCGCTGGCATCGATGCGGTCGCCGACGCGCAGCCGCTATTATATCCAGAGCGCGGTGGACGAGGATATCGCCGACTGGTCCGACACGCGGTTCTGGGACGAGCTGTGCGTGCGGCTGGGGCCGGAAACCGCGGCGAAGGTGGTGCGCGGGCCGTCGTTCGAGAAGACGATCGCCCCGCTCCGGTCGTTCGTGTGCGAACCGATGCGCTGGGGCCGGCTGTTCCTGGCGGGGGACGCCGCGCATATCGTCCCGCCTACAGGCGCGAAGGGTATGAACCTGGCGGTGTCGGACGTGACGATGCTGGGCGAGGCGCTGGTCGAGCGGTACCGCGACGGGTCCGACGCCGGGATCGACGGATATTCGGCGCGGGCGCTGGCGCGGGTCTGGAAGGCGGAACGCTTTTCCTGGTGGTTCACATCGGTGACGCATCGTTTCCCGACGATGGACGGGTTCGATCGGCGTATCCAGATGGCCGAACTGGACTACATCCGCGGATCGGAAGCGGCGCAGCGCACGCTTGCGGAGAACTATGTCGGACTACCGTTGGGGGCAGCATGAGAAACAGGATCTACGACACGCCGGCAGCCGCGCTCGACGGGCTGTTGTTCGACGGGATGACGATCATGTCGGGCGGGTTCGGCCTCTCGGGCAACCCGGAAAGCCTGATCCCGCAGATCCGCGCGAGCGGGGTGACCGGGCTGACGGTGATTTCCAACAATGCCGGCGCGGATGGGTTCGGGCTGTGGATGCTGCTGGAAAGCCGGCAGATCGCGAAGATGATCGCGAGCTATGTCGGTGAGAACAAGCTGTTCGAGCAGCAATATCTGAGCGGCGAGCTGGCGCTGGAGCTGACGCCGCAGGGGACGCTGGCCGAGCGGATCCGCGCGGGCGGGGCGGGCATTCCGGCATTCTACACTAAGACGGGCGTCGGCACGGTGGTGGCCGAGGGCAAGCCGGTCGAGACGTTCGATGGCGAGGAGTATGTCCGCGAGACGTGGCTGCGCGCCGACCTGTCGATCGTGAAGGCGTGGCGGGCGGACCCGGCGGGGAACCTGATGTTCCGCAAGACCGCGCGGAATTTCAATCCGAACATGGCGACCGCGGGGCGCGTGACGGTGGCGGAGGTCGAGGAAATCGTGCCGGCCGGCAGCCTGGACCCCGACTGCATCCATACGCCGGGCATCTATGTCGACCGGATCGTGCTGAGCACGGTGAACGAGAAGCGCATCGAGAAACTGACGCTGCGCGAAGGGGAGGAGGCGTGATGGGTTGGACCCGCGACCAGATGGCGGCGCGTGCCGCACGCGAATTGCAGGACGGATATTATGTGAACCTGGGCATCGGCATTCCGACGCTGGTGGCGAACCATGTGCCGGACGGCATCGACGTGACGTTGCAGTCCGAGAACGGGATGCTGGGCATCGGGCCGTTCCCGACGCGCGATGCGGTCGACCCGGACCTGATCAATGCGGGCAAGCAAACGATCACCGCCTTGCCAACGTCGAGCTTCTTTTCGAGCGCGGACAGTTTCGCGATGATCCGCGGCGGGCATATCGACATGGCGGTGCTGGGCGCGATGGAGGTGAGCGTCGCGGGCGACATCGCCAACTGGACGATCCCCGGCAAGATGGTGAAAGGGATGGGCGGTGCGATGGACTTGGTCGCGGGCGTGAAGCGCGTCATCGTGGTGATGGACCATGCCAACAAGGCGGGCGAGCCCAAGATCCTGGACGAATGCACGTTGCCGCTGACCGGTCGGGCCTGCGTCGACATGATCGTGACCGATCTTTGCGTGATGGCGTGCGACAAGCCGGGGCTGCGGCTGGTGGAACTGGCCCCGGGCGTGACGCTGGATTTCGTGCGGGCGCGGACCGGGGCGGCGTTCACGGTGGCAGAGGGGATCGCGGCATGACCGGAGTTGCGCCTTATTCGAGTGACGATGCGGGGCCGCCGCCGTCACGGTACGGCGATTACCGGTCGACCGCGCTGCGTGCGCCGTCGCAGCCGCGCGTGCAGGCGCCGCAGACGCTGACCGAGACGACGGGGCCGGGCGGCGTGTGGGACCGGATGATGGGGTCGGCGTTGGCGGACCTGACGACGCAGCATGGCGGCGTGCCGATCGGGCAGCGGATCATCGTGTCGGGCCGCGTGCTGGACGACCGGGGCCGGCCGGTGCCGGATACGGTGATGGAGATCTGGCAGGCGAACGCCGCGGGGCGTTACATCCATGCGCGCGACCAGTGGGATGCGCCGATCGACCCGAATTTTACCGGGGCGGGCCGGGTCGTGACCGATGCGGACGGGCGGTACCGGTTCGTGACGGTGCGGCCGGGGGCCTATCCGTGGGGCAATCACCACAATGCGTGGCGGCCGGCACACATTCATCTGTCGCTGCTCGGGCCCGCCTTTGCGACACGGCTGGTGACGCAGCTGTATTTTCCAGACGACCCGCTGATCGAGATCGACCCGATCGCGAATGCGGTGCCGATGCCGTACCGCCAGCGGATGGTAAGCCGGTTCGACCTGGCGACCACCGAGCCGAACCATGCGCTGGGGTATCTGTTCGACGTGGTGTTGAAGGGGCGCATGCAGACGCCGTTCGAGGATGATCATCATGACTGATCCTGCCGATCGCCAGCCGGATGCGCGGCAGGACAATCAGGACCCGGCGCTGTTCGGCCAGACCCCGAGCCAAACGGTCGGGCCGTTCTTCCACTACGGACTGCCGTGGAAGGGCGGCGCGGACCTGGTCGGCAAGTCCGACATGGGCGCGCGGCCCGACCTGTTCGCCGAGGAGCATTGGGTGCTGAACCTTTCCGCGCCGACCGGCACGCCGGTGGGCGAGGTGATCACGGTCGCCGGGCGGGTGCTGGATGCGGAGGGGGTGCCGGTCGCGGACTCGATGGTCGAGATCTGGCAGGCGAACGCTTCCGGGCGGTATCGCAGCGTGGACGATGCACGCGACGACGTGCCGATCGATCCGCATTTCATCGGGTTCGGGCGGGCGGCGACCGATGCGGAGGGTGTGTACCGGTTCCGCACGATCATGCCCGGGCGGGTGCCGGGGCCAGGCGGCACGATGCAGGCACCGCATCTGGCGCTGTCGCTGTTCGGGCGCGGGCTGATCAATCGGCTGGCGACGCGGGTGTATTTCGGCGGGCTGCCGGGGAACGACGAGGATCCGGTGCTGGCGTGCGTGCCGGCGGCGCGGCGCGCGACGCTGATCGCCGAACCGCGCGGGGAGGGGGAGTGGTGGCTCGACCTGCATCTGGGTGGTCCGGCCGAGACGGTGTTCTTCGCGCTGTGAGCGAGTTGCGCACCCGGACGGTCGCGACGGCGGCAATGATCGCGCTGTTCGACGATGTGGCCACGATTGCGGGGGCGATCCGGTTCGAGGTCGCGCTGGCGCGGGCGCAGGCGGAGGAGGGCGTGATCCCGACGGCGTGCGCGGGCGAGATTTCGGCAGTTGCGGCAACGGTGCGGTTTGATTCCGCCGAACTGGCGGAGGCGGCGGCGTTCGCCGGGACGCTTGCCATTCCGCTGGTTGCGGCGATCCGCGCGGAGCTGGGCCCGGAGGCGGCGCGCGTGCTGCACCGCGGGGCGACAAGCCAGGATATCGCGGACACGGTCCTGATGGGGCAAATTCGGGGTGCCGCGCGGTTGTTGGCGGGCGATGTGGCGCGGATGACGGCGGCGTTGGCGGCGAGCGCGCGGGCGCATGCGGCGACGCCGGCGATCGGGCGGACATTGTTGCAGGACGCACGGCCGATCGGGTTCGGCCTGCGGATCGCACAATGGCATGCCGGGATCGCGGGGGCGGCGGCGCGGCTGGAGCGTGAGGTGGCGAGCGGGGCGGCGTTGCAGTGGGGCGGTGCTGCGGGGACGCGGCCGGACCAGGACGGGCGGGCGGCGGCGGTAGCGGCGCGGCTGGCGCGGGCGCTTGATCTCGCTGATGCGCCGCCGTGGCATGCGCGGCGCGAGGGTGTCGCCGGGATCGCGGCGGCGGTCGGTATCCTGATCGGCGCGGTGGCCAAGATGGCGCGCGACGTCGCGTTGCTGAGCCAGACCGCGGTCGGCGAAGCATATGAACCGGCGACGGCGGGGCGCGGCGGATCGTCCGCCATGCCGCACAAGCGCAATCCGACGGGTTGCCAGGTCGCGCTGTCTGCCGCGGTCCGCGCGCCGGGGCTGGTCGCGGGCATCCTGTCTGCGCTGCCGGCCGAGGAGGAGCGCGGGATCGGCGGGTGGCAGGCGGAGGGGCCGATGCTGATCGACCTGTTCCTCATCGCGTCGGGCGCGGTCGATGCGATGGCGACGGTGGCAGACGGGCTGGCGATCGATCCGGCGGCGATCGCGCGCAACTTGGCGGCGGCGGGGCAGGGCGACGATATCGGCGAGAGCGCGGCGCTGGTCGATGCGCTGATCCGGATGGGAAGGGACTGAGCGATGCCGTTTGCGATGCGGGACGCGGTGCGGATCTACTGGAAGCTGGACGGCGACGACGGCGCGCCGCCGCTGGTGCTGCTCAATTCGATCGGCACCGACATGGCGTTGTGGGACGCGTGCCTGCCCGCGCTGACCCGGCGGTTCCGCGTGCTGCGGATCGACACACGCGGGCACGGGGCGTCGGATGCGCCCGAGGGGGATTACGATCTGCCGATGCTGGCGGCGGACATGGTCGCGGCGATGGATGCGGCCGGGATCGAGCGGGCGGCGGTGGCGGGCGTTTCGCTGGGCGGGATGATCGCGATGCAGGCGGCGCTCGACCATCCGGCGCGGGTCGCGGCACTGGCGCTGATCTGCACGTCGGCGACGATGGATGCGGGTGCCTGGGAGCAGCGGATCGCGACCGTGCGACGGGACGGGACCGCGGCGATCGCGGAGCTGGCCATGGGGCGGTTCCTGTCGCCGCAGTTCGCCGCGGCGCATCCGGCGGTGGCGGCGTCGCTGCACCGCGCGATCGTGGCGATGGCGGATGCGGGTTATGCGGGTGCGGGTGCGGCGATCCGCGACATGGATGTGATCGGGCGGTTGCCGGAACTCACGCGGCCGGTGCTGGTGGTAGGCGGCGAGCGCGATATTTCGACCCCATTCGACGGGCATGGCGCGCGGATCGCGGCGGCGATTCCGGGCGCGGAGGTAGCGCAGCTCGATTGCGCGCATCTCGCGCCGATCGAGGCGCCGGCGGCGCTGGCCGGGGTGCTGGTGGCGTTCCTGGCGGAGGACGATGCGGTGGCGGAGGCGGCGGAAACGCTGTTCGAGGCGGGGCTGCTGAACCGGCGGCGCGTGTTGGGCGATGCGTGGGTGGACACGTCGCTGGCTGGGCGGACGCCGTTCAACACGGAGTTCCAGGCGATGATCACGCGGATCGCGTGGAACGAGATCTGGGGGCGGCCGGGGCTGGACGACGCCACGCGCCGGCTGCTGGTCGTGGCGATCACGGCGAGCCTCGGGCGGTGGGAGGAGTTCGGGTTGCATGTCCGCGCGGGGCTGTCGCGCGGCGGGTTCACGCGCGACATGCTGAAGGAGGTGCTGATGCAGACCGCGATCTATGCCGGGGTGCCGGCGGCCAACACCGGGTTCGCCAAGGCGGGGCGGATCATCGCCGAGCTGGATGCCGCGCAGGGAGAAAAATGATGGCCGATGCTTTTGTCTGCGATGCGATCCGGACGCCGATCGGTCGGCTGAACGGTGCGCTTTCGACGGTGCGCGCCGACGATCTGGCCGCGCTGCCGATCCGCGCGCTGGTTGCGCGGAACGGCGGCGTCGATTGGGACGCGGTCGAGGATGTGATCCTGGGCTGCGCGAACCAGGCGGGCGAGGATAATCGCAACGTCGCGCGGATGGCGGTGCTGCTGGCGGGATTGCCGGAGGGGGTGCCGGGCGGCACGGTGAACCGGCTGTGCGGGTCCGGCCTGAATGCGGTCGGCATGGCGGCGCAGGCGATCCGGAGCGGCGACGCGGCACTGATGATCGCCGGCGGGATCGAGCAGATGACGCGGGCGCCGTATGTGATGGGGAAGGCGGGTAGTGCGTTCGACCGCGCGCAGAAGATCGAGGATACGACGCTGGGCTGGCGGTTCGTCAACCCGGCGATGCGGCAGGCCTACGGCGTCGATTCGATGCCCGAGACCGCTGAGAATGTCGCGGCCGAATGGGGGGTCAGCCGCGCGGACCAGGACATGTTCGCGCTGGCCAGCCAGGAGCGGACCGCGGCGGCGCAGGCAACCGGGCGGCTGGCGGCCGAGATCGTGGCGGTGGAGGTCCCGCAGCGGAAGGGCGAACCGGTGCTGTTCAGCGCGGACGAGCATCCGCGCGCGACGAGCCTGGCGGCGCTGGCCGCGCTGAAGCCCGTGGTGCGGCCCGACGGAACGGTGACCGCGGGCAACGCATCCGGCCTGAACGACGGGGCGGCGGCGATGCTGGTCGCGTCAGAGGCGGCGGCGGCACGACATGGGCTCGCCCCGCGGGCGCGGATCGTGGCGATGGCGTCGGCGGGTGTCCCGCCGCGCGTGATGGGGGTCGGACCGATCGAGGCGGTTCGGCGCGTGCTGGCGATCGGCGGGATCGGGATCGAGCAGCTGGACGTCATCGAGCTGAACGAAGCATTTGCGGCGCAGGCGATCGCGGTGCTGCGTTCGCTGGGGCTGGACCCGGCCGATCCGCGCGTGAACCCAAATGGCGGGGCGATCGCGCTCGGCCATCCACTCGGCATGTCGGGCGCGCGGATCGTGATGACCGCGGTCGAAGAACTGAACCGGACGGGCGGGCGCTACGCGGTGGCGTGCATGTGCATCGGCGTGGGTCAGGGGATCGCGATGCTGATCGAGCGGGTGTGAGTTAGAGCCCTTCGCCGCCGACCCACATCGCGTTCGACAGCCGGCGGGCGAGCGACCAGGTCTGGTGGCGGATGTCGGGCACCGCGACGATTTCCCAGAAGGTGCCGCGCGTCATCGGTCCGATTGCGTAGAGCCGGTCCGACGCGCGGCCGGTGTCTTCCAGCACCGCGGACTGCGGATCGACGTCGATCCCGATACGGAGCGGGTCGGGCCGGATTCGGCCGCCGGCAAGCAGGTCGCGGAGCAGCGGTTCGGTCGTGCGGCCGATGTCGCCGAGCGGGCCGGTGCAGTTGACGATCCGGCGGATGGAGAGCGTGGTCGTGTCGTCGGAACTGCGCGGGCGGAAAGTGACGGTGGGTTGCGCGTCCGTCGTGGCGACCGCGACGAGCTTGCCCGCGACGATGTCGAGCTGGCCCGTGGAGCGCAGGGCGGCGATGCGGTCCGCGACCTGCGGCGCGAGGCGGTGGCGGTGGACGTCCCACCAGGGGCGGAGGTGGCGCAGGAAACGCATCCGGTCGGCCGGGTCGGTCGCGCGCCACACCGCCTGTGTATGCGGGCGGAGCGCGTCGACCGCGGCGCGCCAGCCGACCGTCGCGGCACGCGCGCGGACCTGCGCGAGCAGAGCGGAGGGGCGGCCGCGCGGGCGTTCGGGCAGCGGGGCAGGGGTAAGATCGCCGTGCGGGCGGGGCAGGAGGCCGCGGCGCGACAGGGCCACGATGCGGCCGCGGAACCCGCGTGCTTCGAGAAGCAGCGCCACGTCGACCATCGTCAGGCCGCCGCCGAGCAGCAGGACGGTGTCGTCGTCCGACAGGTCGTCCGCGACGTCGGCCGCCCATGGGTCGGGGGCGTAGTGATCGCGCGTCAACGCGTCCGGGTCGATGCCGGGCGGGGTGTGCGGGGGCAGATTGCCGGACGCCAGTACGACGGCGTCGGCGGCGATCGCGGTGCCGTCCGCGAGCGTGACGACGGCCTGGTTCTCGTCGAGCGTCAGGCCGGTGGCCTCGCCCTGGACGATCGTGAGGCGGCCGTCGGAGCGGGCGGCGGCCTCGGCCAGGATGTCCGACAGATATTGGCCGTAGACGAGCCGCGGTGCGAAGCCGCCGACATGGTCGGGGTGATGGACGCCGAGCCAGCGATCGAAATGGCCGGGATCGTCGGGCAGCGCGCTCATGTTGCCGGCGCGGACGTTGAGTCGGTGGTCGGGATGCGCGGCGCTATAGGCGACGCCGACCCCGACACGCGCGCGCCGTTCGATCAGCGTGGCGCGCGGCCCCTCGTGGCGCAGCAGGTTCACGGCCATCAATGCGCCCGCAAAGCCGCCGCCGACGATCGCGACATGATCGACGATCGGCGGTTGGGAGGCGGGTGAGGGCGTGGGATCGTCGGGGATCGGGGGGCTCCTGATGATGCGGTGACTTTATACGAAGTGCATGTCGCCGGTCCTGCGCGATGCGGCAAGGCGGAACTGGCAGGCGGCGGATCACGGCGGTGGAAGCTGATCCATGTTGGGACATTCGCGCGGAACGGGCGCTGGCGGCACCGGTTTAGGCTTTGCAACAGGAGGGCATTCGCGATGACCGACGGCGCGACGAACAGCGGGCAGGACGATGCGCCGCTCGCGACATCCAAGCATGGCGACCCGGCTGGCGAGACCGGCGGGCGAATGCGCGAGACGGCGGGCGACCAGATCACGTCGCGCGCGGTGACGATCAACCGGCCGCGGACCGAGCTTTACGCCTATTGGCGCGACTTCGCGAACCTGGCGACGTTCATGGAGAATGTCGAACGGATCGACGTGAAGGACGCGACGACCTCGCACTGGGTGGTCGCCGCGCCGGCCGGCAAGACGGTCGAGTGGGATGCATTGGTGACCGAGGACGAAGCCGGTTCGCTGATCGCGTGGGAGAGCGCGCCGGGGGCCGACGTGCCGAACAGCGGGCGGATAGAATTCGTCGAGGCGCAGGGCGGGCGCGGCACGGTGGTGACCGCGACGATCCTGTACGATCCGCCGGCGGGTGTCGTCGGCAAGATCGTGGCGAAGCTTTTCCAGCGCGAGCCCGCGATCCAGGCACGCCGCGACCTGCGCCGGTTTAAGCAGCTGATGGAAACCGGCGAGATCAGCACCAACGCGATGAACCCGGCGCAAGCCGCGGCTAAGGAGGTTTAATCGATGCGCGCACTTGCCTGGCACGGCCGCCACGACGTTCGCGTCGATACCGTCGACGATCCGGAGATCGTCAACAGGCGCGATGCGATCATCAAGGTCACGTCGACCGCGATCTGCGGATCCGACCTCCATCTGTACGACGGCTATATCCCGACGATGAAGGCGGGCGACATTCTGGGCCATGAATTCATGGGCGAGGTGGTCGAGGTTGGCCCCGGCAGCACGTTGAAGAAGGGCCAGCGCGTCGTCGTGCCGTTCACGATCGCGTGCGGGTCCTGTTACCATTGCGGGAAGCAGCAATTCTCGGCGTGCGACAACGGCAATCCGGCGGACAACCAAGACATCGCCGAGAAGCTGTACGGGCAGCCGATGTCCGGGCTGTTCGGGTACAGCCACATGACGGGCGGTTATGCCGGCGGTCAGGCGGAATATGTGCGTGTGCCCTATTCCGACGTCGGGCCGATCGTGATCCCGGACGGGGTGGACGACGACAAGGTACTGTTCCTGTCGGACATTTTGCCGACCGGATGGCAGGCGGCCGAGAATGCCGACATCGAGCCGGGCGATACGGTGGCGGTGTGGGGTTGCGGGCCGGTCGGGCTGTTCGCGGTGCAGTCCGCGTTCCTGATGGGTGCGGCGCGGGTGATCGCGATCGACCATTTCCCGAAGCGCTTGGAACTTGCGCGGCGGTTCGGCGCGGAGACGATCAATTTCGAGGAAACCGCGACCTACGACGCGCTGATGCAGATGACCGGCGGGATCGGGCCGGACGCGTGCATCGACAGCGTGGGGCTGGAGGCGCACGGGCTGTTCGTCGACAATGTCGTCGACCAGATCAAGAAATCGACGTTCCTCGGCACTGACCGGATCCATTCGATCCGCCAGGCGATCGTGGCGTGCCGCAAGGGCGGACGCGTGTCTATGCCGGCCGTCTATGGCGGGATCGTCGACAAGTTCCCGCTCGGCGCGCTGATGGAGAAGGGGCTGACGCTGAAGACCGGTCAGACCCATGTCCAACGCTACCTGCCCGGCCTGCTGAACGCGATCATGGAGGAGAAGATCGATACGACCTTCCTGATCAGCCACCGGATGCCGCTGGAACAGGGTGCCGAGGCGTACCGCATGTTCCACGACGAACAGAATGACGTGACCAAGATCGTGCTGAAACCCGGCATGGCTTCGGCCGCTGCCGCCACCGCTTGAAGGATCCCATCATGACCGAACGCAAATATGCCGTGATCACCGGGGCCTCGACGGGCATCGGTTTCGAACTCGCCAGCCTGGCCGCGGAGAATGGCTACGACATCCTGGTCGTGGCGGACGAGGCGCTGATCGAGGCGGCCGCCGCCGATTTCCGGACGCATGGTGGTGCCGTGGAGTCGCTCGAGGCGGACCTCTCGACGATCGAGGGCGTCGATGCGCTGGTCGCCGCGACGAACGGCCGGACGATCGACCTGCTGTGCGCCAATGCCGGGCGCGGGCTGGGCAAGGGGTTCCTCGATCAGGACGTCGCCGACTGGCGGCGGGTGGTCGACACCAATATCACCGGGACGCTGTATCTGTTGCAGTCCGTGCTGCGCGACATGGTGGCGCGCGACGACGGCAAGGTGCTGGTCACCGGATCGATCGCCGGGTTCATCCCGGGCAGCTATCAGGCGGTGTACAACGGGACGAAGGCGTTCGTGGACAGCTTCACCGACGCGATCCGGGACGAGTTGAAGGGGTCGAAGGGCGTCACGATCACGACGTTGATGCCGGGCCCGGTGGAGACCGAGTTCTTCGACCGCGCCGACATGATGGATACGTCGGTCGGCACGTCGGAGAGCAAGAGCGAGGCCGGCGACGTGGCGCGCGACGGCTGGGACGCGGTGATGGCGGGCAAGGACAGCGTCGTGTCCGGCTGGAAGAACAAGATCCAGGTCGCAATGGCGCATGTCACACCCGCGCCGATCCTGGCGCACATGCACCGCAACATGGCCGAGCCGGGCAGCGCGGAGTAAACAGGTTCGCTTGGATAGCTGGTGACGACAGGGCCCACGAGAGGAGACCGAACACTCTGCCTGGCCAGCTTTTCCGTGACATTGCAGCAAGTTGGCTTCGCGGTCCGGAGCGCGTTCACCCGTTGTTAGCTTCCGTGCGTTACCTCCATAGAATATGGAAGGACGGAACATGCAGACCGGGTGCGTAGCGTGTCGGACGGAGCGTCGGACATTCGACATCGCCATGGCGTTCCAGCCGATCGTCGATGCCGAGACGGGACTGCCGTTCGCCTACGAAGCGCTGGTGCGTGGGCCGAGTGGCGAAGGTGCGGGTGAGGTGCTGGGTAGTGTAGCACCCGAGGACCGTTATGCGTTCGACCAGCAGTGCCGGGTGGCGGCGATCGAAGATGCAGTCGCGGCCGGGATCCTCGATACGGAGGCGCGGCTGTCGATCAATTTCCTGCCCAATGCCGTCTACTCGCCCGTCGCCTGTATCCAACTGACGCTGAAGACCGCGCATGCAACGGAATTTCCGACCGACCGGCTGATCTTCGAGTTCACCGAGAGCGAGGAGATGGCGGACACCGACCATGTCGCGAACATCGTCGAGAGTTATCGAAAGATGGGGTTCGCCACCGCGATCGACGATTTCGGGGCAGGGCATGCGGGATTGCGGCTGCTCGCGAACTTCCAGACGGATTTCATCAAGCTGGACATGGACCTGATCCGCGGGATCGACGCCAGCCTGCCGCGTCGCCTAATCGTCGAGGGTGTCGTGCGGATCGCCGAGTCTCTGGATATCAGGGTGATCGCAGAGGGGATCGAAACCGTTCCGGAGTATGACGTATTGCGCGAGATCGGCGTGCGATATTTCCAAGGGTATCTGCTGGCGCGACCAGGTTTTCGGTGCCTGCCGACGATCGTGATGCCCGATCCGCCGCTGGCTGCGGTCGCCTGAGGGAGACTGTTCGGAACGAGTGCGCGACCAGACCGGGGTTGTGGGACTGTTCCCGCAACTCCGGTCTTTATGATCAGGCCAACGTCAGACCGACATCGACATTGCCGCGCGTTGCGTTGGAGTAGGGGCAGACCTCGTGCGCGGCCTTCATCAGCTTTTCGCCGTCCGCGC
Source organism: Sphingomonas prati (assembly GCF_014643515.1). Classification (GTDB taxonomy): domain Bacteria; phylum Pseudomonadota; class Alphaproteobacteria; order Sphingomonadales; family Sphingomonadaceae; genus Sphingomonas_R; species Sphingomonas_R prati. The sequence continues at coordinate 276,628 of NZ_BMJP01000004.1, read as the reverse complement.
GATCGACGCCGGGGAGCGAGACGGTCAGGTCGGCAGTGATACCGTAGCCCCCTTCCGAGCGTGGGCCGAAGCCGATTTCGGCGGTGACGGTGGCGTCGGACGGGACCTTTACGCCCTCCTTGCCGGAGACGGCCTTCATCGCGCCCAGGAAGCAGGCGGAATAGCCCGCCGCGAACAGCTTCTCCGGATTGGCGCCGACGCCGCCGGGGCCGCCCATTTCCTTGGGCACGACAAGCTTCACGTCGACGGAGCCGTCGTCGGATTTGGCGGAGCCGTCACGGCCGCCGGTTGCGGTGGCGGTGGTCTTGTAGATCGGATCAACGGACATGGCGGTTTCCTTCGCTGGGATAAGTTCGGGACTGGAACGGCCGACCCGGTCTTGCGGCGCACGTCCAAAAGGCTGACGCGGCAGAACGGTATGGCGCGGCGGCCAGTCGAGGCCGCCCGTCAGCGTTCGCAGCGGGCGAGCGCCTCCTCGACTTGGTCGGCCCAGGCGTCGCGCGCCTCGTAGAGACCGAGCTGAGCTGCGGTGCGGGCGACGCGCTCGGCCGGGCTGGTGGGCATGGTCTGCTGGCAGAGCGGCTTGGGGCGGGCGGCGCGGAGGCGGCGGACGTCGGCGGCGGTGGGGCAGCGCGTGACTGCCGTATCCGCTGGCTTGGCGGGCTTGGACCGGGTGGTGGCCTTCGCGACGGGAGGGCCGACGAGCAGGACCGGGATGTTCGCGGCCGCGCGGACGGGCTTTGTGGCGCAACCGGTCAGGAGCCATGCCACGATCGTAGCCGGGACAAGGCGACCGGTCATTTCCAGCCGGTCCAGGCGGCGCGGCTGTCGCGTTCGATGATACGCGCGTCGCCAGCGGCGGTGCCGGTGCTTTGTGTGGCACGGAGGCGCGAGATCTCGGCCTCGGTGTTCGCAGCGGGCGTGGGGCGGGCGGGGTCGGGTCCGGACGCGCCGCTGGCGAGCGCGGTTCGGGCGATCGCGCCGTCGCGTGCGGCAACGATCCGGTCGAACGCTTCGCCGGCTTCGTTCGGGAGTAGGGCGGATGCGCCGGGTTTGGCCTCCGCCTGAGCAATCCGTTGCAGCATCGCGGTCTGCCAGTCGCGCAGGGCGGCGGCTTCGCGGCGGGCGCCCATCCAGAGTCCGGCGAACAGCAGCAGGCCGGCGACCGCAACCGCCAGCCCGATCCGATTCATGAGGCCCGACCTATGCCGGCCGGTGCGCGTCATCATGCCTGCTCCCATTATCGGCCGATCCTAGCGCACGGGGCGGCACGATGCCATGCGGATGATCCGCGGTCCGGTGACGTGGGTGGGGGAAAATCAGATGGCGAGCGGCGCGACATAGCCGGTGAGTTCGAGATAGCCGCGCCCGCCCTGGGTGCGCACCGCGCCCTCCCAATAGACCGGCAGGCCGCCGCTGCGCGCGTCGAGTTCCTGCGCATCGAACAGCGGGGTGAGGCGGTAGCGGCGGATCCCCTCGGGCAAGCGGACGGCGAGCAGTTGTTCGACCGGATAGACAGCGCCGGTGCCGGGCGAGCGCCAGCGGCGGAGCGGGGTGAGCGCCACGTCGCCGGGCGCGAACCGGACGATGCGTCCGTCCGGCCGGCGGAGCGAGCCGCCCGCCCAGAGCGTGCCGCCGGACTTGGCGCGGATGCGGAACGCCATGAGCGCGGAGCCGTCGTCGAGGTTGAGACCGGTCCAGTCCCAGCCGGCGGCGCGCGGATCGAGGTAGCTCGACGACCATTCGCGGTCGAGCCACGCCTCGCCGGTGACGCGAACGGTGCGGCCGCCGCGCAGGACGGTGCCGGCGACCTTCAGATGCGGGACCGAGTAGTAACGGCTGGCGTCGGCGGGGTTCGGACCCTTGCGGCTGTAGCCGGCCTCCCCTTGAGCGAATGGCGGTTGGGTGGGCGTCAGGCTGAGCGCGAGCGTGAAGTCCTTGGCCGGGATGCGCGTTTCGAAGCGGCCGGCGGAGGTGCGGCGGAACGTCCAGTCGCGGATCGCGACCGCGGCGTCGCCGGTCGCGGCCTGCGCCAGACCGAAGCCCGCGCGGGCGGAGCGCTGGTCGTGCAGGAGGCGGCCGGTGGCGGGGTCGGACAGGCCGGCATGGGCGAACACGATCTGGCTGGGGTTGAACGCGCTGGGGTTGCGCGGATCGACGGGCAGGCGGGAGCGGAAGAAGGTGACCTGGAATCCCAGATTTCGCCCGTCTGCGGTGCGCAGCCAGCCGGTCGCATACCACCATTCGGTGCGGTAGGCGGGGTGGGCGCCGTGGTCCGCCGGGAAGGCGAGCGGCACGCCGGGGCGGACAACCGGGAAGTCGGCCACCGGCGCCGCGGCGGCGAGCAGGAGGAGCGCAAGGAGGGTCCAGAGCCGGCGCATCACCAATCCTCTCGCACGGCACGGACCGCATCGACCGCGACCGCGCGGCGGCCGGCGAGCATCGCGGTGGCGGCGGCGGCCACGATGAGCGAGGCGGCGACACCGGCGATGAGCGGGACGGGAACGCGCGTCGTCATGGTCCAGTTGAACGACTGCGGGTTGACGACGTGGATGAGGATCTGGCTCAGCCCGAGGCCGAGCGCGATCCCCGCGACGCCGCCGACGCCCCCGAGCAGCGCGCCCTCTGCCCCGAGCATCGTGACGATCTGGCGCCGGCCCGCGCCGATGTGGCGGAGCATGCCGAATTCGCGGATGCGGGCGATGGTCTGCGCCGATACGGTGGTGGCGACACCGGCAAGGCCGACGAGCACCGCGACCGCCTCGAGCACATAGGTGATCGCGAAGCTGCGATCGAACAGGGTCAGCGCGAAGGCGCGGAGTGTTGCGGGGCTGGCGACCTCAACCTGGCCGGAGAGCGCGGGCGGGGCGGCGGTCATGAGCGCGCGGCGGACGCGGGCGGGGTCTGCGCCGGGCTTCAGAGTGACGGCGCCCTCGTCGCGGGGCGTGTCGCCGGTCAGCCGGCTGTAGGTGGCGGTGTCGATCGCGATCGCGCCCTGCTGCCGCGCATAGTCGCGCCAGATGCCGGCGACGGCGAAGCGCGTGTTGCGGCCGATCGGGAGCGCGAGCGTGTCGCCGCGCGACTTGTGCATGAGGCGGGAGGCGGGTTCGGACAGCCAGACGGGGACGGTGCCGGCCGGGACCGCGGAGGTGGGGCCGATCAGCGGGAGTGTGGCATCGATCGGGCGGGCGATCAGGATGGTGGCGGGCTGGCCGGGGTCGAGCGTGAGCGGGACCTGGCGGGTGAAGGCGATCCGCGCGACACCGGGGACGGCGCTCAGCCGCGTCTGGGCGGCGGGGTCGAAGCCGCCCGTGCTGCCGTCGACGCGGAGATAGAGGTCGGCGGAGAGGATGTCGCCGAGCCAGTCGTCGACCGCACCGCGGAAGCTGGTGACCATCACTGCCATCGCGATCATCAGCGCGGTGCTGGCGACGATGCCGCCGAGTGCGACCGCCGCCTGACCGGGCGCGCCGCGGAGGTGGCGGATCGCGAGATCGAAGGCGGGGCGGCCGGTGGCGTGCGCGTCGAACGGGGCGAGCAGGAGGCGTGCGGCCCATGGCATCGCCGCGACGCCGCCGGCCAGCACGAGCGCCATCGCGGCATAGCCGAACAGCGGCAGGCCGCCGATTGCGGGGAGCAGGGCGGCGACCACGCCTGCGCCGACGAGCGCGAGCGGCACGCGCCAGGCGACGGGGGTGCGCGGATCGACGACGTCGCCGGCATTGCGGAGTGCCACCGCAGGCGCTGCGCGGGCGGCGGCGCGGGCCGGAATGATGCTGCCCGCCAGTGCCGCGGCGAGGCCGAGGCCTGCGAACAGGAGGGCGGCACCGGGGGCGAAGGCGAGCGCGGGGGCGACGCCGCCGAAATAGCCCGCGCCGAGATCGCCGCCGAACCGGGTAAGCGCGACCGAGGCGAGCGCGTAGCCGATCGCGAGGCCGAGCGCGGTGCCGACGAGGCCGACGACGAGCCCCTCGATCGCGACCTGGACGACGATGCCGGCGCGGGGGAGGCCGAGCGTGCGGAGCAGGGCGAAGCTGCGCAATCGGCGGGTGACGGAGAGCGACTGCGCGGAATAGACTAGGAAGCCGCCGGTGAGCAGGGCCACCAGCGCGAGCATGTCGAGGTTGACGCGGTAGGCGCGGCTAAGCGCGGCACCTTGCTGGGCGTCGCTGTCGGCATCGGCGAGAGTCGCGGCGGGGGGGAGTGCGGTGGCGAGCGTGCGGCGGACCGCGGCGGCGTCGGCACCCTCGGCCAGTTTCAGGTCGATGCGGTCGATGCGGCCGATCCGTCCGAAACGCCATTGGGCGGCGGCGATGTCGATGACGCCGATCCGGCGGCCGGCCTCGACCCCCGGCAGGACGCCGGCGATGCGGAGGGGGAAGGTTCGGCCGGCGGCAGTGACCGCGACGGTCGCGCCGACACGCTGGTGGACGGCGTCGAGTGCGGCGCGCGACAGGAAGAGGGCGCCGAGATCGAACGCGCTGCCGGGGCCGCCCATCGGTTGCCCGACAAGCGCGGGGGTGACCTGTCCGGCGCGTAGGATGTCGAGGCCGAGCAGGGTGAGGTCGGCCCCTGCGGCGGTGGCCTTGAGCTGGACCACGGGGCTGGCATCCGCGACGCCGGGGTGGAGGGCGACCTCCGGGTAGAGCGCCTCGTCCATGCCGGCCGGGGTGGCGGCGCGGACCTGCAGGTCGGCCGCGCCGTTCACCGCGCGGACCGCCTGGCCGAATGCGTCGAGCGCGGAGCCGTTGATGAGGTGAACCGCGAAGCCGAGTGCGACGCCGACCGCGATGGCGAGTGCCGCGGTGATGACGCGGGCCGGATGCGCGCGCCATTCGCCGAGGATCATCCAGCGGAGCGCACGCGGCGGCGCTATGCCGCCCGACCGTGGCTCAGCCGTCATGGGGGACGAGGCCGGTGGCGGTGAGCCGCAGCGTGCGATCCGCGACGGCGGCGGCGACCAGGCTGTGCGTGACGATGACGGCGGCGGCGCCGCGGCTGCGCACCGCATCGGCGAACAGCGCGAGGATGCGGTCGGCGGTTTCGGGGTCGAGGTTGCCGGTCGGCTCGTCCGCCAGGATCAGCGCGGGATCGTGGACGAGCGCGCGGGCGATGGCGACGCGCTGCAGCTCGCCGCCCGACAGGTCGCGCGCATAGTCCGCGCCACGGGTGGGCAGGCCGACGAGCTCGAGCATCGCATCGGCGCGGGCGGTGGCGGCGCGCGCGGCGGTGCGGCCGAGCGCAAGCGGCAGCGCTACGTTCTGGCGGAGCGTGAGGTAGGGCAGGATGTGGAAGGCCTGGAACACGAAGCCGATGCGGTCGCGGCGCAGATTGGTCGCGGCGGCCTCGTCCATTTCGGACAGTGCGGCCCCTTCGACCGCGACCGTGCCGGTGTCGGGTTTGTCGAGGCCGGCGATGATGTTGAGCAGGGTGGACTTGCCGACGCCGGATTCGCCCATGATCGCGACTAACTCACCGGGGCCGACGGTGAGGTCGAGGCCCTGGAACAGCGTGCGCCCGCCGGGGACGGACTTGGCAAGGCCGGTGAGGAGGAGGCGGGGAGGCATCAGGGCGTTTAACGCGGGGTGGCGGAAAGGGGTGCTGTCATTTTGTCCTTGGGGGGTGCGCCGGTTGGATCCATGCCCTGAGCATAATGACGTCAGATGGAATCACACTAGACCCGTCCATGCCGAGCGAAGTCGAGGCACGTTTCCCCGAGCGCAGCCGAGGGGTGCTGTTGCTCGTCTCGGCTTTGCTCGACGGGTCCCTCGACTTCGCTCGGGATGGACGGGTTTTGGGTTAGTCTGGGTCAGAACGCGTCCATCGGCACGAGGTGCGCGTAGGGGACGTGCTCCGCCTCCGGCGCTTCGATCGGTTCGCTGCCGCCGGGGCGCCAGCGGCGGTGTTCGGTGTGGCGGGTCGTGGGGCGGTCCTGGCCGTGGGCGACGGGGTAGATGTCGCGTGCGGTGAGTGTGGCGACGAGGTCGGCCATGGCGGCGTCGCGGTCGCGGACGAAGCGGCTGGCGAAGCAGCGCCAGATCGTCCAGCCGGCGCGTTCGAGCATGCGTTGGCGCGCCATGTCGTCGGGCCAGCGATCCGCGCCGTGCCACATGTCGCCATCGCATTCGATCGCGAGGCGGCGGTCGTCCGCGCCCTCCACCACCATGTCGATGCGGCTGTTGCCGACCCGGACCTGCGTATCGACGCGGTAGCCGCGCTGGACGAGCAGATCGAACATTTCGCGCTCGTAGCCCGATTCGCAGCGGTCGCGCGCGGCCTCCGTCACGGCGGGGTCGGTGGCGAAGGGCGCGCGGAAATGGTCGATCAGCGCTCGGCGGAGCTGGTCGGCGGGCTTGAGGTCCTCCGGTTCGACCGAGCGGACCAGGATCATGCGGTCGCGGGCGCGGGAGGCGGCGACGTTGAACCGCTGGTCGTAGGCGGCGCCGGACAGCGCGCTGCTGCCGCGGTCCGCGACCATTGAGACGAACATGATGTCGCGTTCGTCGCCCTGGAAGGCGCTCGGTTCGCCGATGCGGATGTCGTGCGCCAGCATCGTGTCGACGCCGTGGGTGCGTTCGATCGCGGCGAAGAGTGCTGCGGCCTGTTCGTGACCGAGCAAAGTGGTGACGCCGATCGAGCGGCCGGCCATCGCCGGGTCGGCGACGATGCGGCCGATCTCCTCGACGATGCAGTCGACCTCCGCCGGGTTGGTCTTGCCGCGCCGGACGCCGTCTTCGACCAGGATGTCGATCAGCGGCGGATCGAGGCGTTGCGAGGCGGAGGGGAGGCGGAGCGGGACGAGCTGGTGGCTGTAGAATTGCGCCTTCGAGTATTCGATGATCGGCGCGACGCAGCGGAAATGCTCCTTCAGCATGATCGCACCGCCCGCGAAGACGACGGTGCCGAGGTCGTAGAGCGATTTCTCCTCGCGCAGGACGGAGCGGTAGTCCTGGACCTGGCCCGACAAATGGCGCTGGGCGAGTTCGTTCATGCGCGCCTCCGGCCGGAAGCCGGCGTCGGGCGTGACCTGGCGGTCGTCGCCGACGATCAGCACCTGTTTGGCGCGGAGCAGGGCGGGGAGCGCGGCGACGGTCGATTGCGACGCTTCGTCGACGATGACGAGATCGAACAGGCCGAGTTCGGGGGGCAGCGATTCGGACACGCGGTAGTGCGGCATGATCCAGCAGGGGAGTGCTGCCTTCGCGCGGTCGGCGGCGACGCGGGCGTCCTCGCGGTAGCGGCCGGCCTTGATGCCGGTGCCCTTGCCGATGCGGCGCATGGCCTGCGCGTAGGCGGCGAGTGCGGCGCGGACCTGGTCGCTCGCCTGTTCCGCCAGGCGGCCCCAGCTGCGCAGCTCGATCGCCTCCTCATAGGCGCGGCGGAGCTGTTGTTCGAGTTCGCCGCGGCGGTGCCCAGCCTCCGCCAGCGCGCCGTGGCGGTCGATGCGGGTGAGCCAGCTGGCGATCCGCCGCAACCGCCAGCGTTGCCGCCAGTCGCCGGGAGTGAGCGGGTCCTCGATGCCGGTCACGGGGTCGGTGCGAAGCTGTTCGGCCCAGGGGGGGCGCCGCTTTCGGCGATCAGTTCGGTGACGCGCGCGATGGTGGCGAAATGCGGGGCGAGTGCGGCGATGGCGTCGCGTTCGGCGAGCAGCGTGCGCCAGTCGGTGCGGAGGGTGGCGGCGTCCGCGTCCGGGTTGCCGACCCGTTCGGCCACGGCGCGGAGGCCGTCGCCGAGTGGGCCGATCACGGGCTTGAGGGTCACGAGGAGCGACTGGCGTTGGGTTTGGGCGCCGAGCAGGTGGATGCGCTGGCGGTGGTGGTCGAGCGTGTCGGCGATTGCGCGGATCGCGGTGTCGTCGCCGATCGTGCCACCCATGACGGTGCCGCGCCAGCCGGGGACGAGGCGGCGGAGTTTGGCGTCGACTGCGCGTTCCTGTTCGACCAGCGTTCGGAGCAAAGCGATTCGGGCGAGCTGGCGGCGCATCGGTTCGGCGACGCCGGGACCCGTGGCGGCCACCGGATCGAGCGGGCCGTGTGCGGCGGCGTGGTTCCAGGCGGCGCGGAGCCGGAGCGCGGCGTCGGATGCGGTCAGGTGGCGTTCGACCTCGGCCCAGTCCGCGGCGTTGGTTGGGGGGTGGCCGACCAGCCGGATCGCGGCGACGCGCTGGTTCAGCGCGCGGGCGAACAGGCCGGTGAGGAAGCCGGGTTCCTCGCCCTGCGCCAGTGCGGCGATGCGGTCGCGCAAGGGGCGATCGTCGAGCGCGCCGTCGGGCAGGTCGACCGGGCGGGTCAGGAAGTGGCGCGTTTCGGCGACCACGTGGGCGATGTCGTCGGCCAGCCCCTCGAGTGCGACGAGCCCGTCCGCGACCTGGTTGCGGCGCAGGTCGGCGAGGACGGCGGCGGTCCAGCCATGCGGGCCCTCGCCGATTTCGCGGTGGAGATCGGTGAGCCGGGCGAGCACGTGGGCGGCGTTGGCCAGCCGTTCGGGGGTGGCGTCGGGCGCGAGTGCAGCGGCGGCGGACGTTTCGCGGCGGATCGCCTCCGCCTCCGCCAGCGCGTCGTGCAGCGCGATCAGTGCGGTGTCGTCGGGGAGCGCGGACGGGAGGACGAGGCCGAGCGCGTTCAACCGTGGGCCGACCGACTTTCGTGCGGTGCGCAGGTCGGTGATGTCGGCATCGTCGAACGCAGCCTCGTGCGATCGGATCGTGTCGATCGGGTCGGGCAGCCAGAGCGCGAGCGCCGGATCGGCCATCTGTTCGCGCGCGGCGCTGGCGGGGTCGATCATGCTGCCGTCGATTTCGACCGTGGCGGTGGCGGTGCGGCCGATATCCTCGACCTGCCGATCGACCTGCGCGAGGCCGCGGTGGAGAAGGTCGATGCGCGCGTCGGTCTCCGCGATCTGGCGCGTGTTTTCGGCGGGGCGGATGCGTTGCAGCCGTTCGGCGATGATATCGACCGATTCCTGGAACTGGCGCAGGCCGTCGCGGTCGCTGTCGAGCAGGCTGACCGCGAGCGGGCGAACCGAGGCGGGGAGTTGCGCGCGCAGGACCTTCAGCGCGGGCGCCTTTTGCGAGGTGACCAGGACGCGTTTGCCGAGCGCCAGATAATGGCTGACGATGTTGGCGATGGTGTGCGTCTTGCCGGTGCCGGGCGGCCCTTGCACCACGACGCCGGGGCGGTGGGCGAGTTGCTGGATCACCTCCACCTGTTCGCGGTTGAACGGTTTGGGGAAGAACAGGTCCGCGCCCGATCCGTCCGAACTGGTGACGCCGGGCACGGTCGAGACGCCGCGATAGGGGGACTGCGGCGGATCGGCGCGCGTGGTGTCCGGATCGATCAGCAGTGCGCGGACCGCTGGCGGGATCTGCGCCGGATCGACCGGGTCGGCAAGTTGCGAGCGGAAGGCGCGCAAATCGTCCATCAGCATCGTGGCGCGGCGCGTCCGTTCGAACAGCATCCAGCCGCCACCGACCGACAGGACGCCGTCGCCGGGCGGCGAGACACCGTCATGATCGGGCAGATACAGCCCGTCCGCGTCGAACAGCGCGACCGCGTGGCGCAGGATCGGCGCGTAGCCGTCGGGATCGAACGGGGTCAGGCCGTCGCCGTCCTCGTCTGTCGCCAGCCGGTCGAGCGCGATGCGCGTGGCGCGCCGCCATTCGTCGACGGCGGGCAGTTCCAGCGCATCGAGCGGGTCGCTTTCGATCGCGGGCGGCGTCGCGCTGCGCGGGCGGAGGCGGATGACGTGCGTGGCGGGGTCGATGCTCAGGTCCATCGCGACGGTGAGCAGCGGATGGTGGAGCCGCCCCTGCGGCCGGGTCCAGCGCGCGGGGCCGATGCCCCAGACCAGTTCGACGGGTGCGGCCGCGGCGCCGTCGAGCGCCTGGCGCAGCGCGAACAGCGCGTTGTAGAAGGCGATCGCGCGGCGGCGCGGCCGTTCCTCCAGTGCCCAGCCGTTCCAGGTTTCGCGGACATGATCGGTCAGCCGCGCAGTGACGCGGTCGCGGTGCGGATAGTCGGCCAGCGGCGTGAGCGCCTGGCCCGCCCGGTCGTCCGAGCCGATCAGCCCGGCCTTGCGGAGCGCCTCGGTCGGGCGCGCGTCGTGGAGCGTCGGGCGGGTCTCGATCGCGTCGGGCTGATCGAGCCAGAGCGCGAGTTCGGCGTCGGCGGGGACCGGCGGCGCGTGGCGGGCGAGCCGGTCGACGCTGAGCCAGACGGGGTCGTCGTCGGTCCGCGCATCGACCACGACGCCGGGCATCCGCGCGATATCGTCCCCCGCGGCGCGCAGGCCGTGATAGTCCGCGACGTCGCTGACGATGGTGAGCCGGTCGCGCTCCGTTGCGGCGACATAGTCGATCAGCGCGACCAGCCGATCATGTTCGATAGTCATCGCGCGCGTGGACCCCCCGGTGACAAGTCCCTGCGCGGGCCTGTAGCCCCGTTACGATAGATATCCGCAAGCAACGGTCAAGCCGGTACAGAGAGTATATTACACTACATCCGTTATGGACCTTTCTCCTGTGCGAACAGCACTTCCCATCCACCGGCCGACGTGGAATTTGACTGCCGCGGCGACGATGCCGGTGCGGGGGGCGGTATGAACGGATCGGGGGGCGCCCGGCGACGGGCGGTGGCGGCGTGACGGATCTGGTCCGTGGCGGGAACGCCGCCGTGCCGGGCGACCGACTGGTGCTGGCGTTCGGGTGGAACGTGCCGACCGGGCGCGCTGTGGAGGCGGATATCTCCGCTTATCCGCTGACCGCGGCCGGGCGCGTGCGCAGCGATGCCGACATGATATTCTACAACCAGCCGTCGGGGGCGGGCGGCGCGGTGCGGTTCGATGCGGGGATCGGCGCGCGCGGCGGTTTCGCGATCGACCTGGCGCGGGTGCCGGCGGAGATCGAGCGGATCGCGCTGTGTGTGACGGTGCACGACGCCGCGGTGCGCGGGCAGACGCTGGCGATGCTGTCCGCCGCGGTGGTGAGCGCAGCGTCGGCGGCGACGCCGGGCACGCCCGCGCTGACGTTCCGGCCGGAGCTGTCGGGCGCGACCGAGAGCGCGATGACGTTTGCCGAGCTGTACCGCCGGCAGGGCGCGTGGAAGTTCCGCGCGGTGGGGCAGGGCTATAATGGCGGGCTGCCGGCGCTGGCGCGCTCGTTCGGGATCGACGTGGCGGAGGAAAGCGCGCGGCCTGCGCCGACTCCGCCGGCTCCACCACCGCCGCCGCCCGCGCCGCCGGTTTCGTTGAAGAAAGTCTCGCTGGAGAAGGCGGGGCAGAGCGTCAGCCTGGCCAAGAAGGGCGCGGATTTCGGCGAGATCGTCGTCAACCTGAACTGGTCGGCCGGGAGCAAGGGCATCTTCGGCGCGAAGACCGCGATCGACCTGGACCTGGGGTGCCTGTTCGAGCTGACCAACGGGCGGACGCATGTGGTGCAGGCGCTGGGCGATGCGTTCGGCAGCTACGACCGGGAACCGTATATCGAACTGTCGGGCGACGACCGGACGGGTGACGTTTCGGCGGGTGAGACGATCCGGATCAACGGCGCGCACTGGCCCAAGATCAAGCGGATCATGCTGTTCGCCAACATCTACGACGGCGTGCCGAACTGGCAGGCGACCGACGGCGTCGTGACGGTGACGATGCCCGACCAGCCGCCGATCGAGGTGCGCATGACCGAGGGCCGCAACGCCAAGCGGCTGTGCGGTGTGGCGATGATCGAGAACGACCGCGGCGCGCTGAAAGCCACGCGGATCGTCGAGTATTTCGCGGATCAGCAGGCGCTGGACAAGCGGTTCGGCTTCGGCCTGCGCTGGACCGCGGGGCGCAAGGACTGAACGGGCCGGATCCCCGGGGGCGGGGGTCTAGCGACACTGGGGGACTGTAAATGCTGCGTTACTACAAGGGATCGTTGCTGTTCACGGGGGTCAGCCTGGCGCTGGCCGCGTGGCTCGGCTGGGGGATGAGCGGGACGCTGGGCGGGATGCTGTCCGTCGTGTGGATCGTGCTGGTGCTGGGCGTGCTTGAGGTGTCGTTGTCGTTCGACAATGCGGTGGTGAATGCAACGGTGCTGCGCGACATGGACGCGGTGTGGCGACGGCGGTTCCTGACCTGGGGCATCGCGATCGCGGTGTTCGGGATGCGCATCCTGTTCCCGCTGATCATCGTCGGCATCGCGGCACGGCTGGGGCCGGTCGAGGCGCTGCGGCTGGCCGCGACGGAGCCGGAGACGTACGAGCGGATCATCACCGGCGCGCATGTCGGCATCGCCGGGTTCGGCGGCGCTTTCCTGGCGATGGTGGGGCTGAGCTTCTTCCTGGACGACGAGAAGGACGTCCACTGGATCGGCGGGGTCGAAAGCGGGCTGGGGCGGCTGGGCCATGTGCCGGCGATGCGGATCGGGATCGTGCTGCTGGCGCTCTACACCATGTCGCGCGTGGTGGCGCCGGCCGATGCGCTGACGTTCCTGACCGCCGGGCTGCTCGGGCTGGTCGCCTATATCGCGGTCGATGCGTTCGGCGGGCTGATGGAGGGCGCGGAGGACGCGACCGGCATGGTCGTGCGGTCCGGTTTCGCATCGTTCCTGTACCTCGAACTGCTCGACGCGTCCTTTTCGTTCGACGGGGTGATCGGGGCGTTCGCGCTGTCCAACAACCTGTTCGTGATCGCGCTCGGCCTCGGGATCGGGGCGATGTTCGTGCGGTCGATGACGGTCATGCTGGTCGATCAGGGGACGCTGTCGGAATACCGGTTCCTGGAACATGGCGCGTTCTACGCGATCCTGGCGCTGGCGATCATCATGCTGCTGTCCGCGCGGTTCGAGATCCCGGAGACGGTGACCGGCCTGATCGGCGCGGGGCTGATCGGCGTCTCGTTCCTCGCCTCCGTCGCGCACAACCGGCGTGCGCCGGTCCCCGTCGGGCCCACGGGCCATCCGCTTCAAACACTTCCTCAAGGAGAATGAACCATGTCGATCAGTCTGTCCAAGGGCGGTAATGTCAGTTTGTCGAAGGAGGAGCCGGGGCTGACCCGGATCCTGATCGGGCTGGGGTGGGACACGCGGTCCACCGACGGCAGCGCGTTCGACCTGGATGCCAGCGCGTTCCTGCTGAGCGGTACGGACCGGGTGCGGAGCGACGCGGACTTCATCTACTACAACAACCTGAAGTCCGCCGACGGTGCGGTCGAGCATACCGGCGACAACCGCACCGGTGAGGGCGACGGCGACGACGAGGCGCTGAAGGTCGACCTGAGCCGCGTGCCGGCCGACGTGCAGAAGGTGGCGATCACCGTCACGATCCACGAAGGCGAAACCAAGCGCCAGAATTTCGGGATGGTGGCCAACGCGTTCATCCGGATCGTCAACGACGCGACGGGACGCGAGATCACGCGGTTCGACCTGGCCGAGGACGCATCGACCGAGACGGCGATGATCTTCGGCGAGGTGTACCGCCACAACAGCGACTGGAAGTTCCGCGCGGTCGGGCAGGGCTATGCCGGTGGGCTTGCGCCGCTGGCGCGCAACTATGGGGTGAGCGTGGGCTAAGGCGCGGCCCGCCGCCGGGCCGCCGCGCCCATTGCACTTGTGCTGCGAAAGCCCGATTTAGGCCGAAAGCAGAGACGAGGAGCATGGGTGTGGCGGCAGGTGGCATGGGGCAGTTCGACTGGGCGGATCCGTTCCTGTTGGACGATCAGCTGAGCGACGAAGAGCGCGCGGTGCGCGATACCGCCGCGGCCTATGCTCAGGAGAAGCTGGCCCCGCGGATCGTGGCGGCGTTCCGCGACGAGCATACCGACCCGGCGATCTTTCGCGAGATGGGTGCGCTCGGCCTGCTCGGGCCCACGGTGCCGGAACAATATGGCGGGGTGGGCGCGTCCTATGTCGCCTATGGCCTCGTCGCGCGCGAGGTGGAGCGGATCGACAGCGGATACCGCTCGATGATGTCGGTGCAGTCGTCACTGGTGATGTACCCCATCCACGCGTTCGGATCGGAGGAGCAGCGGATGCGCTACCTGCCGAAGCTGGCGACGGGCGAATATATCGGCTGTTTCGGGCTGACCGAGCCGGAGGCCGGGTCCGACCCCGGCGGCATGACGACGCGCGCGGAGAAGGTAGCGGACGGGTACCGCATCACCGGGGCCAAGACCTGGATCAGCAACGCGCCGATCGCCGACGTGTTCGTGGTATGGGCGAAGTCCGATGTGCATGACGGCGCGATCCGCGGGTTCATTCTGGACAAGGGCATGGCCGGACTGTCCGCGCCGAAGATCGACGGCAAGCTGTCGCTGCGCGCGTCGGTGACCGGCGAGATCGTGATGGACGGCGTGGTGGTGGGCGAAGAGCAGCTGCTGCCCAACGTCGCCGGGTTGAAGGGGCCGTTCGGGTGCCTGAACCGCGCGCGCTACGGAATCAGCTGGGGCACGATGGGGGCGGCGGAGTATTGCTGGCACGCGGCGCGGCAATATGGGCTGGACCGCAAGCAGTTCGGCCGGCCGCTGGCGGCGACGCAGCTGTACCAGAAGAAGCTCGCCGACATGCAGACCGAGATCGCGCTGGGGCTGCAGGCCTCGCTGCGGGTCGGACGGTTGATGGACGAGGGGCGGTTCGCGCCGGAGATGGTCTCGATCGTGAAGCGCAACAATTGCGGCAAGGCGCTCGATATCGCGCGGGCGGCGCGGGACATGCACGGCGGGAACGGGATCTCCGGCGAATATGGCGTGATGCGGCATATGATGAACCTGGAGACGGTGAATACGTATGAGGGCGCGCACGATGTGCATGCGTTGATCCTGGGGCGGGCGATTACCGGGATTGCTGCTTTCTGAGTTTGGGTGGGGCTCGGCGTGATTGGAGTCGACACGGTATTAGGCTGTGATCACGTCCGACTTCTTTCCGACTTGCAGCAGAAGCGGGCGCAACAACGTTTGAACCCGACGCTCCGGATCGGACGCGTGATGATGTACAGTGTAACGCGCCCCTCGTCGTGCCCCCATGGTGCGTTTCCAGCACTGCCGTTGAAGGCCGCACCGAATGACGGGAATTGGTGGGAAGCAGTCATTAACTTCTCGTGATCCTCGAACGGAGTTTCCGGAGGGGGAGGCCGTTCAGGCGGGCACGGCGCCTTCGCGCCGGGCGTATGCGCGGATGGCGGGACCCACCGCTCGGCCCTTCCAGCCCTTCGTCAGACCGGCAAGTTCCTCGTCCCAGTCCGACCACGGCTCGCCGGTCCTCTTTTCGGCCTCGCGTGCCTGCTGGGCTTGGTGCTTGCCGGGATTGGCAGGAAAGGGATCGGGAAACATTGCCACCGCCTTTGCGATCACCGCCGCGTGGTCCGGCAAGCCGATTGTGTCGAAGGCCTCGACGGCCTGCGGCGCCAGGGTGCCGGAACTGTTGGTCATGTACTGGTGCACCCCGCCATTGGAGATCTCCGCCTCGGCATAGGCCGCGAGGAGGAGGGCGCGGTAGGGATCGGGCAGGGCCGCGACCTTCTTCGGCGTGCCCCGGCCCGAGACGAAGCGGGTCAGCAAGGTGTCGATTAGCCAGCCGAGCCGGTCCGCAGGCTTCAGAGCCCGGCACGCCTCCTCGAACCACACCGAGAGGCCGGGCGCCTCGACAAGGACAGCGGTGGCACGAACCAGCTCCTCGCGCGGACCGAGAACTTCGCCGAGTTCGGCCAGGGCGGAGGTGGCCTCGGTCGGCGGCCCCCAATACTCCCCCAGAAGCTTGTGGCGGAGGTGCTGCTGCCGGGGGAAGGGCGAACGGAACAGGGCGATGGCCTTCCGCAGCGCTTCTTCCTGCCGGGTAGCGCCGGCGGCGGCCAGGGCGTCCGCCGCTTCCGGCGCCGCATTGCCCCAGTGGCCGTAGAAAAGGTGCCGGAAAGCCTCGCGCGACGGCATGTGCGCGTACCAGCCCTGGAGCAGGAGGGAGAGGGCCAGGACATGCCTCCGCTCGGGCGGAATGGCGGCGAGCGCGGCTGCCACCTGCTTCTGCGTCCCGAAGACGGCGCTCGAGAAGGCCTCCGTCTCCAGCGTCAGAACGAAGGATAGCGGGATGCGGCGCAGGTCGCTGATGCTGATCCCCTTCCCGCCGGAGCCCAGGCCTTCGCGGAGCCAGTCGTCGCGCAGTTCCTCCACCAAGGCGATCCCTTCCAAGCTCCAGCATCCTGTCCCGAAGTCAGGTAACGCATGCCGGTTTGGGAAGAACCCTGCAAGGATTGAGGCCGATGCAACCGTCCGGTTCTGGGCGTTTGCGGACTTTCCGCTTTCGGGGTGTCCACTTTGCGGATCAAGAATGGCTGGGGATGATGGATTGATATGTTGGTGGGCGCGGGTGCGATTGCAGGCTTGTTGCCTACCGGTGACAGATCTTCACCATTACGGGATCGAAAACCGTCATCTTACGCCATTCTTGCGCCGAGGGCGGGCGGCATGACGCATGATTGGACCGACTACGGTGTCGGTGCCGTTGCGGGCGGTTCTCCACCTGCGGCCGGTGCGGATGCTCCGGGCGCGGCCGGGTCCATGCCGTTGGCGGGCTTTCCCCCGGTTTCGGGCAGCGCGCCCAATGCGAGAATACCAAGAAACGCGAGCGCCATGAAGCCAAGAACGATGAAGTTCATGGCGTGAAGAGCGATGTGGGCTTTCTCGACATTGATATGGTCCTCGTTCGTTCGGCATCTGCCGCCGCCTGTCGAGAACTGTCAACGCCGAAGGCCGTTCGTATGGTGCGGGCACGACGGAGCAGGGCCCTCACTTCGAACACAGCGAACATGCTCGAAGCGAACGGGTTGGTTAGTGTCGCCTTGGCCGAGCACTTTACCTGAATTTTCGCTTTTGGGGAGCTGTTGCACCCACCCCCAACCCAGTTGCGCGTCCTGTCAGGTCGGGATTGCCGGTGGCAATCCCGACCTGACAGGACGCGCAACTCTTGAAAGGGAGGGGGCTTTTTGTTGCGCTCTCTACAACCGCTCCGCTTGGGCGACGGCGTCGGCGGCGCGGAGGGCGGCGAGGATGCGCATGACGTGAGGGCGGTCGCGGACTTCGAGGGCGAGGTGGAAGGTGTGGAAGCTGGCGTCGCGGTGGAAGAGCGCCAGGTTGATGATGTTGGCGCCCTGTGATCCCAGGATGCTGGACATCGCGCCGAGCGAGCCGGGTTCGTTCTTGACGATGACCGACAGTCGCGCGGTGCCGCCATCCGAGCCGTCGCCCCAGGCGAGATCGACCCAGTCCGCGTCGATGCCGTCCGCCAGTTCGGGGCAGTCGATCGCGTGGACCTCGACCGCCGCGTTCGGCCGGCGCAGGCCGACGATGCGGTCGCCGGGGACGGGGTGGCAGCAGGTGGCGAGCTTGAACGCCACGCCGGGGGTCAGGCCCTTGATCGAGATCGCCTCGCGCTGCGGACGGACGACGGTGACGTCGCCGCCGCCGGCACCGGGCATCAGCGCCTCCATGACCTGTTCGTCGGTCAGGTGCTTGCGCGCGATCGCCTCCATCAGAGCGTCGCCGTCGGGTAGTTGCAGGCGCTTGACCGCGTTGCCGAGCGCCTCACTGCCGAGCTGGGCGGGGAGGCGTTTGACGATCTCCTCGTAGAATTTGCGACCGAGGGCGACCGTCTCGTCGCGTTCCTTGTGCTTGACGAAGCGGCGGATGGCGGCGCGCGCCTTGCCGGTGGTGACGAAGCTCATCCAGCCCGGCTCGGGCTCCTGCGCCTTGGACCGCAGGATCTGCACCTGGTCGCCGTTCAGGATCGGCGTGCGGAGCGGCACGACGCGGCCGTTGACCTTGGCGCCGACCGTCTGGTCGCCGAGATCGGTGTGGAGCGCGTAGGCGAAATCGACCGGGGTGGCGCCCTTGGGCAGCTGGATCAGCTCGCCGGTCGGGGTGAAGGCGAAGATCCGGTCCTGGTACATCGCCATGCGAGTATGTTCGAGGACCTCCTCCGCCGTGTCGGCATGGTCGAGGATTTCGACGAGGTCGCGGATCCAGCTGACCTGCGTGTCCGCGCTTTCCTTCTGCTTGTAGGCCCAGTGGCTGGCGAGGCCGATTTCGGCCTGGTCGTGCATGTCGGTCGAGCGGATCTGGATCTCGATCCGCGCCTTTTCCGAATGGATCACCGAAGTGTGGAGCGACTTGTAGCCGTTGCGCTTGGGCGTGGAGATATAGTCCTTGAACCGGCCGGGGACCATCGGCCAGCGCTGGTGGATCAGGCCGAGCGTGCGGTAGCATTGCTCGACATCCTTCACGACGATGCGGAACGCCATGATGTCGGACAGCTGTTCGAAGCTGATGTGGCGCTCGGCCATCTTGCGCCAGATCGAATAGGGATGTTTCTCGCGGCCGGTGACCTCGGCGACGATGCCCTGGCGGCCGAGCAGGGTAACGATGCCGGACGAGATGCGCGCGATGCGGTCGCCGCCGCCGGACTTCAGCTGCTCGAGCCGCTTGGTAATCGATTCGTAGGCTTCGGGTTCGAGTTCCCGGAAGGCGAGCGTCTGCATCTCCTTCATGAATTCGTACATGCCGATCCGCTCGGCGAGCGGCGCGTAGATCTCCATCGTCTCGCGCGCGATACGGCGGCGCTTCTCCGGCTTCGGGATGAAGTGGAGCGTGCGCATGTTGTGGAGCCGGTCGGCGAGCTTCACGAGCAGAACGCGGATATCGTCCGACATGGCGAGCAGGAACTTGCGGAGGTTCTCGGCGGCGCGCTCGTTCTCGGTCTGCGCCTCGATCCGAGACAGCTTGGTCACGCCGTCGACCAACCGCGCGACGGAGGTGCCGAAGCCCTTCTCGATCTGGTCGTAGGTGGCGACCGTATCCTCGATCGTGTCGTGCAGGATGGCGGTGACGATCGTCTCGTCGTCGAGCCGCAGGTCGGTCAGGATGCCGGCCACCTCGATCGGGTGACTGAAATACGGGTCGCCATTGGCGCGTTTCTGCGACCCGTGGGCCTGCATCGAAAAGACGTAGGCGCGGTTGAGCATCGCCTCGTCGGCTTGCGGATCGTAGTCCAGGACCCGATCGACCAGTTCATATTGTCTCAGCACCGTCACACCATGTGGCGGGGCGGGGCCGGGATGCAACGGGAAAGCGTGGGGGTGGGGAGAATGTCATACTTTGGTTGGCGACGATTCGGCATCAAGCCGCTCGTCGCCACCACCTTGCCCCCCCTCCAGAGAGAAGGGGCCTAGAAGCGATTACTCGTAGTCGCCGCCGACATTCTGGTTGCGGGGCGGTGCGGCGGCGGTGAGGCGGAGCGCCTCGGCCGACTGCGACAGCGAGCCCATTTCATCGACCGCGTCGTCATCGTCCATCCGGACGCGCTGGAGGCCCTGGATCATGCCTTCTTCCAGATCGTGCGGCACGACGGTTTCCTCGGCGATCTCGCGCAGGGCGACGACCGGGTTCTTGTCGCGATCGCGATCGATCGTCAGTTCGGCGCCGCCCGAAATCTGGCGCGCGCGCTGTGCGGCGGCCAGGACCAGGTCGAAGCGGTTGGGGATCTTGTCGACGCAATCTTCGACAGTGACGCGCGCCATGATGTCGCTCCGCTATAGTTTCGAGCATGAATGCAAGCGCGGGCGGTTAGCAGCATCGGTGCGCAAAGGCAAGGAATGCGCCATCGCCGGTTGCGTAGTCGTACCGACATGATGACGGTGCTAGGCGGTGCGGATGACCGAAGACAGACCCACCTTCACCGTGGACGGTGACCGGCTGACGCTGTTGCCCGACGGGCCGGAGCGGCTGGAGGCGTTGATCGCGCTGATCGACGGGGCGGCGCGGACGCTGCGGCTGCTCTATTATATCTATGCCGATGACCGAGCGGGGCGGGCGGTGCGAGATGCGCTGGTGCGCGCGGCGCAGCGCGGCGTGCAGGTGGACATGATCGTCGACGGGTTCGGCGATGCGGCCGGCGCAGGGTTCTTCGAGGCGCTGGTCGCGGCGGGCGGGGGCGTGTGCCGGTACGAGGCGCGGTTCGGGCGGCGGTACCTGCTGCGCAATCACCAGAAGCTGGCGCTGGCGGACGAGGCGCGCGCGCTGATCGGCGGGTTCAACGTGGAGGATGATTATTTCGGGACGGTCGCGGACGGGGCATGGCGCGACCTGGGGTTGCTGGTCGAGGGCGACGCGGCGGCGCGGCTGGCGGGTTATTACGACGCGCTGCTCGGCTGGACGCGGGCGCCGGCGGGGAAGTTTCGCGACCTGCGCACGATCCTGAAGCGGCATAGCGAGACGCATCCGGGTGGACGGCTGCGCTGGTTGTTCGGCGGCCCGACGCGGCGGCTGAGCCCGTGGGCGCTGGTGGTGAAGTGGGACATGGCGCGGGCACGGCGGCTGGACATGATCGCGGCCTATTTCGCGCCCAACCCGGCGATGCTGCGGCGGATCGAGCGGATCGTGAAGCGCGGCGGCCAGGCGACCGTCATGACCGCGGGCAAGTCCGACAACAATGCGACGATCGCAGCGACGCGGCATTGTTATCAGCGGCTGCTGAAGCGCGGCGTCGGCGTGCTGGAATATGGCGCGACCAAGCTGCACAGCAAATTGTTCGTGATCGACGATGTGGTCCACATCGGATCGGCCAATTTCGACGTGCGCAGCCTGTACCTGAACCTGGAGATGATGCTGCGGATCGAGGACCCGGCCTTCGCCGCGCATATGCGCGCGTATTTCGCGGGGGAGGCGGCGGAGAGCCATGTTGTCACGATGGCGGAGCATGACCAAGTGGGCTGGTTCCGCCGCGTGCAGTGGGGGGTGGCCTATTTCATCGTCGCGGTGATCGACGGGAACGTGACGCGGCGGCTGAACTTCGGCGTGGACGGCCGTTGATCGGCCGTCCGGCAGGTTAGGTCAGTCCTTCCAGCACCAGTATAGCTGCGCCGGTGGGATGTTGATCGGTTCGAACGCGTGGTCGATGCGGCGGAAATGCGGGACGAGGAAATCCTTCACCCGCGGGCTGAACTGATAGACCAGGAACGCGCCGCCGGGGCGGAGCGCGTCGTGCGTTTCGGCGGCGATCCGCGGGCCGATGCCGGCGGGCAGCGTGGAGAAGGGCAGGCCGGACAGGATATAGTCGGCATGGTCATGGCCGTGTTCGGCGATGATCGAGCGGACGTCCGCCGCGGAGCCGAGCACGGGGCGGAACCGCGAATCGGTAAAGCGGCGGCCGAGATAACCGACGAAGTCGCGGTTCGTATCGATCGCGATCAGCTGTGCATCGGGGGCCATGCGTTCCAGGATGGCGGGGCAGAAGGTGCCAACGCCGGGGCCATATTCCACGAACAGCTTCGTGTTCGCCCAGTCGACCGGCTTCAGCATCCGCGCGATCAGCTTGTCCGACGACGGGATGATCGACCCGACCATGACCGGATGTTTCAGGAATTCCCGGAAGAACATGCCCAGTGGACCGGGCTCGCGCCGCTTGGCCGGATCGGCGAGCACCTGGTCTGCGGACGATGAAGGCATGGAAACTCCCGAGAAACGCAGCAGAACAGTCGGCACCGTTCGCAAAAGACGTGGCCAATAGCAAGCCGCAGGCATGGCGGAAACCGTTGTCCTTCGTTACGTAACGGCAATGACAGCGATAAGTGCCGGAATGGTCGCGGTGATCTTCAGCAGCCAGCGGACCGCGGACGATCGGGCGGGCTATGCCGCGGCGGCCGCGGCGATGGACGCGGCCGCCGCGCGGATGCCGGGCTATGTCGGGATCGAGGCGACGCGCGATGCGGACGGTTTCGGCATCACGGTGAGTTACTGGCGCGACACGGCGTCGGCCGCGGCCTGGCGCGACGACCCGGCGCACGGCCTGATCCAGTGGGCGGGGCGGGCGCGGTGGTATGCGCGCTATTCGGTGGCGGTCGCCGTGGTCGACCGGGCCTATCGCTGGCAGCGCGAGTCGTCTGATCCGGAGTGATCCGCGTCGGGCAAAAAAAAGGGCCACCCCGAGGAGCAGCCCGTAAAGTTTTAGGAGAGGATGCCTGAAAGGCCCGATCCTTTTGCTGCACCGCCACATTTGTTGCAAATGCAGGATTGTGAGACACGCATGCAGGGCGTGCAATCGTGAGTTGCAGGGACCGGGAGGGGAAATATGCGTCGTCTGCCACCGCTGACTGCCGTCGAGGCGTTCGTGCAGGTCGCGCGGCTGGGGTCCGTCAAGGCAGCGGCGCAGGAACTGGCGCTGTCGTCGCCTGCGCTGAGCCGGCGGGTGCAGGCGCTGGAGCGATTCGTCGGGCAATCGCTGTTCGACCGGCGGCATCAGGCGATGTTGCCCAATGCGGCGGGCGAGCGGTTGCTCGCGCGGATCGCGCCGGCAATCGACGCGCTGGCCGAAGCGATCGATTCGACGACGGGGCAGCAGGATGCGCTGAAGCTGCGGCTGGGCGTGCTGCCGCTGTTCGCGTCGCAGAAGCTGATGGCGCGGTTGCCTGAGCTGCGCGCGGCGCATCCGGAATTCCATGTCGATATCGATACCGCGCCGCATCCGACCGCGCGGCTGGGCGAGAGCCTGGACGCGGCGATCGTGCTTGGGGCGGAGCCGGACCCGGCGCTGTACGGCCGGCGAATCGACCGGAACCGGGTGAGCGCGATCGCGCTACGCTCGCTCACCCAGGGGCCGGACGCGGTGACCGGGCCGGACGATTTGAAGCGCATGACGATCTTCGTCCACCGCGACATGCCGGAGACGTTCGCGATCTGGCGCGCGGGGATCGGGCGACCGGACCTGAAGCCCGCGGCGATCGACCATTTCGATTCGGGGCACCTGATGCTGGATGCCGCGGCGCAGGGGCTGGGCGTGGCGTTCATGCTCGATGCGCATCTCGACGGCGCGCATGACGATCGGCTGACCAACCTGTTCGGGCGCGAGGTGGAGAGCGACTACAGCTACTGGTTCGTGTGCCGGCGTTCAGCGATGTCGAACCGCGCGGTGCGGGTGTTTCACGATTGGCTGTTCAGCAGCGTCGCGACCGCGGGGGATGAGCCGGTTCGGGTGGCCAAGGCGGGTTAGGGTTCGGTGATGGTGCTCCCCGGCGCGGGCCAGGCCTAGGTGAAGCGGTAGCGTCTAGGCCCCGGCCTTCGCCAGGGAACGGTTCGCGGTGGAGTAGGGCGCGGCACCCTTCTGGTGGATGCCGCGCCGTTCGGGTCAGCCAGAGACGGTCGCCTTGACGATCTTGCCGGGGGTGCGGGGCGGTTCGCCCTTCGGCAGCGCGTCGACGAACTCCATGCCGGACGTGACGTTGCCCCAGGCGGTGTACTGATTGTCGAGAAAGCGCGAATCGTCGAAGCAGATGAAGAACTGGCTGTTGGCCGAGTTCGGGCTCTGCGAACGAGCCATCGAGCAGGTGCCGCGGACATGCGGTTCGCTGTTGAATTCGGCCTTCAGGTCGGGCTTCTTCGATCCGCCCATGCCGGTGCCGGTGGGGTCGCCGCCCTGCGCCATGAAGCCGGGGATGACGCGGTGGAACACGACGCCGTCGTAGAAGCCTTCGCTCGCCAGTTCGGTGATGCGGGCGACGTGGCCCGGCGCGATATCGTCGCGCAGCGCGATCACGACGTCGCCGCCGCTGTCGAGCGTCAGGGTCAGGGTTTTCTGGTCGGCCATCGGCAGTTCCTTCGGATCATGGTTGGTGCGCGCCTATCTAGGGAGCTTGGGCGCGGATAAGAACCCCGCGTCGCAAGGCTGACATCGGCGAAGCGAGCGCGTACGAGGACGGCGGGCGACGTCATCCGGGCGGGTTCGGATGAGACGGGAACGAACATGGCCGAGCAGCAGGATATGGAAAAGACCATCGCCGAGCCGACGCACGACGAAGACAACCGGCTGAATTCCGATTTCGTCAGTGCCGTGGTCGATGCGGTGGCGGACGGCGACGTGGAGGGTGCGCGCGCGCTGGTCGCCCCGCTGCACCCCGCCGACATCGCCGATCTGTTCGAACTGGCGCCCGGCGACAGGCGCAAGGCGATCGCGTCCGCGCTGCACGGCATGATCGACGGCGACGTGCTGGCCGAGATGAACGACTGGGTCCGCGACGAGCTGATGGAGGCGCTGGGCCCCCAGGAGGTCGCCGACATCGCGACCATGCTCGATACCGACGACGCGGTCGCGATCATCGAGGACATGGACGCGGCAGACCAGCGCGAGGTGTTGCGCGCGCTGGCCCCCGACGATCGCGCCGCGATCGAGGAGGCGCTGGGGTATCCGGAGGAGTCCGCCGGCCGCCTGATGCAGCGCGACCTGATCGCGGTGCCCGAGCATCTGAGCGTCGGCGACGTGCTGGATTATCTGCGTCGCAACGAGGACCTGACCACCGATTTCTGGGAAATCTACGTCGTCGATCCGAGCCACCGGCCGATCGGGACGTGCAAGCTGAGCTGGATCCTGCGCACGCCGCGGTCGGTGGCGATCGCCGACGTGATGGCGCGCGAACAGACGCTGATCCCGGTCGACATGGACCAGGAAGAGGTGGCGCTGCGCTTCCAGAAATACGCGCTGATTTCCGCCGCGGTGATCGATGCGGCCGGGCGGCTGGTGGGCATGATCACGGTCGATGACATCGTGCACATCATCCAGGAAGAAGCCGGCGAGGATATCCTGCGGCTGTCGGGCGCGGGCGAGGGCGATATCAACGAGCCGATCCGCTATACCGTGCGGACCCGGCTGACGTGGCTGCTGATCAACCTGCCGACCGCGATGCTGGCGGCGACGGTGGTCGGGCTGTTCGACGAGCGGATCGCGAAATATGCGGTGCTGGCGCAGCTGATGGGCATCGTCAGCGGGATGGGCGGCAATGCGGGGACGCAGACGCTGGCCGTCGTGGTGCGCGCGCTTGCTACGAACCAGCTGACCAGTTCCAATTCGGTGCGGATGATCATGCGTGAGCTGCGGATCGCGGCAGCCAACGGCGTCGCGCTGGGGCTTGTGGTCGGGGCCGGATGCTATCTGTGGTCGGGGGTGCCGGGGCTGGCGATCGTGTTCGCGCTGGCGCTGTTCATCAACAATATCGTCGCCGGACTGGCGGGCGTGCTGGTGCCGATCACGCTGGACAAGATGAACGTCGATCCGGCGGTGTCGTCTTCGGTGTTCGTGACGACCTGTACCGACAGCCTGGGGTTCCTGTCGTTCCTGGGGCTGGCGGCGATGTGGGGGCTGGGCAGTTAGGCGCGGGTTGAAGCGGCCGCGGGCGGACGCCATTTCGGGCTGATGCATGCGCTGAACATCACCAAGGTCGCGGTCGGTTGCGAGGATGTCGAGGCGCTGGCCGAGCGGACGCGCAACCGGACCGCGGACGGCGAGGCACCGATCCAGACGCGCTACCGCCCGACGCGGCATGGCGAGTTGATCGGCGGATCGTTGTTCTGGATCATCAAGCACCAGCTGGTCGTGCGGCAGCGGATCATCGGGTTCGACGAGACGCCCGAGGGGCGCTGCCTGATCCGGCTGGACCCGGTGCTGGTGACCGTGCGGGCGCGGCCGAAGCGCGCGCATCAGGGGTGGCGTTACCTGACGGCGGACGATGCGCCGGACGATCTGGACGGCGGGTCGAACGAGGGTGCTGCGATGCCGGCGGCGTTGATCCGCGAGCTGGCGGAGCTGTCTTTGCTGTAACGGCCTAGCGGGCGTTGGGGCCGTCGCAGGTGACGTCTACTGTGCCTTCGCTGGCGACGGTGCAGGCGGGGGTGCCGAGGATGGTGACCGCGCCGGCACCGGTGGCGTTGACCTTTGCGGTACGTGCGGCGGCGACGGTGATCGTGCCGCTGCCGGCGCTGACGATCGTGGCGTCCTGAGTCGCCAGGTCGGGCGCGTCGATCACGCCCGCGCCCTGCACCACGGCGCGCAGGGCGCGCGTGCGGCCGGCGAATTTCGTGTTGCCCGCGCCGGTGATCGTGACGTTGAGCAGGTCGGTGTCGAGCCCGGTGACCGCGAGCGAGCCCGCGCCCGAGACGCCGGCGTCGAACCGTGCGCCGCGGCTGGTGGCGACGGTCAGGCTGCCCGCGCCGACCACCGTCGCGCCGAGGATCGCCGGCGTGGTGAGCGCGATGCGGATGCCGCGCAAGGTGCCGCCCTGGATGGCGTCGCGGTCGCGGCGGATGACGAGCGTGCGGCCCATCATGTCGAGCCGGACGCCGCTCAGCATGCGCCCGTCGGGACCCTCCGCACGGGCGGACGAGCCGGCGCCGGTGGTGAGCGTGACGGCGAACGGCCCCTCGACCCGGATCCGGTCGAAGCTGGTGATGGTATAGCCGCGCGTCGCCGCCGGGGCCGGGGTGGGCAGCGCGGCGGCCCCGGCGATCCCTGCGAGGAGCCCGATCAGGCCGCGTTGCAACGCACGTCCCCCGATCCGACCTTGCTGACGGTGCAGCGCGCGGGGCCGCGGACGGTGACGCCGCCCGATCCCGCCATCGACACGCTGGCGGTGCCGGCGGCGCGCGCGATCATGTCGCCCGAGCCCGCGGTGGAGGTGGCGAGCGTGCGGACCCCGAGCGCGCCGGCGTCGAGACTGCCCGACCCTGCGATCGACAGTTTCGCGGCGCCCGCCTGACCGGCGGCGACCAGGTCGCCCGACCCGGCGATCGACAGCGCGACCTGGCCCGCCTCGATCCGGGCGAGCCGGAGGTTGCCTGAGCCCTCGACCGCGCCGGAGAAGCGGGGTGCGCGGAACGGGCCGACCGCCATGTTGCCCGATCCGGACAGCGACACGCCGGCCAGCGCGGGCATCGTGACGGTTATCGTGGTGGGCGGGGTCTTGTGCCAGGTCCAGCTGTTGCCGCGATGGTCGAGCCGGAGGGTGTCACCGCGGACCTCGGCCGTCAGCGTCTTCAGCGAAACGGCCGGGCCCGTCGCGACGACCGAAAAGGCCGGGCCGACGCGGATCACGACATTGTCCGACCCGCGCAGCTCGACCTGCGCGAACCCGCTTGCCGGGAAACGCCGCGTGACGAGGGCATCAGCCGCGCTGGATGGCGATGCAACGAGCAGAACGGGGACAAGGAGCAGGGCAGCGAGGCGACGCATGGCAGGAACTCCATGAGGTGTTGTGTTGTGATAATACACCCACAGGGAGGTTGGGCAAGGGATTGTTGTCGCTGCAGGTGGCCCCCGGGGTTTCGATGAATGAGGCCATCACGCTTCGGATGCGGCGTGGAAATAGGTGTTCGACCCTTCGTCGACATAGGTGTCGACGAACCGAAGCCGCGCGTTGGTCAGATATTCGCGGTAGCGCGTCTCACCCAGAGATGACGATGGTCGTCCGGTCAGCGAGTCAGTCCAGCAGCAGACCTGGCGCGGGGCGCTGAAGAGGAAATGGCCGCCGGGTTCCAGTGCGCCACCGACACGGTCGATCAGTGCGCGCTGGGCGTCTTCGGGCAACAGGAAGATCAGGCCGATCGCGACCGCGCCATCGAAGCGGCGATTGAAGAAGCGACTGGCTTCCGCAGGTTCGCACGCGACGGTTGCGTTAAGAAAATTGCGACGAAACGCGGCCAGCAGTGTCGGCGCGGGATCGATCCCGTAAACGTCGAAGCCTTTATCGACGAGTGTTCTGGCGATCGGTTCGCCGGTTCCGCAACCAATGTCCACGATGGTGCCCGCCGGCCGCACATGATCCGACCAAGCAGCGATGACGTCAGTCCCGACATTCGAGCGGATCCTGGCGAACCGGGTGGCGACCGCCTCCCAGCCGGCGGAACTGTCTTCGCTCACGCTACAACCTCCGGCGCGCCGTGCATCCCGGACGTTGGCTCGCACGAAGCGGCGGGCGAACGCAATCGGGCGATAATGAGTGAACCGAACGCGTGCAACGGACGAGGTCGAACGCCATCGCTGGTCTGTCGACGCATGGTAGATGTCAAAACGCCCGCGCAGGGGACTGCGCGGGCGTTTTGTCGCTTTGGGCCGGAGCCTTACTTGTTGTGGATCGCGGCGGCGGCGCGGAGGATGTCGAGGATCTTTTCCGATGCCTTGGGTTCGTCGACCTGTTCCATCGCGGCGAGTTCGCGGGCGAGGCGGCTGGTCGCGGCTTCGAAGATCTGGCGCTCGGAATAGCTCTGTTCCGGCTGATCGTCGGCGCGGAATAGATCGCGGACCACTTCGGCGATCGACACGAGGTCGCCCGAGTTGATCTTGGCTTCATATTCCTGCGCACGGCGCGACCACATGGTGCGCTTGACCTTGGGCTTGCCCTTCAAAGTGGCGAGTGCCTCGTCCATCGTGACGTTGGACGACAGCTTGCGCATGCCGACGCTTTCGGCCTTGTTGGTGGGCACGCGGAGCGTCATGCGCTCTTTTTCGAACCGCAGGACGTAGAGTTCGAGCTTCGTGCCGGCGATCTCCTGGCTTTGCAGTTCGATCACGCGACCGACCCCGTGCTTGGGGTATACGACGTAATCGCCGACGTCGAAGCTCAGCGCCTTTGCAGCCATGTAGAAGCCTTTCCATGCCGACGCCCGAACCGACGCGGCAGCGATTCATCCCGGACGGGACGCGCGGGCGCGGCAGCAGGCACGTCTAACTGTTTCCTCAGTCGGCGGACGAGGAACATCCGCCGGTCGAGCAGGCACATAGCCGAAATTCCGGCGAAAAGCCAGCGACCCTGCCGTTTATCGGCTGGCCGGGCGCACGTGCAGTCCGATCAGTCGCCCTGACCCGGGTTGGCCGAGAACAGCGTGTCGTACTTGTCCGGCACGTCCTTGAACGAATCCGCATCGGCCGGCGCGTCGCGCTTGCGCGTGATGTTGGGCCAGTTCGCCGACATGGTCGTGTTGAGTTCGAGCCATTTTTCGAGGCCGTTCTCGGTATCGGGCAGGATCGCCTCGGCCGGGCATTCGGGTTCGCACACGCCGCAGTCGATGCATTCGGACGGGTTGATGACGAGCATGTTCTCGCCTTCGTAGAAGCAGTCGACGGGACACACCTCGACGCAGTCCATGTACTTGCAGCGGATGCACGCGTCGGTGACGACGTAAGTCATTGGCGATTCCCGGTTGGTCGATCGCGCCCTGCTATGAGGCGCGGACAGGCGCGTCAACCGATGGCGGGCTTTGCGGTGGGCAAGCTGGCATATGGAGACATAATGTCCGGCACAGTTTCCGGTGCATCGACGGGCGCGATTTCGGGGGTGGGGTTGCCCGCGGCGACCACCGGCGGCGGCGACAGATCGGTGTAGCAGGCCCGCGCCTCCGTCGGGGAACCGCGCCGGACGGGGATCGCCTCGACCCGCAGGATGCGGACGCGGCCGTGGAGTGCGAAGCTGAGCACGTTGCCGATCCGCACGGGGGCGTGCGCGCGGGCGACGGTGCGGCCGTCGATGCGGAGATGCCCCTCCGCCGCGAGATCGGCGGCGAGCGAGCGGGTCTTCGCCATGCGGACATAGCAGAGATATTTGTCGAGGCGCAGGCCGCCGTCAGGCATGGGGCTCAGCCATTCGTGGCCTTCAACGCCGCGAGCGCGCCGAACATGTTGCCGGGGCGCGGGGGTGCGGCGGGTGCGGGCGCGGTGTCGGCGCGACGGCCGCGCCAGGCCCAACCTTCGGCCGCGGCGCGGAAGCCCAGGATGTGCATCAGCCGGTCGAACCCGTCGGGCGCGAGGCCGAGCGAGGTGGCGAGCGCGGGATCGGGGACGAACGCGGCGCGGCCACCCTTCGCGTCCGGACGGCCGTCATGCGCGATGCGGGCGAGCCGTTCGATCATGTCGACGCGTAGCATCTGGTGCCCAAGCGGGCGGTAGCCGGCGCGGTGATAGGCGGTGCGGTCGGGCTCCGCCTCCGGCAGCGTCACGGTGACGGAGCCGGCGGGCGGGCAGCCGGGCATCGTCTCCCCGCTGCGGATCGCGGCGAGTGCCAACCGCCAGCGCATCGGTTCGGGTTTGAGCAGGCCGGTGTGGAACACGTCCATCGTGCCGATCCGGACGCCCAGCGCCTGAGCGGCGCGGCGGCCGTCGCGGTCGAGTGCCGCCACGGTGGGCGCGATCGCGGCGCGTTCGATCGTGCCGCCGGCGTCGACCAGCGGCGCGAGCAGCGCGCGGAGCTGCGCGGGGCGGGCGGGATCGGTAGCGGCGGTGGCGATCGCGGACAGCGGGCGCAGGACGCGGTCGACCGTGGTCATCAGCCAGGCGATCAGCCGATCCTCGACCAGGATGCGGTCTGGCGTGCGGAGCAGATCGAGCGCGCGGTGGAGCACGATCCGCGGTGACAGGACGGTGCGCCCGCGTTCGAGCCGCGCGACGACATCGCCGCGCCAGAAGATCGCGACCGGGCGGCCGGGATCGGTGGCGAGCGTGAACTGGTCGTCCGGATCGGCGGCGAGCAGCCGGGCGCGGCCGCCGAGCGTGTCGCCCAGCCGGCGTTCGGCGGCGGCGAGCAGGCGTTTCTTGTCGAGGAGCTTCGCATCGGGATCGACGTGGAAGCGGAACCCTTCCAGCCGGCCGATCGGTTCGTCCGCGACCGACACGATGCCGGCATCGTCGATCGCGACGGGCAGCGCGTCGATCCCGCGTGCGCCAAGATCGCGCATCAGCACGGCGGTGCGGCGGTCGACGAACCGCTGTGTCAGCCGCTGGTGGAGCGCGTCGGACAGCCGTTCCTCAAGCTCGCGCGTGCGTTCCGCCCATTTCGCGGGGTCGGCCAGCCAGTCGGGGCGGTGCGCGATATAGGCCCAGGTGCGGACGCCGGCGATACGGTCCGCGATCGTTTCGACATCGCCCTGGACGTTGTCGAGCCGCGCCAGTTCCTCCGCGAACCACGGCGCGGGGAGATAGCCCTCGCCCTCGGTCAGATGGCGGTAGACGCGGCCGACGAGCCGGCTGTGCGGATCGACGCCGGTCTTGCGGAAATCGGGGAGGCCACAGGCGGACCAGAGCCGCCGGACCATCCGGTCGCCGCGCGTGCGGTCGCGGACCCACGGTTCCTCCGCCAGGCGTTTCAGGACGGCGAGGTCGATCGCCTCGGGTGCGCTGCGCAGCACGCGGTGGTCGGGCTTGCGCTCCAGGTCGGCGATCAGCGTGTCGATCGAGTCCGTGCCGGGTTGCCCGTCGCGCCAGTAGAGCTGTTCGAGCGGGGGAAAGCGATGCTCCTCGATCGCGTGGACCTCCTCCTCCTCGAACGCCGCGCCGCGCGACCCCTCCATGCTGAGCGTGCCGAACGTGCCGTCGCGCTGGTGGCGGCCCGCGCGGCCGGCGATCTGCGCCATTTCGGCGACGGTCAGCCGGCGCTGGCGCTTGCCGTCATATTTGCGGAGCGAGGCGAAGGCGACATGGGTGACGTCCATGTTGAGGCCCATGCCGATCGCGTCGGTGGCGACGAGATAGTCGACCTCGCCCGCCTGGAACATCGCGACCTGCGCATTGCGAGTGCGGGGGCTGAGCGCGCCCATCACGACGGCGGCACCGCCGCGGAACCGGCGCAGCATTTCGGCGACGGCGTAGACCTCCTCCGCCGAGAAGGCGACGATGGCGGAGCGCGGCGG
This sequence comes from Sphingomonas prati, assembly GCF_014643515.1. GTDB lineage: Bacteria > Pseudomonadota > Alphaproteobacteria > Sphingomonadales > Sphingomonadaceae > Sphingomonas_R > Sphingomonas_R prati. The sequence goes on along the minus strand of NZ_BMJP01000004.1, from coordinate 245,179 downwards.
CAGGCGCGAGAGCTTGGTCGAGCCGGCGAACGACAGGGTCGAGAAGCGCGGGCGGGATATGATGTCGGCGTCGGGGGTCAGCGCCTTCAGCATCGGGCGGAGCGCGTCGGAGCCGAGGATCATCGTTTCCTCGCGCCCGCGTGCGCGCAGTAGACGGTCGGTGAAGACATGGCCGCGGTTCGGATCTGCGCCGAGCTGCGCCTCGTCCAGCCCGACGAAGGCGAAATCGCGGTCGAGCGGCATCGATTCGGCGGTGGTCAGGAACCAGCGCGCCTCGGGCGGCAGGATCTTCTCTTCGCCGGTGATGAGCGCCACCGAGCGTTCGCCCTTGATCCGCACGACGCGGTCATAGACCTCGCGCGCCAGCAGGCGGAGCGGGAAGCCGATCATGCCGCTGGAATGGGCACACATCCGTTCGATCGCGAGATGCGTCTTGCCGGTGTTGGTCGGCCCCAGGACGGCGAGAAGCTTACTGTCCGACGACACCATGATCCGAATGTCGGGGCGGGGGCGACGAAACGCAAGCGGTTCTGATCGCGATGTCGGGGCGGGCCGGCGCGCGTCCACATCCTGTGTCGGATTCGCCCCGATCCGTCGCGCACGGGGCGGTGGCGCGGGCCCGTTAAATTGACTTTAACCGTGCGGGTCCAGAGACGGGCGTCGAGCCACGGGAAACCTATTTTTGTATCGGACGAGCGACAGCGAGCAGGGAAGCGGGGGCGGCATGGCGGTGCTTCGTCCGCGCGGTGCTGTGCCGCCACGGGCCGCCGAGTTCGGACGGCGTGTCGAGGAGAAGGTCGCGCGGCTGGAACTGGTCGTCGATCTCGGCGCGCGGATCGGCAGTCGCGAATGGTGGCGCGGGCTGGCGACGTGCACGGCATTGTGCGCGTCGGCGATCGCTTTCTGGCCGGACCTGCCCGTCCTGACGCCGGCCGCGCCCGCGGCGATGAGCGCGGCGCAGTGGCGGGAGGCGCGCGCGCTCGGCGTCGCGCCGCTGGCGCTGGGCGCGGATACCGGGCGGCGGCTGGCGGCGACGGCGGCGGTGCGGCCGTTGCTCGACACGCCGGAGCGGCCGTCGATCGACCTGACCGCGACGCTTGGGCGCGGCGACGGGTTTGTGCGCGTGCTGGAACGATCGGGCGTGGCGGCGGGCGAGGCGGAAGCGGTCGCGGCGATGGTGGCACAGGCGGTGCCGCTGGCCGAGATCGCGCCTGGCACGCGACTGGACGTGACGCTGGGCGAGCGCGCCGACCGTGGACAGGCGCGACCGCTGGAGGCGCTGGCGTTCCGCGCGCGGATCGACTTGAAGCTGGGCGTGACGCGGGTGGACGGGCGGTTGTGGCTGGTGCGGACGCCGATCGCGATCGACGCGACGCCGCTGCGCATCCGCGGGCGGGTCGGGTCCGGGCTGTATCTCGCGGCACGTGCGGCGGGTGCGCCGGCCAAGGCGGTCGAGGCGTATCTGCGTGCGCTGGGATCGCGGCTGTCGATTTCGCGCGACGTGCATCCGAACGACCGGTTCGACATCATCGTGGAGCGGACGCGCGCGGCGACAGGCGAGGTGCAGCTGGGCAAGCTGCTCTACGCGGGTCTCGATCAGGCGCGCGGGCGTGTGCAGTTGCTGGAATGGACGATCGACGGGCGGCGGCAATGGTATGCTGCGTCGGGCGTGGGTGAGCGGCGCGGCATGATGCGGCAGCCGGTGATCGGGCGGATCTCGTCCGGGTTCGGCTGGCGGCGGCACCCGGTGCTGGGTTTCTCCCGCCTGCACAAGGGGATGGATTTCGCGGCACCGTACGGATCGCCGATCGTGGCGGCGGCGGACGGGGTGGTGCGGTTCGCGGGCTGGCACGGCGGGCACGGCAAATATGTGTCGATCCAGCATGGCGGCGGCCTGGGCACCGGATACGGCCATATGTCGCGGATCGTGGTGCCGGCCGGGGCGAGCGTCGCGCAGGGGCAGCTGATCGGCTATGTCGGATCGACCGGCCTGTCGACCGGGCCGCATCTGCATTACGAGGTGTATCGCGGCGGGGCGGCGATCAACCCGGCGACGGTCAGTTTCGTCACGACGTCGCAACTGGCGGGTGCCGAACTCGCGCGGTTCCGGAGCGTGCTGGCCGGGTTGATGGCGGTCGGCGAGGCGGGGCCGGTGCGCACCGCGGCGGGCGATCTGCGGTCGGGTGCTTGACCCCGCTAACATGTAGGACAATAGGGGAACGGAAATGGTGCGGCGCCAAGGCGCCGGGCCGGTCGCGGCGTGGGTAGTTCTGGGGGCGGGCATTGATCGAGACGTTGATCCGCAAGCTGGAACGGCGCGATACGCTGGCCGATTTCGAGCGGCGGGCGCTGGTGGAAGCGGTGGGCGAGGTCCGCGAATATCGCGCGCACGAGATCGTGGTGCGCGAACGGACCGAACAGCATAACAGCCACCTGCTGCTGGAAGGCTATCTGTGCCGGTACAAGGACCTGCGCGACGGGCGGCGGCAGATCGTGGCGCTGCACGTGCCGGGCGATTTCGCCGACCTGCACAGTTTCCTGCTGAAGCATCTCGAGCATAATCTCGCCGCGCTGACGCCGGTGCGGATCGCGGTATTCCCGCACGAGCGGCTGCGCACGATCAGCGAACGCTGGCCGCATCTGACCCGCATGCTGTGGTTTTCGACGTTGCTGGATGCGGCGATCCACCGGCAGTGGATCCTGTCGATCGGGCGGCGGTCCGCGGTCGGGCGGATCGCGCACCTGTTCTGCGAACTGCGCGCGCGGCTGGAGGTCGTCGGGCTGGCGTCGGAGGAGCGCTATGCCCTGCCGCTGACGCAGATCGACATCGCGGATGCGACCGGGCTGACCCCGGTGCATGTCAACCGGATGCTGCGCGAACTGCGCGACCGCGGGCTGCTGGAGTTTCGCGGGGGCGAGGTGATCATCACCGACAATGCGGGGCTGGCGCGGTTGGCCGAGTTCGACCCCGGCTATCTGTACCTGCAGAAGCAGCCGCGCTAGTCTCGCCGTTCAAGCGGACCCGGACACCGGGCCGTGATCGGGAGCGGGTGATGGAGAGTTTCGCGGACTTCTGGCCTTATTATCTGCGCGAGCATGCCCGGCCGCAGACGCGGGCGCTGCATTATGCGGGGACGACCCTGGTCGTGGCGCTGGCGCTGGCGGCTTTGCTGTCCGGTGTGTCGTGGCTGTGGTGGCTGGTGCCGGTCGCGGGATACGGTTTTGCGTGGGGCGCGCATTATCTGGTCGAGCGGAACCGGCCGGCGACGTTCAAGCATCCCTTGTGGTCGTTGGCGGCGGATTTCCGGATGTGGGGGCTGTGGCTGAGCGGGCGGCTGGGCGCGGAACTGGACCGGGCGGGCGTGCCGCGGTAGCGATCGGCCATGCGGCGCGTTGGCGTGCCCGAGGAGATTGAACATGGCCGAAGCAAGCTGGAACGGACAGGTGATCGCGCGATCGGACGATATCGTGACGGTCGAGGGCAACGCCTATTTCCCGCGCGACGCGGTGGTCCCGGGCATCCTGGCGCCGAGCAACACGACGAGCGTCTGTCCTTGGAAGGGGACGGCGCACTATCATTCGGTGGTGGTGAACGGTGCCGCGAACCCGGATGCGGCGTGGTATTATCCGGAGCCCAAGGAGGCGGCGGCGGAGATCCGCGATCGGATCGCGTTCTGGCGCGGGGTGAAGGTCACGTCTTGAGCGCCGAGCTGGAGCGGTTCGTCGACGCGCAGGACGGCGTGTACGACCGCGCGCTGGGCGAGATCCGCGCGGGGGACAAGACGAGCCATTGGATGTGGTTCGTGTTCCCGCAGATCGACGGGCTGGGACACAGTGCGATGGTGCGGATGTACGCGATCGCTTCGCTGGCGGAGGCGCGGGCGTATCTCGCGCATCCGGTGCTGGGCGCGCGGTTGCGGGAGTGTGTCGAGGCGATCCCGGACGGTTCGCCGGACGCGATGTTTGGGTCGGTCGATGCGATGAAGCTGCGGTCGTCGTTGACCTTGTTTGCGGAAGCGGGCGGGGCGGACGAGCCGTTCGCGCCGGCGCTGGCGCAGCTGTTCGGGAGCGCCGATGAAGCGACGCTGCGGCTGATTGGACGGGGTATGCAGGCGTGACGCAGGATGTGGAGTGGGACTGGGAGAATGACCGGCCGATGGCGGAGGCCGCGGTTGGTGAGGGTTCCGATTTTAACGCGGTGGACACCAACGGGACTGCGCTGGCCGACGGGGACAGCGTGGTCCTGATCAAGGACCTGAAGGTGAAGGGCGCGGGGCAGACGCTGAAGCGCGGGACGGTGGTGAAGAACATTCGCCTGACCGGGCCGGACGAGTTCGATTGCCGGACGGACGGGATCAAGGGCCTCGTGCTGCGCTGCGAGTTCGTAAAGAAGCGGTAGGCTTTTCCGGAAGTGTGGCGCGGGGATGCGGTCGGTGTCTTAGCTGCGCTCGACCGGTCCCTCGACTTGGCTCGGGATGGGCGGGTTTTGCAGTCCTACTGTTCCGTTTGGTTCGAGCCTGTCGAGAACCTTGCGCGGGGTTCTCGACAGGCTCGAACCAAACGGGTTGAGGCGTGGTTCAGCTGACCGCGTCGAGGCGGGTGATGAGCGCTTCGGCGGCTTGCGGGTTGCGGACCTTGTCGCCGGCGATGAAGAAGACGTAGGCGTCTTGGCCGGCCTTTGCCGTTTCCGCCGCGCGGGTGGCCCAGCTGTCGAGGTCAGCTTCGGGGTAGCCGGTCGGTTCGGCGGTCGTGGCGCGTTCGAGGCGGGCGTAGCTGAAGTCGGCGGTGATCGCGTCGATCGGGGGTGCGTCGTCGCGATCGACATGGGCGATGGCGATATTGTGGTCGCGCATCAGATCGACGAAGCCGGCGTCTGTAAAGCTCGGGTGGCGGGCTTCGATCACGTGGTGGGCGGGGCGGTCGGCGATCTCACGCGGGAGCATCGCGAGGAAGCGGGCCAAGTCGTCATGGTCGTAGGCCTTGGTCGCGGGGAATTGCCAGAGGATCGGCCCGAGCCGGTCGCCGAGGTGAACGAGCCCCTGGTCGAGGAACATCGCGACTGATTCCGCGCCGTCGGCCAGTTTCTTGCGCGCGGTGCTGTAGCGTGAGGCCTTGACCGCGAAGCGGAACCCGTCGGGGACGGCAGCGGCCCATTTGGCGAAGGTTTCGGGTTTCTGGCGACCATAATAGGTCGCGTTGATCTCCAGCGCGGTCAGCCGGGTGGCGGCATGTTCCAGTTCGCGCGTATGGGGGAGCTTGTCGGGGAAGAAGGTGCCGCGCCACGGCGCGTAGGTCCAGCCGCCGATGCCGACGCGGATGGTGCCTGGTCGGGATTTGGGCATGGGCGGTTCCTGAAGACGGGGGTGGCATGTTGGACGCGGTGGACGGGACGGATGTCGCAAACCGGATCGGCGATGTCGAGCGGGTCCGTGCCGTGCTGGTCGAGGCGGCGCGCGCGGGGACGGCGCTGAGTTATTCCGAGATGCTGGCGGCGCTGGGCCTGCGGTTCACGCGGCCGCGGATGCGCGCGCTGTGCCGGACGATGGACCGGATCGACGAGGACGGACGCGCGGCCGGCGAGCCGGGCCTCGCGGTGCTGGTGGTGCGGGCGAGCGACGGGTTGCCGGGGCAGGGCTGGTGGACCGGCGGGCGCGCGATGATGCTGGGCCATGTCGGCGACTGGACGGGCGCGGAGGCGCGAGCGCTGGTTGCGGCGGAGCAGCGGGCGGCGTTCGACTGGTGGGGCGCGGGGGCGGCATGACGCTGGGCGATGATCCGCTGATGCGGTTCCGTGGGCGGGACGGCCGCGAGATGGTGATGGTGCCGGCCGACATCTACGACCGGTTGCGGGAGTTGGCCGCGCAGGCCCTGCAGGCGTTGCCGCCGGCGGATGTCGCGGCGGCGATCGCGGGGGGTGCGCATCCGCTGGCGGCGTGGCGGCGGCATCGTGGATTGAGCCAGCATGCGCTCGCGGCGCGGGCGGGGGTGAGCCGGGTGTGGATCAGCCGGATCGAGATGGGGGCGGGGCATGGGACGCCCGCGACGCGTTTGAAACTGGCGGCGGCGCTGGAGGTTGCGGTGGGGGCTTTGGAGGTGATTGATCTGTCGCCCCGGACTTGATCCGGGGTCTCGCTGCCTTCCGCTCGCTCGAAGGAGAAGCGGGATCCAGGATCAGGTCCGGAATGACGGTGTGGGATGGCTTGACCGGATGCGCGTCTGCCGTGCAGTCTGGCGTTTTCCGATCCAGTTAGGTCTCTCATCCGCATGATCCGCAACGGACTTTCCGCGTTCGCCCTTCTCCTGTCCGCAACCGCCGTGACGCCCGTCCTGGCGCAGACCGCCGCGCCGGTCGCCGCCGCGCCGGCCGCGACGCCGGCGGGGGCCGATGCGTTCGTCGAACAGGTGCAGAAGGAGGGGCAGGAATATTCGCTCGACGCTTCGCGGATCGCGTGGGTGAATGCGACCTACATCACCGACGATACCGATGCGCTGGCGGCGAAATCGGGTGCTGTCGGCACCGAGATGGCGGTGCGGTTCGCGCTGGGTGCCGCGAAATTCGACGGGGTGAAGGGGATTTCGCCCGACACGCGGCGCAAGCTGGACATATTGAAGAACGGCCTGACCCTGCCCGCGCCGACGACGCCGGGGGCGGCACAGACGCTGTCCGACCTGTCGACCAAGATGTCGTCGAGCTACGGCAAGGGCCGGGGCCTGAAGGACGGCAAGCCGATCAACGGATCGGACATCGAGGCGGCGATGGGGACGAGCCGCGACCCGGCCGAGCTGAAGGAGATGTGGGTCAGCTGGCACGACAATGTCGGCGCCCCGATGCGCGGCGATTATGCCAAGATGGCGGCGATCGCAAATGAGGGGTCGCGTGAACTAGGGTTCAAGGACACCGGCGCGATGTGGCGGTCGGGCTACGACATGCCGGCCGACGATTTCGCGAAGCTGACCGACCAGTTGTGGAAGGAGGTCGAGCCGCTGTACCTGTCGCTGCACACCTATGTGCGCGCCAAGCTGAACGCGAAATATGGCGATGCGGTGCAGGCCAAGACCGGGCCGATCCGCGCGGACCTGCTCGGCAATATGTGGGCGCAGGAGTGGGGCGGCATCTACGACGTTGTGGCGCCGGCCGGGGTGGGCGACCTGGGTTATGACGTCGGCGACCTGCTGAAGGCCAAGCAGTATGACCCGATCAGGATGGTGAAGACGGGCGAGGGTTTCTATTCCTCGCTGGGCTTCGCGCCGTTGCCCAAGACGTTCTGGGAACGGTCGCAGATCGTGAAGCCGGCCGACCGCGAGGTCATCTGCCACGCGTCGGCGTGGGACCTGGACAACAAGGACGACATCCGCATCAAGATGTGCACGAAGGTGAATGCGGACGACTTCACCACGATCCATCACGAGCTGGGGCATAACTATTACCAGCGCGCGTATAACAAGCAGCCTTTGCTGTACCAGAACGGCGCCAACGACGGGTTCCACGAGGCGATCGGCGATTTCGTCGCACTGTCGATCACACCCGACTATCTGGTGAAGATCGGGCTGCTCGATCCGGCGAAGGTGCCGGGGGCGGACAAGGATATCGGCCTGCTGCTGCGCCAGGCGATGGACAAGGTCGCGTTCCTGCCGTTCGGGCTGATGATGGACAAGTGGCGGTGGGGCGTGTTTTCCGGCGCGATCCCGACGAGCGGGTACCAGAAGGGCTGGGATGACCTGCGCCTGCAATATCAGGGGATCAAGCCGCCGGTCGCGCGCGACGAGACGCGGTTCGACCCGGGAGCGAAATACCATATCCCGGCGAGCACGCCCTATGCGCGCTACTTCCTGGCGCGGATCCTGCAGTTCCAGTTCTACAAGGCGGCCTGCGACCAGGCCGGGTGGAAGGGGCCGCTGCATCGCTGTTCCTTCTACGGCAACAAGCAGGTCGGCGCGCGGCTGAACACCATGCTGACGATGGGCGCATCGAAGCCATGGCCGGACGCGTTGCAGGCGTTCACGGGAACGCGGCAGATGTCGGGCAAGGCGCTGGTCGAGTATTTCGCGCCGCTGAAGGCGTGGCTCGATCAGCAGAACAAGGGCAAGCCTAGCGGTTGGTGAGGGCTTGAGGGCGCAGCGTTAGAGGTGCCCCGGCGCAGGCCGGGGCTTGGGTGAAGCGGTTGCGTCTAGGCCCCGGCCTGCGCCGGGGCACTTCGGGGTCTGCGCCGGAGAACGGTTTGCCTCAGTCGTCGAACAGCGTCTTGAAGCGGCGGGGTTGGCAGCGGAGATACTGGTCCGCGGCGTGGACGGTGGCGCCGAGCTGGGCGGCGGCGTGCCAGGGCCAGCGGGGGTCGTAGAGGAGGGTGCGGGCCAGCGCGATCATGTCGGCGTCGCCGATGGCGACGATCGCTTCGGCCTGTTCGGGTTCGGTGATGAGGCCGACCGCGACGACCGGGATGCCGACGGCCTGCTTCACGGCACGGGCGAGCGGGACCTGGTAGCTCGGGCCGGCCGGGATCTCCTGGCGCGGATCGAGGCCGCCGCTGGAGATGTGGACGGCGGCGCAACCGCGCGCTTCGAGGGCTTGCGAGAACTGCACGCTCTGCTCGACGTCCCAGCCGCCTGCGACCCAGTCGGTGCCGGACATCCGCATCGTCACCGGGCGATCCGCCGGGAAGGCGGCGCGGACCGCGTCGAAGACCTCGAGCGGGAAGCACATGCGGTTTTCGAGCGAGCCGCCGTAAGTGTCGTCGCGGTGGTTCGAGAGCGGCGAGAGGAACTGGTGGAGGAGGTAGCCGTGCGCGCCGTGGAGCTGGATCGCGTCGATCCCGAGGCGTGCGGCGCGGACCGCGGCGGCGGCGAACGCGTCGCGGATCGCGGTCAATTCGTCGATCGACAGCGCGTGGGGCGCATTCTCCTTCGCATCGAACGGATGCGCGGAGGGGGCGACGGTCTGCCACCCGTTGGTGGTATCGGGGGCGATCTGCTTGCCACCATGCCAGGGCAGCTCGGTCGATGCCTTCCGCCCGGCATGCGACAGCTGGATCGCGACCGGCATCGGCGACCAGCGGCGGATGGAGTCCAGCGTGCGGGCCATCGCGGCCTCGGTCGCGTCGTCGTAGAGCCCGACGTCGCCGTAAGTGATGCGGCCTTCAGATACGACCGCGGCGGCCTCGATGGTGAGCAGGCCCGCGCCGGACTGCGCGAGCTGGCCGAGATGCTGGGCGTGCCAGTCGGTCATGCAGCCGTCGACCGCGGAATATTGGCACATCGGGGCGATGACGATGCGGTTGGCAAGCGTCAGGCCGCCGACGGTGATCGGCTGGAAGAGAGCGGGGCCGGTCATGATGGAAACTCCAAGCGTTTTTGGGGTGTCAGTCGCTGGTGTAGCGTTGCTGCGTCCAAGGATCGCCGCGGGCGTGGTAGCCGTTCACCTCCCAGAAGCCGGGGCGGTCGTCGGCAAGGAAGTCGATCCGCTTGAGCCATTTCGGACTCTTCCAGAAATAGAGATGCGGCACGACCAGCCGTACGGGGCCGCCATGGTCGCGGGTCAGCGGCTCGCCTTCCCAGCGATCGGCGAGCAGCGCATGTTCCGATGCGAAGTCGGCGATCGGCAGGTTGGTGGTGTAGCCGTCGTAGGATTCGAACGCGACGAAGCGCGCTTCCGGCCGGGGGTCCGAGAAGGCGAGCAGGTCGCGCGAGGCGACGCCGTCCCAGCGATTGTCGTAGCGCGACCAGGTCGTGACGCAGTGGATGTCGGAGACGATCCGCGAGCGCGGCTGGCGCTGGAACACGTCCCAGTCCCAGACGCCGGGGCGATCGACTAGGCCGCCGATCTGAAGCCGCCAGCGGTCGGGCGCGATGTCGGGTTGCTGGCCGAGATCGAGCACGGGCCAGTTCTTGACGAGATGCTGGCCGGGCGGGAGGCGCGTGGCCGGATCGACAGGTGCGTTACCGTCGAGGAAACGCCCCTCCGCCGCCCAGCCGCGCTTGGTGGCGGTGAGTTTGGACGGCGGGGGCGTCTCGGTCATGTCAGGCGGCCAGGTCGCGGCGGTCGGCGGCGGCCTCCGCGATCAGTTCGTAGGAGCGCAGGCGGGCGGCGTGATCGTAGATGTCCGACACGATCATCAGTTCGTCGGCCTGTGTTTCGGCGACGAGGTCGGCGATACCGGCACGGACGGTCTCACGCGATCCGACGATCGAGCGGGACAGCATCGACATGGCCTGCGCTTTCTCCACCGGCGACCAGAAGCTGTCGATATCGTCGATCGGCGGCTGGCTGAGCCCACGGGTGCCGCGGAACATGCCGACGAAGCTCATCTGCTGCGTGGTGGCGAGGCGGCGGGCCTCCGCATCGGTATCGGCCGCGATGATGTTGACGCCGACCGCGGCGTGCGGGCGGGCGAGCTGCTCGGACGGCTTGAACCGGCTGCGGTAGATGCCGAGCGCGGACATCAGCATGCCCGGCGCGAAGTGCGACGCGAACGCGTAGGGGAGCCCCAGTTCGGCGGCGAGCTGCGCACCGTAGGTGCTGGAGCCGAGGATCCAGATTGGCACGTTGGTGCCCGCGGCGGGCACGGCCTGGACCGCCTGGTTGGGGCGGGCGGCGCGGAAATAGGCCTGGAGTTCGAGCACGTCCTGCGGGAAATCGTCGCCACCTTCCAGCGAACGGCGGAGCGCGCGGGCGGTGTGCTGGTCCGTGCCGGGCGCGCGGCCGACGCCGAGGTCGATGCGGCCGGGGAACAGCGTGGCGAGCGTGCCGAACTGTTCGGCGATCACGATCGGCGCGTGGTTGGGCAGCATGACGCCGCCGGACCCGACGCGGATCCGCTTCGTCCCGGCCGCGACATGGGCGAGCACGATGGACGTCGCAGCGCTGGCGATGCCGACCATGTTGTGGTGTTCGGCCGCCCAGAAGCGTTCGTAGCCCCAGCGTTCGGCATGGACCGCGAGGTCGCGCGCATTGTCGATCGCGCCCTTCGCATCGGTGGTTTCGGTGACGCGGACGAGATCGAGGATGGAAAGCGCGGTCATGAGTGGGGACTCCTTGATGCGGCGGCCGGGGTGGATGCGGCGAGGATGTTGGCGACGAGGCCGGGGAAGCGGCGATCGAGTTCGTCGGTCCGCACGCTGTTGAACACCGATACGCCGCGTTTTTCGGAACGGATCAGCCCGCAGTCGCGCAGGATGCGGTGGTGGTGCGAGATGGTCGAGGCGGGCAGATCACCGCAGGATTGCCCGCAGTTGAGGCCGCCCGTCGCGATCAGTTTCGCCACGATCGACCGGCGCGTGCCGTCCGACAGGGCGTGCAGGACGCCGTCGAGCGTCATGTCCGCTTCGGCGGGATGGTGGAACGGCCGGGCCATGGACAGGAGATGGTCGCTTAGTGCGATATTTCAAGATCATTGCACTATGGGGGTGTGCGCATAATCGCGATCTACCGGTGCAGGGGCGCGGCGCATGGTATGGAAAGGCAGCTTGTCGCGTGGGGGGCGCTCCGGTATCGAACTGACGCGCCTGCGCGATCCGATCCTGTCCGTTACGGCACTATCGCGGACGCCCGGGCCCGGACGCGTCGCGGGGGCGTGTCCTTCCTGCTGGGGAAGTATGCGCATGCCGTCGACCAAGATCGTCCCCGTCATCCTGTCCGGCGGGTCGGGCACGCGGTTGTGGCCGCTGTCGCGCACCGGCCGGCCGAAGCAGCTGCTCGCGCTGACCCATGCCGACACGATGTTGCAGCTGACCGCCAGGCGGACGCCGCAGGATGCGCGGTTCGGGGCGCCGATCGTGGTCGCGAACGCCGCGCATGCCGATGTGATCGCCGACCAGCTGGCGACCGCGGGCGTCGAGGGCGCGCTGCTGATCCTGGAGCCGATGGCGCGCAACACCGCGCCGGCGATCGCGCTGGCGGCCGTCGCGGCGGACCCGGACGCAGTGCTGCTGGTGATGCCGTCCGACCATGTGATCGCCGATCCTGACGCGTTCCGTGCCGCGATCGACCGTGCGCTGCCGCTGGTCAGCGACGGCGCGATGGCGACGTTCGGCATCGAACCGGACGCGCCGGACACGGGCTATGGTTATATCCAGGCGGGCGGGGCGCTGGCCGACGGCGTGTTCAGCGTCGCGCGGTTCGTGGAGAAGCCGGACCGCGCGACGGCGCAGGGTTATCTGGATGCGGGCGGGCATTACTGGAACGGCGGCATCTTCCTGTTCCGCGCCGATACCTACATGGCGGCGCTCGACACCCATGCGCCCGAGATGGCGGAGGCGGCGCGGGCCGCGGTGGCGGGTGCCGCGCGCGAAGACGACCGGCTGTTCCCCGATCCGGTGGCGTTCGCCAGTTCGCCGTCCGACTCGGTCGATTATGCGGTGATGGAGAAGGCGGACCGCGTGGTCGTGGTGCCGGTGGCGATGGGCTGGTCCGACGTGGGCAGCTGGGACGCGATCCACCAGCTGGCCGATCGCGACATCGCCGGCAATGCGCAGCACGGCGACGTGGTGGCGATCGATACGCAGCGTTGCCTGATCCGCACGGACGGGCCGCTGGTGGCGATGGTGGGGGTGTCGGACCTGATCGTCGTGGCGACGGGCGACGCGATCCTGATTATGCCGCGCGGGGAGAGCCAGGAAGTGAAGCGCGCGATCGCGGTGCTGAAGGAGCGCGGGCATATCACGCTGGATCGGCCGTTCGGGGAGTGAGTTGGGCGCGGCTTAAGCTCCGTCGCGTCTCACCACAAGATTACCTCACCCGTTTGGTTTGAGCCTGTCGAGAACTCAGCGCGGCGTTCTCGACAGGCTCGAACCGAACGGGATTGGGGGTGAGGCGGGCCTCGCGGCTCAGCCGTAGGCGCGGTTGAAGAAGACCGCCGTGGTCACAATGGTCACGAACAGCGTCCAGATGCGGACGGGCTTCGGCGGCAGGCGCTTGCCGAGGCGGGCGCCGAGCCAGCCGCCGAGGATGCCGCCGGCGAGCATCGGGACGCAGGACTGCCAGTTCACCAGGCCGCTGGCGACGAACACGATCGTCGCGGCGAAGTTCGCGATGGCGAGCATGAGGGTGCGCGGGGCGAACAGCGCGCGTGGGCTGATGTTGGCGAGCAGGCCGTAGATCGCGGTGGTCATCAGGCCGACGCCGCCGCCGAAATAGCCGCCGTAGATGCCGAGCAGCGCCTGCGCGACCATCAGCACGGGCGGGGCGATCGTGACGCGCGACTTCAGCCAGATCGCGGCGCGCGGACCCCAGGCGAGGATGACCGCGGCGAACAGCAGCAGCCAGGGGATGATGAGATCGAACGCGCGCGACGGGGTGACCGCGAGCAGGATCGCGCCGATCAGCCCGCCGACGAAGGTGATCCCGGCCAGCGTACGGATGCGGACGCCGCCGATCGGTTGCAGCTCGTCACGAAACGCCCAGGCAGACATGCCCGCACCCGGCAGTAGCGCGACATTGGAGGTAGCGTTGGCGACGTTGGCGGGCAGGCCGATCGCGATCAGCGCGGGGAGCGTGGCGAAGCTGCCGCCGCCGGCCAGCGCATTCATCGCGCCGCCGAGCACGCCCGCGCCCACCGCCAGCGCGATCGTGCCGGCCAGGTCCATCGTCATAGGGTATTATCCATCGGCCACATCATGGGCGTGGCGCATAGCGGCGCGGACCAGGTCTGGCGACCCGTGCCCGCGCCGGAGTGGGGCATCAACGCGCGGGCTTGAACGAGAAGAGTTCGGTCTTGATCGAGGCGGGCGCGCCCGGCTTGAACCAGTTGGTGTCCTGGATGTGGCTGGCGGTGACGTAGAGCGTGCCGTCCGGCCCCTCCGACATCGTGTCGGGCCAGCGCAGGCGCTTGTCCTGCACGACGGTTTCGAGCGTGGTGCCGGTCCAGCGCTTGACCGAATTGTCGGTGGGGGAGGTGACGTAGAGCACGCCCGCCTTGCTCATCCACAGGCCGTCCGCGACCGTGGTCGTGCCGACCTTGCGGAGGGCGGCGACGGTTTCGGCCTTCGGCGTGTCGCGCTTCAGCTTGGCGGTGTCGATCGCGTAGAGCGTGCGGCCGGTAAGCGCCTGGAAATAGAGCGTGCGGCCGTCGTTGGACAGCGCGATGCCGTCCGCGGAGAAGGCGGGCTGGCGGCCGTCGGGGCGGACGAGCGGCTTGCCGTCGACGGTGACGGTGACGTCCTTCTCGACCTGCGTCGCGGGGTGGCCGTCGAGCGCGCGGAACGAGGTGCCGGCTTCGAGATCGACGACGATGATCGCGCCGCGCGTGCCCGAATCGGTGATGTAACCGGTGCGGCCGTCGGGCGAGAAGCGGATGTCGTTGAGGTAGGTGCCCTGCAACGCGACGTCGCCGGGAAAGCGCACGACCTTCGTCACGCGGTTGGTGGCGAGATCGATCCGGACGAGCTTGGGTCCGCCTTCGAGGATCTTCTCGTTCCCCGGCGCGGCGGGATCGAGCACCCACAGGCCGCCGCGACCGTCCGCCACGACCGACTGGACGCAGACGAAATGTTCGCCGACCGGCATGGTCTGCGCCTTGGCATTGCGCCAGGCGTTCCAAGTCGCGTCCGGGTAGGCGGTGGTGCGGCCGCCGCGGACCTCGGCCACCGACACGGGCGCGTCGTCGGTCCAGCGCGGGAAGTTGACGAAGATGCGACCGTCGGGCGCAACGGTGACGCCGGTGACCTGATGGTCGAACGATGCGACCTGGGTCAGCTTGGGGGCGCCGTCGGCGGCGATGGCGGTGCCGGCGGCGAGCAGGCCCACGGCGGCGGTGCCGATCAGGGCGGCGTGGATCGTCTTCATGAGCGCGGGTTCCGATCTTGGGGATATGCGCGGGGTAACCGCCGGTTCGGGGCACGGGTTCCGGTGCATGGGCTGGACGGGCGGCTGCGAGGGCGGCATCTTGCTCTCGGTTAACGGGGAGCGACATGCGGACGACGGCGGCGGAGATCTCGGTGCGGCTCTATCATCTGGACGACGGCGAGGGCGGGGCGGCGGAGACGCTGATCTATGCGCCGCTGGCCGAAGCGCTGGCGCTGGCGGCGCAGCAGACGCCCGAAGTGCAGGCGGGCTTGTTCATCCAGACGCCCGACGATGTGATCGCGTATCTGGATATCGTCGAGGGTTAACGCGTCAGCGGGCGTGGGGCGCGAACAGGATGATCGCCGCACCGGCGAGGGCGACCGCGGCGCCGATCAGGTCCCAGCGGTCGGGCCGGACGCCTTCGACCAGCCAGAGCCAGCCGACCGAGGTGGCGATGTAGACGCCGCCGTAAGCCGCGAAGGCGCGACCGGCGGCGTCCGCCGGGACCTGCGTCAGGGCGAGCGCGAACAGCAGGAGTGCGGCGGTGCCGGGGATCAGCCAGAGCGGCGACCGGTCGAGCCGCAACCACGCCCAGAAGGCGAAGCAGCCGGCGATCTCGGCCGCCGCGGCAATCGGGTAGAGGAGGAGCGTGGGCATGCTCGTCATAGACGCCGTGCGCGTGGCGCTGTCGAGGGCGGCGGAGCGATCGGGGGCGTGGCGGGTTTTGGAGGGTGAGTGACGCAAGGACCGACGATATGGACGACATGATGATCGATACGCCCGAGGGGCCGATGCGCTGGGCGGACTGGAAGAAACAGAACCCGGTGCAGCTGCCGTCGCGGCGGACGAAGGGGAAGAAGCTGCCCAATGTGGTGAAGCTGCATACCGAGGTGAAGAAGTAAGGGATTTGTGGATTGGGGGTTGGGGCGTGTCGTCGCGGTGTCGCGTTTGTGGACCTGTTGCACCCACCCCCAACCCCCTCCCTTGAAAGGGAGGGGGCTTTGTCTGGGCTTGCGCGCGCACCACCCCGTTTGGTTCGAGCCTGTCGAGAACTTCGCGCAGTTCTCGACAGGCTCGAACCAAACGGGTTTTGGTAACGACGGC
Source organism: Sphingomonas prati (assembly GCF_014643515.1). GTDB lineage: Bacteria > Pseudomonadota > Alphaproteobacteria > Sphingomonadales > Sphingomonadaceae > Sphingomonas_R > Sphingomonas_R prati. The sequence goes on along the minus strand of NZ_BMJP01000004.1, from coordinate 229,299 downwards.
GGGTTAATCTAGCCCAGCACGCCCACCCAGACGATGTGGCGGGCGCCGCCGCGGGGGCCGTTGGCGCGGACGATGTGTTCGGTGACGGCAAAGCCGGCGGTGGCCATGCGGCGGACGAAGCCGGCGTCGGGGGCGGTGGACCAAACCGCCAGGACGCCGCCGGGGCGGAGTGCGGTGGCCGCGGCGCGAAGGCCGGTGGCGTCGTAGAGCGCGTCGTTGCCGGCGCGGGACAGGCCGTCGGGGCCGTTGTCGACGTCGAGCAGGATCGCGTCGTAGCCCCCGCGGGCGGCGCGGATCGGGACGAGCACGTCGCCCTCGAACAGGCGGGTGCGCGGATCGGTGAGGCCGTCGCCGTGGAGGGGCGCCAGTGGCCCGCGGGCCCAAGTGATGACGGCGGGGACCAGTTCGGCGACCTCGACCACCGCATCCATCGGCAGGACGGACAACCCGGCGCGGAGCGTGAAGCCCATGCCGAGGCCGCCGATCAGGACTCTCGGCGCGCGACGCCGAATGACGGGGTCGCAGCCGAGCGTGGCGAGTGCGACCTCGGACCCGCTCGTCCGGCTGTTCATCAGTTCGTTGTTGGCGAGCGTGATCGACCATTCGTCGCCGCGCCGGATCAGGCGGAGCGTGCCGCCGCCGGCGATTTCGGTGCTGTCGATCAGGGTGCGCGGGAGCATGGCCCCGCTGTTACCAGAAGCGGCTGCCGGGGATACCCTTGAACGGGCCGGCGACCGCGGAGGTGATCCAGCCGCCGTAGAAGCCGCCGGGTTGCGGCACGACGCGTTCGCCGTCGACATAGCAGGCATCGAAGGGTGCGGCGTAGAAGGCGACATGATCGCGGAGCATGGCGAAGGTCGATGTCGGCGCGGGGTAGGACCAGCCGACACCGACCAGCCGTTCGTCGCCGACCACGATGTCGTGATAGCGGGCGTGCCCCTTCCATTCGCAGAAGCTGGCGCCGGGCGAGGGGCGGAGTGCGCCCGCGGCGATATCGTCGGGCGGGATGTACCAGCTGGGCGGATGGCTGGTTTCCAGCGTGCGGACCGCGCGGCGCGTGTCGGCGACCACGATGCCGTGGTGGACAATGCGGATGTGCGCGGCGCTGCGTTCGGCGATCGCGGGGCGGGGATAGTCCCAGACGCTTTCCTGGTGGGGCAGCGGCGGGTCGGGCACGGGATGCGACATCGATCGGGGTCTCCAGTCCGGAGATCGCGATATGGGGTGGCGGGGTGGGGGGTGCCAGCGGCCGGATATGGCGTTGCGATGCGGCTCGACTCGGGGCCGCGGTCTGGGGCATGTCGCGGTCATGGATATCCCCGCGCTCTATACCAAGATGATCCTCGCGATCGGCGATGGGACGGGCATGGCGGACAGCCTGCTGCACGTCCATGCCGGGATGGCGGTCATGTTCCTGACGCGCGTGGTGACGCGGCGGAGCCTGTCGACGCCGTGGCCGCTGCTGGCGGTGCTGATCGCGGAGGTCGGCAACGAGGTGCTCGACCGGCTGCATTACGGATCGTGGCGCTGGGCCGATACGTCGTCGGACTTCGTCAATACGCTGTTCTGGCCGACGATGTTGTATGTCGGGCTGAAGCTGCGGCGGGCGCGGAGCCTGCGGAGCGTGTCGGGCGCGTAATATTCCTTTGATGATGCAACATCCGTTCATCCACTGACGCTACAGCAGGCCCGAACAGGCGGATGAATTCGATGATGCATGACAAGGTCCTGGGCGTACCGGGCGGGGTATTGGCGTTGCTCCTGCTAGGCGGGGCACAGGGTGCCTATGCAATGCAGGCGGTGAGTGCCGGCGGGCAGGTCGGTGCCGATGCGCCCGTCGCGACCGAGGCCGCGCCGCCGCCGCCGACCGAAACGGCGACCCCGGCACCCGCGCCGGTCGAGGGCGATGTGGCGGCGGAAGGTGAAGGCGACGAGGAAACGATCACCGTCACTGGGCAGCGCCCGCCGGGCAGCGTGGTCGGCAGCATCCCGCCGGAGGTGACGTTGTCGCCCGCCGACATCCGGTCCTACGGCGTCAGCACGGTGACCGACCTGCTGGCCGAGCTGGCCGCGCAGACCGGCAGCGGGCAGGGGCGCGACGGTGGCCAGCCGGTGACGCTGCTGAACGGCAAGCGGATTTCCGGACCGGGCGAGCTGCGCGATATTCCGACCGAGGCGATCCTGCGCGTCGACATCCTGCCGGAAGAGGTCGCCCTCAAATACGGGTACAACGCGGATCAGAAGGTCGTCAATTTCGTGCTGCGGCCGCGGTTCAACGCGGTGACGGGCGAGCTGAGCGGCGGCACGTCGACGCAGGGTGGCGGGGAAAGCGGGCGGATCCAGAGCAGCCTGCTGAAGATCACCACCGCCGGGCGGCTGAACCTGTCGGTCGACTACAGCAAGCAGGGGTCGCTGCTGGAAAGCGACCGGGACATCGTGCCGGCCGCGTCGGGGCAGCTATTCGACCGGGTCGGCAATGTCGGGCCGGCGGCGGGGCTGACCGAGATCGATCCGGCGCTGAGCGCGCTGGTCGGCAGCACGGTGACCGTGGCGGGCGTGCCGGCCGGGGTGACCGGGCGGCCGAGGCTGGGCCAGTTCGCGGGCACGGCGGGGACGGCGAACGTGACGGATGTGGGGCGGTACCGCACGCTGCGCGCGGCGAGCGACACGCTGGCGCTGAACGCGGTGCTCAACCGCACGATCTTCGGCGACGTGTCGGCGACGATTAACGCCAATTACGGTGCGACCGGCAGCGACGGGTTGCGCGGGCTGGCCGGATCGCGGCTGAACCTGCCGGCGGGGAACCCCTATTCGCCGTTCGGGCAGACGGTGTCGGTCTATCGATACCCCGATGGCGACACGGTGCTGGGCCAGAACAACCGCGGCGAGACGGCGCATGCCGGGTTCACGCTGAACAAGACGATCGACAGCTGGAACCTGACCGCGACGGGCAATTACGACCGCGCGGTGTCGCGGACGCGGAGCGACACCGGGCTGGACGGGAGTGCGGCGCAGGCGCTGCTCGATTCGGGCAGCCTGACGCTGAACCCGTTCGGGGCGCTGCCGGGCGATCTCTATACGCTCCGCACGGCGGACCGCGCGCGGTCGGTCAGCAACAGCGGCGACGTGGAGCTGGTGGCGAGCGGATCGCCGCTGCGCCTGCCGGCCGGGCCGATCAGCACGACCTTCAAGGTCGGGGGCGAGCTGAACGCGTTCGACACGCGGTCGGTGCGGTCGGGGCTCGTGCAGTCGGCGAACCTCAATCGCAGCAATGCGAACGCGCAGGGCAATATCGACATTCCGCTGACCAGCCGGCGCGCCGACGTGCTGGGCGCGATCGGCGACGTGTCGGCCAATGTGAACGCGTCGGTCGACCGGCTTTCGGATTTCGGGACGCTGACCAAGCTCGGCTACGGGCTGAACTGGCGGCCGACCGGGCGGCTGAGCCTGATCGCGTCGCAGACCCGCGAGGAGGGTGCGCCGACCGTCCAGCAGCTGGGCAATCCGCAGATTTCGACGTTCGACGTGCGGGTGTTCGATTACCGCACGGGTCAGACGGTGGGCGTGACGCAGATCAGCGGTGGTAACCCGGACCTGCTGTCCGACAACCGCCGCGTGCTGAAGCTCGGCGCGAACTGGAAGCCGTTCGCGAAGCCGGACCTGTCGCTGGTCGCCAACTATGTCAGCACGCGCATCAAGAATGCGAGTTCGGCATTGCCCGCGCCGACCGCCGCGATCGAGGCGGCGTTCCCCGACCGGTTCATCCGCAATGCGGACGGCGTGCTGCTGAGCATCGACAGCCGGCCGGTGAATTTCCAGCGTCAGAACCGCGAGCAGCTGCGCTGGGGGTTCAACCTGTCGGTGCCGCTGAAGGCGAACAACCAGGCGTTGTTCGAGGCGTATCGTGCCGATCGTGATGCGCGGATCGCGCGTGGCGAGGCGGTGCCGGCACGTGGGCCGGGTGGTCGTCCCGAGGGTGCGGTCGGCACGGCGGCGGACCGGCCGGCGGGCGGCGGGCGGCCGGACGGCGCGCGCGGTGAAGGCGGCGGCGGACGCAGGGCCGGCGGGGGTGGCGGCTTCGGCGGCGGCGGACGTGGCGGTGGCAGTGGTCGTGGCGGCGGTGGCGGGCGCGTGCAGTTCGCGGTGTACCACACCTGGCAGTTCCGCAACGATGTGGTGATCCGCGACGGGGTGCCGGTGCTCGACCTGCTGGACGGTGCCGCGAGCGGGACCGGCGGCGGCGCACCGCGTCATCAGGTGGAGGTGCAGGCCGGCGTGTTCCGCAATGGATATGGCGCGCGGCTGTCGGGCGACTGGCAGAGCAAGACCTTCGTCCGGGCGGGTGGCACCGCGGCGGGGGCGGGCGACGGCGACCTGTTCTTCTCCTCCCTCGCCACGGTCGACCTTCGGCTGTTCGCGGATTTCTCGCAGATCCCGGCGTTGGTGCCGTACCGGTTCGCGCGGGGCATGCGGGTGAGCTTCTCGGTCAACAACCTGTTCAACCAGCGGCAGGGCGTGCGCGACGTGGCGGGGGTGACGCCGCTTGGGTACCAGCCGGGCTATCTCGACCCGATCGGGCGCGAGGTGCGGCTGTCGGTGCGCAAGCTGTTCTTCTGATCGGGCTGGCGTCGGCGGGTGTGGCGTAGGATACAGCCCACATGACGTTGCATAGCCTTCCGATCCTGCTCCGGCTGTCCAGCCGCCCCGTCATCCTGCTGGGCGAAGGGGGGGCAGCCGATGCCAAGCGGCGCATCCTGACGCGCGCGGGGGCGGTGCCGGTGGGCGAGGATGCGGCGGCGGCGCTGGCGATCGTGGCGATCGAGGATGCGGACGAGGCAACCGCGGCGGTGGCGCGGTTGCGGGCCCGCGGGATCCTGGTGAACGCGGTCGATCGGCCGGCGCTGTGCGATTTCACGCTGCCGGCGATCGTGGAGCGCGGGGCCGTGCTGGTCGCGATCGGGACGGGCGGCGCGTCGGCGGGGCTGGCCAAGGCGTTGCGGCAGCGGCTGGAGATGCTGTTGCCCGCCGATCTGGGAACGCTGGCGGATGGGTTGTTCGCGGCGCGCGGGGCGGTGAAGGCGCGCTGGCCGGAGAATGACGTGCGGCGGCGTGCGATCGATGCGGCGTTGGCCCCGGGTGGGTTGCTCGATCCGTTGACCGCCGGGGGAGCGGAGCGGATCGCGGGCTGGGTCGCGGCGGGGGATGCGGGTGCGGAGTTGGGCAATGTCGCGATCCGGTTGCGGTCGGGCGATCCGGACGACCTGACGCTGCGCGAGGCGCGCTGGCTGGGCGGGGCGGACGTGGTGCGCCATGCGGCGGATGTGCCGGCGGCGATCCTGGCGCGGATCCGGGCGGATGCGGATGTGGCCGTGGGTTCGGGCGAGGATGTCGCGGCGGACGGGCTGATCGTCGACCTGCGGTTTGCGGAGGCGGCACCGGCGCAGGCCTGCTTCGGGCGGGCGTGCAAGGTCGCGGATCGGTTTGCTGCCCTCAGTGTTGGAGGCGACGAACAGGAGGTGGCTTGATGACCGACACGACAACGACGGCCGGCGACGGCGCGTTTGACGCGACGATGTTCCGGATGCCGGCGATCCGGCTGTCCGGGACGGTGGACTATGCAATGTACGAGCGGTTCCGGTCCGCGCTCGATACCGCGCCGGAGAGCGGGCCGGTGGTGATCGAACTGTCGACGCTGGGCGGCGATCCGGAGGTCGCGCGGATGATGGGCGAGGATGTGCGCTATCACAGCGACATCGCGCCGGATCAGCGTTTCGTGTTCCTGGGCAAGGCCGCGATCTACTCCGCGGGGACGACGTTCATGAGCTTCTTCCTGCCGGAGAACCGCTATCTGACGCGCGGTACGCGGTTGATGATTCACGAGCGGAAGCTGAAGAAGCAGCTGAACGTCGAGGGGCCGCTGACGACCTGCGTCGCGGCGGTGAAGGCGCTGCTGCACGAGATCGAATGTTCGATCGAGATCCAGAACGAGGGGTTCGAGAACCTCGTGCGGGGCACGAAGGTGACGATGGAAGACGTGCTCGAGCGGGCGTCGGCGAACTGGTATATCGAGGCGAACACCGCGCGGGATCTGGGGTTGATTGCTGCTGTGGTTTGATCGTTTTTGTCGTTCCCCGGTGGAGGCCGGGGCCTTGGCGCAAGCGGTTGTGTCTAGGCCCCGGCCTTCGCCGGGGAACGTTTGCGCGGTTTGGGTGGGGGATCGGTGACGTCCAGACCCGCGAACCAGTCTGCATAGGGGCCGGTGCGGGCCATGTGGCGGTTGAGGTCGGGGGTGCCGTCGTCCCACCAGACGGGGCCGCGTTCGCCGAGCGCGCGCTTGGCGATGTCGACGGCGGCGTGGGCGGCGGCCTCCGCGTCCGGGTCCTGGGCGCGGCGGGCGCGGGCGACGGCGCCGCGGGCGGTCATGAGGTCGGAGACGAGGCGGGCACGGTCCGCCTCCTTGAGCGCGGGGTTGGCGCAGCGCCAGAGCCGGCCGCGCACGACGAAGTAGCGGCCGTCGGGCGTCGTGGGGTAGCGCGGTGCGTTGGTCATGCGGAACGGACGCGAGGGAGTGGATGATGCGGCAGGCGACGGACAGGCTGGAGGTGCGGACGCAGCGCCAGGGGCTGGTCGAGATCAGCGACGCGGTGGCGGACTGGGTCGCGCGGCAGGGGATGACCGACGGGCTGCTGACGTTGTTCTGCCGTCATACGTCGGCGTCGCTGCTGATCCAGGAGAATGCGGCGCCCGCGGTGCGCGGCGATATCGAGCGATACTTCGCGCGGATCGCGCCGGAAAGCCGCGACTATGTGCATGACGACGAGGGGCCAGACGACATGCCGGCGCATCTGCGCACCGCGCTGACCGCGGTCAGCCTGTCGATCCCGGTGCTGGGCGGTCGGATGGCGCTGGGGACGTGGCAGGGGATCTACCTGTTCGAACATCGGGTGCGGCCGCACCGGCGGGAGATCGTGCTGCACCTGATCGGTGAATAGGCGACCGGAGCTCGATCGATCTGGGGAGGATACGAAGAAGGCCGCCGCCGCAAATTGCGACGACGGCCTCCTACATGGTCAGCGGCCGGAGTTCGGCCCGGGAGACCTGGGCGCAAGCCTGTTAGGCGCGCGTCCCCCGAACGGACTGAACCGACCTCGCTTCTGAACCATGAGACATCGGATCACCTCCTTTCGCTACGTTGATGGGCAGAACGGAACATGATTCATCGGACGGCATTCGGCAACCCCATCCGACCGAATTTTCTCACTTCCTGCCGAATGCCTTGCGCAACTCGTCCTTGGCCGCCTCGAGGATGCGGCGGCGTTCCGGGGACAGCGCGTCGCCCGCGCGGTTTATGTGGAAGGTGAGCATCGACATGGCCGAACGGAACGGCGAGGTGCGCAGGCCGCCGCGGGTTTCGGCGAACGCCTTGACAGCCGACGCGATGCGTTTCGGGTCGGGGCCGAGGAACAGGTCCTCGCTGGGTGCCGGGCCGGGGAGCGCGGCGGAACGCGACCAGTGACGCAGCACCATGTCAGGCCGCCCGTGCCGGTGATGCCGCGATGGTGCGCAACGATCGTCTCCCAACTTGTCCGTCGAAACCGAACGCGTCGTTCCTGTGACCGTTCCGTGACAGGCTGGGTGGGCTGATTGGTGGTCAGCCGCGGCAGTCCTCGACCGTGCGGCTGAACTCCGCCCAGGCGGGGATGATGAGCGGGGCGGCACCGGCCAGCTGGACGCGGAAGCGGCCGCGGCTGAACGCGATACGGTCGAGGAAGCCGTCGCTTGCCGACAGCGCGACGCCGGCGCGTGGGGGCGTGCCGATCGCGGTCGTCGGGAAGCTGCGCGCGCCCTCCGAAGTCTGGATGGTGAGCGCGGTGCCCGGGGTGGCGGCGGCGCTGAGCGTGACGGTGCGGCGGTCGGTGTCGCAGCGTGCGGTGAAGCTGGGGTCCTGACCGGGGACGCCGAAGGTCGCGACCGAGCCGCGCGCTTCGCGGGTCCAGCGCCAGGTGCCGGCGGTGGCTGGGCCGTCCTGCCATGCGACCGCGGGGGCGGGGGGTGGTGTGGGTGTCGGCCGTGGTGCGGGGGGCGGCGGGGGTGGCGGCGCTGGCGGCGGTGGGGCGACGCACGCGGCGAGCGAAAGGATGAGGGGGGCGAGGAGGAGGATGCGGCGCATGCGTCGCGTTGTGGCGGAGTGGGGGAGGGTTGGGAAGGGTGTGTGGGGTGGGGTGAGGGGGTTTGCGGTCGGGTGTTGTGAGCATCTTTGGCGTTGCTCCCCTCTCCCAACCCTCTCCCCGGAGGGGAGAGGGCTTTTCTGTCTCGTTTGGGGCGGCGGGGCGTCAGGCCTAAGCCCCCCACCGTACCCTCCCCCCGGTGGGGGGAGGGCTTTTTGCTTATCTCATGCCGCGCCGCGGGTGCGCTTTTGGGCTCGGGCTTCCTTGGCCTTGGCGTAGCGAGTGGTGCGGGTGCCGGGTTTGCCGGCCATGGCGTTGCCGCGGACGGGGGCCTTGTGTTCGGAGGGCGGCAAGCCGAGTTCCTCCTGTTCCAGCGCGCGGATTTCGTCGCGCAGGCGGCCGGCGGTTTCGAATTCCAGGTCGGCGGCGGCGCGGCGCATCTTGCCTTCCAGTTCCTCGATATAGCCGCGCAGATTGTGGCCGACCATGTGCCGGCGGTCCTCGATTCCGGTCTCGACCGTCACCTGGTCCTTCGACGACAGATGGCCGACGATATCGGTGATGTTGCGCTTGATCGTGGCGGGGGTGATGCCGTGTTCGGTGTTGTACGCTTCCTGCTTTTCGCGCCGGCGCGCGGTTTCCGCCATGGCGCGTTCCATCGATCCGGTGATCGTGTCGGCATAGAGGATCACGCGCCCCTCGACGTTGCGGGCGGCGCGGCCGATCGTCTGGATCAGCGAGGTTTCGGAACGCAGGAAGCCTTCCTTGTCCGCGTCCAGGATTGCGACCAGCCCGCATTCGGGGATGTCGAGCCCCTCGCGCAGCAGGTTGATGCCGACCAGCACGTCGTACACGCCGAGCCGCAGGTCGCGGATCAGTTCGATACGCTCCAGCGTCTCGACGTCGCTGTGCATGTAACGGACCTTCATCCCCGCCTCGTGGAGATATTCGGTCAGGTCCTCCGCCATCCGCTTCGTCAGTGTGGTGACGAGCGAGCGGTAGCCGAGCTTGGCCGTCGCCTGACATTCGTGGACGAGATCGTCGACCTGGCTCTCGATCGGGCGGACCTCGATCGGCGGGTCGATCAGTCCGGTCGGGCGGATGACCTGTTCGGCGAACACGCCGCCGGTCTGTTCCAGCTCCCACGGGCCGGGCGTGGCCGAGACGTAAACCGTCTGCGGGCGCATCGCGTCCCATTCGTTGAAGCGCAGCGGGCGGTTGTCGATGCAGGACGGCAGGCGGAAGCCATATTCGGCGAGCGTGATCTTGCGACGGTGATCGCCGCGCGACATGCCGTTGATCTGGCCGATCGTCTGGTGGCTCTCATCGACGAACAGCAGCGCGTTTTCCGGCAGATATTCGAACAGCGAGGGCGGCGGTTCGCCGGGCAGCCGGCCGGTGAGGAAACGGCTGTAATTCTCGATCCCGGCGCAGCTGCCGGTGGCGGCGATCATCTCGAGATCGAAATTGGTGCGCTGTTCGAGCCGTTGCGCCTCGAGCAGCTTGCCCTCGATCACCAGTTCCTTCAGCCGCTCGGTCAGTTCGTGGCGGATCGCGGCGGCGGCCTGCTGCATCGTGGGACCAGGGGTGACATAGTGCGAATTCGCATAGACCCGGATCGACGGCAGCTTGGCCGCGGTCTTGCCGGTCAGCGGGTCGAACTCCGCGATATCCTCGATCTCATCGCCGAAGAAGGAGATCCGCCAGGCGCTGTCGTCATAATGCGACGGGAACAGTTCGAGCGTGTCGCCGCGGACCCGGAACGTGCCGCGGGTGAAGCTCTGTTCGTTGCGCTTGTACTGGAGCGCGACGAGCTTGCGGATGATCTCGCGCTGATCGACGGTCTGGCCCTTCTTCAGGTCGAAGATCATCGCGGAATAGGTTTCGACCGATCCGATACCGTAGAGGCAGGAGACCGAGGCGACGATCAGCACGTCGTCGCGTTCGAGCAGCGAGCGGGTGGCGGAGTGGCGCATCCGGTCGATCGTCTCGTTGATCGACGATTCCTTTTCGATGTAGGTATCGGACCGCGCGACATAGGCTTCGGGCTGGTAATAGTCGTAATAGCTGACGAAGAATTCGACCGCGTTGTCGGGGAAGAACTGTTTGAATTCCCCGTAGAGCTGGGCCGCGAGGATCTTGTTGGGGGCAAGGATGAGCGCGGGGCGCTGCAGTTCCTCGACGACCTTGGCCATGGTGAAGGTCTTGCCGGAGCCGGTGACGCCGAGCAGCACCTGGTCGCGCTCGCCCTGCCGCGCCTGGGCCGACAGTTCGGCAATCGCGGTCGGCTGGTCGCCCGAAGGTTGATATTCCGATTCGAGCCGGAAGGCGCGGCCGCCGTCATGCTTGGGCGGGCGGGCGGGCCGGTGGGGGACGAACGTGCCGTCGGTTTCGGGTTCCGCGAGGGAGGTTCGGATCTGAATCGCCATGGGCGGAATATGGGCGGCGGTGCGGGTTTGTTCCAGTCTGGAGATGGGATTCCGGTCGGACCTTCTGGAGCCCCTCGTCTGAAGGAGAGGGGCTTACTGTAGCGCGTGTGTTGGACGACAGTCTGATCCGATACGGACGAGTAAGTCGGCAACCTGCTCCAATACGCACCGAGTTGGATGCAACCTTCGTCAGGTCCGTCTTCACGCTGCCCCGATGAGCGACTCCGCAAGCATCGACGCCTTCATCACCCGCTGGGCCAGTAACGAGGGGGGTGCCGAGCGGGCGAATTTCCCGCCGTTTCTGATCGAACTGTGCGCGCTGCTCGATCTGCCGCGGCCGGACCCGGCGGGGGCGACGCACGATCATAACGACTATGTGTTCGAGCGAGCGGTGCGGTTTCATGACGAGGCGGGGCGGACCGGGCATGGCCGGATCGACCTGTATCGCCGCGGCTGTTTCGTGCTGGAGGCCAAGCAAAGCCGCGAGCCGGGCGGGGCCAAGGCGGTGACGCTGCCCGAACAGACGGACTTGCCGGGGTTCGAGGCGGGGCGGGTGCGCGGGCGGCGGAGTGCGCATCGCGGGTGGGACGTACTGATGCGCAACGCGCGCGAACAGGCGGAACAATATGCCCGCGCGCTGCCGACCGCGCATGGCTGGCCGCCGTTCATCCTGGTGTGCGATGTGGGGCACGCGTTCGAGGTGTTCGCCGACTTTTCAGGGCAGGGGAAGAATTACCGGCAGTTTCCGGACCGTGGCGGATACCGGATCTACCTCGACGACCTGCGCGAGCCCAAGGTCCGCGACCGGTTGCGGGCGATCTGGCGTGATCCGCATAGCCTGGACCCGGCGCGGCATGCGGCGCGGGTGACGCGCGATATCGCCGTGCGGCTGGCTTCGGTCAGCCGCCTCTTGGAGGCGCGCGGGCATGCCGCGGAGCCGGTCGCGCAGTTCCTGATGCGGTGCCTGTTCACGATGTTCGCGGAGCATAGCGGGCTGCTGCACGAAGGGTGTTTCCGTGAGCTGCTGAACGATACGCGCGACGATCCGGGTACGTTCGCGCCGTTGCTGGAGGATCTGTGGCGGACGATGGACAGCGGCGGCTTGTCTCCGGTGCTGCGCCGGACGGTGCGGCGGTTCAACGGCGGGCTGTTCGCCAATAGCCGTGCGATCCCGCTGCTGCGCGAGGAGATCGGCGAGTTGTACGCGGCGTCGTGCCATGACTGGCGGGATGTCGAACCGGCGATCTTCGGGACGTTGCTCGAGCAGGCGCTGGACCCGGCGGAGCGGCGGCGGCTGGGCGCGCATTATACGCCGCGGGCCTATGTCGAGCGGCTGGTGATCGCGACGGTGATCGAACCGTTGCGGCGCGAATGGGAGACCGTCGTGCTGGGCACGGTGGAGCGCGAGCGCGGGGCGGACCGCAAGGCGGCGATCGCGGCGGTGCACGACTTTCACGTCCGGCTGGCGCGGACCCGCGTGCTGGACCCGGCGTGCGGGACGGGCAATTTCCTGTACGTGGCGCTGGAACTGATGAAGCGGCTGGAAGGCGACGTGCTGGAGGTGCTGGCCGACCTCGGCGGGCAGGAGGTGCTGGCGCTGGAGACCGAGACGGTCCACCCGCGCAATTTCCTGGGGATGGAGCTCAATCCGCGCGCGGCGGCGATTGCCGAACTGGTGCTGTGGCTGGGCTATCTGCAATGGCAGATCCGGAACGGCGGCGTGGTGTCCGATCCGGTGCTGGAGACGCTGCGCAATATCGAGGCGCGCGACGCGGTGCTGGCGCATGATCCGGCGCCGCAGGGCGATACGGGCGTGGCGCTGTATAACCCGCGGCGGCCGGTGTGGCCGGAGGCGGACTATATCGTCGGGAACCGGCCGTTCATCGGCGGCAAGGATGTGCGCGGGCGGCTGGGCGAGGCCTATGCGACCGCGTTGTGGAAGGCGCATCCCAAGATGCCGAAGTCCGCGGATTTCGTGATGTACTGGTGGGACCGTGCGGCGGAGCGGCTGACCGAGCGCGGCACGCGGCTGAAGCGGTTCGGGTTCGTCACGACCAATTCGATCACGCAGGAATTCAGCCGCCGCGTGGTCGCCGCAAGGCTGGATGCGCGCGCGCCGGTGCGGATGGTGATGGCGGTGCCGGACCACCCCTGGACCAAGGCGACGCGCGATGCCGCCGCAGTACGCATCGCGATGACGGTGGTGGAGGCCGGGAGCGGGGATGGGGTGCTGCTGGAGGTCGAGCGCGAGGCCGGGCTCGATACGGATGCGCCGGTGATCGCGTTGCGGGAGACGAACGGGCGTATTCATGCCGATCTCGCCACAGGCGTCGACGTCACGGCGATCCACAAACTCCGGTCCAACGATGCGATTTGCCATGACGGCGTGAAGCTGCACGGCAAGGGCTTCATCGTGACGCGTGGTGAAGCCGATCTGCTCGGGCGCGGTGCTACTATGCCAGTCACCCAAATTGTCCGTCCGTACCGCAACGGTCGCGACCTTGCAGCGAAATCGAAGGATCGCTTCGTGATCGATCTGTTCGGCTGGGATGAGCATGAGGCCCGGCGGTCCGTGCCCGCGGTTTACCAGCATCTGCTTCAGACCGTGCGGCCCGAGCGTATGTCGAACAACCGCTCAAGCTATCGGGACAGCTGGTGGATCTTCGGCGAGCCCCGGCGCGAGATGCGACCGGCCTTGTCCGGCTTGGAACGATTCATAGCAACGGTCGATACTGCGGCGCACCGGCTGTTCCAGTTTCTGCAAGCGGACTACATATGCGACGACAAATGCGTTGTGATTGCAGACGACCGTGCTGCAACACTCGGCATTCTGACGTCGCAGACCCATGTCGCATGGGCGACGCGAATGGGCGGATGGCTCGGCGTCGGTAACGACTCCGTTTACGTAAAGACGAAGACATTCGATCCGTTCCCCTTCCCTAATGCCAGTGCTGCGCAGTTGGCTGTGATCGCCGATCTCGCGGAGGAACTCGATGCGATGCGCAAGGAGGTGCTGGCCGCAGAGGGCGATCTGACGCTGACCGGTCTCTACAATTTGCGCGACCGCGTGCGCAGCGGCGCCGACCTCGATCTCGTCGAGCAGGATCAGCGGCGGCGGGGGCGGGTGGATATCCTGATCGAGCTGCATGACCGGATCGATCTGGCGGTGGCGGAGGCTTATGGTTGGGGGGCCGACGCGCGGGCGGGGTTGCTGGACGATGCGACGATCGCGTCGCGGCTGGTGGCGCTGAATGCGGAGCGGCATGCGGAGGAGCGGCGCGGGGTCGTGCGGTGGTTGCGGCCGGACTATCAGCTGGCGCGCGCCGGAGTGACGCAGCTGCCGGTCGCGGCGGAGGAACAGATTGCGGCGGAGCTGCGGGTGGCGCGTACCGTGAAGCCGTCGTTTCCGCGCGATGCGATCGGGCAGACGGCGGCGGTGCTGGGCGCGCTGCGTGGCGGCGCGGCGCTGGATGGGGCGGAGATCGCGCGGATGTATGCGCAGGGCTTGCGCGTGGAACGGCGGATTTCGGCGACGCTGGCCGCGCTGGAACGGCTCGGCCATGTTGCGTCGGGGGGTGGGCGATACCATCTCCGCCGCGTGGCGTGATCCGGCGGACGGAGCGGCCATGCGCGAAATTCGGCGTGCAGCTTCCTTTTTCGGCGGCAACGCGGTACGGCGCGCTTCCATTTCCACCGTTTAGAACAAGAGGCCTGTTTGGCTAAGGAAGAACTGCTCGAGATGCGCGGACAGGTGGTGGAGCTTCTGCCCAACGCCATGTTCCGCGTGAAGCTGGAGAACGACCACGAGATCCTGGGCCACACCGCCGGCAAGATGCGCAAGAACCGCATCCGCGTGCTGGTGGGGGACGAGGTGCTGTGCGAGCTCACCCCCTATGACCTGACCAAGGGCCGGATCACTTACCGGTTCAAGTGACCTTCGGCTGCCGCGGGCAGCAGAAGGTCATCCCCGCGCAGGCGGGGATCCAGGGCGTGTGGTGCTGGGGGTGGTGGTAAGCTCGGCTTAGCGCTTGTGACTTAGCTGGACCCCCGCATCCGCGGGGGAACTGTAGGCGGCCTGACAGCCTGAAATCGAGAGTGCGATGTCCAGACTGATCCTCGCATCCGCTAGCCCGCGTCGGCTGGACCTGCTCGCGCGGATCGGTGTCGTGCCGGATGCGGTGGACCCGGCCGATCTGGACGAGACGCCGCTGAAGGCGGAGCGGCCGCCCGCGCATGCCGCGCGCCTGGCGGCGGCGAAGGCGGCGCTGGTCGCGGCGCGCCACCCCGATTCTTATGTGCTGGGCGCGGACACGGTGGTGGGCGCGGGCATTCGCATCCTGCCCAAGGCGGAGGATGAGGCGACCGCGCGGCGGTGCCTGACCCTGCTCTCGGGCCGCCGTCACCGGGTGCATAGTGCCATCACGCTGGTCGCGCCGGACGGGACCGCGCGGCACCGGATTTCGACGAGCATCGTGGCGTTCAAGGTGCTGACGGCAGCGGAGATCGACGCGTATCTGGCGGGCGGCGAGTGGCACGGCAAGGCGGGCGGCTATGCCATCCAGGGTGCTGCGGAGGCCTATGTCCGCTTCCTGTCGGGCAGCCATTCGGGCGTCGTCGGGTTGCCGCTGTTCGAAACGCGGGCGTTGTTGGGATCGGCGGGCCTGCTTGGCTGAGTGGCTGTACGAGGCCGGGATCGGCGAGGCGCGGGCTGCGCTGGTCGAGGGCGGGACGATCGTCGAGGCGCGGGTCGCGCATGAGGGTGGGTTGCGTGCCGGGAGCGTGCGGCGGGCGCGGCTGGCACGGATCACCGCCCCCGGGCGGCGCGGGCTGGCGACGTTCGACGATGGCGAGGCGGTGCTGGAGCCGCTGCCCCCCGGTGTCGCCGAGGGTGGCCGCCTACTGATCCAGATCGTGCGCGAGGCGATCCCCGAGGCGGGGCGGCCCAAGCCGGCGCGGGCGCGGGCGGCGGCGGAGGGGGCGGAGGTCGGCGATGGGCCGGACCTGGCGGCGCAGCTTGCCGCGGGCGATGTACCCGTGCGCGCAGTGCCGGTGCACGGGCCGGACCTGCTCGAGGCGGCGGGCTGGTCCGAACTGATCGAGGAGGCGACCGACGGGGCGATCGATTTCGCGGGCGGGGCGCTGCGCCTGTCGGTGACGCCGGCGATGACGTTGTTCGATGTCGATGGGGTGCTGCCGCCGGCCGCGCTGGCGCTGGCGGGGGCGCAGGCGGCGGCGCGCGCGATCCGGCGGATGGAGATCGGCGGATCGATCGGCATCGACCTGCCGACCGTGTCCGACAAGGCGGTGCGACAGGCGGTGGCGGCGGTGGTCGATGCGATCCTGCCGCAGCCGTTCGAACGGACCGCGGTGAACGGGTTCGGCTTCCTTCAGATCGTGCGGCGGCGCGTGCGGGCGAGCCTGCCCGAGCTGCTGGCGGCGGACCCGGTCCTGACCGCTGCGCTCGGCCTGTTGCGGCAGGCGGAGCGGGCCGCGGGGATCGGCACGCGAACGCTGGTGGCGGCCCCCGCGGTGATCGCGCGGATCGCGGAGCGGGCTGACTGGACCGAGGCGCTGGCGCGGCGCACCGGGACGGCGGTCGCCTTGCGGGCCGACGCGGCGCGGGCCATATCGCAGTGCTATGTCCAGACCGATTACCCCCCGCCGCGCCCGTAACGGCTGTCCCGTCTGCGGTGCGGCCGTGACGCCCGCGTTCGATCCGTTCTGCAGCCAGGGCTGCCGCGACCGCGACCTGCTGCAATGGCTGGGCGATGGATATCGCGTGCCCGGACCGCCCGTCGAGGATTCCGACCAGCAGGATACATGAAGCGCTGGACAGGCGGGCGATCCGCTGTCTATAGGCCCCGCTCCGACCCTGTCCGCCCGGATAGCTCAGTTGGTAGAGCACGTGACTGAAAATCACGGTGTCGGCGGTTCGAATCCGTCTCCGGGCACCACAGGGTTGGAAAACTCCTGACATCGTTGGAAGATTTCGATCGCCGGGCGCGGTCGTTTTGCTGCGAGCTGTAGTGTTCGCGCTGGTTGACAGAGGCCGGCGCTGAACCCTCTCGAGCCTAGCTTACGCGGTACCCGGCATCATGGACCTTTGTGGGGCCGCCAGGGAGCTCCAGCGCCCGTGACAGCCGTTGTTGGTCCTTCCGGCGCCCAAGTGGGCTCCCGACCGCCAGGAGCCCACGCGACGCAGGGTTACACGGAGAGGAACGGGTCGATGTAGGCGTTCAGGTCACCGACCGAGAGATATTGGCTGTTCTGGAAATGCACCACTTCGGTGCTCGCATCGATGAAGATGTTGCCGCTGCCGTTGTCGGCCACCAGTTCGAACCCGGTAATCCGGCCACCATGACCGTCCGCCACGCCGGTCACCGTGCGAATGTTGAAGTCGTGGACGTTGCCCTGCAGATAGGCCGCGTCGACACCCTCGCCACCGTTCAGATACTGATTGCCGCCGCGTGGGGTGACGAGAATATCGTCGAGGGGCGTCCCGGTGGTGGTCGTCGCGCTGCCCTTCACGAAGGCGGACAGATCGTTGATCGACAGATACTGGCCGTCCGCGAACCGGACGGTTTCGATCGAGGTCGCGATGTCGACCGTTTCGTAGCGATAGGCCGATCCGGCGATCTCGGACGCATCAAGTGCCAGGGAGAATGTCGATCCATCCGGTCGGGACAGCGTATAGTCCGCGACATTGCCATCGAGCAGAAGCCGGTCGGCCTCCTCCGTTCCGTCGATCCGGACCGAACGGCTTTCGTCGCCGTCCACTTTGAAATGCAGGACTTCTTCCGGTGCCGCAGGCGCCGTGGCGAGCAAGCGGGTGACGTCAGTGTAGGCGATCTGCTGTCCGCCGCGGAACTCGATCGTCTCGACGCTGGCATCAACGAGCAGTTCGGCGCGGCCATCTTTCGCGACGAGTGCAAGGCCGCCGAATGAGCCGGTATAGAAGCCCGGTGCCGCGGTGGACGATGGAAGCGGGACCACGGCCGCGAACGACCGCACCGCATAGTCCGCCGCAGAGCCTGCAACGTACAGCGTATCGTTGCCATAATTGCCGTTGAACAGTTGATACCCCGTAGGGCTGGTCTGGTAGAGACGATCATCCTGGGACGCTCCGAGCGCCATCCACGGATCCCCCGCGATGTAGGCGGGCATATGCTGCAACGAGAGATACTGGCCGTTCTGGAACTGGATCGTCTCGATCGATTCGCTGAGCGTGTAGACGCCGGAGCCGTTGTTTGCCGTCAGAACGAAATCGCCAACCCGGGCGGCAGAGCGTTCCAGGCCACCGTCGTAGAGCGCGCGGCTCAGGGTATAGTCGGAAATGTTGCCGTTCAGGACGACCGTGTCGCTGCCCGCCCCACCATCGAAGCGGGCGGCACCGCTGAGCGGTGCGACATAGCGGTCGTTGCCGGTCGTATCGGTCTTCTGAATGAACGCGCCAAGATCCTGGAAGCCCAAATATTGTCCGTTCTGGAACTGGATCTGTTCGACGGACGACCGAACCGTCGCATTGTCGTTGAAGTTGTTGGAAAGGAAGACATCCCCGCCGGCTTCCTGCCGGAACGTATAGTCCGCGGCATTACCGGTCAGGACCAGTCGGTCGGTCCCGGCGCCGCCGTCGTAGACATCGTTTCCGGGGCCGTCGATGAACACGTCGTCGCCCGCGCCACCCGATACGGTATCGCGGCCGGCGCCGCCGGTCAGCAGGTCGTTCCCGTCGCCGCCGTCGAGCACATCGTCACCGTCGCCACCCGCCAGCCGGTCGTCGCCCGCACCACCGACCAGTGAATCGTCGCCACCCAGCCCGTCGAGGCTGTCGTTGCCGCCGAGACCGGAGAAATAGTTTCGGCCAGCATCGCCCGTCATCAGATCGACCGCGTCCGTCCCGATGCGATCATTGTCGACCAAGGTGAACTGGACAGTCGTTGCGTTGGTGCCGTTGCCGAAGACCTGGTTGATCGCGGTGACGTAGACCGAGACGAGCTTGTCGGCTTCCGGCACGAGATCGTCGACGACGGTCACGGCCGGCAGTCGGAAACTGCGGTCCGACGCGCGGATATAGTCGGTATCGTACTCGGGACCGACGAGATCGTCGGTGCGGCCGGAGAAGGTGTCCTGCACGACCGACACGTTCACCGTGCCCTCCTTGCCGCCGGTCAGCGCCATCGCCAGGGCGAGCGGTTGATCCCCTTCGCGGACCGACGATGGCGTGGTGATGGTGGCGGTGACCGGAAGGCTGCGGTTCGTAACGGTGAAGCCGGTCGACGCCCCCAGCTTGGCAAGATCATCCTCGTAGTAGACCGAGATGTTGCCGGCGACATCGACGACGTCGACCCGTGACACGTCATAGCGGCCGGGCGCGGTATTGGTCGCGAATGTGGTCCGTTGAGACGAGATCCCGTCATCGGCGAAATCGTCCGTCCCGGAAAACAGCATGCCGGTGGACTCTAGAGTCGGTCCTCTCAAGGAGACCGTAACCCGGGCGACCCCTGATCCGGTGTCGCTCGCCCCGACGGACTGCGTAACGTAGACGGGCCCATTGCTGAGGTCGATGTCCGGCAGCGTCAGCGACCGCAGGATCGGCGGTGTGGTGTCGACCCCGACCGCCGACGAGACAACGAATTCGGTCCCGATGCCGAGCGTCGTAAGCTGTGCCGGCGAATATTCGCTGGCGTTACCCACCTGGTCCGTCACCGTGACGCTGGTTATGCGATAGGTGCCAACGGCCGAGGCCGCACCGAAAGGCTGGGAGATCGACCCTGACCAGTTGTCGACCGGCCCTGACCCGCCGGAAAGGGTGACGGCCGAAGAGAATCCATTCGAACGCGTATCGGAGTAGAAACGATCGAAGAAGACCGAAACATATTTGATACCGCTGCTGTCGTCTGCGGCGACTGCGGAAAACACGACCGGCGTACTGGCTTGACCAAGGCTGACCCTGGTCGGAAACGACAACGACTTGAGTGTCGGTGCGATAAGATCTTGATCAGCCATGTCGGTCCCCGTTTTCATGACCTTAGGGTCGGGATGGTCGTGACGCAATCTGTGCCCCCTCCATGCGGGGTGCGCATCGCAATGCCTCGGGGGATGCGATCAGCAGAGTGTCTTGTATATGACGGCAAACGGTGGGCAGTCGCGGGGGACGTCCACCCGCCACCCTCAGGCAGCCGCGGCGGATTTCGATTCGGGGCAATAGCGGTCGAGGAAGGTCTGGTGGTGGGGGAGTTGGCTGACCGTGGCGGCGACCTGGGCACTGATGGAGGCTAGGATCTGTTGCAGCTCGCCGGGGGGCATCAGGCGGGCGACGGGGTGGTGCTGGACGGGTTCGAGGCGCTGGCCGAACATGACCTGCGTCCAGGAGGCGACGCGGAAGAGGTCGTGGCTGGCCTGGTACGCGTTGGCGCTTTGGCGGAACAGGTCGATCCGTTCGGCAAGACTGTCGGGGATGCGCATCTCGCGGCGTTCGCGCCAGAAGGGCTCGTCGCGCTCGTTCAGGTGATAGTGCAGGATGATGAAGTCGCGGACGCCTTCGATCTCCGTCCGTGACTGTTCGTTGAAGCGCGCGATGGCGGCTTCGCTTATCTTGCCGCCGGGATAGAGTTGAAGGAAGCGGATCAGCGCGATCATAATCAGGTGAATGCTGGTCGATTCGAGGGGCTCGACGAAGCCGCCGGCGAGGCTGAGCGCGATGCAGTTGCGATGCCACGCTTCCTTGCGCCGGCCGGTGCGGTAGCGGATGAGGCGCGGTTCGATCAGCTTGCGGCCCTCGACCTGCGACAACAGGCGGTCACGGGCGGCATCGTCGTCCAGATAGGCCGAGCAATAGACCAGGCCGTTGCCGACGCGGTGCTGTAGCGGGATCTTCCAGCGCCAGCCGCAATCATGCGCGATGGCGCGGGTATAGGGGACGGCCGGGCCGGTGGAGGCGGTCTGCATCGCCACCGCGCGGTCGGTCGGCAGCCAGTGCGACCAGTCTTCGTAGCCAATGCCAAGCGTTTCATCGATCAGCATCCCGCGGAACCCGGTGCAGTCGAAGAAGAGGTCGCCTTCGATCCGCGTACCGTTCTCCATGACGATCGCGGCGATGTCGCCACCCACGCCGTCGCGTTCGATCCGGCCGATGCGGCCCTCGACGCGGGTCAGGCCGTCCTGCTCGCAACGCTGGCGCAGGAAGCGCGCGTAGCGTCCGGCGTCGAAATGATAGGCGTAGCTGAGTGGCGCGTCGGGGCCGGTGGCGAAACGGTGTGCGGCGGCGGCCTGATGCTCCGGGCAATAGTCGCCGAGCGGGCCGGCGACGCCCTGCGCGCGCGCCTCAAGCCAGAAATGCTGGAACTCGCTCATCCACGTCGATTTGCCGACATCGCCGAATGAGTGGATGTAGCGGTCGCCGTCGCGCGCCCAGTTTTCGAACGAGATGCCGAGTTTGAAGCTGGCCCCGGTCGCGGCCATGAACTCCTGTTCGTCGACGCCGATCAGCGTGTGGAACGCGCGGATCGTGGGGATCGTCGATTCACCGACGCCGATGGTGCCGATCTCCTCCGATTCCACCAGCGTGATGTCGGCGAGCTGGCCAAGTTGTCGCGTCAGGATCGCGGCGGCGAGCCAGCCGGCGGTGCCGCCGCCGGCGATGACGATACGGGTGGGGCGCGGTGTGTCGGTCATCGATTGATCCGTTGCAGGAGCTTGGCACGCAGGCGGCGGGCCGAGAGCGTGTCGAGCGGGGCGAGGTCGCCACGTGCCGCCTCGGGCAGATGCGCGGCGGGGCGATCGGCGGAGCCGAAGACGTAATAGTCGAACATCGCGCGCCACGCGGCCTTCTCTGCCACAGGACGGTCGCGCAGGCTGAGCAGGCCGTGGAGCAGCGTGTTCATCGGCGTGTCCATGAAGGCGGGCGCGTCGTTCCACCAATAGTTGATCATCATGTTGAAGCCGGACAGCGCCTCGACATGATGCCACCAGAGCGCGGGGTAGACGACCGCATCGCCGGGGCCGAGTTCGGCCACCTGCGCGGTCTCGATCGCCTTGGTAAAGTCGGGGAAGCGGTCGAGATCGGGCGCGCGGAAGTCGACGAGCGAGACGACCTGGCCGCCGGGTGTGGGTTCGAGCGGGCCGGGGTAGAGGTTGGACACCTGGTCGGGCGGGAACAGCGTGAAGCGGCGCGTGCCGGCAACGACGCAGGCGATGTTGTTCGACATGTCGTGATGCGCCGACGCGGTGGTGCGGTTGCCGATCCAGATGCTGGTCAGGCCGCGGTCGAACGCCGCGCCGGGCAGCGGGTTCTGCGCGGCGAGGCCGGGGAAATAGAGGTCGAGATCGGTCGAGCCGACGTAGAAGGAGGGAGCGTCCGCGTCGTCCAGATGGGCCAGGATGCGGTGGAGATAGTCGTCGAGCCGGACGCGTTCGGCGTCGAAGTTCAGCCGGGTCAGGTCGTCGGTGTAGCCGTAGCGGCCCCCGATGTCCGGGGCGGCGGTGTAGCCCGCGCCGGGGCGGCCGCTGTAGAACGGGAGGAGATAGTCGACCGCGGCCTGCGGACTTTGGCGGCCGGCGGCGACCAGTGGCCAGTCGGCGGCGAGGCCGCGGATGATGACCGGCTCGTTCGCGGCGATCAGCGCGCGGTAGTCGGGCGGCGTCGTGCCGGCGTCGATCTCCGCCACGCGGCGGTCCGTGATCGGCAGCGAGGCGGCCGGTGCAGTCATGCGGTGGCGGCCTGGCGGTTCTTGAGGTCGATCAGCTGCTGCATCGTGCCGAGCGAGGAGGCCGCCATGATCGCGGCGCGCAGGAGCCCGCGGCGGTGGAGGTCGGTCAGCGTGTCACCCGACAGGGCGGCGAGCGCGTCCTGGTCGATGACCATCAGGTCGGGCAGCTCGTAGCCCTGCTCCTCGCTAACCGCGATCTGCAGGCTGATCGGCTGGAGCAGGCCAGCATCCTCCAACGCGGCGTAGATTTCGGGCGCGCTTTCCATGCCCTCGTAGATGACGCGCAGGACGCCCGCCATGTGATCGAGCAGCGGCGCATTGCCGCCCTGTTCGAGGAACAGCGGCAGGCCGCCGTCGCCGCCGACGCGGGGGTCGTCCATGTCGACATGGATCATCGGTTCGCCGGGCGTGTCGGTGCCCGGGGCGGGGCGCGCGACGCCGATCGAGAACGGGCCGCGGCGCTGGATCGCGGGGACATAGGCGCTGGTCCAGCGATCGCCGGACAGGAACAGGTTTTCATCGCGGTCGAGGCCGAGCAGGACGAACGCCTGCATCCCCGCGTCGCCGCGGCGGAACACGATGGGGAAGGAGCGCTGCGCTTCCTCGAACTCGGACGGGAAGATCGGCATCTGGTTGACGCTGTCGCCATATTCGGCGCCCGCGCGGATCGCGACGTGCAGGTCGGCATGGTCGATATTGTTGACGAGAACCGGGTTCATGGCGTGCGCGCATCCTCTGCCGGCGGCCTTCTTGATAGGGGTGCGCCGGTCGCTTGCAGTCTAGGGCTTCGCGGTGGGGCTGGAAAGAGAAAGGCCGCTGCGAACAGCGGCCTTTCCTTTATTTCCGAGACCGTCGAACCACCGCTTTAGAAGCGATAGCGACCACCGATCAGGATGCGCGGACGCAGTTCCTGAGCGAAGACGAGGTTCTCCTTCGTCCGGGCGTAGGTCCGGACGCTCTCGCTGGTCAGATTGATCCCTTCGAGCGATACGGCGAACTTCTCGTTGATGTCGTAGCTGATGTTCGCATCGAGCGTCCCGAACGCGGCCGTGAAGGTCGGGTTGCGACCATCGCCCACGTTGGTCGCACTCAGATACTTGGCGCGCCAGTTGTAGGAGACACGCGCCGACAGGCCGTTCTTGTCGTAGATTGCCGTGGCGTTGGCACTGTCGCCAAGACCGGTGAGTGCGAAGATGTTGACGGTCGGATCGGCGTAGGGATCAACGTTTACGTTGCCGCTGACCTTCGTGAAGGACAGGGCGTAACCGAAGCCCGAATTCCCGAAGAAGTTCGTCCAGGCCACTTCGAAGCCATGGATCTTGCCTTCACGGTTGTTGAGCGGTTGCGAGACGGCGAAGTTGAACAGTGGATCCTGCGCGTTGGCGGTGACGTCCACGCCGGTGAACAGGGCAGTGGCGAAATCTGGGTTAATCACGCCGTTATTCGAATTGGCGAGCAAGGTCGCGGTTGCTGCCGCCACGTTTCCGCCGTTCTGGGCAAGCAGCGCCGTGTAGGAGAACAGGTTGACGTCGGTTATGCCGAAATTGTTGAGCGCCAGCTGTTCACGAGCCGTACCCGAACGGGACCCGGCTGCACCGGAGCTCGGATCGCGCAGACCAAACAGGTTCTGACTGACGATGCCCGTGCCGATGAAATTCTTCACGCGCTTGTCGAAGAAGCCGACCGAGACGAAGCTGGAGGGCTTGTAATACCACTCCACCGATACGTCGAAGTTGTCGGAGATGAGCGGCTGCAGGTTCGGGTTCTGTGAAGTGCCGGTAGCAACACCACCGATCGTCGTGGGACGAGGCGGCTGTACCACAGTCGCGGACGCAAAGAGGTTGCCGAAATCGGGCCGGGCCAGCGTCTTGCTGAACGAGGCGCGAGCCTTGACGTTGCGCACGACTTCGATGTTGAAATCGACGGCGGGAAGCAGGTTGCTGTACTTGCCGCGACCGCTGACGGGCGTGGTGTCGGTACCAGCGAAATTGACGAAGAAGTCGTTGTCGCTCTGCCAGATGATGGCAGTTGGGACCGCCTGAAGCGAGTTGGCACGAACGCGGGTCTGTTCGTAGCGTGCACCCATCAGCAGGTTTGCACGATGCCCGGCAATTTCGCCGTCCCAGGTCAACTGGCCAAACACGGCCCAAGTCTTTTCACCGACCGTGTCGTTGAAGCTGCCACTGGCATTCACCGGGTTGCCGCGGCTCGCATAATAAGGCGAGAAAAGATTGTTCAGGTCGACGGCGTTGCCACGAAATGCCGTCAGGCTCGCGCCGGACGAGTTCGGGTTGAACTTGTCGAACTTGCAGGTCAGGCAATAGGTCTGAACTAGGTCGGACGCCTGCTGGCTGATAATTCCAGTGTCGCCCACGCCCCAGTCGCCGAGCGCCTGTTGCGTCTGCGAACCACGCGAGTTCATTTTCTGGTCGATGTAGTTCCCGCCGAAGTCGAACCGGCTGCCCTCGCCCAGATCCCAGCCCAACTGCACACGGCCTTCATTGATACGCTGGCGCTGCTGCGCCGTCACCGTGCGCCCGACCTGCGTGCCCAGATCGCCAAGGTCGAGAATGCCGTTTCCGTTGCCCTTGATGCTGTCGTTGATCGTGATCGACTGCTGCGGGAAGCCGCTGGTGAAGTCGACAGATTGCGACTGGCCGACTGGCGCGGCAAGCGAGACCAGCGTGGCGGAGGTGCCGTTCGGATTGTCCGGCGTGGTCTTCGACGTCGAGTGATGCCCGTCGAGCGTCAGTGTCAGGTTATCGGCGAATTCCCACTTGGCATTCGCGCCAAAGGACTTCAGCTGCGTTTCCGTCGCAAATGACTGCTGCTCGAAACCGTTGTCCTTGGTCCCGTCATCGTTCCTTTGCAGGATCAGCGCGCTGGCGAACGGCTTGCCCGTGTCGAACGTGACCTGGTCGAACGGACGGTTGAACCAGTTGGTCTGCTCCGCGCGCTGTTCGCTCAGCTTGTTCTGTGCGAACAGGCCGTCGACGGTGAATTCAAGGCGATCGGACGGCTTGAATTGAAGCACGCCCTGCGCGTTGATGCGCTCACGCCGGTTTTCGGAGAATGCGTAACGGCTGTCGTTCGGGATCAGCACATAGGGCGTGTCCGCGCCCGGACGGTTGGTAATTTGCGTCGTCGGGCTCACATAAGCGTTGTCGGAGCCGAAGAAGGTGCTGGTCGGAACGACGTTCCAGTAGTTCGGGGTCGAGCTGACCGAAGTCGAGTGACGCAGCTGGTAGCTACCGAACAAGGACGCGCCGAAGGTCTGGTCCGTGTTCGTCCAGCTCAGGACGCCGGAAACTTCCGGCGTCGCGCGCCGCTTCTTGCTTTCGGCATCTTCAACAGACGTGTCGTACAGCGCCTTGGCGCCGATCGAGCCGTTGAAGCCGCTTTCCTTGGCATCAAGCGGCTTGCGGGTGATGATGTTGATCGTGGCGCCGATGCCGCCCGACGGGATGCTCGACCGACCGGTCTTGTAGACCTCGAGCGTGCTGACGCCTTCCGAGGCGAGGTTCTGGAAGTCGAACGAACGGCCGGTGCCGCGCGCGAACGCGTTACCGCCGCTGGTGTCGACGTTCGACGCCGGGAGCTGGCGACCGTTGACGGTGACGAGGTTGAAGCCGCCGGAGAAGCCGCGGACCGCAACCTGCGAGCCTTCGCCGTTCACGCGGTTGATCGACACGCCAGTGATTCGCTGCAGCGATTCGGCGAGATTGGTGTCGGGGAACTTGCCGATGTCTTCGGCCGAGATGGCGTCGACGACGCCGGCCGAGTTACGCTTGATGTCGATCGCGCGGTTCAGCGATGCGCGGACGCCGGTGATGACGATCTCGTCACCTGTCGTGCCGGCATCGGCCGGCGTGTTGACCTGTGCGACGGCCGGTGCGTTCTCGGCACCCGGCTGTGCGTTGGTGGCCGGGGCGTTCTGATCGATCCCGCCAGGCTGTGCCAGCGCGGGCATCGCGATGACCATTGCGATCGCGCCGACCGATGTCGAGCGAACAAGCAAACTCAAGAACTTAGGACCCCGCATAACCCCTCCCGTTACGGCTCGTCGCCGTTTTTGTCATACTTAACATTGCCGATTATTTTCAGCGTTACGGCGGACTTGCTACCACTTCGGTAAGCGTTGTCAATTATGTCGTGTCGTCTTTGTGATGATGTGTGCAGTTAGAAACACACACGAGGCGGTAGCGGTAACGTCTTCGCCGGGGCGGACGGACAGTTGCGGCTGTTCAATGAGGCGAAATGTCATACTGGCGGACTAGGGACCTCGGAGGAACAACATGTTCGGGGGACATGAAAAAGCCCCCCGACAACCATCCGGGGAAGGTCGTCGGAGGGCTTTGTTGTTCAATATTAGAACTGTAATTCTGATTTAGTTTGAAATGACGGATGTTGCCGAGCTGATACGCTTAACATCTTCACGTCGGACGGGGGCCGCGGACGCGACCCCTCCCCAATGTGGCTCAACGGTGCAGGTCGAAGCGGTCGGCTTCCATCACCCTGACCCAGGCAGCGATGAAGTGGTTCACGAAACGATCCTCGCCGTCGCTGCTGCCGTAGACTTCCGCCACGGCGCGCAGTTCGGAGTTGGAACCGAACACAAGATCGGCGCGCGTGCCGGTCCACTTGGCCTCACCGTCGACGGTCGCCTGGAACGTCTCCGATTGCCGATCGAGCGGGCGCCAGGTGGTGCCGAGCGAGAGCAGGTTGACGAAGAAGTCGTTGGTAAGCGTACCGACCCGATCGGTCAGGACGCCCTGGCTGGTGCCCTTGTGCGTCACGCCGAGCACGCGGAGTCCGCCGATCAGCGCGGTCATTTCCGGCACGCTGACGTTCAGCAGGTTGGCGCGATCGATCAGCAGATATTCCGCGGGAAGCCGGCTGTCCGGGCTCTTGTAGTTGCGGAACGCATCGGCGCGCTGCTCCATCTGCGAGAAGGACTCGACGTCCGTCTGCTCCTGCGTCGCGTCGACCCGGCCGGGGGTGAAGGGCACGGTGAGGTCACGCCCCGCGGCCTTGGCGGCCTGTTCGATGCCGACGCTGCCGCCGAGCACGATCAGGTCGGCGACCGAGACGGTCTTGCCGCCGTTGGCACTGCCGTTGAAGTCGGCGGCGATCGCTTCGAGCGCGGTGATGACCGGGCCGATCGTGGCCATGTCGTTGCTCGGCCAGCTGCGCTGCGGCTCCAGACGCAGGCGTGCGCCGTTGGCCCCGCCGCGCTTGTCGCTGTGGCGGTAGGAGGAGGCCGACGCCCAGGCGGTGGTGACCAGCTGAGTGATGGTCAGGCCGCTGTCGGCGATCCGCTGTTTGAGAGCGGTCACATCGGCATCGTCGATCGCCGGGCCGGTCGCGACGGGCAACGGATCCTGCCAGAGCAGGACTTCCTCCGGCACTTCCTTGCCGACGTAACGGGTTTTCGGCCCCATGTCGCGGTGGGTCAGCTTGAACCAGGCGCGGGCGAACGCGTCGGCAAAGCCGGCATTGTCGTTCAGGAACCTGCGTGAGATGGCCTCGTATGCCGGGTCCACGCGGAGCGCGAGGTCGGTCGTGAGCATCGTCGGGCGGTGGCTCTTGGACGGATCATGCGCGTCGGGCACGTCGTGTGCGGCGTCCTTCGCCACCCACTGATGCGCGCCGGCCGGGCTTTTGGTCAGTTCCCATTCGTGGTTGAACAGGTTCTCGAAATACAGGTTGGTCCACTTGGTGGGCTCCTGCGTCCAGGTGACCTCGAGGCCGCTGGTGATCGTATCGCCGCCGTTGCCGGTGCCGAAGCTGTTGCGCCAGCCAAGGCCCATCTCCTCGAGCGTGGCGCCTTCCGGCTCCGGGGCGATATATTCGGCCGGATTGGCGGCACCGTGCGTCTTGCCGAAGGTGTGGCCGCCGGCGATCAGCGCGACGGTCTCCTCGTCGTTCATCGCCATGCGGCCGAACGTCTCGCGGATGTCGCGGGCCGACGCGGCCGGATCCGGGTTGGCGTTGGGGCCTTCCGGATTGACGTAGATGAGGCCCATCTGGACCGCGGCGAGCGGGGTTTCGAGCTCACGGTCGCCCGTGTAGCGCTCGTCGCCGAGCCAGGTGTTCTCCGGACCCCAATAGACGTCCTCGTCCGGCTCCCACACGTCGGCGCGGCCGCCCGAGAAGCCGAAGGTCTGGAGACCCATGGACTCGAGCGCGACGTTGCCGGTCAAGACGATGAGATCGGCCCACGACACGGACTGGCCGTACTTCTGCTTGATCGGCCAGAGGAGGCGGCGCGCCTTGTCGAGATTGGCGTTGTCCGGCCAGCTGTTGAGCGGTGCGAAGCGCTGCTGCCCCGCACCGGCGCCACCGCGGCCATCGGCGACACGGTAGGTGCCGGCGCTGTGCCACGCCATGCGGATCATGAACGGGCCGTAGTGACCGAAATCGGCGGGCCACCAGGGCTGCGATGTCGTCAGCATCGTGGCGATATCGGCCTTCAGTGCGTCGAGATCGACCTTCTGGAATTCCGCGACATAGTCGAAGTCGTCCGGCAGCGGGTTCGACATCGGCGGGTTCTTGGCGAGGATCTTGAGGTTGAGCTTCTTCGGCCACCATTCCTGGGTGGGCGAACCCTGCGTCGGATGTGCGACGCGGTCGTGCGCGATGGGGCATTTGATCCCGGCGGCGGCTGCGCCGTCGGTGTTCATTTCGGCTTCGACTGCGTCGTCATGCTTGACGTCGGCCATCAGGCTTCTCCTACTTCGTCGGAAACTGGGGTGGAACTGGCGGCGGCGGCGCATTGCGCACACTGGCCGCGGTAGATGACCTCGGCCTCGTCGATGACGAAGCCAGCCGAGTGACTCGGCTGGAGGCAGGGAGCGGCACCGATCGCGCAATCGACATCGACGACCAGACCGCAGTTGCGGCAGACGAGGTGATGATGATTGTCGCGGGTCCGCGTCTCGTACAGCGCAGGGCCGCCATCCATTGTCACGCGGCGCAGGAGGCCCGCGACGGTGAGGTGGCCGAGGCAGTCATAGACCGCCTGATGCGACACGTCGGGTAGCGCGAGTGTAACCGATTCGAGTACGGCGGCGGCGCTGGCGTGAGGGCGGGTGGTGACCGCGTCGAGGACCGCAACCCGTTGGCGGGTGACGCGCATGCCGGCGGCGCGGATCAGGCTTTCGGAGGGGACTTCGGGTGTTGGCAGCATGTGACGGTTATAAACCCTAATCTTGAATGGCTCAAGATTAGGGTGGCCGGGCTGATTGCCCGGGTCATTCGGGCGAATAAAAAAGGCCCGCTGCTTGCGAGCGGCGGGCCTCGGTAGTGTCAGCGTTCGCCTTCGCCGCGTTCGTTCTCGCCGCCCTCGGCTTCACCTTCGCCGCGCTGGCCGCGCTGCTGCTGGACGGCACGGGCGCGGCGCGGGTGCTTGACGATGTGGCGGGCGCGGGGCGGCGGGGTGGCACGGCGGCGGCCTTCACCTTCGCCCTCACCTTCGCCGCGTTCGTTCTCGCCGCCTTCGCCGGGCTGGTCCGCGGTGGCCGCGAACGGCGTGGCGGCGGCGGCTTCGGTCGCCATGACGGGGCCGGTCTGGGCGATCACGAAGGCACCGACGCCGACCCATAATTTGGTACGCATAAACAATACTCCTTGTTCGATCGAAGGTTGGCGGCGACTCCACCGAACCGTTAGGGCGCGTAGCCCACAGCCCATGCCGGAACCGTGAGACCCCTATGCTGATCATGATCGCCAACGTCCTGGATGCCGACAATCTCCGATGGTTGCGCAATAATCTCGAACAGACGCGGTTCGTAGACGGGCGCCAGACGGCCGGGCGCGAGGCGCGGGTGGTGAAGAACAACGAGCAGGTCGACCGCGGCGACCCGTTGCTGGAGGAGATGCAGGAGCTGGTCATCGACCGGCTGCTAACCAACGCGCTGTTCCGGATGGCGACGCGGCCGCACGTCGTGCGCCCGCCGTTGTTCAGCCGGTACGAGCCCGGGATGGAGTATGGCAGCCATGTCGACGACGCGATCATGGGGGGCATGCGGACCGACGTGTCGGTGACGATCTTTCTGTCCGAACCCGACGAATATGACGGCGGCGAACTGGTGATCGAGTCCGCGGCGGGCGAGCAGGACGTGAAGCTGTCGGCGGGATCGGCGGTCCTTTACCCAACGACGTCTTTGCACCGCGTGGCGCCGGTAAGCCGCGGCGAGCGGCGGGCGGCGGTCACCTGGGTGCGGAGCCTGGTGCGCGATGCGGGCGAGCGCGAGCTGCTGTTCGACCTGGAGACCGCGCGACACGCACTGTTCGAGCGGCTGGGCAAGACGCCGGAGCTGGACCTGCTCGCCAAGACGCAATCGAACCTGCTGCGGCGCTGGGCGGAGGACTGAGGCTTATTTCGCGGGCGCGCGCGGGCTGAGCCAGCCGCTGTCGGCGAGCCAGTCGTTCAGCCGGTCGGGCCAGTGCAGGATCGAGATGCGGTTCGATTCGTCGAGATTGAAGGCGTGATCGCTGTCGGCATACATATGGAGTTCGGCCGAGACGCCGGCCTTGCGGAGCTGTTCGTAGAGCGCAACCGTGGGCGCGGCGCAGCAGGCGTCGCGGCTGCCCGCGACCAGGAAGGCGGGCGGGGCGGTGGCGATCGCCTTTGCGGGGAGGCCGCGCGGGCCGGGGAAGACGAGGATCTGGAAGTCGGGGCGTGCGGGCTGGCGGTCGATCGCGTCCGCGGGGGCGCGCGCGGCGGGTTCGGGATTGTCGGCGATCAGGGTCACGAGTTCGCCGCCGGCCGAGAAGCCCATCGCGCCGACGCGGGTGGGATCGATACCGTAGTCGGCGGCATGGGCGCGGACCCAGCGCATCGCGCGGCGCGCGTCGGCGGCGGCGTCCTTCTCAACCGAATAGGGTGAGCCGGGCTCGTTCGCGAGGCGGTATTTGAGGACGAAGGCGGTGACGCCCATCCGGTTGAGCGCGGTGGCGACCTTCGTCCCTTCGTTGGTCCAGACGAGCAGCTTGTGCCCGCCGCCGGGCATGATGACGACGGCGGCGCCGTTGCGGTGCGCAGGGGCGGCGGGGAAGGCGATCAGCGAGGGATCGTGGATGTTGCGGACCCAATAGTCGCGCGCGACTTCGGGCTCCGCCCGGCGTGCGGCCGATCCGGGCGCACCGTTCGACCAGAGCGCGATCTTGGCGTAGCGCGGTTCGGACTGCGGGGCGGGATCCTGCGCGACGGACGGGGTGGCCGCCAGCAGGCAAGCGAGGAGGAGCAGGCGGCGCATCGGGGTCTCCCGGACTGTTCTTGTTATGTGACCGGTATCATCGCCGGCCGGGTGCGGCGGCGCAAGCCTGTCCTCACTTTGCGTCCGGCCGCACGCCGCTTTCGGCGATGACGCGGCGTGCGGCGGCGGGCCAGGCGTCGCCGGTGACCGCGATGTTGCCGTCCGCCCGGTTGTTTAGATAGTCGGTCCAGGACCCCTGCAACCGGCCACTGTTGTACCAATTGCCGGTCGCCAGATTGTCCATCGCGGTGCGTTTCGGCGCGATATGATCCTGCGAATTCAGGTTCAGCCAGACGCCGCCGACCCGGTCAATCACGTTGTTGCGGACGGTGACGTAGCGCGACCCTTCGTCCAGATAGATCGCGATGCCGCCGGACCCGGCGACGTCGGCGATGTAGTTGCCCGCGATCAGCGCGCCGGGATCGGCGGACAGATGGTAGATCGCGCCACCGTCCGGGAACCATTGTTTCACGCGTGTCACGCGGTTGCCGACGATCGCGGTGTCGCGCAGCGTGGTGGGCGTATCGTAGACGATGTTGCCGGGCGCATCGTAATAACCGCGCTGCCCGCGCCAATATTCCGCGCTGCCGCCCGGATCGTTGGTGCCCCAGCCCCAGCCGACGTCGATCCCGTCATAGGGCGTGTCCGACACGTCGTTGTTCAGGATGATCGTGCCGGACGCATAGGTGACCAGGATCGCCGACTGTTCCTTGTAGTCGTGCGAGACGCCGCTGATCCGGTTGTCACGGATCAGGATGTCGCGCAGCCCCATTTCGGGCCGCGACGGATGGTGCGCGTCGGCCTGAACCCCGCCGACCATGATGGCACCGCCCGCCAGATCGGTGAACAGGCTGCGCGTGACGGAGATCGCGCTGGTGCCGAGACCGATGCCGCTGTCGTTGGCATCGGCGTTGTTGCCGATGCCGAGCGCGACCTGGCCGAGTTGCGAGAAGCGATCGTCGTCGAACGTGATGCGGGTGGCCGCGGCGACCTGCACCGCGGCGGGTTGTTGCGCGAAGCGGTTGCGCATCGCCTCGAACGGGCGGCAGCCCCAGCTGCAGTCGCGGATCGGATCGGACGGATAATCGGTCAGTGCGCCCGCGAGGTAGGACCCGCTCTGCTGGCTGGCATAGCCTTCGGGACCGGAGGGTTGCAGCCAGCTGGTGTGGCGGAAGTCGAGCCGCCGGAATTCGAGATCGCGGACCGGGCGGTCGTAGCTGCCGGCGATCGACACCAGCCGTTCGAGCCGCGGCAGGACGACCGCGATGCGGCGCATGTCCTCACCGACGCGCGGCTTGTAGTAGAGCGCGCCGGCCTTCGGATCGGCGTACCACTGGCCGGGTTCGCGGAGGAAGGCGAGCGCGTTCACCAGAAACAGGCGCGCGACCTCCGCCGAAACGGGCCGGGCGACCGTATCGTAGCCGACCAGATTGTTGCGCCAGCCGGGCTGCTGCATGACGATGTGGTCGCCCTCGATCCGCTCCACCATCGCGTGGCGGTGGGTGAACCAGCTGGTGCCCTCCACCTCGATCCGGTCCTGGTCGGGCAGGTTGGTCAGGACGCGCCACGCCGGGTCGGTGATGGTTAGGCCCCAGGGGTGGAATGCAACCGCGCTGCGCGGGATTTCCACCGTCGCGCGCTGGGCGAGTCGGCCGCCGACGTCGAGCTGGCGCGGGTCGCTGCCCTTGGGGATCGTTGCCGACCAGATGCCGCGGGTGTGATCCGCGATGCGCCAGCCGATGACGGGCACGCCGCCGGACAGGATGGGGTGGGCGCCCTCCGCCCCCTCCCACCGCACGACGAAGCCATTCTGGCCGCCGTCGTCCGCGGTGAAGCGCAGCGGGACGGCGAGCCGGTAGGTGCCGTCCGCGATCCGGACGGTGACGTCATGATCGCGGTTGAGGCGGCGCACCGCGGCCTGCGCACGCGCGAAGCTGGCGAACGGGCGGGCGGCGGACCCGTCGCCGTCGTCCGACCCGGTGGTTGCGACATGGAGGACGACGGGGACGGGGGCGGGGCGGTTGGGGATGACGATGCGGTGCGGGCCGGCGATGGTGGTGTGCGGCGGCATGCGGGGAATGGGGGGCGGCGGCGGAAGCTGCGCGATCGACGGTGCGCCGAGGCCGAGCATGACGGCGAGCAGCCGCTCCCGGAAGTTCCGCATCGTCACCCTCTCGCTCCGCCCCGTCCTTGCCGTCAGCATCGGGCGGTTTGGACGAGCGGTCAAACGGCGCGGGTCAGAAGATCAGCAGCGCGGCGGCGAGCGAGAGCAGGAGCGCCACCAGCGAGGCGGCGACGATGACGAGGATCGGTTTCGCGCCGGTGCCGAGCAGCGCGTTCATCGGTGCGCGGATGCCGGTCGCGGCCACCGCGCAGGCGAGGAGGGCGGTCGCGACGACCTGCGCAGAGCGGCCGACGGCGGCGGGAACGGGCAGGACCGAGTTGAGCGCCGCGACCACGAAGAAGCCGGTGACGAACCACGGCACGGACAGCCGCGCCTTCGTGCCGTCCGCGCCGGGGAAGCAGGCGGCGATGAGCGCCAGGACGGGGGCGAGCAGCGCGACGCGGGTGAGTTTGACGATCGTGGCGACTGCGCCGGCCTCGTCGGAGAAGGAGTAGCCGGCGCCGATCGCCTGCGCGACGTCGTGGATAGACGCGCCAAGCATGAGGCCCGCCTGGCGGTCCGATAGGCCGATCTGGTGCGCGATCAGCGGGTAGAAAAACATCGCGGTGGCGCTGGCGGCGGAGATGCCGACCAGCACGAGCGTCAGCTGCGCCTGATTGACGCGCCGCTCGCCGAGCGTGGTGGCGAGCGCCAGCGCCGCCGACGCGCCGCAGATCGCGACCGATCCGCCCGCCAGCACGCCGAATGCGGACGACATGCCGAACGCGCGCGACGCGAGGATGCCGACGCCGAGCGTGACGAGCAGGATCAGCACGACGGCGAGCAGCGCCATGGGGCCGAGCGCCGCGATCTGCCCGCCGGTCACGCGCGCGCCGACCAGCACGATGCCCCAGCGCAGCAGCGTCCGGGATGCGAACCCGAGCCCGGGGGCCATGCGTGGATCGTTGCCGAGGAAGTTGAGCGCGAGCCCGATCAGCAGCGCCATCAGCGTCAGCGGCGCGCCGTAATGATCCGCGACGAACCCGGCGGCCATGGTGGCCAGCGCGGCGACGATCAGGCCGGGCAGCACCGCCGTCCAGCGGCGTGGCGGTTCGGGATCGAGATCGTTGAACAGGTCCGCCGCCAACGGCCGGCCGAGCGGCGGGGCGATCATGCCATGTCTCCGATCGCGGCGAAGAGGCCAGCATGCGGGCTGCCGGCGCGCCAGAAGACGGGGGGCCGGCCGGGCGGGGCGTCGACCTCGACCGTGCGGCCGCCATCATGCTGCGTGCCGGACCAGAGGTGGACCCAGGTCGCGCCGGCGGGGAGATAGGCGGTCCAGCGGTCGCGGTCGGGTTCGATCACCGGTGCCACGATCATGTCGCGGCCATAGCCATATTGCGTCTCGATGCCCCAGCAGTCGGGATCGTCCTGCCAATCGAGCATCAGCGGGCGCTGGACGGGCAGGCCGGTCTTGGCGGCTTCGTCGCACAGCGTGGCTACATAGGAGGCGAGCGCGGCGTGGACGCGGGTCATCGCGGCGAAATGGGCGAGCACAGTGGGGTCGCCGTCGAGCTGGAGATTGTCGTCGGGGCGGTTGCCTTCGTGACTGCGCATGACGGGGGTGAAGGCGCAGAGCTCGCTCCAGCGCATGAGAAGCTCGGGCGTGCGGACGTTGCCGTAGAGGCTGGTGTAGCCGCCCAGATCGCTGTGGTGATAGGCGTTGCCCATCATGCCGGACGACAAGGCGGCGCGGATGACCGTGCCGATCCCGTCATGGCGCGAGAAATCGACGCACTGGTCGCCCGCCCAGAGCAGCGGGCAGTGCGCGCCGACTCCGGTAAAGCCGGCGCGCATGAAGAACAACGCGTCGCCGGTGCGGTCGCGCGAGGCGATGGCGCGGGCGTTCACCTCCGCCCAGATTGTCGGCCAGGCATTGTGCGCGAGCATGCCGTCGGTGCCGTCGTGCAGCCGGACGTCGGTGGGGAGATACTCGCCGAAATCGGCCATCCAGCCGGACAGGCCATAGTCGAGCATCTCGCGCCCGATGACGCGGTCGGCGAACCAGTCGGCCGCCGCGGGGTTGGTGAAGTCGACGACGCCGCAGTCGAATTCGCCGAAATCGACGATATAGGGCTCGTCCGCGTCCTGGCGGAGCGCGAGGTAGCCGGCCGCGCGGGCTTCGCCGTAGAGCGACCCGTCGATGGCGAGATAGGGGTTCACATAGCCCAGGAAGCGGATGCCGCGGTCCGCCAGTGCGGCGATCCACTCGCGCAGATGGGGGTAGCGCGTTTCGTTCGCTTTCCAGTCCCAGAACAGCCGCTTGCCGAAGCTGGTGACGCGCAGTCCGACCCAGTCCTCGCACCACAGGCCCGACACGACCGCGCCGGCGGCGATCATCGCTTCCATCCGTGCGAAGCTTTCGACGCCCTGTTTCAGACCGAGGATCGCGCCTTCGTAGGACCAGGCGGGCAGGCGCGGCTGGCGGCCGAAGCGGGTCGACAGCTGGCCGACGATGGCGGCGAAGCGATCCGCGGCGAACAGCTCGATCCGCGCGGGGACCTCCCACGCCTCCAGTTCGTGGAAGGCGGGATCGCGGAAATCGAAGCAGCTATAGGCGGTGGTGTCGAGATGGAGCGCGTAGCGGCGTGAGGAGACGTAGGTCGGCTGCGGATAGTTGGTGTTCCAATAGTCGCCGCCGGAGCGGCCGTCGCGGTCGCACTGGAACGTCATCTGCGTCGACTTGTCGCGGCCGACGCCGGGTTCGGACGTCCAGAGCGGGAAACGCCGCCCGGCCATGTCGAAATAGGACAGCTGTTCGCCGCCGCCCCACAAACGCTCGCCCGGTTCGGCGACGCAGCGCAGCCAGAAGCGGTTGAGCGCGGGATCGAGCGCGGTGAGCGCGAGGCCGGCGTCGTCCACCGCGATGCGGAGCAGCGGCGGCGTGCCGGCGGATGCGGCCAGCCAGATGACCGCGCCGGCCGGCGTGGAGTCGATCGTGCTGTGGGTGAGCGGGATGCGTGCGTCGAGCCGGTCGGACAGGACATAGTTGCCGCGATAAGCATCGACATCGGCGGTGCCGGTGCCGACGAACAGCGCGGGGCTCGCCGGGCGGTGGTGGAGCAGTAGCGCATCGCCGGCCATCAGGTCGAACCCGTCGCCTGCCGGGATCAGCCGGACGACGGTCATGCGGCGATCCGCGCGCGATGGTCGCGGATCGCGGCCATCGCGACCTGGCGGCCGACGAGTGCGAGTTGGCCGGCGACGACCGGGTCGCTGCAACCGCCATGGGCATCGAACCGGCATTCCGCGCTGTTGATCGCCGCGGCGTAGGGCGTCGGCCAGCCGCGGAGCGCGTGGACGATCGCGCGGAGCGCCGCGACGGTCGATCCGGCGGCCTGCCACCCGTAGGCCGTGGCGATGACGCCCACGGACAGATCCGCGAGGTAGACCCGTTCGTCGCGGGCGGTTTCCTCGAGCAGGTCGATCGCGTTCTTCACGAGGCCCGACACGCTGCCATGATAGCCGGGACTGGCGATGACGACGCCCGAGGCGCAGCGGATCGCATCGACCAGCGCGACCTCACCCGGCAGCCGTTCGGCGCCTGGGGTGTAGAGCGGCAGGGCGGCTAGGTCGGCGCCGCCGAACAGCAGCGTTTCCGCGCCGTGATCCGCGGCTGACCGCAGCGCGATGGCGAGCGCGCGCTCGGTCGAGGAGCCGGGGACGGTGGTCCCGCCGAGACCGACAACGAGGGGGCGGGCGACGAGAGGGCGGGAGTCCATGGCGATCATCGTCGCTCCGTTCGCGGCTGGCGTGACGTCCGGGGTCGTATCAGTCGAGCGTGAGCGGGCCGTGCTGCATACGGGGCAGGACGTGGCGGGCGAACAGATCGGCCTCGGCGGCGTGCGGGTAGCCCGACAGGATGAACGCCTCGATCCCCATGTCCTGGTACATCGCCAGCTTGGCGAGGACCTGGTCCGGATCGCCGACGATCGCCGCGCCGCAGCC
Organism: Sphingomonas prati; assembly: GCF_014643515.1. Classification (GTDB taxonomy): domain Bacteria; phylum Pseudomonadota; class Alphaproteobacteria; order Sphingomonadales; family Sphingomonadaceae; genus Sphingomonas_R; species Sphingomonas_R prati. Next base: position 191,622 of record NZ_BMJP01000004.1, on the reverse strand, counting down.
GGAGCGCGCGCGGCCGACGCCGGTCCAGAGATTCTCCTCGGCATAGCCGTCGTTCGCGGCATTTTCGCGCAGCGCGGCCTGTGCCGCGACGCCGGCGCTGTTCGTGTCGAGCGACTTGGCGCGGATCGCCTCGCCCTCCGCTGCGTCGAGTTTGGACAGCAGGCGGTCGGCGGCCTGGCGTGCTTCGCTCTCGGTATCGCGGACCACGACGTGCGCGCGGTAGCCGAACTTGAGCGTACGGCCGTGGCGGGCGGCGCGGGCGATCATGTCGTCCATGATCTCGCGCACGACCTCCTTCTTGTCGGGCCACAGCAGGTAGACGTCGCAGCCCTGCGCCGCGGCCTCGCGCGCGTCCGGGGAGAGCCCGCCGAAATAAAGCGGGGGGCAGGTGCCGGAGACGGTGGTGACCGCCGGCGGATCGAGCTTCAGCTGCCAGAACTCGCCCTGATGATCGAGCGGCTGGCCGTTGAGCATCGTTTTCAGAATCTGCATCGCCTCCAGCGTGCGGGCGTAGCGCGGGGCGGAGGCGAGCTTTTCGCCCGGCAGGTCGGACGAGATGATGTTGACGGTCAGCCGGCCGCCGAGGATGCGGTCGATCGTGGCGATCTGGCGCGCGAGCTGCGGCGGCCAGCTTTCGCCGATCCGGACGGCCATGAGCAGGCGGATCCGCTGGACCATCGTGGCGATCGCGGCGGCAAAGGCGGTGGTGTCGATGCCGAGCGCGTAGCCGGACGGGAGCAGAATGTTGTCGAACCCGCCGCTTTCGGCCTGGAGCACGATATCGCGGCAATGTTCCCAGCTCGACCGCAGCTTCGGATCCGGCACGCCGAGAAACTCATAGTCGTCGTCGCAGAGCGCGGAAAACCAGCTGACTTCGCAAGACCGGGTCATGGCAGTTTTTCTCCGAGGCTCGCTTCGAGGACGGCGTACCATTCGGTCCGCGTCCAGCGCGGTGTGTAGGCGTCCGGGATCGCGGCGATGCGGGCGGGGTTCTGCGTGCCGACGATCGGGATTGGGCGGGCGGGGTGCGCCATGATCCAGCTATAGGCGACGGCGGCGCGGTCGACGCCGGCCTCCGCAGCCTTCGCGTCGAGCAGCGCCACGACGGCGCGGGCGCGCGCGTCCTGCGGATCGGCGAGCCGGCCGCCGCCGAGCGGGGACCAGGCGAGCACGGCCATGCCGCGTTCCATCGCCTGGTCGATGATGCCGTCGAACAGCGGCGTCGTGGTCAGCGCGGAGAATTCCGGCTGGTGGCTGACGAGCGGCACGGGGAGGAAGGCGGCGAGCGCGGCGGTTTGCGCCGGGGTGTGGTTGGACACGCCGATCGCGACGATCTTGCCGGCGGTGCGGGCGTCGTCGAGCGTGCGCGCAACTTCCTGCGGATGAGTCAGCAGGTCCGGGCGGTGGATCTGGTACAGATCGATCCGGTCGCAGCCGAGCCGCGTGAGCGACGCGTCGATCGCGCCGGCGAGATAGGTCGGGCTCGAGTCGTAAGGCACGCCCATGCTGATCCCGCCCTTGCTGGCGAGCACCATGCGGTCGCGGAGCGCAGGCGAGTCGGCCAGCACGCGGCCGAGCAGCGCTTCGGCCGCACCGAACGGTTCGCCATTGTCGGGGCCGTAGATGTCGGCGGTGTCGAGCAGCGTGATGCCGGCGTCGAGCGCCGCCTCCACCCGGGCGCGAGCGGCGGCGACGTCGTCCCCCGCATAACGCCACATGCCCCATGCGAGGGTGCTGACGGTGAGGCCGGTGTCGCCGAGGGCGACGGTGGATTGCGGTGGGATGATGTAGGACACCGTTGTCTTATGCCGCCGGATCGGCATAAAGGAAAGACCCAAAAGGGAAAGCGGCGATCATCGGGGTTGCAGCGGCGATAGCAACGCTGCGCGGCATCCGGGCGCGGCGAACGATAAAAGGCCTTCAGGCCGGCAGTGGAGGAGGATCGATATGACGCCCAGGACGAAACGGATCGTGATGCTGCTATGTGCGGGATCGGCGATGATCGCAGGCAACGCGTCCGCGCAGGATATTGCACCCGCCGCCGGCCCCGTCCCGCCGGCCGACGCCGCCGCGACAAGCGCGCCGGGTACGGCAGCGGAAACGCCGGCCGCGGAACCGGCCCCCGCCGGACCGTCCCAAGCTGGCGATATCGTCGTCACCGCGCAGAAGCGCAGCGAGCGGTTGCAGGACGTGCCGGTTGCGGTGTCGGTCGTCAGCGGGGCTGCGTTGTCCATGATGGGGCGGCCGGGGCTGGAGGGTGCGGTCAACCTGGTGCCGGCGTTGAATTTCCAGAAGTCGGGGACCGCGCTCAACCAGTCGCTGTTCCTGCGCGGGGTCGGGACCACGACATTCTCGATCGCGGGCGAGCCGTCGGTTTCGACGGTCGTCGATGGCGTTGTGTTCGCGCGGTCGGGCGAGGCGTTCGGCGATCTGGTCGATATCGAGCGGCTGGAGGTGCTGCGCGGGCCGCAGGGGACGCTGTTCGGCAAGAACGCGTCGGCCGGCGTCGTCAACATCGTGTCGGTGCAGCCGACGCGCGACTTCGGCGGCTATGTCGACGGCGGGTTCTTCACGGGCGGGAACGAGCGGCGCGTGCGCGGGGCGCTCAACATCCCGGTCAGTGACAACCTGCTCACCCGGTTCACCGGCTTCTACGGCAAATATGACGGCAATATCCGCAACCAGGCGACCGGCGGCGGCCGGGTGAACGGCTACGAGCATTATGGCGGGCGCGCGCAGATCAAGTGGACGCCGAGCGACAGCACCACGATCGCGCTTATCGGTGACTATCACCACAACAACGACAATTGCTGCGCCGAGGTGATCGGCACCGGCGCGCTGAACGCCGCGGGCGAAGCGATCAGCAGCCCGGTCTTCTCCGTCCTGCCGACGCCGCAGGGCGACGAGACGCGGACCGTGAACCAGGATCTGGTCACCCGGACGAAGGAAGAAGGTTACGGCGTGTCGCTGCAGCTCGACACCGAACTCGGCACGCAGACCGTGACGAGCATCACCGCGTACCGCGATTACCGCAACACCGAGATTCGCGACGGCGATTTCCTGCCGCGCGCCTATGCCGGGTTCAACCAGCTGCACGATGTCGGGCCGCAGACCGGCAACACGTTCAGTCAGGAATTGCGGCTGACGTCACCCGCGCGGCAGTTCCTTTCCTATGTCGTGGGCGTCTATTATTCGCGGGCGGAATCCGAGCGGACCTATTCGCGGTCGGACGTCGTGTGCAGCGCGGCGACGCAGGCGACCACGCTGGTACCGTGCGGCGGGGCCGGGGCGAGTGCCACGACCACGCCGTTCGGCGTCGCCAACTTCGGGTCGGTGTTCAAGAACATCTCCGCGTTCGGGCAGGGTACGGCGAACTTCACCGACCGGTTCCGGTTCATCGGCGGGCTGCGCTGGACCGCGGATCAGCTCGACGTTTTCCACAGCCGCACGACGACGTTGGCTGGCCCCGGCATTCAGCCGAGTTTCCCGACGACGGCGACCGGCACGGGCACGCCGGGTAGCGTGTTCCGTGGCAAGACGACCAACACCAACCTGTCGGGCAAGGCGTCGCTGCAATATGACGTGACGCCGAACGTCACGGCCTATGGCGGTTACACGCGCGGCTATAAGGGGCCGGCATTCAACGTGTTCTTCAACCTGACCGCGACGGGCACCAACGCGATCGCGGCGGAAACGTCGGACAGTTACGAGATCGGGCTGAAGAACACGCTGTTCGGCGGCAAGCTGACGCTGAACCTCGACGCGTTCTACGCCAAGTACGACAATTTCCAGGCGAACAACCCGGATCTGGTGGCGGGTGTGGTCGTCACGCGGTTCACCAATGCGGGCAAGGTTTCGACGCGCGGGGCGGAGGCGGACATCGTGTTCCGCCCGGTCGACGACCTGTCGATGTCGGGCGGCATCGCCTACACCGATGCGAAGGTCGACCGGTTCTTCCAGGCGCCAGGTGCGGCGGTGACGGCGGTGATCCCGGCCGGCACCTCACTGCCGTTCGCGCCGAAGTGGAAGGGCTCGCTGGGCGTCGATTATCGCTGGCGGACGGGCGGGTCGTACGACCTGTTCCTGGGTGCGCAGGGCAATTACCAGTCGAAGCAGCTCGCGCTGTTCTCGCCCGATGCGGTGCAGCGGCGGCTGGGGACGATCGACGGCTATGGCCTGATCAACCTGTCCGCCGGGGTGGGCGACAGCGAGGACCGGTACCGGTTGACGTTCCAGGTGAAGAACCTGCTCGACCAGAGCTTTGCCGCGGCGATCCAGAATGGCGGGCCGGCAGGGTCGTACCGCTACCAGATCCCGCGCGATGCCGATCGCTATTTCGGGGTGAACGGGCGCGTCAACTTCTGAGGTTGATGAGCGCATGAGAAGGGCGGTCCCGGAGCGATCCGGGGCCGCCCTTTCTGCGTCAGTGGCCAGTCGGCACGGTGCGGAAGCTGCCCGGTTCGGCGAGCGTGAGGCGCGGCACGAGCAGGTGGACCAGCAGCAACGCGACCAGATAGGAGCCGCCGCACACCATGAGCAGCGGGCCGTAGCCATAGCCGTTGTCGAGCGAGAAGCCCGCCGCTTCGATCATCGCCATACCGCTGAGATTGCCGGCGAACGCGCCGATGCCGATCGCGGTGCCGATCATGCGCGCGGGAAAGATGTCCGCCGTCATGCCGAACACGTTGGTCGAGAAACCCTGATGCGCGAACAGGCCGAGACCGAGCAAGCCGGCGGCGACCCAGGCATCGTCGGTCAGCAGCACGGCGGGGACAGGCAGGATGAGGATCGCGTAGAGCAGCATCGACCCTTTTCGCGCGCGGTTCATCGGGACGCCGCGGCGGAGCAGCCAGGTCGGCAGCAGCCCGCCGCTGAGCGAACCGAGCGCCGCCAGGAAATAGATGAACGCGATCGGCAGGCCCAACTGGCCCTGCGACAGGCCGAACATGCGGTGGAACAGGTCGGGCATGAAGAAGAGGAGGAACCACCAGCACTGATCGCTGAGCGCTTTTGCCGCGACGATCGCCCATTGCCGCCGGTCGCGCAGCATGCGGCCCCACGGGACAGCATCGGCGGGGGCGTCGACAACGGCGCCGTCGGGGGTGCGGGTGGTGCGCGGCGTGACGACCAGCCAGACGACGACCCAGACCAGGCCGAGCCCGCCGGTGATGAGGAAGGCGGCGCGCCAGCCGAGCCAGAGAGCGAGCGGCGGGATGGCGAGCGGGGCGGCGACTGCGCCGAAGTTGGACGCCATGTTGCCGATGCCGAGCATGAGCGAGCGTTGTTCGGGGGGAAAGTAGGTCGCGGCGGTCTTGACCTGCGCCGGCGTGCCGATCGATTCGGCGGCACCGAGCAACGCGCGGACGCCGATGAAGCCGGACACGGTCGAGACGAACGCATGCGCCATGCCGGCGAGGCTCCACGCCGCGACGCCGATCGCGAAACCGCGGCGCAGGCCGATGCGGTCGATGAACCAGCCGGTGCCGAGGAACGAGACGGCAGCGCAGAACTGGAACGCCGAGGCCATGTGGCTGTAGTCACGATCGGACCAGCCATATTCGTCCTGCAGCATCGGTTTGAGCAACGCGATGACCTGGCGATCGACATAGTTCAGCATGATCGCGGTGAAGGCGAGGACCACGATCGCCCAGCGTCGGCCGTTAACAGGCTGCTCCATCCCCACATCTCCTTCTTATTTAGGACAACGGTGTCCTAACCTTGTGATATGGTCAAGCCGCGGGTGGCGGTGCGGTCGATTCGCGGACGATCAGGCTGTGGTCCAGCCGGCGTTCGACGGTGTCGCCGGGGGCGAGCAGCAGATCGGCCGCCGCGATGGCGAGGTTGCGCACCGGTTGTCGGATCGTGGTGAGCGGCGGCCAGACGACCTGCGCGAGCGGCGCATCGTCGAACCCGGCGACCGACAGCATGGCGGGCACCGCGATGCCGCGGCGATGCGCGGCGACGAGGACGCCGGCCGCGATGTCGTCGCTGGCCGCGAAGATCGCGGTCGGCGGATGCGGCAGATCGAGCATCGCGTCGGCGGCGGCCTTGCCCGATGCGAAGTCGAACATCCCCTGGCGGACGAGATCCGGGTCGGGTCCGATGCCGGCCTGCTCAAGCGCGCGGAGGTGACCGGAGAGCCGCTGGTCCGACGAGGCATAGCTGCGGTCGCCGACGACGAAGCCGATGCGCATGTGGCCGAGCGCGAGGAGGTGCGACGTCATGTCGAACGCGGCCTGATCGTTGTCGATCGAGGTGGCGGGGACGCCGTCGATCGGCCCGCCGGGTTGCAGCCGGACGAACGGGATGCGGCGCCGTTCGAGTTCGGCGATCACGCGCGCATCGTCGCAGGCCGGCGGGGCGAGCACGAGGCCGTCGGGATGCGCCTGATCGATCAGCGCCACGATGGCGTCGAGCAAGGCGGGCGTAGCGCGATCATAGGGTTGTGCGATCATGCGGACATTGTCGCGGCCGCAACGTTCGCGGACGCCGGCCTGCACCTCGTACACATACCACGGGTTCGGATTGTCGCAGATCAGCGCAATCTGGTGCGACCGGTGCCCGGCGAGGGCGCGCGCCGCCTGGCTCGGTTGGAACCCGATCTCCGCCATGATGGCCAGCACGCGCTCGCGTTTTTCCGCGCTGACATATTGCTGGTCGTTGATGACGCGCGAGACGGTCTTGAACGACACGCCGGCGAGGCGCGAGACATCGCGGATGGTGGGGCGGCCGGTCGATCGCGTGGGGGACGCCGAAGGCGAAGTGTCTGACATTCCTTTGCCTACGCCATGACGCGCGGGCGGGAAAAGGGGATTGTCGCTGATGACGGCCCCTCGATACTATGCTTTACTCCGGGCAGAGGATGACGGGGAGGGTGCGTGCGATACGCAGGAGGCAGGTTGGCGGCCGTGTTGTGCGCGGCGAGCATGGCGGCGGCGGCGGCGTTCGGCCAGACCGGTTCCGTTGCGTCGCGCGTGGTGCCCGGATCAAACCCCATCATCCGCGACAAGTTTACCGCCGACCCCGCGCCGCTGGTCGTGGGGGACCGACTGTATCTGTATGTCGGACATGACCAGGCGGAGCGTGACGAGATGTTCAACATGCGCGAATGGCTGGTCTATTCGACGACCGACATGCGGCACTGGCAGGATCATGGGCCGATCATGAAGGTGGCCGATTTCCGCTGGGCCAAGGCGGATGCCTGGGCGGCGCAGACGATCGCGAAGAACGGCAAATACTGGTTCTATGCCGCGGTGGAGCATGACGCGACGCATCCGGGGAAAGCGATCGCGGTGGCGGTGGCGGACACGCCGACCGGGCCGTTCGTCGATGCGAAGGGTTCCGCGCTGGTCACCAACCAGATGACGCCGAAGGGCACGCACAGCTGGGAGGATATCGACCCGACCGTCTACACCGACGAGGCGGGCACGACCTGGATCGCGTGGGGGAACCGGCAGGCGTATATCGCCAAGCTGAAGCCCAACATGATCGAGATCGACGGGCCGATCACCGAGATCACCCCGCCACATTTCGAGGAGGGGCCGTGGCTGCACAAGCGTGGCGCGCTCTGGTACCTCACCTATGCCTCGCTCGACCGGTCGAAGCACCGCGACGAGCGCGTGTCCTACGCGACCGCGGCGAGCCCGCGCGGGCCGTGGACGTATCGCGGCGAACTGACCGGATCGGGCAAGTACAGCTTCACCATCCATCCCGGCATCGTGGACTATAAGGGCAAGTCCTATCTGTTCCTACACAATGCGACGCTGGCGATCGGCGACATGAGCGGGGCGATCGGTCGGCGCGCGGTGACGGTGGAGCGGCTGCACTATAATCCGGACGGGACGATGCGGCCGGTGGTGCAGACCGATGCGGGCGTGACGGCGCCGTAAGAGCGGTTCGACCAACGACAACAAAAACGGGAGAGAGACGATGATGACGACGAGCAAGACGAGGGTAGGGCGTGCATGGTTGCGGCCGGCGATGATGGCGCTGGCGGCGACGTGTATTGCGGCGGGGCCCGCGCAGGCGCAGGCGCCCAGCGACAAGATGGTGCCGATCGCGATCCCGGCGCAGCCCGATGCGATCACGCTGAACACGGGTCCGCTGCCCGGCGCGAAGGCGCAGGAATCGTGGCACAGCCAGTACAATAGCGTGTTCGCGCGCAACGTGACGACCGCGACGCTGACGCCGTTCCTGCCCGATCCGGCGAAGGCGACCGGGGCGGCGGTGATCGTGGCGCCGGGCGGCGGGTTCCGCACGCTGTCGATGGAGAATGAGGGCTGGGATGTCGCGCGCGCGCTGGCGGCGCAGGGGGTCGCGGCGTTCGTGCTCAAGTATCGGCTGAACCAGACGCCGGCCGACATGCCGGGGTTCGAGAAGTCGATGAGCGCGATGTTCTCCGCCGTCGCGCGGCCAGCGCGGCCGACACCGGAGGCGCAGATCGCCGGGATCGCGCCGCAGATCGCCGATTCGCGGGCGGCGTTCGCACTGGTGCGGTCGCGCGCCGCGGGGTGGAAGATCGATCCGGACCGGATCGGGATGGTCGGCTTCTCGGCGGGCGCGATGCTGACGCTGGCGACCGAGCTTGCGGGGCAGGATGCGAAGCCGGCATTCATGGGGCTGATCTACGGCCCGCTGGCCGCGGTGAAGGTGCCGGCCGGTGCGCCGCCGCTGTTCGTGGCGCTGGCGGCGGACGATCCGTTCTTCGCCAATGGCGGGTTCGGGCTGATCGAAAGCTGGACCGCGGCGAAGCGGCCGGTGGAGTTCCACCTGTATGAGCAGGGTGGCCACGGGTTCGGGATGTACCAGAAGGCGACGACCAGCACCGGATGGTTCGGCGATTTCTCGCGCTGGCTGGGGATGCACGGCTATCTGAAGCCGAAGGCGGCGTAACGGGCAAAGTGGGGCGGACGCGATTGCATCCGCCCCTTCTGCGTCAGGCCTTCTTGCGGGCCCGCTTCGGTGCGGCGGCGGCCACCGTGTCCTCTTCCTCGTCGGGCTGATCTTCGCCCGCTTCGGTCAGTGCTTCGCCAAGTGCCTTCAGCTTCTCCTGCGAACCATCGGCCTTGTCGGCGATCTTCGTCGTGGCGACGCCGAGACGGTGGATCAGCGCGTGGACACGGTCCGCGTCGGGCTCGTCACGCTCGAGCTGCTTGCGCAGCGAACCGAGGTCGCGAAGGATGCCCTTTGCGCCGACGGTATCGATTTCGGCCAGCGCGGCTTCCCAATCCTCGAGCATCGTCGCGCCCTTGGCGGGCTTCGTGCCGTCGAGGCCGCGGTTGATCGCGTTCATCGTTCCTGCAAACTTCACAGCCATGGTGTTCGTCCTTTCAGGCGCCGGTTAGGTCGGCGATCTGGAACGTCGGACATGGCGGAAAGCGCCGGGTCTTGATCAGGATCAAGACGATTGCTGGGGGCGACAGGTTGCAGACATGACTGTCCCCGGCGTGGGTCGGGGCCAGACGCTGGGTTGCGTCTAGGCCCCGGCCTGCGCCGGGGAACGGTTCTGGTTGAGTCTGTTCTTTGGGGACGCCGTCCTGTTCAGGCGGCGTCCCCCGTCAGGTCAGACGCGGCGGCGGCGGGTGGCGGCGATGGCACCGGCCCCTGCAGCAGCGGCACCGACCAGCAATGCGAACACGACCATGAACGAGGTACCGGCAGCGGCCCCTGCGGCCTTGTCCGCGGTCGACTTGGCGGTGGCGATCGCCTGGTTCTTCGTCTGGACGAACTGCGCCTTGGCGCGGCTCACCTGGGCCTGGGCCTCCGGACGGCTGATCTTGCGCTGGGCGGCGACGATGTCGACGATCCGGCCTTCGGCCTGCGCGCCTTCCTCACCACCGCGGGCGAGTGCCGGCAGTTCCTTGGCGATTTCCTTCTGTGCCTGCTCCGGCGTCATCAGGGCCGGGTCGGACGGAGCGTCGGACAGATACTGCGACGCTTCGGCACGCACGTCGGTGACGTCGATGTCGGCGACGTTGGCGACCTTCGGCGCGGCGGCGCTGATGCCGGTGCCGGCGGCCGATGCGACCGAACCGACGGTGCGGAATGCGCCGCCGATGATGCCGCCGACCGCGGAGGTCAGCAGGTAGAGCGTCAGGATCAACGTGACGCCCCAGACGACGAGGCCGTGGGCGAGGCCGTCGAAGCGGTCACGCACCCCGGCCAGGCCGGCCGCGGCATAGCCGCCGACGCCGAGGGCCAAGATCGTGGTGATGAGCCAGTAGAGCCCGGCACCGATGCCGAAGCCGGCGGCGCCGGGGGTCGTGCCCTCGACCGGATCGACGAGCGTCAGGCCGATGCCGGTGCCGAGGATGCCGAGCACGAGCTGGACCGCGATGGCCAGCACGACGCCGGCAAAGATGGCGCCCCACGAAAAGCGGGTAGGCGATTTGGGCAGACGTGCTTCGTGGACCGGCGCGAAGCCGGGTTCGGTGGTGATGCTCATGATGTTCTCCTGTTGAATAAGATTCGACGGACGGGGCCCGGCAGTGTCAGCCGGCGTCGTCCGGTTCGGTGGGGTGTTTCGATGCGGCCTGCCGCGCGCCCGCCTTGCGTTCGCGGTTGCCATGCTCCTCGACCACGGCATCGCCGATGATCTTGCCGATCGCTTCCTTGACGGAACCCTTGGCCTCGCGGGCGCGACCCTCCTCCTTGTCCGCCGGGGTGGCGGGGGGAGTATCCTTTGCGCGGGTCATGCCGCGGTCTGCCGCTGGGCCGGTGCGGCGGCACGCTGGGCGAGCAGCGAATCGCCGTCGAACCCGCGGGCGCGCGCCCAGGCGGCGGCGGCATTCCGCCGATTCACGCCGATCTTGGAATAGATCCGCGCGACATGGTTGCGGACGGTGTTGCCCGACACGCCGAGCGTGCGCGCGATCGACTTGTCGTCCAGCCCGCGGCAGATGAGCGCCAGCACCTCGCGTTCGCGCGGCGTCAGTTCATCCAGCCCGACGCCGGTCGGTTCGCTCTGCGGCGCGCGGATGCGGGCGAGCTTCTCCATGATCGAGCGGCTGAGCCAGCTCGTATCCTTCATGACCGCGTCGATCGCGCTCACCAGTTCGCGCTCCGACGCCTTGCGCGTGCTGATGTCACGCATCGCCCACAGGACGCAGGCGTCGTTGCCGAGCTGGATCGGTTCGGTCGACACGATGCAGTCGATGATGTCGCCATCTTTGGGCCGCACGCGCACCTCGCGGTCGCGGATCGCGCGGCCGGCGCTGATGTCCGCCTCGATCGCATGGCGGATCGCGGGCGTTTCCCACAGGTCGACATGGCCGAGCGACCCGTCGACGATCTCGGCCGGGGTGTAGCCGGTCAAGCTGGTGAAGGCCTCGTTCACGTCGCAGAGCCGTTGACCGTCGAGCGTGCCGATCGCCAGCGCGACGGGGGCGAGCGAGAAGGTGCGCGTGAAGCGTTCCTCGCTATGGCGCAGCTCGGCCTCCGCCTTGCGGCGCGGTTCGAGGTCCGCGAAGGTGAACAGCATGCAGGGTTCTTCGGCGATCTCGATCGGTTGGCCCGCAACGATGACCAGTCGCGTGGTCCCGTCGGGGCGATCGAGTTCGGCCTCCATCTGCGGCACCGTCCGCCCCTCGGCCAGCGCACGCTTGCCGATGTCGCGCTTGTCGCCGTTCGCCAGGACATCGATGTCGTAAACGGTGGATGACAGCACCGTGTCACGGTCGTGACCGGTCATGTCGACGAACCCCTGGTTGACCCGCACGTAACGCAGATCGCGCAGGCGGCAGATCACCGCGGGGGCGGGATTAGCGTTAAATGACTGGTCGAACCGGTCCTCCGCTTCGTAGCGGGCGGACACGTCCTGGATGATCATCACCAGGCATTCCGGTTCGTCCGCATCGTTGGTCAGCACCAGGCTGCGCACCTGATGGACCCAGCGCGGGTCCTTTTCGCCGGCGACGGCCACCTCGACCACGACTTCCGAGAACGCTTCGCCCGAGACGACCCGTTCGATGGGGTAGTCCGCGCGGTCGAGCCGGTGGTTGTTGCGGTAGCGAAGCTGGAACCGGCGGCGATAATCATCGACGTTCGCGCCGAGATCCTCGACCGCGGTGACGCCGTGCATGCCGAGCGCAGCCTCGTTCGCCCACAGGATCGACTGATCCGGATCGACGAGGATCACGCCTTCGTCGAGCCCGGCGATGATCTGGCGAAGATGACGCAGATCGGCAGAGTCACGAAGCGACTTGAGGACGGGGGCCGTGCTCACCGGATCAGTCGTGCCGACCATGGAGCAGCCAGGCGAGGCCGTAACCGATCGCCGCGGCACCGAGCGCCCAGAGGAACGGTGCGTCTTCGGCCGATGCCTGGGCCGCACGCGCACCGCGGCGGGTGAGGTCACCCGCACGGTCGGCCGCATCGCGTGCCTCGTCGCCGATCCGCGCCGCAAGATCGGGCGCGCCGTCGACGGCATCCTCGATCGCCGACTTGGCACGGCCGTACAGGTTCTGGGCGCCGCCGGCGACCTGGTCGACAAGACCATCGGTCTGGAGGTGGCGGCTGCCGACGGCGTCGCCGACCGCGTTCTCGACCTTGCCGCCGAGGTAGCGGGCGCCGCCCTGGAATTCGTCCTTGTTCATGTCATTCGTCTTTCGTTCGAATTGGTTCTGGCGCGTGTCAGCCGACGACGTTGCAGCCGGCCGCCGCCTTGCCGACCTCCACCACGATCTCGGGATCGCGCAGTTCGGTCGCCACGCGGACGAGGTCCGACGGGGTCAGCACGCCCGGGGTGGTGTCACCCTGCTTGTAGGCAGCCGCCGCCTTGCCGAGCCGCTGGAGCTGACCGAGCGACAGGTTGGATTGCAGCCGCTGCCCGACGCAGTCCGCGCGGGCGGTATCGAGACCGTAGCGCTGGAGCCCCGTGGAGATGCGCGTGGCGGGCGCTGCGCATCCGGCCAGCGCCGCGAGTGCGGCCAGGGGTGCGGCGAGACCGATGATGCGCTTCATGTGGATGCTCCCAAAATGCTTTCGATCACGAAACGAGGATCGATCGGGGAGCATAAAGCCTGTCTCCGCTGCAATGTTCCTGGTATTTATGTGGTCGTTTATAGGTCAAACGTACTAGTTCGGGACTGAATGCGAGCAGCGTACAAACGCGAAAACTTTTCGTGCAATGCTCGCGTACTATCCTCTCGCGCTTCGCTCGCGCGATCTCGGTGCCATGCGGCACGTTGCTCCAGATATGCGGTTTCATCCTGGCCGTCGTCTTCGGTACCGGTGTCGTGACCTTCGTCTGTCAGCATGACAGTCTCTCCTTGATATCATTCAGGATATAGACAGGTCGATCACCGGGCGCATGATCCGCAAGCACCATGACTGCTGGTAGATTTGGCGTGCTTCGCGCGGTGGTCGGCCGGGGAGCGGACTGTCGACGGTGCCTTGCCGATCGGGGATGCGATCCCACATACCGCGTCTGCTGCACCGCAACATCGAAGTGATTCCCATGGCCGAACATACTGCTCCGCACCGCTATCCCGTCGGTCTGGTCCATTTTGCGCTGGCGCTGGGCGGCTTCGCGATCGGCACGACCGAGTTCGCGACGATGAGCCTGCTGCCGATCTTCGCCAAAGGACTGAACATCGATGCGCCGACCGCGGGGCATGTGATCAGTGCCTATGCGCTGGGCGTGGTGGTGGGGGCACCGCTGCTGGCGGTGGCGGCGGCGCGGTTCGACCGGCGGATCGTGCTGGTCGTGTTGATGGCGCTGTTCGCCGCGGGCAACGCGCTCAGCGCGCTGGCGCCGAATTTCCATAGCCTGCTGCTGTTCCGGTTTCTGGCCGGGTTGCCGCACGGCGCCTATTTCGGGATCGCGTCGCTGGTCGCGGCGTCGCTCGTCCCTGCGGACAAGCGGACGCAGGCGGTCGGCCGGATCATGCTGGGGCTGACGGTGGCGACCATCGTCGGCGTGCCGTTCGCGAACTGGCTGGGGCAGGCGCTCGGCTGGCGCTGGGGGTTCGGGGTGGTCGCGGTGCTGGCGCTGGCGACGGTGGCGATGGTGCTGGCGTTCGTGCCGCGTCAGCCGGCCGACCCGGAGGCGAGCCCGATGGGCGAGTTGCAGGCGCTGAAGCGTGGCCGGGTCTGGCTGACGCTGGCGACCGGGGCGATCGGGTTCGGCGGGCTGTTCGCGGTCTACACCTATCTCGCCTCCACGCTGACCGAGGTGACCGGTGCGTCGGCGACGATGATCCCGGTGGTGTTGGCGGTGTTCGGCGTGGGCATGACGGTCGGCAATCTGGTGATCCCGCGCTTTGCGGACCGGGCGCTGATGCCGACTGCGGGACTGTTGCTGCTGTGGAGCGCGGCAGCTTTGGCGCTTTATACAGTGTCGACCGGGCATCTCTGGTCGATCCTCATCGCGGTGTTCGCGGTCGGGCTGGGCGGGGCGCTGGGCACCGTGTTGCAGACCCGGTTGATGGACGTCGCGCAGGAGGCGCAGGGGCTGGCTGCGGCGCTGAACCATAGTGCGTTCAATACCGCCAACGCGCTGGGGCCGTGGCTGGGCGGGATGGCGATCGCGGCCGGCTATGGCTGGACGTCGACCGGCTGGGTCGGTGCGGCGCTGGCGCTGGGCGGGTTCCTGTTCTGGGCGATATCGGTCGTGACGTCGGACGGGCCGGTGTTGCGGCCGGCGGTGGCGCACTGAGCCGAAACCGGCCAGAGGGGCGCGACCCCGAACCAGCAGGTTAGCCCAAGCGATGCCCAGTCTCCCCTCCCGTTTCCGCCGGCTCGACGGGATCCTCGCCGACCTGCCGATGGACGACCCGATGCTGCTGAGCGAGCTGGACGGGTATCTGACCGCGATCGCGCTGTGCCCCGCGCCGCCGCCGCCTGCGCTGTGGATGCCGCCGATCTGGGACGGTGCGGCGGGCGAGGCGGTGCCGTTCGACGATGCTACCGACGCGCGGCTGTTCGGCGAGATGGTGATGGCGCGGTACCGCGAGATCCAGCGCGACCTGGACCGCGCCAAGCTGCAGCCGATCTTCGACATCGACGAGCGTAACGGCGAGGTGATGTGGGAGATCTGGATCGACGGGTTCGCATTCGGGATGGAGCAGCAGCCGGAGCGCTGGGACGGCGCGGCGGGTGACGACGGTGCGGCGGTGGCGGAGCTGCGTACGCTCATCGATGTGGCGCGCGATGCGAGCGACCTGGACGGGGAGGCGATCAACGCGCTGTGCGATGTGGCGCCCGTGCGGATCGTGGAGTTGCTCGGGCGGTTGCACGGGGCGCCGTCCGCCGTTGTTGCGGAGGTGCCGGCGGCGAAGGTCGGGCGCAACGATCCGTGCCCGTGCGGATCGGGGCGGAAGTCCAAGAAATGCTGCGCCGTCGGGTGAGGGTTAGAGCGCGATCCGCCAGAAGCGGGTCGGGGCGCCCTCCACGCCGAAGTCGTTGTCGTTGACGAGCAGGATCGTGCGGTCGTCGAGGAGCGCGATCCCTTCGATGTCCGCGCCGATCTCCGGATGGTCGTCGGTGGAGAACAGCAGCGTCTTGGCCAGGACTGGCAGGTCGAGTGCGTCGTCGGCGCTGAGTTGTTCTAGCGTCGGCGTCGTGGTGGGATCGCTCCAGCTCGGGTCGAGGATCGAGGCCTCGTCCAGGCTCACTGCGTAGAGTTTCGCGGAGGCGGAGACGCGTTCGAGGACGATCAGGCGGCCGTCGTTCGTGAGTGTCAGGTCGCAGAGCTTCACGTCGGCGCGGTCGACGTCGCCCTGCGCGCGGTCGCGGTCGAAGCTGCGCGGGCGGTCGAGCGGGTAGAGCCGTTCGGCGAGCAGCGCGCCGCTGGTGGCGTCGAGCGTCCAGAGCCGAACGTGCCGCGCGTGGCGGCCGGCGTCCTCGTCCGGGTGGGCGAGCGGGCTCTGGAACGCGACGTGGAGCCGCGTGCCGTCGGGCGAAAGCGCGAGCCCCTCGAACCCGCGGTTGAGCCGGCGGCGTGCGGCAAGCGCGGGCAGCGCGCCGACGATCGGGTAGCCCGCGCCGGCGAACAGCGCTTCCGTGCCGGCCGGGACCCAGCGCGTCAGGACGGTGCCGTCCGCGTCGAGGCGGAGGAGCGAGGGGCCATATTCCTCGCCCACCCAGAAGCCGCCGCCGGGGGTGATCGCGATGCTTTCGGTGTCGGCACCGCCGGGGTCGGGCGGCAGGATGCGGCCGTCGGGGTCGATCGCCGGTTCGGCGGCGCGCGCATCGGTGCCGGCGGGTGGCAGGCCGGACAGGGTGCGGCCGTCCGCGGCGCGGAGCGGAAGCGTGCGGCGGACGGTGACCTTGTGATCGCCGACGTGCAGCTCGGTGATCGCCGGGCCGATTTCGGGGCAGGGCATCAGCTTGGCACCGGGCGTGTCGGCGTGCGCGCCGAGGTCCATACCGTAGCGATCGATCGCGAGCGGCATCTTCAGGTTCGGGCCGCGATCGCCGATCGCCCAGACGCGGCCGGGCGGGTCGCCGGCGCGGCGGGTGAGGCCGGAGCCGAGCCCGCGGGTGACGCGCAGCGTGCCGTTCGGCAGGTCGAGCGTGGCGAGCGTTTCGTCGGTGTAAGCGAGTTCGGTGACTTTGGCGTGCGACATGCCGGGTCGGTAGCATGGCCGTCGCGTGGCGCAAACGGCGCCCAGGGTGGACGATTTGCCCCGCGATTGATCGGCATGGCGCGGCGCACCATCTGCTGTCGACAACGACCCTGACAGGATCAGCATGACCGACGACCGCACGAGCAAGGGACGATCCGTACCGAGCGGGAGGCTGGCGCGGCTCGGCATTTTTGGGCGGATGGCCGGCGGCGTCGCGGGCAATGTGGTGGCCGAGGGGGCGCGGCGGCTGGCCAATGGCGAGCGGCCGAAGATAAACGACCTGCTGCTGACGCCGGCCAATGCGATGAAGGTCGCCGACCAGCTGTCGCACCTGCGCGGGGCGGCGATGAAGCTGGGGCAGATGGTGTCGATGGACTCCGGCGACATGCTGCCGCCCGAACTGTCCGCGATCCTGGCGAAGCTGCGCGACGGGGCACATCATATGCCGCCGGAACAGCTCGACCGCGTACTGATCGCCGAATGGGGCAAGGACTGGCGGCGGAAGTTCGCGCATTTCCAGGCGCATCCGATCGCGGCGGCGTCGATCGGGCAGGTCCACAAGGCGCGGATGCGCGACGGCCGGACGCTGGCGATCAAGGTGCAGTATCCGGGCGTGAAGGACAGTATCGACGCGGATGTCGACAATGTCGCGACGCTGCTCCGCGTGTCGGGGATGCTGCCGCGCGAACTGGATATCGCCGGGTTGCTGGGTGAGGCGAAGCGCCAGCTGCACGAGGAGGCGGACTATATCCGCGAGGGGGCGATGCTGGCGCGGTATCGCGATCTGGTCGGCGCTGCGCCGGGGCTGGTGGTGCCGGCGCTGGTGCCGGAGCTGACCACGCCGCGCGTGCTGGCGATGGATTTCGTCGAGGGCGTCGCCGTCGAGACGCTGGAGACTGCATCGCAGGAGGTGCGCGACCAGGCGATGCAGGCGCTGATCGGGCTGGTGCTGCGCGAGCTACTGGAATGGGGGTTGATGCAGACCGACCCCAATTTCGCGAACTATCGCTGGCAGGCGGATGCAGCCACGGGCGGGGGGCGCCTGGTGCTGCTCGATTTCGGGGCGGCGCGGGCGGTGCCGGCGGATGTCGCGGCGGGGTATCGCCGGCTGTTGCAGGCCGGGCTGTCCGGGGACCGCGATGCGGTGCGCGAGGCGGCGCTGTCGGTTGGTTTCCTGGGCGAGGCGATCGTCGCGCGGCACCGGGCGACGATCGATTCGATGATCGACGTGGTGCTGGCGGAGCTGAACCGGCCGGGGCCGTTCGACTTTGGCGACCGGGCGTTCGTGGGCGCGCTGCGCGATCAGGGGATCGAGATGGTCCGTGATCGAGAGAGCTGGCATCTGCCGTCGATCGACACGCTGTTCGTGCAGCGCAAGATCAGCGGGACGGCGTTGCTGGCGGCGCGGCTGAAGGCGCGGGTCGATGTGAGGGCGATGGTGATGGCGCAAGTGGCGGGCGGGGATCAGCCGCCCGGTACGGTTGCCGCGTCGAGATAGCGGACGATCCATTTCGGATAGCCTTCCGGCGCCATCACGATGTCGGGCACCGCGACCGGATCGCTGCCGGTTTCGACCCAGCCATAGCCGTGGCAATGATCGCAGAGTTCGCGGATGCAGCGGAAGGTGACGAGGTCGATCTGCGCGTTCCATTGTCCGTGGCCGCGGCAGATCGGGCAGCGGGCGTCGAGTGCGCCGTTGCGCGGTTGGAGCGGGACATTGTCGAGCGCGTGGGGCGCATCGGGGCCGGCACAAAGGACGATGTTGCTGGCGTGCGCCATTAAGGTCTCCTGCGTTCGGCACCGGGAACGCGGCGCGGTATGCGCTGTTCCTGTCCTGCGCGCTGGAATAGCGCAACCGCATTTCCGGCAGCAGAAGGATGAGCCGCATGTTCGAGATGCCCGCGATCGCGTCGCCGGAATGGCGATCCGCGCTGGGTGCGGTGGCCGAGCCGGCGGCAATGGCGGACCTGCGCGCGTTCCTCTCCGATGAGGTCGCGGCGGGGCTGACGGTGTTTCCGGCGGCGCCCGACCTGTTCCGCGCGCTGGACCTGACCCCGCCGAGCGCGGTGCGCGTCGTGATCCTGGGGCAGGACCCGTATCATGGGGCGGGGCAGGCGCACGGCCTGTCGTTCAGCGTGCGGCCGGGGGTGCGACTGCCGCCGTCGCTGCGCAACGTCTATACCGAATTGCGCGACGACCTGGGGGTCGTGCCGGCGACGCATGGCTATCTGGAGGCCTGGGCGCGGCAGGGGGTGTTGCTGCTGAATACGGTGCTGACCGTAGTCGAGGGGCAGGCGGGCGCGCACCGGCGGCGTGGGTGGGAGGCGTTTACGGACGCGGTGATCGCGGCCGTGGATCGCGGGCCGCCGGCGGTGTTCATGCTGTGGGGGAAGCCGGCGCAGGCGAAGGCGGCGCTGGTCGACGAGGAACGGCATCTGGTGATCCGGTCGGCGCATCCGTCGGGACTATCGGCCTATCGCGGCTTCTTCGGCAGCCGTCCGTTTTCGCAGGCCAATGCGTTTCTGACCGCGCGGGGGCGGGGCGAGATCGACTGGGCCTTGCCGCCCGTGGGCGATGCGGCGGCGGGGGTTTCGGTCCGCGGTGGCGGCGTATAGGGCGGATGGTCATGAAGAAGATGATGCACCGCACGATCCTGGGTCTGGCCGCGATGCTGCTGGCGGCGGTGCAGGCCCCCGCTATGGCCAAGCCGCCGCTGGTGCTGGCCGCGGCCAGTTTGCAGGAGTCGCTGTCCGCCGCGGCCAATGCGTGGGCAGCGCGGCGACACGAGCGGCCGGTGCTGTCGTTCGCGGCCTCGTCGGCGCTGGCGCGGCAGGTGGAGGCGGGGGTGCCGGCCGACCTGTTCGTGTCGGCGGACGAGGCGTGGATGGACGATGTGCAGCGCAAGGGGATGGTCCGGGCCGGCACGCGCGTGTCGTTCCTGCGTAACCAGCTGGTGCTGATCGCACCCGCCGGGCGGGGGGCCAGGATGACCATTGGGCGCGGGTTCCCGCTGGCGCGTGCGCTGGGCAACGGGCGGCTGGCGATGGCGGACCCGGATGCGGTGCCGGCCGGGCGGTACGGGAAGGCGGCGCTGACCGCGCTCGGCGTGTGGCCGGCGGTGGCGGGCCGTGTGGTGCGAGCTGAAAGCGTGCGCGCGGCGCTGGCTCTGGTCGCGCGCGGCGAGGCGCCGTACGGGATCGTCTATGCCACCGATGCGCGGGCCGAGCGCGGCGTGCGCGTGGTCGGGACGTTCCCGGTGGGGAGCCATCCGGCGATCACTTATCCGGTCGCGTTGCTGAAGGGTGGCAGTGCGGAGGCTGAAAGGTTCCGCCGGTTCCTGATCTCGCCCGCGGGCAAGGCGATCTTCCGGCGATACGGGTTCGGCACGCGGTGATCGTGCGATGCTGACGCCTGAGGAATGGGCGATCGTTGCACTGTCGTTGCGCGTCAGTGGCGTGGCGATGGCGGTGACGTTGCCGGTTGCGTTCGGGCTGGCGTATCTGCTGTCACGTGGGCGGTTTCCGGGGCGGTCGCTGGTCGATGCGGTAGTGCACCTGCCGCTGGTCCTGCCGCCGGTCGTCACCGGGTGGCTGCTGCTGCTTGCGTTCGGGCGGAACGGGCCGGTCGGCGGCTGGCTGGAGGCGGCGTTCGGGGTGTCGGTGATCTTCCGCTGGACGGGGGCGGCGATCGCAGCGGGGATCATGGCGTTGCCGCTGATGGTGCGTGCGATCCGGTTGTCGATCGACGCGGTCGACCGGCGGCTGGAGGGTGCGGCGCGGACGCTGGGCGCCGGGCCGTGGCGGACCTTTGCGACGATCACGTTGCCGCTGTGCCTGCCGGGCGTGCTGGCGGGGCTGGTGCTAGGCTTCGCCCGGTCGATCGGGGAATTTGGCGCCACGATCACATTTGTATCGAACATCCCGGGCGAGACCCGGACGTTGCCGATCGCGATCTACAGCGCGTTGCAGATCCCGGGGAATGACGATGCGGTCTGGCGGCTGGCCGGGCTGTCGGTCGCGCTGTCGCTGGCGGCTTTGGTTGTGTCCGAATGGCTGGCGCGGCGTGGGCAGGACGATCGGGCCGGCCATGTCCTTTGACATCGCGCTGCGCCGGCGGCTGGGCGCGCGCGACATCGCGCTGACGTTCAAGGCGGACGACGGGCTGACGGTGCTGTTCGGGCCGTCGGGGGCGGGCAAGACGTCGGTGCTGAACATGGTGGCCGGGTTGCTGACGCCCGATGCCGGGCATGTGCGGGTGGGCGGCGCGACATTGTTCGATGCGGCGGCGCGGGTGGACGTGGCGCCGGAGCGGCGGCGGATCGGCTATGTGTTCCAGGACGGGCGGCTGTTCCCGCATCTGCGTGTGCGGGCGAACCTGCTGTACGGCTGGCGGCTGGCGGCGGAGGCGGACCGCTGGATCGGGCTGGACGAGGTGGTGGCGTTTCTCGGGCTCGGGGAGCTGCTCGATCGCTGGCCGCGGTCGCTTTCGGGGGGCGAGGCGCAGCGCGTCGCGATCGGGCGGGCGCTGCTGTCGGGCGCGCGGACGTTGTTGATGGACGAGCCGCTGGCCTCGCTCGATGCGTCGCGGCGCGGGGAGATCATCGCGGTGATCGAGCGGGTGCGCGACGATCTAAAGCTGCCGATCCTCTACGTGACGCATGATCCTGCCGAGGCAGAGCGGCTGGGGACGCAGCTGGTCGCGATGGGGTAGGGGGGAGGCAGCGTGCCTCCCCCCGTCGCGGTCAGTGGTTGTCGCGCGGCAGGCCCATGGTCTGGGCGATGCGCTGGTACTTCTCGGCGCCTTCCATGATCGCGCCGGTGTTGAGTTGGCCCACCGTGGCGCGCTGGATTTCCTGCCACGGGGTCTGCGAGGCGGGGTAGCGGTAGCCGCCGTCGGCCATCAGCGCGGTGCGGCGTTCGGCCAGTTCCGCGTCGGACAGCAGGACGTCGGCGGTGCCCTTGTTCAGGTCGATCCGGACGCGGTCGCCAGTGCGGAGCAGGGCCAGGCCGCCATTGGCCGCGGCCTCCGGCGAGGCGTTGAGGATCGAGGGCGAGCCCGAGGTGCCGGACTGGCGACCGTCGCCGATGCAGGGGAGCGCGTGAACCCCCTCGCGGATCAGATAGGCGGGCGGGCGCATGTTGACGACCTCGGCGGCACCCGGATAGCCGATCGGGCCGGCGCCGCGCATGAACAGCAGCGTGTCGGTGGTGATGCCGAGCGCCGGATCGTCGATCCGGTGGTGATAATCCTCCGGCCCGTCGAACACGACGACGGGGCCTTCGAACGCCTCCGGATCGTCCGGGTTGGAGAGGTAGCGGTCGCGGAATTCGGGGCCGATCACGCTGGTCTTCATGATCGCAGCGTCGAACAGATTGCCCGACAGCACGACGAAGCCGGCGTCCTGCAACAACGGCGTCGCGAACGGGCGGATGACGCGTTCGTCCTCGATCGTCGCATCGCGGCAATTGTCGCCGATCGTGCGGCCGTTGGCGGTGATCGCATCCTCGTGGATCAGGCCCTGCTTCATCAGTTCGCCCACCACGGCGGGGACGCCGCCGGCATGGTAGTAATCCTCCCCGAGATATTCGCCGGCGGGCTGGAGGTTGACCATCAGCGGCACCTTGTGGCCGTGCGTCTGCCAGTCCTTCAGTTCCAGTTCGACGCCGGTGTGGCGCGCGAGCGCGGCCAGGTGGATCGGCGCGTTGGTGGAGCCGCCGATCGCGGAGTTGACGACGATCGCGTTCAGGAACGCGTCGCGCGTCATGATGTCGGACGGCTTCAGATCCTCTGCGACCATGTCGACGATCCGCTTGCCGGTGAGATACGCGATCTCCTGACGATCGCGGTAGGGCGCCGGGATCGCGGCGGAACCGGGCAGCTGCATGCCGAGGGCCTCGGCCAGCGAGTTCATCGTCGTGGCGGTGCCCATGGTGTTGCAATAGCCGGTCGACGGCGCGGACGAAGCGACGAGCTTGATGAAGCCGGCGTCGTCGATCTCGCCGGTGGCGAGCATCTGGCGCGCCTTCCAGACGATCGTGCCGGAGCCGGTGCGCTCACCCTTGTGCCAGCCGTTGAGCATTGGGCCGACCGACAGCGCGATGGCGGGGATGTTGACGGTCGCCGCGGCCATCAGGCAGGCGGGCGTCGTCTTGTCGCAGCCGATGGTCAGCACGACGCCGTCGAGCGGGTAGCCGTACAGCACCTCCACCAGCGCCAGATAGGCGAGGTTGCGGTCGAGCCCGGCGGTCGGGCGCTTGCCGGTTTCCTGGATCGGGTGGACCGGGAATTCGAGCGCAATCCCGCCCATTTCGCGGATGCCCTCACGCAGCCGCTCAGCGAGCACGAGGTGGTGGCGGTTACAGGGCGACAGGTCCGACCCGGTCTGCGCGATGCCGATGATCGGTTTGCCCGATTGCAGTTCTTCAAGCGACAGACCGAAGTTCAGATAGCGTTCGAGATAGAGCGCCGTCATGTCGATATTGTCGGGATTGTCGAACCAGGCGCGCGAGCGCAGCGGGGGGAAGCGGGTGTCGGTCATGATGCGGGTTCCGGTCGGATCAGCGTTGTACGGAGAAGCGGTAGATCATCTGGTGATGGTAGGGTTTGCCCGGGTCGACGCGTGCGGACACGAACGTCGGTTGGTTGGGCGCATCGGGGAATTTCTGTGGTTCCAGCGCGATGCCGTCGCCCATCCGGTACAGATGGCCCGACTTGCCGACGAAGGTGCCGTCGAGGAAGTTGCCGGTGTAGAATTGCAAGCCCGGTTCGGTGGTCAGCACTTCGAGCACCCGGCCCGACGCCGGATCCATCAGGCGGGCGGCGAGGCCCGGGGTAGCGGTAACACCCTTGTCCAGCGCGAAATTATGGTCGTAGCCCTGGCCGTAGCGCAGTTGCTGGTCGCGGCCGTCGCGCAGCGAGCGGCCGATGACGCGCGGGGCGCGGAAATCGAACGCGGTGCCTTCGACGGGGCGCAGTTCGCCGGTCGGGATCAGCTTGGCATCGACGGGGGTGATCGCGCGCGCCGGGATGGTGAGCAGATGGCCCATCGCGCCGGTCGGCGACCCTTCGCCGCCGAGGTCGAAGATGCCGTGGTTGGTCATGTTGACGACGGTCGGCTTGGTGGTCTTCGCATCGAACGTGATGCCGAGGCTCCCGCTTTCGTCGAGCGTGTAGGTGGTGGTGACGTCGAGCTTGCCGGGATAGCCGGACTCGCCGTCGGGGCTGGTATAGGCAAGGACCAGCTTGGCCACAGCGCCGGGCGTGATCGACACGACGCGCCAGGCGACCTTGTCGAACCCCTTGCCGCCGCCGTGCAGCGAATTGGTCTTGTCGTTCAGCGGCAGCTGGTAGCGCTTGCCGTCGAGCGTGAAGGTGCCGCCGGCGATGCGATTGGCATAGCGGCCGACCGTGACGCCGAAGAAATTGGGGTAGTCGACAAAGGATTTCAGATCGTCATAACCCAGCACGACATCGGCCATGCGGCCGTTGCGATCCGGTGCGATGACCGCTTGCAGCGTCGCGCCGTAAGTGAGGACACGCGCAGTGAGACCGGCCTTATTGGTCAGCGTAATGGTTTCGATGACGGTGCCGTCCGCCAGTGTGCCGGCGGGCGCGCGCGATATGGTCGACGCCTGCGCGGTTCCGGCCATGCCGGCCAGCAACGCGGCCGTATGTACGATCAGACCCAGAGTTCGCATGCCGACATCCCCACGTAATTCTGGCCCAACGTGAACCGATGGCGCCGTTGACGCGCCTTGCGTCGGTATATAGTCGGACAACATCGAGTAGGGCAAGCCGCGCGCACGCGAGCACGACGTAAGCACCCGGGACGGAGAAGGTGAACAGCATGGCGATGCCAATCCAGACATCTAGGGCAGGCGGCGGGGCCACCAGCGCGGCGAGCGGCGCGCCGGCGACGAGTTATCGCGCGGCGCTGACGCTGCTTGCCAGCTTGTTCTTTATGTGGGGGTTCATCACCGTCATCAACGGCACGCTGCTGCCGCATCTGCGCAGCGTTTTCGAGCTGTCCTACACCCAGACGACGCTGATCGAGTCCGTCTGGTTCATCGCATATTTCTTCGCGTCGATCCCGTCGGCCAAGCTGATCGAGCGGATCGGGTATCAGCGGTCGATGGTCGTCGGGCTTGGCATGATGGCGGCCGGCGCGTTGATCATGGTGCCGGCGGCGCGGATGCCGTCTTATGAAGTCACGCTGTTCGCGCTGTTCGTGATCGCCAGCGGCATCACGCTGCTGCAGGTCGCGGCCAACCCCTATGTCGCGGTGGTGGGCAGTCCGGAGACGGCATCGTCGCGGCTGAACCTGGTGCAAGCGTTCAACTCCGCCGGCGCGACGCTGGCCCCGCTGTTCGGCGGCTACCTGATCCTGGGGCGGACGACGTCGGGCACCGCGGCGGCCGGTGCGGCGGCGCTGACTCCGGCGGAGCGGCTGGCCGATGCGCAGTCGGTCGTGCTGCCCTACCTGATCGTGGCGGGCGTGCTGGCGGTGCTGGCGGTCGTGATCGCGCGCTTCCCGTTGCCCGCGATGGGGGCCGCGACGCAGCGGTCGGCCAAGGCGGACCGCAAGGGCCTGTCGCTCTGGACGCATCGCAACCTGGTGTTCGGCATCCCGGCGATCTTCATCTACCTGATCGCCGAGATCGGAGTGGGCAACCTGTTCATCAACTTCGTGTCGCAGCCGGACATCGGCAACCTGACGCATCAGCAGGCGTCGAACTACCTGTTCCTGCTGTGGGGCGGGATGATGGTCGGCCGGCTGGTTGGCGCATTCGTGATGCAGAAGGTCGATGCGGCCAAGGTGCTGGCGGTGGCGAGCATCGGGGCGGCGATCGTGATGCTGATCGCGACGTTCACGACTGGCCATGTCGCGATGTGGGCACTGATTTCGGTCGGACTGTTCCACTCGATCATGTTCCCGACGATCTTCACGCTGGGCATCAAGGGGCTGGGGCCGCTGACCGAGGAAGGGTCGGGCCTCCTGATCATGGCGATCGCGGGCGGTGCGCTGGTCGTGGTTCAAGGCTGGCTGGCCGATGCGTATGGCCTGCAATGGTCGTTCCTGCTGACCGTGGCGTGCGAGGCGTACATCCTGTTCTACGCGCTGGTGGGCTCGCGGGTGACGAATGCGCTGCCGGATGCTCGGGTGGCGTGATGTCGGGGGCCGCGGTTGGTCCGCGGCCTTGCAAGCTCGGCGTGATTTGAGCCTGTCGAGAACTGCGCGGGGTTCTCGACAGGCTCGAACCAAACAGGTTGGTGCGTGGTGCATGTGCCACGCCCGTGGCGGTGTCGGCGTCTCGGCTGCGCTCGACGGCTCCCTCGACTTCGCTCGGGATGGGTGGAGTAGGTAACTAGGCCGGTTTCATCGCGGCTTTTGTGTCTTCCAGCGCCTGATCGACCAGGACGCGCATCGCTTCGCTAGCTGCTGCGGGATTGCCGGCGGCGATGGCGTCGTAGACGCGGCGATGGTCGGGGATCGGGTTGCGGGGCAAGCCCTGCGAACGCTGTTTGAACTTGGTGGTCCAGTGAACCGCGGCGCCGATGCTGGCGCTGAGCACCACGAGCGAATCGTTGCCGGTCGCGTTCAGCACGGCGTCGTGGAAATCGCGGTCCGCGGCGCGCCCCGCCTCGCTGGCGAGCGTGTGGCGCGTCATGCCGGCGAGCGCGTCCTTCATGAGTTTCAGGTCGGACCGTTCGCGGCGTTCGGCGGCGAGCGCCGCGGCGGCCGGTTCGACGATGCCGCGCAGTTCGAACAGGCCGCGAATGAACCGCATGTCGGGTTCGCCGGTGAACGCCCAGGCGAGAACGTCCGGATCGAGCACGTTCCAGCGGTTGCGCGGCAGGACGCGGGTGCCCGCCTTGGGACGGCTTTCGACCAGACCCTTGGCGCTGAGCACCTGGACCGCCTCACGGTAAGCGCTGCGCGAGACGCCGAGCGCTTCCGAGAACACGACTTCGCCCGACAGCACGTCGCCCGGCGCATATTCACCGGACAGGATCGCCACGCCGAGTTTATGCGCGATCGCGCCGTGAAGGCGCCGACCGGTGCCGCGCGACGCGGGGGCGGCCACCGCGGTCGGCGCGTCAATCACGGGGTCAGGCAGTTTGTCTTCGACAGGTGCCACGTCCGCATCGGATTTCAGGTCGTCCAACCGCCCCTCCCAGAACATATTTCAACGGCGTAACAGGGGAGGCGGTATCGTGGAACGAAAAACGCCGACAGTCGCGCGTCGCCTGACAAACTGCGGTTAGGCGACCGAGGCGTAGTAGCTCGACACGCGGCCCGCGTAGGCGCGGTCGAACACCGGTTCGGTGCTGCCGCTGAAGCTCGGCCCACCTTCGAGCAGTCTCTTGTCGATCGACACGACATAGCCCACATTTTCGGCATCGTAGGTGAGCGCCGACCACGGCACCGGATAGAAGGTCTGGCCGATGCCAAGGAGACCGCCGATGCGCAGCACGACATAGGTGACCTGGCCGGTGCGGCGATCGATCTTGAACGTCGACACCGCGCCCAGCGCCACACCGTCGCGCGTGCGGACGGGCGTGCCGTCCACCTTGTGCGAGGAGATCAGGAAATCGACGTCTTCGGCGGGAAGGTCGAGGGGCTGGGTCATGCGCGGTCTCCTGGGTTTCGGGGCGTCAACCCTTTCGGGGTTGGGGTGTTCCCCCCGACCCCGATCCTGCACGACCCGCCGCGAAGAAACCAGCGATCGACGGGCCGCCCGGTATCCCCGATCAGTCGCGATAGTCGAAGCTGCGCGCCTGCTGCCCGATCAACGTCACTTCGACGCGGCGGTTGAGCTGACGGCCCGCGGCGGTGGCGTTGGTTGCAACCGGCGTGGTTTCGCCGAAGCCCTGGACTCGGAAGCGATCGCGTTCGACGCCCATCGTGCCGAGCGCCTGGCGAACCGTGCTGGCGCGGCGTTCCGACAACTGCTGGTTCGCGGCGGCGGCGCCGACCGAATCGGTGTGGCCGTCGATCCGGACCCGGACGTTGCGGTTCGCGCGCAGATAGCCGGCGAGCGGACGGAGCCGCGCCTCGGCACCGGGGCGCAGTTCGGCGCTGCCGGTGCGGAACAGCACGTCCTGCAGCACGAGCGTGGCGCCATAGCGGGTCTGCTTCATGCGGTAGTCGCGCATGCCGCGGCGATCCCAGCCGCCGCCCTGCGGTGCGACCGGCACGGCGACCACGACGTCGCGGGAATCCCAGTCGAAGCGGCGGCGGTTCTGACCGGCGATGCGCGCGAAGGCGGCGTTGGCGTCGTCCGCCTCGCGCCGGTTGATGCGGCCGTCGTCGTTGCGGTCGAAATTGCGGAGGACGAAGGCGCGGCCGCGGTTGGTCTCGCTGAGTTCGGGGTAGAGGATCGGCACGCCGTTGCCCTGGAGCAGGATGTCGCGTTCGCCGCGCCGGCCGCCGCCGAAGTCGAAACGGTCCTGCGCGGATGCCGACGCAGGGACCGCGGCCAGCGTCAGGGCGGCGAGGGTGGTGGTCAATATCGTGCGCGTGAAGGTCATGATCGGTCTTGCTCCTGTTCGAATATGCGGCTCCTTTCGGCCGGGTGCGTTGAACCCGCGATGAGTGATGATGTTACCTGCCGTTCATGCGGCGGGTGGAGCGATTTGCCGTTCCGGGTTAGGCTGATGATCAACAGGAGAGCCGCGATGCAGAACGAAGACACGGTGTTGCAGACGCTGCTGCCCGTCACGCACGATCTGGGCGGGTTCAAGGTCCATCGCACATTGCCGCACAAGGAGCGGACGATGGTCGGGCCGTTCGTGTTCTTCGACCAGATGGGGCCGGCGCACCTGCCGCAGGGCGAGGGGATCGACGTGCGGCCGCACCCGCATATCGCGCTGAGCACGGTCACCTATCTGTTCGACGGGGCGATCGATCATCGCGATTCGCTGGGCACCGTGCAGACGATCGGGGTGGGTGCGGTGAACCTGATGACCGCGGGGACGGGCATCGTCCATTCCGAACGGTCGCCGATCCTGGAGCGTGCCAAGGGGCCGCCGCTGTCGGGGATCCAGACGTGGCTGGCGCTGCCCGACGGGCGGGAGGAGATCGACCCGGCGTTCCAGCATATCGCGGCCGACGCGCTGCCGGTGTTCGGCGACAGTGGCGCGCGCGCGACGGTGATCATGGGGACGCTGTGGGGGCAGACATCGCCGGTCACCGCGCATGCGCCGACCATCTATGCCGACATCGCGTTGGAGCCGGGCGGGCAGGTACCGATCGATGCCGACGCCGACGAGCGCGGGCTGTACCTGGTCGAGGGGGAGGCGACGATCGACGGGCGGCCGCTGGCCAAGATGGCGCTGATCGTGCTGCGCCCGGGGATCACCGCGACGTTGAAGTCGAGCGGCGGCGCGCGCGTGATGCTGGCCGGTGGCGGGGCGTTTGCGACGCCGCGCCATGTGTGGTGGAATTTCGTGTCGTCGTCGCAGGAGCGGATCCGCCAGGCGCGGGCTGACTGGACCGCCGGCAAGTTCGCGACCGTGCCGGGTGATCCGGAATATATCCCGATCCCGCCGGTGCCGAATACGGTCAGCTATCCGTGAGCGCGTTGCGGCGGATCGCGCTGTCGACCGGGGTGTCGCTCGACGTCGCGGTTGAGGGCGATCCGGGGGCGCCGGCGATCCTGTTCCTGCATGGGTTTCCGGAGTCGCATCGGACGTGGCGGCACCAGATCGCGGCGTTGTCGGCGGACCATTACTGCGTGGCGCCGGACCAGCGGGGCTATGCGGGATCTTCGAAGCCGGAGGCGGTGGCGGACTATGGCATCGACCGGCTGGTGGCGGATGTCGTTGCGTTGGCCGATGCGCTGGGGATCGGGCGGTTCACGCTGGCGGCGCATGACTGGGGCGGGGCGGTCGGCTGGGCGACGGCGTTGCGCCATCCCGACCGGGTCGAACGGCTGGTGATCGCCAATGCACCGCATCCGCTGCTGTTCCAGCGCGCGCTGATCGACGATCCGGCGCAGCGCGCGGCAAGCCAGTATATCCGCGCGTTCCGCGATCCGGGGATCGAGGCGCGGGTCGCGGAGATGGGGCTGGACGGGTTCTTCGACCGGAGTTTCGCGCCACACGTCGATCCGGCGCGGGTGACGGCGGCGGACCGGGCGGACTATCTGGCAGAGTGGGGCCAGCCGGGGGCGCTGACGGGCATGCTGAACTGGTACCGCGCGGCGCCGATCGTGGTGCCGGCGATGGACGAGGTTCTCGCCCGGCCGGCTTGGGTGGATGCGGCTTTTCCGGCGCTGGAGATGCCGGTGCTGGTGGTGTGGGGGATGCGGGACCGGGCGTTGCTGGCGGCGCAGCTCGACGGGCTGGATGCGGTGGTGCGCGACCTGACGGTGGCGCGGATCGATGCGGGGCATTTCGTGCCGTGGGAGGCGCCGGACGCGGTGACTGGGGTGATGCGGGAGTGGTTTGGGCGGGGACAGCGTTCCGTTCGTGCCGAGTAGAGACCGAGTAGCGCTC
The DNA here is from genome assembly GCF_014643515.1 of Sphingomonas prati. Lineage (GTDB taxonomy): Bacteria > Pseudomonadota > Alphaproteobacteria > Sphingomonadales > Sphingomonadaceae > Sphingomonas_R > Sphingomonas_R prati. The sequence goes on along the minus strand of NZ_BMJP01000004.1, from coordinate 161,554 downwards.
CTGCGCGTAGCGAAGGCTCGTATCGAAGCATGGCTTCGCGGGCGGGACTGATCCTTCGATACGGGCCTTCGACTTCGTTCAGTCCCTACTCAGGATGAACGGTTTGGAATGGGTTCCGAGCATCGTCCTTGGGGCGCTGTCGGCTTCTCGGCTTCGCTCGAAAGGGCCTCAACTTCGCTCGGGATGGGCGGGGTTGGGGGGGTAGCGCGAGTTCTCGACAGGCTCGAACCGAACGGATCTGGGTGATGCACCACTCTCGCACACGCCGTCGGACCCGGAGGCGTGTCGGGTCGTTGTGCGGGGATGCGGGCGTTTTCTCAGCTTCTCGACAGTCTGGTTTATACGCGGTCGCGTAATGCGAAGCTGAAGCTGATCGCGGATTATCTGCGGGCGACGCCGGACCCGGATCGCGGGTGGGCGATGGCGGCGCTGACGGGCGATCTCGATATTCCGGCGGTGAAGTCGGCGGCGATCCGGGCGCTGGTGGAGGAGCGGGTCGATCCGGTCCTGTTCCGGATGAGCCGTGACTATGTGGGCGATACAGCCGAGACGGTGGCGCTGTTGTGGCCCGCGCCGGCGGGGGAGCCGGCGGAAATCGACGACGGATCGCTTGGCCTCGCGGCGGTGATCGAGCGGTTGCGGAGCCTGAACCGGGTGGAGGGACCGCGCGCGATCGCGGGGATGCTCGACCATCTCGATTCGTCGGGGCGTTACGCCCTGCTGAAACTGGCGACCGGCGGCCTGCGGGTCGGCGTGTCGGCGCGGCTGGCCAAGACCGCACTGGCGAACGGGTTCGGGCTGGATGTCGATGCGGTCGAGGAGATCTGGCACGGGATCGACCCGCCTTACGCCGCGCTGTTCGCGTGGGCGGAGGGGCGCGGGGAGCAGCCGACGCCGGCCGACGTGCCGGTGTTCCGGCCGTTCATGCTCGCCCATCCGCTGGAGGACGCGATCGTCGACATGGCGGACTATGTCGCGGAGTGGAAGTGGGACGGCATCCGCGTGCAGATCGTGCGGACCGCGGGGCAGACGCGGCTGTACAGCCGGGCGGGCGATGACATCACCGGCAGTTTCCCGGACGTGGCGGCGGCGGTGCGGCATGACGGCGCGCTGGACGGCGAGCTGCTGGTCAAGGGTGCGCATCAGGGCGGGACGCTGGAGGATGGCGGCGGGGCGGCCAGTTTCAATGCATTGCAGCAACGGCTGGGGCGCAAGCTGGTGTCGGCCAAGATGCAGGCGGATTATCCGGCGTTCGTGCGGGTGTACGACATCCTGCTCGACGGGACGGAAGATGTCCGCGCGCTGCCGTGGACCGAGCGGCGTGCGCGGCTGGAGGCGTTTGCGGGGGCGCTCGACCCGGACCGGTTCGACCTGTCGGCGGTAATCGATGCGGCGGACTTCACCGCGCTGGAGGAGATCCGCGCGACGTCGCGCGATGCGGCGATCGAGGGGGTGATGCTGAAGCGTCGCGACAGTCCGTATGTCGGCGGGCGGCGCGCGGGCATGTGGTACAAGTGGAAGCGCGATCCGCTGAGCTGCGACTGCGTGATGATGTATGCGCAGCGTGGGTCGGGCAAGCGATCGAGCTTCTATTCCGACTATACGTTCGGATGCTGGACCGAGGAGGGCGAGTTGCTGCCGGTCGGCAAGGCGTATTCCGGGTTCACAGACGAAGAGCTGAAGTGGCTCGACAAGTTCGTGCGGACCAACACGACGGGGCGGTTCGGGCCGGTGCGCGAAGTGGAGAAGACGCTGGTGCTGGAGGTCGCGTTCGATTCGATCCACGAGTCGAAGCGGCACAAGTCGGGGCTGGCGATGCGGTTTCCGCGGATCAGCCGGATCCGGCGCGATAAACCGGCGGCGGAGGCGGACCGGATCGACACGCTGCGCCGGATGATCGGCTAGCAGCGCCCTGGGGGCCGCTCAGCTGTTCCGGTCGATGACGGATTGCAGGACGGACGGGTGCATCGGCGTCGTGAATTCCGCGCCGATGCGGAACCCGGTGGCCCAGGCAACGCGCGCCATCATGGGGGCGAGGCCGGGGAGCGTGAGCCAGAGCGTGGTGCCGACGCGCGGCGGATCATCGACCTCCGTACAGAAGCCGCCGGGCGACAGGTCGACCAGCCGGACCGAGAAGCGTTGCAGACCTTGGCGGCGCAACGAAACCGGGAAGTCCGCCGGGGTGCGTTCGGTGCGGCGTGGCGTGTGCGATTCGTCGGTGGATGGCACGGCGCTGGCGGCGTCAACGGCGGCGGATTCGGTCATCGGCATAGTCCTTTCGTACTCCGGACTACACCGCGAAACATCGCCATAGCGTTAACATAGAGTTGCGATCCGGGGTTTAACGCCGGAGACGCGGTCAATTCGGAATGCGAATCTCGAACAGCGACGGCCAGTATTTGCCGGTGACGAACAGCCGGTCCTTTGTCGCGTCATAGGCAATCCCGTTCAGCACCGCGTCGGGATCGGTGACCGGCACCTGCGCGACGAGGCTGCGCAGGTCGAGCCAGCCCTTCACGCGGCCGGTGGAGGGATCGATCCGCGCGATCATCGCGGTCTGCCAGACATTGGCGAGGATCTCGCCCTTCACATATTCCAGTTCGTTGAGGTTGAGGACCGGCCGGCCGTTGGCGGTGACGCGGATGCGGCCCTGTTCGGCGAACGTCACGGGATCGAGGAAGCGCAGTTCGGATGTGCCGTCGGACAGGATCAGGCGGCGGCCGTCCTGCGTCAGGCCCCAGCCTTCGCCGAGGTAGCGAAATTCGGACTTCTGACGCAGCGTCGCGCGGTCCCAGCGCCAGCCGGTGCCGTTCTGCCAGCTGAGGCTGACGAGGTCGTTCTTCCAGAGCGCCATGCCTTCGCCGAACACGTCGGCGCGCACGGCCGCGCTTTGCAGCACCTTGCCGTCGGCCAGCCGGACGTGGCGGATCTGGGATTGGCCAACCTGACCGGTGCTCTCGTAGAACGACCCGTTATGCCAGAGCAGCCCTTGCGTGAAGGCACCGGTGTCGTGCGGGTAGCGTGCGACGACCGTGGGGACGACGATCGGTGCGGGCGCCGCGTCGGATGGGAGGGCGGTATCGACGGGCCGGTCCTCCAGAGCGGGTGCGGGTGGGGTCGCCGAGCAGGCCAGCGAGGCGCCCAGCAGGGGGAGCAGGCAGAACAGCAGACGCATGCGGCGGGTTCCGTGACCGGGAAAGAGGGCGCGTTATCGGCGCGGTAGAGGCGGGAGGGAAGTGTTTGTTGTGGGGGTCGGGATGCGGGGTGTGATGAGGGGGAGCATCCAGGTCCCGGCCCGCGCCAGGGAGCTGTTCGCTTGGCTCGTCGTCATCCCTGCCCGGGGTGGGCGTCCGGGACGGCCAACAGCAAAAACCCGGCCCTCCGTGGGGAGGACCGGGCTTTGTTCGGCACCGCGGATGCGGGCCAGGGTTAGGCGAGCGAGGTGAGGTTCACCGCGGCGTACTTGCCGCGACGGTCGACCTCCAACTCGAATTCGAGCCGGTCGCCTTCGTTGAGGTTGGTCATGCCGGCACGTTCGACGGCCGAAATGTGGACGAATGCGTCCGGCTGTCCATCGTCGCGCTGAATGAAGCCGAAGCCCTTCATCGCGTTGAAGAACTTGACCGTGCCGCTGGCCTTTTCGCCCGTCAGCTGACGCTGCGGGCCACCGGCACCGGCACCACCGGCGGGCGCGCCGCGGGGGGCGCCCATGCCACCGGCATCGCGATCGCGCGGCGGGCCGCGGTCCTCGGTCACCGGCATCGGCTCGCCGTCGATCTTCAGGTCGGTCGCGGAGACGCGGCCGCCGCGGTCGACGAGCGTGAACTCGAGCGGCTGACCTTCGGCCAGACCGGTGAGGCCTGCCTGCTCGACCGCCGAGATGTGCACGAACACGTCTTCGCCGCCATCATCACGGACGACGAAGCCGAAGCCCTTCTGACCATTGAAGAACTTAACGACGCCCTTGCCTTCGCCGATCACCTGGGCGGGCATGCCGCCACGGGCACCGCCGCCGCCGCCGGCACCGCCGCGGAAACCACCGCCGCCGCCGCCGAAGCGATCACCGCCGCCACCGCCGCCGTAACCGCCGCCGCCGCCGCTGTTGCCACCGCCGAAACGATCGCCGCCGCCACCGTAGGAGCTGCCGCCGCCGCCGAAGCGATCACCGCCACCGCCACCGCCGTAGCCGCCACCGCCGCCGCCGCCGCCGTAACCGCCGCCGCCGCCGTAGGAACTGCCGCCGCCGTAGCTGCTGCTATCGTCGCCGCCGAAGTTACCCTTGCCTTTGTCGCCGCGCTGCCCGCGCCGTCCTCGATCGAAACTCATGCCTAGTAAATCTTTCCCGGTCGCCCCTGCAGTGAATAGCATGCACGCCGGGCGAGGCGTACGCACTGTCCAGCACGAGCCAAGGCCGTGCCAAAGAATCGCCATAAAGTATTTCGGTGCCCACGGCGAGTCGTTTCGCCGGAGTGGTGCGGTGCCGGGGTGGATCGATTTTGCCCTGTAGCTCGGTTGCCATCCCGTCCGGCATCGCGCCGTGCCCGCGCTTTGCGATTGAGCCCGCGTCCGGCACCGCCTATGCGCTGATCTATGACAGTCCATTTCCATGAAGAAGATCTTCCGGCCGGCGTGCTCGCCCCCGGGCCCGTTGCGGTCGATACCGAGACGATGGGGTTGATGACGCCGCGCGACCGGTTGTGCCTGCTCCAGATCTCCGACGGGGGCGGCGACGAGCATCTGGTGCGGTTCGCCCCGGACAGCGACTATGCGGCGCCCAACCTTCGCGCGGTGCTGGCCGATCCGGAACGGCTGAAGCTGTATCATTTCGCGCGGTTCGACGTGGCGGCGATCCGCTACTATCTCGAGGTGACGGCGGCGCCGATCTACTGCACCAAGATCGCGTCGAAGCTGATCCGCACCTATACCGACCGGCACGGGCTGAAGGAGTTGGTGCGCGAGCTTCTGGGGCAGGACATCAGCAAGCAGCAGCAGTCGTCCGACTGGGGCGCACCCGACCTGAGCGATGCGCAGAAGGATTATGCCGCGTCCGACGTGCGGTTCCTGCACGCGATGAAGGCGAAGCTGGACGTTCGGCTGGAACGCGAGGGGCGGATGGGCCTGGCGCAGGCGTGCTTCGACTTCTTGCCGACGCGTGCCGCGCTGGACATCGCCGGCTGGGCGGAGGTCGATATCTTCGCCCATGTCTGAAGCAGGCGCCCAGGCACGGAGCAAGCGCCAGCAATGGGCGGCGCGCGGCGGCAGCCACGACCGGCTGATCGGCCTGCTGCGCATCGCGTTGCCGATTGCGATCGCGGCGCTGTTCGTGCTGCTGGCGGTGGCGCCGCTGCTGGGCGGGCGGGACGTGAGCTTCGTGTTGGCCAAGGACCGCGTCGATGTGGCGCGCGAGCGGATGCGTGTGACCGAGGCGAACTACCGCGGGCAGGACGCGAAGGGCCAGCCGTTCCAGCTGCGCGCGGCGTCCGCTGTGCAGCAGACGTCGCGAGATCCGGTGGTGCGGATGGACGACCTGTCGGCGCGGATCGCGCTGGACGACGGCCCCGCGACGATCGTGGCGCGCAAAGGGCGCTACGACATGGATACGGAACGGGTCGCGATCGACGGGCAGGTGCTGTTCAGCGGGGCCAACGGATACCGGATGCAGACGCGCGACGTGACGGTGGACCTGAAGACGCGCAAGATTGCATCGGGCGGTGCGGTGGACGGCAAGGGCGAGCTGGGCACGTTCCAGGGCGGGCACATGACCGGCGACCTGAATACGCGCGTCGTGACGTTGACCCAAGGTGTCCGGTTGCAAATCCCCCGGCGTGAGGCCAAGTGACGGCCATGATCCGCATCCTCGCCCCCGTCCTGATCCTGTTCGGCACGGCCGCGCTGGCGCAGACCTCTACCGGACTGGCCGGGCTCGATACGAGCGGGCCGATCGACGTGACGTCCGACTCGGGGACGCTGGCCAGCCGCGACGGGCGCGCCGTGCTGAACGGGAATGTCCGCGTGGTGCAGGGGAACCTGAAACTGACGTCGGACCGCGCGACGATCACGTATCTGACGGTGGCCGGCAATCCGCAGATCCAGCGGCTGGATGCGAGCGGCGGCGTGACGGTGACCGCACCGACCGAAACCGCGCGCAGCCAGTTCGCGATCTACGACCTGAACAAGCGCGTGATCACGATGCTGGGCGGCGTCGTGCTGACCCGGCAGGGCGGCAATCAGGTCCGCAGCCAGCGGCTGGTGTACGACCTGACCTCCGGCCGCGCCAACGTCGACGGCGGCGCGCAGGGCGGGCGAGTGACCGGGCGCTTTACGGTGCCGGACCGGAAGTAGCGTCTTCCGTCGGGTTTTGAACAGCTGTCACTCTAGCGCTACATTCCGCCGCGTTCTGTGGAGTTATTCACTCTTGGACCCGTTTGGTCAGGATTTGTTAGGAAACGGGCACATCGTCTTCGACGGGTGCGAACAAACGGCGCCAGCGAGGCTGATCCGTTGGGCCTACGCCAGGTGAACGCACTGGTGTTGTGCATCACCAACCCGGCCCGATTTCCGTCGTTGTTTACATAATGCAAAGCTTCCGGATGCTGCCCGGCGAACAGGGCGCGGTAACGCCCGTCGGCTGGATTGCTCGGCGGGATCGCTTTCGATCGGGGTTCGCGGCGGACGGGGAGCTTCGTGCGAGTAGCGTGTCGCTATCGCGCTCCTGATATGCCCGGCGATGCCGGCTACAGCGGCTCGCCGGTGTCGGGATCGATCGGTGGCGCCGCGTCGCGCGCCATCACGTCCGCGATATCCGGTTCGGTCGGCAGGTCGGGTGATTGGTGTCGGTAACCACCGAGATCCGGGGTCGCCGCCAGATCGTCAACGCGCCCGATGGAAAGCACGGGTGTCTTGAGCAGAGCGCTGTTGCGTATAGCGAGGACGGGAGGCGCGATCGGCGGCGAGCTTTTCAGCCGAGCGTCGCGCTCCGTTTGCGCTTGATCGATCAGGGGCGCTGTTCGCTCGACCGGGGCCATTTTCTCGGCGAAAAAGGTCAGCGCAGTCATCGACCTCAGCAGTGGCACACTCGTCCGGATCGTATCGCCGGTCGTCACGCACCCTTGAAGCCTTTCACCCAGCGCCATGGCCGCGGACCGCTCCTGACGCGAATAGGGCTGTGACCGGAGGAACGTCGCCGCTTGGACGCGTCCGGTTCGCATGACACAGTGGAGCAGCGTGTCCGACGGCAGGATCGCAGACGATGCGGGCGCTTCTCCGCCCTGGCCCTTGGCCAAACGCGACAGCATCGGTCGGTCGAGCAATGCCTCGGCAAACGCGCCGGCAAGTAGAGCGGCCGTAACCCGCAGGCCACGAGCAGATGAGCATGCCCAGTTCGACGCGAAAACGGACCGGAACCGCGCCATGTCTCCGGTACGGATATAGGCAGTGACGGCGGCGCTGCTGGACACTCCCTGATTCTTTATGATGCAGACGACCAGTTGGTGAAGGCGAAGCACGTCTTCCCGCTCGATGCGCGACCCGCAGACGCGAATGTCGTCGCCCTCGCTCACCTCGCAGACTACGTCGGGCAGGATCCGGACGGACGTCGTTGCCGCGAGTGCAGGCTGCCCAAAGATCATGCCGATGAAGAGCAGGATCGAGCTGAACCACTTGTGGCGATGCGACGATACCATGGGTTCTTCTCATGCTGCGTTACATAGGCTTTTGAGGCCTGTGGCCTGGGGACGCAATAATAACCGGTTGATTCCTTGCGGTTGTCTACGGCTGCCCACAAGATGCGAATCTCCAGGTCGTGTATCTAGCACGCCCGGTCCTGCGTCCACGTTCCAGACCGACCGGCCGTGGGGACACACCAAGCGATTGTCGGCGCGCTTCGCCTCCGCTAGGCAGCGGGGATGAGCGAGACACTGATCCTGGCGGATGCGAGCAGCGATGGCCATGCGGTGGCGCGCGGGTTGTCGATCGTGTCGATCGCCAAGTCGTACGACCGGCGGCAGGTGTTGTCGGACGTGTCGCTGGACGTGGCGCGTGGCGAGGTGGTCGGGCTGCTCGGGCCGAACGGTGCGGGCAAGACGACGTGCTTCTATTCCGTCATGGGGCTGGTGAAGCCGGACGCGGGACGCATCCTGCTGGACGGCGAGGATATCACCGGGCTGCCGATGTACCGCCGCGCGATCCTGGGGCTTGGGTATCTGCCGCAGGAGACGTCGATCTTCCGCGGGCTGACCGTGGCGCAGAACATCATGGCGGTGCTGGAACTGGCCGAGCCGGACAAGGCGGCGCGCGCGGCGAAGCTGGAGACGCTGCTGGAGGAATTCCACATCGGGCGGCTGCGCGATTCGCCGGCGATGGCGTTGTCGGGCGGCGAGCGGCGGCGGTGCGAGATCGCGCGCGCGCTGGCGGCGGACCCGTCGATCATGCTGCTGGACGAACCGTTCGCGGGCATCGACCCGATCTCGATTGCCGACATCCGCGATCTGGTAAAGGACCTGAAGCGGCGCGACATCGGCGTGCTGATCACCGACCACAATGTCCGCGAGACGCTCGACATCGTCGACCGCGCCTGCATCATCTATGACGGCAAGGTGCTGTTCCAGGGCAGTCCGCAGGCGCTGGTGGCGGACGAGAATGTGCGCCGGCTGTATCTCGGCGAGAGCTTCGCGCTCTAGCGGGATGGCTGGGGGGCCCGCCACGTCATGAGCCTGGCGCCGCGACTGGACCTGCGCCAGTCGCACTCGCTGGTGATGACGCCGCAGTTGCAGCAGGCGATCAAGCTGCTCGCGCTGTCGAACCTGGAGATCGAAGGGTTCATCGCCGAGGAACTGGAGAAGAATCCGCTGCTGGAGGCTGGGCCCGAGGAGGGCGATGCGCCCGAGCGTGAGGCGGTGGCCGTCGAGAGCACGGAGCCGGCGACCGCGGACCAGTTGATCGCGGCGGGCGAGGGGGCCGCGGACCAGCCGCTCGACGTCGATTACGATGCCGAGACCTTCATCCACGACGGGCCGACCGATGCAGGTCCGGGCATGGACGGTGCGCTGGGGATGGACGGCACGCGGTCGGGCGCGGGGCTGGCGGCGGATGGCGATGGGTATGAGGCGACGCTGGTTGCGGACCTGTCGCTGCACGATCACCTGATGGCGCAGGCCGGGATGGTGCTGGCGGGGACGGAGCTGATCGTCGCGGGGCACCTGATCGACCTGATCGACGAGGCGGGATATCTGACCGGGCGGATCGAGGAGGTGGCCGAGCAGCTCGGGCTGCCGGTCGCGGCGGTCGAGCGCGTGCTGGGCGTGTTGCAGGGGCTTGAGCCGACCGGGGTCGCGGCGCGCGGGCTGGCGGAGTGCCTGGCGTTGCAGGCGCGCGAGGCGGATCGGTACGACCCGTGCATGGCCGCGCTGATCGCGAACCTGGACCTGGTCGCGCGCGGATCGATGGCGCAGTTGAGGCGGCTGTGCTGCGTCGACGACGAGGATCTGGCGGACATGATCCGCGAGCTGCGGCGCTACGATCCGAAGCCGGGGCTGCGGTTTGGCGGGGGACGGATCGAGGCGGTGTCGCCGGACATCTTCGTCGCGCGGCGCGGGGCCGGCTGGGCGATCGAGCTGAACAGCGCGACGTTGCCGCGCGTGCTGCTGAACCGCAGCTACTATGTCGAGCTGTCGGGGGGCGTGCAGGACAAGGCGTCGAAGGCGTGGCTGGCGGAATGCGTGGCGAGCGCGAACTGGCTGGTGAAGGCGCTCGACCAGCGCGCGCGGACGATCGTGAAGGTGGCGACCGAACTGGTGCAGCAGCAGGAGGCGTTCTTCCGCCACGGGGTGACGCATCTACGCCCGTTGACGCTGCGCACCGTGGCGGATGCGATCGGGATGCACGAATCGACGATCAGCCGAGTGACGTCGAACAAGTATCTAAGCTGCGAACGCGGGCTGTTCGAGCTGAAATACTTCTTCACCAGCGGCATCCAGTCGGCGGACGGCGGCGAGGCGGCGTCGGCGGAGGCGGTGAAGGACGCGATCGGCCGGCTGATCGCCGCGGAGGGCGCAGCGGTGCTGTCCGACGACGCACTGGTCGACCTGCTGAAGGCCCGCGGATTCGACATCGCGCGGCGCACGGTGGCCAAATATCGCGAGGCGATCGGGCTGGGGTCGAGCGTGCAGCGGCGGCGGCAGAAGGCTTTGGGTGGGTAGCGCTCCGGTGGCGTTTGCCGGAGACGACGGGACTTTCGTTTGGGTAACCTGTAATCAATCAGGTTGCGCGCGCCGCCAGATCCGCTCCACCCGGTTGCGGTTCACCGCCCGGCCTGCCGCGTGAGGAGGCTCGCATGATCCGGATACACCGCTGGCCGATGTCCGCCAATCCGGGTCGTAACGCATCACTCTCGTTGCTTGCTTGGCTTGAGTAAGAATGACAGCGCTCCGCCCGGAGAGTTGGCCGATCAGCTCTTGTGGGTTGTCGTCGATAATTCAGGCCGTTCAGACGGCAGCGACACCACCGTCGACGAAGAGTTCGTGGCCGGCAACGAAGCTGCTGTCACGGGATGCCAGGAACAGTACGGCGCGTGCGACCTCATCGGTCTGGCCCAATCGCCCGAGCGGAACAGCTTGATTGAGCATATCCTCCGCACCGGGCCGCTCATCGAGATAGTTGCGGATCATCCGTGTTTCCGTGCCGCCGGGCGAGACGACGTTGACCCGGATGCCACGGTCCTTGAGATCGGTCGTCCAACTGCGCGCGAACGATCGGACTGCCGCCTTGCTGGCGTTGTAAAGCGATTGACCGGGCAGGCCCTTGCTGCCAGCGATCGAGCCGGTCAGGACGATGGTGCTGCCCTCCGTCATGAGCGGCAGCGCCTCTTGAACGGTCAGGATCATGCCTTTGACGTTCACGTTGAACATGAGATCGAAATGGGCTTCGTCGATGTCATCGAGCCCGACGATCTCGTGAATACCGGCATTCGCGAAGACGACATCGACCCGGCCGTGATCGGCTCGGATCCGCTCGTACAGCCGATTGATATCCCCTCGATCGGCAACGTTTCCGGGCACGCCGATGGCGCCATTACCGATTTCGGCCACCGCTGCATCGAGCGGTTCCTGCCGACGGCCCGTGATGTACACGAACGCGCCTTCCCCGGCGAAAAGCTTTGCGGTCGCCAGCCCGATCCCGTCGCTACCGCCGGTGATCACGACAACCTTGTTCTCGAATCGCTTCGTCATTGGTTACCTTCTCGCTTAAGTGGAGGATTGCTCCACTTTCTTTATGGAGGCACTCTCCACTTAACAAGCGAAGACAGGAAAAAACTTGGCCGACAAATCCGTGCTGCGCCTGGATGCGAGGCAGAACCGGGAGCGTATCCTGGCCGCCGCCGAGCAGGCTTTCCGCGAGCGGGGAGCGGGCGTTCCGCTGGAAGATGTGGCCAAGCGTGCAGGCGTCGGGATCGGCACATTGTACCGCCGATTTCCGACACGCGAAGCTCTGCTGGCGGAAACCAGCAACGCGCGGTTCCTGGCACTCGCCGAAGCTAGTCGTGCGCGGGACGCGACGCTCAGTCCGGAACAAGCCATCCGCGCCTTTCTTGAAGAACTGGTTCTGAACACGAGCATCTATCAAAGCCTTGCGGCCTCGCTCGGGACTGTCCTTCAGTGCGGTACTCCGGGTTGCAATGCGATAAAAGAGGAAGGCCAGCGCTTGCTCGGCCGCGGGCAGGACGTCGCCGCTATCCGTCACGACATCACGTTCGACGATTTGATTTGTGTTGTGATTGCCATTTCGCTGGCCGTCGAACAGGACGTGTCGTCACGAACGCGGGTCGTTCACCTGGTCGACCTGCTATTCGGCGGGATTACGAGCCGCTGAACGTTCGAGACTGCGATTGCCGGACGACGATTTCCACGGAGTCCGGGCTTGTCACTGGCCTCGTTCATCGAACGGAAAACGATCGAACAGGAGCGGACGCTTGCGAACGGGATCGATCGCTAAGATGACGGGGCGTAATCATGGCGAAGCGGAAGCAGTATCTGACGGCGACGTTGCCGGATGGGACGGTCAAGACGATCGGGCCGACGGGGATGCCGTTCACACATTATTGGCGGATCGTGGCGGTGCTGGAGGGGGACAAGACGGAAGTGTTCTGGGGGCATGCCAAGTCGCTGGCAGAGGCGAAAGGCAAGCGCGCCGCGGCGGCGGATGCGGCGAAGATGCGCGGGTGGCGGAGCTACGCGTTCGAGGTCGTGGAGGTGGTGGCGACGCCCGCCTGAGTTGTCAGGCGGCGTCGTCGAACTGGAGGCGGGCGAGGCGGGCGTAGAGGCCGCCGCCGCCGATCAGTTCGCTGTGCGTCCCCTGTTCGACGATGCGGCCGCCGTCCATCACGACGATGCGGTCGGCCATGCGGATCGTGGCGAGGCGGTGCGCGATGACGAGCGTGGTGCGGTTGGCCATCAGCCGTTCGAGCGCCTGCTGCACATGGCGTTCGGATTCGGCGTCGAGCGCGGAGGTCGCCTCGTCGAGCAGCAGCAGCGGGGCGTCGCGCAGGACGGCGCGGGCGATGGCGAGCCGCTGGCGCTGGCCGCCGGACAGCCGCGCGCCGCCCTCGCCGAGATAAGTATCGAGCCCGTCGGGCAGCGCGCGGAGGAATTCGGCGGCGTTCGCGGTTTCGGCGGCGGACCAGAGTGCCGCGTCGTCCGCATCCCAATGGCCGTAGCGGAGATTGTCGCGGGCGGAAGCGGCGAAGATCACCGTTTCCTGCGGCACCATGGCGATGCGGTCGCGGATCATGGCGGGGTCGGTGGCGGGGAGCGCGACGCCGTCGATCGACACGGTGCCCTCGCCCGGATCGTAGAAACGCTGCGCCAGTTGGAAGATGGTCGACTTGCCGGCACCCGAGGGACCGACCAGCGCGACCATTTCGCCGGGGCGGATCGCGAGCGTGAAGTCGTCGAGCGCCTTCACCTCCGGCCGGGTCGGGTAGCGGAACGAGACGCGGTCGAACGCGAGCCGGCCCTGCGACGGGGTGGGGAGCGGCACGGGGTTCGCCGGCGCGCGGATCTCGGGCACTTCGGACAGCAGTTCGGCGATGCGGCCGGCGGCACCCGCGCCGCGCAGCAGGTCGCCGTACACCTCGGTCAGCGCGCCGAATGCTCCGGCGACGAGGCCACCGGTGAAGACGAACGCGGCGATCGTGCCGCTGGAAATGCGGCCGGCGGCGACATCGAGCGCACCCTGCCACATGATGAGCACGATCGACCCGAAGATGACGAGGATGACGATCGCGGTCATGATCGCGCGCAGCCGGATGCGGCGGCGCGACACCTCGAACGCGTCCTCCACCGCGGTGGCGAAGCGGTCGCCCTCGCGCTTTTCCTGGCCGAATGCCTGGACGATCTTCATCGCGCCCAGGGTTTCGGCGACGATCGTGCCGACGGTGGCGATCCGGTCCTGCGTCGAGCGCGACAGGATGCGGACGCGGCGGCCCATGAACACGATCGGCAGGATCGCGAACGGGATGCCCAGCAGCAGCATGGCGGTGAGTTTCGGCGCGAGCGTGAGGAGGTAGATGATGCCGCCGATGCCGACGACGATGTTGCGGAGCGCGACCGAAACGGTGGTGCCGACGACCTGTTCGATGATCGAGGTGTCCGCGGTGAGCCGCGAGGCGATTTCGGATGGGCGGTTCTCCTCGAAGAAGCGCGGGGCGAGCGCGAGCAGGTTGCGCTGCGTCGCGGTGCGGACGTCGGCGACGACCCGTTCGCCGAGCCAGGAGACGAAGTAGAAGCGCAGCGCGGTGGCGGCGGCGAGCACCGCGACGATCAGCAGGAGATACTGGAAATAGCGGCCGATATCGCCGGTGCCGGCGGAGAAGCCGCGGTCGATGACGAGCTTGAACCCGCTCGGGATCGCGAGCGTCGCGGCGGCGGCCACGATGAGCGCGAGGATCGCGGCGGCAAGGTGCCCCTTGTAGACGGTGGCGAACCGCCAGACCAGCAGCAGCGAGCCGATCTTGCGGGCGGGGGCGACGTCGGGCTTGTCCATGCCGCCGCCTAGCATGAAGCCGACAGGGCGGTAAGCGCGACGTTCGAGACTGGGACAATCGGACAGAGGTGCCCGGGGGCCGTCTGTGGTGCGGTGCATCAAATGCGTGTATCCGGCGTTGATGTGTTGATCGTCCGGACGGGCGACCGCCGATGTGAGGATGCCTGATGCTTTACGCCGCCTACGAGATGCAGCGGACGATGATGGCCGGAGCCAGTGCGCTGGCCACGCTGGGTGCCGAATGGATGGCCAATCCGGTCAACCCGATGGCCCATACGAAGTTCGGGCCGGTGGTGGCGTCGGGCTTCGACGTGTTCGCGCATGCGTCGGCGACCTACGGCAAGCCGGCATTCGGGCTCGACAAGACGGTGGTCGACGGGCGCGAGGTCGCGGTGACCGAGGAGATCGTGCTGCGCCTGCCGTTCGGGCAGCTGAAGCGGTTCCGGCGCGAGGGCGTGGAGGGTGCGCCCAAGCTGCTGATCGTCGCGCCGATGTCGGGCCATTATGCGACGTTGCTGCGCGGGACGGTGGAGCGGATGTTGCCGGGGCACGACGTGCACATCACCGACTGGCGCGATGCGAAGCTGGTGCCGCTGAGCGACGGGACGTTCGATCTGGACGATTATGTCGATTATCTGGTGCAGTTCCTCGAGACGATGAGCGCCGACGGGTCGGGGCGTGCGCACGTGCTGGCGGTCTGCCAGCCGTCCGTGCCGGCCTATGCGGCAGCCGCGCTGATGTCCGCCGACCAGCATCCGGCGCGGCCGGCGACGCTGACCATGATGGGCGGGCCGGTCGACACGCGCGAGGCGCCGACGAGCGTCAACACGGTCGCGACGCAGCGGCCGCATGCGTGGTTCGAACAGAATGTGATCGCCACGGTGCCTTATTATTATCCGGGCGGCGGACGGCGCGTGTATCCGGGCTTCCTGCAGCTGACCGGGTTCATGGCGATGAACCTGGGCAACCACCTCGTCAGCCATTTTGACATGTTCAAGCATCTGGTCGCGGGCGACGGCGACAGCGCGGATGCGAGCAAGGCGTTCTACGACGAATATCGCTCGGTCTGCGACATGAGCGCGGAATTCTACCTCCAGACGATCGACCTGGTGTTTCAGCAGCACGCCCTGCCGAAGGGCGAGTACTTTCACCGCGGGCGGCGCGTGGACCCGGGTGCGATCACCGACATTGGTCTGCTGGCGATCGAGGGGGAGCGCGACGACATCTCCGGCATCGGGCAGACCAAGGCGGCGCTGACGCTGGCGACCGCATTGCCGGAGGAGCATCGCAAATATCTGATGGCCGAGGGGGTCGGGCATTACGGGATCTTCAACGGGCGGCGGTGGCGCGACGTCATCGCACCGGTGGTCGAGGGATGGATCGTCGCGCATGATGCGCGCTGACCGGGCGGCGTTCCTGGCGCTGATCCTGTGCGGGACGGCGGCGGGGGCGGTTCCGGTGCCGGTGCCGCAGGCGGGGGTGGCGAAGCCGGCTGGCGACGTGCGGACCGCGATCACGGAGGCCTATGCGCTGGGCCAGAAGGGTGACTGCGCCGGGTTGCTGGCGCGGCTCGATCCGGTCGTGCCGGGGCTTGCGCCGGGTGCGGACCGGAACGCGGTCCAGTTGCTGCGGCTGAATTGTCTCGCGCCGGCGGGGCGCGGTGGCGAGCTGGCCGCGGTGCAGGCCGAGCTGGTGAAGGCGGACCCGACGAACCCGATCGTGCGCGGGTTCGGCATCCTGATCGCGGCGGACGCGGGCGACATGAAGGGCGCGGGCGAACAGCTCGCGGTGCTGGCGGAGAAGACGCCGGACGGGCTGAGCGGCATTTCCGGGCGGTTGTGGCGCGCGATCAACCAGACATTGTCGGAGTCGAAAGACATCGCGTTGCGCGACCGGATCGCGGTGGCACTGGCGCGCGCGGACTGGCAGCCGACCGACCTTCCCGAATTGCGCGGCGACGTGGCCGAGGCCGCGGTTTCGGTGCTGGTGCGGCGCGGCGAGGTGGTCGAGGCAGGGCAGATCCTGCCGCGCGTGACATCGCCGGAGTCGCTGTTCGAGCTGGCGATCCTGCGCGACCACGCGCCGATCTGGCCGCAGCTTGAGGAGCAGATGGGGCCGCAGTCGGGGCGCGCGATCGATGCGTTCGCGGCTGACCGGCTGGCGGCGTTCGCGGCGCAACCCGACGATCTGCAGACGCGGCTGGGCGCGGTGCGCGCGTTCGTGCTGCTCGGCCGGTACCGCGAGGCGTCCGAGACGGCGGCGAGCGTCGCGGTGGCGAACGGGATGGGCGAGGATGCGGTGTCGACCGTGCGGCTCGATGCGCAGGCGCTGGGCATGACCGGCGGGCGGGCGGCGGCGATCGCCCGGTTGCAGCCGTTCGCGACGTTGGACTTCGCACGGACGCCGGTCGCGGTGTCGGGGATGATCGCGCTGGCCGAGACGCTGGACGAGGCGGACCGCGCGGCCGACGCGCTGACCGCCGCGCGGGCCGGGCTGACGCTGGGCGGGCCGGCGCTGAGCCCGTGGGGTGCGGCATGGCTGCGCCGGACCGAGGCGTGTTCGCTGGCGGCGCTGGGTCGGGCGGGCGAGGCGAAGGTCGTGACCGCGGCGCTGCGGGCAAAGCCGGACGACAATCCGGCGGCGGCGATCGAGGCGTCGTTGTGCGCGAAGGAGGATGGTGACGCGGAGAAGGTCGCGGTTGCGACGCTGGCGACGGCGGACGGGGCGGCGATGATCGCGGACCAGTTCCAGCCGGACGATGCGTTGTGGGTGCGCAACGGGTCGCGGTTGCGCGCGCTGTGGACAGCGTTCCTGAAGCGGCCGGCGGTGGCCGCAGCGTTCGAGAAGCGGGCGCGGATCCTGCCGCAGGCGTTGCGGCCGGCAGCGGAGCCGCGGGCGATCCCGCGGGCGGGCGGCTCGGGCGTGCCGACCGCTTGATCGTCCGGTCGATCGGATAAGGAAACGCCCGCCCCGCGGTGATGCGGGGCGGGCGCTTTTGCTTAGCGACGGTCGGGAAGGACGATCAGAGCGTCACTTCGGCGACATTGTCCTTGTAGCTGTCCTTCGGATCCTTGCCGACCAGCCGTTCGATCGCGGCGCCGAACGAGGAGCCGCCGAGCCAGAGCCGGGCCCGCTCGGTATCGAGACGGAGCAGCGCGAGGTTGGGATCGGCCTTGCCGCCCTTGTACCAGGCCTCGACCTGCGGGCTCCACAGGCGGTCGACGTTCTCGCGGTCGGTGTCGACCGACAGCGTTCCATGGATGCTGGCGAACAGGTCGTGACCCTTGCCGGTGTAGGTTGCGATCGCGCGGTTCGATTCGGACAGCGCCTTGGTCAGACCGTTGTCCTTGGTCGCGAAGAACCAGATCGGGCCGGACTCGCCTTCGAACTGCGCGGTCATCGGCTGGGTATGGCCGTCGCGGGTGCCCTCGACGCCGAGCATGACGAACGGGCTGGCCTTCAGGTCTTTCCAGAAACGGGCTTCGATGCTTGCGTCGTCGGCCATGGTGGCTCTCCTTGCTGGGTTTGGAGGGAGAACCGCAATGGGTGGGGTCGGGTTCCCGTTTGTCTCTGGGGGAGTGCCTGGGCGGCTGCTTGGACGTCGCTCTGCCGAACGCCTGGGGCGTTTGGGGAGCTGTTGCACCCACCCCCAACCCCCTCCCTTAAAAGGGAGGGGGCTTTTCTGCACCGCTTGGTTCGCGGTTACAGGACTTCGAACAACCCCGCTGCGCCCATGCCGCCGCCGACGCACATGGTGACGACGACGTGCTTGGCGCCGCGGCGCTTGCCTTCGATCAGGGCGTGGCCGACCATGCGGGCGCCGGACATGCCGTAGGGGTGACCGATCGAGATCGCGCCGCCGTCGACGTTGAGCAGTTCGTCGGGGATGCCGAGCACGTCCTGGCAGTAGAGCACCTGGACCGCGAACGCCTCGTTCAGTTCCCACAGGCCGATGTCGCCGACGGTGAGGCCGAAGCGTTCGAGCAGCTTGGGCACGGCATAGACTGGGCCGATGCCCATTTCGTCCGGCTTGGTGCCGGCGACGGCCATGCCGACATAGCGGCCGAGCGGCGCCTTGCCGGCTTTCTCCGCAGCGGCGCGTTCCATCACGACGCAGGCGGAGGCACCGTCGGACAGCTGCGACGCGTTGCCGGCGGTGATGTTGGCGTCGGGGCCCATGACGGGGCCGAGCGTGTTCAGGCCCTCGATCGTGGTCTCGGGACGATTGCCCTCGTCCTTGGTGAGCGTGACTTCCTTCTGCGAGACCTGCTTGGTCGCCTTGTCGACGACGTTCATCGTGGCAGTGACGGGAATAATCTCCGCATCGAGGCGGCCGGCGGCCTGTGCGGCGGCGGTGCGCTGCTGCGATTGGAGCGCGTAGGCGTCCTGCCGGGCGCGCGAGATGCCGTAGCGGCTGGCGACGATCTCCGCGGTCTGGAGCATCGGCATGTAGACGTCGGGGTGCATCGCGATCAGCTCGTGATCGGGGCCGAGCCGCATTTCGGGGGTCTGGACCATCGAGATCGATTCGACGCCGCCGGCGACGACGATCTCCGCACGGTCGACGATGACCTGCGACGCGGCGATGGCGATCGCCTGCAGCCCGGAGGCGCATTGCCGGTCGACCGACATGCCGGAGACGGTGACGGGCAGGCCGGCGCGGAGTGCGGCGGTGCGGCCGATCGTGGCCTGGACGCCCTGCTGCATCGCAGCGCCGATCACGACGTCCTGGATCTGGTCGGGCGAGACGCCCGAGCGTTCGACCGCAGCGCGGATGGCGTGCGCGGCGAGCGTGGGGGAGGGGGTGGCGTTGAACGCGCCGCGATAGGCGCGGCCGATGGGGGTGCGGGCGGTGGCGACGATGACGGCTTCACGCATGGTGGGATCCTCGTTCGGACGAGCGGTGCCCCGGCGCGGGCCGGGGTCGCGTGTTGGCTTGATGTTCAGCGGTGGTCGAACCGGCTCAGATGAAGAACTGCGCGATCCATTCGGCGATCAGCGCGGGCTTCTTCTGGTCTTCGATCTCGACCGTGACTTCCTGGGTCTGCTGCCACTGGCCGGGGCGCTTTTCCTCCAGGCTGAGGAGCTTGAACGTGCCGCGGATGCGGACGCCGGCGGGGACCGGGGTGAGGAAGCGGACTTTGTCGAAGCCGTAGTTGATGCCCATCTTCACGCCCTCGATCCGGCTGTCGGGCAGCCGTTCGGCCAGCGCGGTGAGCATCGACAGCGTCAGGAAGCCGTGCGCGATGGTGCCGCCGAACGGGGTCATCTTGGCGCGTTCGGGATCGACATGGATGAACTGGTGATCGTCGGTCGCGTCGGCAAAGGCCTGGATGCGGGGCTGGTCGATCTGGATCCAGTCGGATGTGCCGACGACCTCCCCGACCTTGGCTTGCAGATCCTGCACGGTGGGCATTCGGTCTCACTCCTGTTCGGTGCCGCCATCTTCCGGGCGGCGATCCTTGGGGCTATGGCTTGACTGTCTCTAGGCGTAGCTTGACGTTTACGTCAACTGCATCGATCCGTCGCAAGGTACACCGCGCCCATGTTTTCCGCGTCCCCCGCCGTCCTGTCCTCGCTGCGCGCACTGCACCGTGCGCCGGAGCCGGACGTGCTCGACACGTTGTTGCCGACCGCGGCGCTCGACACGTCGAGTCGCGAGCGGGTGGTGGCGCACAGCATGGGGTTGCTCGGCGACCTGCGCACCGCGCAGCGCGAGGGCTGGGTGAACCAGTTCCTGCAGCAATATCGGCTGAATTCGTCCGAGGGCGTCGCGTTGCTGAGCCTGGCGGAGGCGTTCCTGCGCGTGCCCGATCCGGAGACGGCGGACCGCTTGATCGCCGACAAGCTGGGCGATGCGGACTGGCGCGCGCACACCGGCAAGTCGCATTCGTCGCTGGTCAATTCGGCGACCTGGGGGCTGGTGATCGGCCGTGCGCTGGTAAGCGATGCCGGGCAGGGCGGCGCGCTGAAGCGGCTGGTGTCGCGCGCGGGCGAACCGTTCGTGCGGCAGGCGGTGGGTGCCGCGATGAAGATGATGGGCGAGATCTTCGTGATGGGGCGGACCATCGACGAGGCGCTTAAGCGGATGCGCACGAAGGACAATCGCGGGTTCACCGCCAGTTTCGACATGCTGGGCGAGGCGGCGCGGACCTATCCGGATGCGGAGCGCTATTTCCGGTCCTACCAGGATGCGATCGCCGAGGTCGGGCGCGCGGCGAAGGAGGGCCATTCGATTTCGGTCAAACTGTCCGCGCTGCACCCGCGGTACGAGGTCGGGCAGTGGGACAAGTGCGTGCCCGCGCTGATCGAAAAGCTCGAGGCGCTGGCGGTGCAGGCGGCGGATGCGGGCATCGGCCTGACCGTCGATGCCGAGGAGTCGGAGCGGCTGGAGATGAGCTTCGCGATCATCTCCGCGGTGGCGGGGCTGCCGAAGCTGAAAGGCTGGGACGGGTTCGGCATGGCGATCCAGGCGTACAGCAAGCGCGCGCGGCCGGCGGTGGCGTGGGCGAACGAGCTGGGTGCGGCGACCAACCGACGCATCGCGGTGCGGCTGGTGAAGGGCGCGTATTGGGACAGCGAGGTGAAGCGGACGCAGGAGGCGGGGCTGAGCGACTATCCGCTGTTCACGCGCAAGGCGGCGACCGACGTGTCGTACATGGCGTGTTCGCGCGACATGCTGGACGCGACCAACATCTATCCGGCGTTCGCCAGCCACAATGCGCTGACGGTGGCGAGCATAATGGAATGGGCGGGCAACGCGCGCGATTTCGAGTTCCAGCGCCTGCACGGGATGGGTGAGGGGCTGTACGAGACGCTGGTGCGCGAGCGCGGGTACAAGACGCGGATCTATGCGCCGGTGGGTGGGCATCGCGATCTGCTCGCCTATCTGGTTCGGCGGTTGCTGGAGAATGGGGCGAATTCGAGCTTCGTGCATCAGCTGGCCGACGAGGGGCTGAGCGATGCGGAGCTGCTGGCCGATCCGGTCGACAAGATCCGGGCGGTGGGCGGGACGCGGCATCCGTCGATCCCGTTGCCGATCGATCTGTTCGGGGTGCGGCGCAACAGTGCGGGGCTGGATCTGCAGGACCGGACGGTGTTGGCGGAGGTGGCGGCGGTCGTTGCCAAGACACCAGCGCCCCGCACCGATGCGGTTCCGGCCGGGCGCGGGGGGACGGAGACGTCCGCGAAGGCGGCGGTCGATCGGGCCGTGCGGGGCTTTGCGGCCTGGTCGCGGACGCCGCTGGAGCAGCGGGCGGCGACGCTGGAGCGGCTGGCGGATCTGCTCGAAAAGCACCGTGGCGACCTGATGGCGGTGGCGGTGCAGGAGGCGGGCAAGACGATCGGCGATGCGCTGGGCGAGGTGCGCGAGGCGGTCGATTTCTGTCGTTATTATGCGTTGCAGGCGCGCGGCGTGCTCGCGCCGCAGGAGCTGCCCGGGCCGACGGGCGAGCGCAATGTCCTGCGCCACGAGGGGCGCGGCGTGTGGGCGTGCATTGCGCCGTGGAATTTCCCGCTGGCGATTTTCCTGGGGCAGGTGGCCGCAGCGCTGGTCGCGGGCAATGCGGTGGTGGCCAAGCCCGCGCCGCAGACGCCGGCGATCGCGGGCTGGGCGGTCGCGCTGGCGCATGAGGCGGGCGTGCCGGCCGATGCGCTGGTGCTGTTGCCGGGCGGGCCGGAGGAGGGTGCCGCGCTGATCGCCGACGTGCGCGTGGCGGGCGTGGCGTTCACCGGATCGACGGGCACGGCGCGGCGGATCGCGCGCGGGCTGCTGGAGGACGATGCGCGGCCGCTGGTGCCGCTGATCGCCGAGACGGGCGGGATCAACGCGATGATCGTCGATTCGACGGCGCTACCCGAACAGGTGGTGGCCGACGTGGTGGCGTCCGCATTCCGGTCCGCCGGGCAGCGTTGTTCCGCGCTGCGGCTGCTGTTGTTGCAGGAGGAGATCGCCGATCGGACGCTGGAGATGCTGGCCGGCGCCATGGACACGCTGGTGATCGGCGACCCGGCGGACCCGGCGACCGACGTCGGCCCGGTGATCGATCAAGCGTCGTACGACCGGCTGATGGCGCGGCGGGCGGCGATGGCGGCGCGGACCGTGCATACCGTGCCGGTGCCGACGGACGGGCTGTATGTGCCGCCGACGGTCATCCGGATCGATGCGATCGAGCAGCTGACCGAGGAGTGGTTCGGGCCGGTGATCCATGTCGCGACGTGGAAGGCGGGGGCGCTGGCCGAGACGGTGGAGCGCGTGAATGCCGGGCGGTTCGGGCTGACGATGGGGCTGCACAGCCGCATCGCGCGCGGCGCGGAGACGGTGGAGGCGCTGGCCAAGGTCGGCAACCTGTACGTCAACCGATCGATGATCGGCGCGATCGTCGGGTCGCAACCGTTCGGCGGGGAGGGTCTGTCCGGGACCGGCCCGAAGGCGGGTGGGCCGCATTACCTGCCGCGGTTTGCGGCGGAGCGGGTTACGTCGACCGATACGACTTCGGCTGGGGGGAATGCGACGTTGTTGTCGTTGGAAGAGGTCGGGATCTGATCGCGTTTTCGACTTGGTACTGACGGGGTTGGTAATCAGGTCGGGAACACCGCCCGGCCGTCGGGGCCGCCGGTGAAGTTGAGTTGGGTCGGGTAGGCGAATTCGATGCCTTCGCGGGTGAAGGTGTCGAGGATGGCGATGCAGACCGCGTGGCGGGCGGCGTAGACGACGTCCCACACCTCCGACCGGACATCGAATTGCAGTTCATAGTCGAGGCTGGAGGCGCCGAACGCGGTCATCCCGGTGCGGACCACGACGCATTTGTCGACGCTCTCGGTCGCGGTGCGGAGCAGGTTTGGGATGGCACGGCAGACATCGACCGGGGTCTGGTAGATGACGCCGATCGCGAGTGTCATGCGGCGGCGGTCGAGCCGGGCGAGGTTGCGCAGTTCCTTGTCGAGCAGGTTCTTGTTCGACACGATGATCTGTTCGCCGGTGATTGACCGGATGCGCGTGGATTTGAGGCCGATCCGTTCGACCGAGCCGGACGTGCTGTCCCAGCTGACCGCGTCGCCGCGGCGGAACGGCTTGTCGAAGATGATCGCGAGTGCGGCGAACAGATCGGCGAAAATGCCCTGCGCGGCCAAGCCGATCGCGATGCCGCCGATGCCGAGGCCGGCGATCAGCCCGGTGACGTTGACGCCGAGATTGTCGAGGATGAGCACGCCGGCGATCGCGAACAGGGCGAAGGTGACGAGCAGCCGGATGATACCGAGCGCGGAGCCGATCGCGCCTTTCTCGGTGTCACCCGCCGCGCGATGTTCGACGAAGCCGAGAATGATCTCGCGCGCCCAGAGGGCTGCCTGGAGTGCGGCGGCGATCGTGAAGACGGCGGTGATGACCGCGGTGACGCCGGCCGGTGTGTTGGCGCCGCCCTCGACCAGTCGGGCGGCGAGCGCCACCATGAACCACATGCGGGTGCGGGTGATCGCGCGGCCGACGATGGTCCGCCACTGGACGCTCTCGTCATGCCCGCGGCAGAGCCGACCGCCGAGCGAGCGGAGGCCGAGCAGCGCGAGCACGATCGCCGCGCCGATCGCGAGTGCGATCGCGACCTGGAGCCAGTTGCCGGCGAGCCAGGTCGTAATCTCCCGCGTCAAGCGGTTCATGTCGGCTGCGAAGTCATGGACGGCGGCAGTGGGTCGGACCGCGACGGCGGCGGTGTTGGCAATCGTCATGCGCAGGCGGCCTTACTGCAATGTTCCGCACCCAGCGTGTCGAGGAACGCGATCAGCCCGCGTTCGGTGGGCGTCGCATAGCGCGTGGCGCGCGGGAGCCGGACGCGGCCGACCGGAACGCCGCTGCGCGCCAGTTCGATCAGCGCGGGGTGGACATAGGATTTGCGCGCGATGGCGGGCGTGTTGCCCAGCGCGTCGGCGACGGGCTGCAGCAGCTGTTTCAGCGTGATCGCGGTGTCGCCCGCCTCGACCAGCGTGCGGTAGGCGATGACGCTGGCACCCCAGGTACGGAAGCTTTTCGCGGTGAAGCTGCCGCCGGTGGCGTCCTTGATATACGCGTTGATGTCCGCCGACCCAACCGGATGCGCGCTGCCGTCGGGGCATTGATATTGGAACAGATGCTGGCCGGGCAGGTCCTGGCAGCGGCGCGCGATCCGCGAGAGGCGCTGGTCCTCGATCGTCAGGCGCTGGAGCTTGCCGGACTTGCCGACATATTCGAGTTTCAGCTTGGAGCCGCGGACCTTGGCATGGTCGGCGCGCAGCGTGGTGGCGCCGAAACTGTTGTTCGATTTCGCGTAAGTCTCGTTGCCGACCCGGACGCGGCCGAGATCGAGCAGCCGGACGATCGCGGCGACGACGGCGTCCTTGTCGAGCGCGCGGTGGGTGAGGTCCTCCTCCACACGCGCACGAAGCAAAGGCAGCGCGCGGCCGAAATCGGCACAGGCGTCGTATTTCGCGGCTTCCTGCGTCGCGCGGAAATCGGCGTGGTAGCGGTACTGCTTGCGGCCCTTGTCGTCCCAGCCGACCGCCTGGATATGGCCGTCCGGGCTGGGGCAGAACCAGCAGTCAACATAGGCCGGCGGCATCGCGGTGGCGTTGAGCCGGTCGATCTCCACGCGGTCGCGGACCCGTTCGCCGTGCGGGTCGAAATAGGCCCAGTGGCCGCGCAATTTGCGGCGGGTGATGCCGGGCAGGGCATCGTCGACATAGCTTAACATAGGTGGCGGTTCGGTCCGGTCATGGGGGGATAACGGCATGCCCCCCGCGATCGTTCCGGCTGGCGCATCGGGCGGCTTCGCGCCGGAACAGGCGGCGGCGGCACCCGTTCAGGCCCAGACCCCCAAGACATCCCCCAAGACATTCGAGGATATCCCCATGCCAGCTATCACCGACGCCAAGATCCTGATCATCGCCACGGACGGGTTCGAGCAGGCCGAACTGTTCGGGCCGCGCGACCGCCTGATCGCTGCGGGGGCGACCGTCGTGCTCGCATCGCCCGCAATGGACCCGATCCAGGGCATGGAGAAGGACGAGAAGGGCGACACGATCACGCCGGACATGACGCTGGATGCGGTCGAGACCGACGATTACGACGCGCTGATCATTCCGGGCGGCGTCGCCAATCCGGACACGTTGCGCACGATCGATGTGGCCGTCGAGATCGTGCAGGCATTCGACGATGCGGGCAAGCCAATCGCCGCGATCTGCCACGGGCCGTGGTTGCTGGTCGAGGCGGACATCGTCGAGGACCGGACGGTGACGAGCTGGCCGTCGCTGCGCACCGACCTGGAGAATGCCGGCGCGACGACGGTGGACGAGGAAGTCGTGGTCGACGACAACCTGATCACCAGCCGCAAGCCGGACGACGTGCCGGCGTTCACCGACGCGCTGATCGCGATGATCGAAGGCATGGACGACGCCGACGAGGCCTGACGGGCGGAGCCTGTCGGGAACTCGGCGTTCTCGACAGGCTCGAACCGAACGGCGTTTGGGGTAAGGTGGCGGCCGTTGGTCAGACCGGTTGCGGTTTACGGACCTTCGGGGCCGGCCTTGCGAACCCGACCTTCGCCGGCGAACGGGTGCGGCGCAGGAAGGCGTCGAAGCCAATCTCCAGCCCGACGAGCATGTAGATGAACGGCTGGAACGCGATGCCGACGAACAGCGCGCCGATCAGGTAGATCAGGTGCGCGTGCTGGAGCGCGGTGGCGAGCGGGGCGATCCAGCCGTCCTCGTCCGGCGCGCGGGCATATTTGCGGCGCAGGACCTCCATCCGGATCAGGCCGAGCGCGTGGAGCGTGAGCCACAGGATTAGGCCGGGATAGCCCTGTTCCCCCAGCATTTCGAAATAGCTGCTGTGATAGGCGCGGCCGGCGTCGAACGCCTGGGTGGTGGACGTGCTCGTGCCGTCGGCGGTGGCGGTCGTCTTGACCTCGTCGATCACCAGGCGGTTCTGGCGGTAGGCCTCGAACCCGCCGCCGAACGGATGCTGGCCGACATAGCCGAGCGTCCATTTCCAGACCGCGATGCGGGTGGAGGCGCTGTTGTCCGCCTTGTACCCCTGGATCGTGTCCATCCGCTGCGTGTAGCTTTCGGGCAGGAACGGCACGGCGATGCTGAGCGCGACGGCGATCCCGGCGACGTACAGCACGCGGCGCTGGACCGAGCGGAGCATCAGGACCGCGAGCGCCGCGATGCAGATGATGCCGGTGCGGGCCTGCGTTCCGACCGGGATTAACAGGCAGGCGAAGATGAGTGCCGCGGCATAGGCGGTGACCAGTTTGCCGCGCGGGTAGATCGTGCCGTAGCGCGCCAGCCAGAGGATGAGCGGGATGATCGCGACCGCGACGGCGGAGATCGTGCTGCTTTCGTACAGGCCGCTATTGTTGTCGATCATGAGGTTCAGCACGCCGTAGCCGCCGCCGGACACGACCGTCTTGATCCCGCCCACCACGATGATCGACGAGGCGGACAGCACGAGGAACAGCGCCATCGATTCGATCCGCAACCGGGTGCGCAACGTGAGCGGCAGGAAGATCGCGAAGGCCATCGCCTTCCACACCCAGCCCCATTTGGTGAGCGCCTCCACCGGGAAATCGGCGGTCAGTGTCGTCCAGAAACAGTAGAGCAGGAGCGTGAGCATCAGCGATTGTCGGATGCCGAACCGCGCGCCGCTCTTGTCGTCCGCCACCGCCCAGCCGAGCACCGCGAGCGCCACGCAGATGAGCGAGACGGGCACGGAATTCAGCAGATAATAAGCCAGCCGCTGCGGCGAGACGATGTCGACATAGGCATAGGCGAGCACGAACAGGAACGGGCGCCGAAACCCGAACAGGATGAGCGCGGTCAGGAAGCCGATAAGGCCAAGGTCACGCATCTGGCGTACCCGGGCGTTCGGGCTCGCGGTCCAGATCCGGCCGCCGCACGAGCCGCCATGCCGCGAACAGCAGCAGCCCGTGGCTGAGCGCGAGCGAGAACAGGTCGATCATGGCCTGTTCCCCTTTCCGGATCGGCTGCGTGGTCGGATCGACGATATCGTCCAGCGGTTGACACGTCGTTAAGCGCCGTCATGGCACAGAGTTGGCCATGCGTATTCTCCATATCCTCGATCATAGCCTGCCGATGCACAGCGGCTACACGTTCCGGACCCGCGCGATCCTGAAGGCGCAGGTCGCGCGCGGGTGGGACGTGATGGCGGTGACCGGGTCGCGCCACGTGGCGGCCGGGCCGGCGGAGGAGGTGGTCGACGGGCTGCGTTTCCACCGCGCGGGCAGCGGATCGCGCGCGCCGTCGCCGATCGCGGAATGGCGCGATATCGCGGCGCTGGAACGCAAGGTCGATGCGCTGGCGACGACGTGGAAGCCCGATATTCTGCATGCCCATTCGCCGGTGATGACGGCGATGGCCGCCGGGCGGGTGGCGCGACGGCGGGGATTGCCGTTGCTGTACGAGATCCGCGCATTCTGGGAGGATGCGGCGGTCGGCAACGGGGCGGGCACCGAGGGGTCGCTGAAATATCGGGCGATCCGCTGGCTGGAGACGCGCGCTGTCGCCCAGGCTGACGCGGTGGCGGTGATTTGCGAAGGATTGCGCAGCGATCTGGTGGCGCGCGGCATCGCGGCGGACAAAATCATGGTGTCGCCCAACGGGGTGGACCTGGGCCTGTTCGGATCGCCGCCGCCGCCGGACCGGGGGCTTGCCGCGGAACTGGGGCTCGATGGGGCCGAGGTGATTGGCTTCGTTGGGTCGTTCTATGATTATGAGGGGCTGGACGACCTGATCGCGGCGATGCCGGCGCTGGTCGCGGCGCGGCCAGCGGCGATGCTGCTGATGGTCGGCGGCGGGCCGATGGAGGCGGCGTTGCGGGCGCAGGCGACGGCATCGCCGGTGGCGGACCGCATCCGCTTCGTCGGGCGCGTGCCGCATGACCGGGTGGAGGCCTATTACGGGTTGATCGACATCCTGGCCTATCCGCGCAAGCGGATGCGGCTGACTGATCTGGTGACGCCGCTGAAACCGCTGGAGGCGATGGCGCAGGGCCGGCTGGTGGCGGCGTCGGACGTCGGCGGGCACCGCGAGCTGATCGAGGACGGGGTGACGGGGACGCTGTTCCCGCCCGACGATCCGGCCGCGCTGGCGGCGGCGCTGTCCGCGTTGCTGGCCGATCGCAGCGGATGGGACGCGCGGCGCGCGACGGCGCGGGCATTTGTTGAACGGGATCGTAACTGGTCGGAAAATATATCACGCTATGATCCCGTTTACCAAAGGTTGGCGAGTCGCGGACGGATATGAGGACAGGCGAATGACCAGGCCGAATGCGCGTCGCATGATCGATGCGATCGAACGGACCCCGCTGGCGGTGCCGATGGCGCTGCTGACCGCTGCGGCAGCGGCGTTCCTGGCGTTCGCGGTGCCGGCCGCGGTCATGGTGCGCGCGGTGGGGATGACCGGGGTCGCGCCGCTGATCGCGCGGGTCGGGTCGTTCGGGACGGCGCCGCGCGCGGTGCTGATGCTGGCAGTGGCGCTGATCGCCGGCGGGGCGGTGTGGTGGGTGTTCCACCGGCTGGAGAATCCGCGGCAGCCGGTGGAGGCGGAGCTGCAGATCGACCTGTTCGCGCCGGAAGAGGCGGAGGCGCCTGCGCCCGCGCCGCAGCTGCGTCGGGCCGATGCGCATCCCGATGCGCCCGCGCGACGGCCGCTGTTCGCGGCATCCGACCTGGGCACGCCGATGGACGACATCGATCCGGAGCCGCTGCCGTTCGGGCGGCCGCCGTTGTTCGTCGCGCCCGTCGCGCCCGTGGCGGAGGAGGTCGTGGACGACCCCGACACGCTGTTGCTGGACGAGAGTTATGCGAGCATCGCGCCGGATGTGGTCGACGACGGTGCGGTGATCGATCCGCAGCACGACCTGGTGCCGGAGAAGGAAACGATCGCGGCGTTGATGGCACGGCTTGAGCGTGGGCTGGAACGGCGCGGCGGCGGTGCGATGGCGCGGCAGGCGGCGGCCGATGGCGGGTTGCGCGATGCGTTGGACGAACTGCGGCGGATGACGGCGGGGCGCTGAGCGCCGCGCGTCGTCAGGCCTCGATCAGGGTCAGCGCCTCCACCAGCAGTGTGTCGGCGTCCGCATCGGCGGTGATGCCGGCGAGCAGGTGACCGCGCAACGCGAAGTCGTCCTCCGCGACGGTCGCGGCGAACGCGTCCGCCGCGGGGCGGTCGGGACAGCTGAACAGCAGGCGGTGGCGCGTGCCGACGAACGTCGCGCTGGCCCAGGGGGTGCGATCCTGTTCCAGCAGTGCCGTGCCGGTGGGAAGCCGTGCGAGCAGGGCGGCGACGAGCAAACGGCCGGGCTCGGGACCGCGTAGGGGGGCCATCATCATCGGCCGGCGTCCTGAGCGGCGAGATAGGCGACGACGCGCGCGATGGTGCGCGGGCGCGGTTCGCGACCGCGGCGCAGGTCCGTCACGAAGCGCGGATCGCCGACCGCCTCCCGCCCGAATCGCGTCGGGGGCAGGCCGGTGCGGCGGAGATGGCGTTCGATCGTCGACAACAGATGCACGGTGCTCGCTCCTAGCGTCCCGGTGATTATGTTCGCGCTTTGTTCTCAATCAATTCCTACTTGTCTAGGAAAAATCCTAGCGGTAGGAGAATCCGTGGATAACGAAGACCCCCGCGCCGCGATCGAACGGCTGTGTCGCGAGCGCGGCGAGGACTTTGCCGGGCTGTCGCGGTTGCTGGGGCGTAACCCGGCTTATGTGCAGCAATTCGTGCGGCGCGGGAGCCCGCGGAAGCTGGACGAGGCGGACCGCGCGACGCTGGCGCGCTATTTCGGCGTGTCGCAGGCGGCGTTCGGTGGGCCGCCCGTGCCGGAGCGGGTGGCGCCGGCTGCGTTGCGTCAGGTGCCGATACTGAACGTGGGTGCCTCGGCCGGGCCGGGCGCGGTGGCGGGCGACGAGGCCGCGGCGGGCGGGATCGCGTTTGACGAACGGACGCTGCGTGCGCTGGCCGGGGGCGATCCGGCGGCACTGTCGATGATCCGGGTGGTGGGCGATTCGATGGCGCCGACGCTGGCGGACGGCGACCGGATCATGGTGGATCGTGGTGCGGCGGACCGGCCGCTGCGCGACGGGATCCATGTGGTGCGACTCGACGACGCGCTGGTCGTGAAGCGGATCGCGGTGACGGGCGATGCGGGGCGGGTTGTGCTGACCAGCGATAACCCGGCGGCGGTCGATCCGGGTGAGCGGGCGTTGGCGGATGTCACGGTCGTCGGGCGGGTCGTGTGGGTGGGGCGGCGCTTGGGGTAAGGTTGGCCGTCTCGGCTGCGCTCGGGATGGACGGGTTTGGGCGTCGGTCAGCCGCGGCGCTGGATCAGCCACTGGATTAGCGCAATCGATAGTCCGGCGCCGAAGCCGATCAGCAGGCCGGCGGTCGTCTGGCCCATCGCCATGCCGGCCACCGCGCCGACGATCGCACCGAGCGCGAGGAAGACGCCGCCGCCGGAGCGGGGTGGGCTGGCTGGGGGTGTCATGGCCATGTTCATGCCAGCATGTGCCGGGCGGCGCCAGTCATGCGGTGTTCGGGAAGGGGTCGCGGTGGCCGGGGGGCTTGGCGCGCCGGGTCGAACCGGGTGGGCGTAGAAGCCGCTGGCGGGGCGCGGTTTGCGTCGCTAGGCAGGGGGCATCATGGTTCCCGTCAGCCCGCGGCGCAAGCACGCCTGTTTCGCGATGGCCGCCCTGCTGGCACAACCGGCGGCGCTGGCCGCGCAAGCGCCGTCACCCGCTCAGAAACCCGCGTCGACGGGCGTTCCGGAGCCGGTTGCGCCCGCGCCCGTCGAGCTGCTCGATCCCAATTCGCCCTTGGCGCCGATGGCGGACCTGGGGGTCGCATGGCCCGATCTCGCGGTGTCGGACCCGGCCGAAGCCGGGGCGGCCGCGACGACGGGGCGCGGGGCGGGTGTCGTCGATGCGGCGGCGGAGCAGCGCTACCGGATCGTGCTGGACGGGCTGAACGGGGTCGGCGATGCGCGGTTGCGGCCGCGGTTCGATATCGCGTCCGCGCTGGTCCAGGGATCGGGATCGCCGGCCAACGTCGCGCAGATTGAGCGGCGTGCGCGCGAGGACGAGGGCGTGCTGGCCGAACTGCTGCGCTCCTACGGATATTACGACGCCGAAGTCGATGCGCGGGTGGAGGCCGACCCGGCGACGCGCCGCGTGGTCGTGACGCTGACCGCCGACCCGGGGGCGCTGTACCGGTTTGCGGATGTCACGCTGCCGGGGCTGTCGGCGGCGGCGGGCAAGGCGCCTGCGCTGGCCGATGCGTACGGCGTGACCAAGAACCAGCCGGTCGATGCGGAGAAGGTGCTGGCGGCGGGCGATGCGTTGAAGACCGCGCTGGGGCGGCAGGGGTTCGCGTTCGGGACGGTGGCGGAGCCGGAGGTCGTGATCAATCACGACACGCGCACCGCGACGCTGGCGATCGCGGTGAACCCTGGTGTCGCGCAGCGGTTCGGCATGATCCGGGTCGAGGGATCGCCGCTGTTCAGTGCGAAGCATCTCGGCCGGATCGCACGGTTCAGGCCGGGGCAGCCCTATGACGCGGCGCTGCTGGAGGATTATCGCCGCGCGCTGATCCAGACCGGGCTGGTGTCCACACTGAAGGCCGTGCCGGTCGCGGGCGCGGATGTCGGGACGGTCGATATCGCCACCACGCTGGAGCCGGCGCCGCCGCGGACGATCGCCGGGACAGCGGGCTACGGCACGGGCGAGGGCATTTCGACCGAGGTCAGCTGGACGCACCGCAACCTGATCGCGCCCGAGGGGGCGGTGACGGTGCGCGGCGTGCTGGGAACGCGCGAGCAGCAGGCGGGCGTGTCGCTGCGCCGCAACAACTTCAAGGCGCGCGACCGCGTGCTGACCGCGAATGTGACCGCGGCGAACATCAACCGCAACGCGTATGACGCGCGGACCTTCCAGCTGTCCGGCGGGCTGGAGCGGCAGAGCAACATCATCTGGCAGAAGACCTGGACCTGGAGCGTGGGTGCGGAACTGCTCGCGTCGGACGAGCGCGACACGATCGTGGCGACCGGCCAGGCGCGACGCCGGACGTTCCTTATCGCGGCCCTGCCGGGAACGCTCGGCTATGATGGGTCGGACGACCTGCTGAACCCGACGCGCGGGTTCCGGCTGTCGGGGCGGCTGTCGCCCGAACTGTCGTTGCAGTCGGGGACGTTCAGCTATGCCCGGACGCAGATGGACGGCAGCGCGTATCTGCCGGTCACCAAGGCGGTGACGATCGCCGGGCGGACCCGGCTGGGCACGATCGTGGGGGCGGAACGCGACAGTATCGCGCCGTCGCGGCGTTTCTATGCGGGCGGCGGCGCGTCGATCCGCGGCTATGGTTATCAGGCAGTCGGCCCGGTCGATATCGACGGCGATCCGATCGGTGGGCGGAGCCTGACCGAGTTTTCAATCGAGGCGCGGGTGCGGGTCGGCGATTTCGGGATCGTGCCGTTCCTCGACGCGGGCAACCTCTATACGTCGCCGCTGCCGCGCTTCACGGCGCTGCGCTTCGGGACCGGGATCGGCGCGCGTTACTATACGAATTTCGGGCCGATCCGGGTCGATGTCGGCACGCCGCTCAATCGCCGGCGCGGCGATGCGCGGGTCGCGGTCTATGTCTCGCTGGGGCAGGCGTTTTGAGCGACGAGGTCGCGCGCAAGCCGCGGTTCCGGCCGTTGCGCTGGTTGGGCGGGCTGTTGCTGGCGCTCGCCGCACTGGCGCTGGTGACTGTGTGGGCGATCGATACCGGGCCGGGGCACCGGTTCCTGACCGACCGGATCGCGGCGTTGCCGATCAAGTCCGGGCTGCGCGTGCGGATCGGGCGGATCGATGGATCGATCTGGAACCGCGCGACGATCCGCGACCTGCGGCTCTACGATCTGAAGGGGCAGTTTCTGGAGGCGCCGGAGGTGCGGCTCGACTGGAACCCGGCGGCGTGGATGCGCAACGTGCTGGACGTTAACATCCTGTCCGCGCCGCTGGTGACGCTCGACCGGTTGCCCGTGCTGCGGCCGAGTGCGGAGCCGGCGGTGCTGCCGTCGTTCGACCTGCGCGTCGGGCGGCTGGCGATAACGCGGTTGGAACTGGGCGCGGGGATCACCGGCGGACGGGTGCGCGCCGGGCGGATGACGGGATCTGCCGATATTCGCGACGGGCGGGCGATGGTGATGCTCGACGCCGCGGTGACGCGGGCGGGCAAGGCCGGTGGCGATAGCTTGCGCGTAAGGCTGGATGCGCGGCCGGACAGCGACC
Organism: Sphingomonas prati; assembly: GCF_014643515.1. Lineage (GTDB taxonomy): Bacteria > Pseudomonadota > Alphaproteobacteria > Sphingomonadales > Sphingomonadaceae > Sphingomonas_R > Sphingomonas_R prati. The sequence goes on along the minus strand of NZ_BMJP01000004.1, from coordinate 128,204 downwards.
GGTTCGATGTCGATGTCGCGCTGGATGCGCCGGCCGGGTCGGTGGCGGGGCGCTGGCTCGGCACGCCGCGGCCGGTGACGCTGCGCATCGACGGGGACGGGCGCTGGACCGACTGGCGCGGGCGGGCGCAGGCGACATTGTCCGGGCGATCGATCGGCCAGCTGGCGTTGCGCGCGACGGCGGGGCGTTATGCGCTGGACGGTCGGGTGGCGCCCGCGCCGTTCCTGTCGGGAAAGCTGCAGCGGTTGTCGTCGCCGTCGGTGACGGTGCGCGGGTCGGGGACGCTGGTCGACCGGCGGCTGGCGGGTGAGATCAAGCTGCGCAGCCGGGCACTGATGCTGGATGCGAAGGGCGCGGTCGACTTGGCGCGCAGTCGGTTCGGGGCGATGGCGGTGCGCGCCGACCTGTTGCAGCCGGCCGCACTGTTCCCGAACATGACGGGGCAGAAAATCAGCCTGAAACTGACGCTGGACGGGCCGTTCAAGACCGCGGCGTTCGATTATATGGCGACCGCGCCGCGGCTGGCGTTCGATGCGACCGGGTTCGAGGATGTGCGTGCGGCGGGGCGCGGGCGGCTGTCGCCGAATGGGCCGGTGGTGGTGCCGATCCGGCTGACCGCGCGGCGCGTGATCGGGGTGGGCGATGTGGCGGGCGGGATCCTGGCGAACCTGTCGGTCGCGGGACAGCTGCAGGCGACGGCGCGGACGCTGACCGGCACCGGGCTGGCATTCGATTCGGACAAGCTGAAGGGCAAGCTGGCGCTGCGCGTCGACCTGGTTACCGGGCGTTACGACGTGACGATATCGGGGCAGCTGCGGCGGTACCTGATCCCCGGCCTCGGGATCGTCGAGGTGACGAGCGACCTGAGCGTGGTGCCGGACCCGAGCGGGCGCGGGACGCGGGTCGAGGGGCGCGGGCAGGGGCGCGTGCTGCGGCTCGACAATGCGTTCCTGGCCGGGCTGGCCGGCGGGTTGCCGCGGATCGACACGCGGCTGGTGCGCGACCGGGACGGGGTGCTGCGGTTCAGCGACCTGGTGCTGACCGCGCCGACGATCACGATCCGCGGGACGGGGATGCGGCGGCGGGACGGGACGTTCCAGTTTGCCGGCAGCGGGCGGCAGGCGCGCTACGGGGCGTTCGATATCGGGCTGGACGGCGATATCTCTCGGCCGCGGGTGGAGTTGCTGCTGGCGGCGCCGGCGGATCCGCTGGGGTTGGCGGCGGTGCGGGCGACGTTGTTGCCGGATGCGGGCGGGTATCAGTGGCAGGCGGCGGGTGGGTCGACGCTGGGGCCGTTTGCGGGTCGTGGGCGGATCGACCTGCCGAGCGGGGCGCCGGCGGTGGTGCGGGTGGCGGCGTTGAACGTGTCGGGGACGACCGCGAGCGGCGCGCTGCGGTCCGATCCGGGTGGGTTTACAGGCGTGCTGACGACGGCGGGCGGCGGGATCGACGGGCGGTTGCTGTTCAGCCCGGTGGGCGATGTGCAGCGGATCGAGATGCATCTGGGCTTCGTCACGGCGCGGCTGGCGATGGCGGTGCCGGTCGAGCTGCGGCGCGGGAAGCTGGACGCGGTGCTGCTGCTCGATCCGGCGGGGACGTCTGTCGAGGCGACCGCGACGGCGGCGGGCGCCCGGCGCGGCGACGTGTCGATCGCGCGGATCGCGGGCAATGCGCAGCTGCGCGGCGGGCGCGGGACGGTGCGTGCGTCGGTTGCGGGTTCGCGCGGGCGGGCGTTCGAATTCCAGACGGTGGCGCAGGTCGCACCGGACCGGATCGAACTGATCGGATCGGGGACGCTTGACCGTAAGGCGATCCGGCTGAGCCGGCCGGCGGTGCTGACGCGCGAGGGCGATGGCTGGCGGGTGGCGCCGACCGCTTTAACCTATGACGGCGGTACCGCGACAGTCGGCGGACGGTTCGGCGCGGGGGACGCCACGGTCGATGCGACGCTGGCACGGATGCCGATGTCGCTGCTCGATCTGGCGTTTCCGCAGCTGGGCGTCAGCGGGCTGGCGAGCGGGCAGCTGACGTACCGGCTGCCCGGCGGGGGGCAGGTGCCGACCGGACGCGCGGACCTGCGGATCCGCGGGCTGACGCGGTCGGGGCTGGTGTTGTCGTCGCGGCCGATCGATGTCGGGCTGGCGATGGTGCTGGACGGGCGCGGGCTGGCGGCGCGATCGGTGGTGGCGAGCGGCGGGGCTATCATCGGCCGGGCGCAGGGGCGGATCGGGCCGCTTGGTGGCGGCGCTGCGCTGGCCGAGCGGTTGCGCGCCGCGCCGATCTTTGCGCAGCTGCGGTACACGGGGCCAGCCGATACGCTGTGGCGGCTGACGGGGGTGGAGACGATCGATCTGTCCGGGCCGGTGGCGGTGGGGGCCGATATCGGCGGGCGGGTGTCGAGCCCGGTGATCCGCGGGTCGATCCGGACGAGCGGCGCGCGGCTGGAGAGTGCGGTGACCGGCACGGTGATCCAGGCGATCGTCGCGGCCGGGCGGTTCGACGGATCGCGGCTGGTGATGGACAGTTTCCGCGGGGCCACGCCGCGCGGCGGGACGGTGACCGGGCGGGCGACGTTCGACTTGGCGGCGGCGCGCGGGTTCGGGATGGATATCGCGCTGGATGCGAACAAGGCGGTGCTGCTGGCGCGCGACGATATCGGCGCGACGGTGACGGGGCCGCTGCGCATCCAGTCCGACGGGGTGGGCGGCACGATTTCGGGGACGGTGAAGCTGGACCAGTCGCGGTACCGGCTGGGCCGCGCCGCGGCGGCGTCGATCCCGCGGCTGAACGTGCGGGAGATCAACCGGCCGGACGATGTGTCCGACCTGCCCGCGGCGACCGCGCCGTGGAAGCTGGACCTGAAGGCCGACGCGCGGACGCGGATGATCGTGAGCGGGCTGGGGCTGGACAGCGAATGGCGGGCGCAGCTGGGCATCGCCGGGACGGTGGACAGCCCGCAGATCACCGGGCGGGCGGACCTGCTGCGCGGCAATTACGAATTTGCGGGGCGGCGGTTCGACATCGATCGCGGGTCGATCCGGTTCCAGGGTGAGACGCCGGTCGATCCGGTGCTCGACATCGTGGCGAACGCGAACATCCAGGGGCTGAGCGCGAGCATCCGCGTGTCGGGCACCGGGCTCCGTCCGCAGGTCGATTTTTCGAGCGTGCCGGCGTTGCCGGAGGACGAGCTGCTGTCGCGGCTGCTGTTTGGGTCGTCGATCACGACGCTGTCCGCGCCCGAGGCGTTGCAGCTGGCGGCGGCGGTGGCGTCGCTGCGCGCAGATGGCGGGGGGGGCATGAACCTGAACCCGATCAACGCGATCCGCCGGGCGGCGGGGTTGGACCGGCTGCGCATCCTGCCGGCCGATGTGGCGACGGGGCAGGGGACGTCGGTTGCCGCAGGGAAATATATCGGGCGGCGGACCTATTTGGAGGTCATCTCGGACGGGCAGGGGTATAGCGCGACGCGGCTGGAGTATCGGATCACGCGGTGGCTTTCGCTGCTGTCGACGATTTCTACGGTGGGGCGGCAGAGTGCCAATGTGCGGGTTTCTAAGGATTATTGAGGGGGTCGGGCGCTGCCCCTCCATCCTAGGGCAATAGCCGTAGAAAGTAGCGCGTGTGACCCTGGGTCCCGGATCAAGTCCCGGACACTGTGGCGTTTGGATTGGCGGTGTGTGGCGGCCTTGAGCGTCGGCTTCTCGGCTTCGCTCGAAGGGTCCCTCGACTTCGCTCGGGATGGACGGACCACAAAACCCCGTTTGGTTCGAGCTTGTCGAGAACTCAGCACTGAGTTCTCGACAGGCTCGAACCAAACGGGGTGGGCGATGTGAGTTTGGAGAGACTCTGAGATGAGGTTCTCGACAAGCTCGAACCGAACGGAGGTGGGCGACTTACGCCAGTTCGGCGATTGCGCGTTCCACGGTCGCCAGGCCTTCGGGGCTGGCGACGGCGAGGTCGATGGGGCGTCCGCCAAGGTCCGCGTCTTCGGTGTTGAGGAAGGCGACGACCTTGGCCGAGTCGCGGAGCGCCTCGAACGCGAGGCGCGTGACGCGGCCCTGGCGTTCGGCGGCTTCGGGGCTGAGTCGGACGCCGTCGAACCGCTTGCGGAACGGGCGGTTCAAAGCGGGGAGCCCCCGCGGGCGGCCTTTTCGGTGGCCAGCGTGTCGCGCATTTCCTCGCCCTGCGCGATGCGACCGGCCATGGTCAGCCAGGCGGCCTCCGAACGGCGGCAGCGGTCACGGACATTGTCGAGCGTGGCGGCTTCGGCATCGCGGGCGGCTTCGGCGGCGCGGGCCATGTAATATTCGCTGGTGACCGACATGGGCGGGGGTCCTTTCGATACGGCAGAAACTGTCGTGGGGTCAGCCAAAAACCTCCGCCACGATATGGCGTAATTCGGATCGCGACAATGTCGGCCGGAGGGCCGGGACGGTGCGTTTCAACCGCGCGGGGCGGCTGTTCCAGGGTAGGTACGTCGTTCGGTCGGTCGTCGTGTTGTGCATAAAGTCCTTCGGCGCGCGCGATGGGCGGCCGGTATCAAGATATAAGAATAAGTTGCGACACTTTAGCGTGTGCCGCGACGCTGTCCGGGGCCGACGCCCGGCGTTCGTTCGCGATAGACGAGCCGACCTTTTTCAAGATCGTAGGGCGTCATTTCGACTTGAACGCGGTCGCCGACCACCGAACGGATGCGGTAACGCCGCATCTTTCCGGCCGTGTAGGCAATGATCTTGTGATCATTGTCCAACACGACACGGAAGCGTCCATCCGGCAGGATCTCGTCGATCAGGCCATCGAGGGTCACTGACTCCTCTTTGGCCATGACGAAATCAGGCCGACTGGAGGTTGACGGCGGACTGCTTGCCGCGACGATCCGTTTCCAGTTCGTAGCTGACGCGCTGATCCTTGTTGAGGGTCGGCATACCGGCGCGCTCGACGGCGGTGATGTGGACGAAGCTGTCGCCCGAACCGTCTTCGGCCGCGATGAAGCCATAGCCCTTGTCGGAATTGAAGAATTTGACGGTGCCGATTGGCATGAGTGTTTCCTTTCAAAGAAACGAGGAAACCCCGGACACTGTGCCCGAGGAGCCAGGAAGCAAGAAAAGGAAAGGTCCGCCCGCGGGCATCAAATTCCGTCGCAGGCGACGTGTGCAATCTTCATATAGTAGAATGGTCGTGATTAATCAATCGATTGCCGTGGTGGCGGCAACGGACCGGCCAGCGCGGCGACCAGTTCGTCGGCGATCCGATCGTAGAATCGGCAGATCGCGCGAAGGTCTTCGGGGGTGACCGCGAGATGCGATCCGGGGGGCAGTGGCGCGGGTTCTCCGTTGCGGGCAGCGGACTCCGGCGCGGCCCAGCCGAGCGTCGGGACGGAGCCGGGCAGGCCTGCGCGGACGATGCCGCCGGTGTGGAACAGGCAATTGCGCGACCGGCCGATGGCGCGCAGCGCGGCGTCGTCCGGGCTGGCCAGTGCCATGGTGGTGCGCAGCATCGCGAGCTTGCGGGCGGTGTTGTCGAGCCGGGCGAGTGCGGCGCGGTCCTCCGGAGTCGCGACCCCCGATGCGACGGCGTCGATCAGCAGGCTGAGGAAGCGGTCGACCTCACGCAGGCCGTTGCCGATCACCTTTGTACGGCCGTGGCCGGTGATCGCGGTGGCGGTCGCGTCGGCCGGGCCGGACCGCAGCCCGCTTCCGAGGAAACGGGTCCCGCGGCGGAGCGTGACGAGGGCGAGCGCGAGATCGGGTGCGGGCGAGATGGGCTGTTCCGGACGGGGTGGCGAACCGTCGCAATGGACGATCCGGGGCGTCCGGTCCATCCGGGGCGGCGGCGGACTGTAACGGAACTGTAGCGGACGGGCGGCGGTTGGAGCCAACATCATATTCATCAGGAGGTCCGCCATGGCGACCGATACGCCGAACGACACCAACGTCCACAAGCTCGACACGTCAAAGCTGAAGCCGGCCAAGCCGCCGAAGCCGGTGAAGGAGAAAACCAAGGCCGCCAAACCGCCGAAGCCGCCGAAGGGCGAGGGCAAGGCCGGGAAGCATCCGAAGGCGAAGGGGCCGGCAAAGGTCGGCGCCGTGGTGGCGGACGCGGTCGATCAGGTTCGGCATGCGGCGGGCAAGGCGGTGAAGGCCGTGTCGAAGCCGCGCGGCGCCGCGATCGGTGCGGCGGCCGCGACAGTCGGTCTCATCGCCGGCTTCGTGGCGGTCTCCGGTGCGCGTCGCGCGAAGCAGCCCGCGCGTCTGCCGGCACCGCGCAAGACGGTGACCGTGGTTCCCGCCGGCGAAACGCCGGCGCCGACCGTCGGCGAGATGATGGCGGCCGCGCGGGACGACGTGGTCTGATCGGCCTGCGGCACCGTCCCGTCGTGGGACAGTGCCGTAACCCCGCCATTTTACGCGGGACAGGAAGGTTAGCGGCTTGTTAACCCGTCGACATGATCGACGCAGCGACCATCCTATCCCGTGAGCCGGCCGAGCGTCCCGAGACGATGTCCGTTCCGACGTTGTCGGACCTGCGCTTCTTCTTGCGCGTTTATGCCGGTGGGTTCGCGATTTTCTTGACGATCCTAAGCTGATCTAGTCGCGCAGCGCCGCGGCGCGCAGGTCGGCGGCGTGGCGGTCGCAGGCCAGATGCAGCCGATAGGCGAGCAGCGCTGCGCCGATGCTCATGACCGCAACGAGCAGCAGCGTGCCAGCGATCGACACCCCGAAATGGACCAGTCCTGCGAGCATGACGGTGGCGAACACCATCGCGCCGGCGTTAACGATGTTGTTCGCGGCGACGGTGCGCGCGGTCTGCGCCTTGGGCACGGTGGTGGTGAGGAAGGCGTAGAGCGGCACGACGAACATGCCGCCCGCCACCGCGACGCCGAACAGGTCGATCAGCACGCGGTCCGCATGCGGCAACGCCACGAACGAGCGGAGGTCGAGCAGCGTGCCGTCCGTCGGCGGCCAGTGTGCGACCGTCCAGTAGAGGTCGCAGACGAACAGGCCCATCAGGATGGCGGCGGCGGGTGCGAACCGGGCGGAGACGGCGCCCTTCAGCAGGCGGTTGATGATGATCGACCCGACCGCGACGCCGATCGAGAAGATCGACAGGAAGAGCGTGGCGACCGACTGGTTCGCGGACAGCGCGTTCTTGACCAGCGGGGGGAACTGCGCCGCCAGGATCGCGCCCTGCATCCAGAAGAAGCTGATCGCGGTGATCGCCAGGAACAGCCGCCGGATATGCATCGTGTCGCGTACCAGCCGGATCGAGGCGCGCAGGATGTGAAAATCGATCCGCACATCGGGATTTTCCGACGGCGCGGCCGGCACCTTCTGACCCGCGATGCGGCCAAGCACCGCGACGATCAGCACGAGGACCGCGGCAATATGGGCGGGCACGATGCCGCCGACGATCGTGCCGAGCAGGATCGCCCCATAGCTGCCGGCTTCGACCAGCCCGGTGCCGCCGAGCACCTCGTCCGATTCTAGATGTTGCGGCAGGATCGCGTATTTGATCGGGCCGAAGAAGGTGGAATGAACGCCCATCGCGAACAACGCGGCGAGCATCAACGGGATGTTGGCGAGCAGCAGGCCGGCCGCGCCGAACACCATGATCGCGATTTCGACCGATTTGACGAGCCGGACGATCTTCGCCTTGTCGCGCCCGTCCGCCAGTTGCCCGGACAGCGCGGACAGCAGGAAGAAGGGCAGGATGAACAGCCCGCCCGCCACCGCGGAGAAGGAGGCCTCCGCCGTGGGGTCCTTCAACACCTCGAACGTCACGAGCATGATCATCGCGGTGCGGAACAGATTGTCGTTGAACGCCCCCAGGAACTGGGTGACGAACAGCGGCAGGAACCGGCGTTCGGCGAGGAGCCGGAAGGAAGGTGTCATGCGGATTTATGGAGTCACATCGTTCCGGGGAAGCCGCGACATAGCGCATCCTTGGGCCCCATGCCAAACCGGATGCGGGCGCGGTGACTGAGCCGGGCGTGGGGCCGGTGCTGACGACCGCGCGGACGCGGCTGCGCCCCTACGGCGTGGCCGATTTCGCGGCGCGGGCGGCCTTGGGGGCGATGCCCGACTTCTACCGGTTCACCAGTGGCGCCGCGGCGAGCGAGGAGGAAAGCTGGCACCGGGTGCTGCGTTACATCGGGCACTGGGCAGTATTCGGATTCGGGTTCTTCGTGGTCGAGGATCGGGTGAGCGGACGGTTTCTGGGCGAGGCGGGGGCGATGGATTTCCGCCGTGGCATCGGTGGCGGGTTCGGCAGCCTGCCGGAGTTGGGCTGGGGGTTCGTCCCGGACGTCCACGGGACGGGGATCGCGGGGGAGGCGGTGCATGCCGTGCTCGCTTGGCTGGACGGTGGGGCGGGCCGGGCGGGGACGGTGTGCATGATCGGCCTCGAGAATCATGCGTCGCACCGGTTGGCGACCCGGGTCGGCTATGTCGGGTCGGGCAGCGAGGAGTATCATGGCCGGCCGGTGGCGACCTATGCCCGCGCGGCCGGTGCAACTTTCGCATCGCCGCCCGGTTGAACGCGGATGGATATGGACAGACAGGCGCACCAGTCGCAGGCCCAGCAGGCGACCGTCGGGCGCACCGCCGTGGAACGGGCGGATGCGCAGGTGAACGCCAGCGTGGCGCCGTTGCGCGATACGATGGTGGTGCGCGCGACGTCCGCCTTTTCCGAGATACTGGATCAGCCGCCGCTGGTCGCGATCTCCGCGCTGACCGCGGGGGCCGGGCTCGTGACGCGCAATCCGCGGCTGGCGCGGGCGGGGCTGCGGATGCTGGCGTCGCATGCGCTGGCGACGTTGGTGAAGGGCGTGATCAAGAACCGGGTCGACCGGTCGCGGCCGAAGAAGCTTGTCGACGACGGCGACTACGTCATGGAGTCGGGCGAGAGCGACGAGGGCGACATGCGGTCCTTCCCGTCCGGTCATACCGCCGGCGGGGTGGCCGTGGTGCGGGCCCTGGCGCGTGAATATCCGGGGTCGACATGGCCGACCGGCGTCGGGCTGACCGCGACCGCCGCGGCGCTAATTCCCAAGCAGGCGCATTACCCGAGCGATATCGCGGCCGGGGCCGTGGTGGGCTGGGTATCGGAGTATCTGGTCGACCTGACATGGCATCGGATGGAACGGTACTTCCCCAAGGCGCTTGCGACGCGCTAGAAGCAACCGATGCTGAGCCTTCCGAACATCCTCACCCTGTCGCGCATCTTCGCGATGCCGATCCTGGTGTTCCTGTTGTGGCTGCCCAGCCGCACCGACTATGCGCTGGCCTTCGGGCTGTACTGCCTGATGGGTATTACGGACTATTTCGACGGGTATCTCGCGCGTGCGCAGGGGACCGTGTCGAAGCTGGGCGTGTTCCTCGATCCGATCGCGGACAAGATCATGGTGGCGGCGGTGATCGTCATGCTGATCTTCACGCGCGATATCGACGGGTGGCATGTGATCGCCGCGCTGGTGATCTTGCTGCGCGAGATTGCGGTGTCGGGGCTGCGCGAGTTTCTGGCCGAACTGCGCGTGTCGGTGCCGGTGTCGAAGCTGGCCAAGTGGAAGACGACGTTCCAGCTGGTGTCGCTGGGCGGGATCATCCTGGCCGGGGCGTTGCCGGAGCAGCACTGGATCCTGCTGGTCGGGCTGTTCAGCCTGTGGGCCGCGGCGGCGCTGACCCTGCTGACGGGCTGGGACTATCTGCGCGTCGGCCTGAAGCACATGGACTGACGACGATGGCGATCGAGATGCTGTATTTCGCCTGGGTGCGCGAACGGGTGGGCATGGGGGCCGAGCGTGTCGATCCGCCGGCCGATATCGCGACGGTGGCGGACCTGATCGGTTGGCTGGCCGGGCAGTCGGGCGGGCATGCCGCCGCGTTCGAGGATGCGGGGCGGATCCGTGCGGCGATCGACGACCGGTTCGTGGGGCTCGACGCGGCGATCGGCGGAGCGCGCGAGATCGCGTTGTTTCCGCCGGTGACGGGCGGCTGATCGTGGCGGCGATCGATCCGGTCATCGACGTGCGGGTGCAGGCGGACGATTTCGACGTCGGCGTGGAACTTGGCCGGCTCGAAGCGCTGGGCGGCGGGGCGGTCGGCAGTTTCACCGGGATCGTGCGCGGGGGGGACGGGCTGATCGCGCTGGTGCTTGAACATCATCCGGTGATGACGGCCAAGACGCTGCGCCAGATTGCGGAGGAGGCAGCGGCGCGGTGGCCGCTGCTGGGCGTGACGTTGATCCATCGGCACGGCCGGCTGGAGCCGGGCGCGCGGATCGTGCTGGTCGGCACGGCATCGCCGCACCGCGCCGCGGCGCTCGAGGCGACGATGTTCCTGATCGACTGGTTGAAGACACGGGCGCCGTTCTGGAAACAGGAATGTTTCGCGGACGGCGGCAAGACATGGGTGGAGGCCCGTTCGGCAGACAATGCCGCGGCGGAGAAATGGGGTGCGGCACATGGATGATCTCGAACAGCTGCTGCACCGTGTCGGGCAGCAGGACCGCGCCGCGTTTGCTTTGCTGTATGAGCGGACGTCCGCGAAACTGAACGGGATCGTGCGCCGTATCTTGCCCGAGATGACACTGGCAGACGATGTTCTTCAGGATGTTTACGTCCGAATCTGGCGCAGTGCGGCCGGTTACGAAGCATCGCGCGGGCGGCCGGTGACGTGGATGGCGGCGATCGCGCGTAACTTGGCGATCGACGTGCGGCGGCGCGAGGCATCGCGTGGACTGGGCCGACAGGTGGTGTATGAACCCGATTTGGGAGGTGCCGCGCCGGGGATAGACGCGGAACTGGCGCTTGCGCTCAGGCGATGCCTGGAGGTGCTGGAGCCGGTCCAGCGCGAGATGATCGTCGCGGCATATTGCGAGGGGATGAGCCGGGAGGAACTGGCGGACCGCCATACGCGGCCGGTGGGAACCGTGAAGTCCTGGCTGCATCGTGGCCTGGCGGCCCTGAAGGCGTGTCTGAGTGATGACTGATCCGATGGATATGACCGCAGCCGAATATGTGCTCGGCACGTTGGACGCGGACGAGCGCGCGGCGTTCGAACGCATCCTGATGGACGACGCGCAGGCGGTGGCCGAAGTGGCGGCGTGGCAGCGGCGGCTAGCGCTGCTCGATGCGATCGCGCCCGATGTGACGCCGTCCCCCGAATTGTGGGCGCGGATTGAGGCGGCGACGCGGCCGGAGGCGGCGAACGACAATCGCGTGGCCAGTGGCTGGCGCGGTGCGGCGGTCGCAGCAGCGCTGTTGGCATGCGTGAGTTCCGGGCTGGCCGTGATGGGCTGGCAGAAGCCGGCCGAGACGCGGGTCGTGACCCGGACGGTCGCGTCGAAGATGGACGCGGTGGCGACGCTGACTCCCGAGGGCGCGACGCCCGCGGTGCTGGTCGGCTGGCACGAAGCCAGCGGTCGCTATGAGGTGCGGCCGGTAACGATGGACGTCGATCCGGTCCACGCGCATCAGCTCTGGCTGATCGTCGAGGGCGAGGGGCCGCGCTCGTTGGGCCTGATCGGCAACGAGGCACGCTGGATCGATGGGCGCGCGCTGCGTCCAGGCCAATCGGCGACGATCGCGGTGTCGGTCGAACCGCTGGGCGGATCGAAGACGGGTTCGCCGACCGGGCCGGTCATCTATTCGGGCAAGCTGATCCGGTTGCCTGAGCGGAGCTGAAGTCGAGGGTCGGGACGCTGGCCGCTCAGCGATCGATGGGGTGGGCCGACCGTCCTGGCGGTTGATCGCGCTCTGGCCCGGCGGACGTTGCGCTGGGGTTACGGCATCAGCACGGTGTCGACGACGTGGATGACGCCGTTGGACTGCATGACGTCGCCCTGCGTGACGTGGGACATGCCGCCCTTCGCGTCGGTCAGCATGATGCGCTTGCCCGACATGGTGGCGGTCAGCGTGCCGCCTGCGACGGTGGTCAGCGTTGCCCTGCCACCGCCGGCCTTGATAGCCTTGGTGAGGTCCTTGGCGGTCATGCGGCCGGAGACGACGTGGTAGGTCAGGATCGAGGTGAGCGTCGCCTTGTTCGCGGGCTGCAACAGCGTGTCGACCGTGCCGGCCGGCAGCTTGGCGAACGCGGCGTTGGTCGGCGCGAACACGGTGAACGGGCCGGGGCCGGACAGCGTATCGACCAGGCCGGCGGCCTTGACCGCGGCGACCAGCGTCGTGTGGTCCTTCGAGTTGACGGCGTTTTCGACGATCGTCTTGTTCGGGTACATCGGCGCGCCGCCGACGGTGGGGACCTTTGCCGAAACCGCCATCGGGGCGGTCGCGATGGTCAGGGCGGTGGCGAGCATCAGTCGGTTCATTATGGACATCGGGCATCTCCGCTAAGCGTCGCCGACGAGCCGGGCGACTAGTGCGAAATACGCATATCGGCGTGCCGCGGTTGCGCGCAAAGCGGGCGAATCAGTCGGACATTCCGTCCAAGGCAGCGGCCCCGATCAACGATTCACCCATCAGCTGAAACTCCCGTTCGCGCGGCGATCCGCGGCGCCAGACGAGCGAAATCTGGCGCGCCGGGTGATTCGCGTCGAGTGGGACCGCAACGACCGAGGTGTGCCGCAGGATGCCCGCACGGATCGCCATGGCGGGCAGCAGCGTGACGCCCAGGCCGTTGTCGACCATCTGGACCAGCGTGTGGAGCGAGGTGCCGAGCATCGATGCCTCCGAGCGCAGCTCGGGCCGGTTGCAGGCCGCCAGCGCATGATCCTTCAGGCAGTGCCCGTCCTCCAGCAGCAGCAGCTGGGTCTCGTCGATCGCCTCGGGCGCGATGCGCGGCGGCGGGTCGATCGCCTGCCCGCCGGGAAAGGCGACATAGAGCCGGTCGTCGAACAGCTTCAGGCTTTCGACGTCGCCGCATTGATAGGGGAGCGCCAGCAGCACGCAGTCGAGATGCCCGCGGTGGAGCGAGTCGCAGGCGGCGCCGGTCGTCTCCTCGCGCAGATACAGTTTCAGGTCGGGCCATTCGGCGCGCAGCCGGGGGAGAATGCGCGGCAGCAGGAAGGGCGCGATCGTGGGGATGACTCCCATGCGCAGGTCGCCGGACAACGGCTTGCCCGCGGCGCGCGCCATGTCGGCCAGCTCCTCCGCCTCGCGCAGCACGCGGCGCGCCTTGGTCGCGATGCGGCTGCCGAGCGGGGTGAAGCGCACGACGCGTCGCGTGCGTTCGACGAGCATCGTGCCGAGCAGCGATTCGAGTTCGCGCAGGCCCGCCGACAGCGTCGATTGCGTGACGAAACAGGTTTCGGCGGCGCGTCCGAAATGGCCCTGTTCCTCAAGCGCGACGAGATATTGCAGCTGTTTCAACGTGGGTAGATAGGTCGCCATCGATCGTCTCCGTCGATCATGCGTCGTTGGAATAATCGATTTGCTACATCTGGTGCAAACGTTATTGCACTGCAGCAAGCCGCTGGGGACAGGCGGCGCATCCCATTCAATAAATTAGGAAAATCGCCATGCTGACCGTTGGTGACAAGCTTCCCGAATTCGTTCTGCCCGTCCAGCAGGGGGTCTCCGCGCTGCCCGCGGACGAAACGATCGACCTGGGCAAGAAGGACGGCAAGTGGAAGATCCTGTTCTTCTGGCCGAAGGACTTCACGTTCGTCTGCCCGACCGAGATCGTCGGTTATGCCGACCTGAAGTCCGATTTCGCGGATCGAGACGCCGTGCTGATCGGTGCATCGACCGACACGACGCACGTCCACTTCGCATGGCGCAAGTCGGACGAGCGGCTGGCCGCGGCGGACTTCCCGTGGATCGCCGACAACGGCAAGAAGCTGGCGACCGCACTCGGCATCGTCCACCCGGAAGAGGGCGTTGCGTACCGCGCGACGTTCATCATCGATCCGGACAACATCATCCAGCACGTGACGGTCAACGGCCTGAACGTCGGCCGCAACCCGCAGGAGGCGCTGCGCGTGCTCGACGCGTTGCAGACCGACGAACTGTGCCCGTGCAACTGGACGCCCGAGGACGAGGTCCTGCGCCCGGCCGCCTGACCCCAACATGATGCGGACGCCGGGGCCGACCCGGCCGGGCGTCCGCCAAGCGGGGCGCGGGGGGCATGACCTCCGCGCCTTTCTTTTTGCCCGACGAACAAGGAACATCCCATGTCGCTCAAGGCCTTTGCCGATACGCTGCCCGATTATGCCAAGGACATCCGCCTGAACGCGGGGTCGCTGGTCAACGACCAGACGCTGGGCGACCAGCGCAAGTGGGGCCTGCTGCTCGCCTGCGCGCACGGTTCCGGTTACCGCCCGCTGGTGGAGGCCGTGGAGGCCGACGCGGCCGGCAAGCTGACCCCCGAAGCCGCCAACGGCGCGCGTGCGGCGGCCGCGGTGATGGCGATGAACAATGTCTATTACCGGTTCGTCCACCTCGCATCGAACGCGGAATATGGCCAGATGCCCGCCAAGCTGCGCATGAACGTGATCGCCAACCCCGGCATCGACAAGGCCGATTTCGAGCTGTTCAGCCTGGCGGTGTCCGCGCAGAACGGTTGCGGCATGTGCATCGACAGCCATGAAAAGGTGCTGAAGCAGCACGGCGTGAACGCGGAGATCATCCAGGCCGCAGCGCGCATCGGTGCGGTGATGACCGCGCTGGCCACCGTGCACGCCACGATGGCGTGACGGCTGCAGCCTGAAGCGACTCGTAAATGCCGGGGCGGGGCATATATTGCCCATCATGACCCGTCCCGGAGACCGCCGATGCTGACCCGGCTTGCCGACTATCTACAGTCGATCAAGGCGCGCGATCCGGCGCCCCGGTCGCAGTGGGAGATCCTGCTGTACCCGGGGACGCTGGCGGTCGGGCTGCACCGCGTGGCGCACTGGCTGTACGAAGGCGAGATGTGGTTCGCAGCGCGGTTCGTGAACCATGTCGCGCGGTTCCTGACCGCGATCGACATCCATCCGGGTGCCAAGATCGGGCGCAACCTGTTCATCGATCACGGTTTCGTGGTGATCGGCGAGACCGCGGAGATCGGCGACGACGTCACGATCTATCAAGGGGCGACCCTGGGGGGCACGAACCCAACCAACGGGATGGCCGGCAAGCGGCACCCGACGCTGGAGGACGGCGTGATCGTCAGCTTGGGTGCGGCGATCCTGGGGCCGATCACGGTGGGCACGCGCGCGCGGATCGGCGCGAATGCGGTGGTGACCAAGACGGTCGCGCCGGGGGCGGTGATGGTCGGGATTCCTGCGAAGCCGATGCCGATGGACGCGACCGAGAAGGCGCGCGGCTTCACCCCCTATGGCACGCCGTGCACCGAGCAATATGACCAGGCGACGCAGAAGCTGGAGATCATGCGCTGCGAACTCGAGCGGATGCGGGCGACCGTCGGCGATCTGCTGGCCGAGCGCGATGCGCGGCAGCCGCAGGAGCGCGACGTCGGATGATGCATGATGTGGGACGGGCCCTCTGATGGGGGTCGTGACGCCCTTTCCCGAACGCCGCGTGACGCAGGTCGCGTTCGAACGGGCCGAGATGATGCGGATCCTCGACCTGTACGGGCGGATGGTGTCGGCGGGGAACTGGCGCGACTATGCGATCGAGATGGGGTCCGAGGTGGCGGCCTTCTCCGCATTTCGGCGCGCGACCGAGCGGCCGGAATATCGGATCGAGAAGCGCCCGGCCCTGCGCGGGCGGCAGGGCATGTATGCGCTGATCGGCGAGGGCGGGACGGTGCTGAAGCGCGGGCATGAGCTTGCCCCGATCCTGGCGCCGATCGAGCGGAAGCTGCTGAAGCTGGTCGCGGAGTAGGTCGCTGTCGGCCCGGACCGGGTCCGGGACGACGGGTTTCTCAGACCAGCGCAGGCTTTCGGCCCGACACCGCGGGCAGGCGGCGGCGCAGGCTTTCCGACAGTCGGTTGACGATCGCGGCGCGGGCGCCGTGCCAGAAGGCGGAGAGCAGCAGCAGCGCGGAGCCGATCACGAGGCCGGTGAGCGCCAGGTTCAGGCTGATCGCGCCGAACTCCCGGAATAGCGTCGCGAGCGCGTAGAGCACGTAGAACAGCGCGGAGACCATCAGCGCGCGGCGGTCGACCGCGAGTGCGACGATGCCGAGCAGGATGTAGAGCACGATCACCACGACCGCCTCGCCCGCGGTCGCGCCGCCATCGAGCAGGCCCAGAAGCTTGAAGATGGGATGGACGATCAGCGGGGCGGCGAGCAGGTGGAGCCAGAAGGCGACATCGGCGCGGCGCGTGCTGCGGGTGGTGTCCGACATGTCCCAGCGCATCGCGAACGCGAACACGATGAGCCCGGCGACGAGTGCCACGACGGCGAGATAGGATTCGAGTGCGGGGACGAGGGCGAGCGCGACGCCCATCGCTACCGCGACGGTACCGGCCGCGATCGCCGCGACGGTGATCGGGACGTGAAAGCGGCGCCAGTGTGCGAAAGCCGCGGCGGCCGCGCTGAGCCCGCAGAGGGCGATCAAGACGCCCTGCGCCTGCTCGCTCGACGTGGGGAGGAACCAGGCGGCGGTATCACCGACGGTCTTGGCGACGCCGCCGACGAAGGCGAGCAACAGCAGGATGCTGGGCAGTGCCATGCGGCGGCGGCGAGTGAAATATTCGGCGAGGCCCCAGGCGGCGATGGCGACGAAAAGCCCGCCGAGCGGTGCAAAGGTCCGGGTCAGCGGATAATAAGTGCCGGTGTCCTCGCCCACCGTAGCGGTTGCCAGCACGATGCTCGACCCGATCCAGGCGAGCGCGGAGAGCAGCAGGATCGTGGCGATCGCGACGAAGATGTCGTTGAAGCCGGTGAGGAGGCGGAACTGCTCCTCGTCCGCGGCACCGTCGCCGGCGGTGCCGGTGAGGTAGCGACGGAAGGCGAGCGCGGCCTCGGGGGTCAGCACACCTGCGGCGACGGCGCCGTCCAGGTCTGTGTCGGTGTACATGTGGTCGGCCCCCGCTTGTTCGGCTTACGGGGTAGGCGCACTGTGTTGGTTTGGCAATACGGTTGTGGGTTTTTGGGGCGGGACAGAGGCGATGTCGTCTCCAGCCAAAGCCCCCCACCCCGACCCTCCCCCCGGTGGGGGGAGGGGGTTCGGTTCGGCTTGTGGGCTGCTTAGCCCTCCCCCCACCGGGGAGGGTACGGTGGGGGGCTTGGCCTGGGGCGACGTAGCCTCAAGCCAAACGGCCTTTACCCCTGCAGCGACTGCAGGATCGTCATCGACTGATCGGCGCCCGACTTCGGCACGGTCTCGCCCTCGCGGTCGGAGATTTCGGCCCAGTGCGCGGCGACGCCCTCGGGGGTGCGGTCTTCAGCGGACAGCATCTTGCCCTTGGTCATCGTGACGTGCGCGGTGTGGAAGAAGCCCGCACCGGCGCCGACGATCTGGTTGGTGGGGGCGTCCTCCGACACGAGGAAGAGTGCGGCGGGGACGACGTTTTCCGGGGCGAACGCCTTGAACGCTTCCGGCGGGAAGATGTCCTCGGTCATGCGCGTGCCGGCGACCGGGGCGATCGTGTTGACCTTGACGTTGTACTTGGCGCCTTCGAGGTAGAGCGTCTTGGTGAAACCGGCGAGGCCGAGCTTGGCCGCGCCGTAGTTCGCCTGGCCGAAATTGCCGTAGAGCCCGGTCGACGACGCGGTCATCAGGATGCGCCCGTAATTCTGTTCGCGCATCATGTCCCACACCGCCTTGGTCGCGGTGGCGGAGCCGGTGAGGTGGACGTCGACGACCAGCCGCCAGTCGTCCATCGTCATCTTGGTGAACGACTTGTCGCGCAGGATGCCGGCATTGTTGATCAGGACGTGGACGGCGCCCCAGGCTTCCTTGGCCTTGGCGACCATCTCGACCATCTGGCCTTCGTCGGTGACGGAGCCGCCATTGGCCATCGCGGTGCCGCCGGCCTGCTCGATCTCCTCGACCACCTTCAGCGCGGCGTCGCTCTGCCCCGTGCCGTCGCGTGCGGCGCCGAGATCGTTCACGACGACCTTCGCCCCGCGCCGTGCGAGTTCGAGCGCATAGGCCCGGCCGAGGCCACCGCCCGCCCCCGTGACGATCGCGACGCGCCCTTCGAAACTGATGGTCATCCCGGACTCTCCTGCTGGTTACGTGTCTGACGCTTTACGTGAACGTCAAGTAGCGGGCGGAAGCGGGCTTGGGAAGAGGTAACGGTCGAGCAGGCGGCCGCTGGTTGGTTGTAAATCAAGGATGGCTATTCGGACGGTTTGCGGCTCAATACACTCTCTGGCCGTAGACGTTGCCGCCTTCGGCATAGCGGCACACGAAATACTCGTCGCCGCCACCGCGCGCCAACGCGCAACCCACCGTACGTGTCGAGCCCCAGATCATCTGCGTGTAATGGCCGACGTCCTCCAACTGGCCGGTCCGGCTCACGTCCGGAAACACGCCGTTTCGATAATTGCGTTTCTCGACCGACCAGGCGTCTATCATCGAACCGAGGCTATATGCACCGGCGGTGCCCGCCCAAAGATTCTCACCCTGCGGTGATGGATCGTCGGGATCGTTCTCGGAATGCTGAAGGTAACCGGCGCGGGCGAGATGTTCGGCCCATGATAGTGCATCGCGGGCAAGGCCTGGGTCCCATTTCAAAGACTGCAGATGGAGCATCGCGCGTTGGCGATTATGTTCCGCCAGGGTGCGTTGCTCCAGGTTTCCGATCCTCGACTCGACCCCACCAGTGAGCGGCAAGAAGGCGGCAATCATGAGGAGTATGAGCGTCATGAGATTTCAGACCGATCGGGTCGAAATACGACATGCCGACGCCGTCGAGTCCCGGGCGCGGACATGAGCCTCACCATGATGGCATCCGGCTCATGCGATCGGGGTGGGGCCTCATAAGGCGAATCCTTACATGTGAG
Organism: Sphingomonas prati; assembly: GCF_014643515.1. GTDB lineage: Bacteria > Pseudomonadota > Alphaproteobacteria > Sphingomonadales > Sphingomonadaceae > Sphingomonas_R > Sphingomonas_R prati. The sequence continues at coordinate 109,345 of NZ_BMJP01000004.1, read as the reverse complement.
TCTATTGCAGGATCGTTAATTTCTTGGTGAGAGGCCCGTTGTTCTTCGAACGTCATGATGAGTTTCGTCCGAACCCGCGTTATGCGTCAGGTGATGGCGGGGCGGGCGGGATCCGGATGGGCATCACCCCACCGCCCGCGGTCGCTGCGCGCGGGCGATGGGCGACCGCTCACGCCTCCGTGCCATGATGGATGCCCACACGGGCGGGGCGCGCGGTGCTGCGGGTGCGGAGGCCGAGGCTTTCGGCGCGGGTGCTGCACGCCATCTGCGTGCGGTCGAGCGCGCGGGCGATGACGGGGAGGAGTTCGCCGGCCTCGACGCGGTTGCGCAGGTCGGTGTCTTCCTCGTCCGTCCAGCGGCGGCGGACACGCTTGGTCATTAAATAGGTCATTGGTCTGTTTCTCCTGTTGAAAAGAGAAATAGACCCGAGCTGCTGAACGAAATTACAACGGGCTCGTCAGCATTCCGACAGTATTGACTGCCCGCTATATTACGGTGAACGCCGCCTTAACGATCCGGATAGTCAGACCGCGCCTTCGCTGTCGAGCGCGTAGCCGGCCGAGCGGACGGTGCGGATGATGTCGGGCAGGTTCTCGCCGTTGATCGCCTTCCGCAGGCGGCGGATGTGGACGTCAACGGTGCGTGGTTCGATGTCGCTTTCGCGGCCCCACACGCTGTCGAGCAGTCGTTCGCGCGAGAAGACGCGGCCGGGATGTTCGAGGAAATGCTTCAGCAGCCGGAATTCCGTCGGCCCGAGTGGCACGGTAGCGCCGTCGCGGCGGACCTTGTGGCTGACCGTGTCCATTTCGATATCGGAATAGATCAGCCGTTCGCCGGCAAGCGCCGGCCGCACGCGGCGCAGTACGGCCTGGACGCGGGCGACGAGTTCGCGGGGGGAGAAAGGCTTGGTCACATAATCATCCGCGCCGGTCTCGAGCCCACGAACGCGGTCCTCTTCCTCGCCGCGCGCGGTCAGCATGATGATCGGCACGTTGGCGGTGTCGGGCATGCGGCGCAGGCGGCGGCAGACCTCGATCCCGGACAGGCTTTCGAGCATCCAGTCGAGCAGCACCAGATCGGGCGGGGTTTCGCGCGCCAGGAGCAACGCTTCCTCGCCGTCCGGCGTATGTTCGACCTCGAATTCCTCGCGCTTGAAATGCCAGATCAGCAGTTCGGCAAGGGCGGCATCGTCTTCGACCAGCAGGAGGCGGGCGCGGGCCATGATGTTATTCCTTCACCGGGATGAGGGTGTCGTCGCCCTTGGCGCGTTCGACCATCTGTCGGCCGGTCGCGGCGAAATAGACCATTTCGGCGACGTTGGTGGCATGATCGCCGATCCGTTCCAGGTTCTTGGCGATGAACAGCAGATGCGTCGCCGAGGTGATGGTGTGCGGATTTTCGAGCATGTAGGTGAGCAGCGTGCGGAACAGGCTGTTGTAGAAATCGTCGACCGCGCGGTCGCTTTCGCAGACCGCGAGCGCCGCTTTCGGATCGCGTGCCACGAATGCGTCGAGCACGTTGTGGACCATTTCGGACACGAGCCGCGCCATCGACGGCAGGATCGACAGCGGTTCGAGGCCGCGGGCGTCCTGGAGCAGCGGCACGCGTTTCGCGATGTTCTTGGCGTAGTCGCCGATCCGTTCGATGACGCTGCTGATCTTCATCGCGGCCAGGATCTCGCGCAGATCGTCGGCCATCGGGGCACGCAGCGCGATCATCCGGACGACCTCGCGCTCGATCTGTGCCTCGATCTCGTCGATCCGGCGATCCTGATCGACGACGCGCGCCGCACCGCCCAGGTCACGCCGAACGAGCGACTGGATCGCCTCCGATATGGCGGCCTCGGCCAGGCCGCCCATTTCGGACACCAGCGCGCGAAGCTGCCCGAGTTCGTCGTCGAATGCCTTGACCGTATGCCCCGTGACCATGTCGTCGCTCCTCAGCCGTAGCGGCCGGTGATGTAATCCTTGGTCCGCGTTTGGCGGGGATTTGTGAAAATATCGGACGTGTCGCCATATTCCACGAGCGTTCCCAGGTGGAAAAAGGCCGTCTTTTGGCTAACTCGTGCCGCCTGCTGCATGTTGTGCGTGACGATGACGATCGCGTAGCGGCCGCGCAGTTCGTGGATCAGTTCCTCGATCTTGGCGGTGGCGATCGGATCGAGTGCCGAGCAGGGTTCGTCCATCAGGATGACCTCCGGATCGACGGCGATCGCGCGCGCGATGCAGAGCCGCTGCTGCTGGCCGCCGGACAGGGCCGTGCCGCTGTCGGTCAGGCGGTCCTTGACCTCCTCCCACAGGCCGGCGCGGCGGAGCGATTTCTCGACGATCGCGTCCATGTCGGGCTTTGCGCTGGCGAGGCCGTGGATGCGCGGGCCGTAGGCGACGTTTTCGTAGATCGATTTGGGGAAGGGGTTCGGCTTCTGGAACACCATGCCGACGCGGGCGCGGAGCTGCACCACGTCCATGTCGGCGCCGTAGATGTCCTTGCCGTCGAGTGTGATATCGCCGGTGACTCGGGCCGAGGCCACGGTGTCGTTCATGCGGTTCAGCGTGCGCAGGAAGGTGGACTTGCCGCAGCCCGACGGGCCGATGAAGGCCGTCACATTCTCCTGCGTCACGTCGATCGAGACGTTCTTGATCGCCTGTTTCGTACCGTAGAACACGTCGACATCGCGCGCCGTCATCTTCAGCGTGCCGCCATGGGCGGCCTGCTGTTTATCGGCGCGGTCGTTGAGGGAAGTCTCTGTCATCACCAGCGCCGTTCGAATCTGTTGCGGAGATAGATGGCGATCCCGTTCATCGCGAGCAGGAACACCAGGAGGACGATGATCGCCGCCGAGGTCTTTTCGACGAACCCGCGGCTAACCTCGTCCGACCAGAGGAAGATCTGGACGGGGAGGACGGTCGCGGGGTCAGCAAGGCCGCCGGGGGGCGATGCGATGAAGGCGCGCATGCCGATCATCAGCAGCGGCGCGGTCTCGCCCAGCGCGCGCGCCATGCCGATGATCGTGCCGGTCAGGATGCCGGGCAGCGCGAGCGGCAGGACGTGGTGGAACACGACCTGGACCTTGGACGCGCCGATGCCGAGGGCGGCGTCGCGGATCGACGGGGGGACCGACTTGATCGCGTTGCGCCCGGCGATGACGATGACCGGCATCGTCATGAGCGCGAGCGTGAGCCCGCCGACGATCGGGGCCGAACGTGGGAAATCGAGGAAGTTGAGGAACACCGCCAAGCCGAGCAGGCCGAAGATGATCGACGGGACCGCCGCGAGATTGTTGATCGAGACCTCGATCAGGTCGGTCCAGCGGTTCCGCGCGGCATATTCCTCCAGATACAGCGCGGACAGCACGCCGATCGGGAAGGCGAGGATCAGCGTGACGAACATCGTCAGCAGCGAGCCCTTGAGCGCCCCCCAGATGCCGACCAGCGTCGGATCGGTCGAGTCCGAGCCGGTCAGGAACGCCATGCTGAACGAGGTGCGGACCGCCTTGCGCGCGTCGAGCAACCGGTAGCCGGCCTCCGCTTCGGCGTCGGCATCGCCCTTTGCGGCGAGATCGATGACGGTCGAGGTCGGGACCCAGATGTCCGCGCGGCGGGTCAGGATCTGCGGATCGGCCTGGATTGCGGAACGGACCGAGAGCCACGCGCCGTCGGACAGCAATTTGTAGCCGCCGGTGCCGTAGGCGCGGTCCGCGGCGCGGGCGGTGGCACCTTCGAGATCGACCGCGGCGAGTGCGGCGCGCGCGTTCGGGCCGGCCAGTGTGGCCGGATCGAGCGCGAGGCGGGCGGCGGGGAAGTCCATTGGCAGGCGCAACTCCGTCTGCGTGAAGCCGCGCAGTCCCTGGCCGAGCATCGAGATCAGCAGGAAGACGAGGAACGCAAAGGACAGCAGCACCGCGCCCGCGCCGAGCAGGCGGAAGCGCCGTTCCGAACGGTAGCGGCGGCGGATGCGACCCTGCATCGACGTGGTCGTCCAGTCGGTCGGCACGCGTGCCGGCTGCGGCTTCGGCGGCGGTTGCAGCGCGGGGGCGATCGTACTCATTCGTAAGCCTCGCGATATTTCTTCACGACCCGCAGCGCCACGATGTTGAGCAACAGCGTGACGATGAACAGGACGAGGCCGAGCGCGAAGGCGGCGAGCGTCTTGGCGCTGTCGAATTCCTGGTCGCCGGTCAGCAATTGGACGATCTGCGTCGTCACGGTGGTGACGCTGGAGAACGGGTTGGCGGTGAGGTTCGCGGCGAGGCCGGCGGCCATCACGACGATCATCGTCTCACCGATCGCGCGGCTGACCGCGAGCAGGACGCCGCCGACGACGCCGGGGAGTGCGGCGGGGACGAGCACCTTGCGGATCGTTTCCGACGTGGTGGCGCCCATGGCGAGCGAGCCGTCGCGCATCGATTGCGGCACGGCGGCGATGCTGTCGTCCGCCATCGAGGAGACGAACGGGATGATCATCACCCCCATGACGAGCCCGGCGGCCAGCGCGCTTTCGGACGAGGCGCCGGGGATGCCGACGAATGCGGCGAAGTCACGGATCGCAGGCGCGACGGTGAGCGCGGCGAAATAACCGTAGACCACGGTGGGCACGCCGGCGAGCACCTCCAGGATCGGTTTCATCCAGCGGCGGGTGGCGGGCGCGGCATATTGGGTCAGGTAGATCGCGCTCATCAGGCCGAGCGGGATCGCGACGATCATCGCGATGATCGCGCCGATGAAGATCGTGCCCCAGAACAGTGGCACCGCGCCGAACGTGCCGCTGTCCCCGGTCTGCGGCGACCAGAGCGTGCCGAACAGGAACTCGATCGGCGACACGCGGGCGAAGAACCGCATCGATTCGAACAGCAGCGACAGGACGATGCCGAGCGTGGTCAGTACTGCGATGAGCGATGCGCCGAGCAGCGCGGCCATGACCAACTGTTCGACGCGGGTGCGGGCGCGGAAATCGGGTTTCACGCGGGTGTAGGCGAACGCACCGCCCGCGAAGGCGAGCAGCAGTGCGACGACGCCGCCGATGACGTCATAATGGGTTTGGACGCGCTGGAACACCGGGACGAGCGGCACGACTTCCGGATGGAACGCGGTGGTGAGCGCGCCGGTGCCGAGTGCGCGAACCTCTGCGGTCAGATCGGCCGGATCGAGCCGGATCGCGGCGGATTGCGGCGTCGCGGTAACCGTCGCGTCAACCAGACCGGGCGAGACGAACCCCCAGACCGCGAGGAAGAGGAGGGCGGGGGCCAACGCCCAGAGTGCCACGTACCAGCCATGATAGCCGGGCAGGCTGTGTGGCCGGTTGGCGCCCGTGCCGGTAAAGCGGGCGGCGCGGGCGCGGCCGGTGATCCAGCCGATGAAGGCGAGCCCGGCGACGAGCAGGAGGAAGAGCGCAGGCGACATGGCTTATTTCACCGTGGCCGGATCGAGCGGCGTGAAGTTCAGCGCGATCTGGCGGTTGCGTTCCGACACGTCGGCAGGCGCCACGATCAGCCCGCGGCGCGACAGATAACCGCCGCGGCCCCAGTCATTGGCATATTCGGCGACCAGTTCGCGCAGGCCCGGCACGACGTTTAGATGTTGCCCCTTCACATAGATGTAGAGTGGGCGGGAGCCGGGATAACTGTAGTCCGCGATCGTCTCGTAGGTCGGCACGATGCCGTTCATCGGGATGCCGCGGACCCGGTCCTTATTCTCTTCGAGGAAGCTGTAGCCGAACACGCCGACCGCGTCGGGATTGGCCGACAGTTTCTGCACGATCAGGTTGTCGTTCTCGCCGGATTCAACATAGGCACCGTCTTCGCGGACCTTGGTGCAGACCGACGTGTGGCGCTTGGCATCCGCCTTTTTCAGCGCGTCCATGGCCGGGTCGGCGTCGCAGCCCTTTTGCAGGATCAGTTCGGCGAAGGCATCGCGCGTGCCGGACGTCGGCGGCGGGCCGTAGACGACGATCGGGATGGCGGGGAGCGCCGGGTCCACGTCGCGCCACAACTTAGCGGTCTGCGGCTTGCCGTAGGGATCGGCGGCGAGTGCGCGGTAGACGTCGGCGGGCGTCAGGCGCATCGCCTCGCCCTTCAGACTTTCGGCCATGACGATGCCGTCGATGCCGATCTGAATCTCGACGATGTTGCGCACGCCGTTCTTCGTGCAGTCGTCCATCTCGGATTTCTTGATGGCGCGCGAGGCGTTCTCGATGTCGGGGAAGCGTGCGCCGACGCCCGCGCAGAACAGCTTCATCCCCGCACCGGTGCCGGTCGATTCCACGATCGGCGCCTTGAACTGCGTCTGGCGGCGTGCGAATTGTTCGGTGACGGCGGTGGTGAACGGATAGACGGTCGACGACCCGACAGCGCGGATCTGATCGCGGGAGGCGTTCGTCCCGCCGTTCGAGCAGGCCGACAGCGCCAGCGCCGCCCATGCCACACCCATCGTCCTGCTGATCATCGATGGCTCCATGGGGCTCACGCCGCGTCCCGTGACGCCGCGCTAGGTCCCTTCGGCTCTTCCCCTGTGACGCTTTCGTGACGGATTGATGACAGTGGCGGCGTGCTCTCCAGCTCCGCCACGACGGGCAGCATGATGGTTACCGTCGTTCCGGTGCCCACCACGCTGTCGATCGCCAGCCGGCCGCGGTGGCGCTCGACGATATGCTTGACGATCGCGAGACCCAGGCCAGTGCCGCCGAGCGCGCGGCTGCGGCCGGGATCGACGCGGTAGAAGCGTTCGGTGATGCGCGGCAGATGTTCGGGCGGGATGCCCTCGCCCTGGTCCGCGACGGTCAGCCGGATCATGCCCGCGCCCGACCCGCTGAGGTCGACCGAGACGGGCGTGCCGGCGCGGCCATATTTCAACGCGTTGCCGATGATGTTGTGGAGCAGTTGCGACAACTGCGCCCGGTCGCCCGCCACGGCGCAGGACGTGCCGTCATGCGTCACGACGATGCGCGTTTCGTCCAGTTCGAGCCCCGCGATGAGTGCGCGGCGGACGTCGGCGAGCAGCCGGTCGAGCGCGACCGCGTCCTGCGGCAGGCTGTACTTGTCCGCCTCGATCCGGCTGAGCGACATGAGGTCGTCGACGAGGCGCTGCATGCGCTTCGCCTCGCCGAACATGATCTTCAGGAAGCGCGCGCGGGTGGGGCCGTCCTCCGCCGCGTTGCGATCCTCCAGCGTTTCGATGAAGCCGAGCAGCGTCGCCAGCGGGGTGCGTAGTTCGTGGCTGGCGTTGGCGACGAAATCGACGCGCGACCGTTCAGCGGCGTGGATTGCGGTGCGATCGACCAGCCGGGCCAGCCGCGCGTCGGCGGTGAGCGGGTGGACGGTGAGCGCGAAACGACGCGCGTGATCGCCGAGGCCGACCAGTTCGACGGGGCTTTCGTCACCCGAACGGCGGCCGGACAGCCGGTCGGCCGCGGCGGGGTGGCGGATGGCGAGGCGGACATCCTCCCCCACGATATGATCGCCGAGCAAGGCGCGGGCGGCGCGGTTAGCGTGGCGGACATGCTGTCGTTCGATCACCAGCAGCGGATCGCGGATCGCATCGAGCACCGGATCGATGCAGATTTCGTCGACGACCGGATCGTCCGGTACGACCGCACTCACCGTCGTCGGCCAGGGTGCCGACGCGATGAACGCCATCGCCGCGACGATGCCGCCGCAGAACAGCAGGGCCGCCAGCGGACTGCCGAGCAGCCAGGCGATGAACCCGGCAACGACACCGGCGAGTAGGGCGAGAGTTATGCGCATCGGGCCCACATTAGGGCCGATTTTGTGACAATCCTATGATCGTCCCATAATCGTCCTTAACCCGACCAACGGCGGCTCGCTTTCACCGGTGTTCGTTGGTAGGCACCAAGTGGAAGACTGCGCAGGAATGGCGATGAGCGAAGACAGGACCGACGGCGCCGCCGACCGGGCGGCACAGGACGCAGCGGGCAGCGATGCACCGACTGACGCCGTCCAGGGCGCCGGTGCCGGTGCGTCCACGCGGCGGATGCTGATGCTGGGTGCGGCGGGCGCGTCGATGGTCGTGACGATCCGGCCGGCGTTGGCGCAGACCGCGACGTCGGTGCTGACGTGCCAGATCCCCGTGCCGCAACCGCGCCAGTCGGGCGGCTGGCTGATGGCCGACGGCACCGTCGTGCCGCCGTACACGCGCAACGCGGTGCGCCCGCCCTCGCAACCGTTGAAGGGTCAGGAGATCCGCGAGGCGTTGCTGCAGGGCAGGCTCTACCCCGGCACGACGCGCGAGCAGACGCAGGCCTATACCGCCTACATGTTGCGGTTGCAGAATGGGCAAAGCGGTTTCACCTGCTTCGTTTCGATCAGGGCCAAGTAGCGGCCGGGCGCATGGCCGCGCGCCGTCATATTGCCGACGCGGCGATGCCGTCGGTGACGATGGAAGGTTTTGCCGTCGTGTTCCATGCCGCATCGGGCGCGACGCACCTGCTGGCGTCGCCGGTGCCGGAGATCCTGGCGGCGATCGGCCCCGACCGTGGGGCGGCGACGCCGGACGAGATCGTGACGCGGCTGCGCGCCGATTACGACATGGACGGCGAGGCCGATGACGACGTTGCGGCGGTCGTGGCCGAGCGGATCGCGGAGCTGACCGCGAGCGGGCTGGTCCGCGCGGCATGAGGCATGCGATCGGGCTGAAGATCGGGCCGGTCGCGTTCCGGGTGGGATCGGACTGGGCCGCGCCGATCGCGGCGTTGCAATCGCTGTACCGGGACTATCCGGCGCCGGTCGGGGTGCCGGACTATACCGTCAGGCTGGAGGCGGAGCGGCCGTGGCGGCGCTGGGTGCGGCCGTCGGTGGCGGTGCGCGGCGACTACATCTTGCCGGAGGCGCTGCCGCTCGACCTGGCGCACGGCGTGCTGGCGGCCGAGATCGGGATGAACCTGCAACTGGCGCTGGGCGAGCGGCGCTGGCTGCTGCTTCATGCGTCGAGCGTGGAGCGTGACGGGCGCGCGCTGATCATGTCGGGCGAGTCCGGGTCGGGGAAGTCGACGCTGGCGGCGGTGCTGGCGACGCGTGGATGGCGTTTGATGGGCGACGAGTTCGCGCTGATCGACCTGGCGACGGGCGCGGCGCGGGCGTTTCCACGCGCGACGAGCCTGAAGAACGCGGCGATCGACGAGATGCTGCGTCACGCGCCGGAAGCGCGGTTCGGCGCGGAGCTGACGGGGACGCCGAAGGGGCGGTTGCGGCATCTGCGCCCCGACGCGACGGCGATCGCACGGATGGACGAACCCGCGATGCCGGCGCTGATCCTGTTTCCGCAATATGGCGGGGCGGAGGCGGCCGAGGGGATGGGATCGGCCGAGGCGTTCGTGCGGCTGACGCAGGCGTCGACCAATTACGGGCCGCTGGGGCGGGCGGGTTACGACACGCTGACCCGGCTGGTGACGACGGTGCCGACGGTGGCGGTCGACTATCCCGACACGGCGACCGCGGTGGCGCTGGTCGAGCAGTTGTGGGACGCGCTGTGAGCCGGGCGGCGGATGACCTGACGGAGGTGCTGGCGGTGCCGGGGCGGGCGGTCGGGTTCGACGACGCGCGCTGGACGGCGATGCTGTGCGCGGCGCTGGCGGAGCGGCTGGCCGGCACGCTGGCGGAGCGGCTGGCCGGGGTGGCGCTGCCGGATACGGTCGCGACATGGTGCGACAACGCGCTGGTGCAGGCGGCGCAGGAGCGGCGGTCGGCCTTATGGGAGGCGGAGATGGCACGGCGCGCGCTGGCGGCGCTGGGGGTGCCGGTCGTGCTGCTGAAGGGGACGGCCTATGCCGCCGGCGGGCTGTCAGCGGGGTTGGGGCGGTCGATCGGGGATCTCGATATATTGGTGCCACGCGACGCGCTGGATGCGGTCGAGGCCGCGTTGCTCGCGGCGGGGTGGGAGTGGGTGAAGCCCGACCCGTATGACGATGCTTATTACCGGCGCTGGATGCACGAGTTGCCGCCGCTGATCCACACGTCACGCGACCGGATGATCGACGTGCATCACACGATCCTGCCGCTGACCGCGCGGCCGACGCCGGATGCGGCGCTGATGCTGGCGGACAGCATTGTGTTGCCGGACGGGTTGCGGATGCTGTGCGCGCATGACCGGATCGTCCATGCGGCGGCGCATCTGTTCGCGGATGGCGACCTGGCCGGGGGGCTGCGCAATCTGTGGGATATTCACTGCCTGATCGGGGAGAGTGGGACGGACGGGCTGGCGGCGCGGGCGGCAATGCATGGGCTCGAGCCAGCGGTGGCGCGGGCTGGGCGGTTGGCGCATGCGTTGTACGGGACTGTGGTGCCTGAGGGATGGCAGCGGTTGACGGTGGTGGACCGGCTTTTCCGGCGGCGGATGCTGGCGGTGGACGGGTGGGGCCGCGACGTGCGGCGCGGCACGCGGCTGGCGTTCTACGTGCGGTCGCACTGGCTGCGGATGCCGCCGGCGATGCTGGCGCGGCATTTGTGGACGAAGTGGCGGCGGTAAGCAGATGTTCCCCGGCCGAGGCCGGGGTCCAGGTGGACCGGTTGCATCTAGGCCCCTGCTTGCGCCGGGGAACGGTTCAGACCTGGGGTGATTGCAGTTTCGTCAGGGCCGGGATCAGTTCGTCGAAATGGTCGATGAGGGCGGTGGCGCCGAGCTCTTCGGCGGGGCGGTCGCGGAAGCCGAAGGTGACGGCGATGCAAGGGAGTGCGGCGGCGCGGGCGGTGTCGGTGTCGGTGATCGAATCACCGACGAACGCGGCGGGGCCGCCGCCGGCGTGGGCGATGGCGGCGAAGAGCGGGGTGGGGTCGGGCTTGCGGACCGGCAACGTGTCGCCGCCGACGATCGCGGCGAAGCGGTCCTGCCAGCCGAGTGCCTCCACCAGTCTGAGCGCCAGCGATTCGGCTTTGTTGGTGCAGATTGCCAGTTTGACGCCGAGCGTGTCGAGCCGGTCGAGTGCCTCGGCGACGCCGGGATAGGGGCGGCTCGTGTCGGCGATGTGAGCCGTATAGTGGTCGATGAAGACCGGAAAGCCGCGGTCGATCAGCGTTTCGTCGCAGGTGCCGGTCGCCTGCAACCCCTGGCGCAGGAGCGCGCGGGCGCCGTGGCCGACCATGTGGCGGACCGACTCCGGATCGATCGCGGGGCGGCCGAGCGACCCCAGCGCATTGTTGAGCGCGGCGGTGAGATCGGGCGCGGTATCGACGAGCGTGCCGTCCAGATCGAAGGCGACGACGGTGAAGGGAAAGCGAGACGTTTGCATGACGCCGCTGTCACCCGGCCGTTATGGAATATGCAAGCGTAACATGGCAGAACGCCCCCCATGTCGACCGATCAGACCGCCTCCGCCGCTCTCCGCCCGCTCGCGGCCGTCATCCTGGCCGCCGGGCGGGGCACCCGGATGAAATCGGACCTGCACAAGGTGCTCCACCCGATCGCCGGGCGGCCGATGCTGGCGCATCTGCTGGCGAGCGTGGACGCGATCGGGGCTGCGGCGCGGGTCGTGGTGGTCGGGTCGGGGCGCGAACAGGTCGAGGCGGCGGTCGCTGGGCAGGGCGTGATGGTGGCGGTGCAGGACCCACAGCTGGGCACGGGCCATGCGGTGCAGCAGGCGGAGGCGGCGCTGGCCGGGTTCGAAGGCGACGTGCTGATCCTGTACGGTGACGTGCCGCTCGTGTCGGCCGACACGATGCAGGCGATGGTCGCGCGGCTGCATGCGGCGGATGCGCCGGCGGTGGTGGTGCTGGGGTTCCGGCCTGACGACGCGGCGCATTATGGCCGGGTGATCGCGGCGGACGGGGTCGTCTACCGCATCGTCGAGTATAAGGATGCGGACGAGGCCGAGCGCATGGTCGACCTTTGCAACAGCGGGTTGATGGCGGTGCGGTCCGATGCGTTGTGGCACCTGCTGGCGCGGGTCGGCAATCACAATGCGGCGGGCGAATACTATCTGACCGATATCGTGGCGCTGTCGGGCCATGCCTCGGTGGTCGAGACCGACCCGGCGGAGGTGGCCGGGATCAACAGCCGCGGCGAGCTGGCCGCGGTCGAGGCCGGGTGGCAGGCGCGGCGCCGGGTGCAGGCGATGGCGGACGGCGCGACGCTGATCGCGCCCGACACGGTCTGGTTCGCGCATGATACGGTGGTGGGGCGCGACGTCACGATCGAGCCGAACGTGGTGTTCGGGCCGGGCGCGGTGGTCGCGGACGGGGTCACGATCCATGCGTTCAGCCATATCGCGGGGGCGACGATCGCGTCGGGCGCGGACGTGGGCCCGTATGCGCGGCTGCGGCCGGGGGCGGAGATCGGCGCGGGGGCGAAGGTCGGCAATTTCGTCGAGATCAAGAAGGCCGTGCTGGGCGCGGGGGCGAAGGTGAACCACCTGTCCTACATCGGCGATGCGGATGTGGGGGCGAAGGCGAATGTCGGCGCGGGGACGATCACTTGCAATTACGACGGGTACAACAAGGCGCGGACGGTGATCGGCGCGGGGGCGTTCGTCGGATCGAACAGCGCGCTGGTGGCGCCGGTCGTGATCGGCCACGGGGCGATCGTGGGGGCCGGGTCGGTGGTGACGCGCGATGTCGAGGCCGATGCGCTGGTCGTGGCGCGCGGGCGGCAGGAGGCGCATCCCGGCTGGGCGGCGCGGTTCCGGGCGCGGATGGCGAAGCGGTGATGTTGTGATGCTATGACCTCTTCCTAGGACCCGTTCGGTTCGAGCTTGTCGAGAACTGCGCAAGTTCTCGACAAGCTCGAACCGAACGGAGTGGTGAAGGGTTCTCGACAGGCTCGAACCGAACGGGTTTGGTGGGCCGCAATGACGATGACGACTCTCCACGCGTGCGGGAGGTCATGAAAGGACGATATCATGTGCGGCATCATCGGGATCGTGGGCGCGGGCGACGTGACGGGGCGGCTGGTCGAGGGGCTGCGGCGGCTGGAATATCGCGGGTATGATTCCGCGGGGGTCTGCACGATCCATGACGGGCAGCTGGATCGGCGACGGGCGGAGGGGAAGCTGGACAATCTGGCGCGGGTGCTGGACGCGGAGCCGCTGAGCGGGGCGATCGGGATCGCCCATACGCGCTGGGCGACGCATGGCGGGCCGACGACGAGCAACGCGCATCCGCATGCGACGGACCGGGTGGCGATCGTCCACAACGGGATCATCGAGAATTTCAAGGCACTGCGCGACGAGCTGACCGCGCGGGGGCGGGTATTCGAGAGCCAGACCGACAGCGAGGTGGTGGCGCACCTGATCTCCGAACAGGTCGAGGCGGGCGCGACGCCGGAGGCCGCGACGGTGGCGGCGCTGAAGCGGTTGCATGGCGCGTTCGCGCTGGCGATCCTGTTCCGCGACCAGCCGGACATGCTGATCGGCGCGCGGCTCGGTTCGCCGCTGGTGGTCGGGTACGGCGACGGCGAGACCTTCCTCGGGTCCGACGCGCTGGCGCTGGCGCCACTGACGCAGCGGATCGCGTATCTGGAGGAGGGCGACTGGGTCGTCGTGACGCGCGAGGGGGCCGCGATCCACGACCGCGACGGCAATCCGGTGGAGCGCGAGATCACGCTGTCGGGCGTGTCCGGCGCGCAGATCGACAAGGGCAACCACCGCCATTTTATGCTGAAGGAGATTTACGAGCAGCCGATCGTGGTGGCGCAGACGCTGCGCAGCTACCTCAGGCCGCTCGACGGGCAGGTCGCGCTGCCGATCCCGGATTTCGACTTCGCCGACATCCGCCGCGTGACGGTGGTGGCGTGCGGGACGAGCTATTATGCCGGGATGGTCGCGAAATACTGGTTCGAACGGTTCGCGCGGCTGCCGGTCGAAATCGATGTAGCATCCGAGTACCGCTATCGCGATCCAGTGATGGAGGAAGGCGGGCTGGCGCTGTTCATCAGCCAGTCCGGCGAGACCGCCGATACGCTCGCGGCACTGCGTCATGCGCGGGCCGGGGGCCAGAAGATCGCGGTGGTCGTCAACGTGCCGACCAGCACGATGGCGCGCGAGGCGGACCTGCTGCTGCCGACGCATGCCGGGCCGGAGATCGGCGTGGCGTCGACCAAGGCGTTCACGTGCCAGCTGGCGGTGCTGGCGGCGCTCGCGGCGAACCTGGCGCGGGCGCGCGGCAAGCTGAGCCCCAAGGAGGAGCGCGAGATCGTGCGCCACCTGGAGGAGGCACCGGCGGCGATCAACGCGGCGCTGGCCTATGACGAGGCGATCGCGGTGGTGGCCGGGCAGATCGCGGGCGCGCGCGACGTGCTGTATCTGGGGCGCGGGCCGGATTATCCGCTGGCGCTGGAGGGGGCGCTGAAGCTGAAGGAGATCAGCTATATCCATGCCGAGGGCTATGCCGCGGGCGAGATGAAGCATGGGCCGATCGCACTGATCGACGATCATGTGCCGGTGATCGTGCTGGCGCCGTCCGGCCCGCTGTTCGAGAAGACGATGTCGAACATGCAGGAGGTGCAGGCGCGCGGCGGCAAGGTGGTTCTGATCTCCGACTATGACGGGATCCAGGCGGCGGGCGAGGATTGCCTGGCGACGATCACGATGCCCAAGGTCCACCCGCTGATCGCGCCGATCGTCTATGCGATCCCGGTGCAGCTGCTGGCGTACCATGTCGCGGTGCTGAAGGGCACGGACGTCGACCAGCCGCGCAACCTGGCCAAGTCGGTGACGGTGGAGTGAACGCGGCGGCGGTCTGCTGCGTTCAACCGTCGGTAGGACGACGGAGACGAGCATGGCACGGACCGGAAGCGAAGACCTGAACGGCATCGACGATGCGGAGAAGCCGGGGATCGAAGACACGGCCAAGCCGGGCGGCGTGACGAAGCGGCCCGGCACCTGGGACGAGACCGAGACGAACGCCGCCGGTGATCTCGTCCCGCGCGAACCCGACGACGTCTGACCGGCGTGTGCAACCGCGCGCGGATGGCCGGCGAGCCCGACACGATCCGGACGCGGTTCGGGGCGGGATGGGTTGTCGATCGTCCGATGGACAATCGCTTTCAACCGCAGGAACTTGTTCCGCGGGGTCGTGCCTGGATCCTGCGTCATGATGGGCGCGGTTTGGGGCTCGACGTCATGGCCTGGGACGTGCTCGGCGGTCAGGCGAAGTTCCCGATGACCAATGTCCGGCAGCTCGCGCTGCCGCAGTGGCGGCGGCTGGCGGAGAGGCCGGAGAGCCGCTGCCTCATCCCGCTGACTGAATTCTGCGAATGGACGCCCGGCACCCATGATGTCGGCGGTGGCAAACCCATCAAGGGCGAGATGTGGTTCAGCGTTATCGACCAGCCGATCTTTGCGGTCGCCGGCTTCTGGCAGGGCACTGCCTCGGGCGCCGGCTTCACGATGGTGACCTGCGATCCGAACGACCTTGTCGCGCCGATTCATCCCAAGGCAATGATCACCGTACTTGAAGAAGCGGACTGGGACCGGTGGCTGACGGGCCGCTACGACGATGTCGTGGCGTTGCAGCAGCCCTACGATGCCAGCCGGATGACCGTCCGCGGACCGGAGTTTCCGACGCGTGCCGCGCGGCTTCTGTGAACGGATGCCGGCGAGTCGTCGAGACTGACTGATATGCGCCGCCTTGTTGTTGGGACCGGCCGGAACGACGTGCCATGTCGCGCCGGCCGGCCGGTTGCCTGTCAGAACTTCGCGCGGACGCCGAGGTTGACCGTGCGGCCGAAGGTATGGATCTCCGATACCTCGTCACGTGTCCCCGCGTAGGATACCTGGCGCTGGTCGAGGATGTTCACCGCCTGGGCGAACAGTTCGACATTCGGCCGCAGCTGATAGCTCGCGCCGAGATCGACGATCCCGTAACCGTCCTGGTAATAAGCAACGACATCATCGGTTGTCGGCAGCGATGTCACGACTGCGCCGGAGTCCGTCATATAGGCGCTGCGATAGGTGTAGCTGACGTTGAATTCGAAGGGACCACTTTCGAAGAACGGGGTGATCGAATAGCTGGTGTCTGAAACGCCCATGACCCCGGCGGACCGTGTGCCCGCGCTCGACGAGTTCAGTTTCAGATCCGACGTTGTGAAGGTGGCGGTGGCGGTAATGCCGAAACCGAACGGCAGCCGGTTGGTGTAGCCGAATTCGATCCCCGAAATGGTGGCATCGCCGACGTTGGTCGGGGTGGACACCAGCACGTCCACCGGCAGCGTGGAGCCGTCGCTGACCGAGAAAGCGAGCGACCGAGTTTCGAAATCGGACGCGATATAGTCACTGATATCCTTGTGGAACGCAGCCGCGGTGAACGCCCCGAAGCGTTTGAAATACCATTCGAACGACAGGTCGTAATTCCACGAGGTGTAGGGGCGCAGGTTCGGGTTGCCGGCCGATGCGGTCAGGTTGATCGTCGGGTCCGCCAGCGCGGCGGCGCCCAGATTGTAGATGTTGGTGACGGTCACGCTGTTCGTGTTGATGGAATTGCGCAGTTCAGACAGCGACGGACGGGTCATCGTCCGTGATGCCGCCAGTCGCAGCTTGATCTCGTCAGTCAGTCCGAAACTCGCGTTGAAGCTGGGCAGCCAGGTGGAATAGCTGGCCTTCGTCCGGTTCGGCGTCGCCGCGGTCGATACCTTGCCTGCGGCGTCGACCACCGGCGATACCGTCGTGCCCAGCACGTCGGTGGCGGTGTATACGTAGCGCAGACCGAGATTGCCGCTTAACGGCACGCGGCCAAGATCGGCCGCGAAATCGACGCGGCCATAGCCCGCGGCGATTTCCTCGCCGATGCGGTAGGAATTCTGAAGGTCCGCCGCGGTCGCGACCAGATCGTCGGTGCTGGGGTTCACGCCGTCAAATTCGTCTTTCAGCACGTAGGACTTGTTGAACAGGTCCCAATCGACGTTGGTCCACGACTGGAACGTGTCGATCGATTGATCGAAGGCGTTGCTGGGTGTTGGATAGTCGAGAAACGCGTCGGTCCGCGTCACCCCGTCACGCAACACCGTCGTGCTGCGATCGCGGCGCTGATAGTCGCGATAACGATCGGAATATTGGCCGCCGAACGCCAGCTTGGTGAACCGCAGCGCGCCAAGCCCGAAATCGAGATTGCGCGAGATGTTGAGGACACCCGTCTTGTCCTCGTCCCGCGAATTGATCGGCCGCACCGCGAAACTTTCATAGATCATCTTCGACGGATCGGTCAGGTCGAGGCTGGTATACAGCGCGTTGATCGACCCGGTATCCAGCGGATCGCCGCGGAAATCGAAGGTCAGATCGCCGCCCTGGCCGTTCGCCGTGCGGTACTGGACACGCTGGATCGGCGTGTCGAGATCGCTGTCGGCGCGCGCATAGCTGAACCGCGGCTCGATGTGCCAGTCGCCCAGATCGAGCTTCATCGTCGCGTTCAGTTGCGAATTGCGATGCGACTGGTCGAGATACTCGGCATAGTTGCGGATACGGGCGCCGCGGATGGTGCCCGCGACCAGCCGGCCGTCCTCGACGACCGCACTCGACACGTCGAGCCGCGAAATCTGGCTGGGGATGTAATAGGTTAGGCGGCGTTCGGTCGTTTCGTTGTTGAACTGCGACACGAGCCCGTCGACGCTGAATTCCAGATTGGGGGCCGGCCGCCATTGAACGCCCAAGACACCGCTGATGCGTTCGCGATTTTCGAGTTCGAGATAGGTCTGGGCGTCGGACGGTATGCGGATGGAACCGAGCCCTGCGACAACGGCCGTTTCCCAGCCCGTGCGCAACCGGTCGAACTGCACTTCCCGCTTGGAATAGGAGACGCCGCCGAACACGCCGAACGTTTCGTCCGCGTTGCGCCAGCCGGCCGACAGTGAACCGTTGGGATTGACGGTATCGGTCCGCTCCTCATAGCCGGCAAAGGCCGAGGCCGCGATGAAGGGTTTGCGATCAAGGGGGTCGATCAGCCGGATGTCGACCGTCGATCCGATTCCGCCTTCGACCAGATCGGCGGTCGGCGACTTGATGACGACGACGCTGTCGATCAGCGTGGCGGGCAGCACCTGGAGCCGGAACTGGCGACCGGACTGGCCGGAATTGCGGATATTCTCGTTATAGGCGAGCGGCATGCCGTCGAAAGTGACGGCCTGAAAATTGGGGCCCAGGCCGCGCACGCTGATGAACTGGCCTTCGCCCGCTTCGCGTACGATCGTGACGCCAGGCACGCGTTGCAGCGCTTCGGCGACGTTGAACGCCGGCAGCTTGCCGATGTCGGCGGCGACGACCGCGTCCGAAATCGAGTCCGCGTTACGCTTGACGTCCAGCGCCGCTTCTACGCCGTCCGAAAACTTGCCGGTGACGACGATGTCGGATTCACTGGCCGCGACGGCGCTTGCGGTGGGGGCGGTCAGGGGCGTTTGCTGGGCCGCCGCCAGCAGAGGGCGGACGATCAACGCGCCCGCAGCGTCCCGCGTCACGGTCAACGACGTACCGGCGATCAGCTGGCGAACGGCCGTCTCGGCCGCGAATGCACCGTTCAGCGCCGGCGCCTGGACGCCCGCGACCGTCGCGCGGGTGAACAGGATGTCGTTCCCGCTCTGCCGGGCAACCTGTTCCAGCGCACGGTCCAACGACTGCGCGGCGATGGTCAGCCGGACCCGCCGCTGCGCAGTCTGCGCGCTTGCGGCATCGGCCATGGCCACCGTGGAGAGCGCAAGCGCAAGCGCCGCCGAACGGCATAGCCGCTGCTTCAAGTTCGTCATTTAAGGTCCCCGTCCCACGCCCCCCAGCGGGCGCCGCATCCCCGACGAACGGGGGTGGATTTACCTCAGCCGGATCCGTGAAATAATTTTCAGCCGGTCGCCGAGATGCGGATGACGCCGGCGTCCGCATCGACCCGTACTGGCAGCAAGACGGCCAGCGACCGCGCGAACGCCTCCGGATCGCCCACACGGTACAGGCCGGTGAACCGCATGGCCGCGGCCCGCGGATCGACCACGACCAGCGTCCGATCCGTGTAGCGGTTCATTTCCGCCGTCGCCTGCGCCAGTGTCTCGTCGCGGAACGCCAGCCGCCCAGTCTGCCAGGCGACCAGATCGTCCAGTTCGGGACGATCCACCCGGTCGGGGCGGCCATCGGCCATGGCGATGCGCTGACCCGGTCGCAGCGGGACGGACGATCCCGACGTCTCGATCCGGGCGGTCCCGTCGAGGGCGGTCACCGCCGCCTGTCCGGCGTCGTAGCGGATGTCCAGACGACCGGTTTGCATCAGCACGCGGCGGCCGCCGGCCTGCACAGCGAACGGGCGGCGATCGGCAGCGACATCGAGGTCGATCCGCCCCGCGGACAGGGAGAGTGTGCGCAGGTCCGTGGCCGCGCGGAAACGAATGCGGGTGTCGGTATCGAGCATGACCCGCGTGCCGTCGTCCAGAACCAAACGACGCTGTTCGCCGACATCGGTTCGGTAGACGCCCGCATTCGCCGCGCGCCAGCCAACGGAGGACGCCCCGGCGACCAGCAGCGCTGCGCCACCGGCCATGACCGCGCGGCGGGATGGCAGGGACGGGCGAGCCGCCGGCATTGGAGCAGTCAGGCCGCCGGCAGAGTCCCAAATCGCCGATGCGCGTTCGAACGCGTCGGCATGACATGGATCGGCGTCCAGCCAGGCGCGGAACGCCGTCTTGTCGTGATCCGTGCGGTCGTCCGCATGCAGCCGCGCAATCCAGTCCGCCGCCTGCCGGTTGAATGTCGCCGGCTCGCCGCGGAAGGTCACGTCACCAATTCTCCATCCAATCGGTCAGATGCGACATCGCACGCGCCACATGTTTTTCCACAGCGCTCTGGCTGATGTCGAGTTCCTCGGCAATCTCCCGGTATTTACGACCGCCGAGCCGGTGCATCAAGAAGATCTCGCGGGTCCGCGGGCTGAGTTGCTCGACGCCGCGACGCAGCCGTTCCAGACGGTGACGGGCGATGAGAACCTCGTCCTGCAAGGGACGCTGATCGGGGAGGACATCGGCCGCTAGATCGATTGCGGGGCCGGTGTTGATGCGCCGTTCGCGCCGCCATGCGTCATAACCGCGATTGGTGGCGGCACGGGCGAGAAGCGCGGCGGCATTGTCGGCGACGACCTTTCGTTCCGCCAGCCCGATCCAGGCATCGTGCAGCAGATCCTCGGCATCGTCCCGCTTCGTCCGCCGCGCGATCTGGTCACGCAACCTGGTCCAGCCAAGCATCAGTCCGCTGGCGCGTATTGAAGCTTCACGTGCATTCATGCCGCTGCGGCTAGGGAACCGGCGAGACGGTTCCGTGACAGCTGTGCGTCAAGGGAATGACTTACCGGCCGGTGGAACATGCCTGAACGTCCCGAGGGGCGACGGTCCGCTATCGACAGCCATGCCGCCGCATCACCTGCCGCGCGGTTGCGCGGAAAGGGCGGCGCGCGCTACGGCCGTCCTGTCCGGAGATTTGCACATGAAGACTGCGCCAGTCGCCATTCTGTATCAAGCGCTGCCACCGCCATCGATCGACGGGTTGCGGAAGGATGCGAAGCCCGGCGGTTACTCCGACGGCGGGGCGGACATAGCATTCGCGCTGCGGAACACAGGAGTCGACGTCGTCACGCCGACCTCTTCGCCAGATCCGCACAGTCCGCTCGAGTGGGTTTTCCCCGACACCCTCGAGGGAATCCGACAGGCAAAGAACGCCGGGGCCTCTGTGCTTTGGGCGAACACCATCCTGTTCGAAGGACATCCGCTCGAGACCGTACTCGCCGACGTCCACATCGTCGGCCAGGTTCCGGCCGCCATGCAGGCGTTCGACGACAAGTTCGCGACCAATCGGATGTTGGCAGACGCGGGCTTGCCGGTGGCGCAGTCCTTTCTGATATCCGTTACAGCCCGCGCGGGCGTGTGCGCACTGGCTGACGTCGGGCAGGCTTGCGCCGCGCGCGGCATGACCTTTCCCCTGATCGTCAAGCCAGTCCGGGGGCGGGGGAGCCAGGGTGTGACTCTCGTGGAGACCATGACCGAACTGCGAACCGCTTCTGCGACGTTGATCGCCGCCGCGACCTTTGGCGAGACGCTGATGGTCGAGGAGTATCTCGCCGGCGACGAGATGACCGTTACGGTGATGCCACCGGCCTCGCCCCGTCCGGACGGATCCCGAGCGCAGACGCATTGGACCTTGAGGCCCGTCTACCGCTTCGATCAGCGCGGTGGTGTGGCCCCCTATAATGGCGACGTACCTGTGACGGCCAACAGTGTCGCGATCGATGCCGAGCGTCTGAGCGACCCGGCAATCGCAGCGATGACGGGAAGCTGTGTCGCGGCGGCCGCGCTTGTCGACGCGCGTGCCGTGATCCGGATCGATTGCCGTGCCGACCGGCAGGGAGTTTTCAAACTGTTCGACCTCAACATGAAACCGAACATGACTGGTCCAGGGCGGCCGGGGCGTGACGACCAGGATTGCCTGTCCGCGATCGCCGCGCGTGCAGATGGCTGGCGCTATGTCGACCTGTTGTGTTCGATGCTTGCCGCCCAATGGAAGCAGGTGTGAATGCTGCGTAGCGGAGCGGACCGGTCAACCGGCAGGAACCGGCGTTAGCGGCGGGTCGACGGGCTACCGGGTGAATGGCCGTGCCAGGCCCATGAATTCGTGACCGTAGGCGAGAAATATGCTGGACACGTGTTGTCCGTACAACACCCTCATGACGAATTGGTCGGCAAAAGTCTGCGCCCGCCGCATTGCGAGCAATCCGTCATGTGACAGAAAAGGTGTTCGCGATGTTCATTTCCGCTAAGGCGTCCTTTCCTCGACCGGAACCCGAGGCGCAACCCTACCCGGCTCTGATCGACAATCCGTTCTCGCCAGAGTTGTTCGCGACCGGCGTTGCCGGCTTCTGTAACATGGGCGGCGCCGTCCAACTGACCTTGGATAGCCTGCGCTGCGATCATGCACGGGCAAATCCGGTTCTGGAACGCGTGGTCGTTGGTCGCGTGACGCTTCCCATCCCGGTCGCGCAGGCGCTGGTCACTGCGCTCAATGCCTTTCTCGAGCAACAGGGGTTCAGTCCGACCAAAGCCATGGCCGCAGGAGCATCGTTCCAATGAAAGCATCACCTTTCGCCGCCGACCGCGGCACCGAAGCGTCGCTGCGTCCGCTTCTAAGTCCGCTTCCGCTTTGCGCCGACCTCAGTCCGAACTATGGACCGATCCGCGTTTTCTTCCGGATCGCATTTCCGTCAGGCGACATCAGCGGCTAGCCCGCGCGGACCGGCGACCACGTCGCTTTGGCCTGACGGATGCCGTTTCGGAACTCTCCGTTATTCCGAGTTCCGCCTCACCGCCCCGATGCCGTCGGCTTCGCAAATGTCTGTTGTGATCGGCCGTCGGTTCGATGCGCATGTTACGGCATCCGAAGGGTATCAACTCGCCTACGAAGTTCATAACGGCTGCAATGTCGCAGCAGGCCGGAGGGCAGGCGGATATCAAGTGCCCTTGCTGCACGTCACGCGACTGGGCGTGCCGTCGCGCATCGCCGCTGGTCGCCGGTGACAGAGCACGCCCAGCGTTTCGCCGTCCGCAGGGCGGCGCATGAACCAAGTCTAGCGCTGTGGAGAAGATGACTTTATCCGGTGCCGACGGGCGCCGTGCCGGTGTCTGGGCGGTCCCGTGAGCCGTGTCGAGCCGCCGGCCCAGGGCGCGGGGTCGATGGTGGCGACGGCGACTCGGATTGCGGCGATGCCGGGGACGGGCCGGGGCCGCGCGTCATCCCGTGTCGAGGGAAGGTGAGGAAATACAAATGTTGGTCGAAGGTGGATGCCATTGCGGGCTGGTGCGGTTCGAGGCGTCGGTGCCGGACGCGGTCGAGGTGCTCGACTGCAACTGCTCGATCTGCGCGATGACCGGGTATCTCCACCTGATCGTGCCGGAGAACAAGTTCCGGCTGGTCGATGGGCAGCGCGATACGACGACGTACCGGTTCGGTTCGGGCAAGGCCCGTCACATTTTTTGCACGCAATGCGGGATCAAGAGCTTCTACCGCCCACGGTCGCACCCGGACGCGATCAGCGTGAACCTGCGCTGCCTGGACGAGGATCATGGGCTGTCCGTCACAACGGTGCCGTTTGACGGGCGCAACTGGGACAAGGCACGGGCGGCGCTGGGATAGGGCGGGTCGTCGACAGACGGCGATCGGCGCCGGTTGGCCGATCGGACCCCGCGAGTTGTTCACGTTCGTCCATCGGACGGGTTGCGGATACGATGAACGTCTGTCAGCTTTACTTCCGTGGCCTGATCCAAGGAAGTCGAGTTCATGACCGAGACAATCGTCGGCGACGGGCAATCTGCGCCGAGCTCATTGATCTTGAACAACGGAGACATCCTGCGGCTGATCGGGCCGGACCAGAGCCTCAACAACGGTCCGTATGCCAGTTTCGTCACCGTCAACAGCGGTGGGGTCATGACGGTCGATTATGGTCGGGTCGACGGCAACTCGATCAACGTCGGCGGCGAATATTTCCTCAACGCGGGCAGTACGGATTTCGGGACCATCATCAGGGGTGGGATCGAGCATATCGCCGCGGGCGCGAGCGCGACCAACGGGTTCATCCAGGACGGCGGCATTCAATATGTTTCGGGGTCGGTCCGCGACATGTTCGTCGCATCCGGTGGAAAGATGGTCATCACCGAAGCGGGATATGACGGCGCCAGCCCCGTGGCCGGCGCCGCTCCGGACACCACATATATGCAGGCGATCACGGTCGGGTTCGGCGGTGACCTGCGTCTCGTTTCCGGTCGCCCCGACTCGATCACCCTGCAGCAGGGCGGCACGATCACCATCCCGTCGATCCGGTATGACGCGTCGGTCACGCTGAGCAACGATGTCGATAAAGGCCTGTTGCAGGTTCAGGGCAGCAGTACCTATCCCATCCAAGTCAGCCTGGTGAACGCCAACACCACCCGTTTCATCGTGTACGGTAATGCAGCCGGGGAGACGGTGGTGTCCGCGGAAGCCGTGCCGGTCTGCTTCTGTCGCGGGACCGCGATCTCGACGCCGGACGGGCTCCGTTCCGTCGAGGACATCGCGATCGGCGACCTGGTGACGACCGCCGCCGGCGATGCGAAGCCGGTGGTCTGGATAGGCGGTGGATCGGCACCCGCCCGGGGCGATGCCCGCCCCGTCATCGTCCGGCGCGACGCGTTCGCGATGGGCGTGCCGATGCGCGACCTGCGCGTCACCCGCGGGCACTCGTTCCTGTTCGGTCGGGTCCTAATTCCCATCGGCGAATTGATCAACGGACGGTCGATCCTGTGGGACGAAGACGCCGATCGGGTGGATTATCATCATCTGGAACTGGCCGACCACGACATCCTGCTGGCGGAAGGGGCACCGGCGGAAAGCTACCGAAACGACGGGAACCGTGACGCGTTTTGCTTCGCGGACGGATGCTTGAACGAGACCGTCGCGATGCCGCCCTGTGCGCCGATCGTGTCGGAAGGACCGGCCGTCGATGCGGTCTGGCGGTCGCTTGCGGACCGCGCCGGGGCGGACGACCGCGTCGTCACGGACGATCCGGACCTCCATCTCATGGTGGACGACGTGCGGGTGGACCCATGCATGATCGACGGCAATTTTTACGGGTTCCGCGTCGGTGCCGGGACCGGCGATATCCGCATCGGGTCGCGCCACGCGGTTCCGGCCTTCACCCGTTCGGCACGCGACTTTCGGCAACTGGGCGTGGCGCTCCGCGGCTTTCTGGTGCGGGACGCGTCCGGCGAAACCCAGGTCGCTGCGGCGACCCCCGACTGGGGGTCCGGGTTTCACGCGGTCGAGGAGGGCGCATTCCGCTGGACGAACGGCGCGGCGATGCTGCCGAAACGGCATCACGCCCGGCATGGTGAAATGGAAGTGGTATTGAACGTGCACTGTTTCGCGCAATATCCCGCCTGATCAATCAATAGCCCGCAGTCCGGGCCGGGTAGCAAACCGCTTGCCCATCCGCACACTCCGCCGCTATCAGCGGAACGAATGAGTGCGCGGGCAATCGGTGTGGCGGGGATCGCCTTCTTCGCTTCGGTCGGGCGGCTGGTGATGGCGTTGTTCGCGGGTGTCGGCCGGGTGGCCCGGTTCGGGTTCGAAACCGTCGTCCGCGGGCTGACCCCGCCCTATTACCCCGGTCGCCTGCTTGAGCAGATGCTGCATCTCGGCTGGTTCTCGCTGCCGGTCGTAGGGCTGACCGCGATCTTCACCGGTGCGGCGCTGGCGCAGCAGATCTACACCGCCGGTTCGCGGTTCAGTGCGCAGTCGACCGTGCCGGCCGTCGTGGTGATCGGCATGGTGCGCGAACTGGGTCCGGTGCTGGTCGGCCTGATGGTTGCCGGGCGGGTGTCATCGTCGATGGCGGCCGAACTTGGCACGATGCGTGTGACCGAGCAGATGGACGCGATGACGACGCTGCGGACCGATCCGTACCGCTATCTGCTTGCTCCGCGGTTGTTCGCGGCGGTGATCACGATGCCGCTGCTGGTGCTGGTCGCCAACGCGATCGGGATCATGGGCGGCTATCTGCTGGCGGTGCACAAGCTGGGGTTCAACGCGGCGAACTACCTGTCGATGACGCGCAAGTTCATCAGCGCGGACGATTTCCAGATGGCGCTGGCCAAGGCGGCGGTGTTCGGTTTCTTCATCGCGCTGATGGGCTGCTATCACGGGTTCCGGACCGAGGGCGGGGCGGCCGGCGTGGGGCGCGCGACGACCGATGCGGTCGTGTCTGCGTTCATCCTGATCCTGTCGTCCAACCTGATCATCACCGTGATGGCATTCGGATGAGCGCCGGCCCGAAGATCGTCCTGGACCGCGTGACCAAGCGGTTCGGTGAGCGCGCCATCCTGAACGGTGTCGACCTGTCGATAGAGGCGGGCGAGTCGCTGGCGATCATCGGCCAGTCGGGCAGCGGCAAATCGGTGACGCTGAAGTGCATCCTGGGGCTGATCCAGCCCGATGCCGGATCGATCCTGGTCGACGGCGAGTCCGTGATCGGCCTGCGCGGCAAAGATCAGGAGCGGGTGCGTGCTAAGTTCGGCATGCTGTTCCAGGGATCGGCGCTGTTCGATTCACTGCCGGTGTGGCGCAACGTGACGTTCGGGCTAACGCAGGGCCGGTCGCGCGACACGGCGCACATGAAGAAGGTGGCCGAGGAGAATTTGGAGCGCGTCGGGCTGGACGGGAAAATCCTGAATCTGCGGCCGAACGAATTGTCAGGCGGCATGCAGAAGCGCGTCGCGCTGGCCCGCGCGATCGCGCCGCGCCCGGAGATCATCTTCTTTGACGAACCGACCACGGGGCTCGACCCGATCCGCGCCGACGTGATCAATGACCTGATCGTCAGCCTGGTCGAGGATCTGGGCGTGACGGCGCTGACCATCACGCACGACATGGCATCCGCGCGCAAGATCGCGCACCGCGTGGCAATGCTGTACGACGGGCGGATCATCTGGGAAGGGCCGCAGGATCGCTTGTACGATTCCGGCAACCCCTATGTGGACCAGTTCGTGCAGGGTAGGGCGGACGGCCCGATTCGGTAACAACGGCGACCAGTTTCGCGTTGATCCAAGTGAATCAACGGAACATGCGTGCCGTTCAACCGCTCATCGTCTATATTCGACCGATTGGATGATGAAAATGGCCTCCAGACCTCTGGTGGACGGCGCACCGCGTGCGTCCCAATTCCTGACCGATAGTTTCCAGCGCGGGCTCGCGCACTGGAACCGCGAACGGCTCGAGCCCGCAATGCCGTCTGTCGACTGGCAGGAGACGCTCGACCGAGATACGCGGATGCTACGCCTTGAAGGCGGGTTCATCGAGGAACTGCGCGCCGAGGTGACGGCGGAAGCGGCGGCGGTGCCGACCGATGTCGAGGGTTTCATCGCGTGGTTCGAGGGTCTCGAGGCGATCGGGCCAGGGCAGCATGACCCGCTGTTCGACTGGCTGGCCGAGACCGCGACGCGCGATGAACTACGCTGGTTCTTCGAGCAGGAAGCGGCGGGCGAGGCCGGGTTCGACGATCTCGTTGCGTATACGCAGGTGAAGCTGCCGGCGCGGGCCAAGCTGGAACTGGCGCGGAACTATTGGGACGAGATGGGCCGCGGTAACTTGAAGGGCATGCACGGCCCGATGCTCGATGCGCTGGTCGAGACGCTGGCGGTGAACCCGGTGATCGAGACGACGATCTGGGAAAGCCTCGCACTTGCGAACGCGATGACGGCGATGGCGACGACGCGGCGTTATGCGTGGCATAGCGTTGGCGCGCTGGGCGTGATCGAACTGACGGCGCCGGCGCGCTCGGGCCTGACCGCGAAGGGTCTGCGCCGGATCGGGTTGAACGACCGCGAGCGGCGGTATTTCGACCTGCATGCGGTGCTCGACATCAAGCATAGCGCGGACTGGAACCGCGAGGCGGTGCGCCCGCTGGTCAGCGAAGACCCACGCCGTGCGACGGCGATGGCAGAAGGTGCACTGATGCGGCTGCGGTGCGGAGCGCGTTGCTTTGCCCGCTATCGCGAAACCCTCTGGGGGTAGAACTGCGCTGCCCGGTGGTGCGTTCGAGGAAATGACAAAGGCCGTTCCGGTTGTCCGGAACGGCCGTCTTTATGTGCGAGTAGCTCGGCTCTTACAGCTTGTGCTGGAACGACACCGCGAACCGGCGACCGAGGAAGTCGTAGGCACCGAATGCGAGCGTGCCGAGCGGAAAGGGCGGCATTTTGTCGGTCAGGTTCGAGATCGTGAACCGGAACACTGAGCTCTCTGCGATGCGCAGCGAGGTGCTGAGGTTGAAGTTCCAGTAGTCGCCGAGCTTCAGGATATCCTGCGTTTCGACCGTATTGGAGCGGAGGTAGACGACGCCGCTCTGGTAGTTCGCCTGGAAATCGATCCCGAACACGTCGCGCGTGAAGCCCACATTGCCCTGCGCCGTATATTTCGGATTGTTGATGGCGCCGGCCTGCCGCGTGACGGTGACCCCGTTGTTCGAATTCGTCAGGCTCTGCAGGTAGAAGAAATTCCCCGCCAGATCGATGCGGCTGTCCGCCATGCCGATCCCGTCGAGCGGGAAATTATACTCCATGTCGGCCGTCAGACCTTTCATGGTCTGATAAGCGCCGTTGACGAAGGTCGTGCGAAGCGCAGGCGCGGCGGCGTCGTTGCTGAGCTGACCGTTTCGGGCGGCATCGGCGCTGCGGACGCGCGTGATCAGCGAGCAGAACTGGTTCGCGTTGTCGACGTCGGACGTGTCGAAGTCCGGGTTGTCGTAGCAACCCTCGGCGACGTTAATGTTCGACAGCTGGACGATATTGCCCTTGATCCGGATTCGGTTCCAGTCGACCGCCACCCGAAAGCGAGGAATGAAGCGCGGCTGGAGCACCACACCGTAGGTGTAGGACCGGGCGGCTTCGTTATCGAGATCCGGGTTGCCGCCGGTCAGGGTCGGCACCGTCGCGAGGCGTGCCGCCGAGATGAACGTCGCGCCGTTCAGGCCGTAGGATTCGTAGAAGGCGGCGCAATTTCGTTGCCGGACGGCCGGGTTGGTACCGCTGGCGATCTGCGTCGAATCGCATGGATCGTTGAAGGTGTTGAACGCCGGCGACTGGGGTGTGAAGGCCTCCGTCACGACGGGTGCGCGAAGCGAGCGCGTGTAGTTGCCGCGGAACTGGATACCGCGGACCGGGCTGTAGCGGCCGCCGAACGTGTAGGTCGTGAAACCGCCGTTGATCGAATTCTGAACGTAGCGCGCCTTCGCCTCGAGATCGATCGAATCGACCAACGGGATGTTGTTGAGCGGGCCGACGACGGGAATCAGGAGCTCGCCGAACAGCTCGTCCGTGTTGAACTCGCCGGAAGTGCCGCCGATCGGCACCGAACGGCCGAGACCGGCAAGCTGGAACGCGTCGGGATTGAAGCTCGCCTTCTCGTTGCGATGTTCATAGCCGACGTTGAAGCCGACCGGACCGGCGCCATAGGGATTGATCAGGTCCGAGGTGCCGAAGTTGATGTTATAGACCTGCTGTTCCAGCGTGGATCGCGCCTTCGTGACGCCGGTGACGTAGGCACGGGCGGCTGCCGACGACTGGTTCTGGCCGAACACGTTCAGCGGGACGCAGGCGGCGTCCACCACCGGCAGCAGAGCGTCGGGATTGACCTTCGTCGCGGCGGTCGCGGGCTGGCAGTTGTTGATCGCGTTCACGAAACGCTGCTGGTTCAGGACGTTGGCGAAGAAGGTGCCTTCGCTGCGGCCGTAGTTGGCGGACGCTTCGAAATTGAACGCCTTGCCGAACAGATCGAAGTCGCTCTGGATCCCGGCGACGCCGCGATAGACCTCGGTCCGGGAACTGGCGTTGTTGTTCACCAGATCCGTCGACGCACGCGACAGGCGGAAGCTGGTGGCGCCCAGCGCGGCCAGCTGGGCACGAGCCTGCGCGGAGAGCCGCGGATCGTTCGACTGGAAGGTAAGCGGTGCGGAGACGCCGCCGAACAGCGTCGCGTTGTAGATCGACTGGTCAGCCAGTTCGCGTGCGTTCGCACGGTAATAAGTGCCCTCGAAGAAGGCGCGGACGTTATCGGTCAGTTCGTAGTTGGCGAGGATATTGCCCGTGATCCGTTCGAGTCCGGACGTCAGCTGGGTCGTATCGTTCAGCAGGAAACCGTCGCCGCCGCTGGCATTCTGGCCGCCGAAGGTGATGCCGGGATTGAACGGGACGATGTTGCCGCTGGGATCGAACTGCACCAGCGTGTTGGCGGCGCCGAACCCGCGCGGCAGCCCGTTGGCGAGCGTCGTCGTTCCGGTGGACGGCAGCAACAGGCCGCCTGCGGTTAGCGAGAAGATGCGTCCGTCACGGATGAAGACCGAGTTGGGGATGCCGTCTGCGTTGCCGGTGTTGAACGGCACGTTCGGGTTCAGGCGACCGTCGGTGGCGGGCGTCCGCCCGTTCAGGTTGGCAACCGCCGATCCGGCCAGCGGGTTCGTGCCGGTCAGGATGCTTTCGCGCAGACGGCGGCGGGCGTTGCCGAGTACGCCGTTGGACTTATCGTAGCTGCCAGCGACGGTGATGTTGCCGCGGCCCTCGGCGAAGTTATGCCCGGCGACGACCGCGAGATTGTAGCGGCCATTGTCGCCGCGGCTGGTGAGGCCACCCAGGCCGGAGATGTTCACGCCTTCGTAATTGCGCTTCAGGATCACGTTGACGGTGCCAGCGATCGCATCCGAACCGTAGGTCGGGGCGCCGCCGATGGCGACATTTTCGATCCGGTCGATCAGCTGGGCAGGGACGACGTTCAGATCGACCTGGAGCCCGGGGGTGTTCCCGAAGATCGACGGAGCGTTGGTTGACACGAAGCGGCGGCCATTGACCAGCGTCAGCGTGCGGGCGGACCCAAGACCGAAGCGGCTGACGAAATTCTGGCCCACGCCGAAGCCGGACTGGCCGCCTTCCGGGGACACGCCGACGCCGAAGCCGGGGAGCTCGTTCAGCGCGTCGGCAACGTTGGTCAGGCCGCGCGCCTGGAGATACTCGCTGGAAACGACAGTTGCGGGCTCGAGCGTGTCGAAACCGGCGCGACGGATGCGCGACCCGGTAACGACGACCGAGTCACCGTCGGCCGCCGCGTCTTCTTCCGTCGCGATCGATCCGGTCACAGGGCGCGACGGATCAATGTCGTTCGTTCCGGTGGTCGCCCGTTCGTTGGACGTCTGCGCCAGCGACGGCGTCGCCAGGAGCAGGAAGGTACCGGCGAGCGCGCTCGCAGCCAGAAAGCGTGGCTTCAACATGATGTCCCCTGTTCATGATGCGTACATGCATCGAAGAGGGGCCATCATGTCGCACCGGCATAAGCCGGCAAGCCGTTAATCGGGCATTCAGGCGCCAATATTGCAGATTGTTGCGCTGTGTCTCAAACTTGCAACAGGACTGTCAGTAAGGCGTCATAAGTTAAGCAATCACAATGAAGCGCCTAACGCTCGACGCACACCGCGATGCCCATGCCGCCGCCGATGCAGAGCGTGGCAAGGCCCTTCTTCGCGTCGCGGCGGCCCATTTCGTGGAGCAGCGTGGTAAGGACACGGGCACCGGATGCGCCGATCGGGTGGCCGAGCGCGATCGCGCCGCCGTTGACGTTGACGCGTTCCGGATCCCAGCCGAGTTCGCGGCCGACGGCGAGCGCCTGTGCCGCGAACGCTTCGTTCGCCTCGATCAGGTCGAGGTCGGCGATCTGCCAGCCGGCCTTTTCCAGGGCGCGGCGGGTGGCGGGGACGGGGCCGATGCCCATGATCGACGGATCGACGCCGGCCGACGCCCAGCTGGCGAGGCGGGCGAGGATCGGCGCGCCGCGGCGTTCGGCCTCCTCGCGCGACATCAGGACGAGGGCCGCGGCACCGTCGTTCAGGCCGGATGCGTTGGCGGCGGTGACGGTGCCGTCCTTGCGGAAGGCGGGGCGGAGGCCGGCAATGCCCTCGATCGTGGCACCGGCGCGGATATATTCGTCCTGATCGACGACGGTGTCGCCCTTGCGGCCCTTGATCGTGACGGGCGCGATTTCGTCGGCGAAGCGGCCGGCGCTGCGCGCGGCCTCGGCCAGGTTCTGCGAGCGGACGGCGAAGCGGTCCTGCTCCTCGCGCCCGAGCTGATACTGTTCGGCCAGGTTCTCGGCGGTGATGCCCATGTGATAATGGTTGAAAGCGTCGGTCAGGCCGTCCTTGATCATGGTGTCGACCAGTTCGACCGCGCCCATCTTCGTGCCGGCACGCAGCGCCTGCGCATGGTTGGCGAGCGACATGCTTTCCTGCCCACCCGCGACGACGATGCGGCTGTCACCGCAGGCGATCGCCTGTGCGGCGAGCGCCACGGCGCGGAGGCCCGAACCGCAGACTTGGTTGACGCCCCACGCGGGGACTTCCTTCGGGCAGCCGGCGGCCATCGAAGCCTGGCGCGCGGGGTTCTGACCCTGCGCGGCGGTCAGGACCTGACCGAGGATGACCTCGGAGACTTCATCCGGCGCGACGCCGGCGGATTCGAGCGCGGCGACGATCGCGGTGCGGCCGAGTTCGTGCGCGGGGACCGCGGCGAAGGCGCCGAGGAAGCTGCCGACCGCGGTGCGGCGCGCGGCGGTGATCACGATATCGGACATGCATCTCTCCGTTCAGATTATCCGACACCGTCTATCAGCCGGCGGCCGGGTGTAAAAGCCAGTCGCGCAGCGGTTTCCAAAGCCGTTCGGGACCCTGGCGGCCGACGACCATGCCGACATGGCCGAGATCGAGCGACAGCCGGGCGGCGTGGGGGAGCCGGTTCGACAGCGCCGAGGCGGCGGGGACGATCCGGTCGCTGGTCGAGACGATGTCGAGGATCGGGCAGGCGATCGCTGCCGGATCGACCGGGCCGCCGGCGACGGTCCAGAGGCCGCGGCCGGGCAGGTCGTCGCGGAACAGCCCTTCGAACAGCTCTTGCCCGGCGGCGAGTGCGATGGGTGGGCCGTCATTGGCCCAGTCCTCCAGCCCGACATGCGCGGCGATGTCGGGGCGGGTGGCGAAATCGACGAAGCGCGCGACGGTGCGGGCGGGGTCGAGCTGCCAGAACACCGCCTGCAACAGCTCCATCGGCAACAGGCCGAGCTGGCGGGTGGCGGGGGCGGCATCGGTCCAGAGCTTCGCCAGGCCGGCGCGTGAGTCGTCCGGGAAGCCGGCGAACGACCAGGGGGCGGCGAGCAGCGCAAGTGCCGCCACCGGGCGCGCGGCGGCGGCGGCGATCGCCATCGTGCCGCCCAGGCAGTAGCCGACGAGTGCGGGCGGGGTGTTTCGGCTGTCCAGCGCTTGGGCGGCATCGAGCAGCGGGAGGAGCATCTGTTCGACATGGGCGGCGATGTTCTGGTTCGCGTCCGCCGGGGTGGGCCCGCCCCAGTCGACGAGCATCGGGCGGAGGCCCTGCGTTGCCAGCCAGCGGAGGAGAGAGCGGTCGGGCGTGAGATCGAGCACCGAGGGCGGGTTGATGAGCGAGGGCACGAACACGACCGTGGGCGCGTCGGCGGGACCGCCATAGTCGCGCAGCACGGCACGGCCGGCCCGCGCGAGGATGGGGGCGGGCGGCGGTGGCGTGGGGCGTGCTGCCTGCTGGTAACGGCGCAGACCGGCGAGGGCCGCGGTCAGCCGTTCGGGCGCGTCGGTCGTCTCGCGGCGCACCATTTCGAGGAACAGCGGCAGGGGGCGGGGCCTGTGTTGCGACGCCGCATCTTTCGGTGCTACCGATGGGTTTTCGGGGGCGAAGGAAACGGGCATGGGCAAGTCTTCGGGTGGTTCGGGCGTCGTCATTATCAAGAAATACGCGAACCGGCGTCTCTATGACACCGACTCTTCCAGCTACATCACGCTGGAACATCTGGCGGTGATGACCCGGGCCGGTCGCGAGTTCAAGGTCATCGACGCCAAGTCCGAAGAAGACATCACGCACAACGTGCTGACCCAGATCATCATGGAGGAAGAGACCCGCGGGCAGACGATGCTGCCGGTCGGGTTCCTGCGCCAGTTGATCGGTCTGTACGGCGACAACATGCAGTCGATGGTGCCACAATATCTGGAAGCGTCGATGGACGCGTTCAAGCGCAACCAGTTGCAGTTCCGGTCCGCAATGGAGGGGGCGTTCTCCGGTGGCCCGTTCGCGGAGATCGCCAAGCGCAACCTGGAGATGTTCGAGGCGGCGGCGAGCGCGTTCAAGCCGCCGCTGGTGCCGGGCGGGCCGCTGGATCCGGAGACAAAGGACGCCAATGGCGAGGCGGTGCCGGCGGTGGTGAACGACGAGATCGCGGCGTTGAAGGAACAGGTGGCGGCGTTGCAGGCACGGATCGACACGCACCGGAGCTGATGCCGGCCCGGGGGGGCGATATCGCACGCGGCGGATTTGGAAGATCGGCGTCGAGCGCCTATATCTAGTGCCGGATGCGATCTGCGTATCCGACAGAGCGTTCGGAGGCTCGGTGGAAACGATCATTATTCTGGCACTGGTCTTCTTCTTCGTCGGGTTGCGGCTATACAGCGTGCTCGGCAAACGGACCGGGCATGAGCAGCCGATCGTGAAGCCGGTCGAGACCAAAGCGGCGACCGCTGCCTTGCCGCGCACCGTGGTCGACGCGAAGCCGGAGGCCACCACCGAACCGATGATCGAACCGCAGGCGCATAACGGCCTGCGCGCGTTGATCGCCGCGGACCCGCAGTTCGACCCCGCGATGTTCCTCGAGGGCGCGCGGTCCGCGTATCGCATGATCCTGGAGGCCTATTGGGCCGGGGACGAGGACGCGCTGGGTCGGCTGGTCGATGCCGACGTGCGTGATGCTTTCCTGGAGGCGATCGCCGATCGGCGTGAGGCCGGGCATGTGCTCGACAATCGACTCGTGTCAATCGAGCGGGCGATGATCGATGCGGTGCGCGTCGATGGTCAGACCGCGTCGATCGTGGTGCGGTTCGATGCAGACATCGCCGCGGTGACGCGCGATGCTGAGGGTGTCGTGATTGCCGGTTCGGTAAGCGATGCGGTCGCCACGCACGACGTTTGGACGTTTGCGCGCACCATCCGCGCGAGCGATCCCAACTGGATCCTGATCGAAACAGACGAAGCGGCGTGATCTGGCAACTTCGCGTCGGCGCAGCGGCGCTGGTTCTAGCGCTGGCCGGATGCGCCGCGCCGCAGTCGGGCGGCGTGCAGACTGCGCCGGTCGCGCCTGAGGCTACGCCGGCCCCGTCGTCTTCTGCTCCGTTGGCGACGCCGACGAGCTTGACGCCCGGTCCCAAGCGGATCGTGCCGCGCGCCGTCGTGCCGCCGGTGATGCCGCCTTATCTGGCGCCTCAGGCCGACACTGCCGTTGCGTCCGGCGTGCGAGCCGGTCCGGCCTTTGCCGCGCTGGGTGCGACCGAGGCGGAGGCGCTGGCGGCGCTGGCGGCGTTCCGGACGAGTTGTCCGTCGCTGATCAAGCGGACCGATCGGAGTGGTTTGACGCGTGGGGCGGACTGGGTGCCGGCCTGTACCGCGGCGGCGGGATGGGGGCGGGCGAATGCGCTCGACTTCTTCGCGCGCTATCTGGAGCCTGTCGTGGTGGGCAGCGGACAGGCGTTCGCGACCGGATACTATGAGCCGGAGATCGCCGGGTCGCGCGTCCGTCGCTCGGGCTATGACGTGCCGATCTACGGGCGTCCTAGCGACCTAGTCGATGTCGACCTGGGGCAGTTCGCGGCGGACCTGAAGGGTCGCAAGATCCGTGGGCAGGTGAAGGGCACGACGCTTGGGCTGTATCCCGACCGCGCGGCGATCGAGAGCGGCGCGATCGGCTACCGCGCGCCGGTGGTGGCGTGGGGGAAGGATCCGATCGAGGTGTTCTTCCTGCAGGTCCAGGGGTCGGGCCTGCTGCGCCTGCCGGACGGCGGGATCATGCGGGTCGGCTATGCGACGCAGAACGGCCGCGAATACACCGGTATCGGCAAGTACATGAAGGACCGCGGGCTGTTCGCGCCGGGCCAGTCGACGTCGATGCAGGGCATCATCGCGCGGTTGCGGCAGGAGCCGGACGGCGGCGCGGCGATCATGAACGCGAACAAGAGCTATGTGTTCTTCCGCGAACTGGGCGGCGCGGGGCCGCTCGGCGCGATGGGCTATCCGGTGATGGGGCGCACGACGGTGGCGGCGGACCCGGCGTTCACGCCGCTCGGTGCGCCGCTGTTCCTGTCGATGGACCACGGCGAGGCGAGTGGCCTGTGGGTGGCGCAGGATACCGGCGGCGCGATCAAGGGCGCGAACCGGTTCGACACCTATTGGGGGTCGGGCGCGGAGGCGCGGACGGTGGCGGGCGGCATGTCGGCGCGCGGGCAGGCGTGGCTGTTGCTGCCGATCGGGACCGCGGCGCGGCTGAACGGCGGGGCGGGCGGTGCGGCGGCGGCTCGGCCCTGACGAACAGGCGCTGTGGCGGCGGGTGACCGCCGATGTGCGCCCGCTCGATCCGTCCGTTCCGTTGCTGCCGGAGGCGGATGTGCTGGAAGCGGTCGCCGCGCCGCCGCCGGCTTCACCTGGCAAGGTTACGAAGCGACTGGCGCCACAGGTTCGCGTGGCGGCTCCGGTGCGTCCTCCCGTCGCGCGGCCGGCCGGGCCGGGCGAGACGCTGGACGGCGGCTGGGACCGGCGGTTGCGGCGTGGGATGGCGAGCCCGGACGTGACGATCGATCTGCACGGCTACACGCTGGTCCAGGCGCATGGTGTGCTGGAGATGGGGTTGCAGCGCGCGCTGGCCGACGGTGCGCGGCTGATGCTGCTGGTGACGGGCAAACCGCCGAAGGTCCGCGGCAGCGCGCTCGACCGGCCGGGGCGCGGCGCGATCCGCGCGGTCATCGGCGACTGGCTGATGGGGTCGTCGCATGCCTCCCGCATCGCGTCGGTCCGTAACGCGCACCCGCGGCATGGTGGCGCGGGGGCGCTGTACGTGATCCTGCGGCGGGTGCGGGAGTAGCAGCGGTTGGGGCTGCCGGCGGATCCGGGGGGGCGAACCGGCCGGTGGCGGGCCGTGCTATCCGATCGTCACGCCCACGACGCGCCAGCGCCCATCCTCGCGATCGAGCGTGACGGTTTCGATCGCCTCGGCCTGGTTGGCGAAGCGCGTGCGAAACTTCATCACTTCATAGCCGGCGGGGGGCGCGGGCAGATTTTCCTGGCTGAGGAAGGTGCGGGTGAGCATCTTTCCCAACGGCAGCCGCGCTTTCTCGGATGCCGCCGCCCACGCCCCGACAGTGTTCAGTTTCTGGAAGGCGGCCCCGGTCGCGCGGTAACTCTCCACCCAATTGGCCTGATCGAGCAAGCCGAGCCATTGGCGCGCGGTCTCCACCGCTTGCGCATCGGGGGCCTCGGCCAACGCGGGCTGCGTCGATGTCGGGGTGGATCCGCTCTGGGGTGTGACGGCAAGTAGCAACAGGCCGAGTGCGAACGTCATGAGAAAGCCTCCGATGATGATCCAGGGCCGGCGAAAGCGCCGACCCGCGCCGTCTGTCGGCGTGCTTTCCTGCTCGGCCGGGGGGTGGGGGATGTCTTCCCCGATTTCCGTGTTTCCCGATAAATCGGGGATCGGTCCGGTCGCGTCGACGCCGTCGGCTTGAAACAGGATGCGTGCGGCCTCGCGACTGCTCGACACCGCCAGCTTGCGCCGCGCATCCCGAAGCCGTTCGTTGATGGTGTGGACCGACAGCCCGAGGCTGCGCGCAGTCGATTTCGCGTCATGACCGCGAACGATGAGACGAAGGGTCTGTTTCTCCTTCTCCGTGAGCGCCGAGAGGCCTTCTTTTGCCGGCATGTTCATGAGGCCCGGGGTATGGTCCGTCGTTCGTGGTGGCTACCCCCAAAAAATTGGGTGGGCAGAACCGGACGGCCGACCATGTTGTCGGATCGGTCGGAGACGTAGCGATATCCGCAGTGCCGCCGGCGACGGATTTCACGCTGTTCATAGGCTGGGCAAGGCAACGGGACGGGCGGAACTGGTGCCGGTCGCGGTTCCACCGGGCGGAGGGTCAGACTAGCGTCGTCCGCAGGATTTCGGCGTAGATGTCGGTCAGGGCGTGGAGGCCGGCGGTGGCGACGGCTTCGTCCTGTTTGTGCATCGTGGCGTTGAGCAGGCCGAACTCGACGACCGGGCAGAGCCGCGACAGGAAGCGCGCGTCGGACGTGCCACCGCCGGTCGACAGGACCGGATCGATACCGACGACCGTGCGGATCGCCGCGGCGACGCTGTCGACGAGCGGGCCAGGTTCGGTGAGGAATGCCTCGCCCGAGACCTTTGCGGTGAGCGTGCCGCCATGCGCGGTGACGATGTCGGTGACGCGGGCGACGAGCGCGTCGCCGCGGTGGAGGTCGTTGAAGCGGATGTTGAGGCGGGCGGACGCGTGGGCCGGGATAACGTTCGAGGCGGGGTTGCCGACGGTGATGTCGGTGACCTCCAGATTCGACGGCTGGAACCAGTCGGTCCCGTCGTCGAGCGCGAGCGCCTGGACCGCGGTTAGGATCGCGGTCAGGCGCGGGATCGGGTTGTCGGCGAGGTGCGGGTAGGCGACGTGGCCCTGCGTGCCGGCGACATCGATCCACATGTTGACCGAGCCGCGGCGGCCGATCTTGATGGTGTCGCCGAGTTGCCGTTCGGACGTAGGCTCGCCGACGAGGCAGAGGTCCGGGCGGATCCCGCGTGCCGCCATCCAGTCGATCAGCGCGACGGTGCCGTGGGTGGCGGGGCCTTCCTCGTCGCCGGTGATGATCAGGCTGATCGTGCCGCGGTGGTCGGGCGTGCGCGCGGCGGCGGCCGCGAAGGCGGCGATCGCACCCTTCATATCAACCGCGCCGCGGCCGTGGAGCAGGGCGCCGTTGATCGTGGGGACGAACGCTTCGGGTGAGGCGGGGACGACGTCGGTGTGGCCGGCGAAGGCGAAGTGTGGCGCCCCGGTGCCGCGCGTGGCGAAGAGATTGCGGACCGGGCCGTCGGGGGCTTCGCCGGCCCAGAAGGTTTCGACCGCGAAGCCGATCGATTCGAGTGCGATGGTGAGAATGTCGAGCGCGCCGGCGTCGCGCGGTGTGACGCTGGGGCAGGCGATCAGGTCTGCGGTGAGGGTGACGGGGTCGAGCATCTCGGGTTCCTGCTGGCGCACGCTGGGGGAGCGGTTGCGTCTAGGCCCCGGCCAGCGCCGGGGAACGGCTGGGTCAGCGTTCGTAGCGGTCGAGGACCCAGGGCTCTTCGTGCGCGGCGGCGATCCATTCGGCGACGTGGGGGTGGGCGAGGATCGCTTCGACGTAGCGCGCGGCGATGTCGGGGAGCGGGATGGTGTAAGTGCGGAAGCGTGTGGCGACCGGTGCAAACATCAGGTCGGCGGCGCCGTAGTCGCCGAACAGATAGTCGCCGGTGCCGCCGAAACGCGTGCGGGCGAGCGTCCAGAGGGCGACGATGCGGTCGACGTCGGCCTGCGTCGCGGGGGTGAGCGGGGCGGGGGCGTAGGTGCGGCGGACGTTCATGCCGCAATCGCGGCGCAGGTCTGGATAGCCGCTGTGCATTTCGGCGGTGATCGAGCGGGCGAGCGCGCGGGCGGAGGGGGCGGTCGGCCAGAAACGGTCGCGGCCGGTCTGCTCGGCGAGATGCTCGACGATCGCCAGGCTGTCCCAGAGCGTCACGTCGCCGTCGACCAGTGTCGGGACCTTGCCGGACAGAGCGAGCGGGCCGGTGGCGCGCGCCAAGTCCCATTCGGGCGACCACATCGGCAGGAGCGTTTCGGTGAAGGGCAGGCCGGAGAGCCGGACGGCGAGCCAGCCGCGCATAGACCAGCTGCTATAGGCGCGGTTGCCGATGATGATGTCGAGCATGGCGTAAGGTCCCCCCGGGTTCGGCCGGCTTCTGCCCCGCGACGCCGCGCAGGGCAAGGTCCGCCGACGGGCGGTCGCTCAGCCGATCGCTTCGAGGACCGCAGCGCGCAGTTCGGGGATGCCGAGGCCGGTCTCGCTGGAGGTGACCAGAATGTCGGGGTGTGCGGCGACATGCTTGCGCGCCTCCGCGATCGTAGCGGTGGTGACGGTCGCGAGGTGGCTCGCCTTGATCTTGTCAGCCTTGGTCAGGACGAGGCGGTAGGAGACGGCGGCCTTGTCGAGCATCGTCATGATCTCGCGGTCGACGTCCTTGGTGCCGTGGCGGCTGTCGATCAGCACGAGCGCGCGTTTCAGCACGACGCGGCCGCGCAGATAGTCGTTCACGAGGAAGCGCCATTTGCGGACCATGTCCTTGGGCGCCTTGGCGAAGCCGTAGCCGGGCATGTCGACCAGCCGGAAGACGAGCGGGTCGCCGACGTCGAAGAAGTTCAGTTCCTGCGTCCGGCCCGGCGTGTTGGACGTGCGGGCCAGCGCATTGCGGCCGGCAAGCGCGTTCAGGAGCGACGACTTGCCGACGTTGGAGCGGCCGGCGAAGGTCACCTCCGGCACGTCGGGGCTGGGCAGATGTTCAAGCCCGGGGGCGGACTTGAGGAAGCCGATCGGACCCGCGAACAGCTTGCGTGCAGGTTCGATCAGATGTTCGGCGGGGTTAAATTCTTCGTCGGTCATGGCGCGTCCTGGCGGGTCTGTGGCGGTTCTCGACAGGCTCGAACCGAACGGGCGAGAGGATGCCATGGTCGTCATACCGGCGCTGGGCCGGCATGACGGGGTTGGATTACTTCTTCGGCGTGCGGGCCTGCTTGATCGGGGTGGCCGGGGTCGGGGTCGGCGCGGGGGTCGCCATCGCGGCCTTCATGCCGGGGTAGCGGCTGTAGAACCAGGTCTGCTGCGCGATCGTGATCAGGTTCTGCGTGATCCAGTAGAGCAGCAGGCCGACCGCGTAGGGCGCCATGATGAACATGAACACCCAGGGCATGATCGCGAAGATCTGCGCCTGCGTCGGATCGGCGGGGGCCGGGTTGAGCTTGAACTGAAAATACTGCGTAACGCCGAGCAGGATCGGAACAATGCCGATCGCGATCAGGTGCGGCGGCGTGAAATCGAGCAGGCCGAACAGGTTGACCGGGGTCAGCGGATCGGGCGCGGCAAGATCCTTGATCCAGAGCGCGAACGGCTGGTGCCGCATCTCGATCGTCAGCATCAGCACCTTGTAGAGCGCGTAGCCGATCGGGATCTGGATCAGGATCGGCAGGCAGCCGGACAGCGGGCTGACCTTCTCGGTCTTGTACAGTTCGAGCATCTCGGACTGGAGTTTGGCCTTGTCGTCCTTGTAGCGTTCCTGAAGAATCTTCATCTTCGGCTGGATGACGCGCATGCCGGCCATCGACTTGAACTGCTTCTGCGCGATCGGGAACATCAAGATCTTGACCAGCACGGTCAGCAGGATGATCGCGACGCCGAAATTGCCGATCGCCTCGAACAGCCAGTGCAGCACGTAGAAGACCGGCTTTTCGAGGACCTCGAACCAGCCCCAGTCGATCGCGCGGCCGAAATGCGGGATGCCGAGCGACGATTCATAGCCGTCGAGCGTGCTCACTTCCTTGGCGCCCGCGAAGAAATGCTGGACGGCGCTGGTCTGCTGACCGACCGGCACGATGCGCGAGCGGTTGGTGAGCTGCGCCTGGTAACGCTGCCCCTCACCCGCGCGGAACGCAGCGTCGATCGGCGCGCGCTGGTCGGGTGCAAGCGCGGTCAGCCAGTATTTGTCGCCGAAGCCGAGCCAGCCGCCGGTCGACTGGTAGCTGACCCCGGTGGCACCAGCCTTGTCGAGTTCCGAGAAGTTCGGACCATAGTTGGTGCTGCCGTTGAACGTCGAGATCGGGCCGGTGTGCATCGTCCAGCCGTCCGGATCTTTCGATACGCCGTTGCGGCTGACCAACGCATAGGGTTGCACCGCAACGGGGCCGGCGCCGGCATTGGCGACGGTCTGCGTCACCGTGAACATGTAGTTGGGATCGACAGCGAACCGAAGCCGGTAGATCTGGCCCTGACCGTTCGCCCAGCTGAGCGTGACCGGGCTGTTCGGCGCGAGCAGCGTGCGGTCTGCGGTCCAGACGGTGTCGGCGCTCGGGATGGCGGCACCCTCGCCCGTCCAGCCGAAGCCCGCGAAATAGGCGTCGGCGGTACCGGCGGGCGACAGCAGGCGGACGGGCGGTGCGTTCTTCGCGATGGTTTCGCCGTAGGCGGTAAGCGTCAGATCGTCGATCCGGCCGCCGCGCAGGTTGATCGAGCCGTTGAGCTTCGGCGTTTTGATTTGAACGCGAGGAGCCTCGCCCAGCACGACGGCGCGGTCGCGGATCGCGACGGGCGTGTCGGGGGCGGCCTCGGGCTTGGGCAGCGCGACCTGCTTGCCGTCGACGATCTGCGTCGAGGGCGGGGCCGCCGTCGGCAGGAAGCGGTTGGAGATCGCGCTCCAGCCGAACAGCACGAGCGCGGACAGCACGATCGCGAGGATCAGGTTGCGATTATCGCTATTCAACGGAAATCACCCCAAAATCTCATGGAACGGGATCGGCACCGCACCCACCCCAGGGGTGGCAGCGCAGCAATCGACGGGCAGCCAGCCAGCCACCCTTCGCCGCCCCATAGCGCGACAATGCCTCGATCGCATAGGACGAACAGCTGGGCGAGTAGCGACAGGTTGGCGGAATGAGGCGGGAGGGGCCGATCTGCCACAGGCGAGCCACCAGGATCAGCCCGCGGGCGATCATTTCTGCGCTGCTCGGGTGACCTTGGTGAGGGCCTTTTCCAGGTCGCGCGTCATGTCGGCGAACGATCGTTCGATCCCGCCGCCGCGGCCGATCAGGACATGGTCCGCCCCCGCCACACCCGATTCGGGCAAGGCGGCACGCGCCAAGGCGCGCAATCGCCGTTTCATGCGGTTGCGGACGACGGCGTTGCCGACTTTCTTGGTGACGGTGTAACCCACACGAATCGCCGGATCGGCGTCACCGCGCTGACGGAGCTGGAGGATGAAGCCGGGCATCGGAGCCCGGATCCCGCCATTTGCCGCGACGAAATCCGCGCGGCGGGTGAGCGTGGCGACCACCGGCCGCCCCGCCTTGTCCGTCGTTAGGCCGACAGGACCTTGCGACCGCGGGCGCGACGCGCCGCCAGGATCTTGCGGCCGCCCGGCGTCGCCGACCGCGTGCGGAAGCCGTGACGGCGGGCACGAACGAGGTTCGACGGCTGGAAAGTGCGCTTCATCGGTCATTCCTTGGGGCTTTAACGGCAAAAGGCCGCACGACGGGCGTGCGACCGGAATGGCGGTGCGATTAGGCAAAGGCCGCCGCGGAGTCAAGGATGCCGCCGCGGTGCCCCGCCAGCGCGGATCATTTCCGCTACGTCATCCTTCGCTGAAGTCCAGCAATGAACGAGACATAATCGGATGCGATATGGCCGGTCATGACCATGAACACCAAGACGCCATCCGAAACCAGGGAGCCAGCAGGCATGCGCGACACCGGATATGCATGGCTGGATGCGGGGCTGCGGATCGTCGCGTTCCTCATGATCGCGGGCGCGGGCCTGATGCAGGCCAAGACCGAAGGCGGGTCGCGTCGGTGAGGCGGTGCCGCAGCTGGCGCAGATCGGCA
The DNA here is from genome assembly GCF_014643515.1 of Sphingomonas prati. Lineage (GTDB taxonomy): Bacteria > Pseudomonadota > Alphaproteobacteria > Sphingomonadales > Sphingomonadaceae > Sphingomonas_R > Sphingomonas_R prati. The sequence continues at coordinate 66,315 of NZ_BMJP01000004.1, read as the reverse complement.
GCGGGTTGAAGGCGGTGATCGCTACTCTGGTGAGCTAAACCCGGGAAATCGCTCGACTTCCCCGCGCGGCCCCCCGATAGCCCGGGACGGGGGAGAAGTGCATGGTCGCGCATGTTTCGACGGTTGCGTATCTCGGGCTGGAGGCGCGCGCGGTCGAGGTGCAGGTGCAGCTGGCACCGGGCCTGCCCGCCTTTGCCGTCGTGGGGCTCGCCGACAAGGCCGTGGCGGAAAGCCGCGAGCGGGTGCGCGCCGCGCTGACCGCGATCGGGCTGGCGTTGCCGCCCAAGCGGATCACGGTGAACCTGTCGCCCGCCGACCTGCCCAAGGAAGGATCGCATTACGACCTGCCGATCGCGCTGGGGCTGCTCGGCGCGATGGGGGTGATCGATGCCGAGACGTTGGCCTCCTATGTGGTGGTCGGAGAACTGGGGCTGGACGGGCGCGTGTCGGGGACACCGGGCGTGCTGCTGGCGGCGCTGCATGCGTCGGAGCGTGGGCTGGGGCTGGTGTGTCCCGCGTCGCAGGGGCCCGAGGCGGCGTGGGCCGGGTCGATCGAGGTGGTCGGTGCGCCGGGGCTGCTCGCGCTGCTCAATCATTTCAAAGGCACCGCGCCGTTGCCCGCGCCGCTGCCCGGTGCGGTCGAGAGCGGCCATGACGGCCCCGACCTGCGCCAGGTGAAGGGACAGGAGACCGCCAAGCGCGCGCTGGAGATTGCGGCGGCGGGTGGTCACAACATGATCATGGCGGGGCCGCCGGGGGCGGGAAAGTCGCTGATGGCGGCGTGTCTTCCGGGCATCCTGCCGGACCTGACGCCGTCGGAGGCGCTGGAGGTGTCGATGGTGGCTTCGGTCGCCGGGCTGCTGCAGGACGGGCGGTTGATCCGGCGGCGGCCGTACCGTGCGCCGCATCATAGTGCGTCGATGGCGGCGCTGGTCGGCGGCGGGCTGAAGGTGCGGCCGGGCGAGGTGTCGCTGGCGCATCTCGGCGTACTGTTCCTCGACGAGCTGCCCGAGTTCCAGCGCGCGGTGCTCGATTCGTTGAGGCAGCCGCTGGAGACGGGGAAGGTGTCCGTCGCGCGGGCCAATGCGCATGTGACGTTTCCGGCGCGGGTGCAGCTGGTCGCGGCGATGAATCCGTGCCGGTGCGGGCATCTGGGCGACCCGGCGCTGGCGTGTGCGCGGGCGCCGCGGTGTGCTGCGGACTATCAGTCGAAGCTTTCGGGACCGCTGCTGGATCGGATCGATCTGCATGTCGAGGTCGGCGCGGTGACCGCGGCGGACCTCGTGCTGCCACCGCCGGCCGAGGGGTCCGTGCAGGTCGCGGCGCGCGTGGCGGCGGCGCGCGATGTGCAGACCGCGCGCTACGCGGGTGAGGGCGTGCGGACCAATGCGGAGGCGGACGGCGCGCTGCTCGACCGCGTGGCGACGCCCGACGAGGCGGGGCGGCAGCTGCTGGCCAAGGCGGCGGAGGCGATGCGGCTGTCGGCGCGCGGCTATCACCGTGTGCTGCGCGTGGCGCGGACGATCGCTGATCTGGGCGGACATGACGGGATCAGCCGGGTGCATGTGGCGGAGGCGCTGAGCTATCGCCGCAGGACGCCGACGAACTAGATGGTCAGGTGCGACCGCGGACGATCGGCCATGCCGAGCATGAGCGCCGAAATCGGTCGGGCTGACCGGAAGCGTCGCATGATCGGTGCGTGCCTGGCGGTTGCCGTCGTCCTGCTGATCGTCGTCGGGTTGTGGCAGATCGGCAAGGCGCGGTGCTTCGTCCTGGTGGGCGATGTCGTGTGCCATGTCGCCACGGAGAGGCCGTATGTCGCGCTGACGTTCGACGACGGTCCGACGACCTATGGCGTCGACGCGATCCTGCCGGTGCTGGCCGAGCATCGTGCGCGGGCAACATTCTTTCTGATCGGGGCCGAGATGGAGAAGCGCCTGGCGCTTGTCCGGCGTATCGTCCGATCCGGGCACGAGATCGGCAACCACAGTTTCGATCATCGCCTGATGATCCGCCGTTCGATGGGTTATTATCGCGATCAGATCACGCGGACGGACGATCTGATCCGCCGGGCCGGCGGAACACCGGGGCTATTCAGGCCGCCCAACGGCAAGAAGCTGATCGGACTGCCGCTGGTCCTGCGAGAGCAGCATCACGAGCTGATTATGTGGAATGTCGAGGACCCGCGGACGAACGATCCCGCGGTCTTCACCCGTCAGATCGTGAACGAGGCGAGGCCCGGTTCGATCATCCTCGTCCATGCGATGTACCGCGCCAACGGGACGGCGCGGGCCGCGCTGCCGGCGATCCTAGATGGTCTGGAGGCAAAGGGCCTTCGCGTCGTGACGGTAAGCGAGTTGATTGCGGCACGAGAAGTGGGCGAACGCTAGCCCGCCCGGGTGGAGGGTTTCGATCCGCTCAGGTGCAAATCACCCGGCATGCGGTAGTTGCGATCCGAGGGCGGCTTTGTTAGGCAGCGGTCGCGTGCCCCTGTGGTGAAATTGGTAGACGCGCTCGACTCAAAATCGAGTTCCGCAAGGAGTGCTGGTTCGACCCCGGCCAGGGGCACCAATTTCCATGATGATCCCGGGCCGGAGCGGACCGCGTAGTCAGCGGCTGCCGTGGTTGGCCGGGTCGCCGTCCTTGAACTTGTCGGGCGCGTGGCGCTGTTCCAGATTCTGGCTGCCGTTGACGCTGTCGTCATCGGGGTCCCGCGGCATGTGCGCCTCGCCGGTGATCGATGCGCCGCCGTCGGCGCCCTTGGTGGCCGGTTCCTTGAGCGGATCCGGGGTCGGCTGGAGCGGGGTGGTCATGTTGCGTCTCCTATTTGATACATTGGGAACGCGGGGGAGGGCGGTTCGGTCCGCCCGCGTGCCCTAGGGGCGCGCTCTGCAGCGCCGTGCGCTCCCCCGGGGCGAAGGGACGAACCGTTCGGCGCATCGGCGCGTGACAGCCGGGCCTGCGTCCGCATAGGAGCGGATGGTCGGTGGAGACGAAGTTCGCATGAAGACGTGGCAGCTACTGGCGGATCGAACGGCGGTGCTGTTCCTGGGTGTGGCGGCAGGGACCGCGATCGGGTTCGCCTTTGCCGGCGGCCGCGAGCCTGCCCCCGTCGTGCCGCCGCTGGTGCCGCAGGCGCTGGCCCCGCCGCCGCCGGTCACGCCGGCCGGGCCGCAGCCGGAGACGGTCGAGGCCGATCCGGCGGCGCCGGGGACGGAGCCTGTCTCGATTTCACCGGACGCGCCGTCCGTGCCGGGTGCGCCCGAGGTGCCGCCGGCGGTCGCGTCCGTCCCCGACAGCGCGATCGCGCTGCCGCCGTCGCTGGCGCGGACGGTGGCGGAGGGGCGGCCGGTGCGGGTCGGTGTGTATGGCGACAGTTTCGGCGACGGTGTCTGGTCCGGCCTGGCGCGCGAACTGCCGAAGAAGCGCGGCTACATCGTCACGAAATACAGCCGGCAGGCGACGGGCTTCACGCGGTATAAGAGCCTGAACCTGGAGAGCCACACCGCGCAGCAGGTGGCGAGCGACCCGGTCGATATCGCGGTCGTGAGTTATGGCGCGAACGATACGCAGGGCGTGATCGCCGACGGGCATCTTGCGAAGTACATGTCGCCGGCGTGGCAGGGGCTGATCGCCCGGCGTGCGGCGGGGCTGGTCCGCGAGCTGCGCAACAGTGGTGCGACGGTGTACTGGGTCGGCCTGCCGCGGATGCGCAAGCCGGCGTTCGATGCGGACATCACTGCGATGAACGCATTCTATGCGCGGCTGATGTCGGAGCTGGGCGTGCCGTTCATCGATACGCGGCCGATGTCGAGCGGGCCGGACGGGTTCTCGGCCTATCTGCCGGATTCAAGCGGGAAGCCGGTGCTGATGCGGGCGGACGACGGGGTGCATATGTCGATGAACGGTTATGTCCGCATCACGCGCGGACTGGCGCAGCGGATCGATGCGCTGGTCGCGGCGGCGCGGGCGCGGGCGGGCCTGCCCCTGGCCGGGAGCGGTGTGCCGCCGCGTCCCGTGGAACCGGCGCGGTTCGACATGGGGGCGCCGCGATGAGGGTGCGGATCGCGATCGCCGTGGCCGGGATGCTGGTGTCGGCACCCGCCCTGGCGGCACCGTGCAACGGTAATCTGTGCAACGCGGACGAGCTGGCCCCGGTGTTCGCCAAACTGGCCGCGGCCAAGACACGCGGCACGCGGCCGGTGCATATCCTGCAGATCGGCGACAGCCATACGGCGGGCGATGCGATCACCGGCGCGTGGCGCGACCTGTTGCAGGCGCGGTACGGCGGCGGCGGGCGCGGCGTGCTCGCGGCGGGGCGGCCCTATGCCGGGTATCTGACGCGCGGGGTGACCGCGACGATGTCGTCCGGCTGGCGCGTGAACGGGACGTTCGGGTCGGGATCCGCGCAGCCGCGGCCGGCGATCGGCGTGGCGGGGTTCAGCATGACGAGCACGACGCCGGGCGCGTCGATGTCGCTGACGTCGGACGGCGCGCAGAGTTTCGACCGGTTCGTGCTGTGCGCGATCGCGCGGCCGGGGGCGGGCGCGCTGATGGTGCGGATCGGGGCGGCGGAGAGCCGGTTCGATCTCGATTCCAATACCGAGCGGCCGCAGTGCCGGACCTTCGCGCTCGATCGTCCGAACCCGTCCGTCACGGTGACCGCGGACGGCGCGCCGGTGACGATCACGTCGTGGGGCACGTTCCGCGACAATGGCGGCGTGGTGCTGTCCAACGTCGGCGTGGTGGGATCGCAGCTGATCCATTTCTCGCGCACCGACGATGCGGTGCTGAAGGAGGAATTCCGCAGTTATCGGCCGGACATGATCGTGCTGGCCTACGGCACCAACGAGGGGTTTTCGCCGAGCGTGAGCGCGTTCGGATATGAGACGACGTTGCGCAGCGCGATCGGGCGGTTGCGGCGGCTGGCGGGGAATGTGCCCATTCTGATGCTGGGTGCGCCCGATGCGGCCAGTCGCCAGCCGGCGCTGCTGAACAATGCGCCGGGCGGGGCGGTGTCGTGCAGCGTGCCGGCGGTGCGGGTGACGACCGCGGTTCCCGTCGTGGTGCCGGCGGTGGTGGCGCCGTCGGCGGCGGGGCAGGACATGGATGCGACGATCGCGGCGCTGGCCGCGCAGTCGGGCAGTAGCGCGCCGGTGGTGGTGCCGGTGGCGGCGACCACGACGACGACGGTGAAGCCGGCGGTGTCCGGGCTGTTCGTGCCGCCGGGGATGCGCGCGGTGCGCGATATCCAGCGGCGGATTGCGGGTGAGCTGGGACTGGCATTCTGGGACTGGGGCGCGCGGATGGGCGGGCCGTGTTCGTCGACGCAGTGGGTGCGTGGCACGCCGTCGCGGATGCGCGGGGATTATGTCCATTTCAATTCGCTCGGCGGGCGGGACATTGCCGGGCGGTTGCAGGCGGATCTGGATGCGGCTGGGATGCCGCGGTGAGTCTGGTCTTCGTGAGTGATCTTGCGGTTTGGCTTGAGGTTGCACCCGCCCCCCAGCCCCCTCCCTTGAAAGGGAGGGGGGGCGCTTAGTCATGCTGTTTCCCACGCTCACATTCGGGTTGTTCTTCCTCGTCACCTTTTGCGTGGTGTGGGTGGCGTCGCGGTCGAACGAGTGGCGCAAGATCCTGCTGCTGCTGGCGAGCTGGGTGTTCTACGGCGCGTGGGACTGGCGGTTCGTCGCGCTGCTGATCCTGTCGGCGGTGCTGAACTGGGGTGCGGCACGGCTGATATCGGACAGCGCGGATGCGGTGATGCGCAAGCGCGTGATGATCGCGGGGGTGGTCGGCAACCTGGCGATCCTGGGGTTCTTCAAATATTACGGGTTCTTCCTGGAACAGGTGGGCGACGTGCTGGCCGCGGCGGGGTTCGCGCGCGACCTGCCGCTGGTGCAGATCATCCTGCCGGTCGGCGTGTCGTTTTTCACGTTCCAGGGGATGAGTTACCTGATCGACGTGTACAAGCGGCGCGTGCCGGCGGCGTCGCTGCTCGACATCACGTTCCTCATGTCGTTCTTCCCGCACCTGGTGGCCGGACCCATCGTGCGCGCGGCGGACCTGGTGCCGCAGTTGCAGACGACGCCGCGGCTGAACCGCGGGATGGTGGCGTCGGCGCTGCTGCTGATCGTGTGGGGGCTGTTCAAGAAAGCGGTGATCGCGTCCGAACTGGCGACGCAGTTCGTCGACCCGGTGTTCGCCGATATCGCGGGCCATTCCGGCATCGACCTGATGCTGGCGGCGTACGGCTATGCGGTGCAGATCTATTGCGATTTTTCGGCCTATTCCGACATGGCGATCGGGATCGCGGCGCTGTTCGGATACCGTTTTCCACGCAATTTCGACCAGCCGTACCGTGCGGCGTCGTTGCAGGAATTCTGGCGGCGCTGGCACATCAGCCTGTCGAGCTGGCTGCGCGACTATCTCTATATCGACGCGCTGGGCGGCAATCGCGGGGGTGTCTGGTACATCTGCCGCAATCTGATGATCACGATGCTGCTCGGCGGGTTGTGGCACGGCGCCAAGTGGACGTTCCTGATCTGGGGCGGGCTGCACGGCGGCGTGCTGGCGATCGAGCGGTTGTGGCGCGAGTTCCGCCCCGCGGGCTGGCCGGTGCTACCGCGCTGGATGGGGGTGCTGATCACCTTCCATATTGTCGTGCTCGGCTGGATCTTCTTCCGTGCGCCGAGTTTCGGCGATGCGATCGCGTATCTGCACGGGATCGGCGCGAACGGGCTGGGTGGTTTCACCGCGACGCCTTTGCAGCTGGCGCTGATCCTGTTCGGGCTGGCGATCCATGCAGCACCGCCGCGGCTGCTGCCGGGGATTGCGCTGCGCATCCGGGCGTGGCCGGCGCCGGTGCTGGGCGTCGCGACCGGGGTGGCGATCCTGCTGATCGATGCGATGCGTTTCGAAGGGGTCGCGCCCTTCATCTATTACCAGTTCTGACGGGAGCGGCGCGGTGAGCGAACGGAGCGGGAGCACGCGGGCGGAGGCGCCGTCGCCGGTCGACCTGGCCAGCGATGCGGAGGACGATGCGCGGCCGGCACTGGGCTGGGCGGCGGGATCGATCCTGGTGGCGAGCGTGTTCCTGCTGCTGACCAATGCGCAGGCGCTGAACGGCTGGGCCGCCGAACAAGAGCCGAGCGAGACGATGGTACGGGTGACGGGTGCCACCGAGGGCTGGCTGGCCGCGACCGAGCGGACGCGGAGTGCGGCGCCGCGGGCCTGGTTGCACGGGGTGTGGAAGCGGGCGCAGGCGGCGCGGTTTGCCGGGCCGGCGCCGGCCGAGGGGGATTGAATTGGGGGCTGGCCGCGTGGCCGTCGCGGTTGCGCGGGTGGTGCTGTTGCCCCCACCCCAACCCCTGAACGGGAGGGGCTTAGTTCGAGATTACCGGTAGAAGACGTGGTCGCCGAGCGAAGCGACGCGGGTGCGGCTCCTGAAGAAATTGGTGGGGGCGGCGTAGGCGGCGCGGAAGAAGAGCGCGCCGGGGACGACGTCCTGTGCCTTGCCCGACATCGCTTCGTAGGCGACCGAGACGGCGGCTTCCCACTGCGCGGTGCCGCGGTTGGGGTGGTAGCGGGTCGTGTCGAAATACTGGTTCCGCTGATGCACCACGCCGCAGACGGTGCGGGCGAAGCGACCGGAGTCCTTGCGGTTCAGGATGGTCTGCGCGACGGCGAGCTGACCTTCGCGCGACTGGTTGCCGGCTTCGTGATGCACGACCTTGGCCATGCAGAGCGTTTCGGCGTCGAGGGTGGCGGTTTCTTCCGGCGTGTCCTGATCGGCATTGTCATCGCTGGCGTGGTCGGCGGCCAGGGTGCGGATCGGTTCGGCGAAGGTCTTTGCGGCAATCTGGCGGAAGCGGAGGACGTTCATCTGCGCCTGGGTGGGTGCGGCAGGGGCGAGCAGCATGGCGACCGCTGGCTGAGCCCAGGATGCCGGTGTTTCCGCCGCGGACGTCATCGACGCGGGGATCAACACGGCGGCGGACATCAGCACGAGGCTGGAAACCGCAAACACCTGGGATCGACGAACAGAAACCACTCAACACTCCGGCAAATGCGCAAACGCTGCCCCGGACCCGAAACAAAAACGGGGGGTCCGATTGACGTTCACGTCTTGTCGTTGGAAACCGGAAGCGCGCCCGCGCAGCAATCCGGTACGACCGTTGAAATCCCCATTCCCGTTCGGAACCTTTTCGTCAAAGGTGCAACGACGAGTTGTGGGCTGGACAGGCCAACCGGATTCGTCGTGAAACCCGCGTGGAACCTTTGCGAGGCTGGATTCTTGGCCTTCCGTGCCGGGTTTGCGAACATTTTGTGACGGTTTCGACAGGGTGCGCAAAAGGGAGACGGCAGATGGACGCAAACGACGGACATGGGCCAGACGGCGATGCGCAGCCCGTGTCGCTGGCAGGTGATTCGGTCGTCGCCGGGTCCGCTCCAGCGGTGCCGCCGCTCCCCGATGTCGTGCCGGTAACGGACGGCGACGACACGCCGATGTCGGATGCCGCGGTCGATTTCGTGGCGGAGGCATTCCGCCGCGACCGGTTGCTCGCCGCACTGACGCTGATCGCCGGGGCCGGGTTCGTGCTGGCGGTGCCGTTCGCGCTGATGGCGGGGGCGGAGTTCTTCCTGCCGATCACCGGCGCGCTGGTCATCGCGATCGCGCTGGTGCCGAGTCTCGAATGGCTGGAACGGCGCGGCGTGCCGTCGGCGGCGGCCGCGCTGACGTGCGTGCTGATGTTCCTGATCGTCGCCAACGTGGCGATCGCGTCGATCGTGGTGCCGGCGACGGGCTGGTTCTCGCTGCTGCCCGACCGGATCGGGCGGATCCGCCAGAATTTGAAACCGGTGATCGAGCTGTATGCCAGCCTGGACAAGTTCATCGCGCAGACGATGAAGCTGGTGCAGCGTACGCCCACGACCGGCGGATCGCGGACGGTGGTGGCGCAGTCGCCGCCCAATTCGCTGCTCGACCTGCTGACGTCGTCGGCGCCGCACGCGTTGATCCAGATGTTCTTCGCAATCCTGGTGATCTTCTTCTTCCTGTCGGGCTGGACCAACCTGCGCCGCCGGACGATCAGCAACCGCGGCAGTTTTTCGAGCGCGATGGCGACCGCGCGCGTGATCCAGGACATGGTGAACGCGACGTCGGCCTATCTCGGCACGATCACGATCATCAACGTGACGCTGGGCGCGGCGGTGGCGATCGGCCTGTCGATCATCAGCATGCCGACTCCGCTGATGTGGGGCGGGCTGGTCGCGCTGTTGAACTACATTCCGTATCTCGGGCCGATCCTGGCGGCGCTGTTGCTGGCGGTGGGCGGGCTGATGACGTTTTCGGACGCGTGGTACGCGCTGCTGCCCGCGGCGATCTTCGTCGGCATGCATGTGGTGGAGGCCAATGCGATCACGCCGATGCTGGTCGGGCGCAAGCTGACGATCAATCCGCTGCTGATCCTGGTGGCGCTCAGTTTCTGGGGCTGGGTGTGGGGAACGGTGGGCGCGCTGCTGGCCGTGCCGCTGCTGATCATCCTCAAGACGATCCTGGATGCGGCGGGGAAACCGGACATCGCCGGTTTCCTGTTCGAGGAGGGGACGTTGACCGGCACGGCGCCCGAGTGAGGGGCTTGTCACGATAACGTCATTACCGGAGCGAATTGCGGTTGACGCATCCTGCGACCGCCGGTAGTTGCCCCCCCACGCTTCAAGCGGGTGTAGCTCAGTTGGTTAGAGTGCCGGCCTGTCACGCCGGAGGTCGCGGGTTCGAGCCCCGTCACTCGCGCCATTCCCTGACGGGAATGGCGCGTATCCCTTCCCCGGGTAGGGGGTCATCTTACATCGTCAGGGTGTCGCTGTTGCGGATGTGTGCTCGCCGCACGTGCGTCGTCGTGTGGCACGTTTGGACGTCAGTCTGGCTCAGGCTGGGCGATGATTCCTCGCCTTCACCCCAGCGTCAGCGCCAGCGCGTCGTCTGCATCCAGCGGAGGATCGGCTTCACCGGGGTGAGCCAGATCCAGGCAAGGCCGGCGAGCGCGTAGTAGACCAGTTGCAGCGTCCAGTGGAGCGTCGCGACCGAATCGGAGAAGCTCGCGAACAGCACCGTCCAGAGCAGGACGACGACGAGGATCAGCAGCGCGCCGACCGGTTTGCGCCAGCTGGGCTCGTTCATGCGGCGATCCAGCCGCGTTCGGTGGCGATGCCGTGGAGCGGGACGTCCCAGTCGTCGATGGGGAGCCGGTCGACCCCCTGGACAGTCCAGGCAAGACCGATACGGCGCGCCTGCGGGCGGGCGGCGAAGGCGCGGTCGTAGAAGCCGGCGCCTTGCCCCAGGCGGTTGCAGGCGGCGTCGAAGCCCACGAGCGGTGCCAGGATCAGGTCGGGTTCGACGATCTCGGCATCGGCGCGCGGTTGCAGCAGGCCGAGCGGGCCGGGGATCAAGTCGTCGCCGGGGAACCAGTGGTGGAAGACCATCGGCGACGCGCGATCGGTGATGCGCGGCAGGGCCACGATGCAGCCCTGATCGAGCGCGCGGAACAGGAGGGGGAGCGGATCGACCTCTTCGCCGTCCGATACATAGCCGGCGACGATGCGGGCGCCGGCGAGATGGCGTGCGGCATGTTCGGCGACCTGCAGCGTGGCGACCAGCATGTGGGCGGCGACCGCTTCGTCCCGGACGAAGTCGGCGCGGGCGGCCCGGAGCGTGCGGCGGAGTTCGGACTTGTCCATGGTACCCAAGCCCAATCGATCGGTCGCATGCCGGTTGCCATGGGTGGCGGGACCGCCATGGCCGTTTGCCGGAATATCCTCTGACGCCTGTAACGTCAGGTGGGGACCATGTGCGTCGGACCAGGATCCGGGCAGGGACAGCCCCCGAAGGATGATGAATAGCCTCAGGGATTTTCCTTCGGCTCGTACCGGGCAGTGCCCGCCACGTCCTATCTAGGCGGTCGGTGCGTCCGCCTCAAGGCCTTCCGCCAGCGTTTCGATGCGGGCGGCGAGCGCGGCGACGGCCTGCGCCATCAGCGGATCGGGCAGGACGTCCGGAGCGGGTGGCGTGGCGGCGGCGGCCTCGGCTGCGGTGCGCAGGTTGCCGACCTCGTCCGCGAGCAGCAGCCCGGCGAACAGCAGCATGCGGACCTCCGTCAGGCCGCCGACCGATTGCGCGGCCTGGCCGGCTTTCTCGTTCAGGATGGCGGCGAGCCGTTCGAAGCGCGCTTCCTCCCCGTCGCGACAGGTGAGTTCGTGGCTGTAGCCGGCGATCGTGAGCATGACCTTGGCCATCAGCCGCGTTCCGCCGCGATGAGCGTGTCGAGCTTGGCGAGCGCCGCCTCGGTCCCGGCGCGTAGCTTGGCGTGGCGGGCGGGCAGGTCCGGATCGACCGGGTCGGTCGATTCGGTCGGCGCCGGTTTGGGCGGGGCGGGAGGGCGGTTGGCGAACGCGGTTTCGGCGCGGGTCACGGCGGCGTCGAGGCGGAAGATCGCCTCTTCGAGTGAGTCAGGCATGTCATTGGGCATGGCCGCGCCGTAGCAGCCCCAACGGGTATGGCCTACCGCGTTCCGACAGTCCGTCCGCCGCTTGCGACCGGGTTGTTCGGGGCGGCTGAAGCGCGTGCCGACAAGGTTGTCGGACCGGACGCGCGGTTGACGATTCCGGCCGCCGCCGCCAAAGCACGCCGGCACGGAACGCAGGTTATGCGGCCCGCGAACGACAGGGGCCTGCCCGACCGATGACGACCCGCCTGCCGCCTGTCCGGACCGTCGCGCCGACGACGATGGATGGCGCGGCCATGGGCCGTCCCCATATGCGGTCGCGACGCACGGTCCGGGGGCGCGGCGCCGTTCCCATTCCGAATATGACCGCGGCAGTGATGCCTGCCGCCACGACGCCAACCAAGGAGCAGAACGCATGACGAAGGTTGCCATCAACGGATTCGGCCGCATCGGCCGGCTGGTCGCACGCGCGATCCTGTCGCGTCCCGACAGCGGGCTGGAACTGGTCGCAATCAACGACCTGGCCGACGCCACGTCGAACGCGCTGCTCTTCAAGCGCGACAGCGTGCACGGCACCTGGGGCGGCGACGTGGCTGCGGACGGCGACCATCTGGTGATCGACGGCAAGCGCATCCGCGTGACGGCCGAGCGCGATCCGGCCAACCTGCCGCATGCCGAACTGGGCGTGGAGATTGCGCTGGAATGCACGGGCTTCTTCACCGATCGCGAATCGGCGGGCAAGCACCTGACCGCGGGCGCCAAGCGGGTGCTGATCTCCGCCCCGGCCAAGGGCGTCGACCTGACCGTCGTGTACGGCGTGAACCATGACAAGATCAGCGCGGACCATGTGATCGTGTCGAACGCGTCGTGCACCACCAACTGCCTGGCGCCGGTCGCCAAGGTCCTGAACGATGCGATCGGCATCGAACGCGGGCTGATGACGACGATCCACAGCTATACCAATGACCAGAAGATCCTCGACCAGATCCACCCCGACATGCGCCGGGCGCGTGCGGCGGCGATGTCGATGATCCCGACCACGACGGGTGCCGCGCGTGCGGTGGGCGAGGTTCTGCCGGAACTGAAGGGCAAGCTCGATGGGTCCGCGGTGCGGGTGCCGACGCCGAACGTGTCGCTGATCGACCTGACCTTTACCCCGTCGCGCGACACGACGCTGGCCGAGGTGAACGGTGCGCTGAAGGCGGCATCGGAAAGCGGTCCGCTGAAGGGGATCCTGCAGTTCGTGACCGATCCGCTGGTGTCGATCGACTTCAACGGCGATCCGCACAGTTCGTCCGTCGACAGCCTGGAGACGGCGGTGCTCGAGGGCAAGCTGGTCCGCGTGCTGAGCTGGTACGACAATGAATGGGGTTTCTCGAATCGGATGATCGACACGGCGGGTGCGATCGCCAAGTTCCTGTAAGGGCCGGGCCGGTTCAGGACTTCCTGCCCTTTGCGCCGGTCGCGGTCGGGTCCGATCCGGATCATGCCGCGGCCGGGCTGGGGACGTTGATCGGCCTGGCGCGGCGGCGCGTGCCGCGCGCGGCGATGGAGACGTTGTCGGACAGTGCGATCACGACGGCGCAGGGCGTGGTTGGCGATTATCGCGGCAAGGCCAAGCCGGACGGGCGGGTGACGCGGCGGCAGGTTTCGCTGCTGCGGCGCGAGGACTGGACGCTGGCGGAGGCCGAACTCGCGTGCGCGCTGCCGTGGACGCATCGCCGCGCGAACCTGTTCGTCGAGGGGCTCGACCTGCCGCGTGTTGCGGGCACGATCGTGGCGATCGGCGATGTCCGGCTGGCGGTGAGCGGCGAATGCGATCCGTGCCGGCGGATGGACGAGCAGCATCCCGGCCTGTGGCCCGCGCTGGTACCAGACTGGCGCGGCGGATATCTGATGACGGTCATTGCCGGGGGCCATGTTCGGCTCGGCGACGCGGTACGCACGCTATGAAGGATCGAGACATGACGGCTTTCAAGACGATGGACGATATCGGCGATGTCGCGGGCAAGCGCGTGCTGGTGCGCGAGGATCTGAACGTGCCGATGGACGGCGCGAAGGTGACCGACGACACCCGTCTGCGCGCCGCAGCGCCGACGATCGCCGAACTGTCCGACAAGGGCGCGATCGTCCTGGTGCTGGCCCATTTCGGGCGGCCCAAGGGTGCGCGGAACCCGGACATGTCGCTGGCGCTGGTCGTGCGGCCGCTGTCCGACGTGCTGGGCCGCGAAGTGCGGTTCATCGACGATTGCCAGGGCGCCGACGCGGACAAGGCGATCGCGCAGATGCAGCCGGGCGACATCGCGGTGCTGGAGAATACGCGCTTCCATGCGGGTGAGGAGGCGAACGACGCCGGCCTGGCCGCCGCGATCGCGCAGCTGGGCGAGATCTATGTGAACGACGCGTTTTCCGCGGCCCACCGCGCGCATGCCTCGACCGAGGGGCTGGCGCATCTGCTGCCGGCCTTTGCAGGGCGGTCGATGGAGGCGGAGCTGAAGGCGCTCGAGAAGGCGCTGGGCCAGCCGGAGCATCCGGTGGCGGCGGTCGTCGGCGGGGCGAAGGTTTCGACCAAGCTCGAGGTATTGCGCCAGATGGTGGCGAAGGTGGACCACCTGATCATCGGCGGGGGGATGGCCAACACGTTCCTGGCGGCGCGCGGCGTGGATGTCGGCAAGTCGCTGTGCGAGCATGACCTGACCGATACGGCCAACGCGATCCTGGATGCGGCCGACGCGGCGGGCTGCACCGTGCACCTGCCGTACGACGTGGTGGTGGCGACCGAGTTCCGCGCCGATCCGCCGACCCGGACGGTGAACGTGCACGAGGTCGCGGCGGACGAGATGATCCTGGACGTCGGGCCGGCGGCGACCGAGTCGCTGGGTGACGTGCTGAAGAATTGCCGGACTTTGGTGTGGAACGGGCCGATGGGCGCGTTCGAGACGCCGCCGTTCGACACCGCCACGGTGGCGCTGGCGCGCACGGCGGCGGCACTGACCGAGAGCGGGTCGCTGGTGTCCGTGGCGGGCGGCGGCGATACGGTCGCGGCGCTGAATCAGGCGGGGGTGGCGGATCGCTTCACGTTCGTATCGACCGCGGGTGGGGCGTTTCTGGAGTGGATGGAGGGCAAGCCTTTGCCCGGCGTCCAGGCGCTGATGGGTTGATCGCCCTGGCGTCGCCGCTTATGTTCAACATGTTGAACGGAGGCGGCGATGCTTGGGATACGATTGGAGCCTAGGATCGAGGCGGACCTCGAGGGTTATGCGCGCGCTATGGGGCGCAGCAAGAGTGCGATCGTGCGCGATCTGATCGAGCGGCATCTCGAAGCGCATTCCATCGACGAACAGATGCGGCGTGCCGTGATTGTGGCGCGTGATACCGACCCCACCGAAGATGCGCTGACTGCCGATCTGACGGTTTGGGATGATTGAACTGCGCCGTGGGCAGGTCGTGCTGGTCGTCGAGAAAGGCGATTATAGCGGCAAGTTGCGACCGGCCGTGATCGTCCAGCGCGATAGCACGCTCGATGTGTCGGACGGCGTCACGCTGTGCGGCCTGACCAGCAAGATTGCGGCGACCGAGCCTATGCGGGTGCTGCTGACGCCGGGTAACGGGGTTGGGATCGATGCCCCGTCCATGGTGATGGCGGACAAGATCCTGACGCTGCGCCGGGAGAATGTCCGCGCGGTCGTCGGGATGGTTCCGGCGCCGAAGATGCAGGAAATCGAGGGCGCCTTGCGGCGCTGGCTGGACCTGTGAGAGCTTTTGACCACCGTTGTCATGGTTGTGTGACGCCGACAGCGCTATATCGCACCGCACAAATTCACCGGAGACAGCAGCCATGACATTGAACCCGACGATCAAGGCGATCCTGGACAATTACGAGTCCGACAATCCCGGTACGAAGGCCAATCTGGCGCGCATCCTGACGGCCGGGCATCTGGGTGGGACCGGCAAGCTGGTGATCCTGCCGGTCGACCAGGGATTTGAGCATGGCCCTGCGCGGTCGTTCGCGATCAACCCGCCGGCCTACGACCCGCAATACCACTATAAGCTGGCGATCGATGCCGGGCTGTCGGCCTATGCCGCGCCGCTGGGCATGATCGAGGCGGGCGCCGATACGTTCGCCGGGCAGATCCCGACGATCCTGAAGGTCAACAGCTCGAACAGCTGGGCGACCAGCATCTCGCAGGCGATCACCGGCACGGTCGACGACGCGCTGCGGCTCGGGTGTTCCGCGATCGGTTTCACGATCTATCCGGGATCGGACGGCATCTTCGACGCGATGAACGAGATCCGAGAGATGTCGGCGGAGGCCAAGGCGGTCGGTATCGCGACGGTGATCTGGTCCTACCCGCGCGGCGGCGATATCTCGAAGAAGGGCGAGCTGTCGCTCGATGTCGGGGCCTATGCCGCGCACATGGCGGCGTTGCTCGGCGCGCACATCATCAAAGTGAAGCTGCCGACCGCCGATATCGAGCAGAAGGAAGCGGTCGAGGTCTACAAGAACGGCGACTGGTCGACGCAGGCCAAGCGCGTCGCGCATGTCCGACAGGCCTGCTTTGCCGGGCGGCGGATCGTGGTGTTCTCCGGCGGGGCGACCAAGGGGTCGGACGCGCTGTACCAGGATGCGCGCGACATCCGCGACGGCGGCGGCAACGGCTCGATCATCGGCCGCAACACGTTCCAGCGCCCGCGCGACGAAGCGCTCGAGATGCTCGCCAAGATCATCCGCATCTACAAGAACGAGGAATAAGCCGTGGCGGGGGCGGGTGGCACGGTCGTCACCTTCCCCTGTCATCGCAGCATCGCGCCGATACTGTGGGTGATGCTGGTGCTGTCGCTGATCGAGATGGGCGTGGTGCATGCGCTGGTTGCGATGTGTTGGCCGGCGTTTGCGGTCGGGTTGTCGGTGGTGAGTGTGGCCGCGATCGCGTGGATCGTGCGACTGATCCTGTCGCTGCGAACGCGACCGCCGGAGGTTCGGGACGGCGTGCTGACGATGCGGGCCGGTGTGCTGGGCGCGGTGGCGATCCCGGTCGCTGCGATCGGCGGTTTGCGCGCGGACTGGTCGGCGGCGACGCTGCGGGCGCCGGGGGTGGTGAACCTGGCGTTGATGGCCTGGCCGAACATCGTGATTGATCTGACCGAGCCCGTCGTGCGGCGGCGCGGGAAGCCTGTGCAGGCGGTGGCGCACAAGCTGGATGATCCGGATGCGTTTCGCGCGTGGATCGCGACGCTTCCGCAGGGCACGGGGTTGCGGTAGGGGCGGGGAATGAACGACCTTCCCGAAATCGACGACGACGCGCTGAAACTTGACCCGGCCTTTGCCGATCAGTTCGAACCGCAGTTCCGGCCTGCGTGCCAGCTTTACCTGATCTCCCCGCCCGCGATCGACGATGGGTTTGCAACCCTGCTCGAGGCGGCGCTGGATGCGGGGCCGGTGGCGGCGTTCCAGCTGCGGCTGAAGGGGATCGACGATCACCGGATCGCGGCGCTGGCCGCGCCACTGGTGGCAATCTGCCGCGCACGGGAGGTGGCGTTCATCGTCAACGACAGCATCGGTCTGGCCAAGCGGCTGGGGGCGGACGGCGTTCACCTGGGGCAGGAAGACGGCGATCCGCGTGATGCGCGCGAGCAGCTGGGCAAGGAGGCGCAGATCGGCGTCACCTGTCACGACAGCCGGCACCTTGCGATGGAGGCGGGCGAGCGCGGGGCGGACTATGTCGCGTTCGGGGCGTTCTTCCCGACCACGACCAAGACAGTCGAGCATGTTGCGGAGCCCGCCTTGCTGGGCTGGTGGACGACGGTGTTCGAGACGCCTTGCGTGGCGATCGGGGGGATTACTGCTGACAATGCTGCGCCGCTGGTGGCGGCGGGCGCGGATTTCCTGGCGGTGAGCAGTGCCGTGTGGGGGCATCCGGATGGGCCCGCGGCCGGGGTCCGGGCTTTTGCCGGGGTGCTTGGGCAGGGGTGAGATTCGGTGAGCCTCGAGCCTAGCGCTCGGGGTAATGTGGGCTTCTCGACTGCGCTCGAATGGGTCCCTCGACTGCGCTCGGGAGGGCGGTCTTCTAATGATCTGTTCCCCAGCGGAGGCCGGGGCCCGGACGCCGCCGTTTCACCTAGGCCCCGGCCTGCGCCGGGGAACTGTAGGTTGTTGGGGTAGGCGGCCCTACCAAGTGCGCAGTTGGCCCGTGTCGACGTGGACGAAACCGTCGCGGGGGTAGTAGCCGACGCCACCGCGGCGCATCGAGTAGGCGGCGGCGCGGAGCGTGGCGAGCGGGACGCCGGGCATGGCGATGTCGCTGGCCTTGCCGAGCATGTGCTGGCTCTTGCCCGCGACGCCGCTGTGCGCGCCGCCGGCTTCCTTCAGGCGTCCGTTTGTCTCGGGCGAACGATAGCCGGAGATCAGGTCGAACCCCTTGCGCGGGGCGACGCCGAGCCGGTCGCGCAGGTCGCCGAGCAGGTCGAGCAGGTCGCGGTCCATCAGGTGGGTCTGGCCGGTGCGCCAGTCGCGCAGGCCGTGGTTGATCTCGGCGATCCCCTCGCGATCGAGGCCGGTGGGGCCGTAGTAGCGTGCGTCGACGCGTTCGTTGGTGTGGACGTTGCGGAAGGCGAGGCGGCGTTCACGGGTATCGGCCAGCGCCGGCGTGGCGACCAACGCACTGCCGCCGAGCGCGAGCAGACCACCGATCAGGCCGCGACGGCCGGTGTTGATGTGCATCATTATCCTGGCCACCCCGGAAAGATTTGCCGTATCCCTGCGTTTGATTCGGCCTCCGTTGACCATAAAGGCGTGCACGCATGAAGAAATCGTTGGTTGCCTTCGCTGGGCTCGGTCTGTGCACGGCCGGGCTGACATTTGCTCAAGCGGGGGCGCAAACGCCGCCCGCGGCCGCGAATAAGCCCGCCGCCGGGATCGATATGACGGTGCTGCATGTGCAGGTTCTGCTCGACCATCTGGGCTTCGGCCCCGGCGTGATCGACGGGAAGGGCGGCATGTCGTTCAAGAATGCGCTGTCCGGGTTCCAGGGCGCGCGCAACCTACCGCGGACCGGCAAGGTCGACCAGGCGACGCTGAAGGCGCTGTACCCGTATCGCGCGGTGCGGCCGGTGCGCGTGCTGGCGCTGAGCCAGGCGGATGCGGCGGGGCCCTATCAGGGGCCGTTGCCGAAGGAGCCGGCCGATCAGGCGAAGCTGCCCGCGATGGGATATGCCAACGCGATGGAGAAGCTGGCCGAGAAATTCCACACGACGCCGGCCACGCTGGCGGCGCTGAACCCGGGCGGGCGGATCGCGCCGGGGGCCAAGCTGCGCTTCCCCAACGTCCTGCCGTCGTCGCGCGATTATGATCCGAAGCTGAAGGCGGAATGGCGGCAGACGCTGTCCGACCTGAACGTCAGCGCGAACCAGCCGCAGGCCAAGCGGATCGTGGTCGACAAGTCGGAGGGCGTGCTGAAGGTCTACGGCGAGAACGACAAGCTGCTCGCGCAATTCCCGGCCACGATGGGGAGCGAGCACGACCCGCTGCCGGTGGGCGACTGGAAGGTGCAGGGTGCGGCGTACAACCCGCCGTTCCACTATAACCCGACTTTGTTCTGGGACGCGGACGACAGCGACAAGAAGGCGCTGCTGCCGCCCGGGCCGAACGGGCCGGTGGGCGTGATCTGGCTGGACCTGTCGAAGCCGCATTACGGGATCCACGGGACGCCGAGCCCGGAGACGATCGGGCGCGCGGAGAGCCATGGCTGTATCCGGCTGACCAACTGGGATGCGGCGCGGCTGTCGCTGATGGTGAAGCCGGGGACGCCGGCGCATTTCCAGGCTTGAGGGTGGTGGTCCTGGGTGATGAGGTTTCACCTGGGCCCCGGCCTTCGCCGCGGAACTGTGAGGGGAGTTGGTATTGAACAGGTTCGGTAAGGCGATCGTCGCCATTCTCGTGCTGGCGGTGATCGCGATCGTATCGATGGTGCGGTTCGTGGACCGGCCGGCGGATACCCCTGCGCCGACGACCGCCACGACCGACGATGCCGTGCAGGGCGAGATCACGATCGCGCCGACCGGGCTGGCGATCCCGGTGGCGGGCGTGCGGCCGGAGCAGCTGACCGATACGTTCGGCGATGCGCGCGAAGGGCATGCGCACGGCGCGCTCGACATCATGGCGCCGACCGGGACGCCGGTGGTCGCGGCGGCGGCGGGGCAGGTCGAGAAAATCTTCGAAAGCGCCGCGGGTGGCCACACTGTCTATGTTCGGTCGCCGGACCGGCGCTGGGTCTATTATTATGCGCATCTCGACGGCTATGCGCCTGGGCTGGCGGAGGGGCAGCGGCTGGTGCGCGGTGCGCCGATCGGGACGGTGGGCTTTTCGGGCAATGCCAACCCGGCGGGGCCGCATCTGCATTTCGAGATCCGGCTGATGGGCGCGAACGAGCCGTGGCACGGCGGCCGGCCGATCGATCCGTATCGCGTACTGGCCAATCCGCCCGCGGCATGACCACCGCGCCGCTTGAGCGCGGGGCCAGGGTCGGCTAGACGCCGCGGCTGCTCTTTCCCATCATCAAGCGAGGCCCCCGTGAAGATCAGCGGCGTGGACATCCGTCCCGGCAACATCATCGAATATGACGGCGGGCTTTGGCGCGCAGTCAAGATCCAGCATACGCAGCCCGGCAAAGGCGGGGCTTATATGCAGGTCGAGCTGAAGAACCTGATCGACGGGCGCAAGAACAACGTGCGTTTCCGGTCGGCCGAAACGGTCGAGAAGGTCCGGCTCGACACCAAGGATTTCCAGTTCCTGTTCGCCGACGGCGACGCGCTGACGTTCATGGACAAGCTGAACTACGATCAGGTGCAGCTCGACCGCGGTGTGCTGGGCGATGCGGCGGCGTTCTTGCAGGACGGCATGGACGTGGTGATGGAGCTTTATGACGAGCGGCCGATCTCGGTCCAGCTGCCCGACACGGTGGAGGCGATGATCGTTTCGGCCGACGCGGTGGTGAAGGGGCAGACGGCGTCGTCGTCCTACAAGCCCGCGGTGCTGGAGAACGGCGTACGCGTGATGGTGCCGCCGCATATCGGCGCGGGCACGCGGATCGTGGTCGACGTGTACGAGCAGACCTATGTGAAGCGCGCCGACTGATTTCGGGTTTACGGGGGCGTCGCGATTGCGTGACCGCCCCGGACCAGATGCGTGCACCCACCCCCGACCCCTCCCTTGAAAGGGAGGGGGGAAAGTAGATTTATGGCAGCCCAGTCCGGCCTCATCACCGTCATGGAGCGCGCGGCGCGCAAGGCGGCACCCCGCCTGCGTCGCGATTTCAACGAGACGCAGCAATTGCAGGTCAGCCGCAAGGGGCCGGCCGACTTCGTCAGCCAGGCCGACCGGCAGGCCGAGCAGACGCTGTACGAGGAACTGAAGCGCGCGCGGCCCGACTGGGGATTCCTGGGCGAGGAGGGCGGCGTCGTCGAGGGTGACCCGACGAAGCCGCGCTGGATCGTCGATCCGCTCGATGGCACGACGAACTTCCTCCATGGCCTGCCGCATTTCGCGATCTCGATCGCGGTGGAGGAGCCCAAGCCGGGCGGCCGGACCGAAATCACGCAGGGGCTGGTGTACCAGCCGCTGACCGACGAGAGTTTCTGGGCAGAGAAGGGCCGCGGTGCCTGGTTGCAGGACCGCCGGCTGCGCGTGTCGAGCCGGCGCGACCTGACCGAGTCGCTGATCGCGACGGGCATACCGTTCGCGGGGCACGGCGATTTCGCGCAGTGGCGCAAGATCTACGACGCGGTCGGGCCGGAAGTGGCGGGCATCCGCCGGTTCGGCGCGGCGTCGCTCGATCTCGCCTGGGTCGCGGCCGGGCGGTTCGACGCGTTCTGGGAAAGCGACCTGCAACCCTGGGATGTCGCAGCCGGCATTCTGCTCGTGCGCGAAGCGGGCGGGTTCGTGACCGATTTCCGCGGTGGCGAGCGCGTGATGGAGCGCAACGAGTATATCGCGGCAAGTGATGGTCTGCATTCGCGGCTGCACAAATTGATTGCCGGGGCTTTGCGGGTCTGAGGTTCTTTGGGGGGGTGCGCCAAGTCTTTGGCGTTGCTCCCCTCTCCCAACCCTCTCCCCGGAGGGGAGAGGGCCAAAGCAGTTCGTCGGGGCGAAATGCCCTAGCGGTTGCGAGTCATTCTCACCCGCCCCATCCTTGCCTACCGCACCTGCGAAGTTTAAGTGCTCACCCTGAAGATGGCTCGGTCCACGGGACGTCACCGGAGAAGTTTCATGGCGTCCGTCGCCGGCGGCTACTTGCCGATCCTGTTGTTCCTGGGCGTCGCGATGGCGCTGTCGACGGCATTCGTGCTGTTGCCGATGATCGTGGCGAAGTTCACGGGCGCGTCGAAACCCTATGCCGACAAGCTGGCCGAATATGAATGCGGCTTCCCCGCGTTTGAGGACAGCCGGTCGCAGTTCGACGTGCGGTTCTATCTGGTCGCGATCCTGTTCATCATCTTCGACCTGGAGGCGGCATTCCTGTTTCCTTGGGCCGTGGCGCTGGGCGGCATCGGTTTTGCAGGCTGGGCGGCGATGATGATCTTCCTGGCCGAACTGGGGCTGGGCTATGCCTATGCCTGGAAGAAGGGAGCACTCGATTGGGAGTAGAACTCGCACGCACGATCCCCGCTCCCGGAACGGAGCCGGACCGCGCCTTCTTCGACGACATGTCCGCCGAAGTGCAGGACAAGGGCTTCCTGGTCACCTCGACCGAGGACCTGTTCACCTGGGCCCGGACGGGTTCGCTGTGGTGGATGACGTTCGGCCTGGCGTGCTGCGCGGTGGAGATGATCCACGTGAACATGCCGCGCTACGACCTCGAGCGGTTCGGTGCGGCACCGCGCGCGTCCCCGCGCCAGTCGGACGTGATGATCGTGGCAGGCACGCTCTGCAACAAGATGGCTCCTGCGCTGCGCCGGGTCTACGACCAGATGTCGGAGCCGCGCTACGTCATCTCGATGGGTAGCTGCGCCAATGGCGGCGGCTATTATCACTACAGCTACTCCGTGGTGCGCGGCTGCGACCGGATCGTGCCGGTCGACATCTACGTCCCCGGGTGCCCGCCGACGGCGGAAGCGCTGCTCTACGGCATCATGCAGTTGCAGCGTAAGATCCGGCGTGCCGGGACGATCGAGCGATGAGCGGACTCACCTATCCGCGCTACACCGCGAACGACGGCATCGTCGACGAGGCGCGACTGGCGCTGGGTGACATGCTGGTCGACGCGATCGAGGCCGTCGGGGAGATCATGCTGCACGTCCGGCGCGAGGCGCTGGTCGATGTGATGCGCGTGCTGCGTGGGCAGATGCAGTATCAGCAGCTGATGGAGATCGCCGGCATCGACTATCCGGAGCGCGAAGAGCGGTTCGAGGTGGTCTACTGCCTGCTGTCGCTGACCCGCAACCACCGCATCCGCGTGCATGTGCAGACCGATGACCGCAAGCCGGTGCCGTCGCTGACGGGGCTGTGGCCGGTCGCCGGCTGGCTGGAGCGCGAAGTGTTCGACCTGTACGGCGTGCTGTTCTCGGGCAACCCCGATCTACGCCGGATCCTGACCGACTACGGGTTCCGCGGCCATCCGCTCCGCAAGGATTTCCCGCAGACCGGCTATGTCGAGCTGCGGTATTCCGAGGAAGAGAAGCGCGTCGTCTATGAGCCGGTCAAGCTGGCGCAGGATTTCCGCAGCTTCGATTTCACCAGCCCGTGGGAGGGTGGCGCCTATGTGCTGCCCGGTGACGAGAAAGTGCCCGAGGCCAAGGGCGCGCCGACGCCGTTGAAGGCCGACGAGGTGAAGAGATGATGGATCACATCGACATTCCGCACCGCGAAGAGACGCCCGAGACGCTGGCGGAGCTGATCACCCCGGCCGACCCGAGCGTCGGTGACGTGGAGATCCAGAACTACACGATCAACTTCGGTCCGCAACATCCGGCCGCACACGGCGTGTTGCGCTTGGTGATGGAGCTGGACGGCGAGATCGTCGAGCGGGTCGATCCGCATGTCGGCCTGCTCCACCGCGGCACCGAGAAGCTGATCGAGTACAAGACGTATCTGCAGGCGCTGCCCTATTTCGACCGGCTCGATTATTGCTCGCCGCTGTGCATGGAGCATAGCTACGTGCTGGCGATCGAGAAGCTGCTCGGGCTCGAAGTGCCGCTGCGCGCGCAATATCTTCGCGTGCTGTTTGCGGAGGTCACCCGGATCATGAACCACATGCTGAACCTTGGTTCGCATGTGATGGATGTTGGCGCGATGACGCCGAACCTGTGGCTGTTCGAGCTGCGCGAAGACACGATGGGCTTTTACGAGCGCGCGTCGGGTGCGCGGATGCACGCGGCCTGGTTCCGGCCGGGCGGCGTGCATCAGGACGTGCCGCTGAAGCTGCTGACCGACATCGGCGACTGGGTGGACGACCGTTTCCCGAAGCTGTTTGAGGACGCGATCAGCCTGGTCGCGGACAACCGCATCTTCAAGCAGCGCAACGTCGACATCGGCACCGTCAGCCGCGACGACGCGATCGCGTGGGGCTTTTCCGGGCCGATGATCCGTGCGGCGGGCATTCCGTGGGACTTGCGCAAGTCGCAGCCCTACGACGTGTATGACCGCATGGAATTCGACGTGCCGGTGGGCACGCGTGGCGATTGCTACGACCGGTTCATGGTGCGGGTCGAGGAAGTGCGGCAGTCGCTGCGCATCATCAAGCAGTGCCTGCGCGACATGCCGGAGGGGCCGATCGCCTCGCTCGACCGCAAGGTGGTGCCGCCCAAGCGCGCCGATATGAAGCAGTCGATGGAAGCGATGATCCATCACTTCAAGCTTTACACCGAAGGCTTCCACGTGCCGGCGGGCGAGGTCTATGTCGCGACGGAGAGCCCCAAGGGCGAGTTCGGCGTGTATCTGGTCGCCGACGGGACGAACAAGCCCTATCGCTGCAAGATCCGGCCGACCGCGTTCAGCCATCTGCAGGCGATGGATTTCATGATGAAGGGGCATATGCTGGCGGACACCACCGCCGTGTTGGGTGCTGCCGACATCGTGTTCGGGGAGTGCGATCGGTGATGGCGAAACAGGCCCTGCCGACATGGCTCTATGTCGTCGTCGCGACGATCATCGCCGTGACGGCGTTCGGTATCGCTCAGGTCGCCGACGGCGCCGGCATGATCTTCGTCGTGCTGGCGACCACGTCGTGGACGGCCTTTTCAGTTTCCCATCAGCGCAGGTGGCTCAAGACGCATGGCTGACGCAGCCCATATCCCGGACGAAGTCGAGACGCGCGCCCGCTGGGGCGGTTTCGCGTGGACCGAAGAGAATGCCGCCAAGGCGCGCGAGATCATCGCGCGTTATCCGGCGGGGCGCGAGCATTCGGCGGTGATGCCGTTGCTCGACCTTGCGCAGCGGCAGGTGGGAGCGGAGACGCAGACCCAGGGCTGGCTGCCGGTCCCGGTGATCGAGTATGTCGCGAAGAGCGTGAACATGCCGTACATTCGCGCGTACGAGGTCGTGACCTTCTACACGATGTACAACATGGCGCCGGTCGGGCGTTTCCACGTGCAGGTGTGCGGGACGACGCCGTGCATGCTGCGCGGGTCGGACGACGTGCTGGCGGCGTGCAAGAACCGCGGTCTGTCCAAGGGGCACACGACGCCGGACGGTCTGTTCACGCTGACCGAGGTCGAGTGCATGGGCACCTGCGCCAACGCCCCGATGGTGCAGATCAACGACGACAATTTCGAGGACCTGACGTTCGACAGTATGTCGGCGATTCTGGAAGCGCTTGCCAATGGCGAGACGCCGAAGCCGGGATCGCAGATCGGCCGGATGGCGTCGGCCCCGGAGGGCGAGCGCACCTCGCTGCACGTCTATCAGGGTGCGGACGCATGAGCGGAATGAAGGAGCACGACCGTGCTTGACGACAAGGACCGCATCTTCACCAACCTGTACGGACAGCAGGACTGGGGCGTCGACGCCGCGATCAAACGCGGCGACTGGGACGACACCAAGGGTCTGATGGCGCGCGGGCAGGACGGGATCATCGACGCGATCAAGGCCTCGGGTCTGCGCGGGCGCGGTGGTGCCGGTTTCCCGACCGGCATGAAATGGTCGTTCATGCCCAAGGAATCGAAGAACGGGAAACCGAGCTTCCTGGTCATCAACGCCGACGAGTCCGAGCCGGGTTCCTGCAAGGACCGCGAGATCCTGCGTCATGATCCGCACAAGCTGATCGAGGGCGCGCTGGTCGCGGGCTTCGCGATGCGGGCGCGGGCGGCGTATATCTACATTCGCGGCGAGTATATTCGCGAGGCCGAGACGCTGTTCGCGGCAGTGGCGCAGGCTTATGCGCGCGGGTTCATCGGCAAGAATGCGTGCGGGTCGGGCTACGACTTCGACGTGTTCGTACACCGCGGGGCGGGCGCCTATATCTGCGGCGAAGAGACCGCGATGCTGGAAAGCATCGAGGGGAAGAAGGGCCAGCCGCGGCTGAAGCCTCCGTTCCCGGCAGGTGTGGGCCTCTATGGCTGCCCGACGACGGTCAACAATGTCGAGTCGATCGCCGTGGCGCCGACGATCCTGCGGCGCGGGCCGGAATGGTTCGCGGGCATCGGGCGCGACAAGAACCAGGGCACCAAGCTGTTCCAGATCAGCGGCCATGTGAACCGGCCGTGTGTGGTCGAGGACGCGATGGGCGTATCGTTCCGCGAACTGATCGAGACGCATGCCGGTGGGATCCGCGGCGGGTGGGACAATCTGCTCGCGGTGATCCCGGGCGGATCGTCGGTGCCGCTGGTGCCGGCCGCGCAGATCATCGATGCGCCGATGGACTTCGACGGCCTCCGCGACGTCGGTTCGGGGCTTGGCACCGCGGCGATCATCGTGATGGACAAGTCGACCGATATCGTCCGCGCGATCAGCCGGATCAGCTACTTCTACAAGCATGAGTCCTGCGGGCAGTGCACGCCGTGCCGCGAAGGCACCGGCTGGATGTGGCGCGTGATGGAGCGGCTGCGCGAAGGCAATGCCGAGATCGGCGAGATCGACATGCTGGAGGAAGTAACCCGGCAGATCGAAGGCCACACGATCTGTGCGCTGGGTGATGCCGCGGCGTGGCCGATCCAGGGGCTGATCAAGCATTTCCGCCCCGAGATCGAGCGCCGGATCATCGAGAAGAACGGTCCCGCGCCTTACGCGGTCGCGGCGGAGTAAAGACATGCCTATTCTGACCGTCGACGGGATCGAAGTGGAGGTGCCGGCCGGTGCCACCGTGCTCCAGGCCTGCGAAGCCGCGGGGAAGGAGATCCCGCGTTTCTGCTATCATGAGCGGCTGAGCATCGCCGGCAATTGCCGGATGTGTCTGGTCGAGGTGAAGCCCGGGCCGCCCAAGCCGCAGGCGTCGTGCGCGCTGCCGGCGGCGGACAAGATGGAGGTCTTCACCACCAGCGAGAAGGTGAAGAAGGCACGCGAGGGGGTGATGGAGTTCCTGCTCATCAACCACCCGCTCGATTGCCCGATCTGCGACCAGGGTGGCGAGTGCGACCTGCAGGACCAGTCGCTGGCCTATGGCCGCGGGCACAGCCGCTACGACGAGAATAAGCGCGCGGTCACCGAGAAATATATGGGGCCGATCGTCAAGACGGTCATGACGCGCTGCATCCAGTGCACGCGCTGTGTCCGATTCGCGCAGGAAGTGGCGGGCGTCGAGGAGATCGGCGCCATCGGCCGCGGCGAGAACATGCAGATCACGACCTATCTGGAACATGCCGCGACGAGCGAGCTGTCCGGCAACGTGGTCGACCTGTGCCCGGTCGGCGCGCTGACGTCGAAGCCCTATGCGTTCGAAGCACGGCCGTGGGAGCTGAAAAAGACCCACGCGATCGACGTGATGGATGCGGTCGGCACTAACATCCGGCTCGACAGCCGCGGTCGGCAGGTGCTGCGCGCACTGCCGCGGGTGAACGAGGACGTGAACGAGGAGTGGGCGTCGGACAAGACGCGGCACGCGGTCGATGGCCTCGTGCGGCGGCGGCTCGACAGCCCCTATGTGCGGCGTGACGGCAAGCTGGTGAAGGCGAGCTGGGCCGATGCGTTTGCGGCGGTCAAGACGGCGGCGGATGCGGCCGGATCGTCGATCGCGGCCATCGCAGGCGATCTGGTCGATGCCGAGACGATGTATGCGGCGAAGGCACTGCTGCGCTCGCTTGGGTCGGACATGCTCGAGGGGCGTCAGACCGGGCTGGCCTACGACACGTCGCATGTCGCGGCGGTGAATTTCAACAGTACGATTGCCGGGATCGAGACGGCGGACGCGATTCTGCTGATCGGCACGAACCCGCGCTGGGAAGCGCCGCTGGTCAACACGCGGATCCGCAAAGCGGTGAAGCGCGGCGCGCGGGTG
This sequence comes from Sphingomonas prati, assembly GCF_014643515.1. Lineage (GTDB taxonomy): Bacteria > Pseudomonadota > Alphaproteobacteria > Sphingomonadales > Sphingomonadaceae > Sphingomonas_R > Sphingomonas_R prati. Next base: position 38,387 of record NZ_BMJP01000004.1, on the reverse strand, counting down.
TTCGCGATCGGCGATCCGGTCGACCTGACCTACCCGGTGACGTGGCTCGGCAACGATGCCGGTCTGCTGGGCGATCTGCCGCAGGCGGTGACCGACCTGTTCGGGGGTGCGGAGCGTCCGGCGGTGATTGTCGGTGGCGGCGCGCTGAAGATCGACGGGTTGCAGGCGGCGACGCTTGGGCTGGTCGAAACGCTGGGCCTGATCAAGGATGGCTGGAACGGCTACAACGTGCTGCACATGGCGGCATCGCGGATGGCGGGGCTGATGCTCGGTTATGCGCAGGACGGCGGGATCGCGGCGGTTGCGGAGAAGGCTCCGAAGCTGCTGTTCCTGCTCGGTGCGGACGAGGTCGACTTCGCGCGGTTCGCGGGCAGCACGAAGGTCTATGTTGGGCATCACGGCGATCGCGGTGCAGCGGCGGCGGACATCGTGCTGCCGGGTGCGGCCTATGCCGAGAAGGCCGGGACCTGGGTCAACCTTGAAGGGCGCGTGCAGCGCGGCGAGCGGGCGGTGTTCCCGCCGGGCGATGCGCGCGACGACTGGAGCATCTTCCGGGCGCTGTCCGAGACGATTGGGCACAAGCTGCCGTTCGACACGCTCGCGGCGTTGCGTGCAGCGATGACGGCGGAAGTGCCGGCACTCGGGGTACAGGGGCTCGCGCCGTTCGCCTGGGGTGTGCCGACCCTGCCGACGGTACCGGTCTCGGGCGAGTTCGGGTTGCCGATCGCGGACTTCTACCTGACCAACGCGATCTGCCGGGCAAGCCCGACGATGCAGCGTTGCTCGGATGAGATCATCCACGGTCACGATTACGCCGAGGCCGCGGAATGAACTGTCTCGTTAACTCGCGCGCGATGTCGCGCCGCCACGGGGGCCTTGCGGCATGACCGGTTTCTTCGCCGATACGCTCGGTATGGGCTACAACGCCGGCTGGTTCACCGCGACGATCGTGGGCATCCTGCTGATCGCGTTGCCGCTGATGCTGTCCGTCGCGATGATCATCTATGCCGATCGCAAGATCTGGGCGGCGATGGCGCTCCGCCGCGGGCCGAACGTGGTGGGGCCGTTCGGGCTGCTGCAGTCGTTCGCCGACGGGTTGAAGGTGTTCCTCAAGGAAACGATCATCCCGTCGTCCGCGAACCGCGGGCTGTTCCTGATCGCGCCGATCCTGACCTTCACGGTGGCGCTGGTCGCTTGGGCGGTGATCCCGTTCGGGCCGAACATGGTGCTGGCCGACATCAATGTCGGGCTGCTCTACATCCTCGCGGCGTCATCGCTCGGGGTGTACGGCATCATCATGGCGGGCTGGGCGTCCAACTCGAAATACCCATTCTACTCGGCGCTGCGTGCGGCCGCGCAGATGGTCAGCTACGAAGTGTCGATCGGGTTCATCCTGATCTCGGTCGTGCTGTGGGCCGGCACGTTCAACATGGGCGGCATCATCGATGCGCAGCGCGGCAACATCTTCGGTGTCGTCAGCGCGTTCGGGCTGAACCCGCTGCTGTTCCCGATGGCGGTGATGTTCCTGATCTCATCGATGGCGGAGACGGCGCGCGCGCCGTTCGATCTGACCGAGGCGGAGAGCGAGCTCGTCGCCGGGTACCAGACCGAATATTCGTCGATGAGCTTCGCGCTGTTCTGGCTCGGCGAATATGGCAACGTGCTGCTGATGTGCGCGCTGAACGCCGTGCTGTTCTGGGGTGGCTGGCTGCCGCCGGTGGACTGGGCGCCGCTGTACATGGTGCCGGGGATCATCTGGCTGTTCGCCAAGATCCTGGTGTTCTTCTTCATTTTCAGCTGGGTGAAGGCGACGGTTCCGCGCTATCGCTACGACCAGCTGATGCGGCTGGGCTGGAAGATCTTCCTGCCGATCTCGCTGTTCTGGGTGTTCCTGGTGTCGGGATACCTCATGCTGACAAGGTATAGCTGATGGGTATCGCGTATCTCGTAAAGTCATTCACGCTCTGGGAATTCCTGAAGGCGCACACGCTGACGCTGAAGTATTTCTTCAAGCCGAAGGCAACGATCAACTACCCGTACGAGAAGAACCCGCTGAGCCCGCGGTTCCGCGGCGAGCATGTTCTGCGGCGCTATCCGAACGGCGAGGAACGCTGCATCGCGTGCAAGCTGTGCGAGGCGGTATGTCCGGCGCAGGCGATCACGATCGAGGCCGAACCGCGTGACGACGGCAGCCGCCGCACGACACGTTACGATATCGACATGACCAAGTGCATCTTCTGTGGGCTATGCCAGGAAGCCTGCCCGGTCGACGCGGTCGTGGAAGGTCCGAACTTCGAATATTCGACCGAAACGCGCGAAGAGCTGATCTACGACAAGGCCAAGCTGCTCGCGAATGGCGATCGTTGGGAACGAGCGGTCGCTGCCAACCTTGCCGCCGACGCCCCCTACCGCTAAGGCCCGCCCGACTCCCGCGTTGCCTTCCGTCACGGAAGGCGGCGCAGGCCCGACGACCACCGGTTTGAGGACCGTTTCGCTTTGATCCAGACGATCGCCTTCTACCTGTTCGCCACGCTGGTCATCGCGTCCGGCGCGCTGACCATCCTCGCGCGCAACCCGGTCCATTCGGTGCTGTGGCTGATCCTGGCGTTCTTCAACGCCGCCGGCCTGATGGTGCTGGTCGGGGCGGAGTTCATCGCGATGCTGCTCGTCATCGTCTATGTCGGCGCGGTCGCGGTGCTGTTCCTGTTCGTGGTCATGATGCTCGACATCGACTTTTCCGAGATGCGGGCCGGGTTCGGGCGGTATCTGCCGTTCGGCGTGCTGCTCGTTGTCGTGCTGGCGGCCGAGATCATCTTTGCGGTCGGCGCCTGGAGCGCGGGCGGCATCGGGCTGGGTGCGGCGACGTCGCCGACACCCGAGGGCATGAGCAACATCCAGGCGCTCGGGACGCTGCTCTACACGCGCTATCTTTATATCTTCGAGGCGGCTGGGCTGGTGCTGCTGGTCGCGATGATCGGTGCGATCGTGTTGACCCACCGGACGCGCGGCGGTGTTCGTGCCCAGAACATTCGCCGCCAGAACCAGCGCCGGCCGCAGGACGCGGTCCGCAACGTGGTCGATCAGCCATCGGGTGAGGGAGTGACGCTGTGATCGGGATCCAGCATTTCCTGGTGGTTTCCGCCATCCTGTTCGCGATGGGGGTGTTCGGCATCTTCCTGAACCGCAAGAACATCATCATCATCCTGATGGCGATCGAGCTGATCCTGCTGAGCGTGAACATCAACCTCGTCGCCTTCTCCGCCTATCTCGGCGATCTGGTGGGGCAGGTGTTCGCGATGTTCGTGCTGACCGTGGCCGCCGGCGAGGCGGCGATCGGTCTGGCGATCCTGGTCATCTATTTCCGCGGGCGCGGCACGATCCTGGTTGACGACGTCAACCGGATGAAGGGGTAGTTCGAGCCGTGATTGCCGTCATCGTCTTCCTGCCGCTGCTGGCAGCCATCGTCGCGGGCCTGGGCCAGCGGATGATCGGCGCCGTGCCGTCGAAACTGATCACCACCGCGGGGCTGTTCGCCGCCTGCGCGCTCAGCTGGCCGATCTTTCTCGGCTTCCTGAACGGCAGTGCGATCGCGCATGTCGAGACCGTGCTGCCGTTCATCCGGTCGGGCGACCTCGTCGTCGACTGGTCGTTGCGCGTCGATGCGCTGACAGCGGTCATGCTGGTCGTGATCACGTCGGTGTCCGCGCTCGTCCATTTGTATAGCTGGGGCTATATGTCGGAGGACCCGGATCAGCCGCGGTTCTTCGCCTATCTGTCGCTCTTTACCTTCGCGATGCTGATGCTGGTGACGTCGGACAATCTGATCCAGATGTTCTTCGGCTGGGAGGGCGTCGGGCTGGCGTCCTATCTGCTGATCGGCTTCTGGTACAAGAAGCCCAGTGCGAACGCGGCGGCGATCAAGGCATTCGTTGTCAACCGCGTCGGCGATTTCGGCTTCTCGCTTGGTATCTTCGGGACGTTCCTGGTGTTCGGGACCGTGTCGATCCCGGCGATCCTGGCCGCTGCGCCGGGTATGGCCGGATCGACGATCGGATTTATGGGCGGCCGGTTCGATACGATGACCGTGCTCTGCCTGCTGCTGTTCGTCGGGGCGATGGGCAAGTCGGCGCAGCTCGGGCTGCACACTTGGCTGCCCGACGCGATGGAGGGGCCGACGCCGGTCTCCGCGCTGATCCACGCGGCCACGATGGTGACCGCCGGCGTGTTCATGGTGTGCCGCCTTTCGCCGATGTTTGAAGTCTCGCCGCCCGCGCTGACCGTGGTGACCTACGTTGGTGCCGCGACGGCGCTGTTCGCCGCGACGGTTGGGCTGGTCCAGACCGACATCAAGCGCGTCATCGCCTATTCGACCTGCTCGCAGCTGGGCTACATGTTCTTTGCGGCCGGCGTCGGGGCCTATGGCGCGGCGATGTTCCACCTGTTTACACACGCCTTCTTCAAGGCTTTGCTGTTCCTGGGCGCCGGTTCGGTGATCCATGCGATGCATCACGAGCAGGACATGCGTTTCTATGGCGGTCTCCGGAAATCGATCCCGGTGACGTTCTGGGCGATGATGGCGGGCACGCTGGCGATCACCGGTGTTGGTATCGCCGAGGTGTTCGGTTTCGCGGGCTTCTATTCGAAGGATGCAATCATCGAGGCAACCTACGCCGCGGGTACCGATGCGGGCCAGGTCGCGTTCGGGGTTGGCGTCGTCGCGGCGCTGCTGACGAGCTTCTATTCGTGGCGGCTGATGTTCCTGACGTTCTTCGGCAAGCCACGCTGGGCCGGGTCGGAGCATATTCAGCACGCGGTCCACGACGCGCATGGCCATCATGACGACCATGCCCACGGCGACCCGGCGGCAGATGAAGATGCGGGCCATGCGCCGCGCGCGCATGACGCGGGCGCTCATGAGGTCGCGACCGGGACCGCCGGCTATCACCCGCATGAGAGCCCGTGGCCGATGTTAGTGCCGCTCGGCGTGCTGACGCTGGGTGCGGTGTTTGCCGGCTTCGTGTTCCATGAGCCGTTCATCGGCGCGGAGCGTGGTGCCGGGTTCTGGAAGGGCAGCCTCGCTTTCAACGAGCATCTGATGCACGCGATGCACGGTGTGCCGGAGTGGGTGAAGCTGTCAGCGACCGTTGCGATGGCGATCGGCTTCCTGCTCGCGCTGTGGGCCTATGTGATCAACACGAGCATTCCGGCGAAGGTCGCGGGGACGTTCGGCGGGCTCTACGCCTTCCTGCTCAACAAGTGGTATTTCGACGAGCTCTACGCCTTTCTGTTCGTGCGGCCCACGTTCGCGCTGGGGCGGATGTTGTGGCGGCGCGGCGACCAGGGGACGATCGACCGGTTCGGCCCCAACGGGATCGCGCAGCTGATCGTCGGTGGCGGCGTGCTGACCCGGCGGCTGCAGTCGGGTTACCTCTACACCTATGCGCTCGTCATGCTGCTCGGTCTTGCGGCCGCGGCGACCTGGGCGATGACGCGGTGATGTCGGTGCGGGCCGTCCGCGTCGATACGGAAATGGCGACGCGCGCTTCGGGCATGGCCCGGGCCACGGCGGGGGTGAAGTGAACGTGCTCGGTTTTCCCATCCTATCGATCATGATCGCGGTGCCTGCGGTGGCGGCGGTCCTCTGCCTGCTGATGCCGGGTGCGCCCGAGCAGAAGGCGGCGACCGCACGCTGGCTCGCGCTGGCCGCGACGCTGATCGATTTCGCGCTGGGCGTGGTGCTCTGGACGTCGTTCGATATCGGCGGCGCGCAGTGGCAGTTCCAGGAATATGCGCCGGTGTTCGGGCGGTTCGCCTGGGCGATGGGGATCGACGGCATCGCGCTGATGCTGATCATGCTTTCGGTGTTCCTGATGCCGATCTGCATCGGGGCGAGCTGGGTCGCGATCACCAAGCGCGTGCCGGAATATATGGCGGCGTTCCTGCTGATGGAGACGCTAATGATCGGCGTGTTCGCATCGCAGGATCTGTTCCTGTTCTACATTTTCTTCGAAGCCGGGCTGATCCCGATGTACCTGATCATCGGCATCTGGGGCGGTGCCGAGCGGATCTACGCGAGCTACAAGTTCTTCCTCTACACGCTGCTCGGCTCCGTGCTGATGCTCGTTGCGATGCTGTGGATGGCACGCGAGGCGGGGACGACATCGGTGCCGGCGTTGATGGCGTACGACTTCCCGGCGGGTGCGCAGACCTGGCTGTTCCTGGCGTTCTTCGCGTCGTTCGCTGTCAAGATGCCGATGTGGCCGGTCCACACTTGGTTGCCGGACGCACATGTGCAGGCGCCGACCGCCGGGTCGGTCATCTTGGCGGGCGTGCTGCTGAAGATGGGTGGCTACGGCTTCATCCGCTATTCGCTGCCGATGTTCCCGGAGGCGTCCGCGCAGCTCGTCTGGCTGGTGCTGGGGCTGAGCATGGTGGCGATTGTCTACACCTCGCTCGTGGCGCTGGTGCAGAACGACATGAAGAAGCTGATCGCCTATTCGTCAGTCGCGCACATGGCGTTCGTGACGTTCGGGCTGTTCGCGTTCAACCGTCAGGGGTTGGAAGGCAGCCTGATGGTCATGTTGAGCCATGGTCTGGTGTCGGGTGCGTTGTTCCTGTGCGTCGGCGTGGTCTATGACAGGCTGCATACCCGCGAGATCGACCGCTACGGCGGCGTCGCGCAGAACATGCCGGGCTATGCGCTGCTGTTCCTGCTGTTCACCATGGCGTCGGTCGGCCTCCCGGGTACGTCCGGGTTCGTCGGTGAATTCCTGGCAATGATGGGCGTCTACCAGACGAGCAGCATTGCGGGCTTCGTCGCGGTCACCGGGATCATCCTGGGCGCGGCGTATATGCTCTATCTCTATCGTCGGGTCGTGTACGGTAAGCTCGACAAGCCGGACGTCGCGGCGATGCTGGACCTGAGCAAGCGCGAGTATGCGCTGCTCGTGCCGATCGCGGCCGTCGTGCTGTGGATGGGTGTTTATCCGCAGAGCTTCATGCAGCCGATGTCCAAGGACGTTGGCTTCGTGCTCGCCCGGCTCGATCCGACCCGTCCGATCAGCGACGCACAGCCCACCGCCGGACGTGCCGTCGTCCCCGCCCACGCAGCCGAACATGGCGGAGCGCACTGATGTCGACCTTGTCCTCAATCGCGCTGACCGCGCCGGAACTGCTGCTGTCGGTGGGGTCCATCGCGCTGTTGATGTGGTGTGCCTGGGGTGGTGATGCCGCCACCCGCACGATCAGCGTCGTCGCGGTCGCGCTGCTGACCGGTGCGGCGTTTCTGTTGCTCGGGCCTGCGGGCTATGGCGGCACCGGGTTCGGCGGGCTGTATCATGCCGACGCGTTCGGTGCGTTTGCCAAGCTGCTGATCTACATCGCCTCGGCCGTCTCTATCATCGTGGCGCCGCGCTTCTTTGCCGATACCGGTTCGATGCGCGCGGAATATCCGGTGCTGATCCTGCTGTCCGCGGTCGGCATGGGCATGATGGTGTCGGCGGGTGACCTGCTGACACTGTATGTCGGGCTGGAGCTGCAGAGCCTCGCCGCCTACGTGCTCGCTTCGTTCATGCGGCGCGATACGCGCTCGGCGGAGGCGGGCCTAAAGTATTTCGTGCTTGGCGCGCTGGCGTCGGGCATCCTGCTCTACGGGATCTCGCTGGTCTACGGTTTCACCGGGACGACGGACTTCGGCGGCATCGCTGCGGTGTTCGGTACGCCCGCAGAAGAGCCCGTCCGGTTGGGCCGTCTGTTCGGGCTGGTGTTCGTGTTCGCCGGGCTGGCGTTCAAGATCGCCGCCGTGCCGTTCCACATGTGGACGCCTGACGTCTACGAGGGCGCGCCGACGCCGGTGACGACGTTCTTCGCGTCCGCGCCCAAGGTTGCGGCGATGGCGTTGCTGCTGCGCGTCGCCGTCGAGGCGATGGGCCCGGCGACCGAAGAGTGGCGCCAGATCGTGATCTTCTGCGCGTTGGCGTCGACGATCCTCGGTGGTGTCGCGGCGATCGGGCAGACGAACATCAAGCGGCTGCTCGCTTATTCGTCGATCAACAATGTCGGGTTCGCGTTGTTCGGGCTGGTGCCCGGGACCGCGCTGGGTGTGTCGGCGGTGCTGACCTATCTTGCCGTTTATATCGCGATGACGCTGGGGTCGTTCCTGGTCGTGCTGCAGATGCGCGATGCGCGTGGCGAACCGATCGAGACGATCGCCAGCCTGTCGGGCCTGTCGCGGACGCAGCCGGCGCTGGCGGCGGCGATGGCGATGTTCATGTTCTCGCTTGCCGGGATCCCACCGTTGTTCGGCTTCTGGCCGAAGTTCCTGGTATTCGACGCGGTCGTCGACATTGGGCTGTGGCCGCTGGCGATGATCGGCATCGCGACGTCGGTGATTGGCGCCTATTATTATCTGCGGATCATCAAGACGATGTACTTCGACGAGCCGGCCGAGGCGTTTGCCCCCTCGGGGAGCAAAGTCGAGGGCGGGCTGATCGCTCTCGCGGCGGTCGTCGTGTCGCCGTTTGGTTACCTGATGATCGGGCCGCTAGGTCTGATCTCGCTCAACGCGGCGAAAGCGCTGTTCTGAGCTTCCGGATCGAGACGGTCGCCGAGACCGGATCGACGAACGACGACATGATGGCGCGTGCTCGGGGGGGCGCCGCGGAAGGTCTTTGGATACGGGCCGAGCGCCAGACCAGCGGCCGCGGACGACAGGGTCGGGCCTGGGCGTCCGACACCGGGAATTTGTCCGCATCGACGTTGGTCCGGTTGCGACCGGGTGATCCGCCCGCGCCCACCCTTGCGCTGGTCGGAGCGGTGGCGTTGCATGAAGCGCTGACCGTCGCTGTGCCGGAGCTCGTGGTACGGATAAAATGGCCGAACGACCTGATGGCTGGTGAGGCCAAGCTGTCGGGGATTCTGCTGGAGCGACAGGGCGACGCGGTCGTGATGGGGTTCGGGGCCAATCTATCGCATGCGCCGATCGTGCCGGACCGGCTGACGACGTCGGTCAGGGAACTCGTGGGGGGGGCTCCGGAGCCGGGTGCGTTCCTGGAGATTCTCGCGGAAATGTTGGCGGGCTGGATCGCGACGTGGCGGTCGGCGGGATTGCCGCCGATCCGGCAGCGTTGGCTGGCGCACGCCCATCCGGTCGGTACGGGTGTCCGGGTTCGGTCCGGGGACGGCTATCTCGATGGGCTGTTCGATGGGCTCGCGTCGGACGGAAGCCTGCTGCTGCGGACCGCCGAGGGTGTCCGAGCGGTGCACGCGGGCGATGTGTCGCTGCTTTGAACGACTGTGGGAACATTGGCTTGGAGGACTGCCGTCAAGGTTCTCGAGGCGAGGCTCCCCCGGCGAACTTTGATCCGTAACGTTGCGGCGGCGGCGGTGGACGGCTGCAAAGGTTGGAAACGGGCCCGATCGGATTGTCCCGGCGCTGGTCGCTGCGCTTGATGTGTCGCACGGGGGCCGCGATACCGCGGGTTCGTGCGCGTAATCCAGCCATCACCCCCGGCCTATCAAAGCGGTACACCTGACGCGCGAGATAGGCTAAGGTGGGGGTCATGCTGCTTGCGATCGATGCCGGGAATACCAATGTCGTGTTCGCGCTACTCGATGGGCGGCGGATCGTCACGCGCTGGCGCATCGCGACCGACCCGCGGCGGACCGCGGACGAATATGCGGTGTGGCTGCACCAGCTACTGACCATGGAGGGGCACAGCCGCGCCGACGTGGAGGCGGTGATCCTGTGTACGGTCGTGCCGCGTGCGCTGCATAACCTGGAAGTGCTGGCGCAGAAATATTTTGGGACGACGGCGCTGGTCGCCGGGCGGGCTCCCGTCGATTGGGGTATTGCGCTCGATGTGGACGAGCCGCGGACGGTGGGTGGCGACCGGGCGGTGAACACGATCGCGGCGCATGCGCTGCATCCGGGTGACGCCATCGTGATCGATTTCGGCACGGCGACGACGCTGGACGTCGTGGACTATGCCGGGGCGTACAAGGGTGGGATCATCGCGCCGGGGATCAACCTGTCGCTCGATGCGCTGGTCGCGGCGGCGGCGCGGTTGCCGCGGATCGCGATCGCCGCGCCGGCGACGGACAGCCTGATCGGTCGCAATACCGAGGACCAGATGCTGATCGGCATCTACTGGGGCTATATCGCGATGATCGAAGGGCTGGTCGCCCGCATGCGGACCGAGATCGGGCGACCGGTCAAGGTGATCGCAACCGGCGGCCTTGCCACTTTGTTCGACACACATACATCGGTGTTCGATGCGATCGAACCCGACCTGACGATCCAAGGCCTAGGCCTGATGTACGAGCGGCTGCGCCGCGACTGACCGCCGTTCCCGATGCCGCAGTTCCGTGACGGGAACGGCGGCCTAGAACGCGCATATTGAAGAGAGAGAAAAGACGCGTGACGAAACCCGGTAATGAGTTGTTGTTCCTGGCCCTCGGTGGGTCGGGCGAGATCGGCATGAACGTGAACCTGTACGGGTCGCAGGGTAAATGGCTGATGGTCGACCTCGGCCTGACCTTCGCCGATCCGCAGTTCCCCGGCATCGACGTGATCCTGCCCGACCTCGATTTCATCGAGAAGCGCGCGAAGGATCTTGTCGGGCTGGTCATCACGCACGGGCATGAGGACCATATCGGGGCGATCCCGTATCTGGCCGCGGACCTGGGCGTACCGATCTATGCCACGCCGTTCACCGCCGGGCTGATCCGCGGGAAGCTGGAGGAGGAAGGCCTGTCGCGCAAGGTCGCGCTGCATGTCATCCCGGTCGGCGGATCGATGCAGCTCGGGCCGTTCGGCGTGCAGTTCGTGCCGCTGGCCCACTCGATCCCCGAAGCGAACGGCCTGTTCATCCAGACCAAGTTCGGCAACGTGTTCCACAGCGGCGACTGGAAGCTCGATCCGCGCCCGCTTGTCGGGCAGCCGGCGAACCCGGACCTGATCCGCTCGATCGGCGACAAAGGCATCACCGCGCTCGTCTGCGATTCGACCAACGTGTTCAACGAACAGGCGTCGGGGTCCGAGGCGGACGTGCGCGAGGGCCTGATGGAGGCCGTCGGCAAGGCCAAGGGCCGCGTGATGGTCACGAGCTTCGCATCGAATGCGGCGCGCGTGCAGACGCTGGGCGAGGTCGCGGTGGCGACCGGGCGTCAGGTCTGCGTCGCCGGGCGTTCGCTCGACCGCATCCTGAAGGTCGCGCGGGCGACCGGGTACATGAAGGGCTTCCCCGAGACGCTCGATTTCGATTCGGCGATGCGCGTGCCGCCGAAGGAATTGCTGATCATCGCCACGGGTGGCCAGGGCGAGGATCGTGCCGCGCTGGCGCGGGTGGCGAGCAACAGTCACCAGATCAAGCTGTCGCAGGGTGACACGGTCATCTTCTCGTCGCGGCAGATTCCGGGCAACGAAGTGGCGGTCGGCCGCATCCAGAACCGGCTGGCGCAGAAGGGTGTCCACCTGGTCACCGATCGCGAGGCGTTCGTCCACGTGTCGGGCCATCCGGGTCGGCCGGAGCTGCGCCAGATGTACGAGTGGATCCGGCCGGAGATCATGGTGCCGGTGCACGGAGAGATGCGCCATCTGGCCGAACATGCGCGCTTCGCGGTCGACAACGGGATCGCCAAGGCGGTGGTACAGACGAATGGCACAATGCTGCGGCTTGCGCCGAACGGACCGGCGCTGGTCGGGCATGAGAAGGTCGGTCGCCTGATCCTGGACGGCGACGTGATCCTGCCGGCGGACGGCGCGGCGCTGAACGAGCGTCGCCGGATTGCGCAGAACGGCATCATCACGATCGCGATCGCGATGAACAAGCAGGGCGCGATCGTCGGCGAGCCGGGTGTGACCATCCAGGGCATGCCGGTGGAGGAAGACCGCGACGACTTCATCGTCGAGATGCGCGGTGCGGTGCAGGAAGCGGCGCGCAACGGGCAGCGCGATGCGGCGCGGTTGAACGAGAAGATCCGGTTGTCGGTACGGCGTGCGGCGTCGGACTGGACGGGGAAGAAGCCCGTGGTGGATGTTTCGGTCATTCGGGTCTGATGGGGTGGGGCGTGGCGCTTGAGGGTGCTGCGCTTCTCTTGAGAGCGAGACATCTAGAATCACCCTGCCCACCCGTTTGGTTCGAGCCTGTCGAGAACTCGTGCGGGGTTCTCGACAGGCTCGAACCAAACGGCGTTTGGGACTCTCGAGCTGTGACGGGCACATCGGGCTGGCAGACTCCTCGACAAGCTCTAACCGAATAGGGTTGGGATTGTCTTTTGCGGCGGAGACTCGTCCTTGCGATGCGGGTTCTCGACAGGCTCGAACCGAACGGGAGGGGGGTGGTCCCGCTGCTGCTCGCGTACGCGTCATCCAAACCGTAGGACGACCCCCGCTCTAAATCCTACCATCGCAACGTTTGACGGCGGCGGCGACCTCGGCGCAAAGCGATCCTCTCGCGCCGATGGCGTTCTGGGTCGGGGTTGCTGCATGCGTTTCACGTCGATCCTGGCGATCTATTCGCTGTTCTGGTCGCTAAGTTTCTTCTTCGTGCTGCCGTTTCGATTGCGGACGGGGAGCGAGCCGGATCCGCTGGTGGCGGGGCAGGCGGAGAGTGCGCCGCCGCGGTTCGCGTTCGGGCGGACGTGCCTGTGGACGACGATCGTGTCCGCCGTGCTGTTCGGGCTGTATTACGCCAATTATGTGCAGGGCTGGATCGGGACGGACGATCTGGATTTCTTCACGCGGTACCGCAAGCACTGAGTGTCAGGCGCGCAGCCTTTCGATTGCCTGCGCGAGTGCCACGTAGAGCTTGCCCATGTCGGACGACAGCAGGGTGACGCCCATTGGGGTCCCGTCCCGGCTGGCGAGGACCCGACGCAGCATCGCCTCGAAATCATGGACGTAGCGGTTGACGAGATCGTGGAATGCCGGGTCGTCGCCATAATGACTGGCGACGACCTTCGCGTCGCCATGGTCGAGCAGCCGGACGGCGCGGCGGGTGAACACGCCGCGGTCGCCGCGGAGGTAGGACGCCCAGGCATCGTCGGCGACGTCGGTCGACAGGATGCGCGTGACGTCGATCGCGGTGGAGTTCAGCGCCTCGATCAGCAGCGCGACGCGCGGGGCGAAGTCGGTGTGGTCGGCCTCCTCGGTTTCCTGGCGGGCGGCGGCGATGCGCGCCTCGACCGCGGCGGCGGTGTCGGCGATCGTAGCGAGTTGCCGGACGAGATGGTCGGAGGCAGCGGACGCTGCTTCGGTCGCGCGGGCAGCGGCGGCGGTGAGCGATTCGAGTTGCTTGTCGGCGGCGGCGGCGACCGTTGTGTCGATGATCGTGGTCGTGGCGGCGGCGAGATCGGCGCTGGCCTCCGGGCCGATCGCGGCGAAGGCGGCGCGGACATGGTCGGCGGCTTCCCCCGCCGCAGTACGGACGCGGGCGAGCGAATCGATCAGGGCGGGGGTCGCGGCGTCGGCCAGCGCCTGGGTATCGGCGTCGGTGCGGGCGAGTGCGGCGCTAAGATCGTCGAGCGCGGCGCGGTTGCGGTCGATCGCCTCGCCCGATCGGTCGAGTGCGTCCCCGGCGTGGCCGGCGATATCCGCGAAACCGGAGAGCGCGGGGAGGCTCTTGTCGACGCGCGTGACGATGCGGGTGGAGGCAAGGTCCGCGCCGTGGAGCGCGGTGCCGACGAGCTCCATCGCGCGGGTCAGACGGTCGGCACGCTGGATCAGCCGGTCGATCGCGGTGCCGCCCGCGTCGATCGCGGTGGTGGCGGCATCGGCGTGAGCGCGAGCCTGATCGAGGCGTTCGACGATGGCGAGGGTGGCTGAACCACCGTCCTGGCTGAGTTGCTCGAAACGGTTGCCGGCGCGGTCGAGATCTTCTGTGAGGGCGGTGGCGAGTGCGGCGACCGCGGCACCTTCGCGGGCGACCTGCGTGCCGAAGCCGGTCAGACGAGTTTCGAGCAGATCGACCTGATCGCGCGCGGCGGCGAGTGCCTCAGCCCCGGCCCCGCCGATCAGGGTGTGCGATTCGATGACGATCGCGGTCAGCGTCGTCTGTTCGGCGGCCAGTGCGGTGCGGAGTTCGTCCAGGACCGACGCGGCGCGGTCGAGCGTGCGGTCCGCGGTGTCCGCCATCAGCGTGCCGCTGGCGTCGATCCGCTGGGCGGCGACGTTCGCCACGCTCTCGATCCGCGCGAGCACATCGGCAAGATGCCGGGCCGCGGTGCCGGCGACGTGGTCGGCATCGCGGGCATGATCCGCGATCGCGGCGAGGCGCCTGTCGAGCGTGTTTGCCTGGTCATGCGCGGATAGGCCGGTGTCGCGCAGGCGATCGGACAGGCCGCTGAGCTGCGCGTCGATGCGGGGGAGGTCCGCCATCATGACGCCCATGTCGACGCGTGCGGCGTCGGTGGCGCGTGCGAGAGACGCGCCTTGTGCGGTAAAGGCGGCGCCGTCCTCGGCAAAACCGGTGCGGATCGCAGCGATCCGGGCGGCGGCGTCTTCGCCCAACGTCAGCAGCTGGTGCGCCTGTTCGGCAAGCAGGCGGTTCTGGTCTGCGATGCGGTCGGCCATACGAGCGAGTGCGGCTTCGTGTTCCGCGGTGGCTTGGCGTGTGCGGGCGGCCAGGGTCCGGAACCGGCGCGCTTCGCCATAACCGCCGCGGGCGATCACGATGTAGAGCAGCAGCGCGACCGCGACGGGGGCGAGTGCCGTCAGGAGCAGCATGGCGGTCGCGGCGGGGAGCGGCGGCAGGACGCCGGATGTCGTCAGAACAAGGTAGAGCAGCCAGGCGCCGGCCAGCGCGATCGGGAGAAATGCGAGCCAGGGACGCGGGCCAGCGTCGAGCGCGTCGTCGGGGTCCGGTTCAATCCAGGGGTCGGCAAACATCGTCGGGGGTTCGACCGCCTCGGCTATTACAGCCGTTTCGGTCTCCGTTTCGTCCGCCACGATGTCGTCATCGTGGGGCGCACCCCATCTTGCCCCCATACCCATCCGGCCGGTCTATCAGATTTCGTTACGGGGGGAAGGCGGCGGTAACGGTTGCTTAACCCGCCTGCCGCTACCCGTGACCACATGGTCTATGATCCCGGAGCTATGGAAGCCGCCCTGTCCGCCGCGGTCGGTGACGATCCGGCGTTGGCCGGTGAGTTGCAGGCGGCGTTCTTCGACAGTGCGGCGACGATGATCGCGGCACTGGCGAAAGCGGCGGGGCCGGCCGAGTGGGAGCAGGCCGCGTGGCGGCTGAAGGGGCTGGCCGCGAGTTTCGGCGCGATCGAGCTGATGATTGCCGCCGATGCCGCCGGGCGGGCCGCGCCCGGCGACGAGGATGCGGTGGACGCGGTGCGCGCCGCAATCGACTGATCCTTTCGGGTTAGCCAACGACCGGCATCATGCCGGGTTGGCAAGCTGTGGCCGATCCGCCTATCGCACGGGCAAGGCGGGGGACGATCCCGTGACCCGGGAAGGACGACGGCTTGGCGCTGGCTGCGCTCATCATCGCGATCGAAACGACGACCGGCGAGGCAGGGACGGGCGGCGACGGGCTGCGCGCGACGTTGCCGCTGCTCGGCCGGACGGTGGTGGAGCATCAGGCGCGCCAGGCGGTGGGCGCGGGCGCGACGCATCTGGTGCTGCTGGTGGAACGGATGCCGGCGGCGCTGACCGCGGCGCTTGATCGGTTGCGGCGCGACGGCGTGTCGATCGAGGTTGCGCGCACGATCGGTGACGCGGCGGACCGGTTCCACCCCGACGAACGACTGCTGCTGATCGCCGATGGCTGTGTCGCGGACCCGGCGATGTTCGGGGCGCTGACCCGTTTGCCGCCGCCCGTCTTGATGACGGTGCCGGATCAGGCCGACACCGCGGAATATGAGCGGATCGACGGGCAGAGCCGCTGGGCGGGGCTGGGGCTGCTCGACGGGGCGGCGGTCCGGTCGACCGCGGCGATGCTGGGCGACTGGGACGCGCAGTCGACGTTGTTGCGCCGCGCGGTGCAGGCGGGCGCGAGCCGGGTCGAGTGCGCGCCCGCCGCGGACGGACGGCCGCGCATCGCGATCCGGCCGCAGGCGCTCGACGGGCTGGACCGGCACCTGTTGCGCGGATCGCGCGTGTCGGCGGATCGCTGGCCGCGGCGCTGGGTGTTTTCGGTGGTGGACGGGCCGGTCGCGGGCTGGCTGGCACGGAAGGCGGTCGATCCGTTGCCGGTCGCGGCGGCCGGCGCGGGTGCCGCGGGGCTGGGCGTCGTGGTGATGCTGGCCGGTTGGTTGGCGACCGGGTTCGGGCTGGTGCTGCTGTCCGGGCCGGTGGCGGCGATCGCGGCGCGGCTCGCCAGGTTGCGGCTGGCGACGATCCGGCATGGCGACCGGATCGAACGGGCGCGAACCGCGATGCTGGCGGCGGGGCTGGTCGTGCTCGGCTGGTCGCTGGGCGCTGACCTTTGGCTGCTGACGGCGGTGATGGCGGTTGCGGCGATGGTGGCGGGCGCGTCGGCACGGCAGGGGCTGGCGGCGTTGTCGGGCGAGAGTGGTCCGGCCTGGGTGGCCGATCCGGACGGGTTGGCCTGCGCCATGGCGCCGGTGGCCATCGCGTTCGGCTGGAAGTCGGCGGTGGCGGCGGCGCTTGCCTATGCGCTGCTGTCCTTTGCGCGGATGCAGACGCTGTTCGTGGCCGGGGCGCAGGACAACACGCCCGACGTAAACGCCCCGATTTAAACCGAATTAACGATGACGGGCTAAGGCGGGGCATGGCTTCGTCCGAATCATCTTCCGGCGCTGGATCGGACGGCACCGCCGTGGCGGTCGTGGCGGGGGCTGCGCGGGCAACGCGGGCGGGGCGCGTGCGGTTGGAGGGGTTGGCGCGCGACCTGTTCGGTGATGACGGCGTGCGGACCGACGAGGCGCGGCGGACGCGGATCCGCGCGGTGCTGTCGGACCTGATCCGGACGATCGACGGGCGGCTGCGGCGTGACCTGCTGCCGCGGTTGCCGGCGGATGTGCCGGCGGACGTGCTGATGATGCTGGGCAATATGACTGTGCCGGTCGCGCAGCCGATGCTGGATGGGGAAGGTGACAGGCGGGTGGATCATGCGCTGGTCGCAGTGCTGGCGCGGCGGGTGGATGAGCATCGGCTGGTCGTGCAGGCGCGCACCGCGATGACGCAGGACCTGGAGCTGGTCCAGCGACCGTTGCTGGCCGGTCTGGCGCGGCATGACGACCGCACGGTGGCGGCGGCGGCGCGGGTGATGATCGAGCGTGAGGCGGGGCGGCAGGCACGATTCGACGAGCCGGTCCTGCCGCTGGAGGATCTGCCGGCGGCGGTGCGCGCGCGGCTGATCTGGCGGGTCGCGGCGGCGGTTCGGCGCTGGATCGCGCGGCAGCATGTGCCGGCGGCGGCGGCGATCGACCGGGCGGTGGCGGCGGTTGCGGGCGGTTTGCTGGCGACAGTGGCCGAGATGCCGGATCATGATACGGTCGCGATCGGGCTGGCACGCGCAATGTTGCGGACCGGACTGGCGGACGATGCCGGGACGGTCGCGTTCGCGGTGGAGGGGCATGTCGCGGCGGCGGTTGCGGGGCTGGCGTTGCGGGCCGGCATCGGGATGGATGCGGCGTGGGACATGGTGCTGGACCCGGACGGCGCGCGGCTGCTGGTGCTGTTGCGTGCGGCGGGGATCGACCGGGCGGCGGCGGCGGCGCTGATCCTGCGCTGGCCGGACGGGGCGGCCTCGTTCGATGCGATCGGCGATCGGATGGCGGCGTATGACGCGCTGTCGGTCGGCGCGGCGCAGGATGCGATCGACCTGTACCGGCTCGACCCGGCCTATGCCGCCGCGCTGGAGGCGGCGGCGCGGTGATGCGGACGCCGATCCATGGGCTGGTCGATCGAGACGGGCGGCTGGTGTCCGCAGATACGCCGCTGGCGACGCTGAACGTGCGGGCCGGGGGGACGACGGGCGGGATGCTCGTCGTCCCGCAGCTGGCCGGGCTGGCGCGGCTGGTGCGGCGGCTGGGCGTCGCCGTGTCGCGTGGGGTGAGCACGGCGGACGGGGATCGCGACCTGGACCTGTGGGTGCGCGCATCGCCGCAGGGCGACGGCGTGGCGCTGGCCATCGTGGGCTGGACCGAGACGCTGTCGCGGCAACCGTTCGCCGCACCGGCCGGCGACCGCGAGCGCGATTTTCGGCGCGGGGCGGCGGAGTGGCGCTGGGCGGTGGACGCGCATCTGCGGCTGACGCGGCTCGACCCGCCGCGCGACGGAGCGATCGGGCAGCCGCTGGCACGAACGTTCGTGCTGCGGCCCGGCCCGGACAGGACGGTGCCGATGATCGAGGCGATGGCGGCGGGGACCGCGTTCGGCGGGCAGGCGGCGCATCCGGTGGGGGAGCCGGAGCGGATGCTGCGCCTGTCGGGGTGGCCTTTGACGAATGACGATGGCGGGTTTGCCGGGTTCGAGGGGGTTGCCGGGTATGTCGCCGAGGACGAGGCGGCAGTCGGTGACGTCGCACCGGACGCGGGCGACAGCGGGTTCGGGGTTCGGCTGGGCGCGGCGCTGCGTGCGCCGATCGACCGGATCATCACGCAGGCGGATGCGATCCGGTCGGCCGACGATGCGGTGCGGCCGGACTATATCGAATATGCCGGCGATATCGCCAATGCCGGACGGCATCTGCTCGACCTGGTCGACGACCTCGTCGACCTGCAGGCGATCGAGCGGAGTGATTTTCGCGCGCGGAGCGAGTCGATCGACCTTGCCGATATCGCGCGGCGGGCGGCGGGGCTGCTCGCGGTACGCGCGGCGCGGACGAATGTACGGATCGATGCGCCGGCGCTGGAGGAGCGTTTGCCGGCACGCGGCGAGTTCGGGCGCGGGTTGCAGATCATGGTCAACCTGATCGGCAATGCGGTGCGCTATTCCCCGCCGGGGGGGACGATCTGGATCCGCGGCGAGCAGGATGGTGCGGCCGCGCGGATCGTGGTGGCGGACCAGGGCAAAGGCATCGCGGCGCAGGACCAGGACCGGGTGTTCGAGAAATTCGAGCGGGTCGATCCGAGTGAGCCGGGCGGGACCGGGCTGGGGCTCTACATCTCGCGGCGACTGGCGCGCGCGATGGGCGGGGATATCCTGCTGGATTCGAGCGCCGGGGGTGGGGCGCGGTTCATGCTGGTTTTGCCGGCGGAGTGAGAGGCGCGCACTGTTCGTGCGGTCCCCTCTCCCTCCCTCCCTCTCCCGCGACCGGGAGAGGGGTTAATGCATCGACTTAGCGGCTGGCGACGGGGGTGTAGTCGCGCTGCGTGGCACCCGTGTAGAGCTGGCGCGGGCGGCCGATCTTCTGCTCCGGATCGGCGATCATCTCGTTCCACTGCGCGACCCAGCCGGTGGTGCGGGCAAGCGCGAACAGCACGGTGAACATCGTCGTCGGGAAACCGATCGCCGACAGGATCACGCCCGAGTAGAAATCGACGTTCGGGTAAAGCTTCTTGTCAATGAAGTACGGATCCTCGAGCGCGATCCGCTCCAGTTCGCGTGCCGTGTCGAGCACCGGATCGTTGCGGCCGAGCTTCTCCAGAACCTCGCCCGCGGCCTTGGACAGCACCTTCGCGCGCGGATCGAAATTCTTGTACACGCGGTGGCCGAAGCCCATCAGGCGGAACGGATCGTCCTTGTTCTTGGCGCGGGCGATATATTCCGGAATGCGGTCGGGCGTGCCGATTTCGCGCAGCATGTTGAGTGCCGCCTCGTTCGCGCCGCCATGCGCCGGGCCCCAGAGGCAGGCGATGCCGGCCGCGATGCACGCGAACGGGTTGGCGCCCGACGAACCGGCGAGCCGGACGGTCGAGGTCGACGCATTCTGTTCGTGATCGGCGTGCAGGATGAAGATCTTGTCCATCGCCGCTTCGACGACCGGATCGACCTCATATTCCTCGGCCGGGACCGAGAAGGTCATGCGCAGGAAGTTGGCGGTGTAGCTCAGGTCGTTGCGCGGATAGACGAAGGGCTGCCCCACCGAATATTTATACGCCATCGCGGCGATCGTCGGCATCTTCGCGATCAGCCGGTGGCTGGCGATCATGCGCTGCTGCGGGTCCATGATGTCGGTCGAGTCGTGGTAGAAGGCGCTGAGCGCACCCACGACGCCGCACAGGATGGCCATCGGATGGGCATCGCGACGGAACCCGCGGAAGAAGGTCGCGAGCTGCTCGTTCACCATCGTGTGGCGCGTGATGGTGGTCTTGAACTCCTCCAGCGTCGTGCCGTCGGGCAGTTCGCCGTTTAGCAGCAGGTACGCCACCTCCATGAAGGTGGACTGTTCGGCGAGCTGATCGATCGGGTAGCCGCGGTGCAGCAGGATGCCGGCGTCACCGTCAATATAGGTGATCTTCGATTCGCAGCTGGCGGTGGAGGTGAAGCCGGGATCGTAGGTGAATGCGCCGGTCTGCGCATACAGCCTGCGGATATCGACGACGTCGGGGCCGGTCGAGCCGGTCAGGACGGGATATTCGAAACCCTTGGCACCCAGTTCAAATTTCGCGGTGTCAGCCATAAGCTATTTCCTCCTGTTCAATCTCATGCAGCGGTCGCGGTGCGATCGCCGATGCGGGCCAGAGTTTCGTCGCGGCCCAACAGCGCCACTACGTCGAAGATACCGGGCGAGGTCGTCCGGCCGGTCAGCGCCGCACGAAGCGGCTGCGCGACCTTGCCGAGACCAAGTCCCGCCCGTTCGGCGACGACACGCAATGCCGCCTCCACACCGGCGACGTCCCATGTCTCCACACCGGCCAGTTCGCCCGCGATCGTCGCGAGCAGGACCGGCGCATCGCCCTGGAGCAGCCCTGCGGCCTTGTCATCCAGCGGAAGTGGGCGCGTGCGGTACAGAAACAATGCGCCATCGGCCAGATCGTTCAAATCCCGCGCCCGGGGCTTCAATTCCGGCATGGCGCGGAGCAGGAGCGC
Organism: Sphingomonas prati; assembly: GCF_014643515.1. GTDB lineage: Bacteria > Pseudomonadota > Alphaproteobacteria > Sphingomonadales > Sphingomonadaceae > Sphingomonas_R > Sphingomonas_R prati. The sequence continues at coordinate 17,437 of NZ_BMJP01000004.1, read as the reverse complement.
GTGGTCGTCGGGCGTGAGCGGGCGGTCGATCAGCGCCGCGACGCGCGGGGCCACGAGATCGGTCAGGCGCGCATCGTCCGCTTCGCGGATATAATGGCCGTTGAGGTTCTCGAGCTTCTTCGCGTCGGTGCGCGAGGGCGAGCGGCCGACGTCGGCCAGGTCGAACAGCGCGGTCGCCGCAGTCCGATCGATGATGTCGGTATCGCCGTGGCCCCAGCCGAGCCGGAGCAGGTAGTTGTCGAGCGCCTCGGGCAAGATGCCGAGTTCGTCGCGGTAGGCCTCGACGCCGAGCGCGCCGTGCCGCTTGGACAGTTTCGCGCCGTCCGGGCCGTGGATCAGCGGGATATGCGCGTAGACCGGTTCGGCCCAGCCCATCGCGCGGACGATGCCGAGCTGGCGGAATGCGTTGTTCAGATGGTCGTCGCCGCGCACGACGTGCGTCACGCCCATGTCGTGATCGTCGACGACGACGGCGAGCATGTAGGTCGGCGTGCCGTCCGAGCGGAGCAGGACCATGTCGTCCAGCTCGGCATTCTGGACGGTGACGTCGCCCTGGACCTGGTCGTGGATCGTGGTGGCGCCGGTGGTTTCAGCGCGCAGGCGGACGACGAACGGCGCGCCGGCGGGCGCCTCAGCCGGATCGCGATCGCGCCAGCGGCCATCGTAGCGCAGCGGCTGCTTGCGGGCGCGCTGGTCGGCGCGCATCGCCTCCAGCTCCTCGGCGGTGGCGAAGCATTTATAGGCGTGGCCGCTGTCGAGCATCGCCTGTGCGACTTCGGCATGGCGGGCGGCGCGCTGGAACTGGAACACCGGTTCGCCGTCCCAGTCGAGCCCGAGCCAGCGCATACCGTCGAGGATCGCGTCGATCGCCGGCTGCGTCGAGCGCGCGCGGTCGGTATCCTCGATCCGGACCAGGAAGCGGCCCCCGGCGCGGCGGGCGAGCAGCCAGTTGAACAGGGCCGTGCGCGCGCCGCCGATATGGAGGAACCCGGTCGGCGACGGGGCGAACCGCGTGACGACTTCGGTGTTCGAGGCAGTATCGGCACTTGCGTCCATGCGCGCTTTCTCCAAGATCGGCGCATGGCCAGTCGGTTCGGCCACGCCCCTAGCATGCGGGGGTGGCGGCTCAAAGAGGGGGGAAGCGGTGCGGCGGGTCGGGTCGGCGCGCGCATCGTCATGTCCGTCGAAATCTGGCTGGAGGCGGAGCGCGATCAGCTGGTGCTGTGGGTGCCGGTGGCGCTGGCGTGCGGGATCACCGCCTGGCTGCTGCTGCCCGACGTTGCGGCGTGGACGGTGTTCCTGCTGCTGGCGGGCGGGACGGCGCTGGCCGGGCTGGCGATGCCGGGCGGCGGGCGGGCGGCACGGGCGGTGGCGGTGTTCGCGGGGCTCGCGGCGCTGGGCTGCGGGCTGATCTGGGCGCGGGCGGAGCGGGTGGCGGCACCGGTGCTGGCGCGGACGACGGTGGCGACGTTCGAGGCGCGGGTGGTGGTGGTCGATCCGTTGCCCGCGCGGGAGCTGGTGCGGGTCGTGCTGGTGCCCGATGTCGGTACGGGCGGTGCGCTGCCGCCGCGGACCAGGGTGAACATCGCCGATGCGGATGTGCCGGCCGGGCTGGCGCCGGGCGCGCGGATCGCGTTGCGGCGCGGTTGATGCCGCCGGCCGACGCGGCGGTGCCGGGCGGGTACAGCTTTGTGCGGACGGCGTGGTTCCAGGGGCTGGGCGCGACGGGGAAGGCGTTGCCGGGGATACGGGTGGTCGAGGCCGCCCCGGTGGCGCGCGACGGGCTGGCCGGGGTGCGGGCGCGGATGTCGGCGCATATCCAGGCGCGGTTGCCGGGGGCGGCGGGCGGTTTCGCGACCGCGCTGGCGACGGGCGACCAAGGCGCGCTGCCGCTGGAGGATGCGGAGGCGATGCGGCGCAGCGGGCTGGCGCATCTGTTGTCGGTCAGCGGGCTACATGTGACTGCGGTGGTGGCGGCGACGATGCTGATCGTGCTGCGGTTGCTCGCGCTGAGCCCCTGGGCGGCGTTGCGGTTGCCCCTGCCGCTGATCGCCGCGGCGGGTGGGGCCGGGATGGGGGTGGCCTATACGCTTTTGACGGGAGCCGAGGTGCCGACGATCCGGTCGTGCGTGGCGGCGATGCTGGTGCTGGCGGGGATCGCGATCGGGCGGGAGGCGGTGACGTTGCGGCTGGTGGCGGCGGGCGCGCTGTTCGTGCTGCTGCTCTGGCCGGAGGCGGTGGCGGGAGCGAGTTTCCAGCTGAGCTTTGCCGCGGTCGCGTCGATCGTGGCGTTTGCGGAATGGCCGGTGGCGCGGCGGCTGTCGGCGCCGAGCGAGGCGGGTTTTGTTCGGCGCTGGGGGCGGTCTTTGCTGATGCTGCTGGCGACCGGGATCGTGGTCGAGATCGCGCTGATGCCGATTGCGCTGTATCATTTCCACAAGGCCGGGCTGTACGGGGCGGCGGCCAATATCGTCGCGATCCCATTGACGACGTTCGTCATCATGCCGGCGGAGGCGGTGGCGCTGCTGCTCGATGCGGTCGGGCTGGGGCGGCCGGCGTGGTGGATTGCGGGGCTGGCGACGGACGCACTGCTGTGGCTGGCGCGCGCGGTGGCGGCGGCACCCGGATCGGTGCAGGCGCTGCCCGCGATGCCGGACGGCGCCTATGCCGCGATGGTGGCGGGCGGGCTGTGGATCGCGCTGTGGCGGACTTGGGTGCGGCGGCTGGGTTTGCTGCCGCTGGTGGTGGGGGCGGTGTGGGCGTTGGCGACACCGGCGCCGGACCTGCTGGTAACGGGGGACGGGCGGCATCTGGCGCTGCGCGGGGACGACGGGTCGCTCGCGCTGCTGCGGCCGCGGGCGGGGGATTATGTGAGGAGTTTGCTCGGCGAGAATGCCGGGGTGAGCGACGAGGCGGTGGAGTTCGAGCGGGTGGCGGGCGGGGCGTGCAGCGCGGACCTGTGCGTGGCGGATATCGTGCGCCGCGGGCGGACGTGGCGGCTGCTCGCGACGCGGAGTGCGTATCTGGTCGAGATCGCGGAGATGAACCGGGCCTGCGGGGCGGCCGATATCGTGGTGAGCGATCGGTATCTGCCGCGGACCTGTCAGCCGCGCTGGCTGCGCGCGGATCGCGGGTTGTTGGAGCGGACCGGCGGGCTGGCGATCGACCTAGAGCGGGCGGTGGTGCGGAGCGTGCGGCGGGCGGGGGATGCGCATCCGTGGGTACCGACGGTGGTGGTTCGGAAGCGGTTTGGGCGGCGGGGTGCTGGGCGGCGGTTTGAGCGGGGGAATTGGGCTCGGTCGGGTGGGACCGCGGGACCTCGCGATTCGGAGCGGCGGTCGGGTCGGGTGATCAGTAACAATGTTGATGGGCTAGTGCGGTGAGCGGTTTGGCGTCAGAATACTGGATGCTTGGCTTCGTGATCTACGCACGGCTCCGCGGCTTACCCGTTTATCCTGAGTAGGGGCTGAGCGAAGCCGACGACCCGTATCGAAGGATGGGCGCTGCGCTTGAGACGGTGCTTCGATACGAGCCCTCGATACGCGCAAGTGCGCTACTCGGTCTCTACTCAGCACGAACGGGTAGGGGGGCAGCGGGGTCGAGCCGGAAGGTTGCCCTGCCGTTTCAACATGACAACAACCGTACGCGCATCTTAAGCTTTCGCGCGAACGGCCTGTCGTTTCCCGCAAGCGTGGCGCGAGGGGTGCTGTTGACTTCTCGACTGCGCTAGAAGGGTCCCTCGACTTCGCTCGGGATGGACGGGGTTGGGGACGACAGGTGGTAAGGTTTGAAGGGGCGATGCCGCTTCGGTAGGTCGCTCACCTCGTGTGGACAGGGTTTTCGACAGGCTCGAACCGAACGGAGGGCGGTTGGCACCCCCCGGCCTGCCGCCGTCACGAAACTCAGCCGTCGAGTGGCTTCTACCCCTTCGTCCGTTAGCTTCAGTAGCGGCGCAGCAGGCCCGCCAGGCGGCCCTGGACGCGGACTTCGTTGGGGGCGTAGCGCTGGGGATCGTAGGCGCGGTTGGCGGGGTCGAGGCGGACCATGCCGCCTTCGTGGCGCCAGTATTTGAGGGTGGCTTCGTGTTCGTGGACGAGGGCCACGACGATGTCGCCTTCGTGCGCCTGTTCCTGGCGGCGGACGAGCGCGTAGTCGCCGTCAAGGATGCCGGCTTCGACCATCGAATCGCCGGAGACCTCCAGCGCATAATGTTCGCCGGGGCCGAGCAGCGCGGCGGGGACGGAAAGCATGGTCTGGCCCTCGATCGCCTCGATCGGCACGCCGGCGGCGATGCGGCCGTGGAGCGGGATTTCGAGCACGTCGTTGGCGGCGGCGAGCACCGGCAAGGGTGCGCGCGGTGCGGCCGGCGGGGTGGTCACGAGGCGCGGCGTGGGGGCGAGCGACTTCATGCCTTCCGGCAGGCGCATCACTTCCAGCGCGCGGGCGCGGTTCGGCAGGCGGCGGATGAAATTGCGTTCCTCGAGCGCGCTGACCAGCCGGTGGACGCCGGACTTGGATTTCAGGTCGAGCGCCTCCTTCATCTCCTCGAACGAGGGGGACACGCCGGTTTCACCGAGACGGTCGCTGATGAAACTGAGCAACTCGTGCTGCTTGCGCGTAAGCATCGCAGGACCCCTTCGAAAGAACGAACGGGGAACGTGTAGAAACAGTATACGGTGCTGTCAAGCGATGCGAATCGCCGTGACCACGGTACCGGCTTCCGCCGGCGGACTATGCGCCTCCCGCAGGACCAGCAGGTCCGCCTCGGGCAGGCGGCGGAGTGCTGCGCTGTCCTGCCCGAGGATGGGGTGCGCTTCGCCGTCACGGGTGAAGGCGCGGACATAGTCGCGGCGCGGGCCGGTGGCGGGAAGGGGCCCCGCGATCCGCATGTCGTGCGGCTGTGGCAGCAGATGCTCCGCCCCCGCGCAGCGCGCCGCGAGCGGCAGGAGGAACAGGAGAGCGGTGACGTAGGCGGAGCCGGGATTGCCGGGCAGGCCGAGCGCGATTGTCTTGCCGATGTGGCCGGCGAGCAGCGGTTTGCCGGGGCGGAGGGCGATCCGCCAGAAGTCGATCTCCGCCCCCGCCGCGATCAGCGCCGGGCGGACGAGGTCGTGATCGCCGACCGAGGCGCCGCCGGTGGTGACGATGATGTCCGCGGTCTGCGCCGCATCGCGGAAGGCTTCGGTGATGGTGGCCAGATCGTCGCGCACGATGCCGCGATCCTCGACCTCGACCGGCAGGCGCGCGAGCAGCGCGGCAAGCATTGGGGCGTTCGAGGAGGGCAACTGGACGCCGGTGACGGGCATGCCGGGTGGCACGAGTTCGTTGCCGGTCGACAGGATGACGACGCGCGGGCGACGCGGAACGGGCAGGGTGGCGTGACCGGCGGCGGCGGCGAGCGCGATGACGGCGGCGGTGACGACGGTGCCCGCGGGGATCAGCAGTTCGCCCGCGGAAAAGTCGTAGCCCTTGCGGCGGATGTGTGCGCCGGGGGCGGGGGGACCTTCGCCGTTGAGGGTCAGGCGGTCGCCGTCGCGCGCGGCTTCCTCCTGCACCAGGATGACGTCGGCGCTGGCCGGCACGGCGGCACCGGTGAAGATGCGCGCGGCCTGCCCCGGCTGGATCGTGAAGGGGGCGGCGCCGGCGGCGGCCTCGCCCACCACGGTCAGCAGCTGGCCGAGTTCGGCGAAGCGGAGTGCGTAGCCGTCCATCGCGGACAGATCGGCCGCAGGTTGGGTGCGGACGGCGTGGATCGGGGCGGTGAGCGTGCGGCCGAGCGCGGCAAGCAGCGGGGCCTGTTCGGTCTCCGGCGCGGGGGCCAGCGCCAGGAGGCGGGCGAGGGCCTCGGGGACGGGGAGGAGGGCCGTATTACCGCCGACCATCACGCCGCATGCCAGTCGCCGGAGCGGCCGCCGGATTTGGCGAGGAGGCGGACTGCGCCGATCGTCATGCCGCGGTCGAGGGCTTTGGCCATGTCGTAGATCGTCAGGAGGGCGACCGAGACGGCAGTCATGGCTTCCATCTCCACGCCGGTGCCGTGGGTGGTGACGACGGTGGCGGTGACGGTGATGCCCTCGTCGCCGAGTTCGAGGTCCACCGTGACGCCGCCGATCGGGAGCGGGTGGCAGAGCGGGATGAGGTCGGAGGCGCGCTTGGCGGCCATGATGCCGGCGATGCGGGCGACGGCCAGGACGTCGCCCTTCGCCACCGCGCCGTCACGGATTGCGGCGAGCGCGGGCGCAGCGATCGCGATGTGGCCGCTGGCGGTGGCCGAGCGGCGGGTGTCGGGCTTTGCGGTGACGTCGACCATGCGGGCGGCGCCGCGGTCGTCGAGATGGGTGAGTGTGGTCATGGGGTCAGCAACGCGCGGGTCGCCGATTCGACGTCGGCATGACGCATGAGCGTTTCGCCGACGAGGAAACAGCGGACGCCGTGCGCGGCGAGGCGGGTGAGGTCCGCGGGGCCGGCGATGCCGCTTTCGGCGACCAGAGTGGTGCCGGCCGGGACGTGAGCGGCCAGTTCTTCGGTCCGCGCCAGATCGACCGAAAAGTCGCGCAGGTCACGGTTATTGACGCCGATCAGCCGGCTGCGCAGCGCCAGTGCGCGATCGAGTTCGGTGCGGTCGTGGACCTCGACCAGCACGTCCATGCCGTGGTCGATCGCGGCGGACTCGATCTCGGCCATCTGCGCGTCGTCGAGTGCGGCGACGATGATGAGGATCGCGTCCGCTCCCAGCGCACGCGCCTCGGCCACCTGCCACGGGTCGACCATGAAGTCCTTGCGAAGCGCGGGGATCGTCACGGCGGCGCGGGCGGCGACGAGATAGGCGTCGTCGCCCTGAAAATAGGGTCGGTCGGTCAGGACCGAGAGGCAGGCGGCGCCGCCGGCTTCATAGGCGCGGGCGTGGGCGGGGGGATCGAAGTCGGCGCGGATGAGCCCCTTGGAGGGGGAGGCCTTCTTGATCTCGGCGATCAGGCCGTAGCCGCCGGCCGCGACCTTTGCATCGAGCGCGGCGCGGAAGCCGCGCGGCGGCGAGGCGGCGGCGATGCGCGCGGCGAGTTCGGAGGGCGGCAGCGCGGTCTTCATCGCGGCGACATGGGTGCGCGTGGTGGCGCAGATTTCGCGGAGGCGGTCGGACATCAGGCGGCGATCCATTGCGAGAGCAAAGTTGCGGCGCGACCGGAGTCGATCGCGTCGGCGGCCAGTGCCACGCCGTCGGTCCAGTCCGATACGGCATCCGCGACGATCAGCGCGCCGGCCGCGTTGAGCAGCACCGCGTCGCGATAGGCACCGGGCGCACCGACCAGCAAAGCTGTGAGTGCGGCGGCGTTATAGGCCGGGTCGCCGCCGCGCAGGTCGTCGAGGCCGTAGGTCGGCAGGCCAGCGTCGGCAGGCGTGATCCGCTCGGTCCGGTCGCCGCAGGCACCGATACGGATCGCGGTGGAGGGCGCGCAGACCGACAGTTCGTCGAGCGGTTCGTCGCCGGCGACGATCATCGCGCTGTCGACGCCGATCAGGCGGAGTGCGGTGGCATAGGTCGGCAGGAAGTCGGGCCGCGCGACGCCGATCAGCTGGCGCCGGACGCGTGCCGGGTTCGCGATCGGGCCGATGAGGTTGAAGATCGTGCGGCGGCCGATCGCGCGGCGGACGGGGGCGAGCCGACCGAGTGCGGGGTGATGTTTCTGCGCGAACAGGAAGGCGATGCCGATCGTGCCGAGCGTGTCCTCCGCGATCGCCGAGGCGCGGTCGAGATCGAGGCCGAGGGCCTCCAGCGTGTCGGCCGCACCGGCGCTGGACGAGGCGGCGCGGTTGCCGTGCTTGGCGACGGGGATGCCGCAGGCCGCAACGACGATCGCGACGGCGGTCGAGACGTTGAGGCTGTGGCTGCCGTCGCCACCGGTGCCGCAGACGTCGATCGCGTTGGCGGGTGCCTGGACCGGGATCATGCGCTCCCGCAGGGCTTGGGCGGCGGCGGCGATCTCGATCGCGGTTTCCTCGCGCACCGTGAGGCCGGTGAGGAAGGCGGCGGCCTCCGCGTCGGGCACGCGGCCGTCGAGCATGTCGCCGAATGCCGCGAGTGCGGTGGCGTGATCGAGCGGGCTGTCGGTGTCCGGGAGCAGGCGGAGCGTCGTCATGAGCGCTCACGCACGGGGAGGCCGGCGATCGTCAGGAAATTGGCGAGCATGGCGTGGCCATGTTCGGTGGCGATGCTTTCGGGGTGGAACTGCACGCTGTGGATCGGGAGCGTCGGGTGGGCGAACCCCATGACGACGCCGTCGGCGGTGCGGGCGTTGACGGTGAGCGTGTCGGGCACGTCCTCCACCACCAGCGAATGGTAGCGTGTCGCCACGAACGGCGTGGGGAGGCCGTTGAACAGCCCGCTGCCGTCATGGTCGATCGGCGAGGTCTTGCCGTGCATCAGTTGCCCCGCACGGACGACGCGGCCGCCGAAATACTGGCCGATCGCCTGGTGGCCGAGGCAGACGCCGAGCAGCGGCTTGCCCGCATCGGCGGCGGCGGCGACGAGATCGAGCGAGACGCCCGCCTCGTTCGGGGTGCAGGGGCCGGGCGAGATCAGGAACGCGTCCGCGCCGGTGCCGATCGCCTGGCCCGCGCCGATCGCGTCGTTGCGGACCACCTCCACCTCCGCCCCCAGTTCCTGGAGATAGTGGACGAGGTTCCAGGTGAAACTGTCGTAGTTGTCGATGACGAGGATCATGCGCGCGGACCTACCAATGTTGCAGCGATGCGTCACCCCGGCTGCGCTGCGGTTTTTTGACTCTAGCCGCTATTGATCTTCATTCGCAACAAGGGCAGGTGGCGGGGATGAACAGCCGCTTTGCCCGAACCGCCCTGATCCTGCTGACCACCGCGATCGCTGCCCCATCCTGGGCGCAGGCGGGCGATGTGGAGAGCGTGCCGGACAGCGTCGTGGTGATCGCGCCCGATTTCGTGCCGGTGACGACGAGCGTCGGGACCAAGACGAGCGCGCCGCTGATCGAGGTGCCGCAGTCCGTGTCGGTCGTGACGCGCGACCAGATCGACCTGCTGAACTTCATCGATGTGCAGCAGGCGGTGCGGTACACCGCGGGCATCACGGGCGAGAATTACGGGCCGGACCTGCGCTACGATTTCCTGACGGTGCGCGGCTTCATCCCCGTGCAGTATATCGACGGGTTGCAGGCGCCGGTGAGCGCGTCGATCAGCAATGTCGGGATCGACCTGTACGGGTTCCAGTCGCTGGAGGTGCTGAAGGGTCCAGCGTCGGTGCTGTACGGCACGAACCCGCCGGGTGGGCTGTACAACCTGACCAGTCGGCGGCCGGATGCGGCGTTCGGTGGCGAACTGCAGGTCAAATACGGGAACGATGATTTCAAGCAGGCGGCCGGCACCGTGACGGGCGCGCTCACCGACGGCGTGCGGGCGCGGGTGACCGGGCTGTACCGCGATCGCGACAGCCAGACCGACTTCGTCCACGCCAAGCGCGCGTATCTCGCGCCCGCGCTGGCGGTGGATATCGGGCCGGACACGGTGCTGACCGGGCTGGGCCATTATCAGCACGACCGGATCGACGGCGATACCAACGGGTTCCTGCCGGTGCTGGGCGTGCTGCGTGACAATCCGGTGGGGGAGGTGCCGCGCAGCGTGAACCTGGGCGAGCCGGACTATAACAGCTACCGCCGGAACCAGTTTTCGGCCGGATACGAGCTGGTCCATGATTTCGGGACGGACGCGCGGTTCACGCAGAATGCGCGCTGGTCTGAATATCATGAGGATCAGCGGACGATCTATGCCAGCGGGCTGGGCGCCGACAACCGGACGGTGACGCGGTCGAACTTTCCGTATCAGGACGACGTGGCGCAATTCGCGGTGGACAGCCGGCTGGAGGCGACGCGCTGGACCGGGCCGGTGCAGCACAGCCTGCTGGTGGGGGTGGATTACCGTAACTACCGCGAGGCGTCGGCGTTCGGGTTCGGTGCGGCCTCGTCCATCGACCTGTTCGAACCCGTGTACGGGCAGGGGACGATCGTGACGCCGGCGCTGACGCCGTCGACCGACCAGCGGCTGCGCCAGACCGGGGTCTATGTGCAGGACCAGCTGAAATATAACCGGTTCGTGCTGACGCTGTCGGGGCGGCAGGACTGGACGTGGACTACGAACTACGCCGGTGCGGTGCCGTCGACCGCGAAGCAGGACAAGTTCAGCTACCGCGTGGGTGGGTCTTACATCGCCGACTCGGGTGTGGCGCCGTATGTGAGCTATGCCACGTCGTTCCAGCCGGTCGTGGGTCAGGGGCTCGACGGGCGCGCGTTCGATCCGACGAGCGGCAAGCAATGGGAAGCGGGCGTAAAGTATGACGCGTGCGGGCTGCCGTCCGACGTGAAGCTGTTCGCGACGGCGGCGGTGTACCGGCTGCGGCAGGACAATGTCGTGACGCCGGACCCGACGAACATACTGTTCAACGTCCAGACGGGGCAGGCGACGGTCAAGGGTGTCGAGCTGGAGGCGGTGACGCGGATCCGCGACCGGCTGAGCATCAACGCGTCCTATACCTATGCCGATGCGAAGGTGACGCGGAGCAATGTGGCGGGGCAGGTCGGCGCCGGGCTGTTCGGGCAGCCGAAGCACAAGGCGTCGGCGTTCGTCGACTATTCGTTCCGCGACGGGGCGCTGAGCGGGTTCGGGCTGGGTGGCGGCGTGCGCTATCTGTCGAACAGTCCGGGCGCATTGCCGGGGCCGTTCGTCACGACGGTTTACAATACCGGGCGGTCGACGCTGTTCGATGCGGTGCTGCGCTACGATCTGGGCGACTGGCGGGTGGCGCTGAACGGGACGAACCTGCTCGACAAGCGCTATGCCGGGCGCTGCACCGGCGATGTGGGCTGCTTCTTCGGGCAATCGCGGCAGGTGATCGCGACGTTGACGCGGCGGTTCTGAGCCACGTGACGCTGGCATGAGTCGTGGCGGTCCTGGTGTGCGCGGCGCGTTCGTGCGGGTGCATCGCTATGTCGGGCTGGCGCTGGCGTTGTGGCTGTTCCTGCTGGGCGTGACCGGCAGCGTGCTGGTGTTCGAGCGCGAGCTGGACGCGTGGCTGAACCCGGCGCTGTGGCATGCGACGCCCGGTCCGGCGCTGGCTCCGCAGGCGATCGCGGACCGCGTGGCGGCGGCGGACCCGCGGGTTGAAGCGCGCTGGATCCCGATCGGGACGGTGGGGGCGCTGGATGTGTGGGTGGACTGGAAGCCCGACCCGGTGACGGGGGCCGCGGCGGTACGCGAGTATGACCAGATGTTCGTCGATCCGGCGACGGGGGCGATCAACGGGCGGCGGCGTTACGGGGCGCTGATGCTCGATCGGGCAACGGTGCTACCGTTCGTCCATACGTTGCACAGTTCGTTGTTCATGCCGGGGCGGGTGGGGCTGATCCTGCTCGGCGGCGTGGCGTTGGCGTGGCTGGTGCATAGCGTGACCGGGTTCGTGCTGACGCTGCCGCGCGACGGGATCTGGGCGCATTGGCGGCGGGCGTGGCGCGTGAAGCGGCATGTGCGGGCGGAGCGGCGGACCTACGACCTGCACCGCGCGGGTGGGCTCTGGGCGTGGGGGCTGATAATCCTGATGGCGGTGAGCGGCGTGGCGCTGACGTTGCCGGCAGAGGTGTTCGAACCGGTGGTGACGACGGTCTCGCCGATTTCGCCGCATCCGTGGGAGGGGCGCACGGCCGCCGCGGCGAAGGTGCCGTCGGTGTCGTTCGACCGCGCGTTGGCGGCGGCGACCGGCGCGGCACGGGCGGCGGGGATCGCGGAGGCGTCGTCCGGGCTGTTCCTGGGGCCGGAGATCGGGCTGTACGGCGTGTCGTTCGGGCAGCAGGACGATGCCGGCGCGGGTCAGGGCTGGGTTTATGTCGAGCGCGCGACCGCGGCGGTGGTGTCGGTGCAGGGGTCGCTCAGCGGAACCGCGGGGGATGTGGTGGAGCGGGTGCAGCTGCCGATCCATGCGGGCCGCGTGGGCGGGATGGCGACGCGGGTGCTGGCGGTGGTGCTGGGGCTGGCGACGGCGATGCTGTCGGTCACGGGCGTGATGGTGTGGTGGTACAAGCGGCGCGCGCGGCAGGTAGCGGCGGGGATGCATAGGGGGCGGTGAGTTCTCCGCGCGTCCGTCCATCCCGAGCGCAGTCGAGGGGCCGACCGAGCGGAGCCGAGGTCTCCGACCTTCACGCTTCTCGGCTTCGCTCGAAGGGGTCCCTCGAGTGCGCTCGGGATGGACGGGGTTTTGGGGGCTGTCCTTAACCTGAACCCCATCCCCCACTCCGTTTGGTTCGAGCCTGTCGAGAACTCAGCGGCAGTTCTCGACAGGCTCGAACCGAACGGGGGGGGGGGGAGTATGGGGCGTGGTTATGAAAGGTCGCGCTCGAGAAAGCTCGCGACCGCGCCGTAAACCGCATCCAGATCGGCATCGTCGATACAGTAAGGCGGCATGACGTAGACCGTGTCGCCGAGCGGGCGGAGCAGGACGTCGCGCGTGCCGGCATGGGCCATCAGCGCGGGGCCGATCGCGGAGAGATAGCCTATGGTGTCACGCGCGGGGGCGATCTCGAAGGCGGCGATCGTGCCGAGGCGCCGGGGGGTGCGGACCAGCGGGTGAGCGGCGATGCGGTCGAGTTGCGCCTGTTGCCGGGTGCCGAGGTCGGCGATGCGGGCGCGGACCGGTTCGTCGCGCCAGATGGCGAGGTTTGCGACGGCGGCGGCGCAGGCGATCGGGTTGGCGGTGTAGCTCGACGAATGGAAGAACATCCGGGCGCGGTCGTCCGACAGGTGCGCGTCGAAGATTTCGCGGGTCGCCATGGTGACGGCGAGCGGGACCGCGCCGCCGGTCAGACCCTTGGACAGGCAGAGGATGTCGGGGACGATGCCGGCCTGTTCGCAGGCGAGCAACGTTCCGGTGCGGCCCCAGCCGGTCATGATCTCGTCCGCGATGAACAGCGTGCCGTGGCGCGCGCAGATGCTGCGCATTTCGGCGAGGAGCGCGGGCGGATACATTTTCATGCCGCCGGCGCCGAGGACCAGCGGTTCGACGATGAACGCAGCGGCCGGATCCGCGCCGCCGCACAGCGTGTCGAGCGCATCCAGCGTCGCCTGTTCGTGGCCCGGTTCGGGGAAGGGCACGGTGCCGACGTCGAACAGCAACGGCGCGTAGGGGCGGTTGAACACGCCGCGCGCGCCGACCGACATCGTGCCGATCGTGTCGCCATGATAGCTGTGTTCGAGCATCAGGATGCGGTGACGGGGTGCGCCGATATTGGCCCAGTAGCCGAGCGCCATCTTCAGCGCGACCTCGACCGCGGTCGATCCGCTGTCGCTGTAGAAGACGTGCGCGAGTTCGGGCGGCATGATCGCGACGAGGTCACGCGCGAGCTGTTCGGCGGGTTCGTGGGTCCAGCCGGCGAAGATGATCTGGTCCATGGTCGCGGCTTGCTCGGCGATCGCGGCCATGATGCGCGGGTGGCTGTGGCCGTGCGTGGTGACCCACCAGGAGGAGATCGCATCGACTACGCGCCGGCCGTCCGCGGTGTGGAGCGCGGCGCCCTCGGTGCGGACGACTTTGGGGATCGGTGCGCCGAGACCGTGCTGCGTGAACGGGTGCCAGACGGGGGAGGTCATTGCGGGTGGTCCTTGGGGAGTCATCTGCGCGAGTCCGTCAGGAGGACGGGGAAGCGACTGAAGCCTTTGGTTCGAAGTCGGCGAGGGCGAAGTTCTGGGCAAACGCCGTCGTGAGCGCTTCTCGGTCAAGCGCCGGCAGGATCGGTAGGCGGCCTAGTCGGTGCATCTGGCCGATCGCGCAGATGGTCGCCTCGCTGTCGGCGTTGCCCTCCCCGACAAAGGCAATGCCGAGCACCGGGACGCCGCGGGTGCGCAGCGCTTCGATCGAAAGCAGGCTGTGGTTGATTGTGCCCAATTCGGTCCGCGCGACGAGGATGACGGGGGCGGCCCAGCGCGCGAACATGTCGGCATAGAGCAGGGTGCGGGTCAGCGGGACGAGGACGCCGCCAGCACCTTCAACCACCAGCGGGCCGGCAACCGTCGGCAAGCTCAGCCGATCCGGGTCGATCTCGATACCATCCAGTTCCGCGGCGCGGTGGGGCGAGCAGGGGGTGTTCAGCCGGTACGCTTCGGTCAGGATCCGGGCGGGGGGCAGGCCGGCGAGGGCGGCGACGGTGGCGCTGTCGCCCGCTTCGTCGAGCCCGGCCTGGACCGGTTTCCAGTAATGCGCGCCGAGCGCGTCGGCGAGCGCGGCGGCGAAGACGGTCTTGCCGATGCCGGTGTCGGTGCCGGTGACGACGATCGCGCTCATGCCAGTGCCTCCGGAAGTGCGGCGGCCAGCGCGCCCAGGTCGTCCACATCGATATTGGCGGTGATCGACAGGCGCAGCCGCGCGGTGCCGGCCGGGACGGTCGGCGGGCGGATGCCGCGGACGTCGAACCCCGCGGCCTGAAGCCGGCCCGCGACCTGCATCGTGCGGACATCGTTGCCGAGCACCAGCGGCAGGATCTGCGAGCCGGTGACCGTCGCGCCGAACGGTTCGAGCAGCCGGCCCGCCTCCGCCACCAGCGCGGCGAGGCGGATGCGGCGTTCGGGTTCGTCGGCCAACAGGCGGAGCGCGGCGCGGGCGGCGGCGGCCATCAGCGGGGAGGGTGCGGTGGAGAAGATGAACCCGCGGGCGCGGTTGACGAGGAAGTCGCAGACGATTGCGGGTGCGCAGATCAGCGCGCCTTCGCAGCCGAGCGCTTTCCCGCAGGTCCGCAGCACGACGATATTGTCGCGCCCGTCGAGCCCGTCCGCCAGCCCGCGGCCGTCGCGACCGAACACGCCGGTCGCGTGCGCCTCGTCGATCAGCAGGAACGCGTCTTGGGCGTCCGCCAGTTCGGCAAGGTCGGCCAGCGGCGCGCGGTCGCCGTCCATGCTGTAGAGGCTTTCGACCGCGATCCACACCCGGCCGGTGCCGCCCACGCTGCGCCAGGCGGCGATGGTGTCGGCGACGGCAGCGACGTCGTTATGCGCGGCGGCGCGGACCTCTGCCCGGCCGAGCCGCATGCCTTCGTGCGCGCTGGCATGGATCAGCGCGTCGTGGACGACGAGGTCGCCGCGTTGCGGCAGCGTGGCGAACAGCGCGACGTTGGCGGCGTAACCGCTCGACAGGTAGAGCGCGCGTTCCGATCCGAAGAAGGCGGCGGCCTCGGCCTCGAGCGCCTCATGTTCGGGATGGTTGCCGCGCAGCAGCCGCGATCCGCCCGAGCCGACCGGCACGCCGCGGGCGAGGGCGTCGGCGACCGCCTGGGTCAGCACGGGCGATGCGGCGAGCCCGAGATAGTCGTTGGACGACAGGTCGGTGCCGGCCCGTGCGATCAGCCGGCGGGCGCGTCCGCGGTCGGTGAGGGCGGCAAGATCGGCGGCGTGGGTGGCGAGGATCGACATGGCTGGCCGGGCAATAGGATATCGCGGGCCGGACCGGAAGCTGGTCAGGCGATCCGTCCGGGTACCGCATCGGCATCCGCGGCGAGGCTCGTCTGCGGCGCGACCGCTTCCCACGGGAAGACGAACCAGTCCTTGTTCGTCGCGCGGTCGATCCGGCAGTGGCGGTAGTCGACCGTGGCGCGCGACCCGATATTGTCGATCAGCACGGCGAAGCGGACATTGTCAGCCACGCCGCCGGCCGCCGCGAGCCGGTCGCGAAGGCTCGCGATGGTGGCACCGCTGTCGTTGATGTCGTCGACGAACAGCAGGCGGGTGCCGGCCACGGACATTGTCGCCAGCTCGTCGAGCAGCGCATCGCCGAACGCCGCCACGCCCGATGACAGGTCGACGCTCAGCAGCGGAATTCCTGTGGCGTGCGACAGGAACGTCGCCGGCACGAGCCCGCCGCGACCGATACCGACGAGGTGATCGGGTCGCCAGTCGTCCGCCGCAATGGAGTCGGTGAGTGTAGCGATCGCGGCGAGGAAGTCGTCCTGCGAGACGGTGGAGAAGGTCGGCATGATCGGGTCCCCGCTGCGGTCAGGGGTGCGCGGCGGCATAGGCGTCGATCGCGGCCAGGTGGCGTGCGACGTCGGCATCGGACAGGAACGAGCCGAGGAAGCTGTTGCGCGCCAGCGTGACGAAATCGTCGCGCGTCAGCCGGCCCGACGCCGCCACTGCACGGTAATTGTCGTTCACATAGCCCCCGAAATAGGCCGGATCGTCCGAGTTGATCGTGGCGCGCAGGCCGAGCCGCAGCATCCGGTCGATCGGATGCGCATCGATATCGGGCACGACGCACAGCTTCAGGTTGGAGAGCGGGCAGACGGTCAGCGTCATCCCCGACCGCGCAAGCCTGGCGACGAGCAGCGGATCTTCGAGCGAGCGGTTGCCATGGTCGAGCCGGTCCACCTTCAACAGGTCGAGCGCCTCGGTGACATAAGCGGGCGGGCCCTCCTCGCCGGCATGCGCGACGCGCTTCAGCCCGAGCTCGGCGGCGGCGGCGAACACTCGTTCGAACTTCGACGGGGGATGGCCTTGTTCCGATGAATCGAGTCCGACCCCGGCGATCCGGTCGAGCCAGGGACGCGCGGCCTCCAGCGTGGCGAACGCGTCCGCCTCGTCCAGATGACGCAGGAAACAGAGGATGAGGCTCGAGGAGATGCCGTGCTCGGCCTGCGCATCGGCCATCCCGGCGAGCAGGCCCTCGATCACGGTGCCGATCGGGATGCCGCGCGCGGTGTGTGTCTGCGGGTCGAAGAAGATTTCGGTATGGACGACCTGGTCCGCGGCGCAGCGCGCGAAATAGGCGGCGGCAAGCTCGCGGAAGTCGGCCTCGGTCCGCAGCACGTCGGCGCCGGCATAGTAGATGTCGAGGAAGTCCTGGAGATTGTTGAACGCATAGGCCGCGCGCACCGCCTCCACGTCGGCATAGGGGATCGCGACGGCGTTGCGCCTGGCGAACGCGAACATCTGCTCGGGTTCGAGCGAGCCCTCGATGTGAAGATGCAGTTCGGCCTTGGGCAGGCCGGCGGCGAAGGTGGCGAGATTAGTCATCGGACTAGGATACGCGATCTGGGTGAGGTTTGCAGCCCTGCCTCCACACCTTGGTTCCCCGTCGCATGCCGGGGCCTAGGCGCAGCTGTTTCACCCAGACGCCGGCCTACGTCGGGGAACTGACCTGTAGACGGGCCTAGCGACTCACACTGAAGTGTGATTCGCCGACCTCCAAACTCCCGACCCCACCCCTCAACCACCTCCACAGCCCCTGCAAACCGGCCATCCAGGCCAACTCCGCGTGTCTCTGCCACAAAACTGCAATTTGATATTGACCCCCGTCGTTGGTCCGCCTAGAAGCTTTCTTGTCAGTGGCGCTTCACCGGAAACGGGATGAGGCGCTGAGGCAATCCTGGATCGCTTATGTGATCAC
>NZ_BMJP01000003.1 GCF_014643515.1 Sphingomonas prati | reverse complement strand
GGGTGGAGCAGCCCGGTAGCTCGTCAGGCTCATAACCTGAAGGTCACAGGTTCAAATCCTGTCCCCGCAACCAACGATCTCACAACTCCCTCAGGCCGTCCGGCTTGAGGGAGTTTTCGTTTGTCCGTTTTGGATTGGGTCGACGCCGCGAACTCCAACATCGTGTACAGGTCACCGTGGAGCTGCATTGGGCGACGCTTCCCGCCGCGTGCGTCGCCGGCGTGAACCACAACCTTCCGGACCGGCACACGAATGGCCTCACGTCCAGCGACGTCACCAGCTGACGCAAGATGATGGTTGGGGTCGGTGATGGCTAATCGGTAAAGCGATTCGTAGTTAGCTGGCAGGCGGAACGTTATCGATTCAGGTGTCATCGTGAGCGCAGCTGCCAACGTATCCTTATTCTGTTCGAGCGCCTTTAGACGCTGAACTAGCAAACGCGGCATGTCGTTGTCGTCCTCGATACGACGAACGAGCTTCGTCATTCTGGCCTGCGCCTCAGCGAGAGAAGCTTTCATTCGCGAGCGATCGATGTTGCTAGAGTTATGCGCGACCTCAAGTTCGCGTTGTAATTCTACGGCGAAGCGGTTGATCAGGTCCGGCGTTAGCAGCCCGTCACGCACGCCGGCGAGTGCGCGATTTTTCAAGCTCTTGGGTAGTGATCGAACTGGTCGCACACGAGCCGTTACGGTGGCTCTTACAGCGCCAGCGTCCACCACCTGTTGCAAGGAACGGTGCACCACAGACTATACATTCGACCAAACCGGAAAAGAAGACGGGACAGCCGCTTGGCTCCTGCCAGCGGATTGGAACTAATCTCGAAATGAGCGTCGCGTGCCGCACGGGCCGCGGACTGTCGCGTCTTTACCTGATCCCAGACTAACTGATTGATGATACGCAATTCAGGCGTATCGCGGAAGATCCACTCGGCTTCCGGGTTGACGCGGGGCTAACGCGTAAAGCCGCGCGTGGCGTTCGACACCTCAACCGAGGTCCGGCGGTTTAAGATGCGACGACCGATGTAAATTTGGTTGTTGATGATCCCCTCGCCGAACGTGATGCTGCCTAACAGGGTTGAGGGTTCCAGACACCGCCGTTATACTTGTCGGTCTGCCGGGCGCGCGGTGACGTAATACCATTGGCATTGAAAAATGAGCTGCATGGTGCGCTCGTCGTCGAGTTTGCGGGCGATGCCGTCGATCCATCCGTAACAAAGTTAGCTCGTCGAGCAAGTCGAGCCGTCGATGAACTTGCTTGGCACGTTCTTTTTGAACCTGATAAGCCATACGCCTTCGTCGCGCGCATGGTTGGCAGAAAGCCCCTGGCGAACCTCGTCGAGGCTCGTCTCCTGCTCAACCGCTCGGTCGGTATCACGGTGCGGTCCGCGCGAATGCGCGCATGAACACCGCGATGCCGTAGTCGACCCGCTCGGCGATAGCGGCCTCGGCAGTCCCGGTGTCGATCCCAAGCGATAGCTGCAAGTTGCTGGCCCCCTGCCACAGGCCGAACAGCGCCTCGGCTGCCCTCGACGGGTCGTCGATCGCGAGCCGATCGCCCGCGCCCATAAGGATCGCCGACAATCGCTCGATGGTCCGTGCGGGACCTATGCGGTAGAAGGTCTGCGCGACGTCGGGGTGGCGTCGCAGTTCGCCCGCCAGCACATTGTAGAAATCAATTGCCGGCCCCGTGGCGAGGTATGACATGATCCCGACGCCGAACATGTGAAGCGTGCCCTCAAGGTCATCGGCCGCACCAACCGCTTCGTCGATCTGCATTGCTTCGATCGCGCGCATCTCGCGCAACACCGCTTCCTCGAACAGCGCGTGCTTGTCGGTGAAGTGTTTATAGACCGTCATCTTCGACACGTTCGCGCGCGCCGCGATTGCCTCGATCGATACCGCGCCGACACCACGCTCGAGGAACAGCGCCCACCCCGCGTCGAGGATTGCGCTACCCTTGGCCTCGTCCTTCGGCCGCCCTGGTCCGCGCTTGATCGTCATTACCCTCGACACCTGCCTACGTCTTGACCATCCAGCCCGCGCTCAAATACTATACGGAACCGTCCATGATTCGTCACAACCCAGGATAGCGGGAATGACGCAGCAAACCACGCCTGCCGCGCGCGCCCATTATGGTTTCGATGCCCCTGGCATCATGCTCGGCCTGTCGCTCGGGGGCGGGGCGGGTGTCCTGATCGGTTGCATGATCATCGCACTCGCATCCGGCGCATGGAGCTACGCCGGTATCGCGATCGCGGTCCTCGGCGCGGTGCCGCTGTTCTTTGGACTGCTGATGGTCATCTACGCCTTCGTCGGCAAGTCTCGCACACGCGAGCGCATCCTAGACCTTGCCAACTTGCGCGGCAGTGAAACCGTTCTCGACATCGGCACTGGCGCTGGGCTGCTACTGGTCGGTTCGGCGAAGCGGACGCCGCGCGGCAAGGTCGTCGGCATCGATCTATGGGCCTCGAAAGACCTCTCCAACAATGCCGCCGCGACCACCATGCGGAACGTGGCCGTGGAAGGCGTTGCCGATCGCGTCGAAGTCCTGACCGGCGACGCGCGAGAGCTGACGTTCCCCGATGCGAGCTTTGATCGAGCCGTGTCGTTGCTTTGCATCCACAATATCGAGGACAAGGTCGATCGTGCGCGCGCCTGTCGCGAGATCGCTCGTGTCCTGAAACCAGGCGGGCGGGTCGTGATCGGCGACTATGTGCCGACCCACGCCTACGCGGCGGCATTCGCCGACGCCGGCCTGACGGTCGTGCAATCCAAGCCCGCATTCGGCGTGGCGCTCTCGCTCATGTGGCTGCTTGTCGCCGACAAACCTCTCACTCCCACGAAAGGGCTCTCATGATTACCGTCACCACGCCCAACGGTCGCGTCGGCTCGATCGTCCTCGAACGGTTGCTCGAACGCCGCGAACAGGTCCGCGCCGTTTCTCACAGTCCCTACAAGCTGGCTCCCTCGGTTCACGAGCGATGCGAGGTGATCACCGGTTCGCTCGATGACGCGGATACGCTCAAGCGCGGATTCGAGGGTGCCGATGCCATCTTCTGGTGCATCCCGCAGAGCAGCGAAGGCAATCGCTGGGACGATGCGCACGAATATCATCAGCGGTTCGCCAGCGCCGCCGCGACTGCTCTCCAAGGGTCGCCTGCGCGTGTAGTCGCGGCCTCCGCGGGACGGCATGGCTATGACGATCATGGCATTGTCGCAGCATTCGCTGCGGTCGAAGATACGCTCAATGCCTCGGGCGCGACCGTGCGGCACCTGCGATCGGCCTTCTTCATGGAAAATCTCCTCGAAGCGTTGCCTACGCTTGCCGCTCCGGGTGCGGTGTTTTTCAATGGTCCTGGCGACGTCCCGCTGCCGATGGTGTGTGTTGCCGATGTTGCCCATAAGGCTGTCGATTTGATCGTCGATCGCTCGTGGAAGGGTCAAGGTCACGTCGCCGTCCACGGTCCCGCCCATGTCTCATTCGATGAGATGGCGAGCGTCCTCACCGACGTACTGGCGACGCCGATCCGCTATATCCAGGTTCCCGACCAGGTGCTGATCGACAACATGACGCGGGTCGGGCTGCCGGAAGGCTTTGCCAGCGCATTCGCTCGCCTCCTTACCAAGGACGCGCTCCATGCCTACGACATTGAGCAGCGCACGCGCGAAACGACCACGCCGACCACGCTGCGCGATTGGGCTGGCCAGACGCTGCTCCCTGCCTTCAAGGCTTTTACCGCACGGTAAAAGCGGGATGTGGCGCTCGGTGAAAGGAGGACCCATCAGGTGTCACAACCGAACGGTTTTGACACCGCGCACATCGTCAGTCTTTTTCCGGTTTAGGGAGCAATACGAGTTTTGGGAAAGCCGACGCTTTCCCATTGAACGATCGTTTTCGGGAAAGCCAACGGCATGTTGGCCGTGATCCAGTGCCCGACTCCACCCTGCAATCAATATGAATGAACGGCCGAAAGTGAGCAGCCTAGTGGTATGCAACGCGGCGACACTTCGGCGTTGATCAAGAGGCGACCCGGGCCCGTTCGGCTGCGGCGAACCTAGAAGTTCACATGCTCATGAACGACGAGATTGAGATCGCTGGTATTCGACCGCCTGCGCCGTTTCCTGTTCGGCAAGCTGGACTGTACGCCGTTTGCTCCAGATGCTCCTCTCTTCGACGAATTATAAGCTCTCTAGCAGAGGGTGATCTTGCCGAGGCACTGATAGCGAGGGCAAGGCCCGCCTGTAACATGGGATACGAAATGCGGTCATGGGAGAGCGTCCGCGGTCGGGTATCCTTTGCCGTCGCGTGCAGATCAGACGGACCGCGACGGGCTAAGACTTTGATGAAGAATATGTCAGCGGCTTCGGCATGCCCATCGACGCGAAGTGCGAGTTGGACGCTGTCCGCGTAGCGTTGCACCGGGCAGGCGGACGATGTTGCCGACGGACAGGCAGGAGCGCTGCGGGAATGTCCAGGCTTCGTGAAGCGATCGAAGATAGAAATCGTGCGATCTCCGTCATGGGAGCACAAGCGTGATGGCGCGGGAACGCGGGCAACTGTTACGCGTGAATTGATCCAACCTGCGCTCGACAAAGTCATCGGCATGCTGCCGGCCGACCTCGCCAAGGCCGAGAGATCAAGCCTGACTTCGAATGCTCCGTCTGCTCGTCGTTAGGGCACGACGACCGATCACGGCCCGCGGATGTCCGCGCTCGTCGACACGAATTGCAAAGGGATATAGAATAATATCCGCTTGCAAACGAAACCGATAGCCTCGCTGAAAAGGCCGCAATATGCTTTTCGGGTAGAGGCAACGGAACGGTATCGGAATGAACGAGCGCGAAGCGGATCGACTTGCCGCTCTGGCGCGCTACGCGGTGCTGGATACCCCGCGGGAGCAATCCTTCGACGAACTGGCAGGGCTGACGGCGCGGCTGTGCGACGCACCGATCGCAGTCATCAATCTGATCGGAGAGGGGCGTCAGTTCTTTAAGGCGGAGGTCGGCCTCGGCGTGCGTGAAACGCCGCTGGAAAGTTCGTTCTGTGCCAAGGCGCTGCTGGAGGATGATTTCCTGCTCGTTCCGGACACGACGCGGGATGCCCGGTTCGTGCGCAATCCCTTGGTGACCGGGGAGCCGCATATCCGATCCTACGCAGGGGCACTGCTGAAGACAGACGACGGCCTGCCGATCGGCACGCTTTGCGTCCTGGACTACCGGCCGCGCGAATGGACGATCCTGCAACAGGATACGCTGCGTGTCCTAGCGCGGCAGGTCATGGCGCAGCTGGATCTGCGCCGTGCGATCCACGAGCGAGATCGTCGGCATCAGGTGGCTTTGGCGAACGAGGAGCAGCTCAGGCTCGCGCGGATCGACCTTGTCGACAGCGAGGCGCGCTTCCGCAACATGGCGGATCATGCGCCCGTCATGATGTGGGTCACCGATCAGGAGGGCAACTGCACCTATCTCAACCGGCGTTGGTACGAGTTCACGAGCCAGACGGTCGAGGAAGCGGACGGCATGGGCTGGCTCGATGTCGTGCATCCCGACGACAAGGCCATGGCAGCTCGCGCTTTTCTCGACGCCAACGCTCGGCACGAACCGTTCCGGCTCGAATATCGTTTACGTCGTGCGGACGGTGTCCACTGTTGGGCAATCGCTGCCGCGGCGCCGCGGTTCGGTTCGGGGGGAGAGTATCTAGGCTATATCGGCTCAGTGATCGACATCGCGGACCGGCGGGCGGCCGAGGACGCGGTCCGGGACGCAAACACGCTGCTTGCGGCCGTGATGGATGCCGTGCCGGGCGTGGTCTATGCCAAGGACTGTCGCGGCCGGATCATCGCCGCCAACCGCGGGACGTCGGAACTCGTCGGCAAAGCCCTGAGCGAGATCATCGGCCGAACCGACCGGGAATTTCTCGACGATCCTGCCGAAGCGGCGACCGTCATGGCGAACGACGCCCGCGTCATGGCCGACAACAGCACGCAAGTCGTGGAAGAATCCGTCACCCTGCCGGACGGTACCGGCGCCACCTGGCTTTCGACCAAGTCGCCGTTCCGCGACAAGGACGGCCGGGTGATCGGGCTGGTCGGATCGTCGATTGATATCAGCGGCCGCAAGCAGGCGGAGGAGGCACTGCGACGGCTGAACGAGACACTGGAAGAGGAGGTCACAGAGCGCACGGCCGAGCGCGATCGGATCTGGCAGACGTCGCCCGACCTCATGCTCGTCATCGATTTCGGCGGGGTGTTCAGACGCGTCAATCCGGCGTGGACGACGATGCTGGGTTACGATCCGGAGGAGCTTGTCGGGCGCCATGTCAACGATTTCGTTGTGCCCGAAGACCATGACGAGACGGTCGATGCCTATGAACTGGCCGCGCACGGGGGGCGTCCGACGATCGTCAATCGCTATCGGCACAAGGATGGATCGACACGGTGGCTATCTTGGGTCGCGGCGCCGGCGGGCGACATGACCTATGCGACGGGTCGCGACATCACGGCCGAACGGGAGCAGGCGATCGCCCTGCGCCAGACCGAGGACCAGCTGCGCCAGGCGCAGAAGATGGAAGCCGTCGGCCAGCTGACCGGCGGGCTAGCGCATGACTTCAACAATCTGCTGACCGGCATGATGGGCAATCTGGAACTGCTGCAGCTCCGCGTCGCGCGGGGTAGGCTCGACGACCTCGACCGGTTCATCAATGCAGCTCAGGGGGCGGGCCGCCGTGCCGCTTCCCTGACGCAGCGGCTGCTGGCATTCTCGCGTCGCCAGACGCTTGATCCGAAGCCGACCGACGTCAACAGATTGATCGTCGGCCTGGAAGAAATGCTTCACCGAACCGTCGGTGCAACGACGACGATCGAAATCGTCGGCGCGGTCGGCCTTTGGACGGCCGATATCGACGGGCCGCAGCTTGAGAATGCCGTCCTCAACCTCTGCATCAACGGACGGGATGCGATGCCGGACGGCGGCAGGCTGACGATCGAGACCGCGAACAAGTGGATCGACGATCACACGGGTCGGGAACGCGGCCTGACGCCGGGGCAGTATATCTCGATCTGCGTGACGGATACGGGGACCGGCATGACGCCCGAGGTTGTCCAGCGTGCTTTCGAACCCTTCTATACGACGAAACCGATCGGTCAGGGCACGGGGCTCGGGCTCTCGATGATCTACGGCTTCGCACGACAATCGGGTGGGCAGGTGCGCATCTATTCCGAGATAGGGCAGGGGACGACCGTCTGCGTCTACCTGCCACGTCATCACGGCGATGCGCTCGAACAGCAGGAAGAAAGGGCACGTGGCCCTGCCGGCAGCGGCAACGCGCAGACGGTGCTTGTCGTCGATGACGAAGCAACGATCCGCCACCTGATCGACGAGGTCCTGGACGACCTGGGCTATACCGTCATCGGCGCGGCCGACGGTGCGGCAGGGATCAAGGTGCTCCAGTCCGGTGCCAAGATCGAACTGCTCATCACCGACGTCGGCTTGCCGAACGGGATCAACGGCCGGCAGGTCGCAGATGCGGCCCGTGCCTTGCGGCCCGGCCTGAAGGTCCTATTCATCACCGGGTTCGCGGAGAACGCCGCTGTCGGCAACGGCCATCTGGAGCCCGGCATGGAACTGCTCACCAAGCCGTTCACGCTCGAAGCGCTGTCGATGAAGGTCGCCGAGATGCTGCGCGCCCCCGGCTTATAGGCATGTTATCGAGCACGATCGAGGGGTAGATTTGCGACGTCGGGAGGCAGATGAGCTCAAGGCAGATGATGTCTTATCAATTTAACGCGCAGCGCCCCTTTTATGGTATATCAATACGTAACTACTATGATTCTTCCGTTCAATTATTATTCAGAGTCATTGCGGGCCGCTGGTGAGCTGATTTAAAAGCCGTCAAGTAGGTCCAACATTTTGACCTGCCGACGTTGGCGTCTCGAAAGGCTGCTTGTTCAAGCGCATTGCAATTGTTCAATCGGGTGCCGTATCTGTCTGGCGATCAGGCCGACACAATAAGGATGGCCCGCGCAAGTTGGCGGTCCTGTCCGGCTTGCACATCGACAGCACGTGCCGGAACTCTGTAATCCGGCGCCACCCCGGCATCCGGTTGTGGGGCGTCGGGCCAGTAGGCGATTAACGGAAGATCGACCTCGATCCCCGATGCCGGCAGATTGACGAAGAAGAACGCACCGCCATTGATGCCGCGCCGATTGCCGCCGGTTGGCTCGCCGATCAGCGTGCCCAATCGGTGCCTTTGCATGACGCCTGAAAATCCGAAGGTGGCCGACGCATTTTTCGGCCCGACCAGCACGGCGACCTTGCCCGCGAACCGGCGTCCAGCCGGTCGAATAATATCCGTGTCGGACGCATCGCCGGGGCGCGTGAGCGCGTAGAAGCCCGCTGCGTCGGGGCCGACAGCGGAGGCCCCCCAATCCCGGAAGCCGCGATCCCAGGTCTTGAGGTAGGGAGACAGCCGATCGGGGATCTTTCGGTAGCGCACATGGCGGGAATAGCCGTCGGTCGCCAAGGGAGTATCGATCAGGCGGGCGATGATCGCCGCGCCGCAGTCTAGGCCGCCGCCATTGTCGCGGATGTCGATGACGAGGCCCGACAGCTTCCGGTCGACCGCCGTGTCCAGGCTCGCGTCGATGAAGCCGCGCCAATCCCATTCGTCACGGAACACCGCCCATGTCGGCATGGTTAGGACGCCGACATTGCCGCGCAGATGGAACGTCCAGCCATAGGGGGATGCTTTCGATGGAGGGCGCAAGGCTGCGTCGCGCGCTGATGCGGTCATCAAGAGACATGCGACCGTCGCGACGCCGCCGGCGGTGCGAACGGCGATACGAGCCGATTGCCCGGACGACGGAAAGAGCAGCGAGCGCAGGACGTCGAAGGCCGGCCAGTTGGCGCCCCCGGCTATGCCAAGATCGGCGACCTTCCGCGCTTCGTTCCCACCGTCCGTGCGCGCGTATGGAAGCATTTTCGCCAGTATCACCCGTACGGCGACTCGGCCGATCGCGACGATTTCACTTCCGGGCGTCAGATTGTGCCCGCTGCCCAGATCGGCGGTGACGATCATGTGGCGGTCGAGCCAGGTGAAGGCGAACGGCAGGCGATCGGGCCTGCCGAACAACGTGGCCGCCACGGCCGGGGTTTGGTTGGCGGGGTTGGGGAAGCTGTGGCCGCACCGGATCGTTGCGGTAAATGCCGCCAGAGCGAGGTAGAAGTCGCCCAAACTGCGGGGGGTGCCGACGAACCGATCGAGACGCCGACATTCCTGACGGAAACCCGCCGGTGACATTGAGCGATAGAGGCCGGGATGCAGGGTGGCATAGGCATCGCACAGGATGCCGATGTCTTTGCGCATCGCCGCTGGTGACAGTAGGTCCCCGGCTGCCGGGGCGGGGGCGGGAAGAAGGGCTGCGGCGACAGCTCCGGACGCTCCCGTCAGGATTTGGCGGCGATCGAGTTGGGCCATGGATGTGCTCCGGGCGGATGTCCGCCGAACCGGATGCCTCCGGGCGTCAGTCGGTGCGCTGCATATCCGGGGGGGCAGCGATGTTTTTGTCGTTTGAGACGCGGCGAAAGGCGGACGGGGTGACGCCGAACCGGCCCTTGAAGACGCGGTTGAACGTCGCCTTCGATCCGAAACCGGCATCGAGCGCGAGCGTCAGGATATCGGCATCGGTCCCGTCCCGCAGACGAGCGGCGACATGCTCGACGCGGAGTCCGTTGATGGCCTCGGCGAACCCAAGCCCGAGGCCCTCGTTCAGCCCCCGCGAAAGATAGGCCGTGTTGGTGCCGAGCCGGCGTGCCAGCCCTGCCAGATCGAGCTCCGGATCGCGCCACCAGCCATGCTCCTTGATCCGGCGCAGCCAGTCGGTGGCGATCGGCGACCAGTCACGTTCGACAGGCTCCACGATCGGGTTCGGTCGGGCGTCGGCTTGACGCCAGCCTTCGATCGCTAGGTAATTGCCGATGAGCGCCAGCACGACATAGAAGCCGAACATGTCAAAGTAGGACAGCGGCGCGATCAGCGCATCGGCCGCCAGATATCCTGTCCGCACCAGCACGATGGCGGCATAGCCGACCAGCACCGCACGCACCCGCCGCGCCGCTGCAAGGTCCGCCCGGCGCGCCGACAGCCATGCCTCATGCCGCCGCAACGCGCGCAAGCCCGCCGCGGCATAGCCGACCATCGAGGCGAGCAGCAGGATCGCCAAGATCGGATCGAGCCATGGGCGCTGGACCTCCCGGTCGAACTCCCAGCGGAGGCCCAGCGGAAGGCAGAAAGCGACCGCCTGGTAGGCGAACTGGCCGACGGGCAAGGCGGCGTGCCAGCGTGAGATCGACCGATCGAAGACCAGTGCGTTCAGATGGGCGTAAAGGAGCGGGCCCATCGCCAGCGGCACGGCGAACGGCGCGAACGAAAGCCAGGGCCAGCGATCGTAAAAGCCGGCATAGCCGATGGCGAATGGCGTCAGCATCCCGCACAAGACGATCAGCAGCGAACCGAGATAATGTTGCGCCGGCCCCCGGCGGCCAACGATGATGGCAGTTGCCAGGACCAGCATCTGCGCCTCGAACAGGCCGAGGAAAAGGGACATGGGACCGATGCTCACACGCCCATCAGCCCCGCCTCGGTAAAAACGTCAATGGACGAGATAGCAGTGTCGCTGCCAGTGATCGGCAGAACTTCGTAGGGTCCGGGCGAACCACGTTTAGCGCGTTCCAGAATGTGCCCGACACTTATGGGGCATCAGATATTAAGGACTGCCGGTGTGTGAAGCTGTTCACCGGAACCAAGCGTACTCTCCTGATTTTACCTTTCCAGCCGCAACGACGCACGATCGGCGGTCGCGGCGGCGAGTTCGGCGCGGGCGGAGGCGATCCGGGCCTGCGCGTCGATCAGCCGGACACGGGCGTCGGTTGCGGTCTCTTCGCGTTGATTGACCAGGAAGAAGTCGCCGGATCCGAGTTCGAAGCGTCGCCGTTCCGCCGCAGCGAGGCGGTCGGCCAGGCGGCGTTCCTCGTCCGCGATCGTGGCCAGCCGCTCGCTCGCATCGACCGCGATGACGATCCCGTCGACCTCCACGGCAATCTGGTCGCGCAGGAAGCGGCTGCGCTGGTTCAGGGCGTCGATCTCGGCACGCGCTTCGGCGACGCGGCCCTTGGCGGCGCGGTTCTGCAACGGCACGCTGAAGCGGAACCCGATCGTGGCCTCGAGCGGTGTGCGCGTCGGGCCGCCCAGGCCGACGGCGCCGATGTCCTTGCCGACGTCGCCGCGCAGGTCGAGCCGTGGCGACAGTTCGTTTTCGGCGAGCATGAGCCGCGCGGTCGACTGGTCGATCCGCGTCAGGATCGCGCGGTAGTCGGGCCGCGAGATGGCCGCCGCGATCGGCGAGGCGGTCGGGAGACCCGCAAGCGGCGTCGCGTCGGGCGGAAGCCGGTCGGCCGAGACGAGGAGCGGTGCGCCATCGCCATCGCGCAGGTAAAGCGACAGCGTATTGGCGGCGGTCGCGAGATCCTGCTCCGCCCGGACGACCAGCGCGCGACGTCGAACGAGATTCTGGTCGTTCTCGGTCAGCAGGATTTCGGGCCGGGCACCGAGCGCGACCAGCCGGCCGATGGCGCCGCGGCGACGCTCGGCAAGGTCCAGCAGTTCGCGGTAGGCACGCAGCCGCAATCCCGCCGCGACCCAGGCCTGATAGGCGTCGACCGCGCGCCGCTGCACACCGATTGCGACCATCTCGCCTTCGAACTTGGCGACGTCGATATCGGCGCCGGCCAGCGTCCGGCGCGTGCGGCGTTCGTCGATGACCCGGTCGCGGAGCAGCGCGAACAAGGCACCGACCTTCGCCTCGCCCGCGCGGTTGGTATAGGCCTGGTCTTCGTAGACCGGGAACGTGCCACGCGATGCGCGGTAATTGCCGTAGACGTAGCCGCCGTTGCCGGTCAGCGGGCGGGTCGCGCGCCCTTCGATCACGGTGCCGTCATAATAGCCCGCGACCCGCGACTTGCTGTCGACATCGAACACCGTGTCGAACGCCCCGTCCGCCGAGAGCGAACGACCTTCCGCCTGCCGGACGCGCGCCAGAGCCTCGACGATCTGCGGCGCGGACCGGGCGGAGGAGCGCAGCACCTCGTCCAGCGTAAGGGGGCTCACCTCGGGCGAACGCACGACCGGCACGCGCGGGGGTCGCTGCGCGGCGACGGCGAGCGGGGACAGCGCGACGAGCGAACCGAGCAGGAGGCGGATCATTTCTTCGCTCCCTCGTCTTCAGTCGCCTTCGGTGCCGCAGCCTTGGCATCCCCGTTCACGGGTGCGGCCGGGCGGCGCCCGAACTCCAGCGGGAAATCGTTGAGCTGTCGCCACAGTTCGTAGCCGACCAGCACCGTCTCGCCCTGAACCCACCCGCGCACCTTGCCGCCGGGGCGAGCGAATTCGCGGGCGGGCCAGGCCGGTTTCCCCGGTTGCGGTTCCACCAGGATGCGGAATAGCCCGTCGGTCGCGGCATTGGGATCGATCGTGCGGACACGGCCGTCGAACATGCCTTGCGCGACCGACGGCCAGCCGCTGAACTGGATCGCCGGCCAGCCTTCGAATTCCAGCCGGACCGGTCGGCCGGCGCGCAGCAGCGGCACGTCGCGTCCGTCGATGAACAGCTCGACCGCGCGTTCGACGCGCTCGGGCGCGATGACGGCCAATACCGTGCCCGGCGAAACCATCGCGCCGCCGGTCGCCGCGTTCAGTTGCTGAACACGACCGTCGCGGGGTGCGCGGACCATCTGAGCGGACTGGCGGTTGAGCTGGATGTCGATCCGGTTGAGCTTCGCCCGCGCCTCGGCGAGTTTGGCACCCGCATCCGCGACCTTGATCTGGGTCTGCTCGTAATCGCGCCGTGCGGCCAGCCCTTCGGCGAACAGCTGTGCGGTGCGCGACACGTCGATCCCCGCGACGGCCCGGCTCTGCTGCACGGCGGCGATCTCCGCCTCGACCTGCGCGCGTTCGGCCCGAAGGCGGGACAACAGGTCGGGGTCGAGATCGACAACGCGCGCGATCGGATCGCCTTTGGCGACGTGCTGGCCGTCATGGACATACCAGCGCTCGACCCGGCCGGGCACGAACGCGGTGACCTGCTGCTGCCGATCGTCGGGGTCGAGCGCGACGACCTGGCCGGTGCCGCTCGCGGTCTGCACCCAGGGGACCAGCGCCATGATCGCGCCCGCGGTCGAAACGCCGATCAGCAGCATCCAAGCCAGCGCGGTCGCGACGCGGGGCGGCCGCATCGCCGCCAGGGTGGTGAAATGCACGGGGCGATCAGACAGTGACGGCATCGTTCGCCTCCTTCCGCATGGCAGCGATCAACGCCTCGCGCGTGTCGAACCGTCGTTGCTGGCGCAGGTCGAGCTGGAACCAGCCGTCGAGGCTGATGTCCTCAGGCCGGCCGGTGCACAGCAGGGTGGTGGTCTGGGCGGCCTTCAACTGGCGCAGCACGTTGGCGAGCCGATCGGCCGGAACCAGATCGAACAGTTGCGACAGCATGAGCACGCGGGGACGGACCAGCAGCGCCTTCGCCAGCTTCAACGCGATCACCTCCGCGATCGACAGCGGGAAACCCGATGCGGCCAGCGGCGTATCAAGCCCGAGCGGCAGCCGCGCGATGGTGTTGCGCAGGCCGACCGTGGTGAGGGCGTCCAGCACCGTTCCGGGCATCGAACCGTTGTCGGCCAGCGTCAGATATTCGCGGATCGTGACCTCGACGATGCTCGGGCGGTCGAGCACCATGATCTCGGACCGCAGGCGGTAGCTGTCGAACGTCGCCATGTCGGCATTGCCGACCGTGACGAGCCCGCGCTCCGGAATGATGTGGCGCTTCAGCACCATCGCGAGCAGCCGCTCGGCACCCCCGTCGGACAGCGTGACGAGCTGCTCGCCGGCCGCCAGCGTGAAGTCGAAACGCGCCTGCTCGACCTCGACCCCGGACAGCTGGACGGCCCCGTCGACGGGGGCTTGGCCCGCGCGGGCGACCGGCGGCTCCTGCGGCACCGCGAACAGCAACGACAGCTCCTCGGCACTCGCGACGAGGTCGTACAGCGTGTCGAGATACCAGCCGAGTTGCGAGATGCCGTAGAACACGCCGCTCAGGATCAGTTCTGCAGCGACCAGTTGCCCGATCGACAGTTCCCCGCGCAGGATGAGGCTTCCGCCCAGCGCCAGCAGCGCGGCACTGGCAAAGGCGTAGAGCAGCAGGAAGGCGACGGTCTGCGCGAAGGTGTAGCGGAAATAGCGCCGGTGCCGATCGACATAGGTCGCCGTCACGGCCTCGGACCGGTCCATCGCGAAATCGAGATGACGGCTCGATTTGTAGAAGCCGTTCGACGCGCCGACGCTCTCCAGCCACCGCGCGGCGTCGTGCTTGGCGTGGCTGAGCGCGACCGCCGACCGGATCGACCCGCGCGACCAGATCAGCCAGATCGCCAGGACGAGCACCACCAGGAGCGCGTTGAACGCCAGGAAGAACGGATGGTAGAAACTGGTGACGACCAGCCCGACCGCAGACTGCAACAGGATCGTGAACCCGCCGATGATCAGGCTCGGCACTGCCTTCTGCACGACGACGAGGTCGAAATAGCGGTTGAACAGATCGCCGCGGCTCTGATCGGCAAAGAACGGGTTCTGCGCGTGGATCGCGCGCGTCGTCACTTCGGACACGACCCGCGCGAAGACGTGCCGCTCGAACAACGCCATGATCCAGAACCGCATCGCGCTGAGCCCGGCGACGAACAGCAGCAGCAGGAGCAGCAGCCCGGCCAGCGTCCAGAGCGGCGCCGGCAGCGCGGTGTTGGCGACATTGTTGATCAGCAGCTGGACCGAGATCGGGGTCGCCAGCGACAGGAGGCTGATCGCGACGCCGTACACCGCCGCGAGGCGTATGTAGGGCATGTCGGGGCCGACGATCTGGCCGAGCCAGCCGATTGCCTCACGCCATCCGAGCCGTTCGCCTGCCACTTGCGCCATCCACCATCATTGCAACGATGCCATCAATCGACGATCCACGTCATTGACACAATATAGTGCGGACTATTCTCCTGATAGGATTATCCTATGGCGCCACGGCGCGCAGCATGTCCGCGATCAGCTGGTAGGCGGGTGCCCGACCCGCGCCGATCCGCCACAACAGGCCGATCTCGCGGTAATAACGCCCACCCTTGATCGGCCGCACGACCACGTCGTCGCCGTCGCGCACCTCCTGCCGGACGTAGAGTTCGGGCAGCAGTGCGAGGCCCATTCCCATGCCGGCCATCTGGCGGATGGCGTCCAGGCTCGTGCCTTCGTAATCGTTCAGCATGTTCGCCCCGACATCGACCGCGATCGCCGCGACCTGTTCCGCGAGCCGATACTCCGGCACCAGCGTCAGCAGGTTCTGGCCCTGCAGGTCGCTCGCCGCGATCGCCGATTTCGCGCACAGCGGATGATCGGTCGCCATCGCCAGCCAGAGCGCGTCGCGGAACAGCCGTTCGGTGTGAAACGCACGGCCGACGACCGGCAACTGCAGCAGGATCAGGTCATGGTCGCCGGCGGCGAGCCCGCTCGTCAGCAGGGCCGGCAATCCCTCGCGGATATGCACGCGCAACGTCGGATGTTCGCGGTGCAGTCGGGCGACGAGGCTTGGCAACAGATACGCGCCCAGCGTCGGCGACACGCCGAGCCGGATCGTGCCGACCAGCGCGTCCTCGGATGCCGCGCGGATCGCCTCCAGCTCCGTCAGGTCGAGCAGGATCCGCTTCGCCCCCTTCAACGCCTCGCGACCCAGCGGGGTCAGGATGGCCGGGCCGCTCCGCTCGACCAGCGGCGCCCCGATGACCAGTTCCAGGCTGCGGATCTGCTGCGATAGCGACGGCTGCGATATGCCCAGGCGTTCGGCCGCGCGGGTGAAGCTTGCCGTTTCGGCAAGGGCCGCCAGGTAACTGAGCTGACGGGTCGTGATCCGGGGGCGGTGCATCCTCCGAACTATCGCGTTACAGTCGGGCGGTTGCACCTAAATTCGGTGCCAGACGGCCGGCTCGATCCGCCCGGTCTGTTCGGAGGCGACCCGCCGCTACCCGATACTATGGCAAGACTGAGGGGTTGACGCGTCGCGATCATTATGAGGAGAGGATGAATGCCGACCTTTGATTTAAGCCGACCGTTGAAAAGCTTATCGATGGAAATTGGAAGGTAGATCGGGCCGGATTTTCTTAGTCCTATCTCCTGCTAATCAGGTCTGTAGTCGCCCAGACCCGTCCTGCAGCAACCAGAAGCGGGTGTATCGTTGCAGGCGCGGCAGGATGATCCATTGCAACGTCGCTGTAAGTATCAACGACGACGGTAGAAGCTGGAGCGGGAGCGGCGCATCCTTCAACACTGTGCGGACCGCCAGGCTGATCACAAGCAGGACCGGAAAAACCGTCAGCCATGTCGTCACAAAGCGTTTCCATTTGCTTGCGCTCGCATCGCTGGGCAACTCGAAAGCGACCCCATCGCCTTTGCTCATTTGCCGAAGCGCAGTAGAATAGCCGTCGGCAACGGCGACATGAGCGCGGATGGTCTTGTCGGCCTGCCATGCCTCGGCCGCGTCCTGATCGTCAAAACGGAACAGCAGATGCTGGAACCCGGCAGTTTGACCAAGTCGAATCGCGGCCCGATAGCCGGGCGCGGTTCGTGCGAGGCGGTTCAGCTCAGAGACCCACCGTTCAAAGTCCTCCTCATGACCGACGCGGATCGCCCGGCTGGTAATGATGGTCGCGGTTTGATCTGGATCTGCTGGCATGAGGAACGAACGTGCCGCCCCGTGATGTCGTTGCCAACCAGCTGGAATAATGACGGCAGTACCATGTTGCCCGAAGGCCGCTTTCACGAACCGCCACTTGCAGTCCTGGAGATGGACTGAGATTGGGGAGGTCTGCAACGCAGAAGGCCGGACGACGACCATTCGGTTCCGCTTTCCGGGCAGGAGCCCGACGCGTCTCAGGTCCGAACATCGCCGCCGCCGAAGACGATCTGGTTGCGTGCGGCCTGTTCGAACAGGCCGTAAAGGAACGGTAGATTGTCACCACTGACCGCGTCGAGCGCGGCACGGTGTTCCGGCGGAAGTTCTAGACCAAGCGCAGCGACGTTGTCGGTGACCTGCTCCGGCCGGCTTACCCCCATCAGGGTCGATGCGACGCCCGGCCGCCCGACGACCCAGGCCAGCGCCACGCGCGCCGGTGTCTCGTCGATCGCCGCGGCAACGCCGTTCAACACATCGAGGATCTGCCAGTTGCGGTCGGTAAATAGCGTGTCGCCGAACGGGTTGTCGCCGTCCAGACGCTTGTCGTCGGCGGGCCGCGCCGCGTCGGCCTGTCCGGCCTGGTTAGGGACGCCGCCCGCGCGCTTGGGCCCCGCCTCGACGGTCGCGCGGTCGTACTTGCCGGTCAGCAGGCCGTAGGCGAGCGGGCTCCAGGGGACGAGGCCCATGCCCGCCGACCGGGCGAGCGGTAGATGTTCGGCCTCCACCCCGCGCTCCACCAGCGAGTAGAAATATTGCAGGCCGATCGGCGCCGGATCGCCGCGGACCCGCGCCAGCGTAGCGAGTTCGGCGACATACCAGGCGGGGCTGTTGGAGAGGCCCCAGTAGCGGATCTTGCCCGATGCGACGAGGCTGGTCATGGTCCGCAACAGTTCCTCGGCCGGCGTGACGCCGTCCCAGACATGCACCCAATGGAGGTCGATGAAGTCCGTGCGGAGCCGGCGAAGCGATGCATCGACGGAGGCCAGGACGTGGCGCGCGCCGTGGCCGCCGGCATGATAGCCGCGGCCGGTGGCGAAGCCGGACTTGGTCGCGATGACGATCCGGTCGCGCGACGATTGCGCGGCGACGAACGCGCCGACCATCTCCTCCGATCGGCCGCCGGCATAGACGTCGGCGGTGTCGACGAAATTACCGCCGAGGTCGGTGTAGCGATCGAACACGGCGCGGCTGCCGGCCTCGTCCAGGCCCCAGCGCGGTGTGCCGAAGGTCATTGTGCCGAGCGCCAGTGGGCTGACGAGCAGGCCGGAGCGGCCGAGCGGGCGGTAGGTGTCGAGGTTCATGGTCGGATCCTGCGTTGTGTCACCCTTCAGATGGACGCGAAGCGGCACCGGGATTAGACGGTCTGCGGCGCATGGGTCACTGAAGGATGTTCAGCAGTGGATCGTGATCTGTGGTCCGGCCTGGCGGTGTTCGAGGCGATCGTCGAGGCCGGAAGCTTTGCGCGGGCGGCGACGCGGCTCGGGCTGTCGGCGTCTGCGCTCAGCCATGCGATGCGGTCGCTGGAGACCAAGCTGGGCGTTCGGCTGCTCGACCGGACGACGCGGTCGCTGGCGCCGACACCCGCGGGGGAGGAACTGTTGCTAAGGTTGCGCCCGGCGATCGCCTCGGTCGCGGGCGCGCTGGAGGATCTGGACGGCGCGCGCGATCGACCGGCGGGTCGCATCCGGGTCAGCGCGCACCGGGTGGCGGCGATCTATGCCATCCTGCCGCGGCTTGCCGACTTCGCGCGCGCCTTTCCTGATATTGCCGTCGAGCTGGTCGTGGATGACGGGTTCGTCGATATCGTCGCCGATCGCTTCGACTGCGGGATACGGCATGCGCAGACGTTGCAGGCGGACATGATATCGGTACGGATCAGCGCGCCGGTCCCGCTCGTGTTCGTCGCGGCGCCGGCCTATCTTGCCGGGCGTGTCGCACCGGTCGATCCCGACGACCTCGGCGCGCATCGTTGTCTATGTTACCGGTACACGTCGTCCGGCGTCGTCCACCGTTGGGCCTTCGAGCGGGATGGCCGGACGACCGAGCGGTCGGTCCGCGGCGACTTCATCACCAACGATATCGACGTGATGCGCGACGCCGCGCTGGCGGGGCTGGGCGTGACCTGTCTGCCGCTACCGCACGCCGCGCTG
Source organism: Sphingomonas prati (assembly GCF_014643515.1). Classification (GTDB taxonomy): domain Bacteria; phylum Pseudomonadota; class Alphaproteobacteria; order Sphingomonadales; family Sphingomonadaceae; genus Sphingomonas_R; species Sphingomonas_R prati. The sequence goes on along the minus strand of NZ_BMJP01000003.1, from coordinate 364,773 downwards.
CAATTAGCGGAAGGCTCGCTGGTCGAGGTGCTGGCCGGCTGGGCACCTGTCCTGCCCCCGAACCATCTTTATTATCCCAGCCGCCGCCAACCCACGGCCGCTTTCCGCGCATTCGTCGCGGCGATGCGTGTTTGATCCGTCGCCCGACCATGATCAATACGCGTCCACTTCCGGAAAGCGGTTGATCTGCGATCAGTGCCGGATGGTTTTGCGCCCGAACATCGGCCGACTGGTACTCGTCACCTCCTGTCGGGGAATAAGCGTAGCCTGGTCGCGTCCAGCCAAGTAGCGTGAGATGCTGCCGTCCGGATCGAATGGCGTGGAAGCCGTGTCGTCCCCGCGCGCGTTCGGAGCGGTCGGAGCAACGTCGGCCGTGCCGGAGACGACCGCGGGCGGCGAGCCACCGGCCAGAACCGTCGTCAAAGTCTCGTACAGCTCCACAAGGCCGTCCTCGCCGATGCCCAGCAAGGGATAGGGTATCAGGAGCCGTTCCGGCCCGCCCAATCTGTTGATCCGGGCGGTCACCTGGATGTTACGCCTCGTGCCGCTCGAGAAGAGCGTCGGCAGGCTCAGGAACGATGCCTTGCGGATCACCATGTCGCCGACGTCGTCCCACCGCATCGTGGCTTCGCCAAGCAATCCGCGAACGGTCAGGGTCCGATCGTCGAAACGCAGCATGGTCCGGTCGCCGAACAACCGCGCGACAGTCAGGATCGCCAGCGCGAACACGACAATGCCGAGGAGCCAGAGCGGCGCCATGGCAGAGACGGTCGAAGCCATAAGGAACAGCAGCACGGCGAACAGCGCGAGCCTTGCGACCCGGCGGCCGACTTCGGCCACCGACAGATCGTAGCGACCGGTGGACAACGCGCCCGTCTCGCCCGCGGCGCGCGGTGTTCGCATATGGGGTGACGACGGCAGATCGACGTGACGGCGGGCGCGCTTTCGCCAAGCGTAGCAGAACCACGCGACGCCGCCGGCCATGAGCACCAGGATGCCGGCCGCTTCGATCTGGCTCAGCACCGACATGACGAAACTGAACCCGAACATGACGATCAGCCACCATTTCAGCAGACTGCCGGCGCCCCGACCGATGCCTCGGACCCCCTTGACGGTGAGCGTGCGCGCATCGCGGAGCCCCGCAACAACGTCGCGCTCACGGAACTCCGTGTCGTCGGGTTTACGGATCACCTCAGGTCGCCTGGGTGGCGGCCTGCTTGAGCGCCGCTAGTCGCGCCGATACGGTTGCGCTCTTTTGCAGCGTGTCCAGTTCGGCGACACCGTTCAGTGCCTTGGCGTTGCCGCGCGCGAAGCCGACCCCGCCCGCACCAGCCATTGCGCGGTCGAAGGCGGCTTCGGCCTGTTCCACGTTGCGCTCGATCTTGCAGGCTTGCGCGAAACCGCCATCGCCGCCCATCGATGCGTCGCTGCGCGCGATATCGAAAGCGGCCAATGCTTCCTGCATCTGCGTCTTGCGCGCCCGAAGTGCGGCGAGGCTTTCCTCAAGCTTTGCTTCTTCCTCGCGGGCCACCGACTGCACGTCTGTCAGGCCCGTACTCTGCCCTTCGAGATCGACCTGACGCGCGAGTGCCGCCTCGGCGAGATCGTCGCGGCCATTCTCAATCGCGAAGCGTGCCTTTCCGGTCAGTTCCTCGACCTTCCTGGCAATCATCTCCTGCTGCCGAGCGGCCTGGAGACGACGCGTCATGGCGCGCTCCCGGTCGGCGCGGACCGCGTCGATGGTACGATCGACCTCGCGGATCGATTCACGCATGACGCCGTCGCTGTTCGCGCGCTCCATCGCATCGACATTGTCCTCGACCCGGGCCGACAACAGACGGCTTACGCGCGCGAATAATGACTCGGCCATCAATCCCTCCGTTCAGGTGCTGCCTTACTCTCCGTCCTCGGACTTAAAATGCCGTAAAGCTCTTTGGCCATAACGTTTCGGCAAGACCCGCTGCGCTATTCTTCGAACGAACGAACGAGCGTGGGGGAACGAGGGATGATGACGTTGCTATGGGTGATCGTCGCCTTGATCGCGGCGATCGTCTTCGCGCTGTTCTTGCTGATCCGGACATATGCCGTGACCACGAACACGCTGGTCGCGCTCGACCAGCGGTGCGAGACGGCCTTCGCCGATATCGACGTCCACCTGAAGCACCGGCACAATCTCATGCCCGGCCTCGTCGACGTCATGAAGGCCGTCGCGGGGCATGAGCGGGCGTTGGTTCTCGGGGTTGCAGAAGCACGGTCGACGGCACTTGCCGCCGTCGCACCCGACGCAAAACTGCAGGCCGAGTGGGACTTAAGCCGCAAGGTCATCACCCTCCTGTCGAGCAGCGAGCGCTACCCCGAACTCAAGGCAATCCCCGAATTCGCGCAACTGCGCAGCCAGCTGACCGATTGCGAGGACAGGATCACCGCGGCACGCCGTTTCTACAACCTCGCGATCGAAGAGTATAACATCGCGCTGCGGCAATTCCCCGGCAGCTACATCGCCACCAAGCGCCGCATGCATAGCCGCCAAGTCTATGATCTCGGCATCGAGCGCGTGCTCGTCGATGAGCCGCTAAGCCTCGCTCTTTAGGTCCGCCGGAATGATCGCGCGGGCCGCTCCCACCGGACTTCATGGCTGGATCCGCACCAACGACGGCCGCTCGACGGGGCTGTTCATCGCGTTCCTTGTCGCGATCCAGATGCTGGCACCGCTCGTCCTGCTCGTTCCGCTCACTCTGGCAGACATCGAACATGCGCCGATCTTCGGCTGGGGCGGCTATCTTCGCCGCTACGCGCCGGTCGTGCTGGTCGCGTCGGTCCTGTGGTTCGCCGCGCAGTTCTGGTGGCATCTCGAGACGGTGAAGCGGGCGATCGGGTTCCACTTCGTCGATGCGGCGGACGAGCCGCGACTCTGCCGCGTCATCGAGCCGCTCCTTATCCTGACGGGCCTGCCCGTGCCCTTTGTGGGCGTGATCGAAGACCCGGCACGTAACGCCTTTGCCTGCGGAATCGGGCGGAAGAGGGCGGTCGTCGTAGTGACCCGCGGGTTGCTTGACGCGCTTGACGACCATGAACTGGCCGGCGTCCTGGCACACGAGCTGTCGCATATCCGGCACGGCGACATCCGGCTGATGGCGGCAGCCAATATCTTCATGTCGGTGCTGACCAAGTTGCATGCGCGCAACGGGCTGCGCTTTACCTGGGTGCATGCGATGTTGTCCTGGGCGATCCCGGCGATCCTGCCGCTGTCGCTGGTCGGCGGCATCGTCGCGCGCTGGGCGCTGAAGGCGGGGCAAGTATCGCGCCTGCTGATCGCGTCCTCGCGCGAGTTTATCGCCGATGCCGAAGCTGCCCGCTGGACGCAGAACCCCGCCGCGCTGGCATCGGCGTTGCTGAAGGTCGACGGGCTCCACCGGGTCTCCGGTGCCCGGGCCCAGGACGACGCGATGATGATCGCGGGCGACACCGAAGGGGCCGGCGCAACTCATCCGACGGTGACCCAACGGATCGCGGCGCTGGCGCGAACGACCGGATCGATGGTGTTCAATGCACCCTCGGCTCCGCGGCCGGAAGACTGGACAGCGGCGACCACGCCGGAGTCGTTGAAACGCGTCTCGTTCGGACAGGGCGCGCTGGCCGGACAGGCTGTCGCGTCCGTCCGACGCGGCGACGACGAGGATGTTCTCGGTCTCGACCTGTTCGGTCGGTGCGCGTTGATCGCCGCGTTGATCGGTCTTGGCCTGCTGCATTTCGCCGAGCTGGATCAGCCGCGTGCGATTGCCGCCAAATTCAGTCTGCGACCGATCGCGACGCTCGTCGGTTCGCCGATCGCGTGCCTGCTCGGTCCCTTCTCCACCCGCGCCAAGGAACGCTGCTCGGCAGGGGACACGTCGAGAGGCTATCAAGCGTTTGAAGGGCAGCGTCATACGCTTGCCGGTTTGCTTGCCGATACGAGCCGCACCCGTCGCGAGTTCGGCATCACGGGCTCGGACGTGACCATGACCAGCCTCATGCGTGGCCAGCTTGCAAAGTCCTACCACGGCGGAAGCGGCAGGCTGCGTCCGATCAAGACGCTTCGCAATCGTGACGACGACACGTTCATTGATACGAAGGGTGGTGCCGCACTCGGTGTCCCGGATCAGATCGTCATCGCGGAGTATGAGCAGATTGGCTGCTTCCCGATCATCGGAGCGCCGGAGGGACGCGCGGCGCTGCCGCTCGACGGCGTCACGCGGGGCGGCATGTCATTGAGGACATTGGCGGCGGCTGCCGATCGCGACGCCCGGCTTGCATTGATCGAAGTGCCGACGTCGGGCTCGGTAGCGGCGGTTCGGTACGCACGAGGACGTCAGATTCGACTTTCGGCCGCCTTCCAGGAGTTTGGTGCGCCCGGGATGGCAGCGATGAGTCGCCATTTCACGTCATCAATGCATGTCGCGGCCGTTGCGTCCTTGGCAGCGGTCGCGGACTTGCGGGTCCTGAACCCGGTCGATCGCGCCTCTGTCGCCGCCCTTGTGCGTAGCCCGGCGACCTATGTGCCATGTGCGAGTTTAGCGGATCGTTGAACCACGCGTGCGATACCGTCAGCCTGGACGCCGGCGCCCTGTTCTCGCTGCGCCGGCCCGCCTACGGGCAACAAAAAGGCTTGTCATTGCGTGAGCTTCTGCCAGCGTCAGCCGTCGATAGGATGGTGACGTCAGGCGCAAATGGACAAACGTTTGGCGATGACACAATGGCCGTTCGGCGAAAGCGAGATGGCCGCGCGTATCCGTGCCCACGACTGGGCACCGACGCCGCTTGGGGCCATCGCGGGATGGCCGCAGGTTTTGCGCACTGCCGTCGACATCATGCTAGCGATGCCCAGCCCTGCAACGATCTTGTGGGGCCCGCAGCACGTCCAGCTGTACAATGATGCCTACATCACCATCGCACGGGACCGTCACCCCTTGCTGCTCGGACGCCCGGTGGCGGACGGTTGGCCGGATGCCCATGACACGGTGATCGCGCGGCTGCTGGAGAGCGCGCGTACCGGCCGCGCGACACAGCTAACGGCGTTCCCCGTCCCGTTGCACGGCCCGGATGGGGTCGAGGAACGCGTATTCGACACCGACTGGGTCCCGATCCATGACGAATTCGGCGCGGTCGCGGGGACTCTCCAGACCCTGGCCGAGGCTACGGACCGGCTCAAGGCCCAGACAGCCATGCGCGAAAGCGAGGCGCGGCACAGGCTGCTGATCGGGAGCTGGGCACAGGCGGTGTGGGAAACGGATCCGAATGGTGTCGTGATCGCCGACAGCCCGAGCTGGCGTGCTTATACCGGTCAGACGTTGCAGGAATGGCTCGGCTACGGCTGGCTCGACGCGATTCACCCTGACGACCGGCCCTATGCCGAGCGACAGTGGCGGGAAGCGACCGCCGCCCACGGGCTCGTCGACGCGGAGTTCCGCCTTCGTGATGCGAATGGTGGGTGGGGCTGGACCAATGTCCGCGCGGCACCCGTGCTCGATGCGCAAGGAAACATCGAGAAGTGGGCCGGGATGAACATCAACATCGACGCGCGCAGGCGCGCCGAGGCGGTCCTGCGGGAGAGCGAGCAGAGACAATCCTTTCTGCTGAAGCTGAGCGACGCCCTCGCGCCCCTCGCCGATCCGATCCAGATACAAGCTGAGGCCGCGCGCGTCCTGGGCGAGCAGGTTGAGGCCGATCGCGTCGCTTATTACGAGACCGACGGCGACGACTATCTGATCGAGAAGGACTGGGGGCGGAGCGGAGCCTCGTTGGCCGGACGGCATTCCATTAAGTCCTTTGGCGATGACCTGGTGGAGAAGCACCGCCAGGGTCAAACCACCGTCGTCGTCGCCGACATTGCCGATGCGCACAGCGAGGCGCAGCAGCGCAGCTTTGCTGAGATCGGGGTCCGTGCCTATGTCGGGATCACGCTGGTCAAGGACGGGCGCTTTGTCGGTGGCCTGACACTGCATTCCATTCTTCCGCGTGCCTGGACGCCGGACGAGGTCAAGATGGCGCGAGAAACGGCCGAGCGCACCTGGGCGGCGACGGAACGTGCGCGTGCCGAGGAAGCCCTCCGCAAGAGCGAGGAGCGGCAGACTTTCCAGCTGACACTCAGTGATGCGCTCGCGTCGTTGGCCGATCCCCAAGCCATTCAGGCGGAGGCCGCGCGCCTACTGGCCGGACAGCTTGGCGTCAGTCGATGCTATTTCAACGAGTTCGATGACGGCAGCACGCACGCGACCGTGCTTGGCGACTTCCACGACGACGGTTTGCCCTCGATGGTCGGCGTCCATGACCTGTCGGGCGAGCAGGGCTTTCTCGATCTGATGTGCTCGGAGTCGATGCTCGACATGCCGGACCTGACGAGCGCCGAGCAGTTCAGCGCGCAGGCTAGGTCGGCTTACGGTGCGCTTGGCATTCGCGCTGCGCTCGGTACCCCGCTCTTACGGAACGGGCGGCTGGCTGCGGTGCTTCTGGTCGCCGACACGCGCGTGCGTCAATGGACCAACGGCGACAGGGAATTGCTCAGAGGGGCTGCCGAGCGCACCTGGGCGGCCATTCAGCGTGCCCGCGCGGAGGCGGCGCTGGGCGAGAGTGAAGACCGCCAGCGGGCGCTGATCGAAGGTGTGCCGCAATTTGTGTGGCGGGCCGGCGACCCGGGCCAGTGGACCTGGTGCAGTCCGCAATGGACCCGGTTCACGGGCCAGGCGGAGCAGGACAGCCGCGGATGGGGCTGGCTGGAGCCGCTTCATCCGGACGATCGCGGGCGGGCACGCGAGGCATGGGCTCACGCCATCGAGCGGGGAATCCTCGAAGTGGATTACCGTATCTGCGAACAGCAAGGTGTCTATCGCTGGTTCCAGACACGGGCGACGCCGATCCGGGACGCATCCGGCACGATCACCGAGTGGCTCGGCACCTCGACCGACATTGACGACCTGCGCGGATTGCAGGAGAGGCAGAGAATCCTGGTCGGCGAATTGCAGCACCGGACGCGCAATCTGATGGGCGTCACGCGTTCGATTGCGGACAAGACAATGCGGCAGTCCGCGACGATGGAGGAGTTCCAGCGGGATTTCAGCGCGCGGTTGGATGCTTTGGCGCGTGTGCAGAGCCTGCTGTCGCGCGTGGACAATCAGTACCGCGTCACTTTCGACGAGTTGATTTGCGCCGAGCTTGCCGCGCACGGCGTGGCGGGCGGAGATGAGGGGCGGGTCATTTTGCGCGGGATCCGCGGGATCCCGCTGCGGTCCGGCATGGTCCAGATGCTGGCGCTGGCGTTGCACGAACTGGCCACGAACGCCGTGAAGTACGGCGCGTTACGGGAACGGAACGGACGGCTGGAGATAGGCTGGCGCACGCTGCAGATCGATGGTCTTCCAGACCGATTGGAAATCATCTGGGAAGAGCATGGCGTTATCATGCCGCCGGATGGCATGGCGACGAAACGAACGGGGCAAGGCCGCGAGTTGATCGAACGCGCGCTGCCGTATCAACTTGATGCAGAAACGCGTTACGATGTCGGCCCCGATGGTATAAAGTGCCAGATGATCATACCCGTATCCGGAGCATTGCATGACTGAGCTCACGTTAAAGGGTTGCTCGATCCTTGTTGTCGAAGACGAATATTTGCTGGCGGAAGAGTTGTCCGCGGCCTTGGCGGCAGAGTCGGTACAGGTCGTCGGACCGGCGGCGACCGTGGAGCAGGGCACCGCTTTCCTACGCGACACGCCGCGGTTGAACGGTGCGATTCTAGACGTGAACCTGCGCGGCGAACCGGTCTTCGATCTGGCGGATATGCTGGCCGAGCAGGGGGTCCCGTTCATGTTCACGACCGGATATGATGCGTCGATCATCCCGGACCGCTTCACGCATGTTGCACGATATGAAAAACCGCTGCGCATGTCACAGATCATCAAGACGATGGGCCAATTGTCGTACGATATGAAGGTATAGCCGAGGCAGTGGCAGACCTTCGCTTACGCTCAGACGGGGGGCTTATCCCGCTTTCCAGGTGCCCTGTTCGGCACCTTCTGCGACACGCTGGAACATGACATGCGCCGGTTTCAACCGCCAATGACGAATGACCCCTCTTTCAATACGATCCCGACCTGTCTTCCGCAGGATCCCGGTACGAAACCGGGCAATATTCGGGCCGCGCTGACGGCGTTGCGGGAAGAGATCGCCGCACGGGACCTGCGCGACGCGGAGACCGCCCGGCATCACGCGCAGGTTCTGAGCGAGTTGCAGCACCGTGTTCGCAACACCGCCGCGTTGGTGCGCGCGGTGTTCGAAACCACGATCGCGACGGCGGAAAACCTGGAGGAAGTCGAGCGCCATTTCTGTGGCCGCCTGAGCGTCCTGCTTCGGTACCAACTGCCACGATCGCTGGGTTCGCGCGGTGATGTCGACCTTGAGCAACTTCTCCGCGACGAACTCCAGCAGTTCGACTTCGGGTCCGCGCCGGGAATCACGATCGCGGGGCCGGCCGTCAATCTGCCCCTGGAACAGGCGCAGCCTTTCGGGCTGGCGATCCACGAGCTTGTGACAAACGCATTGAAGTTCGGGGCGCTTGCCACGGACGGAGCCAAGCTGAAAATCCGTTGGGTCATGTCCGGACAGAGACTGGACCTGACATGGTCGGAAAGCGGCGTCATGGGACTGTCCGAAGAGCCGCTACACAAGGGTTTCGGACGGGAGTTTATCGAGGACGGATTGCCGTACCAGATCGGCGCAGAAACGAGTTTCGTGTTGCGACCGGACGGGATTGTCTGCCGGATCGCGTGGCCGATCGACGCCCGCGCAGGCTGACCCCGTTCCAGAGCGAGGCCGCACAGGAGAGCGTCTTCGGCGACGAGCTGGTGCGGGTCGCATCGGACCCCGCGACCGCAGGTTCAGTTCGCCTGCCGCATCCTGCGATGCAGGTAATTTTCGTCGAACCCGGCGATCTGCGCCAGGGCGACAGGATTGGCGATGATCATCGTCCCGCGCCGTACCTCCATCGCATTCGTCGTTCGCAGGTCCTTCAGCACGCGGTTGACGTGCACAGGTGTCATGCCCAGCGCGTCCGCCAGCGCAATCTGGGACAGCGGCAATTCAAAACCTTCGCCATGGACAAGCCCGATCCGGCTGGCCCGCAGGTAGAGTTCGCACATCAGATGCGCGACGCGTTCTATGCTGGATCGTCGTCCCATGCTCACGATCCAGGCACGCAGGGTCCCTTCGTCGGTCAGCTGGGCACGATACATTGCCCGCTGAATATTGGGATGATGATCCATCACCCGTTCCATGATGCCGCTACCGATCGTCGCAACCCGTGCGGCTTTCACGGTCTGTATGCTGTGATCCATCTCCGCCAGCGTGCCGACATGCAGGTCGCACGCGTCACCGGGCAGCAGGAACGCGACGATCTGCCGCGTCCCGTTGGGCAGAATCTTGTATCGCTGCGCCCAGCCGTCGAGGACGACGAACATGGGCCCCGGGCGGTCGCCCTCCCGGATCAGGTCAGAGCGCGCCGGCACATTGCGCGCGTTGGCCGTCAATCCCTGAAGCGCGGAGATATCATTTTCAACGAGAGAACCGAAGCTCTGCAACTTACGTATGAAAGCATTGGGCATGTAAAATCTGTACCCGGAGGACGTCCTCAAACCTATTGCGTCGCGTCAATAACGTAGCACATTGATAAATGATAACGATTGTTGTCAGGAACGATTTCGACGCCTCTATCGCTAGAACGTTACGATGGTGCATCGCGGGCATTCCGTTGCAGCTAGCGCAGACGGGTTTCCCATCTTTGGTCGTTTGACTGCCGCGGCAGATGCCGGTGGGCGGAGGCTGTGCACGGCATTCCGCGTGCTCCTGTGCAGCGCGTGGTGCGGACACCTTAAGGTGCCCATCTAGACCGCGCCGTTGATCCAGTGATCACTACGGTTTGCGTCGAACCCGCTCGACGCAATTGCTGCGGCGCTGAAACTCGACATTCTACATTTTGCTTCGACGGCGGCTTGTTCCTCACGAGTTACGTCTGGGGCAATATTATGGGTATCGAATAAACCGAATATGTCTCAATTTATTTCGTTATGATAATCATGGAAACAGTCAGGCAATAACCTGTTGATCGATATCAAGGGATGGGACCGAGATGTGAAGAAATGACGGAAAGATGCGTATTTTCAGCCGACGATAGAGGATAGCCTTCGGGTCGGGGCCAGCTCGTGCCGTAAGTCTATGGTCAGATGATCGTCTTCCAGTATGGCCACCTACGCTCCGATGAGCGGGTGCAGGTGTCTTTCAATCCGTCGGTACATAGCGTGATGCTGGTCACACGCCGGACATGTTCCGAAATTCCCCAGCAAAGTTGAAGCCGCATGATCTATTCATGCACACAGAACAGCTCAACGCCCCCAAGAGTTATCGATGGCGTCGCCATCTGGCCCGCATGTTCGGGGTGAAGCTGACCGGTGACATTCCCGAGCGGCTGATAGCAGCGGGGCTTCCCGTACCGCTCAGCGCCAAGCGCCGCGATCGGCTGGCCAGTATCCGGTCGAGCGGTGTGTTGTTCATTCATGTGCCCAAGAATGCGGGAACCTCGCTCAGCATGGCGCTGTACGGTCACGCTATCACGCACGACACAATGCGCTACTACGAGCGCGTGGCGCCCGGTTTCGTCGCGTCGGCCGCCACCGTGGCGGTCGTTCGCGAACCGGTCGAGCGGTTCGTCTCGGCGTTCCGCTATGCAACGAACGGGGGCACGCCGTGCCGGTGGGTTTCCGAACCGTTCCGGGCGACGTATCAGGCGTTCCAATCGATCGACGCGGCGCTCGATCATCTCGAACGCTACCGCGACCCGTTCGATGTCGATCACATCTTCCGTCCGCAACGCTGGTATCTCGCGGACGCCGCCGGGCGACTTGCGGTCGAACATCTGGTGCCGATCGATGATCTGGGCCGGCTCCATGCGTTGTTCGCTGATCGCAAGGTCGCGCCGTTTCCGCGACTTAATGTCAGCCGGGCTTCGGGGATGACGGTGTCCGATGTCCAGCGCGAGCGGATCCGCCGACTCTATCGCGAAGATGTCGCGTTGTGGGAGACCGTTCGTAGCGAACGGCGGCACGAAAGCGGGATCGCGTCCGTTCGCACACGCGCCGGAGCGTCCTGAGCGTCGACCGTGTCGCGGCTGCAAAGGCAGCTAGTTCGAACACCTGTTCATCGACAGTGCTGAGGGTTTGCAGGGCAAGATGGCGGCAGGGTCCCGCACCCTGTTGAAGCGGGCCGCATGCGCGGACGCGACGCCTCCCCCGGGCTCATTCCGCGCGCGACAAGGCCTTGCCCATCCTGACCAGCGGGACGATCGTCCCATCGGACGGCACGGCGATCGGGTCGCAAAGCCGTCGATAACCGCAGGCGTGGTAGAGCGGTTCGCCCGCGAGCGTTGCCATCATTTCAGCGTCACGGAAACCGTGCGACCGCGCGGCATGTTCGCAGAGGTCGAGGATCGCGCGGCCGATGCCGCGGCGGGCATGGTCAGGGTCGGTGTACATCGCCCGGATGCGGGCGGGATCGGTTGCGGGGTCGAGGGTCTCCGGTTCGCGCGCGACGAGGCTGGTGTCCCCGCCGAACAGGGTCTTGCGGTAACTCCACCCCCCGCAGCCGACGAGCGCGTCGCCATCGAACAGCATGAAGTAGGTGCCGTCGTGGAGCAGCTGCGTGTCGAGACCCATGACGCGGTGGCTCGCCCGGACCTGATCGGGGTCGAGGAAGCCGGACTGGAGCCGGTCGATCGCCCGACGAATGAGGGTATGCAGACGATCGAGGTCGTTGATCGTCGCGATGCGGTGGGTGAAGTCGGTCAAGGCATGCCCTGTCGGATGTGGCGGTGCAGACTGTCCGCACCGCCACCGGCCGTCAATATTTCACGCGCAGGCGCGTGTAGTAGAAGCCACCGTTGAACCCGAACGGTCCGCCGGCGCGGGGATAGACCTGCCCGTCCGACGTGCCGCCGGTGATCGGATAGATCTGCACCGTGTTCGTCGCCTTCAGCTTGTCGGGGCGCTCGTCGAGGACGTTCTGCGCGCCGATCGCCAGCGTGAAGTGCTCACCGAAATTGTAGCCGAGTTCGAGGTCGGTCGTGAACTTGCCACCGAAAACCTGGTTCGGGACTCCGTTCGTTTGCCCATAGTCCTGCGCGCTGGTGAACGAGCTGTAGTAGTTCTCGCGGATGTTGAGGTTCACATTGTCGAGCGACCAGTTAGCGTTGAAGACGACGCGGTGCTTGGGGGCCAGGTTTTCGGCATCAATCAGCTGCGCGATGCTGATGATGCGGTCGTTATAGTCGACGACCTTGGTATCGTTGTAGTTGTAGGCGAGCGACACGTTGACCAGCGCGCGGCTGAGCGTCGCGCGCCAAGTGCCGACGAAATCGACGCCGCGCGTGCGGGTCTTGAACCCGTTGGTAAAATACTGGACCTGTCCGCCGATGCCGACCGGCAACAAGGCGGGCTGTGCGGTCAGATCCGCCGCGGTGACGATGAACGGCGAGGTCAGGCCGATCCGGTTGCGCAGGTCGATCTGATATCCGTCGACCGTGATCGTCATGTTGCGGACCGGTTCGAGGATGAAGCCCACACCGTAGTTCCTCGATTTTTCGGGGGTGAGGTTCGACGCGCCATAATATTGCGCGACCGCGGTGTTGGTGGGGTAGGTGCCGCTCTGGAACGCGATGCCGTTGTTGAACGAGGTCGTGACGATCGAGACGTTCGACTGGCCCGGCGACGGTGCGTGGAAGCCGGTGCCGAAGCTGCCGCGGATCGAGAACATGTCGGTCAGCTTGTAGAGCGCGTTCACCTTGCCGACCCAAGCGTCGCCGAACGTGTTGTAATGTTCGTAGCGGCCAGCCGCGCCGACCGTGAACGCCTCCGTGATATCGGTTTCGAGACCGACATAAGCGGCATAAGCCCGTTGGCTGAATTTGCCCGCGGTCTGCGGGCTGGTGCCGGCATAGCCGCTGGCACCCACCCCCTGCGCCGCGGTGCTGCCGGAGGGGGTGTACACACCAGGTGCGGTCTGCGTGTAGAGCTGTTGCGCGACCGCATAGGGGCCGGCGGCGTAGGACTGCTCGTCGCCCGCGGTCTGTTCGTAGGTTTCCTCGCGGAATTCACCACCGAACGAGATGGTCAGCGGGGCGGCGAGGCCGACGTCGGCCGCATAGGTGAAGTCGGCGTTGGCGTTCACTTCCTCCTGGATCAGATCGCCGAAGTCGAACGCGGTCTGCGTCTGCGGGCCGAAGGAGAAGTTGGCCGAACTGTACATCGACAGCGACAGCTTGTTGCGGGCGAGCGTGCCGGACAGATCGTAGCTGAACTTGCCGGACGTGCCCTTGTAGCCGAGCACACCGTACATCTGCTGCGTCTTGCCGACGAAGCGCGGCGTGAAGCCAGCCGGATAGAGTTCCGAGAAGCGGAACGTGTTGCCGTCACGCACGAAGCCGCCGGTCGGGCAGGTGGCGTTGCCGGCGGGGCAGGGCGTCAGGAAGAAGGTGTTGTTGAACGCAGCGTTCGCACCCTGATTGCGGACCACGCCGGCCGTATCGACCGCAGTGCTGGACACGGACGGGCGGTAGTTGAAGCTCTGGTTGCCCTTGTTCTGCGCATAGTTGGCGAAGAAGTAGAGCTTGCTGTCGTCGGTGACGTTGAGCGCCGAGTTGAAGACCGTCTTGAACCCGTGCGAGGGCGAGTTGCCCCAGATCTGCACCGGGCCGGGGTAGTTGGGCAGTTGCGAGGCGAGCGCGGGGAAGTTCGTCGCGAAATTGGCGGCCGAGGGGCGGGTCTGGCCGCGGCTGGTCTGCCCTTCGTCGACATATTCGCCGGTGACGTTGACGAAACCCCACTCGCCCTTCAGCCCCGCATTTGCGGCGATCTGGTAGCTTTCGCCGTCGCCGTCATAATATTGGCCGGTGCGGCCGACGATCTCGATTCCCTGATCCTCACGCAGGCCGTAGTTCAGCACGCCGGCGATCGCATCGGAACCATATTGTGCGGTGGCGCCTTCGCGCAGGACCTGCAGGCTGCCGATCGCGAGCGACGGGATGGCCGAGATGTCGGGGCCCTGCGCACCGCGGCCGAGGCCGGTGTCGCTGCCGCCATAGACCTGGACCAGCGCGGAGCGGTTGTAGCGTTTGCCGTTCAGCATCACGAGGACCTGATCGCCCGCGAGGCCGCGCAGCGAGGGGGAGCGCACGAAGGTCGAGGCGTCCGAGATCGAATTCTGGCCCGCGAAGAAGGACGGGACGATGTTCTTCAGCTGGTCGATCATGTTGGCGGCGGGTTGCACGGCGAAGTCCGCTGCGCTGATCACGTCGACCGGCGAGGGCGAGTTGGCCAGCGTGCGATCGGTTCTGCGGGTGCCCAGCACGACAATTTCACTGGCCGGATCCTGGGACGCTGCCGTGCCGGAGGAAGCGGAGGTGTCCTGCGACGCTGCGGCCTGGGTCGTAATCAATGCCGTCGCCGCGGCTGCCTCCGTATCGGCCGCAAAGGCTGCGGACCCCGACGCGAGCGAGAACGCCAACGCGATGGACGAAGTCATAGATCTGATCATCAAGAGCCCCCAATTGATTAAGGCGCTTTCAGATACCCTCTTTCTCCAAGTCCGCCGTTCAGCCGCCGATTCTTCGACGTGTTGAACCTTACCCCCGATTTACCCGGCAAACGTTTGACCGTGCCATCCGGCTGTATTGGACATGTCATAATGGACATGTTTCCGAGGCGGTTTCAAACCGAAAAATAGGCCTCGGTATGATGACACGCACTTATGTTGCAGATTTGTCGCATGGCAGTCTGGTTACGGTCGATTGACAGCGGCGCGACGGCAGACCGCGGCGATCGTGGTCATCGTTACGGTGCGGCCCGGACAGGTGATTATGACGCGGCGCCGACGATTCTTAGCATGATGCTCTCCGGCAAATTCGTTCTGGCCATCGCCCCCGAATCGCGATGGTCGGCGCGCGCGGCTGACGCTGCCGCAACGGTGCATTGGGGAGGGCACGCGCTAAGGCGGTGACGGCCGCCTCGTAGCGTGCGCGCATATCGGCGGCAGACCCTCGCATGGGTTCGCCCGCCCGTTCTTCCGTCGCGTAGAGCAGGTGACTCGTGACCGCCGAGAGATGCGAGCGCATCGCCGAACGCGGCACCCTTGGAGCGCCGCCAGAATGAGGCGATGTTCCTCGACGACCGGGCACCTTCGCGCTGCGGGCCCGGCCGTGCAGGAGTGCGCATTGGGGGGAGGTTTCGCGCAGTCGCCAATATTGGTCGATCGTGATTTCGATCGCAGCGTTCTGCGTCGCGCGCGCGATCGTGCGGTGGAACGCGCGGTCGGCATTCTCGGTCTCTCTGGCTTTCAGCTATTCTCGACCGATCGCCTCGACGAGCAATTTCAGTTCGGCCAGTTCCTGATCGGTGATGGTGATGGCGGCCGGGGCTGCCGCTTCGCCTTCGAAGACGAGGCGCGCTTCGGTCAGTTCTAATGTGGTGATGCCGATACCGGGGCGACCTTCTTCACCTCGCACGCGCCGGACGAACGCCCCGGCGCCAACCCGAACGTCGATACAGCCCTGAACCGCCAACGCGATCATCGCCTCGCGGACTGCGGAGCGGGAGACGCTCATTCCGGTGTGGGAATGCGACGTTCAGGCAGTACAACTTCGATCGAACGGCTGGGAGGCGACATGACGATCACACGACGCGGCATGATGGGCGGTGCGGTGGCGGCAGGCCTGATGGCATCGCCGCTGGCCGCCGCGGTGCGGTTCGACCGACGCAAGCCGGGCTTCGTCCTCACGCCGGACGGCGGCGGCGTCGTGCCGCTATTCGTCGATGCGGCCGACATTTCCGGCGTGCGGCGTGCGGCGGCGGATCTGGCCGCCGACATCGGGCGGGTGACCGGCACCGCGGCGCGGATCATCGGCGACCGCGCGGCCTTGCCCGACCGGATGATCGTCGTCGGCACGATCGGCCACAGCCCGCTGATCGACCGGATGATCGCGACGGGCAAGCTGGACGTCACGGGCGTGACGGGGAAGTGGGAGGCGTTCGTCGTGCAGACGATCGCCAACCCGTTGCCCGGCGTGCGCGAGGCGCTGGTGATCGCGGGCAGCGACCGGCGCGGTGCGATCTACGGCGCCTATGACCTGTCGCGCATGATCGGCGTATCGCCCTGGTACTGGTGGGCCGACGTGCCCGTCGTGCGGCAGGCGCATCTGCGCGTGGCGCATGGTCGCTATGTCCAGGGGTCGCCCGCGGTGAAGTATCGCGGCATCTTCCTGAACGACGAGGCGCCGTGCCTGTCGGGCTGGACCACCGAGAAGTTCGGCGGGATGAACGCGAAGTTCTACGGCCGGCTGTTCGAGCTGCTGCTGCGGCTGCGGGCCAACTATCTGTGGCCGGCGATGTGGAACAATGCGTTCGCCATCGACGATCCCGCCAACGCGCCGATGGCCGAGGATTACGGCATCGTGATGGGCACGTCGCATCACGAACCGATGATGCGCGCGCACAAGGAATGGACCGACAACCGCGCCGAGTATGGCAACGGCGCGTGGAATTACGCCACGAACAAGCCCGCGGTGCGCAAGTTCTTCGGCGAAGGGATCACGCGCAACCGGGCGAACGAGGTCGTGGTGACGATCGGCATGCGCGGCGACGGCGACGTGGCGCTGGAAAGCACGGGCAGCCTGCAATCCGACGTGAAACTGCTCGAATCGATCATCGCGGACCAGCGTGCGATCATCGCGCAGGGGATGGCGAAACCCGCCGAACAGGTGCCGCAGGTCTGGGTGCTGTTTACCGAGGTCTACAAATATTACGACGCTGGGCTGAAGCTGCCCGACGACGTGACGCTGATGTTCGCGGACGACAATGTCGGCAATTTGCGGCGCCTGCCGACGCCGGCCGAGCGCGGGCGGAAGGGCGGGTTCGGCATCTATTTCCACATGGACATGCACGGCGGGCCGTTCGCGTACCAGTGGATCAATTCGAATCCGCTGCCCAAGATCTGGGAACAGATGAACCTGGCGAACCAGTACGGCGCGAACGAGATCTGGATCGCCAATGTCGGTGACCTGAAGCCGCTGGAGCTGCCGATCGAGTTCTTCCTGGCAATGGCGTGGAACCCTGCCGATGTGGGCAAGGACAAGATCGCCGGCTGGACCCGCGACTGGGCGGAGCGGCAGTTCGGTGCGGCGCATGCCGACGAGATCGCATATCTCGCGGCGCGCTACGGCAAGTATAACGCGTTGCGCAAACCCGAGCAGATCCGGCCCGACACGTTCAGCCTGGTCAACTACCGCGAGGCGGAGCGGATGTGTGCGGCGTGGGACGATCTGGTCCGCCGCGCCGATGCGGTGAATGCGGCATTGCGCGCCGACCAGCGCGATGCCTTCTACCAGCTCGTGCTGTATCCGGTGCGGGCATGCGCCAACCTGACGTCGATGTACGTCGCGGCGGGGCGCAACGCGCTGTTCGCGGAACAGGCGCGCGCCAGCACGGCCGTCGAGGCGAACGAGGTGCGCCGCCGGTTCCGTTACGATCGCGAGCTGAGCGATACGTACAACCACGTCATGGCCGGCGGGAAATGGAACCACATGATGGACCAGACCCATATCGGCTATTTCGACTGGTACCCGCCCGAAGCGGACATCATGCCGCCGGTGAGCGAGGTGGACTCCGCCGACGTGACGGGGTTCGGCGTGGCGGTGGACGGCAACCGGCGGTCGTGGCCGGGCTATTACCTGCCGCCCGAACTGCCGACGCTCGACAGCATCACGCGGATGCCGACCTATTTCGAGGTGTTTCCGCGCGGGGCGGATGTGCCGCTGGCCGTGACGGTCACCGCGGACAAGCCGTGGCTCATCATCCGCGAGGGCAAGGCGTTCGGCGTGTCGCCGCGTGATCGGCGCTACTGGATCGATGTCGACTGGGCGAAGGCGCCTGTCGGCCGGTCGGAAGCGTCCGTGACGGTCAAGGGCGAGCAGACGGTGCGCGTGAAGGTGACGGCGATCCGCGCGACTCCCGCACAGGAACGCGATGCGCGCGGGGCGTATGGCGGGCTGGCGGGGCCGTTCGCGGTGCCGGTGACGGGGTTCTCGCGCGCGGTGCCGGTGGGTGGCGTGCGGTGGGAGGCGATCCCGGATTTCGGACGGGTGGGGGCGGCGATGTCGATCTTTCCGGTCGATGCGGCGTCCCATGCCGATCCGAAGGCAGCACCGCGGCTGGAATATCTGGTCTATCTGGCCGAGGCGGGGACGTATCATGTCGACCTGGTCACCGGGCCGACGTTGCAGGTCCTGCCGGGCCGCAACCTGAGCGTCGCGATGTGGCTGGACGCCGGGCCGGCGGAGATCGCCACGGTTTTCACGCCGGCGGACGCGGCGTCGCAGGATTTCCTGGGCGACAAGCATGCCGCGAACACGAAGGACAATGGCCGCACGATGCGGTTCACGGTCAAGGCGGACCGGCCCGGACGCCACGTGCTGACCATCGGCATGATCGATCCCACGATGGTGATCCAGACGCTCGCGGTGTCGCGGGATGCCCCGGTCGCGTCCTATTTCGGGCCGCCTGCCATCGTGGCGCGCGCCGGACCCAACGCGGCGGACGGACCGTGGCAGGTGGTGCGAGCCTAACTGGTCCCGCAACGTTTGGTTCAGGCCCGTTTCGGCGGCGGCCCCAGATAGGAGGGCGGGACGGGCACCGTGCTGAGCACGAGCTTCTGCAGGACCATATTGTCGTCCAGCCGCCAGACCTTCACCGTGTGACGCCCGGCCGTGACCTGGCCGAGGTTGGCCGATAGTCGCACCGCATTGTCGCAGACCGCGGTCGCCCAGCGCTTCTTGCCCGGTGTGTCGGTGCTGCCGCCGGTCACTTCCGGCGCGGCGACCAGCGGTTGCACCGGACCGCCGTCGATCGACACGCCGATCCGCCCGCCCGCATGGCCGATCGTGTCGAGCGTGGGGGCGAGGGTGAGGGTGAGCGTCGCGGGACCCGCCTTTCGGACCGTCATGTCATATTCCAGGCAGACGCCGTCGGTCATGGCAGTCGCCGGGCGGCCCTGCGGCAGCGCGACGACCGCACCCGCGGTGCGGCCGAGATTGGGAAGCGTGGCCCAGCGCAGGCCCTTGCCGTCGCGGGCACGGCTGAACGCGGGGGCCTCCACCGCGACGATGCCGTCGTCGGTAGGGCGGGGTGCCACGAACTTGGGCTGGCGGCTGCGTTCCGAAACGGGCGTGTCGCCGGCGATCCGGACGATGCTCGGCATGGTCTGCGCGGTCGGGTCGTTCCAGATGACGTAGCTCATATGGACCTGCGCCATCATGCCGTCCCACTTGCCGCCGTTCAGCGCGTGGTAGCTGCGGGTCAGCGCCGCATCGCGCGCGAACGTGGCTTCCACCTGGTCCGCGAAATAGTTGGCGCGCGGATCGTTCGTGCCGGCGAGCAGCCGGTTCCAGGCCGTGGCGTAATACATCCGGTAGAGGTTGCCGACCGCGGAGACCGGGAACTCAACCAGCTGGTAATAGGCGTCGTGCTGGTCGGGGCGGAGCCGGGCGCGGACCGACGCGACGCGGGCGTCGAGCGCATCCCATTCCGCGATCATCGTGCCGAATTCGCCGCCGTCGAGCCCGGCGGGCGTGACGCCGCCCAGCGGGAAACTGGTCTCGTCGATCAGCTCCGGTTTCCGCCGCGCGACGTAGCGGCTGTAGGCGGTGACCATCTCGCCGATCGCATCGGCCTGTTCCGGGCCGAACGTGGCGGCGGCCCAGTCCCGCGGATAGGCGGCGAGCGCGGCGGGCGTCATCGCCTCCGGGTTCCAGGCCTGCGCCAGGAAAAAGCCGAGCGGATATTCCATCGGCTTGATATCGCCGACATTGGCGATCCAGATCGCGCGCGCCCCGCGCTGGTACGCCAGGTCCATCTGCTGCCAGGTCTTTTCGATCTGGTTGGTGTTGAGCCACTTGTAGTTGCGCGGCCCGCCGACATAATCGAAGTGGTAATAGATACCGTAGCCGCCGGCGCGCGGGGCGGCGGCGGGATCGGGCAGGCGGCGGATCTGCCCCCAGTTATCGTCGGAAAACAGCAGGGTGACGTCGTCCGGCACCTTCATGCCGTGATCGTAGTAATCCTGCACTTCCTTGTAGAGTGCCCAGACCTGCGGCGTGGCGGCGGCGGGCTTGCCCGTGACGTCGGCGATGATCTTGCGCTGGTCGGTCACGACGCGTTCGAGCAGGCCGGTCGCGGTCCCCTCCGCCATGGCCTCGTCCCCGTCGCCGCGCATGCCCACGGTGACGACCGATTCATAACGGCGACCGCCACCCTTGGCCATCATCCGTTCCATCCCGCCGCGCCAGAACTTGCGCAGATTGTCGCCGTTCTTCTCATAATCCCACGCGCCGCCTGTGACGCCGCCGTCCGTGTGGCGATGCCATTCGGCCTGCGCGCGGAGCATCGGTTCATGGTGCGAATTGCCCATCACGACGCCCATCGCATCGGCCAGCACCATGCTCTTGGGATCGTCGTCGGCGAACGCCTTGCCCCACATTGCGGGCCACAGATAATTGCCCTTCATCCGCAGCAGCAGTTCGAAGACATGCGCGTACATGCCGGAATTGACGCCGCCGAACGCCTTTTTCGCCCAGCCGCTGAGGCACGGATCCTCGTCGTTGATGAAGAAGCCGCGATAGCGCACCTTGGGCTGGTCGCGCCGCGATCCGGGCGGGATCAGGACGTCGCGCTGCCTCGGCACGGGGACGTCGGCGAACCAGTGCCAGGGTGAGACGCCGATCCGTTCGGACACGTCGTAGGTGCCGAACACCGCGCCGCGGCGGTCCGACCCGACGATCACCAGCGCGCGCGCCACGCCCGGCATCGGATCGTCGACCACGATCTGGCGGAACGCCTCCCATTCGCCGCGGAGATCCGTGGCGGCGATCTTGCCCGTGGCGGCCAGCCGGTCGATCGTCGGGCTCTGCCCCAGCACGCCGATGATCACGACGGGCCCGCGCAGGTCGCCCGCCGCGCCGTCGATCATGCGTGCGGGCTTGCCGCTGACCCGTTCGAGGTCCTTGGCGAAATCGGTCGCGACATGGCGCACCGCGCTGTCGGCGGTGGCGTCGATCAGGACCGTGGCGGGCACGCCGTCCGCGATCAGCGGGAAGGCGGTCCGGCGGTCGGGCGCGGCGATGCGCTTCGACGCGGCGGCGGCGATCGCGGGCAGGGCGGCGATCGCGGTGCCCCAGCCGGCGCCGTTCATCAGGGTACGACGCGAGATCGCGTCCTTCAGGTCGGCGGACATGCGGTGGTCTCCGGAATGAGTGGGCATTCTATTCGGCCCGATTGGCGACGGCGGGCACGACGGGGGTGTCGAGCCGCGGGACGAGCAGGTGGATGATGACGAGCGCCACGCCGTAGGCGCTGCCGGCCCAGAGGAAGATCGGGACGTAGCTGCCGACCGTCTCCAGCACCTGACCGACATAGCGCGACATGATCATGCCGCCGACCGCACCGGCCGCGCTGCCGATGCCCATGACGGAGGCGACTGAGCTTTTGGGAAACGTGTCCGACACCATCGTGTAGAGATTGGTCGACCAGCCCTGGTGCGCGGCGGCGGCGAGGCCGATGATCGCGACCGCGGCGGTCAGGCTCGACACGCTGCTGGCGAAGATGATCGGCGTGACGAGGATGGCGGACGCGAGCAGCGCGAGTTTGCGGCCGGCATTCACGCTGTAGCCGCGCTTGATCAGTGCGGAGGACAGCCAGCCGCCGCCGATGCTGCCGACGTCGGCGAGCAGATAGACCGCGATCAGCGGCGGGCCGAAGCTCTTCAGGTCGAGCCCGTGACGCTTGGCGAAGAAATCGGGCAGCCAGAACAGGAACAGGTACCAGACCGGGTCGGTCAGGAACTTGCCCGCGACGAACGCCCAGGTCGCGCGATAGCGGAACAGCGCGCCCCACCGGATCGGCGCGGCGCCGGCGTCATTGTCCTGGTCCGCGCGGATATAGGCGAGCTCGTCGGCGGTGACGTGCGGATGCCGTTCGGGCGCACGGTAGAGCAGCAGCCAGGCGACCAGCCAGACGAAGCCGAGCAGACCGGTGCCGATGAACGCCGCCTGCCAGCCATAATTGATGGCTAGGATCGGCACGATGATCGGCGTGGCGATCGCGCCGACATTGGCGCCGGCGTTGAGGATACCGGCGGCCAGCGCGCGTTCCTTCTTCGGAAACCATTCGGCGACCGATTTGATCGCGGCGGGGAAATTGCCTGCCTCACCCAGGCCCAGCGCGAACCGGGCGGTGGCGAACCCCATCGGACTGCGCGCCAGCGCGTGCGCGACGGCGGCGACGCTCCACAGCGTGATCGCGGCGGCATAGCCGAGCTTCGATCCGACCCGGTCGATGATCGGCCCGCTGGCGAGCAGGCCGATGCCGTAGGCCGCCTGGAACCAGAACACGATCATGCTGTAGTCGACCTCGGTCCAGCCGAGTTCGGTTTGCAGCAGCGGCTTCAGGATGCCGATGACCTGCCGGTCGATATAGTTGATCGTGGTGGCGAAGAAGAGCAGCGCGCAAATGACCCAGCGGACGTTGCCACGCGGACGCGCCGATGCGGGTGACGGACCTGTCGCCTCTGCCATGCCGTTCACCTCTCCGTCTCGCGCGGTTTGCCCGCTTGTCGTCCGTCGCAATCCCGGTGGTCTCGTCAGGGATCGTCGCGCCGGATCTCCGCCTGCGCGGCCATATGCGCGATCCCGCGTTCCAGCCCGCGCAACTCGGCCAGACCGCGCATGCGCCCGAGCAGCGAGTAGCCGGGCAGGGTCTTCTTCGTCAGGTCGTCGAGCATCTGGTGCCCGTGATCGGGACGCATCGGGATCGAGCGGCACGTGCGGACCTGCACCGCGTGGATCGCGGCGACCAGCGTCACCATGCCGGCATCGCCCGCCATGTGCGCGGCCTCGTGGAATGCGCCGCCCGGTTCGCGCTGGACCGAACGGAGGTGGAGGAAGCCGATCCGGTCGCCCAGTCGGTCGATCATGCCCGGAAGATCGTTGTCCGGTCGCGCCCCGAACGATCCGGCGCAGAAGCACAGGCCGTTCGACGGGTTGGGCACGCGGCGGAACAGGTTCGCCACATCGGCCTCCGTGCTGACCACGCGGGGCAGGCCGAAGAGCGGGAAGGGCGGATCGTCCGGGTGGACGACGAGCTGGACCCCGAGCGCGTCGGCGACGGGGCAGACCGCTTGCAGGAACGCGACATGGGTATCGCGCAGCGTGTCGGCATCGATCCCGTCATAGGCGGACAGCGCGGCGCGGAAGCGGTCGGCCGTAAAGCCTTCCTCGCTGCCCGGCAGGCCGGCGATGATCGTCCGTTCGAGCTTCGCGCGTTCCGGTTCGTCCATCGCGGCGAACCGGCGGGCGGCACGCTCGCGCAGCTCGTCCGGATAGTCGCGTTCGGCACCCGGCCGGCGCAGTATGTGCAGGTCGTAGACCGCCGCGGCCTCCAGTTCGAACCGGAGCGCCAGCGCGCCGTCGGGCATCGGCCATGCCAGGTCGGTCCGGGTCCAGTCGATGACCGGCATGAAGTTGTAGGTGACCGTGCGGATACCGCAGGCGGCCAGGTTCGTCAGGCTCTGGCAATAGGCGGTGATGCAGTCCTCCGCACCGGGGCCGCGCGTCTTGATCGCCTCCGGGACGGGTAGGCTTTCGACGACGGCCCAGCGGAGCCCGGCTTCCTCGATCATCGTCTTGCGCGCCAGGATGGCGGCGTGCGGCCAGACATCGCCGTTGGGAATCTCGTGAAGTGCGGTCACGATGCCGACGGCGCCTGCCTGTCGGATGTCGCGCAGGGTGACCGGATCGGACGGACCGAACCAACGCATCGTCTCCGTCATCGCCACGCGTCGCTCACCTTCCGTTGTCGTCAACACCGCTTCGCCCGATACTCCCCGCAACTCTAACAGGGCACGAATTGATAAACCACGTTTAACGAGTGGTAAGGCCGGTTTGCCGAATGGGAGCGACCTAGTTGTCGGCCGTTTGGTCGCTCAACAGGTCGGTTAGTCAGACCATTCATCCCTCGGTCTGCCCGGGGATCACGCCTGTCGCGACGGATCGGTGAGCGGCTGGGCGAGTGCGGCGGTGATGTCGGCGTCGTCGAGGACCGCGTCGAGGTCGCGGGCCAGCATCCGGCGGACGTGCGGCCGCTCGTTACCGGCATTCAGCGCGCGCAGACGTTCGCCGATGTCGGCATCGGCCCGTGTCGCACGCTCGTTGTGCCGGACGGTCTCGGTCCAGGTCGCCGTATCGTAGCGTTCGACCCACACCGCCGGCTGCTCCAGATCGCGCAGCAGCAGCCAGTGGCGCGCGCCGTCGCGCCGCCGGACGCGTCGCCGCTCGACCATGAGGTGGAGGAACTCGGCGAGCTTGTCGTCATCGATGCGGTACTCGATCGTGGTAACCACCGGCCCGCTACGGCCCTCGATCGGCACGGCCAGCGTGGGTGCCTTCCACCGGCCGAGCGGTTCGAGGTCCGCCTTCCCCGCCATCGGGAGGGGCCGGACGAGGCCCATGAGGAGGCAGCCGAGCGAGACCCCCGCCGAACAGAGCAAAGCCGTCTCGAGGCTCGCCTGCTCCGTTACGCTGCCCCAGAGCCAGCTGCCCAGCGCCATGCCGCCGAATGCGGACATCTGGTACAGCGCGAGCGTGCGACCGACGACCCAGCGCGGCGACGCCATCTGGACGGTGACGTTGAAGGTCGAAAGCGCGAGCACCCAGCCGGCGCCGCCGACGAACAGCGCCGCCATGGTCAGGACGACGGAGTGGCTGAAGGCGGTGGCGATCGAGGCGGCGGCCAGCGCGATCAGGGCGAACCGCACGAACCCCTCGGTCGACAATGTCCGGCGTAGTCCGCTGGAGAAATAGGCGCCGACGACCGCGCCGATCCCGAACGCGCCGAGCAGCAGGCCGAAGGTGAGCGGGCCGCCCGCGACCAGATCGCGCGCGACGAGCGGCATCAGCGCGGGAATGGCACTCGCGCCCAACCCGAACACCAGGCTGCGCACCAGGACGGTGAGGATGGAAGGCGAAAGCGCGACGTAGCGCAGCCCCGCACCCATCGCGCGGCCCAGCGTTTCGCGCTGCAACTGCTCGCGACGGGCCGGCGACCGCCAGCGGGTGAGGACGAACAGCAGCCCGAGATAGCTGGCCGTGTTGACCGCGAACGCGGCGGCCGCGCCGAATGCGGCGACGACCAGCCCGCCGACCGCCGGCCCGGTGCTGCGCGCGACATTGAACCCCATGCTGTTGAGCGCCACCGCCGCGGGCAGGTCGTCGCGCGGGACCATGTCGCCGACCGATGCCTGCCACGCCGGGCCGTTCAGCGCGGCGCCCGTCCCGATCAGAAAAGTGAACGCCAGCAGCAGCCAGGGGGTCAGCACGCCAAACCAGGCCGCGAGCGAGAGCAGCAGCGACACGACCAGCATGAACAGTTGGGCGATCAGCATCAGCCGGCGGCGGTCGAACGTGTCGGCCAGCGCGCCGGCGAGCAGCGAGAACAGCATGATGGGCAGGGTGGTGGATGTCTGGACGAGGCTGATCAACGTGGCGGACGCACCCAGCGACACCATCAGCCACGACGCGCCGACCGACTGGATCAGCCCGCCGAACCGCGACAGCAGGTTGGCGAGCCATACGTCGCGGAAGATGGGATAGCGGAACGGCTTCAGCGGCGAGGGAGTGGCGGGCGTGTCGTCGATGTCCGTCATTCCCCAACCCCCATAGATGCTGCTCCCGGCTCGTTCCAGCGGCGCGTGATCCGTTTCGCGCGTCAAACGTTCAGATGCGCGGCCGGTGCCCGATGTCCGGGCTTGGTTTTCGGGCGGGCGCGCTGCCCGTCCGGTTGGGCGCTGCGTCACCCGTTCGGGCCGCGGCGTGGCTCGGGCAGGCTATCGTGCGGCGACGAGGTCGCCTACCGGTCCGGTTCTGCCATGCAACGCCGTTGCGCGGCGATCGACGAGATTTGAAACATGCGGACACTGTCTGAAGCGATCGGCGGCGGCGTCGCGGTCATACTGGCGCTTACGCTTGGCGGGTGCGGCAAGGTCGAGCCAAAGCAAGCGCCCGATGCCGCCAAGCCGCGGGCGGAGGCGAAGCGCCACCGG
Source organism: Sphingomonas prati (assembly GCF_014643515.1). Classification (GTDB taxonomy): domain Bacteria; phylum Pseudomonadota; class Alphaproteobacteria; order Sphingomonadales; family Sphingomonadaceae; genus Sphingomonas_R; species Sphingomonas_R prati. Next base: position 338,562 of record NZ_BMJP01000003.1, on the reverse strand, counting down.
GCTGCCTGCGCGTCGTCGATCGCCTATGATCGGCTGAAGAGCATCGTGTTCGACCGGGCCGTCAGCCAGCATCAGGGCGATCGGACCAACCTCGATATCCTGGCCGACTATTCGATCGTGCGGATCGAGGATCCGGTCGTGAACGGGTGGGACCCGGCGCTCGACCGGACGCAATGTTCGGGCCGGTTCATCCTGCAGGTCCCGGCGGGTGCCGAGCGCGCGTTCGGCGGCGAGCGCAGCCTGGAGGCCGATATCGACTATACCGCGCAGGCGGCGGCCGATGGCAGCGGCTACGTCTACCGGCTGACCGGGGCGGAGCCGATCATCGGCAGGTTGGCCGCGTTCAACCTCTCGACCGGCGCGTACCGGCCGTCGCCGGCGATCGACCCGGGGCAGCAGGCAGCGAGCATTCCGGACGACGCATCGGCGGGGTCGGTTGTAGAGCGCGTGCCTGAGCGAACCGCAGAACGGGCAACGGACGCCCGTAGCACCGAGCCGCGGTCGGTCGTCCCGGCGGGTGACGCGGGCGAGGCGACGGTTCGGCGGTTCTACGCGGCGCTGGGCGAGGGGAATGGCCGGGCGGCGTCGGCGCAGATCGTACCCGAGAAGCGGGCGAGCGGCGCCTTTGCGCCCGATGCGATGGATCGGTTCTACGGACGACTGGCCGAGCCGATCCGCCTGACGCGGGTCGTGCCGCTGGACGCGGGTCGCTATCGGGTCAGCTACCGTTATTCGGCCGGCCGATCGCGTTGCGAGGGCACCGCGGTCATCCGGCTTGCCGACCGGGACGGCCGTGCCTTCATTCGATCGATCAACGCGCTCGACGGTTGCTGAGCCTGGTATCGTCCGGTTTGGGCGAGGACGGAACGGGCAAGCGGTTGCGCCGCCGGGCAGGGGGCTTAAGTGATGCGGATGCAGCATTTTTCAAAAGCCGACCAAGCCCTTCTCGACCTGTCGCGACAGCTCGTCGCGGATGGCTATCGTCACGTCACGCCGACACCGGAGACGCACGGCCGGGTGCTGACCCGGTTGCCGGACCGCCGGGCGGGGTCGCTGACCGAGGTCTTCGGTTGGAGCGTGCCGTTCGAGAGCGGGGCGATCCCGCCTGCGATCGAGGAGGCGCTGCGCGAGGTCGGGATGCTCGACGAGACGGGCGTCGCGCTGCGCAGCATGGTTCGGCTGTCGACCGTGCGCGATGTCGCCTTCTGGCACTCGGCCTATCCGACCGCGGGCACCGACGCGGTGTTCCTGGGGCCGGACAGCTACCGCTTCGCCAACCTGATCGCCGATGAGCTGGAGCGCCAGCCGCTGCCGGCGGGGGGGCGCATCGTCGATATCGGCGTCGGCGCAGGCGTCGGGGCGGTCACGGCGGCGGCGTTGTGCCCCGGCGCGACGGTCGTGGCAACCGACATCAATGGCCACGCTCTGCGCCTGGCCCGCATCAACGCGGCGGCGGCGGGGTTCGCGATCGAGACGATCGAGACCAGCGGCCTGGACAATGTGCCCGCGCCGTTCGATCTCGCCTTGCTCAACCCGCCCTATCTGATGGACGACGACAGCCGCGCCTACCGCGACGGCGGCGGGATGCACGGCGCGCAGCTGCCGTTCGACCTGACGCTCGCCGCGCTCGGCAAGCTGTCTGGGACCGGGCGGGCCATTCTTTACACGGGGAGCGCGATCCTTGACGGGCAGGATCCGCTCAAGGCCCGTCTAGTGCAGGCGGCGGCCGACCATGGCTGCACGTTGCGCTACCGCGAGATCGACCCCGACGTGTTCGGCGAGGAGCTGGACCGGCCGCAATATGCCAAGGTGGAGCGCATCGCGCTGGTGTCAGCCGTCTTCACGCGCGCCTGATCGACCGGCCAGCCGCACGACCGCGAGATCCGCGGTCACGTTGCCGAACGTGCGGAAGATGTCGGGGAGCGATTCGACGGCGAGCAGGACGGGCAGCAACGTGATCGGCACGCCCATCGCGACGCACACCGGCGCGATCGTGGCGAAGAACGACACCTGCGCCGGCAGCCCGACCGCCGCGAGGCTGACCGCCGCGGCAGTGACGACGCCGACCGCGAGCGTTGCGCTGGTCAGCGGCACGCCGTGGAGATGCGCCAGATAGACCGCGACCGCTATGTTGGCCGCCGCGCTGGCCGCGCGGAAGATCGAGACGGCGAGCGGAAAGATGACGCCGGCCGCATCGCGATCCGACCCGAGCGCGGGGGCCGCGGCGATCATCGCGGGCAGCGACGCCAGCGAGGATTGCGTGCTGACCGCTACGACCTGCGCCGGCAAAGCCGCACGCAGGAAAGCGACGGGCGACATGCGCCCCGCCACGACCGCCGCGAGCATCGCGAGCAGTGCGGCGGACAGGCAGGCCGCCGCGACGATCAGCACATAATGGAGCAAGGTGCCCGCCGCGCCGAGCCCGAGCTGCGCACCGACCGCCAGCGCGAGCGCGAAGACCCCGAGCGGGGCCAGCCACAGCACCCATTCGACGATCACCAGCATTGTTTCGACGATCCCGCGGAATGCGGTGACGAGGGCGGCGCGCAGCGGTGCCGCGATCCGCGCCATCGCGAACCCGAACAGCATGGCGAAGACGACGAGCGGGACCATCGCCGTGTCGGCCGCGGCCTTGATCGGGTTGGTCGGGATCAACCCGCCGACCCAGTCGGTCGGGCCGTCAGCCGGGGCGGGCGCGGCGGCGGTCGTTGGCCCGGTGAGCAGCGCGGCGGACTCGGCCGGCGGCGAGACGGCGAGCAGCGCGGACGACAGCAGCGCGCTGACCCCGGCCGCGGCAATCAGCAGGACCGCGAACCACAGGAGCGCGCGTCGCGCGATGCCGCCCGCCGATGCGCTTTCCGCCGCGCTGGCGATGCCGGTCACCAACAGCCCGAACACCAGCGGCACGACCGTCATGGTCAACCCGTTGAGCCACAGCCGCCCGATCGGACCGGCGACCGCCAGCACGTTCGCCAGCAAGGCGGGTTGTCGTTCGGCAAGGAAGGTGCCGAGCAGGATGCCCCCGACCAACGCCAAAAAGATCCGCGCGGTGCGATTGATGCGGAACGCACGACGGCCGTCCGTCGGCGAGGCGTGCGACTCGGTCACGAGCGAGCCGCGTCCGGGCGCATCACGGTTCTCATGCACAAACGGGTCAGCGGCATCGGTCGTCTCCAGCAGGCCGCCGGCGGTGGAGATGGTTTCCGCCGACGCCCGCGCGATTGCAGGCGATACCAAGTTCCTGCGCCGCAAATAGCCGTTTCAGCTAGATATAGGTTAGGATCGGGCGCAGGATTGCACCAATCGAGACCGTGTGTTGCCGATCGGGCGATGAGCCTTGGCGAGCCGGTTCACCCCGCCGACCGGGGCGTTGTAACAAATCTGACGCGGTTGGCATCGAAGGCGAGTTTTAGCGGTCCGACGTCGGGCCGGCGCATTTTTGACATGCGCGACGCAGGAGTGATCGATGACAGCAGCAGCACCGTCCGTGATCGACCGGGTCGGCGAGGCACCGCCGCGGGTCGCGATGGACCACAAGGTCCATCCGGCGGCGACGATCGGTTTCCTCGTCGCGCTGCTCGCCGGGCTTGTCTATGCGGGCGTCAGCGTCTTTCTCGATACGCAGCGCGTGGGCGAGCCGCTGGCGATCGGGGCGTTCCTGTTCCTGGGCCTCGCGCTGCTGATCGCGCTGGGGTTCGAGTTCGTGAACGGGTTTCACGATACCGCCAATGCGGTCGCGACCGTGATCTATACCCATTCGCTCAAACCCGTCTTCGCGGTGGTTTGGTCGGGCGTCTGGAACTTCATCGGCGTCATCGTGTCGACGGGTGCGGTGGCGTACAGCATCATCACCCTGTTGCCGGTCGACCTGATCCTGAACGTCGGCAGTGCGGGCGGCTATGCGATGATCTTCGCGTTGCTGATCGCCGCGGTGGTGTGGAACCTTGGCACCTGGTTCATGGGGCTGCCCAATTCGTCGAGCCATGCGCTGATTGGCTCCGTGCTCGGCGTTGGCGTGGCGAACCAGTGGCTGGGTAGCGGGGCGGCCGCGACCGCCGGCGTGGAATGGAGCCAGGCCGAAAGCGTGCTGCTGGCGCTGCTGATCAGCCCGGTCATCGGCTTCGTCGCCGCGATGCTGCTGCTGTGGGCGATGAAGCGTGTGCTGCCCGATCCGAAACTGTACGAGGAGCCGAAGGGTGAGCAGCCGCCGCCCCTGCACATCCGCGCGCTGCTGATCTTTACCTGCACCGCGGTGTCCTTCGCGCATGGTAGCAACGACGGGCAGAAGGGCATGGGGCTGATCATGCTGATCCTGATCGGCGTCGCACCGACCGCCTATGCGTTGAACCGCACGATGCCCGACAGTTCGACGCCCGCCTTCATCCAGGCCGCGTCGGATGCGCAGACGGTGTTCCGGAGCAAGGCGGCCGGCGTGACGATGGATCCGCCGGAGGCGCGCACCACGTTGCAGCGCGCGTTGCGGACGCACCAGCCCGACACGCCGCAGGTCTATGCCGCGCTGGATAATGTTTCGGGCCAGATCGTCGGGGACCTGCGCAGCTACGGATCGCTTCGCCGCGTGCCGGCCGCCGAGACCAAGAATGTGCGCAACGAGATGTACCTCGCCTACGACACGCTGCGGCTGCTGAACGAGGACAAGGAGGCAGCGGTCGCGCGGTTCCCGAGCGGCGGGGACAAGGTACTGACCGCGTATTAGCACCTGCTGGAACAGGGGACGCGCTACATCCCGACCTGGGTCAAAATCGCGGTCGCGCTGGCGCTCGGGCTGGGCACGATGATCGGGTGGAAGCGGATCGTCGTCACGGTCGGCGAGAAGATCGGCAAGGCGCATCTGACCTACGGCATGGGGGCGGCAGCCGAGCTGGTGGCGGCGAGCACGATCCTGCTGGCGCAGGTGAAGGGCATGCCGGTGTCGACGACCCATATCCTGTCGAGCGGTGTGGCGGGGACGATGGTGGCGAACGGCTCCGGGCTCCAGAAGAGTACCGTGCGCAACATCGCATTGGCGTGGATCATGACGTTGCCGGCGGCGATGCTGCTGGCCGGGCTGCTCTACGCGCTGTTCCTGACGATCGTCCGGGCGACCGGCAACGGCTGATTGTTCGGCAGCCCCGCTCTTGAGCAGGGCGGGGCGGCTGCTTCCGCGGCGGTTCTGAACAGTCGATCTAGGATCGGCAACGCGGCGGTGCAGCGGCGTAACCGTGCGTCGGATGGAGGGTGATCGCTGTACTGTGAGCCTTCGTCCGGCCATCTGCGGCCACTAACGAAGCCGGGTGTCTATCGTGACGGCGCAAGTCGATCGGCTTGCGGAGTAAACACACTCCGGTCCATGCCGCGATACAGTCGGCGCGTGCCTGGTCGGCATGGAGTGTCTGCGGGAAAATGGCACGAAAGCACCACGGAAACAGGCGGATAGTACCCCGTGCAGGGGACGCTTAATCGGGACGGTACCGACGCGGTTTCAGCCTTTGGTCGGATCGGTGTTGTTCGAGTTTTCCGCTGCAGGGACGTGATCGCTACGGTTTGAACCCGCCCCGGTTCCGGAACTCTCGTGGGATGCTCCCATAGCTTTGGCTGGTCGAGGAAGTCCCACGTCGGCGGCAGTCCGATCCCGCTGTTCACGCAAAAATTTGGAAGGAACCGCGAGTCGTTTCGTCGCGCTTTTGTGATTGTTCGTCCCATGCGCATACTAACCGGGCCGATCGCGGTCGGGAGGTCAAAGACTAGTTGTACGAAATACACGCCTGCGATTTTGCGTTGATTAACATTGTGAATGTTTTGTTAACGACGTTTCGTGGTATGCGCTGCCCCCGCGGACCGTCCGCGATGAGAGTTCGTGACCCCTGCGGAAGCCCCGGATCTTCCGCCAACCGAAGAAATTCGGCTTTGCGTAGAACCAAATAGGAGCTCGCCGTGCAACAGTCGTTCAAGGTCGCGTTACTGGGTCCTGATTCGATCGTGCGAGAAGGGCTTCGCCACATCCTGACCGAAAAGCATTTCGACGTGACCCAGTCTGTCGGAGATCTGGCGCAACTGTCCGGGGAGAATGACGACGATCTGCTGATCGTGGTGGACGGTCGCATCGCGGCCGACGATGCGGCTGGCGTGCGGCTGCTGCGCGGCCGGTTTCCCGACGTGAAACTTGTCATCCTGAGCGAGACGTTCGAGTTCGAGGCGATGGCCAGCGCCTTTCGCGCGGGCGTTCACGGTTACATCTGCCGCGCCATGTCGTTTGGCCCGCTGGTGCAGTCGCTCCGGCTGGTGGCGATGGGGGAGAAGGTGATGCCGTCTCATCTTGCCGACACGCTGCAACGCTACCACGACTGGCCGAAACGCGATCATGCGCGGCACCTGCTCGAAAGCGCCAACCTGTCGGTCCGCGAGGAGGAGATCCTTTGTTGCCTGATCACCGGCTGGTCGAACAAGGTCATTTCGCGCCGGTTGGACATCTCCGAATCCACCGTGAAGGTTCATGTGAAGGCGATCCTGCGCAAGCTTGGGGTCGCGAACCGGACGCAGGCCGCGATCTACGGCGCACATGGCGGCCTTCAAGTGCCAAGGCTTGCGGCCACCGTGCCGATCCCGGGGCCGAAGTCCGGACCGGTTCTGGTCCGTGCCGCGGGCTGAACGGGGCAGACGGGTTGCCGCGCCGCGAACCGGGCAACCGGCGAGGCGGGGCCCGTGAACCCAACGCCCGAGGATCTGCTGTCCTGGCTGACGGCGCGCGAACTGGAAGTCCTGAAAGCCGTCGCGCGTGGTCTTTCCGCCAAGGAAATCGCCAAGCAGCTCGACATCGCGCCGCGCACCGTCGAACGGCATATCGACCATGTCCGCCTGAAGACGCGGACGCGCAACCGCGCCCATATGGTCGCGTTCGCACTTGAAAACGACATTCTCTAGCGCGTGTTGCGCCGCCGACGGCGTCGGTTCTGGGAGCGCTAACCCCGACGGACCTACCCGAATGCGCATGCGACGTTAGTCTGAATACCTTCATACTGGTGATACCGATACGGCCGGGGGACTCGGGCAGGCCGCAAATAGGGGGGATAGATAATGGCACGACAAGTCAGTGAACTGACGCGGCTGACCGGACGTGAGGCGCAGGTCTTGCGGCTGGTGGCCTGCGGGATGTCCGCAAAGGAAACGGCGCTGGAGCTCGAGATTGCACCATGCACCGTCGAGCGGCACATCGAGAATGTGCGACTGAAGACGCGGACGCGTAACCGCGCACACATGATCGCGCACGTCATCCGCGAGGGGCTGTTGCCGGTGCAGGCTGCCGAGCGGCCGCTGGCGCTGGTCGTCGGTGGCTGACGCCGCAGTCGGCTACGCGGAACCGGTAGAACTGCGGGCCGCCGATCCGGCTGGATCGGGCGATGTGGCGGCGGCCGGCGCGTGCGTGATCGCGCCGGCCGAAGTGTCGTCGCCGGTCGTCGCCCGCCTTGGTCGCGCCTTGCCGTTCCAGCTTGTCGCGATCGCGACGTGGCTGGTCGATCTCGCCGCGATCATGCTGGCGGCGCTGGCGTGCGACGCATGGCGCCTGCCGCTTTGGGGCATCGTGCCGATCGCGATTGCGTGCCACAGCGGCATCGCGCAGGCGACGGGCGGTTACGATACGGATGCCCTGCTGCTGGTGCGGCGGGCGTTGCCACGCGTGCTGAACGCGTGGGTCGCGACGGTGCTGGCGCTGGCGACGCTGGGCCATGCGTTCGACGCGCAGATTGCGCTGCCGTGGCGGGGGTTGGTGCTGTGGTTCGCGACCGGATTGATCGCGATCGTTGCCGGACGGATATTGGTGCTGCAGGCGGCACGTCGGTTGAAGCACGCCGGGCTGTTCCAGGGCCGCACCGCGGTGGTCGGGACCGGGCGGCAGGGTGTCGCGTTCGCGGATCACCTGAAACGGAGCGACGGGCTCGCGATGCCGCTGCTCGGGTTCTTCGACGATCGCCCGGTGGCGGCGAACGTGGCCACTGGGTTGCCGCTGCCGTATCTTGGCGGCGTGGCGGATCTGGTGCGGATGATCCGGGCGGGCACGATCGACCGGGTGTTCCTCACCTTGCCGTGGGCGGACGAGACGCGGATTGATGCCATCGTGCGTGCCCTGTCGGCGACGCCGGTCGATATACTGTTGCTGCCCGATCGCGGGCCGCTGGTGCCGGCGGGGCGGTCGGCGACCGCGCAGGCGCGGTTGCGGTTCCTGACCGTCGGCGAACGGCCGCTGACGCCGGGGCAGCGTTTTCAGAAAGCGTTGATGGATCGGACGCTGGCGTTGGTGGCGCTGATCCTGTGCGCGCCGCTGATGCTGGCGGTGGCGGTGGCGATCCGGCTGGACAGCGGCGGGCCGGTGCTGTTCCGCCAGTTGCGCGAGGGGCTGAACTGCCGGCCTTTCCACATCCTCAAATTCCGGACGATGTATGTCCAGGCCGGCGCGGCCCCGATCGTGCAGGCCGGCCGGCGCGATCCGCGCGTGACGCGGGTCGGTGGGTTCCTGCGGCGCACAAGCCTCGACGAGCTGCCGCAGCTGATCAACGTGCTGATCGGCCAGATGTCACTGGTCGGACCGCGCCCCCATGCCCCCGCGACGCGGGCGGGCGGGGTGCCGTTCGGCGAGGTCGTCGCGACATACGCAGATCGGCACAAGGTGAAGCCCGGGCTGACCGGCTGGGCGCAGGTGTGCGGCTGGCGCGGCGAGACCACGACGACGGACCAGCTGATCCGACGGCTGGAACATGACATGCATTATGTGAACAACTGGTCGATCTGGTTCGACATCTACATTCTGGCGCGGACGGCGTTGACCGTGCTGGGCCAGCGATCGGCTTACTGACGCGCGATCAGCGGAGCTGCGCCCATGCGGCGACGAGCCCCGCGGCCGGCCGGAACGAGCCGACGTCGATTCGTCGGTCGCTGTAGCAGAGGGTGCGGTGGGCTCCGTCGATCCCGCAGTCCAGTTCCGCCAGCGGGATTGAGAGGCCGCGGCCGAGCGCCTTTGCGCACGCTTCCTTCCGGGTCCAGGCGCGCAGGAAGCCGGCGTTCCGATCGGCACGCGGCAGCAGCGCGAAGGCGAGCCGTTCGGCGCGCGAGCAATAGCTGCGGACCAGGCCGGCGGCGTTTACAATGGGTCGGTCGGTTTCGAGGTCGATGCCGATCGCGCCGTGCTGGCCCAGCCCGACCAACCCGACGTCGCCGGCATAGCTGAGGCTGAGGTGCCAGCCGGACAGGCCGTCGCAGTGCCACTGTCCGGCGTCCGTTCGGTGATAGCGTTGCGCTGCGGCCGGAACATGGCAATGCCGTTCAACCAGCTGCCGCAGTGCGCAATGCGCCGCCAGATAACGTCGGCGAGGCACCGAGCGAAGGAAGCGTGCCGCGCGATCTTGTTCAACATCGGAGAGCCGATCGACCAGCCGCTGTTCGGGTTCGACGGTTAGATCGACCAGCCAGATCGCCATCGGTAGGCAATCGCCGCCGATCGCCGTGCCGGCGTCCTTCAAAAGATGCGCGCGGCGCGCATGCCTGCCGCGCGCGGGAACACGGCCGAGTGGCGCAGGAAATCGCGGATCAGCCGGGGCGGATCGGGATCGGGCCGGCGGAACAGCCAGCGCCGCAACCGCCAGCCAACATGACCGGCCAGCCACGCCGCATCTGCGAGCGCGGCATAGGCGCGCCCGTGATGGCGGAGGAAATAGCGCCGCCGTGATTCGAACCAATAGTCCGGCACGCGGTGAAGCGCAGGGCGCGGCCCGGTCAATCCCGTGCTCTGCCCGGCGATGTGCATGACGGTCGCCTGTGGCAGGTAGCAGGTCGGCCAGCCGGCACGGGCGGCCCGCCGACAGAAATCCGTCTCCTCATAATAGAGGAAGTAGCGTTCATCCATGAGGCCGATCATTTCGAACACCCCGCGGCGGACGATCATGCTGGCCCCCGACACCCAGTCCACCGGCTGGATGCGATCGCCCATCGGCCGGAGAACGGCACGGTGGGACAGCAGGCGCGAGACCGGCCCCAGCCGCGCGCCGCGTTCCAGCTCGCTGAGCACGCTGTGGAAGCGGAAGGCATAATGCCATGGGCTGCCGTCCTCCTCGACCAGTGCGGTACCGGCGATGCCGACCGCGGGGTGATCGGTGAAAAAGTCCAGGATTGCGGCAGTCGCGCCGGGTTGGACGCGTGTGTCGGGGTTGAGCAGCCAGCAGAGATCCGGCGGGTTGGCGCTGGCCAGCGCGGGGCGGATCGCGACATTGTTGCCGGCGGCGAACCCACCATTGGTCGGCGCCGCGATCGATGTCGCCCAGCCATGCCACCCGTTCGAAGCGATCGCCGCGGCGATCCGTTCGTCGGACCCGTCGTTCGACGCGTTGTCGACTACGCAGACGCTGAGCCCAGGGACGGCGGCGACCTCCGCTACCAGGCTTTCGAGACAATCGATCACGAGGTCGGCAGTGCGGTAGTTCACGATGACCGCGAGCATGGTGGCCGGCGTGGATGGTTGCGTCATGACACAGCCGCAAGCGTGGCCACGGGCGAAACCGCCGGAGCCGAATCAGTTGACGCAGCCGCGCGACGCAGCGCGGTGTCGATCGCGTCCTGCAACCGTTCGGCGACCGCGGTGACATGCGGTTCGCGCAGCAGCGTGAAGTGCCCGCCGGGGACCGGAATCAGGATGATGTCGTCCTCCACCCGCTTGCCCCAGCCGAGCAATCGATCGGCGTAGCGTTCGGCAAACGGTTCGTCCTCCTCGTCCACGCTGGGTCCCGACGCCCTGAACAGCAGCACGTCGCCGCCGCTGAACAAGCCGGCGGGCCGATGCGCGCGGTGCGCGATCTCGTAAAGCTGGAGGAAGGCGAGGTCGGGCCCGGCGAGTGTTGCGCCGCCCGGTAGCGAGGCGTCTGGTGCCTGCGTGACCGAGCGCAACTGACGGCGGCGTTCGATGCGGGACCGCACCTCCCACGCCAGCGTATTGCCCGCCTTGCGGACCAGTTGCGATCCGACCGTGGCGATCGCGACGGGCGACGTGCCGCGCGCGGACTGCATCAGATGGCGAAGTCGATCGATCCGCGCACGCATGACGTAGAAGCGGCGCATGTCGGCTTCGACGTCTGCGGCATCGAAGATCGCGACCAACGCGACCGTCGCGCCCGCATCCTGCAACTGGCGCGCCATTTCGAACGCTATGACGCCGCCCGCGCAGAGCCCGGCGATCAGATAGGGGCCGTCGGGCTGTTGCCGGCGGACGCGCGCGACATAGTCGGCGGCCATGTCCGGGATGCTGACGTAGCCGATGCTGCCATCGGGCCGCCGCGCCGGTTCGATGCCGAACACCGCCTGGCCCGCCGTAAGCCGGTAGGCGAGCGAGCGGTAGAGCAGCGTTTCGCCGAGCCCGTCATGCACGATGAACAGTGCGGACCGCGGATCGCCGGGGCGGATCGCGATCAGATCGGGCGCACGGCGGGCGGGCGCGGCGTCGCTGACCAACCGGACCGTATCGAGACTGGTGACGGCGGCGACCGGCGGCGTGTCGGCATCCGTGTCGTCCTGTGCGGCGGGATCGAGGAGAAGCGCCAGTTGGGCGATCGTCGGACCCTGGAGCAGGGCGGCGAGCGGCAGGACCATGCCGGTCTGCTTGCGCAACCGGTTGATGAACTGGACGGCGAGCAGCGAATGGCCGCCCAGATCGAAGAAATCGTCGGACCGCCCGACATTGTCCACCCCGAGCATGTTGCACCAGAGGTCGGCGATCGCCTGTTCGGTCGCGGTCCGCGGCGCATCGACGGCGTCGGCGCGGGGGGCCTTGGCGCGCGGGGCGAGCGCGGCGTGGAGGCCGGCCACCGCGGGGTAGAGATCGACCGGCGAGACGACGAGGTGCGCGGCGGCACCGGCGGCCAGGATGCGGTCGATGACGGCCATCCCCTCCCGCGCGGTCAGCGACATGGCGGGCGCCGCTTCGGCCGGCACGATCGGGCGAGCGATCGGGGCAGGCGAGGCGAGCAGTGTCGCGTCGCGGACACGGATCATGGTGAAGCCGCTGGCGTCGACCAGAACGGCGCCGGCCTGATCGCACACCGTGACGTCGAAGATCGCGAGCGCCGCGTCCGGTTCGGTCGGGCGTAGGCGGACGTGCGCGACGATGTCGGCGGGCAGGGCCCTGAGAATGCGCAACCGGCCCCAGCGCATGGGGGCGAGGAAATCGCGGGCGGGATCATGGCCGGGGATCAGCCACTGCGCACCGGCCGATGCCATGTCCAGCAGCGCCGGGTGGAGCCGGACGCGGTCGAGATCGGCCTGGAAGGCGTCGGCGAGCCGGAGCGACAGCAACGCCTCGTCCGGACCGCGGCGTGCGTCGCGGATGGTATCCCAGCGCGGGCCGAACCGCAGATGCGGGGCGGCGACGCCGACGACGCGGACGGGTTCTGCGCAACGCCGCCCGATGGCGTCGAGGTCGATCGGGGCGGGCGCGGCGTCGGTGTCGTGGCCGATCGTGCCGCGGGCGTGAAGCGTCCAGCCGGCGTCCGGAGACGAGGTGGCGCGGCCGTACAGGACGAACGGGACCGGGGCCCCCGCGTGGATCGGTGCGATATGGATGCGCAGGTCGCGTGTATCGCCGGCGCCGACCGCGAACGGCGCGAGGAACGCGGCGTCGGTAAGCAGGAGGGCGCCGTCGGCGGTCAGTGTAGCGGCCGCGCGAACCAGTTCGAGGAAACCGGTGCCGGGGATCAGCGCGCTGCCGTCGGCCAGGCGATGTTCGTCGAGGAGCCAATGCGTGGCCGGGCCGATCCGTGCGGTGACGAGCAGGCCGCCGTCGTGCAGGTCGTGCCGCGTATCGAGGAAGGGATGGTTGACCGGCAGGCCCGCGCCGATCGGTTCGGGCGGGCCGGCCGTGTCGGGCCCGGTGATCGCCGCCATGCCTGCGTCGGACCAGCGGCTCCAGCCGACCGCCATCACGCGGGTGCGCTCGTCATCGCGGCGGGACTGGGCGTAGGCGTCCAGGAAGGCGTTGCCGGCGGCGTAATCGGCCTGCCCCGGCAGGCCGGCGAAGGCGCTGACCGACGAGAACAGCAGCATGAAGCGCGGCGGATCGGCGGCAAGTGCGGCCTCCAGCGCGAGCGTGCCGGCCAGTTTGGGGGCTATGACTGCGGACGCCGCCGCCATCGTCTTGGACTGGATGACGCCGTCGTCGAGCACGCCGGCGGCGTGGAAGACGCCGTCGATCGCCCCGAACCGGTCGCGGACCAACGCGATCGCGCGGCGCAGCGCCTGCGCATCGGCGACGTCGGCGGTGACGACCAGTACCTCGCCGCCGGCCGCTTCGACCGCCAGGATGCGGCGGATGACGGTTGCGTCGCGATCATCCGTTTCCTGCGCCAGCACGCCGTCCCACTGATCCCGCGGGGGCAACGCGGTGCGCGACAGCAGCGCGATCCGCGCCTGCACCGTGGCGGCGAGATGTCGTGCCAGCGCGAGGCCGAGCCCGCCGAGCCCGCCGGTGATCAGGTAGGTGCCACGCGTGCGCAGGTGGAGCGCAGGTCCTGGCAAAGTGGCGGGCGGGGCGGGATCGAACGACTGGACCCAACGCTCGCCTGCGCGGTACGCGATCGTGGCGGCGGTGTCGGTCGCATGGTTCTCGGCGATCAGCGCGGCGGCTAGCAGGTCGCGCGCGCCGGCCTGCGCGGGCAGGATGACGTCGACGCTGCGGATGCGGATGTCCGGATACTCGGCCGCGACGGTGCGGCAGAGGCCGAGGACCGTCGCCTTGGCCGGGGCGAGCAGTCGTTCGTCGCAGACCCGCTGGATACCGTCCGAGATCGCCGCGATGGCGAGCGCACCGCTCCCCGCCTCGGCCAGCGCCTGGACCAGGAAAAGCATGCTGTAGAAGCCGGTTTGCTGAGTACCGTCGATCTGCCGGCGGTCGGAGCGCGCGGGTGTCTGGCCGGTCACCAGCCAGCAGTGGAAGATTTCGGTTGGCAGGCGACCATCGGCGGCGAGGGCGGCGACGAGCGCGTCGTAGGCGGTTCTGTCGCCGGCCGGCAGGATGAAGCCGTCGGGTCCGTTGCGGCGGAAGACGCGACCGGTCTGGACCGTCGTCACGACGCGGCCGGCCGTGCGGAGCCGATCCGCGATCGCTGTCCCGAGACCTTCGCGGTCCTGGAAGAGCAGCACGGGTCCGTCGGTCGACTCACCGCCGGGGAGCAGCGGCTTGCGGTGCCAGACGGGTGCGTAGAACCAGTCGGCGATGTCGGGGCGCCGTTCCGTGACGTCGTGCTGCGGTCCCTGCGACGCGGTCACGCCGGGCTCGATCCAGTGGCGGGTGCGGTCGAAGCTGTAGGTCGGCAGCGGCACGCGCAGGCGGGTTTCGCGCGACCAATAGGCATCCCAATCAATCGCGACGCCGAGCGTCCAGAGCCGGCCCGCTACCGTCAGCAGATGCGCCAAGTCACTGACCGCCTCGGTCGGGTGGCGCATCGCGTTCAGCACCGGCTGGTCCGCGGAGCGGGCCGGATGCCGGCGGGCGAGGCTGGAGACTGAGCGGCCCGGCCCGACCTCGAGCAGGATCTGGTCGCGGTCCTGCATCAGGCGGGCGAGGCCGTCGGTGAAGCGGACCGTTTCGCGCAGGTGACGGACCCAATATTCGGGGTCGGTCGCCTCGACCGCGGTGATCCAGTCGCCGGTCAGGTTCGATGCGAAGCGCCGCGTCGGCGGACTCCACCGGACGGTCGAAAGGCAGGCGCGGAACGCGTCGAGGATCGGATCGAGCATCGCGGAATGCGCCGCGACGTCGATCGCCACGCGCTGGCATTCGACATCGGCCGCCGCCAGCGTCGCCTGCAACCGGTCGATCGACGGCGCCGGGCCGGAGGCGACGCAGAGTTCCGCGCCGTTGATCGCCGCGATGGTCAGGTCGGGCGTCAGCAGCGCGCGCAACGCATCTTCCGACGCGGCGACGCTCAGCATCGCGCCGCCGGGTACGGATTCGAACAGGCGGCCGCGTGTGGCGACGATGCGGAGCGCGTCTTCGAGCCCGATCACGCCGGCCAAGTGCGCCGCAGCATATTCGCCCGAGCTGTGGCCGATCATGGCGGATGGGGTGACGCCCCAGGCCTGCCACAGCCGGGCGAGGGCCACCTGGATGGTGAACAAAGCGGGTAGCGCCACCGACGGGCGTTTCAGTTCGGCGGCGGCCTGTTCGATGTCGTCGACCGCCGGGAACAGCCAGCGCCGCAGATCGATATCCAGCGCGCGGCAATGATCGATGCAGGCGTCGACCATGTCGCGGAACACCGGTTCGGCGTCATAGAGGTCGCGCCCCATGCCGACGTGCTGCGACCCCGCGCCGCAGAACAGGAACGCGACCGGGCGCGCGTCGCCGGCCTGCGCCGAATGGACGCGGGCCGGCGTGACGAGCGCGTCCGCCGCGTCGGCGATCCCGTCGGCCACGATCACGCGGCGATGCGGCAGCGCCTGCCGCCCGATCGACAGCGTGTAGGCTACGTCGGCTGGGTCGAGGCAGGGGTGCGAAGCGAGATGACAGGCGAGAGCCGCAGCGTTCGCGTCGAGCGCGGAGGCCGACCGGGCAGACAGCGTGAAGATGTGGTGCCCGCGGCCGGCGGCTTCCTTCGTCCGTTCGGGGGCGTCCTCCACGATCACATGCGCGTTCGTGCCGCCCACGCCAAGCGAGCTGATCCCGGCGCGACGGGGCCCATGCGCGGCGCGTGGCCAGGGGGTGAGCCGGGTGGTGACGCTGAACGGCGTCTGTGCGATGTCGCAGCCTGGGTTGGCGGTGCTGTGATTGAGTGTGGGCGGCATTTGCCCGTGGTGAAGCGCCAGCGCGACCTTGATCAGTCCTGCGACGCCGGCCGCGGTATCGGTATGGCCGATATTGGCCTTAACCGATCCGAGCCCGCAATAGCCGGTGCGCGACGTGTGGCGGCGGAATGCCCGGGTCAGTGCCGCGACCTCGATCGGATCGCCGACCGGCGTACCGGTGCCATGGGCCTCGACATGATCGATCGTGTCCGCCGATATGCCGGCGACCGCGAGCGCCTCGGTCACCGCCTGGGCGTGCCCGTCCAGGCTGGGGGCGAGATAGCCGACCTTGCCCGCGCCGTCGTTGTTGATCGCCGATCCGCGAATGACCGCATAGACATGGTCGCCGTCCGCCACCGCATCCGCCAGCCGGCGCAGCACGACGATGCCGACGCCACTGCCGAACACGGTGCCTTCGGACGCCGCGTCGAACGGCCGGCAATGGCCGTCGGGCGAGAGGATGCCGCTTTCGTCATAGGTGTAGCCATGGCCGTGCGGCAGTTCGATCGATGCGCCGCCTGCGATCGCCATGTCGCAT
The DNA here is from genome assembly GCF_014643515.1 of Sphingomonas prati. Lineage (GTDB taxonomy): Bacteria > Pseudomonadota > Alphaproteobacteria > Sphingomonadales > Sphingomonadaceae > Sphingomonas_R > Sphingomonas_R prati. The sequence goes on along the minus strand of NZ_BMJP01000003.1, from coordinate 322,208 downwards.
TCGCCGGTCAGCAGGCTCTGCGCCGCCATATGCACCGCGACGAGCGAGGTGGAGCAGGCGGTCTGGACGTTGAGGCTGGGCCCTTTCAGGTCGAGCAGGTAGGAGACGCGCGTTGTCAGGAAATCCTTGTCGTTGCCGGTATGGCGCAACAGGAAGCGGCCGACATCGCGGACGAGCAACGGATTGGTGAGCAGGTTGCTCGCCAGATAGCTGTTGTGGCCCGACCCGCCGAACACCCCGATCGCGCCGTCAAAGCGCGCCGGCACATGGCCGGCGTCCTCCAGCGCCTCCCACGCGCATTCCAGGAAATGGCGGTGCTGCGGATCCATGATCGCCGCGTCGCGCGGGGACAGGCCGAACAAGGCGGCGTCGAAACAGTCCATGTCGGCGATCGGTGCACCGGCGCGCACATAGTCGGGGGAGGCGAGCAACGCCGGATCGACACCGCGGTCGCGCAGTTCCTCGTCCGAATAACGGGCGATCGATTCGACGCCGTCGCGCAGATTGGCCCAATAGTCCGCGGGGGTGCGCGCGCCGGCGAAGCGGCAGGCCATGCCGACGATCGCGATCGCGGTGTCCGCTGCGGCTTCGCCGTCGGCGGTTCCGTCGTCGGCGCGGAAGAGATCGGTCGCATGGTCCATGGGGTCAGCCCCTCGTCACGGTGGCAAGCGCGGGTCGCGCCCCGGTGCGGCCCCGGCGCAGGACGGCGCGGCGCCCGGACGCGCGCGCCTCCGCCGCCTGGGCCGCGCTGTCGTCCTCCCCGTCCGCCAGGTGGCGGGCGAGCGCGGCGACGGTGGGGAAGCGGAAGATATCGGTGAGGGCGAGCGGGCGGCCGACGAAATCGCGCAGACTGCGGTGCAGTTGCACCGCGAGCAGCGAATGGCCGCCGATATCGAAGAAATTGTCGTTCCGGCCGACCGCGTCGAGTTTGAGCACGTCGCGCCAGACCGTCGCGATCCGCGCCTCCAGCCCCTCCATCGGCACCGCGAACGCGGCGGGCGCGGCCGGCTGGACCTGTTCGGGCGGCGGCAGCTGCGCGCGGTCGAGCTTGCCGTTCGGCGTGCGAGGCAGCGCCGGCAGCGCGACCACGAAGCCGGGGACCATGAATTCGGGCAGCCGCGTGCGGAGGTAGGCGCGCAGATCGTCCGGCGCGGCCCCGGCGGCGGGGACATGATAGGCGATCAGCCGGACGTCGCCGGGCGTATCCTCCCGCGCGACGACGGCGGCTTGCGCCACGGCGGGGTGCGTGGCGAGGACGGACTCGATCTCGCCCAGTTCGATGCGGTGGCCGCGGATCTTCACCTGGTTGTCGATCCGCCCGAGATAGTCGAGCAGACCGTCGGCGCGTTGCCGGACAAGATCGCCGGTCCGGTAGCCGCGTGTATCGTCCAGGAACGGCAACGGCACGAAGCGTTCTGCGGTCAGTGACGGCCGGCCCAAATAGCCCCGCACAACGCCCGCGCCGGCGATGACCAGTTCGCCCGCAATGCCGGGCGGTACCGGCTGTTGCCGACTGTCGAGCACGAAGCAGGACTGGTTGGCGAGCGGGCGGCCGATCGGGACCGCGCCGGGGGTGCCGTCGAGCCGGTGCGTCGTCGACCAGATCGTCGTTTCGGTCGGCCCGTACATGTTGACGACGTTGCCGCCGACGAGCGTTTCGAGCCGGCGGGCGAGCGCGGGGGGGAATGCTTCGCCCCCCACCATCATCATGTCGAGCCGCGCGAGTGCGGGTGCGGCCGCGTCGTCCGCGACCAGCATCTGCGCCAGCGAGGGCGTGCACTGGAGATGGGTGACGCCGTGGCGGAGCATGAGCGCGACCGGGCTCTGATCGAGCTGCGGCGGATCGATCGACAGCTGCCGCAGCCGATCGAGCGCAGGCAGGTGATCGAGCACGGTCTGCGCCGGCACGCCGAAATCGATCAGGCAGGCGATCTCATCGACACCGGCCGCGCGGACTCGATCGACCATCGCGAGGCAATGCGCGGGCGTGCCGAACAGGCCACCGGTGTCGTGATAGCGGGTGAAGGCGTGATCGAGCAGCGCGGCCATCTCGTCATCGTCCAGTCCGGCGAGATCGGGCTGCGTATCGGTCATGCCCGGACGACGGCGAAAGGCGGGAAACGACCAGCCGAACGATTTGAGCAGGTTGGTGGAGGTCCGCAGATAGTCGGTCAGCGGCTGCCGGACGACGTCGCGCACCGCGTCGGCATCGTCGCCGACGAAGCTGTGCAGCATCAGCGCGACCTGGCCCGATCCCGCATGACCCGCAGCGGCGAACGCGGCGCGGTAGGTGGCGATCTTGTCGGCCAGTTCGGCTACCGTCTGGCCCAGCAGATGGGTGAGGACCGACGCGCCGGCCCGGCCCGCGGCGGCAAAACTGTCCGGGTTGCCGGCGGTGGTGATCCAGAACGGCAGTTCCGGTTGGACCGGCCGCGGAAAGCTGCGCACCGCGACGTCCGATCCGAGCGGGCCGGGGAAGCTGCGCGCCTCCCCCCGCCACAGGCCGCGGACGACGTCGATCCCGGTCATCAGCGCGGCCGGCCGGTCCGCAAAGGCATCGGGCCGCAGGACAAAATCATCGGGCTGCCACCCGGCGGCAAAGGCGATACCGGCGCGGCCGTGCGACAGCGTGTCGACCAGCGCCCATTCCTCCGCCACGCGCAGCGGGTGATGCAGCGGCACGACGACGCTGCCACCGCGGATCGCGACGCGCGTGGTGATCGCCGCGATCGCCGCGCCGGTCACCGCCGGGTTGGGATAAAGGCCGCCGAACGCATGGAAATGGCGTTCCGGAGTCCAGACCGCGGAAAAGCCGTGGTCGTCCGCAAAGCGCGCGCCGTCCAGCAGCAGGCGGTAGGGATCTGGCTCTTCGCTGCTGTCGGCATTGCCGAAGTAGAACAGGCTGAACGCGACGGGGCCGCGGGGTGCGGCGGTGGCACGCGACGTTGCGGCATCGGCCGGCGCGATCACGACATGCGCGCCGCGCGCGATCGTCCAGCAGAGTTCGAGGACGGAGATGTCGAAGCTGAGGCTGGTGACGGCCAGCCACACGCCGCCCGGTTTGATCAGCGCATCCATGCCGGCGAAGAAGTTCGCGACGTTGCGATGTTCGACCATGACGCCCTTGGGCAGGCCGGTCGATCCGGAGGTGTAGATGACATAGGCGAGGTCGGCGGGCCCCGCGCCGCCGTCGAACGCGGTGTCCGGCAACAGCGCGATGACGGCCATGTCCTGATTGATGCACAGCACGCGGGCCGGACCGGGCGGCAGCGTGGCGGCCAGCGCCGTGCGGCTGACGATCAGCAGCGCGGCGCTGTCGGCGATCATGTGGGCGAGCCGGGCGGCGGGGTAGGCCGGGTCGAGCGGGACATAGGCGCCGCCCGCCTTGTGGATGCCGATCAATGCGACAACCATGTCGAGCGAGCGTTCGAGGTGCAGCCCAACCAGCGTTCCGCGGCCCACGCCGAGCGACGCGAGGTGGCGCGCGAAGCGGTTCGCACGCGCGTCCAGATCGGCATAGTTCAGCGTGACGCCGTCGCAGGTCAGCGCCGGCGCGTCGGGCGTGCGTGCGGCCTGTTCGGCGAACAGGTGATGGACGCAGGCATCGTCGCGCCACGGGGCCGCCGTCTGGTTCCAGCCATGGACCATCCGGGCTTGGTCGGCGTCGGCCATCAGCGGGAGGAGTGCCACCGGACGATCGGGATCGGCGTGGCCGGCGGCGAGCAGCGCGTGGAACGCAGAACGGATCGTTGCGAACAGGGCCATGTCGAGCCGGGCAGGATCATGGATCCAGCGGCAACCCCGGCCATCCGTCCGGATCGCGAGCGTGAGGGCGGCGTCGGCGTCGGCATCCGCGTCGTCGAGCCGATCGACCAGTGTCACTGCGACGGGCAGGTCGGTATCGATCCCGGTGAGTTCGGGGCTGCGCGCGACGAGGTCGATGGCGTAGCCGATATGGCGGTGGAGGCGGCGGATGTCGGTGTCGAGCGCGGCGGCCAGCGTGCCGAGCCCCGCCTGCCAATCGATATCGATGCGCAGCGGCAGGCGGCGCGCGACCCAGTGGGCGACCGGCGCGTCCTGTGCGGCGAAGACCGGATCGGAAAAGCCGATTTCGAACCCGGATCGGTCGGCGACGCGGGCAAGGCACGCTACCGCGGCGGCGAGCAGGAGCTGGCCGTCGGCATGACCGTCGACCGCGTCGTCGGTGACGACGCGTTCCTCGGCGGGCTCACCGGGTGATAGGTCCAGCACCGGCGGGCGGGACTGCGCCAGGCGCCGGCGCCACCAATGTTCATGCCCGGCGCAGGCGGCGTCATGGACCGACAGCGCAGCCAGATCGGTCGCGGGTTCGAGCCGGCTGCCGGGGCACAGCCCGAACCGGTCGATCGCATCGGGCAGCGCGATCATGCGACCGTCGATCCCGGCAATGCGGACCAGCGCGAGATCGGTGGTGCCGGTCGCGACATGGAGGGCGGTGCGGTCGGCGCGGACGATCGTGCCCGGCGCGGCGGTTGAGGCATCGGCGAGCGGTGTCGCCTCCACCACCAGCAACGGTGTGCCGCGGAACGACGTCTTGGGCATGCCGAGCGGATTGCGGTGGCCGCCGAAATCGAGTGCGCGCACCATGGCGGCGATGGCGTCCGCCGGGCGGTCCCACATGATCATTGCCGCGGCGAACGGGCGATCGGTGCGGCTGTAGTAACGTGTCGGCGCGGCGTCCTGCGGCCGGCCGGAGATCGTTCCGGCGGCGAGGCCGTCGATCAGCACGGCGAAAGAGGCGATCCCTTCGGCCAGGCAACGCGTGTTCAAGGAGTGAGCGGTTTCGCCGACCTCAATCCCGAACGACCGCGTGACGAGGATGTCGCCGCGGTCGACGTCAGCGGTCATCGCGTGCCACGTCACGCCGTGGCGGAGTTCGCCGTTCAGCAGCGCCCAGGCCGGCGTGTTGAGGCCGGCATAGTCGGGCAGGACGCCGTCATGGAAATTGATCGCGGCCTTGCGCGGCAATGCGAGCGTCTCGGCCGCCAAGACGGACAGATTGGTGATGCTGAACAGATAGTCGAACGGAGCAAGCGCCGGGAGCTGCGCCAGCGTCGTCGGCGCGATGCCGGCGTCCTCCGCCCAACGACGGATGGCGGGCGCGTCGCTGACGACCGCCGCAATCCGGTGCCCGGCGGCGATCAGCATGTCGCCGCACCGCATCAGCAGCGTTTCCGACCCGATCAGGACGCAGCGCCACCGTGGTCCGCGCACAGGCAAGGCGGGGAAGGCCTCGCTCCGGTCAGGTAGCCCGTCCGGCGTCATGACAGGACCGCCCGGGCCGAGCGGCGGCGCGCGGCCTGGCCCCCGGCGATGCCGGCGCTGCAGAGTAGGGCGAGTGCGGTGCCCCAGGTGACAGCGACGTCGCGAGCGTTGCGATCACGATCCGCGCGGCAGACCGTAGCGGGCAACGCCGTCGTAGCAGCGGCGCAGGTGCGGGCCGGCGCGGGCGTCGCGAGCAACAGCGTGCAGGCGACGGGCACGGACGTGACCCACAAGTATCGCATGATCATTCCCCCCGTATTCGGCAACGACCCTGATAAAAGATCGATATAGTCTGGTAGGACGATCCGCTAAGATCGCCAAGTTGGTCGATTATGTGGTGGATTCTACCATCCGCGCATTGATGGTTGCGCCATCATTTATATTCTATAAGCCGCCTTTGCCGCGACCAATAGTCGATCTGTCCATGGAGATGCGGCAGCTTGCCGATGGTCGTATAGGTCGCGTACAGCGCACCGCGCCGGACGAGCAGGCGCAACCAGAGTAGCGGCCAGAGCGGCCAGCCGACCGGGGTGGACCAGAAGATGTTGCTGGCGACGATCCGCAGCAGCCGGGTGTCGAGCCCGTCGCGCATCGTCAGAGCCTGGGCGTGGGCATAGCCGCTGCGCCGATTGCGCTGCCACCACTGGCCGAACCGGGTCATCGCCGCATCGTGCCGCGTCATGGCGTGATCGATGCGGTGGATCGTCCAGCCGGCGCGCGACAGGCGGTGGCAGAGTTCGGGTTCCTCGCCCGCGATCAGCGTGTCGCAGAAGCCGTCGACGGCGGCAAAGGCGGCCGCGCGGAACAGCGCATCCCCGCCGCAGCTTTCCGTCCGGCCGATCCGCGTGTCCCATTCATGGTCGCACAGTCGGTTGTAGCGGCTGGCATCCGGGAAGCGTTCGCGTCGCCGGCCGCAGACGACAGCGGCGTCGGGCACGGCGCGCAGGAACGCGGTCGCGGCGGCGACCCAGCCGGGTTCAAGGTCGCAGTCGCCGTCGACGAACTGAACGAGGTCGACTGCGGGGAGGAGCGTCCGCAGGCGGGCGAACCCGGCGTTGCGTGCGCGTGCGGCGGTGAAGCCCGAGGCGATCGGCAGCCGGACGACGTCGACGCCGAGCGACGCGGCGATTTCCCGGCTCGCGTCCTGCGATCCCGAATCCACATAGACGATCGTGGCGATCTGTTCCCGCACGCTGGCCAGCGCACGCCCGAGCCGGGCGGCTTCGTTGCGGCCGATGACGACGGCGCCGATGACGGGCGAATTGAGTGGCTGGGTTCGGTTCATGGGTCGCGACTCGTGCGGATCCAGCTTTGCTCGCGGCGGCGGAGCAGGCGAAGGTAGATCGGCTGTTTCCAGGCCACGTAGCCGAGCAGGTCCGTGATCATGCGCGGGGGCAGGACGGCGCGACCGAGCCGCGACCAGACGAGCGCGAGAACGCCGGCAAACAGGCAACCGACCGTAAGCAGGAAGAGGAAAGGTGCCGCCGAACTGCCAATCACGCCCACTAGCCCCAGGACGAGCAGCGTCGCGCCGACGAGCGCGGCGAGCAGGGCGAGCGGCGGCACGCTGAGGTCCGCGGCGATCAACAGCAAAGCGGGCCGTCGTGCGAGGCCGGCGGCGATCAGGCGGGGCAGGTAGGCTGTGGCGGTGGCCAGCATGCCCTGTTCCCACCGGGTGCGCTGCGTCGCGGTCGCGGTGAGCGACGCGGTGGCGGCCAGAAATCGCGCGTCGTCCGCGAAGCGCACCGTCTCGCCGGACAGCGCGAGGTCGAGCCCGAGCTTCAGATCCTCGACCAGCGAGGCGGTGGCGAGCGGGGCTGTGGAGAAGATCCGCCACGGCATCGCCATGCCCGACCCCTGGAGCTGCGCCATGCCGGCGATCCGGTCGAGCCCGCGCTGGCGCACCATGTTGCGAACCATAAATGCAAAGGCCGAGATCCGGACCGCGGCACCGGCTGTCGTCGGCGGATCGAGCAGGTAGCGCCCCTGCACCGCGGCATCGTGTCGCGCGGCGCTGGCCGCCAGCCGGCGCAGCGCCCCAGGCAGGGGCCGGCAATCGGCGTCGACCAGCACGACGACCGTCGGCGGATCAGCAGCGAGCTGGTCGCGCCCGAACGCGAGTGCGTAGGCCTTGCCCCGCAGGTCCGGCGCTGTGCGTTCGACGACGTCCGAACCGGCTGCCCGCGCGATCGCCGCGGTGGCGTCCGTGCAATTGTCGGCGACGACCAGGATGCGGTCGCAGGGCCGGAGTTCGGCATGGATCGCGGCCAGGACCGGACCGATGCCGGCCGCCTCGTCATGCGCCGGGACCATCACGCCGAACGGTGGCGGGTCGACGGCGTCGTCCGGCGATGCGGCCACGGGCGCACGCACGCCGGCGAGGCATTCGACGATCACCACGGTCATCGGCCAGGCGGCGATACCTGCCAGCAGCCAGGCCAGCGCGGTCAAGACGGACGTCCCGACCGAGGCGGTCTTGTTCGGCATGGGGGTCGGTTCATGGGGCCACTCCTGCGTCCGGGCAGCATCGCGGAGCGGGCGGTACGGGAGAATACCGGTGCGGCCCCACGACGTATCCCGTGGGGATTTCCCGGCGGGGGGACGACGGCACAGGTTGGTCGCAACTGGCGGAGCGTCCGGTGGCGCGGGTATCGAACGGCGGACACGACCGGGAAGAGGACGGCGGGATGCAGATGGAGGCGATCGAACCCGACCGGCCAATGCACATCCTGCTCGTCGCGGAGAATATCTCGCTGCGGCTGAGCGGCGAGACGATCCTGCCCTATCATTATCTGATCGAGTTTCTGGCCGCGGGGCACCAGGTGGACGTCATCTGCCATGAGCGGGTGCGCGAGGATCTGAGGCGGGACCTGCCGCCGGCGATGTTCGCGCGGGTGCGGTTCGTGGCGGACGGGTGGCTGCAGCGCAGACTGTTCGCGCTGGAACGGTTCCTGCCGCACCGTGTGCAGGACCTGGTCGTCAACCAGCTGATCCAGATTCTGACGCAGTTCCGGGTGCGGCGCATGGCGAGGGCGGTGATCGCGAAGCAGCGAGTGGACGTGGTGTTCCAGCCGACGCCGATCGCGGCTAAGGCGGTAAGCGCATTGTTCGAGCTGGGGCGGCCGGTGGTGATCGGGCCGATGAGCGGCGGGATGGCGTTGCCGCCCGCGTTCCGCACATTGGACGGGCCGGTCGTGACGCTGATGATATGGGCGGCGCGGGCGGGGTCGGCGGTGCTGCACGGGCTGATCCCGGGCAAGCGCCGCGCCGCCGCGCTGATCGTCGCCAACGAGCGGACGCGCGCCGCGCTGCCGGCGCGGACGAGCGGGCGAATTCACATGCAGATGGAAAGCGCGGTCGACCTGCGCCGGTGGCAGGAACGGGCGCCGTTGCCGGACGATCCCGACGGGGTCGTGTCGTTCATCTTCTGCGGGCGCTTCGTCGACTGGAAGGGGATCGGCTATCTAGTGCGCGCTTTCGCGTTGCTGGCGCGGGACGATGCTGGCGACGGGCAGGCGCGGCGTCGCGTGCGGCTTGATCTGGTCGGCGACGGGGAGTTGCTCGACACGATCGCCGCGCTGGTCCGGCTGGAAGGGCTGGAGGCGCAGGTCGTGCTGCATGGGCGGTTGCCGATCGAGGCCTATGTCGACCTGCTGACCCGGACCGACGTCTTCGTGACGCCGTCGCTGCGCGAATGCGGCGGGATGGCGATGATGGAGGCGATGGCCACCGGCCTGCCGATCATCGGCGTCGATTGGGCGGGTGCCGCGCAATATGCCGGGCTCGACTGCGCGCTGCTGATCGATCCGGCGTCGGAGGATGCGCTGGTCGAGGGGCTGGCCGCCGCGATGCGGACCCTGGCCGACGATGCACCGCTGCGCCGTCGGCTGGGTGCGGCGGCCCGCCGGCATCTGGAAGAGGCCGGGCTGGGCTGGGACGAACAGGCGCGGCGGGTGCTCGCCATCCTGTCCGCGACGATCGCCGAGCAGCGGCCCGTGGCCGAGACACCGCAGACGGCGACCGCCGTCCCCGTTCCCGCATGACCGGAGTGGCAGCATGACCGATGATGAGCTTGGCCCGCCGGGTCGCATCGATATCGTCTTCTATACGCGGCAGCTGCACAATGGCGGGGTCGACCGGGTCGTGTTCAACCTAGCCGAGGAATTCCAGGCGCGGGGGCTGGTGCCGTTGATCCTGGTCGACCTGGACAATCCCTATTCGCCGTTCCGCACACTGATCCCGGCCGGCATCGCGTACCGCGTGCTGGGCGCGCGCGACCCGGTGACGCGGATGGTGAAGCTGGTGCGGTTCCTGCGCGAGCGGAGGCCGCGCGCGATGATGTGTACCAGCTTCGGCTTTCCCAACCTGTATGCCGTGGTGGCGCGGCGGCTGGCGGGAATCCCGTTGCGGCTGATGCTGACGGAGCATTGTTTCCCGTCGGTCGATCGCGCCGCGCCGCGGCCGTGGCAGGCGCGCTACTGGTTCTTCCCGCTGGCGCACTACCTGTACCCGCACGCCGATTCGATCGTCGCGGTCAGCCGCGGGACGGCGAACGACCTGGCCGACGTGCTGCGCATCGATCCGGGATCGATCGAATGCATCTACAACCCGATCGTGAGCGATGCGCTGATCGCGCAATCGCGCGAGGCGGTCGATCATCCGTGGTTCACCGCATCGGACGTGCCGGTGGTGATCGCGGTCGGCCGGCTGGAACCGCAGAAGAATTTCGCGATGCTGATCCGCGCGTTCGCACAGGTGCGCGCGACGCGGACCGTGAAGCTGCTGATCCTGGGGGACGGGCAGGAGCGGGAGATGCTGGAGACGTTGGTCCGCACGCTGGGGCTGGACGAGGACGTCGCCATGCCGGGCTTCGCGCCGAATCCGCATGCCTATGTCGCGAAGGCCGCGCTGCTGGTGCTGTCGTCCGATTTCGAAAGCCTGGCCAATGTCGTGATCGAAGCGATGGCGGTCGGCACGCCGGTGATCGCTACCGATTGCCCGTCCGGCCCCGCGGAAGCGCTGGCCGGTGGGCGGTACGGTACGCTGATCCCGGTCGGCGACAGCGACCGGCTGGCGACCGAGATGCTGCGCGTGCTGTCGGAACGCGCGCCCGCGGCTCCGCCCGCCGACGGCTGGCTGGGGCAGTTCACGACGGCGCATGCGGCCGACCGGTATCTGGAACTCCTGACGCCGGCCGCGGCGTGAGCGGGGGCAGGCGGGGGGCGCCGTCCCGACATGGCTAGTGCCGCGTTCCCGCCGACGTGGCGGACCGCGCTGACCAGCGGCACCAGCATGGTCGCGGGCACGATCGTGGCCGCCAACGCACTGCGTATCCTGAGCACGATCATCCTGACGCGCGCGCTGTCACCGGCCGATTTCGGCGTGGCGGGGATCACCGCGGCCATTCTGGTCGTGATGGGGATGATCTCCGACTTTGGGTTCGGCGTCTACATCGTCCAGCATCCGCGCGGGGACGAGCCGCGGCTGCTCGACATCGTCTGGACGGTGCGGCTGGTCCGGTCGGCGCTGCTGACGCTAATCCTGCTCGTGCTGGCCGGACCGATCGCCGGGCTGCTCGACAAGCCGGCGATGCACGCGGTGATCGTCGTCACCGCATTCCAGTTCGTGATCGAGGGGATATCCTCGCTCGCCCCGTTGTCGGCCATCAGGCGGCAGCGGCTGGCGATGCTGAGCCTGCTCGATATCGTGACCGCGGTTTCACAGACGGTGATCGGCATCCTGCTCGCGCTGTTGCTGCACAATTATTGGGCGATCGTGATCGGCGGGTTGATCGGTACGGCGCTGCGATCCGTGCTGAGCTATCTCCTGTTCCCCGGATCGCGGCGGCGGTTCGGCTATGACCGGGCGGAGGTGACCGCGATGTGGCGGTTTGGGCGGACCGTCGCGGGGGCGCACACGATCCAAGTGCTGCTGTCGAATTTCGACAAGTTCGCGCTGTCCAGGCTGGTCCCGTTCGGGGTGTTCGGGCTGTATGTGCTGGCGTCGAACCTGTCCGGTGCGCCGTCCGCCTTTACGCAGCTCTATCCGAACCGCGTCCTGCTGCCGGCCTATGCCGATGCGCTGCGGCGGGGGAGCGATGTGCTTGCCGCGGTCTATTATGCCGGGCGGCGCTGGGTAATGCTGCTGTATCTGGTCGCGATGGGCGGGTTCATCGCGATGGCGCCGGCGGTGATCCACCTGCTCTACGATCCGCGTTATGCCGATGCGGCGCGGTACATGCAGATCCTGTCGATCGCGCCGGCCTTCGCGCTCAACAACTATGCCGCGCGCGAGGTGCTGATCGTCGCGGGGCGGGTGCGGACGTTGCTGATCGCCAACCTCGTCCGGCTGGGCTGGCTGCTGGCGATGGGGACGGCCGGGTTCCTGATCGCCGGGCCGATCGGGCTGGTTGCCGCAGTGGGGCTGATCGAGATCCCGGTCATGCTGTACTGCTGGTACGAGCTCGGCCGGATCGGAGTGTTCCGGATCGGTGAGGAGCTGTTGATGCTGGCGGCGCTGGGTTTCGGGTTACTGATGGGCGTCGGCGGGAACGAACTGTATTTCCTGCTGTTCGGCGGCGGGTGACGCCACCGGCCGTGGGCGGCGACGGCGCGCGGCGACGCCGGCACCCGCGGCGAGCAGCACGATGTAGGTGATCTCGTTCCGCCCGAAGCTGGTCGTCGTCAGGCTGCCCATCATGCCGATGAGCCCGGCGAAACAGGCGGCACCGGCCGCGCGGGCATCGGCGTCCAGCCGTGGGCCGCGGGCGAACAAAGTGGCCAGCACCGCCCCGAACATTGCGAAATAGAGCAGGCCGCCGAACACGCCCGCCTGGATGAAGATGACAAGCGGCTGGTTGACCAGATCGACGATCTGTTCACCGGTCTGAAGGAAGGCGAGTTCCTCCAGCAACGTCTTCAAGCTGATGCCGGTCAGCCAGTTTTCGCGGATCAGTTGCAGCCCGGCGGTGAGCAGCTGCGAGCGGTAGTCGACGGAGCCGGCGGCATCGTCGCTGATGCCGATCGAGGCGGCGACGACCGGGAGATAGCGCGCCGCCACGAGCAGGACGCCCATCAGCCCGGGCAGGACCAGCAGCAGCGTCGCGAGCTGACGCCAGCGCCGCTCGTAGGCGGCGCAGGCGGGCAGGCCGAGTGCGACGACGATGTAGCCGACCCGCGCAAAGGTGAAGAGCAGCCCGGCCGACAACAGCAGGGCGAGACCAGCGGCGATGCGGCGCGGTCCGATCCGGTCGCGCAACGCGAAGACCATGACGATCAGCAGGCCGAACAGCAGCGAGAGCCCGGTCGATTCGCCGTAGGTGACGTGCGCGCGGAGCAGCCCGTCGCGCTGCTTGGTATAGCCGGAGATCAGTTCCGGATCGGCGTTCGCCGCCGCCGGCATCGAATCGTAGAACAGCCAGTGATGAACCGATTCCGCGGGCGCCATGACCGCCAGCACGCAGCCCGCGACGACGAGCGACAACAGCAGCATATCGGGTGCGCGCGCGCGCAGGCAGGCGCGGCTGACGATCAGATAGGGCAGGCCGAGGTTCATCAGGACATTGAGCGTGGCGCGTACCGCAAAGCCGGCATCCTGGCCCCGAGCATTCATGAACAGCTGGACCAGGATCATGATCGCGGCCAGCACATCCCAGCCGGCGAGCGACGACGTACGCAGGCTCTGCCCCGCGCGGATCATGGCCATCACCATCCCGAGCGACAGCAGGTTGACGTAGGTCATCTGGACGAGCGTGAGGCCCGATACGGCCACCGTGCGCGTCAGGATCGGCATCATCGGCAGTGCGAAGACGTAGAGCCGGGCACGGAGCGCGACATCGGCGGCGTGCGGCAGTTCCAGGCCGCGGCCGGTGATCGCGGGGGCGAGCAGCATCAGGCCCATCGTCCCGATCGCGAACAGCGTATAGGTGCCGCCGAAATTGGCCGCGATGGGCAGTGCGAGCGCGAGCGCCAGCTGATGCGGACCGGCCAACCGACCGATCGGCCCCGGCACCGCGCGCAGCAGCAGCAAGGTGATCAAGCTGAGCACCAGGATGACGACGGTGGCCATGCGCGTCAGCCCTGCATTGCGGCGGCGGGGGCAGCGGGCTCGGCAGGCGCGGGCGCGTCCGCCGGCGGGGTGATCAGCAGGTCGGGGCGGGGGCCCTGCGCCTGCACCCAGTCGTAAACGCGGAGCAGCTGTTCCGCCTTCCGGTCCCACGTGAACAGGGCCGCGACGCGGGCCGCTGCGGCGGTGCCAATCCGATCGAGCCGGGTCGGATCACGGACCAGTGCCTCCAAAGTCGCGCGCAGGCCGGCGACGAGATCATCCGGGCCGCTGAACGGGACGCGGATGCCGGTGTCGTCGTCGACCAGTTCGGTCGGGCCGCCATAGTCGGCGACGATCGGCGCGACGCCGAGTGCCATCGCCTCCAGCACCACGCCGCCGCCAAATTCCCGGATGCTGGGGCAGGCGAGGAAATCGCAGTCGACTAGCAGGTCCTGCACGCGGGCATGCGCGACGGTGCCGTGCAGCGTGACGCCGTGATCGAGCCCGAGGTCCGCGACGAGCGCGTTGAGCATCGCGCGGTCCGGTCCGTCGCCGATGATGTCGAGAGTCAGCTTGCCGGCACGGATCAGGTCCGCTGCGGCGCGGATGAGCAGATCGGCGCATTTATAGGGGACCAACCGGCCGACGAACGCCCCGCGCAACGGCGCCTGCGCACGCCGCACGCGCGACTTGCCGAACCGGGTCGGGTCGATCCCGTTTTCGGGCAGGTAGACGCTCTGCGGACGGGCATAGCGCGGGATTTCGCCCAGCGTATGGCGCGACCCGGCGAGGAACGCGGCTGCATCGCGGCGCGTCGCGCGGTAGCCCGGCAGCAGGCGATGCAGCCCGCGAAGCCGCGACAACCCTTCGCGTTCGCGGTGCATGCGCTCCGCAAAGCCGGGGGGCCAGGGCAGCCCGCCGTTGAGCGGGCCGACGACGAGCGGCACGCCGACCGCCTTCAGCCGCGGGCCGAGGATCGACGGCGTGGTGGGGCTCATCGGCGTCAGGCGGTGGACGAGGTCGTAGTCGCCTGCCCGCAGTGCGCCGGCGAAGCGCGCCCAGGTCGCCCGTTCGAACGCGAGGCAGCCGAGCGGGGCCAGCGCCTGGAAGATCGTCCAGCCGCGTTCCTCGCCCGCGCCCAGCAGCCGCGCCGTCCGGAAGATGCCGCGCACCAGCCATTCGGTATCGATGATCGTGAAGTCGCGCCCCTCCTGCCAGCCGCGGGCGGCGATCGCATCGCGGTTGCGGACATGGGTGACGAGGTGGACGTCCGCGACCTTTGCCAGCGCCGCCGCGATCGACCAGGCGACGAGCGGCACGCTGACCATGTCCGGATTGGCGACTTCGGCCAGCAACAGAACACGGTACCGCCTCTGTTTCAAGATCCGGGACCCAGCCAGGAAGGGTTGTGCCGCATACATTGCAATACCGATCCTGTATTATGCCTACGCTGTTACGGACATGGTCTGTCCGGTCATGTCCGGTTATGCAGTCCGTATCGTCCGGTAAGCTGCGATCAGTCTTACGGAATTCCGATCGCGATAGAAGTGGTGCGAACGAAGTGGGGATTATCCAGCATATCGCGGCTTCCCGCCTGATCGTGATCCTTGGCCTCGGGCTGTGCTCGGTGGCCTGCGGACCGGCTGGCTCGGCGGTGGAGCCGCGGCCGCCGGCGCGTCGCGCGGTCCTGCCGATCGGGACGAACCTGGACGGGCTGGCCTACTGGAACCCCGGGCTGGCGATGATCGACCTGATGAAATCATCGAGCGGGTGGTTGCCGCAGACGGCCACCGAATATGATACCGGCGAGCCCGTCGCGCTGGACCGTGCCGGGTGGGTCATGCGGTTGCCGGGGCCGGGATCGCCGCTGCGCTACACGTCCGCGCTGCTGAACGTCATCCATGACAATCCGGCGGCGGAACCGGGCGCGCGCTACGTGGTCACCTATGCCGGGCAGGGGACGTTGGACGTCGTGGGCGTGGGCGGATCGACGACGGTATCGCGCACGCCCGGACGGATGGTGGTGCGCGCGAGCGACACGGGCAGCCTGTATCTGCGGTTGTCGGCCACTGACCCGGCCGGGCGCGGCGACTATCTGCGCGACATCCAAGTGGTGCGCGAGGCGGACGTGGCGCTCCAGGCGGCGGGGCTGACGTTCAATCCGGCATTTCTGGAAAAGGTCGCGCCGTTTGCGGTGTTGCGGTTCATGGACTGGATGGCGACTAACGTGCTGTTCGACGCGGCGGGCCGCGCGATCGAGGGAGATGCCGCGATCCGGGCGGCGCCCTGGTTGCGCTGGGCCGACCGGGCGGTGCCGACCGACCGCCGCTGGGGTGATGGCGGGCGCGGCGTGCCGGTGGAGGCGATGGTCGAGATCGCCAACCGGACGGGCGCGGAACCGTGGTTCAACATGCCGATCAACGCCAGCGACGACTACGTCCGCGGCTTTGCGACCTATGTCCGCGACCATCTGCGCCCCGACCTGGCGGTGCATGTCGAATTGTCGAACGAGGTGTGGAACCGCATGTTTCCGCAGGCCTTGTTCGCCGAGGCGAAGGCGCGTGTGCGGTTCAGCCCCGATGCGAAATGGATGCGGTGGTACGGGCTGCGCGGGGCGCAGGTGGGGGCGATCTGGAAAACGGCGTTCGGGCCGGCCGGCCGCGGGCGCGTGCGGATGACGTACAACACGCAGTTCGGGTGGAAGGGGCTGGAGGCGGACGGACTCGACGCGCCGGACTGGCAGGATGCGGCCGGGCGGCCGGCGCCGACATCAGCCGGGTACGACGACTATGCGATCACCGGCTATTACGACGGCACGATGAACGACGATGCCGCGGTGCCGGTGGTGCAGGGGTGGTGGACCGACGCGGACGGCGGGTACGGGCGGGCGATCAAGGCGCTGGCGGACCGCATCGATACCGTCAACGCACCCTTCTACCTCTACCACGCCGAACAGGCGCGGAAGCGCGGGCTGACGCTCGTCACCTATGAAAGCGGGTTCGGCGAGACGACGCCGATGTCGCAGCATGGCGACGCGACCTATACGAATTTCCTGGCACGGTTGCAGCGCCGGCCGGAGTTCCACGCGCTAGAAACGCGCAACTACCGGGCGTTCCAGGCGGCGGGCGGCGCGCTGTACGTCAATTTTGGGATCATAAGCACGCCGTCCAAATGGGGGAACTGGTCTGCGTTGGAGACGGTCAAGCAGGCCACGACGCCGCGATACCAGGCGTTACGCGACTGGATCGGGCGCAATCCGCCAAGGTCGGACGGGGCGGCGGTCGCCTATGCCGATGCACGGATCCACCGCGGCGGCCCGGCGGGCGAGACGATCGCCGGGACCGCGCACGGATACGACATTCTGATCGGCGGGGCGGGTGACGACCGCTTCGTCCCGGGTGGCGGCGCGGCGGTGCGGATCGACGGTGGGGGAGGCGACGACGTGCTGCAGCTCGGCGGCCAGCGCGCGGCCTATCGTTTCGCGGCGGCCGACGGCGGCGTGCGCGTGACGGGGCCGGCGGGCGACATGATCGTGACGCGGGTGGCGAAGGTGCGGTTCGGGGACGGCGGCGTGGTCCCGCTGTCGGCGCTGGCACCTGCGGCAAAAGCGGGGGGCGTTTCGCGGTAAAGGCAGCCGCGCGGACCGCGGGCATAAAGGCGGAATGCACAGGATCGGTTACCTCGTTCCCGAATTTCCGGGCCAGACGCACAGCTTCTTCTGGCGCGAACTGCGTGCCCTGGCGGGTATGGCGGTCGAGGCGGAGCTCGTGTCGACGCGGCGGCCGGCGCGCGGCGTCAACGCGCATGATTGGGGCGCGGAGGCGATGGCGCGGACCGTGTACCTGACCGATCGCGACGGTGCGTCGATCGGTGGGGCCGCGGCCGCGATTGGCCGGGCGTTTCCGGGCGGCTGGATACGGTGTTTGGATTCGATCCGGCGTGCCCAGGGGCTCGACCGGCGTGGTCGGATCAGGTTGATCGCACTGGCGGTGCTGGGCGGGCGGCTGGCGGCGTTGGCGCGTGCGCGCGGGTGGAGCCATGTCCATGTCCATTCCTGCGCGGACTCGGCGCATATCGCGATGTTCGCGCGGCTGCTGTCGGGGCTGTCGTACAGCCTGACCCTGCACGGCCCGCTCGGCGATTACGGGCCGAACCAGCACGAGAAATGGCGGCACACGACGTTCGCACTGATCATCACGCGGCAACTGTATGCCGCCACCGCGGCGGCGCTGGGCGAAGCGTTCCCGGTGCGCACCGGCATCGCGCCGATGGGCGTGGACCTCGACGATTTCCGGCGGACCAGCGGCTATGCGCCGTGGCGGGGCGCTGGGCCGTTGCGGATCCTGTCATGTGGGCGGCTGAACCCCGGCAAAGGTCATGCCGACCTTATCATGGCGGTCGCGATCGTCCGCGCGGCGGGGATTGATGCGCGGCTGAGCATATGCGGCGAGGATGAGGGCGGGGGCGGCGGCTACCGCCAGGTGCTGAGCGCGCTGATCGCGGACACGGGGGCGGTGGGTGTCACGTTGCTGGGTGCGGTGGACGAGCATGTCCTGCGCGGCCATCTGGAGGCGGCGCATCTCTTCGCACTCGCCAGCTTGGCCGAACCGCTGGGCGTTGCGATCATGGAGGCGATGGCGATGGAACTGCCCGTCGTGGTGACCGGCGCGGGCGGTGTCCCGGAACTGGTGGACGACGCGGTCGACGGGGTTCTGGTGCCGCCGGGCGATCCGCGGGCGATGGCGGCGCAGCTGATCGCGCTGGCGCGGGATCCGGCCCGCGCCGCAGACCTGGGCGCGGCGGGCCGGCGCAAGATCGCGGCGGGGTTCAGCAGCATGCGCGGCGCGGCGATGCTGGCGCAGATGCTGGACGGTGGACCTCCTTGAGCGCCGGCGACGGCGTCAGCGCAGGGCCCGGCTGCGTCGCCGCCAGCTGCGATAGACGTGCAGGATCAACGGGCCGTCGACCAGGTAGCGCCGCCAGAGCCGGCGCGGGTTCGACAGCAGCCGGAACAGCCATTCCAGCGCGACCTTCTGCATCGCGCGCGGCGCGCGGCGCTGCCGACCGGTCAGGAAATCCAGGCTGGCCCCGACGCAGAACCCGATGCCGATCGCGAGGCCGAGCTTGGCGACGCGGTAGGCGATCATCTCCTGCTGCGGCGATCCGACCGCAAGGAAGCTGTAACGCGCGCGGGTGGCGACGAGGAAATCGACCGCGCGGGCGGCATCGGCCGGGCTTTCGATGAATCCCATGCTGGGCACATGGTGAAAGACGTTGGTTAGGCCATAGCGCGCACAGAGATCGTCGACCGTGGCGGCATCACCGCCGAGGATCGCGATCCTGTCGTCGGGCGCGATGACGGTGTTGAACAGCGCGCTGGTCAGATCACTGCCCGGCATGACCGGCAGGCGCAGGCCGGTGCGCGCGGCCAGCCGCGCGAGGATCCGGCTGTCGCACAGCGTCATCCAGGCATGACGGTAGGCGGGCCAGAGATCGGACCGCAGATGCTGGATGCGGACCACATGGTCGACATTCGGCGTTACGACATAAGCAAAGGGGGCGTCGGGCGCGCGCGCCGCGATCTGCCCCATGATGCCGTCCTGCGTGCCGAGCTGGAACCTGAAATCCATGAAGTTCGCGGTCGAACCGAGCGCCGGGACCGCGCGCACCGGCGGCGGGAGCACCGGGGATGGGGACGTCGGCATCGCGAAAGGGGCGGGCGACGGTTCGCGATCGAGCAGATCGGCGTCGATGGTTTCAAGACGTTGCAGCACAGGTGACCTCCCGCTTCGGCGCGTTCGGAAGCCTGTCGTCGTCGCGATCCGTTTGGGTCTTGAGCAGCGTCGGTTCCGTTAAGTCGCCGGGCCGGACGCTAGCCTAAAAAGCGTGTTCCGGCCGGCGTGCGGAGTGCGCGGTCGTTTCCCACCTGATCGATCGTCAGCCCGCAAATGCGGGAGGGGGGCGGCAGGTCCGAAAATGCCGCACGCCCTTATCAGACGGGCCACCTCCCGATATCCGACGGACACCGTGTCGCTAAGCTGCCCCCTGTTGGGAAAGGGGCATATTCATGGATCGCAGGAACAGTCCCGTCGCCCACTCGCGGCCGCGTTGCGCGCTCATGACGCTGGCGGCCCTGATGATCATGGGCGGGCCGAGCAGCATCGCACAGGCGCAGACGGCCATTGACGCGCCCGCACCGCGCACGGCGGCCGCGTCAGCCGAATATCGCATCAACGCCGGGGATGATCTGGACATCTATGTCTGGGGTGAGGAGCGGATGCAGCGGACGGTGCGGATCCTGCCGGACGGCACGTTCGCGATCCCGCTGGCCGGGACGATCGCCGCCATGGACCGAACTGTGGCGCAGATCGCGACCGAGATCCGCACGCGCATCGCCGGCAATTTCCGCGAGCGCGTGCCCGAGGTGACCGTGACGGTTCGCAACACCGCCGGCATGAATTTCTTCGTCGTCGGCAAGGTCCGCAACCCGGGCAGTTATGCATCCGGCCGCACGATCGACGTGGTGCAGGCGCTGAGCATGGCGGGCGGGCTGGCCGAGTTTGCCGATGCCAAGCATGCCGTGATCCTGCGCCACACCCGTAACGGTCAGGTGGTCGAGCCGATCGCGCTGACGAACGTGCTGAAGGGCGCACGGCGGCTCGATGCCGGGATGCTGCCGGATGCGCTGCCCACGCTCCGGAGCGGCGATGTCCTGGTCATTCCATGATCCGCGCCGCTGCGCCTTTGGCGGTGCGGCCGCGATCGCTCTGGTCCTGGCCAGCCCGATCGCTGCACAGACCGTATCGCGGTTGGAGACGGACATGAGCGTGTTCGCATCGCACAACCCGTTCCTGCTGCCCGGCCGGAAGCGGGGCGCATTGGGCGTGGAGGCATCGGTCCGACCCAGCATCGCGGTGCGCACCGCCGACGGATCGCGCTACGACCTGGACGCGGTGATCACCGATCGCGCGTACAGCCGGCGTTACGGCAATTTCGTGACCGGGCGGGTGAATGCGAGCGGAGAGGTTCGGCGCAGCGAATATCTGACCATCACGGCGTCGGCCGGCGTCGCGCGCGACCTAGCGGTCGACCTGCTGACCAGCAGCGTCGAGGCGGCCGCTGATCCGGGCAGTATCCGCATGGCGTATCGCGGGCGACTGTCCGCCATCATCAGTCCCGATGCCTATACGATAATCCGGCCGGAGATCGGCTACGAACGCAGCGGTTTCACCGGAACCGACCTGCTGGACGATACGCGCGCGCTGGACGCGGGGCTGGCTTATGTCCGGCGTATTGACCCGGTCACCCGGGTCGGTGTGCGCGGCGGTGCAACGTTCAGCAAGACCCGGCGTGCGTCCGACCTGTCGACACAGCGGCTCTACGGAACGATCGAACGGCAGCTGGGCGGTGGCTGGACCGCGACCGCGGAACTGGGCGCAGAGCGGAGCAGCAGCCGCACCGAAGCGGTGTTGGACGCGCCGGTCGACCAGCGGGCGCGGACCCTGCTGAGCGGCCGAGCGGACCTGTGCCGCGCATTGCCCGGTCCGGTGCTGTGCGTGCGCGGATCGCTGAACTCCGAGATCAGCGGGCTGGGCGGATTGCAGCGGCGCGCGGTCGCGGGCGCATCGTACCGGCAACGGATCGGGCGCCGCAGCGTCGTCGACCTTTCGGGCGAATATCAGCGCGCGATGATCCAGGGCGACATCGTCCCGTCGTTCGACGCGGTCCGTGCCACCGCACGCTTCGAACGCACGATCGGCAGCACACTGACCGCATCGGCGCAGGTCCAGTATCTGCGCCGCCGGCTGATCGGCGGGGAGCGGATCGGCGCTGCGTTCGGAGGCCTCCAGCTGACTTACGCGATGGACCGGCGATGATCGAGACCGAAGCCCCGCCCGCCGCCACGTTCGGCCTGAACGAGATGGCCGCGATCCTCTACCGCCGGCGTTGGTGGCTGATCGTCCCCGTCCTGCTGGGTCTCGCGATCTCGGTCGGCGCGGTCCTGTTGATGACACCCGCCTACCAGTCGTCGTCGACATTGCTGATCGCATCGCAGCAGATCCCGACGAGCGTAATGCCGGCGGCCCAGGCCAATTATGCTGATGAGCGGATCGCCAAGATCCGTCAGCAGATCATGAGCCGCGTCGCGCTTGGCCAGATCGTGTCGACGATGGGGCTGTATCCGGAGGAGCGCCGGCGGCTGCCGCTGGACAACGTCATCGCGCAGATGCGCCAGGCGATCAGCGTCGACCTGGTCGGCACGAACGGCAGTGCCGGGCCCGCGCCGAACGGCAGCACGATCGCGTTCCGACTGTCCTTCACCTACCGCGATCCGGCGCAGGCGAAGGCGGTGACGGAGCGGCTGACCGCGATGTTCCTGAATGCCGACAAGCAGTTGCGGACCGAGCAGGCGGCGGGCACGGCGTCGTTCTTGGGCCGGCGGGCGGACGAGTTGCGCGAACAGCTTGTCACGATGGCCGGCAAGCGCCGCGAGATCGAGGCGCGTTATGCCGGCGCCTTGCCCGATCAGGTGGCGATGAGCGCGCAATCGGGCGCGGGTCTGCGCGCGGAGGTGTCGCGGATCGACGCCGAGCAGCAGGGCTTGCAGCAGCAGAACGGCCTGCTTGCCGCGCGCGGTCAGGAGATTGCCGCGACGCCGCGACAGGGGACCGAGGCGCTGCGCCGCGCAGAAGAGCGGCTGAACCAGTTGAGCAGCGTTTATGCCGATGATTTCCCCGACGTTATCGCGGCGCGCGAAGCGGTGGCGCGGCAGGCGGAACTGGTCCGTAGCCAGCCGGCACCGGCCGGGGGCGGCGCGATCGCGGCGGAAGTGGCCGCGGGCCGGTCGCGGATCGGGATGCTGGCGGAGCGGCGTTCGGGCCTCGTCCGGTCGATATCGGGGATGGAACACAAGACCTCGCTCGCCCCCCAGGCCAGCTACGAACTGAATAACCTGGAGCGCGACTATACCAGTCTGCAGATGCGGTATCAGGACATCCGCGAAAAGCAGCTGGAGGCGCAGGTCGCCGCCAACCTCCAGTCGGAGGACAAGGGGGAGCGGTTCTCGGTCGTGGACGCGCCCAGCCTGCCCAACGATCCGCTCGGTCCGGACCGCCTGACACGGATCGCCGCCGGAATTGTCGCGGGGCTGGGGGCCGGGATGGTCGCGCTGCTCGCGTGGGAGATCCTGACCGGCGCGATCCACGGCGAGGGCGGGGTAATCCAGTCGATGGGCGCGTTGCCGCTCGTCTCCGTGCCGGTGCTGCGAACCGGCAACCGCAGTGGCGTGGCCACCGGCGTCGTCCGCCTGTTGACCCCGTGGAGGTCCCATGAACCGGTCTGATGTCCTCCAGATGACGGCCGAGCCAACCGTGCCACACGACCGTCCGGTCGGTCGGGTCAGGCCGGATTGCATGCCGACGGAAGCGGTGGTGCTGAACCGGGCCCTGCTGGCCGAGTCGGGCGTGTTCGGTTTCGCCCCGCTCGATATCCGGTCACGCAGCTTCATCCTGCTGCGGTCGCAGATCCTCCACCGGTTCCACCGGCCGGGGGGGCGCATTCTGGCGGTGACGTCGACGCAGCCGGAAAACGGCAAGACGTTCGTCACGGCGAACCTGGCGGCGGCGCTCAGCCTTATCCATCCGACCGTGCTGGTCGATTTGGACCTGCGGCGCCCGCGGCTGGCCGGGCGGTTCGGGATCACGCCGTCGAGCGGTATCGACGATTATCTGGACGGAACCGCGGCATGGCCGTCGACCGGGACGCGCATTGCCGGGGCCGACCTGACGATCCACGGCGCACGTGAGTCGCGCGCCGACAGCGCGAGCCTGCTGGCCGCGCCGCGGCTGGCGGTGTTCCTGACCGCGATCCGGAACCATCCGGCGCAACCGATCTGTATTGTCGATACGCCGCCGGTGCTGGTGCTGGACGACATCATGCTGATCGCGCGCAACGTCGATGCGGTGCTGATGATCGTCGAGGAAGGCCGCACGCGCGGCAGCGACATCGCACAAGCTCTGCGCATCCTCAGCCCCACACCGGTGATCGGATCGGTGCTGAACAAATCGCTGACGGGACGATCCGTCCGCAACATGGACGGATATTATTATGACAAGGGATGATCGCCTCGACCCCGGACCGCGCCATGCGGCGCCCAGCCATGCCGATATCGCACGTTGGTGGGCGGCATGACCGCCGCGGGCCAGATCGCGCTGCCGACACCGGCAGCCCCATCGAACGTGATGCTGGTGACGCAGCCGTTCATGCCGCCGCTGGACGAATATGTCCCGTATCTGGAGGAAATCTGGAAACGCAAATGGCTGACCAACAGTGGTGCGATGCACGAGGAGCTGGAGGCGCGGCTCGCCGCCTATCTGGACGTGCCGCATCTGTCGCTGGTGTCGAACGGCACGGTCGCGCTGTGGCTGGCGCTGCGCGCGCTGCGTGTCGGGGGCGAGGTGATCACGACGCCGTTCACCTTCGTCGCGACCGCGCATGCGTTACGGCTGGTGGGGGCGGTGCCGGTGTTCGTGGATGTCGATCCGATCACCGGCAACCTTGATCCCGCCGCGGTCGCCGCGGCGGTCACGCTGCGCACGACCGCGATCCTGCCGGTCCATTGTTTTGGCCAGCCGTGCGATACCACCGGGATCGCCGAGGTTGCCGCGCGCCACGGGCTGAAGGTGATCTACGACGCGGCCCACGCGTTCGGCGTCCGCGACGGTGGCGAGAGCCTGCTACGCCAGGGTGACATGGCGACGTTGAGTTTTCATGCGACGAAGGTCTTCAACACGGTTGAGGGCGGGGCGGTCGTGTCGCCGGATTACCGGACCAAGCAGCGGATCGACCAGTTGCGCAATTTCGGGTTCGTGCAGGATAGCGTGCTTCCCGAAGTGGCGCTGAACGCGAAGATGAACGAATTCCAGGCAGCGTTCGGGCTGTTGCAGCTGCGCTACATCGACCGGTCGATCGCGGCGCGCGGGGCGATCGCCGCGCGGTACCGCAGCAAGCTGGCCGACATCGCCGGGATCCGTCCGTTCCCGGTGTCGCCGAAATGGACACTCAACCACTCCTATTTTCCGATCCTGGTTGAACCGGACTATCCCGAGAGCAGGGATGCGTTGTGGATGCGGTTGCAGGGCTCCGGCATCCTGGCGCGGCGCTACTTCCACCCGCTGGTGTCGGACATGCCCTGGTATCAGGACCTGTCGTCCGCGCGGAAGCCCATGCCGAACGCGCGGCGGATCGCGGCGCAGGTGATCTGTCTGCCGATCCATCCGGAGATCACGCCGGACGATGTCGATACCATCGTGCGGATCATGACCGGTGGTTGAGACGCGTCGGGCGGCGATGGCCCGTCTGCGTGACCTGCCGGCCCGGACCGCGTTGCGGCTGATGAACCTGGCACCCGTCCGGCGGATGATGGGGCCGCGCTACGATGCCGCGGTCGACGCGTTCCGGCCGAAACGGCCGCGACTGCACGGGATCGATGCGCAGATCGTAGCTGGACTGGAGCGCGACGGCATCGCGATGGTGCCGATCGCGGCGCTCGGGCTGTCCGGGTCGGATGCCATGCTGGCGCGTGCGACGGAACTGGCGGACGCGCACGCCGACGAGGCGCACCGTCGGATCGCTGCGGGGGCGGTGTTCAACGTGGTGCCGGCGCCGCAGATGATGACGGCGCCCAACCTGTTTACCTGGGGCTTGTCGGATCGGCTGCTCGACATCGCCGAAACCTATATCGGGTTGCCGGCGGCGTATGACGGGGTGTGCATCAACTATACGGTCGCGGACGGGCGCGAGATTTCGACACGCAAGTGGCATCGCGACTGGGAAGACCGCCGCATGCTGAAGATCGCGGTCTATCTGAACGATGTCGACGGGGCGGGCGGGCCGTTCGAGATGATCGCGCGGTCGGACTCGCGCCAGAACGATGCGGGCGGGTTCCGTTACGCACTGTCGTCCGACCGCGAACTGGTGGAACTGCTCGGCGCCGACTACGCAGCGGACATCGTGTCGTGCGAAGGGCCGGCCGGAACCGTCGTGTTCACTGATACGGCGCGCTTCTTCCACCGCGGGCGGCCGGCGGTGGCGCGGGATCGCAAGGCGATCTTCTACAGCTATTTTGCGCAGCGGCCGCGACACCCGTTTCTGTGCGAACGGACCGGGCTGTCGCGGCGCGACATCAAGCAGCTGTCCGTCGGGCTGCCGCCGCGCCAGCTGACCAGCGCGCTCTGGTGGCGGCAGGTCCCGCTTCTCCTACGGATGATTCCGCCGGCGAGTATCTGAACGCGGCGGGGCCAACGCGGCGCGCAGCAGGGTGGCGAGGCGGCCGGCGTTGACGTCGCCGTCGTGATCGCGCCGGACCCGCGCGCGGCCGCATGTCGCCATCGCCCGCAGCGCGACGGGCGAGGCGGAAAGGGCGGCGTCCATTGCCGTGGTGAGCGCCTCGACGGATCCGGCGGGGATCAGCCAGCCGCAGTCGTCGTCCACCAGTTCGGGAATCCCCGCGATCGCGGTGGCTATGACGGGGCGTTCCATCGCGAGTGCTTCCATCAGCACGACAGGCAACCCTTCGGCGAAGCTGGGCAGGACGAGCGAGCGGGCGCCCAGGATCTCAGCGCGCACGGCCGCTGCATCGCGCCAGCCGAGCAGGCAAACGACCCGGCCGAGACCGCGTGCGGCGATGGCATCGTCGAGCGCGGCACGCAGTTCGCCGTCGCCGACGATGCGGAGCTGGAACTTGCGACCGCGTGCGAGGAGGGCGGCGGCGGCGTCGAGCAGCAGTGGGATGCCCTTTTGCGCGCTCAAGCGCGCGACGCAGACGAGGACGGTGGACGCAGTCGGGCCTTCAATCGTGCGGCGTGAGCTCCACCACTCGCCGCGCAGGCCGCAGCGGACGACGTGGAGCTTGGACCAGTCGGCGGGTGCCGCCCACCGCATCAGCTGTGCCCGGCCATAGTCCGACACGGCTGCCACGAAGGCCGCGTCGGCGATCTTTTCGCGCAGCCGCCACGCGACGGGCGCGTCATATTCATCCGGCCCGTGGACGGTCATGCTGTAACTTAGCCCGGCGATGCGGTTGGCCAGCCAGGCGACGGTGGCAGGGTTCGTCCCAAAATGGACATGGACGTGCCTGACGGCGTGCGCGTCCGCGATGGCGACGAGCCGGCATGCCTCCGCCAGACAGGCGAGCGAGCGGACCGGCGTGAGCCATGCGGCGCGGGCGGCGAACAGCGTCGCGGTGGCGCTGAGGAGATTGCGGGGATTGCGGCGGAGCTGGCGCAAGACGGCAGCGATTAGCGGGCCGGTGTCATGGTCGAGCAGTCGCTGGGTGCGATCGGCCTCGGTCCGGTCGTCGGCATCGACGAGCGGATCGGCCGGCGGGCGGATCGTGATGCGGACGACCGCGAACCCCTGTGCCTCCAGCGCCGCGATCTCGGTGCGGATGAAGGTGTGGCTGGGTTTGGGGTAGACGTTGGTGAAATAGGCGATCGTCGGGATGGTCGCCGCCGGAGGTTCCGTCGCGACATCCGCGGTTGGCCCGGCCGGTTGCGCCTCGCGCTTCGATTGCAGCTCGAGCAGGCGCTGTTCGGTGCCTGAACGAGTATCGTGAAACCGGGTGTCCGACATGGGAAGCGTTTCTTAAGCCGTTGGCAACGGCCGTGATTGCCCGGTCCCGTCAGGCGATCCTATGCGTCTTTCCCACCCCCGGTTTTACCGCTGTAGCTCATCGGACCGCTCGTTCGAGGATGGAGATGTACGGTCCCGCCCTCTGAAACGGCGAAGCAGTCATTCTTGGAACCGCCGCCGCGTCACGGACGACACGGCGGCGGTGCAGGGCGTCGATTACATGCTGTTGTCGACGGCCTCCGCGCCGTTGGCGAGCGCGGCACCGGTGCGGTCGGCTTCGGCATCGGCCTTGTCGATCACGTTCTCGGTCGCGGCGCCGAGTGCGGCGGCACCGTTGTCGATGCTCGACCCGGCCGCGTCGAGCGCGTTCGACGTGTCGGCCGTCGCTTCGGACGCGGTTGCGTTGATGTCGGCGGAGATCGCGTTGGCGGCCTGGCCGGCTTCGTTCTGCGCGGTGGGGCTGCAGGCCGCCACGGTCAGTGCGGACAGCAGGATCGTCGTGGCGAAAACGGTCTTCTTCATGGCGGGTCCTTCCCCAATATGGTCAGTTGACAACATAGGTTGATGCTGGCCGGTTCCATGCGATGGGCTGCGGCTTGATGGCTGCTGCACCGGACTGCGGCACGGTCGCGTCGGCGGGCGGCGTGGCGCCCGTGGCGGGATCGGTGCCGGGGTCGTCGGCGAGGAAGGGATCCGGCGCGATGTCGCCGGCCGGGGCCGGACTGCTGATCGGCGCGGCCGCCGACGAGTTGGTCGCGTTCGCGCCGATTGCGGGGCCGTCGTCCTGGTTGGCGAGCGCGGCGGTGCGGCGCTGCCAGAAGGCGGAGCGGGCGGCGGCGTAGGGATCGAGGCTGGACGCCAGGAAGCTGTCCGCGCCGCTTTCGGTTAGGTTCGCGCGCGCGTTGACCAGCGAGACGATGCCGATGCCGCGTTTCGTCCAGAGCGACAGATCCGTCTGGTTCAACGCGATCTGGTACGGATCGGCGACGAACGCGACGCCGGTGCCGATGCCGTCGCGCACCGTCGACGGGCCGAAGACGGGCAGCACGACATAGGCGCTGTTCT
This sequence comes from Sphingomonas prati, assembly GCF_014643515.1. Lineage (GTDB taxonomy): Bacteria > Pseudomonadota > Alphaproteobacteria > Sphingomonadales > Sphingomonadaceae > Sphingomonas_R > Sphingomonas_R prati. Next base: position 294,161 of record NZ_BMJP01000003.1, on the reverse strand, counting down.
TGATCCCCCATGCGGCCAGCGTCTGACCGAAATCCTCCGGTGCCGGGCGGATGCCGATCTTCGTCGCGTGATCGGCGAGGCCGCCGACTCCGATCGTCGTGTTGACGACGAAGCGGCGAAGATTGCGGAGCGCGCGCTTCGGCTTGGCCTGAAGCATGTTGTTCACGAACGACCAGGGTTCGCCGAGATTGTTGAAGACCCGCGTGATCCCGCGGCGGGCGACGCGTGGAATGACCGCGCGGTAACCGGACGACACGGGTTTCAGGATGATCCGATCGATGAACTGGTTGAAGCCCCAGATGCCGCGGTTCAGCTTTTCATAGCGATCGCGCGGTTCGGGAGCGGCAGCGAGGCCATCCGCCGCGAATCCGGCATCGGCCGCTGTGGAGTCGGGGGCCGTCAAGGTCGTCGTCGCGGTGACCGGAGCCTGCGGCTGCGCGACGGACGCCGGCGCGGCGGCGGCCGGGCGGGTGGTCTGCGCCACGGCGACTGTCGAGACCCCGCCGAGCAAGAAAGCGACCGAGCAGGTCGCGATGGCTGTACGCATAACTATATCCGATCCGGGCGTTCTATTGCCCTGCCGGGCGGGTGCCACAGCCGCCCCGAGCGCACAAGGCGCTTGCGCTGATATAAAGATATCTTTATGTCCTTATATCAATATGACGATCCCTCTCGATATCTTCCGCGCACTGGCGGATCCGACCCGGTTGCGGATCGTGACGCTGCTGCGTGCGATGGAGCTGTCGGTGGGTGAACTCGCGCAGGTGCTGGGGCAAAGCCAGCCGCGCGTGTCCCGCCACGTGAAGATCCTGACCGATGCCGGCCTGGCCGATCGCCGCAAGGAAGGCGCCTGGGTGTTCGTGGCGCTGGGCGACCGGGCAATGGTCGAGCCGTTGCTGATCGCGGCGGACGCCTGGGCGGATCGCGACGATCACGAGGCGACGGTCGATCTGGACCGGCTGGCTGCGGTACGTGCGGACCGCGCCGTCGCGGCGCAGGCATGGTTCGCGGAACATGCGGTCGAATGGGACGAAATCCGGTCGATGCATGTCGCCGAGAGCGAGGTCGAGGCGGCTACTGTGGCGATGCTGACCGAGGGCGGCGTCGGTCGGCTGGTCGATATCGGCACGGGTACTGGTCGCATGATCGAACTGCTCGCGCCCCTATCGCTGCGCGCGACCGGCGTGGATCGCAGCCCGGAAATGTTGCGGATGGCGCGGTCGAAGCTGTCCGACGCGGGGCTGGGCAATGTCGAGCTGCGGCAGGGGGACATGTATGCGCTGCCGCTGGCGCCCGCATCCGCCGACACCGCGATCCTGCATCAGGTGCTGCATTATGCGCAGCAGCCGGGCGCGGTGATCGCGGAGGCCGCGCGGTTGCTGGCACGTGGCGGACGCCTGCTGATCGTCGATTTCGCGCGGCACGAGCGCGAGGAACTGCGCCAGCGGGCCGCGCATGTCCGGCTGGGATTCGACGATGCGCAGCTGGCGAAATGGTTCGCCGCGGCCGGACTGGTCCTGGACGACGTGCAGGAACTGGCCGGTGGAACGTTGACCGTGAAATTATGGCTGGGCCGCAAGACGCCCGGTGCCCTGCCCGAGAGGATCGCCGCATGACATTGTCCGTGACCGAACTGGAAGAGGCGCGTTGCGCGCTGGATGCCCCGCTGTTCGCCGACCTGGCGGGCGACGCGAAGGTGTCGTTCGAATTCTTCCCGCCCAAGACGGAGAAGATGGAGATCGCGCTGTGGAACGCGATCTCGACGCTGCTGCCGCTGAAGCCGGACTTCGTTTCGGTGACCTACGGCGCGGGCGGGTCGACGCGCGAGCGGACGCATGCGACCGTCGCGCGGATCGCGTCCGAGACCGACACTCCGGCCGCCGCGCACCTGACCTGCGTCGATGCGTCGAAGGACGAGATCGCGGAGGTGGCGCGGGCCTATTGGGACGCGGGCGTGCGGCATATCGTGGCGCTGCGCGGTGATCCGCCGCGCGAGGGCGAGAAGTTCGCGCCGCATGCCGATGGCTATCAGTCCGCCGCCGAGCTGGTCGCCGGGCTCAGCCGGATCGCGCCGTTCGAGATTTCGGTCGCGGCCTATCCCGAGATGCACCCGGAGGCGACCTGCGCCGATACCGATATCGACAATCTGAAGCGCAAGATCGATGCTGGCGCGACGCGGGCGATCACGCAGTTCTTCTTTTCGCCCGACGCCTTCTTCCGGTTCCGGGACCGCGCGACGGCGGCCGGGATCACGGCCGATCTGCTGCCTGGCATCCTGCCCGTGTCGAACGTGGCGCAGACGCGCAAGTTCGCCGCGATGTGCGGCGCGGCGATCCCGCCGTGGATGGACCGGCTGTTCGACGGGCTGGACGATCATCCGGCGACGCGCCAGCTTGTCGCGGCGACGGTGGCGGCCGAGATGTGTCGCAAGCTGTATGCCGGCGGCGTGCGCGACCTGCACTTCTACACGCTCAACCGGGCGGAACTGGCCTATGCAATCTGTCACCTGCTCGGCAAGCGGCCGGTGGTTGGCGAGCGGGCGCTGGAGCTGGCGGCTTAAGGCTGGCCTGACCCCCAACCCGTTTGGTTCGAGCCTGTCGAGAACCCTGCACGAGGTTCTCGACAGGTTCGAACCGAACGGGACCTGGGTCCGCGGCGAGTTCTCGACAAGCTCGAACCAAACGGCGTTTAGGTGCCATTTGATGATTGAAGGTGTTTCACGATGACGCTCACCCCCTCTACCGCCGCCGTCCGGTTTCGTGAACAGGCGGCGGACCGCGTGCTGATCACCGATGGTGCGTTCGGGACGATGATCCAGAATTATGGTTTGCAGGAAGCCGACTATCGCGGCGACTACGACCTGTCGCTCGACCAGAAGGGCAATAACGACTTGCTCGTGCTGACGCGGGCGGACGTGATCGATGCGATCACGCGGGCGTATCTGGATGCCGGGTCGGACATCGTGTCGACCAATACGTTCAACGCGAACACGATCAGCCAGGAAGATTATGGCGCGGTGCACCTGGTGCGCGACATGAATCTGGCGGCGGCTGGCATCGCGCGCAAGGCGGCGGACGAGTATCAGGCGCGCGACGGGCGGCCACGCTTCGTCGCGGGCGCGATCGGGCCGACGAACAAGACGCTGTCGCTGTCGCCCGACGTCAACGATCCGGGTTTCCGCGCGGTCGATTTCGACACGATGAAGGACGTCTATGCCAACCAGGCGGAGGCGTTGCTCGACGGCGGATGCGACTTCATCCTGATCGAGACGATCTTCGACACGCTGAACGCCAAGGCGGCGATCATGGCGGTGATCGAGGTGTCCGAGCGGCGCGGCGTCGAGGTTCCGGTCATGATCTCCATGACGATCACCGACATGTCGGGGCGCAACCTGTCGGGCCATTCGGTCGAGGCGTTCTGGTACACGGTGCGCCATGCGCGGCCGCTGACGATCGGGCTGAACTGCGCGTTCGGGGCGGACCTGCTGCGGTCGCATGTCCAGGTGATCTCCGGGATCGCCGACGCGCTGGTTATGGTCTATCCGAACGCCGGACTGCCCAACGACCTGGGCGAATATGACGAGCAGCCGGAGACGACGGGCGAGTTCATTCGCGAATGGGCGGAGGGGCAGCTGGTCAACGTGGTCGGCGGATGCTGCGGTTCGACGCCGGGCCATATCGCGGCGATGGCGGCCGCGGTGAAGGGGCATGCCCCGCGACAGGTGCCGAACCTGAAGGTGAAGACGACGCTGGCGGGTCTCGATCCCATGATCCTGGCAGCATAGACGTAGGCGCAACTGTTTCACCTAGCCCCCGGCCTGCGCCGGGGCGCTGGCCAAGTAAGGTAATCGACGTGGCGACCGCACCCCTGATCCCCGAAGACGACGAGACCCCGGTCGTGGCGTCGGCCAACTTCGTCAATATCGGCGAGCGGACCAACGTGACCGGCTCGGCGCGGTTCAAGAAGCTCGTCATGGCGGGCGACTATACCGCGGCGGTCGAAGTCGCCCGGCAGCAGGTCGAGTCCGGCGCGCAGGTCGTCGACGTCAACATGGACGAGGGGCTGCTCGACGCGGAGGTGGCGATGACCACTTTCCTCAAGCTGATCGCCGCCGAACCCGACATCGCGCGCGTGCCGGTGATGGTCGACAGTTCCAAGTGGAGCGTGATCGAGGCAGGGCTGAAGTGCGTGTCCGGCAAGCCGATCGTGAATTCGATCAGCATGAAGGAGGGCGAGGAAGAGTTCCTGAAATATGCCCGCAAGGTCATGGCGTACGGCGCGGCCGTGGTCGTCATGGCGTTCGACGAGGTGGGGCAGGCCGACACGCGCGCGCGCAAGGTCGAGATCTGTTCGCGGGCCTATGACCTGCTGGTCGGGATCGGGTTCGATCCGCAGGACATCATCTTTGATCCCAACATTTTCGCGATCGCGACCGGGATCGACGAGCATCGCCGCTATGCGATCGATTTCATCGAGGCGTGCCGCGATATTCGCGTGCGTTGCCCGCATGCCCATATCTCGGGCGGCGTGTCGAACCTGAGCTTCTCGTTCCGCGGGAACGAGCCGGTGCGGCGCGCGATGCATAGCGTGTTCCTGTACCACGCCATCCAGGCGGGGATGGACATGGGCATCGTCAATGCCGGCCAGCTCGACGTGTACGACGCGATCGATCCGGAACTGCGCGAGGCGTGCGAGGACGTCATCTGGGACCGGCGCGAGGATTCGACCGAGCGGATGATCGCGCTGGCCGAGAAGTTCCGCGGGACCGATGCGGTGGCCGAGAAGGCGGCGGCCGAATGGCGCGGCTGGGACGTGGTCAAGCGGCTGGAACATGCGCTGGTCAAGGGCATCGACGCGCATGTCGTGGACGATACCGAGGAGGCGCGGCAGCTGTACGCCCGGCCGATCGAGGTGATCGAGGGGCCGTTGATGGACGGCATGAACGTGGTCGGCGACCTGTTCGGATCGGGCAAGATGTTCCTGCCGCAGGTCGTGAAATCGGCCCGCGTGATGAAGAAGGCGGTCGCCCACCTGCTGCCCTACATCGAGGCGCAGAAGGAGCCGGGCGCGCGCGCCAAGGGCCGCATCATCATGGCGACCGTGAAGGGCGACGTGCACGATATCGGCAAGAACATCGTCGGCGTCGTGTTGCAGTGCAACGGCTACGAAGTGATCGACATGGGCGTGATGGTGCCGTGGGTCGACATCCTGAAATGCGCCGCGGACAACGATGTCGACATGATCGGGCTGTCGGGCCTCATCACGCCGTCGCTGGACGAAATGGTGACGGTGGCGGTCGAGATGGCGCGCAAGGGCATGACGATGCCGCTGCTGATTGGTGGGGCCACGACGTCGAAGGTCCACACCGCGCTGCGCATCGCGCCGGTCTATGACGGACCGGTGGTGCATGTGCTGGACGCGAGCCGCGCGGTGGGCGTGGCGTCGACGCTGATGTCCGATACGCAGCGCGACGGCTTCGTCGAGCGGACCGCAGCGGAATATGAGGCGGTGCGCGTCGCGCGGGCGAGCAAGGGGCAGAATGCGCTGACCCCGCTTGCCGAGGCGCGGGCCAATGGCTTCGTCGCCGATTTCACGCAGAAGCCGGGTGCGCCGCTGAAGCCGGGGACGCATGTGTTCGCCGACTGGCCGCTGGAGGATCTGCGCGACTATATCGACTGGACGCCGTTCTTCCGCGCGTGGGAGCTGGCGGGCAATTATCCCGCGATCCTGCAGGATCCGATCGTCGGCGAAAGCGCGCGCGGCCTGTGGGAGGATGCGCAGGCGATGCTCGACCGGATTATCGCGGAGAAGTGGCTGACCGCAAAGGGTGTCGCGGCGCTGTGGCCGTGCCGGCGCGACGGCGACGATATCGTGGTGCAGACCGAAGACGGCGACGTGCCGTTCGCGATGCTGCGCCAGCAGATCGCGAAGCGCAGCGGGCGGCCGAACATGTGCCTAGCCGATTTCGTCGATCCGGCGGGCGACTGGATCGGCGGGTTCGCGGTGACCGCGGGCCACGGGATCGACGAGCATCTCGCCGGGTTCAAGGCGACGCACGACGACTATCAGGACATCCTGCTGAAGGCGCTGGCCGACCGGTTGGCCGAGGCGTTCGCGGAGCGGCTGCACAAGCATGTCCGCACCGACCTGTGGGGCTATGCCACGGGCGAACAGCTGACCAACGAGGCGCTGGTGAAGGAGCAGTATCGCGGCATCCGGCCGGCGCCGGGGTATCCCGCGTGTCCGGACCACAGCCTGAAGCCGGCGTTGTTCGACCTGCTGAAGGCAACCGATGCGACGGGAATCACGCTGACCGAGAGTTTCGCGATGCTGCCGACGGCCGCGGTTTCGGGGTTCTACTTCGGGCATCCGGACAGCGAATATTTTGGTGTGGCGCGGATCGGGCGGGACCAGCTGGAGGATTATGCCGCGCGGCGCGGGGTGGATATCGAGACGGCGGAGCGCTGGGTGCGGCCGAACCTCGACTAGTCGCCGCTTCCGTTCGGTTCGAGCCTGTCGAGAACTACGGCAGCACGACGATGTCGATCCCTTCTCGATACGCCGTCCCGACAGGCTCGACGGCTACTCGAAGCGAACGGAGTGTTTGGGGGCAGGGCATTTGACCGGTCCCATATCGGGTCGCGTAGCGCGGAAAGCGGCTCGACTTCCGCGCGGTCGGCGGCATAGTCCGGCCTATGAAAAAGCTGATCCTTGCCGCCGCCCTGCTGTCCGCCTCCGCGTTTGCGCAAGGCTCCGGTCCGTTCACCGTGGCGGAGACCGGGCGCGGGTTCTTCCGGTTGCAGGATGCGGTGAACGCGATCGGTGGGGGCGACGGGACGATCCGGATCGCGGCGGGCACGTACAAGGACTGCGCGATCGTGAGCGACGGGCGCGTGGCGTTCGCGGCCGTGACGGCGGGCACCGCGATCTTCGACGGCGGCACGTGCGAGGGCAAGGCGACGCTGGTGCTGCGCGGGCGCGACGCGGCGGTGGACGGGCTGGTGTTCCGGGGCGTGACGGTGCCGGACCATAATGGCGCGGGCATCCGGCTTGAGAAGGGCAATTTGACCGTGACGGGCACGGCGTTCCGCGACAGCGAGCAGGGGATCCTGACCACCGACGATCCGGCGCAGGTGCTGACCGTGCGGCGGTCGACCTTCTCCGGCCTCGGCACCTGCGAAGGGGCGGGCGGTTGCGCGCACGGGCTGTATACCGGCACGGGTGGGACGCTGGAGCTGACCAACAACCGGTTCGAGCGCGGGCGTGGCGGGCATTATGCCAAGGCGCGCGCGCGGCGCGTGACGATCGTCGACAACAGTTTCGACGATACGCAGGGCAAGACCACCAACTACATGATCGACCTGTCGAGCGGCTCCACCGGGCGGATCGCGGGCAACGAATTCGTGATGGGCAAGGACAAGGAAAACCACAGCGCGTTCATCACCGTGGCGCCCGAAGCGCGCACGAACCCGTCCGCGGGGCTGGTGATCACGGGCAACCGCGCGTCGCTGGCGCCGGGGGTGACCTCGCCGAGCAACTTCGTGGCGGACTGGAGCCATGAGCCGCTGAAGATCTCGGGGAACCAGCTGGGCAAGGGGATCACCTTGCTGGATGTGCGGAACTGAGGGGCTCTACAGCGTAGGCTGAGCGCGACCTCCAACCCCCGTCCATGCCGAGCGAAGTCGAGGCACGCTTTCCCCCGAGCGTAGCTGAGGGGGGTGGTGTCGGCTTCTCGACTGCGTCGAAGGGTACCTCGACTTCGCCTGGGATGGACGGGCTTGGCTGGTTGCTTACGCTCCACCCGTTTGGTTCGAGCCTGTCGAGAACGTTGCGCAGCGTTCTCGACAGGCTCGAACCGAACGAGGGTGGGGGATTGAGCGACCTCACATGACAAAGACCGTCGCGCTTGCGACCTGGACCCCGGATCAAGTCCGGGATGCCGGTCGGTTAAGAATGGTGTTCGTTCGGGGTTGCGCCCTGTCAAGAAGTAGCCGCTACCTCGCGCAGGTGTCGGCGGGGCCCGGATCCAGATCCAGACAACGCCCGTCGATCTCCGCCTTCGGCACCGGCAGGGCGATGAGCGAGGCGAGCGTCGGCAGGATGTCGACCGTCTCGACCGACAGCGGCTGTTCGAAGCCGATCATGCCGGGGCGGTAGAACAGCATCGGCACGCGGCGGTCGTAGGACCAGGGGGAGCCGTGCGTCGCGACGGTGCCGCCTTGCGTGGCGATCGGGGTGACGTGGGGCTTGAGCGCGACGAGCAAGTCGCCCGAGCGTTCGGGGTCGAAGCTGGCGCGGAAGCGGTCGGCGAGCGACCATTCCTCGACCGGGGTCGAGGTCGGGGTCGGCATGCGGCGCAGTTCGTCCGCGGTGAACACGGCGGCGACCTGCGGGCTGGCGAGGTAGCGCGCCTTGGCGGCGGCCAGCACGCGCGAGCGGAGCTCGGCGGGGATGTCGCGCGACAGGTACATGTCGCCGAACGGGCCGTCGCCGTAGAGCACGCGGCCAGTCAGCTTGAACTCCGTGGCGAGTGCTGCGCCCATCGCATCCGGAAGCAGTGCCTTGTCGACGCGGACCGCGTCCGGCACGCCGCGCGCGTGGCTCCGTTCGGGCAGGTCGGTGCCGCCATGATCGGCGGTCAGCACGACGGCATAAGGCACCTTGCGCGCGTCGAGCGCAGCCAGGATGCGGCCGACCGCATTGTCCACGCCGAGCAGCTGCGTGCACATCTCGGCGCCCTCGGTGCCGTAGCCGTGGCCGACATAGTCGGTGGCGGACAGGCCAATCGAGATGACGTCGGGGGCCGGGCCGCTGCCGAGTTTCAGCTCGCCGATCAGGCCGATGGCAAGGTCGGCGACCTCGCGGTCGAAATCGAGCGCGGTGCGGAAGCGGGCGAAATCCTCCGCCTTGCGGTCGATCAGCACGCCGACGTCGCGCGTGCCGACATGGACCGCGGCGGAATGCGACGCGCAGGCGGCGGGCAGGACCGCGCGGCCGGGGCGGGCGAGCGTCGCCAGCACGTCCGCGTTGATCCGGTTGACGGTGGCGGGCACCGCGCCGGTGCGGCCGGGCAGCGTGACGAACGACTTGCCGCCCCAATACCAGGCCTGATCGATCGCGTGGCCGCCCATCATGACGGCGGCGCGATCCTTGCCGGCGACCGAGACGACGCGGCTGGCCGGGTTGGCGGCCTTCATCCGGTCGCCGAGCGTCGGGACCTTCAGATATTGCGGCGACACGGTGTAGTTGTCCGAGCTGGAGCCGGCGACGGTCGGGTCCTCGGTGCAGTAGACTTTCTTGTCCGCGCGGGCGAGCGACAGGTCGTACCAGTTGTTCGCGATGATGCCGGTGCGGGCGGGGTGCGATCCGGTCAGGATCGTGCTGTGCCCCGGGCAGGTTTCGGTGGCGGCGTGGCTTTGATAACCCGACGGAAAGACCGCGCCGGTCGACATGCGCTTGAGCCCGGCGGTGTAGAGCGGGCGATATTCGGCGAACAGATCGGCCGAGAACTGGTCGACCGAGATGGCGACGAGCAGTTTCGGAGCCGGCTGCTGGGCCGCTGCGGGGGCGACGGCAGCCGCGGCGAGAGCGGTCGCAACGACGAAAGGCGACAAGGACACGGGCATTCTCCACAGCGCGAACGGCATGCTATAGCGCGGCGGCAGCATGTTGGGAGTGGCGATGCGCGGATCCTGTTTCCGAATCATGACATGGCTGCTGGCGCTGATCGTGCTGCCCGGTGTGGCGCAAGCGCAGTTGGGGCGGACGCAGCATATTCGCGCGAGCTTGGTTGCGGAGAGTGCCACGCCGCGCGCCGGGGCACCGGTGACGCTGGCGTTCGTGATGACGCCGGCGGCGGGCTGGCACGGATATTGGAAGAATCCGGGCGATGCGGGCGTCGAGACGCAGGCGACCTGGACGTTGCCGCGTGGGGTGAGCGCGGGGCCGATCGCCTATCCGGTACCGCAGACGCTGATCGTCGCGGGGCTGATGAACTATGTCTACGAGGGCCGCTATGCGCAGCCGCTGATGCTCACGTTGCCGGCCGGACTGGCGAAAGGCACGCGGCTGCCGATCCGGGTGCGGCTCGATTATCTGGCCTGCACGCGCGAGATCTGCGTGCCGGAGAAGGCGGAACTGGCGATCGCGCTTACCGTGGGCGACGGCGCAGTAACGCCGGCGGCGCGCGCGGCGTTCGACGGATTTCGTGCTGCGTTGCCCAAGCCGCTCGGCGGGCGGGCGCGGTTCGCGGTGGCGGGCGGGCGGTTCCGGCTGGCGGTGCCGATGCCGGCGAGTGTTCGGGTGGCCGAGCCCTATTTCTTCCCACTGACCGACGGGGTGATCGATTATGCGGCGCCCCAGCGCGTATCGCGGCGCGGCGATGCGTTGATTATCGAGACAGCCGCAAAGGGGCCGGCACCGCGGCGGATGGCCGGCGTGCTGCGGATCGGGCGGGGCAAGGGCCTGACGCTCGATGCGGTGCCGGGGACGGTGCCGGCGGCGGGTGTTGCGATCGGGGCGGCGGATGAAGGCGATGCGCCGGCCGGGTCTGGCGGGGCGGGGACGCTGCTGGCGGCGCTGGGCGGGGCGTTGCTGGGCGGGTTGCTGCTCAACATCATGCCGTGCGTGTTCCCGATCCTGAGCCTGAAGGCGTTGAGCCTGGCGCGCGGGGGCGGGGACGAGCGGAGCGTGCGGCGCGAGGCGCTGGCCTATGCCGCGGGGGTGATCCTGGTGTGTGTGGCGCTTGGCGCGATCCTGCTGGCGTTGCGCGCCGGGGGGAGTGCGGCGGGCTGGGCGTTCCAGTTGCAGGACCCGCGCGTGATCGTGGTTCTGATGCTGCTGACCGCGGCGATCGGGTTCAATCTGGCCGGACTGTTCGAGCTGCCGGCGATCTCCGGCGGCGGGGCGCTGGCGGGGAAGGGTGGCACGGGCGGTGCGTTCTGGACGGGGGCGCTGGCGGCGTTCGTCGCGACGCCGTGCACCGGACCGTTCATGGGTGCGGCGCTGGGTGCGGCGCTGGTGCTGCCGACTGTCGCGGCGCTGGCGGTGTTCGCCGGGTTGGGCCTCGGCATGGCGATCCCGTTCCTGCTGCTGGGTTATGTGCCGCGGGTGCGCGCGATGCTGCCACGGCCGGGGGCGTGGATGGACGTGATGCGGCGCGTGCTGGCGCTGCCGATGTTCGCGACCGCGCTGGGGCTGGCCTGGATCCTGGGGCGGCAGGCGGGGGTCGACGGGATGATGCTGGGGCTGGTCGCGGCGGTGATCGTTGCGATCGGGCTGTGGTGGGTCGGCGGGCGGCAGGCAGGCGGGCGGACGCGCGCGTGGTGGCCACTGGCCCCGGCGGTGGCGGCGGCCTGCGCGCTGGTCGCGGTGGTGCCGCGCGCGCCGGCGGGGGCTTCGACTGCGGTGGCTGTGGCGGACGTAAAGGCGGTGCCGTTCGATCGTGCGAAGCTGGCGGCGTATCAGGCGGCCGGGACGCCGGTGTTCGTGTATTTCACCGCGGACTGGTGCCTGACATGCAAGGTGAACGAGAAGGCGGCGATCGAGCGCGAGGCCGTGCAGACCGCGTTCGCGAAAGCCGGAATCGTGACCATGGTGGGCGACTGGACCGACGGCGACGCGGATATTTCGCGGTTCCTGGGCGAACATGGTCGGTCGGGGGTTCCGCTCTACCTGTTCGCGGGCAAGGGTGCGCCGCTGAAGGTGTTGCCGCAGGTGCTGACGCCCGGAACGCTGACCGCGCTGGCGGCATGAGGAGATCTTGATGAGCAGAACGGCATTGGTGACGGGCGCGACGTCCGGGTTCGGGCTTGAGATCGCGCGGCGGCTGGTGGCGGCCGGACATCGCGTGATCGCGGCGGGGCGGCGGACCGACCGGCTGGAAGCGTTGCGCGACGAACTAGGCGCGGAGGCGATCTGCCCGCTGACGCTGGACGTGACCGATGCGGGTGCTGTGGCAGGGTTGCCGGGTGCGTTGGCGGAGGGGTGGCGCGAGGTCGACATCCTGGTGAACAATGCCGGCCTGGCGCTTGGCACCACCGCGGCGCAGGACAGCGATCTGGCGCAGTGGGAGCAGATGGTGGCGACCAACGTGCTTGGGCTGATGCGGCTGACCCATGCGATCCTGCCCGGCATGGTGGCGCGCGGGCGTGGCGATATCGTCAACCTGGGTAGTGTGGCGGCGAACTATCCCTATCCGGGCGGCAATGTGTACGGCGCGACGAAGGCGTTCGTGCAGCAGTTCACGCTGGGGCTGAAGACCGACCTGGCCGGCACGGGCGTGCGGGTGAGCGACGTGCAGCCGGGCCTGGTCGGCGGGACCGAGTTCAGCCATGTCCGGTTCGGCGGCGACGATGCGAAGGCGGGGGCGCCCTATGCGGACACCACGCCGATGACCGCGGCGGACGTGGCGGAAGCGGTGTTGTGGATCATCGGGCTGCCGGCCCATGTGAACGTCAACCGAATCGAGCTGATGCCGGTGGTGCAGGGCGCGGGGCCGTTCGTGGTGAAGCGCGGCGGATGATCGGGGATGCGGTCGACCTGTCCGGGACGCTGGTGCGCGACGGTGGTGGTTTTGCTTTGCAGCAGGACGGCGGCGGGCTGGTGCGGCTCGACCTGCACCGGTTGCCGGTCGACCGGGTCGAGAAGCGCGTCCGGGTGATCGGAACGTGGATCGGTGAGGCGCTGGTCGAGGCGGACGGGGTGTCGGCGCCGTGAGGACGATCGGGCTGATCGGCGGGATGAGCTGGGAAAGCTCGGCGCATTATTATCGGATCTTGAACGAGCGGGTGCGGGCGCGGCTGGGCGGCACGCATTCCGCGCGGTGCCTGATGCTCTCGGTCGATTTCGCGGAGGTCGAGGCGGCGCAGCATCGTGGCGACTGGCCGGCGCTGGCGGAGATGATGGCGGAGGCGGCGCGCGGGCTGGAGCGCGGCGGGGCGGACTTCGTGGTGCTGTGTACGAATACGATGCACCGCGTGGCCGATGCGATCGAGGCGGCGGTGGAAATCCCGCTGCTGCACATCGCGGACCCGACCTCGGCTGCGGTCCTGGCGGCGGGCTACAAACGGGTGGGGTTGATCGGGACGGCGTTCACGATGGAGCAGGCCTTCTACCGCGAGCGGCTCGAGGCGCAGGGGCTGGCGGTGCTGGTGCCGGGTGCGGCGGACCGGGCGGTGGTGCATGACGTGATTTACCGCGAGCTAGTGGTGGGGGTGGTGTCGGATGCTTCGCGGGCGGCGTATCGGGGCGTGATCGCGCGGCTGGTGGCGGAAGGGGCGGAGGCGGTCGTGCTGGGCTGTACCGAGATCATGCTGCTGGTCGGGGCGGGGGACAGTGCGGTGCCGTTGTTCGATACGACCGAGTTGCATGCTCGGGCGGCTGTGGAGTTGGCTTTGGGGTAGGGTTCGGGTGTGGGGCGGGTTGCGTCTCTTTCGCTCCCAGTTCCCGACTCCGTTTGGTTCGAGCCTGTCGAGAACTCCACGCAGGGTTCTCGACAGGCTCGAACCAAACGGGGCGGGGGCGGCAACATGTGTTCATGAATAGCTTCGAGGTGATGTTGGCTTCTCGGCTTCGCTCGAAGGGTCCCTCGACTTCGCTCGGGATGGACGGGCTGTGGTGGTTTGAGTGGGGCAGGGTGCAGCGCGGGCTGCTTGGCGTCGGCCGCGTGCTCCAAAAAATCTTTTGCCGGGTGACGTTGCGTCATCGCGGGTTCGTGGCCGCGAGCGACTTCCGGGGGACTGGCGTGGTTGCGCGGGGCGGCATAGCCTCTCCCGAGAAGACCGTAAGAGTCAGACCGAACCCCGCGAGAAGGATGCATCAAATGGCGACGGCAGCGACGCAGACCCCCTCCGTTCAGGCGCAGGTTTCGCCCGAGGAATGGCGGATCCGCGTCGATCTGGCGGCGGCGTATCGGCTGGTGGCGCTGTACGGGTGGGACGACCTGATCTTTACGCATCTGTCCGCGCGGGTGCCGGGGCCGGAGCATCATTTCCTGATCAACCCGTATCAGCTGATGTTCGAGGAGATCACGGCGTCGTCGCTGGTCAAGATCGACACGAACGGCCGGCCGGTGGGTGCGACGCCGTATATGGTCAACGCCGCGGGGTTCGTGATCCATTCGGCGATCCACATGGGGCGCGAGGATGCCGCCGCGGTGCTGCATCTCCATACGCCCTATGGGCAGGCGGTGTCGGCGATGGACGAGGGGTTGTTGCCTCATACCCAGACCGCGATGATCGCGGGGAGCGACATCGCCTATCACGACTATGAGGGTATCGCGACCGAACTGGAGGAGCGCGAGCGGCTGGTCGCGGACCTGGGGCAGCGGCACGTCATGCTGCTGCGCAACCATGGGACGTTGACGGTGGGGGAGAGCGTGGCGCAGGCGTTCCTGCGGATGTATTTTCTGGAACGGGCGTGCGAGGCGCAGGTCCATATGCTGTCCGCCGGGCGCGGCGCGCTGCTCAACCCGCCACAGGGCACGCCCGAAAAGGTGCGGGGGCAGTCGAGTGGGCCGGGGATGCAGATGCTGGCGGACATGCTCGCGTGGCCGGCGTTGCTGCGCAAGCTGGACCGGATCGACCCGGGGTTCCGGGACTAGGAGACGAAGCTGATGGCGACTGCCCCGATCACGACCCGCCGCGATGGCGACATATTGGTCATCACGTCGAACAACCCGCCGGTCAACGCGCTGGGCGCCGCGGTGCGGACCGGGCTGATGGCGGCGGTGCTGGAGGGCGCGGCGGATGCGGACGTGCGCGCGGTGGTGCTGCGGTGCGTCGGGCGGACGTTCTTTGCGGGGGCGGACATCACCGAGTTCGGCCAGCCGCCGGTGTTCCCGCTGCTGCCCGAACTGGTCGAGGTGATCGAGGGGAGCCCGAAGCCGATCGTGGCGGCGATCCACGGGACGGCGCTGGGCGGTGGGCTGGAGGTGGCGCTGGCGTGCCATTACCGGATCGCGGCGGACGGTGCGAAGCTCGGGCTGCCGGAGGTGAAGCTTGGGCTGCTGCCCGGCGCGGGCGGGACGCAGCGCCTGCCACGGTTGGTGGGGGTGACCGAAGCGCTGACGATGATCGTCGGCGGGAGTCCGGTTTCGGCCGAGCGTGCGTCGGAGATCGGGCTGGTCGATCGAGTCGTCGGGGCGGACGCGCTGGAGGCGGCCGCCATCGCTTATGCGCGGGATATCATCGGGGAGCCGTTGCCGCGGGCGTCGGAGCGCGGCGAGCGGATCGCGGAGGCGGTGCGCGATCCGGCGGTGTTCGACCGGTTTCGGCAGGCGCATGGCCGGCTGCTGAAGGGGCTGCGTGCACCGGAGGCGTGCATCGCGGCGGTGCGGGCGGCGGTGGAGCTGCCGTTCGCGGACGGCCTGCTGCGCGAGCGGGCGCTGTTCCAGGAACTGCTCGCCGGGGACGAGTCGAAGGCGCAGCGGCACTATTTCTTTGCGGAGCGCGCGGCGGGGAAGATCGCCGGGCTGGATGCGTCGGTCGTGCCGCAGGCGATCGAGCGGGTCGGGATCGTCGGCGCGGGGACGATGGGCGGCGGGATCGCGATGAACTTCCTGTCCGCCGGGATCCCGGTGACGCTGGTCGAGCGCGAGCAGGCGGCGCTGGACCGCGGCGTCGCGACGATCGGCGGCAATTATGCGCGCAACGTCCGGTCCGGGCGGATGAGCGAAGACGCGGCGGGGGCGGCGATGGCGTTGCTGCGGCCGACGCTGGCGCTGGCGGACCTGGCCGACAGCGATCTGGTGATCGAGGCGGTGTTTGAGGATCTGGCGGTCAAGACCGCGTTGTTCGCCGAACTGGACCGGATCGTGAAGCCGGGCGCGATCCTGGCGAGCAATACGAGCTACCTCGATATCGATGCGATCGCGGCGGCGACCGGGCGGCCGGAGGCGGTGCTGGGCCTGCACTTCTTTTCGCCCGCCAACATCATGCGGTTGCTGGAGGTGGTGCGCGGTGCCGCGACCGCGCCGGAGGTGCTGGCGACCGCGATGGCGCTGTCCAAGCGGATCGGCAAGATCGCGGTGGTGGCGCGGACGTGCGACGGGTTCATCGGCAACCGGATGCTGAAACCGCGGCAGGAGGCGGCGAACCAGTTGGTGCTGGAAGGGGCCAAGCCGTGGGACGTCGACCGCGTGCTGACCGCGTTCAGGTTTCCGATGGGGCCGTTCCAGATGGCGGACCTTGCCGGGCTCGACCTGGGCTGGGATGCGGCGACGTCGCAGGGCGCGACGCTGCGCGAGGCGATGTGCGAGGCGGGGCGGCGCGGGCAGAAGAACGGGCGCGGCTTCTACGATTACGACGCCGAGCGGCGGGGCACGCCGTCGCCGCAAGCGGAGGCGATCATCGCGGCGTTCGTCGCGAAGCGCGGGACGGTGCAGCGCGCGGTCGACGATGCGGAGATCCTCGAGCGGCTGCTGTACCCGATGGTGAACGAGGGCGCGCGGATCGTCGAGGAGGGCGTGGCGCAGCGCGCGTCCGACATCGATGTGGTGTGGGTCAACGGCTATGGCTGGCCGATCGGGACCGGCGGGCCGATGTTCTGGGCCGATACGATCGGGCTGGACACGGTGGCGGCCGGGCTGGAGCGGCAGGGGGTCGCGGTCGCGCCGTTGCTGCGGCGGCTGGCCGCGGAGGGTGGTCGTTTCACCGGGTGATCGGGCGGAACATCCGGCCGTGCGCCGCGCTTTTGCGGGGAGACCGAACAGGAGCCCTGCCATGACGATCGACGCCAAGACATTCATCGACGCACTGCGTACGCTGGAGGACAATTCGGACGTGGAGCCGATTGCCGCCCTGTTCGCGGACGGGGCGGAGATTTCCAACCCGCTGGTCGAACATGGCGGGCGCGACGGGGCGGCGGCGTTCTGGACCGCGTATCGCGGGACGTTCGACAGCATCCATTCCGAGTTCCGCAACATCGTCGAACAGGACGGCGTGGCGCTGCTCGAATGGGTGAGCGAGGGCAGCGTGGACGGCAAGGACGTGCGCTATGGCGGGGTCAGCGTGATCGAGAGCGGCGAGCGAGGGATTACCGTATTCCGGACCTACTTCGATCCGGCAAAGATCGGTCGGGTCATGTCGGCCGACGTCGGCTAATCAGCGGTGCCTCTGGCGGATCACGGTGTCGATCAGGCGGTCAAGCTTCATCCGGCCCACCTGATCGCGCAGGTCGGCGATTTCATATTCCATGCGGCGCAACCGCGCGGGTGGTGCAGCTTCGTCGAGGCGAGCGAGGTTATTGAGTTCGGCCGTACTGAAAATACCGACTGCCGTAGGATGATCGGTCCCTGTGGGAATAGCATGCGCAAATGCTGGTGTAGCGACCATCATTATCGTCAGAACTAATTTCAGCATTGTCTTCCCCCTTCGGGAACAAATTCGTTTCTCCTGTTTGCGGTTAGGCCCGGGGTATTAGAAAGGCGTTAATCGGGAGGTGGGCCGCGGAGCGGGAGACGGTCCGGCAGGGGGCGATCCGGTGCCGCACGTGCGTTGCTGACGTCGACGACACGCTTCGAATTTCTGTTCGGATTTTACTATTATTCGATTGAACGTGTTGCGGTTTTATGTCCTTATGACTCTCAAATCGCTGCAAAGACGGCGTTTAGAGGATGCAGACAATCGTGGCACAGGCGCAGACGGATTTTCGTGTTGGCACTTCGGGTGCGACGGCGGGTGACAGGCCGAGCGGCATGTTCCAGGGCCTTGCACTGGCGACGATTTTTTCGATCGTCCTCTGGAGCGTGCTGATTCTGATGATCATGCATTACGCCTGACGGTCGAGTCGGGCGTTGCCATGCACCTGCGCTCGTTTTGTGTCCCTTACGCAAACTGAGGAACTGACGGGATACTCCGGACCGGCTGACTACTGCCAGTGGTGATCAGTGCTTCCAGTTGATTGAGCTTTAATCAGACTAATAGCTGATTGAAGTACTCTGGAAATTCAGGGCATATTTATCAGTATTGGCCGCCCGGGGGGGCGTTCGAGGTACCTGATGAAGTTGACTGCAACGAACGTTGGCGATGGAGCCAGCGCGAGTCAAAAAGATCTAACGCGCGATCTTTACAAAGAACTGGCCCGCGAGGTTGGGGTCGACGCCGATCGCGACGAGCCGTACAGCGATGCACCGAGCAGATTATTTCGCGGGCTAGCGCTCGCAATGATCGTTTCGGCTGTCATGTGGTTCGGGCTTATCGTTCTGGTGATCGCGGTCCTCTGACCCGCACACTGCGGCTTGCCGGACTTCGGCGCCTTGCCATTTCGCTTGACGCGGCGCGGGCAGACCCGTCATCCCGGCACTCATGATCGCCCCAACAGCCGCGGCGGAACTCGCCCACACGATCCAGATGGCGACCGCTCCGGTCTTCCTGCTCACCGGGATCGGTGCGTTCCTGAACGTGATGGTCGGGCGGCTGGCGCGGGTGGTGGACCGGGCGCGGGCGCTCGAGACGCGCTTCACGCCGGTCGGTCATGCCGACCATGATCGCCAAGTGTGGGAATTGCGGCTGCTCGACCGGCGGATGCGGGTGGTGAGCCGGGCGATTTCACTCTGCACGGCCAGCGCGGCGCTGATCTGCGGCGTCGTGGCGGGACTGTTCCTGGCGCGGCTCGTCGGGATCGGGTTTTCCAACACGATGGCGATCATCTTTGCCGCCGCGATGCTGATGCTGATCGGCGGGCTGACGATGTTCCTGTTCGAGGTGCATCTGTCGATGAAGAGCATCAAGATCCGCCACGAACTGCTCGAACATGGCCAGGGCCGCGGCGTGCGGTGGTGGCGATGACGCCCGCGACCGAGCGGCGGCTGTTGCAGGCGGTGGCAGCGCTGGCGTGCCTCGTGCCGCTGACCGTCGGTGGGGAGAGCGTGCTGCGCGGTGTCGTATATTTGAAGGGCGCGCCGATCCCGGTGCCGCCCGATCTGGACAGCCATTTCCGCTATGTGTCGGGCATCTTTCTGGGGCTGGGCTTCGGCTTTGCCTATGCGATCCCGGCGATCGAGCGGCGGACGGCGATCTTCCGGATGCTGGGGCTGATGGTCGTGCTTGGCGGGCTGGCGCGGCTGCTGTCGCTAGTGGAGGTGGGGGTGCCGTCGAACGGGCATCTGTTCGGGCTGTGCATGGAACTGGGCGTCGTGCCGATGCTGATGCTGTGGCAGACGCGGGTGGCGCGGATCAGCGGGTTGGGGTCTGGTCCGCTTCGCTGACGGGTGAGCGCATGACGGCGGCGGCGGCGGGGTCGCCCGCGATCTGTGCGTCGCCGCCGAGCACGCGGTAGAGCGTCACGAGATTGTCGGCGCGGGTCAGGCGGGTGGTCACGAGCTGCTGCTGCGCGTTGTAGAGCGTGCGTTGCGCGTCGAGGCTGTTGAGGAACGTGCCGATCCCGCCGCGGTAGGACCGTTCGGTGAGATAGTAATTGTCCTGCGCCGCGGCGGTCAGCTCGCGCCGCGCGGCCAGTTCGCGGTCGATCGTCCCGCGCCGCGCGAGCGCGTCGGACACTTCGCGGAACGCGGTCTGGATCGTCTGTTCGTAGGTGGCGAGTGCGACCTGCTGCTGCGCGCGGGCATAGGCCAGGTTGCCGCGGTTGGCGCCGCCGTCGAAGATCGGGAGCGTGACGGTGGGCGACGCGCTCCAGTTGAAGGCCCCGCCGCTGAACAGCGAACCGAGCGCACCACTGGCGAGGCCGGCGAGGCTGGTCAGGCTGATCGTCGGGAAGAAGGCGGCACGGGCGGCGCCGATCCGCGCGTTGGTAGCGCGCAGGTCGAACTCGGATTGCACGACGTCGGGGCGGCGCAGGAGGATGTCGGAGTTCAGGCCGGCCGGGACCTCCGCGAGCAGGCCGTCGACGCTTTCGATCGAGGCTGGCAGCAGCGCGGGGTCGACCGGTGCGCCGACCAACAGGGTGAGCGCGTTGACGTCCTGCGCCAGCGCGGTGGTGAGCGTCGCGGTGTCGGCGCGCGCGGTGAGCAGGACCGTTTCGGCCTGGCGCAGGTCGGTGCGCGGGGCGATGCCGCCCTGGAGCCGCGCGCGGGTGAGCGTGACCGACCGGGCGGCGCTGGCCTCAGTCGCGCGGGCGATCGCGAGTTGGCTGCGGTCTGATGCGTAGGTCAGGTAGGCGCTTGCCACTTCCGCGACGAGCGAGAGGCGGGTCGCGCGGGCGGCGGCCTCGGTGCTGAAATAGGTGGCGAGTGCGGCGCGGCTTTGCGAGCGGATCCGGCCGAACAGGTCGACCTCGAACGCGCTGACGCCGACGTTGATCGAATATTGATCGTAAAAGCCGCTGCCGCCGCCGGTCGTGACGACACCGCCATTGCCGTTGCCGGTGCCGCCGGTGCCGGTGCCGATACCCCCGGTCCCTGTTCCGGCGCCGACATTACCGGTGCCGGTGTTGACGTTGGACGTCCCACTGGAGCCGTTGTCGCCGAGTTGAACCCGGCCGGTGGCGTCGACTTGCGGGAACAGAGACGATCGTTCGACACGGTAAAGTGCGCGGGCCGACGCGACGTTGCCGGCGGCGATGCGCAGGTCCCGGTTGTTGGTGAGCGCCTGGGCGATCACAGCCTGGAGCTTCGGATCGCGGAAGATGTCGGTGTAGGACAAGGTCGGCAGCGTCGCCTCGGTCCGTCGCAGATAGGCGTCGCCGACCGGCCAGCTGGTGGTGACCGGCGGCGTGGTGCGTTCGTAGCGCGGCTCGAGGCTGCATCCGCCAAGCAGCAGGACGGCGAGCGGTAGAAGGGCAGCGTTACGGGTCATGCGGGCTCCGGTTTCGCAGGCGGCGGCGCGGTGCGGTCCGGTTCGCCCTTGTCGTCGGCCTGCGCGGGGGCGCCGTGCTGCGGTCCCTTGAACACGCGGCGGACCAGCACGAAGAACAACGGCACGAAGAAGATCGCCAGGATCGTCGCGGTCAGCATGCCGCCGATCACAGCGGTGCCAATCGCGACGCGGCTCTGCGCGCCGGCCCCGGTGCTAATCGCCAGCGGCAGCACGCCGAAGATGAAGGCGAGGCTAGTCATCAGGATGGGGCGGAGGCGCAGGCGGGCCGCCTCGATCGCGGCGTCGAACGGCGACTTGCCCGCGCGTTCGGCCTGTTCGGCGAATTCGACGATCAGGATCGCGTTCTTGGCGGACAGGCCCATGGTGGTGAGCAGGCCGACCTGGAAATAGACGTCGTTTTCCAACCCGCGCAGCGCCACCGCGATGACCGCGCCGACCAGCCCGAGCGGGATCACGAGCAGCACCGAGAAGGGGATCGACCAGCTTTCGTACAGCGCGGCCAGACAGAGGAAGATGACGAGGATCGACAGGCCGTAGAGCAACGGCGCCTGACCCGACGACAGCCGTTCCTGGTAGGACAGGCCGGACCAGGCGACCGAGGTGCCGGGCAGTTTCGACGCGATCTGGATCATGCGTTCCATCGCGTCGCCCGACGACTTGCCGGGCGCCGCCTGTCCCTGGATTTCGTAGGCTGGCAGGCCGCTGAACCGGACGAGCGTCGTCGGTGCCTGGGACCAGCTCGTCGTGGCGAATGCTGAGAATGGCGCCATCTGGCCACTTTCGGTGCGAACGAACCAGCTGTTCAGATCGCTGGGCGACGCTCGGTAGGGCGCGTCGCCCTGGACATAGACGCGCTTCACCCGGCCGCGATCGACGAAGTCGTTGACGTAGGTGCCGCCCCAAGCTGCGCTGAGCGTGTTGTCGACCGTGGCCTGCGAGATGCCAAGCGCGCCGACCTTCGCCTGGTCGACGGTGACCTGGAGCGTGGGGACGTCCTCCAGCCCGCCGGGGCGGACCGCGGCGAGATCAGGATCAGCCGCGGCGTCCGCGAGGAGCTTGTCGCGCTGGGCCTTAAACTGCGCCTGTGGCATGCCGGACGCGTTCTGCAATTCCATGGTGAAGCCGTTCGACTGGCCAAGCCCCTGTACCGACGGCGGGGTGAGCGCCACGAACTGCACGTCGCGGAGCAGCGGCGCGACTCCCTTGGTAGCGCGCTCGGTGATCGCCTTCGCTGCGTTCTCCTTGCCCTTACGATCGTCCCATGGCGCGAGTTGAACGAAGCCCTGACCGACATTCTGGCCCGACCCGCCGAACCGGAAGCCCGAAATGGTGAAAATGCCAGCGATGTTGGCCTTTTCCGACCCCAGGAAATAATCCTCGATCGATTTGGCGGCGGCCAGCGTGCGAGGCTGCGTGGCACCGGGCGGCAGCGTGTACTGGATGATTGCGGAACCCTGGTCCTCGGTCGGCAGGAAGCCCTGTGGCAGTTGCAGGAAGACGAGTACGAGCACCGCGACGATGCCGGCGAACCCCAGCATTGCGATCCAGGCGCGGGCGATGATCGCCTTTACGCCTTCGACGTAACGCTTGATCGTGCGGTCGAACATGCGGTTGAACCAGTCCGCGAACTTGGCGAACCAGCCGGCGACGCGGTTGCGCGGTTTCTCATCGGTTTCGTCGCGGCGCTTAAGCAGCGTGGCGGTGAGCGCGGGGGTGAGGACAAGTGCTACCACGACTGAGAGGACCATCGACGAGATGATCGTGATCGAGAATTGCCGGTAGATGACGCCGGTGGAGCCGCCGAAGAACGCCATTGGCATGAAAACCGCGGACAGGACGAGCGCGATGCCGATCAGCGCCGTCTGGATTTCGGACATCGACTTGATCGTCGCATCGCGCGGCGAGATGTCGGGTTCCTCGTCCATCACGCGCTCGACATTTTCGACGACGACGATCGCGTCGTCGACGAGCAGGCCGATCGACAGGACGAGGCCAAACAAAGTAAGCGTGTTGATCGAATAACCGAACAGCGCGATGACGCCGAACGTGCCGAGCAGCACGACGGGGACCGCGATCGTCGGGATCAGCGTGGCGCGCCAGTTCTGGAGAAAGACGAACATCACGATGATCACGAGGATGATCGCCTCGATCAGCGTCTTCACGACCTCTTCCACCGACAGTTTGATGAAGTCGGTGCTGTCGCGCGGGAAGGTGTAGCGGTAGCCGTCGGGGAACGCCTTGGACTGGCGGACCACTTCCGCCTTGACCAGTTCGGCGGTTTCGAGCGCATCGGCCCCGGGGGCGAGCTGGATCGAGATGCCGGACGCGGGGTGACGGTTGAACCGGCTGAGCGCGTTATAGTTTTCCTGACCCAGTTCGACGCGCGCAACATTGGACAACAGCACCTTCGACCCGTCGGTCTGCGTCTTGACGATGATGTTGCGGAACTGTTCGGGCGTGGTCAGTCGCGTCTTGGCGGTGACGGTGGCGTTCAACATCTGCGTTACTGGGGAGGGCGACGCGCCGATCTGGCCGGCGGCGACCTGGGCATTCTGCGCCTCGATCGCGGAGACCACGTCGGATGGCATGAGCGCATAAGAACTGAGTCGGTAGGGGTCGAGCCACACCCGCATCGCATATTGCGCGCCGAACACATTGGTCGCGCCGACGCCGGGAATACGGCCGATCGGATCCTGCAGGTTGGCGACCAGATAGTCGGAAATGTCGCCATTCGTGCGGCGATCCGTCTCGTCATAGATTGCGGCGAGCAGCAGGAAATCGCTGTTCGACTTGGTGACGGTCAGGCCCTGCTGCTGCACCTGTTGCGGCAGGCGGGAGAGTGCCTGCTGGACCTTGTTCTGAACCTGGACCTGCGCGATGTCCGGGTCGGTTCCCTTGGAGAAGGTGACCGAGATCGTCACCTGGCCTTCGGAACTGGACGTCGACTGGAAGTAGATCAACCCGTCGATGCCGGTCAGCTGTTGCTCGATGATCTGCGTGACGCTCGATTCGAGGATGTCCGCGGATGCGCCGGGATAGTTTGCGCGAACGCTGACCTGCGGCGGGGCGACGTCGGGATATTGCTCGATCGGCAGCGTCAGGATCGCTCCGACGCCCGCCAGCATGATGACGATGGCGATGACCCAGGCAAAGATCGGGCGATCGATGAAGACGCGGCTGATCATGAGGCGGTCAGTTGCCCTTGGGCTGCGCGGCACCCGCGGGGGCGGGCTGGGCGCGGGGCTTGGAGCCCGCGGGCACGGGCCGCACGGTCTGGTTGGGTTTCAGCTTGGCGAGCCCTTCGGTGATGACGCGGTCGCCCGGCTTGAGCCCGCCGGTGACGAGCCAGTTGCTGCCGATCGTGCGGCTCGTCTGCACGACGCGCATCACGGCCTTGTTGTTCGGACCGACAACGAAGGCGGTCGCCTGCCCCTTCGGATCGCGCGCGATGCCGGCCTGCGGCACGAGGATCGCGTTGGTGTCGCTGCTCTGCGCCAGGATCGCGCGGACATACATGCCGGGCAGCAGGAGCCCGTCCGGATTGGGGAAGCGCGCGCGCAGCGTGACGGTGCCGGTGTTTTGGTCGACCGTAACCTCCGCGAACTGGACGGTGCCGGTGCGGCCATAGTCGCTGCCGTCCTCCAGCTTCAGCCGGACGGTGCCGCTGGTCGGCACGACCCCGCCGGATGCGAGCGCACGGCGCAGCGTGAGCAGTTCGGCGGACGATTGCTGGATATCGACGAAGATCGGGTCGAGCCGCTGGATGGTGGTCAGCGGATCGGCCTGGCTGGCGGTGACCAGCGCACCGGTGGTGAACAGCGAGCGCCCGATGCGACCGGTGATCGGCGCGGGCACGCGGGTGAAGGCCAAGTTGATCTGCGCGGTATCGAGCTGCGCGCGGTTCTGCGCGATGGTGGCACGGGCCTGCGCGGCGGTCGCGGCGGCGTCGGTATAGTCCTGCTGTGCCACGGCCTCGATCTGCGCAAGCGGGCGGAGCCGGTCGGCCCGGACGCGGGCGGCGGTTTCCGCGGCGCGGGCGCTGGCGACGTTGGCCTGCGCTTCGGCAGCGGTGGCGCGGTAGAGCCGCGGGTCAATCTGGTACAGCGTCTGCCCTTCGCGGACGACAGTGCCCTCGGTGAACAGCCGTGCCTTAATGATGCCCGACACCTGCGGCCGGACCTCCGACGTTTCATAGGCGGCGGTGCGCCCGGCGAGTTCGGCGACGAGCGGGACGCTTTGCGTGCGGACCGTGACGAAGCCGACTTCGGGAATGGGCGGCGGGCCCTTTTTCTCGTCCTCTTTCCCGCCGCAACCGGACAGGGCCAGGACGGCGAGCAGGCTGAAGGGAAGGGCGCAGGCGAGGCCCCTGACGCGCGAAACTTTCATGGAGGTCAGCATGGGTTTCCGCGTGATCCCGGTCAATCAGAGGTTGGTTTCAACGCTGACACAGACCCGACGATGCCGGCAAACGGAGTCGCGCGCGGGGAGTGACGGCACAAGTTACGGACGTGAGACCCGAACGGGTTGCAGGAGACCAGAAACTAGACGGGCCGGCGCTATCGCGGACGAACCGCGACCACAACCGGCCCGCAAGAAAACGGGCCGCGCTCCGGGGGGGAGGATGCGCGGCCCGCAATCTATATCCGTTCCGAGGGGGGGTCGGAAGGGACATTGTGCGAAGCGCATGAAAGTGGTTCGGGTTCCGGGCGGGCGCGCGTTTTTTAACGATCCGCGATGCTCGCCTTTGGGCGCGGCAGGCTGTACCGCACCCGGCATCCCCGAATTCTGCTGGACCATCACGCATGAACGACCGTCCGACCGGACGCCCCGACCGCCGGACCTTCGCGATCATCTCGCACCCCGACGCCGGCAAGACGACGCTGACCGAGAAGCTGCTGATCGCGGGTGGTGCCATCCACCTGGCGGGCGAGGTCAAGGCGCGTGGCCAGACGCGGCGCGCGCGCTCCGACTGGATGAAGATCGAGCAGCAGCGCGGGATTTCGGTCACCTCGTCGGTCATGACGTTCGAATATGACGGGCTGACGTTCAACCTGCTCGATACGCCGGGGCATGAGGATTTCAGCGAGGATACGTACCGCACGCTGACCGCGGTCGACAGCGCGGTGATGGTGATCGACGCGGCGCGCGGGATCGAGGCGCAGACGCGCAAGCTGTTCGAGGTGTGCCGGCTGCGGTCCGTGCCGATCATCACCTTCGTCAACAAGGTGGACCGCGAGGGGCGGTCGCCGTTCGACCTGATGGACCAGATCGCCGACCAGCTTGCCCTCGACGTCGCGCCGATGATGTGGCCGGCCGGGCTGGGCGGCGAGTTCGAGGGGCTGTACGATGTCGCGGGCCAGCGGATGCTGTTGCCCGAGGGGCGGGTGGAGCCGGTCGACGGGCTCGACGATCCGAAGCTCGACACGATGCTGTCGGAGCGCGCCGCGGCGCGGTTGCGCGAGGAGGTCGAGCTGGGTGTCGGGGGCTATGCCGCGTTCGACCGGGCAAAATATCTGAGCGGCGACATGACGCCGGTGTATTTCGGGTCGGCGCTGCGCGATTTCGGCGTGCCGGAGCTGATCCATGCGCTGCGCGATCTTGCGCCGTCGCCGCGGCCACAGCCGGCGGACCCGGCGCCGATCAGCCCGGATCAGGACGGCGTGACCGGGTTCGTGTTCAAGGTGCAGGCCAACATGAACCCGCAGCACCGCGACCGCGTGGCGTTCATGCGGCTGTGTTCGGGCAAGTTCCGGCGCGGCATGAAGCTGAACCAGTCGGGCACGGGCAAGGCGATCGCGGTGCATTCGCCGATCCTGTTCTTCGCGCAGAGCCGCGAAGTGGCGGACGAGGCGTGGCCGGGTGACATCATTGGCATCCCCAACCACGGCACGCTGCGGGTCGGCGATTCGCTGGCCGAGGGGACGCCGGTGGTGTTCACCGGGCTGCCGAACTTCGCGCCGGAGATCCTGCGCCGCGTGCAACTGGTCGATCCGACTAAGACCAAGCAGTTGCGCAAGGCGCTCGACGATCTGTCCGAGGAGGGGGTGGTGCAGGTGTTCCACCCGGCGATCGGATCGCAGATGATCGTCGGCGTGGTCGGGCAGCTACAGCTGGAAGTGCTGATCAGCCGGCTGGAGCATGAGTACAAGGTCGATGCGCGGCTGGAGCCCTCGCCCTGGGATACGGCGCGCTGGATCGCGACCGATGCGGCGCCAGACATGGCGGCGTTCCAGTCGCAGCACCGCAGCGCGATGGCGACCGACCGCGACGGGCAGCCGGTGTTCCTGGCGAAGGATCTGTGGGACCTGAATTTCGTGAGTGGGCGGTCGCCGACGGTGCGGTTTTCCGCGACGAAGGAGCGGGTTTAGGGTTCCGCCTAACCGCCTGACCCGTCCATGCCGAGCGAAGTCTAGGCACTTCCACGAGCGTAGCTGGGGGCGGGGTTGGCCGTCTTGGCTGCGCTCGACGGGTCCCTCGACCCTGCTCGGGACAGGCGGTTTCTGGGCTGATTGCTCCGGTCGTCGCGGTTAAGACGACCTCCGTCCAGATTTTGCTGCACTGCAACGGAACAATCCGCGATGCCAGCGTTCCTCCTCCCATGAACGAAGCGCTTCCTCCGCCGCCCGCCGACCTGATCGACGGGGCCAGCCTGTATCTCGATTTCGACGGGACGCTGGTGGAGATCGCCGAGACGCCCGACGGGGTCGTGGTGGAGCCACTGGTGCCGGACCTGGTTGCCGCGCTGACCGTGCGGCTGGGCGGGCGGCTGGCGCTGATCAGCGGGCGGGCGATCGACGGGTTGGCGGCGATGGTGCCGGTGCCGGGCCTGCCGATCAGCGGGAGCCACGGGGTCGAGACGCGCTGGGCCGATGGGCGGCGCGACGGGCCGGACCGGGCGGAGGGCTTGGACGCCGCGATCGCGGAGATGACGGCGTTTGCCGGCGGGCGACAGGGTGTGCTGGTGGAGGAGAAGCCATTCGGCGTGGCGCTGCATTATCGCGGCGATCCGGAAGCGAAGACCGATGCGCACGCGCTGGTGGCGGGGCTGGCCGAGCGGACCGGGCTCGACGTGCAGACCGGCAAGATGGTCGTCGAACTGCGACCCGCCGGCGTGGATAAAGGGCATGCGCTCCGCCGACTGCATGCCGCGAACCCCTTTGCCGGGCACGATCCGATCTTCGTGGGCGACGACGATACGGATGAGGCCGCGTTCGTGGCGGCGACGGCGCTGGGCGGATGCGGTATATTGGTGGGGCCGGCGCGGGCGACCGCGGCGCGGTACCGGCTGGACGACGTGACGGCGGTCCGCCGCTGGCTGAAGGGAGCATGATGACCGAACCGAAGACGAACTTGGACCTGTGGCCGATCGGCAATTGCCAGGTGTCCGCCCTGATCGACGATCGCGGGCGGTTCGTGTGGGGATGCGTGCCGCGGGTCGACGGCGATCCGCTGTTCAGCACGCTGATCGGCGGCGACGCGGCCGAACGCGGCTTCTGGGCGATCGACCTGGAAGGCGTCGTGAAGACCAGCCAGGAATATATCCGCAATACGCCGGTGCTGGTGACGCGGCACGAGGATGCGGACGGCAACGCGATCGAGGTCGTCGATTTCTGCCCGCGGTTCGAACAGGTCGGCCGGACCTATCGCCCGGTGGCCTATGCGCGCGTCGTGCGGCCGGTGGCGGGGGTGCCTCGGATCCGGATCTGCCTGCGCCCGACGCATGACTGGAGCACCGAGGCGGTCGAGACGACGAGCGGTTCGCATCATGTCCGCTATCTGCTCAACCCGCTGACGATGCGGCTGTCGACCACCGCGCCGGTCGGGCGGATCGGGGCGGAGACGGTGTTCCGGTGCGAGCGGCCGCTGCATTTCTTCCTGGGGCCGGACGAGAGCTTCTCCGGCGATATCGGCGCCACGGTCGATCAGATGCTCGACCGCACGATCGCCGAATGGCAGGGCTGGGTGCGCGGACTGGCAACGCCGGTCGAGTGGCAGGACGCGGTCATCCGCTCCGCCATCACGCTGAAGCTGTGCCAGCATGAGGAGACCGGCGCGATCGTCGCGGCGCTGACCACGTCGGTGCCCGAACATGCTGGGTCGGAACGCAACTGGGACTATCGCTACTGCTGGGTGCGCGACGCTTATTATACTGTGCAGGCGCTCAACCGGCTCGGCGCGCTCGACGTGCTCGAGGCGTATCTCGAATATCTCCGCAACATCGTCGGCGAGGCGGAGGGCGGTCATATCCAGCCGCTGTACGGCGTACTGGGCGAGGCGAAGCTTGAGGAGCGGTTCGCGCCCGGCCTGCCCGGCTATCGCGGGATGGGCCCGGTGCGGGTCGGCAACCAGGCTTACGAGCAGATCCAGCACGATGCATACGGCCAGATCGTGCTGTGCAACGTGCAGGCGTTCGTCGACCGGCGGCTGTTCCGGATGGCGGGCGTGGCCGATTTCCGCGCACTGGAAAAGGTGGGCGAACGCGCGTGGAAGTTCCACGATCAGCCCGACGCCGGCCTGTGGGAGCTGCGGACGCGGCAGTCGATTCATACCTACTCAGCCGCAATGTGCTGGGCCGCGTGTGACCGGCTGGCCAATGCCGCCGCTGCACTCGATCTGCACGATCGGTGCGTGTTCTGGCAGGACCGCGCCGACACGATCCGCACAACAATCATGGACTCCGCCTGGCGCGAGGACACTCAGCGGCTGTCGGCGACTTTCTCCGGCGACGATCTGGACGCGAGTCTGATTCAGCTGCTCGACCTGCGCTTCCTGCGGCCCGATGATCCGCGCTTCCTGTCGACGCTGAAGGCGGTCGAGGCGGGCTTGCGACGCGGCAGCCATATGCTGCGCTACGACAGCGAGGATGATTTCGGGCTGCCCGAGACTGCGTTCAACGTCTGCACCTTCTGGCTGATCGAGGCGCTGCATTTCACGGGCCGCGAGGCGGATGCCCGCGCGCTGTTCGACGAGATGCTGGCGCGTCGGACGGGGGCCGGACTGCTGTCCGAGGATATCGATCCGGTCAGCGGCGAGCTGTGGGGGAATTACCCGCAGACCTATTCGCTGGTCGGGCTGATCAACTGCGCCGTCCTGTTGTCGAAACCATGGAGTGCTGTGCGATGAGCCGGCTGGTCGTCATTTCGAACCGCGTCGCGGCCCCGACGGGGTCCCATTCCGGCGCGCAGGGTGGCCTGGCGGTCGCGTTGCAGGCTGCGTTGCTCGAACATGGCGGGGTGTGGTTCGGCTGGTCGGGCGAGCGGACGGACGAATATACCGGCGAGATAAACTATACCGAGGGCTTTGGCGTCACGACCGCCACGATCGACCTGGAGGACCAGGATATCGAAGAATACTATGACGGTTACGCCAATCGGACGCTGTGGCCGCTGTTCCATTACCGCATCGACCTGGCGGAATACGAACGGGGGTTCGCCGACGGGTATCAGCGCACGAACGAGCGGTTCGCGGACAGCGTCCGGCCGCTGATCGGCGAGGGAGACGCCGTCTGGATCCAGGATTATCACATGATCCCGCTGGGCCAGGAACTGCGCAAGCGGGGGGTGAAGAACCGGATGGGGTTCTTCCTGCATATCCCGTGGCCGCCGCGCCGCCTGCTGTCGACGTTGCCGCATGCCGCAGAACTGGCGACGACGCTGTTCGCCTATGACGTGGTCGGGTTCCACACGCGCGAATGGCTGGAAAGCTTCCAGGATTTCGCGACGAAGGAGCTGGGTGCGACGCTGGGCGAGGGCGGCGTACTGACGCTGGGCGACCGGACGGTGACGGCGATCGCCTGCCCGATCGGGATCGACACGACCGAGTTCGTCGAGGCATCGCGCGGCGTGAATGCGCGGCTGGCGTATCGCCGGATGCGCGACAGCGCGGACGGACGCGACATGATCGTGGGCGTCGACCGGCTGGACTACTCCAAGGGGCTTGAGGAGCGGTTCCTCGGCTACGAGCGGTTCCTGGAGGAGCATCCCGACCAGCGGAAGGAAGTGTTCCTGCTTCAGATCGCGCCGCCGAGCCGGGCGAGCGTCGAAAGCTATCGCAAGATCCGCAGCACGCTGGACGCGATGTCCGGGCGGATCAACGGGGCGTTCGCCGATACAGACTGGGTACCGATTCGGTATGTGAACCAGGGCTATCCGCGCGACGTGCTGGCCGGCATCTACCGCGCGGCGAAGATCGGGCTGGTTACCCCGCTGCGCGACGGGATGAACCTGGTGGCGAAGGAATATGTCGCCGCGCAGGACCCGGAGGACCCGGGCGTCCTGATTCTGTCGCGCTTCGCGGGGGCGGCGGAACAGCTGACCCAGGCGGTGCTGATCAACCCGTACAGCGCGGAGGAGATGGCCGACGCGATCTCTATGGCGCTGGCGATGCCGAAAGCCGAGCGGATCGAGCGGTGGCGCGCGCTGATGGACAATATCGAGCAGGAGGATGTGCTGTGGTGGCGCGACCGGTTCGCGGCCGCGCTGATGGCGGCTTGAGGAGCTGATGCGCGGCCGATCCGAACCAAACGGGTCGGTGGGGGACTGGGTAAGCTTCGGAGCTAGGCTTGATGGCAGTCTAGCGCGCTCAGAACGCGTTGCGGTGGACCAAAACCTTGAGCGTGGCGGCCAGGATGCGGATGTCGCGGGCGAGCGTCCAGCCGTTGAGATATTCGAGGTCGGCCTGGAGCCGGTTGACGAGGTCGATCCGTTCCAGCGTCGCGCCGCGGAAACCACGGACCTGGGCGAGGCCGGTGAGGCCGGGCTTGCTGGCGTGGCGATGCCAGTAGCGCTGGTCGACTTCCCAGAACAGCTGGTCGCCGGCGAGCGAGCCGAGCGCGTGCGGGCGCGGGCCGACGAAGCTCATGTCGCCTTTCAGGATGTTGAGCAACTGCGGCAGCTCGTCGATGCTGGTGCTGCGGATGATGCGGCCGACGCGGGTGATGCGATCGTCGTCGCGCGTGGCGGAGCGGGAGCCGGAATGGTCAAGCTGCGCGGTCTTCATGCTGCGGAACTTGTACATGTTGAACAGCCGGTTGCCTCGGCCGAGGCGTTGTTGGACGAACAGCACCGGGCCACCATCGTCCAGCTTGATCGCGATCGCGGTGGCGACGAGCACCGGCGTGATCGCGATCATGCCGAACACCGCCAGCGACAGGTCGAGCACGCGTTTGAGCACGCGGTTCGGCAGGCTGAGCGCGCCGGCGGACACAACCAAAGTCCCCGCCCCGGCATAGTAGCCGGTCCCCAGCGCGCCGAGCCGGGCGATCTCCGGATCGATGATCTCACCCAGAATGTTCGCACCCTTCAGCGCCATCGCCCAAGCCAAGCGGCGATCCTCCGCACAGGCCACGACGACGCGATCGGCATTTTCGAGGAAGCGACCGAGCCGGTCGAGCATCAGCGGATCACGCGCATCGGGGACCAGGCCGGCCGCGGCAGCATCGACCAGCAGGACGCCGGGTTCGGCCGCCGCATCCGCCCCGTCGTTGATCAGGACGATGCTGAGCGGCGAGGCGCCGTACACGCGGCGCGCCAGCCGATCGTAGAGCAGCCGTCCGGCGATGAGCGTTGCCATCGACAGCATGATGCCGATGCTGAACCCGACCCGAGAATAGTTGGCCGCGACGCGCAGGTAGAAGACGAGTACCGCAACCGCCGCGATCGCGATGGCAAACGCACTGAGCGCCCGACCGATGCCGTAGCGGCGCTGGACCAGCGCATCGAGCGAATAGGCACCGTTGTTGATCGCGATTGCCAGAAAGATCGGCACCACGATCTTCATCAGGTAGAAGCCCTGCGGGGCGAACGGCGCATCGAAGCGCAGCAGGTTCGCGAGCACGAACCCGATGAGGATCGCGCCGAAATCGAACCCGATCATGCCGATCATCAACTGAACGCGCAGCCGTTCCTTGCGGCGCGGCATTAGCGGGCGGAGATAGCCGCCCCACTCGACGTTCGACGGCGATCCGGTGGACTGATGTCCCATCTCAGATGGTCCATATCAATTGAGGTGCGCGCGCGAACGCCCGCATGATGCGCAGTGCGGCGGGCATAACCCTGTCTGTCCTGCGTGTCATGCGATCATCATCCGTTCAGGCGTCCGGGCGCTGTGGTCGGCCGCGTAAAAGCGCGGCGTTCACAAACGCCCCGGACCATTACACCCGCTCGTCGGGAGATGGGTAGCGCGGACGACGAAAATGGCAATATGAAAGCCGCAGGACGAGCGGCAATTGCGATCCGTCACGCGCTTCCCGCGACCAGAACGCATGAAAGGCCGGGTTACCGTAGCGTCACATCACGGTTCGACGGTCGAGCAGGAGGGTCAGGACGGTATGCGCGATCCGGGTTTCGGCCCAGGCGGCGGACAGGTGCGCCGGTCCGTCGCGTTCCACCTGTTGCCACGCATCAGCGAGCAGCGGAAAGTCCAGCGTGCCGCCTAGGCCGGCGATCCGGTGCGCGACCCCGGCTATCGTTGTCCCTTCGCCGATCGCGCACGGATCCGCCGCGGCGAGCAGCGCGCCGAGCCTGTTGCGGAAATCGCCCATCAAGGACGCGACTCCGACCGCGCCGAACATCGGGGACAGTCGCGCGATCGGATCGAGCGGCGCCGTGCCGGATCGCGACGTCGCGGCGATCCGGGCACGCAGGACGTCGTCCGTCGGCAGTGCCGTGTCGGCGCCGAGCAGGACGATGGGGACTAGCCCGCGGGGCGGCGGCAGGCGGGCGATCCGCGCGGCCAGCGCGGCCGCCTCGCCATCCGGCAGCGCGCCGAGCAGGAGGAGCGCGAAATCTTGCGTCTGCGCCCGGGCGACCAGCGTTGCGGCGTCTGTCGCGGTGGTAACCGTCCATCCCCGACCGGTGAGGGCGACCGCGGCATGTTCGGCAGTCGAGGCCGCGCCGATGGCCAGCAGGACGGAATGGTTAGTCCGTAATAGTGTCGTGCCTAAGCCACCCTTTTTGTCGTTTCCTAGCAGGGGCACTGGTCCTAGACCTTTGTCTAAAAGATTGGCGGTCGACAGCGGGCTTGGTTTCCGCGACTGTTACAGTTGTTGCGCTACCATTTCGTTTCCCAGTGAATGGCAATAAAGGATATCGTATTCGCGTGGCGACAGCACGTATTATCATCGCAGACGATCATCCTTTGATCGGTGATGCGCTGCGGCTCGCTTTGTCGGCGCGGTATCCAGACCATCGGGTCGATATCGTCAGCAGCGTGGCGGCGGCCGAAGCAACCTGCCGGGATGCGAAGGGGATACGGCTGGTCCTGCTGGACTACCGTCTGCCGGACAGCGACGGCTATTCGGGCTTCTTCCGCCTGCAATATCTCCTCGGCGACGTGCCGATCGCGATCATCTCCGGCTTCGGCGATCCGCAGATCGTCGAGGCGGCACGCGTGCTGGGCGCTCGCGGTTTCCTGTCCAAGACCCAGCCGCTCGACGTGCTGGCCGACATGGTCGAACGCATGTTGCGCGGTGAACGGGTGTTTCCGCCGCCGACCCGGTCCGCGCACGAGATCGAAGCGGCGCGCGAACGTCTTGAAACATTGTCCTCGGCGCAGCGACGCGTTCTGCTGGCGCTGGCGCGCGGGCATCTGAACAAGCAGATCGCGCAGGAACTCGACGTGTCGGAGGCGACGATCAAGGCGCATCTCACCGCGATCTTCCGCAAGCTGGGCGTGCTGAACCGGACGCAGGCGGTGCTGTCGATCCAGCCGCTGCTCCGCACCATGGATCATGCCGGCTGACGCATCCGTAGCCGCATGGTGCCACGATGAACGGCGTGTAGTTTGCCGTTCACGCAACCGTTTCGCGCATTGCCTGTTCTGCTCACCACAATCTGAATCAAGCAGGAGAGACCCACATGCGCAAGTTCATCGTCGCCGCCACGCTGGCCGCCATCGCCGTGCCCGCCATCCCCGTGATGGCGCAGAGCCGCGAATATCGCGAGGATATCCGCGATGCCCGCCAGGAGCGCCGCGAGGACCTGCGCAATGCGGACAGCGGCAAGGACGTGCGCCGCGCGAACAAGGAGTATCGCCAGGACGTGCGCCAGGCGAACAAGGAAGAGTGGCGCGAGGGTCGCCGCTACGACTATAACCGTCCGCCGCAGGGTGGCCGTTATTACGCCGACCGCTATTACCGCTCGGGCAACCAGTATCAGGCGCGCCGGCTGAACAGCAACGACCGGGTGTATCGTGGGCAGAACGGCAACTATTACTGCCGTCGCAACGACGGCACGACCGGTCTGCTGATCGGTGCACTTGGTGGCGGCGTGCTCGGCAACCTGATCGCGCCGGGTGGTTCGAACACGCTTGGCACTTTGCTGGGTGCCGGTGGTGGTGCCTTGGTGGGTCGCGGGATCGACCGGAATAATGTTCAGTGCCGCTGAGCGGCTGAGCGCCACGGGAACAGCGGCGCTGTTCCCGAGAGCACGAAGCGCGGCCGGCGGGCTTTAGCCCGACCGACGGCACGGGCTTTGCCCGGGACCCCTTCCTTCCTTCTCACGGTTTCGACCGGGGATTGGTCGGAAGGGGTTTCTTTTCATGCTCAAGTCCACCCCGAGCCACACCCCCTCTCCCAACCCTCTCCCCGTGGGGGAGGGGGCTTTCTTGTCCCACCCAGCCCCTGCGCTCCGCCTAGCCTTTGCCCCCCGCGCGCCCACCTGCTATCGCGACGGAAACCCAATACTCCCGCCCAAGATCGGCCCCGCGTGACCCCACTTTCCTCGATCCGCAATTTTTCGATCATCGCGCATATCGACCATGGCAAGTCGACGCTGGCCGATCGGTTGATCCAGCGCACGGGCGGCCTGCAGGACCGCGAGATGACCGCGCAGGTGCTCGACAATATGGAGATCGAGAAGGAGCGCGGGATCACGATCAAGGCGCAGACCGTGCGGCTCGACTACACCGCCAAGGACGGCAAGGCCTATGTGCTGAACCTGATGGATACGCCGGGCCATGTCGATTTCGCCTATGAGGTGAGCCGGTCGCTGGCGGCGTGCGAGGGCGCGTTGCTGGTGGTGGACGCAGCACAGGGCGTCGAGGCGCAGACGCTGGCCAACGTGTACCAGTCGATCGAGCATGATCACGAGATCATCCCGGTCATCAACAAGATCGACCTGCCCGCCGCGGAGCCCGAAAAGGTGAAGGCGGAGATCGAGGACCTGATCGGCCTGTCGACCGAGCACGCCGTGCTGGCGTCGGCGAAGGCGGGGATCGGCATCGACGAGATCCTGGAAGCGATCGTCGCGCACATCCCGCCACCGAAGGGCGATGCCGCGGCTCCGCTGAAGGCGATGCTGGTCGACAGCTGGTACGATCCGTATCTCGGCGTCGTGATTCTGGTCCGCGTGATCGACGGGGTCCTGAAGAAGGGTCAGCAGATCAAGTTCATGGAGGCGGGCACCGTCCACCTGGTCGACCGGGTCGGCGCGTTCCGGCCTAAGATCGACGTGTTGGCCGAGCTTGGGCCGGGCGAGATCGGCTTCATCACCGCGCAGATCAAGGAAGTGGCGCAGACCGCGGTCGGCGACACGATCACCGATGCGAAGCGCCCGACGGCGGAGGCATTGCCGGGGTTCAAGCTGGTTCAGCCGGTGGTGTTCTGCGGGCTGTTCCCGATCGACGCGAACGATTTCGAGAAGCTGCGCGACAGCCTGTACAAGCTGCGGCTGAACGATGCGTCCTTCTCGTTCGAGATGGAAACGTCGGCGGCACTGGGCTTCGGCTTCCGCTGCGGGTTCCTGGGGCTGCTGCATCTGGAGATCATCCAGGAGCGGCTGACGCGCGAGTATGACCTCGACCTGATCACGACGGCGCCGTCGGTGGTGTATCATATCAATCTGGCGCACGGCGAGGGCATGACCGAGCTGCACAACCCGGCCGACATGCCCGATCCGATGAAGATCGACACCATTGAGGAGCCGTGGATCGAAGCTACCATCTACGTGCCCGACGAACATCTTGGGTCGATCCTGAAGCTGTGCCAGGACCGGCGCGGGATCCAGAAGAACCTGACCTACGTCTCGGGCCGGGCGCAGCTGACCTACGAACTGCCGCTGAACGAGGTCGTGTTCGACTTCTACGATCGGTTGAAGAGCATCAGCCGCGGCTATGCGTCGTTCGACTATCACCAGATCGGCTACCGCGAGGGCGACCTGGTCAAGATGAACGTGCTGGTGAACAACGAACCGGTCGATGCGCTGTCGATGATCGTGCACCGGTCCGCGGCGGAAACGCGCGGCCGTCATATGGTCGAACGGCTGAAGGACCTGATTCCGCGGCACATGTTCAAGGTGCCGATCCAGGCGGCGATCGGCGGCAAGGTGATCGCGCGCGAGACGATCGCGGCGCTGCGCAAAGACGTCACCGCGAAATGCTATGGCGGCGATGCGAGCCGGAAGAAGAAGCTGCTGGAGAAGCAGAAGGAAGGCAAGAAGCGGATGCGGGAGTACGGCAATGTGTCGATCCCGCAGGAGGCGTTTATTGCGGCGCTGCGGATGGGGGATGAAGGCTAAGCGCCACGGGAACAGCGGAGCTGTTCCCGAGAGCGCGAAGCCCGGCCGGCGGGCGCTGAGCCCGACCGACGACGTGGGCTTTGCCCACGGCCTCTTCTGGTTCGGTCCGGGCGCGAGGGCTTTTCTAGCCTAAGCCCCTCTCCCCAACCCTCCCCCCGGAGGGGGGAGGGGGCTTGGTTTCGTTCGCGATGGCGGGGTATTTCCCCACCCAACACTCAGTCGCGCTTGCCCTTGCCGAAGGGGATGCGCAGCGTGACTTTGGCGGCCTGACCGGTGAAACCGCTGATGTTGCTCTGTGCCGCGTTCACGGAACCGCTACCGCCGCCCGGCAGGCGGAGCGTAGTGGGGTTTGCCGGTTCCGGCGTCTGGTCGGGGAGTGAGGACAACCGCTGGCTGGGACCCCGCCGCGCGCACACCGTGATGTCCGTGGCCGACGGCGTCACCGAGCAGGCAGGGCGCGTGGGGCGAGGCGCAGGCGCACGTAGTGCCGCTGGCACAGGTGGGCCGAACGCCTGCTGGATCAGAAGAAGATAGGGCAGGACCACGGCTGGAGGATCACTGCGCGCCGTGTCCGCGTCAAGCGATCAGTAACCGCGCTTCTTGGCCTTGTAGTAGGCGTAGCCCGCACCCGCTGCGGCCCCCAGGATCGGGCCGATGAACGGCACGGGGATCGCGATGACCGCGCCGAGTGCTGCCGATTTCGCCATGCTCTTGCCGAGGGTCTTGTCTGCCATGTGAAAGTCCTTTGTTCATGGTCCGCCAAGGTGCGGGGTCGAACATAGGAACGACCGGCCGGCAGCGAGGGTCCGTCGCGTCGCGGGGTTTGTTGTCGCCCCCTCCGACAAGAGGGGGCGACCAGGCCTTACTCGGCCGCGATGCCGGCGTGGCCGAACATGTCGGCGACCGCGATGTCCTCGTTCGCAACCGGGGCGGCGGCACCGGCGACCTTGCGGCGGTCGAACGAGTCCCACACGTCGTTCCACTGGCCGCGGGTGGCGGCCTTGGAATATTCCGTCGCGCGCGCTTCGAAGAAGTTCGCATGCTCGACGCCGTTCAGCAGCGGGGCTAGCCAGGGGAGGGGATGCTCCTCGATCAGGTAGATCGGCTTCATGCCGAGCTGCCCGAGCCGCCAGTCGGCGATGTAGCGGATATACTTCTTGATATCCTTGGCCTTCATGCCCTCGACCGGGCCCATTTCGAAGACGAGGTCGATGAACGCGTCCTCGATCCGGACGGTCTTCTGGCACATGTCCATGATGTCGTCGCGGACTGCCGGCGTCAGGCACTGGCGTTCGTGGCAGAAGGCGTGGAACAGCTTGATGATGCCTTCGCAGTGCAGGCTTTCGTCGCGGACCGACCAAGTGACGATCTGACCCATGCCCTTCATCTTGTTGAAGCGCGGGAAGTTCATCAGCATCGCGAACGACGCGAACAGCTGGAGCCCCTCGGTGAAGCCGCCGAACATCGCCAGCGTGCGGGCGATATCCTCGTCGCTGTCGACGCCGAACGTGTCGAGATAGTCGACCTTGTCCTTCATCTCCTTGTACTGGAGGAAGGCGTTATAGTCGCTTTCGGGCATGCCGATCGTGTCGAGCAGATGGCTGTAGGCGGCGATGTGGACCGTCTCCATGTTGCTGAACGCGGTCAGCATCATCTTGATCTCGGTCGGCTTGAACACGCGACCGTACTTCTCATGGTAGCAATCCTGCACCTCGATGTCGGCCTGCGTGAAGAAGCGGAAGATCTGCGTCAGCAGGTTGCGCTCGTGATCGCTGAGCTTCTGTGCCCAATCGCGGCAATCCTCGCCGAGCGGCACTTCTTCGGGCAGCCAGTGAAGCTGCTGCTGGCGCTTCCAGAAATCGAACGCCCAGGGGTACTCGAAAGGCTTGTAGACGCGGGAGGCGGAGAGGAGCGACATGGCGGTTCTTTCTGATGTGCGAACGGACGGATTAGACGGGCTTCAACTCACGGATTGCCGGATTATTGGCAGGCGAGGCACTCGTCATAGTCCTTGGCGTCCAGTTCGATCTGGCGAAGGTCGATGCTGTTGTCGGCTTCCACCCCACCGGCGAACCCGGCGCGCTGGATGCTCTTGGAACGGAGATAATAGAGCGACTTGATGCCCAGTTCCCAGGCACGGAAGTGGAGCATGAGCAGATCCCATTTTTCCACGTCGGCCGGGATGAACAGGTTCAGGCTGGTCGCCTGGTCGATATAGGGCGTCCGGTCGGCAGCGAGTTCGAGCAGCCAGCGCTGGTCGATCTCGAAGCTGGTCTTGAACGTGTCCTTTTCCTCAGGCGTGAGGAAATCGAGATGCTGGACCGAGCCGCCCAGTTCCAGGATGCTGTTCCACACCGCGTCGCTGTTCTTGGACTTGGTGGCGAGCAGCTTCTCGAGATACGGGTTCTTGATCGACCAGGAGCCCGACAGCGTCTTGTGCGTGTAGATGTTGGCCGGGATCGGTTCGATGCACGCGCTGGTGCCGCCGCAGATGATGCTGATCGACGCGGTGGGCGCGATCGCCATCTTGCAGGAAAAACGCGCCATCACGCCCTGGTCGGCGGCATCGGGGCAGGCACCGCGTTCGATCGCGAGCTGCATCGACGCTTCGTCGGCCTGTGCGGAGATCTGCTTGAACATCCGCATGTTCCAGCTCTTCGCCATCGCGCCTTCGAACGGCACGCCGCGCGCCTGGAGGAAGCTGTGGAAGCCCATGACGCCGAGGCCGACCGAACGCTCACGCTCCGCTGAGTAGCGCGCGCGCTCCATCTCGGGCTCGGCACGGTCGATATAGTCCTGCAGCACGTTGTCGAGGAAGCGCAGCACGTCCTCTACGAACCGCTTGTCGCCATTCCACTCGTCCCACTTTTCCAGGTTGAGCGAGGAGAGGCAGCAGACCGCGGTGCGATCGCGGCCGAACTGGTCGCGCCCGGTGGGCAGCGTGATTTCGGAGCAGAGGTTCGAGGTCGAGACCTTCAGCCCGACGTCGCGCTGGAACTTGGGCATCGCGCGGTTCACCGTGTCAGCGAACACGATATAGGGCTCGCCGGTCTGGAGCCGCGTTTCGACGAGCTTCTGGAACAGCGAGCGGGCGTCGACCTCGGCGCGCTTGCTGCCGTCCTTCGGGCTGACGAGGTCGAAGCTGGAGCCCGACCGGACGGCCTCCATGAAGGCGTCGGTCAGCAGCACGCCGTGGTGCAGGTTGAGCGCCTTGCGGTTGAAATCGCCCGACGGTTTGCGGATTTCAAGGAATTCCTCGATCTCCGGATGGCTGACGTCGAGATAGCAGGCGGCAGAGCCACGGCGCAGCGAGCCCTGACTGATCGCGAGCGTAAGCGAGTCCATGACTCGCACGAACGGGATGATGCCGCTGGTCTTGCCGTTCAGCCCGACCGGTTCGCCGATGCCGCGGACATTGCCCCAATAGGTGCCGATGCCGCCGCCGCGCGACGCGAGCCAGACATTCTCGTTCCACGTCTCGACGATGCCCTCGAGGCTGTCGGGGACCGAGTTCAGGTAGCAGGAGATCGGCAGGCCGCGACCGGTGCCGCCGTTCGACAGCACGGGCGTCGACGGCATGAACCACAGGCGCGAGATATAGTCGTAGAGCCGCTGGGCGTGACCCGGAGTCTGTTCCTCGTCGTCTGCATATGCTGACGCAACCCGGGCAAACAAATCCTGGTAGCTCTCGCCAGGCAGTAGGTACCTGTCGTTAAGCGTCTCTTTTCCGAAATCAGTGAGGAGGTCGTCTCGACTGCGATCGATTATGATGGCGTGGCGGTGCGCATCTACTCGTTGGTTTTCAGGAACGGTATCGTTCACATGAACGACCGGTACCTCAGCGGCAACGCCGTCGAATGCAAAATCCATAACGCTTTCCCTAGATGTGTCCATCAAGTCACCCAAAAATCTGCTAGGCCACTATATATGGTGTCTAGCTTTGTTTAGGCACTATCGCTTGACGCTTACAACCCAGGGAACGTCGTCCGGTTCTGCTGGCACCGCGCGGCTCGGCAGAAAAGCGTTGTCAAGATGTCAAAAAATCTTTTTCCCACTACGATAGTCAGTCCACTCGTAGAGGGGCGCGCTCGGGGTCGTGACAGGTTTTGTGTGCGCTGCGTTTAACGGTGTGAGAGGCTGTTTGCTCGCAGGCAGCACCATCCATTCAGTGCCGCCATCGCATGTTGCAAACTTGACCGCGCGCTCGCCTGGCAAGACCGCGGGCTGGAACGGGTAAATCGGCCAACGCAATTTCATTATAACCCCACATATAGTATCTACAGAAGTTATCCACAGCACATATGGTGTGTCGTCCCGCCTCGTGAGTCCAGCGTTAACCGTGGGTGTTCTCCATCCGTTCGTCGCATTGGCGCTTTTGCGTCGGTTTCTTGGCGGATGACGCGGGAGACGATATGGGACCGTTATACGGTGCCGCCTTGCCGCCCGCGTCCGATGGTGCGGGACGCGGCGGCGGC
Source organism: Sphingomonas prati (assembly GCF_014643515.1). Taxonomy (GTDB): domain Bacteria; phylum Pseudomonadota; class Alphaproteobacteria; order Sphingomonadales; family Sphingomonadaceae; genus Sphingomonas_R; species Sphingomonas_R prati. The sequence continues at coordinate 252,398 of NZ_BMJP01000003.1, read as the reverse complement.
GGTGCTGGACCACGCCAAGGAGCCGCACATGATCACCATCCGCGAAGCCGACCTGATCGAGAGCGTGGCCGATGCGCTGCAATATATCAGCTACTATCACCCGATGGATTATATCCGCGCGCTGGGCGATGCGTATGAGGCCGAGCAGGGCCTGGCGGCCAAGGACGCAATCGCGCAGATCCTGACCAACTCGCGGATGTGCGCGGAGGGGCACCGGCCGATCTGTCAGGATACGGGCATCGTCACGGTGTTCGTCAAATGGGGGCAGGATTGCCGGCTGGAAAGCGCGTCGTCGTTGCAGGCGGTGATCGACGAGGGCGTGCGGCGCGCCTACCTGCATCCAGAGAACCGGCTGCGCGCGTCGATCGTGGCGGACCCGGCCTTTTCGCGGAAGAACACCAAGGACAATACGCCGTCGGTGGTGAACGTCGAGATGGTGCCGGGCGCCACCGTCGAGGTCACGGTGGCGGCCAAGGGCGGTGGCTCCGAGAACAAGAGCAAGTTCGCGATGCTGAACCCGTCGGACAGCATCGTCGACTGGGTGCTGGAGATGATCCCGAAGATGGGCGCCGGCTGGTGCCCGCCGGGGATGCTGGGGATCGGCATCGGCGGGACCGCGGAAAAGGCGATGACGCTGGCCAAGGAATCGCTGATGGGCGACATCGACATGGCGACGCTGAAGCTGCGCGGGGCGCAAAACGAGACCGAGGCGATGCGGATCGAGATCTTCGACAAGGTCAACGCGCTGGGCATCGGCGCGCAGGGGCTGGGCGGACTGTCGACGATCCTGGACGTGAAGATCGAGAGCTGGCCGACGCATGCGGCATCTAAGCCAGTGGCGATGATCCCGAACTGTGCGGCGACGCGCCACGCGCATTTCACGCTGACCGGCGCGGGGCCGGTGTATCTGGAGACGCCGAACCTGGACGACTGGCCCAAGGTGGAATGGACGCCATCGAAGGAGTCGATCCGCGTCGATCTGGACACGCTGACCCCCGCGGTGGTGGCGACGTGGAAGCCGGGCGACCGGCTGCTGCTGAACGGCAAGATGCTGACCGGGCGCGACGCGGCGCACAAGCGGATCCAGGACATGCTGGCCAAGGGCGAGACACTGCCGGTCGAGTTCGCGGGCCGGGTGATCTATTATGTCGGGCCGGTCGATCCGATCGCGGGCGAGGTGGTCGGCCCGGCGGGTCCCACGACCGCGACGCGGATGGACAAGTTCACCGCGATGATGCTCGACCAGGGGCTGCTCGCCATGATCGGCAAGGCGGAGCGCGGCGTTGCGGCGATCGAGGTGATCCGCGAGCGCAAGTCCGCCTATCTGATGGCGGTCGGCGGTGCGGCCTATCTGGTGGCGCGCGCGATCAAGGGCGCCAAGGTCGTCGGCTTCGCGGATCTGGGCATGGAGGCGATCTACGAATTCGAGGTGCGCGACATGCCGGTGACGGTGGCGGTCGATGCGGAGGGGGTGAGCGTGCACCACACCGCGCCGCTGGTGTGGCGCGACAAGATCGCCCGGATGAAAGCGCTGGAGGGGGTTTGAGCGCCGGTCGGGGGTGACCGGCGTCCCGCACTACAGCCGAAAGTAGAGCCCGGCCATCACCCGCTCCAGATCGTAGCGCCCTTCGGTGGCCATGCGGCGATATTCGACGCGGGCACCGAGGAAGCGGCCGAAGGTGTAGCGCGCGCCGAGGCCGTAGATCAGGCCGTCGAGCGAGCGGCGGTCGTCCCCGGTGACGAGGCCGGTCGCGATGGTGGTGGTGGTGATGTCGACCTTTTCCGCGCCGTAGCCCGCGATGCCGTAGGCGGCGAGGCCGGGGATCGCGTTGATGCCGGCGCGCGCGGTGGCGGACCAGTTGGTGTCGGCGTCGCCCTGCGTCAGGATCGCGGCGGCACCGGTGCCGGAGGTGGCGCGGGTCTTCGCATCCGACTTGCCGACATTCCCCTCGACCGCGAGGTAGCCGAACGGCAGCGAGGGCAGCTCGACCCCGGCGAACGCGCCGTAGTCGAGCGACTTCTCGTCGTCGCCGAGCCGACCGGAGCCGGCGTAGTCGGTGGTGCCGCGCATGCCGCGGCCGGCCTCCACGCCGGCATAGACATGCGGCACGAACGGGATCGGCAGGCCCTGCGCGCCGGCGAGGCCGGGGACGGCGAGCGCGAACAGGGTCGTGGTGCGAAGCAGGGTGGCGAGGGCGGTCATGCGGCGATATCCTCCGGCTGGTTCCGTTCGCCTAGGGCAAGCGGCGGCGGTTGCGAACCATTTTGCGGCATGGCGTTCCGCGAACGGTTGTTGGTGCGGTAGGCGGTGCGGACCCGACCCGGCGGCGGGGCGTTCGGGGCTGACGGGAGTATGAGGATGGACATATGGGGCGGATCGGCAGGAGACTTGGCGCAGGATTGCTGTTCGTCGTGGTTGCCCTGTGCTTGGCGGTGGTGATCGTGCCGCGGTTCCTGGACCGGGTCTATTATCGCGGGCCGGTGAGCGACCATTTCGATGGCGAGCGCTTCTTCAATCCTCCGGGCACGACCGGGAATGCGCCGCGGTCCGGATCGATGGCGCGGTTCATGAGCGGGCGCGATCGGGCGCCGTGGCCGAAGTCGGTGGCGGTGAAGCCCGGCGGCGCGCTCGCCGCGCTGACGCCGTGCCCGGCGCGGACCGGTGGCGTGGTGCACGAGGCCTGGGCACAGTGCATGCCGGCCGACACGATCGATCCGCAGCGGATGGCGGTGACCTGGATCGGCCATTCGACCGCGCTGATCCAAACGCAGCGGCTGGCGATCCTGACGGACCCGATCTGGTCAGAACGCGCGTCGCCGGTCGGGTTCGCGGGGCCCAAGCGGGTGCGCGCGCCGGGGATCGCGTTCGACGCGTTGCCCAAGATCGACGTCGTGCTGCTCAGCCATAATCACTATGATCATATGGACCTGGCAACGCTGAAGGCGTTGTGGGCGCGTGACAAGCCGTTGATCGTGACGTCGCTCGGCAACGACACGATCCTGCGGAAGGCGGGGATCACCGCGGTCGCGCGCGACTGGGGCGGCAGCGTGGCGGTGACGCCGGAGGTGTCGGTGGTGGTCGAGCGCGTTCAACATTGGGGGTCGCGGTTCGGTTCGGACCGCAACCGGGCCTTGTGGTCGGGCTTCACGGTAAAGCTGCCGGGCGGCAACATCTTCTTCGCGGGCGACACGGGTTACGGCGACGGCAGCTGGGCGCGCGATGCGGCGGCGCGCGGCCCCGTGCGGCTGGCGATCATCCCGATCGGGGCGTACGAACCGCGCGGCCTGATGGCGGACGCGCATATGAACCCGGCCGAGGCGGCGGCGGTGTTCCGTACGCTGGGCGCGGCCCGCGCGCTCGGCGTTCACTGGGGCACGTTCCAGCTGACCGATGAGGCGATCGATGCGCCGCCGCTGGCGCTGGTCGCCGCGCTGACCCCCGCCGAACGGGCCCGGTTCAGGGTGACCGAGGCGGGGGTGCCGTGGGAGGTCGAGTAGAGCTCGCCCCGGCCGGCATCAGTCCTTCGCCTGTCCGGCCAGGCCGGCGAGCGTGATGAACTCCTGCCGCACGGGATCGCGTTGCGGGCCGGCGAGGCGCGTGACGTCGGCCATGCCGAAACGACCGAGATAGGTGTCGCCGCGCAGGCGCTGGCCGTAAGCCGCGACCGCCGTAACGAACGCCATGTCACCGGTCGGTGCACGGGCATTCCGCAATGCGGTAGCGGGCACGACGCGTGACAGCGCGCGCGAGGTCGTCTCGCCGGGCAGCTTGTAGCGCAGCCTGACCTCGCAGGCCTCCGATCCGCCGGCGGTGGGGGCCGCCCGGTTCGCCGGGTAGCGCCGCGACGGTGTCCAGCCCGCGGCACCGGCGGGCACGACCTCGTAGAGCGCGGTTACCTGGTGCCCGGCACCGACGTCGCCTGCATCGACCGCGTCGTTGGTGAAGTCCTCTTCGCGAAGCGCGCGATTCTCGTAGCCGATCAGCCGGTACTGGCTGACCTGTGCGGGATTGAATTCGACCTGGATCTTCACGTCCTGCGCGACCGTGACCAGCGTGGCGGACAGCTCGTCGCCGAGCACCTTGTCGGCCTCCTGCGCGCTGTCGATATAGGCATAGTTGCCGTTGCCGACGTCGGCGATCCGCTCCATCATCGCCTCGTTATAGTTGCCGGTGCCGAACCCCAGCGTGGTGAGCGTGATGCCGGTGTCGCGGTTGCGCTTCACAAGGGCCTCGAGCGTGGCATTGTCGCTGACACCGACGTTGAAGTCACCGTCGGTCGCCAGGAAGATGCGGTTGACCCCGCCGCGGCGGAAGTGCGCGCGGGCGAGCGAATAGGCCAGTTCGATGCCCTCACCGCCGGCGGTCGACCCGCCTGCGGCGAGACAGTCGAGCGCCGCGTCGATGTAGCGTGTCTGCGACGTCGGCTCCAGCACGACGCCCGCGCTGCCCGCATAGGCGACGATCGAGACGCGGTCGTCGGCGCGCAGGCGCTTGGCGAGGCCGCGCAGCGCGTCCTTGACCAGCGGCAGCTTGTCCGGCGTGTTCATCGACCCCGACGTATCGACAAGGAAGACGATGTTCGCCGCCGGTCGTGCGGCCGTGGCGACGGCGTCCGCGCGCAACCCGACGCGCAGCAGGCGGGTGTTCGGGTTCCAGGGGGTGCGCGCCACGTCGGTGGTGACGCTGAACGGTTGGCGCCGGTCGGTCGGGCGGGGATAGTCGTAGCGGAAATAGTTGATCATCTCCTCGGTCCGGACCGCCGCCGCCGGAACCGGTTCGCCTTTGTTCAGGAAGCGGCGGACATTCGCATAGGCACCGGTATCGACATCGACCGAGAAGGTGGAGACCGGGGTGGTCGCGCTGTTCTTGATGGAGGCGACCGCCTCGCCGGCATAGCGCTCGGTATTGCCGGCCGCTCCGTACGGCGGCTGCCCAGGAGGTGTGAAGACGGGGGTTCGGACGATGGATGGTGCGCGGGCACCCATGGCTGAGGGCTCCGGCGGAAGCGGAGCGGGGGCGGGCGGTGGTGCGATGGGCGAGGGCGCGACGGTGCTGAGCGATGGTGGTGGGGCGTTCATGACGGCGCCCGAGCGCGATCGGCGCGTGAAGCCGCTCTTCGCCACGATTGCTTCGCCGTCGTCCCCGGTGCGGCAGCGGACAGGCGAATCGTCGGCCGACGATCGTGCGGGAGGTGGCGGGGGAGGGGCGGCCGCGAGAAGCGCCATGCCCGCGGCAACGGCGATAACCGACTGGTAGACCATGATGCTCTCCCCCTTATTAGCCGGGAGCGTCGCATGGGGCACGGTTGTCGGCAAGCGGTGGTTGGAACCGATTCGAGTTATTTCAGAACCGGTTGCGGCTGCCCTGGCTGACTAGAAGTGCAGCCTAGAACAGCTCCAACGCAGCCACTTCTTCCGCGGTCAGGTCGATGCCGAAGACGAGGCTGAGGCGCATGCGGTAGACGCGCGGGTCGGTGATGTCGGTGGTGACCGCCTCCGTGCCGTTGCGACGGCGATAGTGGCGGTCGGTGAGGCTGGCGAAACCGCGCGGCAGGACGATGCTGACGATCGCCATGGTGGTGAAGCGGTGGTTCGGCACGGTCGCGATGTGGTGGTTGCACTGCGCGATATCGGCCGGCCAAACGGCGTCTTCGGTGAAGCTGTACTGGCGGATCGGGCCGCCGCCGGGCTGCGCCACGCCGCGCGCATCGGTGGCGTGGAGATCGCCGTCGCGCGTCGTGACCCAGCCATGGACCGCATCGGCATGAAGCCGGTGGACCGCACCGTCCGGGCTGGTCGCGGTGGCGCCGTCGCGCAGCGGCATCGGCGGGGTGTAGGCGCCGCCGAACCCGGCGTCCGCGATCCAGGGGCCATCGGGCAGTTCGACGAGCAGCAGCTGGTGGGTGCGCGCCGGGATCGCGTCGCCGGTCGCATCGTCCGGCACGCCCAGCCAGACGCGCGCGAGCAGCGGGCGGACGACGAAGCCGATCGCGGTCAACGCCGCGGCGAACAGCTGGTTATGTTCGAAGCAATAGCCGCCACGCCGCGTGCCGACGAGCTTGGCGAAGATTGCATCCGGCGCGATCGAGACGCCGCGGCCGAGCCTGACGTCGAGATTTTCGAACGGGATCGTCATGCGTTGCGCGCGCTGGATGGTGGCGACACCGTCCGCATCGGCCTTGGGTGCCTCCGACAGGCCGATGCGCGAGAGGTAGGCGGGCAGGTCGAACGGCTGGTCGGTCATTTGCATTTCGGTCCGGCATGGGTGGCGACCTGATCCGCGACGATGCGGAGCGGGCCCTTCGGCGTTGTGCCGGTCATCGTCATGCGCAGCGCGAAGCCGGCCGGCGTGTAGGTGCCGACGCGCGTGATCCGCATCGGTGCCCCGCCGCCCTTCTTCTGCGGGCAGAGCATGACATGGTCGACGCGGCCGTTCGCGACGACGGCGCGCTCGACGCTGCATCTAGCCTCGGGCTTCGGCGCCATCAGCGTGGCGACGCCGGACCTCGCGTCGGCGGGCAGCACGCACTTGTTCTCGGTCTTCGACTTGCCCTGCATCATGCGGACCATGAAGGCGGGCACGCCGGGGATCACCAGTTCGACGCCGGTCGACTTCACGTCCCAACGGCCGGGGGCGAGCCCCTGTGCGGGCAGCATCGCGGGGGCGAGCAGGAGCGGGATCGTCAGGAGACGGGCGGAGGATCGCGGGCGCATGCCTCGTCATGTCGCGGGATGCGGGCGGGCACAAGAAAAACCCCGCCGCCCGGGTGGGGCGGCGGGGCCGAGGTGTCGGTTCGGGGGAATCGCGGCGCTTTACGCACCTTGCGAACTGGGGAAACTCTGTGGGCTGCCATTCCGGCTGCCTGACGTGACCATGGCGGGCAGAGGTTAATATTTCGTCTTGCGATCGTAGAGCGACTTGTAGTGCTGGATCCGCGTGACACGCAGGCCGGGCATGCCGGACCGGTCGACCGCGCGCTGCCAGCTGGCGAATTCCTCCAGGCTGAGCCCGTAACGATCGCAGACCTCGTCGACCGACAGCAGCCCGCCGCTGACCGCGGCCACGACTTCAGCCTTGCGGCGCACGACCCAGCGAGTCGTCTGCGGCGGCGGCAGGCTGTCGACGGTCAACGGTTCGCCGAGCGGGCCGATGACCTGAGCCGGTCTGATTTTCTGGTTCTCGATCATAACTACCTCAGGCTGGGCCAGTCGGGGAAGGCCTCACTCTTGCTAACGCCGGTGTAAAGCATGGAAATATAAGGAACGTTGAAACGGGAAGGTAAAGGCGCCGGTCAGTTTTGCTCAGGGTTTGAGCGGCGGAAACTTCAGAGACAACGCGGCATCGAAACTGCCGCCGAGAGCCGCCGCCGCGCGCACCCAACCGGGTTCGCACAGCATCAGCACCACCAGCGCGGCATCGCGACCGGGGAAGGCGGTGGTCGCATGCGCGATCCGTTCCGCCGCCATCGCGGTGACACCCCGCGCCTGCGCCGCCGCAAGCCCGGCCACCACGGCGTGGTAGTCGAGCGCCCCGTCTTCGCGCAGGCGGGCGCGATTGCGCCGGTGAAACCCAAGATCCATAAGCTGTCCATATGGTCGCTGCCGAACCTCTTGATAGGCCTACTATGGTTTAAGGGAAGTAAAGGCCGGGGTCCCGATCGCACACAAAATGCGGTAGGGCGTGCGAATGGACGGAGAATTTCAACTGGGCGACGACCTGCGCGGCAGGCGGATCGTGGTGGCGATGTCGGGCGGCGTCGACAGCTCGGTGGTGGCCGCATTGGCCAAGGCGAGCGGCGCGGAGACGATCGGCGTGACGCTGCAGTTGTACGATCATGGCGCGGCGGTGAAACGGGCCGGCGCGTGTTGCGCGGGGCAGGACATTCGCGATGCACGCGCGGTAGCGGACCGGCTGGGTATCGCGCATTATGTGTTCGATTATGAAAGCCGGTTCCGCGACGGCGTGATCGCTGACTTCGCCGATGAATATGCCCGGGGGCGGACGCCGATCCCGTGCGTGCGGTGCAACCAGGGGGTGAAGTTCACCGACCTGTTCGGCATTGCGCGCGAACTGGGCGCGGACTGCCTGGCGACGGGCCATTATGTGCAGCGCGTGGTGGGCGCGGGCGGTCAGGCGGAGCTGCACCGCGCGATCGACCCGGCGCGCGACCAGAGCTATTTCCTGTTCGCGACCACGCAGGACCAGCTCGACTATCTGCGCTTTCCGCTGGGCGGGATGCCGAAGGCGCAGGTGCGGGCGATCGCGGCGGACAACGGCCTGGCGGTGGCGATGAAGCCCGACAGCCAGGATATCTGTTTCGTCCCGGACGGCGACTATGCCGGGATCGTCAAGCGGCTGCGCCCTGAGACGGCCGAGCCGGGCGACATCGTCGACCTGGACGGGCGGGTGCTGGGGCGACACCGCGGGATCGCGCATTTTACGGTCGGGCAGCGCAAGGGCCTGGAGATCGGCGGCAGTCCCTATCCGCTCTATGTCGTGCGGGTCGAGCCGGAGGCGCGGCGCGTGGTGGCGGGGCCGCGCGCGGCGCTCGCGGTGGCGGCGGCGCGGGTCGAGGACATGAACTGGATCGGCGGCGATCATGCCGGGCCGTTGATGGCCAAGGTGCGATCGATGGCGAAGCCGGTGCCGGCATGGCTGGACGGCGACCGGGTCCGGTTCGCGACGCCGGAATATGGCGTATCGCCGGGGCAGGCGACGGTGTTCTATGCCGGCGAGCGCGTGCTGGGCGGCGGCTGGATCGCGGAGACCGAGGCGGCGTTGCAGGTCGCGTGACGGCGGCCGGTGACTGAAACACGGTGGTCCGGCCCGGGCGGCGCGCAACGTCATTGACGAACGGTCGCTCCCGACGCATCGGTCCACAACACGCGAGCGATCACGGAGGCTCCCATTTCCTTTCCCCAGGAACGCGCCCGCACGAGACCGTTGCCGGATGCCGATCGTCTGAGGTCCGGCATGCGCATGCTGAACGAGTGGATCGCGGTGGGTGCGGCCGGTGCGGTCGGCTGGCCATGGCTGCTGAAGAGCCTGGGCGATGGTGGCCCGATGGCGCGCGCGGCGCTGCTCGCGCGCACCGGGCTGGACGATGACGCGCTGCCCGATCTGGGCAGCTGGCGGGCGGATGCCGATTTCCTGAACATCATTGCGACGGAGATCCTGGAACGGCGGCCGCGCACCGTGGTCGAACTGGGCGGCGGGACGAGCACGCTGGTCGCCGCGCATTGCCTGGAGAAGATTGGCGGCGGGCGGCTGGTCAGCATCGACGGGAGCGAACCGTTCGCCGATGCGACGCGTGAGATGGTCCATGCCCGCGGGCTGGAGGCCGAGGTGCGCGCGGCACCGCTTGATTATCAGGAGAATGGCTGGCCGGGGGCATGGTACGCGCCGGTCCCGCTGCCGGATCGGATCGACCTGCTGATCGTCGACGGGCCGCCATGGTTCCTGCATCCGATGGTGCGCGGCGCGGCGGCGACGTTGTTCGACCGGATCCCGAGCGGCGGGACCGTCCTGCTCGACGATGCGGCGCGGCCGGGCGAGCGGCTGGTGGCGCGGCGCTGGAAGCGCGAATGGCCGGACTTTACGTTCCACCGCGTGACCAACACCGCCGGCACGCTGATCGGGCGGCGCCGGTAACAAAAAAGGGCGACCCGCGGGCCGCCCTTTTTCAATCATCGGATCATGCGTCATCCGCGTGGCGTCGGCTTCGGCTTCGTCGGGTCCGGCGTCGTCGTCGGGGCCATCGGATCCGGCGTGGTGGTCGCGACCGAGTTGGTGGTCGTGGCCGGGTCGGAGACGCCCGCCGCGTTGTCCATCATCGGCTCGGACGCGGGAGTGTTCATCGTGCTGCTTTCCGACGCGTTGCCGACCGGCGGGGTCATGCCCGCCTGTGCGATGGCGACGACCGGTGCGAAGGCAATCAATGCGCCCATCAGGTGACGGTTCTTCATGAGACATCCTTTCCTGTGTTATTTGCGATCAACGCCCGAACACATCGGAAGACGCTCCCTTCACCGCGCCGAAAGGCTCCGTTCGGCGCGATACTGAATAAAAGCTGACCAGAAGCGGCAATCTCAGCCGATCTGGCCGCGGTGCAGCAGTTTGTGATCGGCCAGGACGAGCGCCATCATCGCTTCCACCACCGGCGCGGCGCGGATGCCGACGCAGGGGTCATGGCGGCCCTTGGTCGCGATCTCCGCCGCCGCACCGGTGCGGTCGATCGTCTCGACCGGCGTCAGAATCGACGAGGTGGGTTTCAGCGCGACGCGGACCACCACCGGCTGCCCGGTCGCGATGCCGCCCGCGATGCCGCCGGCGTGGTTGGCGAGGAACAGCGGGCGGCCGTCGGGGCCGGGGCGCATCGCGTCGGCATTGCCCTCCCCCGCCAGCCGGGCCGCGGCGAACCCGTCGCCGATCTCGACGCCTTTGACCGCGTTGATGCTCATCATCGCACCGGCCAGATCGCCGTCGAGCTTGGCATAGAGCGGCGCGCCCCAGCCGGCGGGCACGCCCTCGGCGACGCACTCGACGACCGCGCCGAGCGAGGAGCCGGCCTTGCGCGCGGCGTCGACCAGCACCTCCCAGCGCGCGGCAGCGGCGGGATCGGGGCAGAAGAACGGGTTGCGATCGATCTCCGCATCGTCGTGCGCGGCGCGGTCGATGACGTCGCCGCCGATCTCGGTCAGGTAGGCGCGGATCCGGACCTCCGGGATGACACCGCGCGCGACGGCCGCGGCGGCGACCCGTGCGGCGGTCTCGCGCGCGGACGATCGCCCGCCGCCGCGTGGGTCGCGGAAGCCGTATTTGGCGTCATAGGCATAGTCGGCGTGGCCGGGGCGGTAGGCGACGGCGACGTTGGCATAGTCCTTCGACCTCTGGTCGACATTCTCGATCATCAGGCTGATCGGCGTGCCGGTGGTGCGCCCCTCGAACACGCCGGACAGGATGCGGACGATGTCGGGTTCGCGGCGCTGCGTGGTGAAGCGCGACGTGCCGGGGCGACGCTTGTCGAGCCAGGGCTGGATGTCCGCTTCGGACAGCGCGATGCCGGGCGGGCACCCGTCGACCACCGCGCCGAGTGCCGGCCCATGGCTCTCGCCCCAGCTGGTGTAGCGGAACATGCGACCGAACGTGTTGAAGCTCATGCTTTAGCCTCTTCTTTCCGGGCAGAGGGGAGCAACGGTGCGTCAGGCCGCAACCGTTTCATGGGGGCTCCCCGTCGGCCCCTCTCCCCGGCCCTCTCCCCGGAGGGGAGAGGGAGAAGTGAAGATTACGCCAGGGCGATGTCCGGGGCGTCTTCGGCCTTCATGCCAATGACGTTGTAACCGGCGTCGACATGGTGGATCTCGCCGGTCACGCCGGAGGCGAGGTCGGAAAGGAGATAGACGCCCGCGCCGCCGACATCGTCGATCGTCACGTTGCGACGGAGCGGGCTGTTCAGCTCGTTCCATTTCAGGATGTAGCGGAAATCGCCGATCCCGCTGGCGGCGAGCGTCTTGATCGGGCCGGCGGAGATCGCGTTGACGCGGATATTTTCGGGGCCGAGGTCCATCGCGAGATACTTCACGCTGGCCTCCAGCGCGGCCTTGGCGACGCCCATGACGTTATAGTGCGGCACGACCTTTTCCGCGCCATAGTAGCTGAGCGTCAGGATCGAGCCGCCGTTCGGCATCATCGCGCGCGCCGCGCGGGTGACCGCGACGAATGAATAGGCCGAGATGTTCATCGTCATCAGGAAATTGTCGAGGCTGGTGTCGACATAGAGCCCGCGCAGCTCGTTCTTGTCGGAGAAGCCGATCGCATGGACGAGGAAGTCGATCGTCGGCCAGCGTTCGGCGACTTCCGCGAAGCTCTTGTCGAGCGCGGCCATGTCGGACACGTCGCAGTCGACGAGGAAGTCGGACCCGACCTCCTCAGCCAGCGGGCGGACGCGGCGCAGCAGGGAGTCGCCCTGGTAGGTGAAGGCGAGTTCGGCACCCTGCGCACGAAGCGCCTTGGCGATGCCCCAGGCCAGCGACCGCTCATTCGCCAGGCCCATGATCAAACCGCGTTTACCGTCCATCAATCCGGGCATCGTCACTCCTTCGTCGTCACGTACTGACGGCCGGGTCCTCTATATCCGGGACGACCGTTTCCGCCAGTGCCGCATTCAAATGGGCACCGACCACGATCCCGAGGCCGACGGTCCAGAAGAAGAACAGCGCGACGATCGTGCCGGCAAGCCCGCCATAGGTCGGTTCGTACCCGCCAAGCTGGGCAAGCAGCATCGGCAGCAGCGCGGTGGTGCCGAGCCACCAGACCGTCACGAGCAGCGCACCCGGCCATTTCGGACAGTTGCCGTAACGATATTTGGACGGGGTGAGCGTGAGGAACAGCAGATAGAGCGCGCCGAACATGAGGGCGGCGGGGACGAGCCGGGAAAGCCCGATCCAGCCGGCGATATCCTGCGCCCAGGGGAGCAGGCGGTAGATGATCTGTTCCGCGGCGGTCAGCACGCCCTGCGCCACGAACGAGATGAGCGCGAGCATGACCGACACGACGATGATCGCGACCGACCCCAGCCGGTAATGCCAGAATGGCTGGCTGGAGGTTGTGCCATAGGCGCGGCGCAGGATGTCGCGGATCGTCTCGATGAACGAGCCGACCGTCCAGAGCCCCACGAGCGCACCAAGCCAGAGGAGCGAGCCGGTGCGGGCCTTCAGCACCTGTAGGATCGGCGCGCGGAGCAGGTCCGCGACGCCGTTCGGCAGTGTTTCAAGGAAGGAGTTGACGGTGCGCAGGCCGTCGTCGCTGCGCCCCAGGATCGACGCGATCGCGAGCGCGACGATGAAGAACGGGAACAGCGTCAGCAGCGCCAGATAGGCGATGTTGCCGGCGTGGATGAAACCGTCGGAATAGACGCCGATCCCAACGCGCTTCAGCACCTCGAACGGGTAGGTGCCGGGCCGGACCTTGGCGACCTGTCGCCCGAGCCGGTTGCGGCGGCGGGCGCGGGCCTCTGGCGATTCGGGCGACACACCACCGAGCGACTCGGAAGGGTTGCCCTCCGCCGGCTCGGTTGTCCTGCTGCGGTCCGTCACGCGTGTCCCCTCAAGCTTTCCGCTACCGCACAGATGTCTGCAGTTATACGCCTAGGGCGGCGCGCGGGTTGCGCGTCTGCGTTTCGCGCCGGCTTTCGGCGAACGCGATCAGCTCCGCATCGTCGGCGGGCAGATCGACCGACAGCGTGACATATTGATAGCCGCGGCCGCCGCCCTTTTTGTGAAAGCCGCGCTCCTTCAGGCGGAGCGTCTTGCCCGAGGTCGACCCCTTGGGCACCGAGAAGTTCACCGGGCCGTCGACGGTCGGCACGCGGACCGTCGCGCCAAGCACCGCTTCCTCCAGCGTGATCGGCAGGGTCATGCGGATGTCGTCGCCGTCGCGCGTGTAGAAACGGTGCGGGTCGATCGCGATCGTAACGATCGCGTCGCCGATGCCGCCGGGGCCTTCCTCGCCCTGGCCGGTCAGCTTCATCGGCTTGCCATCGACCGCGTCGACGCTGAGCTTCAGGTCGATCGCCTTGCCGGTTGAGAGCGTCACGCGTTGCGGGGCTAGCGAGGCGGCATCCTCGAACGACACGGACAGTCGGTAGGCCATGTCCGCGCCCTTGGCCGGGGGCGAGCGGCGCGCGCCGAATCCGCCCGCCGGGCCACCGGCACCGCGCCGGCCACCGAACAACCCTTCGAAGATATCGCCGAAGTCGCCGGCGTCTGCGGTGGCACCGCCATAGCCGCCGGCCGCGCCGGGGCGACGCCCGCCTTGGCCCTGACCGCCGAACGGGCTGCCGCCATAGCCGAACGTCGCCTTGGGCTGACCGTTCTCGTCGATTTCGCCGCGGTCATATTGCGCGCGCTTGTCCTTGTCGGACAGCAGGTCGTACGCCTGCGTTATCTCGGAGAATTTCTCCGACGCCTTCGGATTGTCGCGATTGCGGTCGGGATGCAGCTCTTTCGCGAGCTTGCGATACGCCTTCTTAACGTCCGCCTCGCTCGCGCCGCGTGCCACGTTCAGCTTTGAATAGAGATCCGCCATGCGCCCCTTTCGCGCCCTTTCCGGGAAACGCCAACTGTTGCCGATATGTCACGGTGCAGATGGGTGCGCTTTTCGGGTGTGCAAGGGCAATCTGTCCTGATCCCGGGCGCACCGCGGGGTCGAAAAACAAAGACACTTGGGTTAAGGCGACGTCATGTCCACCGATCCGCATGCGCTGTTCGATGCCTGGCTGGCCGAGGCCACCGCATCCGAACCGAACGATCCGCAGGCGATGTGCCTGTCCACGGTCGCGCCCGACGGCCGCCCATCCGCGCGTATGGTCCTGCTGAAGGGCCATGACGAAGGCTTCGTGTTCTACACCAATCTGGAAAGCCGCAAGGCGGGCGATCTATTCGCGACGCAGGTGGCGGCGCTGACGTTCCACTGGAAATCGCTGCGCCGCCAGGTGCGGATCGAGGGGGCGGTCAGCCGCGTGTCGGATGCGGAGGGCGACGCGTATTTCGCGACGCGCGGCCGCGATTCGCAGCTCGGCGCCTGGGCGTCCGATCAGTCGCAGCCGCTCGACCGGCGCGAGACGTTCGATGCGCGGTTCGAAGCGATCAAGGCGCGGTTCGATGGTGGCCCGGTGCCGCGCCCGCCGCACTGGTCGGGTTTTCGCGTGACGCCGGACCGGATCGAGCTGTGGCAGGACCGTGCGCACCGGTTGCACGAACGGCGGCTGTTCACGCCCGACGGACAGGGTGGCTGGACCGAAGGGTTGCTGTACCCATGACCAAGGCGAACGGAATCCTGACATCGCGCGCGGCGCTTGCCAGCGTCGCGGTCGCCTGCGCGCTGATGGTGCTGAAGGGGTTCGCCGCCTGGCACACCGGGTCGGTCGCGATGCTCGGGTCGCTGGCGGACAGCGGGCTCGACCTGCTCGCGTCGCTGGTGACGCTGTACGGCGTGCGGCTGGCCGCGACGCCAGCGGACGACGACCACCGCTTCGGCCACGGCAAGGCGGAGGCGCTGGCCGCGCTGTTCCAGGTGGCGCTGATCACCGCGTCGGCGGTCGGCATCGGCTGGCGCGCGGTCATCAGTTTCGACAGCGCACAGGCGACCGACGATGCCGGGTTCGGCATCGCGGTGTCGGTGATCGCGATCCTGGCGACGTTCGGGCTGCTGGCGTATCAGCGCCGGATCATCGCGATGACCGGATCGGTCGCAATCCGTGCGGACAATGTCCATTACCAGTCCGATCTGCTGCTCAACCTGTCGGTGATCGCCGCGCTGGTGCTTGACCAGTATTTCCGCGTGAAGGGTGCCGATCCGCTGTTCGGCATCGCGATCGCGCTATGGCTGGCGTGGGGCGCGTTCCAGGCATCGAGCCAGGCGATCGACCAGCTGATGGACCGCGAATGGCCGGAGGCGGAGCGCGACGCATTCATGGACGTCGCGGCGCGGCACCCGGCGCTGCGTGGCATCCATGATTTCCGCACCCGGCGGTCGGGATCGCACGACTTCGCGCAGTTCCACATGTGCGTGGCGCGCGACATGACCGTCGCCGACGCGCACGACGTGATGGACGAGGTGGAGGAGAATATCCGGATGGCGTTCCCCAAGGTGGAGATCCTGATCCACCTGGACCCTGAAGGCCATATCGACGAGCCGGACAATCCGCTGGTCGAGGCGGACGTGACGCCGCCGTGGTTCGGGAAGCGGCTCGGGGTCTGAGGCCTTTCTAACTTTTCGATTCGGAGAACGCGATGCCTCGGTTCACGCAGGTCGATGCGTTCGCGTCGCGCCCTTTCACGGGCAACCCGGCGGCGGTGATCCCGCTCGATGCGTGGTTGCCGGACGACGTGCTGGTCGCGATCGCGGCGGAGAACAACCTGTCGGAGACGGCGTTCCTGCTCGCGACCCCGGGTGGCCCGGCGGATCATGAACTGCGCTGGTTCACGCCGACGAGCGAGATCGCGATGTGCGGGCATGCGACGCTGGCATCCGGGCATGTGCTGCTGAGCGACGACCTGTCGCTGAGCGCCGTGCGGTTCGCAACGCGGCAGGCGGGCGTGCTGGAGGTGCGGCGCGCGGATGGGGGCTACGTGCTCGACCTGCCGGCGACCATGGTGACCGCGGCTGACGCTGGTGACGCGCGGGTCGCGCCGTTGCTGGCGGCGCTGGGGCTGGCGGATGCGGCGGTGTTCTTCTCGGTGCCGCCGGTGCAGGAAACCGCGCTGATCGTGCTGCCGGACGAGGCCGCGGTGCGCGCGCTGGCGCCCGACATGGTGGCGCTGGCGGCGGTTCGGCTGATGGCGATCTGTACCGCGCCGGGGGTGGCGACCGATATGGTGAGCCGGGTGTTCGTGCCGGCCTGGGGCGTCGACGAGGATCCGGTGACGGGGGCTGCCCATGCCGCGCTGGCGCCGTGGTGGTCGGCGCGGCTGGGGCGGGCGGAGACCACGGCGCATCAGGCGAGCCGGCGGGGTGGGGATATGCTGTGCCGGGTCGAGGGGGGGCGCGTGTTGCTGACCGGGCAGTGCGTGACGGTGATCGAGGGGGTTATTTCGGTTTAGTTTTGGCATGGCCTGGCCCTGCTCCCTCCCCCCTTGGGGGGGAGGGTCGGGGTGGGGGGCTTGGCTTGGGGTGAGGTTCGAGTCGTCGCGACTTACTAGCTGGGCGTTTCGCGAATCTTTCGCGCTCGAATGGCTTGGGGTTGCGCCAAGCCAAGCCCCCCACCCAACCCTCCCCCCGTTGGGGGAGGGCTAAAGTGACACGGTTACTCCAGCGTCGGCCGGTGCATCCGCCACCCGACCCAGAAGATCGCGGCATACACCGCCAGCGCGCGGAAGCCGCCGGGGACGCCGGCCAGGTAGGTCGCGCCGAGCAGCAGCGCGCCGGCCAGCGCGATGATCTGGACCTGCGGATCGTAGAGCCGTTCGACCAGCACACCGAACACGTAGCTGCCCGCGACCGCGTTGATCGCCAGCCACATGTAGGACCCTTGCGTGTCCAACGTGCCCGCGAGCGGCATCTTCACCGTCGCGAAGCCGCGCATCGACGCGGGGAAGCAGTCCGCCGCGAGGTGGAAACCGATGCCGAGCGCCAGGCCGGCGGCGACCGGATGCAGCCGGCGATCGGCCATGCAGAGCAGCACCACGAGCAGGCTGTGGGTCAGCGCACTGCGATGGCGGAGCAGCGGCACGAACTGGTCCACGTCCGGGAACGTCAGCCCGGCCAGCGCCGCGAGCGCCAGCGCGCCGAGTCCCACGAGCGGGACCGGCACGAACCAGCAGAGAGCCAGCGCGATGGCCAGCAACGACAATGATGTGATGGCGTCAGTCCTGGAACGGATCGCGGACGAGGATGGTGTCGTCGCGTTCCGGGCTGGTCGACACAAGCGCCACCGGGCAGCGGATCAGTTCTTCGACACGGCGGATATACTTGATCGCCTGCGCCGGAAGGTCGGCCCAGCTGCGCGCCCCGGCGGTCGATTCGGACCAGCCCTCGATCGTTTCGTAGATCGGCTTCACCCGCGCCTGGTCGTTCGGGTGCGGCGGGAGATAGTCGTAGTGCCGGCCGTCGAGGTCGTAGCCGGTGCAGATCCGCAGTTCCGCGAACCCGTCGAGCACGTCGAGCTTGGTCAGCGCGATGCCGGTGATGCCGGACACGGCCGCGGACTGCCGGACGAGCACCGCGTCAAACCAGCCGCAGCGGCGCTTGCGGCCCGTGACGGTGCCGAACTCATGGCCGCGCTCACCCAGCCGCGTGCCGGTCTCGTCCTCCAGCTCGGTCGGGAACGGGCCGGAGCCGACGCGCGTGGTGTAGGCCTTGACGATGCCGAGCACGAAGCCGGGCGCGCTTGGGCCGAGGCCGGTACCCGATGCGGCGGTGCCGGCGACGGTGTTGGACGAGGTGACGAACGGGTAGGTGCCGTGATCGACATCGAGCAGCACGCCCTGCGCGCCTTCGAACAGGATGCGCTTGCCCTGCGCGCGCGCCTCGCCCAGCGTCCGCCAGACGGGGCTGGCGAAGGGCAGGATGACGTCGGCGATCTCGGCCAGGTCGGCAAGCAGCCGGGCGCGGTCGATCGGCGGTTCGCCGAACCCGGCGCGCAGTGCGTCGTGATGCGCGAGCAGGCGGTCGAGCTGCGGCCCGAGATCGTCCAGATGGGCGAGGTCGCACACCCGGATCGCGCGGCGGCCGACCTTGTCCTCGTACGCCGGGCCGATGCCGCGGCGGGTGGTGCCGATCTTGCCGGCGCCCGACGCATCCTCGCGCAGACCGTCCAGGTCGCGGTGGAACGGCAGGATCAGCGGGCAGGTTTCGGCAATCTGCAAATTGTCGGGCGTGATCCGCACGTCCTGCGCAGCGAGCTTGGCCACCTCGTCCCGGAAATGCCAGGGGTCGAGCACGACGCCGTTGCCGATGACGCTGAGCGTGCCGCGGACGATGCCGGACGGCAGCAGCGACAGCTTGTAGACCTTGCCGTCGACGACCAGCGTGTGGCCGGCATTGTGGCCGCCCTGGAACCGCACGACGATGTCGGCGCGTTCGGCCAGCCAGTCGACGATCTTGCCCTTGCCTTCATCGCCCCACTGGGCGCCGATGACGGTGACGTTGGCCATGCTCGGTAAGTCCTGTTCGTTGCCGGGTGCCCGCCCGTTAAGTCGCGGCGGACAAGAGTAAAGGCGGGCCTTAGAGCGGTTCGGGGACCGCGCCAACCATCCGGTGCGTGCAACCGACGGGAAGATCGTCGTCGGTCAGCGCAGCGATCGTGGTCCAGCCTTCGCGGCGCAGCGCCCGGGCGGCGGCGGGGTCGGCGCCGACGGGCACGAACACGCGGCGCGACGGTTCCTGGCCGAGCCCGGCATCGACCAGCGGATCGATGTAGAGCGAGAAGCCCACGGCGGGTTCGGCGGTGCCGTCCGCATGGAGGATGGCGTAGGAGCCGCCGCGGCCGACCTCGCCGCGCAGACCGGATGCGAACAGCGAGAAGCCGATGAGGCTCTGATATTCGAAGCCCTGCCGCTCGGTCGGGTCGAGCGTGAACGTGACGCGGCCGTCGAGCGCGTCGGTGATCTGCGCGATGGCATCGATCCGCTGGTCGAGGATCTCCCAGCGGCTGAGCGCGCGGAGCCGGGCGAGGGCCGCGGGCAGCGGGCCGGCGGCCTCGAGCAGCGGGAGATAGTCCGCCGCACCGATCCCGGCGAGCGCGCCTGCGTCGCGGGCGTCGAGAGCATCACGGAGCGCGGCGAGCCGCTCGGTGGGGACGGGCAGCGGCCCGGCGGCGAGCGTTTCGACGAGGTCGGGCAGAGTGAGGTCGATCGTGATGCCGGTGACGCCGGCCGCCTCCATCGCCTCGATCGCGACACGCAGCACCTCGACGATCGCGGGGACGGCGGCGGTGCCGATCAGTTCTGCGCCGGCCTGCGTGAGTTCGCGCTCGGGGCGAAGCTGCGTCGCGCGGAGTTTCAGGACCGGGCCGCCATAGGCGAGCCTCAGCGGGCGCGGGCGGTGGCCGAGGCGCGTGGCGGCGATGCGGCCGACCTGGCCGGTGATGTCCGGGCGGAGTGCCAACGTGCGTTGCGACACGGGGTCGACGAAGCGCAGCAGGT
This sequence comes from Sphingomonas prati, assembly GCF_014643515.1. GTDB lineage: Bacteria > Pseudomonadota > Alphaproteobacteria > Sphingomonadales > Sphingomonadaceae > Sphingomonas_R > Sphingomonas_R prati. The sequence goes on along the minus strand of NZ_BMJP01000003.1, from coordinate 232,754 downwards.
CCTGACGGCGTGCGCTCTTGAGGCGGCCGACCAGTTCCTCCTCATATTCCGCAAGCGGGGGGGAGACGCGGTCGTAACCGTGCCGCCCGATCGCGACGATGACGCGGTGGAGCAGGCGCGATGCGGCCTCGGCCTGGGGCGGGAGGCGGTCGCGGAGACCTTCGGGGAGGAGGCCGTTGGTCATTGGTCGCGTCCTTTGGGGCTGCGCTGCGTCAGGCCAAGCCCCCCACCCCAACCCTCCCCCCGATGGGGGGAGGGAGCCTTCTGAAGCCCTCCCCCCATCGGGGGGAGGGTTGGGTGGGGGGCGTCACTGGACGCAAGCTCGCAGGCGATCGCCTCCAAAACGCCGGGCAGGTTGGTCATCACGTCGGCGTTGGTGAAGCGGAGCACCCGGTAGCCCTGTCGTTCGAGAAAAGCGGTTCGGGCGGCGTCATACGCGACTTGGGTCGCATGTGTATCCCCGTCGAGTTCGATCGCGAGTTTTGCTCGGCGTGAAACGAGATCGAGGATGTAGGGGCCAACTAGTATCTGGCGGGTGAATTTGGTGGCGGGTTGGGATTGGCGGAGGGATTGCCAGAGCTTTTGTTCGGCGGGGGTGGGGGTGTGGAGCATGGTTCGGGCGCGGGATTTCAGGATGGGGTCTTGTTGCATTGTCCCCGCTCCGTTGCGTCCAGTGAAGCCCCCCCCACCCAACCCTCCCCCCGGTGGGGGGAGGGCTAAGCAGGCTCCCTCCCCCCACCGGGGGGAGGGTTGGGGTGGGGGGCTTAGGCTTGACCGAACCGTGTCAGAACCGCAGCGTCTTCGCCACTTTCACGCCCGGCAGCGCCTGCACCTGCGCCAGCACCTTTTCCGACAGCGCGGAGTCGACCGACAACAGCACGACCGCTTCGCCGCCCGCGGCGCGGCGGCCGAGGTGGAAGGTGCCGATGTTAATGCCGGCCTCACCAAGCGCGCCGCCGAGGCGGCCGATGAAACCGGGGGCGTCCTCGTTCACGACGTAGAGCATCGTGCCGGCGAGGTCGGCTTCGATCTTCACGCCGAAGATGTCGACCAGGCGTGGTTCGGAGTTGGCGAACAGCGTGCCGGCGACGGCGCGTTCGCCGTTCGGGGTGGTGACGGTGACCTGGACCTGCGTCGCATAGTCGCCCTCGCGGTCGTGGCGGACTTCGCGGACGTCGAGGCCGCGTTCCTTGGCAAGGCTGGGCGCGTTCACCATGTTCACCGTGTCGGAATAGACCCGCATCAGGCCGGCCAGCACCGCGCCGGTGATCGGCTTCTGGTTGAGGTCCGCCGCGGCGCCCTCGGTCTCGATCGACACCGCGGTGATCTCGCCCTCGAGCTGGCCGACCAGGCTGCCGAGCCGTTCGGCGAGCGCCATGTAGGGCTTGAGCTTGGGCGCTTCTTCCGCCGACAGGCTGGGCATGTTGAGCGCGTTGGTGACGCCGCCGGACATCAGGAAGTCGGCCATCTGCTCGGCGACCTGGATCGCGACGTTGACCTGGGCTTCCGTCGTCGATGCGCCGAGATGCGGCGTAGAGACGAAGTTGGGCGTGCCGAACAGCGGCGATGCCTTGGCCGGTTCTTCCACGAACACGTCGAGGGCCGCGCCGCCGACCTGGCCGCTGTCCATCGCGGCCTTGAGCGCGACTTCGTCGATCAGGCCGCCGCGGGCGCAGTTGATGATCCGGACGCCGCGCTTGGTCTTGGCCAGCGCCTCGGCCGACAGGATGTTGCGCGTCGAATCGGTGAGCGGCGTGTGGAGCGTGATGAAGTCGGCGCGCGCGAGCAGCTCGTCGAGCGTGACCTTCTCGATCCCCAGTTCGATCGCGCGTTCCGGGGTGAGGAAGGGATCGAACGCGACGACCTTCATCTTCAGCCCGCGCGCGCGATCCGCGACGATCGAGCCGATATTGCCGGCACCGATCAGGCCGAGCGTCTTGGACGTCAGCTCGACGCCCATGAAGCGGTTCTTCTCCCACTTGCCGGCCTGCGTCGAGGCGTCGGCCTCGGGCAGCTGGCGGGCGAGCGCGAACATCAGCGCGATGGCGTGTTCGGCGGTGGTGATCGAGTTGCCGAACGGCGTGTTCATGACGACGACGCCGGCGGCCGATGCGGACGGGATGTCGACATTGTCGACGCCGATCCCGGCGCGGCCGACGACCTTGAGGTTCGTCGCGGCGGCGAGGACGTCCTTGGTGACCTTGGTCGAGGAGCGGATCGCGAGGCCGTCATACTCGCCGATCATGGCGATCAGCTCGTCCTTGGTCTTGCCGGTGATCTCGTCGACCTCGACCCCGCGTTCGCGGAAGATCTGGGCGGCGCGGGGATCCATTTTGTCGGAGATGAGGACTTTTGGCATGGGGGGTTCCTTCGCTCCCTCCCCCCACCGGGGGGAGGGCTGGGGAGGGGGGATTTTCTGGGTGGATCGGTGGAGGCGGCGTCGCGTCAGGCCACGCCCCCCACCCACCCCTCCCCCCGGTGGGGAGAGGGGTTAGAAGAAGCTTAGGCGGTCGCTTGCGCGTAGGCCCAGTCGAGCCAGGGGCCGAGCGCTTCGATGTCGGCGGTGTCGACGGTGGCGCCGCACCAGATGCGCAGGCCGGGGGGCGCGTCGCGGTAGGAGCCGAGATCGTAGGCGGCGTCTTCCGCCTCGAGCAGGCTCACCATCTTCTTCTCGATCGCGGTGGCCGCGTCGTCGGACAGGCCGGCGAACTTCAGGCAGACGCTGGTGTTCGAACGGATCGCCGGGTCGGCGGCGAGATGTTCGATCCAGGGCGTGCGCTGCACCCAGGCATCCAGCGCCGCGGCGTTGCGGTCGGCGCGCGCGAACAGTTCGGGCAGGCCGCCGATCGACTGCGCCCATTCCAGGCTGGCGATATAGTCCTCGGTCGCGAGCATCGAGGGGGTGTTGATCGTCTCGCCCTTGAACAGGCCCTCGATCAGCTTGCCCTTGGCGGTCAGCCGGAAGATCTTCGGCAGCGGGCGGTCGGGCACGTAGCTTTCGAGCCGCTCGACCGCGCGGGGGCTGAGGATGAGCATGCCGTGGCCGCCCTCCGACCCCATGACCTTCTGCCAGGAAAAGGTGGTGACGTCGCACTTCGCCCAGTCGATCGCCTGCGCGAAAACGGCGGAGGTGGCGTCGTTGATCGTCAGCCCGGCGCGGTCGGCGGCGATCCAGTTGCCGTTCGGCACGCGGACGCCGGAGGTGGTGCCGTTCCAGGTGAAGACGAGATCGTGCGCCGGGTCTATGCTCCCCAAGTCGGGCAGTTCGCCGTAGGGGGCGGTGACGACGACGGGGTCGATCTTGAGCTGCTTGACCGCGTCGGTCACCCAGCCTTCGCCGAAGCTTTCCCAGGCGGCGACGGTGACGGGGCGCTGGCCCAGCATCGTCCACATCGCCATTTCGACGGCACCGGTGTCGGACGCGGGCACGATCGCGATGCGGTAGTCGGCGGGGACGCCGAGGATCTCGCGCGTGAGGTCGATCGCCTTGGCGAGGCGCGCCTTGCCGATCTTGGACCGGTGCGAGCGGCCGAGCGATTCGGTGGCGAGGGTATCGGGGGACCAGCCCGGCGGTTTCGCGCAGGGGCCGGACGAGAAAAACGGACGCGCAGGTGCGGCGTCGGGACGTGCAGTCATGTAGTCTCTCCTCACAGAGAGCACGCGCCGCGTTGGGGCGGCGTGGCCCGTCGCGGGGTTTAGGGACTGGGGTGGGGGTGTCAAGCGGGTTGCTGGACGTTGGGGTGGTGCCAGTCACGCCGAAAACCGGTCTTCCGGTCTGACGTGTCCCCGCGGACGCGGGGATCCAGGTTGGTTTGGGGCGGTGAGGTTCGGGGTGGGTTCAAGCTGGACCCCCGCATCCGCGGGGGAACGTGTGTAGTGAGGCCCGGTCGCCCCAAGCCACTCACCCTCTCCCAACCCTCTCCCCGGGGGGAGAGAGCCTTTCTGTCGCGTTGGCGTCGGGTGCTCGAATTGTAAGGAAGTATGTCTCGCGGTGGTCGGGGGTCGCGTGGGGGTTCTTGGGTGGCGTAGGGACTGTCGATTGGTAGCTAAGGAACTCCACGTGACGGCACCCGGTCTGTTCAAGAGCTGGCGGAGCGATTTGCCGGCGTCGATCGTGGTGGCGCTCGTCGCGTTGCCGCTGTGTCTGGGCGTGGCGCTGGCATCCGGCGCACCGTTGTTCGCCGGCGTGATTTCGGGCGTGGTCGGCGGAATCGTCATCGGGTTCATGAGCCGGTCGCCGCTGTCGGTCAGCGGGCCGGCCGCCGGGCTGACCGCGATCGTGCTGAGTGCGATTGAGGCGATGCCGACTTACCAGACCTTCCTGCTTGCAGTGATGCTGGCGGGCATGATCCAGATCGGGTTCTCGCTGACGCGCGGCGGCGTGCTGGCGGAGTTCGTGCCGACCTCGGTCATCACGGGCATGCTGGCGGCGATCGGCATCATCCTGATCCTGAAGCAGTTTCCGCACGCGATCGGTTACGACGGCGATTACGAGGGCAGCTTTCGCTTCTTCCAGGAGGACGGGCGCAACACGCTGTCGACGATCGCCTATACGATCCGCGAGGAGACGCTGGCCGGCCCGACCTGGATCGCGCTCATCTCGATCGTCTTCCTGTTCTGGTGGGAAAAGGCTAAGCCCAAGAAGGGCTGGCTGAAGCTGCTGCCCGGACCGCTCGTGGTGGTGGTGTTCAGCATCGTGGCGAACATGTTCTTCCAGCGCGTGATGCCGCAGATCGCGGTGCAGCAGACCCATCTGGTGAACGTGCCGGTCAGCGCGTCGCCGGCGGAGTTCTTCGGCCTGCTCCAGCTGCCCGATTTCACCGCGATCGGTTCGGGGCTGGTGTGGACCACGGCGCTGACGCTGGCGATCGTCGCGAGCCTCGAGTCGCTGCTGAGCGTGAAGGCGGTCGACGAGATCGATCCGAAGCGCCGCGTGACCGACAAGAATCGCGAGCTCCTGGCGCAGGGCACGGGCAACATCGTGTCGGGCCTGCTCGGCGGCATCCCGGTGACGTCGGTGATCGTACGCAGTTCGGCCAACGTCGATTCGGGCGCGGACAGCAAGCTGTCGACGATCCTCCACGGTTTCTGGCTGCTGTTGAGCGTCGTCACGATCCCGTTCGTGCTCAACATGATCCCGCTCGCCGCACTGGCCGCGATCCTGATCCAGACCGGCTACAAGCTGACCAAACCGGCGCTGTATTTCCAGCGGTACAAGCAGGGGTATCGCCAGTTCGTGCCGTTCTTCGTCACGGTCGTCGCGATCCTGTTCACCGATCTTCTCGAGGGGATCGCGATCGGGCTGGCCGTCGGCTTCGTGTTCGTGATCGCGCGCAATTTCCGGCAGGTGATCAGCTATGTCGAGACGCCCGAGGCGTGCATGGTGCGGGCGCGGCGCGACCTGTACTTCATCCACAAGCCGCAGTTGCAGGCGGCGCTGGCGCGCGTGCCGGACGGCCGCGACGTGCTGATCGACCTGTCGAGCACGACCTATGTCGACGAGGACAATATCGACATCATCAATTCGTTCATCAAAGGCGCGCCGTACCGCGACATCGCCGTGCTGGTGAAGGGTGACCTGTCGGGCCGCAGCGCGCGGCAGATTTCGGCGCCGATCAAGGAAGTGCGGTTCGCATGAAGGAATCCCAGCAGCTGATCCTGTCCAACATGGCGTGGGCGGCGGAACAGCATCATTTCGATCCGGACTTCTTCACGCGGCAGATCCGCGGGCAGCGGCCGGAATTCCTGTGGATCGGCTGTTCCGACAGCCGCGTCGCGCCCGACCAGATCACGCAGTCGCCGCCCGGCGGGCTGTATATCCACCGCAACATCGGCAATCTGGTGTACGGCAGCGACCTGAACCTGATGGCGGTCGTGCAATATGCGATCGACGTGCTGGAGGTGAACGACGTCATCCTGTGCGGCCATTATGGCTGCAGCGGCATCGTCGCCGCGCTGGACGACAGCGCGAAGGGACCGACCCACGACTGGCTGTCGAACCTGCGGACCGTGTACGACGATCACCGCGCGGAGATCGATGCGCTGCCCGACCGCGAGTCCAAGGTGAACCGGCTGGTCGAGTATAACGTCCGGGCGCAGCTGATCCATCTGGCCGCGACGCCGCCGGTGGCCGGGGCGTTCGCGGCAGGGCGCCGGCTGACGTTGCACGGCTGGGTCTACGACCTGCGCGACGGGCTGCTGAAGCCGTTGATGGATATTAACGCGGCGAGCGACCTGCGGGCGCTGGCGAAGCTGGAGAGCGTGCTGCTCTAGAAACGTTGCCGGTCCGGCCGTGAGAGGCTGGTCGCGCGGATCGGTTGCCTGTAGGAGCGCCGGCCATCCAGAGCAGCCGGGACCGTATTTATATGACCGCCACCGACAGGCCAGCGGCGCTGGGGATCGATTTCGGGACGACGAACAGCGTGGTCGCGCTGGCCGGTGCGGCCGGGACGGCCGAGCTGGTCCCGTTCGGGAACCGCGGGGCGGTGTTCCGCTCCGCTTTGTGTTTCTGGCAGGACGAGGCGGCGCGCGGCGGGCTGGCGGTGGAGGCCGGGCCATGGGCGATCGACGAATATCTCGACGATCCGCAGAACAGCCGTTTCCTGCAATCCTTCAAGTCCGTCGCGGCGAGCGCGAGTTTCGAGACGGCGTCGGTGTTCGACCGGCGATACCGGTTCGAGGAGCTGGGCCGGACGTTCCTCGACCGGTTGGTCGCGCATGGCGGCGGGCGGCTCGATGCGCCGCGGCCGGACCGGATCATCGTCGGGCGGCCGGTGGAATATGCCGGGGCGCGGCCCGATGCCGCGCTGGCCCGGACGCGCTACGACGCGATGTTCGCCGAGCTGGGCCAAGCGGTGCACTATGTCTACGAACCGCTGGGCGCGGCGTTCAGCTATGCCGCGCGGCTGACGCATGCCGCGACGATCCTTGTGGCGGATTTCGGCGGCGGTACGAGCGATTTCTCGGTGGTGCGCGTGGCGGCACCGGGGGCGGCGCGACGCTGCGAGCCGCTGGGTCATGCCGGCATCGGGATTGCGGGCGACCGGTTTGATTACCGGATCGTCGACCGGCTGGTTCTGCCGATGCTCGGCAAGGGCGGGCAGTATCGTTCGTTCGGCAAGACGCTGGAGGTGCCGCGGAGCTATTATGCGGACTTCGCCGATTGGTCGCGGCTGGCGCTGATGCGCAACCGCCGGACGCTGGACGAGCTGGCCAAACTGGCCAAGGCGGCGGTCGATCCCGCGGCGATCGGCCGGATGATCGCGGTGATCGAGAACGAGCTCGGCTACACGCTCTACGACGCGGTGGGGGCGTGCAAGCGTGCGCTGTCGATGGCGGACAGCGCGCCGTTCCGGTTCCACGGCGGCGGTGTGGATATCGAGGCGGTGGTGACGCGGGGCGAGTTCGAGGGCTGGATCGCGGAGGATCTGGAGCGGATCGCGGCGACGGTGGACCGCGCGCTGGCGGCGTCGGGGGTGCCGGCGGATGCGATCGACCGGGTGTTCCTGACCGGCGGGTCGTCGCTGGTGCCCGCGGTGCGTGCGATCTTCGACGCACGGTTCGGCAGCGACCGGATCGCGACCGGCGACGAGCTGACCGCGATCGCGCACGGGCTCGCGCTGATCGGGCAGGAAGAGGATGTCGCGGCCTGGGCTGCCTGAGTTCGTGTGAGCGGTAGTGGCTAGCCGATGACGAGCGGGTCGCCCTGCCGGAGCGTCAGGAGCAACCAGAGAAGCGCGTCCCGATCGACCGCGACGCAGCCTTCGGTCGGATGGTCGGCGTTGCGGCAGTGGAGGAAGATCGCGCTGCCGAGGCCGGGGGCGGGGGGCGTGTCGTTGTGGCCCAGGACGACGATGACGTCGTAAAGGCCGTCGTCGCGCCAGAGCCGTTCGGCGGAGAAGCGGTGCGGGTGGGTGACCGGTCGGTTGTAGACCGGGTCGCGAATGTCGTCGCTCCAGCCATCCAGCGCGCCGATCCAGCGCCAGGGGAGCGTGACGCCGGCGGGGAGCGAGACGCGGTCACGGCGCAGCAGGGCCGCGCGGATCGGCCAGGTGCCGAAGGGCGTGCAGCCGTCGCCTTCGCGCTTGTCCGGAGCGTCGCAGGCGCCGCTGCGGCCGATGGTGCAGGCGATCGTCCGGCCGGCCGCGGTCAGGGTCAGCGCAGCGGTGTCGACCCGGATCACAGCTGGTGGCCGGTCCGGTCGCGTTTGGTGGCGAGATAGTCGTGGTTGTGCGGGTTGGACGCGACGATGTGCGGCACCCGTTCGGCCACCACGATGCCCGCGGCTTCCAGCCCGGCGACCTTGGCGGGGTTGTTGGTCAGCAGCCGGACGGTGTCGATGTTGAGCAGCGCCAGCATCCGCGCCGCGACGCCGAAGTCGCGCGAGTCGACCGCGAAACCGAGGCGGAGATTGGCGTCGACCGTGTCGAACCCCTGATCCTGCAGGGCATAGGCACGCAGCTTGTTGATCAGGCCGATGCCGCGCCCTTCCTGCCGCAGATAGAGCAGCACGCCCCAGCCGGAGGCGGCGATGGCGGCGAGCGCGGCGTCGAGTTGCGGTCCGCAATCGCATTTGAGCGAGCGGAGCACGTCGCCGGTCAGGCATTCGCTGTGCAGCCGGACGAGCGGCGAGCGGCCGTCGGGCGTGCCGATGAGCAACGCGACATGGTCGGTCGGGTCGTCGGGGGTGCGGAACGCGACGATCTCGGCGGTCTCGGCGGCCGCGACCGGCAGGCGCGCGCGTGAGGCGATGGCGAGGTTTGCGGGGGCGGCGAACTCGGTCACGTCGGCGACGGTGACGTCGGCATTGTCGGTCGCAGGGAGCAGGAAGAAGGCGGGCAACATGCCGGCGCGGCGCGCGAGCTCGAGCGCCGCCTCCGCCGCGGTGACGGGGCCGAGCGGGGTGGCGGGGAAAGGGCCCTTGAACGGGGTCGCCAGGTCCATCTGCGGATCGGCGAGCGCGACAGCGGTTTCGAAATCGAGCCAGGGCGTGCGGGTCAGCAGGACCGGGCGGGCCATGTCGCCGGCGGCGCGCTGGTTGCCGAGTTTCAGCGTGGTCGCGCGCGAGGGGGAGAGCAGCACGCCGGCCTGGCCGTCCGGGTCGAACGTGGCGAGGCGGTCGCGGTCGGCGCTTTCGATCGCGAGCAGGCGGATCGCGCCGTCGTCGCCCGCGACGGTGACCGGCCAGCCGCGACGCATCGCGTCGATCGCGCGAGCGGCGGCACGCGGGTCGCTCCCCAATTCGCTCACAGTTCGAACTCGGTCACGAGCGGGACGTGGTCGGAGGGTTTGAGCCAGTCGCGGCATTCGTCGTGGACGCGGTGCGCGACCGCCTTGGCCGCAACGTCCGCGGTGGCCCACATATGGTCGAGCCGCCGGCCGCGGTTCGACGCGCGCCAATCGATCGCGCGGTAGCTCCACCAGGTGAACAGCGGGGCGGGGGCCGGCACGAACGTCCGCCCGATGTCGACCCAGTTGCCGGCCGCCTGCAACCGGTCGAGCGCCGCGACCTCGATCGGCGTGTGGCTGACCACGTCGAGCAGCTGCTTGTGGCTCCAGACGTCGCATTCGAGCGGGGCGACGTTGAAGTCGCCCACCAGCAACGTCGGTTCGGCGACGGTCTCGGACCAGCGCGTCATGCGTTCGAGGAAGTCGAGCTTCTGCCCGAATTTCGGGTTCACTTCGCGGTCCGGCACATCACCGCCGGCGGGCACGTAGACATTCTCGATCCGGATGCCGCATTCGAGCACCGCGCCGATGTGGCGTGCCTCGCCATTGTCCTGCCAGTCGTGACGCAGGTCGGCGGACAGCGGGATGCGGCTGAGGATCGCGACGCCGTGGTGCATCCGCTGGCCGTTCAGGACATGGTGGGTGTAGCCGAGCGCACTGAACGGGGCGGCCGGGAAGGTGTCGTCGACGACCTTGGTTTCCTGAAGGCAGAGGATGTCGATCGACTGGTCGGTCAGGAACTGCTGCACGATATCGAGTCGTGCCCGCACCGAATTGATGTTCCACGATGCGATCTTGATGCGGTCGGCCATGCCGCGATGTAGCGACGCGGTGGGCGGGGCGCCAGTGGAGGTGTTGCTTAGGCTGCGCGTTCCGTCGAGGCCAATGTGGCGGCGGTGTTGGCCGTCTCGGCTGCGCTCGACGGGACCCGCGACTTCGCTCGGGATGGACGGGTAGGGCAAGGGGATCAGACCGGGCCGCAGGACCGCAAGCGGGACGCGCGCGCCGGACGCGGGCACCCGCGGAGGACCTTTTCCAACAAACATGAAAAGGCCCCCGCTCCGGGGGCATGGAGCGAGGGCCGACCTAGCGTTCGTCACGCAGGCGGGGTACGGAGCCTGACCGGATAACAGGGGGAAAACCCGGGGCGGCTCCGCAACCGCAGGACCTTCTATAGACCTTCTTCCTGTCGCCTGGATGAACGGACGGGACGGTCCGTCAGCCGCGCGGACCGGCTCGCCGCGGGCTGATCCAGCGGAACAGCCGATCGTCGACCGGGCCGTTGAATCGTTGGTTGCTGAGCCGCACCGCGGACCTGTTGCCCTGCGCATCGAGCGTGGACCAGCCCATCAGCGCGAGGCCTCCGGGCGCCGATGCGACGCGGTCGAACGCGATCGTGGTCGTGCCGAATTCGGGATGTTTCGGATCGCGCGCCTCGACCAGCAGCATACGCGGGGTCGGGCTGGGCACCACCTTTGCCACGCGACTTAGGTCTTTGGACGGATCGAGCAGGACGGATAGCGGCGAATTGCCGATCGGCCAGCGCGATTCCTGGCGGACGGACGAGTCGTAGACGGTCAGCGCCTTGCCATCGCCGACGATCGTGAGCGGCGAGCCCTTCTGATACTGGAACCGCACCTTGCCCGGCCGCTTCATGCTGAGCACGCCGCCGACCGATTTGCCGGCGCGGTCGGTCTGGATGAAGTTCGCGGTCATGGTGGTGACCGCACGGAGATGCTGCGACACCTGCGTGAGCGGGGCGGCCTGGGCAAAGACGGCGGCGGGGGCCATCAAGGCGACGGCGATCAGGGCGGGGCGGAACATGCGGTCTCCAGTCGGGAAAGGTCGTGTCGCGACGTCAGATGACGGGTCGCGGTTGAATGCGCTCTGAACCCGCCGAGTTCCACCGGGGGGCATTTCCGTCATGGACTTTACGCAAATATCCGGGCGTGCCGAATATGGGGTGAGTCGTCCGAATATTTCCGGCAATCGACCCAACATAGGTCAATTAGCGAAACCAAAGCGAGTTTAGATTGGTTAAATCGGCTCCTCCTTCAAAAGGTACGACCCATGTTCATGCGTGTCGACAAGCTTCAAGCCAATCTTCCTGCGCCTAAGGCGAAGGATCCGAATGCAGCCGCAGCATTGCAGGAATTGCTGGGCGGCAAATATGGCGAGATGTCCACGCTGGGCAACTATATGTTCCAGAGTTTCAACTTCCGGTCGAAGAGCAAGCTCCGCCCGTTCTACAGTTTGGTCGCGTCGATCACGGCAGAAGAACTGGGCCACGTCGAGCTTGTGTCGAACGGCGTCGCGATGCTGGCGAACGGGCCGGACGGCGACGATACCGGTGACGGCGGCGACATCTCGGGCGCACCGTTCGAGGACATGACCGATATCCGCCTGGCGGCATCGTTCCTGTCGAACGGCGGCGGCGTGACCCCGGTGAACAGCAACGGCGCGTCGTGGAACAATGATTTCATCACGACGACCGGCAACGTCATCACTGACCTGCTGCACAATTTCCACCTCGAATGCGGCGCGCGCCTTCATAAGCTGCGCGTGTATGAGACGCTGACCGATCCGACGGGTCGCGAAGTGTGCGGCTACCTGCTCGTCCGCGGTTCGGTGCATGCGCATAGCTACGCGCTGGCGATCCAGAAGCTGACCGGTGTCGACCTGAAGAAGATGCTGCCGACGCCGAACATCAACCTGGACCGTATTCCGGAATGCCAAAAGTATCTAGACGAGGGTTCGCACCGTCGCCTCTATACGTTCAGCCCGGACGATTATCAGGACATGGCCGGCATCTGGAGCAACGACGAGGTCGCGCTCCCCGGTGATCCGCCGGGCAATCTGGAAGTCGTGCGCGGCATGCCGGACGGTGGCAAGATCCACCAGTTGGCCGGTGTCCCTTGCGCTTTCACGCCGGATTACGCACCTGAAGAGATGTACGAGATCGCAGCCAAGCTGACCAAGCTGGTCTGATCCCGCACTAATCTGACAAAAAGGCCCGGGGCGGACTATCATGGTCCGCCCCGGGCTTTTTTTGTGTCGTGCGGAGATCAGCCGAGGATGCGGGGCAGGTCCTCGGGTTCGACCTGAACCTCGCGCCGGCCGACATGGTCGGGCTGGCTGATGATCGCTTCCTTTTCCATCCGCTCGATCAGGCGCGCGGCGCTGTTGTAGCCGACGCGTAGCTGGCGTTGCAGCCAGCTGGTCGAGGCCTTCTTGTTCTCCACCACCAGCTGGACCGCGCGGTGGTAGACCTGCGTCTCGGGATCGTCGGGGCCGACCGGCGCACCTTCCATGGCGTAGCCGCCGTCCTCGGGCTCCTCGGTCACGCTCTTGATATAGTCTGGCTGGCCCTGTGCGCGCCAGAAGTCGGCGACCGCGCGGACCTCCTCGTCGCTGACGAACGGGCCGTGGACGCGCGCGATCTGCTTGCCGCCGGGCATGTAGAGCATGTCGCCCTTGCCGAGCAGCTGTTCGGCGCCCTGTTCGCCGAGGATGGTACGCGAATCGATCTTGCTGGTGACCTGGAAGCTGATCCGGGTCGGCAGGTTCGCCTTGATGACACCGGTGATGACGTCGACCGACGGGCGCTGCGTCGCCATGATCAGGTGGATGCCGGCCGCGCGTGCCTTCTGCGCCAGCCGCTGGATCAGGAATTCGACCTCCTTGCCGGCGGTCATCATGAGGTCGGCCAGCTCGTCGACGATCACGACGATCTGCGGCAGGACCTCATATTCGAGCTTCTCCTCCTCGTAGATCGGCGTGCCGGTCTCCGCATCGTAGCCGGTCTGCACCTTGCGACCGAGCGGCTGGCCCTTGGCCTTGGCCTGGCGCACCTTGTCGTTGAACGAACCGAGCCCGCGGACGCCGACCGACGCCATCATGCGGTAACGTTCCTCCATCTGCTCCACCGCCCATTTGAGCGCGCGGATCGCCTTGGGCGGATCGGTGACAACAGGGGACAGGAGATGCGGGATATCGTCGTAGATCGACAGTTCGAGCATCTTCGGATCGATCATGATCATGCGGCACTGCGTCGGGGTCAGCCGATAAAGCAGCGACAGGATCATGCAGTTCAGCCCGACCGACTTGCCCGACCCGGTCGTGCCGGCCACGAGCAGGTGGGGCATCGGCGCGAGATCGGCGATCACCGGGTCGCCCGCAATGTTCTTGCCCAGGATGATCGGCAGTTGCGCCTGCTGGTCTTCGAAGCCCTGCGACGCCACCAGTTCGGACAGCACGACCATATCGCGTTTCTGGTTGGGCAGTTCGATGCCGATCACCGTGCGACCGGGGATCACCGCGACACGCGCGGACAGCGCGGACATGTTGCGCGCGATATCGTCGGCCAGCGCGATGACGCGGCTGGCCTTGATCCCCGATTCGGGTTCGAGTTCGTACATCGTCACGACCGGGCCGGGCCGGATCTCGACGATCTGACCCTTCACCTTGAAATCGTCGAGCACCGATTCGAGCAGGCGGGCATTGCGTTCCAGCGCAGCGCGGTCGATCGGGACGCCAGTCGGCGGCGGCGGCGGGGTGAGAAGGTCGAGCGGCGGCAGTTCGTAGGTGTTGTCGCGCAGGTCGAGCTTGGTCTGGGTCTGCGCCTTGCGTGCCGGGGCGGGAGCCATCGCCGGTTCGGTGATGACGGGCGGTGCGCGGCCGTCGGGCACCGCCACGGGGCGCGGCGGGCGCGGGATCGGCACGACCAGTTCGTCGATCGGCATGCCGTCCTCACCCGTGTCCCCCATGTCGCGCGGGTCGATCGACCCGTCCGCGCGGACGCGGCGACGGCGGATGTTGCCGAGGAACGCGCGCTCGCCCGCCTGCAACGCCAGGCCGCGGACACAGACCGCGAGGCCGGCGGGCACGAGCAGCGCCATGATGCTGAGCCGCGCGATGCGGCCCACGTCCAGCCCCGGCAGCAGCCCGGTCAGTGCATCGACCGCGCTGGCGATCCCGATGCCGGCCATGCCGCCCCAGTCGGCCGGCAGCGATCCGCCCGCGCCGTTGCGGAACAATGTCAGCGCGCCGCCGAGCAGGACGATGCCGCCGACGGACAGCAGCAGCGACCGCTTCCACCGTCCGGCCGGCGCGCCGCGCCACAGCCGCAGCCCGGCGAGCAGGACGAGCGGCACGAGCAGCAGCGCGGGCAGGCCGAACAAAGTGAACAGGATGTCCGCGGTCCAGGCGCCGGGCGTGCCGAGCACGTTCTGGACCGGGCCGTCCGCCGCGGTGTTGAGCGACGGATCGCTGCCATGATAGCTGGCCATCGCGAAGCCCAGCGCCAGCGTCAGCGCGAGCAAAGCCGCCGCGCACGCCATGGTGCCGGATCGCACCGCCGCCGCTTTCGCCTGCGTACGCCACATCGTGGTCGCCACCCCATTGCTCGCCATGTCTCGATCCCGCCGCGCGTCCACCCGCGACCGGGCGATCGCCGGTCGTGCGTCTGGTCAAGGCGCCACCATGCGACGCGGGGCCGGATGCGGTCAAGGCGGGCGCCGGTCGGTCGCCCGTTCCGCCGGACCATTTGCCCCAACCCGCGGAAACCCGTTTCGCGGTTCGCGCGCACCGCCTACACTGGTGCGCATGGATACAGCGGACGTCATCATCCTCGGCGGCGGACTCGTCGGGCTCACTCTGGCCAGCGCGCTCGATGCGCATGGTTTGACCAGCATCGTGGTCGATCCGGCCGATCCGGCGGCGCAGGCAGCCGTCGGCTTCGACGGTCGCGCCTCCGCGGTCGCCAGCGCATCGTGGCGGATGTTGCAGGCGATCGGCGTGGCGGACCGGCTGGAGGGGCAGGGTTGCCCGATCCGCACGATCCGCGTGACCGACGGGCTGGTCGGCGGGCTGGCGTTCGATGCGGACCCGGCGGACGGTCCGCTCGGCATCATGTTCGAGAACCGCGTGCTGCGCGCCGCTTTGCGGGCCGCGGCGGTGGAGGCGGGCGGCGTCACGCTGCTGCAACCCGCGCGACCGGTTTCGACGGTGCGCGATGCGGCGGGGGTGCGCGTGACGGTGGAGGACGGGCGCGTTCTGTCCGCGCCGTTGCTGATCGCCGCGGAAGGGCGCGGATCGCCGACGCGCGAGGCGGCGGGCATCCGCGTCGCGCGCTGGAAGTATGACCATCACGCGATCATCGGCGGCATCCACCACGAACGGCCGCATGACGGCGTGGCGCACGAGATCTTCTACCCCGCCGGGCCGTTCGCGATCCTGCCGATGCGGGACGAGCCCGATGGGCGGCACCGGTCGGCGATCGTGTGGAGCGTGGCGGCGCGCGACGGGCCGGCGCTGCTCGGCCTGCCCGACCGGGCGTTCGCGGCGGAGGCGGAGAAGCGCATGGGCGGCCTGCTCGGCGCGATCACGACCAACGGCGCGCGGGCGTCCTATCCGCTCGGCTTCCACCATGCCGCGCACATCACGGGCGAGCGGCTGGCGCTGGTCGGCGATGCGGCACACGGCATCCACCCGATCGCGGGGCAGGGGCTGAACCTCGGCTTCCGCGATGTCGCGGCGCTGGTGCAGGTGCTGGTCGAGGCGGCGCGGCTGGGCATGGATCCGGGCGATGCGCAGTCGCTCGCGCGCTACGAACGCTGGCGCGCGCTCGATACCTTCCTTGTCGCGTCGACGACGGACGGGCTGACGCGGCTGTTCGGGCTCGGCGGGCGCACCGCGGCGACGGTGCGACGCTTCGGGCTGGCCGCGGTGCAGCGCATCCCGCCGCTGAAGGACCGCTTCATGGCGGAGGCGCGCGGCGAGAGCGGGGACTTGCCGGACTTGCTGGCAGGGCGGCTAGTTTAGTTCGACCTTTAGGCTTGGTCTTGGCTCCGTAGCATGCGCCTTACGTACCCACGCGAAGGCGGGGGTCCAGGTCCACACTCCGATCTGGATCCCCGCCTCCGCGGGAATACGGCAGCACGGTTAGGGGGTAAGTTGCCCCTACGCACGGCAAACCCACGTGGGTTTCTGATTACAAAACAGGTCATTCCATCGGCGAAGAGCTTGCCGACAACTCTAGAGCCAGTCCCGGCCTGCGCCAATTAATCAGTGATGGCAGCGTTATTGGCTGAATTACTGTTGATCTAAATCACTATCCGGATCGATCGCCTTCACCTTCCGTTGACTGGTCGACGTCGCCTCGCGCCCGAGCCGGCTGACGGAGACCCGATATGCCAATCAAACTCAAATCCCTTCGCGATCAGGTTATCGTCGTGACCGGCGCCACCAGTGGCAACGGCCTCGCGATCGTCGAGCAGGCGGTGCGTGCAGGGGCGGCCGTGCTCGCGGTTGCGCGTAACGAGGAGGCGCTGAATGCGATGCGGGAGCGGCTGGCCGCGGCGGGCGGTCGGATCGCGGTGTGCGTCGCCGATGTCAGCGACATGGCGGCGGTCGAGCGGGTCGCCGCCTTCGCGACGGAGGCGTTCGGGGGCTTCGACAGCTGGGTGAACAATGCCGGGATCGGGACCTACGGGACGCTCGATCAGGTGCCGGTGGCAGATCATCGCCGGGTGTTCGACGTGAATTATTTCGGGGCGCTGCACGGATCGCTGGTCGCGGCGCGCCATCTGCGCGTCCGGGGCGGCGGGGCGATCGTCAACGTGGGGTCGATCCTGGGCGACCGGTCGATCCTGCAACAGGGGCCCTATTGCGCGACGAAGCATGCGGTACAGGCGCTGACCGATACGTTGCGGATGGAACTGGAGCACGAGGGGGCTCCGATCTCGGTCACGCTGGTGAAACCGGGCGCGATCGACACGCCGTTCCCCGAACATGCGCGCAATTTCATGGACCAGCCGCCGCGCCTGCCGCCGCCGCTCTACGCGCCGTCGGTGGTCGCCGATGCGGTGCTGTTCGCCTGCGCACATCCGCGGCGGACGCTGTATGCGGGCGGCGGAGGGCTGGTGTCCGCAATGCTGGCGCAGGCCGCGCCGCGGATGACGGATTTCATCATGGAAGCGATTGGGACGGGCGCGCAGCAGAAGCCGGGCGATCCGGGTGACCCGGCGCGACGCGACAATCTGTACGAGCCGCGGGTCGATGCGCTGCGCGGGAGCCAGGACGTCCATGCGCGCAACTCGAGCATCGCGTTGCAGGTCCAGAAGGTGCCGTCCGCGGTGCTGCTCGGCGCACTCGGTCTGGGTGGCGCGCTCCTCTCGCTCGGCATTTGGAAGCGCGCGCGGTGACGGGCGCGGCGGCCCGCGACTTCGACGTCGTGCTGGTCCTGAGCGGCGGGAACGCGCTCGGGGCGTTCGAGGCCGGGGTGTACGAGGCGTTGCATGCGCAGGGCTTGCAGCCGGACTGGGTCGTGGGTGCGTCGATCGGGGCGATCAACGCCGCGCTGATCGTCGGGTCCGCGCCGGAGCAGCGGGTCGAGACGTTGCGTGCCTTCTGGCGGCCGGGTATGGTGCCGATCGCGGGGCTGCCGTGGATGACGTCGGCGATGGAAACCGGGCGGCGGACCGCTGCGGTCGGCTGGACGGCGATGGCGGGGCGGTCGGGCATCTTCGGTCCGCTGCTATCGTCGATGACGCCGTGGACCGACGATCGGCCGTCGATCTTCGAGACGAACCAGTTGAGCAGCACGCTGGCGCAACTGATCGATTTCGACCTCCTGAACGCCGGGCCCTGCCGGTTCACGGCGACCGCGGTCGATCTGCAGACCGGCGAGGACGTCGTGTTCGACAGTCGCGACCGGACGATCGGGCCGGATCATATCCGGGCGAGTGCGGCACTGCCGATCGCGTTTCCGCCGGTGGAGGTGGACGGGCGCTGGCACGTCGATGGCGGGCTGTCGGCGAACCTGCCGCTCGATCCCGTGCTGTCCGAGCCTTCGGCGCGGCTGGTGCTGTGCATCGCGGTCGACCTGTTGCCGCTTGGTGGTGCGGTACCGACGACGCTGGGCGAGGCGGCGAGCCGGATGCAGGACCTGATCTTCGCGGCGCAATCCCGCCGCACGATCGCGCGGTGGCAGGCGGTGCATGCGGGGCGCGAGGATGTGCGGATCGCGCTGCTGCGGCTGGCCTATACCGAGCAGGAGGAAGAGGTCGCGGGCAAGGCGCTCGACTTCTCGCCCGAGACGATCGAGCGGCGCTGGGCGGCTGGGCACCGTGCTGGGCTTGGCGCGGCTGAGCGGGTGGCGGAGGGGGCGCTGTCGATCGGGGCGGTCGGGCTGAACGTGGTTGGTGGCGGGGAGGGGTGATCCTGCCCGCGAGAACCTGCCCGAAATTGGGGGCCGTTGCCTAAAACAGCTCGTCGAGTAGCAGGTGGAAGTCGAGCTTGCGCTTGTCGGGTTCGGAGATGCCGTAGCTGCTGAACAGCCGGTCCTGGAGTGCCGGGCCGAACTCGCCGAGGCAGTTCCAGAGGATAGCGAGGTCCTGGTAGCGGTCGGCGATGCCGGTGCGGCCGACGTCGATGCAGCCGACCACGGCGCCGTCCTCAATCAGGATATTGTCCAGCGAGAAGTCGCCATGCGTGACGACGGGGTCGGGGGCCATGGGGAGCAGCGCCTGCATCGCGTCCCAGACGCGGTCGGCGGTCCAGCCGGTGCGCTCTTCGTCGAAGTCGTCGGTGTCGACGACGCCTGCGTCGATGCGGGCCTTCGCTTGGGACAGGCGGAAGCCGTGATCGGCGTTGAACGGGCAGGCGGCGGTCGGGATCGCGTGCAACTGGCGGAGGTACAGCGACAGTGCGGCGACGACGGCGGGGCGGTCGTCCGGGTGCGCGACGAGCATCTGATAGGCGGTCCGGCCGGGGATCGCCGTCATGAGCAGCCACGCTTCGTTGGGGGTGCGCAGGAAGGTTCGGACCCTGGGGACTTGGGAGTGGTCAGCGAGCCAACCGAGCCGGACCATCTCGTCCGTCACGTCATTAGCGACGGTGCCTCGGCCGTATTTCAGGAACAGGTCGGGCGCGCCGGTCTTGCCGTGGAGGCGGTGGACGGTGCCGCCGGACTCGCCGACCGTGTCGCGCGCCCAGGCGTATCCGGCCACGTCCGCGGCGATGCCCGACGGAAGCGATGGGGGCGGGCAGGGGTGTTCGCGTTCGACGTCCATCGCTGGACTCTAACTCCCATTCCCGAAGTGGCGAGGCCAAAGAAAACGGCCGGAGAGCGGGTGCTCTCCGGCCGGAAGGTGCGGGGAAGGGTCGGTCGGGTTAGAGCTTCACGCCCACGCCGAGCGAAAAGATACGGCCGAGGTCGTACTGGTTGATCAGGATCCGCTGATCGCCGAAGTCCTGCGATTCGCGGTAGTTGGTGCGCAGGAGGTTGCGCCCTTCCGCCTTGAATTCCAGCTGCGCGCCGTAGAATTCGAAGCCCTGGCGGACGACGAGGTCGAGCTTGACGCCCGGCCGCTCGACCAGGTCGGGCAGGCGGACGCCCGAGCTGACCGGGCCGCGTGCGGTGACGCGGTCGCTGGCGTAGTTGACCAGCAAGGTCACCTGCGAAAGCTTCGACGTATCTTCGAGACCAAGCTGGAAGTTCACCAGATGGTCAGACTGCCCGACGAGTGATGCGCCGTCGCGGAACAGCAGGTTGGCCTGCTGAAAACGCGGCGTTGTGCTCGACTGGATGGGATCGGGAACCAGTTCGTCGCCAGCCTTAATCTTCGACTTGGTGTACGAATAGTTGGCGACCAGAACGACGCGCCGCGTTGCGAAGAACGGGCCGCCGAAGGTGTCGAGCGGAATGTATTTCTGGAACTCGACCTCGCCGCCGTACAGCTGCGCTTCGGGGGCGTTCGAGAAACCGGTCTGGAGACGGCCATCGGACGTGAAGGCGGCGATGGCCTCAACCGGATCCTTGATCTTCTTGTAGAAACCGGCGGCGCTGAACCGCTGATCACGACCGAAGAACCATTCGTAGCGGGCTTCGGCGTTGTAGAGCTGCGAGTCGACCAGCAGCGGGTTGCCGATGAACTGGCGATCGGATTCGAAATCCTGGTAGATCTGCGCGGCCAGTTCGCGGAACTGCGGACGGGCCAGCGTCTTCGACCCGTGCAGGCGGAGCTGCATGTCGGGCACGAAATTCCAGGTAATGGTGGCTGCGGGCAGGAAATAGTCGTTGTCGAGATTGGTCGGCAGCGACGTGGTGCCGATCGGGTTGACCGTTTCGAGCGCCGTTTCGTAGCGGACACCGGCGGTAGCGCGCAGCGTGCTGCTCGCTTCCGCTTCGATCTGCGCATAGCCCGCATGAACACGCAGCGATGCCTCATATTCCGCCGCACCCTGCGCCGTCGAAGTGTTCTGCAGCGTGATGCCATATTGCTGGATGATGGCATCCGACAGCAGATAGTCGGGGCGCAGCTGCGACACGGTCTGGTTCAGCGGCGCCGCGTTGGGGCCGATATAGCGGAAGGTGAAGCGGCTGGAGGTCCGGTCCGTGTCGTTATAGGCGTAGCCCGCGGACAGCCGGATCGGCACAGCGCCGGTAATCTTGTAGCTGAGATCCGCCGCACCGCTCCACAGATCCTCGTTCAGGTCGCTGAACGCGACCGTTGCCGACTGGGTGCCGCTAAGGTTGTTAACATAGTCCTTCGCCAGCACGTTGTCGTACTGGTAGACGAAGGCCCGTTCGTAGGGAGATTTACGGAAGGTGTTGGCGTAACTGCCGCGGACGTCGAAACCGACATCGCCGAACTTGAATTCCCCGACGCCCTGCGTGGTGATGAGCTGACGTTCGAAGAAGTTGGTGTTCTGTTCGATCAGCGTCGGGATACCAGGGACGCCGGCGATGTTCACGTCCGTACCCGCGCCCAGCCGGCTCTGCTTCAGCGTATCGTGGATATAGACGTTGGTGAACCGGACGCGGTGATCGCCGAGCTCGGCACCGAAGCCGAGCAGGCCGTTCACGATCGTCCGGTTGTCGGTCAGGACGGTGCGAAAGTCGCGCTGAACATTGCCCTGCTGATCGTCGGTGGCCTGCTGGATCGCGTTGCGGGTGCGCCAGCTGTTGTCGTAGCCGGCCGACACGACCATGCCGATCCGACCGTCATCGATGTCCTTGGCCGTGCCGAAGTTCATGTCCGCCGAGAAGTTCGCGGGGACATCGGTGTTGCGGCGAAGCAGCGTGGTACGTGCGTTCGAGAGATTGAGGATCTCGTTCGAGCCGAGCGACGTACCATTGCGGCCGGCATCCTTGATGGCCTGCGGAACGTTCCGCTCCCCATCATCGTAGCCGAGGAAATCGGTGTCGCTGCCGTAATAGGTGTAGCCGAGCCGACCCGTGGTTTCGGTATCGACGCCGAGCGAGGTGCCGAACGCGAAGGTCGTCTTTTCCGGCACGGCGCGGGTCGTCAGGTTGATGACGCCGCCGCCGAATTCACCGGGATAGTTCACCGAGTAGCTTTTCTGGACGAGCGCGCTCGCCACGATGCTGGTCGGGAAGATGTCGAGCGGTACGACGCGGCGCAACGGTTCCGGCGATGGAAGCGGCGACCCGTTGAGCAGCGACGAGGAGTAGCGATCGCCGAGCCCGCGGACATAGACGAACCCGTTGCCGACGAGGCTGAGGCCGGTCACGCGCTGAAGCGCGCCGGCGATGTCCCCTTCGCCGGTGCGGGCGATGTCGGCCTGCGACAGGACCGACAGGACCTGCGACGTGTTGCGCACGACGTTGGGGATGTAACGCCCGGTGACGACGATGTCGCCTTCCTGCGTCGGGCCGGCTGATGGGCGGTTGGCGCCGCCTGGGGTGGAGATTTCGACGTCTTCTTCGACCTGGGCAGCGCTTTGCGGATCCGTGGCGGCGGGCGTCCCGGGTGCGCTGGACATGGCAGGAGTCGAGGACGTGCCACCGCCGCCGGACGCGGTCTGCGCGAGCGCCGCTGGCGTCACGAGCGTGGAGGTGAGGAGGAGAAGCGTTCCGTAGGCGAGCGGCTTGGTCATCATGGCATCCTGTCAGATCGGATATGCGCGAAGGGCGGGCGACGTGTTCACGTCACCCGCCCGGCGTCGGCGCAGCTCAGGTCGTCGGAAGGGCCGTGCAGGCGCTGCTGGACGCGCCGAACTGGGCGCGGTTGGAGTTGCAGCTCCAGCTGCGGAACCAGCCGTCATTGGCGTCGCGGACAGCGCCGATATAGTTGGTCGTCACCAGGAACGACGTGCCGGTCGGGTTCAGCGAAGCGGCGTTGAAGGCCGGGCGCGCCGTTTCGTTGGCACCGTTGACATACAGGCTGGCGAGCGTGGAGGTCGCCATCGCAAGGTTGTTGCTGCCGGCGTTGAAGAACGCCGCCTGCTGCGCATTGGTGACCGTCACGCCGGTCTGCGTCGTTTCAGCGAACGACGAAGCGCAGGCGAAGGACACCGAGTTGAACACCGGCGGGCCCTGATCCTCCAGCGCGGTGTTGGCGGCGCGGATCGTCGACGGGTCGGTCGCGCTGTTCGATGCCACGGTGTTCAGGCAGGCCGTCGGGCTGACCACGATGCCGTTCACGAAGGTAAAGTCGGCACCACCGCGGAGGCGGATGGCGGCGTTCGTGGCGGTCGAGGTGTGGATGAAGGTGAAGTTCGAGATGCGGCCGAACTGACGCGGCAGGGCGTCTTCGCTGCCGTTCGAGTCGATTTCCATCACATAGTTGTCAGTCTGCGTGTTGGTCGGCTTCTGAGCCGCGATCACGAACTGGATGAAGCCCTGATACCCGACGTCGGTGTCGAGCGAGTCGTCGTCCGCGCCGGTGACGATGAGGTAGCGCATGTTGGCGCGGCCGCCGAAGACCTCGATGCCGTCATCCGAACTGTTGTGGATCTGGACGTGGTCGATCGCAGTGCCGGAACCAACGCCGCCGAGAGTCAGGCCCTGCAACTCGTTGTTCGCGCTGATGACCGTGCCGGAGTAGCGGATTTGGACGTAGCGGAACACGCCGCTGGAGTCGGTCGCGACGTTGCCACCGTACAGCGCGTTGCCGGTGCCTTCGACCACGGCTTCGCAGTTCACCGCGCCGCCGGCGACAGTGGCGTTGCAGTTGCTGATCGGGGCGCGGCCGGACATGATGATACCGCCCCACTGACCCTGCGAGTCATCAGTTGCGGTGCCGCGAACATTCTGTTCCGACGTGAAGATGATCGGCAGCGATTCGGTGCCGTCGGCGACGATGCGCGAACCGCGGTTGACGACCATGTAGTCGTTGTCGGCGTTCGTCGTGTTGGCGTAGACCAGCGCGCCCGGCTCGACGGTCAGCGTGGCGCTGGACCCGCCGGCGGCATTGCCCGCACCGCCCAGATCGACGCCGACATCGACGCGGCCGTTCAGTTCATAGGCGGTGCCGGCACGGCGCGGCAGGGTCAGCGAACCGGTGATCAGGCCGGGGACGCGGCAGGACCGGTAGGAGCCAATCGTGCCGACGTCGGTGGTGCCCGTGGGGCAACCCGTGGCCGGGCCCGTCGTGGGGGTCGGCGTGGGCGTGGGCGTCGGGGTCGGCGTGGGGGTCGGCGTCGGCGTGGGCTGAATGATGACGCCTTCGCCCGGCGATGCGACATCGTCTGCGCCGCAACCAGCCAGGGCCAGCGCGGATCCGAGCAGCAGAATGGACTTGAAGGATGTCATGGTCGGCCCCTTTTGGTGTTCACGTCGTGCGCGACGGGCCACTCCGCGGATGCGGGTTCCACTGTTCGCTGACGCGGTGCCTAGGGCCGCTTCATGATGGTAATGTTACAACCGGGTAATCTCTTCTTAAGTGTGTCCCGGCTGCATCGCGGCTTCGTGCGACTCGCGGATCAGCGCGGCTGGACCTGCAATTCCTGTGTCTGGCCGCCCCTCCGAATGCGGAACACGACAGTGCTTGAGATCGCAGCTTCGTGCGCAAGCATCGCCATTTCGGTAGGTCCGTCGAACGCGCGGCCGTTGATGCCGGTGATGATGTCGCCCGGTTTCAGCCCCGCCTTCGCGAACAGCGGCGGCAAGGCGCGGACAGTGTAGCCGCGGTAGACGCCGTCCGCGCCGGGGGTGAGCGCTGCCTGGTACGCGACCGAATCCCGCATTTCGGATGCGGATGCGGCGGCGGGCACGGTGGGTGGCGGGAGCGGTGCTGCGGCCGCGGTCATGACCGTGGCGGGGCCGGGGTCCGCCTTGGCTGCGGCTTCCGACTGGAGCGGCATCCAGAAGCGTGTGGCGCCTGTGGTGAAGGTGGCGCGATCCGCCGCCACGCCGGTCAGCCGGGTGCCGGGTACGACATCCGTGCCGTTCGCGATCAGCGCACGCGTGCCGTCGCCGCGCGTGACAAGGATGCTGCCGCCGCCGGCACGCGTGGCGAAGGTGGCGTTGACCGACAGGCCGGGGATGCTGCCGCGCAGGATCGCGCCGGGCGCGACCGGTCCGACGGGGAGGGGCTGTGGCGGAGGCACCGGTGTGGCGAGCGCCGGCATCGGTGGTGGAGCGGGCAGCGGTGGCGGCGCGGTGGCGACGGTCGCCGCCGGTTCGGAGGGCGAGGTGGCCGCGTACGCCCCGATCACGGCCAGCGTGCCGACCGCCAGGATAATGCCCAGCCGCCGGTTGGCGGACGCCGGGCGCACGACACCGATCGGGTCGGAAGCAGCGGAGGGTGTCAACATCTGGAGCGGCTTATGACGTTACAATGACTTAATGGTGACGCATGCCGCAGGTCGCGTCGCCGCGCGCCGCTGCGGTCAGAACACGCGCCACGATCCCGCACCAGCGGTCGATCCCGGCGGCGTCGCCCAACAGATCCTGCCGCACCTCGAACTCCACATAGGGCAGCCCGGCGGCGAACGCGTGGCGTGGGATCGTATGATCGATGCGGTCCATCTTGTACGGTTCGTTGTCGCCGACGGTCAGCAGCGGATCGGCGTCAAGCAGCGACAGCACGGCGCGGGCGAAGCCGTCGTTGGCGCCGTCGTGCAGGATGCCGACGTGCCACGGGCGCTTGGTGCCGGCCATGACGGGGGTGAAACTGTGCAGCGCCACCAGCACGGTCGGCTGGCCGGCGGCGGTGCGGCGCGCGATCTCGGCGGCGATCGCGTCCTGGTAGGGGGCGTGGATTTCGTCCACGCGGGCGGCGCGGGCGGCGTCGTCCAGCCCGTGATTGGCGGGGATCGGCGTCTCGTCGCTGACTGGTACGACCGCGTTCGGCACCGCGCACGCATCCGGCGCGCGGTTGCAGTCGATCACCAGCCGCGAATAATTCTGCGCGATCCAGACCGCATCCAGATGGCGCGACAATTCCGCCCCCAGCGCCGCGATGCCGATGTCCCAGCCGATGTGACGGGCCCGTTCGGCGGCCGATACGCCCAGGTCGCCGAGGCTTTGCGGGATGGCGTTTCCGGCATGATCCCCTATCAGGAGGAAAGGGGCGGTGCCCGATGGGTTGCGGATCGCGACCGGATCGGGGTCGCCCGCGGACAACAGGGTATTCCATGCAGCCGTCGTCACGTCCGATCTCCCCATCATGCCGTTCCTGACCATCGCGCATAGCACCCGCTATGCCTATCGCCACCCGGTATCGTTCGGCGAACACCGCATCATGGTGC
The DNA here is from genome assembly GCF_014643515.1 of Sphingomonas prati. Lineage (GTDB taxonomy): Bacteria > Pseudomonadota > Alphaproteobacteria > Sphingomonadales > Sphingomonadaceae > Sphingomonas_R > Sphingomonas_R prati. The sequence goes on along the minus strand of NZ_BMJP01000003.1, from coordinate 207,026 downwards.
GCCCGCGCGAGAGCCATGACCAGCGCCTGATCGAGGCGCGGCTCGATATCACGCCCGCGCCTGCCAATCTGCGTTACATCCACGATGTGTTCGGCAATTCGGTGGCGATCGCGCGGTTCGACCGGCGCGCCCGCGAACTGCGGTTCGACAGCGTGGTGCGGATGGAACACAGCCCGGCTGGCGACCATGCGGTCGCGATCGAGGATTATGCCCGCGCATTCCCGTTCACCTATGCCGGCGAGGATATGCCCGACCTGCTGCGGTCGATCGAGCGCCAGCACCTCGACCCCGAACGGATCGTCGACAGCTGGGCGCGCAGTTTCGTGAAGGACGACCGGCGGACCGACACGGCCGAGATGCTGGCCACCATGACAGAGACGATCCGCCGTGAATTCACCTATGTCCCGCGCTACGAACAAGGGACGCAGAGCCCGATCGAGACGCTGAACCGCCGGCAGGGGACGTGCCGCGACTATGCCGTGCTGATGATGGAGGCGGCGCGTGCGCTGGGCCTCGCTGCGCGGTTCGTGTCGGGTTACGTCTACAGCCCGTCGCGCGGGGAGGGCCGCGTGGGGGGCGGCAACACGCACGCCTGGGTGCGGATCTTCCTGCCCGGATCGGGGTGGGTCGAATATGATCCGACCAACGGAATCGTCGGCAATCGCGGCCTGATCCGCGTCGCGGTGGCGCGCGATCCGATGCAGGCGGTGCCGCTGTCGGGCAGCTGGGCGGGCTTTCCCGGCAGCGATACCGGCATGACTGTCGACATTGCGGTTCATCTGGACGACGATACGGTCCCCGCTTGAACACAAGCGTCACTGGGAGACGTGCCATCATGCTGATCCGCACCGGTTACGACATCAGTTTTACCGCGAACCGGCCGACGCCGATGATGGCGATGCTGAGTATCCATCCGTCGCGCAGTCGCGACCTGACGACGCCGCACCGCATCACATCCGACAAGGATGTGCCGATGTACGATTACATCGACGGGTTCGGGAATGTCTGCACCCGGCTGGTGATTCCGGCGGGTGGCATTACCCTGTCGGCCGATTTCACGGTGCAGGACAGCGGGCTGCCCGATCGGGTGGTGCCGGATGCGCCGCAGGTGCCGGTGGCGGACTTGCCGGACGATATCCTCGTCTACCTGCTGGGCAGCCGATATTGCGAGACGGACCGGCTGTCGAACACCGCGTGGAACCTGTTCGGCAACACGCCGACCGGCTGGGCGCGGGTGCAGGCGATCGTCGACTTCGTCCATGACCATATCGAATTCGGATATCATCACGCGCGGTCGACCAAGACGGCGTGGGACGCGTTCCAGGAAAAGCGCGGCGTGTGCCGCGATTTCGCCCATTTGGCGGTCACGCTCTGCCGCTGCATGAACATCCCGGCGCGCTACTGCACCGGCTATCTCGGCGATATCGGCGTGCCGATGTCCGACGCGCCGATGGACTTCAGCGCCTGGTTCGACGTGTATCTGGGCGGCGAATGGTACACGTTCGACGCGCGGCACAATATTCCGCGGATCGGCCGCATCCTGATGGCCCGCGGTCGCGATGCGACCGATACGGCGCTGACCACCGTGTTCGGGCCGGCGACGCTCAGCCGGTTCGATGTCCATACCGACGAACTCCCTGCCGAGAGTACGCCCGATGTCCCTTAATCCCCTGCTTGCTGACTGGGACACGCCGTTCGGCGCGCCGCCGTTCGACCTGATCGAGGCCGGTCATGTCCTGCCCGCGCTGGAAATCGCGATGGCGGAAAAGATGGCGGAGATCCGCGCGATCGCTGACGCGACCGGGCCGGCGACGTTCGATAGCGTGATCGCGCCGCTCGAACGGTCGGGCGCCGCGCTGGCGAAGGTGGGGCGCGTGTTCTGGACGCTGTCGTCCGCGCACGGCGATGCCGGGATCCGCGCGATCGAGGCGGAGGTTTCGGAGCGGATGTCGGTGCACGGCACCGCGATCGCGCATGATCCCGCGCTGTTCGCGCGTGTCGCCGCGGTGTGGCAGGCGCGCGAGCTGGCCGGGCTGACCGCGGAACAGTTGCGGCTGGTCGACAATGTCTATCACGGGTTCATCAATGACGGGGCGGGGCTGGAGCCGGCGGACAAGGCGCGGTTCGCGGCGATCGATGCGCGGCTGGCGGCGTTGTCGGTGGCGTTCGGGCAGAATGTGATGGGCGCGGTCGGCGACTGGTCGCTGGTGGCGGACGAGGCGGAGGTCGACGGCCTGCCGCAGGCGGTGCGCGACGCCGCGGGCGCGCGGGCGGCGACGGAGGGGCTGGCCGGGCGCTACCGCTTCACGCTGGACCGCGGGGATTTCGAGGCGGTCACGACCTTTGCCACGAACCGCGAGCTGCGCGAGACGATGTGGCGGGCGTTTACGCAGCGCTGCGACGGTGACGCGTACGACAACAACCCGCTGGTGGCGGAGATCGTGGCGTTGCGGCGGGAGCGGGCGGCGCTGCTCGGTCACGCGACCTATGCCGACTACAAGCTGGTCGACAGCATGGCGGCATCGCCGGGTGCGGCACACGCGCTGCTGATGCGGTTGTGGGCGCCAGCGCGGGCGAAGGCGATCGCGGAGACCGCGACGTTGCAGCTGCTGGCCGACCGCGACGGCGTGACGATCGCGCCGTGGGACTGGCGGTTCTATGCCGAACAGGTGCGGCGCGAGGAATATGCCCTCGATGCGGCAGCCGTCCGCGCGCTGCTGCGCGTTGAGGCGGTACGTGCGGCGGCGTTCGATGTGGCGGGGCGGCTCTACGGGCTGCGCTTCGTCGCGCGGCCGGACGTGCCGGTCTACCACCCCGACGTCGCCGCGTGGGACGTGCGCGATGCGGCGGGCGAGGCGGTCGGGCTGCTCTACACCGATTATTTCGCGCGGCCGACCAAGCATGGCGGCGCGTGGATGGGGTCGCTCCGCGTGCAGGAGCGGATGGACGGGCCGGTGCTGCCGATCGTCTATACCGTCGCGAATTTCTCGAAGGCGCCGGTCGCAGCGGACAGCCGGCTGTCGCTGGACGAGGCGCGGACGCTGTTCCACGAATTCGGCCATGCGTTGCACGCGCTGCTGTCGAACGTGACCTATCCCAGCCTGGCCGGGACCGCGGTGGCGCGCGACTTCGTCGAATTCCCGAGCAAGTTCATGGAGCATTGGATCGTGGCACCCGAGGTGCTGCGCGGGTTCGGGATGGACGACGCGATGATCGCGGCGATCGGTGCCGGCGACGGGTTCGGGCAGGGTTTCTCGACCGTCGAGCTGACCGGGTCGTCGATCGTCGACCTGGCGTTGCACCGCGCGACCGAGCCGGTCGATGCGCCTGCGTTCGAGGCGGCGATGCTGGCCGAACTGCAGATGCCGGACGCGATCGTCCTACGCCACCGGCTGCCGCATTTCACCCATGTGTTCGATGGCGGCTATGCGGCGGCTTACTACAGCTACCTCTGGGCCGAGGTGCTCGACGAGGACGCGTTCGACAGCTTTGCCGAGCCGGGCCGCCTGTTCGACCGCGGACTGGCGGAGCGGTTCCGCGACGAGGTGCTGGCGCGCGGGGACAGCCGCGATCCGATGCTGTCTTTCGTGGCATTCCGCGGGCGTGGGCCGGACGAGGCACCGTTGTTGAGGCAGCGTGGGTTGGTGGGGTGATGACCCGCTGCCAAGCTTGACGGATCTGACCCCGTCCATGCTGAGTAGGGGCTGAGCCTGTCGAAGACCCGTATCGAAGTACGTTGAACTGGTCCTTCGGTACGCGTCTTCGACTACGCTCAGTCGCTACTCAGGACGAACGGAAAGCTCTAATCTAAAAGCTTTCCAATACGCTCAGCGCCCGAGCATCGTCTCCGCCCGCACGACGCGGTCGAACGTTTCCGCGTCGACCAGCCCAGACGCCAGCGCCGCCTCACGCAATGTCTGGCCCTCATGATGCGCGGTCTTGGCGATCTTGGCGGCGTTATCGTAGCCGATCTCGGGGGCGAGTGCGGTCACCAGCATCAGCGAGCGGTCGAGCAAAGCGGCGATGCGGTCGCGGTCGGGCTCCAACCCTTCCAGCGCGCGGAGGCGGAAGCTGTCCATGCCGACGCTGAGCAGGTCGATCGAGCGCAGGACGGCGGCGCCGATCAGCGGCTTGAACACGTTGAGTTCGAGATGACCCTGCAGGCCGCCGATCGTGGCGGCCATGTGGTTGCCCATGACCTGGGCGGCGACCATCGTCAGCATTTCGCACTGCGTCGGGTTGACCTTGCCGGGCATGATCGAGCTGCCGGGCTCGTTCTCGGGCAGGTGCAGTTCGCCGAGGCCGCAGCGCGGGCCGGAGCCGAGCAGGCGGATGTCGTTGGCGATCTTCGACAGCGACACCGCAAGCACGTTCAGCACGCCGGACAGTTCGACGAGCGTGTCGTGGCTGGCCAGCGCCTCGAACTTGTTCGGCGCGGTTTCGAACGGGAGGCCGGTCAGGTCGGCGAGTTCCGCGGCCACGGCAGGACCGAAATTGGCCGGTGCGTTGAGCCCGGTGCCGACCGCAGTGCCGCCTTGTGCGAGCCGGTAGAGCCGCGGCTGGACGCCCTCGACGCGGGCGATGCCGTCAGCGATCTGCTGCGCATAACCGGAGAATTCGTCGCCGAGCGTCAGCGGGGTCGCGTCCTGGAGATGGGTGCGGCCGATCTTGACGATCGAGTCCCACGTCTGCGCCTTGCCCGACAGTTCGGCGTGGAGTGCGCGGAGGGCGGGAAGCAGTGCGTCGTTGACCGCGCGGGCAGCGGCGATGTGGAGCGCGGTCGGGAAGCTGTCGTTCGACGACTGGCCCTGGTTGACGTGGTCGTTGGGGTGGACGGGGCTCTTGCCGCCGCGGGTGCCGGTGAGGACCTCGTTCGCGCGGCCGGCGATCACCTCGTTGACGTTCATGTTGGACTGCGTGCCGGAGCCGGTCTGCCAGATGACGAGCGGGAATTCCTGATCGAGCTTGCCGGCGACGATCTCGGCCGCGGCGGATTCGATGGCGTCGGCGATCTTCGCGTCGAGGCCGTGGAGCCGGTTCACGCGGGCGGCGGCCTGTTTCACCAGCGCGAGGCCGTGGACGATTCCGATCGGCATGCGTTCCTGCGCGCCGAACGGGAAATTGGCGATCGATCGCTCGGTCTGGGCACCCCAGTAGCGGTCGGCGTGAACTTCGAGCGGGCCGAAGCTGTCGGTTTCGGTGCGGGTCTGGCTGGTCATGCCGAACAAGCGTTCGGGGGCGGGTTGGGTTGCATTTTATGAGGTGACGCGCGTAGGCAGAGCGTCCGGCGGCGGTCCTTGAAACCTTGGATCCCGCATCAAGTCCGGGATACGCCCTATTCTAAAATGGCATCTCTTGGGATCGTAGGCGAGTAGCCACGCCCTGCCGACCGACTTACTTTTTCCGCGTGAAGTCCACCGAGACGACGTTGCTGCCATCCTCGATCGGTTCGGCGATCGGTGCGTCGTTGCCGGCGGGGGTCTGTTCGACGGCGTCGTCGTCGCCCTGCGCCTGGAATTGCAGCGCGAAGTTGACGGCGGGATCGACGAAGCCGGTGATTGCGGCGAACGGGATGACGAGCCGCGACGGGATTGAGTTGAACGACAGCCCGACCTCGAACTCGTCCGGGCGGACGATCAGGTCCCAGTAACGGTTCTGGATGACGATCGTCATCTCGTCCGGGAATCGTTCGATCAGGTGGCGCGGAATGTCCACGCCGGCCGCATGCGTCTTGAACGTGATGTAGAAATGATGGTCGCCGGGCAGGCCGCCGCCGCGTTCCACCTCACCCAGCACGCGGCCGACCACGGCGCGCAACGCCTCCTGGACGATCTCGTCATAGGGAATCAAGCTGTCGGGCGAGGTCTCGGTCATGGCTCGCTTGGTGAACGCGGGGCGCGGCGGGGTCAAGCGTTGCGTGGGGGCGGCGCTACGCTATAGCGGCGGCATGCGCACAGCCACCGTCCACCGCAAGACCAGCGAAACCGAGATCCGCGTCACGTTGAACCTCGACGGGACCGGCATCTATCACTGCCGCACCGGCATCGGGTTTCTTGACCATATGCTGGAGCAGTTGTCGCGCCATTCGCTGATCGACATGGACGTCGCGGCGACCGGCGACCTGCACATCGACCAGCATCACACGACCGAAGACGCCGGCCTGGCGATCGGCGAGGCGCTGACCCGCGCACTCGGCGACCGCAAGGGCATCCAGCGTTACGGCCATGCCTATGCGCCGATGGACGAGACGCTGAGCCGGGTCGCGATCGACATCTCCGGCCGGCCGTTCATGGTGTGGCGGGCGGAGTTCTCGCAGTCGAAGCTCGGCGATTTCGACACCGAGCTGTTCGAGCATTTCTTCCACTCGCTGGCGCAGACGGCGGGCATCACGCTGCACGTCGAGACGCTGTACGGGCGCAACAACCACCATATCGTCGAGAGCATCTTCAAGGCGGCGGCGCGCGCGCTGCGCTTCGCGGTGGAGGTGGACCCGCGCAAGGCCGATCAGGTGCCGAGCACCAAGGGTACGCTGGGCGGCATCTGACCGCTGGGAGACTTGTCGATGTTCGTGCTGACGCTGACGTATGTGGCGCCGCTTGTTGCGGTGGACGCCGAGATGGACGCGCATGTTGCGTGGTTGAAGCAGGGTTTTGCCGCCGGCGTGTTCGTGGCGGCGGGGCGGCAGATCCCGCGGACCGGCGGTATCATTCTCGCGCTGGGTGAGCGCGCGCTGATCGAGGAACTGGTGAAGACCGATCCGTTCGCGACCGCGGGTGTGGCGACCTACGCCGTGACCGAGTTCCGCGCGACGATGGTCGGCGACGGGTATGAGGGCTTGCAGGCGTGACGCTGGCGCTGATCGATTATGGCGCGGGCAACCTGCGCTCTGTGGAGAATGCGTTGCGCGCCGCGGGGTGCGACGATCTGGTCGTGACCGCCGATACCGATGTCGTGGCGGCGGCGGACCGGATCGTGTTGCCGGGCGTCGGCGCGTTCGGCGCGTGCATCGGTGCGTTGCGGGCGATCGACGGGATGGAGCAGGCGATGGCGGCGGCGGCGCAGACGCGCGGCGTGCCGTTCCTGGGCGTGTGCGTGGGGATGCAGCTGCTCGCGACGCAGGGCGAGGAGCACGGGGTCCACGCCGGGCTCGGCTGGATTCCGGGCAGCGTGTCGGCGATGGTGCCGGGCCCCGCGGCGCGGGTGCCGCATATGGGCTGGAACGACGTCGTGCCGGCGCGGCCGCATGCGATGCTGAGCCCGGGCGAGGCGTATTTCCTGCACGGCTACCGCTTCGATGCGGACGACGCCGCCGATGTGCTGGCGACGACGCAGCATGGCGGGCCGGTCACCGCCGCGGTGGCGCGCGACACGGTGATCGGCGTGCAGTTTCACCCTGAAAAGAGCCAGTCCTACGGGCTGGCGTTCCTGTCGCGTTTTCTGGAGTGGCGGCCTTGAGCATCATCATTTTCCCGGCGATCGACCTGAAACAGGGTCAGGTCGTGCGGCTGGCCGAGGGCGATATGGACCGCGCCACGGTGTATGGCGACGACCCGGCGCAGCAGGCGGAATCGTTCGCCGCGGCCGGGGCCGAGTGGGTGCATGTCGTCGACCTGGACGGTGCGTTCGCGGGTAAGGCAGTGAATGCGGCTGCCGTCGAGGCGATCGTTACGGCGTTTCCGGGCAAGGTGCAGCTGGGTGGCGGCATCCGCGACCGGGCGGGGATCGACCGCTGGCTGGCGCTGGGCGTCGAGCGGGTGGTGATCGGGACCGCGGCGCTGGAGGATCCGGAGCTGGTCCGGGCGGCGGCGCGCGATCTGCCGGGGCGGATCGTGGTGGCGGTGGACGCGCGCGACGGCATGGTCGCGACGCGCGGCTGGGCCGATGTGTCCGACGTGCCGGTGGCGGACATGGCGGAGCGGTTCCGCGATGCGGGGGTGGCGTCGTTGCTGTTTACTGATGTCGGGCGCGACGGGATGATGCGCGGGTGTAATATCGAGGCGACGGTCGCGCTGGCCCGCAAGACACGGATCCCGGTGATCGCGAGCGGTGGCGTGACAGATATCGGCGACGTGCTGGCGCTGGCACGGCTCGCGTCGGAGGGGATCGAGGGCGTGATTACCGGGCGCGCGTTGTATGACGGGCGGCTCGATCTGGGCGAGGCGCTCCGGGTCGGGCGGGCGTGATGGTACCGATGGCGTCTCCTGCTCCCTCCCCCCGTGGGGGGGAGGGCTATGATTTCATGCCCGCTGCGCTCGGGTTCTTCGCATGACAGTCCGCACGCGTATCATTCCGTGTCTCGACGTTGCCAACGGGCGCGTTGTGAAAGGCGTCAACTTTGTCGACCTCGCGGACGCGGGCGATCCCGTGGCGCAGGCGCGCGTCTATGACGCCGCGGGCGCGGACGAGTTGTGCTTCCTCGACATCGGCGCAAGCCATGAAGGTCGCGGGACGATCCTCGACGTCGTCGCGCGGACGGCGGCGGTGTGTTTCATGCCGCTGACCGTTGGCGGCGGGGTGCGCAGTGCGGCGGATGCGCGCGCGCTGCTGCTCGCCGGCGCGGACAAGGTCGCGGTGAACAGCGCGGCGGTCGAGCGGCCCGAACTGGTCGCGGAGATCGCCGACCGGTTCGGCGCGCAGTGCGTGGTCGGGTCGATCGACGCGCGGCGGTCGGGCGACGGGTGGGAAATCTTCACCCATGGCGGGCGGCGCGGCACGGGGATCGACGCGGTGGCGCATGCGGTGCGGCTGGCCAAGCTGGGTGCGGGCGAACTGCTCGTCACGTCGATGGACCGCGACGGGACGCGCGACGGATACGACCTGGCGCTGACCCGGACGATCGCGGACGCGGTCAACGTGCCGGTCATCGCCAGCGGTGGCGTGGGCACGCTCGACCATCTGGTCGACGGCGTGGTCGAGGGGCATGCCAGCGCGGTGCTGGCCGCGTCGATCTTCCATTTCGGGCAGCATACGATCGCGGACGCCCGCGCGGCGCTGGCGGCGGCGGGGTTGCCGGTCCGCCGCTTGACGGGCGCGGGCGCGGCGGGGAGGGTGGACGCATGACCGAGACGCTCGCCCGCCTGGAAGCCACGATCGCCGCTCGCCGCGGCGGCGACCCCGACGCATCCTATGTCGCGCGGCTGTTCGCCAAGGGTACGCCAAAGATCGCGCAGAAGGTGGGCGAGGAGGCGGTCGAGGCGGTGATCGCGGCGGTGGCGGGCGATCGCACCGACCTGGTCGGCGAGGCGGCCGACTTGCTGTTCCACCTGACCGTGCTGCTCGCCGACGCGGACATCCCGATCGCCGAGGTCATGACCGAGCTCGACCGCCGCGAAGGGCTGTCCGGCCTTGCCGAGAAAGCCGCCCGCACAGAGGACTGACCGCCATGCCGATCGACGCGACGTTGCCTTATGATGACGACAATATCTTCGCGCGGATCCTGCGCGGGAAGATCCCGGCGAAGCGGGTGTACGAGGACGCGCATGCGCTGGCGTTCCACGACATTGCTCCGCAGGCACCCGTGCATGTGCTGGTGATCCCCAAGGGGCGTTATGTGTCGTGGGACGATTTTGCCGCGACGGCGGACGACACGGAGATTGCCGGCTTCGTGCGCGCGGTGGCGACCGTCGCGCGTGAGCAGGGGCTGGTTGAGCCGGGATACCGGTTGCTCGCCAATGTCGGCAGCCACGGGGGGCAGGAGGTGCCGCATCTGCACGTCCACCTGTTCGGCGGGCGGGCGCTTGGGCGGATGGTGGCGGAATAGCCACGCTTTTCGCAGCAATGCTTAGCCTATTGCGCGATGCGGAATAGCGGTTAGTCTTTCTCCTTTAAGCCGGAGCGGATCAGCCGCGCGTACCGGCAATGGGGGACTGGGCAGAATGATATTCGGGCGCGTTAAGTCGCTGGACGCCATCCTGGCGACGGCGGAGAGGAAATCGCTGCACCGATCGCTGGGGGCGCTGCAGCTGACGTTGCTGGGCGTCGGGGCGATCATCGGGACCGGCATCTTCGTTCTGACGTCGGAGGCCGCGCAGAAGGCGGGCCCCGGCATGATGATCAGCTTCATCATCGCGGGTGCGGTCTGTGCCGTCGCGGCTTTGTGCTATTCCGAACTGGCGTCGATGGTGCCGGTGTCGGGCTCCGCCTACACCTATACCTATGCGTCGCTTGGCGAGCTGCTCGCCTGGACGGTCGGCTGGGCGCTCGTGCTGGAATATGCAGTGGCGGCCAGTGCGGTCGCGGTCGGGTGGTCCGGCTATTTCGTCGGGCAGATGCGCGGCTGGTTCGGTGTCGAGATGCCGTTGTCGCTGATCGCCGGGCCTTATGCCGGGGGGATCATCAACCTGCCGGCGGTGATCATATCGCTGGCGATCACGGGCCTGCTGATCATCGGCACCAGCGAGAGCGCCAAGGTGAACGCGGTGCTGGTCGGCATCAAGGTCACCGCGCTGACGCTGTTCATCGTGCTCGCGTTGCCGGTGATGCGGATGGAGAATTTCGAACCGTTCGCGCCGCAGGGCTGGATGGGGGCCGGCGGATCCGGCGTGATCGGGGCGGCCGCGTCGATCTTCTTCGCCTATGTCGGGTTCGACGCGGTGTCGACCGCGGCGGAGGAGACCAAGAACCCGCAGCGCAACGTGCCGCTGGGCCTGCTCGGCAGCCTCGCGATCTGCACGATCTTCTACATGCTGGTGGCATCCGGCGCGATCGGATCGCCGCTGGGCGCGCAGCCGGTGCTGAACGCGGCCGGCCAGTGGCTGGCGCCGGGGTCGACCGAACTCGCCGCGCGCTGCGCTACAATCAGCGCCGCCGGTGTCGAGCCGCTGGCGTGTTCGAAGGAAGCGCTGGCACATGTGCTGCGCGAGATCGGCTATCTGAAGATCGGGAATCTGATCGGCCTGGCGGCGTTCCTGGCGCTGCCGTCGGTGATCCTGGTCATGATCTTTGGCCAGACGCGGATGTTCTTCGTGATGTCGCGCGACGGGCTGCTGCCCGAGAAGCTGTCGACGATCCATCCGAAGTGGAAGACGCCGCACATCATCACTGCGATCACCGGGATCGGCGTGACGCTGGCGGCAGCGTTCCTGCCGGTCGGCAAGCTGGCCGATATCGCCAATGCGGGCACGCTGTTCGCGTTCCTGATGGTGGCGATCGCTGTGCTGCGGCTGCGCAAGACGCATCCGAACGTGAAGCGCGCGTTCCGCGTGCCGGCGGTGTGGCTGGTCGCGATCCTGACGATCTTGGGTTGCGTCGGGCTGTTCCTGGCATTGCCGAGCGACGCGCAGCTGGTGCTGCCGGTGTGGGGTGCGGTCGGGCTGCTGCTGTACTTCGCCTATGGCTACCGCAAGAGCCACGTGGCGCGCGGGCTGGACGTGGTGCCGGACGCACCGAAGACGCCGGGGGCGTTTTAAGGTCAGGTCCGGAATCTCGCCCGGTTCGCGCGATGAATCGCGAACCGGGCGGACCGGTGGGTGGTTATGGGGTGCAGCCGGTTTCGGCGGAGCGCTCCACTAAATTTGGTGCGGTCGCCAACAGGGCGCAGGGCCTATCCGTCGCTTTTTGGGAAGTGCGGCCGGCCTCCGGCCTGACCAGCTTTGGCCATATCCTTGGGGGCTGTTGTCACTGAGCCAAGGCGCGGCTGGCATGGCCGACAATCGGGGCCATCATGTGTTGATCCGCGACACCTTCCCGCGCGTACGGGACTGGCTCGCGTGACGCTCGTCTTCGATATCGTGTTGGTGGTGCTGTTGCCCCAACCCCCTCCCCCTCCCCTGAAGGGGAGGGGGCTTTTGGTTTCGTTTGGCGTCAGCCCAGGCGGGCGGTGACGAGCGCGTTGAGGTCGGTTTCGGGGCGCGCGCCGTAGTGGCTGATGACTTCGGCGGCGGCGACCGCGCCCATCGTCAGGCTGTCGGCGATCGAGCGGCCCTTGGCCTGGCCCGCGAGGAACCCGGCGGCGAACAGGTCGCCCGCGCCGGTGGTGTCGACGATGCGGTCGATCGGTTCGGCGGCGACTTCGTGGCGGGTCGTGCCGTTCTCGATCGCGATCGCGCCGTCGGCACCGCGGGTGACGACGAGGATGGGCACGGACTTGGCGATCTTGGCCAGCGCGGCTTCGAAATCGTCGAGTGCGGCGAGCGCGACCAGCTCTTCCTCGTTGGCGAACAGGATGTCGATGTCGCCGGCCTCGACCATCGCGACGAAATCGGCGTGATGGTTGAGGATGCAGAACGTGGCGGAGACGCCGAGCGCGACCTTGCGGCCGGCGGCGCGGGCAATGCGGATCGCGTCCTGCATCGCGGCGCGCGGCTCGGCCGGATCCCAGAGGTAGCCCTCGAGCAGCAGCACGGCAGCCGATTCCACGAGCGCGCGGTCCGCGGCGCTGGTCGGCAGGAACTGCGCGGCGCCGAGGAAGGTGTTCATCGTGCGCTGGCCATCTTCGCTGACCAGGACGAGGCAGCGGCCGGTCGGGACCGATGCGTCGCGCGCGGGCACGTCGAACGCGATGCCTTGCGCGCGGATGTCGTGGACGAACACGGCGCCGAGCTGATCGTCGGCGACCTGGCCGATGAAGCCGCAGGACGCGCCCATCATCGCGGCACCGGCGAGCGTGTTGGCGGCGGATCCGCCGCTGACTTCGCGACCCGGGCCCATGCCGGCGTAGAGGCTTTCGGCGCGCGGCGCGTCGATGAGCTGCATCTGGCCCTTCACCATGCCCTCCTGCGACAGGAAGGCGTCGTCGGTGGCGGCGATGACGTCGACGATGGCGTTGCCGATCGCGAGAATATCGAGCGTGGGGGCGGTCAAGGCGGTCTCCGGTGGCTGCGTTGGTTGGGATCGCGCCTAGGCGGACGCGGCGGGGTTGTCGAGCGTGGTGGTGGGTTTGGAGGGGAACTGTCGAACGGGTCGGCTTTGCATTTTAGCGGGGAACGCGGGATGAGGCGGCGACGAACCGACGAAGGAGACCTGCCCATGAAACCCGCGATCGGCCGCGATACGATGATGTGCATGTCGCTGTCCGCGCGGCCGGGCAATTTCGGGTCGCGGTTCCACAATCACCTGTACGAGGCGATGGGGATCGACGGGGTCTACAAGTCGTTTTCGACCACCGATCTGCCCGGCGCGGTGGCGGGGATCCGCGCGCTGGGTATTCGCGGCTGTGCCGTGTCGATGCCATTCAAGGAGGCGGTGATCGCGCTACTCGACGATCTCGACGCGTCGGCGAGGGCGATTGATTCGGTCAATACGATCGTCAACGATGGCGGGCACCTGACCGGGTACAACACGGATTACGGCGCGGTGCGGACGCTGGTGACGCGGTCCGGGGTCGCGGCGGACACGCCGTTCGTGCTGCGCGGCAGCGGTGGGATGGGGAAGGCGGTGGCCGCTGCGTTGCGCGATGCGGGGCAGACGCAGGGCACGATCGTGGCGCGCAACGCGGACGCGGGGCGGCGGCTGGCGGAGCAATACGGGTTCGGCTGGGTCGCGGAGCTGACCGATGCGCCGCCGGCTGGGATGCTGGTGAACGTTACGCCGATCGGCATGCGCGGCGGGAACGAGGGCGCGCTGGCGTTTCCGGAGGCGATGATCGCGCAGGCGATGCTGGTGTGCGATGCAGTCGCGGTGCCGGTCGAGACGCCGTTGCTGGCCGCGGCGGCGCGGCACGGCGTCGCGCGGATCACGGGCGAGCAGATCGCGGTGTTGCAGGCGCTGGAACAGTTCGTGCTCTATACCGGGCAGACGCCGAGCGATGCGCAGGTGGCGGCGGCGGCTGCGTTCGCCGCGGCCGGTTAGCGCCTATTCCCGGCTGAGCATCGCGAGGCAGGCTGCGCGGTCATAGTCGGCGCCGGCGGGGGTGCGGGCGTCGACCCAGGTGACGACCGGCTTGCCGTTGCCCTTGGGGTAGAGATAGGTGTCGAGCACGCAGGCGGGGCCGACGAACTGTAGGCGCCGGCCGCGATCCTCGCGCTGGTCCTGGTCGGGGGTGCCGAGCAGCGCCACGACCGCGTCGGCGTCGCGGCCCATGACGCGTTCCAGCCCGGCCGGGTTGATCACTGTCGCGCGGGACGGCGCCTGGGCCACGCCCGGCTTGACCGGTGCGGTGGCGCAACCGGCGAGCGCGAGCAGGAGGGCAGCCCCGCATGCGCCGGCCGTGCGATGGAAGGTCCGCCGGGTCGTCATGGTCATCGCCGTCTCCGGTGGTACAGATGCGTCGCCATCGCGGCACCCAGCACGGGCGCCAGCAGGTTGACGACCGGAACCACGAACAGCACCGCCGCGACAAGCCCCAGCGGCAGCCGCACGCCGCGCGTCGTGCCCAGTTCGGGTTTAATCGCGGCAGGCGGCAGATGACGCACCGCGACCATCTCCCACAGGTCGCGGCTGAGCGCGAAGCCGTTCACCGCCACGACGAGCAGCAGCGGCCCGATGCCGGTGACAAGCAACACGATGTAGAAGGGTGCAGCGAGCAGATTGTAGCCGAGCAGCCGGAGCGCAGACCGCAGCCCCATCACCGCACCGCGCGCCCAGCCGGGGGCGCGTGCCGCCGTGGCCGCCGCGGGATAATGCCGCCGCTCAACCGCCGCGACGATCTCGTCCGAAAACGCCCCGATGACGCCGATCGCGATGGCAGGAAACAGCAGCCAGACCGCGACGACCAGGAACAGCAGCGTGCCGACCGTGCCCAGATCGCGCGTGCAAAGCTCGTAGGACGCGACCGCGACGCAGCTGTCGCTGCCGACGATCAAGGCATGCAACGCGTAGCCGACGCCCGCGAACAGCATCAGCGTGACGAGCAACGACAGCCCCAGCACACGCAGGATCGCCCGGTCGCCCAGTTGCCGGATCGAAAGCAGGAGGGCGGCGATCATTCGGCAGAGTATCCTGTTGTTGAGTTCGGCACCGGCGGCGGCCGATCGGCGGTGCGGGCATATCACCGGATCGGACGCTGCTCCACCGGTGGCGTCGGTCCTGCCCGGCCCGCGATGCTACAGTCCGCGCGCGTCCATCCGCGGTGCCTCGTAATCGCCATCCTCGCCCGGATAGCGCAATTGACCTGCGAAGCGGCCGTCCGCCTTTGCCAGCGACCAGATGAGGCTCTGCCCGGCTGGCAGGGTGTCCGGTTTCAACGCGAGAGTCGACGATGCGAAGGCGGTTTCGGCGTCGACGAGCCGCCAGCCCCGTGCGCGGAACATGGCAAGCATGTCGTCGAGGAAGAGTCCGGTCGTCAGCCGGTGATGCAGCAGGATCGTGTGATCGATCGAGTGTCCGAAAAGCGATCGGGCGAGCCCGTCGTAGAAGGTCGCCCGTTCCCACACATGGTCGAGGTAGAAGCGCCGATAGGGTGCGATCGCGCTGCGCGGATCGACCGCCAGCCGCGCCTTCAAGCGGTTGTCGATGCACCAGTCCGACGTGTCGATGGTCACCGGCGCGTTGCGATATCGGTGGCGATCGAGCAGCGCGCGCATCGCGTCGCGCCCGGTCGCAGTCTTGCCTTCCGCGAGATAGGGGAAACGGAAGAGCCTGCGAAAGCCGGCGTAGCGTGACAGCAGGGGCTCGCAACGCAGGATGTCCGCCATCAGCCCGGCGGGATCCTGCCCGCTGAAATAGCGATGCGAGAAACTATGGTTGCCCAGGATATGCCCCTCGTCCGACCAGCGCGTCAGAATGCGGGGGGCGAGTGTGGCGTCGACATATTTGCCGGCGACGAACCCGGCCGCCTTCACCCGGTGACGCCGCAAGGCCGCAAGGATCGCCGCGTCGCGCTCCGATCCGCTGAGCAACGGCGTGTCCGACAGGTCGAAGTCGTCGATGGTGACGGCAATGCCGGGGGTCGCCGCGGCCCGCCCGCGGTCGGGCCGTGCGCAGCCGGCGACAAGGCCGGAGGTAGCGAGCCCGGCAAGCAGGGTTCGACGATCGGGATGAACGGCCATTCCGCATGATGCGAGCCATGGAGTCGTCTGGCAATCTCAGCCGATGGGTTTCGTCAGGCTCCGGATCGGTCTGACGACCTTCGATCTGTCACCCGCATCACAGGTTCTGCAGCGCGTGCCCTGGCACGACACACGCTACGGCTGCGGCAAAGGCTCCGCCGGCCCGATATAGTGCGGTACGAAACGGGCCAGGTTGCGGGTGATGGCGTGGTCGTCCTCGCGGATGCCGATGCCGGCGGGCTGGTCGCCGACGATCCAGGCGCCGATCACCGGGTAGCGGCCGTCGAATTCGGGGGGCATGCAGAGCGCCTGGCGGATGTGGCCTTCGGCGCCGTAGCCTTCGTCGAGGACGGTTTCGGACGCGCCGGCGCGGACCAGTTCGATGTTGGCCCCTTCGCGGGAGAAGAGCGGCTTGCGGACATAGTCTTCGCCCAGTGCCACGGCCGCGGGGTCGTTGTCGAAGAAGGCGGGGAGGAGGTTCGGGTGGTCGGGGTGGCGTTCCCAGAGCAGCGGCAGGATGCCCTTGTTCGACAGGATCGACTTCCACGCCGGTTCGATCCATCGGACGCCCGCGGCGGTCAGGCTGGGGGCGTAGGGCTCGCGGAACATGTCCTCCCACGGGTACAGCTTGAACGCCGCCTGGATCTCGTCGCCGGCATCGTCGACGAATTGGCCGGTTTCGTTGAGCCCGATCGCGTTCATCGCGACGAACTTCGGTTCGATCCCGACTTGGCTCGCCAGATCCTCGAAGAACCGGACGGTCTGGCGGTCCTCGATCGACTGCGGCTCGGCGGCGAAATGGACGTAGCCGCCGGTCGGGAAGATCGCCTTGAACCGGTCGCGGAGTGCCTCGAACAGTGAATTGAACTGGTCGCTGCCGGCCGGGAGCGCGCCGGTGGAGAGGCGTTCTTCCAGCCAGATCCACTGGAAGGTCGCGCATTCGAACACCGCAGTCGGGGTGTCGGCGTTGTATTCGTAGAGCTTCGGTGGCCCCGAGCCGTCATAGGCGAAGTCGAACCGGCCGTAGAGCGAGGGATCGCGTCGCGACCAGCTGTCGCGCACGAACTGGCGCTGCTCGCGCGGGATGGCGAGGCGGTCCATCAGCGCGTCGTGGCGGCAGACCTCCTCGACCAGGTCGAGGCACATACGGTGAAGCTCTTCGGCCGCGGGTTCGAGGACGTCCTCGATCTCCGTCATCGAGAAGACATAGGCCGCGGTCTCGTCCCAGTACGGCGCGCCGTCGGTGGCGTGGTAGACGAAGCCGATCGCGTCGGCCTTGGCCTGCCAGTCGGGACGCGGGGCGAGGGGGATGCGGCGCATGTTCGGTGTCCTTCACCTCATCTTCCGTTCGGTTCGAGCCTGTCGAGAACCTTCGCCGCGGAGGGGAAGGCTGTTCTCGACAGGCTCGAACCTAACGGCGGTCTGCGGGCGGGGGTGGGGCCGTTCTCGACAGGCTCGAACCGAACGGGGAGCGGTGGGGTCCGGCCGGTGAGAGCCTACTCCGCCTTGTCGGTGTCGCGCGTGGCCTCCAGCCGCAGCGGTTCCGACTTCGGCGCCGACAGGCGCGCGAGCACGTCGTCGGCCGAGGACTGGCCCGGCGCGATGCCGGCGAGACGGAGCTTCTCGTCGAGGTCGGCGCCGGTGCGCATGTCTTCGAGTTCGTTGGCGGCGTTGATCCGTTCGCCGCGGATCGCCTGGCGTTCGCGGATGCGGGCCAGGCTGTCGGCGGCCGAGCCGAGCGAGTTGCCCGCGCCCGAACCGCGGGCGGCGACGGAGGCCTGCGCCTTCTGGACGCTCTCGTTCACCTTCACCACCTCGACCTCGCGGCGGAGCTGTTCGATCTTGCGATCGGTCGCGGCGATGGTCGTGTGGATCTTGCCTTCGGCTTCCTTCATCGCCTCCAGCTGCGGCGTCTTGAGCGCGATGTCCTGTTCCAGGTCGGCAACCCGCTGCGCCACCTGGCGGGCGAGGTCCATATTGCCCTTGTCCATCGCCGCCTTGGCCGAGGACATGTACTTTTCGACCTGCGCGCGGAAGCTGGCCACTTCCTGTTCCAGGATGCGGCGGCGGGCGACGAGGCCGGCCATGTCGTCGCGCGCCTTGCCCTGCGCATTGTCGGCGTCGCGGATCTCCTGGTCCAGGATGCGCAGCGCGTTGGCGTCGACGATCGCGCTCGACGCCTCATGCGCGCCGGCGCGGCCCAGGGTGAACAATTTACTCCAAATGGCCATGGACGTTGCTCCGGTCAGTGCGATGAGGGGACGAAGGCTTCGCGTAGCGGCCCGGCGGCCTCGATCGCGTTTTCGGCGAGCATGCGAAGTTCGATGAGGACGGTGTCGAGCGGACTGCTGACCGCGAGTTCGCCGAACAGTTCGTAATAGTCGCGGCCGTCGACCATGCCGATGCCGAAGTTCGACAGCGGCACGAGCTTCTGCGTCTTGAGCAGATATTCGTTGAACGCCGGCCGGTCATGCTGTTCGTCGCATGGCCAGAGTAGTACGGAGGCCGCGATCTGTGCATCCGAGACGTTGACGAACAGTTCGAGGTCGCCGTGCTGGTGCATGGTGACGAGCAGCACGGGGTCGCTGCCTTCGATCATGTGGACGCTGAATTCCCCGTCGGCGACGGGGGCGCAGCGGTCGAGTGCCGCCTTCAGCGAGCGGACGGTCCAGGCGGTGTCGGTCATGGGGGCAGGCTCCGCGGTTTGGTCGTCAGCTACATAGGGGGTTGCGGGCGGCTGGGGTAGTGGGTGCCGCGCGCCGTCTCCATCATTGCGCATGGGATCGGCGCCCAAGTTGTGGCCCGGCGAGGGCTTTGCTTCGTTCACCCCACGTTCTATGCCTGCACCCGGCGGATTGGAGTCTCCTGCATGTTCGATCGTCTGTTCGGCCGCGAGAAGGCGCCGGAGAATGCGTTGCCGGTGATCCGCAACGTCACGCTGGGGCGGACGGTGATGCTCGATCCGCTCGCGTGGCGGCGGTTCGGCGATACGCTGAAATTCCCGTTCGATCGCGATACGTTGCAGATCGTGGCGCAGGGTCTGGTCGAGCTGACCGACGGCAGTTTCGTGCACCGTTTCTATACCGAGGACGACATCATGTTCCAGGCGGTGTCGACCGACCGCGCGGGGCAGGACGTGACCGACGTCACGCTGTTCGCGCCGTGGGACAGCGCCTATCCCGGCTCCGCATCGGAACGCGCGCCGTGGATCCGGCGGCTGTCCGCACCGGTGTTCACGGCACCCGGCCTGCCCGACTATACGCGGTTCTGGTTCGGGCCGGATGCGCCGGTGCAGGATCCGGTGACGTTCTGGGAGGATATTCACGACGACCGCGACGGCGTGGTCGACCGGCGGATCTTCCAGAAATGCATGCTGTTCGCGCGGGAGCTGGACGAGCCGGACGCGCGCGAGCTGCTGCTCGCGATCGAACAGCAGAGCGAGGCCGGCGAGGTATCGTTCGAGATCATGCTGGGCGTCGCGCTGGAACTGGGCGAGTTCAAGGCCTGACAGGTATAAGGCCTGACGGGCATACGGGGGGAAGACGATGTTTCAGGATTATGGTTTCGGGGCGAGCGCGGCGGCGTTCCTGATCGCGTTCGCGGCGGCTGGCGTGCTGACGATCGCGTTCAAGCTGATCTACCAGGCGGCGACGCCGTACAACGAACGCACGCTGATCCGCGAGGGCAATGTCGCGGCGGCGCTCACGCTGGGCGGCGCGCTGATCGGTTATGTCCTGCCGGTCGCCTCCGCACTGGAACATACCGTTTCGCTGGTCGAGTTCGGCGTGTGGGCGGTGATGGCCGGCGTGATCCAGATCGTCGCGGTCACCGTCGTGCGGATGATCGTGATGCGCGATTTCAGCGACCGGATCGTGCGCGGCGAAATGGCGGCGGCGATCTATATGGCAAGCATCTCGATCAGCATCGGCGTGCTCAACGCCGCCTGCATGACGGCCTGAGGAGGTCATGGCGATGAAGCGTTCCCGGACGATCGTGCTGACATCCCTGATGGCGGGGGCAGGCGTCTCGCTCTCCGCCTGCGACGGCGACGATCCCGGCGGCAAGCCGGTGGAGGCGACGAGCTACACCTCGGTCGCGGCGTGCAAGGCCGACGCGCAGATGACGCCCGAGGCGTGCGACAAGGCCTATGCCGATGCGCAGAAGGCGAACGAGACGAACGCGCCGCGGTTCGACCAGCGCCAAAGCTGCGAGGAACAGTACGGCGTCGACCAGTGCGTGCCGCGCAACAACGGCAGCTTCTTCACGCCGCTGCTGACCGGGTTCATCGTCGGCCAGGCGCTGAGCAACATGGGTGGCGGCGGGTATCGCGGTGCGCCGATGTATCGCGATCGCTACGGCAGCTATTATGGCGGCGGTGGCGTGCCGTTCGGACGCGACTATGTCAGCGGCCGGACGCGGATCGGGTCGAACGCGTTCAACCCGACGGTGCGGGCGCCGACGCGGATCCAGTCGCGGAGTTCGGTCATCTCGCGCGGCGGCTTCGGCGGCGGTGGCGGGCGGAGTTTTGGCGGCTGATTTGATCGCGGGGTGATGCTGGGCCGGCGCTGGCCCCGCTAAAGTGCCCGCGGTGGCGATCCGGCCGACTTGACTGGACCCCACACGCGCTGATCTTGCGCGCGTTACTTCATACATCCCGTTTGGTTCGAGCCTGTCGAGAACTCGGCGCGGAGTTTTCGACAGGCTCGAACCAAACGGGGTGGGGGAAAGGGTTCAGTTAGGTCTCAAGCCGATCGCGGCCCCGACAAACGAACCCCATTCTCTCGCCTTACTTGCGCGCCTTGCGGGCGGCGTACTTCGCATCGCGCGCGGCCTTCTGCGCGGCCTTGCGGTCGGATTCGGACATCTGGGCCTCTTCGGCGGCCTTCTTCTCGGCTTCTTCGCGGATGGCGCGTTCGGCCTTGCGGATGGCGTCGGCCTCTTCCTTTTCGGCCAGCTTGGCGGCGCGGCGTTCGGCCTGGAGGGCTTCCTTCGCTTCCTGCGCGGCAAGCTTTTCCGCGACCAGCGCCGGATCGGGCGCGGCCTTGTTCTTCATCGCTTCCAGCGCCTTGGTCTTGGCGGCGGCGGCGGCACTGCGACGGTCGGAAAAGTCGGGATTATAGGTCTTCATAAAAGCGGGTCTGATGCCTTTGCAGGGAATGAAACGGCAGGTGCGCCGCAGATCGGCGCAGCCCCTATCACAGATGGTGCTGTTCGGCCAATTCCGCCAGTGCATCGACCGCGGCGGCCAGCCCGTCCTCGTCGGTCGGGCCCGTCACGCGCGTCGCGGCGTCGCGCACCGCCTGTGGCGCCTGGCCCATCGCGATCGACTGTCCGGCGCGCGCGAACATCGGCAGGTCGTTGGGCATGTCGCCCGCGACCGTGACGTCGGCGAGCGAAACGCCGATCGCGTCGGCCAGCGCCGCGACCCCGTCGCCCTTGTTCGCGGCAAGCGCCGTGATGTCGAGATAATAGGGTTGCGAGCAGGCGATGGTCGCGGCGCTACCGTGCGCGGCGACGAGTTCCGCCTCGACCCGTGCGACAAGCGGCGCGTCGTCGCTGACGCCGACGATCTTGTCGATCCGGTCGATCATCGCGGCGAAGTCGTCGGTGTAGACCGCGTCGATCGCGGCGGCGACCTGTTCGCGCTCCAGGTGGTGGCTGTCCTGGCCGCTGGCGTACCATTTGCCGTTCGCGAACACCCAGCGGTCGATGTTCGCCGCGCGGAGCCGGGCGAGCGTGTCGATCGCGACATCGGCGGGCACGTGCGCGGCGGAGATGACCGTGCCGTCCGGCTTCACGATCGTACCGCCGTTGAACGCACCCATTGGCAGGTCGATGCCGAGCCGCTCGGCATGCGCGATCATGCCCGACGGGGGCCGCGCGCTGATGAGCGTCACAGGCACGCCCGCGGCACGCAGCCGGCGGATCGCGGCGACGGTCGGTTCGGTCAGCACCTTGTCCTTGCGGACTAGGGTGCCGTCGATGTCGGAGATGAAGAGGCGGGTCATGCGGGCCTTCCGATCTTGTGCCAGGCGCGGCCGTCGCGCGTCAGGAGGTCCGCGGCGGCGGCGGGGCCGTCACTGCCGGCGGGATAGGGTTCGGGCTCGCCGTCCGCGGCCCAGGCGTCGAGGATCGGCTGCACCGCTTCCCACCCGGACTCGATCTGATCCGCGCGCTGGAACAAAGTCTGGTCGCCGGTCAGCATGTCGTAGAGCAGGGTTTCGTAGCCGGTCGTGTGGCCGAGCTTGAAATGATCGGAGTAGGCGAAGTCGAGGCTGACCGGCGCGGGCTCGATCACCGGACCAGGCTTCTTGGCGAGGATTTCGATGCTCAGCCCTTCGTCCGGCTGGATCTGGATCACCATGCGGTTGGGCGGCAGGCGGTTGTGATCGACCCCGGCGAACTGCGCATAGGGCACAGGTTTGAACTGGACGACGATCTCGGTATCGCGCGCCGCCAGCCCCTTGCCGGTGCGCAGGTAGAACGGCACGCCGGCCCAGCGCCAGCTGTCGACCATCAGTTTCAGTGCGACATAGGTCTCGGTCTTGCTGTCAGGCGCAACCTCGGGCTCCGACCGATAGTCGGCGACATCGGCATCGCCCGCGCGGCCCGCGGTGTAGCGGCCGCGGACGGCAACGTCGGCGACGTCCTCGGGCCGCGGCGCGCGGATTGCGGCGATGACCTTGGCCTTCTCGTTGCGAATTGCCTCGGAACCGAAATCGTTCGGCGGCTCCATGCCGACCATGGCGAGCAGCTGGAACAGGTGGTTGGGCACCATGTCGCGCATCGCGCCGGTCGTGTCGTAGAATTTGCCGCGCGTGCCGACCGTGACCGTCTCGGCCGCGGTGATCTGGACATGATCGATGTAGCGGTTGTTCCACACCGCCTCGACCATCGTGTTGGCGAAGCGCGTGACGAGGATGTTCTGGACGGTTTCCTTGCCGAGAAAATGGTCGATCCGGTAGACCTGCGTTTCGTCGAGATGCTTGAGGATGCGCTCATCGAGCGCTTCGGCGGACGGCAGGTCGTGGCCGAACGGCTTCTCGATCACGACGCGGCGGAACGCCTCGTCGGACTGGGTCAGCAGGCCGGCGTCGCCGAGGCTGTCGATCACAGGGCCGAAGAAGCCGGGCGCGGTGGCGAGATAGAAGGCGGCGTTGCCATCGATGCGGTCCTTGAGCGCCTCGTAGGTCGCCGCGTCTTCGAAATCCCCCTTCAAGTACGTGATGCGGTCGCGCAGCTTCAGCCAGTCTGGGTCGCCCGCACCGGACTTGTCACCATGCGCGCCGCCTTCGCCGTCGGCCTTGCCGATGAAGTCGTCGAGCTGTTCACGCAGCGCGTCGTCGCTGGAATCATGGTGGCTGACGCCGATGATCTTGAAGTCGTCACCGACCAGCCCGCTGCGGACCAGATTGACGATCGCCGGCACGAGGAGCCGGCGGGTGAGATCGCCGAGCGCGCCGAAGATGACCAGCGTTGCGGGCGGGGCGGGGGGCGTGGCGGTCGTGCCGCCCGCAGGCGAGCTGGGCGCGGCGCTCATTGTGGCATCTCCACATGGCCGCCGAAGCCGAACCGCATCGCGGAGAGCAGCTTGTCGCCGAACGTCGTGTCGACGCGGCTGCGGTAGCGCGCGAAGAGTGCTGCGGTCAGCACGTTGGCGGGCACCTTCTCCTCCATCGCGGCGTCGATCGTCCACTGCCCTTCGCCCGAGTCCGCGACATGGCCGCTGAACTGCTTCAGCTCATGGTCGCTGGCGAGGCCGATCGCGGTCAGGTCGAGCAGCCAGGAGGAGATGACGCTGCCGCGGCGCCAGACCTCGGCGATGTCGGGCAGGTTGAGGTCGAAGCGCTCGTCCTCGGGCAGCTTGTCCGATGCCTTGCCCTTCAGGATGTCGAAACCCTCGGCATAGGCCTGCATCAGGCCATATTCGATGCCGTTGTGGACCATCTTCACGAAGTGGCCGGCGCCTGCGGGACCGGCGTGGATGTAGCCGCGCTCGGCGCGGTCGTCGCCCGTGTCGCGGCCCTTGGTGGGCACCACGTCGCCGCGGCCGGGGGCCAGCGCGTCGAAGATCGGGTCGAGCAGGCGCACCGCGTCGTCGCTGCCGCCGATCATCATGCAATAGCCGCGTTCCAGGCCCCAGACGCCGCCGGACGTGCCGACGTCGACATAGTGCAGACCCTGTTCGCCGAGCACCTTCGCGCGACGGATGTCGTCCTTGTAGAAGCTGTTGCCGCCGTCGATCACGATGTCGCCGGGGGCGCAGAGCGCGGCGATCGTCTCGACCGTCTGTTCGGTGATTTCGCCGGCGGGGAGCATCGACCAGAAGATGCGCGGGCTGTCGAGCTTGCCCGCCATGTCCTCGATCCCGGACGCGGCCACCGCGCCGTCGGCGGTGAGCGCGGTGACCGCCTTGTCGTCGCGGTCATAGGCGACGACTTCGTGGCCGGCGCGCATCAGGCGGCGGGCGATGTTGCCGCCCATGCGGCCGAGGCCGATGATGCCGATCTTCATGGGGATGCTCCTGCTGTGTAGATCTTGTTCCGCCGCAGGCCGGGGCCTGGCGCGAGGATGCGTCCAGGCCCCGGCCCGCGCCGGGGTACGGTCGGTGTGGTTCAGGCGACGCTGGCGATCACCATGTCGACGAGGCGGTCAAAGGCCGCGTCGTGCTTCAGGTGAACGCGCATGACGCGCTGGCCGCGTTCGACGAGCACGTCGAGGTCGCCGCGCGCCTGCGCCAGCTGGACGGTGCCGAAGCTCGCCTTGCGACCCGGAACCGCGACGTCGTCGGACGGCGTGCGGGTGATTTCCAGGAAGCTGCCGGTGCGCGGGCCGCCCTTATATGCCTGCCCCGTCGAGTGGAGGAAGCGCGGACCGAAGCCGGCAACCGTCGCCACCTGCCGCGCGTCGCGGACCGCGGCACGCATCCGCGCGATGCCGTCGGCATGCGGCTCGTTGCGCTCGATATAGGCGAGGAAGCCGGCATAGTCGCCGGGCACCAGGCTGGCGAAGTGCGTGCTGAGCAGGACGGCCGGGTCGGTCGGTGCGAATTCCGGATCGCCGGGGGCGAAGATCGCGATATCGCCATCGTCGTAGAGCGGCGTTTCGGGTTCGAGCGCGCCGGTCGCCTCATAGGCGTCGACCAGCTTGCGCGCCTCGACCTTGGCGGCCTCGACATCGGGCTGATCGAACGGGTCGATCCCGATGATCGCGCCGGCGACCGCGGTGGCCATTTCCCAGCGGAAGAACTCCTGACCGAGTTGCATCGGGTCCGCGACCGAGATGCGCACCAACGGATGGCCGCCGTCGGCGAGTGCCTTGAGGGTCGATTCGAGGCGGTCGTCGCTGTCGCCGGCCAGGTGCAGATGCACGAACAGGCGGTCGGTGCCGTAGCTGTCCGCGGAGCCGAGCGGTTCGAGGTCGACGGGGACGATGCCCTTGCCTTCCTTCCCCGTCGATTCGGCGACCAGCTGTTCCAGCCAGCTACCGAATGCGGCGAGGCTGGGGCTGGGCAGGATGGTCAGCTTGTCGCGACCGGCCAGTGCCGCCTCGCCCATGATCGCGCCGAGCCGCATGCCTGGGTTGGTGGCGGGCGGGCTGTCCGGGCCGCAGGCGAAGACCATCGCCTTGGCCGCGGTGAAGAAGGCGGGGACGTCCACGCCCATCATCGCGGCCGGCACCATACCGAACACCGACAGGACCGAGTAGCGCCCACCGATCGCAGGATCTCCGTGGAAGATATCGCCGAAGCCGTCCGCCTTGGCCGATGCTTCCAGCTTGGAACCGGGGTCGGTCACCGCGACGAAGTTCTTCGTATCGGCGCCGGGCAGGCTGCGGAAATAGGCCTCGAGCAGCTGCGGTTCGAGCGTCGAACCGGACTTGGACGAGACGAGGAACGCAGTGTTGCCGGCGTCGATCTGGCCGGCGACGGTCGCGACCTGCGCCGGATCGGTGCTGTCGAGCGCGTGGAAGCGCGGGGCGCCGGTGGTAGGGGGCACGATCGCGCCGATCACTTCCGGCCCGAGGCTGGAGCCGCCCATGCCGAGCAGCACGACGTCGGCCTTGCCCTTGGTCTTCTCGGCCAGCTTGGCGAGCGCGTCCTCTTCGACCTGCTCGCCCTTGCCGGCGGCCAGCCAGCCGAGCCACTTGCCCTCGTCCTTGCCGGTCCAGAGCGTTGCGTCGGCCGCCCAGAGCCGGCGACTCCACGCGTCCTTGCGCATCGTGCCGATCCGCGTTTCGACGGTTTCGTCGAGCGACTTCGGCAGCGTAGCGGACATGCCGTTGAGCTTGTCGCCCAGGAACGTATCGCGCTTGCCGGCGACCGCGCCGAGCAGCGAGTCGGCGGCGTCGGCGAACAGCTTCACGCCCGCGGTGACGAGGCCGGTTGTGACGTC
The DNA here is from genome assembly GCF_014643515.1 of Sphingomonas prati. Classification (GTDB taxonomy): domain Bacteria; phylum Pseudomonadota; class Alphaproteobacteria; order Sphingomonadales; family Sphingomonadaceae; genus Sphingomonas_R; species Sphingomonas_R prati. Next base: position 180,706 of record NZ_BMJP01000003.1, on the reverse strand, counting down.
GCCGAGCTTCAGGTGGAGGCGGTCGGCCTCCGCCATCACATGCTCGGCGTCGGCGATGTCGTTGGTCAGCTGCGCGGTCGCGTCGCCATGGTCGCGGAATGCGTCCATCGTGGCGGGCGGCATGGTGTTGACCGTGTCGCGGCCGATCAGCGTCTCGATGTAGAGGACGTCGCTATACGCCTTGTCCTTCACGCCCGTGGACGCCCAAAGCAGCCGCTGGACCTGCGCGCCCTTGGCGGCGAGTGCCTTCCAGCGATCGGTTTCGAGGATCGCGAGATAGTCCTGGTAGGCGAGCTTCGCGTTGGCAATCGCGACCTTGCCGCGGATCGCCTTCAGCGCATCGGCTTCCGGGTCGCCCTCGGCGATGCGGTCGTCGATAGCCTTGTCGATCTGCGCATCGATGCGGCTGATGAAGAAGCTGGCGACGCTGGCGATCCGGTCGATCGGCTGGCCGGCGGCGACGCGCTCCTCCAGCCCTTCGAGATAGGCCATCGCGACGGCGCGGTAGGCATCGCGCGAGAACAGCAAGGTGACGTTGATGCTCAGCCCGTCGGCAATCAGCTGGCGGATGGCGGGGACGCCTTCCTGCGTGCCGGGGACCTTCACCATCAGGTTGGGGCGATCGACCGCCTCGGCGAGGCGGCGGGCCTCCTCGATCGTGTCGTCGGTTGCCTGGGCGAGGTAGGGCGAGACTTCGAGGCTGACATAGCCGTCCTTGCCCTCCAGCCGGTCGTAGACCGGGCGGAGGTCGTCCGCCGCGGCCTGGATGTCGGCAATCGCGAGGCTTTCATAGACCGCGACGATCGTGCTGTCGCCCTTGTCCAGATATTCCGACAGCCCATCGTCATAGGCGTCCGAGTGGCCGATCGCCTTTTCGAAGATCGACGGGTTGGACGTGACGCCGGTCAGGCCGTCCTCCTCGATCAGCTTGCGCAGGCCGCCGTCGGCGAGGAACTTGCGGTCGACGAAGTCGAGCCAGACGGCCTGACCCGCCTGCTCGAGCTTGTTCAGCGGGCCACTCATTTGCCGTTCCCCTGCATCACTTCGTGCGCGACCTTCACGACGTTATCGATCGTGAAGCCGTACTTCTCCTGAAGCTTGGCGAGCGGGGCCGACGCGCCGAAGGTGGACATGGTGATCGTTGCCCCGTCATGGCCGACATAGCGATCCCAGCCCATCGATCCGGCCTGTTCCACCGCGACGCGGGCGCGCACGGCGGGCGGGAAGATCGCGTCGCGATATTCCGCGTCCTGGTTCTCGAACAGTTCCCAGCTTGGCATCGACACGACCCGGGCGCGGACGCCCTCTGCACGCAGCTTCTCGTATGCGTCGACGACCAGCGACACCTCGCTGCCCGTACCGATCAGGATCACGTCGGGATCGCCGCCGCCGGCCTCCGCCAGGATGTAGGCACCCTTCTGGAGCCCCTCGGCCGACGCGTACTTATCGCGATCAAGCGTTGGAAGTGCCTGGCGCGAGAAGATCAGCGCGCTCGGCCGGTCGGCCTGCTTCAGCGCGACGGACCAGGCTTGTGCGGTTTCGTTCGCGTCGCCCGGGCGGATCGTGACGAGGCCGGGGATCGCACGCAGCGTCGCGAGATGCTCGACCGGCTGGTGGGTCGGGCCATCCTCGCCCACGCCGATGCTGTCATGCGTGAAGACGAAAATCGTCGGCACTTCCATGATCGCGGCGAGCCGGATCGGCGCGCGCATATAGTCGGCGAACACCAGGAAGGTGCCGGTGTAGGAGCGCAGGTAGCTGAGCGCCATGCCGTTGGCGATCGAGCCCATCGCATGTTCGCGCACGCCGAAATGCATGTTGCGGCCGCCCGGCGTGGCGGCGGTGAAGCTGCCCGCGCCGTCGAACTTCAGGTCGGTCTTGGTCGATGGCGACAGATCGGCGGCACCGCCCATCAGGCTGGGCACGCGCTTGGCAATCGCGTTCAGCACCTTGCCACCGGCATCGCGACTGGCGACGCCCTTCGCGTCGGCCTCGAACACCGGCAGGTCGGCCGCCCAGCCGTCGGGCAGCTCGCCCTGGCGCATCCGCTCCAGTTCGGCGGCAAGCTCGGGAGACTTTTCGCGGTAGGTCGCGAAGGTCATGTCCCAGCTCTCGCGCAGCGGGCGGCTGCGATCGATCATGCTCTGCGCGAAATGCTCGGCGACGCCCTCGGGGACGTAGAAGTCCTTGTCTTCCGGCCAGCCATAGGCCTTCTTCGTTGCCTTGATCGCGTCGGCACCAAGCGGTTCGCCGTGCGCCTTCTCGCTGCCCGCCTTCGGACTGCCCCAGCCGATCACGCTGTCCACGACGATCAGCGTCGGCGCATCATGCGTATCGCGGAAAGTCTGGAACGCATCGGCCAGTGCGACGGTGTCGTTCGCGTCGGAGACGTGCAGTGTCTTCCAGCCATAGGCGCGGAAGCGCGCGGCGACATCTTCGGTGAAGGCGAGGTCGGTGCCGCCCTCGATGCTGATCTGGTTGCTGTCATAGATCCAGCAGAGGTTCGACAGCTTCATGTGGCCGGCGAGCGAGGCGGCCTCCGCGGTCACGCCCTCCATCATGTCGCCGTCGCCGCAGAGCGAATAGACGTCGTGATCGAACAGGACCATGTCGTCCTTGTTGAAATGCGCCGCTAGGTGACGTTCCGCGATCGCCATGCCGACCGAGTTGCCGCAACCCTGGCCGAGCGGGCCGGTCGTCGTCTCGACGCCGGTGGTGTAGCGATATTCCGGGTGGCCGGGCGTCTTGGACGACAGCTGGCGGAAGCCCTTGATATCGTCGAGGCTGACCGCGGGATCGCCGCTATATTCGCCGTCCGCGTTGATTTCCTTCACGCCGGCGAGGTGCAGCAGCGAGTAGAGCAGCATCGACGCGTGGCCGACGGACAGCACGAACCGGTCGCGGTTGGGCCAGTCGGGACGGTCCGGATCGTAACGCAGGAACTGCGACCAGAGCGTGTGGCCGACGGGCGCGAGCGCCATCGGCGTGCCGGGGTGGCCGCTGTTCGCCTTCTGCACCGCGTCCATGGACAGCGTGCGGATGGTATCGATCGCGAGGCGCTCGGGCGAGCCATCCTCATGGAGGCCGGTGGCTGGGGTGGTCATTGCGCGATCCTTGAGCGAGCGCACGGTCACCGGAAAACGGCGCCAGCGCGGGAACGATATCGTCCGGGGAACGGCGGGCGGCCCGAACTGTTCCTGCTCTAACGGGTAAGATGAAGCTTTGTTAAGACCGTTTCAGCCAAACGGTGCTGCTGTCGTCCGCGATGCAGGTTGCGTCGATTTCATCGAGGAAGAGGCCGTGGCCGAGCAGGCCGGGGATGGCCGACAGTTCGGCGGCGAGCGCGGCCGGGTCCGCGATGGGGCCGAATGCGGCGTCGGCGAGTAGATTGTCCTGGTCGGACCGGGTGGCGCGCAGGATGGCGGGCCCGCCTAGCTCTGCGAGCCGGCGCAGGACGAAGGCGCGGGCGAACGGCAGGATCTCGACCGGGATGGCGCGATCGAGTTGGGCGACGCGCTTCGATCCGTCGACGATCGCGATCATCCGCGTGCTGGCGGCGGCGACGATCTTCTCGCGCAGCATCGCGCCGCCGCCGCCCTTGATCGCGCGGAGGGCGGGATCGATCTGGTCGACGCCGTCGATGGTAAGGTCAACCTGCGGCACGTCGTCGAACGGGAGGACGGTGATGCCGTGGGATTGGGCGAGCGTCTCGGTGGCTTTGGACGTGACGACGGCGGTGATGCGGAGGCCGGCGCGGACCCGCTCGGCGAGCGCGGCGACGGCGTAGGCCGCGGTGCTGCCGGTGCCGAGGCCGACGAGCATGCCGGGCTGGATCTCCGCCACGGCGGCGATCGCGGCGGCGCGCTTGTCGGTGTCGGTGGTCATGAAGCAGGAATGGCCGGTGGGGGCGGGGGTTCCCCTAGGGGCGGGGGCTTAGCCCAAACCCGTCCATCCCGAGCGCAGTCGAGGGAGCCCTCGAGCGTAGTCGAGGAGCCAACAGCGCCCCTCGGCTGCGCTCGGGGGAAAGGGTGCCTCGACTTCGCTCGGCATGGACGGTTCTGTGGGCGGGAGGTTTCCCGGCTGCTAAGCCGCCAACCCTCCCAGGTCGGTCAGCGCATCGATATGATGGTCCGCGTCGCCGAAGAGCGTTTCGATGGCGGTCAGGCGCTTGAAGATGTGGCCGACCTTGTACTCGGCGGTGATGCCGATGCCACCGTGGAGTTGGACCGCCTGTTGCCCGACGAAGCGCGAGGCGCGGGCGATGTGCGCCTTGGCCGCGGCGATGTTGGCGGTGCGTTCGGCGGCGGGGCGGTCGAGCGAGGCGGCGGCGAGGATCGCCATGCTGCGCGCCAGTTCGAGCTGCATCAGCATGTCGACGGCGCGGTGCTGGAGCGCCTGGAACGCCGCGATCGGCACGCCGAACTGCTTGCGGGTCTTGAGATATTCGGTCGTCAGGTCGAGTGCGGCGGCCATCGCGCCGACCGCTTCGGCACAGAGCGCGGCGTTGGCGGCCTCGATCGCGCGGGACAGATGCGCCGCGCCGTCGCCGGGGATGCGTTCGGCGGCGACATCGTGCAGCGTGACCGTCGCGACGCGGCTGCCGTCATAGCCGGCCTCGCCGCGAATGCTGACGCCGGTGGCGGCGGGATCGACGAAGAACAGAGCGGTCGACCCCTCGCTGGTGCGTGCGGACACGATCAGCTCCTGCGCCTGATCGCCGCCCAGCACTGCGATCTTCTCGCCGGTCAGCCGGTCGCCGACCGCGACCGTCTCGCGCGCGTCGACCGTGTAGCGCGGACCGCGCGGTTCGGCGAAGGCAACCGCGAGGCGGAGGTCGCCCGTGACGATCCGCTCGACCCGCGCCGCGCGCTGCTCCGCGGTCGCCGCGTCCTGCAGCAAGGCACCGGCCAGCACGATGGCGGAGAGATAGGGTTCGACGACGAGCCCGCGGCCGAACTCCTCCATCAGGATCATCGTCTCGGTGCCGCCGCCGCCGAACCCGCCATCGGCCTCCGCAAAGGGCAGTCCGAGCAGGCCGAGTTCGGCCATTTCGGACCAGATCGCCGGGTCGCGCCCGCCCGGCATCGCCATCATGCGGGTGCGGTCCTCGAACCCGTAGCGGTCGGCGACGAAGCGCGCGACGGTCTCACGCAGCAGGCGCTGGTCGTCGGAAAAGCTGAAATCCATGGTTCAGAGCCCCATCACGGTCTTGGCGACGATGTTGCGCTGGATCTCGTTCGACCCGCCGTAGATCGAGACCTTGCGCATGGTGAAGTAATACGGTGCCGCGGCAGGCAGCCAGCGGTCCTGCGGTTCCTCGTTGCGGCCATGGTCGAGGTCCGGCTGCGCGAGACCCGCGGGGCCGGCGAGCGTCATCATGATCTCGGTCATGCGTTGCTGGATGTCGCTGCCCTTCACCTTCAGGATCGAGGATGCGGCCGCCCCGGCACCCGGATCGCCGCCGCCGCCGGCGCTGTCCGCCGCCACGACGCGCAGCTGGGTCAGCTCGAGCGCCTTCAGGTCGATCTCGGTTTCGATCAGCTCGCGCAGGAGCCGCGCATGTTCGCGCTGCGTCATGCGCCCGTCGGCCGCCATCTCCTTCGCGGTCGCACGCGCCCAGCGCAGCCGTTCCTTCGACAGACCAATCCGCGCGATGCCCGACCGTTCGTTGCCGAGCAGATGCTTGGCATAGTCCCAGCCCTTGTTCTCCTGACCGATCAGGTTTTCGGCCGGCACGCGGACGTCGTCGAAGAAGACCTCGTTCACCTCGTGATGATTGTCGATCGTGCGGATCGGGCGGACGGTGATGCCGGGCGTCGTCATGTCGATCAGCAGGAAGCTGATCCCCATCTGCGGCTTCTGCGCGTTCGGATCGGTGCGGACCAGCGCGAAGATCCAGTCGGCATGCTGCGCCAGCGTGGTCCAGATCTTCTGCCCGTTGACGACATAGTCGTCGCCGTCGCGCACCGCGGTCGTCTTGAGCGAGGCGAGGTCGGAGCCGGAGCCGGGTTCCGAGAAGCCCTGGCACCACCAGATGTCGAGGCTGGCGGTGGGCGGCAGGAAGCGTTCCTTCTGCGCATCGGTGCCGAACCGCGCGATGACCGGGCCGATCATCGCGACGTTGAACGAGAATTCATCCGGCGCGCGGGCGAGCGACAGTTCTTCCTGGAAGATATATTTCTGCGCCGGGGTCCAGCCGCGGCCGCCATGTTCGGCCGCCCATTTCGGCACCGCCCAGCCGCGCCGGTGCAGGATCCCGTGCCAGCGCACGATCTGCTCCTTGGTCAGGTCCGTCCGGTCGGCCACCGCGGTGCGGATGTCGTCGGGCAGCTCGGCGGCCAGGAACGCGCGGACCTCGTCGCGGAAGGCCAGTTCGTCGGCGTCGAAATCAAGGTTCATGCGCTTCGTCTCCGTCCGGATGCTTGAGCGGTAGCCTAGCTGAAGGTTGCCGTTTACGGAAGCGTAAAGCAATATCGATATTGGCAGGGCGTTCAGCAGGCTCGCTTTTTTAACTTGTCGGGACTAGGCACATATGGTGATCAGGCTGAGCAAACCCCGGACGACGCTGGTGAGATACGGCACGGACCCGTCCCGCCTCAGCCCCGAAGATGCCCGCGCGGCACGGCTGCGCGAAGGGCGATCGGTCATCGCGATCGAGGCGGCGGCGCTGTCCCGCCTGCGCGAGACGCTGGACGATTCTTTCGCCGACGCGGTCGAACTGCTGCTGACATTGCCCGGCCGGGTGATCGTGACCGGCATGGGCAAGTCGGGCCATATCGCGCGCAAGATCGCCGCCACGCTCGCCTCCACCGGTACGCCCGCGTTGTTCGTTCATCCGGCCGAGGCGGCGCACGGCGATCTCGGCATGATGATCCCGGGCGACGCGCTGATCATGCTGTCCAATTCCGGCGGCACGACCGAGTTGAAGCCGATGATCGGCCATGCGGCGGTCCTGGGCATGCCGATCATTGCGATTTCCGCACGGCGCAATTCGACGCTGATGCGCGCCGCGGCGATCCGCCTGATGCTGCCCGCCGCGGCGGAGGCGTGCCCCGCCAACATCGCGCCGACGACATCGACCGCGATGATGCTGGCGCTGGGCGATGCGCTGGCGATGGCGACGATGCACGAGCGTGGCCTGTCGCGCGATGGATTCCAGGCGCTGCACCCCGGCGGCACGATCGGGCTCCGCCTGATGCGCGTGGCCGCGGTGATGCACTGCGACGAGGAAATGCCGGTCGTGCCGGCCGACATGTCAATGCGGGAAGTCGTGCTGACCATGACGCGGCTGACGTTCGGGATCGCCGGCGTGGTGGACGATGCCGGGCGGCTGATCGGCGTGATCACCGACGGCGATCTGCGACGCCATGTCGATGCGCTGATGACCGGCACCGCGCGGGACGTGATGACGCATGATCCGATCACGATCGGAGCGGCCAGCTTTGCCGAGGATGCGCTCGCGCTGATGAACGATCACAAGATCACCGCGCTGTTCGTGACCGGTGGCGATGGCGCGGATGGGCAGGACGTGCCGGTCGGCGTGGTGACGATCCACGATTTCCTGCGATTGGGGCTGGCGTGAGCGACGTGGCAGGCGGTGGACGTGACGGCCGCGTGGCGATCGTGGTGCCGGCGCGCCATGCGTCGACGCGCTATCCCGGCAAGCCGATGGTCGCAATTCGCGGTGCCACGGGTGTTGAACGCCCGCTGATCGGGCGGAGCTGGGACGCTGCGCGTGCAGCGGCGGATGCGATGGGCGGCGATGTCCGGGTAATCATTGCAACCGATGATGCGCGCATTGCCGAGCTGGCCGAGGGGTTCGGCGCGGAGGTGATGATGACGCCAGAGGCGTGCGCGAACGGGACCGAACGCTGCGCCGCGGTGCTCGACCGGATCGACGCGGACACTGACATCGTCGTTAACCTGCAGGGCGACGCGCTGCTGACGCCGCCGTGGTTCCTGTCCGAACTAGTGAGCGTCCTGCGCGCGGACCCGGCGATCGCGGTGGCGACGCCGGCGGTGCGCGCGACGCCCGTCGTCCACCGCCGGTTGCTCGACGATCAGGCCGCGGGCCGGGTGGGCGGCACCACGGTCGCGACGGCAGCGGACGGGCGCGCGCTGTATTTCAGCAAGGCGGTCATCCCGCATGTGCCCGACGCGCGGATCGGCGACCCGGCATTGCCGGTGCTGCTGCATGTCGGGGTCTATGCCTATCGCCGCGCTGCGCTGGCGCGTTATGCCGCGTTGCCGGAGTCGCTGCTCGAACAGCTCGAAGGACTGGAACAGCTGCGGTTCCTGGACGGCGGCGTGCCGGTGCGCGTCGTCGAAGTCGATGCGCGCGGCTGCGAGTTGTGGGAATTGAACAATCCGAGCGACCTGGCGCCGATCGAGGCGCAGCTTGCGGTACGGGGAATGGAATGAACGCGATCGTCGAGAGCGGTACGATGCTGTGCGGGCGCCCGGTCGGGCTGGCGCATCCGCTGTTCCTGATCGCCGGGCCGTGTGTGATCGAGAGCGAGGCGATGGCGCTGTCCACCGCCGAACGGCTGCGCGGGATCGCCGACCGGCTGGGCGTGCTGCTGATCTACAAGAGCTCGTTCGACAAGGCGAACCGATCGTCGGGAAGCTCGTTTCGCGGGCCGGGCCTGCATGAAGGACTGCGGATCCTGGAAAAAGTGCGCGCCAAAATCGGGCTGCCGGTACTGACCGACGTGCATGAGGTGGCGCAGGTCCGGCCGGTGGCGGACGTGGTGGACATGCTCCAGACGCCGGCATTCCTGGCGCGCCAGACTGATCTGATCGAGGCGGTTGCGGCATCGGGCAAACCCGTGAACATCAAGAAGGGCCAGTTCATGGCCCCCAACGACATGGTCCATGTGATCGCCAAGGCGCGCGAAGCGGCGGCGGCGGCAGGGGTGTCGGACAGCGGGCTGATGGTCGCCGATCGCGGCACCAGCTTCGGCTACAATAATCTGGTCAGCGACATGCGCGGGCTGGTGATCATGCGCAACACCGGGTGTCCGGTGGTGTTCGACGCCACCCATTCGGTGCAGCTGCCCGGCGGGCAGGGTGCGACCAGTGGCGGGCAGAGCGAGTTCGTGCCGGTGCTGGCGCGCGCCGCCGTGGCGGTCGGGATCAGCGGGCTGTTCATGGAAACGCATCCCGACCCGGCCAACGCGAAATCGGACGGTCCGAACGCGGTGCCGCTCGACGACTTCGAAGCACTGGCCGCCAGGCTGGTCGCGCTGGACGCATTCGTGAAGGGCTGACCCATGCATATCGAGACGGCTGTCCGCGCCCGGCGGGAAATCCTGGCGGGGCTGAGCGTCGGGGCCCTCACCGCGGTAGGCGGCCTCGGCCTGCTCGGCGGATGCGGGGCGACCGCCGAAAGCGCGCCGCCGCAGACGCCGTCTGCGCTGAAGACCGGATACGACCGGGTCTACCGCGACATGTACGCCAACTGGTGGGACAGCAAGGGCCGGGTCGTGCCCGCGCGGACGCTTGCCTGCGTCATCCCGCCGAGCGGCGGTCAGAAGCGCTGGGGCCTGCCCGCGATCGGCGAGCAGCCGGCGCTGTGGATGGAGGAAAGCTACCATAATTTCCTCTACTGGCACTGGAAGGCGACTGGATCGGCCGAAACTGCGCGGATGATCGCGTCGCAATGGGACTGCACCCGCGCGCAATTCGGCGCGCCGACGATGGCGGGCGACGGCCGGGACGCGACGATCTATGCCAGCGACGATGCCGGCTGGGTTGCGCAATATCTCGCCCAGGTGTTCGAGGTGACCAAGGACCGTTCGGCGCTGAACGCCCTGCGCACGATGATTCCAGCGACGCTGAAGCGGTTTCGCGATCCCTTCACAGATCCTGTGAAGTTGCCGGGCTTCTCCTACTCGCGCTACGGCATCCTGTACGCGCTGCCGGGCGGCGATCCGGCGGGGCAGGGCACATCGTCGGTCTATGAAGTCCCGCTGGCGATCGCGGCCCTCACGGTGTTCGAAACCACGCGCGACGTCAGCTACCTGCAATATGCGGTCGCGATCTTCGCGCTGATGCAGGCGCATTTCCGGCAGTCGGACGGGGTCTATTGGGGAAATATCAATATCGATCTACGTCGAAAACCGTATCTGGTTTCGACCCAGGCCTATTTCGGGCCGCCGCAACAGGGGGTGAGCGCCGTCAACATCCTGGGTTCAATGGCGATGGGCGTGCTGGCGGCGCGCCTGTACCGCGTGACCCGGCGGCGCGAATACGCGGCGCAGGCCGCGACGATCACGAAGGGGATGCTGAAGCCCGGCATCTTCCTGCATGACAGCACCAACGGGTTCGGCAAGGTATTCCTGAGCATATCTGATCCGTGGACCGACGCGTTCTTCGCCTCGGCCTTCGCGACCGAAGTGCTGCCGTTGCCGGGCACGGACCCGGACGGTGCGTGGGCGGCGGCGCTGGGTCGCACCGCGCGGTCGATCCTGGCACAGCGTGTGGAGGGCGGCTTCTACGGCGGCAACTGGGGCGGGATACTGGCCACCCCCAATGCGAACGGCAATCGCAGCTACGAGGAGCAGGCCGCCAAGGCGAACGACGGCGCCGGGGGCGGACAGGCGATCCCCCAGCAGATCATGACGTCGGCCAACTCCGCATCGATGGTGCAGGCTGCGATGCTGGCCGAACGGTAGGGGGTCGGGCCGCCGGTCTAAGTTCAGCGGGCAGCGGCAACCTGGGCCCGGGCAGTGGCGTCGTCGTCTGCATGTCGGGTCGCCGCGGGCAATGTGGCGGCCTCGCGGAAGCAATCGTCGGCCATGACCGCATCGAGCAGGTCCCGCCAGGACTGCATCGCAGGCAGCGCGTCCGCGGTCTCGCGGAACAGCGGGAGCCGATCGGCCATCCAGTAACGCTGGCTGAGTACGGGCGGCGTACGGTAAAGGTTCGGGGCGAACGGATGACCCGATACCAAGGGTGCGAGGATAGCGGCGCTGGATTCATCCGACCGCAGCACGGTGACGACGCAGTCCCACATCGTCTGCCCGACGCGGTCCTGGACAACGCGTTCTGCCTCCGGCTCGCGGCCCAGAAAAATTTCGTAAAGGAGGCTGATCAGGCTGCGGTCGGCCGATTGGTCAATCGAACCAAGCCAGCCGGTGCGTGCGGAAACGCGTTCCACCTGGCGATCATAGAGCGGCACCGCTGGATGATCGCGCGCAAGATCCGGCTTGGCCCCCGCATAATGGACGACGGGTGCGCTTTCATACCATTCGGCGGCGAACTGCCGCGATTCGCCGGCGTAAAAGAAATTCCAGCAGCGATCGAGCCTTAGCCAGTCGTCGCCGATGACATCGTTGAGCGCGTCCTGATCGAGGAACTGGGGACGTTCCGGGTAGGCCGCCCAGCGCCGCATCGCCACGTCGCTGACCCCTGCGGCGTTCCAGCGTGGAATATCGATCACCAGCAGACCGGCATTGAAGTAAGTCGGATCGACTTCGCGGCCGCGTGCGCGCAGTTCGGATGCCGACATAGGATCCCGAACCGCGGCGACCGCGTGACCGTTCATATGCATGTCGAACAGCGGCCGCAGGCTGTCGGTCAGGATCATGTCGGAATCGATCAGGATCAATCGCGCTTCGGCCGTATCGATGATCTTGGGCAGGACGAACCGGCCGATCAGCGGGAACGGGAAGGGATGGTCGGGGATGACGGGGATCAGCGGCGACGCGCGATCGACCGGCACGAAGCGCATGGCCTTGCCCATCCGCCCCGCACTGGCGCGCAGGACGGCGCGGTCGATCGGCGACAGGTCGAAATCGGCGACCAGGATGATCGCGTCCGGCACGCAACCATACTCCTCGACCGACGCGAGCATGGTCGCGGTGAGGCCGACGAACGCCGGATCGGTGGCGCAGCCGATATAGCAGGGCGCGGGGGCCGCGGCGGACGCCACGGAACGCAGCCGACCATCGCCCGGCAACGGCACGATGCGGACCGCACCACCGACGCGCAGGCCGGCGCGACCGGTCGTCGCGACGCGATATTCCAGGTGGCAGGCCTCCGTGACGACGAAGTCCAGCGTCACCGGGCCGGACCCTTCGCTCAGTTCGGACAGCCGAAGCTCCCGTTCGGCGTGGCGGGTCCGCCCGTCGTCGGACACGACGTCGACGACCGCGCAGATCGCATCCTTCGACCGGTAGAACGGGCTGTTCGTAGCCGCGAGATCGAACACGACGCGGTAGCGGCCGGGGAGGCGCAGTTCGTACGGGCCGTAAAGCAGATGGCCGGTGTCGCCGGTTTCGCTGATCAGTTCCCGGTGGCCGTTGGGTGCGGTAACGACACGCCCGGTCGAATGGCTGAACAGCGACGGCTTCTTCGTCCGGCAACCGCAATCGTCGGTCGATGTCATCATGCCTCTTTCGAACGTGGGTGAACGAACCGGAGGTGCCCGGTTATTGTGCCCGCTTGCTGTCGACCGGGCGTATCGCCCGCTGCGTGCGGGCGCAAGCGGCGCCTTGCTTTCCGTCCGCGGTGGCCGGTGGGGTCAGGCGTACCAGGCGCTGCCGGCATATTGCGGGGTCAGGTCGATGCGGTCGCGGTGCAGGCGGGGGTGCCAGGACGGATCCTGATCCAACCATGCGCGCCAGCGGGAGCGGAACGCCGCCGTCTCGTCGCCCGGCGGCAGGGCGTGGCCGCGCGATGCCTTTTCGGAATGGATCATCTCCGCAAGCGGCGTGTAGACGATCCGGTAGCCGAGCGTCCGCAGCCGCAGACACAGATCGGTATCGTTATATTCGAGCGAGAAGCGCTCATCGAACCCGCCGACCCGCGCCATCACCGACCGCCGCGTCGCGAACACTGCACCGGTGACCATCGACCATTCACGCTGGACGTCCGTCCAGCCCTGATACGCCCCAGTCCCATGGCGGCGGCGTACCCAGAGATGCGTCGCCCCCGTTCCGACCGGGCCGATGCCGGCGTGCTGAATGCTGCCATCCGTGAACAGCAGCCGCGCACCGACACCGCCGACCGTCGGATCGACGGCGAACGTCAGAAGTGCGTTAAGCCAATCGTACCCGGTGGGCACAAGATCGTCGTTCATCATGACGATCTGTTCGGTTTCGGCGGCGCGCCACAGGCGGTTCATCTTCGCGGCATAGTTGAACGGCTCGCCGGGCGCGCGTGCGGTGGCGATCCGCGTCAGGGCGAACGGCCAGCGCCGCTCCGCCCAGTCCGGTACACCTTCACCGTCGTCGCCGACGATGACGGTCAATCGCTCCATCGGCCAGTCGGCCCGAGCGATCTCGATGAGCAACTGTTCGATCAGCGTCATGTCGCCCCATGGGACGGGCGTTCGCATGGTCGGGATCAGCAGGGTGACGGCGGGCTCCGCACCGGACACGAACCGACGCCGGATGGCGACGCTCTCGGCCGCACCCGGGACGATATCGAACCCGCCGAAGCTGGGCTGCGCGTGCAGCATAGCGATCTGGTCCGCCTGTACGGTGCAAACGCGCTGGCCGCGATGGCCGAGCAGGACATGCGGGATACGCGCGATCGCCAGCCCCGCAGAGTCCGCGCGGAACAGCAGGTCCGCGATCGCCGCGGTGCGCAGGCCGACGGCCAAACCCCCGAGTTGGACCAGCGCGGATGCCCGGACCAGCAGCGGCGCGCCGACATAATCCTGCGCCGCGAGCAGGGTGCGGTCATATTCCGGCTTTAGCCGGATGTGATCAACGGCGAACTCGGTCTCGGCCGCAATATCGTCCGCGTAGAACAGGGACGCGTCCGGGCGCGCGGCGATGTGCGCCATGACGATGTCCGCAAAATCCGGCGCGATGCAGGCACCGGTCGGCGCGAACAGGATCCAGCGGTCGTCGGCGGGATCCGGCAAGGCGGTGTCCAGCGGCGCACCATCCGCGGCCAGCAGGACGAGCCGGATGGCATCGTGGATCGCCGTGGACTCATCCAGGAGGATGCCGCCGCGGAGTTTGGGCACCGGGCGGTGGACGCGCCGATCGGTCGTCGTATCGGCCAGCGTCGCGTGGACGGCGGCAAGCAGCGCCTCATCGGTCGCGTCGTCCCTGCCCCACGCCTGGGGGTCCGGAATCACCGCGACCGCCGCGCCATCGCGACGATCCAGTTGCGCAGCACCGGTCGGATCGGTCACCCAGATCCGGTCGATCGCGTGGAAATCCTGAACGCGCGAGACCAGTCGGTCATCGCAGGGGGCGGTCCAGTAACCGATCGTGCGACGCGCGTCGGCGATGAGCCCGCGTTGCTGATCGGTCAGCAGGTGCCAGTCGTCCGGATCAAGCTGCACGATCGCGATATCGGCCGGTGTTTCGAAATCAATGGCGTCAGCGGGCGGGGCGATAGGGGTCGCGTCACGATAGCCGTGCTGGATCGGGTGGACATTCAGGCGGATGGGCAGCCGGCGGAGCGAACACAACATCGCGCGTGCCGCGTCGCCGTCGACCCCCGCATAATTTACCGGTGCGTAGTAGCGAACGGTCGGCCACATATCCGCCGGCGGCTGGCGGGGCGGGGTGGCCAGGAGCGGGCCGTCGGCCGGGGGGGTGTCCACGACGTACCCGCTTGTCGATGGGTCCAGCCCCGCCGCCCGGAGCGCATCCTGAACGTCAGGGGCTTCTGTGATCTGTCCGAGTGCCGGCGGGACGAAGGGCAGCCCAAGCGCAGACAGGCGACGCCAGCCGGTGAGCGTGCGGAGATCCGCATCGGGGAACAGCGTCTCGATCCGGTGCCCTGTGGTCTGGACCCGTTCGAGAAAGGCGGTGTCGTCGGCAGCCGGGGCGGCGGGGTCCGCATGCAGCTTCACCGCGTCGAAGAACAGCTGAACGGCCTCAGACGCGAGCAGCGTGCGGCTCAGGCGGACATAACCGCAATCGACATGCCAGCCGTCGCTCATGGTTCCGGTCAGCGCGACCAGATCGGCCTCGCTCGTCCGCATTCGCGCGGTTACGGTTGCGAAGCGGTCATCGCCGAAGTCGCCCGCCAGTCCGTCGTCGATCAGGGTCAAACCAGGCGCACCGTAAAGCGCGGGGAGCAGTTTCAACGCATGCGCCCAGGCGGCGAACCGGCTTCCGGTGTCGCGCCGGACCAATGCGCCGGCGACGCGGTCGACCACCGTGGGCGGCAACGCGACCGGCCGATCGGTGACGACTAAGAGGATGACGGTGTGGCCCCCATCGATCAGCGCATCGACGAACGGCGCGACATGGGCCGGCAACCTGCCGCCGGTCGCGCAGGCCAGGAACAATACCGTCTCGCCCAAGAAAGCGCCATCCACCGGTTTTGCAAACGCAAGATCGGTCGCCCAGGCCGGTGCGTCGCTGACGGGCGGGGGAACAGCCGCGGGTTCCGGCACGGCGGGCGCGGTAGGCTCGGCGGCGGGCCCTTGCACCACCGCTGGCGCTTCGGCGTGTGGTGGTTCGAAGGGTGGGCGGGTTTCTGGGAGCGCCGCTAACTCGTTCAGGGCGGCCATGTTGCCGTTGATCGCGGCGCTGTCGCCGTAAAGGCGGCGCGCGCCTTCGATGTCACCGATCGACTTGCGAAGATGGCCCCAGCAGATCAGGAGGTTCGGGTCTCGCGGCGTGGCCGCGTCCGCGCGGGCATAGGCGATTTCTGCCGCCGCCGGGTCACCCATTTCGCGCAGTGCGTGGCCGAGTTGGATACGGATCGCCACGTCGTCGGGGCGTTCGTCCAGATAATGGCGGTAGGCGACGACCGCGCGATGCCAGTGCCGCCGATCGCGCGCCCGGTCGCCGCGCTTGCGGTACGACGCGGTGCGAAGATCGGCAAACAAGCCCGCAGTCATGCGATCGGCCATCGACTGCGCTGTGTGTATTTTAGCGTCCCCATACCATCAGCTATGCTGGGGTGGCAGTATCGTCGCAAGTCATTCGTGATGGACCGAGCGCCGTACGACGTGAAACGATGTCGCGCGGAATGGACGCAGCGAACATGGCGAACCCCCGCCGGGCAGACTAAGGATTCGTATTTAAGCGACGTTCATCTGATCAAATTCCGATACGATGGGTTTGTAACAAGAATTTTAAGAGGCGGGAGCGGCATGGCGGTACGGCGGGACCTAGTCTTTGTCCTTGGCATGGGGCGTTGCGGAACGTCAGCATTAACGCAGGTGCTGGCCTTGTGCGGCGCGCATCTGCCCGACGACCTGCTCGGTGCGAGCGTTGGCAACCCACATGGCCATTTCGAGCCGGCGGAGGCGCTGGCCTTGAACAGCCAGTTCCTCGCGCAGTTCGGGTTGACCTGGTACGACCCCACGCTGCGGCTGCAACGCGATACGACAATGAACCCGTTGCTTCGCGAAGCCTTCATCGTCCAGATCGAGGCATTCCTGCAACGCTATGCCGACCGGCCGCTGTTGGTAATCAAGGAACCGCGGATCGCCGGACTGTCGGAATATTGGTTCGAAGCGGCACGGCGCGGCGGCTGGACGATCAAGGTGATCGTGCCCGTCCGCCATCCGATCGAGGTTGCGCGCTCGCTGGCTGCGCGTGACGGCATCGGCCATGAATTCTCGTTCGCGCTCTGGTTAAAGTACACGATGCTTGCGGAACAGGTGTCGCGCTCGGTCCCGCGCGTGTTCGTCGGCTACGCCCATCTGATGGCGGACTGGAAGCGCGAGGTCGGTCGCATCGCGACGGCGCTCGACATCCGTATCAACCGCCGCCGTACCAAGGCGGTGGGCGCGTTCCTGGAACAGGACATGCGGCACCATGTCGCCGACGCCGCGCAGCCGATCGACAACGGCCTGATCGCTGCTCTGTACGGCTGGCTGATCGCGGCATGCGAGGACAAAGCACCGAACAACGGCGATATCGACAGGCTGCGCGACATCTACTTCGATACCGAACGGCTGCTGCGGCGGTCGATGGACGAGCAACGGCGAAGCGACGTGCCGATCGTAGTTGAACGGGCACAACCGCGACTACCACCCTTGCTGGATGCGTTGATCAATGAGTTCAACGAACAAGGTTATCTGGCGACAAACCCTGATGTCCGGGCGGCCGTCGTCGAGGGGCGTCACGCGTCAGGCCTCGAACACTGGATGACGTTCGGTTACAACGAGGGACGGCGGTCCGCCTGATCCGGAATACCCGAAACGCCGCCGACCGTGGGCCCGTCAACCGGACCCACGGTCGGGTTCAGCCGCGCTGAGCGACCTTCCGGAGATAGACCCCGTAGTCACTCTTGCCATACGCCTCTGCGGTCCGGGTCAGCGCGTCGAGATCGATGAACTTCATTTCGTAGGCGATTTCTTCCGGGCACGCGATCTTGAACCCCTGGCGCTTCTCCAGCGTCCGGACGAACTCCGCCGCCTCCAGCAGACTGTCCGGCGTCCCGGTATCGAGCCAGGCAAAACCGCGGCCCATGATCTCGACCGACAGCTTGCCCTTTTCGAGATACATCTGGTTGAGGTCGGTGATTTCCAGCTCGCCACGCGCCGACGGCTTCAGGTCGGCGACCATGTCGACGGCTTTCTCGTCGTAGAAATAGACGCCGGTCACCGCCCAGTCGGAGCGCGGGCTGTTCGGCTTCTCCTCGATCGACAGCGCGCGCATGTCGGCGTCGAACTCGACCACGCCGTAACGCCGCGGATCGTCGACATGATAGGCGAAGACGGTGGCGCAATCTGTCCGGTTGACCGCGCGTTCGAACATCGCCGTCAGGCCGTGACCATAGAAGATGTTGTCGCCAAGGATCAGTGCCGAAGGCTGCGACCCGACGAAATCGGCACCGATGATATAGGCTTCGGCGAGACCATTCGGTTCAGGCTGAACCGCATATTCGATGCTGATGCCCCATTGCGACCCGTCACCGAGCAGCGACTGGAACGACGGCACGTCGCGCGGCGTGGAGATCAGCAGGATATCGCGGATGCCGGCCAGCATCAGCGTCGACAGCGGATAATAGATCATCGGCTTGTCGTAGATCGGCATCAGCTGCTTCGAGGTGACGCGCGTCATCGGATGCAGGCGGGTGCCCGAGCCCCCGGCCAAAATGATGCCCTTCATCGGTTCGTCTCCATTGCGGCGGGTTGGGCGGTTACGAGATCCTGGACGATTGCCCGGATTGCTGGACGCCAAGGTTGCGGTTCGATGCCGTAGTCGCGCGTCAGCCGTGCGGTCGACAGCCGCGAATTGGCCGGGCGCCTGGCGGGCGTGGGATAGTCGGCGGTGGTGATCGCATGGACCAGCGGACCCGGCCGTCCGGTGATCCCGGTCGCGACGGTGAACACCTCACGCGCCAGGTCGCACCAGCTGGCCGACCCGGCGTTGACGAAATGATAGGTGCCGGTCGGCGCGGCGGCGTCGGCCACCATCGCTTCCACGATCGTGACGATCGTGGAAGCGATGTCGGTGGCCGATGTCGGGCAGCCATATTGATCCGACACCACGCGCAGTTCGGGCATCGTCTCGCCCAGCCGCAGCATGGTCTTGACGAAGTTCACACGCGTGGCGCTGACCACCCAGGCGGTGCGCAGGATGACCGAGCGCGGGTTACCGGTGCGGACCGCGATCTCGCCGGCCAGCTTGCTCGACCCGTAGACGCCGAGCGGTGCCACCGGATCGGTTTCGGCGTAGGCGCCCTCCACCGTGCCGTCGAAGACATAGTCGGTCGACACCTGGACGATCGGGATGCCGGCCTCCGCACTGGCGGCGGCGAGCAGGGCGGGGCCGGTCGCGTTGGCGGCCCAGGCGACGGCAATATCCTGTTCCGCCTTGTCGACCGCGGTATAGGCCGCGCTGTTGACGACGGCGTCGGGCTTCTCCCTGTCGAACCAAGCCGCGATCCCCGCGGCGTCGGTTAGGTCGAGCTCCGCGCGGGTCGGGCATAGCAGGGTGACCTGCGGGCTCCACTTGGCAGCCGCTAGAGCGAGGCCGAGCTGTCCCGCACCGCCGGTGACGAGGATACGCACCGCGCCGGGCATGGCGCTCATTTCCCCTTGCCGAGCCGGCCCGTGTCGTAACGCTGGTCGAGGATCGCCTGCCACCAGCTGCGATTGTCGAGATACCAGCGCACCGTCTTGGCGATGCCGTCCTCGAACGTCTCGATCGGTTCCCAGCCGAGTTCGGCGCGGATCTTCGATGCGTCGATCGCGTAGCGGTGGTCGTGGCCGAGCCGGTCGGTCACGAACCCGATCTGGTCGGCATAGGGCTTGCCGTCGGCGCGCGGGCTTTCGCGGTCGAGCGTCTCGCAGATCGTGCGGACCACATCGATGTTGCGGCGCTCGCTGTTGCCGCCGACATTGTACGTCTCGCCCGGCGCGCCCTGTTCGAACACGCGGCGCAATGCACGGGCATGATCCTCGACATACAGCCAGTCGCGGACGTTGGAGCCGTCGCCGTAGACCGGCAGCGGATCGCCAGCGAGCGCGCGGATGATGATCAGCGGGATCAGCTTTTCTGGGAAGTGATACGGCCCGTAATTGTTCGAGCAATTGGTGATCAGCGTCGGCAGCCCGTAGGTTTCGTGCCACGCGCGGACCAGATGGTCGGACGCCGCCTTCGACGCGGAATAGGGCGAGCGCGGGTCGTAGGACGTCGTCTCGGTGAAATAGCCTTCGTCGCCGAGCGAGCCGAACACCTCGTCCGTGGAGATGTGGTGGAAGCGGAATGCGGCCTGGTCGGCTTCGTCGAGCTCGCGCCAGTAGCCGAGCGCCTGCTGCAGCATGTTGAACGTGCCGACGATGTTGGTCTGGATGAATTCGCCGGGGCCGTCGATCGAGCGGTCGACATGGCTCTCGGCCGCCAGATGGGCGATGACGTCGGGGCGGAACTCCGTGATCGCGGTGCGCACGGCGTCCGCGTCGCAGATGTCGCCCTGGATGAAGCTGTAGCGTGGGTCGGCGTCGATCGGTTCGAGCGACGTCAGCACGCCGGCATAGGTCAGCTTGTCGAAGTTCAGGACCTCATGATCGCTGTCGCGGATGAGGTGGCGGATGAGGGCAGAGCCGATGAAACCAGCGCCACCGGTGACCAAGATACGCATAAGGATCCAATCAGTCGTTGAGGGTGCCGAGCGGCACGCCGTCATAGTCGAAGGGGCTGTCGAAATCGGAAAGCGACGGCAGGATCATGTCCTTGGCAGACAGCGCAGCGCCGGCAGGCGGCAGCGGCCAGTCGATACCGATGACGGGGCAGTCCCAGCGGATGCCGCCTTCGGTTTCGGGCGCATAGACGCGGGTCACCTTGTACGCGACCTCGACATCCGGTTCGAGTGTCACGAACGCATGGCCGAACCCGACCGGGATCCAGAGCTGGTCGCCGGTCTGCGCATCGAGCCGCGCGGAAAGATGCTGGCCGTAGGTCGGCGATCCGCGCCGCAGGTCGACCGCATAGTCCATGATGCTGCCGCGCACGCAGCGGACGAGCTTGCCCTGCGCCATCGGTGGCTTCTGGAAATGGATGCCACGGATCGTGCCGGTGTGGACCGAGTAGGACTGGTTGTCCTGCACGAACGTTTCGGTGATCCCCTCGGCGGCCAGTTTATCCACACGGTAGGTTTCGGAGAACCAGCCGCGGTCATCGCCGAACCGGCGCGTGTGTATCAGGCGAACAGGCGAACCGGTCATGATATGGCTCGAGCGTGGGACGCAGCCTTGCGCGGCGCGGCGGTGCACCGATATCGATTGCTTCGTTCCACTCAAGCACCTCCCCGTACGCCAGGTTTCCCCGGCTTTCCCCGATCGCGCCCTCTGGCCTCAGCCGCCTATCGACTTCGATTGCAGCAAGCAACCGATTGCCAGTAGGCTTTAAATCTTAATCGTGCCCCGCCAGGACTGCCGCGGCACAGACGATATGGTAAAGGCTGCTGAGACGAGCCGGTTCCACCATGGGGCGGCCATCGACGTCCAGATGCTCCCACCACGATCCACGCACCGGGTGATCGAAGAACCGCAACAGTCCGCTAGTCGCGGCGGCTGCAGAGGCCTCCGCACGATCCCGCTCGGCCGCGTCGCGCGCGATGCCGGCAAGTGCCACATGCGCCTTGATCCGTTCGGTCTGCGGCCAGAGGCGGAGACGCGGATCGCGGACCTGCAGATCGGGCGTCAGTTCGTTGACGGCCAGCGCCTGTTCCGCCGACACGCCGTGCGCCTCCGCCAGATCGACCAGCCGGCGTGCGGCGGCGATCGCATCCGCGCGGTCGCGCAGCGTGCCCCAGCGGATCAGCAACCACGCCCATTCGAACTGATGACCGGGTTCCACGACGTCCATCTCGGCCGTGTCGATGAACCGCCATTCGCCGTCATAATATTCGCGGAGCGACCCGTTCGCGGGGTTGATGAACCGCGCCAGCGCCAGTTCGGCAAGCGTATCGGCGAGCGTGTCCCAGCCACCATCCGGATCGATCGCCGCCCACGCCAGCGCCGCCTCGAACATGTGCATGTGAGGATTGGCCTTCAGCGGCAGCGTGCGCGGCATCGCTTCCTCGAACCCGGTGTCTGGATGCGACCAGCCGGCGACCATCCGGTCGCGCAGCGTGCGGGCACGCTGGCGCAAGCCGTCCGGGTCCTCGCCCACAGCGGCCGCGGCGGCGAGGCCGAACAGGACGAATGCTTGGTCGTACAGGTCGAACCCCGCCTTCACGATCGTGCCGTCCGGGGCGACGGTCGGCACCACAATGCCGTCCGGATCGACCAGATGCCGGTCGAGAAACGTCAACGCGTGCCGCATCATCGGACGGGCACGATTGCCCCAGCCGAGCCGTTCGGCAGTGGCGAACACATAGACCTGGCGCCCGGCCACGCGCGCGCGGCGCGGGTCGCCGATCGGCTCACCGGTCGGGGTGAAGCGTTCGAAGAAGCCGCCATGAACCGGATCGACGCCGACATCGACCGCGAACGGGAGTGCGGCGTCGAACAGCCAGCCACGCAGATCGGCGAACGCGTCCGAGTAGAGCGTCATGCAATGTCCTTCAGTATTGAGACAGGATGCCGGCGACGAAGTCGTGCAAGTTGTCGCCGGAGAACAGGTGCCCGGCGATGCCGGCGTTGCGGGCCGCGGCCATGTCGCTTGATTTGTCGCCGATCATGAAACTGCGCGCACGGTCGACGGGCCAGGCGTCCATCAGGTCGAGCAGCATGCCGGGTTCCGGTTTCCGCCAGGACGACACGCGGCGATAGGCGGGGTCGGCGACGTCCGGATGAAAAGGGCAATGCCGCTCGTCATCGATCCGCGCACCGGCCGCAGCCAGCGTATCATGCATCTCGCGGCGAAGTTCGAAATACGCCGCGTCGCTGAACAGACCGCGGCCGATGCCCGACTGGTTGGTGACCACGAACACATAATAGCCCCGTTCGTTGAGCAACCGGACGGCGTCGGCTGCGCCCGGCATCCAGACGAGCCGGTCGATGCTGCCGATATAGCCATGGTCGATGTTGAGGACGCCGTCGCGATCGAGGAACACCGCGGGCTTCCGGCGCTGCGCCCGGTGTGTCGTCAGGTGGCTGCCGGGACCGACCGCGCAGACAGGACCGTTCACGACCAGCGTCGCCGATCCGTCCGTCGGTACGGGAATGGCGGACGACGCGGGGGTCAGACGGTCGAGATCCTGACGCATCAGGCAGACCGCAACCGGAACGGCGGAATTGTCATCGTCGCGCCGGGCCATCGCAATGGCGCTTCCGGTCCGGGCCAGGGCGCTCAGGCGGTCCAGATCGACCTCGGCCCACAGGCTGCCGTCCATGACATGGAACCGGTCGTGCAGCAGCGGTGAGGCGGCCTGCAACGCAGCGTGGGGGGGCAGGGTGCTGCGTTCCACCCGGATCGAGAGCGGCCGGTGCAGTTGGGCGGGCAGGGCCGCTGCGAATGCATCCAGCCCGGCGATCCCGGGCTGAGCGAGCAGCAGGACGTCGTCGACGCGGTAGCGACCCGCTTCCTGCACCAACAGTTGCAGCAACGGGATATCGTCGATCGGGGCGAGGTAGGACATCTCCCGATCGAGGCAGAGCAAAACGATCTGGCGAACGGTCCGCGCTCCTTCGTCCGCGCTCACGACTTCGTCTTGCCGGAAGCCGCCGCGAACCGTTCGAGCCTTGCGGTCCGGCGCAGGATGCGGTCTCGCGACGAACCGAACCCGGTCCGGATCGCAAAGCCGGCGAAGTTGCGCGTCAGCACTGCGTCAAGCCGCTCTATGGTCGGCCGGTCGTCGGGTTCCAGCGACAGCGCCGTCCGCAATGACCGTTCGGCCCCGTCATAGTCACCGCCGCTGGCCTGCACTTCACCCAGCACCATCCATTCGACACGGCTGTGCGGATCGCGCGTCGCAAGCCGTCGCTGGGCCCCCGTCGCCAGGTCGTAATCTCCATTGTCGATTCCGGCATCGCGGATTCGCCAGAGCATTTCGCGTTCCAGGGCGCGGCCGGGCGCGCGGATGATGTCGGACAATAGCTGGCGCAACGCGCGCTGCATCCCACGGTCTCCGAGATCGTCGATGATGTCGAGCTGCATTCCGGGATCGAGGCTGAGCGCGAGCAGGCCGGACCAGCGTTCCAGCGCGTCGTCGTCGATTGGCTGTCCGGCCCGTTCCTGCGCGATCCGCGCCAGCGCGAACACGTCCTGGCTGGTGCGCAACAGCAGCGGCACATTGTCCAGCCAGGGTCCGAGCCCACCCGCACGGCACCGCGCGGCGGCATGGAGCAGGGCGGCCGACCCGAACGGCGCATAGGCAAGGTCATGATGCGCCAGAGTCCAGTCGCGCAACCCGGCGACAACGGCGTAGGAGACGAGCGTCGACACCGGTTGGCCGACCAGATCAGCCGGAGTGTCGGGACGATCCAGTATTTCGGCCCGGATCGCGTCCAATATGGCCGCAAGCGCGTGGTGCGTATCCGGACCCTCCGGCCTGGACAGCGTCGAGACCAATGCGCTGCAAAGGAGAGCGGCGTCCGGTTCGGCGATGCCCAAAACCGGAAGGACAAAGCCTTCCGCTCCGGCTTCGCAAGTCATGACAGGAGGGGCGATCATCATCAGGCGGGACAGGTCGGCGATTGCGATTTCCAGCGAGAATGTCTCGGACCCGCCCGGGCGTCCGGCATCGCGGGTCGCCGGCCCGGCGGGCCACAGGCCACGGCGCAGATCGATCAGGTCGTGAAGCCGTCGGGCTTCTGCTTCGTAACCACTCGCAACAAGAAGGTCGGCGCAGTCGATTTCGTCTTGGATCGAGGGCACACCGTGAGCCAGCGCGACCAGTGCGCGGTGGACGAGGCGATTGACGACGCCCCCGTCGGGCGGACCGGAACGGCCCGGTTGGGCGAAAGCCAACGTTTTTTCTGACAAAATCCGTCCTACCGAACTGGTTGCAGGGAGTGTCACGATAGGTTCGCCCCGGCATTGGCGCAACCAAGCGACGCACCGAGGATGTCCTGCAGGGCGGCGAGGACTTCGCGCGGGGCGATGTCGGTAATGCACGCAAACTGCTTGCCGCACAGGCCGGGGTCTTGGGCGATCAGGCAACCGGCGCACGGCACCTTGCGGCTCAGGATCACACCGCGTCCTTCCTGACCCCACTCGCCCCAGTTCGTGCGCGCCATATGCAGGCTGATGACGGGGACGCCGCGCAGCGCCGCGAGATGCTTCGGCCCCGAATCGTTGCCGACGAACGCATCGCAGAACGACAGTAGCGCATCAAAATCATCGAACGGGATGCGTCCGCCGATCCGGACGATGCCGTCGTCGGCATCATGGGCAGAGCCGTCGGTGATCAGCACGACCCGCAGCCCGGTCTCCGCCTGCACCATGGTCGCCAAATCCGCATAGTGCTGCCAGCGCGCGAACGGCAGCCTGGCCCCGTCGTGCAACACGACATACCGCTCCGCCTCGCCGATCCCGAACGTCCCGAGCCGCGCACGATCCAGTTCAGGACGACGGACGACCACAGCATGGTCGCCGAGCAGCGTCGCGAGCCACTCGACTAGCGCGACCAGCTTGAGACCATGCGGCACGGTTTCGTGGCGGTTCGATCGATCATGCGTGTAACCTTCGACCTGCGCGGTCAGATAGCGGAACTCGCCACTGCCGAAGCCATACAGGAAGGGCGCGCCGGACAGCGGGAGCAGCGCGCGCGAGGCACTGCTCTCCGAAAGATCGATGGCGATCTCGAACGCGAAACCGGCCAGTCGGTCGCGTAACGCGATCTGGTCCGTCAGTGTCATGACCCGGTGTCCGGCCCCGGTGCCGTCCGGAAATTCGGCCACCACGATATCGTCGAACACCGTCATCGTGCGCGCAAGGTCCGCATTGGCCGGGGTGACGAGACCGACAATGCGTGCGTCCGGGAACAGCGCCCGCAGCCGCAGAAGCGCCGGAACCGAAATCGCAAGGTCGCCAAGCTGGTCCATTCGCTGAACCAGAACGGCGCGGGGCGGTTGGAGGAGCGGCGGACGCCGGGCTGGGCGGACCATCGTGGGTCGGGCGGCGACGCGCGTCTCCAACGGACCGTCTCCGGGAGGGAGATGGAGCACGGCGTCGCTGTTCGCGAACGTCGCCTCATCCAGCGGGGTCGCGACGACGACCCGTTCGTGGTGCGTACGCACACTGGCAGTGTCGTCGTCGTCAAAAAACCGCAGTTCAAGATCGTGGCGGCCGGATGTCAGATCGCCGAAGTCGACCCAGACGTTGAAAACGTGGCGCGACAGGCGATCCGAACCTGGAACATGGGTCCCACGATCGAGCGCGACGCAGCAGATCCTGATCCCGTCGAGCAGCAAGTCCATACGGTGCAGGCTCCGTCGCGCGAAGCAGGCCCCCCGAACAGCCTCGATTCCGCGCAGCGTCGCAACCATACCCCAATGGCTCCGCTCCTGCCGTCCGAGCTGCATGATCTCAACCCGTTCCCGGTTGTCGTGATGCACGGGGGCGCGACCGGGCAGGAGTTCGGGAGCGAGGCCGGCGGCATCTGCGGCGTGTTGCAAGGCAAGCATGTTCGCTTCGTCCTCATCCGTCGTCCGGTCCGCGGTGTGCGGGTCGATCATATCCCGGGCCGCAATGCGGGGGCCGCCCCGGGCAGATCTTGCGAGGATCTTGTCCGATCAGCCAGCGGAAACCCCCAGATATTCAGCGATCGCGCCGAACACTTCCTCCGGGGAAATCAGGACGATGCAGGCGAAGTCCGCCCCGCATTCGTCTTCGTCGTGAAAGATCAGGCAACCCGCGCAGGGGACGCGCCGCGTCATGATCTTGCCGCCCATTTCCTGGCCCCATTCCGTCCAGTTGATGCGGTTGGTGAACAGCGTGACGATGTTGACGCCGCGGAGCGACGCGAGATGCTTCGGCCCGGAATCATTCCCGACCATCGCGTCGCAGAACGAGATGATCGCGTCGAAATCGTCGAACGGCAGCCGCTGGTCGAGGAAAACGAACCGGTCGGACGCGAGCAGTTCGGCTGGCAGCGTCGCGCGGACGCCGGCATCCTCGGTCAGCATCACGACCTTGTGACCGGTCCGGTCGAGGATCATCCGGGCCAGCGCCGGATAGTGCGGCCAGCGGCTGAACACCACGCGCGCGCCGGCGTGCAGCACGACATAGGGTTCGTCCGGACCGATCCCGTACGCCGCCAGTTGCGCGCGCGACAGGTCCGCGCGGCGCATTACCTTCGCGCTCGTCCGGGTCACCGCACCGAGCGATTCGATCATCGCCAGGACCTTCGTCGAATGCGGAACGATGTCGAGATTGGTGAGCGGATCATGCGTGTTGAACACGAAATTGGCGGAGAGCCATGGCCATTCAGATTCGCCGACCCCCAGCGTGAAGCGTGCGCCGGCCAGCCGCAGCAACGGCCGCGACACGCTTGATTGCGCCAGATCCAGCGCGATATCGAAGGCGTAGGGCGCCAGCCGCGCGCGCAACGCCTGCTGGACGTTGAGCGGCATCAGCCGGCGGCGTTCGACCGGATCGTCGGGAAAATCGGCGACGATGATCTCGTCGAAGATGTTCAGCGTCTTGGCGAAGGCCTCGTTCGCGATCGTCAGCAAGCCGACGATGTTCGCGTCCGGAAACAGTTCGCGTAAGCGCAGCATGGCCGGGATCGACGACACCATGTCGCCGAGCTGGTCGGTCCGCATGACGAGGATGTTGCGCGGCGGGGTGGGGAACAGGCTGCGTTCGGCGGGGCGAACCATCGATCCGCGCGCGTTGACCTTTTCGACCACGGTACGCGGCTCCGTCCGATCGATCTCCACAACTGCATCGGACGTCGGATAGTCGGCCTCGACCAGCGGGTCCGCCACCACCACCCGGTCGTGAAAAGAACGTGCGTTCCCGTCGATGTCGAAAAAACGCAGCTCGATCGCATAGCGACCATTCGCAAAGACGGCGAAGTCAAGCCAGACGTTGAATACGTACTTCTTGCGGAGATCCGGTTCGATTTCGAACGCCAGATTATACCCGCCTTTCACCGGACCACGATAAAGCGTCAGGCCGCTCATGATGATCTGGAGATGGTCGATCGGTCTGCCGGAAATCACGAAACCGCGAACTGCTTCCACACCGCGCAAGGTCCGCGCATCGCCCCAGAAGCTGGGTTCGGTGTGACCGAGCCGGCGGACCTCGATATGGTCCCGATGTTCGTGAAGCATGGTGTCGCTGGTTCGCGGGACCAGGGCCGGGACCAAATTCGATAGATCGGGACCGACGCGAAGCGATTCGATAACGACGTCCGCGTCCGGACCGTCACCCGTTACCAGTCGCGTGTCGAGCGGCGCCGCATCGGTTCGTCGCCCACGCCATCCGGCTTTGGCAAGATGCGACAACTCTTCTTCTGGAACGGCCCAGCCGGGCTTCAGTGCCAGGGCTTGTTTGTAGGCGGCCTGTGCGTCGGCAATCCGTCCGGACAGCTTGTAGAGGTGCCCGAACTGCACCTCCAGATCCGCGTCTCCGGTACGCAAATTGCGGGCGGCCAGATAATGCGCCTCCGCCTCTTCGTAGCGTCCGGATTCCTTCAGCATGTGGCCGCACTGAACATGTGCGCCTCGATTACCCGGCGCGAGCAGCAACGCCTCCTGGTACAGGACGGCGCTATCGACGAAGCGCTCTTCCCCCTGGGCGGCGCGCGCGCGGATCAGCAGGGCGTCCGCGATGTCGGAGGACTTGGCCTTACGCAGACCGAGAGCTTTGAGAACGGGCAAGCGATATCCTTCGTCAGCCGGGCGGCGGCTTCGACTTTTTCAGCCGATGGTTAAGGTCAGATCGCAGTCTGGCGAACCCACTGTCAAGTCTGTCCGGGTGCTTGATTGTTTGACCAAAACTTATGTCCCGTTCTTGCGGACGATGACACCGAACGAATGCGGGCCGTCGTCGCCCGGGTCCGTATGCATGTTCAATTGCGCGACTTCGTGCTTGCCGCCGACGATCGCGAGCGACAGCTGCGCGAGCCGATTGCGATCGAACGTGCCGGGGGCGAGTTCCAGACCAAGCTGATCGCGCCCGATCTGCGCGGTCAGCATATGGACGGCCATGCCGCCCGGCTTCAGATATTCGATCGAATCCTCGACCAGGTAGATGAGGTCGGTCGGGTTGGGCAGGACGTCGCACAGTCCCATCGACCAGAGGAAGTCGTAGCTGCGCATGACGGTGGGCGGGGGCAACGCGACCGGGCTTTCATACCCGTCCTTCGTTTCCACGCCGTCTTCGGACGTCGGAGCAGGCGCGGCGGCCGCGGCAAGCGCTTCGGCGGAGGCGGTGGTGCAACCCAGCCCGTTCAACGCCTTGGCCATCGCATCATAATCGCGGCCGAAGCCAAGTCCCGTTCCGCCGGCATCGATGACGCCGAACGCCTTCAGGACGTTCAATACGAACACGGGTTCCCACTGGAACCGGTCTGCCGGTTCGCTGAACCCCAGCACGCTCTGCCATTCGCGGAACGCCGGTTCCCTCAACTGCGCCGTTGTGCAGGCCTGCGACATCGGCTTGGCCAGCTTGACGGGGCGGTTGGTAACGAGCGTCGCGACGTCGCGCATGCCCTTCGCGCGGTACTCGTTATGGTCGGACGCGACCACCGGCTTGCCCGCGCGTCCCGGATAATTGCGGCACGTGACCGTCAGCGATTCACCGACCGCCTCCGACGGCGTGCCCGTCCGCGCCAGGATCGCGTAGCGGAAGCCCTCCTGCACCTCGAACGCGATCGACGCCGTGCCCCCGCTTGCCGCCAGCGTGCGGAGCGAGAAATCGTCCTTCAGCACCAGTCCGAGCGCTTCGGTGCGGATCTCCAGCGAATGGACCGACACCATCATCCGGTCCTTGCGCGACCGCAGTCCGGTAAAGGTCAGGTCCGCTTCGACCAGGCCAGGCGTGAAATCGACGTAGAAGGTGTGGAAGACATAGAACGGATCGGCCGGTTCCTCGTCGCGGTTCAGCCCGCGCACCGCGCTGACCGCGTCGCCGAGATAGCCGAACGGATCCAGCACCACCTCGGTCATCGGATCGCCCGTGCCGTCGTCCGCTTCACTGGTCATCGTCATGTCGTCTCGAACCCGTTGCCTGGCGCCGTGGTGCCATTGTCGCGCGCCACGCTCCCTATCTGCGCCGGGCCGGTTTAGCCACCCCGCGCCGGGGATGCCGCGGGCGGAGCGGTGGTCGGCGAGCCTGCGCGCAGCTGCTCGATCCGCTGGAACAGGCCCTGTTCCGCGGTCCGGCTGGTGCGCGTTTCCAGCGCGACGTGCTTGTCGAGGCGGGTCAGCTCGGCGCGGACCCGATCGAGCCGTTCACGCTCCTCCGTAACCGTATCGCGCAGCATCAGCCACGCATCGGTGCTGCGCAGCACGGGATCGATCCGGTCCTCGATCGCATCGACACGCGCGGTCAGCTCGCCGACGCGGTCGCGCAGCGCCGTCATCGCCGCGACGAGTTCCGCCTGGCTGCGGTCGGCCGCCGCACGCTGCCGGTCGTCTTCCTCACGCTGTCGGTTGGCCGCCGTCAGGCGGGCGTCGAGTTCGGCGATCCGCTCTGCCATTGCGGCGAGCGCCGGGCTGTGCGGGGCGAGCAGCCAGCCGCGCAGGCCGCCGGGGCCGGATTGCGTCTCGTCTGTCATGCAAGCTCCTGTTGCGCCGGTGTCGCCGCGTCCGCGGCCGTGGCGCGCGCCCGTTCGGCGATGAGCGCCAATGCCGTGTCGGCCACCAGGCGCGGCGTGATCAGCCGCAGGCATGCCTTGTCGAACGGGCAGCTAGAGCCATGATCGAAATGGCAGGGCGAACAACCGATCGAGCGGGTGAGCGTGACCACGCTGGTACCCAGCGGCCGCCATTCCAGCCGTTGGTGCGACCCGCTGAACACACACAGCGTCGGAACGCCGAACCGCCCGGCCAGATGGGCAACGCCGGAATTGTTGCCGATCACGCAGGTCGCTGCCTCAAGCTCCCGCACCACCTGCGGCCACGCGATCCGGCCGCACTCGTTCGACACCCGATCTGGGTCGTGCTGACGGACAATATCGCGTGCGCGCAACCGCTGGTTCGCGGTGCCGATCACCCGAATCCGGCCGGGCCACGCATCCGCCAGATGGCCGATCGCCGCCGCAAAATGTTCGGCGGGCCAGTCGCGGATGTCGCTATTGGAAAATGGCGCGACGATGATCGTCATGCGGGCGGCGTCCACTCGCGCAGCACGCCGGCCTGCGTGACGCGCAGCAGCAGCAGTTCGACGAGCAGCGTGGTGTATTCGGACTGATGCAGGACGCTGCTGGCACCCTGCCGCACCAGCCGGCCGCCGAAGAACTGGAAATCGGCCAATGGTTCGTCGTCGACCGGCCAGAGCCGGAATTCGAACCGCCCCCCGTCGGTCTCGTTGCGGAAGATCATCGGCGGCGTCTCGGCCCCGCCGAACACGCCGCGGTGGAGAACCTTCTCGTCCACCGCGATGTCGTAGGCGACGAGGCCCGGCGTGCGCGGATCGATGTCGATATGCGGTTCGAACAGATATTGGCCGGGCAGCAGGTGGCGATAGGGGCCCCAGACGACGGCGTTGCCGTCCTGCCGGATCAGATCGCCGCGCGCGGCGATCTGGTGATGCGTCCGACGGAACACGCCGCGACAGTCGAACTCGCGTGCCGACAGCTCTTCGATCCGCACCGCTTCCCAGCCGTGGCGCGTCGCATCGACCGGCAGGAAGATGTCGAGATAGGGAAATTTGGCACGGTTGCCCATGCCGGCCCGGATGTCCGCGCGGACCAGTGGTAGCAGGAAGCGCGTATCGTCGTCGTTTCGCAGGTCGATCGCGATATCATATTCGCCGGTCACGGTTTCGCGGAACAGCGTCGTCTTGCCGTGGACATCGACCTTTTCCTCGGTCGAGTTGCGCGGGAACACGTCGAACGCGACGACCCGTTCGAACAGCCCGGTCTCCTCCGCCATGCCGACGTTCCACGACCCCACGACCAGCGTGATTTCGGCATCGGGGAAACCGGTGCGCAATCTCTCAAGCGCGGGCAGACCCATGATGAAGTCGCCGAGATGGTCGAGCTTCAGCACGAGGATGCGGGTCGGGTGGGACACGGCGGGGCGTTCCAGCCGGGTGTGGCCGGGTTCGAACGCGAAGTCGGGGCCGGTCGCGGTCAGGACCTGACGCTCGGTCAGGTCCCAGTCGGGGATCGGCGTCCGTTCCAGCACCAGCGCAATGTCATGCCGCCCGACCGGCGGTACGCTCCGTTCGAGCCGGTAGTTGTAACCGTTGTCCAGATCGCCGAGCCAGCGGACGCGGTAGCTGTTCGGGATCAAAGCTTCCTCGACCTCGTCCAGCAGCGCGGCGGGGGTGTAGAGCCGGCGTTGTTCCGGCCGCCAGCGCGACGGCAGCGCATTGCTGCGTTCGAACAGGAACGCGTGCGGGACCACGATGACGAGATGCCCGCCGATCCGCACGGCCCCCATCCAGTCACGGATCGCGGCGCGAAAGTCGCCGACATCCTGCAGCCGGTAGCCGGCGAACACGATGGCATGGCCATCCTCGTTCCGGGGAAGGGGCGCGGCGCCGACCGCGACGATGTCGCCGGAACCCAGCCAAGGTGCCAGTGGGCCGTGCCGATATGTCTCCGGCGATCCCCCGCGACGTGCAGTTTCATGTTCGGAACCAAGCGTGGGACGCTGCAACGGCGATAGTCCTTGAATGCGGGCGAGACGTTTCGATCCATCGTCTAACCGATGGGAATCAGTGGGTCGATAGTGTTGCCGTCAGCCGGCTTTCATCCTTTTGGGGGTACCATGACGCTCCGTTGCGAACTGGCCCGGCGTTGCATGAACCGAACCAGCCGGCGGTCCTTGCTCGATCCGAAACCACCGGCGACGGCCAGATCCCCAATGCGACCGGCCTCGATCGCGGCCAGCTTGTCGCGCGCAGCATGATTGTCCGGATCGATCGACAGCGCACGTCCGAGAGCGCCGATCGCCGCAGTGGCCCGCCCGACCGTCGCTTCCACCTCGGCCAGGACGATCCATTCGACGGCGTTGTCCGCGACGCCTTCGGCGACGTGCCGCTGCACGTCGGCGGCAAAGACCGGGTCGCCTAGATCGATCGCCGCATCGCGCAGCGACCAGAAGATCGGCGTGTGCAGGCGGAGCGCGGTGCGGCGTATCTCCGATCGAAACAGCGCGCGCAGAGCCGGCAGTGCGCCTGCATCGCCGAGCGCATCGACGAGCCAGAAGCGTTGCGTCGCACCGAGATGGGGCGCCATCCGCACCGCCCACAGCAGGTGCGCGTCGCCATCCGCCTCCAGCCGATCACGTGCCACGCGCTGGACGAGATCGAGCAGCGCCAGCCCCGAACAGCGGGCCGCATTGCCGAGATAGGGGCCGAGACCCGAGCGGCTGAGGCGCGCCACCGCATGGAACAGCCCCGACGATCCAAGCGGCGCGTAGGCGAGGTCATACCGTAATCGAAAAAAGTACCGCACCGCGTTGAACGCCACGCGCTCGGCAAGCGCGGGAAGGGGATCCGTGACATGTTCCGCAAGGCAGTAGGGCAGGTGCGAGATGACCGAGGCATGGGCGGCCGCAAGTTGTGCGCCGGGGTCGCCCGCGGGATCGTTCAGCACGTCGATCAGCGTGCGGCAGAGTTGGATAAGGGCGGCATGATCTGCGCGATCGGCGGGTGACGGAAGGTCGGTCGCACCCGGATCGACGAGCGGGAGGCTCGCGAGATCGTCGATCGCGGCCGGCACGTTCAGCGGCGCGTCCACCGGCGCGGCCAAATCGTCGGAAAAGCCGTCGAGCAACGTGGCGAGCGCAGCGAAGACGCTGCCGACCTCCGGCATGTCCGCGTCCGCCGCAAGGTTGGCGATGGCGACGTGATTGGCAATCCGGTCGAAATCCGCAGTACAGTCGATCAGCGCCTTGCGCAGCGCCACCGTCGGGTCCGGGGCCTTCTGCATGTGATCCGCCGCGATCACAGCAGGTCCGTCACCGCGGTGAAGACTTCTTCCACGCCGATTCCGCTCAGGCAGACGAAGTCCTTGCCGCATTCCTCCGGCGCGTCGTGGATGCCGCAGCCGGCGCATGGCACGCGGCGGCTGATGACGACGCCATCGCCTTCCTGGCCCCACTCGTTCCAGTTCAACCGCGCCATGTGGAGGCTGACGACCTTTGTACCGCGCAGCGCCGCGAGATGCTTTGGCCCCGAATCATTGCCGACGAAGACCGCGCAGAACGACAGGAGCGCGTCGAACGTCTCGAACGGCATCCGCCCGCTGACCGCGTGGAACCGTTCGGACGCCATCAGACCGGGCGGCAGGTCGCCGGCGGCGATCGGGTCGTCGGACAGCAGCACGACATGGTGGCGTGTTTCCGTCACAAGCCGCTCCGCGAGTTCGGCGTAGTGCCGCCACCGGCTGAACGCGAGCCGCGCGCCGGCGTGGAGCACGATGAACGGCGTGTTGTCACCCAGCCCATGCCCGGCGAGCATGTCGCGGCGGAGCGCCGGGTTGGGCGCGACCGCGGCATGGCCCGACAGGATGCCGCCCAGCCAGTCGACCATCGCGACCAGACGCGCCGAATGCGCCGCGGTTTCATGTCCGTTGACCGGATCATGCGTCGCTCCGGTCGCGTCCGCCGACAGCCACACCGCCTGTTGCGAGCGGAATCCGTAGATGAACGGCGCGCCGGACAGCAGCAGCAGCGGCCGCGAGGCGGCGCTTTCCGACAGGTCGATCGCGACGTCGAACGCGTAGGGCCGCAGCCGTTCGCGCAGCGCCTGCTGATCGCCGAACGCCATCACGCGGCGACCCTCGGACGGATCCTCCGGGAATGTCGCGATTTCGATCGCATCGAACAGGCCGAGCGTCGCGCCAAGCCCCGCATTGGCGGCCGACAGCAGGCCCACGAGCCGCGCGTCCGGGAACAGCGCGCGCAGGCGGCGGATCGCCGGGACCGATACCACCAGATCGCCGAGCTGGTCGACACGCTGCACCAGGATCGCGCGCGGCGGGTGCGGCAGCAGCGTGCGGGTAGCGGCACGGACGGCGCTGGGCCGCGCGTTGACCTGATCGTCGACGCTGCGCAGGTCGTTCGGGTCGATCGACACCAGCCCGTCCGACCGCGGCAGATCGGCCTCGGCCTGCGGCGCCGCGATCACGACCTGAAGGCGGTGGAACAGCGTGCGATTGCCGACATCGATGCAGCGCACCTCCACCTCGTACCGGCCATGCGCGAAACCGGAGAAGTCGTGCCAGATGTTGAAAACATATTTGCGCTGGCTGGGTGCCCCGCCGCGCATGTCATGCGCCGTCGGCGGCTCCGTCCGCACCACCGTGCCGTCGACGACGATCCGCACCTCCACGATCGGGACGGGTGAGATCACGTGGCCGCGGATCGCCTCCACCCCGCGCAGCGTGCGCATCGTGCCCCAGCGGCTGCGTTCGCGGCGCGCGCCGAAATGGCGCACCTGCAGCCCGTCGCGAAACGTGCGGCGCACCTCGGGTTCGCTGCGCGGCAGTAGCTCGGGCGCCATCCGGTCGAAATCGACGGACTGGTCCGCCGGGGCGGCCCCGCCGTCGCTGCGTGCGCGGCGATCGTCATAGGCGCTGCGCAGCGCAGCCAGTTCGTCGGCGGCGTCCGACCAGCCCGGACGCATATCGAGCGCCTTGGCGTAGCTTTCGATCGCCTGGTCCGGGCGGCCGGACAATTTGTAGAAATGGCCGAATTGCAGCGCGAGGTCCGCATTGCCCGGACCAAGGCGGTCGGCGGTGGTGTAATGCGCCTCCGCCGCGTCGAAATCGCCGGCTTCCTTGTACATATGCCCGGTCTGGATGTGGATACCGGGCAGCCCCGGCGTGAACTTGATCGCTTCCTCGTACAGGATGGCGGCGGCAAGATAGTGCCCCGCGTTGCGCGCCTCGGTCCCGCGTTTGTAGAGCCGGTGTGCGATCTTTGCGGAGGACCCGGCCGGGATGACGAAACGTGCGGCCCGCCAGAGCCGCGCCGAACCGAACCGCGTCACCACCGGCGGTCCGTCCCGTGGCGGGGCGCCACCGGGTGCGAGGGCAGGGTGGGGTATGGCGGGGCGTGGAACATATCCGATGCCGGATACCGGGCCGGTCCGGGTCCGTCCAGCGGCGGCGCGTCACCGCGGTGCTGGAAAGACGCGCACCCTTGGCGTAGGGACTGCGGCCATTCGGGCGGAGGGGGGCGCCGGAAGCGATCGCGCGGCGGAACGGTTTGTCGTTCACCCGCGTCTTGTGGGCAAGGAACCGGCGATCGCCGGTCATGCGAAGGTGAGTGGACGTGCTTAATTC
This sequence comes from Sphingomonas prati, assembly GCF_014643515.1. Lineage (GTDB taxonomy): Bacteria > Pseudomonadota > Alphaproteobacteria > Sphingomonadales > Sphingomonadaceae > Sphingomonas_R > Sphingomonas_R prati. Next base: position 144,964 of record NZ_BMJP01000003.1, on the reverse strand, counting down.
CGCGGTTGGTTCGCCGGTCCAGATCGACGGCCGTGACTGGATCCAGACTTCGACCGACAGGGGGCATGCCGTCTACGGACCCTATCTCCAGTTCGAGCCGGGCCGTTATGTCGTCGAATTCGCGCTCGCCCCGCTCGATCATCAACAGTTCAACAGGGATTTTCGCTGTGCGGTGATTGATGTCGTGGCCGGCACGGGCACGAAACAGCTGGCGCGCCGCGAAATCCGGCTGTCCAACCTGCAACAGGGGATGGCGCGGTTCGTCCTGCCGTTCGTGTTGAAAGAGACGCAGCGGCTGGAGTTTCGCGTCTGGGTAAACGGCAAGGCGCCGCTGCTGGTCGCGGACGAGCGGCCTGTCGTCCTGGTGCCATCGCCCGACGCCGATCCTGCGCAACTGGTGGCGGAGGCACGCTTTCCCGAGCCGGACGATCGGAACGCACCGGAATTCTTCGTCACCCACCGCGAGGAGCTGCGCCAGTTGCACCGCGACGGGGCGGCAGTGCGGATCCTGGGCGACAACGTCGTGCTGCGCGTCGACGATGTCTCGTTCTTCGCCCGGACGCGCGACGATTTCAACTTTGTGGGCGAGGTCTTTTTTCGCAACGCGTACAACATCTTCGCCGATGCCGAGCTGTGTGTGGTCGATATCGGCATGAACATCGGGCTGGTGTCGATGATGTTCGCGGCCAAGCCCAATGTGCAGGAGGTCCATTCCTTTGAACCGTTCCGTGCGACATTCGACCGCGCGCTCGCCAATTTCGCGCTGAATCCCGAATTGTCGGAAAAGATCATCGCGCACAATATCGGCCTGTCCGATCACGACCGGGACGGGACCATCGCGGTATCCGACGTCGACGCGTCCGGATCGATGTGTATCGTCCCGATGCCCGGCGGGACGCCGGTCCGGGTGTCGGTGCGCGATACGGCCACGATGCTGCGCCCGGTGATCGAGCAGGCGCGCGCCGCCGGGCGGACAGTCGTGCTGAAGGTCGATTGCGAGGGGTCGGAGTTCGCGGTGTTCGAATCGCTCGAGAAGGCAGGTCTGCTTGAGCAGATTTCGGCGTTCATGGTTGAATGGCACCGGATCTTCGACAGCAAGACGCAGGCTGATCTGGTCGCCCCGCTGCTGCGGCGCGGTTTCCTGGTGTTCGATCAGAGTCCGCCGCATTCCAACGGCTTCTTCTACGCTGTACGGATGGCGGCCTGATCGGTCGCTGTCGATTTCTTCGTTCGTCCTTCTCCTCAACATGATTGGCGCAGCATGCAGACGCTTCTGGATCTCTTTACCAATTGCAAAATCGCCGTGGTCGGCGACGTCATGCTCGACTGCTACATCACCGGGGACGTAAACCGGATCTCGCCGGAGGCTCCGGTACCGGTCGTGCGTGCGCGGTCGGAGCGGATGGTACCGGGCGGGGCGGCCAACGTGGCCGCCAACCTTGCGGCACTGGACGTGCATGTTCGCCTGGTCGGGATCACGGGGGAGGACGTGGCGCGCGACCAGTTGATCGCCAAGCTGTGCGGAATGGGCGATATCGAATGCGGCGGGTTGGTCGCGGCCGGCGATCGCCGGACGACGCAGAAGCTGCGCATCATCGGCGCGCATCAGCAGATCGTGCGCATCGATCACGAGGATGTCGGCATCGACGATCCGGCGCTGGACGAAGTCTGCATCGCGGCGGCGCGCACCGCGATTGATGCGGCCGACGTCGTGATCCTGTCGGACTACAACAAGGGCGTCTGTTCGGACCGGCTGGTGCGCGCGGTGATCGATCACGCCAATGCGGCGGGCAAGCCCGTGCTGATCGATCCGAAGCGGCGCGACCTGACCGTCTATCGCGGTGCATCGATCCTGACGCCGAACCGCAAGGAATTGTCGGACGCGACCGGCTTGCCGTGCGAGACCGACGAGGAGGCCGCAGCAGCGGTGGCGCAGGCGCAGGCGGCGTGCGGCGCGGCGGTCCTGTTGACCCGCTCGGAAAAGGGCATGTCCTTCTATCCAGTGGATGGAACCCCGTCGCACATGGCAACCGTTGCGCAGGACGTGTTCGACGTGTCGGGCGCCGGCGATACCGTGATGGCGGTGCTTGCGGCGTCGATCGCGGCCGACCTGCCGATTGCGGAAGGCATGCGGTTGGCCAACCATGCGGCGGGCATCGTCGTGTCGCACATGGGCACCGCCACCGTGACGCGCGACGAGCTGATCGCTTCGCTTGCCGCCGATACGGTTTCGGCTTCGGTCAATGACGGGCGGTTCGTCGATCTCGACGGCGCGGTGGCACTGCGCTGGAGCTGGGCGAAGGAGAAGCTGACCGTCGGGTTCGCCAACGGGTGCTTCGACCTGCTCCATCCGGGCCATGTCTCGCTGATCCGCCAGGCCGCGGCCGGCTGCGACCGGCTGATCATGGCGCTCAACACCGACGATTCGGTCCGCCGGCTGAAAGGGCCGACCCGCCCGATCCAGGACGAGGCGGCGCGCGCCGCAGTGATGGGCGCAATCAAGGGCGTGTCGGCGGTGGTGCTGTTCGGCGAGGATACCCCGCTGGAGCTGATCACCGCGTTGCAGCCGGACATCATCGTCAAGGGGTCGGACTATACCGAGGATCAGGTCGTCGGCGCCGACATCGTCAAGGCGCGTGGTGGACGTGTGATCCTGATCGACCTGTCAAAGGGTCATTCCACTTCGCGGATCGTCGCGGCGGCGCAGGCGGAGTGACCGGGCGCCGGCCGCGGCCGGCGTTACGGACCGGGCGGGCGGCGTCGTGCCGATCCCGCCCGGTCGTCCGGATCAGCGCGTGACGGCGCGTGCGGTGACCAGCGGCGAGAACAGTTGGTTGATGATGTTGACGAGCTTCGCCGGCTGGTTCGCAGCGGCGTTGGCGATGTAGATCACGTCGCGGTCGCGCATGGCGAAGCGTTGAGCCACAAAGTAGCTTTCTGGCTTCAGCATGTTCAGCTGATACACCTGAGGCGGCCCGGCGTCGGGGGCGTCGGGGATACCGTCGTAGCGGAACAGGAACACCGCGGCCGGATCGGCCTGGACGTCGTTCGGTCCGCCGACACGGGCCAGCGCCTCGGCCAGCGAGACTTCGCCGGTTTCGAAATTGACCTGCGAGACCTTGGCGGTGGCGCCAAACACGTCGAACGTACGGGGGCGGCGGATCAGTTCGACCCGGTCACCGGGGATCAGGAACAGGTCGTCCGGCGTGCCCGACCGGATGAAGCCGAGCCGCTGTTCCACGATGCGCCCGTTGCGCGAAAAACGGATGAGCGTGTCCTCGGACGTGCCGACCGAGCCACCCGATGCGGCGATCGCATCGAGCAGCCGTTCACGTCCCAGCGACAGTTCGAGGCGACCGGGTCGCCGGACGTCGCCCGAGACGTAGACGGTGTTGGCGATGTTCGTCCTGATCGACACCAGCGCCTGCGGGCTCTGCGACTTGCCCTTCAACCCCTGTTCGATCAGGCGCTGCACCTCGAACGGCGTCAGGCCCGCGACGCCGAGCCGGCCGATATACGGCAGGCGGATCGTACCTTCACGGTCGACGACCATCGTCGGGAAGGTTTCGCTACGCGCGGACGGGTCGAAACCCTCACCCGCCACGCGCGTGACGGAACCGCCGAAGAGCGCGACGCCGACTTCGTAGATACTGATCGTCAGCACGTCACCGGGCCCGATCGTATCGGTGCGCGCGTCCTGTGCGAGTTGCGCCAGCGTTGCAACGCTGGTCCGACGCGTCGTCTCCTCGCGCCGCAACCGGTCTACCGTCGCCGCGTCGAGCGGGACGATCGCGAACTTAATAAGCCCGCTCGATGCCTCCGCGCCGCGCCGGATCTGCCGTTCGGTCGGGCCGCTGGAGGGCAGGGTCGCGCACCCCGCCAGCATCGATGCCATCGCAATCGAGGAGAAAACGGAGCCGCAACGCGGAAACGGGGAATTCGGCATGTCTGTCGGAAACCTCAAAAATCGATCCGGACCGGAAAGGACGAGCGGGACGAACCTGTCAAGACGTGCGTGCCTGCAACCGCTGATGAACTTCCACGGCCTCTCCGATCGTGTCGTACATGACCAGGCTGCCGCCGTACACGACGGCGCCGCGAGTCGTATAGGTCAGGAGCGTTCCGGTGTCGTGTGACGTCATCACCAACGATGCGCGGTCGCGGCGGTCCATCAGTTCGGCCTGCGAGCGCGCGCGGAACCGCTCGTCGCCGGCCGCCGTCACTTCGTCGATCAGGTAACAGTCGAAATCGATGGCCAGCGAAATGCCGAACGCCAGCCGCGCACCCATGCCGGCCGAATAGGTCGAGACCGGTTGACGGAAATATGGTCCGAGCTGTGCGAAGTCCTCGACATAGGCGAGCAGTTCGTCGGCATCGCGGTTGTAGATGCGCGCGATGAACCGTGCGTTGTCGGCGCCCGTCAGGCTGGACTGGAACGTGCTGCCATAGCCGAGCGGCCATGACGTGCTCATCCGGCGCGTCACGGTGCCCGTGGTCGGCGGTTCGACGCCCGACATCAGCCGCAGCAGCGTCGATTTGCCCGCACCGTTCGCGCCGCAGATACCGAGCGACTCCCCCTTTTGGAGCACGAAGCTGAGGTCCGAGAGGACGAGCTTCTCGAACTTGCGGACATGGTAGGTCTTGGAGACATTCTGGAACTGGATCATTGCGCCTGGCCACTTCGGAAACCGGTGCCGTCGAGGCAACTCAGCACCGTCTTAAGGCTATGGACGCATCGCGCCAAGCCGTAGATGACATGGCCGATGTACCGCGTCCCTCCGTCCTTTCCGCTGTGCGTCGACGGGCGCATGCTGGTCGGCGGCGGAACCGGGGTTTCGCGCTATGCTGCGTCGCTGGCGGCGACGCTGCCGGTGGTCGGTGGGCGGCCGATGATCCTGCGCGACAACGACGACGGACCGGTGGGACGCTGGCTGACGGCCGCATCGCCGCGCGAAGTCGCGGTGCGCGTCCACGAAGTGCAGCAAGGGGGCAGCCTGGAGACGCTTTACGCCCGCCATGTGTTCCGGGCCGCGCAGGTGCATTTCGGTCTGTATCGCCGGATGTTGCGATTAAGGGCGACCGTCGGGCCCGGGCTCATGCATTGGACCTATCCGGTGCCGATCCGGTTGGCGGGCTGGATCAATATCTACACCGTACACGACGTCATCCCGCTCGATCGACCGGATCTCGCCCGGACCGATCCTAAACGTTTGCGGGCGGTCCTGACGCGGATCGTGCAGGCGGGTGACCGGATCGTGACGGTGTCGGAGGATGCGCGCGCCCGCATTTTGGCGCAGCTCGGCTGTCCCGCGGGTCAGGTCGTCAATTGCTACCAAGCTGTCGAGGCGACCCCGGCGTCCGCGACCCAACCGCTTGCCGGCGGCGTCCTGCCGGACGGCTATTTCCTGTATTGCGGGCTGGACGAGCCGCGCAAGAACCTGCCCCGGCTGATCGAGGCGTACCGGGGCAGCGGCGTCGCGCAACCGCTCGTGCTGGTTGGCCCGGACTTTTCGAACACCGCGGGGGCGGACGGGGCAGGCATCGTCCGGCTGCCCTATCTTCCCGCGGACCGGCTGGCGGATCTGGTCGCCCACGCCACCGCTCTGCTGTTCCCGTCACTGGACGAGGGGTTCGGGCTGCCGGCGGTGGAGGCGATGGCGGCCGGCACGCCCGTGCTGACCTCGTCGACCGGCGCGCTGGCGGAAGTGACGGGCGGGGCCGCACTCGGCGTGAATCCGACCGACGCGAGTGCCATCGCCGCAGGGATCGCGCGACTGGCCGGTGACGCCGGACTACGGGTGCGGTTGGCAGGGGCGGGCCGGCTACGCGCCGAACGCTTCTCCCGCGCGCGGTTTGCCGCCCGGTTGCGCGCTGTGTATGCGGATTGCATCGCGCGATCCGCCGGCCACTGATCCGCCGCGCTGGCCCGCGCAGCAGGGTCGCGGTGCCGTCCGGCGCGGCCGGAATGGAACGATATGACGCTTAGCATCGGGATTGACGGCTATAACCTCGCGCTGCCGGGCGGGACCGGGGTGGCGACATACGGCCTGACGCTCGCCCATGCGCTGCGGGCGATGGGGCATGAGACGGTCGGAGTGTTCGGGCTCGACGTGCGCGGCCCGGTCGACGGGCGCGAGGTCCGGTTCTTCGATACGCTGCAACGACCGCCGACCGATCGTCGGAAGGGCCTCGCTTCCGCCGCGCGCTGGACGCGGGAGGCGATCCGTCCGTTCGCGCCGATCGCGCTCGATCCGGTGCCGCTGACCGACCGCGTCGACAAGGCCGCGTTCGCCGACAGTTTTCCACGGTTCGACCGGCTGGTGTCGCGCGCCCGGTTGTTCGGTATCGCGCATCGCCATTATGCGCGGACCGGCCGGTTCGTGACGGTGCGGATGGCCGATCCGCCGCAGATCATGCACTGGACCTATCCGGTGCCGATCACGCTGGAGGGTGCCCGGAACGTCTACACCATCCACGATATCGTGCCGCTGAAGTTCCCGCATGCGACGCTGGACCACAAGGCGCATTATCAGGCGCTGCTTCGCGACTGCATTGCACGGGCGGATCATATTTGCACCGTGTCGGACGCCAGTCGCCGCGATCTGCTCGACTGGTTCCCGCTCGACCCGGCGCGCGTCACCAACACCTATCAGGCGTTGCCGCCCGCGTTCCGCACACCCGCGGCCGATCCGGCGGAAGACGCCGCCATCGTCGAGGGCAGCTTTGGCCTTCGTCACCGCGGTTATTTCCTGTTCTACGGCGCGGTCGAGCCCAAGAAGAACGTTCAACGCCTGATCGAGGCCTATCTGTCGACCCGCTCTGCGACGCCGCTGCTGATCGTCGGGCGACCCTGGGGGCACGAGTCCGCGCGGCAGGTGCCGAACGGTTCGATCCCGGGCGTTCAGGCGAGCCCCGCGGTGATGCAGATCGACTATCTGCCGCAACGGATGCTGCTCCGCCTGATCCGCGGCGCGCGGGCGGTGACGTTTCCGTCGCTTTACGAAGGGTTTGGTCTCCCGGTACTGGAGGCGATGGCGCTCGGGACGCCCGTGCTGTCCTCGACTGCCGGCGCGATCCCGGAAGTCACGGGCGAGGCGGCCCTGCTGGTCGATCCGCACGATATTGGCGCGATCGCGGATGGGCTGAAGCGGATCGACGGGGACGAGGTCCTCCGCACAGATCTTGCCTCCAGGGGGACGATGCGTGCGCAGATTTTCTCTGACGTGGCCTATCGAGCGCGGCTCGCGGGGCTGTACGCCAGCGTTATGGGAAGCTGATCTGCACTGCCGGGACGACGACTTTTGACCGCCGTCCCGGCAGTTGTGCCTCAGGCAACGTGCTCGCGAACACCCGCTGCCAGCAACCAGCCGATGCCGTAGGCGATCAACAGGCCGAGGATTACGGTCAACACGATGCGGCCACGCTCGGGATATTCCGACTTCACCGGACGGTTCGGCTCGACGATGCGGACGAGGTAAAGCTGCTGGCGCGACGCCTGCTCGCGCGCCTTCTCCAGGTTTGCGGCGGCTGCTTCATAGCGCTTGGCGGCGAAGTCCTGCCGGACCTTGAGATCCTCATAGCTGCCGAGGCTGCTCGCGATCGTCGAGTTACCGCCGGTCAGCTTGCCCGACTGCAACGCCAGCTCCCGTTCCAGCGAGCTGACCCGCTGTGCCATTGCCTGATATTGCGGACTGGTCGTGCTGATCATGCTCCGCATCGCCGACAGCTGCGCACGCGCGGCGCTGAGGCTGGCGGTCATCGTCGAGACCATCTGGATCTGCGCCGCACCGGTGCCGGCCGGGTCGATGTCCTGGCGGGTCTGGCGGAACCCCGTGATCCGGTTCTGGATCGTCGCAACGCCGGTTTCGGCCTCCGCCAGCTGCGCGCGGGCGGACGAGACCGCATCGCGGTACGTCCGCTGGTTCAGTTGGTTGACCTGCTGTTCCCCGAGCGTGAGGAGGCTGCGAATAATCGCGTAGGAGTCCTCCGGACGGAAGCTCCGGACCCGGAGCCGGGAAATGCCGGTGTCACGATCGAACTCGACCTTGACCTTCCCATTGTAATATTTCTCGAGCTTCTCCGGCGACGGGTTCGCCGGATGCAATTTCGAGATCACGTCGATTTCCGGCCGGCGGAACCGCTCGACAAGGCCGAGGCGCTTGCGAAGGATGTCCACGACCTCATGCGACTTCAGATAGTCCGATACGCCCATGGCCTCGGACTGGGACGACGTGATGCCGCCGGCCATGCCGAGCATCGCACCAAGGCCACCCGCGGACGCCCCGGCATTATCCGACGAGCGGATCACGAAATCCGCCTCGGATTCATACTGGTCGGATGCGATGCCGTAATAGTAGCCGGACACAAGCAGCGCCGGCAACAGCACGACCAGCACGAACATACGATGCGCGATCACCCAGTGCCGAAGCCCGGCAAAACGCGATTCATTTCGATGGTCGCTACGGTCCGCGACGGGGGCGATGAAACCATGCATGTTCATAAACGGATGAGTACCTCGAGTTGCAGCGAATTGCCACCGGCTGGCGGCTTGGACCTCTCGGGCCGATTGCCCGATCAGCTCAGATGAATCCGCTGACGCGACGTGTTCATCAGCAACAGCCCGATCAACGTGGTAACCATACAGAAGCCGGTCAAGTAGACGATATCGACAAATTCAAGGTTGGTCCCGCGGAACATGCCGTAACGCGCCATTTCGAAGATGTGCGGCAGCGGAACCCACAGGAGAATATCGCGATAGAAGGGTGGGAGCCAAACCATCTGGTAGAATGATCCGGACAACGGGATCATGAAGTAAGTGAAAGGATGCACGATCTTTTCGAGAGCGGAATTTTCGTAGGTACCCGCGACAATCACCAGCGATACCGCCAGCGAGATCCAGAACATGTACCCGATCGCCAGGATCAGCCAGAGTGGTCGTGGAGGAAAGGTGGTGTAACCAAGCGCAATGATCAGCGACAGCAGAATGACGAATGACAGGAACGTTCCGGCAAATTCCAGGACGGCGCGTGCAATCGTGACATCCAGCATCGTGACCTGCTGATGGTACAACAGCGGGACGTTGCTCTCAAAAGCGCCTTCGGACCGGTTCACGATGCCGCGAAACATGATGAAGATACAGTAGCCGGTGACGGTGAACGCGACGGGATTGAACCCGTCGTGCGATGCCGCCCCGCTGTGCAACAACGCGATCACGCTGCCCAGCATCAGGGGTTCGGCGATCAGCCAGAGGTAGCCGATATTGTCGCGCCCATAACGCGTGTGCATTTCACGCAGAACGAGCGCGCCAATGACGCGAAGCTGGATGGCGAGCCCGGTCCAGAGCGACGGGCGGGGCATGCTGTTGAACGTGGTGCTCATATCGAAACCGCCGATATCAGATCGTGAAGCCGCGCGATATGATCTTTCCAACCGGGCCTTTGCCATGTCGTCAGGCGCTCGCGTTGCGCCTCCGCCTCCGGGCTCTGGAGGTCCGCATAGGCCAGGATAGCCCGGTGCCACGCCGGTCCGTCGAGCGGATCGAGGAAGGTCGGCACGCCGCCGCCGGCTTCGCGGAGCGAGGGCAGATTGCTGCACACCACCGCGACGCCCAGGTCGAGCGCCTCGGCCACCGGCATGCCGTACCCCTCAGCAAAGGACGGCATCAAGAGCGCATTCGCGTTCGCCAGCAGCGCGCGCGCCGCCTGGTCCGACAGGCCGCCATGTTCCTCGACGCAGCCGACCAGCGCGGGGCAGCGTTCGAGCATGTCGACGATCTGTTCGTTTTCCCAGCCGCGTCGGCCGATCAGCACGAGCTTCGGGATCGCGGCGGCGCCGTGGCGTTCCGACATCTGCCGCCACAGGTTGAGCAGCAGCAGGTGATTCTTGCGCGGCTCGATCGTCCCCATCGACACGAAATAGGGCCGTGCGTCCTCCCCGTTCGCCCGGCGGACCGGCCGGTGCCCGTCATGCGTGCCGAGATGCGCCACGCGGCAGACCGGATCGACGCCGAGCCGCGCGATCCACGGGCGCAGAGAAGCGAGCGTCGCATGCGAGTTCGACATGATGCCGTGCGCATGACGCAGGATCGTCTCGATCCGCTGACGATGCTGCTCCGCGCCGCCCGCCCGCGCATATTCCGGATATTCGAGCGGGATCAGGTCATGGACCAAGCAGACGAAGCGCGCATTTTCACGGCGCAGGATCGTCTGGACCAGCTTCGGATTGGTCAGGTGATGGGGCGAGGACTGGACGTAGACCGCAGGCGCGCCCGGGGCGGGCGACGGTACGGGGCGCGGGCGGAGGAGATTGAGCACGTCGACCGCGGACCGCCGCATCGCCCAGGGGCCGACGCGTCCCTCGGTTTCCCAGCGCGTCTCCGTCCGGTCCAGAAAGCGCAGGACGGCGTCTGCCGGCAACCGGCCGTAGATCCCGGTCGGGTGGACCGCGGCGAAGTCCAGCCGGTCGCCTGCGGTCTCGACCAGCCCGCGGGCATAGGCCATTTCCACGCGGTCCACCCCCGTCGGGGTGACGTGCAGCACCCGCGACAACAGCCGCGACATGTCGAGAATGATCTTGGGCAAGTCAGGCAATAGGGTAAGCCGTGATTATCCGACCAGCGTGGCGGCATCGACCGCCGCGGCGTCCGGCAACGTCCGGCGGGTGAGCCGCGCGACGGAACCGCTGATCAGCAATTGCAGCCCTTCCTCGCTTAGGAAGCCACCGCGGATGAGGCACCGGTCGAGCAGAACGCGGCAGAACGCGTCCCAGATTTCCGGATCGGGCGCGAGCGGTTCGCACCAGAACCCGTCGAGCGACCCCTGGTGGGTGATCCCCGGCACGTCGTAGACCGCATGGCCCAGCACGATCGTCGGCACGCCGACCCCGAGCGACAGAGTGCCGGTCGTGCTGTTGATCGTCACCAGACCGCGCGCGCCATCGACGAGTTGCGCGATGTCGCCTTCCTCAAGGAACAGCAGCCGGTCCGAAATGCCGAGCCGCTTCGCCGCGGCGAGCGCGAGCTTCCGCCAGGCGATCAGCCCGTTGTCGAGCGGGTGCTGCTTGACGACCAACGTGACGTCGGCCGGCGCCGCGCGCGCGAAGCTTTCGATCACATAATCCATCGCGACGCGCATGTTGCCGAACGGCGAGTGGATGCGGATCTGGTGATCGGAATTGAGCTGGAGCGGGAAGACGAAATAGGGTTTCTCGCCGACCCGGGCGAGCATTTGCGCGGACCGTTCGCGCGCGGTCTTTGCGGTGCCGAACCGCTTGAGCCAGCCCAGCCCCTCGACGATCACCATACCTTCGCGATGCGAGCGATATTGCCGGAAACGCCAGCTCTGCAGCACGCTCTGCGTGTAATAGGACAACGCCTCGCTCGCGCGCCGTTTGAAGCTCGAGGCGACACCGGGATAGGTCGGCAGCGGCGGCAGCGTGCGCGCCGCCTCCAGATACCAGTCGGGATCCTTCGACAGCGTCGAATTGCCGTTCACGCCGTCGACTTCGAGCGTGACCCAGTCGGGCCGGATATAGCCTTCCTCGAACACGTGGATGCGCAGGTGGTTGAGCTTCGCGATGCCGTGCGCCGCGCTGTGCAGCGGGCGGCAATCGCCGAACAGGATCAGGTCCGTCACCGCGTTGGCTTGGACGAAATCCTCGAAGAAGCGCGGCCAGTCGTCGAGCGACCCGCGGAAATCCGCCGCGCCGGACGGCCAGGACCGCCGGTCCCCACCGTTGAAGTTGATGCGGTGGACGCCGTGTCCGAGCGCGGCGAGCGCATCACCCAGCCGCGCGAAGAACGGACCGGGCGGCCCCTGCAGGAACAGGAAGCTGCGTGGCGCCGGTTTGATATGCTTCATGCCATCATCCCTTTTGCCACAGTCGGCTGATCCGGCCCTGGATGCCCCGAACGCGCGTCAGCAGCGTCCCGGCGGGGCGGTTCTGATGGGCCAGTCTTTCGGTCATCCGTTCCGCTCTACAAGGCAACCCGGTTTGCGGGTCGAGATAGCGGGGATAGAGTATCAGAACCCCCGCGACCAGTTCTACGATAGTCAATCGTCGTTTCCGACGCACGATTGGCGGCGCAAGGTCGCGCGTAAGTCCCCAGCCTGCAAAGAAAGGCTGTCCGTGAACGGTCACGTCGCGGCCGCGCAACAACGCCTCGAACCCGGCGAGCGAGGTGAGCACATGCACCCCGTCAACCTGATCGAGCAGCGTCGCCATCGATCCGCCGCGCACGACGCGATCGGCGTGCAGCAGCGCCTGATCGTCTGGCACGGCACCGCGGCGCAGGCCGGCATCGACATCGGGATGCGGGCGGTACCAGAGGTCGGCGTCGAGCTCGGCGGCCCGTGCGCGCGCCAGCAGGTCGAAATTGCCGCGCACATCGCCGCCGCCCAGCCGAACCGACAGATCGTCCTCCACCTGGCCGGTCACCAGCACGCGGCGGCGGGCGCCGGACGGTCGTTCCTCGGCCTCGTCGTTGCGGCCCGCGCCATATTTGCCGATGCCGTGATCGACGACATAGTCGATCAGCGCGCGGGCGCGGTCGAGCATCGCGTCGTCAAACTCCGTTTCGGCGAGCAGCGATTCGAGGTCCGACGGGCGCGACGGATCATAATGGATGCCATGCATGTCGAGCGCGACGGACAGCGGAGGAACGCAGGCGGCGCCGAGCCCGACGGAGCGGATGAAGCCGTCCTCCACCATGCAGACCGGCACACCGGCGGCCGCGGCGGCGTCGGTCAGGCCGGGCGGGCTGCGCGAGGGCCAGGTGGCGATCACGCCGCCGGTGCGTTTCGCGATCCGAACCGCCGTCGCGGCCGAGCGGACGAAGCGCAGCGGCCGGTGGCTGCCCGACCAGAGGAAGCGTTCGATCTCGCGGCGTTTCCAGCGTGCCATGCCGGTGGCGACCGCGATCCCGCGATTCGCATCGATCGCGCGGCGCCAGTCGGCCAGCATTGCGACCGCATCGATCGCCTCCGTCGCGTCGCCGGTCATCGGATCGCGGTAGACGGTCGCGGCGACCATGTCGGCGAACACCCGGTCGGCGATCGTCGGCGCGCGGCGCGGGGAGGCGGGCGCGAATCGGCCGGGCGACCGCACGCTGACCTGCGCGCCGGCGATCTGCGCGAGCAGCACGAGTTCGTCGTCGCCGTGCGCGATGACCCGCACGTCGGGGCGCAGCAACGGCCAGGGATCGACGTCGCCGATGGTGCTGGCGATCCCGTCCTTGCGGAGGCGACGCTGCGCGCGGGGCGCCCAGCTTTCCTTCGGTAGAAGTGCCACGACCTGCCCGGCCGGACCGACGTCCAGCGCCTCGGTCGCCAGCTTTTGCGCATCGTCGCCCGATCGTGGGCGCAGCACGGTGGCGGGACCGTCGGGCACCGGCGGCGTCGGCCCCCAGAAGGTGCCGCCGACCCGCGCGGTGCGGACTGCGGTGATCAGCGCATCCGTGTCGGCCCGGTCGGCGGTGACGCTCTCCGGACGGCGGTCGACGCGGATCGCGCTGACGCTGGCCACCTGCGGCCGGATCCCCGGAAAGGGTGGCGCGCGCAGAACGGGCAGCGACGATAACATGCGAAACGAGCTTCCTGACGTTTTCGACTCCGACGAGCCGGTGTTGAGGGCCGCGGTCGCCGCAGCCTGCGATCGAGTTACGTACGGTTATGACGGAACGGATCGCATGAAGCCTTTATAAGTTGCATCTCCGTCCCGTAACGGATCAGGCGGCGGGATCGGCCGGGCGTTTGCGGCCGACATCGCGCCACGGCTGTCCGATGATTTTCTTCAGCCGGTCGCGCGCGGCCCACATCAACGGCACGCGCCGTTCGGCGATGCCCGGGCGGCCGAGCAGATCCAACCCGGTCCAGGGCAGATAGGGATTGCGGCGGCCATAGGCCCAGATTTCCACCCGGATCGAGGGGCGCAGCGACGGCCCGCGGGCGTGGAAGCCGTGCGTGTCGGCCACGACCAAGGTGTTCGCCGGCACGGCGAACAGCTGGACCGGCGGCAGGCCGAGCGCGGGCAGTTCGTCCGCCTTGATCCGGAACGACCCGCGCGACGACAGCCGGTCGCCGCCGGACGTGACGCGCTGGCTCATCGCCTTTTCCCACGCGAGCCGCGCGGGCGTATCGCGGTGCGATCCGGGGACATAGGCGAACGGACCCTCGTCCTCCGCCACATCGGTCAGGAACAGCCAGGCCTTGACGGTGGCGTGGAAGGTGTCGGCGTGCAGGTTGGTCTGCGGATCGGGTTCCGCATCGTTCACCTGCGCCAGGATCGTCTGGATGTAGGTGACGGGTTCGGCATCTGCGCTGCCGACATAGCGCAGCAGTCCGCGCCAGACCGGATCGGCGAGCAGCGCGCGGGCGGCGGGGATGGCCGCGAGCGCTTCGGGATCGAGCGCGATACGGCGGGTGATCGTGTCGCCCTGCACCATCTCGCGCGTCGGGCCGGCAAAGCCGAGCGCCTGATCGCGGAGCTGCGCGAACAGGGCAGGCGGCAGGAAATCGCGCTTCAGCACGAACCCGTCGCGATCGAACGCCGCGCGGTCCTCCGCCGACAGCAGGTGCGCCAGCCGCTTGCGGCGCCGCGTCGCCATCGCCGCGGCGGCCCGGATGCGCAGGACGTGGAGCCCGCGGGCGTTGAGCGCGGGCGATCCGATCAGCGGATTGTCGCCGAACGACTTCGCGCCGGTGAACAGCTGGATCGCCCACCAGGGCGCGAGCAGGTAACGGGCGGCCTTCATGGATTTCGCGCTATCCCTGCGCGGCGTGGGGCGCAACCTTCCAAAGTCAGCTTCGCGACGTTAGATGCACTACGACGACGGCCCGTCCGTCCCGTATTCGACCCGTAGGAGCAGCTTGTGGCCGACCAATATGACCTTATCGTCCTGGGTTCCGGCCCCGGTGGCTATGTCGCCGCGATCCGCGGTGCGCAGCTGGGGCTGAAGGTCGCCATCGTCGAGCGTGAACGGCTCGGCGGGATCTGCCTCAACTGGGGCTGCATCCCGACCAAAGCGCTGCTCCGCACGTCCGAAATCTATCACTACATGCAGAATGCCGGCTCCTACGGCCTGTCCGCGGAAAATGTCGCGTTCGACCTGGCCAAAGTCGTCGAGCGCAGCCGCAAGGTGGCCGGGCAGCTGAACGCAGGCGTGAAGGGCCTGATGAAGAAGAACAAGATCGCGGTCGTCGAAGGCGTCGGCACGATCACCGCACCGGGCAAGCTGAGCGTGAAGCGCGGCGACGAGACGGTCGAACTGGCCGCCAAGGACATCATCGTCGCGACCGGCGCGCGCGCCCGCGACCTGCCGTTCGCCAAGGCGGACGGGGAGCGGATCTGGACCTATCGCCACGCCATGACGCCGACCGTGCTGCCGACCAAGCTGCTCGTCATCGGTTCGGGCGCGATCGGGGTGGAGTTCGCCAGCTTCTACAGCGACATGGGCGTCGATGTGACGATCGTGGAGATGCTCGACCGGATCCTGCCGGTCGAGGATGCCGATGTGTCCGACTTCATGCTGAAGGCGCTGACCAAGCAGAAGATGACGATCCTGACGAACTCGGGCGTGTCGAAGATCGAGTCGTCCGCCGACGGGATCAAGGCGACCGTCAAGGTGAACGGCACCGACGAGGTCCGCGACTACAGCCACGTCATCGTCGCGATCGGAATTGCGCCGAACACCGAGAATATCGGGCTGGAGGCGCTGGGCGTCGCGACCGCCAAGGGCGGCAACATCGAAACCGATCCGTATGGCCGCACCAACGTTGCGGGCATCTGGGCGATCGGCGACGTCACCGGCGCACCGTGGCTGGCGCACAAGGCGAGCCACGAGGGCGTGATCGCAGCCGAAGCGATCGCGGGCTATGCCGGCGTCCATCCGATGGACAAGGCGAACATCCCGGGCTGCACCTACAGCCGGCCGCAGGTCGCGTCGGTGGGCTTCACCGAAGCCAAGGCGAAGGAGCTGGGCCACGAGGTGAAGGTCGGCAAGTTCCCCTTCATCGGCAACGGTAAGGCGATCGCGCTGGGCGAGGCCGAGGGTTTCGTGAAGACGGTGTTCGATGCGAAAACCGGTGAGTTGCTTGGCGCGCACATGATCGGCGCGGAAGTGACCGAGCTGATCCAGGGCTATGTCGTCGCACGCCAGCTGGAAACGACCGAGACCGAGCTGATGCAGACCGTGTTCGCCCACCCGACGCTGAGCGAGATGATGCACGAGAGCGTGCTGGGCGCCTACGGTCGGGCGATCCATTTCTAGGGTGGACGCGCACGCGCTGCCCCGTTCGCCGGGGTCACGGGCGGTGACGCTGCCGGTGCGACTGCTTATGGTGCTGGCGCTGTGGCTCGTCGCCGCAGCGATCGGTTTCGCGGTGGAGGCGGGCGGCCTGCGTCAGTTCGATGCCGCGGTGCTGCTCGGGCTGGCGGGGCCCGCGCGGGCGGCGGGGTGGCCGGTGGCGGTGCTGCTGTTCGCGACCGTCGCGGGGTCGGCGGCGGTGCGGTTGCCCATCGCGGCCGCGGTCGGCGTCGTGCTGGCGTGGCGGCGCGACTGGACCGGGGCGGCCGTGCTGGCCGCCACCACGATCGGCGTGCTGGTCGGTAATGCCTGGCTGAAACAGATCGTCGGGCGCGCGCGGCCGGACATCCTGAACCATCTCGCGGTCGAAACCTCGCTCAGCTTCCCGAGCGGCCACGCGTCGAACGCGTCGGCGGTGTTCCTGTGCATCGGCTGGCTGCTCGTGCGGCACGGCATGCGCCCGAAGCGGGTGTGGCCGGTCGCGATCCTGTTCGTGCTGCTCGTCGGCGTGTCGCGAGTCGTGCTCGGCGTCCACTGGCCAAGCGACGTCATCGCCGGCTGGTGCGTGGGGACGGGCTGGATGCTGCTCTGCACGGCGTTCGCCAGACCCCGTCCGGTCGGGCCGGCGGTTCGGACGCTCTAGCCGCGACGGGATACGGTTATGGGTCGTGGCGCCGCACGGTCCAGCCGGGCGTCGTCGTCTGCGGCCATCCGGCGAAAGCGCCCGATCCCATCGCCGCGATCCCCTCGGTGATGAACGGTCCCAGTTCGTGCATCTGCGGCTTGTGCGCGCGATCGGCCATTTCGACGAGGACGGCGGGCCCGGCGGCCGCATCGAGCAGCGCCGCCGACTGTTCGGCCGGCACGATCGTGTCCTCCCGCCCGTGGATCAGCAGGAGCGGCACGCGCAGGCGACGGACCGCGGCGAGATTGTCCCACCGATCGACGACGAACGCGCGCGTCGCCCACGGCGCCGCGGCCGACAGCCGGGTAAAGGGTGACAGCGCGACGACCCCCGCCGCGCCCTCGTCCGCGGCGGCCTCGATCGCGACGGCGGCGCCCAGCGAATGGCCGACGAACCACAGCCGCGCCTGCGGTCCCTTCAGGCGGCGGGCTTCGGTCGCGAACGCGTGGGCCGTCGCGCGCATCGACGTCTCGCTCGGCCGGCCCGGATTGCCGGCGAAACCGGGATAGGAGGCGACCAGCACCGAATCGCCGTGACCGGACAGATACTCGGCATATTTCGCGCCGACGCCCTGGCTGGCACGCCGGCCGTGGAAGAACACCACGATGTCCGGGTCGGTCCGTTCGCCCGGCCAGTAGAAGCCCTGCAACGACCCAGTGCCGGGCAGCGCGACGCGCACTTCCTGCGGCGCGGACCTTGTGAAGTTGCCGATGGTTACGGGGGTGTCGGGGGCGAGATAGATCTTGTCGCGGATCAGATCGGAGCAGCCGCCGAGGCACGCCGATCCGAGCAGCAGGGCGAGGAGGGCGGCGCGCATGGCATCGCAGATAGGACGGGACGTCTGAACGTCCAGCCTGTGCGGGATCCGCTGCTCACGTAACAGGGAAGGACGGTCGAGGGCATGAGCGCATCGCAGGAGGGCAAAGGCGGCAATCTGGTGCTGTACGCCGCGCTGGCCGCGAACATGGGGATCGCGGTGGCCAAGTTCGTGGCGGCCGGGATCACCGGGTCGTCGGCGATGCTGACCGAGGGTTTCCACTCGGTCGTCGACTCGGCAAATCAGGTGCTGCTGCTCTACGGCCGCAAGCGGTCGGAGCAGCCGGCGGACGACCTGCATCCGCTGGGCTACGGCCGCGAGCTGTACTTCTGGTCGTTCGTCGTGGCGATCCTGATTTTCGCGGTGGGCGCCGGCTTCTCGGTCTACGAAGGCGTGCTGCACATCTCCGAACCGGAGGAGATGCGCGATCCGACGATCAACTATGTCGTGCTCGCGGTCTCGCTGGCGCTGGAGGGGAGCAGCTGGTTCGTCGCGCGGCGCGAATTCGTCGCGGCGCAGGGCGACCTCAGCTGGTGGCAGGCGGTGCGCCGGTCGAAGGATCCCACGACGTTCATCGTGCTGTTCGAGGACAGCGCCGCGATCGTCGGGCTGCTGCTTGCGGGATTCGGCGTGGCGATCAGCCACGCGACCGGCGATGCGCGCTGGGACGGGGTGGCGTCGATCGCGATCGGCGTGGTGCTGGGGCTCGTCGCGATCGTGCTGGCCCGCGAATCGAAGGACCTGCTGATCGGCGAGCGCGCGAACCCCGCGTTGATCGCCGCGGTGCGCGCGTCGGTGGACGGCCGTTCGGAGGTCGTGCGCGTGGTGAAGGTGACGACGGTCCACCTGGCGCCGGAGATCGTGTTCCTCGGCATGGACGTCGATTTCGACGACACGGTCGCGGTCGGGCGCGTCGAGGCGCTGATCGCGGAGGTGGAGACGGACCTGCGCCGCGACTGGCCGGTGCTGGCGGCGATCTACATCAAGCCTGTCTCGTCCTGATCGTCGGCAAGGGTAGGGGCCAAAAGGTTCCCGCCCGTTGACCCGTGCGGCCCTGCGCGGTATAGCGCGCGGCGATCCGAACCGGGTCGGGTGCGGTTTCGTGCTCGGTTTATCCGGATCAGCTTGAACATTGCCGATGTGTGTAGGGCTTCGGAACGGTCGTGATGACCGCCGGGGCCTTCGTGCATTCCCGCACGAACAGGCACGGTAAAGTAACTTTAAAAGGTGAAGGGCTTCATGCCAACGATCAACCAGCTCGTGCGCCACGGACGCGTTCTCCAGAAGGAGAAGTCGAAGGTCCCGGCAATGGAAAAGAACCCGCAGAAGCGCGGTGTCTGCACCCGTGTCTATACGACGACTCCGAAGAAGCCGAACTCGGCGCTGCGCAAGGTTGCGAAGGTTCGCCTGACCAACAGCCGCGAAGTCATCAGCTACATCCCGGGCGAGGGCCACAACCTGCAGGAGCACAGCGTCGTGCTGATCCGCGGCGGGCGTGTGCGCGATCTTCCTGGCGTGCGCTATCATGTCCTGCGCGGCGTGCTCGACACACAGGGTGTGAAGAACCGCAAGCAGTCCCGCTCCAAGTACGGCGCCAAGCGTCCGAAGTAAGCCGATCGCCTTATGCCCCGGCACACCGCCGGGGCGCATGTTCGATCTCCCAGGCTGAAGTTAAAAGGAAAAATTGATGGCACGTCGTCGTCGTCCCGAGAAGCGCATCATCCTCCCCGATCCCAAGTTCGGTGACGTGATCCTCTCGAAGTTCATGAATTCCGTCATGTATGACGGCAAGAAGTCGACCGCAGAGGGCATCGTCTATTCGGCGCTCGAAACCGTCGAGACCCGCGCCAAGCGCGAGCCGCTCGCCGTGTTCCACGATGCGCTGGTCAACATCGCACCGGGCATCGAAGTCCGTTCGCGTCGCGTCGGTGGTGCCACCTACCAGGTGCCCGTCGAAGTGCCGCCGGAACGGTCCCAGGCACTGGCGATCCGCTGGCTGATCTCGGCCGCGCGCGCGCGCAGCGAGAACACGATGTCGGGCCGCCTGTCGGGCGAACTGCTCGATGCCGCCAACAACCGCGGCAACGCGGTGAAGAAGCGCGAAGACACGCACCGCATGGCGGAAGCGAACCGCGCCTTCTCGCACTACCGCTGGTAAAATAGCGGCCGGGCAGGGGGGTGTCGTCCATCGCGGCGACACGTTTCTGACCCACGCGCCCCGGCTCGTCGGCGACGGCGGCCGGGACTCGAAAGCGTCACGGTTCCTACTTATATCGTCTGTGCGAGGGGCCTCGGGCTCCGAACCCCGACATCGGAGATACCATCATGGCCCGCAGCCATCCGCTCGACAAGTATCGCAACATCGGCATCATGGCGCACATCGATGCCGGCAAGACGACGACGACCGAACGCATCCTGTATTACACCGGCAAGTCCTACAAGATCGGCGAAGTGCATGAAGGCACCGCGACGATGGATTGGATGGAGCAGGAGCAGGAGCGCGGGATCACGATCACGTCCGCTGCCACGACCTGCTTCTGGAACGACCACCGCATCAACATCATCGACACCCCCGGGCACGTCGACTTCACGATCGAAGTCGAGCGTTCGCTGCGCGTGCTCGATGGCGCGGTCGCGTGCTTCGACGGCGTTGCCGGCGTGGAGCCGCAGTCCGAGACGGTGTGGCGCCAGGCGGAGAAGTACAAGGTTCCGCGCATGTGCTTCATCAACAAGCTGGATCGTACCGGTGCGTCGTTCGAGCGTTGCGTCGACATGATCAAGGACCGCCTCGGTGCGCGTCCGGCCGTGCTCTACTTGCCGATCGGCATCGAGGGCGGCTTCAAGGGTCTGGTCGATCTGGTCGAGAACCGTGCGATCATCTGGCTCGAAGAGTCGCTGGGCGCGAAGTTCGAATATCAGGACATCCCGGCTGATCTCGCCGATGCCGCTGCCACCGCCCGGTCCGAGCTGATCGAGATGGCGGTCGAGCAGGACGACGAGCTGATGACCGCGTATCTGGAAGGCACCGAGCCGACCACCGCGCAGCTGAAGGCGCTGATCCGCAAGGGCACGCTGAACTTCTCGTTCGTGCCGGTCCTCTGCGGCTCCGCGTTCAAGAACAAGGGTGTCCAGCCCCTGCTCGACG
Source organism: Sphingomonas prati (assembly GCF_014643515.1). Taxonomy (GTDB): domain Bacteria; phylum Pseudomonadota; class Alphaproteobacteria; order Sphingomonadales; family Sphingomonadaceae; genus Sphingomonas_R; species Sphingomonas_R prati. The sequence continues at coordinate 124,017 of NZ_BMJP01000003.1, read as the reverse complement.
GCGTGGTCGACTATCTGCCGAGCCCGCTCGACATTCCCCCGGTCGAAGGCCTGAAGCTCGACGGCGTCACCGTCGAGACGCGTCCGCCGGCCGATGATGCCCCCTTCGCCGCACTGGCGTTCAAGATCATGAACGATCCGTTTGTCGGTACCCTGACCTTCGCCCGCATCTATTCGGGTAAGCTCGACACGGCCACGGTCGTGATGAACTCGGTCAAGGACAAGAAGGAAAAGGTCGGCCGCATGCTGCTGATGCATGCCAACGACCGCGAGGACATCCAGGTGGCCTATGCCGGCGACATCGTCGCACTGGCGGGCCTCAAGGATACCACGACGGGCGAGACGCTCTGTTCGCTCAATGCGCCGATCATCCTTGAGCGGATGGAATTCCCGGAGCCCGTCATCGAGCTGTCGGTGGAGCCGAAGACCAAGGCCGACCAGGAGAAGATGGGCGTCGCGCTCAATCGCCTGGCACGCGAAGATCCGTCGTTCCGCGTGTCTTCGGACAACGAGAGCGGCCAGACCATCATCAAGGGGATGGGCGAGCTCCACCTCGAGATCCTGGTCGATCGCATGAAGCGCGAGTTCAAGGTCGAGGCGAACATCGGTGCGCCGCAGGTGGCCTATCGCGAGTCGCTCGCGAAGAAGGTCGACGTCGACTACACCCACAAGAAGCAGTCGGGCGGCTCCGGCCAGTTCGGCCGCATCAAGTTCACGGTGGAGCCGGGCGAGCGCGGCCAGGGCGTGATCTTCAAGGACGAGGTGAAGGGCGGCAACGTCCCGAAGGAATATATCCCCTCGGTCGAGAAGGGTATCCGCGAGATCGCGGCGACCGGATCGCTGATCGGCTTCCCGATCATCGATTTCACCGCGACGCTGTATGACGGTGCCTACCATGACGTCGACTCCAGCGCGCTGGCGTTCGAAATCACGGGCCGGGCCGGCATGCGCGAAGCGGCCGTCAAGTCGGGCATCAAGCTGCTCGAGCCGATCATGAAGGTCGAGGTCGTCACCCCGGAGGATTATCTGGGCGACGTCATCGGCGACATGAACAGCCGCCGCGGTCAGATCCAGGGCACCGACAGCCGGGGCAACGCCCAGGTGGTCGAGGCGATGGTGCCGCTGGCGAACATGTTCGGTTATGTGAACCAGCTCCGCTCGTTCACCCAGGGCCGGGCACAGTACAGCATGCAGTTCTCGCATTATGACGAAGTTCCCTCGAACGTCGCCGAAGAGCTGAAGGCTAAGCTGGCTTAAGCCGGAAAACATCGCTAAGGGCGCGTCCACGGCGGGTGGGCGCGCCCCGGAAATGAGCCAAGGGCAAGCGCCCGACATCAAACGTAAGAAGGTAGGACATCATGGCGAAAGCTAAGTTCGAGCGGACCAAGCCGCACTGCAATATCGGCACCATCGGTCACGTCGACCACGGTAAGACCTCGCTGACCGCAGCGATCACCAAGGTGCTGGCCGAGACCGGCGGCGCCACCTTCACCAGCTACGACAACATCGACAAGGCGCCGGAAGAGCGCGAGCGCGGCATCACCATCTCGACCGCCCACGTCGAGTACGAAACGCAGGCTCGTCACTACGCGCACGTCGATTGCCCGGGCCACGCCGATTATGTGAAGAACATGATCACCGGCGCCGCGCAGATGGACGGCGGCATCCTCGTCGTCTCCGCGACCGACGGCCCGATGCCGCAGACCCGCGAGCACATCCTGCTCGCACGCCAGGTCGGCGTGCCGCAGCTCGTCGTGTTCATGAACAAGGTCGACCTGGTCGACGACGCCGAGATCCTCGAGCTCGTCGAGCTGGAAATCCGCGAGCTGCTGTCGTCCTACGACTTCGACGGCGACAACATCCCCGTCATTCCGGGTTCGGCCGTCTGCGCGCTCAACGGCACCAACGAAGAGATCGGCCGCTCGGCCGTCCTCAAGCTGATGGAAGCCGTCGACACGTTCATCCCGCAGCCGGAGCGTCCGCTGGACCGTCCGTTCCTGATGCCGATCGAGGACGTGTTCTCGATCTCGGGTCGCGGTACGGTCGTCACCGGCCGCGTCGAGACCGGCATCGTCAAGGTCGGCGAGGAAGTCGAGATCGTCGGAATCAAGGACACCCGCAAGACCACGGTCACGGGCGTCGAGATGTTCCGCAAGCTGCTCGACTCCGGTCAGGCCGGCGACAACATCGGCGCGCTGGTTCGCGGCGTTGGTCGTGAAGAGGTCGAGCGCGGCCAGGTCCTCTGCAAGCCCGGCTCGATCAAGCCGCACACCGAGTTCACCTCGGAAGTCTACGTGCTGTCGAAGGAAGAGGGTGGCCGTCACACGCCGTTCTTCGCCAACTACCGCCCGCAGTTCTACTTCCGCACCACGGACGTCACCGGTGAAGTCGTGCTTCCCGAGGGCACCGAAATGGTGATGCCGGGCGACAACGTGCAGCTCAGCGTCAAGCTGATCGCACCGATCGCCATGGAAGAGGGCCTGCGCTTCTCGATCCGCGAAGGTGGCCGCACTGTCGGTGCAGGGGTTGTCGCTTCGATCACGAAGTAATATAGACTGCCTCAACGAGCCGGCCGGCTCCCCCGAACAGGGGAGTCGGCCGGTTCGCGTTTAATGGAAGCCCCGTCCGTTCCGGCAGGAACGTGGCACGTGGGCAGGCTCTTTCGCATCGGTAGGGACATGGACACCAATATCCGCATTCGCCTCAAGGCGTTCGATCACCGCGTGCTCGATCAGGCGACCGGCGAAATCGCCGACACCGCCCGTCGCACCGGCGCACTCATCCGGGGTCCGATCCCGCTTCCGACGCACATCGACAAGTTCACGGTCAACCGTGGCCCGCACGTCGACAAGAAGTCGCGCGAGCAGTTCGAGGTCCGGACCTACAAGCGTCTCCTCGACATCGTGCAGCCGACCCCGCAGACGGTCGACGCACTGATGAAGCTCGATCTTGCCGCAGGTGTTGATGTCGAGATCAAACTCGCCTAAGGCATGCGCATCGCAGCGGGGTGATTCACCCCGCTGTCGCTTTTTCATGATCGATTCGTCGATCGTGGTGGAAGAGCAGGGATACCGACCGGCTTGCCGGTGACCGAGTCCCCGTCTTCTGTGATACCGGTTTGCCGGCGGATCAGGACAGCAGCCCGGACGGGGGCATAATCGGTACGACCAGGGTGGGCTCCGTGCAGCAGCGCGGGGCTTTTTTCGTAATCACGCTCCCGCGCAGTTGGGAGCCTCTGAAGGGAAGGACAAGATCATGCGCAGTGGCGTGATCGCGAAGAAGATGGGCATGACCCGCCTGTTCCAGGACGACGGCCGGCATGTGCCCGTGACCGTGTTGAGCCTGGAAGGCGCGCAGGTCATCTCGCACCGCGAAGCCGACCGCGACGGCTACACCGCAGTCCAGATGGGCGCGGGCACCGCGAAGGCGAAGAATGTGGCGAAGCCGCAGCGTGGCCATTACGGCAAGGCTGAAGTTGAGCCCAAGGCGTATGTCGCCGAATTCCGCGTCGACGCGGACAGCCTCCTCGAAGTGGGCGCGGAAATCTCCGCCGACCATTTCGCCGTTGGCCAGCTGGTCGACATCGCCGGCCGTACGCAGGGCAAGGGCTTTGCCGGCGGCATGAAGCGCTGGAACTTCGGTGGTCTGCGCGCAACCCACGGTGTGTCCGTCTCCCACCGTTCGCTCGGTTCGACCGGTCAGCGCCAGGATCCGGGCAAGGTCTTCAAGAACAAGAAGATGGCCGGTCACATGGGTGACAAGCGCCGGACCCAGCAGAACCTCGAGATCGTCCAGACGGACGTCGAGCGTGGCCTGATCTTCGTGAAGGGCTCCGTGCCGGGCTCGAAGGGCGGCTGGCTGCTGGTGAAGGACGCGGTCAAGGTTTCGGCGCATGCCGATTCCCCCACGCCGGGTTCGGTGAAGCCCAAGGCTTCGACCGCGAACATTCAGCAGACCGAGGCTCCGGCCGAAGCACCTGCGACCACCACTGATGGCCAGGAGGGCTGATCATGAAGGTTCAGATCTCATCGCTCAGCGAAGCCGGCGGGGATATCGATCTCGCCGACGACGTCTTCGGGCTCGATCCGCGCGCCGACATCCTGCACCGCGTCGTGACGTGGCAGCTGGAAAAGCGCCGGGGTACGGCACGTGGCGCGCGCGAGCGTTCCGACGTTGCCCGCACCGGCAAGAAGTTCGGTCGCCAGAAGGGCGGCGGTACGGCTCGCCACGGCGATCGTCGCGCCCCGATCTTCATCGGTGGTGGTAAGGCGCACGGCCCGCGGGTCCGCGACTTCAATCCGTCGCTGAACAAGAAGGTTCGTTCGCTCGGCCTGCGCATGGCGCTGTCGTCGAAGGCGAAGGACGGCAAGCTGATCGTCATGGACACGCTGTCCCTGGAGAACGCCAAGACCAAGACGCTGGCGGCATCGCTGTCGGAACTCGGTTTCGGCCGGACCACGCTGGTGATCGACGGCGACATGGTGGAGCAGAGCTTCGCGATGGCGAGCGGCAACCTGCGGTCGATCAACGTGATGCCCGCCATGGGCGCCAATGTTTACGACATTCTGAAGCACGACACGCTGGTCCTGACCCGCGCGGCCGTCGAAAAGCTGGAGGCGCGGTTCAATGGCTAAGCAAGCCGCCAAGTCGGTCGAGGATCGTCACTACGACGTCGTCCTCGCGCCGCACATCACCGAGAAGACGACCCTGCTCTCCGAGCATAATGCGGTCGTGTTCAAGGTCGCGACCAGTGCGACGAAGCCTGAAATCAAGGCTGCCGTCGAAGCACTGTTCTCGGTCACCGTGACGGGCGTCAACACGATGCTGGTCAAGGGCAAGACCAAGAAGTGGAAGGGTAAGGACTATACCCGTTCCGACATGAAGAAGGCGATCGTGACGCTGGCCGCCGGCCAGACCATCGACGTCACCACCGGGATCTGAGGGCGATATGGCACTCAAGCATTATAACCCGACGAGCCCGGCCCGCCGTGGCCTGATCCTCGTCGACAAGTCGTCGCTCTGGAAGGGGAAGCCCGTCAAGGCGCTGACCGAAGGCAAGAGCAAGTCCGGTGGGCGTAACAACCAGGGCCATGCGACGGCACGCGGTATCGCGGGCGGTCACAAGCAGTCCTATCGCCATATCGACTTCAAGCGTCGGAAGTGGGATCAGCCCGCGACCGTCGAGCGCCTGGAATATGATCCGAACCGCTCGGCGTTCATCGCCCTCGTCAACTACGAGGACGGCGAACAATCCTATGTGATCGCGCCGCAGCGCCTGGCACCGGGTGACGTCATCGTCGCCGCCAAGCGTACCGACGTGAAGCCGGGCAACGCCATGGAAATCGGCCAGGCTCCAGTCGGCACCATCGTCCACAATGTGGAGATGAAGCCGGGCAAGGGTGGCCAGATCGCTCGCGCCGCCGGCACCTATGTGCAGGTTGTCGGTCGCGACAAGGGCATGGTGATGGTTCGCCTCAATTCGGGCGAGCAGCGCTATATCCGGTCCGACTGCATGGCCACTGTCGGTGCCGTGTCCAACCCGGACAACGGCAACACCAACCTTGCAAAGGCCGGCCGCAACCGCTGGCTGGGCAAGCGTCCGCTGACCCGCGGCGTCGCCAAGAACCCGGTCGACCATCCGCATGGCGGTGGTGAAGGCCGGACATCGGGCGGTCGTCACCCGGTCACCCCGTGGGGCAAGCCGACCAAGGGTGCACGCACCCGGTCGAACAAGTCCACGGACAAGATGATCATCCGTTCGCGTCACGCGAAGAAGAAGAGGTAATCATGGCCCGCTCCGTATGGAAAGGTCCGTTCGTCGATCTCCACCTTCTGCGGAAGGCCGAGGCGGCGTCAGACGGCGGCACCCGTGGTGCCATCAAGACGTGGTCGCGTCGTTCGACCATCCTGCCGCAGTTCGTGGGCCTGACTTTCAGCGTCTACAACGGTCGCAAGTTCGTGCCGGTTTCGGTGAACGAGGACATGGTCGGCATGAAGCTCGGTGAGTTTGCGCCCACGCGCTACTTCCCCGGCCATGCCGCGGACAAGAAGGGCAAGCGCTGATGTCGAAGTCCGTTAGCCCGCGCCGCGTCGGCGAGAAGGAGGCCCTCGCGGTCGCCACCTCCGTTCGCGGTTCGCCGCAGAAGCTGAACCTAGTGGCGGCGCTCATCCGCAACCGCAAGGCCAGCGACGCGCTCAACATCCTCCAGTTCTCCACCAAGGCGATGGCCGTCGATGTGCGCAAGTGCCTCGCGTCCGCGATCGCCAACGCGGAAAACAATCACAATCTCGACGTGGACGCCCTCGTCGTGAAGGAAGCATCGGTCGGCAAGGGCCTGGTCATGAAGCGGTTCGCCACGCGCGCCCGCGGTCGTTCGACCCAGATCATCAAGCCATTCTCGCGCGTCCGGATCGTCGTGCGCGAGCAGGAGGCCGAATAATGGGTCAGAAATCCAACCCGATCGGGATGCGGTTGCAGATCAACCGTACCTGGGACAGCCGCTGGTACGCCGAAGGCGCCGACTATGGTCGTCTGCTGCTCGAGGATCTGAAGATCCGCAAGCACATCATGACCTCGCTGCCGCAGGCCGCGATCTCCAAGGTCGTGATCGAGCGTCCCGCCAAGCTCGCGCGCATCTCCATCTATGCCGCACGCCCCGGCGTGATCATCGGCAAGAAGGGTGCGGACATCGAAAAGCTGCGCCGGACGCTCGGCAAGATGACCACCAGCGACGTGTCGCTGAACATCGTCGAGATCCGCAAGCCCGAGATCGACTCGAAGCTCGTGGCCCAGGGCGTCGCCGATCAGCTCGAGCGCCGCATCGCGTTCCGTCGTGCCATGAAGCGTGCGGTGCAGTCCGCTCTGCGTCTCGGCGCCGAGGGGATCCGGATCACCTGCGCCGGCCGTCTGGGCGGCGCGGAAATCGCGCGGACCGAATGGTACCGCGAGGGCCGGGTGCCGCTGCACACGCTGCGCGCGAACGTCGATTATGCCGAGGCCGAAGCCCACACCGCCTATGGCGTGTGCGGCGTGAAGGTCTGGATCTTCAAGGGTGAGATCCTTGGTCATGATCCGCTCGCGCAGGACCGCCTCATGATGGAAGCACAGACCTCGGGGGTTCGTCCGGCACGCTGAACATGAGGGGGTGGCGCACCGCGCGATAATCGCGTAGGGCCGCGCCTCCCCTTATCCAGTTGGCCTGATCGACCGTCGTTACGGTGTCAGAAGGTACAAGACATGCTGCAACCAAAGCGCACGAAATTCCGCAAGGCCTTCAAGGGCCGGATCCATGGCGACGCCAAGGGTGGAACGTCGCTCAACTTCGGTGCCTTCGGCCTCAAGGCCATGGAGCCCGATCGGATCACCGCACGCCAGATCGAAGCGGCACGCCGCGCGATCACGCGTCACATCAAGCGCCAGGGGCGTTTGTGGATCCGCATCTTCCCCGACGTGCCGGTCTCGTCGAAGCCTGCCGAAGTCCGCATGGGCTCGGGCAAGGGTTCGCCCGAATTCTGGGCCGCCCGCGTGAAGCCGGGTCGCATCCTGTTCGAGCTCGACGGTGTCCCCGGTCCGATCGCCCGCGTCGCTTTCGAGCGTGCGATGGAGAAGCTGCCCATCAAGACCAAGGTCGTTGCCCGTCTGGGCGAGTCCGTCCACGAGGCCGAGTGACATGGCGAAGATTGAAGACATGAAGTCCGCTACGGACGACCAGCTGTCGACGCAGCTCACCGAGCTGAAGCGGGAACAGTTCAACCTGCGCTTCCAGGCTGCCACCAACCAGCTGGAAAAGCCCAGTCGGGTTCGTGTGGTCCGCCGGACGATCGCGCAGATCAAGACCCTCCAGACCGAGCGTAACCGCTCGGCTGCCAAGTAAGGAGCGCCAGCCATGCCGAAGCGCGTGCTGACCGGAACGGTGGTCTCCGACAAGACCGACAAGACGATCGTGGTCTCGGTCGAACGCAAGGTGAAGCACCCTGTGTACGGCAAGATCATGCGTCGTTCGAAGAAGTACCATGCGCATGACGAGACGAATACGTTCCGCGAAGGCGAGACGGTCCGGATCGAAGAGTGCGCACCGATTTCCAAACTGAAGACGTGGAAGGTGCTCGACCGTGTCGATGTCCATGCCACGCCCGTCGCAGCCGCCTGAAGGAGGACTGACACATGATCCAGATGCAGTCCAATCTCGACGTTGCGGATAACAGCGGTGCCAAGCGCGTCCAGTGCATCAAGGTGCTGGGTGGCTCGAAGCGTCGTTTCGCGACGGTCGGCGACATCATCGTCGTATCGATTAAGGAAGCCGCTCCCCGCGGCAAGGTTAAGAAGGGCGACGTTCACCGTGCGGTGATCGTGCGGACCGCAAAGGACATTCATCGTCCCGACGGTTCCACGATCCGCTTCGACGGCAACGCTGCGGTCCTGGTCAACAAGAACGAGGAGCCGATCGGCACTCGTATCTTCGGCCCGGTGGTCCGCGAGTTGCGCGCGAAGAACCACATGAAGATCATCTCGCTCGCCCCCGAGGTGCTGTGATGAGCGGAATGAAGGTCAAGAAGGGCGACAAGGTCGTCATCCTGTCCGGCAAGGACAAGGGCAAGCATGGTGAGATCACCAAGGCGATGCCCAAGGATTCGAAAGTGATCGTCGCCGGCGTCAACATCGCCACGCGTCATCGCAAGCCGACGCAGGGGCAGCCCGAGGGCGGTCTCGATCGGTTCGAAGCGCCGCTGCACGTGTCGAAGGTCGCGCTGGAGGATCCCAAGACGGGCAAGCCCACGCGCGTCCGGTTCGAGATGCACGACGGCAAGAAGGTCCGCGTGGCCGTGAAGTCCGGGGAGAAGATCGGTGGCTGAAGCCAATAGCGAGCGTTATACGCCGCGCCTCAAGGCGGATTACGAAGCCCGCATCGTCAAGGCGATGACCGAGAAGTTCGGTTACACCAACCCGATGCAGGTGCCCCGGCTGAGCAAGATCGTGCTCAACATGGGCGTCGGCGAAGCCACGCAGGACAAGAAGAAGGTCGAGAAGGCCGCGGTCGAAATGACCAAGATCGCCGGCCAGAAGGCCGTCGTGACCAAGGCCAAGAAGTCGATCGCCCAGTTCAAGCTGCGCGAGCATATGCCGATCGGTTGCAAGGTCACCCTGCGCCGCGAGCGGATGTACGAGTTCCTCGACCGGTTCGTCACGATCGCGCTCCCGCGCGTCCGCGATTTCCGTGGCCTGTCCGACAAGTCGTTCGACGGCCGCGGCAACTATGCCACCGGCCTGAAGGAACAGCTGATCTTCCCGGAGATCAGCTACGACGAGGTCGACCAGGTCCGCGGCATGGACGTGATTATTGCGACCACCGCCAACACCGATGACGAGGCGCGCGAGTTGCTCCGTCTGTTCGGTTTCCCGTTCCCGCAGCCGGTCGCGCCGGCTGAAGAGAAGAAGGCCGCTTAAGAGCGTGCCGACCGTAGGAAAGAGAACTTAAGTCATGGCGAAACTGAGTTCGATCAACAAGAACGAGCGTCGCAAGAAGCTCGTGAAGCAGTATGCCGGCAAGTATGCCGCACTGAAGGCGATCGCAAACGACGAAGGCAATGATGAGTCCGAGCGGCTCATCGCACGGCTGCGGATGGCCGAAATCCCGCGCAATGCGAACCCCACGCGGGTGCGCAATCGCTGCGAGATGACCGGCCGCCCGCGTGCCTATTATCGCAAGTTCCGTCTCTCTCGCATCACTCTGCGTGATCTTGCCAACAAGGGCATGATTCCGGGTGTTACGAAGTCGAGCTGGTAAGGACCCCCTATGTCTTTGACCGATCCCGTGGGCGACCTGCTCACCCGCATCCGCAACGGCCAGCGCGCGCGCAAGGATAGCGTGGTTTCCCCCGCATCCAAGCTGCGTGCCCGTGTGCTCGATGTCCTTCAGCGCGAAGGCTATATCCGCGGCTATTCCAGCGAACCGGTCGCCGGCCATGACGGCCTGCGTATCGAGCTGAAGTATTTCGAGGGCCAGCCGGCGATCCAGCATGTCGCCCGCGTCTCCAAGCCCGGCCGCCGCGTCTATTCGGGGAGCCAGGAGCTTCCCCGGATCCGCAACGGCCTCGGCATCACCATCGTTTCGACGCCAAAGGGTGTTCTGTCCGACGCGGAAGCGCGCGACCAGAATGTCGGCGGCGAAGTCCTCGCGGAGGTCTTCTGATGAGCCGCATCGGTAAAAAGCCGGTTCCGATGCCTGCGGGCGTCGAAGCCAAGATCGAGGGCAAGCTGCTTTCGGTGAAGGGTCCCAAGGGCACGCTCACCATGCCGTTGCAGGATGAAGTGACCTATTCGGTCGAGGACGGCGGCGTGCAGGTCATGCCGGCGAACGAGACGAAGCGGGCGCGGTCCTTCTGGGGCATGCAGCGCACGATGGTCCAGAACCTCGTCACGGGCGTGACCGACGGCTTCACCAAGAAGCTGCTGATCACCGGTGTCGGCTACCGCGCCAATCTTCAGGGCAAGACCCTGAAGCTGCAGCTCGGCTACAGCCACGACGTGAACTACGACATCCCCGAGGGGATCACGATCGCGACGCCGGACCAGACGACGATCAACATCACCGGTAACGACAAGCAGAAGGTCGGACAGGTCGCGGCCGAGATCCGCCGCTGGCGCAAGCCCGAGCCCTACAAGGGCAAGGGCATCAAGTACGCCGGCGAGTTCATCTTCCGCAAGGAAGGGAAGAAGAAGTAATGGCCAAGCTGTCTCTCTTTGCAAAGCGGCGCCAGCGTGTTCGCACGGCACTGCGTGCCAAGGGCGGGGCCCGTCCCCGTCTGTCGATCCACCGTTCGGGGCGTCACATCTACGCCCAGGTGATCGACGATGCGCAGGGCCGGACCGTGGCGTCCGCCTCCTCGCTCGACAAGGACGTGCGCGGCACGACCGGCGCGACTGCGGAAGCAGCCGCGAATGTCGGCAAGCGCGTGGCCGAGCGGGCTTCGGCAGCGGGTGTCACCCGCGTCGTGTTTGATCGCGGTGGCTTCCTGTTCCACGGGCGCGTCAAGGCGCTCGCCGATGCGGCCCGCGAAGGCGGATTGGAGTTCTAAATGGCTGACGAAATCCAGAACCAGGCGGCCCCAGAGGGCACGCCGGCACCGACCGAGCAGCCCCGCGGCGACAATCGTGGTCCGGGCGGCCCCGGTCGTGGCGGTCCCGGCGGTGGTCGTGGCGGTCCCGGTGGTGGTGCGGGTCGCGGTGGCCCCGGCGGCAACCGCAGCGGTCCCGGCGGCCAGCGTGGCGGTCGTGACGGCAACAATCGCGGTCGGCGTGACGGCCAGCGTGGCGGAAGCGACGATGGCGGCGAAGAGCTGATCGAAAAGCTCGTCCACATCAACCGCGTGTCGAAGACGGTCAAGGGCGGTAAGCGCTTCGGCTTCGCGGCGCTGGTCGTGGTCGGCGACGGCAAGGGTCGGGTCGGCTTCGGTCACGGCAAGGCTCGCGAAGTGCCGGAAGCGATTACGAAGGCCACCGCCGCTGCCAAGAAGGCAATGGTCCGCGTTCCGCTTCGCGACGGTCGCACGCTTCACCATGATGGCCGCGGTCATTTCGGTGCGGGCCTCGTGTACCTCCGCTCGGCACCTCCCGGCACCGGCATCATCGCGGGTGGCCCGATGCGCGCCATCTTCGAAAGCCTGGGCGTCGCCGACGTGGTCACCAAGTCGACCGGCACGAGCAATCCCTACAACATGATCCGCGCAACGTTCGAAGCGTTGACGGAACAGACCAGTCCGAAGTCGGTGGCACAGCGCCGCGGCAAGAAGATCGCCGACCTGCTGGGTCGTGGCGGTGCTTCCGCCGAGGTTGCCGAAGCCGACGCGGCTGCGATCGCGGAGTAAGCGACATGGCAACCATCAAGGTCACCCAGACCGGATCCCCGATCCGCCGCGAACCCAGCCAGCGTGCCACGCTGGTCGGGCTCGGCCTGAACAAGATGCACAAGACCAGCGAACTGGAGGACACCCCTTCGGTCCGCGGCATGATCCGCAAGGTCGCTCACATGGTGAAGGTCGAGGGTTGAACCCTACGATCGCTTGCGAGAACCAAAAAGGCCGCTCCATCCGAAAGGGTGGGGCGGCCTTTTTCTATGGTCCGAGGGGAGCCGACCCTCTGGTCACCTGAGTCTTCGTCTCGTCATGCGGCGGCGTCAGTGTAACCACATGGACCGCATCGGAACTTCGACGTGGCGGACCGCCTCAACCGTGCTGTTCGCGGCCGCGGTCGCTGTCCTCTGCGCGACGGCCGGTATTGCTGCACCTGCGGCGGGCGGTAAGGCAGAAATCGACTGGCTGACATTCGCCATGGGCTGTCTCGGTGGCCTCGCGCTGTTCCTCTACGGTGTCGACATCCTCGCGACAGCGCTGAAGAATGCGAGCGGCGGGCGGTTCCAGTGGCTGCTCCAACGATCGGTGTCGAACCGCTTTTCAGCGCTGGGTGTCGGTACGGTCGCCACCGTGGCGCTCGATTCGTCGTCGGTGGTTATCATCCTCGTCATTACGATCGTCGACGCCGGGCTGATCGCGTTCGGGTCGGCTTTGCCGGTGATTCTGGGCAGCAATATCGGCACGACCTTTTCGAGTCAGTTATTCGCTTGGGATGTCGACAAGTTCGCGCCCGTGCTGATCGCGGCAGCGTTGCTTTGGAGGATGATGGGCAAGTCGGACGCCGCGACCCGACACAGCAATATCCTGCTCGGACTGGGGCTCGTCCTCTTCGGGTTGAACATCATCGGTACCGCAGCCGAACCGCTCCGCGAGAGCCCTGCGATCCTCGACGCACTCAAGCAACTGGAGAACCCGTGGCTCGGTGTTCTGGCAGGCGCGCTCGCCACGGTCGCGATCCAGTCCTCGTCGGCGATGATGGGGATCGTCATCACGCTGGCGGGTGGCGGGCTGATAACGCTTCCCGCTGGGCTGGCGATCATGCTCGGTGCGGAGATCGGGACCTGCGCAGATACGTTGCTCGCGACGGTCGGCCGTTCGCGGTCGGCGGTGAAGGCGGGGATCTTCCACCTGCTGTTCAACATCCTGTCGGTGGCGGTCGGAGTGATGCTGATAGACGCGTTGGCGCGGTTCGGATCGGTGACGGCCTCCGACACGGGACAGCGGATTGCAAACGCGCATGTCCTGTTCAATGTCCTGGGGGCGCTCGCCGTGCTGCCGTTCGTCGGGCCGGCCGCGCGCCTGCTCGACCGGATCGTGCCGGAGCGGGCCGGGTACGCCGTCGCGGAGGTCGAACAGTCGGCCTGACAACAGTGCGGCTGAACTGCTGCAATGTTGCATGGGGGTGACAAACGGGTCCGGTGTCGCTATGCGCCACCGCTTCCCATCCCGCGCGAACATAGCGAAAGCGAGTGCTACCCCATGAAACTCAATGAAATCCGTGACAATGACGGCGCGCGCAAGAGCCGCGTCCGGGTCGGCCGTGGTATCGGTTCGGGCCTGGGCAAGACGGCCGGCCGCGGTCAGAAGGGCCAGAAGAGCCGTTCGGGCGTCTCGATCAAGGGCTTCGAAGGCGGCCAGATGGCGCTGCACATGCGGATCCCGAAGCGCGGCTTCAACAACATCTTCGCCAAGGATTATGCCGAAGCCAACCTGGGCACGATCCAGAAGCTGGTTGAGGCCGGCACGCTGGCGTCGGACGGCGTGATCGATCACGAGGCACTGCAGGCAGCGGGCATCGCGCGCGGCGGCAAGGACGGCGTGCGCCTGCTCGGCAAGGGCGAGTTCTCGTCGAAGCTCAGCTTCCGCGTGGCCGGCGTGTCCAAGGGCGCCAAGGAAGCCATCGAAGCCGCCGGCGGCAGCGTCGAGGTGATCTACGTCCAGCCGGCAGCCGAGAAGGCCAAGGCCAAGCATCGCACAGTCCAGACCGTGCGCGCCGCCGACAAGGCCGAGAAGAAGGCAGCCGCCAAGGGCTGATCCTGTTCCGCCCGCCGGGCGGTCCGAACGCGTCGGAAACGGCATGTTCGGACCCGCTGGGCGGGCCTCGGCTAGGTCGTTCGCGACCGGCCCGAACCGAACGGCGAGGGGGCATGGGGCAGGCCGCACGGCAGCCCGTCCCCTTCGGCTTAGACAAACCGGTCGGTACGACTATATGTGGCGGCGGTGAGCGGGTCTCCCGCCGCCATTTTTTACCGGGATCTGATACCCTATGGCATCCGCAGCGGAACAGCTGGCAGCGAACGTTAGCCTGTCGCAATTCTCCAAGGCGACCGACCTCAAGAAGCGCCTCTGGTTCACACTGGGCGCGCTCATCGTGTTCCGGTTGCTCAGCCACGTGCCGTTGCCGGGCATCGATCCGCGCGCGCTGGAGGTGCTGTTTTCGCAGACCCGCGGCGGTGTGCTCGACTTCTTCAACACATTCTCGGGCGGCAGCCTTGAGCGGATGAGCCTCATCGCGCTCGGCGTCATGCCCTACATCACCGCCTCGATCGTGGTGCAGCTCGCGACCTCGCTGTCGCCGCAGCTCGCCGCGATCAAGAAGGAAGGGGAGAGCGGTCGCAAGAAGCTCAACCAGTATACGCGCTACGGCACCGTCGGGCTGACCGCGATCCAGGCGTATTTCATCGCCGTCGGGCTCGAGAGCTGGGGCAGCACGCAGGGCATCGCCGCCGTGGTGGTCGATCCGTACCTGTTCCGCTTCACGACCGTGCTGTCGTTGATCGGCGGCACGATGTTCCTGATGTGGCTGGGCGAGCAGATCACCAGCCGCGGGATCGGCAACGGCGTGTCGCTGATCATCATGGCCGGCATCGTCGCGGCGATCCCCAAGACGATCGTCAACGTGCTCGAAGGCGGCCGGACCGGTTCGCTGTCGCCGATCCTGATCATCGGCGTGCTGGCGCTGGTCATCGGCCTGATCCTGTTCATCTGCTTCATGGAGCGCGCGCAGCGCCGCGTCCTGATCCAGTATCCCAAGCGCCAGACCGCGCGTGGCATGATGCAGGCGGACCGCAGCCATCTGCCGCTCAAGATCAACACCGCCAACGTCATCCCGCCGATTTTCGCGTCGTCGCTGCTGCTGATGCCGCTGACGATCTCGCAGTTCGCGGGCAAGCGCGTTGAGGGCGACAGCGCTTGGGGCGATTTCCTGATCGGGCTGAACCAGTATCTCGCGCACGGCACGCCGCTGTACATGTCGCTCTACGCGGCCGGGATCATCTTCTTCTGCTTCTTCTACACCGCCGTCGTGTTCAATCCGGAAGAGACCGCCGACAACCTGAAGCGCTATGGCGGGTTCGTGCCCGGCATCCGTCCGGGCAAGTCGACCGCGGACTATCTGGACTATGTCCTGACGCGTATCACCGTGCTGGGCGCGGCGTACCTGACCTTCATCTGTCTGGTGCCCGAGTATATCGTCGCGCGGGCGGGCATTCCGTTCTACCTGGGTGGGACGAGCCTGCTGATCGTCGTCAACGTCACGATCGACACGGTGACGCAGATCCAGAGCCACTTGCTGGCGCACCAATATGGTGACCTGATCAAGAAGGCGAAGCTGAAGGGTGGCGTGCGGCGCTGAGCCGGTCACCAGGGATCAACGCGAGGGGAGCCGCGGCCACATGAACATCATTCTGCTTGGGCCGCCCGGGGCGGGCAAGGGCACGCAGGCCGCCCGTCTCGAACGCGATCGCGGCATGGTCCAGGTTTCGACCGGCGACATGCTGCGCGCAGCGGTCGCGTCCGGCAGCGAGATCGGCCAACTGGCCGACGGCATCATGAAGGCGGGGAAGCTGTTCCCCGACGAGCTGATGAGCCAGGTGCTGGGCGAACGGCTGGACCAGCCGGACACCGCGCGCGGCGTGATCTTCGACGGCTATCCCCGGACGCAGGCGCAGGCGGAATCGCTCGATGCGTTGCTCGCGGCACGCGGCCGGACGCTCGATCATGTGATCGAACTGGTCGTCGACGAGGACGCGCTGGTCGCACGCGTCGAGGGCCGCTTCACCTGCGCGAATTGCGGCGCGGGTTATCACGACACGTTCCAGCAGCCGAAGGTCGCGGGCGTCTGCGACGTCTGCGGATCGACGACGTTCAAGCGCCGCCCGGATGATAACGCTGCCACCGTGCGGACCCGGATGGCAGAGTATCGCGCCAAGACCGCGCCGATCCTGCCTTATTATGAGAGCCGCGGGCTGGTGCAGCGTGTCGACGGCATGGCGGACATCAGCGATGTGACCACTGCCGTTGCGGCGATCCTGGATCGCTGAGGGCCTGGAGCGAGCTCCGCTCTAGCTTGCAATGTCGTCCCGGGCTTGATCCGGGACATCACTTCCAGCGTCGCCTTTGAAAAAGCATCATCCGGGATCAAGTCCGGGATGATGGCTGACGGGGCAGGGGCTCGGCGACCGTCTGGCCGACGAGCCCGCTATTCGAGGTTCAGGCCGGCAGCTTCACTGCCTCACGCGGTTGATGCATCGGGCAGCCGTTCAGCTGTCCGCGTAACCCGGCGGAATTCTTGTAGGGCAGCTTGCGCGCCCGCATGATCCCGCCCAGCGGCTGGTGCGCCGCAAGTCCCTGCCACGGCGCGAACGCCAGTTTGTCGTCGCCGACCGTCGCGCGGGTCTCGCTCCACGCAGTCTGCGGCGCGATGCGGATACGCGCGACCGTCAGGTACGGATTGTCCTCCTCCGGCCAGACCGCCGAGGCGTCCTCGATCGGGTTGGCCTCGACGTCGCGCATCAGCTGCACCTTCATCTCCCACACGCCGCCGTCGGTGGTGAGCACACGGTTCATCTGCTCGCGGATCGCATCGGCGCGGCCGTCGACGGCGATCTCCTTGCCTTCGAGCGCGGTGAAACTCTGCGACGCGGGGAACACGCCGATCTTGCCGACATAGTCGCCGAACCGGATCGGCACCTGACTGAAATAGCTTTCGCCGAGCGGGTGCGAGTTCGGATAGCCGCCCATCGTCTTGAGAAACGTGCTCTCCGTGCCGACCGCCTCGAGCGCGCGTTCCGCCGTGCGGAACACCGCGGAAATGGCCTTCTTGCCCCATTCCGCCTTGTCGGTCGTGCCGGCGAGCAGCTTCAGGTTCTTCATGAACGCCTTGGCATCTTTGGCCGCGAACGCCTTGCCGTTGGCCATCACGAAATCCTGAACCTGGTCGTCCTCCGACCCGGGCAGCCGCGCGCCCTCGACGCCGATCACCTTCACCGCCATCCCGCGCGGCAGCGAGATTGTGTCGGGCAGCGGATCGCCCGCATTGGTCGAGATCCGCACGACTGCGGGATAGCTCTTGGCGGTGCCGAACAGTCCCTGCGCTAGCTCGCTCGGCAGACCCTCGACCACCTCGAACGTCGCCTCCAGCAGCGCATGGCTCTTGGCGTGGACGCTGCGATAGGCGTGGCCATGATCGTCGTTGACGGTGTGCTGGATGCCCATCAGCGTGCGCGACAGCTCGGCGTGCGTTTCCGCCTCGTCCGGCGCCACGGTTTCGAGCGTGTAGTCGAAGGCGATTGGGGTTTTGGGCATCGGGCAACTCCGGCAGTGTCATAGGTTAGCCCAAGAAACCTTCGCCGGCGCGGACCGGTTCCGGTTGTCACGGCGTTGGTACGGTGACGATCAGAACGGGTGTTCCAGATGACCAAGCACAAAAGCGACGACCACGGCCCCGCGCAGGCCCAGATCACCGATTATGAAGGACCCGCCGGCGGCTGGGGGTCGATGAAGGGCATGGCGGCGATCCTGCCCAAGGAGAAGCTCGACCCGCTCGACATGGCGAACCTGCTGCGCCGCCAGAACAAGACCGATGGTTTCCAGTGCGTCAGCTGCGCCTGGTCGAAGCCCGCGCATCCCCACCCGGTCGAATTCTGCGAGAATGGCGCCAAGGCGACCGCGTGGGAGGCGACCGGTTATCGCACCTCGCCCGAGTGGCTCGAGACGCATCCTGTGACCGCGCTGCGCGACCTGTCTGACTACGAGCTGGAACAGCATGGCCGGCTGACCCATCCGGTGCGCTACGACCCGGCGACCGACACCTATCGCACTACGACGTGGGACGCGGCATTCGCAGAAATCGGCGCGGAACTGCGCAGGATCAAGGCGCGCGATCCGAAGCGCGCGGTGTTCTACTCGTCCGGCCGCGCCTCGCTCGAAACCAGCTACATGTATCAGCTGATGGCGCGGATGTACGGCTGCAACAATCTGCCCGACAGCTCGAACATGTGCCACGAGACGACCGGCGTCGCGCTCAAGAAGACGATCGGCGAGGCGGTCGGCACGACGCGGCTCGACGATTTCGAGCATGCCGACGCAATCCTGTTCTTCGGGCAGAATGTCGGGTCGAACTCGCCGCGCATGCTCCATCCGCTGCGCACCGCGGTGAAGCGCGGCTGCAAGGTCGTGACGTTCAACCCGCTGAAGGAGCGCGGGCTGGAGCGGTTCGCCGATCCGCAGAACCCGCTCGACATGGCGCTCGGCACGTCGACGCCGATCAGCACGCAATATCATCAGGTGAAGACCGGCGGCGACATCGCGGTGCTGATGGGCATGTGCAAATGGCTGATCGAGGCGGACGACGCCGCCGGCGGGAAGGCGGGGGGCAGCACGTTCCTCGACCATGATTTCCTGGCCGAACACACGACGGGCTACGAGGCGCTGGCCGAGCGCGCCCGCGGCACGAGCTGGGAGGCGATCGAGGCGGCGTCCGGCCTGCCGCGCGTCGACATCATCGCGGCCGCGCGCGTCTATGCCGAGGCCAAGGCGGTGATGGCGGTCTACGGCATGGGCCTGACCCAGCATGTCCGCGGCACCGAGAATGTCGACATGCTCGTCAACCTGCTGCTGCTGCGCGGGAACTTCGGGAAACCGGGGGCGGGCATCTGTCCGGTCCGCGGGCACAGCAACGTGCAGGGTCAGCGGACCGTTGGCATCGGCCACAAGCCGGAACATGCGCCGCTCGACATCCTGGCCGCGCAATATGGCTTCAAGCCGCCGCGCGAAGAGGGCCTCGACACCACCACCGCGTGCGAGGGGATCCTGGCGGGCGAGGTGGATGCGTTCATTCAGCTCGGCGGCAATTTCGTCCGCGCGATCCCGGACACGTACCGGATGGAGGCCGTCTGGCAGTCGCTGTCGCTGACCGTCCATGTCGCGACGAAGCTCAACCGCAGCCACCTGCTACCCGGCAAGATCGCCTATGTCCTGCCGTGCATCGGCCGGACCGAGCGCGACGATCAGGCGACCGGGCCGCAAACCGTATCGATCGAGGACAGCACGAGCTGCATCCACGCCTCGATCGGCACGCGCAAGGCGCCGGACGGCGATCTAATGTCGGAGCCGGCGATCGTCGGTCGGCTGGCCAAGGAAATCCTCGACCCCAATCCGAAGCTCGACTGGGATGCCTGGGTCGGCGACTACCGCCTGATCCGGACCGCCATCGAGGCGACGTTCCCGGAGAAGTTCCGCGACTACGAGGCGCGGATGCATGTGCCGGGCGGACTGGACAAGGGTAATGCGGTACGCGGACGCAAGTGGCTGACCGAGAGCGGCAAGGCGCAGATCCAGCTGCCGACCGGGCTGGACTCGACCGGGTTCGCCGATACGCCCGAGACGCTGCGGCTGATGACGCTGCGGTCGAACGATCAGTTCAACACGACGATCTACGGCTATGACGATCGGTTCCGCGGCATCTCCGGTTCGCGCCAGGTGGTGTTGATGAACCCGGAGGATATCGAACGGCTCGGGCTGGCGGCGGACCAGATCGTCGGGCTGGAAACGATCTACGACGACGGCCATGACCGGTCGGTGCTCGGCCTGCGGATCGTGCCGTACGAAGTGCCGATCGGCTGCATCGGGGCCTATTATCCCGAGTGCAATCCGCTGATCCCGCTGAAGCATCACGACATCGAGTCGCAGACGCTGGCGGCCAAGTCGGTACCGGTGCGCGTGGTCGCCTGACCGCACGCATTACGGGCCGATGGGTTTCGGGGCGACCGGTCGTGACGCGACGGGTCGCCCTTCCTTCGGGTTGGCTTGACAGTGGAGGGGGGAAGCCCTAACCCCCGCCCATCCCGAGAGGCAGACCCGGCGGCGTTCCTATGCGCGCGTCGGTTTTCCGGTTTTCGGGTGGTCCGTAGCGAATGATTCGTTTCGCGGGCCCACGCGTCGAGATGGGTCGGTCAGCCAGCCGCCCGTGGAGCAGGAGAAAGTATCACATGGCACGTATCGCGGGTGTAAACATCCCGAGCAACAAGCGCGTCGAAATCGCGCTGACCTATATTCACGGCATCGGCCGCACCAAGGCGTTGCAGCTCACCGAGCAGCTCGGCATCGACCGGACCCGCCGCGTGCAGGACCTGACCGACCAGGAAGTCCTGCAGATCCGCGAAGCGATCGACGCCGGCCACACGGTCGAGGGTGATCTTCGCCGCACGGTGGCGATGAACATCAAGCGCCTGATGGATCTGGCCTGCTACCGCGGCCTGCGTCATCGCAAGGGCCTGCCGGTCCGCGGCCAGCGTACGCATACCAATGCGCGCACCCGCAAGGGCAAGGCCAAGCCGATCGCCGGCAAGAAGAAGTAAGCAGAGGCGCTCGCCACAAGCGAGCGACCGCTTACTTCTCCGGCAGCGCGCGAGAGCGCGGTGGCGGAAGCAGCAACAGAATATAGTAGGACCATCGAAAAATGGCACGCGAACCACAGCGCATCAAGCGGCGCGAGCGTAAGAACATCACGTCGGGCGTCGCCCACGTCAACGCCAGCTTCAACAACACCATGATCACGATCACCGACGCACAGGGCAACACCATTGCCTGGTCCTCGGCCGGCATGATGGGGTTCAAGGGCAGCCGCAAGTCGACGCCGTACGCAGCGCAGGTCGCCGCGGAAGACGCCGGCAAGAAGGCGTCCGAGCACGGCGTCCGCACGATCGAAGTCGAGGTCAAGGGCCCCGGTTCCGGTCGCGAGTCGGCGTTGCGTGCATTGCAGGCAGTCGGTTTTCACATCACGTCGATCCGTGACGTGACGCCGATCCCGCACAACGGCGTACGCCCGTCCAAGCGCCGTCGCGTCTGATTACCGGGGCGGGGCCGTTCGGCTCCGTCCGCGAACTTCCTGGCCGGGGCGGACGCGCCTCGTTGCCCAACGTCGAGGGACACTCATGGCTGTCAACGCCAAGAACTGGCAGGAAATGAAGAAGCCGCATGGCCTCGAGAAGAAGGCCGGCGGCGACGGGAAGCGGAAGGCGACGTTCGTTGCCGAACCGCTCGAGCGCGGCTTCGGCCTGACGCTGGGCAACGCGCTGCGCCGCGTGCTGCTGTCGTCGCTTCAGGGGGCGGCCGTCACCTCGATCAAGATCGAGAACGTGCTGCACGAATTCTCGTCGCTGGCCGGCGTGCGCGAAGATGTCACCGACATCGTCCTGAACGTCAAGCAGATCGCGCTGCGCATGCAGGGCGAAGGGCCGAAGCGCCTTCAGCTGTCGGTCACCGGACCGGCCGAGGTCACCGCGGGCGACATCGCCACGTCGGGCGACATCGAGGTCATGAACCCCAAGCTCGTGCTGTGCCATCTCGACGAGGGCGCCGTTCTGAACATGGAACTGACCGCCGACGTCGGGAAGGGCTATGTCCCGTCCGCGAACAACCGTCCGGCCGATGCGCCGATCGGTCTGATCCCGGTCGATGCGCTGTACTCGCCCGTCCGCCAGGTGGCATACAAGGTCGAGAACACCCGCGTCGGGCAGGAGCTGGACTATGACAAGCTCACGCTGAACATCGAAACCGACGGCACCGTGACCCCTGACGACGCCGTGGCCTATGCCGCGCGCATCCTGCAGGACCAGTTGCAGCTGTTCGTCCACTTCGACGATTCGATGGTGTCGGCCTCGGCCCCGATCGGGATCGCCGTGCCGCCGTCCTCGGGTGGCGTGGATCCGGAAGGCGACAGCAACCAGCTCAACCGCTACCTTCTCAAGAAGGTGGACGAGCTGGAATTGTCGGTCCGTTCGGCGAACTGCCTCAAGAACGACAACATCATCTACATCGGCGATCTGGTCGGCAAGACCGAAGCCGAGATGCTCCGCACCCCGAATTTCGGCCGCAAGTCGCTGAACGAGATCAAGGAAGTGTTGGCGTCGATGGGGCTGCGGCTTGGGATGGAAATCCCCGGCTGGCCGCCCGAGAATATCGAGGAAATGGCCAAGAAGCTCGAACAGGAGTTTTGAGGCCGGTCGAAGTTGCGGAGCCGTTTTACACCGCAACTTTGACAACTTCGAAGGATTTGACCCGGCGCGATCGCGTTGGGGGAATGGGTTTGGCGGTGCCCTTCACCGCCTGGTCCGGGGTACCTGACACGGCCCCTGAACGAACGGAGTGTGGATTATGCGCCATCGTGTAGGCGGACGGAAACTTCAGCGGACGGGCAGCCATCGTACGGCCATGTTCCGCAACATGTCGGCGGCGCTCATCAAGCATGAGCAGATCACGACGACCCTCGCCAAGGCGAAGGAACTGCGGCCTTACGTCGAAAAGCTGGTGACGCTGGCGAAGAAGGGTGGCTTGGCTAACCGTCGTCTGGCGCATGCCCGCATGCTCGACGACACGCAGCTGGTGAAGCTGTTCGACGTGATTGCCGACCGCTATGCCACGCGCGCCGGTGGTTACACCCGCGTGATCAAGGCCGGTATCCGCGCCTCGGACGCGGCATCGATGGCCATCATCGAATTCGTCGATCGCGACATGTCTGCCAAGGGTCAGGACTCCGGTCCGGTCCAGGCGCAGGACGAGTATGAAGACGAAGCCTGATTAGCTCACGGCTTTTGACTTGCGGGAAGGGCCGGGGACGATAGTCTCCGGCCCTTCTCGTTTGTCCGGAGTGCGCCCCCCATGTTGCGTCCTGTTCTTGCCCTCCTGCTTTCGGTGTCCGCCATGCCGCTTTCCGCCCAGGCCCTGACCTATCCCAAGACCGAGCGCGGCACCGTCGCCGACGTGCAGTTCGGCGAGGCGGTGAAGGACCCCTATCGCTGGCTCGAAAACGACGTGCGGCAGGACCCGAAGGTCCGCGAGTGGGTGACGGCCGAGAACGCCGTGACGGACGCCTATCTCAAGACGCTGCCCGGTCGCGAGGCGATCGCCCAGCGGCTGAAGGCGCTCTGGAACTACGAGCGGTTCGGCCTGCCGCGGAAGTCGGGCGGGCGTTATTTCTACACGCGCAACACCGGGTTGCAGAACCAGGCCGTGCTGTACGTCCGCGATACGCTGAACGGCACGCCGCGGCTGCTCATTGATCCCAACCTGTGGGCGAAGGACGGCGCGACCGCATTGTCCGACTGGAACCCGTCCGAGGACGGCAAGCGGATCGTCTATTCGATCCAGGACGGCGGCACCGACTGGCGGACGCTGAAGGTGCTCGACGTCGACACCGGCAAGGTGATGACCGACGAGATCAAGTTCGTGAAGACCAGCAACGGCAGCTGGGCGAAGGACGGCTCGGGCTTCTATTACTCGCGCTTCCCCGAACCGGCGGCAGGCGACACGTTCCAGGCGGTCAACCTGAACAGCAAGCTCTACTTCCACCGCCTCGGCACGCCGCAGTCCGCAGACCGGCTGGTCTACGAGACCCCGGCGCATCCGAAGTGGGGCCATTATGGCAGCGTGACCGACGATGGCCGCTGGCTGGTGATCTACACGTCCGAGGGGACCGACTCGCGCAACGACATCACGCTGCTCGACCTGACCAAGCCCGGCGCGACACCGCAGCCGCTATTCACGGGTCTTAAGAACAACTGGATGGTCGCCGGCAACGAGGGCAGCGATTTCTGGTTCGTCACCGACCTGGAAGCGCCGCGATTGCGCGTTGTGAAGGTCGCCGTGGCAGGCGCCGCGCCGGTCGTGACGCCGGTGATCGCCGAGGACAAGGCGACGCTGCAGGGCGCGGGTATTGTCGGCGGCAAGCTGGTCGCGGAATATCTGGTCGACGCTAAGAGCGAGGTGCGGGTCAGCGGCCTCGACGGCAAGCCGGTGCGGACGGTCGCGTTGCCGGGGATCGGCAGCGTCGCCGGGTTCGGCGGCAAGCAGGACGACAGCGAGACGTTCTTTGCGTTCACCAGCTTCAACACGCCGAGCGCGATTTATCGCTATGATATCGCCAGCGGCAAGGCGACGCCGTGGGCGATGCCCAAGGTGGCGTTCGACCCGGCGAACTACGTGGTGGAGCAGCGTTTCTACCCGTCGAAGGACGGCACGAAGATCCCGCTGTTCGTGGTGCACAAGAAGGGGCTGAACCTCGACAAGGGCGCGCCGACGATGCTGTACGCCTATGGCGGGTTCAACATTTCGATGACGCCGTCTTTCTCGCCCGCGAACCTAGCGTGGATGGACATGGGCGGAGTCTATGCGCAGGCATCGCTGCGTGGCGGCGGCGAATATGGCAATGCGTGGCACGACGCCGGGCGGCTGCAGAACAAGCAGAATGTGTTCGACGACTTCATCGCGGCGGGCGAATATCTGATCGCGCAGGGGATCACGACGAAGGGCAAGCTGGCGATCCGCGGCGGCTCCAACGGCGGCCTGCTGGTCGGGGCGGTCGTCAACCAGCGGCCGGACCTGTTCGCCGCAGCGCTGCCCGCGGTCGGGGTGATGGACATGCTGCGGTTCGACCGGTTCACGGCCGGGCGTTACTGGACTGACGATTATGGCTACCCGTCGAAGGAGGCCGATTTCCGCGTGCTGCGCGCGTATTCGCCCTATCACAACATCGCGGACGGCAAGCCTTACCCGGCGGTGCTGGTGACGACGGCCGATACGGACGACCGCGTCGTGCCGGGCCACAGCTTCAAATATACCGCGACGTTGCAGGCGGCGAAGGTGGGCGACAAGCCGCACCTGATCCGGATCGAGACGCGCGCCGGGCACGGATCGGGCAAGCCGACCGACAAGATCATCGAGGAATATACCGACCTGTGGGCGTTCGCGGGCAAGTGGACCGGACTGACCACCGCGGCGGAGGGCGCGATCGCCGGGGGACAGTGAACAGGCGACCCTGACGGTCGGATGGCACGAAGCGTCGCTGGACAGGGCGGGGGGTGGACCGTATCGCGTAGCGCCATGACAGACGGCACCCCGACCCCCCCGACCGCACACCCCACCGATTGCATCCTGATCGTCGATTTCGGCAGTCAGGTCACGCAGCTGATTGCACGCCGCGTGCGGGAGGCGGGCGTCTATTCGGAAGTCGCGCCGTTCAACCGCGCCGCGGAAGCCTTCGAGCGGTTGCAGCCACGTGGGATCATCCTGTCCGGTGGTCCGGACTCGGTTGCGCGGCTCGACAGCCCGCGGGTGCCGCAGGAGTTTTTCGAGGCCGGGCTGCCGATCCTGGGGATCTGCTACGGCCAGCAGCTGATGTGCCAGCAGCTTGGCGGATCGGTGACGCCGCACGAAAGTGGGGAGTTCGGCCGGGCCTTTATCGAAGTGACGAAGCGGTCCGTGCTGTTCGACGGCATGTGGGCCGAGGGCGAGCGCCATCAGGTCTGGATGAGCCACGGCGACCGTGTCGACGCGCTGCCACCCGGCTTCCACCCGGTCGCCGCATCCGAAGGCGCACCGTTCGCGGTAACCGCGGACGAGGATCGGCGGTTCTACGGCGTGCAGTTCCACCCGGAGGTCGTCCACACGCCGGACGGGGCCAAGCTGATCGCGAACTTCGCGCGGCACGTTTGCGGACTCGCGGGCGACTGGACGATGGCGGAGTTCCGGCAGGCCAAGATCGCTGAGATCCGTGCGCAGGTCGGCGACGGGCGGGTGATCTGCGGATTGTCCGGCGGGGTCGATTCGGCGGTGGCGGCGGTGCTGATCCACGAGGCGATTGGCGACCAACTGACGTGCGTGTTCGTGGATCACGGGCTGCTGCGGCTGGGCGAGGCGGATCAGGTCGTCGGGCTGTTCCGCGAGCATTACGGCATCCCGCTGGTCCATGTGAACGTCGAGACGCTATTCCTGAACGGGCTCGCGGGGCTGACCGATCCGGAAGCGAAGCGGAAGTTCATCGGCAAGACGTTCATCGACGTGTTCGAGGACCAGGCCAATAAGATCGGCGGGGCCAAGTTCCTGGCGCAGGGGACGCTGTACCCCGACGTGATCGAGAGCGTGAGCTTCACCGGCGGGCCGTCGGTGACGATCAAGAGCCATCACAATGTCGGCGGTCTGCCCGAGCGGATGGACATGGCGCTGGTCGAGCCGCTGCGTGAGCTGTTCAAGGACGAGGTCCGTGCGCTGGGCCGTGAGCTGGGTCTGCCCGAACTGTTCGTCGGGCGGCATCCGTTCCCGGGGCCGGGTCTTGCGATCCGCATTCCGGGTGAGGTGACGAAGGCGCGCTGCGACATCCTGCGCAAGGCGGATGCGGTGTATCTGGCGGAAATCCGTGCGGCGGGGCTGTACGATGCGATCTGGCAGGCGTTCGCGGTGCTGCTGCCCGTGCGGACCGTGGGCGTGATGGGCGACAGCCGGACCTACGACTATGTCTGCGCGCTGCGGGCGGTGACGTCGACGGACGGGATGACGGCGGATGTCTATCCGTTCGACGCCGCGTTCCTTTCACGCGTCGCGACGCGGATCGTGAACGAGGTGCAGGGCATCAATCGCGTGACGTACGACTATACATCCAAGCCGCCGGGGACGATCGAATGGGAATGACCGGACGCGGCATTGCGGCGGCCTGCGCTGCGCTGGTGATGGCCGGTACGGTCGCGGCCCCTGCTGCGGCGGAACCGGCGATGTGGACGGTGCGCGACGCCGACTCGACGATCTACCTGTTCGGGACGGCGCATGCCGTGCGCCGCGATACGGGCTGGAAGACGAAGAAGATCGACGCGGCGATGAAGGCGTCGCGGAAGCTGTGGCTGGAGATCAGCGACGACCTGGCGACGTCGCAGGCGACGATGGCCGTGATTCTGAAGAAATACGGGCTGGACCAGACCAAGCCGCTTTCGCAGAAGCTGACCGAAGCGCAGCGCGTGCGGCTGGCCGCGGTCCTGAAGCCATACAACATGCCGATGGCGCAGCTGGAACCAATGCGGCCGTGGCTGGCTGCGGTGACGCTGGGCACGCTGCCGTTCGTGAAGGCCGGTCTCGATCCGGTCGCGGGGGCCGATCGGACGCTGCGTATCATCGCGGTGGCGGAGAAGGACCAGATCCAGGGGTTCGAGACGCCCGAGCAGCAGATCCGCTTCCTCGCCGATTTCAGCGAGGCGGAGCAGCTCGCGTTCCTAGATAGCGCCATGCAGGAGGCCGAGAAGGGGCCGGCGGAACTGACCACGATGGCGACTGCGTGGGAGAATGGCGACGTGCCGACACTGGCGCGGATCGTGACGACCGACATGAAGCAGGAGTCGCCGCTACTGTACGAGAAGCTGCTCGTTGCGCGGAACATCGAGTGGGCGCGGCGGATCAAGACGATGCTGGCCGGCAAGGGCACGATCTTCGTCGCGGTCGGCGTTGGTCATCTGGTCGGGCCGGACAGCGTGCAGGCGCAGCTGGCGAAGAGCGGGATAGTGGCGATCCGCCGCTAAGCGGTTATTTGCGCTGGCGGGCCGGCGTTGGTAGGCGGGCGCATGTCGACTTTCCAGCCTGAGGCGGGGGCCTCCGCCACGCCGCTTCGCCGCATCACTGTTCCCGCGATCCGCGCCGGCAAGGGGGGGACGCCGTTGGTGATGCTGACCGCCTATACCGCGCGTGTCGCGGCGTTGCTCGACCCGCATTGCGACATGCTGCTGGTCGGCGATAGCCTGGCGCAGGTGATCTACGGGCTGCCGTCCACCGTACCCGTTACGCTCGAGATGATGTGCGCGCACGGCGCGGCGGTGGTGCGCGGGGCGGCGCATGCGCTGGTCGTGATCGATATGCCGTTCGGCAGTTACGAAGCCTCCAAGGAAGTCGCGTTCGACAGCGCGGCGCGCATCCTGAAGGAAACCGGCGCCTCGGCGGTGAAGCTGGAGGGCGGCGTGGCGATGGCCGAGACGATCGCGTTCCTGTCCGCGCGCGGCATCCCGGTGATGGCGCATGTCGGGCTGACCCCGCAGGCGGTGAACGCGCTCGGCGGCTATGGCGCACGCGGTCGGAGCGAAGCTGAGGCGGCCAAGATCATCGGCGATGCGCAGGCGGTGGCCGATGCCGGCGCATTCGCGATCGTGATCGAGGGCGTGCTGGAACCGATCGCGGTCGCGATTACCGAGGCGGTAGCGTGCCCGACGATCGGCATCGGCGCATCCGCCCGGTGTGATGGCCAGGTACTGGTGGGCGAGGACATGCTGGGCCTGTTCGACCGGACACCGAAGTTCGTGAAGGCGTATGGCACGATGGCGGCGGGCGTGACCGATGCTGCCACGCGCTATGCCGCCGACGTCCGGGCGCGGGCGTTTCCGACGGCGGCCGAGACGTACCAGCCGAAGATATGACTCAGCTTCCGTTCAGGCCTTTGCGTCGCTAAGGCTACCGCCTGTTCTTTGTCCGGAGATCCCGATTGGCGCTCGCACCACAGAATGAAGAGACGTTTTTCCGCGAGGTTGACGAGGATCTGCGTCGCGACCGCGTGGAAACGTTCGTGTCGCGGAACGGCAAGTGGATCCTGCTCGCTGTCGTGCTGCTGCTCGCCGCGGTTGGCGCGTACATCTACTGGCAGCATCGCCAGACGCAGGCGGCCGAGATGCATAGCGAAGTGCTGACGCAGGCGTTGACCGATCTGGGCGAGGGCAAGGACGCCGGCGTGAAGGCGCGGCTGGAAGGGCTCGCCGCAACGAGCAACGACGGGTATCGCGGAGCTGCGCTGATGACCGAGGCATCTGCGGCGCTTGTCCGCAACGACCAAGCGGCGGCGGTGGCGGGGTTCGCGAAAGTGGCGACCGACACGTCGGTGCCGCAGCCGCTGCGCGACGCGGCGCTCGTCCGCCAGACCGCGATCGAATATGACAAGCTGCCGCCGGCGACGGTGATCACGCGGCTAAAGCCGCTGGCGATCGCGGGCAACCCGTGGTTCGGCAGCGCGGGCGAAATGGTGGCGATCGCGTATTTGCGCACTAACAAGCCGCAGGATGCGGGGCGGATCTTTGCCGCGATCGCGCGGGACGAAACGATGCCGGCCAGCCTGCGCGGACGCGCGGTGCGGGTGGCGGGCGCGCTCGGGTTCGACGTGCCGCAGTCGACTGAGGAAAGCATGCAATGAAGACGGGCAGGTTCGCAGCGGTGCTGCTGATCGCGACGGCGTTGGCCGGTTGCGGCGTGTTCAAGGGTGGAAAGCCGAAAACGACGTTGCTGGGTGACCGTATCGCGGTGCTGACATCGGAAAACAGCGCCGAGCTGGACCCGTCGATCGCGGCGGTGCCGGTCACCGTGCCACCGTCCGAAGCGAATGACAGCTGGACGCAGTCAGGCGGTAATGCCCAGAAATCTATGGGCAATGTCGCGCTGAAGCCGACGCTTGCCCGCGCTTGGACCGTTTCGATTGCCGGCAGCAGCAAGCAGGTCCGGCTTGCCGCTGCACCGGTTGTGGCCGGCAACCGCGTCTATGTGATGGATACGGAAGCCGTCGTGCGTGCGATCGACGCCGCGACGGGCGGCGTCGTCTGGTCGTCGCGCCTGACCGATCCTGCCGGCAACGAGCGGTCGCTGTTCGGGGGGGGCGTCAGTGTGGATGGCGACCGGCTCTATGCCACCAACGGCGTCGGCGATGTGGTGTCGCTGGAAGCGGCGACCGGCAAGGTCGTTTGGAAGAAGCGGCCGGGCGGCCCGTTGCGCGGCGCGCCGACGGTATCGAACGGCAACGTCTATGTCGTGAGCCCGGACAACCAGCTCTTCGCGCTGAATCAGGCGACCGGGGAGACGATCTGGAACGAGTCCGGAACGCTGGAAGCGGCCGGCGTGTTCGGCGTGGCGGCTCCGGCGGCGGCGCAGGGGACTGTTGTTGCGGGCTTCTCCTCCGGCGAGTTGACCGCATACCGTTACGAAAACGGGCGCGCGGTGTGGCAGGATGCCCTTTCGCGGACGAGCATTTCGACCGCGGTGTCGACGCTGAGCGATATCGACGCCGATCCGGTGATCGACGGCGGACGCGTCTACGCGGTCGGCGAGGGTGGACGCATGGTCGCCCTGGAACTGACCACCGGCCAGCGCCTATGGGAGCTGAACGTCTCAGGAATCGCGACACCATCGGTCGTCGGCGACTGGATCTTTGTCGTGACGGACGATGCGCGGATGCTCTGTATCCAGCGCGCGACCGGGCGGATCCGCTGGATCAGCCAACTGCCGCGTTGGCGGAACGAGGAGAAGAAGAAGGGCCTGATCGGCTGGACCGGACCGGTACTGGCTGGTGATCGTTTGCTGGTGGTGAACACCCAAGGCGAGATGGCATCGGTGACACCGGCCGACGGCAAAATCTCCGCGCCGATCGAGGCTGGCAAGGCGTTCTACCTGCCGCCGGTGGTGGCTGGAAACACGCTGTTCCTGCTCGACAATGACGGGAAGCTGAGCGCCTGGCGGTAGGCCGCCAAACGGGTCGCGTAACTTTGCCGTGACCTGCGCGCAGATTCCGCTACATCGCGGCGATGGCTAAACTTCCCATCGTCGCGATCGTCGGCCGACCGAACGTCGGCAAATCCACGCTTTTCAACCGCCTGGTCGGCAAGCGCGTGGCGTTGGTGGACGATCGGCCCGGCGTGACGCGCGACCGGCGCGAAGGCACCGCCGTCCTGCTTGGCATGGAATTCAAGATCGTCGATACCGCGGGTGTCGAGGACGAGGACCCCGATACGCTGCCCGGCCGGATGCGGATGCAGACGCAGAACGCAGTGCGCGAGGCGGATGTCGCGCTGTTCCTGATCGATGCGCGCGCGGGCATCGTGCCGCAGGACGAGGAAATCGCGCGCTGGCTGCGGTCCGAGGATACGCCCGTGATCCTGATGGCGAACAAGGCGGAGGGCAAGGCCGCGGAGAGCGGCGTGCTGGAAGCGTATTCGCTGGGGTTCGACACGCCGATGCCGTTCTCCGCCGAGCATGGCGACGGGCTGGTCGACCTGTTCGAGGCGTTGCGGCCGCATATCGAGTTCGAAGGGTTCGACGATGTCGTTGACGAGCCCGAAGAGGATGAGGAGAGCGGCCCGCTGAAGCTGGCGATCGTCGGGCGCCCCAATGCGGGCAAGTCGACGCTGGTGAACCGTATCCTGGGTGAGGAGCGGATGATCACCGGGCCGGAGGCGGGTATCACGCGCGACTCGATCGCGATCGACTGGGAATGGACCGCGCCTGACGGGCAGGTCCGGCCGGTGCGGCTGATCGATACCGCCGGTCTTCGCAAGAAGGCGAAGGTTCAGGACAAGCTGGAGAAGCTGTCCGCGCAGGATGCCATGCATGCGGTCGATTTCGCGGAAGTGGTCGTGCTGCTGCTCGATGCGACGCTGGGTCTGGAAGCGCAGGACCTGCGCATCGCGGACCAGGTGTTGCAGGAAGGGCGCGCGCTAATCATCGCGCTGAACAAGTGGGACGTGGCGGAGAACCCGCCGAGCCTGTTCCAGGGCGTGCGGTTCGCGCTGGAGGAGGGGCTGGCGCAGGTGCGCGGCGTGCCGTTGCTAACGATCTCGGCGGAGACCGGGCGCGGTATGGATCAGCTGATCCAGGCGGCGTTCGACGTGCGCGAGGCGTGGTCGAAGCGCGTGTCGACGGGCGTGCTGAACCGCTGGTTCGAGAAGGCGGTCGAGATCAATCCGCCGCCGGCCCCGGGTGGACGCCGCATCAAGCTGCGTTACCTGACGCAGGCCAAGACGCGGCCGCCGGGGTTCATCCTGTTCGGGACGCGGGTCGATCAGCTCCCCGAAAGCTACAAGCGCTATCTGATGAACGGCATCCGCAAAGATCTTGGCTTCGGTGCGGTGCCGATCCGGCTGACCGTGCGTGCGCCGCGGAATCCGTTCGACCGGTGAGCGCCGACGCCGACGCCGTGCTTGTCGATACGCGCGGGATGCGGTGTCCGTGGCCGGCGGTGCGGCTGGCGCGCGCCGTCCGCGGGGGGGCGGACGGCGCGCATTATATCCTGATGGCGGATGACCCGAATGCCGGGAGCGAGATCGCTGCGCTGGCTGCCGCGAATGGTTGGTCGATGAGCCAGGAATTGGACCGAATAGACATTCGGACCTGAGGAGCCATCAACCATTTGTTTACCTGTTCTTGAGTAGATATTGACTATCCGGGTCGGATCGCGAGCAGGGGGCAAGCCGTGTCACAACTAGACGGCGCACTCGTGGATTGGACCGCGTACCACCGCGCGCAGGTGGAACTTGGCGCGGACTTTGCCCGGATCCTTGGTTATTTCCGCGAAGACGGTGCGCGATCGGTCTCTGCGATCGAGGATGCAATGCGGCAACGGTCCGTCGCGTCGCTCGTGATGCCAGCGCATACGCTGAAAGCAGATGCCGCCCAGCTTGGTGCAAGCGGGTTGGCGACGCTGGCGGAACTTGTGGAGGAGACTGCGCGCGATTGCCTCGAGCGGCGCGAGGGGTGCGACCAGCTACTCGGCGAGGTCGTGCGACTGCGCCCGATGTTCGTGTCGACCATGGCATTGCTGAACCAGGCGACCAGTTCGGTCGTGATGCGCCGGCCACAGGGGTTCGGGCGGAAAGTGGTGTTCGGGCGGGGGTTGCCGGGCGTATCAGTCTGAGCCCGGCCGGTGGTAGGTGCCGGCAAGTGTGCGCCATACCCATTCGAGTGGCCCGTGTCGGTAACGATCTAGCCAGGCTTTCGACCAGAGCAGCATGATCGCCCAGGTGGCGACGACGACGGCGAGCAGTTGCAACCGGTCCAGCCGACCGAACAGGCCCAGACCGTATCCGTAGAAGAGCGTCGTCATCATAAGGCTGGTGCCGAGATAGTTGGTGAAAGCGGCACGGCCGACCGCAGCGATCCGGGTTCGCACGGCCCCGTCACCAGCGATCAGAACCGCCAGCGCGACATGCGCCAGGGCGAGCAGCGGCCGGAACGGGAGCGACCAGACCGTCGTGACGCCCAGGTTCACGACCGGATCGAAGCCGGACCGGATGGCCCAGTAAGCCAGCAGCAGCATTACGGGAATTGCCATGGCGTAGCCAACGAGCGCGACCTGGCGGTATCGCTGTCGCGGCCAGACGCCGGTCAGGAAGCCGGAGCGCAGGCCTGCCATGCCGAACAGCATCATGCCGAGCGTTTCGAGCCCGTTGCCGATCAGCATCGCGAACGGCAGTCCGAGATCGACGGTGACGCGGTGGTGAAGCAGCGCGGGGTAAGTGCCGTGCATGCGGTGGATTTCGGCGGCGATGGCGGGGCGGTCGACCGCGCCGATCTGTGGCGCGATGGTCGACCAATCGGCGGGGTTGGCGCGAAGTGAGGCAAGGCCGAACAGCGATGTGGCCGACAGGATAGCGTGAAGCAGCAGGCAGAGCAGCGCGAGGCGGACCAAGGCAGCCGGGCGGCGGTCTGCGACGAACATGGCCAGCGTGCCGAGCACGGCATATTGGAACAGGATGTCGCCCCACCACAGCAGATAGAAGTGAGCGAGCCCGAACAACGCAAGGACGGCCATGCGGCGGATGTGCACAACGCCCTCGTCCCGTCCGGCGGCGATGGCGCGGTCGATGACCAGCAGGATGCCGGCGCCGAACAGCAGCGAGAAGATGTTGCGCAGCTTCCCGTCGACCAGCACGAACTGAGCGATCCAGATCGAGCGGTCAGCCGGGCCGTGCAGCGCGACCGCGTGCGGGTTGAAATAGGCTCCTTCGGGCAGGGCGAACCCGCCGATGTTCATGAGCAGGATGCCCATGACCGCCAGCCCGCGCAGGACATCGAGCGTGATGATTCGGTCGGCGTCGGGCCGCATTGATTGCGCGGCCGTCACCGGGTCAGGCGAGGACGGTCGCGCCCATCAGGTGCGGGAAGAACCCCTCATGCGCGTGGCGGAGCGTGGCAAGCGGGACGGCGGCGTCGGGCAGCGCGATGGTGTCGCCGCCAACGGTGCCGATGCGGGCGGCCGGGACGGACAGGTTGGGCATCGTGCCGGGGGCGACCGTGACGAGGTAGCGGGCCTGGTCTTCGCCGAACGCCGCGGCGGGGGAAAGCGCGGCGTCGAGCGTCGCACCGACGCGGCCGGCGAGCGCCATTTCGGTCAGCGCGACCAGCAGGCCGCCGTCCGACAGATCGTGGACCGCGGTGGCCACGCCGTCGAGGATCAGCCAGCGGACGGCATCGCCATGCGCGCGTTCGGCGGTGAGATTGACCGGCGGCGGGGGGCCCTCCTCGCGACCATGGATTTCGCGCAGCCAGATCGACTGGCCGAGATGGCCGCCGTCTTCGCCGATGAGCCAGATTTCGTCGCCGGCGGTCTTGAGCGCGATGGTCGCGGACTTTGTCCAGTCGGCGAGCAGGCCGATGCCGCCGATCGCGGGGGTCGGCAGAATTGCGGAACCGCTGCCGTCGTCCAGCTTGGTTTCGTTGTAGAGCGAGACGTTGCCGGACACGATCGGGAAGTCGAGCGCGGTGCAGGCGGCGGCCATCCCCTCGATACAGCCGACGAACTGGCCCATGATCTCGGGTCGCTGCGGGTTGCCGAAGTTCATGCAGTCGGTGGTGGCGAGCGGAAGCGCGCCGACCGCGGTCAGGTTGCGCCAGCATTCGGCGATCGCCTGCTTTCCGCCCTCGACCGGATCGGCGAAGCAGTAGCGCGGCGTGCAGTCGGTGCTGATCGCCAGCCCCTTCTGCGTGCCGTGGACGCGGACGACGGCGGCGTCGCCACCGGGGCGCTGGACGGTGTCGGCGCCGACCATGTGATCATATTGTTCCCAGATCCAGCGGCGGCTGGCGATGTCTGGCGAGCCCATGATGCGGAGCAGGTCGGCCGCGAGGTCGGTCGTCTCCGGCATGTCCGTCAGTGGCGCGCGGGCCGGTGTGGGGACGTGCGGGCGATCGTAGAGCGGAGCCTCGTCGGCGAGCGGGCCGAGCGGGATGTCGCAGACGGTGTCGCCGTTGTGGGTCAGGACCATGCGCCCGGTGTCCGTGACGCGGCCGATGACGGCGAAATCAAGTTCCCACTTGGTGAAGATCGCCTCGGCTTCGGCCTCGCGGCCTGGCTTCAGCACCATGAGCATGCGTTCCTGCGATTCGGACAGCATCATCTCGTAGGGCGTCATGCCGGTTTCGCGGCAGGGGACAGCGTTCATGTCGAGTTCGATCCCGACCCCGCCCTTCGACGCCATTTCGACCGAGGAGGAGGTGAGGCCCGCGGCGCCCATGTCCTGGATCGCGACGATCGCGTCCGATTCCATCAGCTCGAGGCAGGCCTCGATCAGCAGCTTTTCGGTGAAGGGGTCGCCGACCTGGACGGTGGGGCGCTTCTCCTCCGAGTCCTCGGAGAAGTCGGCCGATGCCATGGTGGCGCCGTGGATGCCGTCGCGGCCGGTCTTCGACCCGACATAGACGATCGAATTGCCGAGCCCGGAGGCGGCGGAGTAGAAGATCTTTGCGGTTTCGGCGATGCCGACGGTCATCGCGTTGACCAGGATGTTGCCGTCATAGGCGCGGTGGAAATTAACCTCGCCGCCCACGGTCGGCACGCCGACGCAGTTGCCGTAGCCGCCGATTCCCGCGACGACGCCGGCGATCAGGTGCCGCATCTTCGGATGATCGGGGCGGCCGAAACGGAGGGCGTTGAGGTTCGCGATCGGGCGCGCGCCCATGGTGAACACGTCGCGCAGGATGCCGCCGACGCCGGTCGCCGCACCCTGATAGGGTTCGATGTAGCTCGGGTGGTTGTGGCTTTCCATCTTGAAGATGGCAGCTTGGCCATCGCCGATATCGACCACGCCGGCATTCTCGCCGGGGCCGCAAATGACCTGCGGACCGGTGGTCGGCAGCTTGCGGAGGTGGAGGCGGCTGGATTTGTAGCTGCAATGCTCCGACCACATGACCGAGAAGATGCCGAGTTCGGTCAGGTTCGGTTCACGGCCGAGCGCGTGAAGGACGCGCTCATATTCTTCTGGCGAAAAGCCATGTTCGGCCACGGTCGCGTCGGTGATGGCGGAGCTGGTCTGGGTCATGCCCGCGCCGATAGCGGAGGCGGGAGGGAATGTCAGCCGCGGAGTTGCCACCGCAGGCGATAACGCCCCCTTCGCGTACGAAGGGGGCGGACGCGATCAGGCGTTGCAGGTCTGCGCGGGCTTCTTCGGCGTGGTGATCTTCACCGTGTCGCCGTTGCCGGCCACGGTGTAGCCGCCGCCCGCGAAGGGTTCGCCGGCCGCCGGTGCGGTCAGCTTGGTGTTGGTGCCGGCGCTTTCGGTGCGGATGTTCGCGCCGAGATCGTCGGAGAAGAAGTCGACGTAGAGCAGGCTGCTGTCGGCGCAGCGATAGACCTTGCTCGACTTCACCGACGGCGGGAGCGAGACCTTCGGCGCGTTCGCGACTGCGACCGCGTCCGGATCGGTCGGACCCGACGTGACGGTCTCCGGCTGCGAATTGCAACCGACGAGGAGGGCGGATGCCAGAACGGCGGCGAAGGGAATGAAGCGTGCCATAACGCAGGTCTTCGCGGTTGCGGCAGGACGCGTCAAGGCGTCTTCGTCTTCACAAACATGGCTTTCGTCCCGGCTTTGCGACGAAACGGACGCAGGTGCAGCACGGAGCGAGGCTATCGCGCGGGGAAGCCATGGTGGCTTGGCCGGGCGCGGGGCAGGGCCTATCTGCCGTCCATGGCTATCAGACCCGACACACTTTCGCTCATCGGCAATACCCCGCTCGTCCGCCTGAACGGACCGAGCGACGCGACGGGGTGCGAGATCCTGGGCAAGTGCGAGTTCATGAACCCCGGCGGGTCGGTCAAGGACCGTGCCGCCCGTGCGATCGTGGAGGATGCGGAGGCCTCCGGTGCGTTGCAGCCGGGCGGGACGATCGTGGAGGGGACCGCCGGCAATACCGGGATCGGCCTGGCCCTGGTGGCGCAGGCCAAGGGATATCGCACGATCATCGTGATGACCGAAACGCAGAGCCGCGAGAAAATGGACACGTTGCGTGCGCTGGGTGCGGAACTCGTGCTCGTGCCGCCGACCGCCTATTCGAACCCCGCGCATTATGTGCACACCAGCCGGCGGATCGCGGAAGAGGCGCCCAATGCGATGTGGGCGAATCAGTTCGACAACCTGGCCAACCGCATGGCGCATATCCGCGGGACCGCGGCCGAGATCTGGGATCAAACCGAGGGGCGGGTCGACGGTTTCACCTGTGCCGTGGGGACAGGCGGCACCTTGGCAGGCGTCGGACTGGGGTTGAAGGAGCGGTCGCAGGACGTGACGATCGCGTTGACCGACCCTTATGGCGCATCGCTGTACGAATATTACGCGTGCGGGGAGCTGCGTGCCGAGGGCAGTTCGGTGGCGGAGGGAATCGGTCAGAGCCGCATCACCGCGAACCTGGACGGGGCGCCGATCGACACGCAGTTCCGCGTTTCGGATGCGGAGGGGCTGGAGCAGGTGTTCGGCCTGCTGCGTGAGGGGCTGTGCGTCGGACTGTCGTCGGGGATCAACGTCGCCGGGGCGGTGCGGCTGGCGCGGATGATGGGGCCGGGGCATCGGGTCGTGACCATTCTCTGCGATTCGGGAATGCGGTACCTCAGCACGACGTACAATCCGGTCTGGCTGGCGGCGAAGGGGCTGCCGGTCCCGGACTATCTGGCGGACCGCGCCTGATCGAGCCGGCTTGACCTTGCGGGTTAGACAAGCGGGCGCTCGTAACCTAAATCAACGACTTCGGACGCTCATGATGCGGGCATAGGGAGAGCACGATCGGATGCAAAGGGTGCGCATCGGATTGATGGGGTTGGCAGTGGTGTTCCTGCTGGTGTTGCTAGCTGCGGCGTTTTTCGGGATGGCGAGCGGCGGTGACGAAGTGACGCGGCCGGGTGCGGCCGGCGTCGAAGCCGGGAATGTTGCCGCGGCGGCGGCGGATGCCGAGGCAAATCCGAAGGAGCCGCTGGCGGAGTTGGGAGTCGCGCCGGGCGGCGCGACCGAGGTCAACAACATCGCCGCGCCTGAGATGCGGCCGGTGATCATTCCGGGCCCGCCCGCACCCGTGCTGAGCCCCCCGGCGAGCCGAACGGTACCCTGATTCGCGTTCGATCCGCGATCGCCGCCGGGCTTGCGGCGGCATCGGTCGACAGTCTCCTCGCTCTGCGTGCGATGCATGGGGCGGACCGGGTCGAGATCGGGCTTTTGCTGACCTGGGGACCGGCGCTGCTGGCGTTGCTTGGTCTGGTGTTGGTGCAGTCTCCGTGGCGGACGCGCTTGGCGGGTTATGCTGCTGTGCTGGCTGGATCTGCTCTCGGGCAATTGGTTCTGTTGAGCGGAGGCGGAGTTGCAGTCTTGCGCGCCGCGGGAGTGTCCGCGGTCGTTACGGCGGTGGTCGATCTGGTCGCGCAGGCCGGCATGACGATCCAGGGACGTCCGGTTGCGGCGGTCGGGCTTGCGATCCTGCTGGTGATCCCGGGGGCCGGCGGATGGTATGCGCAGTTGGCAGCGGGCGATGGCGAGACGCGGACGAGGCGGCGGGTTGCCGTGCTGGCGGGGGTGCCGTTGCAATGGGGGGAGGGGGGTGTCGACCTGTCGTCCGGGCCGGGCGACGCCTGGCGGATGCTCGGTGGAGTGTTCCAATTAGACGCAGTGGACGATGCGGCACAACTAACGGGCGGCGACCTGCTGCTGGTGCAGCCTCGGGCGCCGGCACCTGAAGGTCTGGTCGCGATCGATGCGCGGATCCGGGCTGGGGCGCGGGCGGTGATCCTGACGGACCCGGATCTGCACTGGACGAGCCGCCATGCGCTAGGCGATCCGGCCGCACCGCCGCGGGCAGGGACACTGGGGCCGTTGCTGCTGCACTGGGGGCTGCGGCTGGAGCTGGGGGATCGCGGGATCGCGGTGCGCGAGGTTACACGGAGCGGCCGGCGGTGGCGGCTGGTGCTGGATGGGGCGGGGCGGTTCGTTGCGGCCGGGACAGGGCCTTGCCGGGTTTCGGCGGGGGGGCTGGTTGTGGACTGTCGGCTGGGGCGCGGGCGGGCGGTGCTGGTGGCAGATGCGGACATGCTCGACGCGGCGCTGTGGACGGATGGCGCGGGTGGGTGGCGGCCGGCGTGGCGGCGGTCGGACAATGCCGCGTTCGTCGCGGCGCTGATCGCCGGGCGCGGCAGAATCATGCCACCGGCACGACCGGTTCAATGGCGCGAGGCCGTAGCGGCAGGAGCCATGCGGTAGCTCCGACACGCCACCCGGAACCATGAAAAACCATATGTTAGATTTCGCCAAAATAGTTGTGCCTGAAGTTATCCACAGGCTTTATACCGGAACATAGATAGAACCGTGGCGGAATAGCGTGCCTTGCCACGGGTTGTGCACAGGGTTTGTGGGGTATTCATCAACACCCCAAAACCATGAAGTGGTATTGAAACCCATGGATGCCCCTGATACGCCCTGTGTGTGTGAGGGACGGAAGCCTTCACGTGACCGAGGCCCAATCGATCCGTTCGGGATCGGCGGCGCGGAATGGCTTCCAACGGGGTCAGTGCGTGGAAATCATCGATTTCTTCCACGGCGGGATACTGAACGCGGTCGACGCGAAGGGGCGGGTGTCTTTGCCGTCCAGCTTTCGCGGCGTGATCGATCGCCGGGTCCGGCGCGATTCCAGCGATGCCAGTTCCGACGACCGGCTGATCCTGCTGGGTGAGCACGCCAAGCTGCCCTGCCTGGAAGGGTTCGATCCGACTTACTCACGACAACTGCACGAGAATATCCGCCGCAAGGTCGCGGCGATGGGGGACGTGGACGTGATGGAGGCCATGGACGACGAAATGGCCGAAGCGTTCGGATCCAAGACCCAGATCGCCTATGACGGCGCCGGCCGCATGGTGCTGTCCGCGCCGATGCGGCGTGCGGCGGGCATCACCGACACCGCGCTGTTCGTCGGCGGTGGCGAGACGTTCCAGATCTGGAACCCGGACACGTTCCGGACGGCGCGCGCCGACAAGCCGCGGCTGATCCGGATGCTCGATTCGCTGATCGCCGAACGGACCGGGAAATGAGCGACGTCGTGACCGCGCCGCATGTGCCGGTGCTGCTCGATGCGGTGATCGCGGGGCTGAACCCGGTTGCGGGCGAACGGCATGTCGACGGGACGTTCGGTGCGGGCGGTTACACCCGCGCGTTGCTCGACGCCGGCGCGTCGGTGATCGCGTTCGATCGCGATCCGGATGCGATCGCGGAGGGTGCGGCGCTGGTGGCGGAGGCCGAAGGGCGGCTGGTGCTGGTACATGACCGGTTCGGCGCGATGACCGTGGCGCTGGCGGCGCGCGACGTGGACGGCGTGGACGGCGTGACGTTCGACATCGGCGTGTCGTCGATGCAGATCGACCGGGCGGAGCGCGGCTTCTCGTTCCAGGCGGACGGGCCGCTCGACATGCGGATGAGCCGGGAGGGGCAGACCGCCGCGGAATTCCTGAACGACAGCGACGAGGCGGAGATCGCCGACGTGCTGTATCATTATGGCGACGAGCCAAAGTCGCGGCGCGTGGCACGGGCGATCGTGGCGGCACGGCCGCTAACCACGACGGCCGAGCTGGCGGCCGTGGTGCGGCGCGCGCTGGGCCATCGGCCGCACGAAAAGAAGGACCCCGCGACGCGCGCGTTTCAGGCGATCCGGATCCACCTGAACCGCGAGCTGGACGAGTTGCGCGACGGGCTGGTCGCGGCCGAGCGCGCGCTGAAGCCCGGCGGGCGGCTGGCGGTGGTGTCGTTCCATTCGACCGAGGACCGGATCGTGAAGCGGTTCCTGATCGAACGGAGCGGGGCGACGCCGGCGGGGTCGCGGCACATGCCGCAGGCCGCCGCCGCAACGCCGCCAAGTTTCGAACGCGTCGCCAAGCCGGTGCGCGCCGACGAGGCCGAGGTCGCGCGCAATCCGCGATCACGGTCCGCCACGTTGCGCGTGGCGCATCGCACCGCATCGCCGCCCTGGTCACCAGTCGAAGGTACTCACGCATGAACGTCTTGCGATTCCGGTCGGTGGGCTGGGTGGCTGCGGTCGCGACGGCGGCCCTCGGTTGTTACCTGGTGACGCAGCGCGTGGCGGGCGAGCGCCAGGCGCTGGAGAAGGTGGAGCACCGCATCCTGCTGTCGCAGCGCGAGATCCGCCGGCTGGGTACCGAGATCGAGACGCGCGGCCGGTTGAGCCAGCTGGAACGGTGGAACACCGACGTGCTGGCGCTGTCCGCGCCGCGGTCCGGCCAGTATATCGACGGCGAGGTCCAGCTGGCCAGTTTCAACCATCCGCCGGCCCCGGCGATGGCCCCGGAACTGGGCATTCCTGAGTCCGTGGCGCGTCAGGTATCGTACCCGGCGGCGACGCCGCCGCGGACCGAGCCGCAGGCCGCCGAGGGGGTGCCCGTGTTGCGCCACGCCAATTATGTCCGGCCCAAGGGCGGGATGACCGCGTTGCCGCAGAAGGTGGCGCTGAACAGTACCGATTTCGCCGCCGACCTGGCCGCGCTGGCGAAGAACGAAGCGTCCACGAAACGCGCCCGATGACCGCCGCGCTGGCCAGGACGGACCGGGTCCGCGTCGCTGGTCAGCGGCAGCAGACGACCGCCACGGCGCATTTCCGTCTGATGGTGATGATGCTGCTGTTCATCTTCGTCACGGGCATCGTCGGCGCGCGGCTGTTGTGGCTGGCGGTCGCGAGCGACGGTCAGCAGGCACTGAAGGCGCCGCGCGGGCTGGTGCCCGACCGCGGCGATATCGTCGACCGCAACGGCATGCCGCTGGCGACGACGATCGACGCCTGGTCGATCGCGGTCCATCCGAACAAGGTGATCGGCGATCCGGCATTGCTAGCGTACCGGCTGGCCGAACTGATGCCGCAGAAGAGCGAGGCGCAGTATCTCGCGATCCTGACGTCGCCGAAGAAGTTCGCCTATCTGTCGCGTCGTGCGGTGCCCGAACTGGTAAAAGCGGTGAACGCGCTGGGCGAGCCGGCGATCGAGTTCCGGCGCGAGCCCGAGCGGCTGTATCCGCAGGCATCGCTGGCGGCGCATGTGCTCGGCTGGATCGATCAGAACGGCAATGCCGCATCGGGCATGGAAAAGGTGCTGGATGCGCGGTTGAGCGATCCGACGTTGCGCGGGCGGCCCGTCGCGCTGTCGATCGACAGCCGGGTGCAGGCGGCGATGGAGACCGAGCTGGGCGCGGCGATGGCCAAGCACAGCGCGATCGGCGCGACCGGGCTGGTGCTGGACGTGAACACGGGCGAGATCGTTGCGATGTCGTCGTTGCCGAGCTTCAACCCGAACCGCACGGGCAACGTGCCGTACGAGCTGCTCCTGAACAAGTCTGTGTCGAACGTGTACGAGCTGGGTTCGACGTTCAAGATGCTGACGATGGCGAACGCGATCGAGAGCGGCGTCGTGACGTCGATGTCCAAGCGGTACGATGCGACGCATGCGCTGGCGGTCGGCGGGTTCCATATCCGCGACGATCACCCGCAGAACCGCTGGCTAAACGTGCCGGAACTG
This sequence comes from Sphingomonas prati, assembly GCF_014643515.1. Taxonomy (GTDB): domain Bacteria; phylum Pseudomonadota; class Alphaproteobacteria; order Sphingomonadales; family Sphingomonadaceae; genus Sphingomonas_R; species Sphingomonas_R prati. The sequence continues at coordinate 81,447 of NZ_BMJP01000003.1, read as the reverse complement.
TTGGTCCATTCGTCCAACATCGCAACGGCGCGGATTGCGGACGAGCTGGGCCCGGCGCGGACGCAGGCGTTCTTCCGCAAGGTCGGGTTCGGCGATCCGGTCGATATCGAGGTGGGCGGGCGCGCGAAGCCATTGTGGCCGAAATACTGGGCGCGGACGACGACGATGACGGTGGCGTACGGCCACGGCATCGCGGTGACGCCGCTGCACCTGGCATCGGCCTATGCCGCGCTGGTGAACGGCGGCGTGTGGCGGCCGGCGACGCTGCTGAAGCGTGAAGGTGCGGCGGTGCCGGCCGGGCGGCGGGTGATCAGCCCGGCGACGAGCGACCGGATCCGCCAGCTGATGCGGCTGGTGGTGATGAAGGGGACGGGGCGGAAAGCCGATGCGCCGGGCCTGCGGATCGGCGGCAAGACGGGCACAGCCGAGAAGCCGAACGCCGGCGGCTATGATCGCAATACCAACGTGTCGACCTTTGCCGCGGTGTTCCCGATGGACCGGCCGCGCTACGTCGTGATCGCGATGCTGGACAGTCCGAAGGGCACCGCCGATACGTTCGGCTACACCACCGCGGCCTGGACCGTTGGGCCCGTGATCAGCCGCGTCGTCCAGCGGATCGGCCCGATGCTGGGCATCCGCCCGGACGACCGCGCCGACGTGGACGAGAGCGAACTGCTGCCGTTGCTGTGGGAACCGAAGGGTGCCAATCCGAATGCGGTTGAATGATCTGATCGAAGGCGCGGGAGACGCCGCCGACGTCGTGGTGACGGGGTTCGCGATCGACCACCGGAAGGTGGCGCCGGGGACCGTGTTCGGCGCGTTCCGCGGCGCGCGGTTCGACGGTGAGGCGTATATCGACGCGGCGATCGCGGCCGGGGCGATCGCGGTCGTGACGCGGCCCGAAGCCAGTGTGACGGGCGCGGTGCATATCGCCGACGCCGAGCCGCGTCGGGCGTTTGCGCGGATTGCGGCACGGTTCTTCGCGCCGTTTCCCGACGTGACGGTGGCGGTGACAGGGACGAACGGCAAGACGTCGACCGTCGAACTGCTGCGCCAGTTGTGGAACATGGAAGGGCGGCACGCCGCCTCGATCGGAACGCTGGGCGTGACGACCGGCGACGAGCGCGTGACGACCGGGCTGACGACGCCGGACATCGTGACGTTCCTGTCGAACATGGCGGGCCTGGCGCGCGAGGGCGTGAGCCATGCGGCGTTCGAGGCGTCGAGCCACGGCCTGTCGCAATACCGGATCGAGGGGCTGCCGGTACGGGCGGCCGCGTTCACCAACCTGACGCGCGACCATCTCGATTATCACGGGACGATGGAGGCCTATCTGGAGGCCAAGCTGCGGCTGTTCACCGAAGTGGTGGCGGCGGACGGCGCGGCGGTCGTTTGGGCGGATGACGCGGCGTCGGCGCGCGTGGCGGAGATCGCGTCCGAACGCGGGCTGCGCGTGGTTACGGTCGGTGCGCATGGCGAGACGCTGAAGCTGGTGGAGCGGGTGCCGACGGCACTCGGCCAGACGCTGACGATCATGGCGGAGGGGGCGACGCATGTCGTCAAACTGCCGCTGATCGGTGCGTACCAGGCGTCGAACGCGCTGACCGCGGCGGGGCTGGCGGTGGCGACGGGGTCGGAGCTGCGGTCGGTGCTGGCCGGGCTGGCGCGGCTGGCGCCGGTGCGCGGGCGGCTGGAACGCGCGGTGATTTCGCGGACGGGGGCACCGGTCTATGTCGATTATGCGCATACCCCGGACGGGCTGGAGGCGGCGATCGCGGCGCTGCGTCCGCATACGAAGGGCCGGCTGATCGTGCTGTTCGGGGCGGGCGGTGATCGTGACACGGGCAAGCGGCCGGAGATGGGGCGCGTGGCCGTGGCGGGTGGCGATCATGTAATCGTAACCGACGACAATCCGCGGTCCGAGGATCCGGCGGCGATCCGGGCGGCGATCATGGCGGGTGCGCCGGGGGCGGTCGAGGTCGGCGATCGGCGGGAAGCGATCTTTGCGGCGATCGCAGCGGCGGGGGCGGATGACGTCGTGTTGCTGGCGGGCAAGGGCCATGAGCAGGGGCAGATCGTCGGCGCGGGTGATACGGTGCGCGTGTTGCCGTTCGACGATGTGCAGGTTGCTCGGGAGGGCGCGGCGTGAGTTTGCTGCTCTTCACTAGCCCGTTGGATTTGGGGAGCTGTTGCCCCCACCCCCAACCCCCTCCCCTGAAGGGGAGGGGGCTTTGGTCGTGATGAGCCTCTGGACCTCCGATGAGATCGCCAGGGCGACTGGTGGCGTGGCGTGCGGGACCTTTGCGGTTTCGGGGGTGGCGTTTGATTCCCGCGAGGTTGGCCCGGGGGATCTGTTCCTGGCGCTGAAGGGCGAGCAGGCAGATGGGCATCGGTTTGTCGCGCAGGCTTTTGCGCAAGGGGCGGCGGGGGCCGTCGTTTCGGAGGCGGTCGAGGGACCGCATGTGCTGGTGGCCGATACGACTGCGGCGCTGAATGCGCTGGGTGTCGCGGGGCGGGCGCGGAGTTCGGCGCGGATCATCGGGGTGACCGGGTCGGCGGGCAAGACGGGGACGAAGGAGGCGCTGGCGGCGGCGCTGGAACGCGCCGCGCCGGGGCGGGTCCATCGGTCGGTGAAGTCCTACAACAATCATACGGGCGTGCCGCTGAGTCTGGCGCGGATGCCGGCGGATGCGTTGTACGGCGTGTTCGAGATGGGGATGTCGGCGCCGGGCGAGCTGGACGTGCTGACCCGGATGGTGCGGCCGCATGTCGCGCTGGTGACGACGATCGCGCCGGCGCATGCTGAGTTCTTTCCCGATGAGGCGGCGATCGCCGATGCAAAGGGCGAGGTGTTCCGTGGGCTGGAGCCGGGCGGGGTGGGCATCGTACCGCACGACAGCCCGCACCGCGATCGGTTGTATGCCGCGTCGGAGAGATATGCGGCGCGGACGGTGACGTTCGGGTCGGGCGCGGGGGCCGACGTGCGGGCGCGCGATGCGATGGCGGGGGCGAAGGGGACGCTGGTGAGCGTCACAATGCCGACCGCCGAGCTGACGTTCACGCTGGCACCGCCCGGTGCGCACTGGGTGTCGAACGCGCTGGCGGTGATCGCCGCGGTGGACGCGGTCGGTGGCGACCTGAACGCGGCCGGGCTGGCGCTGGCGGAACTGGACGGATTGAAGGGCCGCGGCGCGCGGACGCGGACGGTGTTCGGCGGCGGCGACGTGCTGCTTATCGACGAGAGTTATAACGCCAACCCGGCATCGATGGCGGCGACGATCGCGCTGCTGGGGCAGGAAGCGGCGGCGCGGCGGATCGTGGTACTGGGCGCGATGCGCGAGCTGGGCGCGGGATCGGACGATTATCATGCGGCGCTGGCCGGGCCGCTGGTTGCGGCGAACGTGAAATTCGCGCTGTTGGTCGGAGACGAGATGACCGCGCTTGCTCGCATGCTTGAGAGCCGGATCGATTTCGCGCATGTGGCCAACGCCGCGGCGGCACGTGACGTGCTGCGCGACCGGCTGCGGGCCGGCGACGCGGTGCTCGTCAAGGGATCCAACGCTATCGGGCTCGGGCGCATCGTCGATGCCGTCGCGAGCGGGAATCTATAATGCTGTATATGATCGCCGAGCATCTCGGGTTTCCCGGGATTCTGAACCTCATCCGCTATACCACGGTGCGGTCCGGCGGGGCGCTGGCGACCGCGCTGTTCATCGGGTTGCTGATCGGGCCGCGGTTCATCGGCTGGCTACGCGTGCGGCAGGGCAAGGGCCAGCCGATCCGCGCGGACGGGCCGCAGACACATCTGGCCAAAGTCGGCACGCCGACGATGGGCGGGCTGATGATCCTGACCGCGGTCACGATCACGATGCTGCTGTGGATGGACCTGTCCAACCGCTATGTCTGGGCGTGCCTGATGGTGACGATCGGGTTCGGGACGATCGGGTTCCTCGACGATTTCGACAAGGTGCGGAAGCGCAGCCATGCCGGGATATCGGGCAAGACACGGCTGTTCTTCGAATTCCTCATCGCCGGCGTGGTCGCGTGGATCATCAACGACGGCAACGGAACGCTGCTGTACGTGCCGTTCTACAACGGGCCGGTGCTGGACCTGGGGTGGTTCTACATCCCGTTCGCGGCGTTCGTGATGGTGGCGTTCGGCAATGCGGTGAACCTGACCGACGGGCTGGACGGGCTGGCGACGATGCCGGTGGTTATCGCATCGCTCGCGTTCTTCGCGATCAGCTATGTCGTCGGCAACGCCGTGTTCGCGGCGTATCTGGGCATTCCGCATGTGTTGGGGGCGGGGGACCTGACGATCCTGTGTGCGGGGATTATCGGCGGGGGGCTGGCGTTCTTGTGGTTCAATGCGCCGCCGGCCGCGGTGTTCATGGGCGATACGGGCAGCCTGGCGCTCGGTGGCGCGCTCGGCGCGATCGCGGTGTCGACGCATCACGAGATCGTGCTGGCAATCGTCGGCGGGCTGTTCGTTCTGGAGGCCGTGTCGGTGGTGGTGCAGGTCTTCTTCTACAAGCGGACCGGGCGGCGGGTGTTCCGGATGGCGCCGATCCACCATCATTTCGAACAGCTCGGATGGAGCGAGCCGACGGTGGTGATCCGGTTCTGGATCATCTCGTTCGTGCTGGCGCTGGCCGGTCTTGCGACGTTGAAGCTGCGGTGATCGTCTCGGGGGCCTTTGCTGGCAAGCAATATGCGGTGCTGGGGTTAGCGCGGTCGGGGATGGCGACCGTGGCTGCGCTGGTGGCGAGCGGGGCCGAGGTTGTGGCCTGGGATTCAGAGGTTGAGCGGCGGGACGAGGTTTTGACGTTGGCTGGGGCTGGGGGTTCCGTCCAGCCTAAGCCCCCCACCCAACCCTCCCCCCGTGGGGGGGAGGGCTTCTCGGTTTCGCTTGGGGATCCGTTGGAGATCGAGCTTGATGGGTTCGATGCGGTTGTCGTTTCGCCGGGGGTGCCGCTGAACCGGCATCCGATTGCGGGGCGGGCTGCTGCTGCTGGCGTGCCGGTGATCGGCGATATCGAACTGTTTGCGCAGGCGCGGGCAAGCCTGCCGGCGCACCGGGTGGTGGGGATTACGGGCACGAACGGGAAGTCGACGACGACGGCTTTGGTGTTTCACCTGCTGGAGACTGCCGGGGTGCCGGCGTTGATGGGCGGGAATATCGGGTTGCCGATCATGGGGCGCGACGCGCTGCCCGCCGGCGGCGTCTATGTGCTGGAGTTGTCGAGTTATCAGATCGACCTGACGCGGACGCTGGATTGCGATGTGGCGGTGTTGCTGAACATCACGCCGGATCATCTCGACCGGTATGACGGGTTTGCGGCTTATGCGGCGTCGAAGGCGCGGTTGTTCGCGATGCAGACGGGCGGGGTCGCGGTGATCGCCGTCGAGGATGACGAGACGCGGGTTGTGGCGGCCGGGTTGGCGACTGCCGACGCGGCGGAGCTGGTCGAAGTGCGGTCGTCGGATGTCGGTGATCAGTCGGCTTGGCCGGCTTTGCAGGGGCCCCATAATGCGCAGAATGTTGCGGTGGCGGTTGCCGTTGTGCGGGCGTTGGGCGTTGACAAGGATGCGATTGCCCGGGGGCTCGAAAGCTATCCCGGGTTACCGCATCGGATGGAGCGGATCGCGACCGTGGACGGCGTGCTGTATGTGAACGACAGCAAGGCGACCAATCCGACGTCGACCGCGCCGGCGTTGGCGGCGTATTCGAAGGTGCATTGGATCCTCGGCGGGATGGCCAAGACACGCGATCTGGATGCGGTGGCGGACGAGCTGGGGCATGTCGTGGCGGCGTACACGATCGGCGACAGTGCGGCGCTGTATGCGGGGTTGCTGACCGAGCGCGGTATTCCGGTCGTCAACGCCGGCACGCTGGAGCGGGCGCTGGGTGCGGCGCGCGAGGCCGCGCGGGCGGGCGAGGTCGTGCTGCTGTCGCCGGCGTGTGCGTCTTTCGACCAGTATCGCGATTACGAGGCACGGGGCGACGCGTTCCGCGATCTGGTGGGGGCCATGCAGTCATGAACGTGTTCGCGGCAGAGGCGCAGAAGCGCAAGCGCATCACCAAGGTGCAGCGGTTCGGGCGCGGCGATCGCAGCCCGCTGGGTACCTGGTTCTGGGAGATCGACCGGGTCCTGCTGATGTTGGTCGCGGTGCTGGTCGGCGTCGGGATCGTCGCGGTGGCGGCGGCGTCGCCCGCGGCGGCGGTACGTTATTCGGGCGGGACGACGACGTTTCCGCCGTTATATTATCTGTACCGGCAACTGGTCTGGCTGGCGGTGGGCCTGCCGGTGATGCTGGTTGTGTCGATGTTGCCAAAGGACGTCGCGCGGCGGCTGTCGATCGGCGGCGCGGCGTTTTTCCTGCTGCTGCTGGCGCTTGTTCCGGTCGCCGGGGTGGAGGTGAATGGTGCCGTGCGCTGGATCGGCGTGGGGTTCATGCAGCTCCAGCCGTCGGAATTCCTGAAGCCGCTGTACGTCGTCGCGCTCGCCTGGTTACTGTCGCTGAAGGCGAAGGATCGGACGTTGCCCGTCGGGCCGCTGTCGGCGGTGCTGACCGGCGGGATCGCGCTGCTGCTGATGAAGCAGCCCGATTTCGGGCAGACGGTGATCTTCCTGTCGATCTGGGTCGCGCTGCTGATGCTGAGCGGGATCGCGATGCGGTATCTCTATGCGCTGGGCGCGCTGGGGCTGGGGGGGGTCGTGTCGGCCTACCTGTTCTATTCGGTGGCGCATGACCGCATCAACAAGTTCATCACCGGCAACGGCGACAATTACCAGACGGTGAGCGCGCATAACACGCTGGTGAACGGCGGGCTGATCGGCACCGGGCCGGGCGGGGGCACCATGAAGTTCCGGCTGCCCGAGCCGCATACCGATTATATCTTCTCCGTCATCGGTGAAGAGTTCGGGCTGATCGCGTGCCTGGCGATCGCGATGGTGTATCTGACGATCGTGGTGCGGGTGTTCATCAAGCTGCTGGACGAGGAGGACGAGTTCCTGCTGCTCGCGTCGGCCGGGCTGGCGGTGCAGTTCGGGATGCAGGCGCTGATCAACATGGCGGTCAATGTGCAGATCGTGCCGTCCAAGGGCATGACGCTGCCGTTCATCAGCTATGGCGGGTCGTCGATGCTGGCACTGTCGATGGGGTTCGGGCTGCTGCTGGCGTTCACCCGGCGGAACCCGTATCTGCACCGCTCCCCCTATGTGGTGAAATGGAGCGGCGGGCGATGACGGGCGAAACAGCATGACCGCGAGACGGCATTTCGTGCTGGCGGCCGGCGGGACCGGCGGCCACATGGTCCCGGCTCATGCGCTGGCGGCCGAACTGATGGCGCGCGGACACGGCGTGGCGCTGATCACCGATGCGCGCGGCGCTCGGATCCCGGGGCTGTTCCAGGGTGTCGAGACGCATCTGCTGCCCGCCGGGCGGTTGAGCGGCGGGCCGATCGGCTGGTTGAAGGCGTGGCGCAACATCCGCGCCGGGCGGGCGATGGCCCGGACGATCTATGGCAAGGCGCGGCCGGACGCGGTGATCGGGTTCGGCGGATATCCCGCGCTGCCCGCGGTGCTGGCGGCGTTCAAGGCGGGCATTCCGGCGGCGGTGCATGAGCAGAATGCGGTGCTGGGGCGGGTCAACCGCCTGCTGGCGCGCAAGGTCGCGGCGATCGCGACGAGCTATCCCGATGTCCAGCGCTTGCCGGCGCGCTATGCGGACAAGGTGACGCTGGTCGGCAATCCGGTGCGTGCGGAGGTGGCGGCGCTGCGCGACGAGCCGTTCCCGGTGCTGGATGCGGACGGCGTGTTCCGCGTGCTGGTGACTGGCGGCAGCCAAGGCGCGAGCGTGCTGAGCGAGGTCGTGCCCGATGGGTTGGGGATGTTGCCCGTGGCGTTGCGGCGGCGGTTGCAGGTGACGCAGCAGTGCCGGCCGGAGGATATCGACGTGGTGCGTGCGAAATATGCCGAACTGGGCATTCCGGCGGACCTGGCGACATATCTGCCCGACCTGCCGGAGCGGCTGGCGTGGTCGCATCTGGTGATCGCGCGGGCGGGCGCGTCGACGATCGCGGAGCTGACCGAGGCGGGGCGGCCGGCGATCCTGGTGCCGTTGCCGGGGGCGACCGACGATCATCAGAGCGTGAACGTGCGCGAGATGGTGGCGGCGGGCGCGGCGCGGTCGATCGCGCAGGCGCGGTTCACGCCGGTTGAGCTGGCCAAGCAGATGCAGAAGCTGGCGCTGGAACCCGGTGCGCTGGAGAATGCGGCGCGGCGGGCGCGCGGATGCGGCCGGCCGGACGCGGTGCGCGACCTGGCCGATCTGGTCGAGCAGCTGGCCGGCGGGACGCTACGGACGAACAAGGACGAGACGACGGATATGATGCAGACCAGCGGAGCAGACGCATGAAGGGTGTCGCCACCGACATCGGCACGATCCATTTCATCGGGATCGGCGGCATCGGCATGTCCGGCATCGCCGAGGTGATGCACAATCTCGGGTACAAGGTGCAGGGGTCAGACGTGGCCGAGGGCTATGTCATCCAGGGACTGCGCGATCGCGGGATCGTGGTACATATCGGGCACCGCGCCGAAAATCTGGGCGATGCCGCGGTGGTGGTGACGTCGACCGCAATCAAGCGCGGCAATCCGGAAGTTGAGCTGGCGTACGAGACGCGCGTGCCGGTGGTGCGTCGTGCCGAGATGCTGGCCGAGCTGATGCGGCTGAAGTCGACGGTCGCGGTGGCGGGCACGCACGGCAAGACGACGACGACGTCGATGGTCGCCGCGCTGCTCGATGCGGGCGGGGTCGATCCGACCGTGATCAATGGCGGGATCATCAACAGCTATGGCTCGAACGCCCGGTTGGGGGCGAGCGACTGGATGGTGGTGGAGGCCGACGAGAGCGACGGCAGCTTCCTGCGGCTCGACGGGACGATCGCGGTCGTCACCAACATCGATCCGGAGCATCTCGACCATTATGGCGATTTCGATGCGGTGAAGCGCGCGTTCGTCGACTTCGTCGAGAATGTGCCGTTTTATGGCGCGGCGCTGATGTGTCTCGATCATCCGGAGGTGCAGGCGATCCTGCCGCGGATCCGCGACCGGCGCGTGGTGACCTATGGGTTCTCCGCGCAGTCTGACGTGCGCGGTGTGAACGTGACGCCGATCCCGGGCGGTAACCGGTTCGAGGTGATCGTGCGGCATCGCGACGGTTCGAGCCGGTCGATTGAGGGGATCGAGCTGCCGATGCCGGGGCGGCACAATGTGCAGAACGCGCTGGCGGCGGTGGGTGTCGCGCTGGAACTGGGCGTGCCGGATGATGTGATCCAGACCGGTTTTTCCAAGTTCGGTGGCGTTAAGCGGCGTTTCACCAAGGTCGGCGAAGTGCCGGTCGACGGCGGCAGCGTGACGATCATCGACGATTACGGGCATCACCCGGTCGAGATCCGTGCGGTGCTGGCCGCGGCGCGCGAGGGTGTCGAGGGGCGCGTGATCGCGGTGGTGCAACCGCATCGTTATTCGCGGCTCGGCAACCTGATGGAAGATTTCCAGTCGGCGTTCAACGACGCGGACATCGTCTATGCGACGCCGGTCTATGCCGCGGGCGAGGCGCCGGTCGAGGGCGTCGACAGCGGCGCGCTGGTTGCTGGGCTGAAGCTGCGCGGGCATCGGTCGGCGCAGGTGGTCGAGGATGCGGACACGCTGGCGCGCGTGCTGTCCGAGACGGTGCAGGCGGGCGACATGGTCGTGTGCCTGGGGGCGGGCGACATCACGAAGTGGGCGGCGGGGCTGGCGGACGGCATCGTGGCGCAGCGCGTACCGGCATGAGCCAGGACCCGTTCATGGCGTTCGTCTCGTTCCAGCAGGAGGTGCTGAGTTTCCAGCGCCGCAACCTGGACGTGGTCGCACGGGCGCTGGCGGCGGGTGAAGATATGGTCGCGTTCCAGGCGAAGGCACATGAGGCCGGGATGGCGGGTGCAAAGGCGTGGACGGCGTGGATCGAAGCTTGGACGCCGAAGACGTGACGGGTTCGGCGGAGCTTGCGGCCCCGGGCGATTTGCGGGGGCGGGCGGAAGCGGGCGCTTCGCTGGCGGATTTTATCTGGTTTCGGACCGGTGGGCCGGCGGAACTGCTGGTGCGGCCGGCGGATGTCGATGATCTGGCCGAGTATCTGAAGGCGCTCGATCCGGCGGTGCCGGTGATGCCGATCGGGGTGGGATCGAACCTGATCGTGCGCGACGGCGGCGTGGCGGGCGTGGTGGTGCGGTTGCCGAAGAGTTTCGCGAAGGTGTCGGTCGAGGACGGCCGGGTGCGCGCGGGCGGGGCGGCGATGGGGATCACCGTCGCCAGTGCGGCCCGCGATGCGGGCGTTGCGGGGCTGGAGTTTCTGCGCGGGATTCCGGGGACCGTCGGCGGGGCTGTGCGGATGAACGCTGGCGCTTATGGGCGCGATGCGAGCGATATCCTGGTGTCGGTGACGGTGGTGCTGCGCGATGGGCGGGTGGAGACCTGGGACGCGGCGCGGCTGGGCTATCGCTATCGCCATTCGGAGCTGCCGGTCGGGGCGATCGTGGTGGAGGCGGTGTTCGCGGGCACGCTGGGCGATCCGGCGGTGATCGGGGCGGAGATGGACCGGATCGCGGCGGAGCGCGAGGCGTCGCAGCCGTTGCGGTCGCGGACGGGCGGGTCGACGTTCAAGAATCCGGAGGGGCACAAGGCCTGGGCTTTGGTCGATGCGGCCGGGTGTCGGGGGTTGCGGCGCGGGGATGCGCAGGTTTCGGAGAAGCACTGTAACTTCCTGCTGAACCTTGGGGGGGCGTCTTCGGCGGAGATCGAGGCGCTGGGTGAGGATGTTCGGGCTCGGGTGCTGGCGCATTCTGGGGTGATGCTGGAGTGGGAGATACAGCGGGTTGGGGTTGCTCTGGCTTCTGGCTGGTCGAGTGTTGTGGATGGTCGAGAGGGTTCGTTGTGACCGTGGTTTCGCCCAGCCGCTCCCCCTCTCCCAACCCTCTCCCCGTTGGGGAGAGGGCTAAGGCTTCTCGTGATTGTGTTGGGGGTTTGTCGTGATCGAAGTTGCTAGCCAGCCGTCTCGGCAATTGCATGTGGCCGTGCTGATGGGCGGGTGGTCGTCCGAGCGTGAGGTTTCGCTGTCGTCGGGGAGCGGGGTGGCCGAGGCGCTGGAGTCGCTTGGGCACCGGGTGACGCGGGTCGATATGACCAAGGCGCGGCGGACGGAGCTGGCGGCGGACCTGGCGGCGGCGGCGCCGGACGTGGTGTTCAATGCGCTGCACGGCGTGCCGGGCGAGGATGGGACGGTGCAGGGGCTGCTCGACCTGATGGGGCTGCGCTATACGCATAGCGGCCTTGCTGCGTCGGTGATCGCGATCGACAAGCAGTTGACCAAGAATGCGCTGCTGCCGCACGGGATCCGCATGCCGGGCGGGATGATGGTGGGATCGGAAAGCCTGTATGCCGCCGATCCGATGCCGCGGCCTTATGTGCTGAAGCCGGTGAACGAGGGGTCGTCAGTCGGCGTCGCGATCGTGACCGCGCAGGGGAATTACGGGTCGCCGATCGGGCGCGACGTGGCGGGGCCTTGGCAGGAGTTCCCGATGCTGCTGGCCGAACCGTTCATCCGCGGGCGCGAGCTGACCGTGGCGGTGCTGGGCGATCGCGCGCTGGCGGTGACGGAACTGGTGCCGACGTCCGAATTCTATGATTACGACGCGAAATATACCGACGGGCTGACCGTCCATATCTGCCCCGCGCAGATCCCGGCGGAGATCGCCGAGAGCGCGATGGCGATGGCGTTGAAGGCGCATCATGTGCTGGGTTGCCGCGGCACGTCGCGGTCCGATTTCCGGTGGGACGACGAGCAGGGCGAGGCCGGCCTGTACCTGCTGGAGGTCAACACCCAGCCGGGCATGACCAAGCTGAGCCTGGTGCCGGAACAGGGCCGCCATGTCGGGCTGAGCTATGCCCAGTTGGTCCAGCGGATCGTGGACGAGGCGTTTGCGGAGGACATGCCGACATGACCGGACCCGCCAAGATCCGCCGCGGCACGTCGCCGCAGCGCAAGCGGCCGACGGTGACGCGGTCGACCGGACGGCGGCCCGCGGCGAAGCGGCCGTCGACGATCGCGCAGGCGTTCGCGACGATCCCGCTGCCGGCGGGGATGCTGCGCCGGATCGGCAACTGGGTGGCGGGCGGCGCGCTGGCGGTGGGTGTCGTGGCCGGTGTGCTGGCGATGCGGTTGCCGCAGACGATCGGGACCGAGATCGGCGAGGGGATCGGCGCCGCCGGGTTCCGCGTCCGCAATATCGAGATCGTCGGGATCGACCAGGCGGACCGCGCGGCGGTGTACGACGTCGCGGTGGACCAGACGTCGCGCGCGATGCCGCTGGTCGACCTGGAGGCGATCCGGGCGCGGTTGATGCGGTTCGGGTGGATCGCGGATGCGCGCGTGTCGCGCCGGCTGCCCGATACGCTGGTGATCGACATCGTCGAGCGGCGCGCTGCGGCGATCTGGCAGCACAAGCAGAAGCTGGCGCTGATCGACCGGACGGGCGTGGTGATCGCGCCGGTGGACCTGACGGCGATGCCGGAGAATCTGCCGATCGTGATCGGGCCGGGCGCCAACCGCCAGGCGGCGAGCCTGAACGTGCTGATGGAAACCGCGCCCGCGCTGAAGCCGATGCTGGCGGGCGCGAGCTGGATCGGCGACCGGCGCTGGGACCTGCGGTTCCAGTCGGGCGAGACGCTGGCGTTGCCGGAGGGGCAGGAGGCGGCGATGGCGGCGTTGCGCAAGTTCACCGCGATGGACGGGCGCGCGCGTCTGCTGGGCCAGGGGTTCGTGCGGTTCGACATGCGGATGCCGGACAAGTTCGTCGTGCGCGTCAGCCGCGAGCCCGGCCACAAGGTGACCGAGACCGCGCTGGTGGACAAGAGCATTTGAAGACGATCGGACCGATGTTGTGCGACGTTCTCGACAGGCTCGAACCGAACGGCCGTGGGCGTCGGCCCGACTGCGACGAAAGTGGCCAAAACGGTCGGTTGCGCCGAGTCGCAAATCAGGCGCATGGTGCGCGCTCGAACGTCGGGCGGGGATAGTCGATGGCACAGCTTCGCGGGGACCAGTTGATCACGGCGCTCGATATCGGGTCGTCGAAAGTGTGCGCGCTGATCGCGCAGGTGCGCGAGGATGGCGAGGTGCAGGTGCTCGGCACCGGGCAGCGCGAAAGCCGAGGCGTGCGACGCGGTTATATCGCCGATGCGGAGCGGACCGAAGCGGCGATCCGCGAGGCGGTGGAGCAGGCCGAGCGGATCGCGGGCAGCAACATCGACACGGTGTGGGTGAGCTTCTCCGCGGGCGGGCTGGTGAGCGATATCGCGTCGGTCGAGGTGGACCTGGGCGGGCAGCGGATCGAGCAGAGCGACATCGACGACCTGCTGGCGGCCGGGCGCGGATCGATCGATCCGGACGGGCGGATGGTGCTGCATGCACAGCCGACGCTCTATACGCTCGACGGTTTGCAAGGGGTGAAGACGCCGCTCGGGCTGCATGCCGACCGGCTGGGCGTGGATATTCATGTGGTGGCGGCCGAGCCGTCGCCGGTGCGGAACCTCGATCTGTGCGTGCGGTCCGCGCATCTGGCGGTGAAGTCGATCGTGGCGGCGCCGATCGCGACGGGCATGGCGTGCCTGTCGGAGGAGGAGCGCGAGCTTGGCGTCGCGCTGGTCGAGATGGGCGCGGGGGTGACCAACGTGTCGCTGTTCGCCGGGGGGCTGCTCGTCGGGCTGTCGTCGATCCCGATCGGGGCGGCGGACATCACCGACGATATCGCCAGCGCATTTGGCACGCGCCGGACGCAGGCGGAGCGGATGAAGTGCTTCCACGGGTCGGCCACCACCAGCCCGCGCGACAACCACGAGATGATCGATGTGGCACCGATGTCCGAGGAGGAAGGCGCCGGCGAGGTGCAGCGTATCACGCGGGCGCAGCTGATCACCGTCATTCGCCAGCGGATGGAGCATTGGATGGGGGCAATTGCCGGCGCGTTAAAGGAACTGGGTTTCCATGGGCCGGTTGGACGGCAGGTGGTGCTGACCGGTGGCGGTGCCGAGCTGAAGGGGATCGCGGACTATGCGCAGGGGGTGCTCGGTCGATCGGTGCGGGTGGGGCGGCCGCGCGGGCTGGCGGGGTTGCCGGATGCGCATTCTGGACCGGCCTTCGCCACGCTGGCGGGGTTGATCCAGTTCGCGGCGTCCGATCCGATGGACCTGCGGCAGGTGACCGGCGCGCACCAGATGGTCCACCGAACGGCGACGAACAACATGGTCCAGCGGCTCATCGCGGCATTCCGCTCGGGCTACTGAAAAACCTCTCGTTAATTTTGCGTGCCGGCCCGGAAATCGGTTAGGGCTGGTGACAGGTCAGGTACCCGCAGCGGGCGCGGGCAAAGGAGTCGAAGCGGATGACGATCGAATTCATGCGGCCCGAGGTCGACGAACTGAAGCCGCGGATCAGCGTGATCGGCGTGGGCGGGGCCGGCGGCAACGCGATCGCGAACATGATCCGTTCGGACGTGCAGGGCGTGGACTTCATCGTCGCCAACACCGATGCGCAGGCGCTGAATCATTCGACCGCGGAACGCCGCATCCAGCTGGGCCTGAAGATCACGCAGGGCCTGGGCGCCGGATCGCGCCCCGAAATCGGACGCGCGGCCGCGGAAGAGACGATCGAGCAGCTCGAGAAAAGCCTCGAGGGTGCGCATATGTGCTTCATCGCGGCCGGCATGGGCGGCGGCACGGGCACGGGTGCCGCGCCGGTGATCGCCAAGGCGGCGCGTGACCGTGGCATCCTGACCGTCGGTGTCGTGACCAAGCCGTTCAGCTTCGAGGGCAATCGCCGGATGAAGGCGGCGGATGCGGGCATCGAGGAGCTGCAGAAGCACGTCGATACGCTGATCGTCATTCCGAACCAGAACCTGTTCCTGATCGCCAACCCGAACACGACGTTCAAGGAAGCGTTCCAGATGGCGGACGAGGTCCTGCAGCAGGGCGTCCGCGGGATCACCGACCTGATGGTGATGCCGGGCCTAATCAACCTCGATTTCGCCGACGTGCGTTCGGTCATGTCCGAAATGGGCAAGGCGATGATGGGCACGGGAGAGGCGAGCGGCGACAACCGCGCGATCGAAGCGGCGGAGAAGGCGATCGCCAACCCGTTGCTCGACGGAGTGAGCATGAAGGGCGCCAAGGGCGTGATCGTGTCGATCACCGGCGGCGAGGACATGCGCCTGATGGAGGTCGACGAGGCCGCGAACCATATCCGCGAGCTGGTCGATCCGGACGCGAACATCATCTGGGGGTCCGCGTTCAACAACGACCTCGAGGGCAAGATCCGCGTTTCGGTGGTCGCGACGGGGATCGAGGCGGAACCCGCGACGATGGCGGAACCGGCCAAGTCCTTCTCGTTCAACACCGCGCGCGGTGCGCCGGCCCGTGGCGAGGGGCAGGCCCCGGCGTCCGTGACCGCGACTCCGGCACCGGCCGCGGCGACACCGCAGGCCGAGCCTGCGCCGGTTGCAGCCGCGTCGGCGGATGCGCCTGCTTCGGCGGGCGAGACCGTCGACCAGAGCGGGCGGAGCGAGGAAGAGCTGCTGCTGGGTAGCGAGACGATCCTGACGCCGCCGGTCGCGGGCAATCCGTTGCCGCCGCAGTCGTCCGAGCCGACCGATGCCGACATCGCCGCCAGCCGGCGCTGGTTGAACGAGGCTGGTCAGGCGGCGCCTGCGACGCCGGCGCCGCGTGCGGGGCGTGATGGGGGCACGTTGTTCGAACGGATGTCCAACATCGCGCGCGGTGCGGCGAAGGCACCGGGTGAGGAAGAGCCGGATCCGGCACGTGGCCGCGATCCGTTGGATATTCCGCGGTTTCTGAACCGGCAGAATAATCAGTAGGCTTAGCCTGGGTTTGTTGTGACGCGAGGGGCGTGCGGTCTTTGGATCGCGCGCCCTTTGTGTGTTTGGGGCCGGTGGTTGGTCGGGTGAATGGCTGGGACGGTTGGTTTGCTTGAAAAGTCTTTGAGGTCAGTCTTTCGGAATTGCTCTGGACGGTTGGCACCCCGCCCCGTTCGGGATGAGCCCCGTCTAGATTATGGCGAGTTTGAACGACTGCACGATCACATTTGATTGACCGGCTTACCACCCCGTTTGGTTCGAGCCTGTCGAGAACGCTGGGCGAAGTTCTCGACAGGCTCGAACCGAACGGGGGTGGGGGGTGGGGTAAGCCTAAGGGCGTCATGCTTGGGGTGCTGTTGGCTTCTCGGCTTCGCTCGAAGGGTCCCTCGACTTCGCTCGGGATGGGCGGGTGAGGGTTTCGCAGCTCGGAGCAGGTACGGCGGCGTCCTCGGTGAGTTTGTTCGAAGGTTCGGCTGCCGCTGGAAGCCCGATGGGACGGTGGCCTGGACCGAAGGTTCGTCGATGGGGGGGAACGGCTGGTCGCTCGGGGGTGCGCTATTACTGTCGCGTTCAGGGGATTTGCGGCATTCGGGTGGCATGACTTCACGATCGACGATGGCCGCGCGGCGGTTTGCCCTGTCACTGGCACTGTTGCTGGCAACGACCCCGGTGGCGGTGCTGGCGCAGGGTGAGCCGAGCTTTCCGCCGGGGACGCTGACGCTGGAGCGCGATCCGAACGATCCGTCGACGTTGCTCAACCGTTATCTGCGGATGCTGTCGGTTGATCCGCGCAACCTGGAGGCGTTGCTGGGCGCGGGGAAGGCGGCGCTAGCGATGGGCGATGCCAATGCGGCGATCGGCTTCTTCGGGCGGGCGGAGGGCGTGGCGCCGACCAACGGCCGGGTGAAGGCGGGACTTGCGGCGTCGGCGGTGCAGCAGGAACAGCCGCGTCAAGCGCTGCGGCTGTTCGACCAGGCGATCGCGGCGGGCGTGCCGGTGGGCGAGATCGGTGGCGATCGCGGGCTGGCGTACGATCTGCGCGGGCAGAACCGGATGGCGCAGGCGGATTACCGCGCGGCGCTGGCGGTGCGCAAGGATGACGAGATCACGCGGCGGCTGGCGCTGTCGACCGCGATCGGCGGGGACCGGGCGGGGGCGATGAAGATCCTCGATCCGTTGCTGCGCAAGCAGGACAAGGCGGCGTGGCGCGCGGCGACGTTCGTGCTGGCGATGACGGGCGACGCGGCGGGGGCGGTTAAACGCGCGAACCAGTTGATGATCCCGACCCAAGCGGCGGCGATGACGCCGTATCTGCAACGGCTGGGCGCGCTCGACGCGAGCGAGAAGGCGGCGGCGGTGCATTTCGGGCGGTTCCCGGCGGTCCGCCGGCCGGCGGGCACGCAGATGGCGACTGCGACGCCGGCCGCGCGGGCAGTCGGACAGGCGCTGACCCCGACCGGGCAGGCGTTCGGTCAGGGTGCTGCGGTGGCGCGGCCGGCGTATGGTTCGGTGACGCCGGGTGTGGTGCGCGGTGCGTCGACGAGCAGCGCGGCTTTGAACCGCGCATCCGCCGCTTCCATGGGCGCTGCGCCCGCGGCGGGTTTGGGGCAGGTTGCGTCGGCGACGACGAGTACCGCTCGGATGGCGACCCCGACGCCGACGGCTTCGCAAAACGTGACGGCTGGGACTGCGGTTGTCGGCAACGTCAGAGCGCGGATACAGCCGGGTGTGGCTGCGCCGGGGGCGGTCGGTTCGGCGGCGACGGCCGCAGTCGCGCAGAACGGCGCAGCTGCGGCCGTTTCCGGCGGCGTTGCGGGGAGCGCTGTGGCGCCGGCTGGCGCATCGAGCGTCGCTGCGCCTGGGTCTGCATCGACCGCCAGCGCGCAGCGCGCGACGCCGGTGACGGCGGTTGGGGTGGCTTCGAGTGCCGGCGTTGAACGTCCGTTGGGTGCGGCAGCCGTGACGGCGTCAGGGGTACCGGTTGCTTCGACGGCCGCCACAACGAGCGGTGGGCAAGCTGCACCGCAAGCGGGAGCGGGCGGGGGAAGTCTCGCGGCTGCGGGCGGCGCGGCTTCGACGACTTCGCCCGTCGCCGGGGTTGCGGGTGCTGCGACGATTGCGACAGCGCAGGTTGTGGGGACGGCAGCGGTTCCCGGCCCCGCAGTTAGCGCAAGTAATGGTGTTGCGAGATCGGAGGCTCCGACCAGTGCGGCGGCCTTGAACCGCGCGTCGGCGACGGCGGCGGGGACTTTGGTGGGGCCGGTGCGTGACGCGGGTGTGGTCCAGACTGCGATGGTGGCTGCGGTGCCGTCGCAGGCGGCGGGGCCGGATGCGTCGGTTTCGGCGCAGGCCGGGGCTTCGGCGGAGGTCGTGCCGATGGTGACGGCTGGCCCGGGGGCAACGCGGGCTGCGCCGACCGCGACTGGTCAGGCGGTCGTGACGCCTCCTGCGGCTGCGTCGGCACGGGTTGCACCGACGCCGGCGGTTCCAGTGACGCGGCCGGTCGTGGCTGATGCGGTGCCTGCGCGGGTGACGGGCCCTGTGCTGACGGCGGCGGAGAAGGCGACGCTGGGGATCAGGACGAAGGGGGCCGTCACGGTCGCCAGCCTGACGCGGGTCCAGAAGGCGAAATTGACCGCGGCGGAGAAGGTGGAGGCCGAGGCGCCCGTGTTGACCGCCGCGGAAAAGACGACGCTGGGCATCCGGACGAAGGCGGCGGTGAAGGTTTCAAGCCTGACGCGGGCGCAGAAGGCCAAACTCGCGGCGGCGGACACCGCGGCGTCCGATGCGCCGGTGCTAACCGCGGCCGAGAAGACGACGCTCGGCCTCCGGACGAAGGGCGATGTTACGGTCGCGAGCCTGACCCGCGCACAAAAGGCGAAGCTGGCGGCGGCGGACAAGCCTGACGACGCCGCGGTGCTGACGGCTGCGGAGAAGGCGACGCTTGGTCTTCGGTCGAAGAGCGTGGTGACGGTCGCCAGTCTGACCAGGGCGCAGAAGGCGAAGCTGGCCGCCGTGGACAAATCCGACGACGATGCGGCGGTGTTGACGGCGGCGCAGAAGACGACACTCGGCATCCGCACGAAGGGTGGCGTGACGGTCGCGAGCCTGACGAAGGCGCAGAAGGCCAAGCTAGCGGCGGCGGACAAGGACGATGACAACGCGCCGGTGCTGACGGCGGCGGAGAAGGCCACGCTGGGCATCCGGACCAAGGGCACCGTGACGGTGGCGAGCCTGACGAAGGCGCAGAAGGCGAAGCTGGCTGCGGCGGACAAGGGCGATGCTGACAAGGGCTCGTCGAAATCTGCAAAGGGCGCACCGGAACGCTATTGGGTGCAGGTTGCGGGGGGCGCGAACAAGGGGACGTTGCCGAGCCTGTACGGAACCCTGAAGGCGAAGCATGGCGCGCTGCTGACCGGGCGGAGTGCGTGGACGGCGCCGCTGCGCGCGACCAATCGGCTGCTGGTCGGGCCGTTTGGGTCGAACAGCGAGGCGCAGGCGTTCGTGAACAAGGCGAGCGGTGCCGGGATCAACGCGTTTACCTATACCAGTCCGGCGGGGCAGGCGGTGGAGAAGCTGCCGGTGCCCTAGACTGCGGGCTTACGGGGCGTCGTTCCCCGAGCGTGGCGGTAGGGGTGCTGTCGACGTCTCGGCTGCGCTCGACGGGTCCCTCCACTTCGCTGGCGATGGGCGGTTTGGGGAATGTCGTCAAACCTTTGAGCCGGCGGGTTTAGGGGTCGACGGGGGCGGGGGGACACGGCAAAGCCGCGGCATGACAGCCCGCTACGCCGCCGATCCGCACGCCAGCCGCGGGCGTGCCCATGTTGAACAGGAGCGCGGCACGCGGGGCGAGCGTGATCCGTTCCAGCGCGACCGCGATCGCATCGTCCATTCGATCGCGTTCCGCCGGTTGCGGCACAAGACGCAGGTATTCGTGGCGCCGGACGGCGATCATTTCCGCGTCCGGCTGACGCACAGCCTTGAGGTTGCGCAGATCGGCCGCACGA
Organism: Sphingomonas prati; assembly: GCF_014643515.1. Classification (GTDB taxonomy): domain Bacteria; phylum Pseudomonadota; class Alphaproteobacteria; order Sphingomonadales; family Sphingomonadaceae; genus Sphingomonas_R; species Sphingomonas_R prati. The sequence goes on along the minus strand of NZ_BMJP01000003.1, from coordinate 61,464 downwards.
TCGCGCGCGTGCTGGGGCTGAACGAGGACCTGACCGAGGCGCTGTGCCTGGCGCACGATATCGGCCATCCACCGTTCGGCCATGCCGGCGAGGATGCGTTGAAGGCTGCGACGATGGACGTTGGCGGATTCGAGCACAACGCCCACACGCTGCGCATCCTGACCGCGATCGAGAGCCCCTATCCGCGCTGGGCCGGGTTGAACCTGAGCTGGGAGACGCTGGAGGGGCTGGCCAAGCATAACGGGCCGGTGCGGCACCCGAACTGGGCGCTGGCGGCGGCTGATGCGGAGATGCCGCTGGAGCTGGAAAGCTGGCCGAGCCTGGAGGCGCAGGTGGCGGCGATCGCGGACGACATCGCATACGACAATCACGACATCGACGACGGGTTGCGCGCCGGGCTGATCGACTTCGACGCGCTGGTGGCGCAGCCGCTGGTGATGCCGGGCTGGGCGGCGGTCTGCGAGCGGCTAGCGGACCTGCCACCGGAGCGGCGGATCGCGGAACTGGTGCGCGAACAGATCGGGCGGATGGTGAACGACCTGATCGCCACAAGCCGCGCGCGGATCGCGGAGGCCGACCCGCGCGATGCCGACGCCGTCCGGCAGGCGGGACGCGCGCTGATCGGGTTCTCCGACGCGATGGCGGCCGAGGAACGCGCGTTCAAGCGGTACATGTATGCCGAGCTGTACCATCATCCGCACCAGCTGGCGGTGGCGGAACAGGCGCGCGCGGTGGTAGCCGGGCTGGCCGCGACCTATCGCGCCGACCCCGCGCTGCTGCCCGACGGGTGGCAGGAGCGCTTGCCGGCGGACGAACCGGGCCGGGGGCGGCACGTGGCGGACTTCATCGCGGGGATGACGGATCGTTATGCGATTGCGCGCTATCGTGAGGTGGTGGGCCCGGTGGAAATGCCGGACGGGTTTTGAGATGGCGTAATTATACCACGCTCCACATCACCGCCGGTCAGCACATTTTGAATGCCAGGGGCCTGAAGCGCGGTTACCATTGTATTTATACCACAAAGTCTTTCCAGCCGAGTTTTTTGAAAAGACTGCAATTGTGCCTTGCAACCGACTGAGACTTCAGTCATTCCCTACACTATGTTCACCCTACGCGACTTCATTGCCTCCCGTGAGATTGAGATTCGAGAGCAGATCAAACTGCTACGGGCGGAGCTTGCGGAGTTGAAACGAGCCCGTGTCGCTGTCGATCAACCCGATGGGCACTCAGATGGCGGTAGTGAGAACGATGTTCGTGACGCGAACCGCGTTACGATCAAAGACATGGTTCGGTCGGTTTTTGCTCGTCCCGAAGCGTCTGCTGGAATGGTGGTTGGTGAGGTGCTCGATGCCATAGAGCGTTTGTTCGGCACTAAGATTGAGCGCACGAGTTTGTCGCCTCAGTTGAGCCGCTTGCGTGAATCTGGTGATGTGGTTCTGCAGGAAGGGCGCTGGTTTCCGAGCGAACCCCGACTTTCACAGTCCCTTGTTTCTGGATCTCGCTCAGACACCCATCGTGGCGGTAGCATTGCTGACGCTGCTACTGACATATCGCTGGAGGCAGCTTGTCTGTCTTTGAAGTATGGAGATTCCCAGATTGCGGCTGCTGAAGCCAGGAAGCTGAAGCAGGACTTTATAACGGCGAGCGTCGTAACTAAAGCGCGGCTGGCTGCTGAATCTGTTGCTTCTGCGCAGACTGTTGCACAGTATGGTAAGCCTTCAGTGGTTGCTGCAACCACCGACGTTTCGGCGCTCCATTCGATGAAGACGCTGGAAGAAGCTGAGCGCAAGATGCGCTTGCTTATCTACGGTTCAGGCGCGCAGGGCGTTACAAAGATTTGGGGCTCCGGCCCCAAAACAGAATGAGCCGCCCGAAGGCGGCTCAGACGTGGCTTTCAAGGCGTACCACCGCCTTGAAAGCCAATTGGGTCAACCATCCCACCATGGCAGGGAGCAGGAGTAAGGAGAACCCTATGTGGCAAACCGCCTTAAGAGCAGCAGCCGTGGAGCGGGGCACAAGCTCCGCTTCACGGCTCCTAGCTATCAAACGGTAAACAACTCGTCACCATTAAAAGTTAATTAGGAGCTTTCAATCATGGCAAACTCGCCCTCCAAGACTCCGAGTCCGCGGCAGACTTCCCAAGCTGTCTCTTCGCTCGCGTCCGGTATCCTGACCGGTCGCATCGATCCAACGCCCGCGCAAATGCGGCAAGTCGCCGCTTCGGCTCTTGGTCAAGACCAGAAGCCTGGTAACAAAAAGTAAGGTGACGCGGGCAGGAGTTATTAGCTAACTCCTGCCTGCTTCTTCAAAGTGTCAAACCTCGAATAGCAGCTCGGATGAACGAGCAGATTTCTTGGTTGAGGGAGGATAGGGTCATACCCGTCAATTCACCCGCGTCGTGCCCGTAATAATGATCGGGGCGGTGATCATCTGGTTGCGCATGCCTTCGTAGCCGCTGAATTTCGTGGTGGGGGCGTTCAGGATGCGGCGGACGGTGTTCATGCCGTAAATGACCTGGCCGAAGGCGGCGAAGCCGAGGTTTTTGCCCTTGGCGTCGTAGCCGGGCATCGTGCCGACGGTGATAAAGAAGTCGCCGGTGGCGCTACCGGGTTTTTCGCGGGACATCGAGATGGTGCCGGTGACGTGGCGCAGGCCGGTGCGGCTGGTCGGTTCGTGCGCGATCGGCGGTAGGGTGCGGTTGGCCGCGTTGCGCGTTCCGCCTTGGATCAGGCCGCGATCCTTGCCGGCGCGGCTGGCGCGGTAGAAAGCTGTGCCAACGAAGCGTTTTTCGTCGACGTACTTCAGGAAATTCTCGGTCGTGATCGGCGCGTGGGCGCGGTCGAGCGCGACAATCATCGAGCCGACGGTGGTGTCGATCCGCACGCGGACCTTGGCTGGCCCGGGGGGCGCCTTGGCGGGGGCGAGCGTCGCGGTGAGCAGTGCCGCAACCGCGCCGGTGAGGAGCGTGCGGCGGATCATCCGGTGATCTCTGCCCGGTGGGCGAGTGCCGCCTCCGCATCGAGTGCGCGTTCCAGCGCGATGCCGGCCAGGTTGCTGGTGCGGCCGGTGTGGCGGATGCGCAGGCGGGTAAAGTGGGTCTTCAGTTCGTCGAAGCGGGCGAGGTGGGCGCGCAGTTCGGGGCTGCGGCACTTGGCCTTGCCGGTCGCCTGCGTCACGACAAGCATCGAATCGCCGAGCAGGACGAGGTCGGTCGCGCCGAGCGTGCGGGCGACCTCCATCGCGTGGATGAGGGCGAGCCATTCGGCGTCGCTGTTGTCGCCGGTGCCCTTGTCGAGATCGACATAGGGAATGCCGCGCGCGAACACGGCGACGGACATGCGGCCGGGGTTGGGGCGGCAGCCGCCGTCGAAGAAGAGCTTGAGCGGTTCGGGCATGGTCAGCGGGGTCCGGGTGTTGCGGCGGTTTGCGCACGGGTAGCGGGATGGACGCGCGATTGCCATCCCGCGGGCGGAGATGGCGCGGCACCGTTGGGGGCGGCGGGCGTTCAGGGGGGATGGCGACGCGGATCGAGACGGATGGGGATGCGGAGCCGGCGGGGAAGGTCTGGCGGCCGAAGCGCGTGCTGATCACGCGGAGTGCGCGCGAGTTCGGGCATGGCCGGGCGATCGCGGCGCGGGCGCTGGCGCTGGGATCGGTGGTGGTCGAGTTGCCTGGCGATCGGCTGGCGCTGGACCTGCCCGACGATCCGCGGCGCGCCTATGCCGAGGCGAAGGCGACGCTGGCGGTGGTGGTGGCGCCGCCGTCGAAGCGGAAGCTGCAGCCGATCGCGCCGAGTGCGGACTGGCGCGTGGACCTGGCCGAGGGGTGCCCGGCGCATTGCGGATATTGTTACCTGGCGGGGTCGCTGAAAGGGCCGCCGATCGTGCGGGCCTATGCCAATCTGGACGAAATCATGGGCGGGCTGCCGGAGTATCTGGGGCGTGGGCAGGTGACGTCGCGGTCGGTGCGGCGGATGGACGAGGGGACGACGTTCGAGGCGTCGTGCTACACCGATCCGCTGGGGATCGAGCCGGCGACGGGGTCGCTGTCCGCTCTGATCTCCGCGTTCGGGGCGTGGGAGGCGGATGCCCAACTGCGCTTCACGACGAAGTACGATGCGGTCGGGCCGTTGCTGGACCTGGAGCATCGCGGGCGGACGCGGATGCGGGCTTCGGTCAATCCGGCGGGCTATGCGCGGTTCGAGGGGGGGACGAGCGCGGTGGCGGCGCGGTTGGTGGCGCTGCGCCGGATGGCGGAGGCAGGGTACAGGATCGGGCTGACGATCGCGCCGATCATCGCGGCGGACGGGTGGGAGCGGGCTTATGGCGAGCTGATCGCCGATGTGGCGGATGCGCTGGCGGGGTTGCCGGACCCGGACCTGACGTTGGAGCTGATCACGCATCGTTATACGCCCGGATCGAAGGCGGTGCTGGAGACGTGGTATCCGGGGTCGGCGCTGGACATGGGTCCGGACGGGCGGGCGGAGAAACGGACGAAGTTCGGATCGGTGAAGTTCGTGTACGACGCCGGCACGATGCGCGCACTGCGCGGGTTTTTCGAGACGACGATCGCGCGCGTCCTGCCGCAGGCGCGGATCCTGTACTGGACGTGAGGACATCCGTTTGACGGGTCGGGGCCGCTTCGATAGCCGGGAGGCATGGACGGGGCGAGACCATCGATGCTGATCTGCGAGGTGGGGCCGGTACGGTTCGCGCTGGCGCTGTCGGACGTGGCCGAGATCCTGCCGATCGTACCGTTGTGGCGGCCGCCGACGATGCCGCGGCCGCTGGTCGGGTTCGTGATGGTGCGCGGCGAGACGGTGGCGGTACTTTCGCCTGCGTTGCTGTTCGATGGCGACGCGGCGGAGGGGGTGGCGGTCGACCTGTATGCGCATCTGGTGCGCGTGCGGGGTGAGGCGGCGACCTGCCTGCTGGTGGACCGGGCGGCGGAGATCGTGCTCGATGCGGTGGTGCGGCCGGTGGCGGACAATGCGTCGTATCGCGGGTGCGTGACCGGGATGGTCGATGCGGGCGAGGGCCAAGCGCATGTCCTGTCTGTGCCGCGGCTGCTGGCGGACGGGGCGGCAGCGCGGATCGACGCGCTGACCGCGGATGCAGCGCGGCGGGCGCGGGAATGGGCATGAAGACGCTCAGCCCGGCAGATGCGGCGGCGTTTGCTACGCTGAAGACGCGCGTGATCGCGCGGACCGGGCATCATTATTATGCCGACAAGGACGACCAGCTGTGGGAGCGGGTGGCGGACCGGATGGCGGTGCTGGGGATCGCGACGGTCGGGGACTATGCGCGGCGGCTGGACGATGCGGCGGCGGACGAGTGGGCGCGGATTGAGAGCGCGGTCACGATCAACGAGACGTTCTTCTTCCGGTTCAGCGAGCAGTTCGAGGCGATGCGTCAGACTATTCTGCCGGCGCTGATCGCGCGGCGCGGGGGCGATCGGCGGGTGAGGATCTGGTCGGTCGGCTGTTCGACGGGGGCGGAGCCATATTCGATCGCGATTCTGTTGCACCGGCTGCTGGGGCCGCGGCTGGCGGACTGGCAGATCGAGATATTGGGGACCGATATCGACGGGGATGCGCTGGATGTGGCGCGGGCGGGGCTGTTCGGCGACTGGGCGTTGCGGACGATGGCGGCGGGTGAGCGAAGCGCGCTGTTTGTGGGCGAGGGGACGCGGTTCCGGTTGAAGCCCGAATATCGCGTGATGGTGCGGTTCGCGCGGCATAATATGATGACCTTGCTGGAGGATGGGCCGGCGGCGGAGCGCGACGCGTTCGACCTGATCCTGTGCCGCAACGTACTGATCTATTTCCGGCCGGACGTGGTGGCGGCGATGGTCGGCGCGCTCGCGCTGCGGACCCGGCCGGACGGGTATCTCATGCTGGGCCATGCCGAGCCCAACCCGGCGCTGAACGCGGTGGCGACGCCGGTCGATGCCGGCGGGGTGCTGGCGTATCGGCGGCTGGGCAGCGTGGCGGAGGTGGTGCCGGTGGTGGCGGCGCCTCTGCCCGTGCCGGTGGTGCGACGCGTCGTACAGCCGGTGAAGCGGGTGGTGGCCAAGGTGCTGCCCAAGGTGGCGCAGTTCATTGCGCCGGCGGTTGTGGCGGGGGACGACCGGCTGGAGGCGGTGCGGCGGTCTCTGTCGACGGACGATGCGGCGGCCGCGCTGGCACAGGCCGAGGCGGCGGTGGCGGCGATGCCGCGTGATCCGGTGGCGCATTATCTGGGGGCGCTGGCGGCGGCGGCGCTGGGGCAGGCGTCGGTGGCGGAGCGCGGGTATCGCCGGGCGCTGTACCTGGATGGCGACTTCGCGATGGCGCATTACCTGCTCGGGCGGCAGTTGATGGGTGAGGGGCGCGTGGCGGAGGGGCGGCGGTCGCTGGCCAATGCGGCGAACGCGGCGGCGCTGGTCGGTGACGATGCGGTGCTGCGCGAGGGTGACGGGATGACTGCGACGGACCTGATCGCCGCGGTGCGTCACGCGTTGCAGGTGGCGGCGTGAACGGCGGTGACGTGCCCGTGACGGCGGCGGCGCTGTCGGATGCGGCGGTCGCGGTGGAGCTGGAGCGGCGGCGGGTGCGGCTGGCGGCGCAGGATGTCGCGGCGGTCGAGACCGTGGCGATGCTGTGCTGGGAGACGCGTGGTACGCGGTTCGCGACGCCGCTGGCGGTGGTGCGGCACGTGCTGGACGGGGTGAGCGTGACCGCGTTGCCGGGTGCGCCCGCGGCAGTGGTCGGCGTGTTCGTGCGGCGCGGCGTGATCCATACGCTGTTCGATCCGGCGGCGGCGCTGGGGCTGGAGCCGGCGGGTGGCGGGGCCGGCGCGGTGCTGCTGGTGCGGCAGGACAGGCCCTATGTCGCGATCCGGGTGGATGCGGTGCAGGACGTGGTTCAGGTGCCGAGTGCCCCCGTGGCGGAGGCCGGGCGGCGCGACGGGATCGCGCAGCTGATCGTGCTGCCCGATGCGCCGCCGATCACGATCGTCGACATGGCCCGCCTGATCGGGCACCTGACCGGGCGGGGCGGCGCGGTGCCGGCTGTCCCGCCGCCACAAGAAGGATGACGCATTTGTCCGTTTCCAACCGGATCATCTTCGGCTTTGCCGCGATCACGACGTTGCTCGTCGTGCTCGGCCTCTATGCGCTGGGGCAGGTGGCGGAGGTGCGATCGACCGTCGACCGGATCGTCGAACGCGACCTGGCGGCGCTGACGCAGCTCGATTCGGTCAGCGCAGCGGAGGCGGCGACGTCCGAACTGCGCGGGCAGGCGGTGCTGCGCTTTGCGATGGGCACGGCCGCGACGGACGGCGACGGCGGGTTCGCGGCGCAGACGGTGGCGATGCAGGCGTCAATCAACCGGCTGCGCGAGCTGGTCGGCACGTATCAGCAGACCGCGAAGAACGTGTCGCGTCAGGCGCAGTGGGCGCAGATGGCACGGCTGTCGGACGAGGTGGAGGTGCGGTTCGCGGCGGTGCGCGATGCGGGCGCGGCGCAACTGGCGGCGGTGCGGCGCGGCGATCGGGCGGCGGTGGTCGCGTTGCAGCCGACGATCGCGCGCGAACAGACCGCGATGATCCGATCGTTGAGCGCGATGCGCGGCGTGCTGGCCGATACGATCGTGGTGGGGCGCGGCGTGGCGCGCGATACCTATGAGCGGAGCCGGCTGTCGATCCTGGGCGGGCTGCTGGTCGCGATCCTGGCGAGCATCGTGATCGCGTGGGGGATCCGCCGGTCGATCGTGCAGCCGCTGGACGAATTCATGGGCTTTGTCGCGCGGGTGGGCGAAGGCGACCTGTCCGGGCAGACCGCGGCGACCGGGCCGCACGAGTTTGGCCGGTTGGGTGCGACGTTGAACACCATGGTGACCGGCTTGCAGGCGATCGCCCGGCAGAGCCGCGAGGCGACCGAGAACCTCAACGCGGCGGCGACCGAGATCCGCGCATCGACGCAGCAGCAGGCGGCGTCGGTGGAGGAGCAGCTGGCCGCGGTGCAGGAGACGGCGGCGACGGTGGACGAGATCGTCCATTCGGGCACGCAGATCAGCCGCCGCGCGCAGGAGGTGATCGCGGTGGCGCAGGCGACCGTGCAGACGAGCGACACCGGCACGGCGGCGGTCGAAGATACGGTCCGCGCGATGGACGAGATCCGCGAGCAGGCCGAGGCGGTGGCGAGCAACATCGTGTTGCTGTCCGAGAAGACTGCGGCGATCGGCGACATCATCGCGACGGTCAACGACGTGTCGGAACGGTCGCACCTGCTGGCGTTGAACGCGTCGATCGAGGCGGCGGCGGCGGGCGAGGCCGGGCGGAGCTTTGCGGTCGTGGCGTCCGAGATGAAGACCCTGGCGGACCAGGCGAAGGACGCGACGCGCAACGTGCGGAGCATCCTGGGCGAGATCCAGCGCGGCATCAACGCATCGGTGATGCTGACCGAGGAGGCGGTGAAGCGCGCGGCATCGGGCAAGGCGCGGACCGACGCGGGGCAGGCGGCGATCGAGGAACTGGGCGCGCGTATTCAGGACAGCGTGCAGACGTTCCAGCAGATCGTGGCGAGCACCAACCAGCAGCAGATCGGCATGGAGCAGGTGACGATCGCGCTGCAGAACATCCGCCAGGCGAGCCAGCAGACCGCATCGAGTACGCGCCAGCTGGACCAGGCGGCGGGCGACCTGACGATGCTGTCGCGCACGCTGGTGGGGCTGACCGAACGCTATCGGCTGTAACCGCCGGTGGAGGATATCCAGGCCCTGTTGCAGGCGGCGTTCGCGGACGAACTGTCGGAACACCTCGCCGGTATGCGGGCAGCGCTGGCGGCGCAGGAGGCGGGGCAGCCGGTCGACCTGCGCGAGTTCTTCCGCCGGGCGCATAGCCTGAAGGGGGCCGCGCGGGCGGTGGAGCAGCCCGAGACCGAGCGGCTGGCGCATGCGCTGGAGACGTTGCTGGAGGCGATCGCGCGTGGCGATCGGGCGCTGGATGCGGAGACGGTGCCGCAGTTGCGGGTGCAGATCGACGCGATCGAGGATGCGGCCGGGGCGGCGGTGTCGGGTGGTTATGATGACATCGATGCGCTGCCCGAGGCGGTGGTGCGGGAGAGCGGTGGCGACGATATGCTGCGCGTGTCGGCGCGCGCGGTGGAGGCACTGACCCGGTCGTTGCACGGCGTTTTGGCGGAGGTGCAGGGGCGCGCGGCGGTGACCGAAGGGCTGGTCGGGATCGCGGCGGAGCTGGAAGCCGTGGCGGCGATGCTGGTCCGGGGCGATGCGGACGGTGCGGCGCGGCAGGTGACCCGGACGCAGGCGGCGGCGGGCCGGATGCGGCGGGCGCAGGGGCGGGCGGACTGGGCGATGGACCGCGCGGTGGCGGCGCTGGAGGCGGATTCCGAGCGCGTGCTGATGGTGCCGGCGCAAATGCTGTTCGACGGTTATGACCGGATGCTGCGCGAGGTGGCGCAGAGCCAGGGCAAGAGCGCGTCGCTGCATATCGAGGGGAGCGAGACGGCCGCCGACCGCCGCGTGCTGCAGATGCTGCGCGACCCCATGCTGCATATGCTGCGCAATGCGGTGGGGCATGGGATCGAGACCGCGGAGCGGCGGCGGGCGGCGGGGAAGCCGGAGCGGGGGTCGGTGACCGCGACCGTGCAGGCGGCGCGCGGGCAGTTGATCCTGTCGTTGACGGACAACGGGGCGGGGCTCGACGATGCGGCGATCGAGCGGCGGGCGCGGGCGGCGGGGCTGATCGCGGCGGGTTCCGCGACGCCGCCGTTGCCGGTGCTGCGTGCGATGGTGTTCGAGCAGGGGTTTTCGACCGCGGCGGCGGTGGACGAGGTGTCGGGGCGCGGCGTGGGCCTGTCGGTGGTCGCCGATGCCGCGCGGCGCTTGCAGGGCAGCGTGACGATCGCGCCGGCGGACGGTGGCGGGACGGTGGTGACTTTGGCGGTGCCGCTGTCGATGTCGCGCCAGACGATGCTGTTGGTGGAGTGCGCGGGCGCGACTTACGCCGTCCCGGTCGCGGCGGTGCGGCGGGTGATGGCGCTGGACCCCGGTGCGGTCACGCGCGGCGAGGACGGGCAGGTCGCGGTGATCGACGGGGCGGCGGTGCCGCTGGTCGCGTTGTCCGCGGTGCTTGGAACTGGCGGTGCTGCTGGCCAAGGCGCGCTGTCTGTGTTGTGGATGCGGAGCGGGATCGCGTTGACGGTCGATGCGCTGCTCGCGGTGCGGTCGCTGGTGGTGGGCGACCCGGGGGCGATCGCGGTGGACCTGCCGTGGGTGGCGGGGACGGTGTTGCTGGACGACGGGGCGGTGGCGCTGGTGCTGGGGGCCGACGTGATCGCGGCGCGGGCGCTGGGCAGTGCGCGTGGGGTGGCGGTGGTGGCCGAGCAGCCGGCGGCGGCGCGGCGGTTGACGGTGCTGGTGGTCGACGATTCGATCACGACCCGGACGCTGGAGCGTGGGATCCTGGAAGCGGCGGGCTATGCCGTGCGGCTGGCGGTGGACGGGCTGGCCGGGCTGGAACGATTGCGTGCCGAGGCGGGCGAGATTGACCTGGTCGTGGCCGATGTCGAGATGCCGCGGATGGACGGGTTCGGGCTTCTGACCGCGGTGCGGAACGATCCGGCCCTGCGCGGCATTCCGGTGGTGATGATGACATCGCGCAACAGCCCCGACGATATCGAACGCGGCCTAGACCTGGGCGCGAACGCCTATGTCACGAAGCAGGATTTCGAACAGGGCAAGCTGCTGTCGATCATCGGCCAGCTGATCTGATTCCGATGAAGGCGGGGGCCCCGAAGCGCGTGATGATCGTCGAGGATTCGACGGCGGTCCGGACGTTGCTTGTGCATATCATATCGCATGATCCGCGGCTGACCGTCGTAGCCGCCGTGGCGAGCGCGGAGGAGGCGATCGCGGCACTGCCACGCGTGCAGCCCGACGTGATATCGATGGATATCCAGTTGCCGGGGATGGACGGGCTGGAGGCGACGCGGCGCATCATGGCGGACCGGCCGACGCCGATCGTGGTGATTTCGGCGAGCATCGACGGCGCGTCGCTGGCGAGCTCGATGGATGCGCTGCGGGCGGGCGCACTGTCCGTCGTCGAGAAGCCGGTCGGGTTCGGAAACCGCGCGTTCGATGCGGTGGCGCGCGAGATCTGCACGCAGCTGGCGATCATGAGCGATGTGGCGGTGGTGCGGCGGCGGATCAGGCTGCGCGAGATGGAGCCGCCGGGTGCCGGCGTGCCGGTGAGCCCGCGGATGCTGCTGTGCGCGGCATCGACGGGCGGGCCGCAGGCGGTGGCGCGGTTGTTCGGCGGGTTGCCGGCGGACCTGATGCTGCCCACGCTGCTGGTGCAGCATATGGGGGAGGCGTTCATGGAGGGCTATGCGACGTGGCTGCAGAGCGTGGTGCCGCAGCGCGTGGCGATCGCCGAAGAGGGGGGCGTGCCGATGGCGGGGACGATCCATGTCGCGCCGGGCGGACGGCATTTGCGGATCGGGCGTGACGGGCGGATGCGGATCGGCAGCGATGCGCCGGTCGGCGGGCAGCGGCCGGCGGCGACCGCCTTGTTCCAGTCCGCGGCGGACGCGTTGTCGGGGGCGGCGATCGCGGTGGTGCTGACGGGCATGGGCGAGGACGGCGCCGATGGCGTGCGCGCGCTGATCTCCGCCGGGGGCGCGGCGATCGCGGAGCATGAGAGCAGTGCCGTGGTGTACGGGATGCCGGCGGCGGCGGTTCGGATGGGGGCGCTGGCGCTACCGATCGACCGGATCGGGGCGCATCTGGAACGGACGATCGCGGGGTTGGCGACGTGACGGACGGCGAGACGCCGCGGCTGTTGCTGGTCGAGGATTCGGAGACGCAGGCGTTGCAGTTCCGGCTGCTGCTGGAAGGCGAGGGGTTCGCGGTCGAGCGGACGCGGACCGCGGAGGAGGCGCTGGAGCGGCTGAACGGCGACCTGCCCGATCTGGTGGTCGTCGACTATAATTTGCCCGGCATGAACGGCGACGAGTTGGTGCGGCGGATGCGGCATGCGACGCGGACCCGGACGCTGCCCGTGCTGATGCTGACCGGGGCGGCGGCGCATGATGTCGAGCGGCAAGGCTTGGACAGCGGGGCGAATGCGTATCTGCCGAAATCGAGCGAGACGGCGCTGCTGGTGTCGCGGATGCGCGCGCTGGTGCGGCAGCGGCGCGCAACCGGGACCGCGGCGCCGGTCGATAGCGGGTTTCGGCAGGCGCGGCTCATTCTGATCGACGATAGTGCCACTTACCGGCTGCTACTGCGCACGGTGCTGACCGCCGATGGGCACAAGGTGGTGGAGGCGAGCGACGGGGCGGACGTGATCGCGTTGCTGGCGAGCGAGCCCGCGGATTGCGTGCTGATCGGGCTGGAAAGCTTGCGTTACGACGCGACCGAGCTGTGCGGGCGGCTGAACGCGCGGCGGCGGCGGACTGGCGATGCGTATGAGATCGTCGGGCTGGGCGGGGTGCAGGACGGGCCGGCGGTGCTTGCCGCGCTGAATGCCGGGGCGGACGACGTGGTGCCCCGCACGCAGGACCGCGACATGGTGCTGGTGCGGATCCGCGCGACGTTGCGGCGCAAGCTGGCGCGCGACGAGGAGATGCGCGCGGCGGCCAGCGCGCTGGAGCAGGAACGCACGCTGGAACGTGCGCGGGCGGAGGCGGAGTCGGCCGATGCGCTGGCGGTCGCGAACCGCGGGCTGGAAGATGCGAACGCCCGGCTGCGCGAGACGCAAGCGCAACTGGTACAATCCGCCAAGATGGCGTCGCTGGGTGAGCTGGTCGCCGGGATCGCGCATGAGATCAACAATCCGCTGGCGTTCATCCTGGCGCATCAGTCGACGGTCGAGCGGCTGGTGCGCGATGCGGCGGGCGGTGGCGATGCGGCGAAGCTGGCCAAGGCGGCGGACCGGCTTGGATCGATGCGGACGGGACTGACCCGGATCCAGGACCTGGTCGTGAAGCTGCGGCGCTTTTCGCGGCTGGACGATGGCGGGCCGGTGGAGACCGATATCCCGGACGCGATCGAGGCGGTGCTGACCTTGCTCGGCCCGAAGCTCAGCGATGGGGTGACCGTGACGCGCGACTATGCCGCGCCGGCGACGCTGGTTTGCACGCCGGCACTGGTGAATCAGGTGGTAATGAACATCGTCGCCAATGCGGCGGATGCGGTGCCGGCCGAGGGCGGGCGGATCACCATCGGGACGGCCCAAGTGGCGGGCGAATATCGCATCACAATCGCCGACAACGGGCCGGGCGTGCCGGTGCCGCTGCGCACGCGGCTGTTCGAACCATTCTACACGACCAAGGATGTCGGGGCCGGGACCGGGCTGGGGCTGGCGATCGCCTATGGGATCGTGAAGTCACATGACGGGACGATCGTGGTCGATGACGGACCGGAGGGTGGCGCGTGCTTTACGCTTGCGATACCGGTGGCCGCGCCATGACCGATGACGCACCCGACACCATGACGATCGCGGACGGACCCGATGATGCCGTAGCGGCCGATCCGCGGCCGCTGCTGCTGATCGTCGACGACGAGGCGGAGATTCTCGTCGCGCTGGAGGACCTGTTCGAGGACGATTATCGTGTCTTCACGGCGTCTTCGGGCAAGGCGGGGCTGGCGCTGATCGCGGAGGGTTACGACTTCGCGGTAATCCTGTCGGACCAGCGGATGCCGGAGATGCCGGGGAACCAGTTCCTGGCGCAGGCCCGCGCGGGGTGCCGGGCGGAGACGATGCTGTTGACCGGCTATGCCGACCTGTCGGCGGTGATCTCCGCGGTGAACGACGGGGCGATCGGCGGCTATGTCCACAAGCCGTGGGAGCCGGATGCGTTGCGCGCGATGGTCGGCGCGGCGGCGGACCGGTTTCGGTTGCGCACAGCTTTATCGTTCGAGCAGGCGGTGTTCGCCGGGCTGTCGGAGCGCAGCACAGCGGCGATTTCGGTGATCGATGCGACCGGGCGGATCGTGCGGTCGAACGGTCGACCGTTCGAAAGCCCGGTCGAGGCGGAGGACGGCGCGCTGCTGGCGCAGGGCGAGTATCAGGAGAGCGAGGCGTTGCGCCTGGGGCGCGACGGGGTGGAACGCTGGATCAGGACGCGACGCATTCCGTTCACGGCGGACGGATCGGGCGCGCATCTGTTGCGGATCGAGAGCGACGAGACCGAGCGCAAGCGGACCGAGCAGGCGCTGCACCAGTCGGAGAAGCTGCGCGCGCTGGGGACGCTGGCGGGCGGGATCGCGCATGATTTCAACAATCTGCTCGCCGCGGTGCTGGGCAATCTGGAGCTGGCGACGCGCGCCGGGGTCGGCGGGGCGGCGGACCCCGAGCGACTCGCGCGGTTCCTGCACAATGCAACGGAGGCGGCGCGGCGCGGCACCGCGCTGACCCAGCGGTTGCTGAGTTTCAGCCGGCAGCGCGATCTGGCCGCGGAGACGTTCGCGCCGGGCGATGCGTTGCGCGCGATCGAGGATCTGGTCGTGCGGTCGATGGCCGGGCGGGTGGCGGTGCGCTATGCGATCGCGGACGATCTGTGGCCGATCCATGCGGACCGCGGGCAGTTCGAACTGGCGCTGGTGAACCTGTGCATCAACGCGCGCGACGCGATGCCGGAGGGCGGCGACGTGGTGCTGACCGCCGCCAATGCGGGCGCGGGGCAGGTGCCGGACGGGCTGGCGCCGGGCGATTATTTACGGATCGCGGTGACGGACCAGGGCGTCGGCATGTCCGAGGCGGTGCGGCAGCGGGTGTACGAGCCGTTCTTCACAACCAAGGCGCCGGGCGAGGGCACCGGGCTGGGCCTGCCGATGGTGCATGCGATGGCGGAGGCGGCCGGGGGTACGAGCGCGATCGACAGCGTGCTGGGCGAGGGGACGACGGTGACCTTGTGGTTGCCGCGTGCGGGGGCGGATGGATCGCAGGCCGCCGCGCCGGACGTCGGCGATGCGGAGGGCGAGCGGTTGCGCGTGCTGTTGTCGGAGGACGATGCCGAGGTGCGGTCCGTGGTCGCGGCGTATCTGGCGGACCTGGGTCATGCGGTCGTGTCGGTCGAGAGCGGCGCGCGGGCGCTGGCGGTGCTGGCGGAGGACGCGCGGTTTGATGCGCTCGTGACGGATTATGCGATGCCCGGGATGTCGGGGATGGAGCTGGCGCGGCAGGTGCGGGCGTCGTGGCCGGATATCGCGGTGTTACTTGTAACTGGATTTGCGGAAGTGGGCGCGGATGCGGCGGACGTGACGGTGATCACCAAGCCGTTTTCGCGCGGTGACCTGCAACGCTGGCTGTGCGAGGCGACGGCGAAGGTGGTGGTGGCATGAAGCTCTCGTTCCTCCCCGAACCGCTGGACGCGGTGATTTTCGACATGGACGGGACGCTGCTTGATACCGAGCGGATGCATCATGTCGCGATGGCGGACGCGGCACGAGTGCTGGGCACCGAGATCGACGACGCGCTGTTCACGCGGCTGGTGGGGGTACACCGCGACGTGAACCGTGTGGTGCTGGCCGAGCATATGGGCGACGGGTTTCCGCTCGACGATTTTTATGCCGATGCGGATGCGCGGTTCCTGGTGGCATCGCGCGACGGGGTGCCGCTGCGGCCCGGGGTTGTCGCGTTGCTCGACCATCTGCGCGAACGCGGCGTGCCGTGCGCGATCGCGACGTCGACGGCGAGTCCGGATGCGGAGGCGGCGCTGACGCGGGCGGGGCTGATCCACCATTTCGACGTGGTGGTGACGCGCAGCGACGTGGTGAACCCGAAGCCGGCGCCGGACCCGTATCTGCTGGCGGCGGAGCGGCTGGGGGTCCGGCCGGCGCATTGCCTGGCGGTGGAGGATTCGCCGAACGGGATACGGGCTGCTGCGGCGGCGGGGATGGCGACGGTGATGGTGCCGGATCTGCTGCCGGCCACGGAGGCGACGCGGGCGCTGACGGTGGCGACGTTGGAGAGTTTGACCGAGATTTTGGATGCCTTGATCGCGCGGGGGTGAGGGCTCGGTGTTTGGGTCGCGTGCGTCGGGACCTGCGCGGAGTTATCGACAGGCTCGAACCAAACGGGTTTGGGGGGAGTGGACTTGCGTTAACCCGTCCATCCCGAGCGCAGTCGAGGGACTGACCGAGCGAAGCCGAGGTCTCCTGCCTTCGCGCTTCTCGGCTACGCTCGAAGGGGTCCCTCGACTTCGCTCGGGATGGACGGGATTTGTTTTCGGTTTTGAGACGGGGGCGGGCTGTCCTTCGATACGGGTCTTCGACTTCGCTCAGCCCCTACTCAGGATAAGCGGTTTGGGGGTGGAGTTGGGCGAGCGGTAGAGTGCTGACCACGTTTCCGTCGATCAATGCTGTCCATTCGGATCGGACTGTTTCGTCGCGTTCGACGGTCAGCCGGACATCCCGTTCTTCGGCGAAACGCTGTGGGTCAAGCCTACCAAGCGCCCAGACCGCAGCACCGCGGACCACTTCGTCCGGGTCGTCCAGCAGCGCCAGCACCTGAACAAGCGCACCGCCGTCACCGTTGCCCGCCACGATGAGGGCGTTGCGGATCATGCGGTTGCGGCCGATGCGTTTGATGGGGGAGCCGGAGAAGACTTCGCGGAAGGCGGCGTGGTCGAGCTGGAGGATGTCGGCGATCGCCGGGGCGGCGAGTTCGGCGCGGGTGTGGAAGGCGCGGTTGGCGGCGGCGGACGCGGCGAACTTGTTCCAGGGGCAGACGGCGAGGCAGTCGTCGCACCCGTAGAGCCGGTTGCCGATCGCGGTGCGAAATTCGTGCGGGATCGGGCCTTTATGTTCGATCGTGAGGTAGGAGATGCAGCGCCGCGCATCGAGCCGGTAGGGGGCGGGGAAGGCGTCGGTCGGGCAGGCGCGCTGGCAGGCGTCGCAGCGGCCGCAGCGGTCGACCGCGGGCGGATCGGGGGCGAGATCGAGCGTGGTCATGATCGCGCCGAGCAGCAGCCAGCTGCCGTCCGTCCGGCTGACGACATTGGTGTGCTTGCCCTGCCAGCCGAGACCGGCGGCCTCCGCCATCGGTTTTTCCATGACGGGGGCGGTGTCGACGAAGACCTTCAGGTCGCCACCGCCGGCCGCGACGAGCCAGCGGGCGAGGGCCTTGAGCGCCTTCTTGACGATGTCGTGATAGTCCTGGCCGCGGGCGTAGGCGCTGATCCGGCCGATCTGTGGTTCATTTTCCAGCGCGAGCGGGTCGCCGGGTGGCGCGTAGCTCATGCCGAGCATGACGACGGTGCGGACCTGCGGCCAGAGTGCGGCGGGACTGCCGCGCTGTTCGGCGCGGTCGGCCATCCAGAGCATGTCGCCGTGCGCCCCGTCGGCCAGCCAGGCGGCGAGGCGGGCGGCGGTCTGCGGTGCTGCGTCGGCGCGTGCGATGCCGCAGGTGACGAAGCCGAGCGCGAGTGCTTCCTGTTTCAGGCGGGTTTCTAAGGTGGCTTGCACAGTGTGACTGTAGCGCGGTGGACGGATGTTCGCGACAGGGGGTTGTGCGGCGGATGGTACCGGCGTTCCGGTCTTGCTTCCTACGACGTTGCGGAGCCGGTGAGGCTGGCTTCTCGACTGCGCTCGAAGGGTCCCTCGACTTCGCTCGGGATAAGCGGGGTTCTCGCGCGCGGGGCTCAAATCTCCGTAGGGAAACGTCGCGGGCCGCGGTATCGCTCAAGCAACGGGTCAGGGGGGCGGTATGGATGCGATCGTGGCCGAGGGGCTAGTCAAGAGTTTCGACGGCAAGCGGGCGGTGGACGGGATCTCGCTGCGGGTGCCGGAGGGGGCGATCTTCGGCGTGCTGGGGCCGAACGGGGCGGGCAAGACGACGACGTTGCGGATGCTGCTGGGGATCATCGATCCGGATGCGGGGCACCGCACACTGCTGGGTGAGGCGCGGCCGATCCGGGCGGCGCATCATGTCGGGTATCTGCCGGAGGAGCGCGGGCTGTACCCGGCGATGACGGCGCGCGAGGCGGTGGCGTTCATGGGCGCGCTGCGCGGGTTGCCCCTGCGCGAGGGACGCGTGCGGGCGGATGCGTTGCTGGAGGAGGCGGGGCTGGGCGACAGTCGGTTGAAGCCGATCCGCACGCTGTCGAAGGGCATGGCGCAGACGGTGCAGCTGCTCGGAACGATCGTGCACCGGCCGCGGCTGATCGTGCTGGACGAGCCTTTTTCGGGGCTGGATGCGCTGAACCAGGGGCGGCTGGAGGGGCTGATCCGCGGGCAGGCGCGCGAGGGGGTGACGGTGCTGTTTTCGACGCATGTCATCGCGCATGCGGAGCGGCTGTGCGAGCGGATCGCGATCATCGCGGGCGGGCGCGTGCGGTTCGACGGGAGCGTAGACGAGGCGCGCGGGCGGTTGCGGCCGCAGGTGCGGGTGCGGACGCGCGCGGCGGACGGGGCGTGGCGCGCGGCGTTGCCGGCCGATGCGGTGACGGAGGGCAACGGGTGGAGTTTTGCCCTGCCGGAGAGCGGGGTCGAACCGTTGCTGAAGGCGCTGATCGACGGCGGGGCGGGGATCGAGACGCTGTCGATCGAGCGGCCTGGGTTGCACGATGCGTTCGTGGCGATCGCGGGGGCGGCGGTCGCGGCGGAACTGGATGCGCAGAAGGAGCCGGTGGCATGAGGGAGATCATCCGGGCCGCGCTGGTCATCGCGCGGCGCGATTATGCCGCGACGGTGTTCTCCAAGGCGTTCGTCCTGTTCCTGCTGTTCCCACTGCTGCCCGTCATTGCGGGCGTCGGGTTCGGCGCGATGGGGGCGAGCCAGGACCGCGAGGCGCTGCACCCGACCGTCGCGGTGATCGCGGCGCCGGAGACGGCGGCGGCGATCGGCCATGCGGGCGCGCGGCTGATCGAGCGGTTGGGGCCGCGCGCGCTGCCGCGGTTGCGGATGGTGATGCCGGACGGGGCAGAGGCGGTTCAGGTGAAGCGCCTGCTGGCCGATGGCGGCGGGCGGGGCGTGGTGGCGGTACTGACCGGTGGGCTGGACCGGCCGACGCTGACGGGGAGTCGCGGCGGGATCGGATCGGTCGGCGGCGATATCGGGCTGGTGCTGGACAGTGCGCGGCAGATGCGGGCGCTGGACGGACGCGTGCCGCCGGTGGTGGACGTGGTGGAGCGGCCGGTGGACCGGGCGGCGGGGACGGACCGATCCGGGCGGACGTTGATCGCGCGTGCCGGACAGTTCCTGCTGATGTTCCTGACGATGATCCTGGCGGGCATGCTGCTGTCGAACATGATCGAGGAGAAATCGAGCAAGGTGATCGAAGTGCTGGCCGCCGCGGTGCCGGTCGATGCGATCTTCCTGGGCAAGCTGTTCGCGATGCTGGCGATGTCGTTCACGGGAATCGCGGTGTGGGGCGGGACGGTGCTGACCGGGCTGGCGCTGGTTGCCGGACAGCTGCCGGCGGTGCCTGCGCCCGCGGTGGGCTGGCCGCTGTTCCTGGTGTTGGGGCTGGCCTATTTCACGACGTTGTTCCTGTTGCTGGGCGCGCTGTTCATCGGGATCGGGGGGCAGGCGGCGTCGCCGCGCGAGGTGCAGATGATGTCGTTGCCGGTGACGATGGGGCAGATGGGGGTGCTGGCGTTCGCGTCGTCGTCGCTGGGCGCGCCGCAGTCGGCGATGGGGATCGCGGCGGCGCTGTTCCCGTGGAGCAGCCCGTTCGCGATGCTGGCGCGCGCGGCGCAGGGGCCGGCGCTGTGGCCGCATCTGCTGGCGATCGGGTGGCAGCTGATCTGGGTGGCGGTGATCGTGCGAATCGCGGCGGGGCTGTTCCGGCGGAGCGTGCTGAAGTCGGGTGGCGGTGGCTGGTTCGGCCGGTTCCGGCGGCGGGGGATGAAACCGGCGGTTTGAACCCTACGTACAGTCCTTGCAGTATACAGGATGTTCGGCATGGACGGGACGCGGCGTGGGTTTCTGGGTGCGGCGGCGCTGGGCGTCGGCGGCGCGATCGGGCTGTTCGGGTGGAGCGGGTTCGGATCCGCCGCGCCGAAGGGCAATTTCCCGTACAAGCTGAGCGATGCGCAGTGGCGCGCCAAGCTGAGCCCCGCGGCCTATCGCGTGTTGCGGCAGGAGGGGACGGAGGTGCCGTTCAGCAGCCCGCTGAACAACGAGCATCGGCGCGGGACGTTCGTGTGTGCGGGCTGTGCGTTGCCGCTGTTTTCATCAACGACGAAGTTCGACAGCGGGACGGGGTGGCCGAGTTTCTGGGCGCCGCTGAAGGGTGCGGTGGGGACGACGACCGACCGGACGCTGGGGATGAGCCGGACCGAGGTGCATTGCGCGCGGTGTGGTGGGCATCAGGGGCATGTGTTCGATGATGGGCCTAAGCCGACTGGGCTAAGATATTGTATGAATGGGGTGGCTATGCGGTTCTTGGTGGGGAAGGGGTGAGGTTTACGCGCTTCCGCCGCAGTTCCCCGGCGTAGGCCGGGGCCTAGGGGCGAGCGTTTCACCTAGGCCCCGGCCTACGCCGGGGAACAATCGCGGCTTTGAGTATCCCCGCGGATGCGGGGATCCAGCTTTGCGACTTGGTGCAGCTTTTGGGGCTTAGCTGGACCCCCGCGTCCGCGGGGGAACAGTGGTTCTCTTAGTGGACGAAGCGGGCGACCACGTCACGGTAGCTGCGGCTGACTTTAACCTGGGCGCCGGACCCCAAGACGAGGAAGCATTCGCCGTTGGTGTGGGGTTTGACCTCCTTCACCAGGTCCAGGTTCACGATGGTGGAGCGGTGGACGCGCTGGAAGCGGCGCGGGTCGAGACGCTTTTCGAGGTCCTTCATCGTTTCGCGCAGGATCAGCGTGTTGTCGCCGGTGTAGATGCACATATAGTCGCCAGCGGCGTCGATCCGCTCGATCGTGTCGACGTCGACGCGGAAGATCTGGCCGCGGTCCTTGATGTTGATGAGCTTTTCGAAACGGTTGGCGGCCGGAGCCTCGCTGCTGTGGCCGTCGGTGATGGCGTCCATCGTGTCGGGCGCGACCTCGGCCAGCACTTCCTTCAAGCGGCCGGCTTCCTCTTGCCCGCGACGCGCGGCGAGGCGCTGGCGGACGCGGTCGAGCGTGTCGGCGAGGCGGTCGGTCTCAACCGGCTTCATGAGATAGTCGACGGCGTCCGCCTCGAACGCGCGCAGGGCGTGGTCCATATAGGCGGTGACGAAGACGAAGAGCGGTGGTTCGACCTCCATCAGGCCCTGGATGACGGAGAAGCCGTCGAAGCCGGGCATCTGGATGTCGAGGAACACAAGGTCGGGTTTGTGCGTCTTGATAGCACGGATCGCTTCGCGCCCGTTGCTGCACGTTTCGATGATTTCGACGTCCTCATGCGGTTCGAGCCGCAATTGCAGGCCCTGGATCGCCAGCGATTCGTCGTCGACGAGGATGGTGCGGATCGTCATGCGTTTTCCTTGGATAACTCAGGCCGGAAGGGGATTTCGATCAAGACGGCGAACCCTCCTTCCGGATTCGTTTGAATATCGAAGCGCTGGTCCGCGCCATAAGCTTGCGCCAGCCGGTCGCGTATGTTCGCCAGACCGACGCCAGTCGATGAGGTGGTCCGCGGAACGCCCTCGTTCAACCCCGGCCCGGTGTCCGACACCCGGATCTGGACCCGGCCGTTGGCCAGCCGCGCCTCGACCGAAATGTCGGCGCCGTCCTCTTTTGGCGTCACCGCATATTTGATGGCGTTCTCGACCAGCGGCTGGAGCAGCAGCGAGGGGAGGTAGGCGCGGTCGGCCGGCGGATCGACGCGGAAGCTGGTGCGGAGGCGATCCTCGAACCGCATCTTCTCAATCTCGAGATAGAGCTTCAGCGTCTCGATCTCCTGCGCCACCGTCACCTCGCCCGCGGGATCATTGACCAGTGTGTAGCGCATGAAGGAGGAGAGCCGCGACAACATGGCGTTGGCGCGATCGGTCTGTTTCAGCAGCACGAGAGTCGAGATGGAATTCAATGTGTTGAACAGGAAATGCGGGTTGAGCTGGTAGCGCAGCATCGCGAGTTGCGAGGTGGCGGCCTGGCTTTCGAGCTTGGCTGCGCGGTCGAGCTGCTGTTCGAGCAGCAGGTAGAAATTGATGCCGTAATAGAGCGCCGACCAGGCCACGAGCAGCGAGAAATCGAGGATGATCGCGCCGAAGAATTCGAGCCCCGAAGGCATCACGCCGGGGCGGTAGAAAGTGGCGTGGGCCCACACCTCGATCGTCGAAAACACGGCGGACGCGATCAGCAGGATCGGGATCGAGACGCCCCAGGTGACGATCGGTTTCATCGTGATGAGGCGGCGGAAGATGGCCGCCATCAGCAAGGTGAGCGAGAAACCGGATGCGGTGGCGAGTGCTGTTGGCACGATGAACAGCAGGCCCATCGCGTTGGCGATGCCGTTGAGCGAACGGAGCAGGAAATAGCCCGTCCAGCCGGCCGACTGCAGGATCCAGAACGCACGGTTCTTGTCATCGAAGAAGGGACGGGCGCCGGGGCGGAGGGATGCCATCGGGGCATGATAGAGGAAAGGGGGGCGGGGGTGAAGCTTTGTGGGTTTGTGGGTGGAGTGGGTGTGTCTGCCCCCTCCACCCACCGGGGGGAGGGTTGGGGTGGGGGGCTTGGCTGGGGGTGTTGGTTGCATCAAGCCACTGCCCCTCTCCCCAGCCCTCTCCCCGGAGGGGAGAGGGGGTATGGTTTGGCTTGGAGTTCTCGGGCCCTTCAAGTCTAAGCCCCCCACCCAACCCTCCCCCCGGTGGGGGAGGGCTTTTGCCTGGCTCAGCCGGCGAGGATGGCGTCCAGCTTGTCGAGGTAGCTGGGGCCGACTTGCACCTGGGTGCCGTCGGTCAGGATAAGGACGGCGGTGCGGCCGGAGCGGCCGATGCGGGCGACGCGGTCGGGGCGAACGAAGGCGGAGCGGTGGACGCGGACGAGCGCGGAGCCGGCGAGGCGGCGTTCGAGGTCGGTCATGGTGATGCGCAGCATGTGGCTGCGGTCCGCGGCGTGGAGCAGGACATAGTCGCGCGCCGCCTCGATCCAGCCGATGTCGGCGATCGCGACGCGGCGCAGGCCGGTGCGGTCGGGGACCCAGAGATCCTGCGTGGTGCCGACTGGCGCATTCGGGCCGGCGGCGGGGGGCGTGACCGGGGGGCGGCCGCTGCGGCGCAGGCGGACGCGGGCAATGGCGCGGGCGAGGCGGTCCGGATCGACGGGTTTCAGGAGATAGTCCACCGCGTCGACGTCGAACGCAGCGGGGGCGTGATGATCGTGTGCGGTGACGAAGACGAGGTCGGGGCGCGGGCCGTCGCCGAGGGCCGCGGCGACGCCGAGACCGTCGAGCCCGGGCATCTGGATATCGAGCAGGACGAGGTCGGGGCGGAGTGCTGCGATGCGGTCGACCGCATCGATGCCGTCCGACGCGCGCGCGACGACCACGACGTCGTCGATCCGCGACAGCATCGTTTCGAGCCGGTCGAGCGCGAGCGTCTCATCGTCGACAATCAGGATGCGGAGCGCGGGCATGGCGCCATTCTTGACGTGTCCCAACGGGTTAGTCGAGCCGTCAGGCGTCGGCCCAGCGACGCAGGAGGTTGTGGTAGAGGCCGGTCAGCCGGACGAGCTCGGCGTGGCCGGGATCGAGCGCCGCCCCGAGCGCCTGGATGCTCTGGTCGAGATCGAACAACATGGTGCGCGCGGCCAAGTCGCGGACCATCGACTGGATCCAGAAGAAGGCGGCGTGCCGCGTGCCGCGCGTGACCGGTTCGACGCGGTGGAGCGTGTTCGCGGGGTAGAGCAGCATGTGGCCGGCGGGCAGCTTGATCCGCTGCGGCGCGAGGCCGCCCTCGATCACCAGTTCGCCGCCGTCATAGTCGTCCGGGTCGGAGAGGAAGAGGGTGGCGGACAGATCGGAGCGGATGCGGAAATCGCTGCCGCGGCGGATGCGGATCGCGGCGTCGACATGCGTGCCAAACGCCTCGCCGCCGCTGTAGGCGTTGAACAACGGCGGGTAGACCTTGAGCGGAAGGGCCGCCGCGACGAACAGCGGCGAGCGGCCGAGTGCGTCGAGGACCTGGCCGCCAAGATCGGCCGCAACGGGGGAGTCCTCGGGCAGCTGGCGGTTGCGCTTGGCGAGCGCGGACTGCGCGCCGGAGGTGGCGTTGCCGTCGATCCAGTCGGCGGCGAGCAGGCGGGCGCGGAGATCGGCGACTGCCTGCGGCGACAGGATATCGGGGATGGCGCGCATCATGCGGCGGGATCGAACAGCGGCGCGAGCGCGGCGCAGGCAGGTAGCGGGTGGGCGCGGAGCCAGGCGGCGGCCTGTGCGCGGAAGCGGGGGTTGCCGCCCGCGGCGCTGCGTTCGAGCCAGGTGCGCGCCGTGGCGAGGTCGCCGTTGGCGATCAGCATGCGGGCGTGGTTGAACTGTCCGCGGAAGTCGCCGCCGACCGCGGCGATCGCGTAGCAGCGTGCGGCCTCGGCCAAGTCGACGGGGACGACCCAGCCGTCTTCGTGGAAGCTGCCGACGAAGTTCGCGGCCTTCGCGTTGCCCATGTCGGCGGCGCGGCCGAACCAGGCGAGGGCGGCGGCGCGATCCTGCGGCACGCCGTCGCCAAGGGCCAGCAGCGTGCCGTAATTATACATGCCCCAGTCGAGCCCGCGTTGTGCCGCCGTGCGGTACCAGCGGGCGGCGAGCGGCTTGTCCACCGCGACGCCCCAGCCGAGATCGTAGCAGCGCCCGACCATGTTGATCGCGGGCAGGTGATCCGCGCGCGCCGCGACGGTGAACCAGCCGAAGGCGGCGGCCGGGTCCTGCGGCAGGTCGCGGCCGTCGAGCAGCATCTGGCCGAGCACCATCTGCGCCTCCGCCACGCCGGCCAGCGCGGCGCGGCGGACGAACTGGGCACGGTCCGGGCCGGCGAGCGCGGCGGTCAGGTCCGCGGGGGAGGGCGTGTCGAGCGCGGCGGCGGCGGTCATCGGGGTGCTCAGTATTTCAGGCTGAGCGTGGCGAAGGCGGAGCGGCCGGGGGCGATGCCGGCATAATGGGCGGTGTAGACCTGGTTGAAATAGGTCTTGTCGGTCAGGTTCTGGACGTTGACGGCCAGTTCGACCGCGTTGTTGAACCGGTAGGCGGCACGCGCGTCGAACCGCCAGTAGCCTGGGACGGAGCGGATCAGCGTCCTGCTCGCGGGCACGACGGTGACGACGCCGGCCGCGTCCTGCACCGCGCTACGATTGTCGGAATAGCCGCCGATCACGCGGCCGGTGTAGAAACCGCCGCCGCCGAGGCTGAACGCGGGGGTCGCCTGCCAGTTGGTCCAGAGCGTGGCGCTGTGCTTGGCGGTCTGCGGGAAGCGGCGGCCGGTGTTGACCGAGACGACGCTGACGGTCTTGGCGGCCTGTGCCCCGACCGCGGCGGCGGTGAGCGTGGAGAAGCCGCCGTCGACGATCTGCGCGTCGAGATAGGTGTAGCCGCCGGTGACGGTCCAGCCCGGCAGGATCGTGCCGTTCGCGCCCAGTTCGACGCCCTCGATCCGCCGTTCGCCGATGAAGGTGACGGTGCCGGCGTCGCTGGTGGCGCGGGCATTCTTCGTTTCGGTGCGGAATGCGGCGGCGGTGAGCGAGAGCCGGTCGCCGAACAGATCGACCTTTGCGCCGACCTCGTAGGATTTGGTCTTCTCGACCTTCAGCGCGTCGAGCAGGAGCGTGGCGGCGGCGATCTGGTCCGCGGCCGTGCCCGCCGCGGCGGCGATGCCGTTCTGTTCGGCACCCTCACCCAGCAGGCTGTTCGGCGGCGTCGCGGCGGTGGCGAACGAGGCGTAGAGGCTGCTGTGCGCGGTCGGTTTGAAGACAAGGCCGACCTGGCCGTTGAGCAGCTGGTCGTCGCGGGTCAGGCGGTAGCGCGGGCCGGTCGACGTGGCGGTGAGGCCGGGCTGCGATTCGATGTGGAAGTCGTCGTAGCGCAGGCCGAGGTTGAGGATCAGCGCATCGGTGAGCGTGATCGAGTCGAAGCCGTAGACCGCAATGGTGCGCGCGTCGTTCTGCGTCCGGGTGATCGGCAGGCCCTTGGTGATCGCGGTCGGCACGCCGGTGGCGGTGTCGGTGCTGTAATTGACGAACGGGTCGTTCGGGTTGGGCGTGAACGCGCTGGTGCAGGTGTAGCGCGCGACGCCGAGTGCGCTGCACCGCGGGCTGCCGTTGCGGCCGTCGGACAGGACATAGGCGCCGCGGACGGCTTTCTCCCACGAGACCTCGGTGCCGACCGCAAAGCTGTGCTTGATCGTGCCTGTCGACAGCGTGCCGTACAGGTCGGTCTGGTTAATGATCGAGTCGGTCGAGCCGAAGCGCGTGTTGGCGCGGCGCCAGACCTGGCCGCCGGCGGTGGCGGGGCTGGCGGCGCTGGTGCCGTAAACATTGCCCTGGCTGTCGTCGGGCATGGTGAAGATGTAGCTTTGCGCGCTGTGGCTGAAGCGTGAGAAGTTGCGGAGCGTGACGCCGCCGAAGTCGTGTTCGACGCGGAGCGTGGCCTGATCGGTCGTCGCGTCGCGGAAGTCGCGGTCCTTCAGCCCGTAATAGGTGTCGCGGTCGACCGTGCCGGTGGTGCCGGCGATGGTGGTGATCGCGCCGACCGCGGGCTCGGAATAGTGCGTGCCGAGCTTGGGCGTGTTGCCGATGGTGTAGAGGAACGGGATGCCGCTGTCGGGCAGTTCGTCGCTTTCGAGGTGATAATAGCTGGCGGTCAGGCGGGTCGGCGTGCCGAGGCCGATGGTGATCGACGGCGCGACGCCCCAGCGCTTGCTGTAGATCGCGTCGCGGCCGGCGACGTCCTGATCGTGCCACAGGCCGTTCAGCCGGACCGCGACGGTGTCGGACAGCTGGTAGTTCAGGTCGGCGACGGTGCGCTTGTAGTCGGCGGTGCCGAAGCTGAGATCCGCAGTCGCGAAGGTGCGCGCCTCGGGCAGTTTCGAGACGATGTTGAGCGAGCCGCCGGCCGAGCCGCGACCGCCGAGTGTACTGTCCGACCCGCGCACGACCTGGATCTGTTCGACCGCGAACACCTCGCGGTTCTGCGCGCCGATATCGCGGACGCCGTCGAGATAGGTCGAGCCCTGGCTGTCGAACCCGCGGATGAACGGGCGGTCGCCGATCGGGTTGCCGCCCTCCGCCGCGCCGAAGGTGATGCCGGGGACGGTGCGGAGCGCCTCGACCAGCGAGGCGGAGCCGGTTTCGCGGATCGTTTCCTTGTCGATCACCACGATGGAGCGCGGCGTGTCGATCAGGTCGGCGACCGCCTTGGGCGAGATCAGCTTGGGCTTTTCACGGACGCCGTCGACCAGGATGTCGGGTGCGCCCTCATCCTTGGTGGCGTCCGCATCGGCGGCCCAGGCGGGGGCGGAGGCGATGAAGCCGACGCAGCCGAGCGCGAGGAACATGGCCGGGCGCGCGGGCGCGGCGGTGGTGGCGACGTCGGACAAAGCTGCTTCTCCCCAGCCGGATGGTTCCGGCTCCCGGGAGAGCTAATGCGACTGACTCGCAATCGAGTCAATCGCTATTGCGAATGAGAAGCGACTAGCTGTTATTCGATGACGGGGACTGCGGCCTTGGCGGCCTTGCGCTCGGCGCGGGCCTTGGCAAATTCCTGGCGCTGGCAACCGATCATCCCGCCGGGGCCGGACGCGGAGCAGGTGCCGATCGTGCTGTTGTCGACCGCGCGGGCGGCGTCGACGCGACGCTGCGCCGCGGGGGCGGCGTTATTGGTTTCGCGTAGCGTCTCCGGAATACGGAAGCGCTCGGACTCGGGTGCGCGGACGCAGATGTTGGTCTGTTCGCCGTTGCTGACCGGGCATTTGTCGTTGCCGAAGATCGTGATGACGGTGCCGCGCGTCTGCGCCGTCGCCGGGGCGGCGATGCCGGCCAGGCCCGAAAGCAGCCCGGCGGCGAGGAGGATGGATGCGCGCATGTCGTGTACCTCTGTTCTATCTTGGTCCGAACGCACGGGCGCCCGCGGGGATGCGTGCCGTCAGATCCGCTTCGACGTGGCGATCGCGACGCGGCAGCCGAAGCGGATCAGCGCGGACATGACGGGGTAGCCGAATGCGTCCTCCGCACCCTCCGCCAGTGCGATCTCGCGGTGCTCGACCTCCTCGGCCTGGAACTCCGCGACGATGGCACCGAGTTCGGGGTCGGTATCGCCGATCGCCTGGCGCTGGTCCTCGTAATGGATGTCGATTTCGGTTTCGACCGCGGCGGTGCACGCCATGGCGGCCTTCGGACCGATCAGCGCGGTGGCGGCGCCGAGCGCGAAGCCGGCGACGTTCCAGATCGGGTGCAGCAGCGTGGGGCGGACTCCGCGATCGACGATCATCCGGTCGAAGATCGCGCGGTGGCGTTCCTCCTGCGCGGCCATCCGGGCGATCAGGCGCGAGGCGCGGCCGCGATCGCCCATGACGGCGAGTTGGCCGGCATAGATACGCGTGGCGCCATATTCGCCAGCCTGATCGACGCGGACCATCGAGTCATGCGCGGCGGGCGGCCTTTCGAGCGTCGCAGGAAGCTGCGTCGCGGTGGCGGGCGGGGCGGCGGGGATCAGCGTTGCTTCAGGCATAACACCCAGATGGCTATGGCGGCGGGAATGGAAAGGAGTGCGTTGAACCCGGCGAGCGAAATATCGCCGAGCGTCCACTGCGCCTGATCGCAGCGCACGATCGGCGCGGCCAAGATCTGCGCCATGATGTCGCCGCCGGCTGCACCGTTCGGCAGGCCGGTGCAGGTTGTGAAGCCCTCCCACCAGCGATATTCTACGCCGGCATGGAAGACGCCGATCGCGCCCGAGATGAAGATGGCCAGCGCGGCTAAGATGACGAGCGAGCGGGTGGCTTTGCTTTGGCCCGTGGCGAAGGCGGCGAGGGCGAGGGCCAGTGCGGCGTAGTGGGGCCAGCGTTGCCAGTGGCACATTTCGCAGGGGTAGAGGTGGCCGATGTACTGGGAGCCTAGCGCGCCGGCGAGGGCGATGGCCGGGACCAGGAGGGCGAGGGTGCGGGCCTGGGTCAGGGGGCGGGTGAGCGTCATGCGCTTGCACCTGCTGCGCGTATCCCCGCGGAAGCGGGGATCCAGCTGGGCATCATGCGCTGCGTGTGAAGTTCAAGCGTTGCCGCCTGAGACCTAGCTGGATCTCGGCATCCGCCAGGATACGGAATGATTGGGGACTGGCGTTGCGTTCCCCGGCGGAGGCCGGGGCCTAGGTGAAGCGGTTGCGTCAAGGCCCCGGCCTTCGCCGGGGAACAACCCGCGGTTTGGGCAGAGGAGCGCCCCTGCTTCACTTGGCTGCGGTCCTCGTCGGACGCGCGGCCAGTGCTGCCGTCGCGGCAGGAGTAGTGAGGCGGGAGACGGTGCGGATGGCGTAGTCGAGCTGGAAGTCGGTGATGCCCGCCTTCTTCAACTGGTCCGGGGTCTGAGCGAAGCGCGGGTCGGTCTTGCCGTCGTCTTCCAAGATCTTGTCGTCGACCTTCACCTCGTTGATCAGGTGGCGGCGCAGGTCGGCCTCGCGCAGGCGCGGACGGTCCTTGAAGTCGACGTCGGTCAGCTGCGGCACGAGGATGTCGGGTTCGATCCCGCCCTCCTGAACCGAGCGGCCGGACGGGGTGAAGTAGCGCGCGGTGGTGAGGCGCAGCGCGGTGTCCTCCGACAGCGGGAGCAGGGTCTGGACCGAGCCCTTGCCGAAGCTGCGTTCGCCCATAACGAGCGCGCGATGCTGATCCTGCAGCGCGCCGGCGACGATCTCGGCGGCGGAGGCGGAGCCGCTGTCGACCAGTACGACGATCGGCAGGCCGTGCGACAGGTCGCCGGGCTTGGCGTAATAGCGCTCGATATCGGCCTTCTCACGGCCGCGCTGCGACACGATCTCGCCGTGGTCGAGGAAGGCGTCGGCGACCTCGATCGACTGGTCGAGCAGACCGCCGGGGTTGGAGCGCAGATCGATGACATAACCGAGCGGACGGCCGCCGACGGACTTGTCGATCGACACCAGTGCCGAGCGGACCGCGTCGCCGGTCAGCCGACTGAACGCGTTAATGTTGATGATGCCGACGCGGCTGCGGACTTCCCACTTCACAGGCTTCACCGTCACGATCTCGCGCACCAGCGTGACGTCGAAAGGCTTGTCGCGGCCGGGGCGGACGATAGTCAGCCGGACCTTGCTGCCCGGGGCGCCGCGCATCTTGTCGACCGATTCGTCGAGCGTGCCGCCGTAGATCAGGTTGCCGTCGAGGTGGGTGATGTAGTCGCCGGACTTGATCCCGGCGCGGAAGGCGGGGGAGTCCTCGGTCGGGGACTGCACCTTCACGGCGCCGTCCTCCATCCCGACGGTGAGGCCGAGACCGCCATATTCGCCGTCGGTCTGCGTCTTCATGTTCTGGAAATCGCGCGCGTCGAGATAGGAGCTGTGCGGGTCCAGACTGGCGAGCATGCCGTCGATCGCGCCCTTGATCAGCGTCTTGTCGTCGACCTTGTCGACATATTCGGCGCGGACCCGTTCGAACACGTTCATGAACTGATCGAGTTCACGGTAGGTCTGGACGTCGGTCGCGGCCATGCCGGCGGTGACCGCGGGCACCAATGCCACGGCACCGACGAGGAGAAGAGGACGCAGCAGGGCCTTGGTCATGGAGTGACGGAGCTTTCGAACGGACGTTGTCGGACAGGATACATGGTTGCCGTTAACAGAGATAGTCGCCGTTCGTAGCTGAACCATGGGTTGACGGGGTGGGGCGAATGGTCCCGCTCAGCCGGCGAGCAGCGGGGCGATGTCGACCGGGCGGCCGTCGTGGCGGAGTTCGACGGTGATCGACGGGCGGGTCGTGGCCGCGGTGCCGAGCGGACTGCCGGCGTCGACCGTCTGGCCGGCGATGACCGCGGTGCGGCCGAGGCCGGTGAGCAGCGTCGTCCAGCCGCCGCCATGATCGACGATGACGATCCGGCCATAGCCGCGGAACCCGCCGGCATAGGCGATCCGGCCTGCCCCGGGCGAGACGACCTGCGCGCTGGCGGCGGGGGACAGCGTGACGCCGCGCGCGCGGATGCCGGCGTCGGAGACCTCGCCCAGGCCGGTCAGCACGCGTCCGACGACGGGGAGGCGGTAGGGCGGCGGACGGTTGGCCGCCGTGAGTTCGGGCACCGGCACGGCGGCGAGGCCGGGGACGAGCGGGCGCGGGATCGGGCCGGGGAGGGCGGCAAGCCGGTCGCGGCGCGCGGCGCGGATGTCGATCTCCTCCATCAGCGTCATGATGTCGCGCGCTTCCTCGCCCAGTGCCAACGCGCGGTCCTGTTCGGCCATGGCGGTATCGACCAGGCTGGCGGAGCGGGCGAGGTGGCCGGCCTCGACCCGGGCGAGCGCGGTGCGTTCGCGGGCGAGGCGGTCGCGGCTGGCGACGAGCGCGGCGGCGGCGCGGTTGCCCTGGAGGCGAAGCTGTTCGGTGCGGGCGAGTTCGGTGCGGACGAGTGCGGCGCGGGCGCGGATCGCGGGGACGCCGGCAGCGAGCAGCGCGCGGACGTGGACGACGTCGTCGATCGAACCGGGCTGGACGAGCGCGAGCGCGGCGGGGCGGCGGGCGAGCGTCTGGAGCGCGACGGCCATCCGGACGATCGGGGCCTGAACGGTCGCCAGTCTGGTGCGCTGGCGGGCGCGGAGCGTGTCGACGAGCTGGATCCGGGCGCGGGCGGCGGCGATGTCGGCCTCCGCCGCCTGGATGCGCGCGGCAATGGCGGCGGCGGCGCGGCGGGTGCGGGCGGCGGCTCCTTCGGCCTGGGTCGCTTCCTTCTCGTAACGCTGGGCGCGCGCGGTGGCGGCGCGGGCGTCGGCGCGCGCCTGGGCGAGGGCTTTGCGTTCCTGCGCTACGGTCTGGGCGAGGAGGGGTGTTGCGACCAGCAGCGCGGTTATGAGGAGGAGGGCGGGGCCCTTGGGGTGGCGGGTCACCTAGGCCCCGGCCTGCGCCGGGGAACGGTCGGCGGTGCGGGCGGCGGGCATCAGCCTTCGCGGTGATAGGGGTGGTTGGCGAGGATCGACATGGCGCGGAACAGCTGTTCCGCCAGCATCGCGCGGGCGAGCAAATGGGGCCAGGTGGCGCGGCCGAAGGCGATCAGCTGATCCGCCTCGGCACGCTGCGCGTCGTCGAACCCGTCCGCCGCGCCGATCAGGAAGCGGCATTCGCGCGTGCCGTCGTCGCGCCAGCGGCCGAGCAGGTTGGCGAAGGCGAGCGAACCGGTCTGGTCGCCTTTCTCATCCAGCATCACCAGCTTGGTCGCGGACGCGCGGGGCGGCATGCGGCCGCCGGTGTCGGGCAGTTCGGTGACGCGCGTGGGCCCCGCGATGCGGCCGAGATAGCGATCGACCAGATCCGCCTCCGGCCCGCGACCGATCCGGCCGCGCGCGACAATGTGGAGGAGCAGGCGTCAGTCCTCGAACGGTTCGTGAACGGGACCCGCGACGGCCGGCGCATCGCCGAACGCCCACATCCGTTCGAGATTGTAGAAGGAGCGCACCTCCGGCCGGAACAGGTGGACGATGATGTCGCCCGCATCGAGCAGCACCCAGTCGGCGGTCGGCAGACCTTCGATCCGCGCCGGACGGCCGGTTTCGGCCTTGACGCGCTCGGCCAGCTTGGCGGCCATCGATGCGACCTGGCGCGTGGAGCGGCCCGACGTCACGACCATATAGTCGGCGATCGTCGACTTGCCGCTGAGCGGGATCGAGACGGTCTCGATTGCCTGGTCATCCTCCAGCGAGGCGAGGATGATCCGGTGAAGCGCGTCGATCGACTCGTCCGGCGTACGGACGGGCGAGACACTCTTCGGGGCGGGGGATGCAGGCAAGAAACCTCCTAGACGTGGTGACGGGACACGATCATGCGATGCGTCACGGCATCGCGAACCTGGCGTCCGGCATGGACATCATGCCAAAGCGGCGCGGCCGTGCGGACGGCGGTTGCGGAACGGGGATCTGGGCGAAAGCGCAGCAGCACGAGCGCCGGGAAACTCCACTCCGTCCAACGATCCGCATGGCGTGCGCGTCGGACGAAACGCCGCAGCCAACCCATCGCCGGACCGGCTAGGGCGCCCGCGTCATACCCCGGACGCGCGATCACGGCAATGGGGAGGGTACGGGCGATGCCACGCCAGTCGCGCCAGCGCGCGAACTGCGCCAGATTGTCCGCGCCCATCAGCCAGACGAAGCGGTGCTTTGGGTAGCGCCGGACCAATGCGCGGACGGTGTCGACGGTGTAGCGCGTGCCGAGATCCTGCTCGATCGCGGTGGGGCGGACGGGCGCGCGGCGGGCCTGGGCGCGGGCGGAGCGGACACGCGCGGCGAGGGGTGCCATGCCGGCGGCGGTCTTCAGCGGGTTGCCGGGCGAGACGAGCCACCAGACCTCGTCAAGCCCGAGCGCCGCCATCGCGAACAGGCTGATCGCCCGGTGCCCGCCATGCGCCGGATTGAACGATCCGCCGAGAAGGCCGATGCGTTTTATGACGGGACCCAGTCTTCGCTGTCGTGCCGGACGCGCAGGATAAGGACGCCGCTGGGCTCGACACGGTAAAGGAGAAGATAGCGGCTTGAGGCGACGCGCCACTTGCGGACGTCGGCATGGACGCGCGATCCGGCGTGTGGATGCTCTCCCAGGAATGCGGACGCGGTCAGAGCGGCCTTGCCGACGGTGTTGGCCAGATCAGGATCGATGGCAGCGAGATAGTCGTCGATTGTGATCAGATCCGCTTGGGCACGTCGCGACCATCTGACCTCGCTCATGCAGCGGCGCGACTACGCACCCGCTCCGCGAACCACTCTTCCACTTCGGACTGGCTGACCAAGGGTTCGTTTTCAGCCGAGTCGATTCCGGCCTGGATGAAGGAGCGCATCGCGGCTTCCTGCTCCAGCATCTTGCCGATCGCGTCTTGGACGAGTGCCTCGGGGCTCCGGTCCGTGGAACGCGCGAGGCTTTCGAGGTCGGCCAACATCACTTCGTCGATGTCCAAACCGAAATGCGTCATCTTGCCCATGGGCGAGGAGTACAGCGGGTTTCGTGCCGCTTCAAGCGCGGACCTGGCCGGTGCCGTGGCCGACCCATTTGTAGGTGGTAAGGCCTTCGAGCGCGACGGGGCCGCGGGCGTGGAGGCGGCCGGTGGCGATGCCGATTTCGGCGCCGAGCCCGAATTCGCCGCCGTCGGCGAACTGGGTCGAGGCGTTGTGCAGGACGATGGCGGAGTCGACCGTGGCCAGGAAGCGTTCGGCGACCGCGTCGTCGGCGGTGATGATCGCGTCGGTGTGGCCGGAGCCGTGCGCGGCGATGTGGGCGGTCGCGGCGTCGGGGCCGTCGACGATCGCGACGGCGGCGATCGCGTCGAGATATTCGGTGGTCCAGTCGTCCGCCGTGGCCGGAGCGATGCGTGGGTCGAGGGCCTGGGTGCGGTCGTCGCCGCGGAGCGTGCAGCCGGCGTCTAGCAGGGCCGTCACCAGCGCGGCGGGTTCGGGGTAGGCGCTGTCGATCAGCAGCGTTTCCATTGCGCCGCAGACGCCGGTGCGGCGGAGCTTGGCGTTGACGACGATCGCCTGCGCCATGGCGGGGTCGGCGGCGGCATGGACGTAGATGTGGTTGTTGCCGTCGAGATGGGCGAGCACGGGGACGCGGGCGTCGGCCTGCACGCGCGCAACAAGTGCCTTGCCGCCGCGCGGGATCAGCACGTCGATCAGCCCGTTCGCGGCGAGCAGCGCGCCGACCGCGGCGCGATCGGGCTGATCGACGTGCTGGACGGCGTCGGCGGGCAGATCCGCGCCGAGCAGCCCGGCGGTGAGCGCGGCGTGGAGTGCGGCGTTGCTGGCGGTCGCCTCCGACCCGCCGCGCAGGATGACGGCGTTGCCCGACATGATGCAGAGCGCGCCGGCGTCGATCGTGACGTTGGGGCGGCTTTCGTAGACGATGCCGATCACGCCGAGCGGCACGCGGACGCGCGACAGGACGATGCCGTTGTCGGGAGTGCGGGTGTCGATGAGCTGGCCGACCGGATCGGGCAGCAGCGCGACGGCGTGAAGTGCGTCGGCGATGGCGTCGAGCCGGGCGTCGTCGAGCCGGAGGCGGTCGAGCAGGGCGGGCGACAGGCCGGCGGCGGTGGCGCGCGCCATGTCAGTGGCGTTCGCGGCGAGGATCGCGACGGCGCGGTCGCGGAGCTGGTCGGCGGCACCGCGGAGGGCGGCGGCCTTCTGCGCGGTGGGGGCGGCCGCCATGATGCGTGCGGCGGTGCGGGCGCGGGTGCCCATGTCGGCGATCAGGGCGGTGGCTTCGGCGGTGTCCATGATCGACGCGCTAGCAGGGGTGCGGGCGCATGCGAACCCATGTCGACGGACCGTGCGGGTTAGGGGATGGCGGACTGGATGTGTTCAAGCGCGGTTGCGTGCCGGTTGTCCGGGCTCGTCGGTTTCTCACCTGTTGATGTTCGGTCAGGGCTTCACGCGCGGAACTGGGTCCCCGCCTGCGCGGGGATACGTCGGGTGTGTGGCGTTGGGTGGTTCGTCGGATTGTCGGCGGGTACGAAAAAGCCCGGCGGTTTGATCCGCCGGGCTTCTTTGGTTCTAGGAGGAAGGCTCAGGCTCCCTGGGGGGCTGCGCCTCCGAAACCACCGGGGCGCTTGCTCTTGGGGATGGACGAGCCGCCCATGCCGATCGGGAGCGAACGGCGCTTGGCGGGGTCGTCGCGCTGGAGCGTCTCGCCGGCGAGGACGCGCTTGATCTCGTCACCGCTGAGCGTCTCATATTCGAGCAGAGCGTTGGCGAGACCGTGGAGCTGGTCGACATGGTCGGACAGCAACTGCTTGGCGCGTTCGTACGAGCCTTCGACGATCGCGCGGATTTCCGTGTCGATCAGCTTGGCGGTCTCGTTCGACATGCGGATCGGCTGACTGGACGAGTAGCCCAGGAACGTCTCGCCCTGCGGCTCGGCGTACTGGAGCGGGCCGAGCTTGTCGGACATGCCCCAGCGGGTGACCATGTCGCGGGCGAGGCCCGACGCATATTCGATGTCGGACGAGGCGCCGGACGACACCTTGTCATAGCCGAAGATCACTTCCTCCGCGACACGGCCGCCCATCGCGACCGACAGGTTCGCGTACATCTTGTCGCGGTGGTAGCTGTAGCTGTCACGTTCCGGCAGACGCATGACCATGCCAAGCGCACGGCCGCGCGGGATGATCGTCGCCTTGTGGATCGGATCGGATGCCGCCTCGTGAAGTGCCACGACGGCGTGGCCGGCCTCGTGATAGGCGGTCATGCGCTTCTCGTCCTCGGTCATGACCATGGAACGGCGTTCCGCACCCATCATGACCTTGTCCTTGGCCGCTTCGAACTCGCTCATCGCGACGAGGCGCTTACCGATACGCGCCGCGAACAGCGCCGCCTCGTTCACCAGGTTAGCGAGATCGGCACCCGAGAAACCGGGCGTGCCGCGCGCGATGGTGCGCGGATCGACGTCGGGGGCGAGCGGGACCTTCTTCATGTGAACGGCGAGGATCTTCTCGCGGCCCTCGATGTCCGGGCGTGGCACGACAACCTGGCGATCGAAGCGTCCGGGACGGAGCAGTGCGGGATCGAGGACGTCGGGGCGATTGGTCGCCGCGATAATGATGATGCCTTCGTTGGCCTCGAACCCGTCCATTTCGACGAGCAGCTGGTTGAGCGTCTGCTCGCGCTCGTCATTGCCGTTGCCGAGGCCGGCGCCACGATGGCGGCCGACGGCGTCGATTTCGTCGATGAAGACGATGCAGGGGGCGTTCTTCTTGGCCTGTTCAAACATGTCGCGGACGCGGCTGGCGCCGACGCCGACGAACATTTCGACGAAGTCCGAACCGGAGATGGTGAAGAACGGCACGCCGGCCTCACCCGCGATGGCGCGGGCGAGCAAAGTCTTGCCGGTGCCGGGCGAACCGACGAGCAGCGCGCCCTTCGGAATCTTGCCGCCCAGGCGGGCGAACTTGGTCGGGTCCTTAAGGAAATCGACGATCTCCTCGAGTTCCTCGCGTGCCTCGTCGATGCCGGCGACGTCCGCGAACGTGACCTTGCCCTGCTTCTCGGAAAGCAGCTTGGCCTTCGACTTGCCGAAGCCCATCGCGCCGGAGCCAGCATTCTTCTGCATCTGGCGCATCACGAAGAACGCGATGCCGAGGATGAGGAGGAAGGGCAGCGACTGATAGATCAGCAGCATCCAGATGCTGGCCTGCTCCTCCGGCTTGGCGCGGAAGATGACGTTCTTGTTCTGGAGACGCTGGACCAAAGTCGGATCGGTCGGGGCGTAGGTACGAAACGCGGTGCCGTTGGTCGTCTGGCCGCTAATTTGCTCACCAGCGATTTCGACGGAGCGCACGGTGCCTTCGTCGACGCGGCCGAGGAATTCCGAATAGGCGATGTTCTCGCCGGCCGGACCGCGCGACACGCCGTCGAACACCAATACGAACAGCACCAGCGCCAGCAATATGCCCGCCCAGATGCCGATGCTCTTCACCCAGGGATTGCCCTGCGGCCGCGGTTCCTTGTCGTCGTTCATGCCCACTCCGATCCTGTTTTATCAAGATAGGCAGATGCACGTTAATGGCAATGGAACAGCGGCGATCAATGCGGGTTGCGGACCGGCCGTCTGGGGGGGGCGGGGCGAAATGTCCAACCGTCGGGCGTTGCACGCGCGATTGTGGTGCCGAGCATGGCGGTTTCGCCGGCGTCCAGGCTCGCGATGAGGCGGTCGAGCGCGTCGCCACGGGGCGGGGGGGCGGGTTCGAGACAGCGGATGACGAGTCGGCGGCGGAGTTCGTGCGGCAGATCGGTCGGGTCGAGCAGTCGTTCGTCGGGCGCGAGGAGGCGGATGCGGGTGGCGGCCTCGCGGTCGGCGGCCCAAACGAGCGCGGTTTCGGCTGCGGTCAGGTGGGCAGCGGTCGCGGCGAGGCGTGCGGGGTTTAGCCATGGCGTGGCGGACAGGAGCGCGCGGGCGCGGGTGCGGTCGTGGCGGGGGTCGTGGTTGGAGGGGTCTGCGACGGGATCGAGTCCGGCCGCGGCGACGATGGCGAAGAGGTCCGCCTTGGGCGTGTCGAGCAGCGGGCGGACGAGCGTGACGGGGGAGCCCGGGAAGAGTGGGCGGGTGGCGCGGACGCCGGTGAGGCCGGTGAGGCCGGCACCGCGGGCGAGGCGGAGGAGGAGGGTTTCGGCCTGGTCGTCTTGGTGGTGCGCGGTGAACAGGTAGGGGCTGGCGATGGCCCGGCAGTGAGCGTCGAGGAGGCGGTAGCGGTGGGCTCTCGCTGCGGCCTGGAGGCCTTGGTGGGGGTTGGGGTGCCAGGGTTCTATCAGGGTGATGTGGGAGATTTTTAGGGCGGCGCAGATGTTTGCGACGTTGGCGGCTTCCTGCGCTGATTCTGGGCGGAGGGCGTGGTCGACTGTGGCGGCCTGGACGTGGCCGGGGCGGGCGGTTTGGGCGAGGAGCAGGAGGGCCAGGCTGTCGGGGCCGCCGGAGACTGCGATGGTGAGGGGGGCGGCTGGGTTGGGGACTAGGGTGTTCAAGGTTTGGGTGAAGTGATCGAGGGTGTTTGGCATGAGCTTGGAGCCTTCCCCTCTGTCGTTCCACCTAGAAACGCCCCTCTCCCCAGCCCTCTCCCCGGAGGGGAGAGGGGGTTTGGTCGTTTGCGTGACGGCGTTGCGCTTAGCTTGCGGACGCTTTGCATTTGGCGTCGGTGCGGGCTTTGGCGACGCGGTCTTTCAGGGACTGGTTGATGGTTGCGCCATATTCGCGGGTAAGCGCGTCATAGGCTTCGCAGGCCTTGGGCAGGTTCGGTTTGTCGAGTTTGGTCAGCGCCTGACCGAGATAATAGAGGCTGTCGGGGGCGCGTTCACCGCGGGGGTTCTTGGTGTAGTTGGCGTGGAACGCGACCGCTGCGGCGGCGGGTTTTCCGTCGTCGAGATAGGTGCGGCCGAGCAGGTTCTGCGCATAGCTGGCGCGGCGCGACTGGGGGTATTTGGCGACGAAGGCCTTGAGCGCGGGTTCGGCGCCGGCAAAGTCCTTCTGTTCCCACAGGCGGTAGCCGGCGAGATAGGCTTTCTCCTCCGCGTCGGTGCCGGTTGCCGCGGCGGGGCGGGCGTCGCTGGCCTTCGGCGCGGCGGCGGCGGGGGCGTCGTCCTCGATCCCGTCGTCGGCGGCCGGACGCGACGGTGCGCGGGTGGGCGTCGTATCAACCGGCGCGGACGCCGCGGGGGCGCCGCGTTCGAGCGTTTCGAGGCGGGTGCCGGTTTCGGTCTTCAGCCGGGCGAGCTGATCCTCGACCTGTTTCAGGCGGAAGCCGTTCTGTTCGACCTGACCGGTCATGCGCGCCAGTTCCTGTTCCATCGAGGAGACGCGGGCGGTCAGATCGGCGATTGGCGCGGAAGCGTTGCCGGACTGGACCGGCGCGGTGGGCGCGCTGATCTCCGGTTCGAAATAGCCGGACTGGCCCGCGGCGCCGCCGGGGAACACCTTGCGCTGGACCGCGCGCATTTCCTTCTCCAGCCGATCGACCCGCGCGGTGACGGGGGCGTTCGTTTGCGCCAGAGCAGGGGTGGCGACGCCGGTGAGCAGTGACAGGATCAGCAGGAAACGCATCGAAAAAGCTCTCCCGAGCAGTGGGGCACCGGTCATGTCGGCATGCTTAACCGGTGATAGCTGTCGGCAGGGTTAAGCGCCAGAGCCGGCCGGGGTGGCCGCGTTGCCCGACTGCGGGACCAGCGGGGTGATGGTCTGCGGGACCAGATCGGCGGGGGCCGTGCCGGCGGGACGGCTCAGCAACGCAGTCGCGGTCAGCGGTTGATCGACCAACAGGCGGTCGGGTTCGCCGAGGGCTGCGACCTGCGTATCGCCGACGCGGACCGCGAGCGCTTGCGGGCGGCTGGTGCGGAGGCGCGGGTCGGCGGCGGTGGGCGGGACTTGGAAAGTCTCGCCTGCGGCCATTTCGCGCTCGAACAGCTTGGGGCCGCTTTTTTCGTAGACGCTGATCCATACAGGGGCGGTGGCGGTGAGCGTTACCGGACCGGTCGGCGCCGTGGTCTGCGCCGGAGCGGCTGCCGTTTCGGTGGGCGTACCGAGCGGGGCGTCGGATGCGGTGGCCGCGATGCCCGCGTCGTCGCTCTGGCCCGAGCGCCACAGGCCGTAGCCCGCAGCAATCGCGACGGCGATAAGCAGCGCGATGATCGCGAGCCATTTTGGCGGCACGCGTGCGGGGTCGGCCGGCTCATAGGGTTCCGGCATCTGCGGACGTGTCGATGGTGCGGCATTCAGATGGACGCGGTAGGCCGCGGCCGCCATTTCGGGATCGATCGACACCATGCGCGCATAGCTGCGTACGAAACCGAGCGTGTAGGGAACCGCAGGCAGGCCTTGCGTCCCGTCCGCCTCGATCGTTTCGAGATGGCGGCGGGGGATGCGAGTGGACGCGGCGATATCGTCGAGCGAAAGCCCGTTGGCCACGCGCGCGGCAGCCAGTCGTTCGCCGATCCGCCCCGATGGTGCGTCGATCTTGCCGGTGACGCTCTCTTCCATGCCAACTCCCGAAAGCCCGTTTCTGTACTAAAATTCCCCCGCGTCTTGTCGTCGCAGCGGCGGCATTAAGTCAAATCGCCATCGTTCGATTCACCCGATGGCAACTTCGTTCCGTAGCGCCCAGTCACGGATTGCGCCGCGCAAGTCCGGCGGCGGCTGTGCAAGCCACTGCGACATGCACGCGCGCAGCCCCCCGGCGTCGAGCGTGCGGATCATTGCCTTGACCGGTCCGATCGCCGCGGGGGTGATCGACAGCCGTTCGATGCCAAGCCCGATCAGCGCCATCGCCTCCAGCGTTCGGCCGCCCATTTCGCCGCAGACCGCGATCGGTACGGCGGCCGCGTTGCATTCGCGCGCGACGCGAGCGAGGAACCGCAGGATCGCCGGGCTGAGCCAGTCGTAGCGTTCCGCGAGCTTCGGATTGGCGCGGTCCGCGGCGAACAGGAACTGCGTCAGGTCGTTGGTGCCGACCGACAGGAAATCGAGCTGCGGCAGGAGGAGATCGAGCACCTCCGCCAGCGCCGGCACCTCCAGCATCGTGCCGTAGCGGATCAGCGAAGGGAGCGGACGGCCGCGGCCCTGCACCCAAGCGCGCTGCCGTTCGAACAGCGCGTGCGCCGCGGTGAACTCCCACGGTTCGGAGATCATCGGGAACATGACGTTGAGCGTGCGGCCGGCCGCCGCCTCGATCAGAGCGCGGGCCTGCACCTTCATCAACGCGTCGCGTTCCAGCGCGAGCCGGATCGCGCGCCAGCCCATGGCGGGGTTTTCCTCGTTTTCCGAGGCGTGGGTGAGATAGGGCAGTGCCTTGTCGCCGCCGATGTCGACCGTGCGGAAGATCACGGGACGATCGCCGGCGCGGTCGAGCACTTCCTTGTAAAGCCGCTGCTGTCGGTCGCGCTGCGGCAGGGTGGCGGAAACGAGGAACTGGAATTCGGTGCGGAACAGGCCGATGCCGTCCGCGCCGGTGACGTCGAGCGCGGCCACATCGTCGGCGAGGCCGGCATTGACCATCAGCGCGATGCGGCGGCCGTCGGTGGTGACGGCGGGCAGGTCGCGCATCGCGGCGAATTCGGCGCGGCGCTTCTGGGTGATGAGCAACCGGCCCTCGAACGCTTCCTCCATCGCCGCGGTGGGCCGGACGATGACTTCGTCCTCCTCCGCATCGAGCAGCAGCTCGTCGCCTTCGGAGATCGTCGTGCGGATGTCGGCGACGCGGCCGAGCACGGGGACGCCCATCGCGCGCGCGACGATGATGACGTGCGCGGTGAGCGAGCCTTCGTCGAGCACGACGCCCTTCAGCCGGCGGCGGTCATATTCGAGCAGTTCGGCAGGGCCAAGATTGCGCGCGATCAGGATCGAATCGCGCCGGAGCCCCACCTGCGCCGCGGTGCCGAGCTGGCCCGAGACGATGCGGAGCAGGCGGTTGGAGAGATCCTCCAGATCGTGCATCCGGTCCGCCAGCAACGGATCGCTGATCGATCGCATCCGCGTGCGGGTGCGTTGCTGGACGCGCTCGATCGCCGCCTCCGCGGTCAAGCCGCTATCGATTGCCTCGTTGATCCGGCGGCTCCAGCCCTCGTCATAGGCGAACATGCGGTAGGTATCGAGGACGTCCTGATGCTCGCCCGCCACGCCAAATTCGGCCTGGCTCATCATGCGGTCGATCTGTTCGCGCATCTGGCGGAACGCGGAATAGACGCGGTGGCGCTCGGCTTCGGTATCCTCCGCGATGCTATGTTCGATGACGACGCGCGGCTGGTGAAAGACGGCGTGACCGCGACCCATGCCGGACACGAGTTTCAGCCCGGTCAGGCGGACGGGCCCGACCTCCCGCGCGCCGCGGCCGGCGGCGGCACCGTCGTCGATCAGGCCCGCGCCGGCGATGAGTTCGGCGAGCACCATGGCGACGGTCTGCAGCGCCTCGATCTCGACATCGTCGTAGCGCCGCGACGCCTCATGCTGGACGCAGAGCACGCCGACGGCGCGTTCGCGGCGCACGATCGGGACGCCGGCGAAGCTGTGGTAGAGTTCCTCGCCGGTTTCGGGCTTGTAGGCGAAATCCGGGTGGCTGGTCGCTTCGTCCAGGTTGAGCGTTTCGACCTGGTCGGCGATCGTGCCGACGAGCCCTTCGCCCAGCGCCAGCTTCGTGACGTGGACGGCGTCCTGGTTCAGCCCGCGGGTGGCGAACAGTTCGAGCGCGCCGTCGCGCAGCAGGTAGATCGAGCAGACCTCGCTCGTCAGCGCCTCGCCGATGATGTTCACGACCTGGTTGAGTTTCGCCTGCGCGTTGGTGCGCGCGGCCATCACATCATGCAGCCGCGTCAGGATCTCACGGGCGGCGGAGGTGGCGGCGGTGGGCGTCATTCGGTCGTGCTATCAGAATAGTGACGAAGGGGCAGCTTCGTTTTGTGTCGTTGGATGAACGAAAGGCTTATGTTTGGGCGCTTCGTATCCCCTTCCTTCCTAGGAAGGGGTTGAAGGCGAGCGACCCGGGCGCAGGTAGAGTGCCGCGTGTAACCATCACACGACGCACCCACCCCCCGGCCCCCTCCCTTGAAAGGGAGGGGGAGCAGTTGGATCAGTTGCCGGTGGGGTTGTCCGCGGTGGTGCCCGCCTGGCCGGTTGCGCCGCCGACGCTGCCGATGTTGCCGAACAACTCGCTGAAGAAGCTGGTGTGGCGGCCGAGCGTCGGGGTCTTGTCGCTGCTGGGCGAGATCGAGGCGATCTGGTCCATGCCCGACCGGCGCGCCGAGACGACGTTGCCGGCCGCGTCGAACCGGACGGTCAGCAGCATCTGGTCGGTCGGCTTGGGCTTGCCGAAGGCGAGCTGGCTGGTGTTGCGCGACAGGTAATACCAGACGTTCGGATCGAACTGCCCCACGAAGCTGGGCCGGCCGAGCGTGCGTTCGACGGACATGCGGTTGTCGACGCCGGGCTGGACCGTGGCGATCAGGGCATTGTCGGGCACATAGCCCTTGTGATCACGGATGCGCGCGCAACCGGTGGTGAGCACCAGCGCCGCCAGTGCCACGGCGGCGAACCCGCTATACCGCGGACCGAACCGGGAGGTGGATGCCGTCATAGTCGATACTCCGGGGGGTCAAGCGTCTGCGCCGCGTACGCCGGTTGCGATTGCATCCTGCGCGCGGTGCCTCAATATGTCCGGGAGCCCCCGGCCGCAAGCGACCGATCCCTGTTCCACAAGGTGCCGACAGTGTCCTTCCTGACGAGTCTTTTCAAGTCCAACCGTTTCGGCGCGGATGCCGACGCGTTATATGCCGCGATCGTGGCCGCGGCGCGCCGCCCGGCCTGGTACCGCGAGGGGCGCGTGCCCGACACGATGGACGGCCGGTTCGACATGGTGGCGGCGGTGACGGCGATCGCGCTGATCCGGCTGGAACGCGACGGAGCGGTCGGTAACGCGGCGGCGACGCGGCTGACCGAGGCGTTCGTCGACGACATGGACGGGCAGCTGCGCGAAGCCGGCGTCGGCGACGTCGTGGTCGGCAAGCATATCGGCAAGATGGTGTCGGCGCTGGGCGGGCGGCTGACCGCGTATCGCGAGGCGCTGGCGGCGGACGGGACCGAGGGCGGGAACGCGTTCGAAGATGCGTTGCGGCGGAATCTGTATCGGGGCGAGGATCCGGGCGCGGAGGCGGTGGCCTATGTCGCGGCCGGGCTGCGTCGCGTGGAGGCGGGGATGGCGGTGCAGCTCGTGCCCGCGTTGCTGGAAGGACATATCGCATGAGCGCACCGGAGTTTTCGCGGCCCGTGCGGATCGATTCGATCGGCGAGACGGGGAAGATCGTTA
This sequence comes from Sphingomonas prati, assembly GCF_014643515.1. Lineage (GTDB taxonomy): Bacteria > Pseudomonadota > Alphaproteobacteria > Sphingomonadales > Sphingomonadaceae > Sphingomonas_R > Sphingomonas_R prati. The sequence goes on along the minus strand of NZ_BMJP01000003.1, from coordinate 17,076 downwards.
CGGTCACGGCGACGGAGGCGGAGTGCGCGGCGCTGGCCGGGCGGTTCGACCTGATCGGGATCGAACGGCTGGCGGCGACGGTGGATTGCCGTCGCAAGGGCACCGACGTGACGGTGACGGGGCGGCTGACCGGCGTGGCGGTGCAGGCGTGCGTCGCGACCGCAGTGCCGATCCCGGCGACGATCGACCAGGCGTTTGCGCTGACCTTTGTCCCCGCGCTGTCGGTCGAGGGGGACGAGATGGAGCTGGATGCGGGCGACCTGGATGTGGTCGCTTATGACGGGGCGGCGGTCGACCTGGGCGAGGCGGTGGCCGAGACGTTCGCGCTGGCGCTCGATCCGTTTCCGCGGAGCGTGGATGCGGAGGCGGTGCTGCGTGCGGCGGGTGTGCAGGCGGAGGATGAGGTCGAGGCGGAGCCGGGGGCTTTTGCCGGGTTGGCGGCGCTTCGGGGGAAGTTGGGGGGGTGAGTTCCCTGCTTCAGATTTGAGATCCGGTTCGGGGTGCTAATTCTTTAGTTTGTGAGACGTCGGTTGCGTCAGGCCGCGGCCCCTCTCCCCGACCCTCTCCCCGGAGGGGAGAGGGGGCGATTGGCTTTGGACCTTCGCCGGCCCGGTCAGGCGGCGCGTTTTTCGAGGGCGGTGGCGGCTTCGGCGACCAGCGTGCCGAGGATGTCGGCGGCGGGTTCTTCTCTCTTGACCATGCCGACGGACTGGCCGGCCATGACGGAGCCGTTTTCGACGTCGCCGTCGACGACCGCGCGGCGCAGCGCCCCGGCCCAGTAATGTTCGATCTGGAGCTGGGCCTCGAGCATTTCGAGGCGCTTTTCGTCGAGATGGCCGGCGACTTCGCGTTGCTTGGCGGTGAACAATTCGGTCGAGGCGTTGCGAAGTGCACGGACCGGGATGACGGGGAGGCGGGCGTCGAGCTGGACGCTGGCGACCGCGTCGCGGGCCGAGGCGCGGATGAACGCCTTCTTGAAGTTCGGGTGGGCGATCGATTCGGTGGCGCAGACGAAGCGCGTGCCGAGCTGAACCCCGGCGGCACCCATTTCGAGATAGCCGGCGATCGCCTCGCCGCGGCCGATGCCGCCCGCGACGAACACGGGGATCAAAGGCGCGATGTCGGGCAGGATCTCCTGCGCCAGGATGCTGGTGGAGACCGGGCCGATGTGGCCGCCGGCCTCGTTCCCCTCGATCACCAGCGCGTCGATGCCGGAGCGGACGAGCTTCTTCGCAAGCGAGAGTGCGGGAGCGAAGCAGACGAGTTTCGCGCCGGAGCCCTTGATCCGGTCGATCGCGCCCGCCGGCGGCAGCCCGCCGGCGAGCACGACGTGGCCGACATTATGGCGGGCGCAGACCTCGATCAGGTCGTTCAGCGCCGGGTGCATGGTGATGAGGTTCACGCCGAACGGCTTGTCCGTCATCGCCTTGGTCGCGGCGATCTCGGTATCGAGCAGTTCGGGGGTCATGGCACCGCACGCGATGACGCCGAAGCCGCCGGCGTTCGAGATGGCGGAGACGAGGTTGCGTTCGCTGACCCACGACATGGCGCCGGCCATGATGGCGTAGCGGGTGCCGAGGAAATCGGTGCCGCGGTGCATGAGGGCGTCGAGGCGGGTGTGGGATGATGTCATGCGGTGGTTCTGGGCTTCTTCCCTTGGGCTTTCAAGGGAGTGGCTCGGGGGGGAGCGTGTGAAACTCGTGTCGGACGGCGAGTCTGCGCTCGCCGACCCACCCCCAGCCCAGTTCACCCATCGATCAGGTCAATCATGCCCCCGGCATGATTGAGAAACTGCCGGGGGCAGTTTCGACCTGATCGATGGGTGAACTCTTGAAAGGGAGGGGGGAAGAAGGGCCGGGGCACCCTTGAGAAGGGTTTACGCGGCGTCTTCGGCGTCGAGGCCGTAGGCGGTGTGGAGGACGCGGACGGCGAGTTCGGTGTAGTCCTCGTGGATCAGGACGCTGACCTTGATCTCCGACGTGGTGATCGCGAGGATGTTGATGCCGCGGTCGGCGAGCGATTTGAACATCATCGCGGCGACGCCGGCGTGGCTGCGCATGCCGACGCCGACGACCGAGATCTTGGTGACGGCGGTGTCGTGGACCAGCTTGGTAAAGCCGATCGTTTCACGCTGCCGTTCCAGCACGTCGATCGCGCGGGTCAGTTCGGCCATCGGCACGGTGAAGGTGACGTCCGTCGAGCCGGTGTCGTGCGCGACGTTCTGGACGATCATGTCGACGTTGATGCTGGCGTCGGCGAGCGGCGAGAAGATCGTCGCGACCGCGCCGGGGCGGTCGGGGACGGCGATCAGCGTCACCTTCGCCTCGTTCTTGTCGTGCGCGATGCCGGTGATGTGCTGGCGTTCCACGTCGTCAATCTCCTGTTCCCCGACGATCATCGTGCCGGGGGTTTCGTTGGGGCCGGGTTCGTCGAAGGAGGACAGGACCTGGACGCGGACCCCTTCCTTCATCGCCAGGCCGACCGAGCGGGTCTGCAGGACCTTCGCGCCGACCGAGGCGAGTTCGAGCATCTCCTCGTACGTCACCTTCTTCAGCTTGCGCGCGCGCGGCACGATGCGCGGGTCGGTGGTGTAGACGCCGTCGACGTCGGTGTAGATGTCGCATCGGTCGGCCTTGATCGCGGCGGCCACCGCGACGGCGGAGGTGTCGGACCCGCCGCGGCCGAGCGTGGAGATGCGGTTGTCGTCGGTCAGGCCCTGGAAGCCTGGGATCACCGCGACCTCGCCGTCCTTGAGCCATGCCGTCTCGATCTCGCCGATCCGGGCGGACGCGTGCGCGTCCGACGTGTGGATCGGGAGCTGCCAGCCGAGCCAGGAGCGGGCGGGGACGCCGATCGCCTGGAGCGCGATGGCGAGCAGGCCGGAGGTCACCTGTTCGCCGGACGCGACGACCACGTCATATTCGCGCGGGTCGTAGAGCGGCGAGGCCTCCCGACAGAAATTGACGAGCCGGTCGGTTTCGCCCGACATGGCGGAGACCACGACGGCGACCTGGTGGCCGGCGTCGACCTCATGCTTGATGCGGCGGGCCACGTTGCGGATGCGTTCGATCCCGGCCATCGACGTTCCGCCGAACTTCATCACGATACGTGCCATGGCTGCGGCGCAAATCCTTCGCTAAACCCGCCAAGAACGCGGGGCCGGGACCTGATAGGGAACGCAAGATATGAACGCAACCACGACGCTGCCCGCAACGATCGATCCGAAGGGGGCCGCGCATTTTGGCGCCATGGCCGCGGAATGGTGGGATCCGAACGGATCGTCGAAGATGCTGCACCGGCTGAACCCCGTGCGGCTGGGCTATGTCCGCGCGGCGATCGACCGGCATTGGGGGACCGACCCGACCGCGTTGCGCCCGCTGTCGGGCCGGCGTGCGCTCGACGTGGGGTGCGGCGCCGGACTGCTGACCGAGCCGCTGGCGCGGATGGGGGCCGAGGCGATGGGGATCGACAGTGCGGCCGAGACGATCGCCGCGGCACGGGTGCATGCCGCGGGACAGGGGCTGGCGATCGATTACCGCGCCGGCGGGATCGAGGGGATGGCCGCGGACGAACGGTTCGACCTGGTTTGTTCGATGGAGGTAATCGAGCATGTGACCGACCAGCCGGCGTTCGTGCGCGGGCTGGCGGCGGCGCTAGCGGACGGTGGCGCGCTGGTGATGTCGACGCCGAACCGGACCGCGCTGTCGAAGCTGGCGCTGATCACGGTGGGCGAGGATATCGGCCGGCTGATCCCGAAGGGGACGCATGACTGGGACCGGTTCCTGACACCGGACGAGCTGACCGCGATGCTGGCCGCCGCCGGGATGCGGGTGACGGATGTCACGGGTCTGTCATTGTCCGCGACCAAGGGGTTCACCCTGAGCGACGACGTGCGGATGAATTATCTGCTGACGGCGGTGCGGGTTTAGTCTGCTGTCCATCCTAGGGAGGGGTTGGGTGTGGCTACTCCTTCGCGGGCGGCCGACGTGACGGCGTAGCACCCACCCCCGGCCCCTCCCTTAAAAGGGAGGGGGGAAGAAGGCTGAGTATGACTCTCGAAAAAATCACCCGCCGCACTTTGATCGGCGGGATCGCTGCCACCGGTCTTGCCGCGCCGGCCATCCTGCGCGCGCAGACGCAGATGCTGTTCACGCAATATCCGTTCCGGCTGGGTGTGGCGTCGGGCGATCCGGCGCCGGACGGGTTCGTGATCTGGACGCGGCTGGCGCCCGATCCGCTGGTCGACGGTGGCGGCGTGCCGATGGCGCCGATCGAGGTCGACTGGGTGGTGGCGAGCGACTCCGCGTTCAAGACGATCGTGCAGAAGGGCAAGGCGATCGCGCGGCCGGAGCTGGCCCATTCGGTGCACGTCGAAGTGGCGGGGCTGCTGCCCGACCGGCCTTACTGGTACCGGTTCAACGTGGGGCGCGAGCGGAGCAGCGCGGGGCGGGCCAAGACGACGCCGCTGGCCGGCGCGGACATCGCCAAGCTGACGTTCGGCGTGGCCGGGTGCCAGCATTATGAGGACGGGCTGTTCACCGCCTACCGTCACCTGAGCCAGGAAGACGTCGATTTCGTCTTCCATTACGGCGATTACATCTACGAGCGGCGTTCGTCGCCGATGCCGATCGGCTATGACGGCCTGCCGCGGACGTTCGTGCGGTCGCATATCGGCGACGAGATCTACAGCATCGACGATTATCGCCGGCGTTATGCGCAGTACAAACAGGACCCGGACCTGCAGGCGGCGCATGCGGCGGCACCATGGTGGACGACGTTCGACGACCATGAGGTCGAGAACAACTGGGTCGGCAGCATCGACGAGAACGACACCCCGTCGGGCGTCTTCCTGTTGCGGCGCGCGGCCGCGTTCCAGGCGTGGTACGAACATAGCCCGGTGCGGGCGAGCATGATGCCGACCGGGGCGGGCATTTCGATGTACCGCCGGGCGCGGTACGGCCAGCTGCTCGACGCACACTTCCTCGATACGCGCCAGTTCCGGACCGACCAGCCATGCGGCGACGGGTTCGAGGCGGACTGCGCCGGCACGTCCGATCCGAAGGCGCAGGTGCTGGGCACGGTGCAGGAGAAGTGGCTGGACGCGGCGTTGCGCGAGAAGCGTGCGCGGTGGAATACGCTGGCGCAGCAGGTGATGATGATGCGGCTCGACCGGCGGACGGGCGACGAGCCGCAGCCGACCCGCAACATGGACAGCTGGGCCGGGTATCTGAGCCCACGCGAACGGATGCTGGAACGCTGCCGTGGGCTGGGCAACGTCGTGGTGCTGACCGGCGACGAGCATCAGAATTATGCCGGCGAACTGGCGACCGCGAAGGGCGAGGCGGTGGCCGTCGAGTTCGTGTCGACCTCGATCACGTCGGGTGGCGACGGGCAGGACAAGCGGCGGACCGATCCGCAGATGCGGGCGCACAACCCGCAGCTGAAGTTCACCAACGACCAGCGCGGGTATCTGCTGTGTTCGGTGACGCCGGATCGGTGGGAGTCGCGGTTCCGCGTGGTGGACCAGGTGTCGCGGCCGGGTGGTCAGGTGAGCACGCGTGCGGTGGCGACTGTGGAGCATGGGGTGGCGAAGCTGGCTGTTTCCTAGCCCCTCCCCTGAAGGGGAGGGGCTAGGGAGGTTCGGTGCCGTTCCTAGAAATCCACCTTGTCATAATGCGGGGGCGGGGTGACGATTTCCATGCGTTCGCTGAGTAGCGGGCGGAAGCTGGGACGGCTTTTGAGGGCGGCGTACCATTCCTTCGTGCGGTCGTGGCCGCGCCAGTCGATGCCGCCGAGATAATCGGCGACCGACAGATGCGCCGCAGCGGCGAGGTCGGCGAGGCTCAGGACGGGGCCACCGATCCAGCGGCGATGGTCGAGCAGCCAGTCGACATAGTCGAGATGGCTGTTGGCGACCTTCATCGCCTCGCGCAGCATCTTGGCGTCGGGCGCGGCGCGGTGGACGATGCGTTTGAGCATGCGTTCGAGCATCAACGGGGCGACGACCTCGTTATACACTTTCTCGTCGAACCAGGCGACGAGGCGGCGGATCTCGGCGCGGTTGGCGGCCGGGCCGTTGAGCATCGGCGCCTTGTCGATCGTCTCTTCGAGATATTCGCAGATCGCGGTTGAATCGATCAGCGTCAGGCCGGCGACGGCGTCGGTCATGACGGGCGTCTGGCCAGCGGGGTTCATGTCGAGAAACTCGTCGCGCCGCGCCCAGGGTGATTCGCGGATGAGTTCGTAGCCGACCCCCTTCTCCCCCAGGAGGAGCCGGACCTTGCGCGAGAAGGGGCAGAGCGGGAATTGATGAAGTTGCCACATGGTGTGGCGTTCATAGCGCGGGGGGCGGGGGGCGCTAGTCGGTTCTTTTTTGTTGGTTTTGGGTTTCGCGAATCTGTTGGGCGCGTGTGGGGTGATGTTTCGTCAAGCCGCGCCCCCCACCCAACCCTCCCCCCGGTGGGGGAGGGCTTTTTGCTTGGCTCCCTCCCCCTTTCGGGGGGCGTGGCTTGGGGTGTTCTGGGTCGCGATGGTGAGTTGGCGTTTGGCGAAACGCGATGCGATGACTTTGACGACGTTCGCTGCCGCCAAGCCCCTTTCCCAACCCTCTCCCCGGAGGGGAGAGGGCTTTTCTGGTGCGGTTACTCCGCGGCCTGCACTTCTGGTGTGTCGTCGAGGGGGTGATCCAGCCGCGTCAGCATTTCCTTCGGGCAGACTTGCCAGAAGCTGCCGGCGTAGCGGTCCCAGTCGTCGAGGATGGTGTTGGCCCAGCGGCTGTCGGTGGCGACGGCGTGTTCGGCGACCATGGCCTTCAGGCGGGCCTCCCAATGCGCCGATGCCAGGCGTTGCCAGACGATGCTTTCGGGGTTGGCGCGGGCGGGGAAGGCGCCGTCCTCGTCGAGGATGAAGGCCATGCCGCCGGTCATGCCCGCGCCGAAGTTGGCACCCGTGTCGCCCAGGATCACCGCGGTGCCGCCGGTCATATATTCGCAGCCGTTGGCGCCGCAGCCTTCGACCACGACGGTCGCGCCGGAGTTGCGCACCGCGAACCGCTCGCCCGCCTGACCGGCGGCGAACAGCTTGCCGCTGGTCGCGCCGTACAGGACGGTGTTGCCGAGGATGGTGTTGCTGCGCGTGTCGAGCGGGGAGGAGACCATCGGGCGGACCGAGATGACGCCGCCGGAGAGCCCCTTGCCGACATAGTCGTTGGCGTCGCCGAAGACTTCGAGCTTGATGCCCTTGCAGAGGAACGCGCCGAGCGATTGGCCCGCGGAACCACGGAGCCGGATCGTGACGTGGCCGTCGGCGAGTGCGGACATGCCGTATTTGGCGGTGATCTCCGACGACAGCCGGGTGCCGACCGCGCGGTGCGTGTTGCGGACGGTGTAGGTCAGCTGCATCTTTTCGCGTCGTTCGAATACGGCGCGCGCGTCGAGGATCATCTGCGCATCGAGGCTGTCGGGCACGTCGTTGCGGAAGGTGGCGATGGCGAAGCGGCGCTTGCTGTCGTCTGCATCGACCTTGGCCAGGATGGGGTTGAGATCGAGATCGTCGAGATGCTCGTGCCCGCGGCTGACCTGGCGGAGCAGTTCGGTGCGGCCGATGATGTCGTCGAGCGAGCGGACGCCGAGCTTGGCGAGTATCTCGCGCACCTCCTCCGCCATGAAGGTCATCAGGTTGATGACCTTTTCGGGTGTGCCGACGAACTTGCCGCGGAGCGCATCGTCCTGCGTGCAGACGCCGACCGGGCAGGTGTTCGAATGACACTGGCGGACCATGATGCAGCCCATCGCAACGAGCGACAGCGTGCCGATGCCGAATTCCTCCGCGCCCAGGATCGCGGCGATGACGATGTCGCGCCCGGTCTTGAGCCCGCCGTCGGTGCGCAGCTTCACGCGGTGGCGGAGACCATTCAGCGTGAGCACCTGATTGGTTTCGGACAGGCCCATTTCCCACGGCGTGCCGGCATATTTGATCGAGGTCTGGGGCGAGGCCGCGGTGCCGCCGACATGACCGGAGACGAGGATGACGTCGGCGTGCGCCTTCGCCACGCCCGCCGCGACGGTGCCGATGCCGGCGGACGAGACGAGCTTCACGCAGACGCGGGCGCGCGGGTTGATCTGCTTCAGGTCGTAGATGAGCTGCGCCAGATCCTCGATCGAATAGATGTCGTGGTGGGGCGGGGGCGAGATGAGCGTGACGCCGGGCGTCGAGTGACGCAGGCGGGCGATCATCTCGGTCACCTTGAAGCCGGGCAGCTGGCCGCCCTCGCCGGGCTTGGCGCCCTGCGCGACCTTGATCTCCAGTTCCTCTGCGGCGCCGAGATATTCGGCGGTGACGCCGAACCGGCCCGAGGCGACCTGCTTGATCGCGCTGTTGGCGTTGTCGCCGTTTTCATACGGCGTGTAGCGCTTGCGGTCTTCCCCGCCCTCGCCCGACACGGCCTTTGCGCCGATCCGGTTCATCGCGATGGCGAGCGTTTCGTGGGCCTCCGGCGACAACGCGCCGAGCGACATGCCGGGGGTGAGGAAGCGCTTGCGGATCTCGGTGATCGCCTCGACGCTGTCGATCGCGATGGGCTCCTTGGCCCAGTTGAACTCCATCAGATCGCGGAGGTAGATCGGCGGCAGGTCCCTCACGCCGCGCGCGAATTGCAGGTAGGTCGAATAGCTGTCGGTGCCGACCGCGGTCTGGAGCAGGTGCATCAGCTGCGCGGAATAGGCGTGCGCTTCGCCGCCCGCGCGCTGGCGGTAGAAGCCGCCGACGGGGAGTGCCACGACGGTGTCGTCCCACGCCAGTTCGTGGCGCATGAGGGCGTTCAGTTGCAGCGAGGCATAGCCTTCGCCCGAGATCTTGGCGGGCATGCCGGGGAACAGGTCGTTGACCAGCGCGCGGCTGAGGCCGACCGCTTCGAAGTTGTAGCCGCCGCGGTAGCTGCTGATGACCGCGATGCCCATTTTGGACATGATCTTGAGCAGCCCCTCGTCGATCGCCTTGCGGTGGCGATAGAGGCAGTCGTCGAGCGTCAGGTCGCCGAACAGGCCGCGTGCCTGGCGGTCCGCGATCGCGGCCTCGGCCAGATAGGCGTTCACGGTGGTGGCACCGACGCCGATCAGCACCGCGAAATAATGGGTGTCGAGGCATTCGGCCGAGCGCACGTTGATCGACGCGTAGGAGCGCAGGCCGCGGCGGACGAGGTGGGTGTGGACCGCGGCGGCGGCGAGCACCATGGCGATCGCAACCCGGTCCGGGCCGACGCCCTCGTCGGTCAGGAACAGTTCGGTGTGGCCTTCACGGACCGCCTGTTCGGCGTCGCGGCGGATGCGCGCGATGGCGGCACGGAGCGCGTCAGGGCCGTCGTCCTGGCCGAAGGTGCAGTCGATCGTTGCGGTGGACGCGCCGAAATGCGCCTTCAGCGTCGACCATTCGCGCGAGGTGAGGACGGGGGAGGGCAGGACGAGCACGTTCGACTGCTGCGCGTCGGTGTCGAGGATGTTGGCCAGATTGCCGAAGCGGGTCTGGAGGCTCATCACGTGCCGTTCGCGCAGCGGGTCGATCGGCGGGTTGGTGACCTGGCTGAAATTCTGGCGGAAGAACTGGCTGATCAGCCGCGCCTTGTCCGAGATGACGGCGAGCGGCGTGTCGTCGCCCATCGATCCGATCGCTTCCTTGGCCTCCTCGACCTGGGGGCTGAGGATCAGCTCCATGTCCTCCATCGACTGCCCGGCCGCAACCTGGCGGCGGAGGAGGTCGGGGCGGGCATAGCGCGGCACGTCCGGGTCGGCCGGCGGCGTGAGGTCGGCGAGCGTGCGGAAGCCGGCGACCCATTCGCTGTACGGCTGTTCCGCCGCGATGCGCGCCTTGATGTCGGCATCCATGAACAGCGTGCCGGTATCGAGATCGACCGCGATCATCTGGCCTGGGCCCATGCGGCCCTTGGCGGCGACGGTCGCCTCCGGCACCAGTACCATGCCGGTTTCGGACCCGACGATGAGCAGGTGATCGGCGGTGAGCGTGGTGCGGAGCGGACGCAGCGCGTTGCGGTCGACGCCGGCCACGGCCCAGCGGCCGTCGGTCATGGCGAGCGCGGCGGGACCGTCCCACGGTTCCATGACCGACCCGAAATAGCGGTACATCGCGGCGACCTGCGGATCGAGCGAGGGGTCGTTCTGCCACGCTTCGGGGACGAGCATCAGCTTTGCGGTCGGCGCGTCGCGGCCGGAGCGGCAGATCGCCTCGAACACCGCATCAAGCGCCGCGGTATCGGAGGCGCCGGCCGGGATCAGCGGCTTGATCTCCTCCGAATGCTCGCCGAACGCGAGGCTGGCCATCTTGATCTCGTGGCTCTTCATCCAGTTCTTGTTGCCGCGGATCGTGTTGATCTCACCGTTATGCGCGAGCGTGCGGAACGGTTGCGCCAGCCACCACTGGGGGAAGGTGTTGGTGGAGTAGCGCTGGTGGAAGATCGCGACGCGGCTGACGAAGCGTTCGTCCTGCAGGTCCGGGTAGAAGATCGACAGTTCCTCGGCCAGGAACAGGCCCTTGTAGACGATCGATCGGCACGACAGCGAGCAGATGTAGAAGCCCTGGATCTGCGCCTCGATCACCTTGCGTTCGATCCGGCGGCGGACGAGGTAGAGCTTCTTCTCGAACTCGGCCGCGTCCTCGGCATCCGGCAGCGGGCCGGCGATCATGATCTGCTCGATCTCGGGGCGGGTGAGCAGCGCCTTTTCGCCGATGCACGACACGTCGACGGGCACCTGGCGCCAGCCGTAGATGCTGTAGCCGAAGTCGATGATCTCGGACTCGACGATCGTGCGGCAGGCCTCCTGCGCGGCCAGATCGGTGCGCGGCAGGAAGATCATGCCGACGGCAAGCCGGTTGGGGAGCGTTTCGTGGCCCGAATATTCGATCGCGTCGTCGAAGAACCGGACGGGCAGGTCGACATGGATCCCGGCGCCGTCTCCGGTCTTGCCGTCCGCGTCGACCGCGCCGCGGTGCCAGACCGCCTTCAACGCCTCGATCGCGGCGGCGACGACGCGGCGCGAGGCACGGCCGTCGGTGGCGGCAACGAGGCCGACGCCGCATGCATCGGACTCCAGTTCGGGGCGGTACATGCCGTGCTCGGCGATGCGGGCGCGTTCGGCGGGGGAGGCGGTGTCGGTCATGGCAGGTTCCTGTCGTTCAGGAAGGCAAGGGTGCGTTCGGAGATGTCAGCCTCGGGTGTCACAAGACGATCCCGTCGCGATAGGCGATCCGTTCGAACCCGCGGGGCGTGCCGCCGCGCTGGGTGATGACGACGTCGACCTTTTGCCGCTCGATCTGCGTGAACAGGCGGTCGAGGAAGGCGTCGCGGGCGTGCCATTCGTCGGTGACCGGGTCGGTTTCGACGTGCAGGTCGATGTCTCCGCCGCGCAGGGTATCGTCGACGCGGCTGCCGAACAGCCGGACGACAGCGTCCGCGCCGAAGGTTTCGGCGGCGGCGGCCTTGATCGCGTCGATGTCGGCCGGTTGCAGCCTCATGCCGGGACCAGCTCCTGTGCCGCTGCAGCCTTTGCCTTGGCACGGAGGTAGGCATGCATCTTGTCGGCGACGTCACGGCCGTCGCGGATCGCCCAGACGACGAGCGAGGCGCCGCGGACGATGTCGCCGGCGGCGAAGACGCCGTCGATCGAGGTCTGCATCGACTTGTGATCGATCCGGACGGTGCCCCAGCGCGTGACGGACAGCTCGTTCGAACCGAACAGCGTGGGCAGGTCCTCCGCATCGAAGCCGAGTGCCTTGATCACGAGATCGGCGTCGAGGCGGAAGCCGCCGGCCGGGTCGGGTTCGGGTGCACGGCGGCCGGACGCGTCGGCGGCGCCGAGCCGCATGCGGGTGGCGGCGACGCCGGTCACCTGGGCGTCGCCGTGGAAGGCTTCCGGCCCGGACAGCCAGACGAATTCGACGCCTTCCTCTTCGGCATTCTTCACCTCGCGCTGAGAGCCCGGCATGTTGGCGCGGTCGCGGCGATAGAGGCACTTCACGGACTTCGCACCCTGACGGATAGCGGTGCGGACGCAATCCATCGCGGTGTCGCCGCCGCCGATCACGACGACGTCCTTGCCCGCGGCGTTGAGCGCGCCGTCGTCATACGCCGGGACCGCGTCGCCGAAGCCCTTGCGGTTGGACGCAGTGAGATAGTCGAGCGATTCGACGATGCCGCCGGCCCCGACGCCGGGCGCCTTGATGGCGCGCGGGCGGTAGACGCCGGTCGCGATCAGGACGGCGTCGTGGCGGCCGCGCAGGTCGGCGAGCGTCGCGTCGCGGCCGACGGCGAAGTCGTGGTGGAAGACGATGCCGGCATCGCGCAGCCGCTCGACACGGCGCATGACGACGTCCTTTTCCAGCTTGAAGCCGGGGATGCCGTAGGTGAGCAGCCCGCCGGCGCGGTCGTGGCGGTCGTAGACATGGACCTCGTACCCGCGCGCGCGCATCAGTTCGGCGGTGGTGAGCCCGGCGGGGCCGGCACCGATGACGCCGATCGACTGGCCGCGATCCGGCCCGACGCGGACTGGTTCGACCCAGCCTTCGGCCCAGGCGGTGTCGGTGATGTATTTTTCGACCGAGCCGATCGTGACCGCGCCGTGGCCGGAAAATTCGATGACGCAGTTGCCCTCGCACAGCCGGTCCTGAGGGCAGATGCGGCCGCAGATCTCGGGCATGGTGGAGGTCGCGTTGCTGAGTTCGTAGGCCTCGCGCAGGCGGCCCTCCGCGGTGAGGCGAAGCCAGTCGGGGATGTGGTTGTGGAGCGGGCAGTGCGTTGAGCAATAGGGGACGCCGCACTGCGAACAGCGTGAGGACTGAGCCTCCGCATCGTCGCGGGCGTAGCGATCGGCGATTTCGGCGAAGTCCTCGGCCCGCACGGCGGCGGGGCGCTTGGCCGGGTAATGCTGATCGAGCCGCACGAAGCTCAACATCGGGTTGTCTGCCATCGCATGCTCCTCTTGCGGCGCACGAATGTCGCAGTCTGAGACCGATGTCACGACCTAAACGAGCGGTCGTGCAGTGAGGCTGTCCTATTTAATCTGAGTGTCGAAGCACTCTGCGCCCACCCGCATCTTCCAGCCGATGAGTCAGGTCCGGTTCGGTCCTATCGTAGTGCAAGCCAAAGGATGGCGATCGTGCCGACGACGATGCGGTACCAAGCGAACGGCGCGAAACCGTGGCGTGAGACGATCGCGAGGAAGGCGCGGATGACGAGCATCGCGACGACGAACGAGACGACAAAGCCGATCGCGATGCCGGTCCAGTCGGTGTCGCCGAGTGCGTTGCGGGTTTCCCACAATTCCTTTGCCGTCGCGGCGAGCATGACCGGGATGGCAAGGAAGAAGCTGTATTCCGCGGCGGTGCGGCGATCGACGCCAAGGCTCAGCGCGCCCATGATGGTGGCGCCAGAGCGCGAGACGCCGGGGATCATCGAAAGGCACTGCACGATGCCGACACCGAGCGCGGTGCGGAACGGCATGTCCTCGACCGACGTGACCGCGACCGCACGGGTGCGGCGTTCGATCACCAGGATCGCGATGCCGCCGACGACGAGCGCCACCGCGACGACCATCGGGGTCTGCATCATGGCCTTGATCGAGCTGTAGGCCAGCGCGCCGATGACGAGCGCGGGCAGGAAGCCGAGCACGACGTTGCGGCCGAAGCGGATCGCCTGCGGATCGCGGCGGACGAGGCCGGTGGCGACCGCGGTGAAGCGGCGCGCGTAGAGGACCACGACAGCCAGGATCGCGCCGAGCTGGATCACGATGTCGAACGTGGCGGAAGAGGCCGAGTTGAAGCCGAGCAGCTCGCCGGCGAGCAGCAGGTGGCCCGTCGATGAGACGGGGATGAATTCCGTCAGGCCCTCGACGATGCCGAGGAGCATGATGACGAGCAGCGAATGATCCATCAGACTGCGCCGGTGCCCGTTGCGTCGACCGTGGCGAACCGGCCCTGGCGGCGATACTGGACGAGCCAGCCGGGGGCCACGACCGCGAGCGGTACCGGATCGATGCCGAATGCCGCGAACCCTTCCGCATCCGGGGCGACGACATTGTCGGACTGGAGCAGCAGCCACTGGTCCTGCGTGATCGGTGCGCCGGGGATGAAGCGGCCGGCCTTTGCCATCATCGCGCCGACCGCGTCGGGGATCGGGACGATCGCGGGGGTGCGACCGATCTGCTTGGCGACCCAGCGGTTGAGTGCTTCCATGCTGATCCGGTCCGGACCGCCCAGTTCGAAGGTGCGGCCGCCATAGGTGAGCGGATCGAGCGCGGCGCGGGCGACGGCCTTCGCCACGTCGGCCACGAACGCCGGCTGGAACAGCACGGGGCCACGCAGGACGGGGAGGATGGGGAGGCGGGCCATCTGCGCGAACTTGTTCACGAACATGTCCTCTGGCCCGAAGATGATCGAGGGGCGCAGGATGGTGGCGTTCGGGAATGCGGTGCGGACCGCGGCCTCGCCCTCGCCCTTGCTGCGGGCATAGGTGCTGGCGGCGGCGGGATCGGCACCGATCGCCGAGACCTGGACTATTGCCGCGGCGCCGGCGGCGTGGGCCGCCTCCGCCACGTTGCGTGCGCCACCGACATGGACGGCATCGAACTTGCCGGCGAGCAGGCCGACGAGGTTGATGACCGCGGTGGAAGCCTGCACCGCGCGCGCGACGCTGTCGGCTCGGGTGATGTCGACCGCGACGAACTGCGTCTGGCCGACGCCGCCGAGCGGTTTGAGGAACCAGGCGTTTTTCGGATCGCGCCCCGCGACACGGACGCGTGCGCCCGCCTTCAGCAGTTCCTGCACGACGTAGCGGCCCAGAAAGCCCCCGCCGCCGAAGATCGTCACCAACCCTGCCATCGATCGATTCCCGTCCGTCCGGATGATATGCGTGCCGAATTCCCGAGCGGAAATCCGTTGCCGGTCCATTGCCCGTGCAGAAGGCCGTTGACAAGGTTCATGCCGACCCCCTAGAGGCCCCCTCCTACCCCGTGCCCAGATGGCGGAATTGGTAGACGCACCAGCTTCAGGTGCTGGCGATCGCAAGGTCGTGGAGGTTCGAGTCCTCTTCTGGGCACCAATATTTTTATCATGCTGAATCAATGACTTAGCCTTCGGGCAACCCCAAAAATCTACCCGTATTTCCGGGGCTTTGGTGGCCCCCACATGAGCGTGTGGAGACGTGAGACCGACACGAACCCGGTTTCAGGCGCCGAAACGGCGCGCGGTCTGCAGTGGTCGAATTTCAAACTCCACATTTCCAGGTGTCCGACAGCGGGCGCAATCGACCGACCATTCATCGGAAAGCGACGGAGCGGCCGTTCGGCCGCCCCGCCTGTTGGTGGTATTGGGCGTTAACGCTCCGCACCACGCCGATAGATTATGGCAGCGCTCGCGTGATGACCCGCGCCAGGCGCGCCGCGAAACCGCGTGGATCTACCGGTTGCTCGCCATCGGCGATCTGCGCTTCGTCGAACAGCAACCGTGCAACATCTGCCCGGAAGTCCGCGTCTGCGTCACCAAGGGCGGCTAGCTTCACGATGAGTTCGTGGCGAGGGTTGATCTCCAGTACAGGCTTGGCCGCCTCCGGCGCGCGTCCTGACGCCGCAAGCAGTCGTTCGAGTTCGCGGTCCATCCCGCTTTCCGACGCGACCAGGCAGACAGCGCTATCGGTCAACCGGTCCGAAGTCCGAACGTCTGAAACCGCATCGTCGAGCGTGGTCTTGACGAAGCTGAGAAACGACGTGACCTGCTCGCTTGCTGCAGCGTCGGGCGCGGTGCTGCCTTCGGGAAGTGGGATCAGCCCGAGATCTGCTGCGCCCTGGGTTACCGACTTGAACGGCTTGCCCTTGTAATCGATGCCGGACGTCACCCAGAAACTGTCGACCTGGTCGGGAAGCAGCAGGACCTCGACACCCCTTGCGCGGAAGCCTTCGAGCTGAGGGGAGGTTGCGAGACGATCGAGATCGTTGCCGGTGGCATAGAAGATCGCCGTCTGGTTCTCCTTGATGGACGACTCATAGTCGGCAAGCGATCGCCAGCCGCCTTCTGAAGCGGTCGTCTTGAAGCGCGCGAGGTTGAGCAGTGTCGGGCGGCGCTCGTAATCCTCGTACAAACCTTCCTTCAGTACCGCGCCGAAGGTCTCCCAGATCTTGAGGTAGGCATCGCTGTCCGCCGTGGCGCGCTTCTCCAGTTCGGAGAGAATCTTTCCGGTAACGCCTTTCTTGATCGTCGCGAGGATCGGGCTTTCCTGGATCATCTCGCGCGACATGTTGAGCGGCAGGTCAGACGAATCCACCAGCCCGCGTACGAAGCGCATATAGCGCGGCAGCAACTCGGCTTCATCGGTGATGAAGACGCGATTGACGTAAAGCTTCATGCGACCCGAACGATCGGGGTCAAACAGGTCGAACGGTTTGGTCGAGGGCACGAAGGCGAGCACCGAATATTCGTGCCGGCCCTCGGCACGGTAATGCAGCGTCAGCGCCGGATCATCGAACTGACCCGACACGCTGCGGTAGAAGTCGGCATAGTCGGCTTCCGTCACCGCGGAGCGCGGTTTGGTCCACAGCGCCGCGCCATCGGCGATCTCGACGGGCTCGGCATCGGGCTTCTCGAGCAACGAAATCGGCACCGGGACATGGCCGGACTGCGACTTGATCGTCTGTTCGATCCGGTATCGCTCGGCATACTCCTTCGCGTCCTCCATCAGATGCAGGACGACGCGTGTGCCACGGGCCGGTGCTTCCTCCACATCGATGGGGGCGATCGTGTAGCTGCCGAGACCATCGGACGACCAGATCGCCGCTTCTGCCTCACCCGCCTTGCGCGAGATCACGTCGACCTTCCCGGCAACCATGAACGCGGAATAGAAACCGACACCGAACTGGCCGATCAGCTGCGTTCCCTCGCTGCCTCCGACACTAGCGATCCGTTCCATGAAGCTCTTGGTGCCCGACCTTGCGATCGTGCCAAGCGCATCGGCGAGATCGGCAGCGTTCATGCCAATGCCATTGTCTTCGATCATGAGGCGGCTGCTATCGGGATCCAGCG
>NZ_BMJP01000002.1 GCF_014643515.1 Sphingomonas prati | reverse complement strand
GTGATCACATAAGCGATCCAGGATTGCCTCAGCGCCTCATCCCGTTTCCGGTGAAGCGCCACTGACAAGAAAGCTTCTAGGCGGACCAACGACGGGGGTCAATATCAAATTGCAGTTTTGTGGCAGAAGGGAGTGGAACCGGCTCAGAATGCCGGTTTGCGGGGGCTGTGGAGGTGGTTGACGGGCTGGGTTGGGGGTTTGGAATTGGCGAATCAGGCGTAGGTGTGAGTCGCGTACCCGCCTCCACAGCTCCGTTCCCCGGCGAAAGCCGGGGGCCTGGACACAGGTGTCTGACCTAGGCCCCGGCCTGCGCCGCGGAACTCACAGGGTGGCTCCCCTACCCCGCGCTGATGTAATCCCGCAGCGCGGCGGCTTCCGCCTCGATGCCGTCGATGCGGTGTTTCACCAGGTCGCCGATCGAGACGAAGCCCACCATGCGCTCGCCCTCCATCACCGGCAGGTGCCGGATCCGCCGGCGGGTCATCAGCGACAGCGCGGCCAGCACCGGCATGTCGCCCGTTACGGTGATCGGCGGCGCGGTCATAACCGACTCGGCAGTCCGGTCGATCACCGCCGCGCCCTCCGCCGCCAGGCAATGGACAAGGTCGCGTTCCGACAGGATGCCGACCACCCGGTCGCCGTCCATCACCGGCACCGCCCCGATCCGGCGTTCCGCCAGGAGGGCCACCACCGCGCGCACGGTCGTATCGACCTGTACCGCAACCACGTCGCCATCCCGTCCCCGCATCATCCGCGCGATCGTCATCTCCGCATCCTCCCTGTCCGGCGCGGCATTGTCCGCGTCCACGGGTTGATGATGCGCCCGGACACGGGATAAGGCCACAGGCTGCACGCATCCGTGCCACCAGCGGGACTATGCCCATGGACGATCCACGCAACCGGCTCGCCGATCCGGACTATGCCGCCTTCGCCTGGGGGCGGTATCGCCGGCTGATGCGCTGGATGCTGCTGGCCGCCGCCGTCGCGATCGCAGCTGCGCTGTTCTACCTGCACAGCGCCGGCGCGCCGTTCACGATTGCGCTGGTCGTCTCGACCATCGCCGGGGTCGGCGGCGTCGTGTTGCTCGGTGCGGCGCTGATGGGGCTGGCCTTCCTGAGTTCCGGCAGCGGCCACGATGCCGATGCCGCCATCCACGAGGACGAAACATGACCGACACACCGATCACCGCACCCGTCGAAACCCGCACTGACGAACCCGTCCTGCGCGTCGTCCCCCGCCCGGGCGACATCAACGCCAACGGTCACATCTTCGGCGGCTGGGTGCTCAGCCAGATGGACATCGCCGCCGGCATCGTCGCGGGCCGCACCGCCGACGGCGCGGTCGCCACCGTCGCGATCGATGCGATGGCGTTCCTCCAGCCGATCCTGCTGCTCGATGTCATCTCGGTCTATGCCAAGGTCGAACGCCGCGGCCGCACGTCGATGTCGATCCGGATCGAGGTCGTCGCCAGCCGGGACCGCGGCCGGCGTGAGGTGAAGGTCACCGAAGGTGTCTTCACCTTCGTCGCACTCGATGAGAATCACCGCCCGCGCCCGTTGCCGCCGGAATGATCGCCTGGGGGCTGCTGCTGCTCGGCGGACTGGGGGAGGTGGGCTTCACCACCTGCCTGCGGTTCGTCGACGGGTTCCGCAACCTGCCCTGGACGCTCGGCTTCCTCGTGTCGGTCGCGCTGTCGATGACGTTGCTGGAGGTCGCCGCGCGCACCATTCCGATGGGCACCGCCTACGCCGTCTGGGGCGGGATCGGCGCGCTCGGCACCGTGATCGTCGGCATGGTGTGGTTCGGGGAACCGGTCACGCCCGTGCGGATCGCGCTCGTGCTGGGCGTCGTGCTGTGCATCGGCGGGCTGAAGCTGACGTCCGGCAGCTGACCCGCACCCATCCTGCCCTACGCCGCCGACGGCGATCGGGGCAGGATGGGGTCTGGTGTCGGAATACTATTCCTTGATCGGCCGATCGCCCTGGAGCTGCGACCCGGGATTCTCACCCTTCGCCTTGGCTTCCTTGGCCGCTTCGATCGCCTCGACGATGATCCGCTTGGCCTCCGCCGTGTCGCCCCACTGGCCGACGCGGACCCACTTCTTCTTCTCCAAATCCTTGTAGTGCGTGAAGAAGTGCTCGATCTGCTGCATCACGATCTCGGGCATGTCCGAGCTTTCGGTGATCTTGCTGTAGTAGGGGAACGTCGCGTCCACCGGCACGGTCAGCAGCTTCTCGTCGCCGCCGGCCTCGTCTTCCAGCTTCAGCACCGCGATCGGCCGCACGCGCACCACCGAGCCCGGGATGAACGGCGAACGGGCCACCACCAGCGCGTCGAGCGGATCGCCGTCGGGCGACAGCGTGTGCGGCACAAAGCCGTAGTTCGCCGGATAGCGCATCGGCGTGTGCAGGATGCGATCGACGAACAGCGCGCCCGACTTCTTGTCGAACTCGTACTTCACCGGCTCGCCCCCAACGGGCACCTCGATGATGACGTTGAGGCTGTGCGGCGGATCGTCGCCGATCGGGATATATTCGATGTTCATGGGTGGGGGGAGTATCGCGGCGCCCGTCTACGCTCAAGCACCATTTAACTGCTTTCTGCACCAGTCATCTGGTATCTGGAACGGATTGTAGGAAACGAACCAGCCGGTCGCACGACTCCGGCCCGCGGCGCACAAATGGTTCCCCGTGCCTGCGATCCGTTCTAGGACGCGGGCCGACATGACCAAGATTGCCACACCCCGCCCGATCCGCGGCACCCAGGACATGCTGGGCGAGACTGCGGACCGTTTCCACCACGTCGTCGACATGTTCGACCGCGTTCGCCGGCTCTACGGGTTCCGCCGCGTCGAGATCCCCGTCTTCGAATCGACCGCCGTCTTCGCGCGCTCGCTGGGTGAGACGACCGACGTCGTGTCGAAGGAGATGTACTCGTTCGACGACCGCGGCGGCGAATCGCTGACGCTCCGCCCCGAATTCACCGCCGGCCTGGCGCGCGCCTACCTGACCGAGGGCTGGCAGCAGCACGCGCCGTTGAAGGCCGCGGTCCACGGCCCGGTGTTCCGCTACGAACGCCCGCAAAAGGGCCGCTTCCGCCAGTTTCACCAGGTCGATGCCGAGATCATCGGCGCGGCCGAGCCCGCCGCAGACGTCGAACTGCTCAGTTTCGCGGACCAGCTGCTCCGCGAACTCGAGATCGCCGATGACGTCACGCTGCAGCTCAACACGCTGGGCGATGCCGCCACGCGCGACGCCTGGCGCGCCGCACTGGTCGCGCATTTCGAGGCACACCGCGGCGAGCTGTCGGAGGACAGCCTCGTCCGCCTCGCCAAGAACCCGATGCGCATCCTCGATAGCAAGGACCCGCGCGACCGCCCGATCGCCGACGCCGCCCCCGGCATCGACGACTCTATGTCGGCGGAGGCGGGCGCGTTCTTCGAGGCCGTCACCCGCGGGCTGGAAGCATCCGGTGTCGCCTGGACCCGCAACGCCCGCCTTGTCCGCGGGCTCGATTATTACCGCCACACCGCGTTCGAGTTCGTGACGGACCGGCTCGGCGCGCAAGGCACCGTCCTGGCCGGCGGCCGCTACGACGGCCTGATCGAGACGCTCGGGGGCCCGCACACCCCCGCGGTCGGCTGGGCCGCCGGGATCGAGCGGCTCGGCATGTTGATCGATGCGCCTGCTACCGAAACGGGTTCAGTCGCGATCATCCCGGACGGCGCGACCGACGCGGAGGCGCAGACCGTCGTCGCCGCACTCCGTCGTGCCGGGATCGCCGCCACGCTCGCCTTCGCCGGCAAGCCGAAGCGCCGGATGGAAATCGCGACGAAGGCCGGCGCGGAATACGCCCTCTACCTGCGCGGCACCGATGCGGCCGAGCCGCTCAACCTCGTCCATATGGCAAAGGACCGCGCCAAGGCCGACGCGATGCTCCCAACGATCCGCGCCGCCCTGCCCGGCACTTACGCCTGATGCCGGCCACCCACGCGAGGCAGGTCCGTACCCCCGACCGTTCCCCGGCGCAGGCCGGGGCCTAGACGCCACCGCTTCACCCAGGCCCGGCCTCCGCCGGGGAACAACATCGTCCCCCTACACGTCCAAGCCGCCAGACAGACCACCGGAACCCCCCACCGCATGACCACCATCACCCCCGACCGCATCCGCCAGATCGAGGCGCGGCGCGACGAGCTGTCCGCGATGATGACCAAGGCGGACCTGCCCGCCGAACAGTTCGTCCAGCTGTCGAAAGACTATGCCGAGATCGAACCGGTGGCGCAGGCCGCGACGAAGGTCCGCGAACTGCGCGCCGCGGTCGACAGCCTGACCGAGATGACGCGCGACGCGGACGAGGACATGCGCCAGATGGCGGCCGAGGAGTTGACGGAGGTCCAGGCCGCCCTCCCCCCCGCCGAACGCGCGCTCGCGCTCAGCCTGTTGCCGCGCGATGCCGCCGACGAACGCTCCGCCATCCTTGAGATCCGCGCCGGCACCGGCGGGGACGAGGCGGCGCTGTTCGCGGGCGACCTGTTCCGCATGTACCAGCGTCATGCCGAGGACCGCGGCTGGCGCGTCGAGCTGATGTCCGCCTCCGCCGCCGACATGGGCGGCTACAAGGAGGTCGTAGCCTCCGTCACCGGCGCCGGCGTGTTCGCCCGGCTGAAGTTCGAATCGGGCGTCCACCGCGTCCAGCGCGTCCCCGTCACCGAATCGGGCGGGCGCATCCACACGTCGGCCGCAACCGTCGCGGTGCTGCCCGAGGCGGAGGAGGTCGACGTCCAGATCGACGAGAAGGACCTGCGGATCGACGTCTACCGCTCATCCGGCCCCGGCGGGCAATCGGTCAACACCACCGACAGCGCGGTCCGCATCACCCACCTGCCGAGTGGGCTGGTCGTGATCCAGCAGGACGAGAAGTCGCAGCATAAGAACAAGGCCAAGGCGCTCCGCGTCCTGCGCTCCCGCCTCTACGACCTCGAACGCGAAAAGGTCGACAGCGCCCGCGCCGGCGCCCGCCGCTCGATGGTCGGCAGCGGCGACCGCTCCGAACGGATCCGCACCTATAATTTCCCGCAGGGCCGCGTCACCGACCACCGCATCAACCTCACCCTCCACCGCCTCCCCGAAATCCTCGAAGGCCATATGGACGAACTCATCGGCGCCCTGATCGCCGAGGACGAAGCCGCCAGGCTCGCAGCGCTCGATGGCTGAGGACAACACACCTTCTAGCCCTCTCCCCCCTGGGGAGAGGGTTGGGAGAGGGGTGGCCACAAGCGATGGTCGTTCAGCAAACGCGAAACAAAGCCCTCCCCCCTCTGGGGGGAGGGTTGGGTGGGGGGCTGCGGCTGGCGGCGACCGTCCCACCAAGAACAACCCCCCACCCCACCCCACCCCCCATGGGGGGGAGGGAGTCCGGTCAGCGCTCGCGCAGGCAACCCAACTCCTCACCCAAAGCACCACCCCCCGCCTCGACGCCGAACTCCTCATGGCCCACGCCCTGAACACCACCCGCGACCAGCTCCTCCTCACCCACCTCGACGCCCCCACGCCGGACACCTTCCCCCCCCTCCTCGCCCGCCGCCTCACCAACGAGCCGATCGCCTACATCACCGGCACGCGCGGCTTCTGGAGCATCGACCTCACCGTCGCCCCCGGCGTCCTGATCCCGCGCCCCGACAGCGAAACCCTGATCGAGGCCGCGCTCGACCATTTCGGCACGCTGGGCCCGCGAACGATCCTCGATCTCGGGACCGGCTCCGGCGCACTCCTGCTCGCCGCGCTGACCGAATGGCCAACCGCCACCGGCACCGGCATCGACGCCAGCCCCGCCGCCCTCGCCCAAGCGCAGGCCAACGCCGACCGCCTCGGCCTCGGCCACCGCGCCCGCATCATGCCCGGCGGCTGGCACGGTACCGGCGACGCCTACGACCTCGTCCTCTGCAACCCGCCCTACATCGGCA
This sequence comes from Sphingomonas prati, assembly GCF_014643515.1. Taxonomy (GTDB): domain Bacteria; phylum Pseudomonadota; class Alphaproteobacteria; order Sphingomonadales; family Sphingomonadaceae; genus Sphingomonas_R; species Sphingomonas_R prati. The sequence continues at coordinate 553,931 of NZ_BMJP01000002.1, read as the reverse complement.
CCGCCGAACCGCTCGAGCCCGACGTCATCGACCACGAACCGCACGCTGCGCTGTTCGCCGGCGCGGACGGCCTAGACGACTACCGCGCGCTCGCCCCACTCCTCGCCCGCCAGATTGCCCCCGGCGGCATGGCCGCGGTCGAGATCGGCGCAACGCAAGCCCCCGCCGTCACCGCACTGTTCCAGGCCCACGGCCTCGCCACCACCACCCGCCACGACCTCGCCGGCCGCGACCGCTGCATCGTCGCCACGCCCGCAAAGCCGTAAGGTAACGCCCCCACCGAACTGGAATTCCACCCGCACCCCCGTAATTCCGCTTGGAATCGGCCTCGGACCTGCCTAGAGGTTGTACGGGGATCAGGTTCCAGCGGCGGATGACGCCCGGACATGGTCGCCACCACCCCTATCTGCACCGTCGCCTCTGTCCGGGGCGCGGACAGGCAAAGGGCCGAAGCGTCTGCGGTCACCGGATCGCATCACTGCTCCGGACGGTGCCGGCACACTCCACGGGATGGGCCCGGCATGACGAAGTGGTGAGAAACATCCCACGTACGACAAGGACAGCGACTTGATCAACAATCGCCAGAACGGCCGCCGTGGCCGTGGCCGCAACGGTGTGCGTCCCCAGGGCAGCGGCAGTGGCGGGGGGACCGGTCGGCCCGAACAGGGCAACCGGATCGACAATCGCGCGCGCGGCAACGCAGCGCAGCTGCTCGAGAAGTACAAGGCGCTGGCCCGCGACGCGCAGATGGCCAGCGACCGCGTCATGACCGAATATTATCTCCAGTTCGCCGACCATTATTTCCGCGTGCTGGCCGACACCCGCGCGCGCATGGACGAACAGCGCCGCCCCCAAGGCGAGCCGCAGGGCGCTAACAGCTACCAGGACGATGACTACGCCGACGACGGCGAAGGCGACATCACCGACAGCTTCGACGATCCGCGTCCCGACCAGCAGCCCCGCTACCAAGACCGCCAGGACCGCGGCCAGAACGGCCAGGGCCAGAATGGCGGCCAGCAGGGCCAAGACCGCAACCGCGGCGACGGCCAGGGCTACCAGCGCAACGGCAACGGCAACGGCCAGGATCGTCAGGATCGCAACCGCGACGGCAACGGTCAGCAGGGGAACCAGCAGGGCTATCAGGACCGCGGCCCCCGTTCGGACCGCCAGGACCGCCAGCAAGCCGACGGTCAGGACCAGAACGGCTACGCCCAGGATCGTGGCCCCCGCCCCGACCGCGGCGACCGCCAGGACCGTCAAGACCGCCCGCGCCGCGACGGACAGCAAGACGGCCAGCGCCAGGACCGCGGCCCGCGCCAGCGCGACGACGGTCAGGAACGCGGCAACGAAGGCCAGACCTACCGCACGATCCGTGCCGAGGGCCGCGCCGAAGGCCCCACGGACCGCGACCAGCAGGATGGCGCCGACCGCACCGCCACGCGCCCGTCGTCCGATCGCGGCCCCGTCGCCTCTCCGCTCGCCGCGTCGCAGCCGGCCCCCCAGCCGATGCAGCAGCCCGCCCAGCCGGCCGGCGAGACCGGCGAAGCGGCCCCCCGCCGCCTGCGCACCCGCCGCCCCGCGGCTGATCAGGCAACGCCGGACTTGATGCCGCCGGTCGAGGCCGCGCCCGCGCCCGCGCCGATGGCCGCCCCGGAAGAGGCCGCCGCCGAAGCCCCGCGCCGCGGTCGCCCGCGCACCCGCGCAGCGGCCCCGACCGAGACGGACGAACGGATCGATCAGCTCGCGCTGCCGCCCGCCTTCCTCTCCACCCCGGCCGCCGCGGAACCTGCCCCCCGCCCCGAACCGGTCGCCGCCGATGCCGGCGCGACGGAAGACAAGCCCCGCCGCCGCCGCCGCCCCCGCGCGGAGATCGACGACACCGGCGACGTCGCCGCCTGAACCCAAACGAAAAGGGGCGGTGCATCCAACGATGCACCGCCCCTTTTCTATGTTGCACCCTAGCCGCGGGGTCTGAACCAATCCAACGCCCCGTCCTGGCCTACGCCTCGGCCCGGCAGATGCGATCCGGGCCATTGATGGTCACGCGGTGCGGGCCGCTGCCCTATCTAGCGGCTTGGACAAGTAGAGCGACGATGTCGTTCCCCGGCGAAGGCCGGGGCCTAGGCGCAGCGGTTGCATCTAGGCCCCGGCCTGCGCCGGGGAACCGTCAAGGTGGAGTTGGCGGCGCCGTATCGAGTACGTTCACCGCTCTCGCGTATCCCCGCGCAGGCGGGGATCCAGGTCGGAGCGTGGACCTAGACCCCCGCCTACGCGGGTGTACGGATGTGTGTCGCGAGCGGGGCACGCATCCCAGATCCGAACGCTACCCCGCCGCCAACCGCTCCAGCGCAGCACCCTCGATCCGCCAAGGCTGCCACCCGGTCGAAGGCCGCGCCCCGATCGCCTCGTAAAACCCCGCCGCGGTCTCGTTCCAGTCCAGCACCGCCCAGTCGATCCGCGCGCAATCGCGCCGCACGGCCTCACGCGCCAGGGCCCGGAACAACGCCTTGCCCGCCCCGGTCCCGCGCGCCGCATCCGCCACGAACAGGTCCTCCAGATACAGGCTCGGTCGCCCCGTCCACGTCGAATAGGTCTGGAACCACAAGGCGACCCCCACCACCGCCCCATCCAGCACCGCGACATGCGCAAACACCTGCGCACCCTCACCGAACAACGTCTCACGCAGCGACGCCGCCGTCGCCTGCACCGCATCCGGCTCCCGCTCATACACCGCCAGCGCAACGATCAGCGCCAGCACCGCCGCCACGTCGCCGGGTTCCACCCGCCTGATCGTAACCTCCGTCATCTGCCGCTATCTGATCCGCGCCATCGTCTCAAGCCGGACGGGTTCCGCCAGCCAGTCGGCATAAGACCGGAACACCGCGGCGGTGTAGGGCTGCGCATGATGCAGGCGCAGCGCCGCGTCATCCGCCCATTCCTCGTACAGATAGACAGTTGCGGCCGCGTCATCGGCATGCACGACGAACTGCAGGCACCCCGCCTCCGCCAGCGTCTGCGGCACGATCGCCAGGATCGCCGCCTTTGCCTCATCGAAATGCGCGGGCCTCAGCACGATCCGCGCCATCGCGATCAGGCTCAAGCTGCCACCCCCTGCTGCGCTTCCGCCGCCAACTCCGCGGCCGCTTCCGCCGCCTCGATTTCGGCCGCCTTGGCTTCCACCAGCCGGACGATATGGTCGACCATACCCTCGTCCTGCACCGTGTGGTCGGTGATCCCCGACAGATACACCATGTGCTTGCCGGCCCCACCGCCGGTCAGGCCGATGTCGGTCTCGCGCGCCTCGCCCGGGCCGTTCACGACGCAGCCGAGTACCGACAGCGACAGCGGCGTAGCGATATGGCTCAGCCGCGCCTCCAGCGCCTCGACCGTGCGGATCACGTCGAACCCCTGCCGCGCACAGGACGGGCACGACACGACCCGCACGCCGCGCGTCCGGATGCCGAGCGCCTTCAGGATCTCGTAGCCGACCCGCACTTCCTCTTCGGGTTCGGCCGACAACGACACGCGGATCGTGTCGCCGATCCCGAACCACAGCAGCGATCCCATCCCGATCGACGACTTCACCGTCCCGCCGATCAGCCCGCCCGCCTCGGTGATGCCCAGGTGCAGCGGGCAATCGACCTGCTCGGCCAGCTGCTGATACGCCGCCACCGCCAGGAACAGGTCGGACGCCTTCACCGCGACCTTGTACTCGTGGAAATCATGGTCCTGCAGCAGCTTGATATGGTCCATCGCGCTCTCGACCAGCGCGTCCGGGCACGGCTCGCCATATTTCTCGAGCAGGTGCCGCTCCAGGCTCCCGCCGTTCACCCCGATCCGGATCGAACAGCCGTTCGCCTTCGCCGCGCGCACGACCTCCGCCACGCGCGCGCTCGACCCGATATTGCCCGGGTTGATCCGCAGGCACGCCGCGCCCGCGTCCGCCGCTTCCAGCGCGCGTTTGTAGTGGAAATGGATGTCCGCCACGATCGGCACCTTGGCCGCCCGCACGATCTGCTTCAGCGCGACGGCCGACTCCACGTCGGGCACCGACACCCGCACGATGTCGACGCCCACCTCCTCGCACCGCCGGATCTGGTCCACGGTGGCGCGCACGTCGGTGGTCGGCGTGTTGGTCATGGTCTGCACCGACACCGGCGCATCGCCCCCGACGGGGACTTTCCCCACCATAATCTGGCGGGACGGACGACGGACGATATCGCGCCACGGACGGAGGGACATGGGTTTTCCCGGATGGTTGGTGTCCGACCTATATAGCGGAGTACGCCCGAAAGCCCAAGCAAAGCCCCCTCCCTCTCAAGGGAGGGGGTTGGGGGTGGGTGCAACAGCACCTCAAACGCACCGTATCAGACACGCCGAACCGCGATCCCATCAGCCCCTCTCCTTCAGGGGAGGGGTTGGGGTGGGGGCAACAGCACCTCACCCATAACCTTGCGACGATGAAGAGGTAGCCCCCACCCCAACCCCTCCCCTAAAGGAGAGGGGCTAAGAAGAACCAACCGGAGCCCAGCACAATGACCCCCACCACCCCCCGCTGGACGCTCGTCCTGCACGGCGGCTCCGGCTCGATGACCCGCGACACGCTCTCGCCCGAAGCCGACGCCGCCGGCCGCGAAGGGCTCCACGCAGCCCTCCTCGCCGGCAGCCGGATCCTCGCCTCCGCCGGCTCCGCGCTCGACGCGGTCGAGGCCGCAATCCGCGTGCTGGAGGACGATCCCGCCTTCAATGCCGGCCGCGGGTCGGTCTTCACCGCCGACGGCACGATCGAATGCGATGCCGCGATCATGGACGGCTGCGACCGCCGCGCCGGGGCCGCCGCCGGGCTCACCACCACGCGCAACCCGGTCACGCTCGCCCGCGCCGTCATGGAACGCAGCCCGCACGTCCTGCTCGCCGGCCCCGGAGCCGACACGTTCGGCCAGGAACAGGGCCTCGATCAGGCCGACCAAACCTGGTTCGCCACCCCCGAACGCCGCCGCCAGCTCGACGAGATGCTCGCCAATCCCGACGGCGCGTTCGACATCGGCATGAAATACGGCACAGTCGGCGCGGTCGCGGTCGACGGCGAAGGCCATGTCGCCGCCGCCACCTCCACCGGCGGCCTCACCGCGAAAAAATGGGGCCGGATCGGCGACTCCCCACTGATCGGCGCCGGCACCTATGCCGACGACCGCGCCGCCGCCGTTTCCTGCACCGGCGCGGGCGAATATTTCATCCGCCTCGGCGTCGCGGCCGAGATCGCCGCCCGCGTCCGCCTGTCCGGCACCACGATCGAGGACGCGGCGGACACCATCATCGACGAACTGGGCGAACTCGGCGGCAAGGGCGGCGTCATCGTCGTTGGCCCCGACGGCTCCGGCGGCTGGGCGTTCAACACCCCCGGCATGTACCGCGCCATCGCTACCCACGACGCCCCCCCCGAAGTCGCGATCTACGGCGACGAGTGAAGCGCAACCTAACCCCCTCCCCCCACCGGGGGGAGGGTCGGGGCGGGGGGCTTGGCTTGGGGTGAGCGAGCCTCACTCAAGAACTCCCCTCGCAGTAACGGCGAACTCCCCCCAACCGCTTCACCCAGAAAAGCCCCCCACCCCAGCCCTCCCCCCGACGGGTGGAGGAAGCCACCTCACCCTCGACCCACCGCCCCCCTGTCGCTAACCTTGGCGTCATGAAGCTCTCCACCCTACGCCTCCCCGCCGCATGGGCGACCGTCGCCGCGGCCCTCCTCGCCCCGACCATCGACCCCGCCGCACTCGGCCCCGCGCTCGCCGGGCTCCTGTTCGCCTGGCTGCTCGGCATCATCTTCTGGTCCGCGTTCGGCGTGGTGCACGAGGCGGAGGAGCTGGCCGAGGCGCTCGGCGAACCGTTCGGCACGCTCATCCTGACGCTCTCGATCGTGATCATCGAGGTCGCGCTGATCGCCGCCGTCATGCTCGGGTCGAAAGACGTCCCCACGCTCGGCCGCGACACGATGTTCGCGGTGCTGATGATCGTGCTCAACGGCGTTGTCGGGCTCGGCCTCCTGATCGGCGGCCTCCGCCATCACCAGCAAAGCTACAACCTCCAGGGCGCCAGCGCCTATCTCGCGATCACCATCCCGCTGTCGATGATCGCGCTCGTCATCCCCAATTTCACCACCACCACGGTCCGCGGCACGCTCTCCACCGCGCAGTCCGGGCTGTTCTCGCTGCTGACGGTGGCGCTCTACGGCGTCTTCCTCTGGCTCCAGACCGGTCGCCACCGCAGCTTCTTCCGCCCCGTGCCGGCCGGCGCCGCCCCCGCCGCGCTGCCACCCGCCGAAGGCGCCGACGCCCCAGCCACCCCGATGCCGCACGCCGACGCCGCGACGTCGAAATCCACCACCGGCCGCCACGTCGTCCTGCTGCTCGCCAACATCCTGCCGATCGTCATCCTGTCGAAGAGTCTCGCCAAGCTCCTCGACGCCGGCATCGCCGCACTCGGCGCCCCCGCCGCGCTCAGCGGTGTCGTCATCGCCATGATCGTGTTCACGCCGGAGGCGATCTCCGCCCTGCGCGCCGTCCACGCGAACCAGCTCACTCGCGCGATCAACCTGTGCCTGGGGGCCGCCGCCTCCACGCTCGGCCTCACCGTGCCGGCGGTGCTGCTGATCGGCGTGCTGACCGGCCAGTCGGTCGTGCTCGGGCTCTCGTCCGCCAACATGGTGCTGCTCGCGATCACACTGGTGCTCAGCACGCTCACCTTCTCCGGCACGCGCACCACGATCCTGGAGGGCACAGTGCACCTGTCCATGTTCGCGGTCTTCCTGATCCTGGTGTTCGCCCCCTGATCGCTGCTCGCTTTCATCCCACGACGGGCGTAGCGGAAAGCCATGATTCGCCCCTTTCGCATCGCCGCGCCGTTGCTGGCCTTTGTCGCGCTCTTCACCGCCGGCCCCGCCGCCGCGTGGTGGGAATATGGCCACCAGACCATCGCCACGATCGCGATGGCGGAGGTGAGCCCCAAGACCCGCGCCGCGATCCGCCGGCTGATCGCGCAATCGCCGCAGCTCCGCACCCCGACCTGCCCGATCCGCTCGATCGAGGACGCCAGCGTCTGGCCCGATTGCGTCAAGCCGCTCGGCGACCGGTTCAGTTACGCCTATAGCTGGCACTATCAGAACGTCGACATCTGCAAGCCGTTCGACATCAAGACGCCGTGCGCCGACGGCAACTGCGTCTCCGCACAGATCGAACGCGCCGCCCGCATGCTCCACGACGCGAAGCTGCCGACGGTCGACAGGATCGAGGCGCTCGCCTTCCTCGTCCACTTCGTCGGCGATCTGCATCAGCCACTCCACGCCGGCGACCGCTCCGATCGTGGCGGCAACGATCAGCCCGCGAACTACGGTATCATGGCCGGCCGCCGGAACCTGCACACCGTGTGGGACGGGCTGCTCGCCGATCGCGCGATCTCGACGCCCCCCGGCGGCGCGCTCGGCGTGCTGTCCGAAATCCCGGCCGCCGATCGCCCCGCCGCCGCCGCGGGCAGCGTGGCCGACTGGTCGCGCGAAAGCTGGCAGGCGTCGCACACCGCCTATGCCGACCTCCTCGGCGGCGACGGCTGTGGCCCGCAACCGGCCGGCCGCCCGACATTGTCGAACGAGGCGATCGCCCGCGAAATCCCGCTCGCCCGCCGCCAGGTCGCGCTCGGCGGTCTCCGTCTGGCCAAGCTCCTCGACGAGGCGCTCGGCGACGTCGCACCCGATCCGTCGCGCGTCCCCCGCCCGCGCCGCCGCTGAGATGCGTTATTTCCTCGACACTGAGTTCAACGGCTTCGGCGGCGAACTGATGAGCGTCGGCCTGGCCGCCGAACATGGCGACGACGACTATTACGTCGTCCTGCCGCTCCCCGACCAACTCCACGACTGGGTCGCGCGCCACGTCGTCCCCTATCTGCGCAGCGTCCCGCCGATGCTTCACACCGAACTTGACCGCATCGCCGCCGCGCACGACATCGCCAACTATCTCCGCGCGGACCGCGACCCCGTCATCGTCGCCGACTGGCCGGAGGATATCGCGCTGTTCTGCCGCCTGCTGATGACCGCGGAGACCGACGTCGTCGACCTCCCCGGCCTCCGTTTCGAATATCTCCGCACCCCCGGCTTCTCCACTGCCCGCAACAGCAAGGTCCCCCACAACGCCCTCCACGACGCCCGCGCCTTGCGCGACTTCGTGCTGGGGAGTGAGCGGTAGGGATTAGGAATCAGCTAAGGAGCACGCGTCCCGCACTACTCAACCGCATCCCGGACTTGATCCGGGATCCAGGATCACAAGCGCTGCCGACCGAGGTAGCGCAACAACAAGCCCCCTCCCTTTCAAGGGAGGGGTTGGGGGTGAGTGCAACAGCACCCAAACGCGACCTCAACGGAAAAGCAGAAACCTCAACGCCCCCACCGCCAGCGCCACCGCCCGCCTTCGGTGTGCCGCGCCGCCAGCAACACCATCACCGCCACGATGGCAAGGACCGCGCCACCGCCGACCGCACCATCCAACCAGTGCCGCGCCACGACCAGCGCCCCGACGCTTCCGACCAGCAAGGCCCAACCCTGCCAGGCCACCGGCATCCCCGCGCCATAGCCAAACGACTTCGCCCGAAACCAGACCTGCCTGCCCGTATCCGCCATGACGACCGTTCCAAGTTCGGCGCAAAGTTACACCTGGAGCGAACAGCCTTCAACGAGGATCGCAGCCGGGACGACTGGCGCGCTTCTAGGTCTCGAAGCCCCAGCCTCGCAGGTACCAAGCCGGGCGCACGCATCGCACCCCCGGCCCGGCCCCCGCCGCAATCACATGGAACCCGCGCCGACCGGCACCACGGTCACCGCACGGCGGTTCTGAGCGTATGCGCTCTCGTCCGAACCGGTCGCGACCGGCCGTTCCTTGCCGTAGCTGATGACCGAGATCCGGCTCGCATCGACACCGTTCGATGCCAGAAAGTTCTTCGCCGAATTGGCGCGGCGATCGCCCAGCGCCAGATTATACTCGCGCGTCCCACGCTCGTCGCAATGCCCCTCGACGGTCACGCGGACGTTCGGGTTGCGCTGCAGCCACTGCGCCTGGCGCAGCAGGATCGCCTGCGCTTCGGAATCGACGTCGGAACTGTCGGTCACGAACAGCACCGTGTCGCTGCCGGCCTGCGCGATGAAGTCCGCGCGGCTGCCGGGCACCGCGGCGCCACCGATCGCGCCACCGGTCGGCGCGTTGTTCGTGCCGTCGTCGATCATGCCCGAACCGGCGGGGGGCGGCGGCAGGACCGCAGGCTTCTTCTTGGCGCAACCCGCGACCGCGACCAGCATGGTGCCGGCCAGGACCAGTTTCGTCAGATGGTTCATGTTCGGTCTCCCTTGAACATTCGCGGCCCCGCCTCGGCCTTTAAGAACAGTCTGGCGGATGCATCAGGGCAGCAACGGCCCCCACGCAGGATCGGATCCGTCGAGCGGGGTCGGCACCGGGCGCAGGTTCTTGCCGGTCAGGTCGACCGACCACAGATCCGCTTTCCCGCTGCCCTGCCCCGTCCGGAAGAACAGGATGACGCGGCCATTGGGGGACCAACTGGGCCCCTCGTCCTGCCACGCGTTCGTCAGGATGGTCTCGTTGCCGCCGCCCGGCGTCATCGTCCCGATCCGGAACCCGCCCCCGATCTTGGTGAACGCGATCAGGTCGCCGCGCGGGCTCCACACCGGCGTGCCGTAGCGCCCCCCGCCGAAGCTGATCCGGTTCTGGCCCGATCCGTCCGCGCCCATCACATAAAGCTGCTGCCCGCCCGAACGGTCGGATTCGAACACGATCCGGCTGCCATCCGGCGAATAGCTCGCACCCGTGTCGATCCCCGGCGACGTCGTCAGCCGCTGCGGCGTGCCCCCGCTGGTCGGCACGCGGTAGATGTCGGTATTGCCGTTGACCGACATCGAAAACACGATCGACCGCCCGTCCGGCGAGAAGCGCGGAGCAAACGTCATGTTCGGCTGGTTCACCACCAGCCGCTGCTTGCCGCTGCCCACGTCGTAGACATAGATTCGCGGCCGGTCGTTCTCGAACGACATGTATGCGATCGTCTGCTGGTTCGGCGCGAACCGCGGGGTCAGCACGATCGACCGGCCGTTGGTCAGGAACCGGTGGTTGGCACCGTCCTGGTCCATCACCGCCAGCCGCTTCAGCCGCCGCGTCTTCGGCCCGGTCTCCGACACATAGACCACGCGACTGTCGAAATACGGCCCCTCGCCGCTCAGCCGCGTATAGACCTGGTCCGCGCATTTATGCGCCGCGCGCCGCCACTGCGCCGGCGGCACGACGAAGCCCTGCCGCGTCAGTTCGGTCTGCGCGAACACATCGTACAGATAGCAGCCAACCGTCAGCGTCCCGTCGCCATTGGCCTGCACGAAACCCTGCACCAGCGCCTGCGCGCCCGTGCTGCCCCAGCCGGCAAAGTCCGGCGCGGTCACCTGCGGGAACGACACGGGGCGCAGCGCGGACCCGACCAGCGGTGTGAACAGCCCGCTGTTGCGCAGGTCGTTGGTGATGATCTCCGACACCTGCCGCCCCAGCGACGCGGTATCGCCGGCGGGCGTGCCGGCCGCGGCGGGTGTCGGCATCACCGGCACCGCGATCGGCATCGGCGCGGAGATCCCGCCGACCACGTCGACCTCGAGCGGTCCGCTCGATGCGCCGGCGGGGGGCGCGGCCGGTGCAGGCGGCGGCGTCTGAGCGACCGCGGTCCCGGAAGCCAGCAGCGCGATCATGATCGAAAGGGTGCGCGTCATGTCCATCCTCATCCGGGCAGCTTGTAGCGTATCACGATATCGTTCCAACCCTGCCCGTTTCCGACCTCGTAGAGTTCGGGCGGCAGTTTCAGCGGCGAACATTCGCGTGCGATGCCGATCGCCAGTTCGCCGACGCGCGTCGCGTACCGGCCATTCTCGTCGTCCGTGCCGGTCTGGCCCAGCACCGTCGGCGCGGTCGCCAGCGTCCCGTCCTTGCGGAACTGCAACCGCATCCGCGTCACGATCCGGTTCGATCCCGGCCCGGGGCTCGACCGCCGGTCCGCGCACGGCAGCAACTGCCGCTGGATCGCGCCGACCAAGCCCGCCATCTGCGTCGCGCTCACCGTCGCGGCGCGCGGCGTCTGCGTCTTGCTGGTGCTCTTCTCTGCGGTGATCCCCTTCAGGAAATCATCGCCCAGCGCCGCACCCGCGGTCCGCTTGCCCGTGCCCGCCCCGGCCTTCGCCGTCGCGGTCGCGGCCTTGCCGGGCGCCGGCCGGCCATTGCTCTTGGACGGTGCCGCCTTCGACGGAGCAGCCTTGGACGGCGCCGCCTTGCTCGGTGCGGCCTTGGCGGGTGCGGCCTTGGCCGGCGCGGGCTTGGCCGGCGTCGGTTTCGCCTTTGCGGGCGTCGGTTTCGGCGTCGGCTTTACCACCGGCTTGGGCACGGGTTTCGGCACCGGTTTCGGCGCGGGGGTGGGCTTCGGTTTCGGTTTCGGCGTGGGTTTGGGCGTCGGCGCGGGGGCCGGCGGGGTCGGTTTCGGCTTCGGCACCGGCACTGGGTCCGGCTCGGGTGCCGGCGGCGGCGGCGTCGGGCGCGGTTCGGGAGGCGCGGGCTCGGCCTCCGCGGCGGACGCTTCCTCGGGCTTGCCCAGCTCGGGCGCTTCGGACTGCGCGGGCACCTCGGTCGCCGGTTCGGGCGCGCCGGACACCAGCCCGACCTCGTCGGCGAACTGGATGTCGATCGGGTCGCTCACCGGCTTCGGCGGCAGCGGTTTCGGTGCGAGCAGCCCCAGCGACAGCACCGCCAGCAGCGCCGCATGCGCCGCAACCGATATGGCGAGGCCCGCCTTCTCCGACCGTTCCATCGTCATCGGGTCAGCGTGCGCCCGCCGCCGTGTCGCCGGTCGACACGGCACCCGCCGCCCCGCCACCGGACACTTCGGCACCGACGGTCACCAGCGCCACCTTGTTCAGCCCCGCGGCGTTCAGCTCGCCCATCACCTTCATCACGCGGCCATAATCCAGCTGCCGGTCCGCACGCAGGAACACCTGCGGCGGATCCTTGCCCGCGCCGTCCGCGGCCGCCTGGGCAAGGCGCCCGGGCAGATCGGCATCCGACACCTCGGTCTCGCCGATGAACACGCGGCCCTGCCCGTCGAGCGACAGCTGAATCGGCTCCTGCTCCTGCTCCAGCCCGCCCGCGCGGCTTTCCGGCAGCTCCACCGGCACGCCCGCGGTCAGCAACGGTGCGGTCACCATGAAGATGATCAGCAGCACCAGCATCACATCGACCAGCGGCGTGACGTTGATCTCCGCCATCGGCGCGCGCCGGCCGTTCGACCCGCGCCCGGAAATGGGACCCATCGCCATCAGCGCGCCCCCGCGCCGGACCGGTCGCCCCTCACGCCTCCAGCTCCCGGCTCAGCGTCGCATGGAACCCGTCTGCAAACCGGTTCAGCTTCGCCTCGAACCGGTTCAGCCGGTGCGTCAGGCGGTTGTAGGCGATGACCGCGGGGATCGCCGCGAACAGCCCGAGCGCGGTCGCGAACAGCGCCTCGGCGATGCCCGGTGCCACCACCGCCAGGTTGGTCGACTGCTTGCCCGCGATATCGGTAAACGCGCGCATGATGCCCCACACGGTGCCGAACAGCCCCACGAACGGCGCGACCGACCCGATCGTCGCCAGCACGGAAATGCGGTCGTACAGTCGGTCCATCTCCGCACCGACCGATGCCGCCATCGCGGTCGCCAGCCGGCTGCGCGTGCCCTCGCGGTCCACCACCTTGCCCGCGGTCGACCGCCGCCACTCGCTGACGCCCGCGGAAAACACCCGCGCCGACGGCAAGTCTTCCTTGCCCGCGCCGTCGTACAGCCGGTCGACATCCTCCGCCTTCCAGAAATCGCGCTCGAACGCCTCCGACTTCGCCCCCACGCGGCGCAGCTTCATGCCGTGGCCGATGATGATCACCCACGTCCAGATGCTGGCGAGGGTCAGCCCGATCATCACCGTCTTCACGATGATGTCGGCCTGCAAGAAGAGCGTGATCGGCGACAGCATGGATGCGCTCGTCGTCACTTCGATACCGGTCATGCGCCTTGGTCGTCCTCTGTCAGTCGTTCGAAAATCTCGGTCCACGCGCGCGGTTGCCGCCGTGGGCGCCCGCCCGGTGCCAGGAACGCCGCGGTCACCTCCGCCGTGGCCAGAACCTCGTCACCGTGCATGACTGTCTGATGAATGACGCAGGTCGCCGCGCCGGATCGCACCACGCGGCTGACCACCTGCAACGCATCGTCCAGCCGCGCGGGGCGGAGATAGCGGATCGCCAGGTCGGCGATGGCGTAGGCGCCGGTCCCGTCGTCATGTGCCGCCCGCTGGTCGATCCCGGCGGCGCGCAGCATATCTGACCGCGCGCGCTCCATGTAACGCAGATAGTTGGCGTGGTAGACGACCCCGGTCAGATCGGTATCCTCGAAATACACGCGCAGCGCGAACCGGTGCTCCGCGCCCACAAAGCCCCCCGCATAGGGCCGGTCCAGATCGTCCCGCGTCATGTCGGCGGGTCTAGCGGTTAACGAAAACGAGACAACCCGATTCCGGGCGGGCGAATGATCCCTGCAGAGATGCCTGCCGACCCGCCGGTTACCGCTAAGCCGAAATAATCTCACGAAACACCGCTTGCTCCGCTCGGAACGATCCTGTCATCTAACTGACGCGCGAATGTCGTTAGTCGGCGTCGCAAATGAAGCACCGGGGAGGGGCGTTGTCTTGTTCAGTCAGGGTTTGCGAAGAATAATATCGAATGCCGGTTAGGGCCATATTGTCTCGGGGGAGACCGCAGAGGGACATCTGATCGCGTGCCAGTATCAGCATGTCCGGCCGGGCACATATCGCGTGGAATTCGATCTGGCCGTTTTTCCTGCGACCGGGGGGCCATCGAATCCAGCGGACGTCGTGGCCGAGATCGACGTGGTGGCGGCGTCCGGAATGGCGGTCCTGGCCAAGTACGTGGTCGCGAGGGCCGATCTCGGGCTGGATAAACGGACAGTCTCGCTGGATATTATGCTGCGCGAATTCAGGTCGCTCGAATATCGCGTCCAGGCCGCGGGCCGTGGGTCGATTAAGGCGTGGGAGCCGCGTCTGATCAAGGTTTCCGACCAAATTGATCCCTGGCGCCCGCCGATCCGCAGACCGATACCACCGATCCGGTGGAACTGGCGCGACAGGTCCACGCCGTGCTCCGCCTCCTCGAACCAAAGGCGGCAGTGGGATATGCCAAGATCCGGCTCGGCAACGTGGGCGATGGCGGCTATGTCTCGCTCGACGATTTCCGGTCAGGCGACATCGCGTTATCGCTCGGCATCAACGACGATATCAGCTGGGATCTGGATACGGCAGACCGCGGACTGACGATCTACCAGTTCGATCACACGGTCGACGATCCCGCCCCGCATGATCCGCGGATGATCTTCCATAAAAAGATGATCGGCACGCACAACGATTGGGGCACGCAGCGGCTGGCGGACCTTGTCCACGCGCACGACAAGCGCGAGGCGCGCCCGAATCTCGTTCTCAAGATCGATATTGAAAGCAGCGAGTGGCCGGTATGGGACGACATGACCAAGGAAGAACTCGGCCGCTTCTCCCAGATCCTGTGCGAGATCCATTCTCTCAACGATCTTGGCAATCTCGAATCACGACGGCGCATCCATCGCTGCCTTCAGAAACTGCACAGGAACTATGCCGTCATTCACGTGCACGGGAACGTCTGCGGGGGCATCACGAACATCGGAAACGTGATCTTCCCGAGCGTCCTGGAGGTCAGTTTCGCAAACCGTAGTTGCTATGATTTTGTCGCGACGGACGAACTGTTCCCCACCTCGCTTGACGCGTCGTGCGACGCCAACGCGCCGGACATGTTCCTTGGCGCCTTCCGGTTCTGATGCGGTAGGCAAGAGGGCGATAGTCGCGCGTTCCATTCAGCCGCGCGCGCATTTCCAGACCTCTCGTCGGGTTCGCTGACGGAACTGCTGCCGACCGACCGCGCAAGCCGTCCGGCCCATCAGGAATTGATGGGCCGGATCGTTTCGTGCTTATTGCGGGTCGTTGTTGCCCGGCGTGGTCTTGCCGGTCGCGTCCGACTTGGTCTGCGTGCCGGTGCGGTTGCGCTTCGACGTCGCCTTGCGCTGCTTGCTGCTGTTGGTCGTGGCACGGTCGGTCGAGGAATCGGTCGAGCCCATGCTCGTTCCTGAACCGGTCCCCATGCTGCCCGTGCCACCCATCGTCCCGGTGCCCACGCAGCCTGCTGCGCCCGAACCCATGCTACCGCCCATCGATCCGCTCTGCACGCCACCGGCGGCGCCCGTGCCACCCATACCGCCGGACTGCGCAACCGCACCGGTCGTCAAGCCCAGAGCGGCAACCGAAATCACAATCATCTTGAGATTATTCATGATGCATACTTCCTATCGTGGACTCTCCCAACGTCCCGATGTTCACTAAATTTCCCCGTCTTTTAAATTAAGAAGTACCGGTTGATGTGCATCTATATACTAGATCAAATTATCTGCGGTGGATAAGTACCGGGTAAACTATGAACATGCAGCAAATCCCGCTCCCGCATCTCTTCGGGGCGAATACGCCGCGGTCCATTCCCCTGCACGATCGTGCTACCCCTCGAACAGCCCACCCTGCACCACCGTGCCCTCCGGCTCCGGCAGGCCGATATGCCCCCACGCCCGCGAATTGAGGCATCGTCCGCGCGCCGTCCGCGCGACCAGCCCCAGCTGGATCAGATAGGGTTCGATCACCTCCTCGATCGTATCGCGCGGTTCGCTCAGCCCCGCGGCAAGCGTCTCCACCCCCACCGGCCCGCCGCGATAGATGTCGGCGATCATCAGCAGGTACCGCCGGTCCATCGCGTCCAGCCCGAGCGAATCGACCTCCAGCCGGGTCAGCGCGCCGTCCGCCACCTTTGCATCCACCACCGCCGCGCCCGCCACATCGGCGAAATCGCGCACCCGCCGCAGCAACCGCCCCGCGATCCGCGGCGTACCCCGCGCCCGCCTGGCAATTTCCACTGCGCCGTCCGCCGAAATCGCCATGCCGAGCAGCCCGGCCGCGCGCGTCACCACGCGCTCCAGTTCCTCCACCGAATAGAATTGCAGCCGGATCGGGATCCCGAACCGGTCGCGCAGCGGCGTCGTCAGCAACCCCTGTCGCGTCGTGGCGCCCACCAGCGTGAAGCGCGGCAAATCGATCCGCACGCTTCGTGCCGACGGTCCCTCGCCGATCATCAGGTCGAGCGCGCGGTCCTCCATCGCGGGATACAGCACCTCCTCCACCGCGGGGTTCAGCCGGTGAATCTCGTCGATGAACAGGACGTCGCCGTCCTCCAGGTTGGTCAGCAGCGCGGCGAGATCGCCCGACTTGGCGATCACCGGGCCGGATGTCGCACGGAACCCGACCCCCATCTCGCGCGCCACGATCTGCGCCAGCGTCGTCTTGCCGAGGCCGGGCGGACCGAAGAACAGCACATGGTCGAGCACGTCGCCGCGCGCCTTGGCCGCCGACACGAACACGCGCAGATTCTCACGTGCCGCCTTCTGCCCCACGAAATCGTCCAGCGTCTTCGGACGCAGCGCCGCATCGACATCCTCGGGTCGGCGGGCGGGGGTCACCATGCGGTCGTCGTCGTCGATCATGTCGCGGCCTTAGCGCGTTTTGGGTCTGTTCCAAACCGAGCGGACACGGTCGAGCCCGTCCCCGGCGGCACTCATGATTCATCACGCGTATTTCAAGAATGCGGTGAACTGACATCTGGACAAGTTAGGTGGATGCACGGAAGCATGGTATGCGCGTTCATCATCGGCAGCGTCCTTGGGCGTCGGTGGCTGTGAGACTTGTGTGCTCCCGCCTTTTGGCCGGAGTATCGATCGTGAACCCACAGGCTGCGGCCCTTCGACTCTTCGTGAAGCGTCTTGCGTCACGCTCCTGTCTCACGAACGACGAGGTGAGCGGCTTGCTCGCACTCGGCGGCAGCTTGAAACGCTATGCCGCGCACACCGATTTCGTCCGGGTCGGGGAGTTGATTGATCACAGCTGCCTGATCGTCGACGGTCTTGTCGGCCGGTTCGGCCAGAATGGCGACGGCCTGCGGCAGATTTCCGGTCTCTACATCAGCGGCGATATGGCCGATCTGCCATCGGTGGTCAGCCCCCGTGCCGGTTGGGGCATCGGTGCACTCACCGTCACCACAATCGTGCGTATCCCGCACGCCGACCTGCGCCGGCTGGCCGGGCGACATCCCGGCGTGGCGGAGGCGCTCTGGCGCGATTGCGTGGTGGACGGGTCGATCTTCTCGGAATGGGTGGTGAACGTCGGCCGCCGCAACGCACTGTCGCGAATCGCGCATCTGTTCTGCGAAATGGCGATTCGGTGTGAGCAGGCGGGTCTCGGCAGCCGCACATCCTTTCCCTTGCCGATCACCCAATGGGACCTTGGCGACGCGACGGGCCTGACGAGCGTCCACGTCAACCGCACATTGAAGGAGCTGCGCATGGCGTCCGTCGCCGATCTGCGATCCGGCGTCGTGTCGGTCCATGACTGGGACAAGCTCGTGTCCGTGGGTGATTTCGATCCGGCGTTCCTGCTGCTCGATAGCCCGGCGCCGCGGATCACCGACGCGGCCTGACGGCAACGTCTAGCCGGGATGCCCGACCGACGCGCCCAGCGTGATCGACACCACGGTCCGCCCGGCATAATCGGTCACGACGATGCGATCGTCGAGCGGCAGGCGACCTTCCTGCACCGCACCGGCCAGCACGTCGCGAGCCGCCCGGACGGCCGCACGGCGCGCGGACCGGTCATCGGCAAGCGTCGTACCTTCCTCGTCTTCGACGACGGACCCGCCCTCGTGGAGGTGGAGGAAGTACGTAGGCACGGATGGGAAGCGAGCACGGCCGGGCTTCGTTCCAGTTAAAATTGATCTATGTTACACGCATATCGTTTCGATCAGGCCGTCGCGACCCGCTCCAGCGTATTGTCGCCCATCTCATGTTCGAGTTGCCAGCGGTAATTCCGTGCCAGCGCGGTGTGCGCTTTCCAGGACCGTTCACATTTCGCGGAGGCAGCGGCTGCCTCCTCACGCGCGATGATGTCGGCAAGATCGTCGGGGTTGAGTCCGTTCATGACGTTTCACTCCGCACAAAAGATGACCCTGTGTGTGCGGACTGGGATTGCCTTGCCTTAAAGCAGGTGAACGATGCGCCATTTTAACGCGCGACCGCCGGCGATCCGGCCGATCGCACTGCGGAGTCTAGTCAACGATCGCGTTACGCCGCGACAGGATGTCACGCCCGCGATCAGTCCTGCACGAATCGCATACGCCGGGAGGTCGCCCCGACCGTCCTGCTTCGCGCGCGACGCGAAGCAGGATCCGCGTCGCCTAGAACCGCCCGGACAGCGACACGCCTAGCACGCGCGGCTCGTTATACACCGCGGCCATATAGTTCTCGATCACGCCCTTCAGGTTCTTTTCCTTGGTGATGTTCCGCGCGAACAGCGCGATCTCGTACGCGCCGCCGGCCGCTTCGTATCCGATCCGCGCACCACCCTCGAAATTGTCCTTCGCGTAGAATTCGTCGGTCCGGTACAGCACCAGGTTCGTATAACCCTGCATGTTCCAGTCGGTCGCCACGAACGCCCGCCCGCCATTGCCCAGCGGCACATCGTACCGCGCCGCGAAGTTCAGGTTGTATTTCGGCGCGTTGGGCAGCGGGTTGCCGTCGATCGACGCGAACGTGTTCGCCCCGACCCGGATTGTCGGATCGTTCACCGTACACACCACCACGCCGTTCAGCTGGCAGACCTGCGCATAGACGTTCGGATCCTTGATCTCGGTATGGAGCAGGCTGACCCCAGCCGTCAGCGACAGGTTCGGGATCGGGCGCAGCTCGGCATCCGCCTCGAACCCGTAACCGTCCGCCTTGTCCGCGTTGAACAGCACGCCGTTGCCGTTCACGTCGTTGCCGTTCAGCTGGATGTTCTTCACGCGGTACGCAAAGCCGGTCGCGTTCAGCCGCAGCTTATTGTCGAACAGCCGCGTCTTGATGCCCGCCTCGTACGACGTGTTCGTCTCCGAATCCGCCGTGGTGAAGTCCGAATTGAACACCGCCGACCGCCCCTGGATCGTCGGCCCGCGGAAGCCGCGCGCCACGCGCGCATACAGGCTCACCTCCGGGCTCGCCTCGTACAGCGCACTCACGTCCCAGCTCGGCTTCGTGTCCGACAGCCGCACGAACCGCCGCCCGGTATAGGTCACGGCACCCGCCGCGGTGTCGGCGGTCTTCACCAGCCGCGTCTTCTTGGTATCCTTCGTCTCGCGCGCACCGGCCGTGATGGTCAGCTTGTCGGTGACGGCATAGCTCGCCTGCCCGAACAGTGCCCAGCTGGTGTTGACGTTGTTCAACCGCACCCAGTTGTTCGGGTTGCGCCCCGCCGTCGTCAAAAAGAACGCGCGCTGGTAGAAATCGGTCGTGTCGCGGCTGTCGAAGTAGAAACCGCCGACCTGCCAGCGGAATCGCCCGGCATCGTCGCTCGCCAGCCGCAGCTCCTGCGTCCACTGGTCCAGGTCGCGGATCTGGCCCTGCGACTGGCCGAAGCCGTTCGCCACGCCGTTCACCGGATAGACCGACGCCGCGCCGCCGTCCGTATCGCCGCGGCTATACCCGCTCGTCGTCTCGTACGCGGTGATCGACGTCAGCGTGGCGCCGCCCAGGTCCAGCCCGGCCTTCAACGACCCGCCATAGGTCTTGTACGCCTGCGGATTATTGTCCGCCTCGTCGTAGATGACGCTGTTGCGCGGCGCGTTCGGCTCGTTCGATCCCTTGGTCAGCGCCTGGCGCAGGAACAGCGTCGACGTGCCGTCATAATCGCGCGCATGGGCCGATGCCAGGATCGACAGCGTCTCGGTCGGCGTCAGCAGCACCTGCAACCGCGCGTCGCGCTCGTCGAAACCGCCCATCGCGTTCTTCTTCGGCGTCACCGTGCCGTCGGCGCTGGCGCCCTCGTAGCGGTTGTCCACATAATCGTCGCGGTGCTGGTACAGCCCGGACACCCGGATCGCGACCTTGTCCTGCACGATCGGCCCGCCGACGCCGCCGTCGAACGTCACCGTGTTGTACGATCCGTACGTCGCCTGCGCGCGGCCCTCGAACGTCTGCGTCGGGCGCAGCGTGTCGAACTTGATGATGCCCGCGGTCGTGTTCCGCCCGAACAGCGACCCCTGCGGCCCGCGCAGCACCTCGATCTGCCCCACGTCATAGACCGGGTTCGATTTCAGCACGACATGCTCCAGCACGACATCGTCCTGGATGATCGACACCGGCTGCGACGCACCCAGGTAGAAATCGATATTGCCGAGCCCGCGGATGTAGAAACGCGGGAAGATCCGCCCCGTCGTCGTCTCGGCGTACAGGCTCGGCACCCGCCCCGCGAGCGCGAGCAGCGTATCGTCCCCGCCGCTCGTGTAGGCGCGCAGGTCCTCGCCGCGCACGACGCCCACCGACACCGGCACGCGCTGCAGATTCTCCGACCGGCGCTCCGCGGTCACGACGATGTCCTCAAGGCCGGCGCTACCGTCGGTCGCCCCGGACTGTCCGGTCTGCACGAATTCCGGCGACGTCTGCTGCGCCGCCACCAGGCCAGGCGCGGTCAGGGCAGCCATGGCGATACCGGCCAGGACAACATTCTTGTAAGCGATGCGCGACAACGATCTTCCCCCGGGGCGCGCCCGCCGTCCAACCGACGCGGCCCCGCTACCCCCCAGGGAGCGCGGCTAGTTACCGATCACGATGAAATTGTGACAGATTGTTGCCACCGCGCACGAACCGTTCACCATGTTGCCCCCCGGCAACAGTCAGACCGGCCGGGCAGCCTTCTTCAGCGCCAGACGCACCAGCGCATCCAGCGTCGCGCCCGGCCCGAGCTCTTCTTCCGCCGCGGTCACCGCCGCAGACGCCTCGACCGGCCGGAACCCCAGGTTCGCCAGCGCTGACAGCGCATCGCCCGCCGCGGACCCCTTCACCTGCGGCGCCGTTATCCCCGGCCCGAGCACGATGCCGCCGGTCTTGTCCTTCAGCTCGGTGATGATCCGGATCGCCAGCTTCGGCCCCACGCCATTGGCGCGCGCCACCATCGCCTTGTCGCCCGCCGCGACCGCGCGGACCAGCTCCACCGGCTCCAGCACCGACAGGATCGCCAGCGCCACGCGCCCGCCCACGCCCTGCACCGACGTCAGCAGCCGGAACCAGTCGCGCTCCGCCCCGCTGGCAAAGCCGTAGAGCGTCATCGCGTCCTCGCGGACCTGCAATTCGGTGAACACCATCACCTGGCCCCCGACCGGCCCCAGCGCCGCCAGCGCCCGCGTCGACATCCACACCAGATAGCCGACGCCGCCCACGTCGATCACCGCATGGTCCGCCGCGCTCTCGGCCAGCACGCCCGTCAGCCGCGCGATCATGACGGGATGACCCTACGCGCCAACGCCCGCGCGCTCGCCAGATGATGCGCATGGGTGATCGCCACCGCCAGCGCATCGGCCGCATCCGGCCCCGCCAGCTTCGCGCCGGGCAACAGATGCGCCATCATCGCCTGAATCTGCTTCTTGTCCGCACCGCCCGTCCCTACCACCGCCTTCTTAACGATGCTCGGATGATATTCGCCGATCGCCACGCCCGCGGTGGCGGCCGCCAGCAACACGACACCGCGCGCCTGCCCCAGCTTCAACGTCGACTGCGCGTTACTATTGCCGAGCACTTCCTCAACGGCCGCCCCACCCGGCTGATACGTCCGGATCACCGCCCCCAACGCCTCGAACAACAACGTCAACCGCCGCGGCAACTGCATCCCCGGCTCCGTCTTGATCTGCCCGTTGGCGACATGAGACAGCCGGTTGCCTTCGGCGGAGATGACCCCCCAGCCAGTGGTTCCGAGACCGGGATCAAGCCCAAGCAGGATCACTGCCTGCCCTGCGTTGCAGGAGAGAGGCCTACCGTTATTCCTGGCGCCTCAGAAAGCCCCTCTCCTTCAGGGGAGGGGTTGGGGTGGGGCCAACGCTCGGGGCTGGAAACAACGGCAGCCGCAAGCACCTCCAGCACGCCCGAAACATTCCCCATCACATCCGCATTCGAAAACCGCAGCACCCGAAACCCCTTGCTCGCCAGATACGCATCCCGTCCAACGTCGGATTCAGCATCATGCGTATCGCCATCGACCTCAATCACCAGCGCCCGCGATGGGCAGAGGAAATCGACGATATACGAATGAATCACCTGCTGCCGCCGAAACTTCGCGCCGCTGAGTTGCGAGTTGGAGAGCGCCCGCCACAACTGCTTCTCGGGCTCGGTCGGGTTGCGCCGCATCTGCCGACCGCGCTCCTGCAAAGTCGCATCCAGGATCATCGGTCGTCCCCACCCCAACCCCTCCCCTGAAGGAGAGGGGCTTTCTGTATCGTCTGGAACAACACTAAGCCCCCCCCCCTTTAGGGGAGGGGTTGGGGTGGGGCTACGCTTGAAGGAGGAGTACAACCGCCCCGCCAAACGCAAGCCTCACCCCCCCAGCCGTTCCATCACATCCTCTGGAACGTCGTAGTTCCCCCAAACCGTCTGCACGTCGTCGTCGTCGTCCAGCACGTCGATCAGCTTCATCAGCGTCGCGGCGTCCGCCTCGTCGACCGTCACCATCGTCTGCGGGCGCCAGGCGAGCTTCGCGCCCTCCGCCTCGCCCAGCACGGCTTCCAGCGCGCGTGCCACCTCGTGCAGGTCGGCCACCGCGGTCCAGATCTCGTGGCCCTCGTCGGAAGACTGCACATCCTCCGCGCCGGCCTCAAGCGCCGCCTCGAACACCGCATCCGCGCTGCCGGCCTTGGCGGGGTAGGAGATCAGCCCCATCCGGTCGAACCCGTGGCTCACGGATCCGCTCGCGCCCATGTTGCCGCCGTTCTTGGCCATGCCGGTCCGTACGTTCGTCACGGTGCGGTTACGGTTGTCGGTCAGCGTCTCGATGATCAGCGACACGCCGCCCGGGCCGAACCCTTCGTAGCGGATCTCCTCGTAATTCTCCGAATCCGTGCTCGACGCCTTGTTGATCGCGCGCTGGATGTTGTCATTGGGCATCGACTGCGCGCGCGCCGCCAGCACGGCGGACCGCAGCCGCGCGTTCATGTCCGGATCGGGCAGGCCGCTTTTCGCCGCCACCGTGATCTCGCGGCTCAGCTTGGAAAAGAGCGACGAGCGCTTCTTATCCTGCGCGCCCTTGCGGTGCATAATGTTCTTGAACTTGGAATGGCCGGCCATGTGCGGGCTGCTCGCCTCTGTTATCGGGAAACCCGCTGTCTAGCGTGCCCGTCCCGCCTCGTGCAACCGCCACGCGGCAACACCCAGCG
Source organism: Sphingomonas prati (assembly GCF_014643515.1). Classification (GTDB taxonomy): domain Bacteria; phylum Pseudomonadota; class Alphaproteobacteria; order Sphingomonadales; family Sphingomonadaceae; genus Sphingomonas_R; species Sphingomonas_R prati. Next base: position 530,471 of record NZ_BMJP01000002.1, on the reverse strand, counting down.
CCACGGTCAGCACCAGCTGCGCCAGCGACGCCGCCGAATCGATGAACACGATCCCGATCAAAGCGGTCCCGGCCAGCGCCGACCCCGGCGCATCGAGCAGCATCGTCAGCATCAAGTGCACGGCAAAACACGGCGCCACTACCGCCAGATACGCGCCGGCAAAGGTCACCAGCCGCCCGCGCAACACGCCCCATCCACCACCCGGCCCCAGCGTCCGGTCGCCGATCGCCAGCGCCGCGAGCCACGGCGCCAGCGGCAGCAGCACGAGATTGGCGAACGTCGTCGCCGCAAACGACCACAGCCACACATCGGCCAGCCGTGCATCCACCGGCAGCAACGCCTTCGCCGCCGCCAGCGGCAACAGCGTGAACAGGATCGTGCCGGCCAGCACCGCGCCGAACCGCAGCAGCGGGCCGCCCGCCAGGCTCGTCGGATGAATGCCCGCCGCCGCGCGGTACAGCGCGAAATTGAGCAGCAGCAGCGCCAGCAGCTGCGCGGTCGCGGCGAACGCGGCGCCGATGTCGGGCGCCTCGCCCGGCGCCGCCGCGGTGCCCAGCCGGAGCAGGGTGACGCCGATCACCAGCAGCGCGGCGACCAGCCACAACCCGGCGGGCAACCCGCGCAGCACGTCGATCGCCGCCTGCACCCAGGTGCCCGTCGTGCGCCGTCCCCGCCGCTTCGCCGTCGTCATGCCGCCCCTCCACCGGCCCGGCGCCGGATCGCCCGGTGCCGTCCGTCTGCGCCTGTTCTAGTGCAGGCCGAGCGCGTTGCGATAGGTTTCGACGAGCGCGTCCATTTCGTCGCGCGCATCCTTTTCCATCTTGCGCAGCCGCACGATGGTCTTCATCGTCGCCGGCACGAACCCGGTCGCCTTGGCCTCCAGATAGACATCCTTGATGTCGTCGGCCATGCCCTTCTTCTCTTCTTCCAGCCGCTCGATACGCTCGATGAACAGCCGCAGCTGGTCGGCGGCGACATTGTCGTCACCCATGGTCAGTCTCCCCGATCCCAAAGAACGCCGCTCCTACGGGCATGCGGCCCCTCCGATCAAGTGCGTGACTCGGAGGGTCTCCTAAAGCCCCCTCCCTTTCAGGGACGGGGTTGGGGGTGGGTGCAACAGCTTCACGAAACCAACGTCGCGACGATGGACAGGTACCACCCACCCCCAGCCCCTCCCTTGAAAGGGAGGGGAGAAGCCACCTCAAGGATTAAGCTTCAAGCTCTCTTCCATCCGCGCGATCTGCTCCGGCGTCGCAGGCTGCTGATGCGCCGCTTTCCACTCCGAATAGGGCATCCCGTACACCGCGGCGCGCCCGGTCTCGCGGTCGATCGTGCCGTCGGACGCCTCCGCCACCCAGTCGCCCAGGCAGTTCCGGCAGAACCCGGCCAGCCCCATGATATCGACATTCTGTGCATCGTCGCGGTGGCGCAGATGCGCCACCAGCCGGCGGAATGCGGCGGCTGCCACCGCATCGGGAATCATATCGACCTTGGTCTCGTCCATGCTGCACTCCATTTGTTTGCCCGTGGCCCGCAAACCGCCTAGTCGGTCGCTGTCCTTATCTGAAAGAGGAAACCGTCTTGGTCGATCCGATGTCCGCCGCCGACGCCAGTGCCAGCGGTGCTGCCCCGTCGCTCCGCCCGCGGGCACGCAAGGTCCGCGTTCTCGCCACGCTCGGCCCCGCCAGCGCCGATCTCGCGATGATCCGCAAGCTCTACCTCGCCGGTGCCGACGCGTTCCGCATCAATATGAGTCACGGCGCGCATGCCGACAAGGCCACCGTCGTCGCCGCGATCCGCTCGCTCGAACAGGAATATGGTCGCCCGACCACCATCCTGTTCGATCTGCAGGGTCCGAAACTGCGCGTCGGCGCCTTCGACGGCGGCATCGTCGTGCTCAAGGTCGGCGACCCGTTCGTGCTCGATCGCGATCCCACCCCCGGCGACACGACCCGCGTGTCGCTCCCGCACCGCGAGATCTTTGAAGCGATCGCGGTCGGCACGCGGCTGCTGCTCGACGACGGCAAGCTCGTGCTGCGCGTCACCGCCTGCGCGCCCGACCGGATCGACACGGTGGTGGAGGTCGGCGGCGCGCTGTCCAATTCTAAGGGGCTGAACGTCCCCGACGTCGTGTTGCCGATGGCCGCGCTGACCGAGAAGGACCGCCGCGACCTGGCCTTCGCGCTGGAACAGAAGGCCGACTGGATCGCGCTGTCGTTCGTCCAGCGGCCCGAGGACGTTGCCGAGGCGCGCAGCCTGATCGGCGGCCGCGCCTCGTTGCTCGCCAAGATCGAGAAGCCCGCCGCGGTCGACCGGCTCGAGGAGATCCTCGAACTCGCCGACGCGGTCATGGTCGCGCGCGGCGATCTCGGCGTCGAAATGCCGCCCGAGGAGGTCCCGCGCCTCCAGAAGCATATTGTCGAAACAGCCCGCCGGCTCGGCCGCCCCGTCGTGGTGGCCACGCAGATGCTCGAATCGATGATCCGCGCACCCACGCCCACCCGGGCGGAGGTGTCCGACGTTGCCACCGCGATCTACGACGGCGCCGACGCGGTCATGCTGTCCGCCGAAAGCGCCGCCGGCGACTGGCCGGAAGAATCGGTGGCGATGATGGAGCGCATCGCCATCTCGGTGGAGGCCGACCCCGGCTACAACGCGCGCATCCACTTCACCCAGACGCCGGCCGACCCCACCACGGCCGACGCGCTCGCCGCCGCGGCGACCGACATCGCCACGACGATCGGCGCGAAGGCGATTCTCTGCTTCACCTCGTCGGGCTCCACCGCACGCCGCGTCGCGCGCGAACGCCCGTCGGTGCCGCTGCTCGTCCTCACCCCCGTCCCCGACACCGCGCGCCGACTGGGGCTCCTCTGGGGCGCGCACGCCGTGCTCACCCGCGACGTCGACAGTTTCGAAGCGATGATCGCCAAGTCCAAGCGCATGGCCCTCCGCCACGGCGTCGCCGGGGCGGGCGACCGCATCATCGTGATGGCCGGCGTCCCCTTCGGCACCCCCGGCGCCACCAACGTCCTGCACGTCGTCCGCCTGACGGGGGACGAACTGGCCAACTACAAGCGGGTGTAAGCGCTTCTGGCGTTTGGGGCTTCTGAGCCCCCTCCCTTTCAAGGGAGGGGGTTCGGGGGTGGGTGCTACCTCTTCAACCACGGAACACCGGATTCGGGGTGCTGTTGCACCCACCCCCCAGCCAAGAGGTCCAAACGCAAAAGGTCCGGAAACACCCATCGGTGTTCCCGGACCCGGCGAACCAGACCTCCCGCCATCAGGCGGGAGGAAAGATCAGCCCTGGCGTGCCTTGAAGCGGCGGTTCGTCTTGTTGATGACGTAGGTCCGGCCACGGCGACGGATCACGCGATTGTCGCGATGACGGCCCTTTAGGGACTTGAGCGAATTGCGGATCTTCATGGCCGTACGCGCCTTGTCTGTCTTGATCGGTTGTCGAAAGAAGCCGGCCTCCTATGCGGCCCCCCGACATGAGTCAAGGCAAAGGCGCCACGTCGTGCTTGACGCGGCCGCATCACATGCCACTGAGAAACACAGCAGGGCATGATGAAGCGTGAGGACCGTCCGATGAGCCGAACCCCGACAAGACACATGATCGCCCGCACGCTGGCGTTCGCCACGCTGGCCGCCCTCGCCGGCTGCGCCACGCCCGGTCCCGAGACGCGCGTCACGCGCTTCCATCTGAACCAGCCGATCGCCCCCGGCCAGATCGCGGTCGAACCGCGCGACCCGCGCCAGGTCGGCGGGCTGGAATTCCAGTCCTATGCCGCCGCGGTCGGTGCCGAACTCTCGCGGCTCGGCTTCCGCGTCGCGCCCGGCGTCGCCACCTCCGAACTCGTCGCGGTCGTCGATTTCAACCGCACCACGCGCGAAGCCGGCATCGCGCAGGCCCCGGTCTCGATCGGCCTCGGCGGCGGCGGCTTCACCGGCGGCGGCGGGCGGCGCGGCGGCGGGGGCGGCATCGGTCTCGGCGGCGGGGTCAGCTTCCCGGTCGGCAAGGCGCGTTCGCGCTACGTCACGATGACGGAGATGAAGGTCCTGCTGAAACGCCGGTCGGACGGCACCGCGATCTGGGAAGGCACCGCGCAGCAGTCCGCCCGTTCGGATGCCAAAGGCGCCGATGCCGTCACCGCCGCCCGCGTGCTCGCCGCCGCCCTGTTCCAGGGCTTCCCCGGCGAATCCGGCCGCACCGTCACGGTGAAGTAAAATAACGAGTATCCGCCACATGACTGCCTGCATCAGCGCCGCCTTCGACAGCGGCAACATCCGGGTCGCGGACCAGCGCGGCGACGTCTTCGATCTCGAAATCGTCGCCGATCGCGATTCGGATTTCTACCAGTGGTTCCATTTCCGCCTGTCCGGTGCCGCCGGGCGGGCGGTGACGCTGCGGATCGTCAACCTCGCGGGCTCCGCCTATCCCGGCGGCTGGCCGGGCTATGCGGCCCGCGTGTCGGAGGATCGCGCCGACTGGCGGATGGCGCCCACGACCTACACCGACGGCATCCTCGAAATCACCTACACCCCGACCGCGGACAGCGCGTGGTTCGCCTATTTCGCGCCCTATTCGATGGAACGCCACCACGACCTCGTCGCGCGCACCGCGGCGAAACCCGGCGTCACCGCCAGCGTGCTCGGCCACTCGCTCGACGGGCAGACGATCGATTGTCTGACGATCGGCGACGGCCCGCTGCCCGTCTGGCTCTACGCGCGCCAGCATCCGGGCGAGAGCATGACCGAATGGTGGATGGAGGGCGCGCTCGACTTCCTGACCGATCCCGGCGCGTCCATCGCCCGCGCGTTGCGCCAGCGCTGCACCTTCCACATCGTCCCCAACATGAACCCCGATGGTTCGTGTCGCGGCCACCTGCGAACCAACGCGGCGGGCGTGAACCTCAACCGCGAATGGCATGATCCGACGCCGGAGCGCAGCCCGGAGGTCCTGGCCGTCCGCAACGCGATGGACGAAACCGGCGTCGCCTTCGCGATGGACGTCCACGGGGACGAGGCGATCCCGCACGTCTTCATCGCCGGGTTCGACGGCATCCCGTCCTGGACACCGCGCCAGGGCGATCTCTACGCGCGGTACCTGACGACGCTGTCGCGCCGCACGCCCGATTTCCAGACGCGCCACGGCTATCCCGTCACGGCTGCCGGTCGCGCCAACCTGTCGATGTCGACCAACCAGCTCGCCGAACGCTATGGCTGCGTCTCCACCACGCTGGAAATGCCGTTCAAGGACAATGACGACCTGCCCGATCCGCAATACGGCTGGTCGCCCGCGCGTTCGATGCGGCTGGCCGAGGATTGCCTCGCCGCCCTATGGGAAATGATCGACGCCATCCCCGCGCCCCGCGCGCGCTGACATCTCCGGAGCCTGCCCGCATGCCGACCCTCGTCCTGATCCGCCACGGCCAGTCCGCCTGGAACCTGGAAAACCGTTTCACCGGCTGGTGGGACGTCAACCTGACCGACCAGGGCGTGCGCGAGGCGCGTGAGGCGGGCGTCGCGATGGCCGCCGCGGGGCTCGATTTCGACATCGGCTTCACCAGCGTCCAGACCCGCGCGATCAAGACGCTCAACATCGCGCTCGAAGCGATGGGTCGGCTCTGGTTGCCGCTCGAGAAAGACTGGCAGCTGAACGAGCGTCACTATGGCGGCCTGACCGGTCTCGACAAGGCGGAGACCGCCGCGCTCCACGGCGACGACCAGGTCCACGTCTGGCGCCGCTCGTTCGACGTGCCCCCGCCCCCGTCGGAGGCCGGCGGTAAATACGACATGACGCACGACCGCCGCTATGCCGGCATCGCGGTGCCGTCGAGCGAGAGCCTGAAGGACACGATCGAGCGCGTGCTCCCCTACTGGGACAGCCGCATCGCCCCCGAACTGCGCGCCGGCAAGCGCGTCGTCATCTCCGCCCACGGCAACTCGCTCCGCGCGCTCGTGAAGCACCTGTCCGGCATCTCCGACGCCGACATCGCCAGCCTGGAGATCCCGACCGGCAAGCCGATCGTCTACCAGCTCGACGACGATCTGAACGCGGTCGAACGCTACTACCTCCACGAACGCAACGCGAACTGAACCTCGGTCCCACCTAGGCCCCGGCCTGCGCCGGGGCCTAGATGCCACCTCTCCCAAAGGCCTGCCCAACATGACCACCCCCCGCGTCGGCATCATCATGGGCAGCCGGTCCGACTGGGAAACCATGCGCCACGCCGCCGACACGCTCGTCGCCCTCGGCGTTGCGCATGAAACGAAGGTCGTGTCCGCGCACCGCACGCCGCAACGGCTGTACGACTATGCCACCACCGCCGCCGCGCGTGGGCTGCATGTCGTGATCGCCGGCGCGGGCGGCGCGGCCCACCTGCCCGGCATGGCCGCCGCCATGACCCGCCTCCCCGTGCTCGGCGTCCCCGTGGAGTCAAAGGCGCTCAGCGGCATGGACAGCCTGTTGTCGATCGTCCAGATGCCCGCCGGCATCCCGGTCGGCACGCTCGCCATCGGTCGCGCGGGCGCGGTCAACGCTGCTTTGCTAGCCGCCGCGATCCTCGCCACCACCGATGCCGACCTCGCCACCCGGCTTGATGCCTGGCGCACCGCCCAGACCGACGCCGTCGCGGAGTCGCCCGAATGATGCTGCCGCCCGCCTCCACCATCGGCATCGTCGGCGGGGGGCAGCTCGGCCGCATGCTCGCCATCGCCGCCGCCCGGCTCGGCTACCGTGTCCATATCTACGCCCCCGACGCGGACTCGCCCGCAGCCGAGGTCGCCGCCGAATTCACCTGCGCCGGCTATGACGACCTCAACGCGCTCGCCATGTTCGCTGCCAGGGTCGACGTCGCGACCTACGAATTCGAAAATATCCCGGTCGCCGCACTCGATGCGCTCGCCGCGGTCGTGCCGCTCCACCCCTCCCCCCGTGCGATCGGCGTGGCGCAGGACCGGCTGGCGGAAAAGACGTTCGTTGCCGACCTCGGCGTGCCCGTGGCACCCTGGGCCCCCGTCGACGACCGCGCCGGGCTCGATGCCGCAATCGCCGCGGTCGGCACGCCCGCGATCCTCAAGACGCGCCGCTTCGGTTACGACGGCAAGGGCCAGGGCCGCCTCGCCACCCCGGCCGATGCCGACGCCGCCTGGGACCAGATCGGGCAAGCCCCCGCCGTGCTCGAAGGCCATGTCGCGTTCGACCGCGAATTTTCCGTGCTGCTGTGCCGCGGACAGGACGGCGCGGTCGTGACGTGGGACGCGCCCGACAACACCCATGTCGACGGCATCCTGGCGACCTCGATCGTCCCCGCCACCGGCATCGTCGCAGCGCAAGCGGCGGACGCGACCGCCACCGCCGTCCGGATCGCCGACGCGCTCGGCTATGTCGGCACGCTCGCCTGCGAATTCTTCGCCTCGACCGCCGGCCCGGTGTTCAACGAAATGGCCCCGCGCGTCCACAACAGCGGCCACTGGACGATTGAGGGCGCCCGCACCTCGCAGTTCGAAAACCACATCCGCGCGGTGTGCGGGTTGCCCTTGGGCGGCACCGACACCGTCCACCCGCGGGTCGAAATGCACAATTTGATCGGCGACCAGGCAAACGCCTGGGACGAGATCCTGTCCGACCCAACCGCGCATCTGCACCTGTACGGCAAGGCGGACGCGCGTCCCGGCCGCAAGATGGGCCACGTGACCCGACTGCTGGACTAGGCGCACCAGAAAAGCCCCCTCCCTTTCAAGGGAGGGGGTTGGGGGTGGGTGCTACCTCTTCAATTATGCAGCACAGGATTCGTGGAGCTGTTGCACCCACCCCCAGCCCCCTCCCTTGAAAGGGAGGGGGAGCCCCAAGCCCAAGACTAGCCCCTCTCCTTCAGGGGAGGGGTTGGGGTGGGGGCAACAGCACCTCCCCTACGACCTCACCGGCTTGCTAGCGCTCAGCCCCACCCCAACCCCTCTCCTCCAGGAGAGGGGCTAAGAACCTCGCGAACCTACTCAACAGCAACAGCCGCCGGCACCACCTCGACCGGCAACCCGGTCTCCGCCAGCTGCGGCCGCACCTTCGCCGCGTCGCCCACCACGATCCACACGATCTTCGCCGGATCAAGCGCCGCCCGCGCGGCGGCATCCAGCTGCGGCGCGGTCAGTGCGCGATACTGCGCAGCCAGTCGCTGATAATGGTCGTCGCGCCAGCCATACAGGTCGATCCGCTGCAGCCCGCCCAGCACGTCGCCCGAGCCTTCGAACGTCCCTGCCAGTTCGCGCACCCGGCCGTTCACCGTCCGCTCCAGCTCCGCCTTCGTGACCCCGTCCTTCGTCAGGAACGCCGCCATGTCGGCCTTCAGCGCGACGATCGACGCACCCGTCCGGTCGGTCTGCACCGGCGCGGACACCAGGTACGGCACCGGCCCGAGCAGCCGGCTGACCGACCCGCTGACGCCGTAGGACCAGCCCTTGGTTTCGCGCAGGTCGGTGTTCAGCCGCGACAGGAACGACCCGCCCAGCACGTCGTTCGCCACCTCCAGCCGGGTCAGGTCGTCGGTGCCCTTATACCCCAGCACCGCGCCGCCCACGATCAGCGACTGCGGCGACTGCGGTCGATCGATCAGCAGGATGCGCCCGCGCGGCGCCGGCGTCGGCGCGGACAGGTCCTTCGTCACGCGCGGCACCGCCGGCGCACGCCAGCTGCCGAAACTCTGTTCCAGCATCGTCTGCACGCTCGCCAGCGGGGCGGACGACACGACGAAGATCTTCGCCCCGTCCGGCCGGATCCACGCGCGGTGGAACGCCGCCATGTCCGCCGGGGTCAGCCTGGCGACCACCGCCGGGTCGCCCGTCCCGCTGAACGGCACCGCATAGGGATGGTTCGGCCCGTACAGCACCGCCGGTAGCGTGCGCAGCGCCACGCCCTGCGGCTGCGTCAGTTCGGAGGCGATCCGCGCCAGCTGCGTATTGCGCAACCGGTCAACCTCCGCCGGCGCAAAGGCCGGGTTGCGCACGATATCCTGCATCAGGTCGAGCGACGGCGCCAGATTGGCAGTCAGCGCGTCGAGCGACACCGTCGTCCGGTCCATCGATGCGCGCGCGCCGATATTGGCACCCAGCCGTTCCTGCGCCTCGGCGATCTGGATCGAATTGCGCGTCTCGGTGCCTTCATCCAGCAGCGCCAGCATCAGCGATTGCGTGCCGAGCTTCGCCTTCGGATCGGCCGCGTTACCCGCGTCGAAACTGATCGCCACCTTGGTCACCGGCACGGCGGTCCGCTGCGCGTAGACGACCTGCATGCCGTTCGACAGCGTCGCGCGCTGCACCGCCGGGAATTCCAGCTCCTTGATCGTGCCGACCGTCGGCAACCCGCCGCGCCCCACCGGACCGGCGGCGGCGGTCGTCGCGGCATCGTCGGTCTTCACCGCCACGGGTGCCGCCTCGACATAATTCTCCCGAGCGCCGGGCACGATCGACAGCGCATAGACCGGGCGCGACAGCCACTTCTGCGCCACCGCCTGCGCCTGCGCCGGCGTCACCGCGGCCAGCGCCGCCAGCTGCTTGGCATAGAAACCGGGGTCGTTCGCATAGACCGCACCCTCGGCCAGTGCGACCGCCTTGCCACCGAACCCGCCGACCGACTCCAGCCCCTTGATCTGCCGCGCCGCGGTGGTGGTGACGTACCGCGACACCTCGTCCGCGGTCGGCCCGGTGCGGACGAAGTCGGCGATGATCGCGTCGAGCCGCTTTGCCGCCACCGCCGGGTCAACGCCCGGCCGCACGTCCATCGACACCGAAAACTGCCCGGCATCCTCGAACCCGCTATACGATGCCGACACCGCGACGGCGAGCTTCTCGCCCCGCACCAGGATGTTGTCGAGCCGCGAACTGGCAAGGCCACCCAGCACGCCGCCCACCACGTCCAGCGCGGCGGCATCCTTGTCCAGCATCCCCGGCACCGCCCAGGTGCGCAGCAGGCGCGTCGTCGCGACGCGATCGTGCATCACCTCGTCCTTGCGCGCGGGCAGCGTCGGTACGGGTGCCACGACCTTGGGCGGCGTCGGGCCGCGCGCGATGTCGCCGAAATACTTGGTGGTCAGCGCGCGTGCGGTGGCGACGTCGACATCGCCGGCCAGCACCAGCACCGCATTGTTCGGCCCGTAATTGTTGCGGAACCAGCCCTTCACATCGTCCATGCTCGCCGCTGACAGGTCGGTCATCGAACCGATCGTGCTGTGCCGGTACGGATGTCCGACCGGGTACAGCGTCTCGCCAATCCTGTAGTCGACCAGCCCGTAAGGCTGGTTGTCGCCCGACCGCTTCTCGTTCTGCACCACGCCGATCTGGTTGGTCAGGTTCTTCTGGTTGATCGCCCCCAGCAGATGCCCCATCCGGTCGCTTTCCAGCCACAGCGCACGCGCCAGCGCCGGCGTCGGCACCGTCTCGAAATAGTTGGTCCGGTCGTAGTAGGTCGTGCCGTTATAGTCGGTCGCACCGACCTGCTCGAGCGGCTCGAAGAAGTCGCCCGGCGCATTCTCCGATCCGTTGAACATCAGATGCTCGAACAGATGGGCATAGCCGGTCTTACCCGCCGGCTCGTTCTTTGATCCGACATGATACCAGACGGACACCGCCACCACCGGTGCCTTGCGGTCGGTATGGACGATCACCCGCAACCCGTTGGGCAGCGTGAACTGTTCGTAGGGGATCTTCACCTGGCCCACGAGGTCCGCCGGCTTCGCCACCGCCGCGGCGGGCGCCTGCGCCGCGACGGCATGCGGCACCAGCAGCAGCGGGGTGAGCAGGGACGAGGACAACAAGGAGGGGGTCAGCCAGCGACGCATGCGAATTCCTTCAGGATCTACCGTTCACTATGTCAGCCCGCCCGGCGGTGGCCAAGGGGGGTGCCGCACGCTAGGCCGGCCGGGCAGGAGATTGCGATGAACCAGCCGTCCGATCCGACCGACATCCCCGAACGGCTGCTCGGCCGCGCGGCCGGCACGCTCGATCCGGAGGAACGCCGCGTCGTCGACAGCATGGCCGCGCGCCGCCCGATCAGCCTCGACATCGGCGAGGAAGCCGAAAACCGCGCCACCTTCTGGGATCGGCTTGCCGACCGGGTCGCCGCGGTCGGCGGCAGCTGGGCGTTCATCTTCACCTTCCTCGGCGTGCTGGTCGGCTGGATGATCCTCAACACCGGCATCCTCGGCCGGCTGGGTGAGGCGTTCGATCCCTATCCCTACATCTTCCTCAACCTGATGCTGTCGATGGTCGCCGCCCTCCAGGCACCCGTCATCATGATGAGCCAGAACCGCCAGGCGACCAAGGACCGGCTCGCCGCCAGCCACGATTACGAAGTCAACCTGCGCGCCGAACTCGAAATCATGCGGCTCCACGAAAAGATCGATGCGCTTCGGATCGAACATCTCGAAGCCATGACGCATATGCAAGGCGAAGTGATTACCGTGCTCCACAACAACTCGATATCATCGACTGCAGATTGACGAGCAACAAAGCTCCCACATAGTAATCCAACGTCTGATCGAACGGGCCTTACCGGACGATGTCCTGCGCCTTACCGATATGTAATGCTGAACTGAAACCAAACTGTCATGCTGCCGAAATAGGGGCGCTCTCGAGCCGAAGGACCATCGTCCCGGCAAAAGGGGTTTTGACATGATCCGCGCCGTTTCCTCCATTTCGCTGGGTGCGCTCGCGCTCGTCCTCGCCACACCGGCCCTGGCTCAGACCGCCCCGGCGACCGCCGACGCGCAGGTCCAGACCGACGCCGCCGCGACCGCCGCCCCGACCGCGTCCAATGACGGCCTCCAAGACATCGTCGTCACCGCCACCAAGCGCGAGACGAACCTTCAGAAGACCCCGATCTCGATCTCCGTGCTCGGCGCTCAAGCGCTGGCCGATCGCCATGTGCAGAGCCTGTACGATCTAGCCGACGGCGCGGTCCCCGGCCTGCGCGTCGCCACGTTCGAAGCGCGCCAGTCCGCGCTCACCATCGGCATCCGCGGCATCGTGCCGCTCGACGCGAACCAGCCCGCGCGCGAACAGGGCGTCGGCATCTATGTCGACGGCGTCTATATCGGCCGCCAGCACGGCCTGAACGCCGCGCTGTTCGACGTCGAGCGGATCGAGGTTCTGAAGGGTCCGCAGGGCACGCTGTTCGGCCGCAACACCGAAGGCGGCGCGCTGTCGATCGTCACGAAGGCACCGAGCGGCAAGTTCGGCCTGCGCGCAACCGGCGGCATCGGCAATTACGGCGCCTATAATGGCGACATCCACCTCGACCTGCCGGAAGTCGCCGGGCTCAGCTTCAAGCTCGACCTGGTCAAGCAGAGCCAGGACGCGACCACCAAGAACCCGCTCGAGGGGCAGACCGGCTGGAACTACTATAACCGCCAGGGCCTGCGCGCCGCGGTACGGTGGAAGCCCACCAGCACCATCACGAACGACTTCGCCTTCGACATTGCCAAGGACAAGAACAGCCCGTTCTACAGCCAGCTGCTGAACGCGAACCCGAACGGCTGCGTCGCGGGCTCGCAGGCCGCGGTGGCGGCCTGCACGCTGCCCGGCACCGCCTACACGTCGCTCACCGGCACGGTGAAGTCGTTGCTGCCGGGCGTCGTCGTCAACGGCGACAGCCGCATGAAGACCGCCGACATCGGCGTTCCGCAGCAGCCGAGCATCGACAAGACGCACGGCTTCACCAACAACCTCCGCTGGCACGTCTCGGATGCGCTCGAACTGCGCTCGATCACCGCTTGGCGCGGCGTCGATGCGACCCAGTGGGACAATTCGGGCGGCGCACACCGCGTCCCCGTCGTCACGCTGACCGCGGCCTGCACCGCGGCCGCACCCTGCGCCTTCAGCCGCTACAGCCTCGCGGATCTGAAGCAGGACCAGTTCAGCCAGGAACTGCAGGCGGTCGGCACCGTCGGCGCCGTCGACTATGTCGCCGGCCTCTACTACTTCAACGAACATGTGCAGGATGACGCCGCGACGCCCAACTCCACCGGTGCGATCGCGACGCTGAACGCCGCCGGCCAGGTCACCGGCGCCACCTACACCACCATCCCGTTCTGCACCGGCCAGACCGTCGCCACCGACACCGCCTTCATCGGATCGGCGGCACAGGGTTGCTCGATCGATCGCGCGTCGGAAGTCCATTCGAAGAGCTACGCCGCCTACGGTCAGGCGACCTGGAACGCGACCGACCTGCTGCACATTACGATCGGCGGTCGCTACACGCATGACGAGAAGCAGGGCGTGCTGCATATCTCGCGCAACGTGAACTACGATACGAACACCGCCGCTGCGACCGCCGCCGGCTACCAGCCGCTCGACAAGACGTGGAACCGGTTCAACCCGACCGCGACCGTCGCCTACGACGTGACCCCCAACGTCCACGCCTACGCCAAATATGCGACCGGCTACCGCTCGGGCGGCGCCAGCTCGCGCACCCAGAACTACCAGCCGTTCGGCCCGGAGGACGTGAAGTCCTACGAAATCGGCTTGAAGAACGACCTGTTCGACCACCGCGTGCGCCTGAACCTGGCCGGCTACATCATGGACCGCAAGAACAGCCAGGTCGACATCAGCTCGATCCAGCCGTTCAACGGCTCCAGCTTCAACAACCTCGTCACGATCAATGCCCCCGGCATCACCAAGATCCGCGGGATCGAGGCCGACCTGACGGTCAACCCGCTGGAGGGCCTGACGCTCGGCGCATCCTACGCCTACACCTACACGCACATCCCGCGCATCCCGATCACCTACACGGCGGGCGGCCAGTCGACGACCGTGCTGCAGCAATTCTACATCGTCTACACGCCGCGCAACGCGGTCAGCGGGACGATCGACTACGCCCTTCCGCTCGGCGACAGCGACACCAAGCTGCGCTTCCACCTCGACGGCAACTATGCGCAGGCGACCCAGGCGTTCGACCAGTTCGCGACGAAGGCGGACTCGTCCTTCATCGTCAACGGCCGCGTCGGCCTCGCCGACATCGCGATCGGATCGGGCCACACGTTCGGCATTTCGGCCTGGGCGCGCAACCTGTTCGACGAACAATATATCTTCCGCCGCGATCCCTCCAACAGCCTGCCCGGCGCCCCGACCACCAACGTCTCGACCGGCAGCATCAGCAACATCCTGGGCGACTACGGCAACTACAACGCCCCCCGCACCTTCGGCCTCGAAGGCACGATCAAGTTCTGATCGCGCACGGATGACCCCAGAAAGTGCCCCGGCGCAGGCCGGGGCCCAGACGCAACAGCGTCACCAACGACAAACCGTACCCCCGCGCAGGCGGGGGTCCAGTTCCACCCTGCGACCTGGACCCCCACCCGCAACTCCGTACACACGACACCCTTGTGTGACATAAGCGCAACACCATATCCCCACCAACATCTGGGGAGTGACCATGAACCTCGAAAAATTCACCGACCGCGCCAAGGGCTTCATCCAGTCCGCGCAGACCGTCGCGATCCGCATGAGCCATCAGCGGATCGGCACCGAACATATGCTGAAGGCGCTGCTCGAGGATGAGCAGGGCATGGCGTCCGGCCTCATCACCGCGGCAGGTGGCGACGCGAAGGCCGCGCTGCGCGAAACCGACGCCGCGCTCGCCAAGATCCCGGCCGTCTCCGGCGGCGGCGCGCAGCAATCGCCCGGCATCGACAACGATCTGGTCCGCGTGTTCGACACCGCCGAACAGGTCGCGCAGAAGGCGGGCGACAGCTACGTCACCGTCGAACGCCTGCTGTTGGCACTCGTCCTGTCGCCCACCACCGCGGCGGGCAAGGCGCTCGCCGCCGCGAAGATGAAGGCCGACGCGCTCAACACCGCGATCAACACGCTCCGCAAGGGCCGCTCCGCCGATACCGCCGGCGCGGAGGACCGCTACGACGCGCTCAAGAAATTCGCCCGCGACCTGACGCAGGCCGCCCGCGACGGCAAGCTCGATCCCGTCATCGGCCGCGACGAGGAGATCCGCCGCACGATCCAGATCCTCGCGCGCCGCACCAAGAACAACCCCGTGCTGATCGGCGAGCCCGGCGTCGGCAAGACCGCGATTGCCGAGGGCCTCGCGCTCCGCATCATCAACGGCGACGTGCCCGACGGCCTCAAGGACCGCCGCCTCATGGCGCTCGACATGGGTTCGCTGATCGCCGGCGCAAAGTATCGCGGCGAGTTCGAGGAGCGGCTGAAGGGCGTGCTCGACGAGGTCCGCCAGGCCGAGGGCGAGGTCGTGCTGTTCATCGACGAGATGCACACGCTGATCGGCGCGGGCAAGTCGGAGGGCGCGATGGACGCCGGCAACCTGCTGAAACCCGCGCTCGCCCGCGGCGAACTGCACTGCATCGGCGCCACCACGCTCGACGAATATCGCAAATATGTCGAAAAGGACGCCGCGCTCCAGCGTCGCTTCCAGCCCGTCTTCGTCGGCGAACCCACGGTCGAGGATACGATCTCGATCCTGCGCGGGCTGAAGGAGAAGTACGAACTCCACCACGGCGTGCGGATCGCGGACGGCGCGCTGGTCGCCGCCGCCACGCTGTCGCACCGCTACATCGCCGACCGCTTCCTGCCCGACAAGGCGATCGACCTGATGGACGAGGCCGCCTCGCGCCTGCGCATGGAGGTCGAGTCCAAGCCCGAGGAGATCGAGTCGCTCGATCGCCGCATCATCCGGCTGAAGATCGAGCGCGAGGCGCTGAAGCGCGAGACCGACGCCGCGTCGAAGGACCGCCTCGACACGCTGGAGGCCGACCTCGCCGATCTGGAGGAACAGTCCGGCGCGCTCACCACGCGTTGGCTGGGTGAGAAGGACAAGATCAACGCCGAGGCGGTGCTCAAGGGCCAGCTCGACGCCGCGCGGATCGAACTCGACCAGGCGCAGCGCAAGGGCGATCTCGGCCGCGCCGGGGAACTCTCCTACGGCGTCATCCCCGGCCTCGAACGCCAGCTGGCGGAGGCGGAGACCGCCGCCGAGGGCGCGATGCTGCGCGAGGAGGTGACCGCCGACGATATCGCCGGCGTCGTCAGCCGCTGGACCGGCATCCCCGTCGACCGCATGCTTCAGGGCGAGCGCGACAAGCTGATCGCGATGGAATCGATCATCGGCAAGCGCGTCATCGGCCAGGATCAGGCGGTGAAGGCCGTCAGCCGCGCCGTCCGCCGCGCGCGGGCCGGCATGCAGGATCCCGGCCGCCCGCTTGGCTCCTTCCTGTTCCTCGGCCCCACCGGCGTCGGCAAGACCGAGCTCACCAAGGCGCTCGCCGGCTTCCTGTTCGACGACGATGCCGCGATGGTCCGGATCGACATGTCGGAATATATGGAGAAGCACGCCGTCTCGCGGCTCGTCGGGGCGCCCCCCGGCTATGTCGGCTATGACGAGGGCGGCGTCCTGACCGAGGCGGTCCGCCGCCGGCCCTACCAGGTCGTGCTGTTCGACGAGGTCGAGAAGGCGCATCCGGACGTCTTCAACATCCTGCTCCAAGTGCTCGACGATGGCCGGCTGACCGACGGACAGGGCCGCACGGTCGACTTCTCCAACACGCTGATCGTGCTGACCTCGAACCTCGGCAGCCAGTATCTCGCCCACCTGACCGACGACCAGACGGTCGAAAGCGTGGAGCCGCAGGTGATGGAGATCGTGCGCGGCCACTTCCGCCCGGAATTCCTCAACCGGCTGGACGAGATCATCCTGTTCCACCGGCTGGGTCAGGCGCACATGGCCCCGATCGTCGATATCCAGGTCGCGCATGTCCAGCGGCTGCTGGCGGATCGGAAGGTCACGCTGGCGCTCACCGACGCCGCCCGCGCCTGGCTCGGCCGGGTCGGCTACGATCCGGTCTATGGCGCACGGCCGCTCCGTCGCGCGGTGCAACGCTACCTGCAGGACCCGCTCGCCGACGCGATCCTGCGCGGCGACGTGCCGGACGGTAGCACCGTCAACGTCGACGAAGGCGACGGCGCCCTGGTGATCGCGGCGTAACGGCGCCGACGAAGACCGTCCCCCAGCCGCGACGCGTTTCCGTCGTCGCGGCTGGACAGCATCGGCCCGGCATCGCATCCTGTCAGACAATATGACCCCGCCGGACCCCAACCGCCTCTTCGCACAGGCCGAAGACGCCTTTCGCCGGCGCGACTATGCCGCGGCCCGGTGCGACCTGCTGGCCATCCGGCGCACGGTCGGCGTCCACCCGGTCGTCGCGCATCTGGCGGCGCTCGTCGAACAGGCCGACCGCCGGCCGGATGCCGCATGTGCCGCATTCGCCGACGCACTGGCCGCCGCACCCAATGATCCGCAGATCGCCAACAACTATGCTAATCTGCTCCACGACCTTGGCCGCACGGCGGACGCGCTGGCGCTGTTCGGGACCGCCATTGCCGCGCATCCGGATGTCGTCGATCTTCGCCGCAACCGTGCGCTGACCCTGCTGGCCGTGGGCGATCCGGCCGCCGCGCTCGCGGACATCGCGGTCGCGATGCGGCTGCGTCCGGATGTCGTCACCGTCACTGCTCAGGGCCAGGCGCTCCTCGCGCTCGGCCGGCTCGACGCCGCGGCGGATGCGTTCGACGCCGCCCTCGCCGCGGAACCGCAGCGGCTCGCGGCGCTGAAGGGCCGCGCACAGATTGCGCTGGCCCGCGGCGAGCCCGACGCCGTCGCCCGATACCGCACCCTCCATGCCCGCCCCGATCGCGATCCCGCCACGCTGCTCGGCCTCGCCGAAGCGCTCGAGGCGGTCGGCGATCCCGCCGGGTTGGCGCTACTGACCGACGCCGTCACCCAACAGCCGGACTGGATAGACGGGCAGGAACGGCTCGCCCGGATGCGATCGGAGGCCGGCATGGTCGACGATTGCGCCGAATTTCGCGCGGGGCTGGCCCGCCGTCCGCGCGACGCCGCTCTTCATGCGGCCTATTGGCAGGCGCTCGCCCGGGGGGGTCGGCATGCCGCCGCACTGGTGGCGCTGGAGGACAGCGGCCTCTGCGGCACCGACCCGGCATATCGTCTGACCGAGGCCGTCCTCGCCAGCGAGGCGGACCAGCCGGAACGCGCCACCGCGCTGTTCGCCACGCTCCCGCGCAGTTTCGACGGCGATCTGGCCCATGGTCGCCACGCCCTGCGGAACGGCGATCCCGCCGCAGCGGCCGCCCGGCTTGAGGCATGCGTCGCGGAACGCCCGGATGCGGTGTCGGCATGGGCGCATCTCGGCCTTGCGTGGTCGGTGCTGGAGGATCCGCGCGCGGACTGGCTCTACCGTCCCGATGTGTTCGTCCGCACACACGATCTTTCGCTCGATCAGGCCGCACTCGCCGATCTGGCCGAACGCCTGCGCGGGTTGCACCGCACGCGCGCGCACCCGATCGGCCAATCGCTGCGCGGCGGCACGCAAACGCGCGCCGCGCTGTTCGCGCACCACGACCCCGCCATCCGGGCGCTGCGTGATCGGTTGGCCGCGGCGGTAGCCGCGCATGTCACTGCCTTGCCGCCGGTCGATGCGGCCCATCCGCTGCTGCGCCACCGCCACGCGGCATTCGCGTTCGCCGGGTCGTGGTCCGTCCGACTGTCGGCCAGCGGCTTCCACGTCAGCCATATCCACCCGATGGGCGTGCTCAGTTCCGCCTGCTACATCGCGCTGCCCGCGGCCGTCGCGGACGAGGAGGCGCGCGCCGGATGGCTCGAAATCGGCCGCCCGCCCGCCGCGCTCGGTCTCGACCTGCCGCCCTTCGCAACGATCCGGCCGCAACCCGGCCGCCTCGTCCTGTTCCCCAGCTACGTCTTCCACGGCACCCGCCCGTTCGCGGACGGGGAACGGCTCAGCGTCGCGTTCGACGTGACCGCCTCCTGACCGTTCAGGACGGTCCGTGCGCTCATCCAAAGGCCGACCGAACAGTCCTGCCGCGATCAGTGCGGGTTCGCTGGTCTCCGCAGAGCCTCAACACTGACAAAGAATGTCTGGTGAACGCCGCTCCGACAGCAGAGCCGGACGCCGGCTGAAACCGACGTCCGAAGCACCGCGACGCAATAACGGCTGTCTGTTCCCCATCGCGCACGCCGGCGCAACCCGGCCGAACTCTCCACCAGTGCCACACACGAAAAAGGGCGGGGGACATCGTCCCCCGCCCCGCTTCGATCGTCCTTCCGCAGGGATTAGAAGCGGAAGTTGGCCGAGATGAAGAAGTCGCGGCCCAACACGTCATACGTGCCCGGGTAGGTGTTGGCCTGCTGCGCGTTCGATCCGATGATCGGCGGCGTCTTGTCGAGGATGTTGTTCACACCGCCGGCCAGCGAGAACTGATCGCTGACGTCGAATGCGACCGTCAGATCGTACTGGTTGTACGCCTTCAGGTTCTCGACGACATAGTCGACGCCGTCGTCGTCGTCCCGCACGCTGCCGACATGGCGCCAGCGGCCGCTGAGCGTGAACGGGCCGTCGATCAGCGAGAGACGCGAGCTCCACTTGAACTTCGCCTGCGGTTCGCCGCAGTTCAGACCGAACCGACCCGCGCATTCGATCGTGTCGGGCAATTCCGCGATCAGCTTGGTGTCGTTCTTCTCGGTCCACGTTCCGATGAACGAGAAGTTGAGCTTGCTCTCGCCACGACCGGTGACGCTGAAGCCGAGCGGCTGCGTATAGTCGACCGCAAGATCGATACCGGAGGTCTTGAGCGACGCGAGGTTGGCGTTGGTCGCCGCCACCACGTTGAACGTCCCGTCGGCATTGCCGGCACCGTCGATGATGCCGGTATCCGGGTTACGCTGGATCAGCTGACAGATCGCGCTGTTGCCGTCCTGCAACGTATTGTAGCAGAGGTCCAGGATGCTCGCGACGCCGCCACCGGCGGCGGATACGACGTTATCCACCTTCACGTTGAAGTAATCGACCGAGATATTCAGTCGCGGAATGAACGTCGGGCTGATGACCGTGCCGAAGGTGTAGGACGTCGACCGCTCTTCCGACAGGTCCGGGTTGCCGCCGAACGACCCCTGGATCTGCGTGTTCGGCTGCAGCGTGGCGCTGCCGACGAGGCCGGCGGGGACGCCGGTCGCGATGCAGGTTGCATTGATCGCCGCATCGTTCTGCGCACCGGCCACGGCACACGGATCGGTCGCATTCGGGAAGCCCTGCTGCTGACCGCCGAACAGTTCGCCGACGTTGGGTGCCCGGATCGCCTTCTGATACGTCGCGCGGAACAGGATGTCGCGGATCGGCGACCACTTCACGTCGCCAGCATAGGTGAAGACGCCACCGACCGCCTCAAGCGAATAGTCGGAATAGCGCGCGGCACCGTGCAGTTCGAGCAGGCGGACGAACGGCTGGTCGGCGACCAGCGGGACGTTCAGCTCGGCGAACGCTTCCTTGACGTTGTAACCGCCGGAAGTGGGCTGGCCGGCATTAAAGCCGATCACGTCACCCGAAGACAGCGCGGTATCGGGAATGAACCGGCTGTTGACCGAGCGATACTCGCCGCCGACCGCGAAGCCGACATCCTGTCCGCCCATGCCCAGGTTGAACAGGCTGCCCGAAAGGCTGCCCGATGCGACCTGAAGCACCGAGATGTCGTTGTTCTGCGACAGGATCGTGATCGAATCGAGCGCGTCGCCGCTGATGGTGCCTTCGCCGAACGGGTTGACCGAACCGTCCAGAACGCCGGCCGCAAACGCGCTGCGCGAAATGTTACCGTTCTGGACCTGCGAGTTGCGGGTCCGTGCATAGCTGTAATAGGCGTCGTAGTTCAGCTTGTCGCTGAGATCGCCCTTCACGCCAATCAACGTCCGGAACGCGTTCCGCTCGTCTTCCTGGATGCGGCTGCCGGTCTCGGTCACGCGGCGGTTGATCGTCAGCGACACAACGCCAGCCCCGGGAAGCGCTCCGGTACGGCCGCGCGCCACGTTTGCCGCGTTGATCGCGGCCTCGTTCGCGTCGATCTGGTTCAGCTGCGCAATGTCGGCGGCCGACAGATACTGCGACGAATTGGCGATGTTGACGTCGAACGTGCCCGTGACCGGCGTCGCGGCAAGCGCGTTCACGACGCGATTGTTCGCGAACGACACTTCCATGTAGCCCGTGACATGGTCGTTGACTTCATATTCGCCGTAGGCACCCGTCAGGAACCGCTCCTGCGGCACCTGAAGATAGTTGACCGGTGCGAAGTTGTAGGCGTCGGTCGTCTGATACGCACGCGACGTGCCCGGCGTGGCGAAGATCGCGCCATTGCCGGTGTAGTTCGTCCCGGCCGCCCGATTGAGCGTGACCGCCCCCAAGCCGTTGCCCGCGGCGACCGCCTGCGTGCCGGCAGCGGCGAAGCGCCCCGCCGGAATCGTGGCAGAACCGCCGACGACGAGGCCGGACGCGCCGTCCTGCTGTGCGAAGCGCGAGAAGTCGCGGTCGCCCTGGAACACGGCCTTGCGCTTGTAATATTCGGCGTACGCCGTGATGTGGCCACGGCCGTCCGCGAAATCAGTGCCCATCGCGATATGCGAATCCCACCGCGCGCCGTCACCCTGTTCGGTCAGCGAATACTGGCTGCCGATTTCGATGCCGTTCAGATTGTTGCGCAGGCGGAAGTTGACGACACCCGCGATCGCGTCCGAACCGTACACGGCCGATGCGCCACCGGTCACAACGTCGACGCCTTCGAGCAGGAAGCTCGGAATCACGTTCAGATCGGTGATCTGGGACGTATCGTAGAACATGTAACGACGGCCGTTGACCAGCACCAGCGTGCGGGCCGCGCCTAGGGCACGCAGGTTCAGGGTGGCGACACCGCCGCCCGGGTTGTTCGAGAAGGACGTTGTGCCGGGCACGACTTGCGGCAGCGTGTTGATGACGCTTTCCACGTTCACCGCGCCCGAGAGCTTGAATTCTTCGCTCGACACCACCGTCAGCGGGCTCGACGACGACAGGTCGCGGCGCGCGATGCGCGAACCGGTGACGACGATCGCGCCTGCATCGCTGTCGGACGGCGAAGCGGTGGCCGAACCGGTCGGCACGGCGGACAGGCCGTTGTCCTGGCTGGTCGGGCTTCCGGCCTGCGCGAAGGCGGGTGCGGACACCATTGCAAGGCACAGTGCAGCCGATGCTGCACCCGTGCGCAGCGCGCGACGGCGGATATCGAACTCGGAAGTCATGATGTTGCCCCTTATCTCTTAGCGAGATCGATGCGCCTGTTGACGCCTTCGACCCATCGGCTGGACCGGCTGCCCGTTTTTCTCGTTTCAGCCGCTCCGTGACCGGAACTTGTCCGGCGTCCGCAAGCAAGTAAAGCCGGGACGTTGCGCTGCAACACGATCGCCTCCTTTGTGTCGCTTTCTTGCAACATTCGATCAAAGGCGATACCAAACCGCCTGTTCGGTGTCGGATTTCCCATACTGGACAGCGGGCCGTTATGGGGTACCAATCGGCCATGGCCCAGCTCCCGCTCCGCACGCCCCGCGCGCCTTTCCTCACCATCGCCGCCGCGCTGTCGTGCGGCACGGTGCCGGCCCATGCGGCGGACACGCCCCCGGCCCGCCCCGCGGTGTTCCAGTCGCTGATTGCCTGCCGCGACATTGGCGTCGCGGCTGATCGGCTCGCCTGCTTCGATCGGGAATCGGCGCTGCTGGACAAGGCCGAACGCAACCGCGACGTCGTGGTGGTGGATCGCGGGCAGGTCCGCGCCGCACGCCGCACGCTGTTCGGGCTGACGCTCCCGTCGCTTGTCCTGTTTGGCGGCGAACGCGACCGCGACACGCCCGAAGGCAAGGCGGAAGCGGCGGAGGTCGACCGGCTCGAAACCACGATCCGCGGCGCATCGCGCACCGCGATGGGCAAATGGATCATCGTGCTGCAGGACGGCGCGCGCTGGGTCCAGATCGACGAGCGCTCGCTGCCCAGCGACCCGCGCGCCGGACAGCCGATCCGCATCCGCCGGGCCGCAATGGGAAGCTACCTGGCGAACGTGAACAACCAGATCGCGATCCGCGTCCGCCGCGAAAACTGATGGCTTAGCCGGGCAGTTTGGCCGGCGGTTCAACCGACATCGGCCCCGCCAGCCGCGCAGGATCGACACGCTGGTCACGCACCATCACCGCCCAGTGCAGATGCGGCCCGGTCGACCGCCCAGTCGTGCCGATCGCACCCAGCAACTGGCCGCGCCGCACGCGCTGACCATCGACCACGTCGATGCGCGACAGATGCAGGAACGCGCTGTTCATCCCTGCCCCATGATCGACGATCAACAGCCGCCCTTCGAGCGTGAACGGGCTCGCCGCCGCCAGCACGACCATCCCGTCCGCCGGCGCCCGCACTACCGTTCCGGTTGGGCGCGCGATGTCCACGCCGGCATGGACCGCCCCCGGTTCGCCGGCATAGATTCGCTGCGATCCGAACACGCCGCTGATCCGCCCCGTCACCGGCCAGTCGAACCGGCCGCGCCAGCCATCCCCCGGCACCCGCCGCGCGCGTGCCGCCGCGATCTGCGCCAGTTCGCCCTCGCGTCGCACCCGGAATACCTCGGTCGGCGGGGTACTGCGGGACAAGGTGGGTAGCGACTGCACCGACCAGCGCCGGCTCGCCACGGTCAGCAGGCGGACCGATTCGCTGCCATCCGCCCGCGTCGCCACCAACCGTGCCTGCGGCCCCGCATCGCGCCCGAACCCCAGGATGAACGATCCGTCCGCGGCAAACGGCACGTCCGTCCCGTCGATCCGCAACGTCGCGGTTCCGTCCGGCACCGTGCCGCGGATCACCCCCCCCTGTTCCGCCGTCCCATCGACGACCAGCGCGGCACCCGCAGGCGGCCCTCCCGCCGGGGCTGCCACCGCGACCGCCGCCATGCTCACCGCCGCTGCGGCCAGCACAACCCTCACGATGGCTGCGTCCCGCCACGCAGCCAGCCCGTCATCCCGTAGCGCCGATAGGCCGCCGCCGGGGCCACCAGCGACACGCTGTGCAGTTGCGGCACCGCGAACAGCGTCAGCACATTATGCGCCGGCGACCATCCGTCGACCGCGTCGCCGTCATGGAACAGCAGTAGCCCGCCCCATTCGGTCCGCCAGACCGGCGTCAGACCGAACACATAGGCCGCGTGCCGATCCTTGCCCGCCACCGCATCGTCATGCCCCGTCAGGAAATCGCCCGGCGCGAACGCCGTCGCCTGCGCATCGGCGAACCGGATCGCCGCCGCGCCGGTCACCATCCGCAACAGCGCGCGGACCGCACCGCCGGACATGAACTGCGCGAACCGGTCGATTGGCTCGCCGCGCGCGGCCCGGGCGGCGTCACCATCGTCGACCCGTACCGATTCGAACCGGTACTGGAACCCCGATCGCGCGCCCGCCGTCACCGCCGCGTCCAGCGCGGCAACCTGCGCCGGCGTCATCGCCGCGCGGGTCGGCCGGTCGAGCTCGAACGTCTTCGCGCCGCTGTTCACCACCTGCCGCCAGTCCTCGCGCTGGCGCAGATGCGCGTGCAACGCGTCCGCGCTCTCCGCCGTCAGGAACGGCGCGATCCGCACGCGTCCCGATGCGGCATAGGTCACCGCCAGCGCGTCGGCGTCGATCCCCGCTGCAAGCTGGAATAGGGTCTCGCCGCCCGGTGCCGTCACCGGTCGCGGAACCAGCCGGTGATCGCGAACCGCTCCAGCGGGGCGAACGGCGGCACATAGGTCACGTTGTGACGCTGCGGCACGCGGAACAGGTTGAGCGCGTTGAACCGCGGGCGGAACCCCGCCTTCACATCACCGTCCGCATCGTAGAAGTTCAGGTAGCCGCCCCAGTCTGGACGCCAGTCCACAGCGCAGAGGTTCAGGACATAGGCGACGCGGCGGCTCTCGCCGGCATGAGCGTCGTCATGTTCCGACAGGAACTGGTTCGGCCGGTACAGCGTCGCCTGCGCATCGGCCTTCACCAGCTCCGGTATCCCCGTCACACCGCGCACGAAATCGAGGAACGGCGCATCGTTCAGATGTTCGAGCAGCAGGTCGTGCGGCCCACCCGGCGCCCACTTCTTCAGATATGCCTCCAGCATCGGATATTGCGAGAACAGGAACGCATAGCCGCGCCCCGTCATCGCCGTGCCGATCGCTTGCCCGACGCGCCCCTGTTCGGCCGCCGGTACCTGCGGCAACGCGCCGGCCCGCACCATATGCGGTCCGTCGCCGTCCGCCTGCCACGCAATGCCCCACGGCGTGTGCCGCAACACGTCGTGCGTCGTGCGTGCCGCCGCTTCGGTCAGCACGGAGCGGATCTGCACCCGCCCGTCGCGTGCGAAACGCGCGGCGATCTCCGCCCGGTCGAGCGCGGGATTCAGCGCCAGCAACGCCCGCGGAGCATCCGGCTGATTCACGCGATCGGCGGCGGCAGCATCGCCGCGCTCGCCGCCTGCGCGGTCGCATAGGGTTCCTGCCGCTCGACGCTCCAATATTTCAGATTGTCCAGTGGGATCGCGACACCCGTCTGCGCGCACACGACATGGTCGCCACGCACCAGCATCCGGAAATTATTGGCCATATAATGCAGCTTGGCGGGCCGCCCCGGGGACATCAACATGGCAGGATACGCATCAACATCGACATCGTGACGGCACTCACTCGAACAGTCCGGGCTGATCCGCCCTGACCTTTGGATAGGGGGCTGCCCCGGCTTTCTCAACCCGCGCATCGACTGCGCCGTCCGCGAAGTGCAGCGTCAACAACCCCGCCGCCCGCGCCGCCGCCGCGGTGGTCAGCACGCTGCCGTCGCCGCGCCGCTCCACCTTCACATAGCCGCGCGCCAGCGGCCGGTTCGGATCGAGCTGCTCCAGCAACCGCCCCGCCTGCGCGACTTGGCGACCACGCTCCGCCAACGGCCGCTGCACCAGCACGGGCGAAAACCGCGCCGCCGCCAGCCGCGCGCCTGCCCGCTCCGCCCGGTGGCGCAACAACGCCGGCCGCAAAGCCCCCGCCGCATGCGCCAGGTCCCCACGCGCCACCGCCAGCCGCCGCCCCAGCGCGCGCGGCAACCGGTCGCCCAGCTCGTCCAGCCTTTGCCGCTGTGGGCTGAGCAACGTCTCCGCGGTCGGCAACCGCCGCGCCGTCCCCACCAGCCGCTCGTCCGCCCGCTCGCGGTACCGCGTCGCACAGCGGAATGTCCGGTTCGACAGGCTCCGCACCGCCTCCAGCAGTTCGGCCCGCACCGGCACCGCCATCTCGGCCGCCGCGGTCGGCGTCGGCGCGCGCCGGTCCGCGGCAAAATCGGCCAGCGTCGTGTCGGTCTCGTGGCCCACGGCGGAGATGATCGGGATCCGGCAGTCCGCGATCGCGCGCACCACCACTTCTTCGTTGAAGGCCCACAGATCCTCGATCGACCCGCCGCCGCGCGCCACGATCACCAGGTCCGGCCGCGGGATCGCGCCATCCGCAGCCATGGCATCGAACCCGGCGATCGCGCGCGCCACCTGACCTGCCGCCGCCTCGCCCTGCACCGCAACCGGCCAAACCAGCACATGCGTCGGGCACCGATCGCGCAACCGGTGGAGGATGTCGCGGATCACCGCGCCGGTCGGCGACGTCACCACGCCGATCGTCCGCGGCAGGAACGGCAGCGCCACCTTCCGCTCCTCACCGAACAGCCCTTCCGCCGCCAGCATCCGCCGCCGCTGGTCGAGCAGCGCCATCAGCGCGCCCGCCCCCGCGATCTCCATCCGCTCGATCACGATCTGGTATTTCGACCGGCCGGGATAGGTCGTCAGCTTGCCGGTGGCGATCACCTCCATTCCGTCCTCGGGCCGGAAGCGGAGCGATGCCGCCTGCCCCTTCCACACCACGCCGTCGATCACCGCGCGGTCGTCCTTCAACGCCAGATAGCAATGCCCCGACGTGTGCCGCTTCCACCCCGAAATCTCACCGCGCACCCGGACGTGGCCGAACGCGTCCTCCACGCTGCGTTTCAGCGCACCGGACAGTTCGGACACGGAAACCGCCGCTGCGTTGTCGCCGGGCACCGGCTCGGCTAGGAGGCCGTCAAAAGGGGAAGCCATGAACATCCTGTTGCTGGGGTCCGGGGGTCGCGAACATGCGCTTGCGTGGAAACTCGCGCAATCGCCGTTGCTGGGTAGCCTGCATGCCGCGCCTGGCAACCCCGGCATTGCGGCGCACGCGGTCTGCCATGCGCTCGATGCGGCGGATCATGCCGCCGTCGTCGCATTCTGCACCGAACATGCGATCGACCTCGTCGTGATCGGGCCGGAGGCGCCGCTGGTCGACGGCCTCGCCGATACGCTCCGCGCCGCGCGCGTGCCGGTGTTCGGCCCGTCGCGCGCCGCCGCCGCACTCGAAGGGTCGAAGGGCTTCACCAAGGATCTCTGCGCGCGCGCCGGCATCCCGACCGCCGCCTATGTCCGCTGCACCACGCTGGCCGAGGCGTCCGCGGCGCTCGCCGGCTTCACGCTCCCCGTCGTGATCAAGGCGGACGGCCTCGCCGCGGGCAAGGGCGTCGTCATCGCCACCACCGCGGCGGAGGCGACCGCCGCGCTCGAGACCATGTTCGACGGCGGCTTTGGCGCGGCCGGCGCAGAGGTCGTGATCGAAGCGTTCCTGACCGGCGAGGAAGCCAGCCTGTTCGCGCTGACCGACGGCACCGCGGTGGTCGCCCTCGGCTCCGCGCAGGATCACAAGCGCGTCGGCGAGGGCGACACCGGCCCCAACACCGGCGGCATGGGCGCCTACAGCCCCGCCCGCGTGCTGACGCCGGAACTGGAGGCCCGCGTGATGGCGGAGATCATCCTGCCCACCGTCCGCGTGATGGCGGATGCCGGCACGCCTTATTCCGGCGTGCTCTATGCCGGGCTGATGCTCACCCCCACCGGGCCGCAGCTGATCGAGTACAACGCCCGCTTCGGCGACCCGGAGACGCAGGTGCTGATGCCGCGGATCGAGGGCGACCTGCTCCCGCTGCTGTTCGCCACCGCCACCGGCACGCTGGCCGATGCCCCCCATCCGCGCCTGTCGCACGACTGCGCGCTGACCGTGGTGCTGGCGGCGGACGGCTATCCCGGCACGCCCGCGCGCGGCGGCACGATCACCGGGCTGGACGGCGCGGCGATGACCGGTGCCACCGTCTTCCACGCCGGCACCGCGCGGTCGGAGGACGATCGGCTGATCGCGGTCGGCGGCCGCGTGCTGGCGGTCACCGCGACCGGCCGCACCGTCACCGCGGCGCGCGACAAGGCCTATGCCGCTGTCGACGCGATCGATTTCCCCACCGGCTTCTGCCGCCGCGACATCGGCTGGCGCGAGGCCGCGCGCGAGGCGGCCGACAGCGCCTGACTTCGTATTCCTAACCTTCCCATGACCGACCGATCCGAACAGGGCCCTCCATGCTGACCACCTCACCCGACATGAACACCATCGGCCTCGTCATCGGGGCGGCCATCGTGCTCGTCCTGATCCTGACTTTGCTGCTCCGCGGCCGCCGCACGCCGACCGACCGCGTGACCGGCCAGGAGGGCGACAGCGTCGCCGACGGCGCCGCCGCCGCGATCGAGGATACGATCGGCCAACTGCTCGGCGTCGATGCGCACCCCGACGTCCCGCCCCCTGTCGCCCTCCCCGAACCGGTCGGCGACCCGGACGTCCTGACCACGCTCAAGGGCCTGGGCCCCAAGGCCGCCACCCGCCTCGGCGAACTCGGCATCACCCGCTTCGACCAGCTCGCCGCACTCGACGCGACGCAACAGGCCGCGATCGACAGCCAGATGGGCCCCTTCAAGGGCCGCCTCCAAAAGGACCGCTGGATCGAACAGGCCAGCTACCTCGCCAAGGGTGACCGCGCCGGCTTCGAAACCCAGTTCGGCAAGCTCGGCTGAGACAGAGACCGCGCCCGCCCGTCCGCCTTCCACCCGACAGGCTCCCAGTCGTTGCTGCTCGGCTCGGCGACTAGGGGCCTGACATCGGGGCAAATCTGGAGCGCCAACGGACTTGGATCCGTCATGAATGCTGGGATAGCCTGCCAGGACAGGCACGCCTTCCCTCCTCGGACATTGCACAGCATCATGACGCTCAATCGAACCTCGATGCTTCTGTGTGCGCTGCTGGTGGGCTGCGCCCCGGCACTGGACCGGTCTGCCGGCGTCGGCCCGATCACGCCCGACTATACCGTCAATGTCGCGAGTCCGTGGATCACGCCGGAACAGGCGGTCATGCTGGCGGCCGCATCGCCGGATGGTATCCGCGGGACGTTCCGCCTCGTGGTCCGCGCGTCTGGTCGGCAGAGCGGCAACCTCTATCTGAATTCCGAACAGGACTATCGGGACCCCCGCAACATCACGCTCGTCATTCCGGCCGCGCTGACAAGCCAACCGGACGATCGCTTCCGCAAACCCGTCGAGACCCGGCTGAGCGGGCACGCGCTGCTCGTCGTCGGGACGGCCCGCAAGACACGTATCAACTTCCTGGCCGGCGGCCGACCAACGGGCAAATACTACTTCCAGACCCACGTCGTTGTGCATGACATGCGACAACTGACCGATCTGGGTCCGGTCTCGGACGACCGCTAAGCCGGTGCCTGACCCGGCACCGACGGTCCGCCGTAGATGCCGCAGCTACCCCCGCTTACCCACCCGCGTTGCCAGCACCTTGTCGATCTTGCGGCCGTCGATGTCGACCACTTCGAACTTCCAGTCGCGGTCGCGGTACACTTCGCCAACCTTCGGCAGGTGGCGCAGCACCGACAGCGCGTGGCCCGCGACGGTTGCATAGTCGCGGTCCTCGGGCAGCGTGAAGTCCAGCCGTTCCGCCATCGCATCCGCCGCGCAGGAACCGGACAGCAGGAAACTGCCGTCCTCGCGCTCGTGGATCGGCGGGTCGCTGTCGTCGTCGCGGTCCGATGCGAACGCGCCGGCGATCGCGGCGAGCAGGTCGGCCGGCGTCACCAGCCCTTCGAAATGGCCATACTCGTCATGGACGAGCGCCACCGGCACCTCCGCCTCGCGCAGCACGCCCAGCACGTCCATCGCGTCCATCCGGTCGGTCACTACCGGCGCGTCGCGGGTCAGCGCGCGCAGATCGATCGCCTCGCCCGCGATCAGAGCCGCGACCAGGTCGCGCGCCTGCACCACGCCGATGATCTCGTCGACCGATCCGTTCGCCACCGGGATCCGGCTGTGCGGCATCTCGGCCAGCCGCATCGCCAGCGTCTCGGGCTCCGCGTCCAGGTCGATCCATTCCACCTCGGTCCGCGGCGTCATCACCTCGCGCACCGGGCGGTCGGCCAGCCGCACGACACCACTGATGATCGCCCGCTCGCTTTCCTCGATCACGCCGGCGTTGGACGCCTCGGCAACGATCATGTGAAGCTCTTCGGCGGTGACGTGATTCTCCGATTCGCGGTCCAGCCGCAGCAGGCGGAAGATCAGCATGCTCGTCCCGTCGAGCAGCCAGACGAACGGTGCGGTCACCCACGCCATCCCGCGCATCACCGGTGCCATCACCACCGCAATGGCCTCGGGCGCGCGCAGTGCGAACTGCTTGGGCACCAGTTCCCCGATGATCAGCGAGGCATAGGTGGTGAGCGCGATGACGACCCCGAAGCCCCAGCTGGCGGGCAGTCCGATCGCGGCCAGCCGTTCGCCGACGGGTCCGCCCAGGCTCGATCCCGAATAGGCGCCCGACACGATCCCGATCAGCGTGATGCCGATCTGCACCGTCGACAGGAACCGCCCCGGATCGTTCGCCAGCTTCAGCGCGGCGCGCGCGCCATGCTTGCCGGCGCGGGCCATCGCCTCCAGCCGCTGCTTGCGTGCGGACACGATCGCCAGTTCGGACATCGCGAACACGCCGTTCAGCGCGACAAGCGCCAGGATGATCGCAAGGTCGATCCACGGAAAGGGGGAAGCGTCGGTCATGGGCGCAGTGCGTCTTTGAACGAAAGCGGCGGGCGCCACAATGGCGGATCATCGGCCGTCGTCCGTGCGGTTCCTACGACCAAACGATCAGGTGCCGTTCAGCACGGATGCGGAACAAGCTCGTCAAAGCCGGGTTTCCCGGTGCAATCTACGACTAGGATCCCCAACGATGCGCAACCTGAAGATCACCGCCGCCGCCATGCTGGCGCTCACCGCCACCACCGCCTGCGTCACCGACCCCAATACGGGCGAACAGCGCGTGTCGCGCGCCGCAATCGGCGCGGGTCTCGGTGGCCTCGGCGGGCTGCTCGCGGGCGACGTGCTCGGCGGGCGCCGTGATCGGACGGAGAAGATCGTCGGCGCGGGCATCGGTGCGATCGCCGGTGGTGCGATCGGCGGCTACATGGACCGGCAGGAACAGGCGCTCCGCCGCCAGACCGCGGGCACCGGCGTGGAGGTCACGCGCGACGGCGACGACCTGCTGCTGAACATCCCGTCGGGCATCACGTTCGACACGAACAGCTACGCGATCCAGCCGCAGTTCCGCACGACGCTCGACCAGGTCGCGCAGACGCTGAGCCAGTATAACCAGACCATGGTCGACGTGTACGGCCATACCGATTCAACCGGCGGCGACCAGATCAACATTCCCCTGTCCGAAAACCGCGCCCGCTCGGTCGCCGACTATCTCACCACCCGCGGCGTCCAGTCCGCCCGCCTCGCCACCCGCGGCTTCGGCAGCAGCCAGCCGGTCGCGTCGAACGACACCGTCGACGGTCGCGCCCAGAACCGCCGCGTCGAAATCAAGATCGTCCCGGTCAGCGACAACAACGCACAGGACGACCGCCCGTACCCCGACGACCGCAACGCCCGCCCTCGCCGCGACCGCGGCTACTGATCGAAAGGGGCCTCGCGTAAGAGTGACGCCGTTTCTTCCAAGCCCCTCCCTTTCAAGGGAGAGGGCTGGGGGTGGGTGCAACAGCACCACAAACACTACTTCGCCGGCAAAGAACTCTAGCGGCAGCTCAAGCCTCCAGCTCGATGTCCCAATACAGCCAGTCCAGCCAGCTTTGGTGCAGATAATGCGGCGGGAAACTCCGCCCATGCTCCTGTAACTGCCACGTCGTCGGCCGGATTGGCTGGACGTACAGCGCCATCT
Organism: Sphingomonas prati; assembly: GCF_014643515.1. GTDB lineage: Bacteria > Pseudomonadota > Alphaproteobacteria > Sphingomonadales > Sphingomonadaceae > Sphingomonas_R > Sphingomonas_R prati. The sequence continues at coordinate 498,434 of NZ_BMJP01000002.1, read as the reverse complement.
TCGCCTGCTGCGGCGTCCGCCCGCCCTTGCGCAGGTTACAAGGAGCACACGCGGTCGCGACATTCTCCCATGTCGTCCGCCCGCCCTGCGACCGCGGGATGACGTGGTCGAACGTAAGGTCGCTCTGCACCCCGCAATATTGGCATGCGAACCGGTCGCGCAGGAACAGGTTGAACCGCGTGAACGCCGGATGCTGCGACGGCTTCACATATTGCCGGAGCGCGATGACCGACGGCAGCTTCATCACATGCGTCGGGCTGTGCACCTCGCGCGCGTAATGATCGACGATGTCGACGCGCTCCAGGAACACCGCCTTGATCGCGGTCTGCCACGGCCACAGGCTCAGCGGATAATAGCTCAGCGGAGTATAGTCGGCGTTCAGCACCAGCGCCGGACAGCTGTCGGGATGCCGCAACAGGTCGGGGTGCTTCAACAGATCGGGATGGTACATCGTACGACGACTGCCTTCCACCAGTGGGTGGAGACATCGGTCATACCGGTTCACCGGTCCCGTCGCACGCGGGGCGCAAGCGGCCGGTAGGCCCTACGTCTCCGTCATCGCGACCCTGACGAAAGGCCGTGACAAGCGCATGACACCACCACGATGATTCCAGGTCAACCCCCTTGTGCGCCGGTCTTCACGCCCGCTGTCGTTGACACGGCAACTGGGCCTGGCCAGAAAGTCCGAAAGGATTGGATGTAATCGGAATGGGTATTGATCTCTGGAACCTCCAGTTCCTGCTTGAATCCTACAAGCTGTGCGGCCCGATGGGCGACACGGTACAGATTGGTCGGCAGGAATTGCACGTCCCCCCGCAAGCCTATGATCATGCGGACGCACTGTTCCGTCGCGCCGGGCTGAACATCGGCTACGAGGAGGCATGCGGCGGCAAGCGCTATGCCGACGAGGGCTTGCTGCAGAGCATAGGCGCCACCAACGTCCGTACGGCCGATGCGTCTGCCTACGAAGGCGCCGATATCGTCCATGATTTCAACGATCCGATCGACCCGGCGCTGCATCAGGCGTTCGACACGGTGTTCGACGCGGGATCGCTCGAACATATCTTCAACGTGCCCGGCGCGATCGCGAACGAGATGAACATGGTGAAGGTCGGCGGTCGCCTGCTATCGACGCTGCCCGCGAACAACTGGCTCGGTCACGGCTTCTACCAGTTCAGCCAGGAATTCCCGTACCGCGTCTTCACGCCCAGCAATGGCTTCACCGTCCTGCGCGCTTTCTTCTCCGAAATGGCCGACAATCACGAATTTCTGGTGATCGAGGATTTGTTCCGCCGCGCGGGCGGTGAAATCGGCCCGACGAACACCAACACCGGCCTGCTCGTCATCGCGCCCAAGACCGCGCACGTCCCGCTGTTCAAGCGCTGGCCGCAACAGGGCGACTATCACTCCGAATGGGAAAAACACGGTGACGCCGGCAATGCCCCCGCCGCGGGCGCCATCGCCGGAACGCCGTCCGCTGTCGCAACCAACCCCGCCGCGTCGCAATCGCCCGGCCTGCTTGCCTCCGTCGCGCGCAAACTGGGCCTCGCCGGCTGAACCGAACACAGGTCGAACCCCATATTGTCATCCCGGCGAAAGCCGGGATCTTCCTCTGGTAAAATGCCATATCTGAACCAAACGCGATCACGGCCCGCGCCGGGATGACGGGTGGAAGCGCCAGACCCGCACGGCATGTCCCGCACACTCTCCCCCTGATCTCCCGGGCACGCTACACACCCCCATGCCCCCCACCACCCGCTTCGCCCCCAGCCCGACCGGCAAGCTCCACCTCGGCCACGCCGTCTCCGCGATCCGCGCGCACGATTTCGCGCGCAACAACGCCGGCCGCTTCCTCGTCCGGATCGAGGACATCGATCCCGGCCGCAGCCGCCCGGAGCATGTCACGACGATCCTCACCGACCTCGCCTGGCTCGGGCTGAGTTGGGACGGCCCGGTCCTTCACCAGTCCACCCGCCTCCCCGCCTACGCCGCCGCTCTGGACCAACTCCGCGCCGCAAAGCTCCTCTACCCCTGCACCTGCACCCGCGCGGAAATTGCCGCCGAGATCGCCGCCAGCGCCAGTGCCCCGCACGGCCCGGCAGCGATCTACCCCGGCACCTGTCGCCGCCGCGCGCCCGATCCCACCCGCGTCGCCGCGTGGCGGCTCGACATGGCCGCCGCCACCTCACGCGCCGGCCCGTTCGACTGGCACGACGCGACCGCCGGCACGGTCCGCGCCACCCCCGAGCACCACGGCGACGTCGTCCTCGCCCGGCGGGACGCCCCCGCCTCCTACCACCTCGCCGTCACGCTCGACGATGCGCACCAGGGCGTCACCGACATCGTCCGCGGCGTCGATCTGTTCGAGGCCACCCATGTCCACCGCCTGCTCCAGGCGCTGCTCGGCCTCCCCGTACCACGCTACCACCACCACCCGCTGATGCTCGGCCCCGACGGCCGCCGGCTGGCGAAACGCGACGGCGCCCCCGCGATCGCCGACTTGCGCAGCGCGGGACAGGACGGCGCCGCGCTCGCCGCCGAACTGCGCGCCGCGATCGCACTATCCGCGCCCGCTGCGACACTATGTCCATTGGCACCGCGCCCCGCCGGGACTATCTCTCCCTGATGGAAACCTTCCTCATCATCCTGATCGTCCTCGCCGCGATCGGCGCACTGGTTTCGTTGATCCGCGGCATCGTTGCGTTTCTGAAGACCAGCCAGGCCGATCTGACCGGCACCGGTCCCAACGTGTCCGGCCTGCGCCAGAACAAGATGATGTGGCGCCGCATCCAGTTCCAGGCGCTCGCCGTCGTGCTGGTCGTGCTGTTCCTGATGCTCAGCCGCCCGGCCTGACATCATGGTGAACCTGACGAAGATCTACACCCGCACCGGCGACGGCGGCGAAACCGGCCTGGTCGACGGATCGCGCATCCCCAAGTCCGACGCCCGGCTCGAGGCGATGGGCGACGTCGACGAGGCGAACAGCGCGATCGGCGTCGCGCTGTCCCACGACATGCCGGAGGCCGCGCGCGCCATGCTCGGCCGCATCCAGAACGAACTGTTCGATCTCGGCGCCGACCTCGCCACGCCGGGGCAGGATTTCGCGCCCTCCGACATGGCGCTGCGGATCATCCCCGACCAGGTCGCCCGGCTGGAACATGAGATCGACGCGATGAACGAGGCGCTCGCCCCGCTGCGCAGCTTCATCCTGCCCGGCGGCACGCCCGCCGCCGCCGCGATCCACCTCGCCCGCGCCATCGCCCGCCGCGCCGAACGCGCCTGCGTCGTCGCGGACGGCACCGTCGGCCTCAACCCGGTTGCGCTGGCCTATGTGAACCGGCTGTCCGACCACCTCTTCGTCCTCGCCCGCCACGTCCAGTCCGCCGCCGGCGACATCCTCTGGCAACCCGGCGCGACGCGTTAAGGGCTGAGCATTACGCGTTCCCCGGCGCCTGCCGGGGCCTAGACGCGACCGCTTCACCCAGGCCCCGGCCTGCGCCGGGGAACGATACAGCCGTCACCATCCGTATTCCACGAAGGCGGGGATCCAGCCCGAACCGCAAACTAAAACCCACCAGCACCAGTGTAAGCAATACACAGGGCAACCAAACCCACCCTCACCGGTTCTCCCCATCTAGACGGACGACGGGACCGAAACGAATGGCAACACACGCACTCCCCGCCCGCCCCGATCCGCTCCTCGCCGACCTCGCGCGCTGTCGCGACCTGACCGTCGCCCTCGTCGCCCCGCTGTCCGATGCCGACGCCACCGTCCAGTCGATGCCCGACGCGTCCCCCGCCAAATGGCACCTCGCCCACACTACCTGGTTCCTCGAAACCTTCGTGCTGCGCGATCACGTCCCTGGCTACACGGCGTTCGACCCGTCCTTCGCCTACCTCTTCAACAGCTATTACGAAGCCGAGGGCGCGCGCCACAGCCGCACCGCCCGCGGTCTCATCACCCGCCCGTCGCTCGACCGCATCCTCGCCTGGCGCGCGCATGTCGACGCGGCGATCGCGGACGCCGCCCCGCTGCTCGGCTCCGACGCCCGCACGCTGATCGAACTCGGCATCCACCACGAACAGCAGCATCAGGAACTGCTCCAGACCGACATCCTCCACCTTTTCGCGCAAAACCCGACCGCCCCCGCAATCTGGGATCACCCGCGCGACACCCCCGCCGCCATCCCCGGCCCGATCGAATGGATGCCCGGCCGCACCGGCATCGTCCAGCTCGGTCACGGCGGCGGCAGCTTTGCGTTCGATTGCGAAGGGCCGCGCCATGACGTGCTGCTCCACCCGCATGCGCTCGCCGACCGTACCGTCACCAACGCCGAATGGGCGCACTTCATCGCCGACGGCGGCTACGATCGCCCCGACCACTGGCTCTCCGACGGCTGGACTTGGGTAAAGGCGGAGGCGATCGAAGCGCCGCTCTACTGGCAGCGCGCGGGCGACGGCTGGGCCAGCTTCGCGCTCGACGGCCTCCACCCGATCCGCCCCGCGGCCCCCGTCACGCACATCAGCCATTACGAGGCCGACGCCTACGCCCGCTGGGCCGGTGCACGCCTGCCGACCGAACCCGAATGGGAGTCCGCCGCCGCCGGTCACGATCCCGCGGGGGGCAACCAGCTCGACACCGCCGGCCCCGTCCGCCCGCGCGCCGCACCCGCCGGCACGGGACTCCGCGCGCTGTTCGGCGACGTGTGGGAATGGACCGGTTCGGCCTACCTGCCCTATCCCGGCTTCCGCACCGCCCCCGGCGCGGTCGGCGAATACAACGGCAAGTTCATGTCCGGCCAGTCGGTGCTGAAGGGCGGCAGCTGCGCCACCCCGCGCGGCCATGTCCGCGCCTCCTACCGCAACTTCTTCTATCCGCATCAACGCTGGCAGTTCACCGGGCTGCGCCTCGCAAGGGACCTGTGATGACCGATCTGGCCGAACCCATCGCCCCCGCGCTTCACGACCGGCGCGCCGCCGATCCGGCGTTCCGCGCCGACGTGCTGGCTGGCCTCGCCGCCCGCCCGCGCGCCATCCCCGCACGTTGGTTCTACGACCGCGAGGGGTCGGAGCTGTTCGAGAAGATCACCGATCTCCCCGAATATTACCCCACCCGCGTCGAAACCGCCCTGCTCAGCCGCCACGCCGGCGACATCGCGAAGCTGGTCGGTCCCGGCCGCGCGGTCGTCGAATTCGGCTCCGGCTCCTCCACCAAGACGCCCCACCTGCTCGCCGCGGTCGAACCCGCCGCCTATGTCCCGATCGACATCTCCGGCGACTTCCTGCGCGAATCGTCCGCGGCACTGGCGGCCGATTTCCCGAAGCTGCCGATCGTGCCGGTCGAGGCCGACTTCATGCACCCGATCGCCACGCCGGACCGCATCGCCGGTCTGCCGCGGCTCGGTTTCTTCCCCGGCTCGACGATCGGCAACATGGTCGCCCGCACCGCGGTCAACCTGCTCCGCGCGATGGTCGAGACGCTCGGCGAAGGGTCGATGCTGCTGATCGGCATGGACCGCGTCAAATCACCAGACGTCCTCGTCCCCGCCTATGACGATGCGCAGGGCGTCACCGCCGCGTTCAACCTCAACCTCCTGCATCGCATCAACCGCGATCTCGATGCCGACGTCCCCGTCGACGCCTTCCGCCACCGCGCGGTCTGGAACGACGTTCACGCGCGCGTCGAAATGCACCTGGAGGCGACCCGCGACGTCGCGTTCACCATCGTCGGCGAACAGTTTATGATGGCCGCCGGCGAGACGATCCACACCGAGAACAGCCACAAATATGGCCCGCGCGACGCCCGCGTCCTGCTCCGCGCCGGCGCCTGGGAACCGATCGCCGAATGGACCGATCCCGACGACCAGTTCGCGCTCATCCTGGCGGAGGCCCGCCCGGCCGGGGTCGCACCCTGAACGCGTTTCGGCGCCTGACATATGTTACCAGAAAGCCGGGCTTTGTGAGGACAATGTGGCAGACTTAACGGCCGAAATGCCTCGGCACTATTCCGTCAAACGGTTCCCCCGGGAGTTTGAACCACTCCGGCGGTTCATGGCCGCCGGCCATTCCAATTGTCACGGAGGTCCCGTATCCTGACCCTCTTATAGGTAGGAATTGGGGTTCTCATGTCCGACGATGGTTGCTGCACGGTTGAGGATGTCATCAATGCCTATGATGTTTTTCTGGGACGGCGGGCGGAATCCTACGCCGTCTGCCTGGAAAAGGTAGGACAGAGCATTGAGGCTCTCGTTCGCGGCTTCTGGAACTCCTCGGAATTTCTCGAAACGGTTCTCGGCAAACTGATGAACGGCGGTGACGGGGGCAACCGGTTCCCCGGCAACCCGCAACGCAAGCAATTGCAGTGGCTCGACAAAATACTGCCTCTCACGGAGAGCGGCAGTCGTGAGCTCGCCACCGCTCGCTCTTGGCCGCAAACCTACGCCGCCCTGCTGGCCGATCCGGGTGTCGTTGCATTCCTTCTCGGCCTCGACCTGGCATGGAAACCGGATGACCTGCTGTACCGGCTCGGCCACTGGAAGGACTGTTTCCCGAACTCGCGCGACAGCGCGTTCAAAGGGCCGGTCCGCGCACGTGCGAGCGACAAGGCGACCCGCGCCATGCCCGCGGACTTCGATGCCAAAGTCTATTCCCATTACTCGGACGTAAAAACGGGCACCATGGCGCCCGTCAGGCATTATCTTGAAATCGGAGCCTTCCAGAACCGGGTGTTCAATAATGACTCGCTGAATACGCGACGCGTCTTCATTCGCCAGTATCTCGATGATGTCTTCTACCGGCAGCAGCGCCCGGATCTGCGTCTCGAACAGGACGCGGTAGATGATTGGATCTTCTATGGTTCTATCATGGGTCTTCTCCCGGCGCACGACTTTTCACCGACCTACTATCTCGAGGCCTATCCCGATCTTGCCGTCAGCGGAACGGACCCGTTCGAACATTTCCAGAAACATGGCCGGTTCGAAGGCCGCTCCGGTCGGTTTGATTTCGATGAAGTTTGCCGGCCGGGCGGGCGCCCATGGAATAAGGAACTGCCCTCGATCGCCATAGCCTGTCACGAGGCATCCCGGACAGGCGCTCCCCTGCTCGGGCTTGCGCTGCTCCGCGCATATCAGAAAACGCACAATGTCATCCTCATCCTCGTTCGCGGCGGCGAACTTGTTGACGCGTTCGAGCAGGAATGTGTCTGGTCCATCGATGCCCAGGTTTCGAAGCGGGATGCAGTCGAACTGGTCCGGGAACTGCGCGAACGGTTCGAAGTCATCGGTATTGTGTTCAACTCGGTCGAAGCGGCTACGTTGGCCGAAGCAGCCTTGGTGTCCGACGTCCCGTCGGTCGGGCTCATTCACGAATTTGCGAGCTACACGTTGCCGATCCCGCGTATGATCGGCACCGTCGAACTCATCGACCTTGTCGTTACGCCGGCTGATCTGATCGCGGAATCGATCCAGGAGCAGGCGACGACCTACCGCGGCGGCCGCATATCCAACATCACGGTCCGGCCGCAGGGCTATCTACCGCGTGAACCGCTCCGGGAGATTCCGAAGGGCGATCTCACACCCGCCAATCTCGCGGCATCGCTCGGCGCACGGGCGGGCGACTATGCGCTCGTGCTAGGTGCAGGCACGGTTCAGATGCGGAAGGGAACCGATCTGTTCATCCAGATCGCCGATCAGGTCCGGCGCAAATATGGAAAGCCCGTTAAGTTCGTCTGGGCCGGCCATGGCTATGATCCGGCGAATGAAACGCAATACTCGCTCTGGCTGAAGAGCATGATCGAAATCCTCGATCTCGAACACGACCTGCTTCTCGTACCGCCGCAGAAGCAATTGGATTTCCTGATGCAGGCAGCCGACGTGTTCGTGCTGTCGTCCCGCATGGATCCCTTTCCGAACGTCGCGCTCGATGCGTTCGCCGCCGATAAGCCGGTGATCTGTTTCGATGGTGCAACCGGTATTGCCGATGCGATCCGAACGCACGGCTTCGCCGGCGGAGTTGCGCCATTCTGCGACGTCGCCCTGGCCGCGGACCTTGTTGTCGAAAGCCTCAACCGGGGTGATCTTGGCGGCCGTAACCGGGATATCGTCGCCAGCAAGTTCGCGTTCCAGGACTACGCCGATGACATCGTCCGCTCCCTTACGCAGGCCCAAAAGATTGTTGATGATCGCGTTCGCCTGACCGGGGAAATTGACGCAATCGGATGCTTCGACGCGTCCTACCATGAAGGCGGCGCAATCCTGTCGAAGATCGCTGCCGAGACCGCACTCAAGACATATGCCGCCCGCTCGATGAAGGGCATCATCGCGCGAAACCCCCGCCCCGGGTTCAGCGAGGGTGCGGCGCTCGACGGCCGCAAGCATCTCGGCAAGCCCGGGCTGTTGCTGGAACAGAGTAACGGAGCGTGCGCCGCCACGCATCGGTCGGTCGATCTCGAGAAGGCCAAGTCCGTCCCGCTGGGCGCGACGACACCCAGCGTCCTGATGCACCTCCACATGCACTATCCGGATCTGGCCGATGAATTTGTGACGCTGTTCAACGAGGCGAATCTGGAAGCCGACGTGGTCATCACGACCAGCAGCCGGCTTGGCCGGATCGAATGCGAGCATGCGTTTTTGAAATATCGCGGCGGCAAGGTGTCCGTGATCGAAGGTGGCAACATCGGTCGCGACGTCGTTCCCTTCATCCAAGTGATCCCGCCGTTCCTCGAACGCAAATCCTATGATGTCGTCGGTCATTTCCACGGGAAGCAGTCGGTGGCCGCGTCCCGGCAACTCGGCGACGTCTGGCGGGCATTCCTGACGTCGACGCTGATCGGCGATGCTGACAATCTGGCGAAGGTGCTGCAGAACTTCGTTGCCGACGAGAAGCTCGGATTACTGTTCGCCGAGGATTATCATTATGTTGGTTGGACGAAGAACCGGTCGTTCGCGGTCGATCTCGCGAAACGGCTGACGCCCGAGCCGAACATTCCGAACGAACCGGTGTTTCCGATTGGGACGATGTTCTGGGCACGCCCGGACGCCCTCCAGGCGATCTGGAACGATCAGGACTGTCTCGGCGATCTTCCGGGTGAACCGCTTCCTTACGACGGGTCAGTGCTGCATGCCTTCGAACGCATGATCCCGTCGATCGTCGAAGCGGCCGGTTATGAATGGATGACGGTGCACCGCAACGGCAAGGGCTGGTAACAAGCCGGCGCGGTCACGATCGGGATCGGCATCAGCCGATGATCGTGACCGCGCCAGTGGCATCCTTGCGCTTCAGCTTGTGATCGCGAGAATCGATAAACAAGGATTGGGCCCCGGCGGCCGGTGCCGGCACTGCTGATGCCTGCACCTCCGTCATGGTCAGCACGCCTTGCGGAAGGCGAACCGCCTTGCGGGCAACCGCGACAACATCCTGCCCGCCAGCTTGCAGGACTACCTCGCCGCCCGCATCGCGCGCGTCGATCGCCAGCTTGCCGGCCCCGCGGTGGACGATCGCCGATCCGCCGCCCGCGCCGCCCTTTCGGATAACTTGCAGCCCAACCGTGGAGCCTGGCGCACCGTAGACATCAATAGCGCTGCTGCCGGCCGCCCCGCGGTCCCGCCCGATCGACAAGCGGACGTCACCGGACTGATTGGCACCCAGGTCGGTCTCGTTCCCGGAACCGGAGATCCGCGTGACCGGCAGACCCGGCACGACTTCGTTCCGCAGGAAATCCTTCCAGGTCCCGCCGTTCCGACCGGCAAAAAAGGCGGCATCATTGTCGCCCTTATCCGCGAGGGTCGCTACCCCCCGTTCACTGCCGTCGCCGCCGGGCGTCTCAGGCGCGTTGACGCCCAGCAATGTGCGGACCCCGCGCACCGGCAGGCCCCGGGCATCGAACGCGTAGCTCACCCCCTCGAGCACCGCGGCAAAACCCGCCCGCGTTCCGACATTGACCAGATGCCCGGCTACGTCGCCGACTCCGTTGCGCGCCATCACATTGGTCCCGTCGATCTCGCCGGGAACGCGAGAGGTCAGCCAGTCCCGCTTCGTCACGTTGACGCCAAGCCCATAAGCCGCACGCGCCGGCCCCTGCGCGACCCCGCTGCCTTCCTCCTCCACCTCGATTGTCTGACCGAACCATGGAACCGCATGCGTTCCGGTCCAGCGATAATGAAGTCGCGTTTCGGTCATGCTGCCAATCGGATCGCTCGGCTGGCCGTACGCCAGCGCGCCGATTGACGGGCCGCCGGTTGCAGCCACAACGCGCGGCATTGCCGGCTTGGCTCTGGCAACGGGGATAGGCGGCTGCCCGGCATCAGCCTGCGCCCCGACTGCAATCAACCCGAAGAGCAACAAGACGACCATTGGTATTTCCCTTCCGGTCGCGCGACGCAACGACCTGCACAAGCTCGACCCGGTCGAAGGTTGCCCTTCGTCCCGAATGGGCTATCGTCATACCCAATTCGTCAATCGGGCTGAGGGCGCCGCTCCGCAACGGGTTTCACGGCGATTTTCAGGACGGAGACCGGTAAGGCACGCTTCGGGACGGAGCCGCATCGACACACTTGCGGTATCAAACAAAGGATGAAGCGTGAGCATGATCGGTGTTTTCGGTGCGAACGGGTTTATCGGTCGTCACGTGGTTCGCCGGTTAATTGGACAAGGTTTGCCGGTCGTCGCCTTCGGCCGCGATTTTCCGGCCGACTATGCCGAACTTGTCGGCGGTCCCGTCGAAATCCGGCGGATCGACCTGATGAACAGCCTGGAAACACACGCGTCGCTCCAAGACGTGTCCACGGTGGTGCAACTGATAAATTCATCGACGCCCGGGATGGCCAACAATCAAGTCGTGTCCGACCTCAATAACAACGTCGCACCGCAAATCAGCTTCATCGAAGCCTGCATTGTATCCAAGGTTAAGAATTTTATCTTCATATCTTCAGGTGGTACCGTTTACGGTATGCCAAAATACTTGCCAATTGATGAGAAACACCCGACTAGTCCGTTGAATTCCTACGGAATGACGAAATTAATCGTCGAACAATATCTTGAGTTGCTCTCGCGCAATACGGACACGGGGTACACCAACTTGCGAGTGTCGAATCCGTACGGCCCCGGACAGGATAGCAAGAAGGGTCAGGGCTTGATCGGCACAATCCTGAAACTCCATCGGCTCCGGCAACCGCTCACAATCTTGGGCGATGGCACCAGTCAGCGCGACTATCTCTATATCGACGATCTGATGGACGCCGTCGCGGCCGCGGTGGAACGGCCGCCCATTAACGGCCCGCTCAACATAGGCAGCGGCACCGGTCGATCAGTGCTGGATGTGATCGCCGGCGTCGAACATCTTCTAGGCCAGCCTTTGCTGGTGCAATATGCCCCCGGCAGGACGACCGACGTTCCGGTAAACATCCTCGACGTAAAAAAGGCCGCCGATCTGCTCGGCTGGGTGCCTTCGACGGACTTTGAAGATGGCTTGGCGCGGACGCTGGCAACATGGAAATACTAATCACCACACCGTTGTCCTGTCGGGCCAGAATCGTTGGCCTACCGTCCCGGCCGCATCCATAGCCCGGACCGCGTCCGCGCATCCGCATAACTGGCGCGCCGCGCTGCCTGCACGCCCGCCTTCGCGACCCAGCCCAGCTTGTCCGCCTTCGTCGTGAACACACGGCTGTCCCACGCCCGCTCGCCCCGCCGCGCGACCTCACGCGCGATATCGCCGTAGATCCCCGCCGCGGACAGCACCGCCCAGGCGGACCGAAGCGTTAACGCCGGCGTCCCGGCCCGCGCGCTCGCTTCATACCCCTCCGCCATCGCGGCCAGCCGCCGCCCCAGCACCGCGATCCGCGGGCGGTACAGCGGTCGCATCGTCTCGCCCGGTGGCACGTCCATCTCCGCCAGCCAGTCGGCCGGCAGGTAGCAGCGCCCGGCCGCATCGTCCTCACCGACATCGCGCGCGATATTGGCCAGCTGGAACGCCAGCCCCAGGTCGCACGCGCGGTCCAGCGTCGCATCGTCCGCCGGATCGACGCCCATCACCACCGCCATCATGCACCCGACGACGCCAGCCACATGATAACAATAACGCAGCAGATCGTCCGTCGTCCGCGGGCTGAATCCATCCGCATCGAGCGCGAACCCCGCGATCAGATCGTCCACCCACGCCTGCGGCAACCCCACCTCCGCGGCCACCACGCCTAACGCGTCAAAGGCCGGGTCACCCGTCGCCTCGCCCGCCATCGCGCGCGCAGACAGATCGCGGATTACTGCCAAGCGCGCATGCGGATCGTCCACCACGCTGATCGCTGAGCCCAGATCCTGCCCATCGGCCAGATCGTCGCACCGCCGGCACCAGGCATAAAGCAGCCACGCCCGCTCACGCGTCGCCGGCGCGAACAGCTTGGACGCCACCGCGAACGACTTCGATCCCTTGGCGATGCTCTCCCGCGCCTGCTCGACCAGCGCGGCGCGGTCGCGGATCACAGCTCGCGCGCGCCCATCGCCACGATCGTCCGCGGCGGCACATACGCCGCCATCCGGTCGATCAGCCGGTCGAGTTCGGTATCGACCACCAGAATCTCGCGATGCTCCGCCCGCAGGAACCCGACCTCCGCCATCTTGGTCACGAACCCGACGAGCAGGTCGTAATAGCCCGCCACGTTCAACAGCCCGACCGGCTTGGCATGGTAACCGAGCTGCGCCCAGCTCATCGCCTCCCACAACTCGTCCATCGTGCCCGTCCCGCCCGGGATCGTCACGAACCCATCCGACAGGTCGGTAAACAGCTGCTTGCGCTCATGCATCGTCCGCACGGTATGCAGTTCGGTACAGCCCAGATGCGCCACCTCGGCGGATACCAGCGCATCCGGAATCACCCCGATCACCTCGCCCCCGGCCGCCAGTGCCCCATCTGCCACCGCACCCATCAGCCCGAGCCGACCGCCGCCATACACGACCCCGATCCCGCGCTCCGCCAGCCGGCGACCAATGCCGCGCGCGCTCTCGATATAAACGGGATCAGCCGGGGTCGCCGACCCGCAGTAAATGGCAAGACGCTTCACGCAGAACCTCTTCACATAACAAAGCCCCCTCCCTTTCAAGGGAGGGGGTTGGGGGTGGGTGCTACAGCACCACGAGTCCAACGTCACCGATCAAGCGCACGTACCACCCACCCCCGGCTCCTCCCTTAAAAGGGAGCGGGGAAGAAGAAGCTAAACCCGCAACCCCTCGAGCATCAGCGCAGCGGTCGCCTTCGCACTCCCGACCACACCCGGAATTCCCGCACCCGGATGCGTCCCGGCCCCCACGAAGTACAGGTTCGGTATCACGTCATCGCGGTTATGCGTCCGGAACCAGGCCGACTGCGTCAACACCGGCTCGAGCGAGAACGCACTCCCCAGATGCGCGCTCAGGTCGCGTCCGAAATCCTGCGGCGTGTAATGGAACTGCGTCATGATCCGCCCGCGCAGGTCGGGGATCAGCCGCTTCTCGATTTCGTCCAGGATGCGCTCGGCATATTTCGGCCCCTCGACCTCCCAGTCGATCGGCAGCTTGCCCTGATGCGGCACCGGCGCCAGCGCATAGAATGTCGAGCAACCCTCCGGCGCCAGCGACGGATCGCTGACGGTCGGATGGTGCAGGTACAGCGAAAAATCCTCCGCCAGCACGCCGTGGTCGTAGATGTCGGTCAGCAACTCGCGGTAGCGCGGGCCGAACAGGATCATGTGGTGCGGGATGCCCGGCCACGTCCCCTTGATGCCGAAATGCACGACGAACAGCGACGGGGAGTAGCTCTTCCGCTCCAGCTTCGCCGCCGCCCGCTTGCCGCGCGGCGTATCCTTCAGCAGGTCGCGATACGTATGGACGATGTCCCCGTTCGACGCGACCGCATCCGCCGTGATCGTCTCGCCACCGGCCAGCCGCACACCCGTTACCCGGTCGCCCAGCGTCTCGATCCGCTCGACCGGGCTGGCCAGCCGCAACGTGCCGCCCAGCCGCTCGAACTGCGTGCACAACGCCGCGATCAGCTGGTTCGTGCCGCCACGCGCGAACCAAACGCCGCCGTCCTTCTCCAGCTTGTGGATCAGGGCGTAGATCGCGCTCGTCGTCATCGGGTTGCCGCCGACCAGCAGCGTGTGGAACGACAGCGCCTCGCGCAGCTTCTCGTTCTTCACGAAACTCGACACGACGGAGTAGACCGAGCGCCAAGCCTGGTATTTCGCGAGCGCAGGCGCCGCCTTCAACATCGACGCAAAGTCGAGGAACGCGACATGGCCGAGCTTCAGATACCCCTCGCGGTACACGCCGGCCGCATAATCCAGGAACTTGGCATAGCCCGCGATATCGTCGGGGTTAAGCTTGCCGATCTCCTCCATCAACGACGCGTCGTCGTTGGAATAGTCGAAATTCGTCCCGTCCGGCCAGTTCAGGCGGTAGAACGGCGTCACCGGCAACAGCTCGATATCGTCGGCCATCTGCCGACCACTCAGGCCCCACAATTCCTGCAGGCACGCCGGATCGGTGATGACGGTCGGGCCGGCATCGAACGTGAACCCGTCGCGTTCCCAGACGTACGCCCGTCCGCCGGCCTTGTCGCGCGCCTCGACCAGCGTCGTCTGCACGCCCGCCGATTGCAGCCGGATCGCGAGCGCCAGCCCGCCGAAGCCCGCGCCGATCACCACCGCGCTCTGCGGCTGTGCCCCGGCCCGCACTGGGACCGCACCGGCCGTGACGGTGCCGGCACCAATGGCCGAATTCGCTGCTATTGTCGCCATTACCGTCGCGTCTCCCCGAGCGCCGCGATCGCGCGGCCCACCGGAACCGGCGGCTTGCCCGCCAGGATCCGGAACTTGTCCATGCCGGTCGATTGCGCGGCATAGAAACGCCGCACCAACCCACCATCCAACGTGTAGAAGCGTTCCAACACGCGGTAGCGTTCCGTCGGCGCCGCCGCCCGGAACAGCATCCGGTCCAGCATCCGATAGAAGCCGCGCGCATCCCACGCCGCGCGCGCATGCGCCCGCAATCGGGTGTGCAGCGCCGCGCCCGACAGGTCGGTCTCGCCTGCGATCATCACCGCGGTCCGGATCGCATCCGGCAACGAATATCCCGTCGTCGGATGATACATCGCCGCCCGCGCGCCGACCTTCGCCACGCCGCCGCTGCCCGACTGCCAATAGGCGTCGAAATCGCCGCCCATCACCACCGGCAGCACGCCCGACTCGCGTCGCGCGATGCTGTTGACCTTCCACCCGCGCGCCTCGGCATATCGCGCGATCCGCGCGGCGATGCTGTCGACATGCAGGTGCGCGAACTCGCTATAATAAGTGTCCTCGACGAACACGCGATTCTCGGCGAACGGCAGGCAATAGACGAAGCGATAGCCGTCATGTTGCTCGACGGTCGCGTCCATCACGATCGGCCGTTCCAGCCCATGCGGCGCATCGAGCACCAGCTCGTGCCCCACGAACTTCTGCCACCCGCAATCGAGATGCCGAAGCGTCGCCCCCCCACGCGCGTCGATCACGCCGCCTGCCTCGATCCGCGTCCCGTCGTCGAGCACCGCCGCCTTGGGCGATGCCGCCAGCACGCGCCGCCCGGTCAGGATCCGCTCGGCCGGCATGGCGACGCGCACCGCGTCCTCCAGCCGTTCCGATTCGATCGAATAATAAGGCGTCCCGAGCATCCGCGCATGAGCCGGAAACTGGACATCATATCCGCGCCAGCCATAGGAAATCAGCGGCGTCACCAGCCAGCGATCCGCCTCGTCCACGTCGCTGTCGAAGAACGACCAGACATGGTTCCCGCCGATCCGGTCGGTCTCCTCGATCAGCAGCACGGTCAACTCGGGCCGCCGCTTCGCAAGCGCCAGCGCGACCAGCCCGCCCGCCAGCCCGGCGCCCAGCACCGCAACGTCGCATTTCAGACTGTCTGCCATTGCTGTCGTTCTACCCCACCCTGATGCGACGAGATAGTAGGACCTTTGGTCCTACGTCGGCAGCGAAGAACCGTCCAAAACCACCATCGCCCCCTCCCCCATTGGGGGGAGGGTCGGGGAAAGAGGGAGGCCTGGAGTACCTAGCCCAACCCACGTCCCACCTAGGACTACCCCTCTCCCCAGCCCTCTCCCCAGAGGGAAGAGAGAGCTTACTCACCGCCTGCCGCAACCGCCAATATGTTCCACGTGGATCACTCCCCAACCCACAACCCGCTTCCACCCCCCGACCGGACCCGCTAGTCCAGCCCGTACGATGGATATCTATCTTCCGATCGCCGGCCTCTCCGTGAACGCCTTGGTCATCGTCGCGCTCGGCGGTCTGGTCGGCATCCTGTCCGGCATGTTCGGCGTCGGCGGCGGGTTCCTCACCACGCCGCTGCTGATCTTCTACGGCATCCCGCCCGCGGTCGCGGTGGCGTCCTCCGCCACGCAAATCACCGGGGCCAGCGTGTCCGGCGTGTTCGCGCACATGCAGCGCAAGGGCGTCGATTTCCACATGGGCGGCGTGCTCGTCGCGGGCGGTGCTGCGGGGTCGGTCGCCGGCGGCTTCATCTTCCGGGCGCTGCAACGCTCCGGCCAGATCGATACCGTCGTGGCCTTGCTCTACGTCTTTCTGCTCGGTGGCATCGGGATGCTGATGGCGAAGGAAGCGGTCACCAGCGTCTATGCGGTCCGCCGCGGCCGGCCCGCGCCCGGCGGCCCGCGCCGCCATCACCCGCTCGTCGCCAGCCTGCCCGGCCGCTGGCGCTTCTACCGCTCGGGGCTCTACATCTCGCCGGTCGCCCCGTTACTGCTCGGCTTCTTCACCGGGCTGCTCACCGTCCTGCTCGGCGTCGGCGGCGGCTTCGTGCTGGTGCCGGCGATGATCTACCTGCTCGGCATGTCGACGAAGGTCGTCGTCGGTACCTCGCTGTTCCAGATCCTGTTCGTCACCGCGGCCACCACTATGGTCCACGCGCTCACCACCCACGCGGTCGATATCGTCCTCGCGGTCCTGCTGCTGATCGGCAGCGTGTCCGGCGCACAGATCGGCGCACGTTTCGCCAACAAGGTGAAGCCCGAATATCTCCGTCTGTTCCTCGCGGTCATCGTGCTGTTCGTCGCGTTCCGCGTCGGGCTTGGCCTCACTTGGCGGCCGGACGACATCTACACGGTGCAGGTGCTGTGAAGCGCGCTGCGCTCGCGCTCTGCTTGCTGTCCCCGCTCCTCCTGGCGCAGTCCGTGCCGCGGCTGGTGCCCGACGTGTCGCAACGCCGGATCGACATCGTCTACAGCTTCACCGGCGCCGAACTGCTGCTGTTCGGCGCGATCCTCTACCCCGGCGGCCGCGTGCCGACGCGCGACGCGGACATCGCGATCGTCATCAAGGGGCCTGCCGAACCGATCGTCCTGCGCGAAAAGCAGAAGGTCGCCGGTATGTGGATCAACGCGGACAGCGCGCGCTTCCGCTCGGTCCCGAGCTTTTACGCCGTCGCCGCCTCGCGCCCGCTCGCCACGCTGGTCGACGATCGCACCGCTGCGATCTACGAATTCGGCGTCGACAATATCCAGCTATCGCCGGCCAGCGGCAAGGTCCCCGCCGAACAGCGCCGGCTAGAACGCGGCCTCGTCGACCTCAAACGCCGCCAGGGCCTTTACGTCGAGGAAAAGACCCGCGTCCGGATCACCGAAGGCGTGCTCTACCGCGCCCGCATCCAGCTGCCCGCCCGCGTGCCGGTCGGCGTCTATACGGCCGAGACGTTCCTGCTGGTCGATGGTCGCGTCGTCGCCGGTGCCACGCGGGAAATCGCGATCGAGAAGACCGGCTTCGAACGTTACGTCGCCGCTGCCGCCGCCGATCGCGGCTTCCTCTACGGGCTGTTCGCGGTCGTCGTTTCGCTCGTGCTGGGCTGGGCCGGCGCGGTGCTGTTCCGCCGGTTGCGCTGATCCGCCAGGCCATCGTCCTTGTTCAAATCTTAAGGCGCAGCGGCCTATTCCTCGACGGGTTTCGTTAAGGAAGGCGTACGCTGATGGACATGTCGATGGGCGGGGATGCGTTCCGTGCTGCCGTGGCGGTCGCGGACGACGCGGCCGCACTCCCCGAAATCGGTCGCCTTCTCGATGTCGCGGGTTCGGCCACGCGCGTCGTGCTCGACGCCGCGCTGATCGACCGGCTCGCGCAGGATCCCGACCCAGCGATCGCCGCAGCGGGTCAGGTCGGCAGCCTCGTCAAGATGATCGTCGCGAACCGCTGGCTGATCGCCAATGTCCGCTCGATGCGACTGTCCGGCACCGACGGCGACCGGATACTCGCCGACATCGATTTCCTGGGCGAGGCGGACTACGACGCCGCGGCCGACACACTCCGCAGCTTCCGGCGCGGCATCACGCGCTACCCCGTCCCCGGCGCGCGCGTCTTCCCGCTGTCCGGCGCCGACATGCGCCAGGTGTTCGCCACCGACGACCGCGCGCATATCGAAATCGGCACGATCTATCCGACCGCCGACATCCGCGGCGCGCTGTTCATCGACGCGTTCCTCGGCAAGCACTTCGCGATCCTCGGCTCCACCGGCACCGGCAAGTCGACCGCCACCGCGCTCATCCTCCACCGCATCTGCGAACGTGCGCCGGAGGGCCACATCGTGATGATCGATCCGCACGGCGAATACAGCGCGGCGTTCCAGAAGACGGGCGAGATCTTCGACGTCGGCAACCTGGCAATGCCCTACTGGCTCATGAATTTCGAGGAGCATGCCGAAACCTTCGTCACCACGACCGGTGCGGAGGGCCATGTCGATCGCGACATCCTCGCCAAATGCCTGCTCGCCGCACGGATGAAAAATCGCCTGGCGGAGGGGATCGCCAAGCTGACGGTCGACGCCCCAATCCCCTATCTGCTGTCCGATCTGTCGAACATGATCCAGGCCGAGATGGGCCGCATGGACAAGGCCACCGACAGCGCACCCTACCTCCGGCTGAAGGCCAAGATCGACGAGATCAAGGCCGACTCGCGCTATGCCTTCATGTTCTCCGGCATGCTGGTCGGCGACACGATGGGCGCGTTCCTGGCGAAACTGTTCCGCCTGCCCGGCCACGGCCGCCCGATCTCGATCATCGACATGTCGGGCGTGCCGTCCGAAATCACCGGCGTCGTGGTGTCGATGCTCAGCCGCATGGTGTTCGACTATGCGATCTGGGCGCGCGGCGAGGCACAACGTCCCGTCCTGCTGGTGTGCGAGGAAGCACATCGCTACATCCCCGCGGACCGCACCGGCGGCGGCCAGGCGGTGCGCAAGGTGCTCGAACGGATCGCCAAGGAAGGCCGCAAATACGGCGTCTCGCTCGGCCTCGTTACGCAACGCCCGTCCGATCTAGCCGAAGGCGTGCTGTCGCAATGCGGCACGATCATCGCGATGCGACTCAACAACGATCGCGATCAGGCGTTCGTAAAGGCCGCGATGCCGGAGGGCGCACGCGGTTTCCTCGACTCGATCCCCGCGCTCCGCAACCGCGAAGCCGTGATCTGCGGCGAAGGCGTCGCGATCCCGATCCGCGTCCAACTCGACGACCTCGAACCCGAAAAACGCCCCGCCTCCAGCGACCCCGCCTTCTCTGTCCTCTGGCGCCAGTCCGGCGGCGAAGACGCGATCATCACCCGCGTCATTCGCCGCTGGCGCAACCAGGGGCGATAGGTCTATTTCTAAGCCCCTCTCCTTCAGGGGAGGGGCTAAGAAAGCGCTCAGTCCAACCCCACCAACCCGAGATCCAGCCCCCCCAGCAACCGCCGGGCCGCCCGCCTGGCAAAGCGCAAAGTCTCCACCTTGCGCCGCGCCGCCGCCATCGGCCGCACCGCCGCCGCGCGCATCACCTCGGCATCGTAGCGATCCGCCACGATCAACCCGCACACGTCGGGCAGGAACGCATCCTCCCCGAACGGCGCCAGGTCGAAGCCCGCCGGCACCGCCCAGTAATAACGATCGCAATAATCGAGATACTCCGGCCACTTCGCATCCCCGCGCAGGTCCGCGCGCGACACCTTGATCTCCACGATCACCACCTGACCCTTGGCATCGATCGCCATCAGGTCCGCCCGCCGCCCATTGCCCAGCGGCACCTCGCACAGCGCCATCGCATCCTGCCGAAACAACAACCGCGCCACCCCCCGCGCGACGTCACGCGCCACCAACGGGCTGTCATTGAAACAGGAAGGTGCAGTCGCCATGCCACCGGTTTAGAACAAGTCAAGAACACACGGAAGCCAAAAAGCCCCCTCCCTTTCAGGGGAGGGGGTTGGGGGTGGGTGCAACCGCTGCCCAAACGCAACAGCGCCGCAACGCCGCCAAGGACCAAACGCCCACCCCCAGACCCGGCTTGATCCCCCCCGGAAAACCCCTATCTCCCAATCCTACCGAATCACTCCGATTGGACCACCCGTTGCGGCTATCCTCGCTCGCTGACTATGCCGTCGTCATCCTGACCGCGGCCGCGCGCCATCCGGCGGGCGACCGGCTGTCCGCGACGCTGCTCGCCGGCGAAACCGGCGTGCCGCTGCCCACGACGCAGAAGCTGATGGGGCGGCTCGCCGCATCCGGGCTGCTCACCTCGGCGCGCGGCACCGGCGGCGGCTTTCTCCTGGCGCGCGCCCCCGCGGGGATCAGCCTGGGGGAGATCGTCGAGGCGGTCGAGGGTCCGATCGCGATGACGACCTGCGTCGACGGGAACCGGCACGACTGCGCGCTCGAAGGCGCCTGTTCGGTCCGGCCGCACTGGTCGGCGGTGAACGAGGCGATCCGCGGTGCGCTGGGCGGTGTCTCACTTGCCACGCTCGCCGGCACGACACCGGTAGCCACGAAAACCACACGAACGACAGAAGCCGCGCCGATCGCGGCAGGAGCAACGGCATGACGGACGTCCGCAACCGCGAAGCACATGAGGCCGTCGAAGAAGCGTCGACCTACAAATATGGCTTTGTCTCCGACATCGAACAGGATTTCGCGCCCAAGGGGCTGAGCGAGGACACCGTCCGGTTCATCTCCGCCAAGAAGGGCGAGCCCGAGTGGATGCTCGACTGGCGGCTGAAGGCCTATGCCAAGTGGCTGACGATGGAGGCCCCCGACTGGGCCAAGCTCGACATCCCGCCGATCGACTATCAGGACGCCTATTATTACGCGGCGCCCAAGGAGAAGCCGAAGCTCGGCTCGCTCGACGAGGTCGATCCCGAGATCCTGCGCATCTACGAAAAGCTCGGCATCCCGATCGAGGAGCAGAAGCTGCTCGCCGGGGTCGAGGGCGCCGAACCGCCGCGCCGCATCGCAGTCGACGCGGTGTTCGACAGCGTCTCGGTCGCGACCACCTTCCGGGCGGAGCTTGAAAAGGCGGGCGTCATCTTCCGCTCGATCTCCGAGGCGATCCGCGAATATCCCGACATGATCAAGCAGTGGCTCGGCAAGGTCGTGCCCGCGCACGACAACTATTTTGCCACGCTCAACAGCGCGGTCTTCTCCGACGGCACGTTCGTCTATATTCCGGAGGGCGTCCGCTGCCCGATGGAGCTCAGCACCTATTTCCGGATCAACGCGGCCAACACCGGCCAGTTCGAACGGACGCTGATCGTCGCCGACAAGGGCAGCTACGTCTCCTATCTGGAGGGCTGCACCGCGCCGATGCGCGACGAAAACCAGCTCCACGCCGCGGTCGTCGAACTGGTCATCCTCGACGATGCGGAGATCAAATACTCGACCGTCCAGAACTGGTACCCCGGCGATGCGGACGGCAAGGGCGGCATCTACAACTTCGTCACCAAGCGCGCGCTGTGCCAGGGCAAGAACAGCAAGGTCAGCTGGACGCAGGTCGAAACCGGCTCCGCGGTGACGTGGAAGTACCCGTCCTGCGTGCTGGCAGGTGAGAACAGCGTCGGCGAATTCTACTCGGTCGCGGTCACCAACAACATGCAGCAGGCCGATACCGGCACCAAGATGATCCATCTCGGCAAGGGGTCGCGTTCGACCATCGTGGCGAAGGGCATCTCCGCCGGCCGGTCCGACAACACCTATCGCGGCCTCGTCCGCGTCGGGCCGACCGCGGAAAACGTGCGCAACTTCACGCAGTGCGACTCGCTGCTGCTCGGCGACCAGTGCGGCGCGCACACCATCCCGTATATCGAGATTCGCAACCCCACCGCGCAGATCGAGCATGAGGCCACCACGTCGAAGATCAGCGACGACCAGATGTTCTACGCCATGTCGCGCGGCCTCGACCCCGAAACCGCCGTCGGCCTGATCGTCAACGGGTTCGCCAAGGAAGTGCTTCAACAGCTCCCCATGGAGTTCGCGGTGGAGGCCCAGAAGCTGCTCGGGATCAGCCTCGAGGGTTCGGTCGGATGAACCCGGTCTACACCCGCGTCGCGATCGACTACTCGCCGATGGATGCGACGAAGGTGTTCGTGAAGGACGCATCGACCTTCTCGGCATCCTCGCTCCTCAGGCAACGCGATCCCAAGTCGAACCGCCTGCACCATTTCAAGCGCGAGCTGGTGCGGCTGAGCGAAGCGGTGGGCAGCCCCCGGGTGCCCGTCTTCGTGCGGTGGCCCAATGCGGGGCGGCTGCGCATGGACAAGGGCTGCCTCGCCCAGGCGCTCGAATCCGGGTTCATCCTGGACCTGACCAACGGTGACGGCGGCTTCGTGTCGCACGTCGAACTTGCAGAATCGAAGGACTCCTAAGTGCTCTCCATCCAGAATCTTCATGCCGAAATCGACGGCAAGGTCATCCTCAAGGGCCTGACGCTGGAACTGGGCGCGGGCGAGATCCATGCGATCATGGGCCCCAACGGCGCCGGCAAGTCGACGCTCGCCTATGTCCTGGGCGGCCGCCCGGGCTACGAGATCACCGAAGGGTCGGTCACGTTCCAGGGCAAGGATCTGCTCGACATGGCGCCGCACGAACGCGCCGCCGCCGGGCTGTTTCTGGGCTTCCAGTACCCGGTCGAGATCCCCGGCATCTCCAACGTCCAGTTCCTCCGCACCGCTTTGAACGCGCAGAAGAAGGAGCGCGGCGAGGCCGAACTGTCCGGCGGCGCCTTCCTCAAGATCGCGCGCGAACAGGCCGACGGTCTCGGCCTCGACATGGACATGATGAAGCGCCCGGTGAACGTCGGCTTCTCCGGCGGTGAGAAGAAGCGCAACGAGATGGTCCAGATGGGCATCATCGACCCCGCGCTCGCGGTGCTCGACGAAACCGATAGCGGCCTCGACATCGACGCGCTCCGCATCGTCGGCGACGGCATCAACCGCATCATGCGCAAGCCCGACAAGGCCGTGCTGCTGATTACCCACTATCAGCGCCTGCTCGACTATGTCCGCCCCGATTTCGTCCACGTCCTCGCCGACGGCCGCATCGTCCGCTCCGGCGGCGCCGACCTCGCGCTCGAGCTGGAACGCGCCGGCTACGCTGGGATCGCTGCATGATGGACGGCACCCCCGCCCACACGCAGCGTACCCCCGCGCAGGCGGGGGTCCAGCTCCGCGCTCCGACCTGGGTCCCCGCCTCCGCGGGGATACGCAAGCGTGTTGCGAAGCCAGCAACGCCCCACCCGTTCCCCGGCGCAGGCCGGGGCCTAGACGCAATCTCGCACCAAGGCCCTGGCCTACGCCGGGGAACGCGCAACGTGGCATCAGCAGCATGACCCTGGCCCTCCCCACTACCCGCGAAGAGGCCTGGCGCTGGTCCGACCTGACCGCCCTCCCCGCGCTCGCGACCCAGACCCCGACCGGCACCCCAGCCGCAATCGACCCGCTCTGGATCGCCGCCGAAGGCCCACGCCTGCTCTTCATCGACGGCCGCTACGCCGCGGAGCACAGCACCCCCGGCCCCGTCACGCTCGGCCCGGTCGCCCCCGCCGGCACCCACCCCCTCGGCACGCTCACCGCCGGCCATGATGGCTGGACCCTCACCGTCCCCGCCGGCGAAGCGATCGAGAGAACGATCCAGATCGTCCACATCGCCACCGGCGGCGCGAACCACGTCCCCGCGCGCATCTCGCTTGCCGACGGCGCAAGCGCGAGCATAGTCGAGACGCATGCCGGCGACGGCTGGTCCAACCGCCAGACCGACATCACACTCGGCGCGAACGCGCACCTTACCCGCAACGTCCGGTTGATGCAGGCCAGCGGCTTCACCTCCACGCGCGAAACCATCACGCTCGCCGCAAACGCGCACCTCGCCGCCACCGTCCTGGCGATCGGCGACGCCGGCACGCGCATCGACGCGGGTATCACGCTCCACGGCGACGCCGCGCGCGCCGAATATGGCGGCGCGCTGCTGTCGCGCGACCGCCAGCGTCACGACGCCGCGATCGCCGTCCGCCACGAGGCGCTCGACGGCGTCAGCCGCCAGCTCTGGCGCGCCGTGGCCGACGACCGCGCCACCGCCAGCCTCGCCGCGCGGGTCGAGGTCGCCCGCGGTGCGCAGAAGACCGACGGCGAACAGTCGCTGCGCGGGCTCCTGCTGCGCCGCACCGCGACGATCAACCTGAAGCCGGAACTCGAAATCTTCGCGGACGACGTGAAGTGCGCCCACGGCGCCACCGTCGGCGAACTTGACGCGGAGGCGCTCTGGTATCTCGCAAGCCGCGGCGTGCCGCCACAGGCCGCCCGCGCGCTGCTCACCCGCGCCTTCGTCGGCGACGCGTTCGACCGGATCGAGGAAGAACCGATCCGCGACGCGTTCCGCGCCGCCGCCGACGCCTGGCTGGGGGCCGAGGCATGAGCACGATGCTTAAAGCACGCGAGGCCGACACCGCCCCGCTAGACGTCGTCGCCGACTTCCCGGCGATCCCGGCCGGCTGGGCCTATCTCGACACCGCCGCCACGGCGCAGAAGCCGCAGATCGTGGTCGACGCGATCACCCGCGGCTATGCCGAAACCTACGCCACCGTACACCGCGGCGTGTACCAGCGCTCCGCCGACATGACCGTCGCCTACGAGGCCGCCCGTGCCCGCATCGCGACCTTCATCAACGCGAAGAGCCAGGACGAGATCGTCTACGTCCGCGGCGCGACCGAGGCGATCAACCTCGTCGCGCAAAGCTGGGGCCAGTCGCTCAAGGCCGGCGACCGCATCCTGCTCAGCCAACTCGAACATCACGCCAACATCGTGCCGTGGCAGCTCCTCGCCGCCCGCACCGGCGCGATCATCGACGTCGCGCCGCTGACCGAAGATGGCCGGATCGATCTCGACGCAGTCGCCACGATCCTCACCCCCGCGCACAAGCTCGTTGCGCTGTCGCACGTCTCCAACGTGCTCGGCTCGATCCTCGACGCGCGCCGCGCCGCCGACCTCGCCCATGCGGTCGGCGCGAAGATCCTGATCGACGGCTGCCAGTCCGTCGCGCGGATCGCGGTCAACGTGCAGGCGCTCGACTGCGACTTCTACGTCTTCTCCGGTCACAAGCTCTACGGCCCGACCGGCATCGGCGTGCTCTGGGCGCGCGGCGACATCCTGAACGCCATGCCACCGTGGCAGGGCGGCGGCGCGATGATCGACAAGGTCTCGTTCGCCGGCACCACCTACGCCCCCGCCCCCGGCCGGTTCGAGGCGGGCACGCCGCACATCGTCGGCGCGCTCGGCCTCCACACCGCGATCGACTATGTCAGCGACATCGGCCTCGCCGCGATCCACGCGCACGAAACCGCGCTGGTCACCGCCGCGCGCGAACGACTGTCGGCCATCAAGGGCGTCACGCTGTTCGGCCCGGCCGACAGCGCGGGCATCGTGAGTTTCGAGGTCGCCGGGGTGCATCCGCACGACGTCGGCACCATATTGGACGAGGAGCGGGTCGCGATCCGCGCCGGCCATCATTGCTGCCAGCCGCTGATGGCGCATCTGGGCGTCTCGGCCACCGCCCGCGCCAGCTTCGGCGTCTACAACAGCCTGGCCGATGTCGATGCGCTCGCCCGCGCGCTGGACAGGGTGACGAGGATTTTCGGATGAACGATTTCACGACCGAACAGCTGGATCACACCCCGCCCCCGCCGCCCCGCGCGCGCGTGTCGGATGCGATCGACGAGCTACCCGTGAGCGAGACCCCCGCGGCGCGCCCACGCGACTATCTCGACGGGTTCCTGGCGCAGCAGCCCACGGAACTTAGCCCCGGCGAACCCGGTGGCCAGCTCTACGAGATGGTCATCGAGGCGCTGAAGGAGATCTACGACCCGGAGATCCCGGTCAACGTCTACGATCTCGGCCTGATCTACGGTGTCGATGTCGACGGCGACCACGTCGTCGTCTCCATGACGCTCACCACGCCGAACTGCCCCGTCGCCGAATCGATGCCGGGCGAAATCGAGATGCGCGTCGGTGCGGTCCCGGGAGTCGGCTCGGCCGAGGTCAACCTCGTCTGGGATCCGCCGTGGGATCCGCAGAAGATGTCGGACGAAGCGAAACTCGAACTGGGGATGCTGTAATGGCGACCACGCTCCGCGCCCGCCCCGCCGCGCTCAACCTGACCGAGACCGCGCACGCCCGCATTGCCGACCTCATGGCCCGCGCCCCGGACGGCAGCATTGGGGTGAAACTCTCGACCCCGCGCCGCGGCTGCTCGGGCCTCGCCTATTCGGTCGACTACATCTCGTCCGCCGATGCGTTCGACGAGAAGATCACCACCCCCGGCGGCGATCTGTACGTGGACGGCGGGTCGATCCTCTATCTCATCGGATCGACGATGGACTGGGTCGAGGACGACTTCACCGCCGGCTTCGTCTTCGCCAACCCCAATGCCAAGGGCGCCTGCGGCTGCGGCGAGAGCTTCACCGTCTGACCGGGCGCCGCGCCGGGACACTGATTCCGGCGCGGCGCAGTCTTCGATCAGTTGCCGTTGATCACTGCATTCTTCTGCGCATCCGACATCGCGTCCGCATTCACGTCCGCGTCGTCGATCGCCTCTTCCTTGGCATCGGCCGCCGCACGCGTCGTCTTAGCCTTCGCCTCCATCAACGCCTTGTCCGTGCCGCCCATCTGACCCGCGGCCGCGTCCATGGCGTCCGCCTTGTTCTCGAGCGCCTCGTGCGCCTGATCGCCCAGCTTGTCGTCGCCCTTGCCGCCGCAAGCCGACACCAACAACAGACCCGCGCCCAGCGCTGCAATCATCGAAACCCGCATCATCGTCTCCTATCGCCATGCGTCCGCCCGCCGAAGAACCGCGGATCAGGGCATGGCCGCTCGCTTCAACCGTTCTTGCAGAAATCGGTTGCGTCGTCAGGGAGCCGAGAGGGCGGAGCGACCGACCGTCATCATCCGCTCACGAAGACCCGGTCACGCGGCACGATCATTCTTCCGGAGCGTTTACAACGCCATGGAGAAGCGCAATGCGCCTCCGGCATCGGCGGGCACATCCGCAAAATTTCCTGGATCGCGCCGCCAATAGAGATTGGTCGAAACCCATCCCCCCAACGCCGCGCGCCCGAGCGATCCTTCGACATCCAGCTCACGCCCATCCGGCGCCAGGTCCAGCCGCCGCACCCCCATCTCGGCCACACCGCTGGCATAATCATACCCAACCGGCAGGGTCAGATCGACACCCCCCCGCGCCACCCGCAACGGCTGCGCCACCCGTACCCCGGCGCGATCCGGCCCGCCGAACAGCGACACTGTCGCGACCTCGAAGCTCCAGGCCCGCGTCCGCAACCGAGCCCCGTTCAGCGCGACGGTCCCCGCCCGCCCGCGCGTCCGCCCCTCGCGCCACAACCCGGCCAACGTCCAGCCACCGCCCAGATCCGCCCGCGCTGACACATCGACAAAGTCGCTCACCGCGCCACCTGCACCCAACGCCGCGGCGAACCGCCCGCCCAGCACCGTCTTACGCTCGGTCAGCCGCGACAGCCCCGCCCCGATCCGCATCGGCCCAACCTGCCGGTCGAGCGCCACGCCCACGGTCGCATAGCCAGAACGGTCATACCCACCCTGCCGCTGCGTATCGCCTGAACCGGGCAACGTCCCGGCCACCAGCGCATCGCCGCTCTCCGCGGTTACCGTTACCCCGAACGCGCCGCGCTCCTGCCGCACCGCCAGGCTCGATCCGGTGCGTTGGCGGAACCCGCCCGCCTCGCGCGGATCGCTCGCCACCAGGAACGGCGTGCCCTCCTGCCCGCCCATCATCCGCGCCACCGACTGCGCACCCTGCGCAAAGCCCAGCCCGACGGTCATCCCCGCGCCGACCCGCGTCGCTATCATCCCCGCGGTCGCCCGCGCCGTCGCGGCATCGGCGCGCCCCAGCGTCAGCCGTTCCACCGCCACGTCGCCGCCACGCGATGCGATCGTCACCGCGAACATCGCGCCGGGCACCCCGCCGCTCACCTGCCGCACGCCACCGGCCAGCGCCGGGTACAACCGGCCCTCCGGCGCCGCCCGCGTCAACGTCCGCGCCAGATCAATCGTGAATGCCCGCTGATAGCCATCCAGCATCACAGCCCCCGTCGACGACGAACCCCGCAGCCCCGCATCGCCCATCGCGGGCGACAACAGCGCATTGCCCGCCTGCGCCACCGCCATCCCCGTCCCGGCCAGAGCGGTCGCCCCGATCGGCTGGAACGCGGACGTCAGGTTTAGCCGACCGCGCCCGTTCACCGCATCGATGCCACCCGCGCCCAGATCGGTCGCGCTGGCATAAAGAATATCGACGATCTGCTGTCCGCTCAGATTCGGGAACGCCTGCGCCAGCAATGCCACCGCGCCGGAGATCAGCGGCGCGGAGAAAGACGTGCCGGAATAGAGAAACGCCTCCCCCGTCTGATCGACGCTCCGCACTCGCTCACCGAGCGCGAGCAGGTAATGCGCACTTCCGGTGCCAGACCGCGCGCTGAACGACGCGATCTCCCCGTCCGCACCACTCGCCCCCGCAATCACCACCAGTCCGCGCGCCTCCGCCGTGTTGGCGACCAGCGCGAACGCCTCCGGATCGGCGGTCGGGTCGTTGCCCGCGGACAGCACGATCACCACCCCTGCCGCCGTCGCACGCCCCACCGCAGCCCGGAACGTGGCACTCCCCGCCTCGTCCCCGCCCAGCGAGATATTGATCACCCGCGCACGGTTCTGCACCGCCGTGTCGATCCCACGTGCGATCGCCACGTCACTGTGGGTACAGCCATCCTCGGTCGTACAACTGCCCGCGGCGTCGGTCCGCAGCACGAGCAACGTCGCGCCATAAGCCATGCCCAACCCACCCACGTCGTTGCGCGCCGCCCCCAGCACGCCCGCCACTGCGGTCCCGTGGCCGTTCTCGTCCTGAATTCCACGCGCGCCCACCAGATCCGCCGACGCCGCGCTGATCCGCCCGGCAAACTCGCTGCCGGTCGTATTGATACCGCTGTCGATGATCCCGGCGATCACCCCGCTTCCCGTCACGCCGCGATCATAGGCGGTCGCCGCACTCGCCTGCACCGCGCCGGCCGACCGTTGGTACTCGCCGCTTCCGCTGGCCGGTGGAGTCGGGGTCGGCGCGATCGGATCGGGCTGCGTCACCGGCGGCGGAGTCGGGGTTGGGGTCGGGGTCGGCGTAGGTGTCGCGGGCGGCGTCGGCGTACTGCTCACCCCCCCGCCCGACCCACCACCGCACGCGGTCGTCGCGAGTAGCAACAGGATCGCCCCACGTCGCCCGGATGCTGTCAGCTTCATCGTCGCATCCCCGCCCGCCCAGTCACCGCGACAGTACAGCGCCAGAGTTTTAAATCGACTCAACGAATCACTGCAGCACCGCGCCGATCCGTCGGACATTCGGCGAATGATCCGGCACCCGCACTGGACGCCATGCATCGCGCGGGACGTCCTGTTCCACGTGGAACAGCCCCCCACCCGGTTGTCGAGCGAGGCCCCGCCCGCTACGGCGCACCCATGCATCCCGACTTCGCCCATGTCCGGACCTGGATCTTCGATCTGGACAACACGCTCTACCCGGCGTCGACGGATCTGTTCGCGCTGATCGACGTCCGGATGGGCGAATATGTCCAGCGCCTGCTCGGCGTCGACGCGGCCGAGGCACGCCGCGTGCAGAAGGCGCATTTTCTCGAACATGGCACCACCCTGTCCGGCCTCATGCGCAGTCACGCGATCGACCCGCGCGAATTCCTGGATTACGTCCACAACATCGAAATGGACCGCATCGCCGAGGACCGCCGCCTGGTCGAGGCGATGGCCCGCCTCCCCGGCCGCAAGCTCATCTTCACCAACGGCGACGCCACCTACGCCGCGCGCGTCCTGGCCCGCATCGGCCTGACCGACGCGTTCGAGGCGATCCACGACATCCACGCCTGCGCCTACCAGGCGAAACCCGATCCGCAGGGTTACGCCGCGCTGATCGCCGCGTTCGACATCGACCCCACCACCGCCTTGTTCGTGGAGGACATGGCCCGCAACCTGGTGCCCGCAAAGGCGCTCGGCATGACGACGGTGTGGGTCGACAACGGCTCCGAATCCGCCGGCCACGGCGCCGATCCCGCCACCATCGACCATGTCATCGACGATGTCGGTGCATGGCTCCACGCTATCCAGGAATCCGACGCATGACCGATCTCGCCGCCACCATCGACGCCGCCTGGGACGACCGCGCCAACATCGGCCTCAGCACGCAAGGTCCGGTCCGCGACGCCGTCACGACCGCGCTCGACATGCTCGACACCGGCCGCGCGCGCGTCGCCGAGCCGAGTGACGGTGGCTGGGTCGTCAACCAGTGGCTCAAGAAGGCCGTCCTCCTCTCGTTCCGTCTCAACGACAACGCGCTGATCGACGGCGGCTCGGCCGGGTCGCCCGGGTTCGACAAGGTCCCGTCGAAGTTCGCCGGCTGGGATGACGCCGCCTTCCGCACCGCCGGTTTCCGCGCGGTCCCCGGCGCGATCGTGCGGCGCGGTGCCTATGTGGCCAAGGGCGCGGTGCTGATGCCCAGCTTCGTCAACATCGGCGCCTATGTCGGCGAGGGGTCGATGGTCGACGCCTGGGCCACGGTCGGCTCCTGCGCGCAGATCGGCCGCAACGTCCACCTGTCCGGCGGTGCCGGTATCGGCGGCGTGCTCGAACCACTTCAGGCGAACCCGGTGGTGATCGAGGACGGCTGCTTCATCGGCGCGCGGTCGGAGGTCGCGGAGGGCGTCATCGTCCGCGAAGGCGCCGTCCTGTCGATGGGCGTCTATCTCGGCGCCTCGACCAAGATCGTCGACCGCGCCACCGGCGAAGTCTTCCTCGGCGAGGTCCCGCCCTACGCCGTCGTCGTCCCCGGCACGCTCCCGGGGCTCGCCGGCGGCCCGTCGCTCTACTGTGCCGTCATCGTCAAGCGTGTCGACGCGCAGACCCGCGCCAAGACCGGTATCAACGACCTGCTCCGCGACTGAGGCGCTGCTTCCGGGGGTGTCGAAGCACACCCCCAACTATCCCGCGTGAAAGCAAAACCCGCTTCCCCGCTCGGGCGCCCGTCCTAGATACACAAGCATGGCAACCGTACCCGCACCGCAGACCCTGACCCATCTCCAGCGGCTGGAAGCGGAAAGCATCCATATCCTGCGCGAGGTCGTGGCCGAGGCCGAACGCCCCGTCATGCTCTACTCGGTGGGCAAGGACTCCGCGGTCATGCTGCATCTGGCGCGCAAGGCGTTCTACCCGGCCCCGCCGCCCTTCCCGCTGCTCCACGTCGACACCACCTGGAAATTCCGGGACATGTACGCGCTGCGCGATCGCATGGCGGCGGAGTCCGGCATGGAACTGCTCGTCCACCGCAACCCCGATGCGGAGGCGCGCGGCATCAACCCGTTCGACCATGGCGGCCTCCACACCGATATGTGGAAGACGGAAGGCCTGCGCCAGGCGCTCGACAAATACGGCTTCGACGCGGCATTCGGCGGCGCGCGTCGTGACGAGGAGAAGAGCCGCGCCAAGGAACGGGTCTTCTCGTTCCGCACCGCCACCCACCGCTGGGATCCCAAGACGCAGCGCCCCGAACTCTGGCGGCTCTACAACGCCTGCAAGGCGAAGGGCGAAAGCATGCGCGTCTTCCCGATCAGCAACTGGACCGAACTCGACATCTGGCAGTACATCCAGGCCGAGGCGATCCCAATCGTCCCGCTCTACTTCGCCGCCCCCCGCCCGACGGTCGAGCGCGACGGCATGCTCCTGATGGTCGACGACGACCGCTTCCGCTTGCGGCCCGGCGAAGTCCCGATCGACCGCTCGATCCGCTTCCGCACGCTCGGCTGCTACCCACTGACCGGCGCGGTCGAAAGCGAGGCGACGACCCTCCCCCAGGTCATCCAGGAAATGCTCCTCACCACCACCTCGGAACGCCAGGGCCGCGCGATCGACCACGACCAGTCGGGCAGCATGGAGAAGAAGAAGCAGGAGGGCTATTTCTGATGACCTTCTCACTTCCCCCTCTCCCCTCCGGGGAGAGGGCCGGGGAGAGGGGAGCAACGCCACCCCAATCCCGGACCGCGCAGGCTACCCGCCGGTCGCCCAACCTCACCGTCTCCAGCCCCCTCCGGGAACGCGCAGCATGACCGACACCGCCTATCGCGCCCCCGATCTCGTCGCGTCGGACATCGACAGCTATCTCGACCAGCACGCGCACAAGTCGCTGTTGCGCTTCATCACCTGCGGCTCGGTCGACGACGGCAAATCGACCCTCATCGGCCGCCTGCTCTACGACTCGAAGATGATCTTCGAGGACCAGCTGGCAGCACTGGAAGCTGACTCCAAACGCGTCGGTACCCAGGGCCAGGACATCGATTTTGCGCTGCTCGTCGACGGCCTTGCCGCGGAACGCGAACAAGGCATCACGATCGACGTCGCCTACCGCTTCTTCTCGACCGACCGGCGCAAGTTCATCGTCGCCGACACGCCCGGCCACGAACAATATACCCGCAACATGGTCACCGGCGCATCCACCGCCGACCTCGCCGTCATCCTGGTCGATGCGCGCAAGGGCATCCTGACCCAGACCCGCCGGCACAGCTACCTCGCCCACCTCATCGGCATCCGGAAACTGGTGCTCGCGGTGAACAAGATGGACCTGATCGGCTACGACCGCGTCAAGTACGAAGATATCGTCGGCGAATATCGCGAGTTCGCCAGCACGATCGGCATTGACGATTTCGTCCCCATCCCGATCTCCGGGTTCAAGGGCGACAACATCGCCAGCCGGTCCGATCACACGCCGTGGTTCACCGGCCCCACGCTGATGGAGCATCTCGAAACCGTCCCGCTCGACGTGACGGCCGATCAGGCACGCCCGTTCCGCATGCCGGTCCAGTGGGTCGCGCGCCCCGATCTCGACTTCCGCGGCTTCTCCGGCATGATCGCCGCGGGCCGCATCGCGCCCGGCGACCCCGTTCGCATTCTCCCCTCCGGCCGCACCACGACGGTCGCGCGGATCGTGACGCACGGCGGCGACCTGCCGCTCGCGGTCGCCGGCCAGTCCGCGATGCTGACGCTGGCGGACGAGGTCGATTGCAGCCGCGGCGACGTCATCGTCCGCGCCGATGTGCCGGCGGAGGTCGCCGACCAGTTCGAAGCCACGATCCTCTGGATGGCGGACGAGGAGATGCTCCCCGGCCGCGGCTACTGGCTCAAGCTCGCGACGCAGACCGTCTCGGCTCAGCTCCAGGCCCCGAAATATCAGGTCAACGTCAACACGATGGCGCATCTGCCCGCGCGGACACTCGGCCTGAACGCGATTGGCGTCGCCAACCTGTCAACCGACCGCCCGGTCGTGTTCGAACCCTATGCCGCGCCCGACGGCACGATCAGCCGCGACCTCGGCGGTTTCATCCTGGTCGACAAGATCACCAACGCGACGGTTGCCGCCGGCCTGATACACTTCGCGCTACGCCGCGCCGCCAACGTCCATTGGCAGGCGATCGACGTGACGCGCGAGGCCCACGCCGCGCAGAAGAACCAGCGCGCCCGCCTGCTCTGGTTCACCGGTCTGTCGGGCGCGGGCAAGTCCACCATCGCCAACCTTGTCGAAAAACGCCTGCTGGCACTCGGCCATCACAGCTTCCTGCTCGACGGCGACAATGTCCGCCACGGCCTCAACCGCGATCTCGGCTTCACCGATGCCGACCGCGTCGAGAACATCCGCCGCGTGGGCGAGGTCGCCCGGCTGATGACCGACGCCGGCCTGATCGTGCTGACCGCCTTCATCTCGCCGTTCCGCGCGGAACGTGACATGGTCCGTGCCATGCTCCCGCCCGGCGAATTCATGGAGGTCCATATCGACACCCCGCTCGACGTCGCCGAAAGCCGCGACGTGAAGGGCCTCTACGCCAAGGCCCGCGCCGGACAGCTCGCCAACTTCACCGGCATCGACAGCCCGTACGAGGCGCCGCTGAACCCGGAGATCCGCGTCAACACGATCGACATGACCCCCGAACAGGCCGCCGAAGCGATCGTCGACCATCTGCTGATCATGCCCGCATGACAGACATTACAACGACCGCCGAACAACTCACCGACGCCGCGCTGGCCCGCCGGGTGGCCGAAACCGCTGGCGAAATCCTCATGACGTTGCGCGGGTCGGACCTGTTCCGTGGCAAGGCGCTCGGCGCCGCAGGCGATGCGGTCGCCAACGCCTTCATTATGGCCGCGCTGCGCGAGGCGCGCCCCGACGACGCGATCCTGTCGGAGGAGGAAGCCGCCGACCCCGCCCGCCTCGCCAACACCCGCGCCTGGATCGTCGACCCGCTCGACGGCACGCGCGAATATGGCGACGGCCGCGCCGACTGGGCGGTCCACATCGCGCTTTCGGTCGATGGCCACGCCACCGCCGGCGCGGTCGCCCTCCCCGCGCAATCCCACACCATCTGCACCGCCGGCTGCGTCGCCCCCGGCCAGACCGAGGGCCGCATCCGCATGGTCGTCAGCCGCTCCCGCCCTGCCGCGGAAGCACTGAAGGTCGCCGACGCGCTTGACGCCGAACTCATCCCGATGGGCTCGGCCGGCGCCAAGGCGATGGCGGTGGTGCGCGGCGAGGCCGACATCTACCTCCACAGCGGCGGCCAGTACGAGTGGGACAGCTGCGCCCCCGTCGCGGTGGCGCAGGCCGCCGGCCTCCATGTCAGCCGGATCGACGGCAGCCCGCTCGTCTACAACACCGCCGACCCCTGGCTTCCCGACCTGCTCATCTGCCGCGCCGATCTGGCCGAACCGGTGTTCGCGGTGCTACGCGGGCCCGCATGAGCCACAGCTTCGTCGCGATCGACTTGGAGACCGCGAACCGCAACACGCGCAGCATCTGCCAGATCGGCATCGTCGTGTACGAGGATGGGCGCGAAGTCGCGTCGGAGGTCGTGCTGGTCAACCCGCGCGAACCGTTCGAACCGATGAACATCCGCGTCCACGGCATCCGCGATACGCACGTCACCGACGCCGCCTGCTTCCCCGACCTGCACGACTGGCTCCACGCGCATCTTCACGACCGCATCGTCCTGGCACACGGCAATTTCGACCGCGGCGCCCTCCGCAACGCCTGCGAACACCACATCCTGCCCGCCTTCGCTTGCCGCTGGCTCGACAGCGTCACCATCGCCCGCCGCGCCTGGCCTCACCTCAAGGGTGAAGGCGGCGGCCACGGCCTCGCCAACCTCGCGAAAGTCTTCAACCTAAGCTTCCGCCACCACGACGCCCTCGAAGACGCCCGCGCCGCCGGCACCCTCACCCTCCGCGCCCTCGAAGAACAAGGTTGGACCCTCGACGACTGCTTCGGGCGGTATACGCCGAAGACAAAGCCGACAGACTGAGTCGCCGTATTCGCCACCGCGATGGCTCCGATCGGTTCGAGCCTGTCGAGAACGGTACGCGGCGCCTCCAACGAGCTCGAACGGCACGGCAGACGTCGAGGCACCAAACAGCGTACCCCCGCGCAGGCGGGGGTCCAGGTCCACAGACGGCATCGCTTGTAGCTCTGGACCCCCGCCAGCGCGGGGGTACGGTCGGTATCAGACTCGCGTTTTGCTGGTCATCGAACGAGGGGACAAAATATCCGTCCCAACCATCAAACCCGCATCGGCATCAGCACATAGAGTGCCGAGGACGTATCGTTCTCGCGGATCAGCGTCGGCGCCGCAGCATCCGCCAGATGCACCTCGATCATGTCGCCGTCGACCTGGCCCAGGATGTCGAGCAGATAACGCGCGTTGAAGCCGATTTCGAAGCCCGATGCGGTATATTCGCCCGGCACTTCCTCGGCCGCCGTCCCGTTTTCCGGGCTCGTCACCGACAGCGTGATCTTGTCGCGATCGAGCGCCATCTTTACCGCGCGGGTCTTCTCGCTGGCGATCGTCGCAACGCGGTCGACGCCCTGCATGAAGCTCTTCGGGTCGATCTTGAGCAGCTTGTCGTTCGCGGTCGGGATGACGCGCGAATAATCCGGGAACGTCCCGTCGATCAGCTTCGACGTCAGGATCGCATGGTTCAGCCCGAACCGGATCTTGGTCGGCGACAGCGTGATCTCCACGTCACCCTCCACCTCGTCGAGCAGCTTGCGCAGCTCTGCGATGCACTTCCGCGGTACGATCACGTCGGGCATCGCCTCCGCCCCCGCCGGGCGCGGCACGGTAACGCGCGCCAGCCGGTGGCCGTCGGTCGCTGCGGCCTTCAGCACCGGGCCGGTCGTGCTGTCGCCGTCCGTCACATGCAGGAAGATGCCGTTGAGGTAATAGCGCGTCTCTTCGGTCGAGATCGCGAAGCGGGTCTTGTCGATGATCTGCTTCAGCGTATCGGCCGGCAGCGCGAACTTCGTCGGCAGGTCGCCTTCCGCGATCATCGGAAAATCGTCGCGCGGCAAGGTCGACAGGTTGAACCGCGCGCGCCCCGCCACGATCAGCATCTTGCCGTCCGCCGCGGTCAATTGCACCTGGCTCCCCTCGGGCAGCTTCCGCGCGATATCGAACAGTGTGTGCGCCGACACGGTGGTGGCGCCCGGCTGGTCCACCGCCGCCGCCACGGTCTCGACAACCTGCAGGTCCAGGTCGGTCGCCATCAGCTTCAGCGTGCCGTCCGCCGCTGCTTCGATCAGCACGTTGGACAGGATCGGGATGGTGTTGCGACGCTCCACCACGCTTTGCACGTGACTGAGGCTTTTCAGCAGGATGGTCCGCTCGATCGTCGCCTTCATGTCCGCCCCAAATCTCTACCAGCCAACCGGACCCGCGTTATAGCGCGGCAGGGCGTCCGGGGAAGGAAAAAGGGCGGAGGTTTCCCCCCGCCCTCGATCATCGCGTCAGGATCGGTCCGCGATCAGAAGCGGAAGCCGAAACCGGCCACCGCCTGGTTGCGCGTGAAGCCGTCCTCATAGTTGGAATAGCGATATTCCGCCTTCACATAGCTGTTCGGGCCGACCGCATATTCCGCGCCGACGCCCGCCCGGATACCGTCCAGGTTGGTCTTGCCCAGCGTCGTCTCGCTCGTGCCGTTGTCGCTGGTCAGCTTGAACTGCGCGTTGGTGTAGCCCGCCTTCGCGTACAGCAGCGTGCGGCCACCGACGACGGTGCCGACGCGCGCACCGGCATACAGGTCACGCCCTGCCTTCGCGCAGAAACGCGGCGAAACGGCGGACTGCAGGCCATCGCACTGGCGCACGTCGCTGTCGGCGGCCTCACCCTCGATGCCCACGACCAGGCCGTTCATCTGCATGTCGTAACCGGCGGCGACGCCATACATGACCGCATCGTCGTTATCGCCGTTCTTGACGTTGTCGTATCCGACGATGCCCTCGACGCGCGCGCCGGTGAACGGTGCGGCGGTCTGCGCCATGGCGGGGGCGGCGACCAGCATGGTGGAACCGAGGATGGCGGCAAAAGCTACGCTACGCATGTCATATACTCCATGTGACACATGCCCTTGTCGGGCGTGGGGGCTCAGTGCATGAAACCGCGTGGCGTTGCATGAACCTCATCTAAACAGCGTTTTTTGTGGCATTTTTGCTACAGGGGCTTGCGGGGAAGCCCGACGATCCAGTGTCGGACGAGTTGTCGGCGTTGTTGCGATGTTGGTCCTTCTCACCGCTTTTGCCATCCCCGCCCCTGCATCGGCGCGCGACACGCTGGGTGTGTTCGACGGCTGGGGCGCGTTCGCCGATCCCCGCCCTCGGCGCTGCTACGCGATTGCGGAACCAGACGCCCGCCGTCGTAGCGCCGCCTGGCGCCCGTTCGCCGCCATCTCCGCCTGGCCGGCCCGCGGAGTCCGTGCGCAACTCAATATCCGCCTGCGCAAGGCGAAGCGCCGCGGCGCACCGGTCCTGCTGATGGTCGGGAATATGCGGTTCGCGTTGGTTGCCGGCGGCGCGGACGCCTGGGCCCCAAACGCGGCGATCGACGCGCGGATCGTGGCCGCGATGCGCCAATCCGACAGCATGCGCATCGAAACCCGCGCCCGCGACGGCAGTCGCTTGGTCGACACCTACCGCCTGCGCGGTGCCGCCACCGCGATCGACGCCGCAACGCTGGCGTGTGCGCCGTCGGGGTGACACCCAACACCACGTCCGTTCGTGCTGAGTAGAGACCGAGTAGCGCCCCTCGGCGCGTATCGAGGGCGCGTATCGAAGCACGGTATTCGCATGTGGGACCCATCCTTCGATACGGGTCTTCGACTGCGCTCAGCCCCTACTCGGGACAAACGGTTGGGGAGAAAGTCACAAACCGCCTACCCCATCGTCTCCGCCGCAACTGCCGCGGCACCCGGCCCGTCCAGCTCCACCACCCACAGATCCGGATCGCGCTGACGCCGCCGCTCGACATACTCGGACAACACCCCCGGCGCCGCCAGATCGTCCGGCCCGGTCGCCCCCAGCCCATAACCCGTCGGGCCCAACACCCGCTCGACCAGCCCGCCCGGCTGGCCGCGCTCCGCCAGGATGATCAAAATCGCCCCAGCCGTCGCATCACCCTTCGCCACGACCATCGCATTGCCGCCCTCGGCCTGCATCCGCCGCACCATCACGGACACCAGCATGGTCGCGGTCAGCCGCGCCGTCACGCGCCGGCCGCCGTCGCGTAGCCGGGCAACGTCGCCAGCGGGATGCGCGATTTCATGAATGTGCCGGTGCCGCGCGCTATTTCCTCGCCGTCCGCATCGATCAATCGTGCGTCAGCCACGAACACGCGCCGCTTCCCGCTGATCCAGCGTCCCTCGGCGATCACCTCGCCCGCCTTCACCGGCCGCGTCAGCAACAGGTTGAACTGCGTCGTCAGCAGGAACCGGTCGCTGACCAGCGAATTGGCGGCGTAGAAAGCCGCGTCGTCGAGCATCTTAAAATATACCGTGCCGTGCGCCGCGCCGGCCGCATGATGCACAGCAGGCTCCACCAGGAACCGGATCCGCGCCATCCCGGCCTCGACGATCTCCAGCCGCGACGCGAACATGCCGTTGATCGGCGCCGCAGCATAGAGTGCTTCCAAAGCCTGGAAATGTGCCGCCGCCCCGCTCGACGGCGCGGCCGGATCAGCCGGCGGGGTCACGGCCATTGCCGTTGGTGAATAGCGCGTAGAGCGCGTCTTCCGACGCCGCGCCGCGCAGCTTCGCGACGAACGTCCGGTCGCGCAGCCGCCGGCTGACCCGCGCCAGCGCCTTCAAATGCTCAACGCCCGCGTCGGTGGGCGACAGCAGCATGAACACGATGTCCACCGGCATGTCGTCCACCGCCATGAAATCGATCGGCGTCGTCAGCCGCGCGAACAGCCCGACGACCTTGGGCAAACCGTCGATCTTGGCATGCGGGATCGCCACGCCGCCGCCGAAGCCGGTCGATCCCAGCCGCTCGCGGTCGGACAACCGGTCCGCGACCAGCCGCGCGTCGACATCCAGCAACCGTGCGGCCGTCGCCGCCAGTTGCTGAAACAGCACCTTCTTGTTCGGCACGGCCATGGCGGCCGCGACGGCATCGGGTGCCAGGATATCGACAAGCGAGTCCATCGTGCAGAAACGAACGGCCGGTCAGGCCGTACGCTGCGGCTCCACCCAGCCGATCGTCCCGTCGGGGCGGCGATAGACCATGTTGAACGTGCCGGTGCCGAGGTTCTTGAACAACAGCGCGCCGGTGTTGCGCAGGTCGAGCATCATGACCGCGTCCGACACCGTCGCATCGGGCACGTCGACGCGCGTCTCCGCGATGATCAGCGGGTTGTCGTTGACCTCTTCCTCTTCCGGCGCGGACTGGAACACGGTGTAGCCCGCATTCTCGTCGTAGCTCACCGTGTCGTATTCGGCGGCACCGCCCATGCTGGTGGTGGCCTGCTTGTCCTTCAACCGGCGCATGTAGCGGCGCAGTTGCGTCTCGACGCGCGCGGCGGCCTGGTCGAATGCGGGGTGCGCCTCGTTGCCCTGGCCATGCCCCTTCAGGATCACGCCCTGCATCACGTGCGCCACGATGTCGCAGGTGAACGAACCATGCGGTCCGTTGCCGAAGGTCGCGTGCGCGGAAATCGATCGCGAGAAATATTTGTCCGCGATGGCCTGCATCCGCTCGTTCACATGCGTCCGCAGCGCGGCGCCGGTGTCGACCTGATGACCTGAGACTCGGATTTCCATCGTAATGACCTCCTCAAAAGAGCAATTTGCGGCCGGTCACCCGTGGATCGGGCGCCGCGGCCTTAGAACCGGGGCGTTCCGCGGTCAACCGGACTGGCCAACCCCTCGCTTCACCCCTGCGCGTCGACCGTGCTCCACAACGGATCGACCAGTTTCGCAACGAACGCCGCATGCCGTGCCAGCTCTTCCGGACTTGCCGAAAAGGATCGCATGGGACGCACCGTCATGGGTATAACGTCGGTTATCCCAACCGGTGCCGTAACGTCGCCGGACTCTTCGGCGGGCAGCATGAACCCGATCTGCCGACCGCCCATCAACTCGACATAGAGCTGCGCCAGCAGCTGCGCATCGAGCAGCGCGCCATGCTTCACGCGGTGGCTGCGGTCGATGCCGTAGCGCGAACACAGCGCGTCCAGGCTCAGCTTCGCGCCCGGATGCCGCGTCTTGGCGATCGTGAGCGTGTCGACCATCCGCGTCATGCACACCACCGGGTGGCCGCACTGGTCCAGCTCCGCGTTCAGGAACCCGAAGTCGAACGTCGCATTGTGCGCGATCAGCGGCGCGTCGCCGATGAACGCCAGCAGGTCCTGCACCGCCTCGTGGAACCGCGGCTTGTCCGCCAGGAACCGCGCGGACAGGCCGTGGATCGCCTCCGCTTCGGCCGGCATGTCGCGGTCCGGGTTGAACCAGGCGTGGAACGTCCGCCCCGTCTCGCACCGGTTGAGCAGCTCGACGCAGCCGATCTCGACCAGCCGGTCGCCGCCCCGTGGGTTCAGTCCTGTGGTTTCGGTATCGAAGACGATTTCGCGCATGCCTGGCAGTATCGGACTCCATGGTCGCGGAGGCAAGCGACCAGCGCGACGACGGCCGCGCGCGTCTCGTCCAGCGCGACTCCGGTATCGATCAGGAAATCGGCGCGCGCGCGCTTCTCCGCATCGGGCAGCTGCAACGCCAGAATCCGGTCGAGCCGTTCGGCGGTCATGCCGGGCCGCGCCAGCACGCGAGCCCGCTGCACCGGGGCAGGGGCCGACACCACCACCACCGCATCCACCGCGTTCGCGCCACCCTTCTCGAACAGCAACGGGATATCGAGCAGCACCATGTCCGCCCGCATGTGCCTCGCCAGAAACGCCCGCCGCGCCGCCGCCACCGCCGGATGGACGATCGCCTCCAGCCGCGCCAGCGCCGCCGCATCGCCCAGCACCGCCTGGCCCAGCCGCTGCCGATCGACGCCGCCCGCATTGGTCGTGCCCGGAAACGCCGCCTCGATCGCCGGAATCAGCGCACCGCCCGCGGCCTGCAAGCGGTGGACCTCCGCGTCGGCATCGAACACCGGCACGCCGGCGTCCGCGAACATGCCCGCCACCGCGGACTTGCCCATGCCGATCGACCCGGTGAGACCTAGGACAATCACGCGGTCAACAACGCGCGCAGTTCGGCGTCACGCTCGCGCGGGGCATGCGCCTCGAAGAATATCTCGAATGCGAGCGCGGCCTGCCCAATCAGCATCGTCAGCCCGTCGATCGTCGCCAACCTGCGCGCCCGCGCCGCCGCGAGCAGCGCGGTCTCGAGCGGCGCATAGACGATATCGTACACGATCGCGGTCGGGGGCAGGGGGGTCAGGTCGAGCACCAGCGGCGGCTGCCCCGCCAGCCCGAGCGAACTGGCGTTCACCAACAGGTCCACCGCCGGCAACGCGGCGTCCAGCGGCACCACATCACCCAGCAACCCGAACTGGTCGAGCAGCACACGCCCCTTGTCCGGCGTCCGGTTGAGCAACGTCACGCGCCCCACATCACGGCTCGCCAGCGCCAGCAGCACCGCGCGCGCCGCGCCGCCGGCACCCACGACCGCCACCGCCTTGCCCTCCAGCGGCACATCGTCGAGCGGCTCCAGGAACCCGCCCGCATCGGTATTGGTCCCGACCAACCCACCTTCACCGTCCCCAAATACGGTGTTCAGTGCGCCTAGCGTCTTCTGCAACCCGGCCCGGTCGGCGACGATGTCGAACAGCGCCTGCTTGTGCGGCACGGTGACGTTGCTCCCCATCCAATCCGGATCGTCGCGCCGCAACCGGAAATGCGCCGCCAGCCCCGCGGCGGTCACATGTGTCGCGACATAGTCTCCCTCGATCCCCAGCGCCTGCAGCCAGAAGCGGTGGATGATCGGCGACTTGCTGTGCGCGATCGGATCACCGATCACTTCGGCATAGGGGATTCCGGGCATGATCGAACTCGCAACGTCGTGATGAGCGTATCCCCGCGGATGCGGGGATACAGCTGGAACCCATAGAAAGTGCCGGCTGGTATGTCCAAGCCGGACCCCCGCACCCGCGGGGGAGCTAGAAGGCCTCGGCTGCTATCATTTCGTGATCAAACCCAGCACCCGCAACTGATCCAGCAGCGCCAGCAACGGCAACCCCAACACCGTGAAATGATCGCCATCCACCCGCGAAAACAGCTGCACCCCGGGTCCCTCCAGCCGATAGCAGCCGACGCACCCCGAAACTGCCGGCCACTCCGCCGCCAGATAGTCTTCTAGAAACGCATCCGAAAAATCGCGCATCGTCAGCGTCGCGACCCCGACATGCCGCCACGTCGGGACGCCCCCCGTCGCCAGCACCGCCGCAGTCGTCAGCCGATGCCGCCGCCCGCGCAACGCCCGCAACTGCTCCGCCGCATCCGCCCGATCGCGCGGCTGATCGAACAACCGCCCGTCATCGCGCGCCAGCGTCTGATCACACCCCAGCACCAAAGCGTCAGGAAACCGCCGCGAAATCTTCACCGCCTTCAGCTCGGCCAGCGCATCGGCCAGCCGGCGCGCGTCGGCGCCCTCCGCCACCAGAGCCGCCTTCGCCGCGTCCTCGTCGATCCCGGCCGCGACCGCCTCGTGCGCGACACCCGCCGCGGTCAGCATCGCGCGCCGCGCCGCCGACTTCGACGCCAGGACGATCACGCCGTCACGCTCGTCTCGCCACGCCGTTCGTTCACCAGGTTGATGATCGCCGCCGCGGTCTCCTCGATCGATCGGCGCGTCACGTCGATCACCGGCCAGCCATTGTCGGCGAACATCCGCCGCGCATAGGACAGCTCGGCCGCCACCGCTTCCTGATCGACATAGTCGGTCTCCGGCGCCTGGTTCAGCGACAGCAGCCGGTTGCGGCGGATCGCGATCAGCCGGTCGGGGCTGGTCGTCAGCCCGACGACCAGCGGATGCTGCAACCGGTGGATGTGCGCCGGCGGCGGCGACACCGGCACGATCGGGATGTTCGCCGTCTTGTACCCACGATTGGCGAGATAGATCGACGTCGGCGTCTTCGACGTGCGCGACACACCGGCCAGCAGGATGTCGGCTTCCTCCCAATTCTCCGCCGCGATCCCGTCGTCATGCGCGATCGTCCACTGGATCGCATCGACCCGCGCGAAATAGGCTGCGTCCAGATTATGCTGCCGCCCCGGCCGCGCGCTCGCGATCTGCCCCAGCAGCCGCGACAGCGCGTCGGTCACCGGATCGAGCGCCGCCACCGCCGGAATCCCCGCCGCCCGGCACCGCGCCTCCAGCTTCCGCCGCACATCCGAATTGGCGAGCGTGAACACGATCAGCCCGGG
This sequence comes from Sphingomonas prati, assembly GCF_014643515.1. GTDB lineage: Bacteria > Pseudomonadota > Alphaproteobacteria > Sphingomonadales > Sphingomonadaceae > Sphingomonas_R > Sphingomonas_R prati. The sequence continues at coordinate 454,303 of NZ_BMJP01000002.1, read as the reverse complement.
GTTCTTGCCGATCTCCACCATTACCCGGTCGAGATGCCCTTCGGACCGCACCATCGGCCAGAAATGCTTGATCGCCTCCACCCCGTCGAACTGCGCGAGGCCTGCCTTCACGACGTTTTCCAACGTCTCGCCCGTGGAATCCGACAGCAGATGGACGTGGAGGCGCATGATGGGGGGGATCCTGTGGAAAACCGTGGGGGTTGCGGTAGGCCAGGGGCGGGGATGCTTTCAAGCGGCGCGTTCATCCCCGCTGGCCCGCCTTGTTCTCCCCGCTTATCCACAGGCGACGCACCGATCGACTCTGCCTGTGGATAACGGGGGTGGAAAAAGCGACTCGCCGACGACTCGCGAGTCGCTTTTTTGAGTCCTGTTGGCAATTCGGGGTGGGGAGAATAAACCCCGCTTCGCCTGCCCCCTACTACCAACCCAGACTCTCTTAAGACTCTTAAAGGATATTAGATGGAATCCGCGTTCGTGGCCGTTCCGACCGTCGACCGGCCGCTCTACGCGGTGTTGAAAGGGCAGCGCCAAGCCGTGCCGCCCGTCTGGCTGATGCGTCAGGCCGGGCGCTACCTCCCCGAATATCGCACGCTTCGGGCCGATCGCGGCGGATTCCTCGAACTGGTCCACGACAGCGCGGCGGCGGCCGACGTCACGCTGCAACCGATCCGGCGGTTCGGATTCGACGGTGCGATCCTGTTTTCCGACATCCTCGTCATCCCGCACGCGCTCGGCCAGGATCTGGTGTTCGAGGTCGGCGAAGGTCCGCGACTCTCGCCTCCGCTCGCCGATCATGCGCTGGAGGCGCTGGCACGTGTCCCGGAGCGGCTCGACCCGGTCTATCGCACCGTGGCCCTCGTCGCGGCCGCACTGCCGCCCCAGACCACCTTCCTGGGCTTTGCCGGCAGTCCCTGGACCGTTGCGACCTACATGGTGGCGGGGCAGGGGTCGAAGGACCAAGCACCCGCCCGCCGCATGGCATACGGCGACCCGCAGGCATTCGGCGCGATCGTCGATGCCATCGTCACCGCCACGATCGACTATCTGATCGGTCAGATCGACGCCGGCGTCCACGCGGTGCAGCTGTTCGACAGCTGGGCGGGGAGTCTCTCGCCCGCGCAGTTCGAACGCTGGGTCATCGCCCCCACCGTGCGGATCGTCGATGCGGTCCGCGCCGCACGCCCGGATGTGCCGATCATCGGCTTTCCGAAGGGGGCAGGGGGCAAGCTCCCCGCCTATGCGCGCGAAACACGGGTCGATGCGCTTGGGCTGGACGAGACCGTCGATCCGCTCTGGGCGGACCGCGAACTGCCCGCCGGGCTGCCGGTGCAAGGCAATCTCGACCCGCTGGCGTTGATTGCGGGCGGCGAACCGCTTGCGCAGGCCGTGGACCATATCCTATCTGCGTTCCCGGAACGGCCGCATATCTTCAACCTTGGCCACGGCATCCTCCCCGACACGCCGATCGCGCATGTCGAACGGTTGCTGGAACAGGTGCGACGCCGATGACATTTGGGACGGCCTTTGCGATGACCTATCTTTGGATCAAGGCCGCCCACCTGATCTTCGTGATCTTCTGGATCGCGGGGCTCTTCATGTTGCCGCGTTACTATATCTACCACCAGGAATCGGCCCCCGGCTCGGACGAGGAACGCCGCTGGATCGACCGCGAACGCAAGCTCCGCTCGATCATCCTCACCCCCGCGATGATCGCGGTCTGGGTGTTCGGCCTCATCCTCGCCTACACGATCGGCGCCTGGACGATGGGCTGGTTCCACCTCAAATTCCTGCTCGTCATCGGCCTGACCGGCTACCACGGCTACATGGTCGCCTACGGCAAGCGCCTCGCCCGAGGCGAACGCCCCGTCACCGGCAAGGCGCTCCGGCTGATGAACGAGGTCCCTGGCATCGCCACCGCGATCATCGTTGTGCTGGTCATCGTAAAGCCGTTCTGAGGTTTTCACGCCGATCCGTTCGTCCTGAGTAGCGACTGAGCGCAGTCGAAGGCGCGTATCGAAGGACTGGCGTGCTTCGATACGGGTCTTCGACAGGCTCAGCTCCTACTCAGCATGAACGGTTTTCCTGGGAATCATCACGCCAGAGTCACGGCCCGCCCTTGACTCGGGGCCACCCGCGCGCCTACCCGAACCCCTGCTGCCTCCCGTCCGTGCGAGGCTCCTTCTCCGGGACTCCGACGCAGGCCATATCGCCGCGCGGTGGGCTAATCCGCATCAGGACCAGACGCTCCATGCATTTCAAAGACCTCAAGAAGACCCCGCCCGCGGCCCTCGTCGCGATGGGCGACGAACTCGGTGTCGAGGGTGCCTCGACGCTGCGCAAGCAGGACCTCATGTTCGCGATCCTCAAGGTCCTTGCCGATCGCGGCGAGGAGATCATGGGCGTCGGCACGATCGAGGTGCTCCAGGACGGCTTCGGCTTCCTGCGCAGCCCGGAGGCGAGCTATCTCGCCGGCCCGGACGATATCTACATCTCGCCCAACCAGGTCCGCAAATTCGGCCTCCGCACCGGCGACACGGTCGAGGGCGAGATCCGCGCCCCCAAGGACGGCGAACGCTATTTCTCGCTCGTCCGGCTCGTCTCGGTCAATTTCGACGACCCCGACGTCGTCCGCACACGCGTCAATTTCGACAATCTGACGCCGCTCTACCCGGAATCGAAGCTCACGCTCGATCCGCACGACCCGACCGTGAAGGACAAGTCCTCGCGCGTCATCGACATCGTCTCGCCGCAGGGCAAGGGCCAGCGCGCGCTGATCGTCGCCCCGCCGCGGGTCGGCAAGACTGTGCTGCTCCAGAACATGGCGAAGGCCATCACTGATAACCATCCGGAGGTCTTCCTGATCGTCCTGCTCATCGACGAGCGGCCGGAGGAAGTCACCGACATGCAGCGCAGCGTGAAGGGTGAGGTCATCTCCTCCACCTTCGACGAACCCGCGCAGCGCCACGTCCAGGTCGCCGAAATGGTGATCGAAAAGGCCAAGCGGCTGGTCGAGCACAAGAAGGATGTCGTCATCCTGCTCGATTCGATCACGCGTCTCGGCCGCGCCTACAACACGGTCGTGCCGTCGTCGGGCAAGGTCCTGACCGGCGGTGTCGACGCCAATGCGCTGCAGCGTCCGAAACGTTTCTTCGGTGCCGCGCGTAATATCGAGGAGGGCGGCTCGCTCTCGATCATCGCCACCGCGCTGATCGACACGGGCAGCCGGATGGACGAGGTCATCTTCGAAGAGTTCAAGGGCACCGGTAACTCGGAAATCGTGCTTGATCGCAAGATTGCCGACAAGCGCATCTTCCCGGCGATCGACATCGGCAAGTCCGGTACCCGCAAGGAAGAGCTGCTGGTCGACAAGACCAAGCTCAGCAAGATGTGGGTCCTGCGCCGTATCTTGATGCAGATGGGCACGATCGACGCGGTCGAGTTCCTGCTCGACAAGATGAAGGACTCCAAGACGAACGAAGATTTCTTCGATTCGATGAACAGCTAAGCGACAGGGCAGGACAAGCACCATGATGGAACTCTGGGGTCATATCGTTAGCGACTTCTCGAACATAACCCAGCCGTCACAGCTGGCGGCGTTCGGGCAGGTTCTGCTGATCGACATCATGCTGGCCGGCGACAATGCAATCGTCGTCGGTGCGCTGGCCGCCGGCCTGCCCGCGGATCAGCGCCGCAAGGTCATCCTGATCGGCATCGCGGCGGCCCTTGTGCTGCGCGTGATCTTCGCACTGCTCGTGACGCAGCTGCTCGCCCTGGTCGGCCTCGTCTTCGCCGGCGGCATCCTGCTGCTCTGGGTCGCGTGGAAGATGTACCGCGAGCTTCAGCCCGGCGCGTCGGCCGAGGATGGCGACAGCAACGAAGCCACCCTCAAGAAGCCGCGCAGCTTCGCGCAGGCCGCCTGGGCCGTCGCGCTCGCCGATGTGTCGATGAGCCTCGACAACGTCCTGGCAGTCGCCGGCGCCGCGCGCGAACATCCCGGCATCCTGGTGCTCGGCCTGATCCTGTCCGTCGCGCTGATGGGCATCGCGGCCAACGTGCTGGCCCGCGTCATCGAACGCTATCGCTGGATCGCCTATATCGGTCTCGCGGTCATCGTCTACGTCGCCGGCAAGATGATCTACGACGGCCTGATCGACCCCACCGTCGGCGTCCTCACCCTCTTCAACTGAGCCCAACGAAAGGGGGGCGGTGTCACTCGACACCGCCCCCCTTTTTTATGTCTGCAAAAGATGAATAGCGGGTTGGCGTCCTAAACTCCCTCCCCCCACCGGAGGGAGGGTCGGGGAGGGGGGCCGAAATGGACGGAACGTCGGTGCGTGTCCAGGCGGACACAGCAAACCTTCAACGCGTCACCAAGAAACACCCCCCACCCAACCCTCCCCCCGGTGGGGGGAGGGCTAAGCACTACCCGATATACTCGGCGAAAAACGCCTCGGTCCGGCCATCGGCCAACCGCGCCGCATCGTCCACGCGCCGCGACCCGGACGTGGCCGCAAAGCCATGATCCACACCGGCATAGTCATGGATCGTGACGTGGGAATTGGACCCCAGCCCCTCGCCGATCGCTTCGCGCGCGGCCGCGTCGATGAAGTGATCGTCACCCGCGAAATGCAGCATCAGCGGCTTGCCGATCGCATGCGCCTCGCCCAGCTTCTGGTTGATGCCGCCGCCATAATAACCGACGCTCGCATCCGCATCGGTCCGCGTCGCGGCCAGATATGCGATCAGCCCGCCCAGGCAATATCCGACCACGCCGACCTTCGCCGCGTCGCCCCGCGCCGCCTTGATCGTCGCCTCGACGTCGCGCATCGCCGCGTCCAGATCGAACTGCTTGTAGAAGCCGAACGCGCGTTCCATCTCCGCCGGCACATCGGGGTCCAGCTCGACACCCGGCTCCATCCGCCAGAACAGGTCCGGCGCGATCGCGAGGTAGCCGAGCGAGGCCCAGCGATCCGCCTTCTCGCGAATCCCGGCGTTGATCCCGAAAATCTCCTGGATCACGACGATCGCGCCCTTCAGCGTGCCGTCCGGCTGCGCGCGATACGCCGGCATCATGTCGTTGCCGTCCAGCGTCGCGATTTCGATGCGGTCACCCAATGCTCTTCTCCAATAACTGCTTGCTGCCTATCTACAGTGGGATGCCGCACCCGGCCATCCCTCGACAGGGCGGTCGGCGGATGCGATGCCGGACGGCGACAGCGGAGAGAGACCCCATGAAGATCACAGTCGACGTCGATTGCACGCCGCAGGAAGCGCGCGCTTTCATGGGCCTGCCCGATCTCGAACCGCTGCACGCCGCCTATCTCGACAAGATGAAGCGCAACATCGACGAGGGGATCACCCCGGACTCGCTCCAGGCAGTGCTGAAGAGCTGGGCGCCGATGGGCGAAGCCGGCCTGATGCTCTGGAAGCAGCTGTCCGACCAGATGGGCAAGGCCTCGACGCGCAAATAACCGCGGTGACCGACACGATCTTCGCCGTCTCGTCCGGCGCCCCGCCGGCCGGGATCGCCGTCGTGCGGATCAGCGGCCCGTCGGCCGACACGATCGTCCGCGCCGTCGCTGGTCGCGCCGCCGCACCGCGCCGCGCGACGCTGCGCACCTTCCGCGACGGGGCAGGGGAGGTCATCGACCAGGGCCTCCTCCTCTGGTTCCCCGGATCCGCCACCGCGACCGGCGAGGACCTCGCCGAATTCCACCTCCACGGCGGCCGCGCCGTCGTCGCGCGCATGCTCACGGTCCTGGCGACCTTCCCTGCCTGTCGCCTCGCCGACCCCGGCGAGTTCACCCGCCGCGCCTTTGCGAACGGCCGCATCGACCTGCTCGAGGCCGAAGCGCTCGGCGACCTCCTCTCAGCCGAGACCGAACAGCAACGCCGCACCGCGCTCGCGATGGCCGACGGCACGCTCGGGCGACAGGTGGACGCCTGGCGCACCGCGATCCTCCGCCTCGCCGCACAGGTCGAGGCCAGCCTCGACTTCGGCGACGAAGACCCCGAAGTCCCGGACGGCATCGGCATCGCGACCCAAGCCGAACACATCGCCGCAGCCCTCGCCACCGCACTGACTGCCCCCGAGGTCGAACGGGTCCGCGACGGGATCGCGGTCGTGCTCGCCGGCCCGCCCAACGCCGGCAAGTCCAGCCTGCTCAACCGCATCGCCGGCCGCGACGCCGCGATCGTCTCCGCGACCCCCGGCACGACCCGCGACGTCGTCGAGGTCCCGGTCGCGATCGACGGCACTGCCTATCTCCTGTCCGACACCGCCGGCCTGCGCGATGGCACGGACGAGGTCGAACGGATCGGCATCGCCCGCGCCCGCACCCGTATCGCCGACGCGGATCTGCTGCTCTGGCTCGGCGACGATCCACCCCCTGCGCATCCCAGCACGCTCTGGCTCTTCCCCCGCGCCGACGCCCGCCCGGACCAGTCCCCGCCGGACCGTCTCGCCGTATCGAGCGAGACAGGGCAGGGGCTCACCCCCCTGATCGCCTGGATGCAGGCGCGCGCCGCCACGCTCCTCCCCACCACCGACGCCCACGCCATCTCGCGCCGCCAACGCGCCGAACTGACCGAAGCCCACCTCGCCATGCGTGACGCGGCGACCGAAACCGACGCCGTCCTCCAGGCCGAGGCGCTCCGCCGCGCCCGCCTCGCGCTCGATCGGCTCACCGGCCGCTCCGGGTTCGAGGACCTGCTCGACAGCCTGTTCGGGCAATTCTGCCTGGGCAAATGATTGTTCCACGTGGAACAACGTCAACCACAGGTGCAAATCCGCGTCGACTTTGCTACGCGCCGGATATGGAACAGGCTTATGATGTCGTCGTCATCGGTGGCGGCCACGCCGGGTGCGAGGCCGCGGCCGCGGCCGCACGCCTCGGCTGCACCGTCGCGCTGGTCACGATGCGGGCCGACCGGATCGGCGCGATGTCGTGCAACCCCGCGATCGGCGGGATCGGCAAGGGCCACATCGTCCGCGAAGTCGACGCCTGGGACGGCATCATGGGCCGCGCCGCGGACGCCGCCGCGATCCACTACCGCATGCTCAACCGCAGCAAGGGCGTCGCGGTCCACGGCCCGCGCATCCAGGCCGACCGCACCCGCTACGCCGCCGCCGTCCAGTCGGCACTCGCCGCCTACCCGAACCTGACGGTGGTCGAGGCCGAGGTCGACACCCTCGTCCGCACCGGCGACCGCATCACCGGCGTCAGAACCCGCACCGGCACGCTCGCTGCGCAGTCCGTCGTGATCGCCACCGGCACCTTCCTTGGCGGCATCCTGCACAGCGGCATGACCGCCACCCCCGGCGGCCGTGTCGACGAACGCGCCGCGACCCGACTCGGCCAGCAGTTCCGCGACTTCGCCCTCCCGATGGCGCGCCTCAAGACGGGCACCCCGCCGCGACTCGACGGTCGCACGATCGACTGGGCCCGCCTCGACCGACAGGCCAGCGACGCCGAACCCTGGACGATGTCGCCCGACACGCAGACCTCGCGCCTGCCGCAGGTCCACTGCGCCGTCACGCGCACCAACCTTGCCACGCACGACATCATCCGCGGCGCGCTCGATGTGTCGCCCCTGTTCTCCGGCCGCATCACCGGCTCCGGCCCGCGCTACTGCCCGTCGATCGAGGACAAGGTCTTCCGCTTCGGCGACCGCGACGGCCACCAGATCTTCCTCGAACCCGAGGGGATCGACACGCACGCGGTCTATCCCAACGGCATCTCCACCTCGCTCCCCGCGTCCGTCCAGCAGCAGTTCCTGTGCACCATCGCCGGCCTCGAACAGGTCGAGATCCTGCAGGCCGGCTACGCGGTCGAGTACGACTATATCGACCCGCGCGCGCTCGACGCCACGCTCGCCGTCTCCGGTTTCGCCGGGCTCTACTTCGCCGGCCAGATCAACGGCACGACGGGGTATGAGGAAGCGGCCGGGCAGGGGCTCGTCGCAGGCCTCAACGCCGCCGCCCACGCCCGCGCCGCCGACACCATCCTGTTCGATCGCACCGCCAGCTACATCGGCGTCATGGTCGACGACCTGACGTTGCAGGGCGTCACCGAACCCTACCGCATGCTCACCGCGCGCGCCGACAACCGCCTCCACCTGCGCGCCGACAATGCCGAAGTCCGGCTCGCCCCGCAGGCGATCGCCACCGGCGCCGTCCGCTCGACCAAGCGCCACGCGATCGAACGCCGCGCCGAGGCCCGCGCCGACGTCCGCGCCACGCTCGACACCGCGATGACGCATCCCCCCACCGCCGCCACGCTGCGCCAGTCCTTCTCCGGCCCCGACGCCCTCGCCACGGTTCAAACCGCAGTCCCCGCCACGCGCGACCACCCCGACGCGATCGTCACCGAGATCATCGCCGACCTGCTCTACGAGCCCTATGTTGAACGGCAGCGCGCCGACGGCCGTCGCCTGCTCGGCGGTGCGAACCTGCCGCTCGGCCATGTCGACTATGCCACCATCGGCGGCCTGTCCGCGGAGATGATCGAGAAGCTGCGCACCGCCGCCCCCGCCGACCTCCAGGCCGCATCGCGGATCCGCGGCATCACCCCGGCGGCGCTCACCGCGATCCTCGTGCAGGCGCGCCGCGCGGCATGACCGAGACGCCGCAAGATCTGCTCGCCGCCTATGCCGACCTGGTCCGGGACGAGGCCACGCGCCAGAACCTCGTTTCGGCCGCCAGCCTCGACGCGTTCCAGACCCGTCATATCGACGACAGCGCGCAGCTGCTCGATCTCGCCCCCCCCGGCGGCCGCTGGCTCGATATCGGCTCCGGCGCCGGCCTCCCCGGCATTGTGCTCGCGATCCTTGGTGCGGAGGTCCGGCTCGTCGAAAGCCGCCGCCTGCGTGCCGAGTTCCTCGCCCACTGCATCGAAACGCTGGGCCTGAAGGACCGCGCCACGCTCCACGCCGGACGGATCGAGACGATGGAAACCGAGCGCTTCGACCGCATCACCGCGCGCGCCTACGCCCCGCTGCCCAAGCTGCTCGACTCCGCGGTGCGCTTCTCGGACCGCAACACCGTCTGGATCCTTCCCAAGGGCCGCACCGCGTCGTCGGAACTGGATACGGTCCGCGGAACATGGCAGGGTGAGTTTCGCGTCGTCCCCAGCCGGACCGATGCCGACGCCGCGATTGTCGTGGCGACCAACGTCCGCCAGAACGTCCGCCGCAAGGAGCCGCGATGATCCGCATTGCCATTGCGAACCAGAAGGGCGGCGTCGGCAAGACCACGACCGCGATCAACATAGGCACCGCGCTCGCCGCATCCGGCTGGCGCGTGCTGCTGATCGATTTCGATCCGCAGGGCAATTGCTCGACCGGCCTCGGCATCCACCAGAACGAACGCGGCGCGTCGAGCTACGAGGTCCTGCGCGGCGACAGCACGCTGGTCGACGCCGCGATCCCCACGAAGGTCCCGCGGCTCGACCTCGTCCCCGCCACGGTCGACCTGTCGGGTGCGGAGATCGAGCTGATCGATTTCGAGCATCGCACCCACCGGCTCGATGCCGCGATCAACGCCGCCCCCCCCGGCCGCTGGGACGTCTGCCTGATCGATTGCCCGCCCTCGCTGGGCCTGCTGACCATCAACGCGCTGGTCGCCGCCCGCCTGCTGCTCGTACCGCTGCAGTGCGAGTTCTTCGCGCTCGAGGGGCTCAGCCAGCTGCTCACCACGTTCGAGCGGATTCGCTCGCGCTTCAATCCCGGCCTGTCGATCCTCGGCGTAGCGCTCACCATGTACGACAAGCGCAACCGCCTGTCGGAACAGGTGGCACAGGATGTCCGCGCCTGCCTCGGCGATGTCGTGTTCGAAACCGTCATCCCGCGCAACGTGCGGCTGTCGGAAGCGCCCAGCCACGGTCTGCCCGCGCTGATCTACGACCATCGCTGCTCGGGGTCGGAGGCGTATATCGCGCTGGCCCGCGAACTGATCGGGCGTCTGCCCGCGCCGGCCAAGGCGGCTTGAGAGGATGAGAATGAGCGGCGACGGGACCAGCGTCAGGAAACGGCCCGGTGGCCTCGGGCGCGGCCTCTCCGCGTTGCTGGGGGAGGTCGAGCGCGAAGCCCCGGTTGCCGCCGACGGACAGCGCAGCCAAGGCGTCCAGTCCGTCGCGATCGCCGCGATCCATCCGCACCCCGGCCAGCCGCGCCGTCACTTCGACGAAACCGCGCTGGAGGAACTGGCGCAGTCGATCGCGGTTCGCGGCGTCTTGCAACCGATCCTCGTCCGCCCGCATGACGGCGGTTACCAGATCATCGCCGGCGAACGCCGCTGGCGTGCGGCGCAGCGCGCGCACCTGCACGAGGTGCCGGTCATCGTCCGCGCGTTCGACGACGTCGAAACGCTCGAAGTCGCGCTGATCGAGAATATCCAGCGGCAGGACCTCAACGCCATCGAGGAAGCCGAGGCCTATCAGCGGCTCATCACCGACTATGGCCACAGCCAGGAAGCGCTCGGCAAGCTCGTCCACAAATCGCGCAGCCACGTCGCCAACCTGGTCCGGCTGCTCGACCTGCCCGAACCGGTCCGCAACGACGTGTCAACCGGCGCGCTCTCGATGGGCCACGCCCGCGCGCTCGTCACCGCCAAGAACCCGATGGTCCTTGCCCGCCAGGTCATCGACCGCGGGCTGTCCGTCCGCGAAACCGAACAACTCGCCCGCGACGCCCGCGCGCCTCGTCAACGCACCGGGGTCCCCGCGAAACCCGCCGCCCCCAACGAGGACATCCAGTCACTCGAACGCCAGATCGGCGACCTGCTCGGCCTGAAAGTCACGATCGCCCACAGCGACGACGGCGGCAGCGTGACGCTCCGCTACGCCACGCTCGATCAGCTCGACATGATTTGTCAGCGCCTGAGTGGCGAGGCGATCTGAGGGGCGATCGTCGAAGGCTGCGGTTTACGCCAATCGAGCGAGGTGAGCCCCACGAGTAGAGGTCCAACCCCCCAACCCGTTTGGTTCGAGCCTGTCGAGAACTCAGTGCAGAGTTCTCGACAGGCTCGAACCAAACGGATTTGGGCTAAATCCCAAGCCTAACAACCAAAACCCCGTCCATCCCCAGCGAAGTCGAGGGACCCTTCGAGCGCAGTCGAGAAGCCCGCATTGCCCCACGGCTGCGCCCGGAGAAGCGTGGCATGACTGCGCTAGGCACGGACGGACTTGAGAGCGCTGATTTAAATAGGCCGGAAGGCTAACCTCGAACAGTTCCCCGGCGAAGGCCGGGGCCTAGGTGAAACCCCTCCACCAAGGCCCCGGCCTCCGCCGGGGAACAACAAAACCTACCCCCGCCGCCGCGCCTGCCGCCCGATCGCGAACAGCTCCTCACCCAACCCGGCACCCCCCGCGGACCTCGAAGACTTCGCATCCCGCTCAGCCCCCGCCAGCCGCTCCAGCGCGCGTGCCAGTGCCGGCGGGCTCCACCGCGTCACCTGACGCTCCACGATCCCGCGTTCCTTGAAGAACACCGCCTTGCCGGCCCCCGCCATCGCCTGCGTGACATTCGCCCCACCGGCCACCTCCGCCCGGATCGCGGACAGCAGCAACACCCGCCGCACCAGCGCACGCAGCACCGGGATCGCCTCGCCCGCCGCATCGATCCGGGTCAGCGCCGCATCCAGCGCCGCCAGATTCCCATCGAACGTCGCATTCACCAAAGCGCCAACGTCGCCCTCTTCGGCGTCGGCGGATAGCGACGCGAACCCCACCGCATCCAGCTCCACCGGACGGTCCGGCGCCGCATCCAGGAACAGCGCGAACTTGTCGATCTCCTGCGCCAGCAGCGCACGATCCCCGCCGCTCGCCGCCGCCATCCGCTGCGCGATGTCCGGGCTCATCCGAACCCCCCGCGCTTGCCCCATGCCGAGCGCGATGCGGTCCGCCTCCGCCCCCTCGGGCAGGTAGGAGATGCACGCCATCACATCGAGCCGCGCCGTCGCCAGCTTCACCAGTTTGGCATCCTTGCGCAGCGCGCCCGCCACCACGATCACCGGATTGCCCGCGCCCGGCGCCTCCATCAGCGCCTCGGCCGCCTCGATCATGTCGTCGCCCGCCGGCTCGACGCGGATGTAGCGCTTGTCCCCGAACAGCGACATCGCCATCGCCTCGTCCGACAGCCGCGCCGGGTCCGCCTTCAGCCCCGCGCCGCTCAGGTCGATCCGCTCGGCCCCCGCCATCGCCTTGCCCAGCCGCGCGGCAAGCTCGCGTGACCCAGACTCGTCCGGTCCGTAGAGCAGGAACATGCGGACCGCGGGGTCCGGCTTGTCCAGCGCCCGCTCCATCTGGGGGCGCTTCAAAATCACTTGGGTGGTGCCGTCCGCTGCGCATAGAGCGCGAGGCGCGCCACGATCTGGTCCGCGATGTCGCCCGACAGCCGTTCCAGCGCCGTCTCCTCGGCCGCGATCAGTGCATATTCCGAACTCACCACGTCGATGCCCGCATCCGAACTGGCGGTCGCGTCGAGCAGCACCGTGCCCGCCGTCGCATCGACCAGCCGGTAGCGCGCGCGGAGAGTCCGCCGCTCGCGCGTCACGGCCTGGTCGGTCCGGATGCCGAACCCGGTGATCTGGTCGTCCAGCTCGACCTCGACCCGCGTCTTGGCACCCGCGCCGCCGGTCAGCCGGGTCGCCAGCGCACCCTGCATGAAATAGCCCGCCTTGCCCGGGATCGGCGCGACCGCAACATCGGCCAGCGCCGTCGCCACAGGGCCGCTTCCACCACCGGCATAGACCGGCCGCAGCCCGCATCCGGACAGCATCACCGGGGCAGCCAACACCGCCAGGACGAAGCGCAGGCGCCTCATGCGACGATATTCACGAGGCGGCCGGGCACCACCACGATCTTGCGCGGGGTCGCGCCGTCCAGCACGCGGATCACCTTCTCGGATGCCATCGCCATCGCCTCCAGCGCGCCCTTGTCCGCGTCCTTCGCGGCCGTCAGCGTATCGCGCAGCTTGCCGTTCACCTGTACCGCGATCGTGACCTGATCGTCGACCAGCATCGCCGGGTCGACCGCCGGCCACGCCGCATCGGCGACCAGCCCGTCGCGACCCAGCCTCGCCCACGCTTCCTCCGCCAGATGCGGCACCATCGGCGCGACGAGCAGGATCAGCGTCTCCGCCGCCCGCGCCCGGTCCGGACCCGCGGGGGCCTTCTCCAGCGCCGCGACGAAGCTGAACAGCTTGGCCACCGCCTTATTGAACTGCAGCGCGTCGATATCGTCCGCAATACCCTGGATCGTGCGATGCCGCAGCCGCTCCAGCTTCGGCGCAGCCCCGTCACCCGCCGCACCCGGCTCGGTCAGCCGCCACACGCGCTGTACCAGCCGCCACGCACCCTCGATCCCGGCCTCGCTCCAGGGCAGGTCGCGCTCCGGCGGGCTGTCGGACAGCATGAACCACCGCACCGCGTCCGCGCCGTACTGGTCGACGATCGGCCCCGGATCGATCGTGTTCTTCTTGGACTTGGACATCTTCTCGACGCGGCCGACCGTTACGGCCAAGCCCGTCGCCGTCTCGAACACACCCTCGTCGCGCCGCTCGATATCATCGGGCGACAGCCATTTCGGCACGGTCAGCACTTCGCCCGTTTCGGTCCGTTCCTCGACCGTGCGGGAATAGGTCTCGTGCGTCACCATCCCCTGCGTGAACAATCCGGCGAAGGGCTCCGCCACGTCCAGCCGCCCGATCCGGTTCAGCGCGCGCGTCCAGAACCGCGCATAGAGCAGATGCAGGATGGCATGCTCGACCCCGCCGATATACTGCCCCACCGGCAGCCACTGTTCGGCCACCGCCTTGTCGAACGGCTTGTCGTCCGGCTGGCTGGCGAAGCGAATGAAGTACCAGGACGAATCGACGAACGTATCGAGCGTATCGGTCTCGCGCCGCGCCGGTGCCCCGCACGCCGGGCAATCGACATGCTTCCACGTCGGATGGCGATCGAGCGGATTGCCCGGCACGTCGAACGTCACGTCCTCCGGCAGCACGACCGGCAGCTGCTCGGTCGGCACCGGCACCACGCCGCACGCGTCGCAATGCACGATTGGGATCGGCGTGCCCCAGTAACGTTGCCGCGACACGCCCCAGTCGCGCAGCCGCCACACGGTGGTGCCTTCGCCCCAGCAGCTGGCCTCCGCCCGCGCGATGACCTCCGCCTTCCCGGCCTCCACGGTCATGCCGTCCAGGAACCGCGACTGCACCAGCACACCAGGCGCACTGTCCGCCTCGTCGCCCACCGGTGCATCCGCCAGATCGGCGCTGGCCGCCACGACGCGGGTCACGGGCAGCTGGTACTTCCGCGCGAAATCCAGATCGCGCTGGTCGTGCGCCGGCACGCCGAACACCGCGCCCGTGCCATATTCCATCAACACGAAGTTCGCGACGAACAGCGGCAGCGTCCAATCCGGATCGAACGGATGCACCACGCGCAGTCCGGTATCGAAGCCCAGCTTCTCCGCCGTCTCGACCTCGGCCGCCGCGGTCCCGGTCCGCTTGCACGCCGCGATGAAGTCGACCAGCGCCGGATCGTTCGCGGCCAGCGCCTGCGCGATCGGGTGATCCGCCGCGATCGCCGCGAAACTCGCGCCGAAGATCGTGTCCGGCCGCGTCGTGAAGACTTCCAGCGTCTCATGCCCGGGCAACGGATCGCTGATATCGAACCGAAACTTCAACCCGCGGCTCTTGCCGATCCAGTTCTCCTGCATCGTCCGCACCTTGGCGGGCCACTGGTCCAGGTCACCTAGCCCGGCGAGCAGGTCGTCCGCGAAATCGGTGATCCGCAGGAACCACTGGCTCAGCTTGCGCCGTTCCACCAGCGCGCCCGACCGCCATCCGCGTCCGTCGATCACCTGTTCGTTGGCCAGCACCGTATGGTCGACCGGGTCCCAGTTCACCGCGCTTTCCTTGCGGTACACCAGCCCATGCGCGAACAGGTCGAGGAACAGCGCCTGTTCCTGCCCGTAATAATCCGGCTCGCACGTGGCCAGCTCGCGGCTCCAGTCGAGCGCGAAGCCCAGCCGTTTCAGCTGGGTCCGCATGTCGGCGATGTTCGCGCGCGTCCAGGCGCCCGGATGGACACCCTTCTCCATCGCGGCGTTCTCGGCGGGCATCCCGAACGCGTCCCACCCCATCGGGTGCAGCACCTCGTGCCCCGTCATCCGGCGATAGCGCGCCAGCACGTCGCCCATCGTATAGTTGCGGACATGCCCCATGTGGATCCGCCCGGACGGATAGGGGAACATCTCCAGCACGTAGCTTTTGGGCTTCGGGCTCGCGTCGTCCGCCTCGAACGTCCCGCGTTCCGCCCAAATCACCTGCCAGCGCGGATCGGCGTCGAGCGCGTTGAACCGCACCGGGGCGGACCCCTGCGGCCCTCCCGTCGTCTGGCCTTCAATCGTCACGCGCGGATCAGCCGGCAACGGCGGTACGGCGCAGGTCGCGGGCCTTGGTCAGGATCACCTCTTCCAGCTTCTGCACGGTGGCCGCCTGCACCGGCGCCTCCGCCCAGCGCCCGCCCTGATACACTTCGCGCGATGCCGCGACGCGCAACGCGTCGGCGCGCAGGTCCTGGTCGAGGATCGATACCGTCACCTTCATCCGCTCGGACGGCAGCGCCGGGTTCTGGTACCAGTCGGTCACGATCACGCCGCCGTTGGAATCGACCTGCCCCATCGGCATGAACGACAGCGTGTCGAGCGCGGCGCGCCACAGATAGCTGTTCACCCCGATCGTCGTCACGCGCGACGGGGCCATCGCGGTCGCGATGCGCGCCTTGTCTTTGCCGCCGCCGCATGCGGTAAGCGCGACGAGGCCGAGGATGAGCGCGGGGGTGAACAGACGCATGACGGTACCTCGATAGGCAACAGGGCAGGGTCGTCCGAAGACGACGGGATCGCCCTTGTTATAGAGCCTCGGCCTACGCCCGCAAGCACGCGCCCCTGCAGTCCGCCCGAACCCAGATTGTGGAGTTGATGCAACAGGGCTGCCGATATTTGCGGGGCTCGCTGGTGACGGGCAACCGCCATGTGCTAGCGGGGTTTGCAAGGGGTGCAGGGAATGAGGACCATGGCGGCGAATCACGCCATTGCTGGGATGACGGGGGCACTGGGTGCGCTCGTCCTGCTTGCGTCCGTCGCCCTTCCGTCGGGCGCCGACGCGGCAACGCAGCGTCGTCGCATTTCCGGTGCCTCGGGCATCTCGCTTCCGTCGGCCAGCGGCATCGGGTCGTTCACCCCCGCCGCCGCCGATCCGCGCCGCGCTGCGCTGGCCGGCATGTCGGGTCTGAACAGCAGCGGGTTCCGCTTCACGCCGTCCACCACGATCGGCAGCCGCCGCGCCGTCACCGTCGCGGTCCGCGCGCGCGCCGCCAATGCGCGGATCGAGGCGCAGCGCGCCGGCATCATCACCAACGTCGCCAACCTGTCGCTCGCCCCGTCGGCGTACAGCCTGGGCGCGTCGGTCGGCTGGAAGAAGTTCGCGCTGTCCGGCGATTTCGCCAAGACCGAGGGCAATCTGCTCCCGATCGACAACGAGGCGATCGACCTCGGCGTCAGCTACACGAACCGCAAGTGGAGCACCAAGCTGCAGCTTGGTGCGGATCGCGTGACGGGCTCGCGCCCGTCGCTGCTCGGCGCGGATCAGACCTATTCGGTCGACCTCGGCGGCGCCTATGCGCTCACCCGCAACCTCGATCTGGCCGGCGGCCTGCGTTACAAGACGCAGCGCGAGCGGCTCGACGCGACCGCCGACCAGCGTCGCGACAGTCAGGCACTCTACATCGGGACCGCCTTCCGCTTCTGATCCCGGCTCGACGCTCTCGCCGAGCCCTTACAGAAACGCATCGATCCCGGCCCACCCATAAGCCGGCAACCCCCGTGCTCGCGCCGGATCCATCCCGCCCAGCGCCACGACCGGCACGCGCGACTGCCGCGCCAGCAACCCGAACCGCACCCGGCCCAGGCCCGCGGCCCCCGCATGCGACCGCGTTGCGAACACCGGCGACAGCAGCACGCAGTGCGCCCCGCGCCGCCACGCCCGCACCAGTTCCGCCGCATCATGCGCGCCCATCGTCCGGATCCGCGCCGCACCAGCGGCCCCGCCATGTACCCCGTCCGCCCGCCAGCCGCGCGCCTGCACCGGCGTCCCGGCCAGCACCAGCACCAGCCCCCGCCGCCGCGCGATCCGCCGCACCCGCTCGTACAAGGTCCGCCGCCCCGCGACGCCGTAATGGCGAAAGATCACGCCCGCCCCGCGCGGCAGCCGTTCGATCGCCGGCCACATCGCCTCGCCCATCCGCGGGTCGGTCATCAGCCACAGCGTGGGAAGTGCTGGCGTACGGGCGTGGCGCGTCGGCATCGGCCCCTGTATAGCGCGCGCGATGAACTCCGATACGTCCCCCGCCGCCCGCCTGGCCGACGCCACCACCCGCATCGCGCGCGCCGCCGCGTTGCGCCCCGCGCCGCACCCGGTCACGCTGATCGCGGTCACCAAGACGCGGAGCGCGGACGAGATCGCCCCGCTGATCGCCGCCGGCCACCGCGCCTATGGCGAAAACCGCGTCCAGGAAGCCGAATCGAAATGGCCGGCGCTCCGTGAGGGGCATGGCGACATCGCGCTCCACCTCGTCGGGCAGTTGCAATCGAACAAGGCCGACGCCGCCGTCGCGCTGTTCGATGCGATCCACAGCGTCGACCGCCCCTCGCTCGTCACCGCACTCGCCCGCGCCATGGACAAGGCCGATCGCCGGCCCGACTGCTTCATTCAGGTCAACATCGGCGCGGAGGAACAGAAGGGCGGCTGTCCGATCGCCGACCTGCCCGCTCTGCTCACCCAGGCGCGCACCGCCGAGCTACCCGTCGCCGGCCTCATGGCCGTCCCGCCCGCATCGGTCGAGGCCGCCCCCTATTTCGCGCTGCTCGCGAAACTCGCCCGTGACCATGGTCTAGCCGGGCTCAGCATGGGCATGTCGGAAGATTACGAAACCGCCGTCCTGATCGGCGCCACCCATGTCCGCATCGGCACCGCGCTGTTCGGCCCGCGCGCTTGAGATCGCCGCTCACGGCGCGAGTGTAAGCGAGGCGATCACTTCTGCTGGCCGATAGAAGAGTCTGTGTCAGCTGCCTATAAATCCCAGCCGAGCTTCGTGCGGTCTGCTCGCACTGCGGAGACGCGCCCGTTCTCCCGGCGCTCGAACCCGAGCGTCCATTGGATCGCGAGCGTGAAGACGGACGGCCAGCGAGGTTTCACCACTGCCGCGCAACTGAAACCGCCGGAACCCCCGGTCGAGCATGACCCACCCTGGTCGCGCACAACTTTGTCGATGCGTGAGACAGTCGGGTTCTGGCCGAGCGCGGCACGCCACGCCGCCTCATGGCGACGGATAGCAAGATCATCGTCGTCGATATTGTTAAAAATGCCATCATGTGATGGTCCCCCGCTGCACCCGCTCAGCGCAAGGCAGGCAATTGCGGCGGCGAGCGACGACGAACCGGAAGCCATGTGCGCTACAGATCAGAAGCGCACGCAGTTTACAATGAGCGGCTCAAACCGTTGATATTGGTCGCAGGACGGCACGGCGAGGGGCACTGGGGCAGGGACGTCGTTATGCGCTGGGCCCCCCGAGCACCGACACAAATGGCCATGCCCGGCAACACGCTCGCTGCGAACGAGGTCCCGTTCAGCGCGACGCCGTTTGCGTCGGCGTCGCAACCGCCGCGACCTGCTGCGTGGTCCGGCATTCGCTGACCACCACCGGGTAGGACAGGTCCGTACTGCGCATCAGCGCCCCCGGTGCGGCCGCCCGGCATGCCACGACCGAGCTGTAGCGCGCCGGCTCCACGCGCACTTGCTCGCACCGGCTCTGGCCGTCGCCACACCCCATGATCGCCAGCACGTAGAGGATCGGTTCCATCGCATCTGCCCCATTTGAATGGCGTCGAAACCGGCCCTGCGCTTTCCGGTTCCACGCCGTCGTTGGTGCCGCGCGCGAAAAGCCCTATCTACGACGGAATGCCGCCAGACACCGCCCCCGCCGCGCCGATGCCCGACAAGGGTTTTCGGACCTTCGCCCGCTTTCTGCCCTATCTCTGGCCGAAGGATTCGCCGGCGCTGCGCGTCCGCATCGTCGTCGCATTGTTGTTCGTCCTCGCGTCGAAAGCGGTGCAGGTCTACGGCGCGCCGTTCGCGCTGAAGGGCGCGGTGGATGCGATGGGCCTGCCCGGCGGATCGCAAACCGTGTTCCTCGTCCTGATGCTCGTGGTGGGCTATGCCGCCGCGCGCTTCGCCAGCGTGCTGTTCGACAATCTGCGCAACGCGGTGTTCGAACGGGTGGGGCAGGACGCGACCCGCCGACTGGCGGCCAGCGTGTTCCGCCACCTCCACGCGCTGTCGCTGCGCTTCCATCTCAACCGCCGCACCGGCGCGGTCACCAAGGTCGTCGAACGCGGCACCAAGAGCATCGACACGATGCTCTACTTCCTGCTGTTCAACATCGCGCCGACCTTCCTCGAACTGGGGCTGGTGCTGCAGATCTTCGGATCGCGGTTCGGCTGGGAACTGGTCGTCGCCACGCTGGTCATGGTCGTGCTCTACATCGCCTACACCCGCGTCGTGACCGACTGGCGCAACAAGCTGCGCGAACAGATGAACGACCTCGACACCGGCGCGGTGGCGCACGCGGTCGACTCGCTGCTCAACTTCGAGACGGTCAAATATTTCGGCGCGGAGGAGCGCGAGGCGCGCCGCTACGACCGTGCGATGACGCTCTACGCCGGCGCCGCGGTGAAGAACGAAACGTCGCTCGCCTATCTCAACATCGGTCAGTCGCTCATCACCAATCTGATGATGGCGGGCGGCATGGGCTTCGTCGTGTGGGGCTGGTCGCGCGGGCGCTTCTCGGCCGGCGACGCGGTGCTGGTCAGCACGCTGCTCGCCCAGCTGTTCCGCCCGCTCGACCTGCTCGGCATGGTCTACCGCACGCTTCGCCAGGGCGCGATCGACATGCGTGCGATGTTCGACCTCATCGACACCCCATCGGAGGTCGTCGACGCGCCCGACGCCCCCGCGCTCGCCGTGTCCGGGGCTGCGATCCGGTTCGATCATGTCCGGTTCGGCTATGACGACGATCGCACGATCCTGCACGGCATCGACCTCGACGTGCCGGCCGGCCACACGTTGGCGGTGGTCGGGTCATCCGGCGCGGGCAAGTCGACGCTCGCCCGCCTCATGTTCCGCTTCTACGACATCACCGGCGGCCGCATCACGATCGATGGTCAGGACATCGCCGGCGTTACGCAGACGTCGCTGCGCGCCGCGATCGGGATCGTCCCGCAGGATACCGTCCTGTTCAACGACACGATCGGCTACAACATCGCCTATGGCCGCGAAGGGGCGTCGCAGGCCGAGATTGAGGCTGCCGCCCGCGGTGCCGCGATCCACGACTTCATCGCCTCGATGCCGCACGGCTACGAAACCAAGGTCGGCGAACGCGGCCTGAAACTGTCGGGTGGCGAGAAACAGCGCGTGGCGATCGCCCGCACCTTGCTGAAGAACCCCCCAGTGCTGATCCTGGACGAGGCGACCAGCGCACTCGACAGCCGGACCGAAGCCGACATCCAGGAAACGCTCACCCGCGTCTCCGCCCGCCGCACCACCATCGTCATCGCCCACCGCCTCTCGACCGTCGTCGACGCCGACCAGATCGTCGTGCTGGAGGCCGGCCGCGTCGTCGAACGCGGCACCCACACCGACCTCCTCCGCCGCGAAGGCGCCTACGCCGCCATGTGGTCCCGCCAGGCCAACGAACAGGAAGAGGCCGTCGCCGCCGAGTAGGGCTGTCCTACAGGGGCGGGTGAGGGGTAGCGTCCACGCATGCCGCATCAAACTCATCGGTCTGCAAAGCCACCTCCGACCAAAGCAAAGCCCTCTCCCCACCGGGGGAGGGTTGGGTGGGGGGCCGCCCTAGACGCAACCCCACCGCCACACGCACCCGACAAAGCCATCAAAGCCCTCTCCCCTCCGGGGAGAGGGCTGGGAGAGGGGAACAACGCCGAAGACGATCATGACAGGAATCCAACCACGGTCATTACGATATCGCAACGAACACCATGTCACCTACGCCGCTAACCCTTCAACACACCGCAACTTCCTCAACTTCGCCTCAAGGCCAGCTCACCCAACATGGTCAGTACGACCCGATCGCAACCCGCTCAAACACCGCAACTTCCTCAACTTCGGTCCACCCAAACCCGCAAAAACCCTAGTTTCCCGCCATTCCCACACCACCCCCTTTCCAACCCGCAACTTCGCCCCACCGCACCCGACCGACGACGCTGGCAACGCCCGCCGCCCCGGCCTATGTGGACGGCGTGCGCAATCCACTCGACGTCCTCCACGAAACCTTCGGCTATTCCAGCTTCCGCGGCCGGCAACAGGATGTGATCGATCGCATCATGGCCGGCGTCCACACGCTGGCCGTCATGCCGACCGGCGCGGGCAAGTCGCTCTGCTACCAGGTGCCGGCCATGGCCCGCCCCGGCACCGGCCTCGTGATCTCCCCGCTGATCGCGCTGATGCACGATCAGGTCCGCTCCGCCTCCGCCGCCGGGATCAAGGCAGCCGCGCTTACCTCCGCCAACGACGACCGCGAAGAGACCGTCCGCCGCTTCCTCGCCGGCGACCTCGACCTGCTCTACGTCGCCCCGGAACGCGCGTCGGGTGAGGGGTTCCGCCGCATGGTGGACCGCGTCCAGCTCAGCCTGATTGCCATCGACGAGGCACATTGCGTCAGCGAATGGGGCCATGATTTCCGCCCCGACTACCGCCTGCTCCGTGCGCTGGTCGAGGATCACCCCGAGATCCCCCGCCTGGCGCTTACCGCCACCGCGGATCGCCACACCCGCGACGACGTGCTGGCCCAGCTCGGCATTCCCGCCGACGGCCTGATTCTGGCCGGCTTCGATCGCCCGAACATCCGCTACAGCATCAGCCCCCGCGACGGCCTGCCGACCCAGCTGGCGCAGATCGTCCGCGACACGCCCGGCCCCGGCATCGTCTACGCCCCCACCCGCGACGCGACGGAAAAGCTCGCCGCCGCGCTCGCGACCAGCACCGGCCGCCCGACGCGTGCCTATCATGCCGGCCTCGACGCCGCCGTCCGCGCCCGCAATCAGGAAGCGTTCGTCACGTCCGAGGACATGGTGATGGTCGCCACCGTTGCGTTCGGCATGGGCATCGACAAGCCCGACGTCCGGTTCGTGGCGCATGCCGGCCTGCCAAAATCGATCGAGGGCTATTATCAGGAAACCGGCCGCGCCGGCCGCGACGGCGACCCCTCCGTCGCCCACCTGTTCTGGGGCGCGGACGATTTCGCCCGCGCCACCCGCCGCATCGCCGACGACATCGGCGAGGACCGCCAGCGCAGCGAACGCCAGCGCCTGGCCTCGCTCGGTGCGTTGGTCGAAGCCGCGGGCTGCCGCCGCGCGATCCTGCTCCGCCATTTCGGCGAAAACCCGCCTGCCGCCTGCGGAAACTGCGACAATTGCCTCAACCCCCCGTCCAGCATCGACGCCACGGAAGCCGCACGCAAGCTGCTGTCCGCCGCGTTCCGGACGGAGATGCGCTACGGCATCACCCACCTCACCGACGTGCTGGCAGGCCGCGACACCGAAAAGATCCGCACGCTTGGCCATGACAAGCTGTCCGTCTTCGGCATCGGCACCCCGGACGATCTGGCGCTGATCAAGCCGGTCGCCCGCGCGCTGCTCGCCCGCGATGCGCTCCGCTCCGACGACTATGGCGGCCTCTCCTTCGGCCCCGGCGCGCGCGCACTGCTGAAAGGCGAGGAAACCCTCGCAATCGTCAAACCGGCGGTTCGCGCTACCCGCCGCCGCGGCAGCGCCGTTGCCGACGAACATCCGCATGACCCGGTGTTCGAGACGCTGCGCGCCTGCCGCCGGACGCTCGCCAAGGAACTCGGTGTCCCGCCATACGTCATCTTCCACGATGCGACCCTGCGGGAGATGGCAGCGATACGCCCGACATCGCTCGCCGCGCTTGGCCGCATCTCCGGCGTGGGCGCGCGCAAGCTCGAAGATTATGGCCGCGCGTTCCTCGATGCGCTGAACGGCTGACACGACCAGGAGACCGTCATGTACCGCAGACTCGACGACAGCATGGGTGTGGCCGGCCAGCTGATGCCGGACGAACTGCAGGCAATCGCCGACGCAGGCTATCGCACCGTCATCAACAACCGCCCCGATGGCGAGGAAGCCGGCCAGCCGTCGACCGAGGAAATGGCCCTGGCCGCCAAGGCCGCCGGTTTGGATTATCATGCGATCCCGATGGGGCAGGCGGGCATGACGGAAGCGATGATCGATGGGACGGTCAAGGTCCTGCGTCGTGCCGACGGCCCGGTCCTGGCCTTCTGCCGCTCCGGCACCCGCTCGACGCTGCTCTGGGCCGTTGCGCGTGCCCGGCTGGGCGATGCGCCCGCCACGCTGTTCGAGCGCGCAGGTGGGGCGGGCTATGACCTGACGCCGGTGCGGAGCCTGCTGACGCCCGAATGAGGCGACCCCGGTCCATCTAGTCGCGTAAGCAAAAAGAAGCCGGCGGGGTTAGCCGCCGGCTCAGTGGTTCGCAGGAGGAACCTCTTGGGGGGATGCCGCTGCGGGCATCCCCGAACTGGTCAATAATTGTAGGCGCGCTCGCCATGCTCGCCGAGGTCGAGGCCTTCGCGCTCTACCTCCACCGAAACCCGCAGGCCGGTCAGCAGCTTGGCGATGAAGATCGCGATGACGGTGCCGACTGCAGCCCAGACGATCGTGGTCCCGACCGCCATCAGCTGAACGATCAGCTTCGCCCCCATGTCGTAATCCGCAGCACCCGGGCCGCCGAGCGACGGAGCGTAGACGATGGCCGTTCCGATCGCGCCGACGATACCGCCGACACCGTGGATCCCGAACGCATCGAGCGCATCGTCATAGCCGAGCTTTGGCTTGAGCACCGCGACCGCATAGTAGCAGATGATGCTCGCGACCGCGCCGAGCACGATGGCGCCGAACGGTCCAGAATTGCCCGCCGCCGGGGTCACTGCGACCAGCCCGGCGATGATGCCCGAGCAGAAACCAAGTGCCGAGCTCTTGTGGCCACTGACCCGCTCGACAAGCATCCAAACGAGGCCCGCTGCAGCGGTGGCGACGAAAGTGTTGATCATTGCCAGAGCGGCGGAGCCGTTGGCCTCCAGCGCGGACCCGGCGTTGAACCCGAACCAGCCCACCCAGAGCAGACCTGTGCCGATACCAGTCATCGTAAGCGAATGGGGTGCCATGCGCTCCGTGGGGTAGCCAATTCGCTTGCCCAGGATGATCGCTGCGACCAGCGCCGAGACGCCGGCGTTGATGTGGACGACCGTACCGCCTGCGAAATCCAGCGCACCGAGCACGAAGAAGTAGCCGGTCGAAGCCCAGACCATGTGCGCAATCGGGAAATAGACGATCGTCAGCCAAACCGCGGCGAACGCCATGACCGCCGAGAACTTGATCCGTTCGACGACCGACCCCAGCACCAGCGCGACCGTGATGGCAGCGAAGGTCATCTGGAAACAGATGAAGACATATTCCGGGATCGCGACACCGGAAGTAAAGGTCGCTGCGGTCGATGCGGGAGTCACGCCTGCGAGGAATGCCTTCCCGAAGCCGGAAATGACCGCGTTGCCGCCGTCACCGAACGCCATGGTGTAGCCCCACATGACCCAGATGAGCATGGCGAAGGCAGCCGCCGCACCGATCTGCGTCATCGTCGACAGCATGTTCTTGGACCGCGTGAGGCCACCGTAGAACAGCGCCAGACCCGGCAGGATCATCAGCAGCACGAGAATGGTGGACATCATCATCCACGCCGTATCGCCCTTGTCGACGGTCGGCGGAGAGGCGGCAGCGGCTGGCGCCTGCAACGCGGCATCCTGCGCCCATGCCGGCAGCGCAAAGAAAGCGGCTGCCCCGGCTCCGGCCGTTATCGCGGCGATCCTTTTTATCATGGTCATGGTCTACCCCCCTGGGTTAAAGCGCGATGTCGCCGGTTTCGCCGGTCCGGATGCGAACGGCTTCGACGAGGTCGAGGACGAAGATCTTGCCGTCGCCAATTGCCCCGGTATTTGCCGCGGCCTGCGTCGCTTCCACGACACGGCCGGCCAATGCATCCGGGCAGGCGACCTCCAGCTTGATCTTCGGCACCATGTTTGTGCTGTATTCAGCCCCGCGATAGATTTCCGTCTGGCCCTTTTGGCGCCCGAAGCCCTTTACTTCGGTTACCGTCATGCCTTGGACACCCAGCAGCGACAGTGCTTCACGCACCTCGTCCAGCTTGAATGGCTTAATGATCGCAATCACGAGTTTCATGGCCGCCCCAGTCCGTTGCCCCGGAACGAAACTAGCAAAGACCGTGCCAGCCAGATTCGTTAGGGGAGGGACGGTTTACCAAAGCATGTCGCCAGCGGCCTGCTTAAAAAATAGGCGTTATCGAGCTGACGCTTATTTAACGAGCAACCCTCAACGGGGGTCGACGGCCTTCTGGCCTCATTAATGCGTGGCGTCTGCGACGAGTGCGTCGATGAGAATTTGACGGATGGCCGTCAGCTCGGCGATTCTGGCGCTGACCTTTTCCTCCGCTGGCTCGACGGGAGCAATGACAGGAGGGACGATCGAGGGAGGGCCATCGGTGAGGAGTTTCTGGACGCCGCGTATCGTGTACCCCTCGTTACTGAGGAGGGCATGGATTTTCCGCGCCAAATCGACGTCCGCTGGCCGATAAAGGCGTCGGTTCCCGGCGCGCTGTAACGGCTTCAGTTGGGGAAAGCGCCCCTCCCAATATCGCAACACATGCTGTGCGATGCCGAGTTCCGCCGCGACTTCGCCGATCGTGCGAAATGCCGTGGCTGATTTCGTGGGAGGCTTTTGGGGACGTTCGTCGGTCATGCGCCTCGATCAGTGACCACGCGCAATGCGATCCCGCGTGATCTGACTCGCCCTGAACGTCAAAACGCGGCGCGGTGCGATTGCAACCTCGACGCCGGTCTTTGGATTGCGGCCGACGCGCTCGCCTTTGTCACGCAGGATGAAGCTGCCGAAGCCGGACACTTTCACGTTTTCCCCACGAGAAAGGGAGCCGCACATTTCGGACAGGAGCTTCTCGACGATCCGAGCAGCGTCAGCGCGTGCGAGACCAATTTCGCCATGCACCCGATCGCTGAGATCGGCGCGGGTCAGTGTGTCGATATCGGTCATGTCTCGTTCCCTGCCGGTGCGTTCTCGCGGTCTAAATCGATCGCCGTCGTCAGACAAGCGTGCGTCCGTCGTCAGAGCCGGATTGCCGCAGCGCCCCATGTGAAACCGCCACCCATTGCTTCGAACACAACTAGATCGCCTGGCTTGATCCGTCCGTCTCGCACGGCCACGTCGAAGGCTAGCGGAACAGACGCGGCCGATGTGTTCGCATGGATATCGACGGTCACGATGACCCGTTCCTTGGCCAAGCCGAGCTTTCGGGCCGTTGCGTCGAGAATGCGACGATTGGCCTGATGCGGCACGATCCAGTCGACGTCCGCGATCTCAAGCCCCGCCCGATCCAGAACTTCGTGCATGACCGACGCGAGGTTGGTCACCGCATGTTTGAAAACCTCGGGACCCTTCATGCGCAGCTTGCCGACCGTGCCGGTGGTCGACGGGCCACCATCGACATAAAGTAGCCCGTTATGACGGCCGTCGGCATGCAGGCTGACTGACAGGATACCGCGGGGTTGCGCGGACGGCTGCGCGTCTTCAACCGCCAACACGACCGCGCCGGCGCCATCGCCGAACAGGACGCAGGTACCGCGATCCTCCCAGTCCAAGATCCGACTGAACGTTTCAGCACCGATCACGAGCGCCGTCTTGGCGGAGCCCCCACGGATCATGCTGTCCGCAACCGACAATGCATAAAGAAAGCCAGAGCAGACGGCCTGTACATCAAACGCGATGCAGTCGGTCACGCCAAGCGCTGCCTGGACCTTCGTCGCGGTAGCCGGAAAAGTCTGGTCCGGCGTAGCCGTCGCCAGCACGATCAGGTCCACCTGATCTGCGGCTATGCCTGCCGCCTCCAATGCACGGCGCGCAGCATCCGTAGCGAGGGTCGCGGTCGTCTCGCCTTCGCCCGCGATATGACGAAAACGGATGCCGGTGCGCTCGACGATCCATTCGTCCGAGGTGTCGACAGTCTCGGCCAGTTCCGCATTCGAGACGCGGCGTACCGGTAGAGCCGAGCCGCTTCCAGCAATCCGCGCTCGGCGCACACTCGGCCCGTCTGTCACTTTCCGCCGCCGGTGATGATCGGCGAGCGGATCGATGCAAGGTCCTCTGTCACTAGCCGGGTGATGTCAGCCTCTACCAGTTTCACTGCAACACCGATTGCGTTGGCAACACCCTGCGGACTGGCGCCGCCGTGGCTTTTCACAACGATGCCGTTCAGGCCGAGGAAGACCGCGCCATTATGATTGTTCGGATCGAGATGATGGCGGAGCAGTTCGGTGGCCGGGCGGGAGATCAGGAACCCGATCTTGGACCGGATCGAGCTTGCAAACGCGCGCCGCAGCAGGTCAGCGACAAACCGCGCGGTGCCCTCAATCGACTTCAGCGCGATGTTACCGGAGAAACCGTCCGTCACGATCACATCCGCCTCACCTCGGCCAAGACGGTCGCCTTCGATGAAACCATCGAACTGGATCGGCAGGTCGGTCGCGTCGCGCAGCGCCTGCGCGGCGTCACGAAGTTCGTCCGTGCCTTTGAGCTCCTCGGTGCCAATGTTGAGCAACCGTACTCGTGGCCGTTGGAGGCCCATCACGGTCCGGGCATAGGCCGCGCCCATCACGGCAAACTGCACCAGATTCCTCGCGTCGCATTCGGTATTGGCACCGAGATCGAGCAGGACGAGGTCATTGTCACCAAGCGTAGGCAGCAGCGCCGCCAATGCTGGCCGATCGATGCCAGGCATCGTCCGCAACGCCAGCTTGGACATTGCCATCAAGGCGCCGGTGTTGCCGGCCGATACGCTTGCTCCGGCCTCGCCAGTCTTTACGGCAGCAATCGACAGTCCCATCGAACTGTCTTTCGCCCGCCTAATAGCCTGACTTGGCTTGTCTTCACCGGAAATGACGTGGGGAGCGTGAACGATGCTCGAACGATCGGCCAAGATCGGAAAACGCGCGCGTTCTCGCTCGATCCCGGCTGCGTCGCCGAACAATGTGATCGTCAGATTCGGATCTGCGCGGACAGCAAGCGCTGCCCCTTCGACCATTGTTGCGGGGCCGGCATCGCCACCCATGGCATCAAGCGCGATCCGCACCGGTGTGGTGACCGATCGTCCGTATTGCGAAGGACGGTCGCCCATCTGATCAATGCCGTCGGATCAGGCTTCGATCGCGACGATCTCGCGCCCGTTATAGTGGCCGCAGGAATTGCACAGGTGATGCGGACGCTTCAGTTCGCCGCAGTTGGGGCATTCCTGAAACGACGCGACCGTGAGCGAATCGTGGCTGCGGCGCATGTTGCGCTTGGACGGGGAGGTTTTTCTTTTAGGGACGGCCATTTCGGCACCTGTTCCAATATCTGTCGAAACTAAGAAGCAACGCGCTTCGCGCTACGCGACCATCGGTTCATACCAGAACCGCGGGTCGATCGGGCAAAGCTCGTCGAGAGCCGCGGACCTATAGCGATTCGCCTTCGAGTTGCAAGCGTAGCGACCGCGTGCGACAGGCTTGGTACCAAACGGGCAAGGATATGACGTGACGCTGACCTATACGCTGATGTTCGCGGTTGCGTTCGCGTTGATCAATCTCTGGCTGGCGTTCCGGGCCGGGAAAGCCAGGCTCGGGGCCAAGGTTTCGATCGGTGACGGCGGCAATCCGTTGCTCGCGGCCCGCATGCGGGCACAGGCGAACTTTCTGGAATATGTGCCGCTCGCGCTCATCCTCATCGGGCTGATCGAAATGCGCGTTGGCCCGTCGCAGATCCTGTTCGGTCTTGGCATCGCGCTTGTGCTGGCGCGAGTCGCGCATGCCTTCGGGATGGAGCGGCCGGTGCCCAATCCGTTCCGAGCGGGCGGCATTCTGGTGACGTTCCTCGTCACGATCGCCCTGATCGTGTGGGGCGCGCTGCTGCTGTACGGGGTCGTCAGCTGATTGCGGACCTGACCGCCTCTAGCGGTTGAGCGCGGGGTCACCGACGAAGGGGTTGGTGCGGCGCTCGTGCGCGAAGCTGGACGGCGGACCATGTCCGCAGACGAACGTCGTCTCGTCGCCCAGTGGCCAAAGCTTGGTTACGACCGAATCGATCAACGTATCATGGTCGCCGAGCGGGAAGTCGGTCCGGCCGATCGACCCTTGGAACAGTACGTCCCCGACCTGAGCGAAGCGGGACGGGGCGTGATGGAAGATGACGTGGCCGGGTGTGTGACCGGGCGTGTGGTAGACGTCCAGGGTCAGGTCGCCGACGGTGACCGTATCGCCATCCTCGAGCCAGCGATCGGGTTCGAACGGCTCGCCCTCGATCCCGTAGGCGCGACCGTCCTCGTCCAGTCGGGCGATCCAGAAGCGATCCGCCTCCTGTGGGCCTTCGATCGGCACACCGATCTGTTCTGCCAGCAGGCCCGCGGCCCCGGCGTGATCGATATGGCCGTGGGTCAGCAGGATCTTCTCGATCGTGACGCCGTGCTGCTTTGCCGCTGCGATCAGACGCGGACGGTCGCCGCCGGGATCGATCAGGGCACCGCGCATTGTGGCGGTGCACCACAGCAGCGTGCAATTCTGCTGGAGCGGGGTGACCGGGATGACGGTCGCGCGAAGTGGGGTCGTGGACATATCGTTCAACTGCCCTCCGCCGCCGAACGGTGCAAGTCGGAACGCTTCCGTCAGTTGGGCCGGGCCTGGTCCGTGCCTGTGGCGAGGGCCGCGTCAGCCGGGTTTGCCGGTGCGGGTGCTGCTGCGACCGGATCGGCGGGCGCAACGATAGCTGCGGGGATGATCGGACGGTGCGGTGCCAGCAAGGCAGCCGTTTCGATGATATCGAGCGCCCGCCGCGCGCTGACATAGCGCCGTGCCTTGATGATCCATGCGCCAGCCAGCGCACGACCGGGCAGCCGGGCTATCTCCGCCAGCGCCGTGTCGACATGACCGGACTCAAGCTGGCGACGTGCGCGCGTGAGGCGATCGACAGGCGCGACCGACGGTACGGAAGCGCGACGGACAACGACCAGCCCGGCGAGTTCCCGGCGAACTCCCTGCCACCAGCTGTCGTCCGTACCGCGCGCCAGTAGGGTCGGTGCGATCTCGTCCATGCCGGTCTGCAATTCTTCCAGCGTCACCGGTTGGCGCGACGCGGACAGGATCGTCGCCACGGCTTGTGGTTGATTCCCACCGAACCGCTCACGGAGCAGCCCTTCGATATAGCCGAGCTGCCCGCCGCGATCGAGCGCGCGCCGGGCCGCGAACGCGACGAGCAGTCCTTCCGCCCGCTCCGCATTGCTGGAGCTTTCCGTGGTGCGCTCGGCAAGTTGAGCAATCCCCTGTTCGGTCCGTTCGACGCGGCGCGCCAGATCGGTCGTTACGGCGACCGCCTGCGTTACCGATCGCGGAACGGGCGCGTCGTGGATGACCACCGGCGCCGCTACCACCGCGGGTTCAAGGCCAATCAGGCGGCGTGCGGGCTCCGACCGCTGCAACACATAAACGGCGAGCACCGCACCAATGACGAGCGTCACAACGACGGCGAGCAGCACCCAGAGCCACGTCCGCGATCGTTTTACGGTCTGTGCGGGCTGATCCCAATCGTCGTTCATCACCGCTCCAGCGTCCCGTTAGGGTCCTGATCGCACAACATCCGCGCCGCCGCAAAGAGCGCGTCGTCGGTCGGTACGTTCGCGATCTCCACTCCGGCCCAGCCGACGCCCGCCGCATCGGCGACATTCTGGCTGAAACAGGCGAGCCGAACGGTCGCGCGTGATCGCTTGGCATGGTCCAGCAAAGTGCCGAACACGCGCGCAGCGCGCGGGGAATGAAGCAGAGCAACCGCGTGATCGTTGAGCGCCAGCGCCGCGGCGGTGGGCAGATGTTCCACGGCATCGGCAACGTAGACCGCAATGTGTCGGATCGTGAGGAGGGGGTGACCGACCGCGACATGGTCCTGCCCGCAAAGATGGAGAATCTTTTGCTGTCCGCTGGCCGCCAACATCACCGCCGCGGCGTTGCCATCCTTTTTCCCGGTAGCGAGGTTCGCGAATCCCGCCAGACGGGCCGCTTCGGCGGTCGCGGTGCCCACTGCCTGGACCGGCAACGTTCGATATTGCGTCAGACCGTCTCCCCCCAATCGAACCGCCGCCGCGCTGGTCAGCAGCAGGGCGTCGATCGTCGCTGGGTCGGGAGGCGACCAGGGCAGGCTGCGGTAGTAGAACAGCGGCGCCACTACCGTGTCGAATCCAAGGCGGATGGCGCGCGCGGCAGTGGCTTCACCCCCAACCTGCGGCCGCAGGATGAGCAGTTTCACGGTGCGAAAAGTGTTCGCAGCGCCGGCGGTGCCAGGTCGAGCAACCTATGGGCAAGGCCTGCGGCCATCGTGGCATGGGCTTCCGGGTCGTCACCGGCCACGGTCGCCTCGCCGGACTCGCAAAGCGTACCGTCCATCGACAGGATCTCCGCGCGCAGCCGCCAGTCGGTCCCGTCGCGTGTCATCAGGGCCGCGACCGGAGAACGGCAATCCGCGCCGAGCTCCGCAAGGAAAGCGCGTTCGGCGACGACCGCCAGGCTGGTATCGCGGTGATCGATGGCGGCAAGCAAGAGGCGGATATCCTGCGCGTTGCCCAGCGTCTCGATACCGACCGCACCTTGCGCGGGGGCGGGCAACATCTCGGACGTCGCGATGGCGTGGCCGATCGTGCCGTGGCCGAGCCGGTCCAGGCCTGCCGCGGCGAGGAGCGTCGCGTCCGCCTCACCCGCCTCCAGTTTTGCAAGCCGCGTGGCCACATTGCCGCGGAACAGGACGGTCCGGATGTCCGGCCGGGCCCGCGCCAGTTGTGCGGCGCGACGCGGCGACGAGGTGCCGACGCAGGCGGAGGGGGGGAGGGCGGCGACCGTTTCCGCACCGATCAGCCGGTCGCGGACGTCGGCGCGCTCCAGCATCGCCGCGATGACGATCCGTTCGGGACGGATGGTCTCGACGTCCTTCATCGAATGGACCGCGAAATCGATATCCCCGTCGAACAGCGCGCGGTCGAGTTCCTTGGTCCAGAGTGCCTTGCCCCCGACTTCAGCCAGTGCGCGGTCCTGGATCCTGTCGCCCGACGTGCGGATCGGGACGATGGTGATCGCGTCCGGTGCTAGGTCGTGCGCGGTGGTGAGGGCGGCGACCACCATGCGCGCCTGCGTCAGGGCAAGCGGCGATCCACGGGTTCCAAGGCGGAGCGGCAAATTCATGCCCAACCGCCTAATCGGTAAGCGGATGCTCCGCAATTCGGTCCGTGGCCTGTACGCAATCGCGGTCGCGTGGCAAAAGCCACCATGACCCTGATCCTAGGCCTAGAATCGAGCTGCGACGAAACGGCGGCGGCGCTTGTGCAGGGCGATCGTACAATCCTGTCGCACCGGCTGGCCGGACAGGAGGCGGCGCATCGTCCCTATGGCGGCGTGGTACCGGAAATCGCGGCGCGTGCGCATGTCGAGATGCTGATGCCGCTGGTACAAGCGGCGCTGGCGGACGCGGGGTGTGCGTTAGGCGATGTCGATGCGGTGGCGGCAACCGCGGGACCGGGGCTGATCGGCGGAGTCATGGTCGGGCTGGTCACGGGCAAGGCTCTCGCGCTAGCGGCGGGCAAGCCCTTGATCGCAGTCAACCATCTGGAGGGCCATGCGCTCAGCCCGCGGCTGTCCGATCCGGATCTCGAGTTCCCCTATCTCCTGCTGCTGGTGTCGGGCGGACATTGCCAGTTGCTATTCGTCGAGGGGGTCGATCGTTATCGCCGGCTGGCGACGACCATCGACGATGCGGCGGGGGAGGCGTTCGACAAGACCGCAAAACTGCTCGGGCTGGGGTTTCCGGGCGGCCTGGCAGTTGAGATTGCGGCGCGGCGGGGGGATGCCGCCAAGGTGCCGTTGCCGCGACCGCTGCTTGGATCGCCGGACCCGCATTTCTCGTTCGCCGGGTTGAAGAGCGCGGTTTTGCGGGCGCGGGATGCCGGGGTGCATGATGCCGACGATATCGCTGCGTCGTTCCAGCAGGCGGTTGTCGATTGTCTCGTCGATCGGACCCGGCGGGCGCTGGTCCATGCTGAAGGTGCGACCGCTCTGGTCGTGGCTGGCGGGGTAGCGGCGAACGGGGCGGTGCGGGGTGCGTTGCAGGCCGTTGCGGCGGCGGCGGACCTGCGTTTCGTGGCGCCGCCCTTGTGGTTGTGTACCGACAATGCGGCGATGATCGGTTGGGCCGGGGCGGAACGGTTCGCGGCCGGGTTGTTCGATCCGCTCGATATCGCCGCTCGTCCGCGTTGGCCGTTGGACCCATCGGCGGAAAAGGCACGTGGTGCGGGGGTGAAGGCATGATCGGAATCTTGGGTGCGGGTGCGTGGGGAACCGCGCTGGCGCAGGTGATCGCGCAGAACGGCGAACCGGTGCTGCTGTGGGCATTCGAGCCCGAGGTCGTGGCTACGATGAACGAGACGCGGCGGAACCCGGTCTATCTGCCAGATCGGCCGTTGTCGGACGCGATCCGCGCGACCGGGGACCTGGCGGCGCTGGGCGGGTGCGATCTGGTGCTGGTTGTGCCGCCGGCACAGCATCTGCGCGGGTTGCTGGCACAGGTGCCCGGGACGGCACCACGGATCCTGTGCGCGAAGGGCATCGAGGCGGGGACCGGCATGCTGATGTCGGAGGTTGCGGCGGAGGCCGCACCTGGTGCAGCGGTGGCGGTCCTGTCGGGGCCGACTTTTGCGCATGAGGTAGCGGACGGGCTGCCGACCGCGGTGACGCTGGCCTGCGAAGATGCCGCGTTGGGGGGTATGCTGGCGGGGCGGATCGCGCGGCCCGGTTTCCGGCCTTATCTCAGCGATGACGTGATCGGGGCGGAGATCGGTGGGGCGGTCAAGAACGTGCTCGCGATCGCGTGTGGGGTCGTGGAGGGGGCGGGACTCGGGCAGAATGCGCGGGCGGCGCTGATCGGCCGGGGCTTTGCCGAGATGACGCGGTTCGGACTGGCGCGGGGTGCGCGGTCCGAAACACTGGCCGGGCTGTCGGGGCTGGGCGATCTGGTGCTGACCTGTTCCTCAGTCAGCTCGCGCAACTTCTCGCTGGGACGCGGGCTCGGGTTAGGGCAGTCGGCCGCCGCGTTGCTCTCCGACCGGCGGACGGTTGCAGAGGGCGCCTCCACTGCACCGGTTCTGGAGCAGGCCGCGGCAAAGGTCTGCGTCGATATGCCGATCGTGTCGGCGGTATGTGCTCTACTGGCGGGGCGGCTGGGCGTGCAGGAGGTCGTCGATCGGCTGCTGGCACGCCCGCTGAAGAGCGAGACGGTCTGACGGGTCAGAAGTCCCAGGCGATGCCCTTGCTCTCCCAATCCCCGTAGCGGGTGGGCTCGAGGCCCTTGGGGCCGCCGCTTTCCGACTCCGGATGGATCGGCTCGGGTGTCGGCACCGGGGGGTTGGGCGACAGGTTCTTCGGCGGTACGAAATCGGCGGGGCGGGGCACGGCGCATCTCCTGTCGGTCGGCGTCACTGGCATGTGGGTACCGCATGGGCCGCGACAAGGGTCCAGGGCGATCAGTCCGCGCCGTTTTCCAGCAGCAGCTTCAGGCGGTAGACCAGTTCGAGCGCATCGCGCGGGCTGAGCGTGTCGGCGTCGGTCGCGGCGAGCGCGGCGTGGAGCGGATCGACCTTCGGTTCCGCCGCCGCGGCGGCCGCGAACAGCGGCAGGTCGTCCAGCCCCGCGGCCAACCCGCCTGTCGCGTTCCGTCCGGCCTCCAGCTTGGCCAGCACCGCGCGGGCGCGGGTCACGACCGGGGCGGGGAGCCCGGCGAGCTTGGCCACGGCGAGGCCGTAGCTGCGGTCCGCCGGTCCGCGGACCAGTTCGTGGAGCAGGACCAGTTCGCCCTTCCATTCGCGCGCACGGACATGGTGGAGCGTCAGCGCATCGAGCCGTTCCGCCAGCCGCGTGAGTTCGTGATAGTGCGTCGCGAACAGGCAGCGGCAGCGGTTGCGGTTATGGATCGCCTCCACCACCGCCCAGGCGATGGCCAGGCCGTCATAGGTCGACGTGCCGCGCCCGACCTCGTCAAGGATCACGAAGCTGCGCTGCGTCGCCTGCGCCAGGATCGCCGCGGTTTCGACCATTTCGACCATGAAAGTCGATCGGCCGCGCGCCAGATTGTCGGACGCGCCAACGCGGCTGAACAGGCGGTCGACCAGCCCCAGCGTGGCGGAGGTGGCAGGCACCGGGCTGCCCGACTGTGCGAGCACCGCAATCGCGGCATTCTGGCGCAGGAAGGTGGATTTGCCGCCCATATTGGGGCCGGTAACGAGCCAGAGCCGGCTGTCCTCCGACAGGGAGCAGTCGTTGGCAACGAACCGTCCGCCGGCACGGGCGACCGCCTGTTCGACAACCGGGTGGCGGCCGCCGACGATCTCGAAACAGTTGTGATCGACCAGTGTCGGGCGGCACCAGCCGCCTTCGGCCGCACGTTCCGCCAGGCCGGTGGCGACGTCCAGCCGGGCGAGTGCGTCGGCGGTGGCGGCGATCGCATGGCGGCGGTCGAGCACCGCCTGCGTCAGTTCTTCCAGATGTGCCGCCTCGGCGGCCAGTGCGTGGGCACCGGCCT
Organism: Sphingomonas prati; assembly: GCF_014643515.1. Lineage (GTDB taxonomy): Bacteria > Pseudomonadota > Alphaproteobacteria > Sphingomonadales > Sphingomonadaceae > Sphingomonas_R > Sphingomonas_R prati. The sequence goes on along the minus strand of NZ_BMJP01000002.1, from coordinate 418,412 downwards.
GCGCGACCTTGATGGCATGGTCGTGCAGGTCGGCGGCGTTGAATCGCACTACGCCGGCCAGCGTCTGGCGATGGGTGAAGCCGGAGTCCGCCTTCATCAACGGATCGGCGTGGCGAGCGGCGACTTCTACATGGTAGCCGAGCACGCCGTTGTGCCGGATGCGCAGCGTCGCGATGCCGGTCTCGGTGCGGTAGCGCGCCTCCAGTGCCGCGATCGCGCGCCGGCCGTCGCCGCCGGAGGCGCGCAGCGTATCAAGTGCGGCGTCGTAACCTTCCGCGATGTAGCCGCCCTTGTCGGCATCGACCAGTGGCATCGGGACGAGCGCACGGGACAGCTGGTCGACGAGCGCGCCGTGCCCGGCGAGCCGGGGCAGCAGCGACGCGAGCAGCGTTGGGGGATGGTCGATCTGCCCGAGCCGGTCGTGCAGGTTGCGGGCTTCCGCCAGTCCGTCGCGGAGCTGCCCGGCGTCACGCGGCGAACCGCGGCCGGCGGCGATCCGGCCGAGCGCGCGGCCGATGTCGGGCTGCGCCTTTAACGCGCGACGCACCGCATCGCGGAGGCTGGAGTCCGCTTCGAACAACCCAACCAGATCGAGCCGCGCCTCGATCGCGGTCCGGTCGGTGAGCGGGGCGGCGATGTCCGCGCGGAGCAGGCGAGCACCGGCCCCGGTCACTGTGCGATCAACGGAATCTAACAGGCTACCGCGCCGGCCGCCGTCGCTCGCCTGCGTCAGCTCCAGGCTTTCGCGCGTCGCGGCGTCGATCAGCATATGGCCGGCGGCCTGGCGACGCTCCGGGGGCTGCAGGAACGGCAGCGTGCCCTGGCCGGCATTGTCGAGATAGGCGAGCAGCCCCGCCGCCGCCGCCAGTTCGGCGCGCGAGAAGGCGCCGTAGCCATCGAGCGTCGCGACGCCGAACAGCGACTTCATCCGGGCCTCACCAGCCGCGGCATCGAAACGTGCGCGCGGGCAGGGATAGGCGCCGTCCGGGGCGTCTTCCAGCGTGTCGGGTACGACGATCTCGGCCGCCGACAGTCGCGCCAGTTCAGCGTCGCGCTGACTCCGCGGCACGCAGCCGATCTCGAACCGGCCGGTCGAGATATCCGCCGCCGCCATGCCGAGTTCGCCGTTCGCCTCCGCCAGCGCGACCAGCCAGTTGGCGGCTTTCGCATCGAGCAGCGACTCCTCGGTCAGCGTGCCGGCGGTGACGACCCGCACGATTCCGCGGGCGACCAGCGACTTGGACCCGCCGCGCTTCTTCGCCTCCGCCGGGCTCTCGGTCTGTTCGGCGATGGCGACGCGGTGCCCGGCCTTGATCAGCCGCGCGAGATAACCCTCCGCCGCATGGACCGGGACGCCGCACATCGCGACCGGCTGCCCGTCATGCGTGCCGCGGGCGGTGAGCGCGATGTCGAGCGTGGCGGCGGCGGCCTTTGCATCGTCGAAGAACAGCTCGAAAAAGTCGCCCATCCGGTAGAACAGCAGGCAATCCGGCACCTGCGCCTTCAACACATGATATTGCGCCATCATCGGCGTGGCGGCACCGCTGTTCGCGCCTCCGTCGGTCTGTTCGGTTCGTGCCATGTGCGCGAGTCCTAGCCCGTCCGGCGGCTGGAATGAAGCGGCGACACGTCGTGGTGCATCGCGGCTTGTCCCCTCCGGCCGTTTCCCCCACTACGATCGCAACAGACGAGGGACCGTATGAGCAACATCCAGTTTTCCGAGCGCGAGGCGCTGCTGTTCCACAGCCAGGGCCGGCCGGGCAAGATCGAGATTGTCGCAACCAAGCCGATGGCGACGCAACGCGACCTGTCACTGGCCTATTCGCCGGGCGTCGCGGTGCCCGTGCTGGCGATCGCCGCCGATCCGGCGACCGCCTACGACTATACCGCCAAGGGCAATCTGGTCGCGGTGATCTCTAACGGCACCGCGATCCTGGGCCTGGGCAATCTGGGCGCGCTCGCGTCCAAGCCGGTAATGGAAGGCAAGGCGGTGCTGTTCAAGCGGTTCGCCGACGTCGATTCGATCGATATCGAGCTGGCGACCGAGGATGTCGACAAGTTCATCGCCGCGGTCGAGCTGATGGAGCCGAGCTTCGGGGGGATCAACCTGGAGGACATCAAGGCGCCGGAATGCTTCGTGATCGAGCAGACGCTGAAGGAGCGGATGAACATCCCGGTGTTCCACGACGACCAGCACGGCACCGCGATCATCGCGGCGGCGGGGCTGATCAATGCGTGCCACCTGACCAACCGAGAACTGGGCGACATCAAGGTCGTGGTGAACGGCGCGGGTGCGGCGTCGATCGCGTGCACCGAACTGGTGAAGGCGATGGGGGTGCGCGCCGACAATGTCGTGATGTGCGATTCCAAGGGCGTGATCTATGCCGGCCGCACCGAAGGCATGAACCAGTGGAAGTCGGCGCATGCGGTGGCGACCGACGCGCGGACGCTGGCTGACGCCGTGGCCGGGGCGGACGTGTTCCTGGGCCTGTCGGTCAAGGGCGCGCTGACGCCCGACATGGTTCGGTCGATGGCGGCGGACCCGATCATCTTCGCCATGGCGAACCCGGATCCGGAGATCCTGCCGCCCGATGCCAAGGCCGTGCGCTCCGATGCGATCATCGCGACGGGTCGGTCGGATTATCCGAACCAGGTCAACAATGTGCTCGGTTTCCCGTTCATCTTCCGTGGCGCGCTCGACGTGCGGGCGACCAGCGTGAACGACGAGATGAAGATCGCCGCAGCCCGCGCGCTCGCTGATCTGGCGCGGCAACAGGTGCCGGAAGAGGTGGCGATCGCTTACGGCGGCGTCGCGCCGAAGTTCGGGCGTGAGTATATCATTCCTGCGCCGTTTGACCCGCGCCTGATGGAGATCGTGCCGGCCGCCGTTGCGCAAGCCGCGATGGATACTGGTGTCGCGCGTTTGGCGATCCCGGACATGGATGCGTACCGCGAGACGTTGAAGGCGCGGTTGAACCCGACGACGTCGATCCTGCAGCTCGCCTACGAAGGCGCGCGGCGGAGCCCGAAGCGGGTCGTGTTCGCCGAGGCGGAGGAGGAGACCGTCCTGCGCGCGGCGATCGCGTTCCGCGAGGCGGGGCTGGGTACGCCGGTGCTGGTCGGGCGCGACGAGGTGCCCGACAAGCTGCGCGCGCTGGGCGTCGACGATCCGTCGACCTACGAACTGCACAACAGCCGCAATTCGCCGCTGATCGAGCGGATGGTGGACACGCTGTATGCGCGGCTTCAGCGGCGCGGCTACCTGCGGCGCGAGGTCGAGGCGCTGGTCAACCAGGATCGCAACATCTTCGGCGCGCTGCTGCTTGAACTCGGCGAGGCCGATGCGATGATCACCGGCGTGACGCGCACCTATGCGCAGACGTTGCGGCAGATCCTGCGCGTGATCGATCCGGTCGACGGACGGCGGCCGTTCGGCATTCACGTGATGGTCGGGCGCAGCCACACGGTGTTCATGGCGGACACGACGGTCAACGAACGGCCCGACGCCGCGGCGCTGGCCGATATCGCCGAGCAGACGGCGGAAGTGGCGCGCCGGATGGGGCAGGAGCCGCGGGTGGCGTTCCTGAGCTATTCGACGTTCGGCAATCCGGATGGCGAATGGGTCGACAATGTCCGCGATGCGGTCACGATCCTCGATGGGCGCGAGGTCGCGTTCGAATATGAGGGGGAGATGTCCCCCGACGTGGCGTTGAACCCGGCGGTGATGAAGAACTATCCGTTCAGCCGGCTGTCCGGGCCGGCCAACGTGCTGGTGATGCCGGGGCTGCAATCAGCCAACATCTCCGCAAAGCTTATGCGGGAGTTGGGCGGCAATTCGGTCATTGGGCCGATGCTGGTCGGGCTGAAGCACCCGGTGCAGATCGCGACGATGTCGGCGACGGCGAGCGAGCTGGTGACGCTGGCGGTGTTGGCGGCGGGCGGAATCGCTCGGTAATCGAAGCGAGGCACGTCATTCCGCCGGGATGACGTGCCGGACTACCCGCTGTTGCGCAGCGCGGTCGCGATCGCGTTGATCGACAGCTGGATGCCTTCGCGAACGCGGGGGTCGGTTTCGCCGGCGCGGTGGCGTTTGAGCAGCTCGATCTGGAGCAGGTTGAGCGGTTCGATATAGGGCAGCCGCAGCCGGATCGAGGCGTCGAGCGCGGGGTTGCGTTCGAGCAGGCGGGTCTGGCGGGTGATGCCGAGCAGGCCGGCCTCGGTCGCATCCCAGGCCGAACGGATGCGGCCGAAGATCGTGGTGGCGAGGTCCTGGTCCTCGACCAGCACGGTGTAGCGTTCGGCGAGGTCCATGTCGGACTTTGCGAGCACCATCTCCAGATTGGCGAGCGTCGCCTGGAAGAAGGGCCAGCCGGCGACCATGTCGCGGAGTAGCGCCTTGTCCTCGAATCGCGCGAGCGCATCGCCGACGCCGTACCAGCCGGGCAGCATGACGCGGGCCTGTGCCCAGCTGAACACCCATGGGATGGCGCGCAGGTCCTCGATCCGGTCGGATTTCGTGCGGCTGGCGGGGCGGGAGCCGATCTTGAGATCGGCGATCTCGGCGATCGGCGTGAATTGGCGGAAGAAGGTGCGGAAGCCGTCCGTGCCGTAGACCAGTTCGCGGTATCCGGTGAAGGCATCGTGCGACAGCCGGTCCATCGCGGCGGAGAAGCGCGCGGTGTCGGCGGCGCTGAGCGTCGGGGCCTCGAGCGAGGCGAGCAGGGTGGCGGCAGTCGTCGCTTCGAGATTGGCGATGGCGCTTTCGCGGGTGCCGAACTTGGCGGCGATGACCTCGCCCTGTTCGGTGATGCGAATGCGGCCCTGGACCGTTCCGGGGGCCTGCGCGCGGATTGCGGCGAAGGACGATCCGCCGCCGCGCCCGACCGCGCCGCCGCGGCCGTGGAACAGCTGCATGCGGGTGCCGGACTCGGCGAAGACGTCGGCCAGCGCGCGGCTGGCGCGGTTGAGGCTCCAGACCGAGGTCAGGTAGCCGCCGTCCTTGTTCGAGTCGGAATAGCCGACCATGACCTCCTGATGGCCGCGGGCGGCGGTGATCGCGGCGATTTCGGGCAGCGCGAACCAGTCCCGCATGACGGCGGGGCCGGCCTCCAGATCCTCGATCGTCTCGAACAGCGGGACGACCATCAGGTCGGAGCGGGGAGTCGCGCCGCCTTGGTAGAGCCCGGCTTCCTTGAGCAGGACGCAGACCTCGAGCAGGTCCGAGACGGTCGCGGCTTTCGAGATGATGTAGGTCGTGATCGCCTGGTTGCCGTAGCGGCGGTGTGCCTCGGCGGCGGCGCGGACGATCGCCAGTTCGGACGTCGTTTCGTCGGAATACGTGGCAAAAGGTGACGACAGCGGGCGGGGGCTGGTCAGTTCCTCGCGCAGGATCGCGACGCGGGCCGTTTCGTCGAGGGCGAGATAGTCGGGGGCGACGCCGGAGGCGGCGAGCAGTTCGGCGACGACGCGTTCGTGAACGTCGGCATTCTGGCGGAGGTCGAGCGTGGCGAGGTGGAAGCCGAAGGTTTCGACCGCGCGGATCAGGCGGCTGAGCGCGCCGCCGGTGGCGAGCAGCCCTTCGCCCGATGCCGCGAGACCGCGAGCCAGTTCGACGAGGTCGGCGCGGAACGCCTGCGGGTCGGGGTAGCGATCACCTTCAAGCGTGGCGGGGCGGGGCGGTTCGTGGCCCATCAGGTGGCGATAGGTGGCCGCCAGGCGCGCGTAGATGCCGCTGACCGCGCGGCGATAGGGTTCGTCGCGTCGGGCAAGCGCGTCGTCTTCGCTGCGGTCGGCGAGGGCGGTGACGGCGTCGGTGGTGGTGGTCAGTTCGGTCGAGATCGACAGTTCCGCGCCGAGTGCGTGGAGGCGGTCGAGATAGTCGGTCAGGACCGCGTTGCAGGCGCGGCAGAGTGCGGATTCGAGCGTGTCGGCGTTGACGTTCGGGTTGCCGTCGCGGTCCCCGCCGATCCAGCTGCCGGGGCGCAGGAAGCTTTTCGGGCGATGGCCCAGCGCGCGTTCCCAACGGCCGTACAGCGCAGGCAGGACGGGCAGGAAGACGTCGCTGAGATAGGCGAGCGCGGTTTCGACCTCGTCGGCGACGTAGAGCCGTTCGCGGCGGAGCGGGCGGGTCTGCCAGAGGAGCGCGATCTGGCGGGCGATCGCGGCGTCGATCATGTCGCCGTCGGGGGTTTCGGTTTCGCCCGCGTCGCGCAGCGCCATGAGTGCGGCGATGCGGTTGCGGTGGTCGATCATGCTCTTGCGCCGCACTTCGGTCGGGTGCGCGGTCAGGACCGGAGCGATTAACGCCCGGTCGAGCAGGGCTGCGGCATCGGCGCGCGAGACGCCTTCGGCGGCCAGCCGGTCGAGCGCGGAGGCCACGTCGGCGCCCGGTTCGGCGGCGACGCCCTGGCGGTCTTCCGCCAGATTCGCGAGCATCGAGAACAGCATGAAGCCGCGGACGAAGGCGAGCGTGTCGTCGAGGCCGAGCGTGTCGAGGCCGGCGTCGATCGCATCCGCCCCCGCCACGCCGCGCGCCCGATCGACCGAGACCGAGCGGATATGTTCGATCCGGCGGAACAGCTCGTCGCCGCCATAAGCGCGGATGACGTCACCCAGGATCCGCCCGAGAAAGCGGATGTCGGGGTTCTGCGCGATGGGGAGCGATGTGGCCATGCCCCATGCTGCTATGCGGCAGCATGGGGGTCAATGCCCTCCGTGGGCGGATGCGGGGAGGGGGTGTCGGGTGCTCGAAATTTCGAGGTTTGGAGCGTTTACGAGGCCTTTGTGGTGGCAATCCAGGCATCGACGCGGCGTTCGAGGATGTCGAGCGGCAGCGGGCCGCTCTTCAGCACGACGTCGTGGAAGGCACGGACATCGTATTTCGACCCAAGTTGCGCCTGCGCGCGATCGCGCAGTTCGCTGATCTTCAGCCGGCCGACGAGGTAGGCCGTCGCCTGGCCCGGATAGACGATGTAGCGTTCGATCGCCTTCACGATCCCGCCGGGCGCGTCGGCGCTGTTGTCCTTCACATATTGGATCGCCTTCTCGCGCGTCCAGCGCTTGTGGTGGAGGCCGGAGTCCACGACGAGGCGGATCGCGCGGTGCAGTTCGAGCTGGAGCCGGCCGAAGTCGCGATAGGGATCGGTGTAGAGCCCCATGTCCTTGGCGAGCTTCTCCGAATAGAGACCCCAGCCCTCGGTATAGGCAGTGAACCCGCCATAGCGGCGGAACGGCGGCAGTTCGGTTAGCTCGGTCTGGATCGCGCGTTGCAGGTGATGGCCGGGAATGCCCTCATGGTAGAACAGCGCCTCCACCTCGAACAACGGCATGTCGGCCATGTCGTAGAGGTTGGCGTAGTAGGTGCCGGGGCGCGATCCGTCGGGGGCCGGGCTCTGGTAGAACGCCTTGCCGGCTGATTTCTCGCGGAACGGTTCGACCGCCTTCACGACCAGCGGTGCCTTGGGCAGCACGCCGAACCACTGGGGCAGCTTGGCGGTGACCGCGGCGCGCGCCTTTTCCGTCTCGGACAGATAGAGCGCTCGGCCTTCGGGCGTGTTGGGCGCATAGAAGCGCTTGTCGGTGCGCATCAACTGGAAGAAGTCCTGGAGCGACCCCTTGAACCCGACCTGCGTCATGATCCCCTGGATTTCGCGGTGGATGCGCGCGACATTGTCGAGCCCGACCTGGTGAATCTGGTCGGGCGTCATCTCGGTGGTGGTGTAGTTCTTGAGGCGCTCGGCATAGTAGCCGGCGCCGTCCTTGAACCGCCAGATGCCGTCGTCGGTGCCGGCAGTCTTTTCCTGTGCGGTCATCGCCGCGATCAGCCGGTCATAGGCGGGCTTCACGACCTGGATCATCGCGTCGGCGCCGGACTTCAGGATCGCCGCCTTGTCCGCCGCGGGAATGGCGAGCGCGTTCACCTTGGTCTTGAGATCGGCAGAGAGGGGGGCGTCGGGGCCGGGGCCGAACGGCGCGCCGGTGATGACGTTGCGCGCGTCGGAGATGACATACGGGTAGACCCATTTCGGCGGCTGGACCCCCGCCTGCGCACGGCGGGCGGCGGTGGCGATGGCGGAGTCCATGACCGGGCCGATCGCGCGCAGCCGGCTGACATAGGCGTCGGCATCCGCGCGGTTGGTGATGCGGTGGATGTTGATGAGGAAGGCGGGCAGCCGGCTCTGCACGCCGTTCATCTGATCGAACACATACCCGTTGTCGCGGTAGGCCCAGGCGGCGCGGCGGCGATCCGCCTGCTGGACGAACAGGTCGTAGGACAGCCGGCTTTCGGGCGAGAGCCTGGCCGGGTCGAACCGGCGTTTCATGTCGGCCAGCGCGGCTTCGTCCGCCTGATAGTCGCGCAGGCGGGCAGCGTCGCTGGGATCGTCGAGCTTGCCATAATCGGCGTCGCGGATGCCGCGATAGGCCTTGCCCTGCGGACTGCGCGCGAGCTGTGCCTTGTCGACCGCGTCGAAGAAGCTGGCGAGTGCGGCGTCCTGCGCACCGGCGGCGGGCGTGGCGGCGGGCGTCTGGGCCGGCGTGGCGGATGCGGGCAGGGCCGCGGCGATGGTGCCAGCCAGAAGCATGGTGACGAAGCGCATGATCGTGAAACCCCCTATATCTGCGCCCAAGCCTAGCGACCTCGGCCGCCGCCTGCCATAGCGTCGCCATGCGCGCCTTCGATCTTGTCCGCCCCCTGCTGTTCCGGATCGAGGCGGAGCGGGCGCATGCCCTGACCATCGCCGGGCTGGCGCGGTTGCCGGAACGGGCGCCGGCGGACGACGCGGCGCTGGCGACGACGGTGGCGGGCATCCGCTTTCCGAACCCGGTCGGGCTGGCGGCCGGCGTCGACAAGAATGCCGAGGCGGCGACCGGTTTCCTGACGCTGGGGTTCGGCTTCGTCGAGGTCGGCACGCTGACCCCGTTGCCGCAGGACGGGAACCCAAGGCCGCGGCTGTTCCGGCTGCCCAAGGACCGTGCGGTGATCAACCGGATGGGGTTCAACAATGGCGGGCTGGACGCCGGGCTGGCGCGGCTGAGCGCGCGGCGGCCGAAGGGGATCGTCGGCGTCAATGTCGGCGCGAACAAGGACGCGGCGGACCGGATCGCGGACTATGCCGCCGGCGTGGCGCGTGCGTCGACCGTGGCGGATTATGTGACGGTGAACATCAGTTCGCCCAACACGCCGGGCCTGCGCGGCTTGCAGAGCGGGAGCGAGCTGACCGCGTTGCTGGCGGCGGTGCAGGGCGCGCGGGGGGCCGTGCCGGTGTTCCTGAAAGTCGCGCCTGACCTGGATCGCGCGCAGATCGACGGGATCGCGCGCGCCGCGATCGACAGCGGGATCGACGCGCTGATCGTATCGAACACGACGATCGCGCGGCCCACGCTGCGGTCGCGCCATGCGGGCGAGGCCGGCGGGCTGTCGGGTGCGCCGTTGCGGGAGCCGGCGTTGCAGTGCCTGCGCGATTTCCGGGCGGCGACGGGCGGGCAGTTGCCGCTGATCGGCGCGGGCGGGATCGGATCGGCGGAGGATGCCTATGCGCGGATCCGAGCGGGTGCGTCGCTGGTCCAGCTCTATTCGGCGCTGGTGTATGAAGGGCCGGGGCTGGCGCGGCGCATGACGCGGGCGTTGCCGACGCTGCTGAAGCGCGACGGGTTCGCGTCGGTCGCCGATGCGGTCGGGACGGGGTAGCACCCGATTATCGTTGCCGCGGTGGCGGTCGGGCCTAGGGTATCGCGACACGGGCCGGGCAGGAGCGGACATGCGGCAACTCGAACATTTTCCGAACCTGGTCACGATGTTCTTCACGCGGGCGGCGGAACGCGGCGATGCGCCATTCCTGTGGGTGAAGCATGACGGCGTGTGGACCGCGACAAGCTGGCGCGCGGCGGCGGAGCAGGTGGCGGTGCTGGCCGCGGCATTGCGCGACATGGGGCTGGAGCGCGGCGACCGGGTGATGCTGGTGTCCGAGAACCGTCCGGAATGGTGCGTGGCGGACCTGGCGATCATGGCGGCGGGGTGCGTGACCGTGCCGACCTACATCACCAATACCGAGCGCGACCATGCCCATATTCTGAGCGACAGCGGGGCGCGGGCGGTGATCGTGTCGACCGCGAAGCTGGCGCGGGCGCTGCTGCCCGCGGTCCTGCGGTCGACGCATTGCGACCTGATCGTCGGGATCGAGGCGATGGGGGTGGGGCAGCAGGCCGGCAATGTGCGGTTCGCGGACTGGCAGGCGATGATGATCGCCGGGACCCCGGATCTGAAGGCCTGTGCTGCGGGGGCGGACTTCGAGCGCGGGGACCTGGCGTGCGTGATCTACACGTCGGGCACGGGTGGCGCGCCGCGTGGGGTGCAGCAGCATCACGGGGCGATCCTGCAGAATGTCGCGGGCTGCGTCGATGTCATCTCGACCGATTTCGGGTGGGGGGACGAGGTGTTCCTGTCGTTCCTGCCCGCGTCGCACGCCTACGAGCATAGCGGCGGGCAGTATTTCCCGATCGGGCTGGGCGGGCAGATCTATTATTCCGAGGGGCTGGAGAAGCTGGCGAGCAATATCGAGGAGGTGCGGCCGACGATCATGGTCGTCGTGCCGCGGCTGTTCGAGGTGTTGCGCACGCGGATCCTGAAGCAGGTCGGCAAGCAGGGGCGCGTGCCGAACTATCTGATGAGCCGTGCGCTGGCGATCGGGGCGGGGCGGATGGCGGGGCGGCCGCGGTGGCGCGACAAGCCGATGGAGCTGATCCTGTCGCGGACGCTGCGGCCCAAGATTTCCGCAAAGTTCGGCGGGCGGTTGAAGGCGATGGTGTCGGGCGGGGCGCCGCTGAACCCGGAGGTGGGCGTGTTCTTCGATGCGCTGGGCGTGACTCTGTTGCAGGGCTACGGCCAGACCGAGGCGGCGCCGATCATCTCGTGCAACCGGCCGTCGGCGGGGATCAAGATGGATACGGTCGGCCCGCCGCTGAAAGGCACCGAGGTGCGGATCGGCGAGGACGGCGAGATCCTGGTGCGCGGCGAGTGCGTGATGCACGGTTACTGGCGGAACCCGGCGGAGACGGCGCGGGTGTTGGTGGACGGCTGGCTGCACACTGGCGACATCGGCCATATCGACGACGCCGGGCGGGTGGTGATCACCGACCGCAAGAAGGACCTGCTGATCAACGACAAGGGCGACAATGTCGCGCCGCAGCGTGTGGAGGGGATGCTGACGCTGGAGCCCGAGATCCTGCAGGCGATGGTTTACGGCGACCGGCGGCCGCATCTGGTGGGGCTGATCGTGCCCGATCCGGAATGGGCGCGGGAGTGGGCGGCGGCGCAGGGGGTCGATCCGGCGAAGGTGGCGGAGGATCCGGGATTCGCCCGTGCGCTGTCGGCCGCTGTGGACCGCGTGAATGCCGGGCTGTCGGTGACGGAGAAGGTACGGCGGATCGTGGTGGCGGACGAGCCGTTCGCGATCGAGAACGAGGAACTGACGCCGTCGATGAAGATCCGCCGGCACGTGATCCGCGCGCGGTACGGCGCGCGGCTGGACGCGCTGTACCGGAAGTAGCGGCTACTTCGCCTTGGCGTAGGGCGTGAACGTGCCGAGGCCGCAGGAGCCCATCGGCATGCGCGACCCGCGATCGACGGACGAGATGATGTCGCCGCGGCACAGCCGGGTGGACGGCGTGCGCGAGACGATGATCGGGTCCGACCGGAAGCCGCAACCGCCGGCTGGCTGGTTCACGTAGAGCAACTGGCCCGTACGGTAGACGATCGTGTCGGGGTTCGAGAGCGTATCGGAGCTCCGGACGCGGGGCAGGTCGATACAGTCGACCGGCGCACCGGCGACGCGGTCGCCGATCAGCTTGTCGAGCGCAGGGGTGCGGACGATCGGCACGTCCGCCGCGACGGCGGGGACCGATGCGGCGGCGATGAGGAGGGCGGCGGACAAGCGGATCGACATGGCGGGGAGTCTCCTGGCGCGAAGCGGTTACCCGCGGAAATCGTCCTTGGCGGCGCGGTGGCGGGCAAGCGTCGCGACGTCGGGGGCACGGACGAAGGGGTTGGTGGCGCGTTCCAGCGCCACCGTGGTGGGGAGGGTCGGTTTGCCGTCCGCGCGGAGGCGGTCGATCTCCGCCGCGCGGTCGCGGATGGCGGCGTTATCGGGTTCGGCGACCAGTGCGAAGCGGGCGTTGGCCGCGCTATATTCGTGCGCGCCGTAGATCAGCGTTTCACCGGGCAGCGCGGCGATGCGAGTGAGCGCGTCGTGCATCTGGGCAGGCGTGCCCTCGAACAGCCGCCCGCAGCCCATGACGAAGATGACGTCGCCGGAGAACAGCATCGCGGGGTCGGCGAAATGATAGGCGATGTGGCCGTTCGTATGGGCCGGGACCGCCATGACGGTCGCGCTGAACGCGCCGATCGTGACACTGTCGCCGGCCGACACGGTGCGGTCGAGCGTCGGGATGCGGTCCGCCTCCGCAGCCGGGCCGGTGATGGTGCAGCCGGTCGCGGCCTTGATCGCCGCGTTGCCGCCGACATGGTCGGGGTGCCAGTGGGTGTTCCAGATCTGGCCGATCGTCCAGCCGCGCTCCGCCGCCGCGGCAAGGACCGGTTCGGCCTCGCCCGGGTCGATCACGACGGTGTCGCCGCTTGCGTCATCATGCAACAGCCAGACATAGTTGTCCGAGAGTGCGGGGACGCAGGCGACGTCGATCATCTTACCAGGTCCCGGTGTTGGGCATCGAGGCCCAGGGTTCCTGCGGCGGCAACGTGCCGTTTTGCAGCAGCTCGACCGAGATGCCGTCGGGCGTCTTCACGAATGCCATGTGGCCGTCGCGCGGCGGGCGGTTGATCGTGACGCCGGCGTCCGACAGCGTCTGGCACGTCGCGTAGATATCGTCGACCTGGTAGGCGAGATGACCGAAGTTGCGGCCCGAGCCATATTCCTCCGGGTCCCAATTGTGAGTCAGTTCGACCTGCGCGTCCTCCTGCCCCGGCGGGGCGAGGAAGATCAGCGTGAAGCGACCCTTTTCATTCTCCATCCGCTTGACCTCTTTCAGGCCGAGCAGCTGGAAGAAGCGGATGGTGGCGTCCGGGTCCGAAACCCGGATCATGGTGTGGAGATAGCGCATTCCACGTACTTAGGAACCGCGGCGGCGGGTGCAATGCCGGGGGCGTCAGCGGCCGACGGGAGAGACCGGTTTGAGCGGCATCTGGGCGATGCGGGCGGCTTCCTCGGTGATCTCCGGCGCCCTCGGATCGCGGGTGCGTGCCTCGGCCAGGTCGCGGACCGCGCGGCGCTGGTCGCCCTGTCGGCGGGCGAGCGCGGCGGACAGCAGCCAGGCGAGCGGGTCGGCGGGGACGAGCTTCAGCGCCTGATCGAGGTCGATACGTGCGGCAGGCAGGTCGTTCAGCGCGACACCGGCGCGGGCGCGGTCAAGATAGGCCTCGCCGCGCATGACGTCGGTCAGCACGGGGAGGGAGAGCGCCTTGTCGAGATCGCCGCGCGCCTTGGACGGATCGTCGGCGGCGAGTGCGGCATTCGCGGCCTGCACCCAGAGCGCGGCGGCGCGGCCGTCGCGGGCGGCCTCCGCCTCGGTCGCGGCTTGCGCGAAGGCAATTTCGGCGGGGGCCCATTTCTCCTGCGCGACATAGGCGAGGCCGAGGCAGAGCCGGGCGGGGAGGCCGCCATTGGTCGCGGCCCAGCGTTCGCCCTCCGCCACTGCGGCGGCGGCGTCGGTCTTGATGAGCGCGGTGCAGGCTTCGAAGCGCTTGGTCGCGACGGTGGGCGGCGCGGCGGGGCCGGCGGCGGCCTGAAGCAGGAGGAAGAGAGCGATCATAGCGTGTCCAGCAGCCGGTCGACCGTCGCGATCAGCAGGGCGATATCCTGCGGCCGCGACAATCGGTGATCGCCGTCCTTGACGAGAATCGTCTGCACGTCGGCTGAACGCAGCGCGTCGGCGAGGCGGAGGCTGATCGCGAACGGCACGTCGCGGTCGGCCTGTCCGTGGAGCAGGCGGACGGGGACGTCGAGCGCGATCGGTGCGTCGAGAAGGAGGGACGCCTGGCCGCTTTCCCAGAAGCGCTGGGTGATGACCATCGGGTCGCCATAGTCGGACGGTTCGACGAAGCGGCCGTCGCGCGCCATGATCGCACGGGCGGCGTCGCCATAGCCCCATGCGGTGAAGTCGGGTGCGGCGGCGATGCCGACGAGGCCTGCGATCCGATCGGGCCGGGCAAGCGCGACGAGTAGCATGAGCCAGCCGCCCATCGACGAGCCGACGAGCATGATGGGGCCTTCGACGACGGTATCGATCAGCGTGAGGACGTCGTCGCGCCAGTCGGTGAGACTCTGATCCTCGAACGCGCCGTCGCTGGCGCCGCAGCCGGCATAGTCGAGGCGGAGCATCGCGCGGCCCGTGTCGGCGGCCCAGGCGTCGAGCGCGAGCGCCTTGGAGCCGGTCATGTCGGACGCGTAGCCGGGGAGGAAGACGATCGTCGGGCCGGTGCCGAGGCGGTGGTGGTAGCTGAGCGCGGGGCGGTCGGGGCGGGTGTGGGTTGGCATGCTGGGGGTGTAGCATGGAATTGGTGGGTGAGGTGTTGCGTCTGGGCCCCGGCCTTCGCCGGGGAACAGACGCTAAGGTCAGGCCTGCGGGTCGATATCCAGACCCGCGCGGCCGGCGGTTGCGGTGCGCGTCGGGGCGTGGGGTGGTTCGATCTCGGCGGGTTCGCGGACCTCGAGCTGGCCTTCCCACTTGGCGACGACCACCGTGGCGATCGCGTTGCCGACGACGTTGGTGCCGGACCGGCCCATGTCGAGGAACTGATCGACGGCCAGGATCAGGATCAGCCCGGCCTCGGGAATGCCGAAATTCCCCATGACGGCGGAGATCACGACGAGGCTGGCGCGCGGCACGCCGGCCATGCCCTTCGACGTGATCATCAGGATCAGCACCATCGTGATCTGCTGCCCCACCGAGATGTCGATGCCGTAGAGCTGCGCGATGAACAGGCTGGCGAAGGTCATGTACATCATCGACCCGTCCAGATTGAACGAGTAGCCGAGGGGCAGGACGAAGCTGGCGATGCGGCGCGGCACGCCGAACCGGTCGAGCGCCTCGAGCGTGCGGGGGTAGGCGGCCTCCGACGATGCGGTCGAAAAGGCGAGCAGGATCGGTTCGCGGATGTAGCGGATCAGCAGCGTGATGCGCGGCCCGATGAAGACGAACGCGGCGAGGAACAGCACCAGCCAGAGGATGGCGAGACCGAGATAGAAGCTGCCGATGAACTTGCCGAAGGTCAGTAGGATCGTGAGGCCGTTGACCGCGACCGCGTGGGCGATCGCGGCGAACACCGCCAGCGGGGCGGCGCGCATGACGTAGTCGGTGATCTGCAGCATCAGCGCGACCAGCGATTCCATGCCGCGCACGATGGGCGACGCCTTCTCGCCGATGGCGGTCAGTGCCACGCCGACGAACAGTGCGAACACGACGATCGGCAGGATGTCGTTCTTGGCCATCGCGTCGAAGATAGAGGTGGGCACGATATGAGTCAGGAAATCGTGGAGATTGAACGCCTTGGTATCGAGGCCGAGCGTTTCGGTGACCGGCGGCAGCGGCAGCGAAAGCCCGCGGCCGGGGCCGAGCAGGTTGACCAGGATCAGCCCCAGCGTCAGCGAGACGACGGTGGCGGACAGGAACCACGCCATCGTCTTCGCGCCGATCCGGCCGAGTGCCGCGGTGTCGCCCATATGCGCGATGCCGACGACGAGCGTCGAGAAGACGAGCGGCGCGATGATCATCTTGATCAGCCGCAGGAAGATGTCGGTGACGATCGTGAAGCCGTCGGTCGCGCCCTTGATATCAGCGGGGGCGATCATGGCGTTCATCACGAACCCGACGACGATGCCGAGCACCATGCCGATGAGGATGTAGAGGGTCAGGCGCTTGGCCAAGGCGTGGCTCCGATATGGTGTCGGCCGGGGTTAGAGCGGGAAAGGCGGGGCAGGGTCAAGTTTTGTGGGTTGGCCAGCCTGTTACCAGAGCCGGATTTCGCGGGCTGTTGCATCCACCCCCGACCCGCTCTCCTGGAAGGGAGGGGCTTTGCCGGCGTGACTGGAACCGGCGCAGGGTGTATGCGTCGGAGCAGGATGATTGCTTTATTTGCTTTGGCCGCCGTCACCAATATCGCGGCACCGACGCCGCGGCCGGGGTGGTTCCTGTGTGATTCGGTCGATGTCCCCGTGGCGGCATTGGTCGGCCCGGTGGAACGCGGGCAGAGCCTGATCAGTACCGTTTCACGTGGAACGGGCAAGGTCGTGACGCGGCGTTTCGCGGTCGGGCCGGCGGAGGCGGGGATGAGCCAGATCCATTATCCGCTGACGCTGGCGGGGCGGCCGGCGGGCGATCTGCATTATGTTCAGCCGGCGGTGCTGGCCGATCCGACGATGGCGCGGACGCCGACTTTTACCTCCGTCACGCTCGATGGGCGGACGATGGGGTGCCGCTGGGTCGCGAACACGGTGTTCATGGGGTTGACCGCGCGGCGCAGTTTCCTGGTGACGGAGGATGGCCGGCAGATCGTCTATCGCAGTTTCGACGCGGCGGATGAGGGCAAGGTCGTCCAGACCGCCGGCCTCGGGCGGAGCAACGCCGCGACGCTGACCGTCGGCGGCGGGGTGCGCAGCCGGGTGGGCAAGGCGACGCGGTTCCGGTTCGTGAACCGCGGCTATCGGTACGACGTGACGGTGCCGGATACTGGCGCGGCGCGGGTGTCGGTCAGCCGCAGCGGGCGGTTGCTGCAGACCGAGACGTTGCTGGGCTATACGCTCGCGAAACCCTGACAGTCCTGACTTGCCCCCCGTTGCCGCGCTGGCGCATAAGCCCGGCCATGACACAGATGTTCCGGATCACCCTTCCCGACGGCTCGTTGCGTGAGGTGCCGGCCGGCACGACCCCGGCCGATATCGCCGCGGCGATCGGTCCCGGCCTGGCCAAGGCGGCGATCGCGGCGCGTGTCGACGGCGCGGTGCGCGACATCATGCGGCCGTTCGAGGGCGACGCGCAGCTGGCGCTGATCACCGCGAAGGACGAGAAGGACGCGCTGGAACTGGTGCGCCACGATCTGGCGCATGTGATGGCGGAGGCGGTGCAGCACCTGTTCCCCGGCACGCAGATCACGTTCGGCCCGGCGACCGACGACGGCTTCTATTACGACTTCGCGCCGAAGGACCGGCCGTTCACCGAGGAGGACCTGCCCGCGATCGAGGCGGAGATGCGGGCGATCATCGCGCGCAACGAGCCGTTCGTGCGCGAGGTGTGGAGCCGGCAGCAGCTGATCGACCGCTGGACCGAGCAGGGCGAGACGTTCAAGGCCGAGTGGGCCGCCGAGCTGCCCGAGGGCGAGGAGCTGACGATCTACCGCCAGGGGGCGTGGCTCGACATGTGTCGCGGGCCGCACATGGTGTCGACGGGCAAGCTCGACCCCGCAGCGTTCAAGCTGACGCGGGTGTCGGGCGCGTATTGGCGCGGTGACCAGAAGAACGCGATGCTGAGCCGGATCTACGGCACCGGCTGGCTGAACAAGAAGCAGCTCGACGCGCACATGACGCGGATCGAGGAGGCGGCCAAGCGCGACCATCGCCGCATCGGGCAGGAGATGGACCTCTTCCACCTCCAGTCCGAAGCGCAGGGATCGGTGTTCTGGCATCCCAACGGCTATCTGCTCTGGCGCCAGCTGGAGGCGTATATGCGCCGCCGGCTGGATGCAGCGGGCTATGCCGAGGTGAAGACGCCGCAGTTGATGGATGCGCGCCAATGGGAGGCATCCGGCCATTGGGGCAAGTACCGCGAGAACATGTTCGTGGTGCCCGACGAGGTGCCGAACACCGAGGACGAGGGCCCGGTGCTGACCGGCGAGGGCGACCTGATGGCGCTGAAGCCGATGAACTGCCCGGCGCATGTGTTGATCTTCCGCCAGGGGATCAAATCGTACCGCGACCTGCCGATGCGGCTGGCGGAATTCGGCTGCTGCCACCGCAACGAGCCGCATGGCGCGCTGCACGGCATCATGCGCGTGCGGCAGTTCACGCAAGACGACGCGCATATCTTCTGTCGTGAGGACCAGATCGTCGAGGAGGTGCGGCTGTTCTGCGACCTGCTCGACACGGTGTACAAGGATCTCGGCTTCGACAGCTATGCGATCAAGTTGGCGCTGCGGCCCGACAAGCGGTTCGGGACCGAGGAGATGTGGGACCGGGCGGAGGGCAATCTGCGCGATGCGGTGCGCGCCGCGGGGCGGGCCGGGCCGGAATATGGCTGGGAAGAGCTGCCGAACGAGGGCGCGTTCTACTCGCCGAAGCTGGAATTCCACCTGACCGACGCGATCGGGCGGACGTGGCAGTGCGGGACGATCCAGCTCGACTATGTCCTGCCCGAGCGGCTCGACGCGAGCTATATCGGCGAGGATGGCGAGCGGCACCGTCCGGTGATGCTGCACCGCGCGATCCTGGGGACGTTCGAGCGGTTCCTGGGCATCCTGATCGAGCATCATGCCGGGCGCTTCCCGCTGTGGCTGGCGCCGGTGCAGACCGTGGTGGCGACGATCGTGTCGGATGCCGATGATTATGCGGGTGAGGTGATGAAGCAGCTGGCGGCGGCCGGACTGCGCGCGGACCGCGACGTGCGGAACGAGAAGATCAACTACAAGGTGCGCGAGCACAGCCTGGCGAAGGTGCCGGTGCTGCTGGTGGTCGGCAAGCGCGAGGCGGAGGAAGGCACGGTCGCGATCCGCCGGCTGGGGAGCCAGGCGCAGACGATGATGCCGTTGGCGGACGCGATTGCGATGTTGCGGACGGAGGCGTTGGCGCCGGATCTGGTTTGAGGGTTGGGGCGCGGTAGTGCGCCAACCCTTTGACCCACACTCCGACCCGTTTGGTTCGAGCCTGTCGAGAACTCAGCGCGGAGTTCTCGACAGGCTCGAACCAAACGGCGTTGGTGGGGTGGCTTGTGACTTGTTGTAAGGTTTAGCTCAGCGCCGCACACGCCGTTGCGATGCGCTTGCAGGCTTCGGTCAGGAGCGCCTCGGACGTGGCGTAGCTGATCCGGAAGGCGGGGCTGAGTCCGAACGCGGCGCCGTGGACCGCGGCGACGCGGGCTTCGTCGAGGAGGTAGGTGACGAGCTGTTCGTCCGTCTCGATCGTGGCGCCCTTCGGCGTGGTCTTGCCCATCAGGCCGGACACGTCGGGATAGACGTAGAACGCGCCCTCCGGCGTGGGGCAGGCGATCCCGGGGATCGCGTTCAGCAGCCGGACGACCAGGTCGCGGCGGCCCTGGAACGCGGCGTTGCGTTCGGCCAGGAAATCCTGCGGGCCGTTGAGCGCCGCGACCGCCGCGGCCTGCGCGATCGAGCAGGGGTTGGACGTCGACTGCGACTGGAGCTTCGCCATCGCCTTGATCAGCCAGGTCGGGCCGCCGGCATAGCCAATCCGCCAGCCGGTCATTGCATAGGCCTTGGAACAGCCGTTCATCGTCAGGGTGCGATCGTAGAGATCGGGGCAGACCTGTGCGATCGTGGCGAAGCGGAAGCCGTCATAGACGATGTGTTCGTACATATCGTCGGCCAGGATCATGACGTGCGGATGGCGGCGGAACACCGCGCCGAGCGCCTCCAGCTCGTCCGCGCCGTACGCCGCGCCGGTTGGGTTGGAGGGTGAGTTCAGGATCACCCACTTGGTGCGCGGTGTGATCGCGGCCTCGATCTGGTCGGCGGTCACCTTGTACTGCTGATCCGCGCCGGCCGGCACGATCACCGGGGTGCCGCCCGCGAATTCGACGATGTCGGGGTAGCTGACCCAATAGGGTGCCGGGATCACGACCTCGTCGCCCGCGCCGACCGTGGCGACCAGCGCGTTGAACAGCGTGTGCTTGCCGCCGACGTTCACGCTGATCTGGTTGGCGGCGTAGGTCAGGTCGTTGTCGCGCAGGAACTTCGCGGCGATCGCGGCCTTCAGTTCGGCGGTGCCGTCGACATTAGTGTATTTCGTCTTGCCCGCGCGGATCGCGGCAATCGCGGCATCCTTCACGAAATCGGGCGTGTCGAAGTCGGGTTCGCCGGCACCCAGGCCGATCACGTCGATGCCCTGCGCCTTCAGGTCCAGCACGCGGCTCGTCATGGCGAGCGTCGCGGACGGCGTGATGCGATCGAGGCTGGCGGAGGTCGTGGTCATGTCGCGGGGCCTTTGCGTGCCGGGGCGTCCGGCGGGGGCGCGATAGCCCGTGCAGGCGCAGCTTTCAACCGGTCGACGGCACCAATCGCGCAACGATCAGCCCGCGGACCGCATTGCCGACGAAGAACCCGTTGCGCAGGTCGTCGCGGGTGAGAGTTGCGGTCTCCGCGCGGCCCTCCTTCAGCAGGTGCGTGCACAGGACGCCGGGTAGCAGGCCGCCATCCGGCGCAGGCGTCTGGAGCGGGGCGGCCGCGGAGCCGACGAACAGGCTGGTGAAGCTGCCCTCCGTCAGGCGGCCGTCGGGGCGTTCGAACAGGACCTCCCACGTCCCCGCCGCGGCGCGGGCCGCGTCGTAGAAAACGCGGTCGCTTGTCTTGTGGGTTAGCCGGAAATCGGAGGGATCGACCGGCAGCGGGACGATAGCGACACCGACGGGGCCCGGCGGGGTGAGCGGCAGCGGGGTGGCGACGATCGAGACCGCGCCGGACCGCGCCAGCATCAGCCTGACGCGCATGTCGGATTCGAGCCGGAAGGTGGCGGCCTGCAATTCGTTGCGGACGTCGTGGCGGTCGAACGCGAAGCCGAGTGCGGCGCAGGATCGTTCGAGCCGCGCCATGTGAAGGTCGAGGTTGCACAACCCTTCGAGCGGATCGAAGCGCATCGTTTCGATCAGGTCGAACGGGCGCGCGCCGGTGCCGACGAACCGCGCCTTGGCCTGGGCCTCCGCCCATTCGGCCGCGACGTTCGAGTCCGCGACGATCCCGGAGCCGAGGCCCATCATGGCGGTCGCGGTGCCGGCGTCGATCCGGAGCGTGCGGATCGCGACGTTGAACGCGGCGTCGCCGTCCGGGGCGATCGCGCCGATCGATCCGGTGTAGACGCCGCGGGGCCAGGGTTCGACGGCGGCGATGATCTCCATCGCGCGGATCTTGGGCGCGCCGGTGACCGATCCGCACGGGAAGGTTGCGGCGAGCACGTCGACCGCGTCGCGGCCCGGCGCGAGCGTGGCGGTGACGGTGGAGGTCAGCTGGTGGATCGTCGGATAGGTTTCGACGGTGAACAGGTCGGGGACCGCAACGCTACCCGCCACCGCGACCCGTGCCATGTCGTTGCGGAGCAGATCGACGATCATGAGGTTTTCGGCGCGCTGCTTGGGGTCCGTCGCCAGATCGCTGGCGGCGGCTGCGTCACGTGCCGGATCGGGGTCACGCGTCGCGGTACCCTTCATCGGGCGGGCGGTCAGGCGGTCGCCGACGACCGTGAAGAACAGTTCGGGCGAGCAGGAGAGCAGGTGGCGCGCGCCGTCCCAGACCAGTGCGCCCCAGCCGCCGCCGGCCGCCGCGCGCAACCGGGCGTAGAGCGCCAGCGGGTCGCCCGCGACGCGGATGTCGGCGGGGAAGGTGAGGTTCGCCTGGTAGATATCGCCGGACGCGATGCCGGCCTGCACCTGTTCGAACGCAGCGGTGTAGTCGGGGAAGGCGATGCGCGGGACGACCGGGCCGGTCGCGGCGCCGGCGGGGTCGGGGAGCCAGTCGGCGGCGACGACGGGCTCGCCGTGAGCGAACAGCCCGAACCAGCCGAGCGGCATTCCGGCAACGCCTGCCGTCATCAGTCGGGGTTCGAGAGCCGCGCCGGCACCATAGGCCAGGTAGCCGGCGGCATGGAGGCCATCGGCGCGGGCCTGCCGCAGGGCGTCGAGCAGGAGGGGGATGTCGGCAGGCGTGTCGGCCTGCACGACGCGGACCGGGTCGCGGTAGAGCGTCGCGTGGCCGTCCGGGCGCTGGTCGTCGATCAGGACGAACGGAGCGGTCATGACAGGCCCAGCCGTTCGCGTTGTGACCAGCGGACCATCATGAGCACGGACACGACCGCCAGCCCGCTCGCCAGGCCGATCCAGACGCCCATCCCGGCCATACCACGGTAGAAACCGAGCCAGACGCCGACGCCCAGCCCGATAACCCAGTAGCCGACCAGCGCGAACGCCATCGGCCAGGCGGTGTCGTGCAGCCCGCGCAGCATGCCCGCGCCGACCGCCTGTGCGCCGTCGACGACTTGGAACAGCGCGGCGATGGCCAGGAACGAGACGGCGAGCGCCACCACCTGCGCATTGGCGGGATCGTTCACGTCGAGGAACGCCGAGACAAGCAGCCGCGGGATTGCGAGCAGCACGGCGGCCATCAGGCACATGAACCCGGTGGTGAGCACGAACGTCGTCCAACCGGCGCGTGCCACGCCCGCCCGGTCGCCGCGCCCGCTGGCGAGGCCGACGCGGACCGTCACCGCCTGCGCCATGCCGAGCGGGACCATGAAGCAGAGGGCGGCGATCTGGATCGCGATGGCGTGCGCGGCCAGTGACGCGGTGCTGAGCAGGCCCATCAGGAACACCGCGGCGTTGAAGACCGTCACCTCCAGCGCGAGCGTGATCGCGATCGGCAGGCCGAGCCGCCAGAGCTGGCCGAAGCGCGGCCAGTCGCTCCGCCACCAGCGGCCGAACAGATGGTAGCGCCGGAACCGGCGGTCGACCAACACGACGGTCGCCAGCCCGCCAAACATCAGCAGGTTGGCGATCGCGCTGCCGATGCCGGCGCCGACCAGCCCGAGCGCGGGAATGCCGAACGCGCCGAAGATCAGCACCGCGTTGATCCCCGCATTGGCCAGGATCGCGAGCGCCGCGATGCCGAGCGTCCAGCCGGGTCGCCCGACCGCGGCCATGAAACTGCGGAGCACGAGGAAGCCGTAGGCCGGCAGCAGCCCCCACATCGTCGCGCGGACAAAGCCCTGCGCCGCGCGGGACAGCGCCGGGTCCTGCCCCAGCGCGATCAGGATCGCGGCGGCATGCCACAGGATCAGCCAGAACGGCACGGCGAGCACGAATGCGGACCACAGCGCCTGTCGCACCGTGCGGCGCACCTCGCGCACCGAGTTCGGCCGCGCGCCGAGCGTGCGCGACAGCATCGGCGAAGCGGCGGTGACCACGCCGGTGCCGAAGAACAAGCAGGCGGTGATGAGGTTCACGCCGAGCGCGCCGGCCGCGAGCGTCGCCGGCCCGACGAGGCCAAGCAGGGCGACGTCGGTGGCGTTGATCGCCGCCTGCGCCAGGTTGGTCAGCACCAACGGCGCCGCCAGCGCCAGCGTGGCACGGATTTCGCTACGGGTGGCCGGCGACATGAACCCCCTTACCGAGCCCGGCGCGGATCGTCACCCCGTCGGGCGTTTTGCGCGATTTGGGCGGTCGAACCCGCCATTGCGGTTGGGTTTGGACCGATTGTCCGGGCGGCGCGGCGGTCCTTGCAACCGGGGGGGCGGGCCACGACGTAACTCCTACGAACATTGCGTGAACCACGAGGCCTGCTATGACCATCCGATCCTCCATCGTTGCCGCCACCGCCGCCGGGATCATCGCGGTGGGGATGCTGAGCACCGTGTCCGCCGCATCCGCCGAAGTCGCGGTGCGGACGCCCGTGCCGGCGGTCGATCCGGCGGTGCCGGCGAAGATGCAGACCGCGGTGTTTGCCGGTGGCTGCTTCTGGGGCGTGCAGGGCGTGTACCAGCGCGTAAAGGGCGTGACGTCGGCGGTGTCGGGTTATGCCAATGGCGCGGCGAACACGGCAAATTACGACACCGTGTCGGGTGGCGAGACCGGCCATGCCGAGGCGGTGCGCGTGACCTATGATCCGCGTGTGGTAAGCTACGGCAAGCTGTTGCAGGTGTATTTTTCGGTCGTGGCCGATCCGACGCGGCTGAACGCACAGGGGCCGGACCACGGGACGCAGTACCGTTCCGCGCTGATGCCGACCACGCCGGCGCAGGCGCAGGTGGCGCGCGCCTATATCGCGCAGTTGAACAAGTCGGGCGTGTGGAAGCGACCGATCGTCACACGGATCGAACCGATGAAGGGCTTCTATCCGGCCGAGGCGTATCATCAGAACTACCTCGTCAATAATCCCTACTCACCGTACATCCGGGTCAACGACCTGCCGAAGGTGAAGGCGTTGCAGAGCTTCTACCCGGCGCTGACCCGGCCGCAGCCGGTGCTGGTCCGCGGGTGACCCCGATCGGTCGGGTACCGGTTGGCGAAGGGGGTCCGACCGCCCATCTTCAGGTCATGACAGATGACCTGCTTCACCTCGGCCTCGTCGACGACGATGCGATTGCGCTCGACCTAGCGGCGCTGGACCTGGCCGCGCTCGACCATCCCGGCGTCGATATCGATCCGGCGATCGACCTGCTTGCCGCGATCGCGAACGGCGTGCGCGCGGCGGGTGGCGAGGCGACCGACGGTCCGGCCCGCGCGGCCGTGCTGGCGGAGGTCATCGCCGGCCAGTTCGGGTTCGTGGGCGACCGCGACAGCTATGACGATCCGGCCAATGCGGACCTGATCCGCGTGATCGAACGGCGCCGCGGCCTGCCGGTCAGCCTGTCGATCCTGTATGTCGCCACCGCGCGGCGGATGGGCTGGACGGCCGATGCGCTCGACGTGCCGGGCCATGTGCTGGTGCGGATCGGTGGCGACGGCGCGTTCGTACTGATCGATCCGTTCCGCAGCGGCATGGTGATCGGCATGACCGCGCTGGCAGCATTGCTGGGGCGGCACGAGACGGGTGCGGTCGCGCCGATGTCCAACCGGTCGGTGCTGGTCCGCCTGCTGCTGAACCAGGCGACGCGCGCGGAACAGGCCGGGCATGCAGGGCGGGCGCTGACCCTGTTCGAGCGGATGACGACGATCGCGCCGGGTGCGGGCCATGCGTGGTGGGAGCGGGCGCGGCTGGAACTGGCCGGCGGGCGGGTCACCGCGGCGCGGGCGAGCCTGAGCGCGATGCTGGAAATGACGCGCGAACCGGTGCGGCGCGCGCAGATCGGCGATGCGCTGGCGGCACTGGCCGGGGCGGACGGCTAGCAATCGGTCGTTACCGGCGCTTCTCTTGGTCGGGCACCCTTTCGCAAAGGCACCAAATCGCCTATATCAGTGGCATAGACGAACGGTCCGACAGGAGAAACGACCATACCCCCGATGATGCCCCGCCGCGGTTTCGCGCCGACGCCTTCCCCGCTGAACGGCCCCCGTTTCAACGAATTCATCCAGAGCCAGAAGGTCCGGGTGATCGATGAGAACGGCGAGAATCTGGGTGTGATGTTCACGCGCGAAGCGATGGAGCAGGCGCGCGAAGTGGGGCTCGACCTGGTCGAGGTGTCGCCCAACGCCGATCCGCCCGTCGCGAAGTTCCTGGACGTCGGCAAGTTCAAGTACGAGACGCAGAAGAAGGCCAACCTCGCCCGCAAGAGCCAGAAGACGCAGGAGATCAAGGAGATCAAGATGCGTCCGAACATCGACGATCATGATTATGATACGAAGATGAAGAAGCTCAACGAGTTCATCGACGAGGGCGACAAAGTCAAGGTGACGCTGCGGTTCCGCGGGCGCGAGTTGGCGCACGGCCAGCTGGGCATGAACCTGCTCCGCCGCGTGCAGGACGATGTGGTCGAGACCGCGAAGGTCGAGCAGCATCCCCGCATGGAAGGCCGCCAGATGCTGATGGTGCTGTCGCCCAAGTAACGCGACTCGTATCATTTCGGATCGGTCGAGGCCGTCCGCCCCAAGCCGGGGCGGGCGGCCTTTCTGCATCTGCGCTGTCGGTAGGTCGGCATTGACGCTGCGTCAGAGGGCCGGCTCGACGCTGGTCATGCTGCAATCGCGAACGTCGGCAAAGACTTTCGTCTGTTGCTAACATGACGCAAAACTGCCTTTTTGTTAAAATTACCACGGTTTCGGCTGGCGTCGCTTTACAGATCGCTTTACGTTCACGGCAACACAAAACAAAAAAGTGTTCGGGAGAAGATGATGCGTAAAGCCTTGTGGCTGCTGTCCACCTGTATCGTCACGATTTCTGCCCCAGCGATGGCGCAGGACAATAGTGGCACTCTACCAGCCAGCCCTGCCAATACTACCAGGCCCGCCGGGACCGGTACCGAAGCCGGCGCGGTCCAGTTGGGCGGTACCGCCGGTGCGATCGTCCCCGCGGACCCGGCATCGCCCGCCGCCAGCGGCGTCAACGACCCGAACAGCCCGAACTACGATCCGAGCACGATCGTGATCACCGCCACCCGCCGCGCGAGCCCGCTGTCGGACGTGCCGATCGCGGTGACCGCGGTGACCGCCGCATCGCTGCAGAACAGCGGCGCCACCGACATCCGCCAGCTGAACCAGCTCGCGCCGTCGCTGCTCGTGTCGTCCACCGGCAGCGAGGCGAACGGGTCCGCGCGGATCCGCGGCATCGGCACGGTCGGCGACAATCCCGGCCTGGAAAGCTCGGTCGCGGTGTTCATCGACGGCGTGTATCGCAGCCGGACGGGTTCCGGCCTGAACGAGCTGGGCGAGATCGAGCGCGTCGAAGTGTTGCGCGGTCCGCAGGGGACGCTGTTCGGGCGTAACGCGTCGGCCGGCCTGATCAACATCGTGTCGAAGAAGCCGTCCTTCACCCAGGAAGGTTACGGCGAGGCGACCTACGGCAATTATGATTTCCTGCGCCTGTCGGGCGGCATCAGCGGCCCGATCGGCAAGAGCGGGATCGCGTACCGGCTGGACGGGATCTACGTGAAGCGTGACGGCTTCTACAAGAACGTGACGCAGGGCGGCGACAGCGAGTCGCGGATCAACGACCGCAATCGCTACTTCGTGCGCGGGCAGCTGCTGTACGAACCCTCCGACGATTTCTCGGTCCGGCTGATCGGCGATTATTCGCGACGCAACGAAAGCTGCTGCGGCGCGGTGTTCGTGGCGACGCGCGAGAGCGTCGACCCGACCGCGAACCCGGCATCCGCGACCGGCGGCGTCAACACGGACGGAGCGAGCGTGCAGTCGGCGACCAACCGGATCGTCGACATCCTGAACAACCCGTATTTCAGTGCGAACATTCCGACGCAGGCGAACCTCGATCCATACAACCGTGAGGTTTCGGTCACGCCTGGGCGGACGTACAAGAATCTGACGACCGACTGGGGCGGTTCAGCCCAGTTCGACTGGGATCTGGGCCCCGGCACGCTCACGTCGATCACCGCGTATCGCCAGTACAAGGCCGGCGGCGCGGCGGACGTCGACTACACCGCGGCGGACCTGGTCTATCGCGGTGACGACAGCGACAATTACCGGCAGTTCAAGACATTCAGCCAGGAAGCGCGCTTTCAGGGCTCGGCGTTCAGCGGCGTGCTCGATTTCCTTGTCGGCGGTTACTACTCGAACGAGAAGCTACGGCTCGTCGACAACATCAAATTCGGTACGCAGTACGGCCAGTTTGCGGCATGCCGCATCGTCGCGACGATTAGCCCGGTGGCCGCGCTGCGCGCACCTGGTTCACCGGGCTGTCTGAGTGCGGCGGGCCGTGCGACGTTGACCGGTGCGTTCGGAGCGGCGGCGCCGACGATCCTGCGCGGGATCGATAATCTCGGCACGATCAGCGACAAGGGCGACAACCGCGCCGTCTACAACCAGCGCAGCGAGAACTACGCGTTCTTCACGCACAACATCATCAACATTACCGACACGCTGAGCGTCACGCTGGGCGCGCGCTACACCAACGAGACGAAGAAGTTCGACGCGAATTTCAACAACGACAACACGATCTGTCCGACGCAACAGGCGCTGCTCGGGCCGTTGCTCGCCAACCCGGCACTGGGTGCGATCGCCGGCGGGATCGTGACGCTGAGCTGCCAGGGCAACAGCAGTCCGGCGCTAAACGCGCTGAACCTGAACAGCACGCGCAAGGAAGATGAGTTCACCGGCACGGGTGTGCTGTCTTGGAAGCCGACCGCGCGGGTGCTGACCTACGCATCCTATTCCAAGGGGTACAAGGCGGGCGGGTTCAACCTCGACCGCTCGGCACTGGGCGGCGCGAACGGCGTGTTCAGCCCGCGCACCAATGCCGATGCGGACGGTTTGCAGTTCGAGCCGGAAAAGGTCGACGCCTATGAAATCGGCGCGAAGTACAGCAGCCGGCACTTCAACCTGAACGTCGCGGCGTTCCGGCAGGAGTTCAAGACGTTCCAGCTGAACACGTTCAACGGATCGATCTTCATCGTGCAGAACATCGCGGCCTGCAAGACGAGCCTGAACGGCGGCGATACCGACAACAGCCGGGCGACCGGCACCTGCACCGGCGGCACGAAGGCCGGCGTGATCTCGCAGGGTGTCGAGGTCGAAGCAGCGCTGTTCCCGGTGCGCGATTTCCAGGTTTCGGCGGGCTACACCTATGCCGATACGCATTACCGGCGGAACCTGGTCGGTAGTTCGAGCGGCGTCGCGCTGGACCCCGCACTGTTCCTACTGTCGGGCCGGCAGATGTCCAACTCGCCGAAGAATGTCGTAACGGTGTCGGCCACCTGGACGCCCGAACTGACGAGCAGCGGCATCCACGGGCTGGTCTATGCCGACACGCGCATGACGTCGGCGTACAATACCGGGTCCGACCTGTTCCCGGAAAAGGCGCAGGAAGGGTTCGCGGTCGTCAATGCGCGCATCGGCTTGCGCGGGCCGGCGAACGCTTGGGCGCTGGAGCTGTGGGGGCAGAACATCTTCGACAAGCAGTATCAGCAGGTGGCGTTCAACGCGCCGTTCCAGGGCGCCAACAGCGTCGCGCAGACGCAGGCGTTCGGCGTGACGGCGAACCAGCTGTTCGCAAGCTATCTGGCCGAGCCGCGCACCTTCGGCGTGACTGCGCGGACGAAGTTCTGAGGCGGGGCGAGCGGTTCGTTTCCCTTGCCATCCTGAAGGATAGTTAGGGGATCGGAAGACGGGGCGGGTGATTCCTGCCCCGTTTTGGTGTGGGTTGCAGCGATCAGGCTGCGTAGCATTTGTCCATGTAGGCGATCCTGACGACGCCGGTGCGGTGCGTGGCGTCGGCGAGGAAGTTTTCCATGGAAGTCTTGAGCAGGCGGAGTTCGTCGCGCGACAGCCAGCCCTGGATGCGGCCCTGCTGCACGGCCCAGCAATCGGCGGCGGCTTCGTTCGGGCCGAAAATCTGGTGCGCGCACTCGTGCGTGTACCAGAAGAGCTGTTGCGCGCGGGGCAGGTCGAACACGCGGGGGTGGAGGTAGATCCGGCCGCGGGCGGCGGCGGCGATGTCGTCGATCGGCTGGATCATGGTATCGACCGGGCCGCAGGTGGCGCGGTAGCCCGCGAGCAGCAAGGCGCCCGGGAGGATGATAAGCTGCGCTGCGGCCGGCCGCGGAATGAATAGCAAACCGGACGCCGCGATGCAGGTCAAGACGTGCTTCATCATGGTGAAACCGGTGGCCAAACGAAGGCGGGCGCTGCGGCGTGCTGGGCGTTGTGGTTGTGACTGAACTGGCGCGCGCACGGTCGGCGTGGCGTGGTTACCTTGATCTTTGGGTTGAAACGTCATCGGCATTGCACAGGCGACTGCTGCGCGTGGCGCATATGCATCGCCATGTCTGCTGGGGCCGAAACGGCGCGATGGGTTACGGAGATCAAGCATTACGCGACTTTCGCATCCGAACAGTGGTGCATCTCGAGCGGGCTGCTCAAGACGCCCTGACCGGACTTAGGGACAAAGGTATAGTGTATGTTAAGTTACAAAGCGGAGACTGATATCAAATAAAATATAGGTTTATCGTAAGTTTGATAAAACGAGACATAATTATGCAATCACCAAAATGAATGATTTGTATATTATCAGTAATGCCAGTTAAATATGACTTGGACTATTCGATATAGTTACTGCGAGAATAGGCGAATCTCGCGGGCTGAACTCTGACGAGTTGGCCGAAGGTCGGCCTAATGCGCGGGGCCGTCATTGGGATGCCAGCCTGAGTTCGGGGATTGCGAAGACGGTCCGGAGCGGCTTCGTTTCGGGCAAAATGTAAACGATGCCGACGGTGCCGGTGAACAGCGGCTTCACAACGTCGTCGTAGAATTTGGGCGGCACGTTGACACAGCCAAACGAGATGCGGTTGTCGGCGACGGACGCGGACGCAAGCCGCTCCGCGCGATGATCCACGCGGCGACCCACGATGACGCGGTGCATCGAGAGCGCGCTGTCATAGTCGATCCATAGAATGTCCTGTTCCAGATCGTGGCCAATGGCGGCCTGGAACCGGCCAGCGGGTGTCGTCCGCTCAGCCGGCGTGATCGTCGCGAGCTTGCGCTGACCGATGCCGGGAACGGTGTCGTCGCCGCGTGCCATGCCGAGCAGGGCGGGAGCCCCGCCGCGCAACGTGCCGGCCGCGTCGAACGCCAGAACGCGCGCATTCACCTTGTCGATGATGATGAAGGGCATGGCCTGGTTATCGCCCGAGGCCATGACCCATGTCGCGGTTTCGCGGGCGTCGCGGGAAAGCGTTTCGCTTTCAGGCCAGCCTTTGTCTGTGGGTCCGTCAGGCGCCTGCACGGCGGTCGCCGGTGTTGCGGCGAACGCTGGCAATTGAAACATCGTGACCAGGCCGAACGCCGCCGCCGTCAGCCGCACCGCGCCATGCCGCCAGCCGAGGGCCGTCGTCTTGCTCGGTGGGTTGACGGTGCGTGCCATATCAATGCCGCGCCTGCTTGCGGGGGTAGACCGGCACGACCGGACGGACAGGCGGTGTAGGCGTAACCGGTGGGACGTAGGCAGGCGTTTCGACAACCGGCGGGGCGGGCGGGGGTGGTGTCTTCACGCCACCTTCGACGACGTCAATCGGTGGGACGAACGTGAAGCCGATCGGCACGATCGGAACCTCAACGAACGGACGGATCGCGTTCGGCAGGTCGGGGACCGGGGTTGGCACTGGCGTCGGAACCGGAGTTGGTACCGGCGTCGGGACCGGAGTTGGCACTGGCGTCGGGACCGGAGTCGGTACTGGCGTTGGAACCGGGGTTGGCACTGGCGTCGGAACCGGGGTTGGCACTGGTGTCGGAACCGGAGTTGGCACTGGCGTGGGAACCGGAGTTGGCACTGGCGTCGGGACCGGAGTTGGCACTGGTGTCGGAACCGGGGTCGGCACCGGAGTTGGCACTGGCGTCGGGACCGGAGTTGGCACCGGCGTGGGAACCGGTGTCGGGACCGGAGTCGGGACCGGAGTCGGGACCGGAGTTGGCACTGGCGTGGGAACCGGGGTTGGCACTGGCGTGGGAACCGGAGTTGGTACTGGCGTGGGGACCGGTGTTGGCACTGGCGTGGGAACCGGAGTTGGCACTGGCGTGGGGACCGGTGTCGGGACGGGCGTCGGGACCGGAGTTGGTACTGGTGTCGGAACCGGAGTTGGCACTGGCGTGGGGACCGGTGTCGGGACTGGCGTGGGGACCGGAGTTGGCACTGGCGTCGGGACCGGAGTTGGCACTGGCGTGGGGACCGGTGTCGGGACGGGCGTCGGGACCGGAGTTGGTACTGGTGTCGGAACCGGAGTTGGCACTGGCGTGGGGACCGGTGTCGGGACGGGCGTCGGGACCGGAGTTGGTACTGGTGTCGGAACCGGAGTTGGCACTGGCGTGGGGACCGGAGTTGGCACTGGTGTCGGAACCGGTGTTGGCACTGGCGTGGGGACCGGAGTTGGCACTGGCGTGGGAACCGGAGTTGGCACTGGCGTGGGAACCGGGGTTGGCACGGGCGTGGGGACCGGAGTTGGCACTGGCGTCGGGACCGGTGTCGGCACTGGCGTGGGAACCGGTGTCGGGACGGGCGTCGGGACCGGAGTTGGCACTGGCGTCGGGGCGGCGGTGATGGTGCCGGTGGTGCGGAAGACGCCTGGGGTGCAGCAGGATCCGGCCAGCGCATACTGGTCCGCGTTCGGGCCGGCCAGCGTGTAGCCGGTGTAGGTGATGCCGACCGTGCCCGGGTTCGCGCTGTCGAACGTCGCGGTCGAGTCCGCGGCGCCGACGACCGTCACGCCGGTCGGCGAGCCGGATGTGGCGGTCGTGTTGAAGGTCGTGAACGTCACGTCGGTCGTGCCGTCTTCCTGACGCGTTGTGGTCGGGAACAGCAGCATCCGCTGCGTGAGTGCAGCCCCTTCGGTCAGCACGAAGCGCGTCGAGAAATCGGTCGGCGTCGAATAGGAGACCGGGTTGTAGTTGATCGTGACCGGGGCGGCCGTGACCGTAGTGGGCGGCGCCAGCGCGGTGAACACGATTGTGCCGCCGTTGATGCCGGGCCCGGTGCCGTCCCCGCCCGAGATGAGTGTGAGGCCGACCGGCAGGCCGAGCGACTGCGCCGGGACCGTCGTGCCGCGGGTCAGCGTGATCGCGGCGTCGATCGTCACGTCATGCCCGGCGCACAGCGCGATGTTGCCGTCCGTCGTGGTGATCGCGTGGTACACGTTCACATTCTGGCCAGCGTTCAGCAGAATGCTTCCGTTCGTGGTCGTCATCGGCGCGTTGACGTTGATGTCGCGGCCGCAGCAGGCGATGATGTTGCCGTTGGTCGCGGTAATCGCGTTGTTGATGTTCAGGTCACGAAACGCGTTGAGCGTCAGCGTGGTCGGGACGCCCGCCGCGGTCCAGGCAACCGCATCGTTGACGAAGATGTCGCCATTGCCGGTGGTGGTGTCGCCGGCGGCCGGGATCGTGCTGATCGTGACGCTGGTGTTGACCAGCTGCGCCGAGAGCGTCGACCCGGCGATGTTGCCGCCCGAACCGATGATGAAATCCTGCGGATCGATCAGCCAGCTGCCGGTCGTGCCGAGCGGCGCGACGGTCGAGACGCGGACCGTGTCGGCGATGCGGACGTTGGCGGCGGAGGTTTCGATGAAGCCGCCATTGCCGCCGTTGGGCGCGCTGGCGTCGAGATCGCCGCTCACCGTCACGGTGCCGGTCTTCATGTCGCCGAGCAGCATGATCGTGCCGGCGCGGTTCTGGAGCGTGCGGGCCTGGATGATGCCGGTGTTGTTGACGGCGGTGTGGAGCAGGTCGCCGGCCGCCTGCGCGGTCATCAGCACGCGGCCGCCATCGGCGCGCAGCACGCCGCCATTCTGGACGAGCGCGTTCACCGCACCCTTGTCGATCACGACGTTGAGCAGGCCGTCGCCCGCGACGTCGAGCGTGATTGCTTCGCCGCCGGCCAGCACGACCGTGCCGAAATTCGCCTGGATCACGCCGCCATTGCCGACATTCGCACCAAGCAGCGCGACATAGCCGTTATCGGCGGTGATCGTGCCGTCGTTCTGGACGCTGGCGCGGCTGTTGCCGGTGAATTTCATGCGGCCCGCCATGAAATCGGCGTCGGAGATGTTGAGCGTCGAGGCGATCAGGCCGCCGACGTTCACGTTGGAGCCCTTGCCGAACAGGATGCCGTTGGCGTTGCTCAGGAACACCTTGCCGTTGGCGGACAGGTTGCCGAGGATGACGGACGGGTCGGCGCCGGTGACGCGGTTGAGCGCGACTGAGTTGCTGGTCGGCTGTTCGAAGACGACGCTGTTGCCCTTGCCGATCGAGAAGGAGTCCCAGTTGATCGCCGCGCGATCGCTGCCCTGCGTCACGGTCAGCGTGCTGCCGTTGGTCGCGAGGCTCGCCTGGCCTTGCGTCACCTGGCCGCCGGACGGCAGTGTCTGCGCACTGGCGGCGGCCACCGGGACGACCGACCCGGCGAAACCGACACCGATCAGCCAGGCGAAGCGGGCGAGCCCCGTCGTGCGGAAGAGGCCGGCGCGGCTGAAGCGGGAGGCGGCGGTGGCGGGGGGGCTGCTGATCCCGAGCGATGGAAGGGCGGTCATGCGCGGTATCCTTGATGGCGGCGGATGGCCGCAGAGATCGGGGTGAGCAACACGATCAGAATGACTTCGAAATCTGGAACCAGGCGCGGCCGGACTTGTCCGGGGCGGACGTGGCGTCGGCATCGCTCAGCTTGCGCGCATAGGTGGCGCGGGCGGCGAGACCGTAGGGACCGGCCCAGGCGACGCTAGCACCGTAGGCGCTGCGTTTCGCGCGGTTCTGTCCGTCGAACCACGGATTCTTGGCGAACCGGACTTCACCCGCGTCGACGAAGCCGAACAGCTGGAGATTGCCGGGCACGACCTGCGGCAGGTTGAGCCGCGCCTCGACCGTGGCGACATAGCCTTCGTCGCCGTAGGCCTCGCCCTCCGGATAGGCGCGGACGGCGTAGGCGCCGCCGAGTTCCATCCGCTCGGAAATGTCGAGATTGTTGAACGCGACCTGGCCGCGGACCGAGCCGAATAGCGAGAGCGGGCCGGCGACCGTCTGAAGCCGCGCAAGACTGAATTGCAGCTTGCCGTAGCCACCGTCGATGCCGGCGGTTTGCGCGTCGGCGGCGCGGTCGACCGCACCGCGGATGTCGATGTTACCGACCACGACGCTAGCGGAATAGGCGTTCCAGCCGCCGCCGAGCAGCGTGTCGTGCGAGTCCCCGCTGAACCCGATGGACGCGACCTGCGCACGGCGGCGGCCGATTGTGTCAACGCTGTCAATTTTGTCGGTGAAAGATTTCACGTCGCCGCTTGCGACCAAGTAGAGGTTGTTGTTGCGCGAGCGGATCAGCGGATAGCTGGCGTAGATGCTGCCGACGTCGGCGTTGCCGCTGGCGTCCAGGCTCTTAAATTCCTCGCCGAGATCATAGTCGAGATGCGCATAGGCGATGCCGACCGTGACCGGCCCGACGAGCGTCTGGTATGCGGCGCGCCCATAAGCGAGGCCGTCGAACGAAGTCAGTACGCGCAGGCTGACGAGATCGCCAGATCCCGTCGGGTTGTTGAAGTTGATCGTGCCGCCGGCACGGTAGGCGCCGGTGTAGCGGTTGCCGGCATTGTCCGCCTCGACCGTGCCGGACACGGCGCGGCCGGGGACGACGTCGACCAGCAGGTCCGACGCGCCGACGTCGGTGCCGGGGCTGAGTGTGGATTTCACGGCGACGCCGGGGACGTCCGACAGGATGAGCAGCCGGCGTTCAAGCGGGGCGGAGGCGACGGGATCGCCGACGTCGAGCCCGGACATGATCCCGCGCGGCACGCGGTCCGCCAGCTTCGCCTCGTTGCTGATCTTAATCGCGCCGTAGTGGCCCTCAAGTACCGCGATGGTCACCGCGCCGCTCTGGAGATCCTGTTCGGGCAGATAGGCCTGCGCGACGAAGTAACCGCGGCTGTTATAGTAAGCGGTGACTTGGTTCGCGAGCGTCTTGAGACCGGCCATGTCGAGGTCGGTATTGGGCGCGAACGATGTCGCGGCGATCAGTTCGGATTCGGGAAACAACGTCGCGCCGGTGATGCGCAGCGACCGCACCCTGGCCCGGACCCCTCCCGCGGGCGGCAGAGCGGTCTGCGCCGTGCGATCGAGAGGCAGGTCTGGCGTCGGCTTGGCGGCCTGCGGCACAGGCGGGATTTGCTGCAGCTGACCACCGGCGCCCACGGGCACCTGCGCATCCGCGGCCTGACCCAGCCCGACCACGGCAACGGGACCGACGACTGCGAGAGTGGCTGCCCGACGGATCGACTTCAACATGAGCACCTCAAAAACACTGCAGGAAAAAGGGCACACGTCTCCCATCCGCAGCAGCGGGAGTCGTCGACAGTAGGGGGCGGGCATCAGCAGCCGGTCGCGCAACGCGATGGACGGATAAGCCCCGGTCCCATCGACGCGAAAGTCGCTTTTAAAATGATGACCTAGCGGGACGATCGCTTTGCGACCTGTTCTCCACCGAAGGTATAACTCATGTAAGCTACGACGTTACTAATACAAGTTAAATCGCGTCGGAGGCTTTCATGTATGGCACTCCTCGTTACGGCGTCCCAGGGTACGGACGTTTCGACGATAGGGTTGCAGACAATAATATTCGGTTAAAAAATACTCAGGGCCGTTACGACTTTAGTAAGGCAGCACAGCAACTTAGGTTCTGCGCAGAAAAGTAAGAAAAATATGAGAACGAATTTTGCTTTTCATGATTTACGCGGTGAGATGAAAAAGTGAGCGCTACCAATTCTACGTGAAGTTGCTTAGTAATTTTTGTCAGTGATCCAGCAGCAAACACTAGCAGGTGATATTCAGTGGCGAATCGCGATTCGCATCGCCGCTGTCATCGATTGATAATGAGTAGACGATGGCCGACATCCTGATCCGCAAGTTGAGTCGTTGGGTGAAGTTCGACGCCGCGGAACGCGCGGCGCTTGCCAAGCTGGCGGTCGCGAGCCGTCCGGTTGTCCGTGGACAGCATCTGATCCGCGAAGGCGATGATCCGACCCACGTCTTCCTGATCCTGGATGGTTGGGCGCAGCGTTACAAAGTGTTGCCGGACGGGAAGCGGCAGATCGTGGCGTTCCTGATGCCGGGCGATCTGTGCGACACGCATGTCTTCATCCTGGAAAAGATGGACCACAGCATATCGATGATGTCGCCTGGCAAGGTCGTGTCGATCCCGGCCGACGACATGCTGGCGATCATCAACGCGTTTCCGCGGATCGCGCAGGCGCTGTGGTGGTGTACGCTGGTCGACGAGGGGATCCTGCGCGAGTGGCTGGTCAACATCGGCACGCGCGAAGCCTATAGCCGGATCGCCCATCTGTTCTGCGAACTCTATGTGCGGGCAGGTGCGGTGGCGCGTGGCGGAAACGGTGATTTCTTCATGCCGCTGACGCAGGCCGATGTGGGTGAGGCGCTGGGCCTGACCGCGATCCACGTCAACCGGACGATCAAGGCGCTGAAGCAGAGCGGACTGGTCGATCCCGCCAAAAGCCGGCTGCGAATGCTGGACTTCGACGCGTTGAAGGCGGTCGGCGGGTTCGACGAGGCGTATCTACACGCGCGGCTGGTGCCGATCCACGACTGACGCGCGCGACGCGGGCCGGAACAGTCGGGGTCGGTCAGGCTTTGGAGCCATGACACTGAACCCGGCCGATTTTTCCGAAGGAAACACCATGTCCGTACGCGCGATCACCGTTCGCAATCCCGCCACGCTCGACAGCCTGACGCCGGCCGACCTGCCCGATATCGGTGCACCGGGGCGCGGCGAGATCGCCGTCCGGCTGCATGCGAGTTCGCTCAACTTTCACGACTATCTCGTTGCGAACGGGACGATCCCGGTCGAGGACGGGCGCGTGCCGATGTCGGACGGCGCGGGCGAGGTGACCGCGGTGGGCGACGGCGTGACGGAGTTCGCGGTCGGCGATAGCGTGGTGTCGACGTTCCATACGCTGTGGGCGGCGGGGCCGTGCCCGGTCGGCGATTTCCGGCGCGTGCCGGGCGACGGGATGGACGGTTATGGCCGGCAGGCGGTGGTCGTGCCGGCGGACTGGTTCACGCTCGCGCCCAAGGGATACAGCCATGCGGAGGCCGCGACGCTGACCTGTGCCGGGGTGACTGCGTGGCGCGCGCTGGCGACGGACGGGCCGCTGCTCGCCGGGCAGACGGTGCTGTGCAGGGATCGGGTGGCGTGTCAGTCTTCGCGCTGCAGTTCGCCAAGGCAATGGGCGCGGTGGTGGTCGCGACCTCGTCGTCGGACGAGAAGCTTGAGCGGCTGAAGGCGATGGGGGCGGACCATCTGATCAACTACCGCACGACGCCGGAATGGGGTGAGGCGGCGTA
Source organism: Sphingomonas prati (assembly GCF_014643515.1). Lineage (GTDB taxonomy): Bacteria > Pseudomonadota > Alphaproteobacteria > Sphingomonadales > Sphingomonadaceae > Sphingomonas_R > Sphingomonas_R prati. The sequence continues at coordinate 380,699 of NZ_BMJP01000002.1, read as the reverse complement.
TAAGCTGACCGGCGGCGTCGATCATATCGTCGAGATCGGCGGGCCGGGCACGCTGCCGCAGTCGATCGCGGCGCTGGGGCTGGGCGGGCATATCGCGCTGATCGGCGTGCTGACCGGCTTTTCGGGCGAGATCCCGACGGGCATGTTCATGGGCAAGCAGGGCCGGTTGCAGGGTATCACGGTCGGGTCGCGGCGTGATCAGCTCGACATGGTGAAGGCGATCGATGCGATCGGGCTGAAGCCGGTGATCGACCGGAGCTTCCCGCTGGAGGCGCTGGCCGACGCGTTCCGTTATCAGGAGAGCGGCGCGCACTTCGGCAAGATCGGGGTGGATATCGGGTGATCTGCCCAGTTCGGGCGTAATTTGGGCATCGAGGCTGTGGAGACCTTTGCGCGGAGTTCTCGACAGGCTCGAACCAAACGGGGCGGTCAGGCCACCGCGGCGAGCGAGCCTTCGCCTTCCGCGGCGGCCAGCAGCAGGCGCTCCATGGTGCGTAAGCGGGCGGGGGCGATGAGTTTGTCGCCGACGAGGTCGGTCAGGTAGAAGACGTCGACCGCGCGTTCGCCGTAGGTGGCGATGTGGGCGGAGTGGATCGTCACCTTCGACTGGAAGAAGGCGTGGGCCAGCGCGTTGAGCAGCGCCGGGCGGTCGCGGGCGTTGACCTCCACGACCGTGTAGCGGTTGGACGCCTTGTTATCGACGATGACCTGCGGTTCGATCTCAAACGCCTCGGCGCGTGTGCGGGCCATGGGCTTGGCGGCGAGCCGGTCGGCCAGCCGGTTGCGGTTGGCGAGCGCGTCGGCGATCCCGGCGCTCAGCCGATCGAGCCGCGAGGGTTCGTCGAACGGCTGCCCGAACGGATCCTGGACCAGCAGATTGTCGAGCGCCATGCCGTCGCGCGTCGTGTGGATGCGCGCATCGATGATGTTGCCGCCGGCCAGATGGACCGCGCCCGCGATACGGTAGAACAGCCCCGGATGGTCGCCGGCATAGACGGTGACGAGCGTGGCGCCGCGTTCCGGATCGGCGGTGGCGACGATCGACAGCGGAAGTTGTGCCGCGTCGGCGCTTTCGACCAGCGCCGCGTTGCGCGCGACGACATCGGCGGGCTCGGCGACCCAATAGGCCTCCGGCAAACGCCGCGCATAGGCGTCGAACGTCGCATCGTCCCAGCCCAGTTCGGCGCGGAGTTGCGCCTGCTTGGCCTCGATCCGTTCGCCGCGGCCCTTCTGCTTGTGGCCGAGGCGGAGCACTTCCTCGCCCGCTTCGTACAGGTCGGACAGGAGCTGGCGTTTCCAGCTGTTCCAGACGCCGGGGCCGACCGCGCGGATATCGACGATGGTCAGCATCAGCAGCAGGCGGAGCCGCTCGGGACTTTGTACGACGCCGGCGAAGTCGAGGATGGTCTTGAAGTCGGACAGGTCGCGCTTGAACGCGGTGGCGGACATCAGCAGGTGGTGGCGGACGAGCCAGGACACGGTCTGCGTCTCGGCCGCGGTCAGCCCGAAGCGCGGGCAGAGTTTCTCCGCGACGGCGGCGCCCAGGATGCTGTGATCGCCGCGGCGGCCCTTGGCGATGTCGTGCAGGAACACCGCGACATAGAGCACGCGGCGCGACACGAGCCGCGCGAACAGTTCGGTGGCGATCGGGTGGTCGACGTCGAGCGCGCCCTTTTCGATCCGCGACAGCAGGCCGATGGCGCGGAGCGAATGTTCGTCGACGGTATAGTGGTGGTACATGTCGAACTGCATCTGCGCCACGACACGGCCGAAATCCGGCACGAAGCGGCCGAGGATGCCCGCTTCGTTCATCCAGCGCAGCACCGTTTCGGGGTCGCGCGGACTGGTCAGAATATCGAGGAACAGCGCGTTGGCGCGCGGATCGGCGCGGACGGCATTGTCGATCAGCCGGAAATCGCGCCCCGCCTGACGCATCGCGAGCGGGTGGATTTCCAGGCCGTGGCGGTCGGCGAGCGCGAACAGCTCGATCAGCCGGACGGGGTCGGCCAGGAAATGGTCGGGCTTGGGCAAGGCAAGGCGGCCGCGATCGAGCGTGAAGCCGTCGATCCGCCGCCGCAACCGGATCGACGGCATGCCGAACCGCCGCCCGCGGCCGGCGAACGTCTCGTCGAGATGGGCGAGGAACACCGCGGTCAGGTCGCCGACCTGTTTTGCGGTGAGGAAATAATGCTGCATGAACCGTTCGACGCCGGACCGGCCGGGGCGATCGGCATAGCGCATGCGCGCCGCGACCTCACGCTGCACGTCGAAGGTCAGGCGGTCTTCGGGCCGGTTGCTGAGGATGTGGAGGTGGCAGCGGACCGCCCAGAGGAAGTTCTCCGCACGCTGGAACCGGCGCAGCTCCTCGCGGGTCAGCAGGCCCTTGCCGACCAGGTCGGGCAGTTCGCTGACGCGGTAGGCGAACTTGCCGATCCAGAAGAGCGTGTGGAGATCGCGCAGGCCGCCCTTGCCCTCCTTGATGTTGGGTTCGACGACGTAGCGGCTGTCGCCCATCCGGACGTGGCGCGTGTTGCGTTCGGCCAGCTTGTCGGTGACAAAGGCGCGCGCGGCGGCGGACCCGTCGCGGATCTCGCGGTCGAACCGGCGGGCGGCTTCCTCGTACACGACGTTGTCGCCCCAGACGTAGCGCGCCTCGAGCAGGGCGGTGCGGATCGTCAGGTCCTCGCGCGCCATGCGGATCATGTCGTCGAGGGAGCGGCTGCTGTGGCCGACCTTCAGCCCGAGATCCCACAGCGTGTAGAGCATCGATTCGATGATCTGTTCGCCCCAGCCGGTTTGCTTGGAGGGGGTGAGGAACGCGATGTCGATGTCCGAATGGAGCGCCATTTCGCCGCGCCCGTAGCCGCCGACCGCGATCAGGGTCAGCCGTTCGCCGGACGAGGGGTTGGGGTTCGGATAGAGACAGGTGACGGTGAAGTCGGCGATCAGCCGGAGCATCTGGTCGGTGAGATAGGCGTAGCCGGCCGCGACCTCCCGCCCGCGGCTGGGGTGGAGCGCCAGCCGCGCGGCCATTTCGGCACGGCCGCGGTCGAGCACGCCGCGCAGGATCGCCACCGACGCCGCGCGCATCCGGCTGGTGTTGGCGGGCGGGATCGCGGCGAGCAGATCGGCGACGGTGCGGCGATCGACGATCGTGCGGCGGTCGGGCAGACTTTCGAAACGGGTGGCCATGGCGGTGGCCTTAGCAGGCGTGCGTCGAAAAAGCCTTACCGTTGGCTGGATCGGCCGGATGGGTGGTTTCGCCGCGCGACACGCTCTAAGGCCTCTGCGGATGACGAAACAGGACGATCCGCCCGGGACACCGGCCCGCCGCGCCGCAATGCGACTGCTCGATGCGGTGTTGCGCAAGGGGTTGCCGCTGGAGGCGGCGATGGCGTCGGCGACCGCGGAGCTGGACCGCGCGGACGATCGCGGCTTTGCGCATGCCATTGCGGCGGAGGCGTTGCGGCGCCTGCCGGACCTCGACGCGCTGATCGATTCGGCGACGCCCAAGCCGATGCCCGACGATGCCAAGCCGCGCTTTGCGCTGCGCATCGCGCTGGTCCAGGCGCTGGCGCTGAACACGCCGGCGCATGCGGCGATCGCGACGGTGCTGCCGCTGGTCGATGGCGGGCCGCGGCGGCTGGTCCACGGGGTGTTCGGCACGCTGATCCGGCGGGGCGACCGGTTGCCCGATCCGCCGCATCTGCCGGTCGCGGTCGGCATCCGCTGGGCGCGCGCGTGGGGCGATGCCGCGGCGGAGGCGGCGCGTTACGGTATCGCGCAGCCAGCGCCGATCGACCTGACGCTGAAGGTCGACGACGCCGCGCTGGTCGCGGAACTGGGCGGCGTCACGCTGGCGCCGCGTCACGTCCGGCTGCCGGCCGGGACCGCGGTGGAGGAACTGCCCGGTTACGGCGAGGGACGCTGGTGGGTGCAGGATATCGCCGCGTCGCTGCCCGCCCGCCTGATCGGTGCGGCACCGGCGGGCGGGACGGCGATCGACCTGTGCGCCGCGCCGGGCGGCAAGACGATGCAGCTGGCGACGGCGGGCTGGGACACGACCGCGATCGACCTGTCGCGCACGCGGCTCGGCCGGTTGATGGAGAATATGGACCGGGTCGGCGCCAAGGCGCGGATGATCGTGGCGAACGCGGCGGTCTGGTCGCCGGATGCCGCCGCCGACGTGGTGCTGCTCGACGCGCCCTGTTCGGCGACGGGCATCTTCCGCCGCCATCCGGAGGTGCTGCACCGCGCGCGGCCACGGGTGATCAAGGAACTGGCGGAACAGCAGGCGCAGTTGCTGGCGCATGCCGCGACGATGGTGCGGCCGGGCGGGCGGCTGGTCTATGCGACCTGTTCGCTGGAACGCAGTGAGGGCGAGGAGGTGGCGGACGCGTTCGCGGTGCCGGGTTATGCGATCGATCCGGTGCGCGTGGACGAGCTGCCGCACGGGTTTGCGCCGGATGCGGCGGGCTATCTGCGCGTGCCGCCGGGGACGCTGGCCGAGGCGGGCGGCGCGGACGGGTTCTTCGTCGCGCGCTGGAGGCGCGAGGCGTAGCGCGAGACCGACTTCGGCTCTCTTGCACCGTCCCGGCGCGCCCGATACAGCTTTACCATGTCACGCCCCATCCTGATCGCGCCGTCCATCCTCTCCGCGGATTTCGCGCGGTTGGGCGATGAAGTGCGGGCGATCGGCGCGGCGGGCGCGGACTGGGTGCATTTCGATGTGATGGACGGGCATTTCGTACCGAACATCTCGATCGGGCCCGGGGTCCTCAAGGCGATCCGGCCGCATACGACGCTGCCGATCGACGTCCACCTGATGATCGCGCCGGTCGACGTCTATCTCGATGCGTTCGCGCAGGCCGGGGCGGACCGGATCAGCGTGCATGTCGAGGCCGGGCCGCATATCCACCGGACGGTGCAGCGGATCCGCGACCTGGGATGCAAGGCCGGCGTCGTGCTCAATCCCGGCACGCCCGCCAAGATGCTCGACTACCTGATTGACGATGTCGACATGGTGGTGGTGATGAGCGTGAACCCCGGTTTCGGCGGGCAGAGTTTCATCACCAGTCAGCTCCGCAAGATCGAGGCGGTGCGGCGGATGATCGACAAGACCGGCCGCGAGATCCACCTGCAGGTCGACGGCGGGATCGATGCCGAGACCGCGCCGCTGGCGATCGCCGCCGGGGCGGACGTGCTGGTGGCGGGTACCGCGACGTTCCGCGGCGGGCCGGGTGCCTATGCGGGCAACATCGCCGCGATGCGCGGGCCGGTTGGCGTGGCCCCGGCAGAGCCCACCCCCGCCGCATGAGCGACACCGGGCCGAGCGATGCGATCGAGCCCGGTCGGCAGTTGATCCGCGTGGGCGGCGAACAGGGCGTATCGCTAGGCGGGCGGCTGGCCGCGACGTTGCAGCGGCTGGCGTGGCGGTCGCCGCTTCATTCGCTACGGCTGCGCGGGCGCTATCCGTTGAAGCTGCTGGCGGTGCCGGTCGATCCGATCCCGGGCCATGCGGGCGACGGGACGGAGCTGCTGGAGGGCTGGTTCCGGCATCGCGGGGTGGCGGTGGAACTGGCGATGGTCGATTTCGGCAATCCCGCGACGATCCCGGCGGCGCTGGTCGATCATATCCAAACATTCGGATTCCTGCGCGACCTGGCCGCCGCCGGGCCGCGCGAACGGACCGCGCCGATCGCCGAACTGATCGTGCGGCAATGGCTGGGCGCGCATGGCGGCGGGGTGACCGATGCGGGCTGGCGGCCGGACCATTGGGGGCGGCGGATCCTGGCGTGGGGCGCGCATGCCCCGCTGATCCTGTCGTCGCACGATATCGTCTACCGATCCGCCGTGCTGAACGCGCTGGCGCAGGGCGCGCGGCATCTCGACCGCGGGGCGGACAAGGCGCCGCCCGGACTGCCGCGGATCGCGGCGTGGGCGGGCGTGGTGGCGGCCGGGCTGCTGATCCCCGGCGGCGACGTGCGGCTGGCGCACGGCGAGGCCGGGCTGGGCAAGGCGCTGGCGACGAGCGTGCTGGCGGATGGCGGGCTGACCAGCCGGTCGCCGACTGCGCAGCTGGAGCTGGTCGAGCTGCTGTCGCAGCTGAACGCAGTCTATGCGGCGCGGCGGCGCGACGTGCCGGAGATGCTGTCCGCGGTGCTGGCGCGCGCGGTGCCGGCGTTGCTGGGCGTGACGCTGGGCGATGGCGGGCTGTCGAGCTGGCAGGGCGGCGGGCCGGTGTCCGCGGCGCGCGTGGCGCAGGCGGTGACCGCGTCGGGCGTGCGCACCCGGCCGCTGCGCCAGGCGCGCGACTGGGGGTATCAGCGGCTGTCGGCGCAGGGGACGCTGCTCGTGGTCGATGCCGCGCCGCCGCCGGTCGCGCGGCTGTCGACCGGGGGCTGTGCGTCGACGCTGGCGTTCGAGATGTCGGACGGGCCGCGCCGGCTGATCGTCAATTGCGGCGGCAGCACGGGGCTGGCGTCGTTGCCGGACGACCTGACCGAGGGGCTGCGCACGACGGCGGCGCATTCGACGCTGACGCTGGCCGATACCAATTCGACCGCGCTGCACGCGGACGGGTCGTTGGGTCGCGGGGTGAAGGAAGTGGAGCTCGACCGGCAGGAGCTCGACACCGGCAGCCGGATCGATGCGTCGCACGATGGCTATGCGCGGCGCCACGGGCTGATCCACCGGCGGCAGCTGATGCTGTCGTCGGACGGGCGCGAGCTGCGCGGCGAGGACGTGCTGCTGCCCGCGCCGCGCCGGCGGCGGTCGGGCAGCGACGGGTTCGCGATCCGTTTCCACCTTGCGCCGGGGATCAGCGCCTCGGTGACCGCGGACGGGCAGGGCGCGCTGCTGCGGTTCCAGGACGGCGGATCCTGGCAATTCCGATCGCGCGGCGGCGCGCTGGCGGTGGAGGACAGCCTGTGGATCGACCCCGCCGGCCGCCCCCGCGCGACGTGCCAGCTGGTGCTGACCGGCGAGGTGCCGCCGGGTGGCGCCGAGGCGGGGTGGGTGTTGCGGAAGATGGCTTGAGGCGCGGTAGGCGCCGCATTTCTTCATCTTTCGCGGTCAAGGCGGGGGGGTGTTGGAGCACCGCAGGACGGAATCGCCAAATGATCGACGAGAAGGGCAGGGGCGTTCCGGGCACACCGTTCGGTCGCAGGCGCCCGATCGTCGTCCGACCTCAGTCACAAGACGCAGGCACTGAACCGGTGCCGTTATCGCGCCTCGGCGACGACGCAGCGGCGGCCGCATTTGCTGCAGATTTGCGGCAACGCGGGTTGGCGGCACGCGGACTGGAGCGCGACCTGATTCAGGAGGTGCCGCTGTTGTACGGATCGTCCGGGCGGCTTGAACCGCAGGGTGATCCGGGAATTGTCCTGGCCGCGATGCATCGCGACGACATGGTTCGCCGCAATGGGGGTGGCATTCCTGTTGCGACGCGCCGTGCCCGGGCGTTCCTGCCGTACGAGCGTGAGATGGCCGGTTTGAGCCTGCTGTTCGTCATCCTCTATTGGTTCGGTGTCCTCGACTAGGCGACGAAACTGCCTGAGATCGGCCGTATTTGCGTGGAAGCCGGGTGACCGCGGTGGCGTGTCGCGCTAAGGGGCGCGCGCCTGACATCATCCCCGGAGCTGATCCCATGACCGCCATTTCCATTCGCCGTGCATTGCTGTCGGTGTCCGACAAGAGCGGGCTTGTCGAGCTCGGGCGGGCGCTGGCCGCGCGGAGTGTGGAGCTGGTGTCGACCGGCGGGACGGCGAAGGCGTTGCGCGATGCGGGGCTGGACGTGCGGGACGTGTCCGAGCTGACCGGCTTTCCCGAGATGATGGACGGGCGGGTGAAGACGCTGCATCCGCTGGTGCATGGCGGGCTGCTCGCGGTGCGCGACGATGCGGCGCATGTCGCGGCGATGGAGGCGCACGGGATCGGCGCGATCGACCTGGTGGTGGTGAACCTCTATCCGTTCGCGCAGACCGTGGCGAAGGGCGCCGCGCGCGATGAGGTGATCGAGAATATCGACATTGGCGGGCCATCGATGGTGCGGTCGGCGGCGAAGAACCATGCGTTCGTCGCGATCGCGACCGACCCGGCGGACTATCCGGAGCTGATCGCGCAGATCGAGGCGGATGGTGGCACGACGCTCGACATGCGACGCAAGCTGGCGGCCAAGGCATTCGCCGCGACGGCCGCCTATGATGCGGCGATCGGCGCTTGGTTCGCCGAGGTGGACCAGGACGAGACCCTGCCGGCGAGCATGACGGTGGCGCTGACCAAGGCGGCGGAGTTGCGGTACGGGGAGAATCCGCATCAGCAGGCGGCTTTGTACCTGCCCGCGATCGGTGCGGCCGGGATCGCGCAGGCGGAGCAGGTTCAGGGCAAGGCGCTGAGCTACAACAACTATAACGACGCGGATGCGGCGCTGGAACTGGTGGCCGAGTTCCGCGACGGGCCGCCGACGGTGGTGATCGTGAAGCATGCCAATCCGTGCGGCGTGGCGTCGGCCGACACGCTGATCGATGCGTATCGCGCGGCGTTCGCGTGCGACACGGTGTCGGCGTTCGGGGGGATCATCGCGGTCAACCGGCCGCTCGACGGGCCGACGGCGGAGGCGATCAGCGGGATCTTCACCGAGGTCGTGGTGGCACCCGGTGCCGACGATGCGGCGCGCGCGGTGTTCGCGGGGAAGAAGAATCTGCGGCTGCTGCTGACCGGCACGCTGCCCGATCCGGCGCGCGGCGGGCTGATGCTGAAGTCGATCGCGGGCGGGATGCTGGTCCAGTCGCGCGATGCCGGCCGAGTGGCGGCGGCCGACCTGACCGTGGTGACGAAGCGCCAGCCGACCGCGGACGAAATGGCGGATTGCCTGTTCGCGTGGACGGTGGCCAAGCATGTGAAGTCGAACGCGATCGTCTATGCGCGCGGTGGGCAGACCGCGGGGATCGGCGCGGGACAGATGAACCGGCTGGAGTCCGCGCGGATCGCGGCGTGGAAGGCGAAGGATGCGGCGGACAAGGCGGGCTGGTCCACGCCGCTGACGATCGGGTCGGCGGTCGCGTCGGACGCGTTCTTCCCGTTCGCGGACGGGCTGATGGCGGCGGTCGAGGCGGGGGCCACCGCGGTGATCCAGCCGGGTGGATCGATCCGCGACGCCGACGTGATCGCGGCGGCGGACGAGTCCGGGCTGGCGATGCTGTTCACCGGAATGCGCCATTTCCGGCACTAGGTTCAGCGTTTGATCCCACCGTCATCCCGGCCTTGGCCAGTATGATGGTTCGGGATGTGCTAGGCCGTCGTCGCGGGCAGCGGGGCGGGGGTCTTGTGCCCCATCTTGAACAGGACGCGGTCCTCCGTGCCGAAGCCGCGGTACCAGATCACGGCACCGTAGGCGCCGAGGATCAGCGGGATGCCGATCACGAGCTGCGCCCATTCCGGTAGCAGCAGCGCGATCCCGCCGGCCAGGAGCGCAAGCGCCGTGGCGGGCACGAGCGCCCAGCGCCAGCCCGAGACGCGCGCGTCGAGCAGCCGGCGGAGCATCCGGGCCTTCACGACCGAGGCCATGCCGAGTGCGGCCATCAGCGCGATCGCGACGCCGGCGGCGGACACCGGATCGGTGCGCGGATCGGCGGAGACGGGAACCCAGCCGGTGCGGGCGGCCCAGGGCATGACGTGGCGGATCGCGTGGATCAGCACGACCGACAGCGCGGTCTGCATGACGATCATCCCCACCGACACCGCCAGGTTGCGGTAGCGCGCGACGTAGATCAGCGCCGACTCACTGACCGCCGCGGTGGCCGCGATCGCTTCGGCGGCAAGCAGGAAGGCGAGCGCGCCGGTGCCGACGACAAAGCTCGGCCCCATCAGGCCCATCACCGCCTCGCCCGGGATGGCGAGCGCGAGGGCGATGCCGGTCTGGGCGGCGATGATCCAGAAGCCGACCTGGCGCACCTGGTGGGCGACGGCCGCCTTGTTGCCGTCCGCCAGGTTCTGCGTGATGACGGGGCCGAGGATCGGGTCGAAGCTGGTCTTGAGCTTCTGCGGCAGCGAGGCGACCTGTTGCGCGGCCCAGTAGATGCCGACGATCTGCGGCGCGAAGAAAATGCCGAGGATGTAGATGTCGATGCGGCGCGAGCCCCATTCGATCGCGTCCGCGCCCGCCAGCGGCAGGTTGCGCCGCGCGATGCCGGCCAGTTCGCGCGGTCGCGGGCGCCAGCCGGTCGGGCGGCCGTAGCTGCGCCAGAGCGGGATGATCGAGGCGACGAACGCGGCGATCGTCGACAGCACGTAGGACAGGATCAGTCCGTCGCGGATCGAGTAGAAAGACAGTGCGAACGCCGCGATGCTGATCGTCCAGGGCTCGATCAGCGCGCGTGCCTTGACCGTAGCGCCCACGTCGCCGCGATAGGCGAGGGCCGCGAGCGCGATGTCCGACCCGGCCCAGCCGAAGACGGTGAGCGGGAGCAGCCAGTCGAGCCCGTTGATCCGGCTGTTGGGGAACATCAGGTCGGGGATGAAGATGAGGAGCGCGGCGGCGGCGGCGGACCCGACCATGCCGACGAGCATCGCGTCGTAGACGATGTGGACGTGCGGGCGATCCTTCGCACGGGTCAGCTGCTGCGCCAGCCCGCGTTTCAGGCCGAGTGTGGCGAGCTGGGCCGCGAATTCCACCGTGATCGTGGCGAGCGCGAAACGGCCGAGCGCATCGGTGCCGTAGATGCGACCCGCGATGAACAGGAACGGCAATCGCGCGGCCAGGCGCAGCAGGAAGCCGAAGAAGTTGGTACGGCCGCCCTTGGCCAGCGCCTCGATATCCGCGCCGGGCGGCGGCGCGGATGCTGTGGGGGGCGCGGCGCGTGCGGCGTCAACCACCGCGGGACGCCGAACGGCCGGGCGCGATCAATGCGCGGCGCCCCAGCTTTTGCCCGTGCCGATTTCGACGCCGAGCGGGACGGAGAGCGTCACCGCGGGTTCGGCGGCGCCGGCCATCACGTCGCGGATCACGGCGGATGCGGCGTCCACTTCGGACGGATCGAGTTCGAACACCAGTTCGTCGTGGACCTGCAACAGCATGCGTACGGTACGCAGCCCCGCCAGTTCGAGTTGCGGGCCGACCCGGACCATCGCGCGCTTGATGATGTCGGCCGACGTGCCCTGGATGGGGGCGTTGACGGCCTGGCGCTCGGCCGACTGGCGTTCGCCCACCGTCTTGCCGCGGATGCCGGGCAGGTGCGTCTTGCGGCCGAACAGCGTGGTGACATAGCCCTTGGCACGGACCTCGGCGATCGTGTCGGCCATGTAGGTTTTCACGCCGGGGAACCGGTCGAAATAACGGTCGATCATGGCCTGCGCCTCGATCCGGTCGGTGCCGAGCCGGCCGGCGAGACCGAAGCTGGAGATTCCGTAGAGGATCGCGAAATTGATCGTCTTGGCCTTGCCGCGCGTGTCGCGGTTGACCTCCCCGAACAGTTCCTGCGCCGTCAGGCTGTGGATGTCGTCGCCGTTCGCAAACGCGGCGCGCAGTTGCGGCACGTCGGCCATGTGTGCGGCAAGCCGCAGTTCGATCTGCGAATAGTCGGCGGCGAGCAGGACCTTGCCCTCCTCCGCCACGAACGCGTCGCGGATGCGGCGGCCCATTTCGGTGCGGATCGGGATGTTCTGGAGGTTCGGGTCGGTCGAGGACAGCCGCCCGGTCTGCGCGACGGCGAGGCTGAAGCTGGTGTGGACGCGGCCGGTTTCCGGGTTGATCTGCGCCTGCAACGCGTCGGTATAGGTCGACTTGAGCTTCGACAGCTGGCGCCATTCGAGCACGAGCCGCGCCATGGGGACGCCTTCGGCAGCCAGCCGTTCGAGTTCGGTGACGTCCGTGGAATAGACGCCCGACTTGCCCTTGCGGCCGCCCTTCAGACCCATCCGGTCGAACAGCACCTCGCCGAGCTGCTTGGGGCTGCCGATCGTGAACGGGCCGCCGGCGGCTTCGTGGACCTGGCCTTCCAGCACGGCGATCTGCGTGGCGAACTCGGCCGACAGGCGCGACAGTTCGGCGCGATCGACCTTGATCCCGGCGCGCTCCATTTCGGCCACGACGGTGACGAGCCGGCGATCGACCGTCTCGTAGACCTGCGTCGCAGCCTCCGCGGCCAGCCGGGGTTTCAGCCGCCGCCAGAGGCGGAGCGTGACGTCGGCGTCCTCCGCGGCATATTCGGTGGCCTGCGGCAGCGGCACCTTGTCGAACGTGATCTGCGCCTTGCCGGTGCCGCAGATCGATTTGAAGCTGATCGTGTCGTGCGACAGGTGGACCTTGCAGAGATCGTCCATGCCGTGGTTGCGCAGGCCGGCGTCGAGATCGTAGCTCAGGATCATCGTATCGTCGGCGGGCGTCACGTCGACGCCCGCGCGGCGCAGCACGACGAGGTCGTATTTCAGGTTCTGGCCGATCTTGAGCACCGTCGGGTCGGTAAACAGCGGGCGGAGCCGGTCGAGTACGACCTCGCGCGGCAGCTGCGTCGGGACTTCGGACAGCAGGCCGTCGCCGACATGGCCGATCGGAATGTAGCACGCCTTGCCCGGCGCGATCGCCATCGACACGCCGACCAGCGTGGCACGCATCGAATCGATGTGGTCGGTCTCGGTATCGATCGCGATCGTGCCGACGGCGGTCGCTTCCGCGATCCAGCGGTCGAGCGCCTCCTCCGTTACGACGCACTCATAGTCCTTGTGGACGAAGGCGGGCTCGTCGGTCGCGACGGGCGCGGGTGGCGGCACCGGTTCGCCGATGACATGGCCGTCGGTGACCTTGAGCAGCAGCGACTTGAAGCCCTGATCTTCGAGGAACGCCCGCAACGGGGCGGGTGGAATGCCCTTGAGCGCGAGATCGGCGAGCGGTTCGGGCAGCGGGTGATGGCAGGCCAGCCGCACCAGCTCGCGGCTCAGCCGCGCGGCATCGGCATGATCGATCAGCGACTGGCGGAGCTTGGGCTTCTTGATCGTGTCGGCGGCGGCCAGCACGGCTTCCAGATTGCCATGTTCCTGGATCAGCAGGCTGGCGGTCTTCGGCCCGATGCCGGGGACGCCGGGGACGTTGTCGACCGCGTCGCCCATGAGGGCCAGCACGTCGCCGAGCTGGCCCGGCGTGACGCCGAACTTCTCCTGCACATAGTCCGCGCCCAGCCGGCGATTGTTCATCGTGTCGAGCATGTCGAGCCCGGGTTCGATCAGCTGCATCAGGTCCTTGTCGGAACTGACGATCGTGACCTTCCAGCCCTCCGCAAGCGCGGCCTTGGCGTAGCAGGCGATGATGTCGTCGGCCTCAAGCCCGACGGTTTCGATGCAGGGGACGGAGAAGGCGCGCGTCGCCTCGCGGATCACCGGGAACTGGGGGACCAGATCCTCGGGCGGCGGCGGGCGGTGCGCCTTGTATTCGGCATACATGTCGTTGCGGAAGGTGTGCGACGACGCGTCGAGGATGACCGCCAGATGGGTCGGGCCGTCCGACGTGTGGAGTTCGTCCACCAGCCGCCACAACATGGTGGTGAACCCGTAGACCGCGCCCGCAGGCTCGCCCTTGCGATTGGTGAGCGGCGGCAGCCGGTGATAGGCGCGGAAGATATATCCGGACCCGTCGACGAGATAGAGGTGATTGTTCGACACCGACGCGATGTAGCAACGTGGCGGGCGCTTGGCGACTGGGACTTGAGGGGTGCGTTTGCACTGGTTCGGGGTGTCTGGCGGCGGCCCGCCCGGGCCGGTTCAGGGCACCAGGATCGTGTCGATCGCCTCGGGCGCCGTCTCGGGATAGTCGAGCGTGTAGTGGAGGCCGCGGCTTTCCTTGCGGGAGAGCGCGGAGCGGATGATGAGGCGGGCGACCTCAACGAGGTTGCGCAGCTCGATCAGGTCCGCGGTGACGTGGAAGGTGCCGTAATATTCCTCCGTTTCCGCGGCGAGCAGTTCGATGCGGTGGAGCGCACGTTCGAGGCGCTTTGTGGTGCGGACGATGCCGACGAAATCCCACATGAAACGCCGGATCTCGCGCCAGTTGTGCTGGACGACGACTTCCTCGTCCGAATGCGAGACGCGGCTTTCGTCCCAAGGGCGGATGGCGGGGGGCGTCGGCAGAGTGTCCCAGTTGGCGTGGATATGGTCGGCCGCGGCCTCGCCGAACACGAAGCATTCGAGCAGCGAGTTGGAGGCGAGGCGGTTCGCGCCGTGGAGGCCGGACTGCGTCACCTCGCCCGCGGCGTAGAGGCCGGGGAGGTCGGTGCGGCCGTCGAGGTCGGTCAGCACGCCGCCGCAGGTGTAATGCTGTGCGGGCACGACCGGGATGGGTTGCGTGGTGATGTCGATGCCGAGCGTCAGAAGCTTGGCATGGATGTTGGGGAAATGTTCACGGACGAATTCGGGCGGGCGGTGGCTGATGTCGAGATGGACATAGTCGAGGCCGAGCCGCTTGATCTCGTGATCGATCGCGCGCGCCACGACGTCGCGCGGCGCGAGTTCGGCGCGGGGATCGAAATCGGGCATGAAACGGTGGCCGGAGCCGGGGAGCAGCAGATGGCCGCCCTCGCCGCGCACGGCCTCCGTGATCAGGAAATTCTTGACCTCCAGATTGTAGAGGCAGGTCGGGTGGAACTGCATGAATTCCATGTTCGACACGCGGGCGCCGGCGCGCCAGGCCATGGCGATGCCGTCGCCGGTCGCCCCGCGTGGGGCGGTGGAATAAAGATAGGTGCGGCCCGCACCGCCGGTCGCCAGGATGGTCGCGCGGCCGGTGAAGGCCTCCACCCGGCCGGTCCCGCGGTCGAGCGCGTAGACGCCCCAGACGCGGCCGTCGCCGGAGTAGCGCACGCCGTTGCGGCCGGTGATCAGGTCGATCGCCGCCATGTCTGGGACGAGCGTGATGTTCGGGTTGGCGGCGGCGGCTTTCTCCAGCGCCTGCTGCACCGCCCAGCCGGTCGCGTCGTCGACATGGACGATGCGGCGGTGGCTGTGGCCGCCCTCGCGCGTCAGGTGCCAGCGTTCCGATTCGCCGGGGTTGAAGGGCACGCCGAGGGCCGCCAGCCGCTCGATCGCGGCGGGCGCGCCGCCGATGACATATTCGACGGTGCGGCGATCGTTCAGGCCGGCGCCCGCGACCATCGTGTCCTCGATATGCGATTCGAACGTGTCGCCGGGTTCGAGCACCGCGGCGATGCCGCCCTGAGCCCAGGCGGTGGAGCCTTCCGACAGGCCGCCCTTGGCCAGCACGACCACGCGGTGGTTCTGCGCCAGGTTGATCGCGGCGGTGAGGCCGGCGGCACCGGAGCCGATGATGACGATGTCGTAGTGGCGGGGGCCGGTGGGTGCGTCGGTCATGCTGCTTCTATTGTCTCCGACCCGCTTTCCGGCGGCGTTTGGTTCGAGCCCGTCGAGAACGCCGTGCAAGGTTCTCGACAGGCTCGAACCAAACGGGTTGGGGCGCAAGGCCCTACGTAACGGGGATCAGGTCTTACGCCGCGTCGGCCGCGCGGGTGAGGTTAAGGAATACGTCCTCGAGGTCCGCTTCGCGCGTGGACACATCGACTATGCCGAGCCCCGCGGCCTGGAGCGCGGCGAGCACTTCGCCGGCGTTCACCTTGTCCTTGGAATAGGTGATGACGACGGTGCGGTCGCCCTTCAGCGCGATCTTTTCGAAGCAGGGTGCGACGGGTGCGACGGTCAGGTCGCGGTCGACGGTGACCTCGACGACCTTTTCCTGCGCGCGGGCGAGGAGTTGCGGGGTCGGTTCGTCGGCGATCACGCGGCCATGGTTGATGATCGCGATCCGGTCGCAGAGCTCCTCGGCCTCCTCGAGATAATGGGTGGTGAGGACGACGGTGACGCCGCCGGCGTTGAGTTCGCGCACATAGGCCCAGAGCTGCTGGCGCAGTTCGATGTCGACGCCGGCGGTCGGTTCGTCGAGGACGAGCACGGGCGGCGTGTGGACGAGCGCCTTGGCGACGAGCAGCCGGCGTTTCATGCCGCCGGACAGCGTGCGGGCATAGGCGTTCGCCTTGTCCTCAAGATGCACCGCACGCAGCAGTTCCATCGTGCGGCGCTTCGCCTTGGGCACGCCGTAGAGCCCGGCCTGGATCTCGAGCGATTCGAAGGGCGAGAAGAACGGGTCGAACAGGATTTCCTGCGGCACGATGCCGATCGACGCCTTTGCGTTGCGCGGGTGCGCGTCGATGTCGAAGCCCCAGATCTCTGCGCTGCCGCTGGTCTTGTTCACCATGCCGGATAGGATGTTGATCATGGTCGACTTGCCCGCGCCGTTCGGGCCGAGCAGGCCGAAGATCGTGCCGCGCGGAATATCGAGCGAGACGCCGTCGAGCGCGCGCTTGCCCCCCGCATAGGTCTTGCAGAGATTCTGGATGCGGATCGCGGCTTCGGTCATGCGTCTGCGCATAGCGGGCGGCGGGGCGGGTTGAAAGCGGAACGCCGGGGGAAATGTAGCGCTGGCGTGGGCTTCGACGCGATTGATGCGCTTGCGGGGGTCACGCGCGGTTGGTAACGCGGGGACATGACTGGAACCGCGCCCGAGACATCCCGTGTCACCACCGCCCGCATCGTGTGCGACGGGGCGACCGATATCGTTGGCGGCGCCGCGCTCGGCCATCCGCGCAGCTGGTTGCAGATCGACGAGAAGGGCTATGTCGACTGCGGTTACTGCGATCGGCGCTTCGTGCTGATCGGTGGGCCGGCCGATACCGGCGCGGGTGAGGCGGCCCCCGGCGGGACGATCAACACGCGCGAGACGCAGGTCGGGGATGTGCAGGGCGGCTGACGCTCCTATATCCGGTCGATGACACAGACCGATCCCCGCGCTTTCCTCTACCGCGATACGCTCGATCCCGATGCGGCGCTGCGCCTGACGGCGGAGACGCTGAAGGGCTGCGACGACGGCGAGCTTTATCTGCAATATATGGCGTCGGAGAGCTTCGGGTTCGACGATGGGCGGCTGAAGACTGCGGATTTCAATACGCAGGCGGGGTTCGGCCTGCGCGGCGTGTCGGGCGAGACGATGGCGTTTGCGCATGCCAACGAGCTGAGCGAGGCCGCGATCCGGCGGGCGGGCGAGACGATGACGCTGCTCGACCCCGCGACCGGCGCACGCAGCGCGCCGCCGCGGCGGACCAATGCGGGGCTCTATACCGGTGACGATCCGCTGTCGGCGATCCCGTTCGCGCGCAAGGTGGAGCTGTGCCAGCGGATCGATGCGGCGGCGCGGGCGCGCGATCCGCGCATCGTGCAGGTGTCGGTCGGGCTCGGCGGATCGTGGAGCGTGGTCGAGATCGTGCGGCCGGACGGCTTCGTCGCGACCGACGTGCGGCCGCTGGTGCGGTTGAACGTGACGGTCGTGGTCGAACAGAATGGCCGGCGCGAGAGCGGTTTCCACGGGCTGGGCGGGCGGTATCTCTACGACGACCTGTTCGACGAGGTGGTGTGGAGCCGTTCGATCGACGAGGCGCTGCGCAGCGCGCTGGTCAACCTGGAGGCGGTAGCGGCACCGGCGGGCGAGATGACCGTGGTGTGCGGCGCGGGCTGGCCGGGCGTGCTGCTGCACGAGGCGATCGGGCATGGGCTGGAGGGTGATTTCAACCGCAAGGGATCGTCCGCATTCGCCGGGCGGATCGGTGACCGGGTGGCGGCGCCAGGCGTGACCGTGATCGACGACGGATCGATCGCGCACCGCCGCGGGTCGCTGACCATCGACGACGAGGGCACGCCGACGCAGCGTAACACGCTGATCGAGGACGGGATCCTCAAGGGCTATATCCACGACCGGTTGAATGCGCGGCTGATGGGCGTAGCGCCGACCGGCAACGGGCGTCGGCAGAGCTTCGCCCATGCCCCGATGCCGCGCATGACCAACACGTTCATGCTGGGTGGGCAGGACGATCCGGAAGAGATCATCGTACGCGCCAAGAACGGTATCTACGCGCGCAACTTCGGCGGCGGTCAGGTCGATATCACGAGCGGCAAGTTCGTATTCACCTGCACCGAAGCGTACCGGATCGAGAACGGGAAGCTGGGCGCACCGATCAAGGGTGCGACGCTGATCGGCGACGGGCCGTCCGTGCTGACCAAGGTCCGCGCGATCGGCAACGACATGGCGCTGGACGAGGGCATCGGCGTCTGCGGCAAGGGCGGGCAGTCAGTGCCGGCGGGCGTAGGCCAGCCGACGCTGATGATCGACGGCCTGACGGTAGGCGGGACGGCCTGACGAAGCCGCGATAGCCATACCCTCCGAGCGTCAGCCGACCTGCGGCTTGGTCGTTTTTGGACGATCGGCGGGAGTGGCCGTGGCTTTCGGGCGGCAGATCCGGGTCGAGGGCTGGCAGGCCGTTCCGACGTTGGAGCAGGTTCGCTTGCCGTCGACGGTGGTGCAGGCGCGGCATTCGCGCTTGACCTCGGTGCAGAGCTGGGGCGTCGCAAGCATGAGTGCCAAGGTAAGCAGCATCGTCGTGGTGCCCCGTACGGAAGTGTCTCTATATCCGCAGCTAACGGGTAGCCGATGTGCCAACTCCAGTCGCGGTCTTCGGCAGCGCGGTCGACATGTACGACAGCGGCCTTGGCTGTGGCGCAGAAGGCTGCGCACCCTTTTTCGGAACGGGGCGTTGCCGGTTCCATGTCTTTGATCGAACTCGCACGCTTTCCCGACCGGATCCTGGGTGAACTGGCGCGGGGGCGGCTGGCGGCGGACGGGATCGAGGCGGAGTTGTTCGACGAGGGGTTCGGGGCGCTGGGACTGGGCGTGATGGGCGGCGTGCGGCTGATGGTGGCGCCGCGTGATGTCGCCGCGGCGGGCGAGGCGCTCGGGATCCAGCCGGACGGCGCGGACGAATGACGCGGACGATCACCGTCGCGAGCTACAACATCCACAAGGCCGTCGGCACCGACCGGAAACGGCGGCCGGACCGGATCCTGGAGGTGCTGCACGAGATCGACGCCGATATCGTCGCGTTGCAGGAGGCCGACCAGCGGTTCGGCGCGAAGCTGACCGCGATCCCGATCGATCTGATCGCCGAACGGTCGGACTACCGGCCGGTCGGGTTCGGGGTGCGCCCCGGCGGGATCGGTTGGCACGGCAATGCGATCTTCGTGCGCAAGTCCGCGACGATCACCGACTGCCGCCCGCTGGACCTGCCCGTGCTGGAGCCGCGCGGCGCGGTGCTGGCCGATGTGCGGGTCGACGGCGCGGACGTGCGGATCGTGGGGATGCATCTGGACCTGTCGGGTCTGTGGCGGCGGCGGCAGGCGAAAGCGGTGATCGCGCATGTCGCGGCGTGCGAGCGGGCGATGCCGACGGTGCTGATGGGCGACCTGAACGAATGGTCGCTGCACGGCGGGTGCCTGCGCGATTTCGGGGGCACGTACCGGTTCGCGGCGACGGGGCGGAGTTTCCACGCCCGGCGGCCGATGGCGGCGCTGGACCGAATTCTGGTCGGACCGGGGGTGGAGGTGATCGATTCCGGGGTCCACCACAGCCACAAGGCGTCGCTGGCGTCGGACCATCTGCCGATCTGGGCCAAGCTGCGCGTGCCGGCCCCGTCGGGATGACGGACGTGGCAGCCCGGTGCTGAGCCTGCCGCGTGCTGCGATCCGCGTGCGGATCGAGCCGTTGCTGGCCGGGGACCGCAGCCTGGATCGGCCGAAGGGCGACGACGGGTTGTTCGGGCCGCGATCGGCGGCGTGGGCGGTGCATGGGGATGTTACCGCCATGTTGATCGGCGGGGTGTCATCCTTGCTGCTGCAGATGCTGCATCCGGCCGCGCTGGCGGGCGTGCTGGACCATAGCGATTTTCGGCGCGACATGCGTGGGCGGCTGCTGCGGACCGCGCGGTTCGTCGGCATCACGACCTATGGATCGACCGCGGCGGCGGAGGCGGCGATCGCGCGGGTGCGGCGGATCCATGCGGGCGTGAACGGGACCGTGCCGGGCGGCGCGGCGTACAGTGCGAACGATCCGGACCTGCTCGGCTGGGTCCATGTTGCGGAGACGACGAGTTTCCTGGCGGCATACCTTCGTTACCGAGACCCGTGGTTTCCGGCGCGGCGGCAGGACGCCTATCATGCCGAGATGGCGGAACTGGTGCGGCGACTGGGTGCGCGTGACGTGCCTGCAACCCGGCGCGCCGCGGCTGCGTATATGAGAAACGCGCGGGCAGAACTTCGCGCGGATGCACGGACGCGGGACGTGGCGCGGCTGATCCTAACACAGGCGGCGCCGGATGCGGTGGCCGTGCCGTTCCAGCGGCTGATGCTGGAGGCAGGGGTGGACCTGCTACCGCGGTGGGCGCGCGCGATGCACGGGCTGGACAGGCCGGTGCCGGTGCGCGTCGCGACGCGTACGGGCGCCGCAATGGCGGGCCGTGCGGTGTGGTGGGCGATGACGACGTAAGTAAGGGCTTGTTGATATTCGTTCGATAGATAGCATTCGCTGCATCGCTGACAGCCGGAAAGTCGATATGCGTGCTGCACCCCACCTTCTGAACGAGGACGCCAGGCTGGTGGCGCTGGCCGCGTACGACATCCAGCCGGGCGTCGAGGATGCCGCTCTGACGCGGATCGTCGGTCTGGCGGCGCGGATGTTTTCGACACCGGTCGCGCTCATTTCACTCGTCGGTCGCGATACGCAGCAGTTCGCGGCGCGGATCGGCGTGGACGCGTGCAGCGCGCCGCGCGACACATCCTTCTGCGGGCATGTGATCGCGCAGGACGACATCATGGTCGTGAACGATGCGACGCTGGACGTGCGGTTTGCCGACAATCCCAACGTCATGGACGGTCTTCGCGTCCGTTTCTATGCGGGCGTCCCGTTGCGGTCGCCCGACGGCTTCGCGCTCGGTACGCTGTGCGTGAACGATCACCGGCCGCGCAACGGCATGTCGGATGCGGACCGCGAGAATCTGCGGACGCTGGGTGCGCTGGTGACCGACCGGCTGGAGACGCGGCGGGCGGTGACGGCCGGGGCGGTCGAGCAATCGCGGTTCCAGAGCATTGCCGCGACGTCGCCGGACGGCATCGTCTGCGCCGACGACATGGGGCGGATCACGTTCTGGAACGCCGGTTGCGAACGGGTGTTCGGGTTTTCGGCGGAGGAGGCGATCGGCCGGCAGATCGACCTGATCGTGCCGGCCCGGATGCGCGGCGGGCATGACGGGGGCCTGCGCCGCGCGGCGCTGGGCGGCCCGACGTTCATGGTCGGCACAACAGTGGAGCTGGACGCCGAGCACAAGGACGGGACGGAGTTTCCGATCGAGCTGTCGCTGTCGATGTGGCGGGAAGGGACGCAGGCGAGTTTCGGGGCGATCATCCGCGACATCCGCGAACGGCGCGCCAACGAGACGCGGCTGTTCAACATGGCGCATCTCGACGGGCTGACCGCGTTGCCGAACCGTGCCGTGATGCTGACCCGGATCGGCGAATGCATGGCGGCGAACGAGCCGCTCGCCGTGCTGATGCTGGACCTGGACGGGTTCAAGAACGTCAACGACACGCTGGGCCACACCGCGGGCGACGTCGTCCTGCGCGAAGTGGCGCGGCGCGTGCTCGAATGCATCCGCCCGATCGATACCGTGGCGCGGCTGGGCGGCGACGAGTTCGCGATCATGATTCCCGGCGCGGGCAGCGCGCGTGGCACGGTGGGCGCGGTGGCGGACCAGATGATCGCCGCAATCGGCGCGCCTTATGTGATCGACGGGCAGGTGATCCATATTGGGGCCAGCATCGGCATCGCGTCCGCGCCCGACGACGGGGACCATGCCGAGGACCTCCTGTCGGCCGCCGACTTGGCGATGTACCATGCCAAGGGCGAGGGGCGGAATTGCCGACGCTTCTTCACGCCGCCGTTGCGCGATGCAGTCGTCCACCGGCGCGCATTCGAAGGGGAATTGCGCCGTGCGATCGACCAGGGGGAGTTCGAGCTCTTCTACCAGCCGCAGGTGCGGATCAGCGACGGTGTGCTGCTTGGCGTCGAGGCGCTGCTGCGCTGGCGGCATCCGGAACAGGGGCTGCTGGAGCCGGCGCGGTTCCTGTCGACGATCGAGAACGGCCTGCTGGCGCCTGATGTCGGCCGCTGGGTGCTGGAGACCGCGTGCAACCATGCGGTGGCGTTGCGCGCGCGGATGCCGGCGCTGGTGATGGGCGTGAACCTGTTCGGGGCGCAGTTCCGCACCGGGCGGCTGGCCGAGGATGTGATCGGGGTACTGGCCCGCACCGGCCTGCCGCCGACCGCGCTGGAGCTGGAAATCACCGAGAATATCGCGCTGCGCCACGACGAGACGATGCTGCCCCCGCTGAAGGTGCTGCGCGAACTGGGCGTGGGCGTGGCGTTCGACGATTTCGGCACGGGCTTCGCGTCGCTCAGCCTGCTGAAACGCTATCCGCTGACCCGGTTGAAGATCGATCGCAGCTTCATCCGCGAGATCGGCACGGATCGGTCCGACACCGCGGTGGTGAGCGCGATGGTGTTCCTGTCGCGCGGGTTGGGCATCGAGGTGATCGCGGAAGGCGTGGAGACCGAGGAACAGCGCGACCTCTTGCGCGCCTGCGGGTGCGACGTGGTGCAGGGGTATTTGTACGGCAAGCCGATGGCGTTGAGCGACCTGCATGACTTTATCGGAATGCAGTTGCGGATGGTGGCGTGACGCGGCGTGTTGCCGTGCTGATCTGATTCGCTGGGTGGGGTTCCGGGCTTAGCGGACGCGCTCGGCTTCGCCCGACGGGTCCCTAGGGTTCGCTCGGGATGGACGGATTGGTCAGATGCCTGGATCGTATCTTGTGGCGTCAGGCCAGCCAGTCGGACAACAAAAAAACGGCCCAGCTTGCATTAGCCGCTCACGTCTCGTCCTACCAGTTCGGAAACTGGAGCGGGCGAAGGGATTCGAACCCTCGACCCCAACCTTGGCAAGGTTGTGCTCTACCCCTGAGCTACGCCCGCTCGGCGCTGTTCGCTTGGGAAGTTCGTTCGAACCACCCTGCGGCAGGCGGCGGCTAATATCCGCAGCATCCCCGGTCGGCAACCCCTTATCTTTGCGCATGTGCGAAAAGCCGGCGGGGCTTGGCATCGGGGCGGGCCGCGCCACATAGGGGGCGACGGAACGACAGGGGAGACGGTGACGGTGGCGACACTTGGCATGACGGCAGCCGAACGCGAGGCGATCGAGGGTTTTCGGCGCGACGTGGTCGAACCGTCGATGGACGCGCTGGTCATCGTGGATTTCTGGGCGGACTGGTGCGGGCCGTGCAAGGCGTTGACGCCGCTGCTGGAAAAGGTCGCGGCCGATTATGCCGCGCGTGGCGTGAAGCTGGTCAAGGTCAATGTCGACGAGCAGAAGGCGGTCGCGGCGCAGTTTCGCATTCAGTCGCTGCCGACGGTCTATGCGATCTTCCAGGGGCAGCTGGTCGCCGACATGACGCCGGCGCGCACCGAGGGGCAGCTGACCCAGATGCTCGACCAGATCCTGAAGCAGCTGCCGCTCAAGACCGATGCGGCCGCGGCGGAGGCGGACCTGCTGCCGCTGATCGCGATGGCCGAGGAAGTGCTGGAGAGCGGCGACGCGGAGCGCGCGCTGTCGATCTACCGCCAGCTGGGCGAGATGGCGCCGGACAACCTGACCGTCGTGGCGGGTGAGGCGCGTGCGCTGTTGCTCGGTGGTGCGGTGGACGAGGCGGCGGAGCTGCTCGATTCGGTGCCGGCGGAGAAGGCGAACGATCCGGCACTGATGCAGGCGCGCGCGGCGCTCGCGCTGGCGAAGGAAGCGGCACCGGTCGATGACCTGGCACCGCTGGAGGCGCGGATCGCCGCCGATCCGGACGATCATGAGGCGCGTTACGAACTGGCCGGCGCGCTGATGACCAGCGACCGCGACCGGGCGGCGGATGTGCTGCTCGAATCGATCGGGCGCGATCGGGAGTGGAACGAGGGCGCGGCGCGTGCGCGGTTGCTGACCTTGTTCGCGGCGGTCGGGCTGATGGACCCATGGGTCGGGGCGCAGCGCCGGCGGCTGTCCGCGGTCCTGTTCACATGAGCGAGGGCAAGCGCCACCGCCTGTCGGTCTTCCCGCTGACCGGGGCGCTGCTGTTCCCGCGGGCGCAGTTGCCGTTGCATCTGTTCGAGCCGCGGTACCGCGCGTTGATCACCGATGCGCTGGCGCGCGACCGGCGGATCGGGATGGTGCAGCCGCGGGAAGGCGGCGACGATCGGAAGCCGGCGCTGTACGATGTCGGCTGCGTCGGGCGGATCGCGCAGTTCGAGGCGCTGGACGACGGGCGGTTCAACATCGTGCTTGAAGGGATCACGCGGTTCCGGATCCTGAGCGAGATGGACGTCACCACGCCGTTCCGCCAGGTGCAGGCCAGTTTCGACGATTTTGACGACACAGCCGAGCCGGACCCGCTGGCCAGCGTGCTGCGCGCCGACCTGGAACGCGAATCGCGGCGCTTCGCCGATGCGCGCGGGTATCAGCTCGACTGGGACGCGGTGACCCGGCTCGACGACGAATCGCTGGTGAACGGCATCGCGCAGATCGCGCCGTTCGATGCGGCGGCCAAGCAGGCGTTGCTGGAGGCGCGGACGATCGTCGACCGGGCGGATTTGATCGTGCAGTTCCTGCTGTTCTTCCGCCTGCGCGACGGGGACGACGACGGGGCGACGATGCAGTGAGCGTCGGCCCCGGTCCGGTGCTGGTCGCGAAGCTGGTGTGCCCGCGGACGCGGACGGCGTTGCGCTGGGATGCCGCGCGCGGGTTGCTGGTGTCGGACAGTGCGGGTGTTGGGTATCCGGTCACGAACGGCGTGCCGGTGCTGCTGGTCGAGGCGGCGGTCGCGATCTGATCGGCCCGGGGTATGCGGGGCCTCTTACGTCGCCCGCCCGATCCCGCTATGCGGCCCGGCATGAACCACCATCTCGATCCCGTGCTGCTCGCCAAGGCGGAGACGCTGACCGAGGCGTTGCCGTATCTGATCCGCTACGCCGGCGCGACGTTCGTCGTGAAATATGGCGGCCATGCGATGGGCGACCCCGCCGCCGCGGAGGATTTCGCGCAGGATATCGTGCTGCTGAAGGCGGTCGGGATCAACCCGGTCGTGGTGCATGGCGGCGGGCCGCAGATCGGCGCGATGCTGAAGACGCTGGGCGTCGAATCGACGTTCGTCGACGGGCTGCGCGTGACCGATGCGCGGACCGCGCGGGTGGCGGAGATGGTGCTGTCCGGCCAGATCAACAAGGAACTGGTCGGCTGGATCGGCCATGCCGGGGGCCGCGCGGTCGGGATTTCGGGCAAGGACGGCAATGCGGTGACGGTCGAGAAGGTGCGCCGCACGCGGATCGATCCGGTCAGCGGGGTCGAAGAAGCGGTCGACCTGGGCTTCGTCGGCGAGCCGGTCGATATCGATCGGCGGCTGTTCGACACGCTGTCGAAGGCGGGGATGATCCCGGTGGTGGCGCCGATCGGACTTGGGCCGGACGGCGAGACGTACAATGTGAACGCGGATACGATGGCGGGTGCGCTGGCGATCGCGCTGGGGGCGGAGCGACTGTTCCTGCTGACCGACGTGGCGGGCGTGCTGGACAAGGAAAAGGCGCTGCTGACCGACCTGACGCCGGCGGCGATCGCGGCGCTGCGGACGGACGGGACGATCACGGGGGGGATGATCCCGAAGCTTGAGACCTGCGTTGATGCGGTCGAGGGCGGGGTGGACGCCGCGGTGATCCTGGACGGGCGCGTGCCGCACGCGATGCTGATCGAGATCTTTACGCGCCAGGGGGCGGGGACGCTGGTGCGGCGGTAGGGTTCACGCGAGCCCAGCCTGCCATTGCCCGGCATCGCCGCCCCGGCTAAGGCCTTGGGCAATCCACTCGCACATGCGGAGCCGCCATGATCGCCATCCTTGAGATCATCAAACTTCTGCTCGGGCTGCTGCTGTACATTATTATTGCGCAGGCGATCCTGAGCTGGCTGATCGCGTTCAACGTCATCAACACGTCGAACGATTTCGTGCGGCAGGTGCTCTATGCGCTCGATCGCATCACTGAGCCGCTGTACCGGCCGATCCGCAAGATCCTGCCCGATTTCGGGGCGCTCGACCTGTCGCCCATGGTGGTGATCCTGCTGATCTACATCCTGCGCGCGATCATCATCCCGAACATTGAATTGAACCTGATGAGTTGATCGGATGACCGCACGCATCATCGACGGGAAGGCGTTCGCCGCCACCCTGCGCGGCCGCGTCGCCGAGGGCGTGGCGGCGTTCCGTGAGGAAACGGGGCGCGCACCGGGGCTGGCCGTCGTGCTGGTCGGCGCGGATCCGGCGAGCGACGTCTATGTCCGGTGGAAGGGCAAGGCGACGCTCGCGGCCGGTATGGTCGGGACAGAGCATCGCCTGCTTGCCGAGACGACGCAGGAGGCGTTGCTGGCGCTGGTGGCGGAGCTGAACGCCGACGCGGCGGTGGACGGGATCCTCGTCCAGCTGCCGTTGCCGGGCCATATCGATTCCGCGGCGGTGATCGCCGCGATCGATCCGGACAAGGATGTCGACGGGTTCCATGTCGTCAATGCCGGGCGGCTGGCAGTGGGGGCGGACGGGTATGTGCCGTGCACGCCGCTCGGCTGCGCGTTGTTGCTGGAGGATGTGCTGGGCGACCTGTCGGGGCTCGACGCGGTCGTGATCGGGCGGTCGAACATCGTCGGCAAGCCGATGGCGCAGCTGCTGATCGACCGGAATTGCACCGTGACGATCGCGCACAGCCGGACGCGGGACCTGGCGGCGGTGGTGCGGCGTGCGGACATCGTGGTGGCGGCGGTCGGGCGGCCGGAGATGATCCGCGGCGACTGGTTGAAACCCGGCGCGACCGTGATTGACGTGGGCATCAACCGGGTCGAGGATGCCGCGGGGCGCCGGCTGGTCGGTGACGTCGCGTATGACGAGGCGCTGGCGGTGGCCGGTGCGATCACGCCCGTGCCTGGCGGGGTGGGGCCGATGACGATCGCGGTGCTGCTGCGCAACACGCTGGTCGCGGCCCATGCGCGCGCCGGGCTGGCGAAGCCGGCGATCTGATGCTCACGCTCTTCATCTCCGCCTTCGTCACATTCTTCGTGGTGATCGATCCGCCGGGGTGCGCGCCGATCTTTGCGGGCCTCACGCGCGGCACGTCGCCCGATCATCGCCGGGCGATGGCGTTCCGGTCGGTCATGGTGTCGGCGGGAATCCTGCTGGTGTTCGCGCTGGTCGGCGAACGGTTCCTGTCGGCGATGGGGATCAGCCTGGACGCGTTCCGGATCGCGGGCGGCATCATGCTGTTCCTGATCGCGCTAGAGATGGTGTTCGAGAAGCGCACGCAACGCCGCGAGGAGCGCGCCGAGGGCGTGCTGCGCGAGGCGGAAGCCGAAGCGCGGACGATGGAGGAGGAGGATATCTCCGTCTTCCCGATGGCGATCCCGATGATCGCCGGGCCGGGATCGATCGCGACCACCATGCTGCTGACGTCGCGCGCGCACGGGCTGGCGGAGACCGCGATCGTGTTCGCGGCACTCGGGTCGATGTTGCTGATCCTGTTGCTGGCGCTGCTGGCCGCCGGGCCGCTGATGCGCGTGCTGGGCCACAAGATCGAAGCGATGATCACCCGCATTCTGGGCGTGATCCTGGCGGCGCTGGCCGCGCAGTTCGTGATCGACGGGATCCGCCAGAGCTTCGCCTAAACGGGGTCTGCGTCGAGCGAGACGTTACCCCGGTGCAAATTTGGAACCTTTGCCTCGACGCGGGGAGCAAAGAGCCTGACAGCCCCTGGTCCCTCTCTTGCTCTTTTGCCAGCGCTGGACAAACATTCGTTTGAACGGCGGGGACAAGATCCGGAGTTCGAACGATGCAGAGATTTGTAAAAGCTTCGCGAGATAATTGGTTTTACGCTATTCTCCCGGTCTTGTTTGCTGCTGCGTTAAACTTTCGTGCAACACATCCATGGGACGATCAGCCGCAATTTGGTGAGGCGGTTACACTCTTTGATTGGTGTATTTTCGTGCCTTTTATCTATGTGGCTTGCTATAGAAACATGCCTCGG
This sequence comes from Sphingomonas prati, assembly GCF_014643515.1. Lineage (GTDB taxonomy): Bacteria > Pseudomonadota > Alphaproteobacteria > Sphingomonadales > Sphingomonadaceae > Sphingomonas_R > Sphingomonas_R prati. The sequence continues at coordinate 352,618 of NZ_BMJP01000002.1, read as the reverse complement.
CGTGCTCTGGCGATACGAGCACTTGCGATCGCGTGTGGAGGTATATGGATCGCCGGAAAGATTGTTCCTGATCCAGCAGAAACGATCCTCACACAATGGAGCTGGTTGCGTGGTGTCGGCATTGCCGTGCTGGTGCTTGCCGAAAGTGCTGCTCTGATTGCAGTATTACGTATCGCGTTTGGTTCTGCGCCCGACGCAACTGAGCTGGAGCGGCAGGGTATGCCGCCGCTGCTCGCCAGAATGATTCTGGCCGAAGCGCGTTTGTGGCGTTGGGTTTGGGACCGCTTGCGAGGAAAGTAGGCTGCGCAACGAAGGCAGCCTGTCATCCAAAATTGTTTGTTCCCAAAACATCATGATCGGGAACGCCTGCGCGTCCCTGATGCGGAAACCACACATTTCGGATCCGGCGCGCAGTCGCGGAAGAACAGCGCGTTTCACTAAGCACAAATTCGCTGCGAATGGGTTTGTACGCTGCCAGCCTATTCGACCCGCCGCCACAGCTTGAAGGGCGATCCCGCCGGCAGCGGGACGGGGGTGAGCCAGGCGGGAACGCGGTTGCGGGCCAGCTGCCAGTAGAAGCCGCCCTTCGCCTCTGCGTTGTAGATCGTCGATTCGGACATGCCGGGGCAGATCAGGAGGAGCGTCGCGCCGTGCTTTGCCATGATGGCGCGGGCCTGATCGGGTGAACCGCGGAAGGCGTGGATGACGTCGAGGATCGCGGTCTGGTTGCGATGATAGGGGCCGGCGATGGCGCGGTGGTGCGTCATCGCGATCAGCCGGGGGCCGAGATCGACGAAGGTCAGCACGGTCGCGGTGGGGATACGCGCGATCGGGCGGAGTGCAGGGAGCGTCGGGCAGCGGCGGTTGGCCAGGGCGACGCGGTTGCGGTAGGTCGGGGCCGGACCGGTCTTGCGAGCTTTGCCCGTCGTGGCACCAATGGGTGCAGTAGGGGTGGCCGCTTCGTTCGGGATCGCGCGGACGACAATCCCGGCGATCGTGCCCGATAGCAGCAGGAATGCGGCAATCGTACCGCCGACCCGCACAACCATCAGGCGGTGATGCGCGAGGCGGGGCAGGACGAACCAGGCAAGGCCCGCGATGCCGGGCACCGCGAGAATCTGGGCCGGCGGACCGGAGCGCGTCTGCCACGCCATCAGCGCCGCGGACGTCAGGCCCAGCAGCGCGACGGTGGCCCAAGCCGGGAACAGCACGGTGCCGCGTGTGCGCCACAGCATCAAGGCGTAGCCGACCAGCCCGATCACCGGCGGCAGTCCGACCGGGAACCAAGTGCGCCAGCTATGTGCGTAGAGCGGGCGGACTTCGTTGATGTGGACGAACCAGAGCGCGCGCAGTTCGGGGCTCAGCCGTTCGGGCGTGCCAAGGCATTGTGGCCAGGCGAGCGCGAACGCACCTGCCACGACGATCGCCGCCGCCACCGCCGCGGCCAGCCGAACGCCACGACGATCGTCGCGGATCGCGGCCAGTGCCACGAACAGTCCGCCGCCGAGCAGGGTGGCCGACAGCCAGACCGGCGAGAGCGCATCGCAGACCGGCAGGCGATTGTCGTAGGAGGCGAACAGCGCGAAGCCGAGCGCGCTGCCGAGGCCGAGCGCGATACCGTGCGCGGCCATGCGCGGCGCCTCAGCGCGGTCCCATACCCAGCGAAGCGCGACCGCGCCGGTCGCAAGCGCCAGATAAGGGAGCATTTCGAGCCCGATGGTCAACGACAGCGCGATCGCGCCGCCCGCGACCAGCCCGCCGCGGCGGCGCGCCGGATCGACGCTGCCCGCGACGGTGGTGGCGAGCAGTGCGAGCTGCCACCCGTGGTGATCGATCCGGGTCGGCATGTACATGAGCAGCATCGTGCCCATGCAGAAGAACATGGCGGCCCCCAGCGCGAAAGCGGAACGATCGATCAGCCGCCGGACGGCGAGCACAGAGGAGAACAGCGCAAGGCCGAGCGGGATCAGCGGTGCCACCGCGACGGCTATGCGGACCGCATCGAACGCGCCGACGAACGGCCGCGTCAGCAGGATCAGCCCGGCGATCGGCAGGTCGACGAACCGCGACCAGTGGATGCTGGCACCGTGCGGCGGATCGAGCTTGTACTGGCGCAGGTCGTACCACCCCTGGCCGGACAGCCAGGCGTTGACCTGTGCCAGCCGGATATTGTCGTCGGTATCGGCCAAGCCGAGCCAGTGGATCTGGCCCCATTTCATGTACAGCATGACGACGGCGCCAATCGCCCAGAACAGCAACGTCCAGCGGACCCAATAGCGGGCGGCATCGTCGATCGGCGTCGTCGTGGGCACGGCGTATCCTTGGGTAACTCGGCCCCGGCGGGCAGCGCGCTATGGAACCACGTTCGGCGCGCGACAACCATGTTTGACGTGCAGTTCGTTCAGTCCTAGCGCGCATGCCAACCGCATGACCGCTCCGCTCTCCCCCTCCCGCGACTCGACGACCGGCCTGGTCGCCCGGATCCGCGCCTTCCTGTCCGGCACGGGCGGCCAGTTCGTGCGCTATGCCATCACCGGGTTCGGCATCACCGCGCTGTCCGCCGCAATCTATTGGGTCCTGGCGACGCCGCTGCACGTCCATCCGCAACTGGCCAATCTGGCGGGTTATGCGGTCGCCGTGTCGCTCGGCTACGTCATCCACAGCCGGTGGAGCTTTCGCGGGCACGGCAGCCGCGAGAACACGCTGCGCACCACGGTGCGGTTCCTGACCGCGTCGCTGATCAGCCTGGGGTTGAACAGCGCGTGGATCTGGTTGCTGGTTCATCGTTTGGGCGGGCCGACATGGTGGCCGATCGTGCCGATCCTGTTCGTGACACCGGTGGCGATGTTCTGGCTCAACCGGCTATGGGTCTTCGAATGACAGACCCGTACAGTGTGCCGAATCCCACAGCCGATTCCGAATGGACAGGCGAACCGCGCCCGTTGGTGACGATGATCGTGCCGGTGAAGGACGAGGAGCAGGCGATCGCGACGTTCGTCCAGCGTGTGACCTTGGTGCTCGACTCACTGGCGGAGCCGCGCGGCTGGGAAATCCTGTTCATCGACGACGGATCGACCGACGCGACGCTGCCCGCGATCATGGCCGCCAACCGCGCCGACCCGCGGGTCCGCGCGCTGTCGCTGTCGCGCAATTTCGGCAAGGAAGCAGCGCTGTCCGCCGGGCTGGACGTGGCGCGCGGCGAGGTGTCGATCCCGATCGACGTCGATCTGCAGGACCCGCCCGAGGTGATCGGCGAGATGATCGCCAAATGGCGCGACGGATACGAGGTCGTGTACGGCGTGCGGCGCAACCGGGCGAGCGATACGCTGCCCAAGCGGTTCACGGCGGATTTCTACTATCGCGCGCACAACTGGCTGTCGGCGGACAAGATCCCCGAACATGCGGGCGATTTCCGGCTGCTCGACCGGAAGGTGGTGGAGGTGATCCGCACGATGCCGGAGCGCAACCGGTTCATGAAGGGGCTGTTCGCGTGGGGCGGGTTCCGCCAGACGTCGGTCGAATATGACCGCGTCGAACGGACGCTGGGCACGACCAAGTTCAACTACTGGAAGCTCTGGACGCTGGCGATCGACGGGATCACGTCGGCCTCCACCGTGCCGCTCCGCGTCTGGAGCTACCTGGGCGCGTCGATCGCGATGGTCGGGATGCTATACGCGGTGTATGTTGGCGTGCGGACGCTGGTGTACGGATCGGATGTGGCGGGATATCCGTCGCTGATGATCGCGGTGCTGTTCTTCGGCGGGTTGCAGCTGGTGTCGCTGGGCGTGCTAGGCGAGTATGTTGGCCGCATCATGGTCGAGGTGAAGCATCGGCCGATCTACGTGGTGCGAACCCGGATCGGCATGGATGGCGGCAGCGACGGCAAGGCCGGGGGAATGCACTGATGGATGCGAGCATCTACGCACGGATGGCCGAGATCGACGGCGAACATTGGTGGTTCGCTGCGCGCCGCCGGATCGTGGCTGCGCTGATCGAGGCGCAGGCCCCGCGCCGGTCCGGCATGCGCATCCTGGAAGTCGGGTGCGGCACGGGATCGAACATCCCGCTGTTGCAGGGTTACGGCACGGTCGATGCGGTGGAGCCGGACGATTTCGCGCGCGCGTTCGCCAGCGACCGGAGCGGGATCGCGGTGAAGGGTGGCTACCTGCCCGATGGCGTCGCGCTGGACGACGGGCATTACGACTTCATCGTGCTGCTCGACGTGCTGGAGCATATTCCGGGTGATCTGGAGGCGCTGACCGCGCTGCGCCGCAAGCTCGCGCCCGGCGGGCGGTTGATGGTGACGGTGCCGGCCAACCCGTGGATGTGGAGCGCGCACGATGCGGCGCATCACCACCAGCGGCGCTATACCGCCGCAACGCTGGCGAAGGTGTTCGGGCAAGCCGGGTTCCGCGTGCGCCACCGCAGCCATTTCAACACGCTGCTGTTCCCGCTGATCGTCGGTGTGCGGTGGCTGCACAAGCTGACCGGCAAGACCGGGGGGGACGACGATGCGATGCCGTCGCCGCGCATGAACCGCCTGCTGGAACAGGTGTTCGGCGCGGAACGTCACATCGTGGCGCGCGGATCGCTGCCGTTCGGGGTGTCGCTGGCGCTGGTGGCCGAGCCGGCCTGAGGCTTGGCTGGCACTGGGGCGGGCACGACGCGGTAGAGGATGCCGCGGGTGCGGCCGTGCCAGACGGGAACCAGGTCCGGATAGCGGAGCCAGCCGGAGCGCGGCATGTCGATCAGCCAGAAATGATCATAAGCCGCGCGCGGGAAGTTGCGGAGCGTGTCGGCAAGTACCGGTTCGCCGCGGCGACGGCATTTGAGCGGGCGCAGAAGCTGCGTCGGATCGCCCCCGAACCGCCCGACATGCGGGTTGCGGATCGTCAGGAGCTGCGCGCCGGCCATCGCCCACTGGCCGTTCACGAACGCCTGGCGGCGTCCGATCGCGAGGCTGCCGAGATGGTCCATCCGCGAATAGCTCCAGCTGCCCTGGCAGGGGAGGTTGACCAGCACCATCACGCGCGCGCCGATCGGCAGATGTTCGACGGCCGCGAGCTGCTCGTCATAGGCGCGGTCGAGCCGGGCATAGTGGAGCGTGTGGCCGGTCAGCCGGACGACCAGGAAGGCGAGCGCGGCCACCGCGAGCGCGGGGCGCCACCAGCGCGCATCGCCGATCGGGCGCAATGCCACCACCGCCACCGCCAGCGCATAGGGCGCCATCCGCATGTCGGCATAAGCGGAGCCGAGCAGCACGCGTGGCAGAAGCGCGTAGGCAGCGAACAGGAACAGCGCGGCGAGCCCCAGCGTGCGGTTGTAGCGGAAACCGACCCGCGCGACGCCGAGGCCGAGCAGGATGAACACCACGCTGACGCAGGCGATGTCGTACGGACGATAATCGTCGCGCAACGCCGCCAGCAGCCAGGCATATTTCCAGGTGGCGGTATAGCCGCCGGTCGTGCCGGCCACCGCACCGGAGCGCCAGACGAGCATCAAAATCATTGGCGGGACGAGCGGGAGGCAGGCGAGGCCGGCGTGCCAGACGGTGCTGAACAGGTTCCGTTTTGCCGTGCCTTCGCCGGTGTCGTCGCGCATGCGGACCAGTTCGGCGGCCGCGGCGAGGAGGCACAGGACCGCCCAGCCGTAGCTGTGGCAGACCCAGATCGCGAGGCCGATCGGCACGAACAGCGCCGCCCGCAACCGCGTGCGCCCCGTCCGGCCGAGCCGCAGCCAGTATCCGAACGCCAGGAAGGCGAGCGCCATCGACAGTGCGAAATTGGCGAACCCGAACTGGAACGGATAGCCATAGGCGAACGGCAGCGCGAAGGCGGCGCTGGGCGGGATGCGGCCGTGCGCTTCCTTCGCCATCCACAGCAGGCCGCCCGCGGTGAGCGGCGGGATCAACAGCACGATCAGCTTGACCGCGGGTTCCAGCCCCATCAGCCGCGACAGCGGCACGATGAGCAGGTCGATCCCCATATTGCCGATCAGGCCCCATTCGAACCCGTAATAGCGTTGTAGAAAGGGCGAGCCGGCGCGCTCCAGCTCGACGCCGTAGCGCCCGATATGGCCCAACAGGTCGGTGATGGGGGGAATGTCGGGCCAGAGCAGCGGTACGGCCATCAGGCACGCCAGCCCGATCGCGTACCACCGCGACTGCCACCAGGCGCGATCGGTCATGGACCCCGCCTGTATCGAAGCGCAGGGGCGGCGGGAACCGGTAATTGGTGGGTCGGGTCGCGGTTTTGCGCGGTTTAACTGGGGTGGCGTGGGCGGCGGTTTGCGGGTTGCGATGGCACTCCGGTCGGGGAGAAGGCGCACCGCTACTTCGTCATCCCGGCTTTCGCCGGGATGACGGTTTTGTCTCGATCGGCCCGGTGCTTCCCTTGGGGGCGGGCAGACCGTAAGGGCGGGCGATGGAACAGGCGCGGCTTTCCCGGACGATCGGTATCTTCGGCGCGCTCGGGCTGCTCGCGGTGGCGCTGTATTTCCGGTTTCACGGGTCGCTGGACGAGCCGTTCTGGCTGGACGAGGCGTACAGCGCCTATGCCGCGGGGAAGGGGTTCGATTTTCTTTGGCGTGTCGTGCCGGCGTACGAGACGCACCCGCCCTTCTATTATTCGCTGCTGCGCTGCTGGACTTTGGTGTTCGGCGACAGCCTCGCGGGGTACCGCTCGCTCGGTTATGTCTGCGGCATCGCGGTTCTGCCGGTGATCTGGCGGGCGGCGCACGATGCGGCGCGGCTGGCGCGGCTCGATGCGCCGCGGATCGCGTGGGGTGCGGTGGCCTATGCCGCGGTGTCGATCATGCTGGTCGCGATGACGCGCGAGGTACGGCCCTATCCGGTGATGATCCTGGTCTATGCCGGGACGTTGTGGGCGCTCATCCGGCTGGGCGCGGCGGCGGAGCGCGGGCGCAGCATCGCGGTTGGGCCGTATGCCGGCTATCTCGTCGGGCTGGCGTTGATGCTGTGGCTGCACAATCTGGGTGCGCTGTACGCCGCCGCGCTCGGGGTCGCGTTCCTTGCACTAGTGGTGCGTCCGGGGCTGACGGGGCGCGACTGGGCGCGGATCGTCGGCGGGCATGCGCTGGTCGCGCTGGTCTGGGCGCCGGCGGTGGCGATCCTGGCGGATCAGGCACCGACCTGGGTGTCGGCGACCTGGCTGACCTTTTCGTGGGACACCGTGCCGACCAGGCTGGCTATTCTGTATGCCGCGCCCGGCCTAGCGCCCGGCATTGCGTTGTTCGTGCTGGCGGGACTGGCGATCTGGCGGCTGGCGGACGGGGCGCCGCGGCGGCGGCTGGCGGCGGCGCTGTTCGCACTTGCGCTGGTGCCGCCCGCGTTGTCGATCGCGCTGTCCGCGCTGGTCGCGCCAGTGTTCATTGTACGGACCATGACGCCGGTCGCGGTGCCAGCGGTGCTGCTGCTGTCGATCGGGACGCTGGGCTGGACGGTCGGGTGGCGGCGCTGGGCCGGCGCGGGGGCCGGAGTGTTCGTGGCGTTCCACATGGTGGCGAACGATTTAATCGAGCGCGCGCGTGTCGGCGGGCAGCAGCATTGGTACGGCGTCGTCCAGTTCCTGGCCCCGCGCTGGCGGCCGGGCGACGTGCTGCTCGCCTATCCCAACGAAGGGGCGCTGCCGATGGTGTTCGCGTTGCGCGACCTGCGTGTGCCGATCGCGGTGCGGCCGGTGCCGACGCCGGTGCCGTCGATCGGCGTCGGCGGGTGGTATCCGACCGGCAGTCGGGGTGTCGTCTCGCTGCCGCGCGACCGGTTGCGGGCCATCGCGCGCGAGTCGGGGGTGCAGGCGGCACCGACCATCTGGCTGCTGCGGCTGGGGCCGCGGGCCTATGACAAGGGCGACATGTTCCTGCAGGAACTGGCGGTCGGGCGGCGGCCGGTGGCGCGGTTGTACTGGAACCCGATCGACCTGATCGCGCTGCGGCGGGTCGGCGCGACAGAGCGGCGGTGATGCGTGCCCCGGCGAAGGCCGGGGCCTAGGTGAAGCGGTTGCGTCTAGGCCCCGGCCTGCGCCGGGGCACGTTCTGGCGTCGCGCCTTACAGCCCGTCGCGGCGGCCGAGGAGGCGGAGGCGGAGGGCGTTGAGCTTGATGAAGCCCGCCGCGTCGCGCTGGTCGTAGGCGCCGGCGTCGTCCTCGAACGTCACGACCTTTTCGCTGTAGAGCGAATAGGGCGAGCGGCGGCCGGTGACGAAGACGCTGCCCTTGAACAGCTTCAGCCGGACGGTGCCGGACACCTTGTGCTGGCTATGGTCGATCGCGGCCTGGAGCATTTCGCGTTCCGGGCTGAACCAGAGACCGTTGTAGATCAGTTCGGCGTAGCGCGGGGCGAGTTCGTCCTTCAGGTGCATCGCGCCGCGATCGAGCGTGATCTGCTCGATCCCGCGGTGGGCGAGGTGATAGATCGTACCGCCGGGCGTTTCGTACATCCCGCGGCTCTTCATGCCGACGAAGCGGTTTTCGACCAGATCGAGCCGGCCGATGCCGTGGCGCTTGCCGAGTTCGTTGAGCTTGGCGAGCAAAGTGGCGGGGGAGAGCCCCTCGCCGTTCACCGCCACCGCGTCGCCGCGTTCGAAATCGATCGTAATCTCCTCCGGCACGTCGGGGGCGGTCACGGGGTCGTCGGTGCGCGAGTAGACATAGTCCGGGACCTCGTCCCACGGATCCTCGAGCACTTTGCCCTCGGACGAGGTGTGCAGGAGGTTCGCGTCGGTCGAGAAGGGCGATTCGCCGCGCTTGTCCTTGGGCACCGGGATCTGGTGCTGTTCGGCATATTCGATCAGGCGCGTGCGGCTGGTCAGGTCCCATTCGCGCCACGGCGCAATGACGCGGATGTCGGGGGCGAGCGCGTAATAGCCCAGTTCGAACCGGACCTGGTCGTTGCCCTTGCCGGTGGCGCCGTGGCTGACCGCGTCGGCGCCGACCTGCCGCGCGATCTCGATCTGGCGCTTGGCGATCAGCGGCCGGGCGATCGACGTGCCAAGCAGGTAGAGCCCCTCGTACAGCGCGTTCGAGCGCATCATCGGCATGACGTAATCACGCACGAATTCCTCGCGCAGATCGTCGATGAAGATATATTCGGGGCGCACCCCCATCAGCTCCGCCTTGGCGCGGGCGGGCTCCAGTTCCTCGCCCTGGCCGAGGTCGGCGGTGAAGGTCACCACCTCGCACTGATATTCGGTGGCGAGCCATTTCAGGATCACGCTGGTGTCGAGGCCGCCCGAATAGGCAAGCACAACCCGCTTCACGTCCGACATGTCCGTCCCTTCAACCCGTAAATTCGCGCGCGCCTTGCCATCCGGGGCCCGCGCATTCAAGCGCCATACAGCGAGGGCGCGCCATGGGGCGTACCCGTACGACCGTGACCCGACCGTTGCGAGAAGGAAAACCGATGCGTCCGATAGCCCTGATGCTGCCCGTCCTCATCACCCTGGCCGCCGCGCCCGCTTTGTCCGCGCCCGCGGCCAAGCCCGTGAAGGGCACCGGCGACGTGACCCGCGCGCAGATGCAGGCGGAGGTCGACGGCGTGTTCAAGCTGGCCGACACCAACAAGGACGGTTTTATGAGCCGCGCGGAATTCGGCAAGCGGATGGGCGTGGTGTTGAACCGCACGCCGCCCGGCACGAAGAATGCGCCGACCGCGAAGGAGGCGCAGGACATGCTGAACGCCGCCAACGCCGCGTTCAAGGCGGTCGACACCAATGCCGACGGCAAGCTGAGCCCGGCGGAGGCATCGCGCCGCCCGCTGCGCGCGTTCGACATGGTCGATGCCAATCATGACGGCATCCTGACGGTGGCGGAGAAGATCGCCGCGCGGAAGCCGGGCGCCGGCGCGATCCCGGATCGCAAGCTGGCCCCCGGTCGTTGAGCCAACCTGAAACGAACGGAGCGATGCGATGCGGATAATGATGACGATCATGGCGCTGGGGACCGGCGCGGCCGCGTTCGCGCAAGCGCCCACTGGGCCGGCGCGCGGGCCGGACTTCATGCCGCGCGCCGCGGCGGAGGAGCGCGCGACCGGGCTCAGCCGCATGCTGGACGCCGACCGCGACGGCGTGGTCAGCCGGGCGGAGGTCGATGCGTGGGCGACGAAGAACAGCGTGCCGCCCGCGATGGTGGACGCGATGTTCAGCGATGCCGACACGAACCGCGACGGGCGCATCACGTTGGCCGAGCAGAAGGCCGATGCGCTGCGCAGCTTCGACGAGGCCGATACCGACCATGACGGGCGGATGACGGGCGCGGAGCGTGCCGCGGCGGAGGCGAAGTATTCCGCCGAACCGGAGGCGGCTGCGACGCCTGCGCCGTTGCCGGTTCCGGTGCGGAAGCGCTGAGTTGTTGCGTTCCCCGGCGGAGGCCGGGGCCTGGGTGGTGGTGTTTCACCTAGGCCCCGGCCTCCGCCGGGGAACGTGTGTCGGTCAGCCCTTGGCGCGGAGGTCCTGTTCGGCCGGCGCGATGTAGTCGCGGGTCAACGGCAGGGCCCAGCGGCTGCGGGTGTACTGGATCTGGTAGTTGCACATGCCACCGTGGCGGAACGCGCTCATCGCGCCGGCGAGGTAGAAGGTCCACATGCGGTAGAAGCGCGCGTCGAACATCGCCTCGATCTCCGCCTTGTGCTTGACGCAGCGGTCGTACCAGTGGCGGATGGTGAGCGCGTAGTGGACGCGGAGCGTTTCGACGTCGGTCGAGATCAGCCGCTGCGATTCGCTGGCGGCGACGATCTCCGACAGCGCGGGGTTGTAGCCGCCGGGAAAGATGTAGCGCGCGGTGAAGGCGTCGGTCTGGCCCGGGCCGCCCATCCGGCCGATCGTGTGGAGCAGCATGACGCCGTCCTCCACCATCAGCGAGCGGCATTTGGCAAAAAAGGTGCGGTAGTTCGGCACGCCGACATGTTCGAACATGCCGACCGACACGATCCGGTCGAACGTGCCGCTGAGTTCGCGGTAGTCGATCAGTTCGAACTTCACGCGGTCCGCGACGCCGGCTTCCTCCGCGCGGCGGCGGGCGGTCTTAAGCTGTTCTTCCGACAGGGTGATGCCGAGCACGTCCACGTCGGCGACGCGGTTCAGGTAGAGCGCCATGCCGCCCCAGCCGCAGCCGATGTCGAGCACGCGCTGGCCGGGTTTCAGGTTCAGCTTGGCGGCGATGTGTGCCTTTTTGTCGAGCTGCGCCTGTTCCAGGCTGTTGTCCGGATCGGTGAAGTAGGCGCAGCTATATTGCCGGTCGACGTCGAGGAACAGGTCGTAGAGCCGGTCGCCGATGTCGTAGTGATGGGCGACGTTCTGCTTCGACTTGCCGATCTTGTTGATGGAGTCGAGCCGCGTCGCGATGGTGCCGGCGATCCGCTTCATCGGGCTGCGCGCGCCGAGCTGGCCGCCGCCGCGTTCCCATTTGCCGTTGGCGCGGATGAGGTCGATCAGGCCGGCGATGTCGCCCTGTTCGATCACCATGCGGCCGTCCATCCAGGCCTCGGCCGCGCCGAGCCGCGGATGGCGCGCGATGTAGTTGCCGACCTTCCGATCGGTGAAGCGCACCACGATCGGCATCCGGTCCGGGTCGGGCGTGCCGTAGTCGTACCGCTTGCCGTCGCCGTCGATGATCGACAGCTGACCCTGTTTCAGCGCCTTGCGCGCGAATTTATCGAACAGCCACATCTGTGCACGCCCCGTTGATTCGAGGGGGTATTGCCAGCGTGGTCAGTTGGCGTCGATGCAAAAACCGTCAGCGCCTGTGTCCCCCCTCTCCCCAACCCTCCCCCCGGTGGGGGGAGGGGGCCGGTTGTGTCCAGGGAAAGCCCTCTCCCCTCGGGGAGAGGGTTGGGAGAGGGGTGACACGCGTGCCGCCCTTTATGTCAGCCCAGCGCCGCCTGCTTCTCGTCCGCGAGCTGGTCGAGCTCGGCGCGGCTCTTCTTTTCCGATGCCGACTTCAGCTGGCCGCACGCGGCCATGATGTCGCGGCCGCGGGGGGTGCGGACGGGGGCGCTGATGCCGGCTTCGAACACAATGTTGGAGAAGCGCTTGATCCGTTCCGGGTCGGAACATTCGTAGTTCGCGCCGGGCCAGGGGTTGAACGGAATCAGGTTCACCTTGGCCGGCAGGTCGTATTTCTTCAGCAGGCGGACCAGTTCGTAGGCGTCGGCGTCGCTGTCGTTCTTGTCCTTCAGCATCACATATTCGAACGTGATGCGACGCGCATTGTTGGCACCGGGATAGTCGGCGCAGGCCTGGAGCAGCTCCTCGATCCCATATTTGCGGTTGAGCGGGACGATCTCGTCGCGGACGTCCTTGGTCACCGCGTGGAGCGAGACGGCAAGGTTGACGCCGATCTCCGCCCCGGCACGTGCCATCATCGGCACGACGCCGCTGGTGCTGAGCGTGATGCGGCGGCGCGACAGGCCGAGGCCCGCGCCGTCCATGACGAGTTTCAGCGCATCGCGGACATTGTCGAAATTATAGAGCGGCTCGCCCATCCCCATCATGACGATGTTGGTCAGCATGCGCCCCTCGGGCTGGCTCGGCCATTCGCCGAGCGCGTCGCGCGCCAGCATGACCTGTCCGACGATCTCGGCCGGCGTCAGGTTGCGGACCAGCCGCATCGTGCCGGTGAAGCAGAAGCGGCAGTTGAGCGTGCAGCCGACCTGGCTGGAGACGCAGAGCGTGCCGCGGTCCGCATCCGGGATGAAGACCATCTCGTAATCCTGGCCGTCGTCGGTGCGGAGCAGCCACTTGCGCGTGCCGTCGCTCGACACCTGCGCCTCGACGACTTCCGGCCGGCTGACGACGAACCGCATGGCGAGCCAGCCGTGCATCGACTTGGCGATGTCGGTCATCAGCGTGAAATCGACGACGCCGCGGTTGTAGATCCAGTGCCACAACTGCTTGGCGCGGAGCTTGGCCTGCTTGGGTTCGAGCTGCGCGGTTTCGAGCGCGACGCGCAGTTCGGCCTGCGACAGGCCGAGCAGGTCGATCCGCCCGTCGGCGCGCGGCACGAGCGCACGGGGGACGGGAACCGGATCGATATGACCGGGGATAGGCATGTGAAGTGTCATGATGCCGCCGATATAGGCGAAAACGGTAGGTTTCGCCAGACGGGCGGCGTTACGCCCGGTCCATCCGGCGGCCGAGTGCCACGAAGAGGTAGATGAGCGGCGGGACCAGCACGATCGATAGCACGACCTTGGCCAGCATCTGCCCGGCGAGCAGCGCGCCGATGTCGCGTTCGCCAAGGAACGAGATCGAGATGAAGAGGAGGGTGTCGATGACCTGCGACGCGGCGCTGGCGATCATCGCGCGGAGCCACAGCAGGCTGCCGGCGCCCGCGGACAGGCGCGAGAAAATGTAGACGTTGAGCGTCTGCGACGTGCCGTAGGCGATGAGGCCGGCGATCATCATGCGCGCGCCCTGTCCGACGACGATCGGGAAGGCGTCGATCGCGGGCGGATACATGCCGGGGTCGGTGGGCAGCGCCAGGACGAGCTGGATCAGCAGCGCGGACATGATGAGCGGCACGAAGCCGTAGCGCACCATCCGGTCGGCGGCGGCGCGGCCGTGCAGTTCGGCGATCGCACTGCCGATCACGACCAGCAGCAGGAAGGCGAAGATGCCGGCCTCCACCGCCAGCGGCCCGAGTGCCACCTGCTTCACGCCCAGGACGCCTGCGATGCAGGTCATGCCGCCGTAGAGGATGGAGAAGGCGAACAGCGACTTTGGAAACGGGGCGGATGGCGGGATCGTCATCGCCGCGGTGCTAACCGGTTTCCATGACCGGCGGAAGCCCGGAGCGTGGGAACTCGCCTGCAACCGCCTGGATTGACAGGGCGCGCCACCACGCCAAAGGCTGTTCGTTCTTCACACGACGTGTATCGTCGTCCGCGATCGACCCCGTGGCCGCCCGAGAAAGCCCCCGACCGACATGATGAAATTCCTGATCGGCCTTGCCGGCATCGCGGTGATCCTGGCGATCGCGGTCCTGCTGTCCTCCAACCGCCGGGCGATCCGGTTGCGCGTGGTGGGCGCGGCGTTCGCGTTGCAGGCCGGGATCGCGGTGCTGGTGCTGTATTCGAGCATCGGCAAGGTGGTGCTGGGCCAGATGTCCGGCGCGGTGGCCAACCTGCTCGGCTATTCGCAGCGCGGCACGGAATTCCTGTTCGGGACGCTTGCCAACCCGGCGATCGGCGGGCGAAGCTTCGCGATCTCCGCGCTGCCGGTGATCATCTTCTTCGCCAGCCTGGTGTCGATCCTCTATTATCTGGGCGTCATGCAATTCGTGGTGCGCTGGATCGGCGGGGCGATCGAGAAGGTGATCGGCGTGTCGAAGGTGGAGTCGCTGTGCGCGGCGGCGAACATCTTCGTCGGGCAGAGCGAATCGCCGCTGGTGATCCGGCCGTATCTGGCGGGGCTGACGCCGCCGCAGCTGTTCACCGTGATGGTTAGCGGGATGGCGGGCGTCGCGGGGACGATCCTGGCGGCCTATGCATCAATGGGGGTGCGGATCGACTATCTGCTGGCGGCCAGTTTCATGGCGGCGCCGGGCGGGATCCTGATGGCCAAGATTATGATGCCCGACGAGATCGCGCCGCCCGCGGGCGAGTTGCCGCTGGGCGACGCCAACGATCCGCAGCGCGAGGAGCATCAGATCGCGATGGCCGAGGCGACGCATGACGAGGAGCGGCCGGCGAACATCATTATGGCCGCCAGCCAGGGCGCGCAGACCGGCGTGCGGCTGGCCGTGGCGGTGGGCGCGATGGTGCTGGCGTTCGTGGCGCTGGTGGCGCTGGCCAACGGGTTGCTGACCGGCGTCGGCATGTGGTTCGGGGTGGAGGCGCTGACGTTCCAGCGACTGCTCGGCTATGTGTTCGCGCCGGTCATGTACCTGCTGGGCGTGCCGTGGAGCGAGGCGGGGATCGCCGGCGGGCTGTTCGGGCAGAAGATCGTGTTGAACGAGTTCGTCGCCTATATCGCGCTGGGCGAGCAGCAGGCGGCGCTGTCGCAGCGGACGGTGGCGATCGTCACGTTTGCGCTGTGCGGGTTCGCCAATTTCAGTTCGATCGCGATCCAGATGGCGGTGACCGGGAGCCTGGCGCCGAACCAGCGGACGATGATCGCGAAGCTGGGGCTGCGCGCGCTGGTCGCCGGGTCGCTCGCCAACCTGATGAGTGCGGCGTTTGCTGGGTTGTTGCTGGCGCCCTAGTCGTAATCCGTAGGGTCACCGATCTGTCACCGCCCGCGGGTATTTGCGGAGTCGGGAGGTGGCCTATGCGAACCGTTCTTCTGATCTTGTCGCTGCTGTGGATCGTGCCGTTGCTCGGGCTGACGATGGCGGCGCTGGCGGCCGGCGTGTCGCGGCGGGCGCGGTCCTTCCTTCATCGGACGCTCGTAACGGGCTGAACCGTTCGGCTGCGGTCTTGATGCGGCGGTTGTGGCGCGCCACGTCGTCGGCGGCAGGGGAACAGTTGAAGGAGCCGTCATGGCCGTCATCACCACCGCGCGCGTCGCGACGCCGAACGCGAGTCGCTATCTGCAGCAATTGTGCAAGCACTGGAGCCACCGGTTCGCGGTGAGCTTTACGCCCGAGGCGGGTGAGGTCGGCTTGCCGGCGGGGCCTTTGACCTTGGTGGCTGAGGCTGATGCGCTGGTGCTGCGCGCGAGCGTGGCGGAGGCGGAGCAGGTCGAGCGGGTGCAGGCGGTGGTCGCGGAGCATCTCGACCGGTTCGCGTTTCGCGAGGGTGGGTTGGTTTATGACTGGCGGGTCGAGGGGTAGGCGTTTCGCGAATCTCGCGGTTCTACCTGCTGCTTGGTCTTCTCGAGCCACTCCCCCTCTCCCAACCCTCTCCCCGTGGGGGAGAGGGCTTTTTGGTTAGCGGGTGGGGACGGGGGTTTCGCCTGAATAGTCGTAGAAGCCGCGACCGGTTTTGCGGCCGAGCCAGCCGGCTTCGACATATTTGACCAACAGGGGTGCGGGGCGGAATTTGGGGTCGCCGGTGCCGTCGTGCAGGACGCGGCAGATGTTGAGGCAGGTGTCGAGGCCGATGAAGTCGGCGAGCGTGAAGGGGCCCATCGGGTGGTTGAGGCCCAGGCTGACCGCTGCGTCGATGTCGGCGATCGTGGCGACGCCCTCACCCAGCGCGAAGCAGGCCTCGTTGATGAACGGCAGCAGGACGCGGTTGACGATGAAACCGGGCGCGTCGTTGGCGTGGACGACGGTCTTGCCGAGCGCTTCGGCATAGGCCTCCACCCGCGCGACGGTGGAGTCGGCGGTGGCGAGGCCGCGAATCAGTTCGATCGGGCGCATCACCGGCACCGGGTTGAAGAAATGAACGCCCATGAAGCGTGCCGGATCGGGCGCCGCCTGTGCCAGCCGCGTGATCGGGATCGACGAGGTGTTGGTCGCCAGGATCGCGTCGGACCCCAGCACCGCACCGACATCGGCAAAGATCTTGCGCTTGATGTCCTCGCGCTCGGTCGCCGCCTCGATCACCAGCGCGGCGTCGGCCATGGCGGCGACGTCGGCCACCGGTTCGATCAGCGCGACCGCGGCCTGCGCGGCGTCGGAGGTCAGTTTTTCCTTCGTCACGAGCCGATCAAGCGCGCGGGCGATGCCGTCGCGGCCCTTGGTGGCGGCCGCCATCGAGACGTCCGACAACAGAACGCGGTAGCCCGCCTGTGCCGAGACCTGCGCGATGCCGGCCCCCATCTGGCCCGCGCCGATTACGCCGATCGTTTCCATGGATCATCCTCACGCTGAACGCCCTGACCGGGCTTTGCACTCGCCCTACCGGCTCGCGCGGCGGCTCGCTAGGGTCATGGCGCGCGCGGCCGGGCCCGCTATGGTGCCGCAGTGCAGCGATTCGGGCGTGGCGGGGTGGCAATCCTTGCCCCGTTATGCTTTAGCCGCGCCAACTTTCCGCTGGACCCAGAGGACGCGATCCCATGAACATCCACGAATATCAGGCCAAGGAACTGCTCGCCAAGTTCGGTGTCGCGATCCCGGCCGGCTATGCCGCGATGACCGTCGACGAAGCCGTCGCCGCCGCCGAACGCCTGCCCGGACCGCTCTATGTCGTGAAGTCGCAGATCCACGCGGGCGGCCGCGGCAAGGGCAAGTTCAAGGAACTCGGCCCCGATGCGAAGGGCGGCGTGCGGCTGTCCAAGACGATCGACGACGTGCGCCAGAACGCGACGGATATGCTGGGCAACACGCTGGTCACGATCCAGACGGGCGATGCGGGCAAGCAGGTCAACCGACTGTACATCACCGACGGTGCCGACATCGCGAAGGAATATTACCTGTCGATGCTGGTCGATCGCGCGACCGGGCGGATCGCCGTCGTCGTGTCGACCGAAGGCGGGATGGACATCGAAGCGGTCGCACACGACACGCCCGAGCTGATCCACAGCATCATCATCGACCCGGTCGAGGGTTTCCAGCCGCATCACGGCCGCGCCGTGGCATTCGCGCTGGGCCTGAAGGGTGATCTCTACAAGCAGGCGATCAAGGTTTCGGGCCAGCTGTACGAGGCGTTCATCGCGTCCGACATGGAAATGCTCGAAGTGAACCCGCTGGTCGAGACCACGGACGGCGCGCTGCTGGTGCTCGACGCCAAGGTGTCGTTCGACGGCAACGCGCTGTACCGCCACAAGGACATCTTCGCGCTGCGCGACGAGTCCGAGGAGGATCCGGCCGAGATCGAAGCCTCGAAGTACGACCTGGCCTACATCAAGCTCGACGGTAACATCGGCTGCATGGTGAACGGCGCGGGCCTGGCCATGGCGACGATGGACATCATCAAGCTGAACGGGGCGTTCCCGGCGAACTTCCTCGACGTCGGCGGCGGCGCATCGAAAGAGAAGGTGACGGCGGCGTTCAAGCTGATCCTGTCCGATCCGGCGGTCGAAGGCATCCTGGTCAACATCTTCGGCGGCATCATGCGCTGCGACATCATCGCCGACGGCATCGTCGCGGCGGCGAAGGAAGTGAACCTGTCGGTGCCGCTGGTCGTGCGGCTCGAGGGCACCAACGTGCAGCAGGGCAAGGACATCCTGGCCAACAGCGGCCTGCCGATCGTCAGCGCCGACGACCTGGGCGACGCCGCGAAGAAGATCGTGGCGCAGGTCAAGCAGGCGGCCTGATCCGTCTGGGGGACTTGTTTGCCCCGGACGTCATATGTGCCCCGGCGGAGGCGGGGCCTGGGTGGAGTCGTTTTATCCAGGCCCCGGTCTGCGCCGGGGCACAACTGTAACGGCGATAGAAGCGTGGGGCGTTTTGACCTGGTCCGCCCCCTTTACGTTTACGTAAAGCGCCTGCTATGGGCCGATCAATCGCGCGGGGCGTTTGAGTCTCCGCCACAGCGTCATGTCGGAGGATAGCGCCATGAAGATCCTGGTGCCCGTGAAGCGGGTGATCGATTATAATGTGAAGCCGCGGGTTAAGGCGGACGGGACGGGCGTCGACCTGGCCAACGTCAAGATGAGCATGAACCCGTTCGACGAGATCGCGGTCGAAGAAGCGATCCGGCTGCGCGAAAAGGGCGCGGCGACCGAGATCGTGGCCGTGTCGATCGGCGTGCAGAAATGCCAGGAGACGCTGCGCACCGCGCTCGCCATGGGTGCGGACCGCGCGATCCTGGTGCTGACCGAGGATGTGGTCGAGCCGCTGGCGGTCGCCAAGATCCTGAAGGCGATCGTGGACGAGGAGCAGCCCGGGCTGGTCATCCTGGGCAAGCAGGCGATCGACGACGACAGCAACCAGACCGGCCAGATGCTGGCGGCGCTGCTCGGCTGGGGCCAGGGCACGTTCGCGTCGAAGGTCGAGGTCGCGGGTGATACCGTGACCGTGACGCGCGAAGTGGATGGCGGCGCCGAGACGGTGAACCTGAAGACGCCGGCGATCGTGACGACCGACCTCCGCCTGAACGAGCCGCGTTATGCGTCGCTGCCGAACATCATGAAGGCGAAGTCGAAGCCGATGGCGACCAAGGCGCCGGCCGATTACGGCGTCAACACCACGCCGCGGCTGACGACGTCGAAGGTGGTCGAACCGGCGAAGCGCGTCGCGGGCATCACGGTGCCTGACGTCGATACGCTGGTGGCGAAGCTCAAGGATATGGGAGTGGCGGCATGAAGACGCTCGTCTGGGTCGAACATGATGGCGCGGCCGTAAAGGACGCGACGTTGTCGGCGGTGACCGCCGCCGGCGAAATGGGCGAGGTCCACCTGCTGGTCGCGGGTCAGGGCGTCGATGCGGTGGCGCAGGCCGCGGCGCAGATCGCCGGCGTGGGCAAGGTGCATGTCGCGGACGACGCGGCTTATGCGCATGCGCTGGCCGAGAATGTCGCGCCGCTGGTGGTCGAGCTGATGGGTCACCACGATGCGTTCGTGGCGCCGTCGACGACCAACGGCAAGAACATCGCGCCGCGCGTGGCGGCCCTGCTGGACGTGTCGCAGATCAGCGACATTCTGTCCGTCGAGGGCGACGGCGTGTTCACGCGGCCGATCTATGCCGGCAACGCGATCGCGACCGTGCAGTCGTCGGACGCCAAGCTGGTCGTGACGGTGCGCGGCACCGCGTTCGCCAAGGCGGCGGCAAGCGGCGGCGCGGGCGTGGTCGAGGCGGTTTCGGCCGGCGGCGACCAGGGTCTGTCGAGCTTCGTCGGATCGGAGATCGCGTCGTCGGATCGGCCGGAGCTGACGTCGGCCAAGATCATCGTGTCGGGCGGACGGGCGCTGGGTTCGGAGGACAAGTTCCACGAGCTGATCGATCCGCTGGCCGACAAGCTGGGCGCGGGCGTGGGCGCATCGCGCGCCGCGGTCGATGCGGGCTATGCGCCGAACGACTACCAGGTCGGGCAGACGGGCAAGATCGTGGCGCCGGAAGTGTATGTCGCGGTCGGGATTTCCGGCGCGATCCAGCATCTGGCGGGCATGAAAGACTCGAAGGTCATCGTCGCAATCAACAAGGACGCGGACGCGCCGATCTTCCAGGTGGCCGATATCGGGCTGGTCGGTGACCTGTTCACGGTGGTGCCGGAGCTGACCGCGAAGCTGTGACGGGGACGATGGCGGGGCTCGTCGGGCTGCTGTCCGGCGTGCCTGTCCGGGTTTTCGCGCTGCTGTTGCTGGTAGTGAACGGTGCAACTCTGCTGCTTTTCCGGCACGATAAGCGATCAGCCTTGGCGGGGGCAAAGCGGGTGTCGGAGCGACGCTTGCTGATGCTGGCAGCGATCGGCGGGACCCCGGCGGCGTTCGCCGCCCGCCGGCTGTTCCGGCACAAGACGCTGAAGCAGCCTTTCTCCAGCCGGTTGGAACGGATTGCCGTGTTGCAGGCGATTGCGGTCAAGTCCGTCGTGCTGTTCGCGCTGCTTTTGGGGGGTTAAAAACCGGAGAGCAGCGTCGCCACGTTCGAGCCGAGTGCGTCGACCGCGTAGCCGCCCTCCATCACGATGACGGTTGGGAGGCCGGTAGCGGCGATGCGGTGGGCCATTGTGGCAAAATCTTCGGTCTTTAGGGCGAAGCCGGAGATCGGGTCGCCTTCGTAGGTATCGGCGCCGAACGACAGGACGAGCAGGTCTGCGCCGCTGGCTGCGATCAGGTCGAGCGACCGGTCGAGCGCCGGAGCGTAGTCCGCCCAGCCGGTGCCGCGCGGCAGGATGATGTTGTGGTTCGCGCCGAGCCCGTCGCCGGCGCCATGTTCGTCTGGATGACCCCAGAAATAGGGGAAGTCGGTGTGCGGATCGGCGTGGATCGACACGAACGTCACGTCGCCGCGATCGTAGAAGATGTCCTGCGTGCCGTTGCCGTGGTGATAGTCGACGTCGAGAATCGCGACACGGCGGCCGGCGCCGACCGCGGCCTGCGCGATGATCGCGGCGTTGTTGAGGAAGCAGTAGCCGCCGGCATAGTCGCGCCCCGCATGATGGCCGGGCGGGCGGCAGAGCGCGAACGCGCTGCGGTCGCCAGCCAGGACATGGTCGAGCGCGGTGAGCGCAGTCTGCGCGCCCCAGTAGGTCGCGTCCCAGGTGCCGGCCCCGATCGGCGTGACCGCATCGGCGGTGTAGCGGCCGAGCAGCGCGTCGATGCGGGTGAGGTCGAGCGGGCGGCGGCCGACGACGGGCCAGGCATAGCCGATCGCATCGCCGGTGCGACCCGCGGCGAGCCAGCGGTCGTGCGCCTCGGTCAGGAACGTCAGATAGGCCGGGTCGTGGACCGCGGCGAGCGGGGCCATGCCGTGATCGGTGGGCGCGACCGTGTCGCCGATCGCACGGAGGATGCCGGTGGCGCGCGCGGGCGTGTCGGCGTGGGCGGCCAGCGCGCCGTTGAAGAATTCATGGACCGGGCGGTGGCCGAACTGGCGATCGTCGAAGACGGTGATCATGGGGCAGGCGTTTCCGGACGGATAAAGGGCGACGGCGGCCGGGGTCAGCGGCGGACGGGGCCCATGACCGGCTTGGCGGCCTTGGCGGGTTTCGCTTCGTCGAGGATCTTGAGCAGAGCGGTGCCGCGGCTGTCCTGCGCGGCATAATCGCGCGCGGTCTTGCCGGCGATGCGATCGGGGCGGGTCGGATCGGCCCCTTGCGCGATCAGCAGGCGGGTGAGCGCCGGATCGCGGGCCTGCACCGCCAGGATGATCGGCGTTTCGCCGCGCGTGTTGATCGCATCGACCGCCGCGCCGTCCGCCAGCAGCGCGCGCGCACCCTCGACATAACCGATCTGGGCGGCGAGCAGCAGCGGGGTGTTCCCCTCCCGATCGCGGATGTCGACGCTGGCACCCTTGGACAGGAGGTAGCCCAGCCAGCCGCTGTCGCGCCGCTTGACGAGGATATGGAGCGCGGCCTCGCCGGTCGTATAGTCCTTGGTGTTGATCATCTGCGAACCCGGCCGCTCGACCGCCTCGGCGACCTTGGGCCCGTCGCGGTCGCGCACCGCCTTCAGGAAGGCGAAGCTGTCGGTGAACTGCGCCGTGGCCGGCGTTGCGACAGTCGTCAGTGCGCAGAGGGCCGCGGTCAAGACTGCCAGCATTCGCTTGTTACCCGTCATCCGCATCCCCAAGTCCCCTGTGATGCCCAAACCCTTGCTCCGACGGCCTTATCAAAGCATGGCTGGCCCCGCCATGAACAACACGCACCTCCTTGCAGCCCCTGTGCTGGCGTTCTGCCTCGTGCTGGGCGGATGCGGGTCGAAGCCGGTGGAGGAAGCGCCGCTGGCCGGCGCGGCGATCGGCGGGGCGTTCGCGCTGACCGATCAGGACGGGCGCGCGGTGACCGACGCCAGCTATGCCGGCAAATATCGCGTCATGTATTTCGGCTACACCTATTGCCCGGACGTCTGCCCGCTCGACGTGCAGCGGCTGATGGCCGGGTATCGGGCGTTTGCGAAGGCGGACCCGGTGCGCGCTACCAAGGTGCAGCCGATCTTCGTCTCGGTCGATCCGGCGCGCGATACGCCGACGGTGGTGAAGCAGTTCGTCGGCGCGTTCGGGGCGCCGCTGGTCGGGCTGACCGGCACCGATGCGCAGATCGCAGCGGTCGCGAAGCGCTATGCCGTGATCTATTCCAAGGAGGCTGGGCCGAAGCCCGACGCGTATCTGATGAACCATAGCCGGATGGCGATGCTGTTCGCGCCGGACGGGAAGCCGGTCGCGTTGCTGCGCGCGGACGAGAGTGCGGATGCGGTGGCGGCCGATCTCGATCGCTGGGTCGTATGACGGACGCCCCGCGCCCGTTCTGGGAAACCGTGCCGCTGACCAAGATGAGCCGGACGCAGTGGGAATCGCTGTGCGACGGCTGCGGCAAATGCTGCATCCACAAGCTGGAGGACGAGGAGACGGGCGAGGTGTTGCCGACCAACGTCGCCTGCCGGTTGCTCGACCGCCGATCGGGGCAGTGCAGCGATTATCGCCGGCGCCACGCGTTCGTGCCGGAATGTGTCCGGCTGACCCCGGCGAAACTGGACCAGCTCGACTGGCTGCCGTCGACCTGCGCGTACAAGCTGATCCGCGACGGGGCGCCGCTGTACGACTGGCATTACCTTATTTCGGGCGACCGTGAGGCGGTGCACCGTGCGGGCGTGTCGGTGCGCGGCTGGACGGTGTCGGAGGACGATGTCGGCGACTTGGAGAACCACATCATCGAGCGCGAACTGTAGCGGCATGACAGGGGCGCGACCGTTGCGACACGGACTGTCGCTGCTGTTGCTGAATGTCGCCGGGACCGCTGCGGGGCAGGGGACGACGTCGGCCGATGCATTGGCGCGGTCGCGGGCGCTGACGGGAGCCGCGACGCCCTGTCCGCGGCAGGGCGTACGATCGGACTCGATCACCGTCTGTGGTCGGCGGACGGAGGAGCTTTACCGGATCCCCGACGTGATCCGGGCGGAGCCGCAGCCGCGCAAGGCCGGCGCTGCGACCGCGTGGGGAACGCGCAATGCGTGGGCGGAGGAGGCGGCGCGGAGCGGGCGTCCGGACAGCAGCAGCCCGGACGGGGCGGGCGGGCAGAGCGGCCTGATGAAGCAGATGCGCCGCGAATGGGAGCTGGAGCGTCAGGCGATTGAAGCACGCCGTGAAACCAAACCCGAACTCGAGCCGCCGCTGCCCGAGCCTGAACTCCAGCCGCAAAGCTAGCGCCGGACTGCGCGAAAAGCCGGTTCGCGGGCGACTTGATCCGTTATAGATCGGCGCGATGAGTCTGTTTTCGCGCCCTGCCCCCAAGTTGCCGTCATTCGGCGATGCGCCGCTGGTCGTGCGGCGGATGGCGCAGTCGAAGGCGTTGCGGCTGCGGGTCGATCCGCGTGACCGGTCGGTGCGGCTGACGATGCCGGCGCGCGGGGCGTTAAAGCCTGCGCTGGCGTGGGTGGAGAGCAAGCGCGACTGGATCGAGGCGCAGCTGGCGGCGATCCCGAGTTGTCCGGCGATCGGTCCGGGGGCGGTGATCCCGTACGAAGACGGCGCGCTGCCGGTCCTGTGGTGCGCCGATGGGCCGCGGACGCCGCGGCGCGATGCGGACGGGTTGCACCTCGGTGGGCCGGAGGAGCTGGTCGCGCGGCGCGTGCTGCGTTGGCTGGCGGCGGAGGCGCGGCGCGTGCTGGATGCGGAGACGCGCGAATATGCGGCGCTGGCGGGGGTCGCGGTGGGCGCGGTCGGGATCGGTGATGCGCGGTCGCGGTGGGGGAGTTGTTCGTCGGGGGGCGACATCCGCTACAGCTGGCGGCTGATCCTGGCGCCGCCCGCGGTGCGGCGCGCGACGGTGGCGCATGAGGTGGCGCACCGCATCCACATGGACCACAGCGCGGCGTTTCATGCGGCGGTGGCGCGGTTGTACGGGCGCGATCCGCGCGTGGAGCGGGAGTGGCTGCGGCGCAATGGGGCGCTGATCCAGGGATATGGGCGGCAGGCTTAGCGTCGTCGTAGGTGCCTAGGTCAGCACCTGTACGAGCGGCTCGATACGCCAGCGCAGGTTCTCGACAGGCTCGGACCAAACGGATCAGGGACGGCATCCGTTTGATACGGTCGCGCGCTAGAACTGTTCGTCGGGGTCCGGGCGGTCGTTGCGGGGCTGGCGTTCGTAGCGTGGCGCGCGTTCGGGGCGGTCGCCGCGGGTGAGGACGCCGTCGAGCCATTGCCTGTCGAGTTCGGGGCCGCGCGGCTCCGGGGCGGGGGCCTGGGGTTCGGAGTCGTCTTCGACCGGTGCGCGGGGCGCGGGGGGAGCGATGTCGACGGGGGCGGTCGGTTCGCCGTTCTCGTCGACGAAATTCTGGTCGGGCTCGCCGAAATAGGCTTCCTCGTCGGGCTCGAGCTGCCATTCGGGCAGCGTCACGTCGGTATTGAAGCCAGGATCGGGACGGTTCGCGACGGCCTGCCGCATGAAGGCGGCGAAGGCGGCGGCAGGAGCGCGGCCACCCTGCAACCCGCCGACCGGCTTGGCGTCGTCGCGGCCCATCCAGACGCCGGTGGTGAGCCCGCTGGAGAAGCCGAGGAACCAGCCGTCCTTGTTGGACGAGGTCGTGCCGGTCTTGCCCGCGACAGGGCGGCCGATCTGCGCCGCACGGCCGGAGCCGGTGTTGACCGCGGTCTGGAGCAGGTCGGTCATCTGCGCCGCGACCTGGGGTGCGACAAGCACGCGGGTGTCGTCGGCGCGATGTTCGTACAGCACCTCTTGCGTGCCTTGCTGCACCACGCGCAGGATGCCGTAGGGCATGACCGCGACGCCGCCGCTGCCGACCGAGGCGAAGGCGCGCGTCATGTCGATCAGCCGGACGTTGGAGGAGCCGAGCACCATGGCGGGGTGGGTGTTGATCGGCGTGGTGATGCCGAACCGGCGGGCCATGTCGGCGACGGTATCGAACCCGACCTGCTGCCCGATCCGCGCGGCGACGGTGTTGATAGAAAAGGCGAACGCGGTGCGCAGGTCGATCTGGCCGGAGAAGCGGCGCGATGCGTTGCGCGGACTCCACCCGTCGATGTTGATCGGCGCATCGACGACCGGGGTGGACGGCGTCATTCCCGATTCGAGCGCGGCGAGATAGACGAACAGCTTGAACGCGGATCCGGGCTGGCGCTCGGCCTGTGTCGCGCGGTTGTAGATCGACGAGACATAGTCCTTTCCGCCGACCATCGCGCGCACCGCGCCGTCGCGGTCGAGCGAGACGAGCGCTGCCTGCAGCCCGGCGGGGGTGTTGGCGCGGATCGCGTTGTCGGCGTCGCGCTGCATGCCGAGGTCGAGCGTGGTGTAGACGTCGATCGGGGCGGTCGTCTCGTCGATCAGGGTGTCGAGCTGCGCCAGTGCCCAGTCGGTGAAGTAGCGCACGCTGTTGCGCTTGGGTTCGGGGGCGAGCTTCACGTCGGCAGGGTCGGTCTCGGCCTGCTCGGCGTAGCTGATCTTGCCGGCGTCGCGCATGACGGACAGCACGACGCGCGCCCGTTCGACCGCGGCCTGTGCGTCGGCGCTGGGGGAGTAGTTGGAGGGTGCCTTGAACAGGCCGGCCAGGATCGCGGCCTCGCCCAGGCTCAACCGCGTGCCGGGGTGGCCGTAGAATTTGCGCGATGCAGCATCGATGCCGTAGGCGCCGCCGCCGAAATAGACGCGGTTGAGGTAGAGTTCGAGGATCTGACGCTTCGAGAATTTCCATTCCATCGCCATCGCCAGGATGATCTCGCGGATCTTGCGGCCGGCGGTGTAGCTGTTGGTCAGGAAGATGTTGCGGGTGATCTGCTGCGTGATGGTCGACGCGCCCTGGAGGCGGCGGCCGGTGCCGCGCCGTTCCCAGGCCGTCTTGGCGGAACGCGCCATGCCGATCGGATCGATGCCGGGATGGCGGTAGAACCGGCGATCCTCCACCGCGACGACCGCGTCCTGCATGACGGACGGGACCTGATCGATCGGGATCCATTCGCCGGGGGCGGGGCCCATGTTGACGATCTGGGTGCCGTCCGCCGCCAGCACGCGGATCGATTGTCCGTTGGGGCTGAGCTTCAGCTCGTCATAGCCGGGCAGCGAGGCGACCGCGATCAGGACCGCGATGAACGTGCCGACCAGGCCGGCGACGCCGATCGCGACCAGCCATTTGACGATGGTCCCGAACCGCTTGCCGCGGCGAGGCTCGGGATTGGCGGCGGGGGAGCTGGGGGAGCGTGCCATCTATGGTCCGTCGGATTAGACGGGTTGCGATGGCGCGACAAGCGGGGACCGGCGGGACGGTGGGTAACGGGGGTTGGCCCGTTTGCCCCGACCGGAAGGGTGATCCCGGCTTGCGCCGGGATGGTCGGTCAGTCCTCGCGCGGTTCGAAGGCGAGTGCGGCGGAATTCATGCAGTAGCGCAGGCCGGTTTCGCCGGGGCCGTCGGGGAAGACGTGGCCGAGATGCCCTTCGCAGGCGGCACAGCGGACTTCGGTGCGGACCATGCCGTGGGCGCGGTCGACATGCTCGTCGACGGCGCCGTCTTCGGCGGGGGCGGTGAAGCTGGGCCAGCCGCTGCCGGAGTCATATTTCTGCGCGCTGTCGAACAGCAGGGTGCCGCAGGCGGCGCAATGATACTCGCCGGGTGCCTTGTTATCGTTCAACGGGCCGGTGAAGGCGCGTTCGGTGCCGGCCTGGCGCAGCACCTGATACTGTTCCGGGGAGAGGGTGGCGCGCCACTCGGCGTCGGTTTTCTCGATTTTTTCCATGAGCTAAATTTGGGTAGCGTGCCGTGTTCCGTCAATGGCCGATGCGGGTGGCGCGCGCGGCGATGCGGGCGATACCGGGAAGGGCGGCGAGCAGGCCGGTCATCGGGCCGCGCCAGCGCGGATGTTCTGCCATGTGGCGGATCGTGGAGGCGACGAGCAGCGGGCGGCGCGACCGGGCGGCGAAGTCGCGTTGCCAGGCCTGTGCGCCGGCGGGTCCGGTCTTGAGATAGGCTCTGGCTGCGGACGCGCCGCTGGCGAGGGCGATCGCGACGCCGTCGCCGGCGAGCGAGGCGATGACGGCGGCCTGGTCGCCCAGCCGGAAGAGGTTGGGTTCGGTCTCCCCCGTGCGCCAGCCATAGGGCACGCCGGCGATCGCGACCCAGTCCTGCGCGGTGGCGGCGCGATCGGCGAGCAGCGGAGCGTCGTGGGCGACGTCCGCGAGCAACGCGTCGACGCCGCCGGGGCCGATGCGGTCGGCGCTGGCGGACAGGCAGAAATTGGCGCGGCCGTCCTCCTGCAACAGGATGCCGGCATAGCCGCCGTCGAAGGCGTGCAGTTCGATCATGCCGCTGAGGGCGGCGGTGAGCTTGGGTGAGAGCGGCAGCGCGGTGCGGAAGCCGATCGAGGGGGCCAGGGGCCGCGGGCGGGCGAGGCCGCGCAGGTCGTGCTTGCCGGTGGCGAGGAACAGCGCGTCGCCGGTCGCGGTGTCGCCGTCGCGCAGGCGGAGCGTGGTGCCGGTCGCGTCGCGGATCGTGATGCCGCGATCGATGCGGGCGCCGGCGGTCGTGGCGGCGGCAAGGAGTGCCTCGTCGAGGATGCGGCGCGAGAGGCCGGCGGCGGGGTGGGGGAGCGCGGTTTCGACGATGCGGCCGCCTGCGATCACGCGGACGCGGGTGATGGGGTGTGCCCCGAGTGCGGCGGGATCTATGCCCAGCGCTCGGAGACTGGCGAGCGCGTCCCAGCCGAGGAAGGCGCCGCAGACGACGTCGTGCGCGCCCGTGGTCCGTTCGAGCAGCCGGGGGGCCGCCCCGCCGCGGGCGAGCAGGATCGCGGCGGTTGCACCGGCGGGACCGCCGCCGGCGATCAGCGGGGTCATCGCAACCGTTCCACGCAGAGCCGAAACGGGAAGCGCCGCACGACCTTTGCCGCGGGGCCGATGCCGGCGTCGACGAGGATCGCGTGCCATTCCGCCGGTCGGAAGGCGCGGGCGATCGACAGCCGGCCGTCGGCGCGGACGATCGGGTGCCAGCGCATGACGGTCGCGAGCAGCGGATAGCCGGCATGGGCGAAGGCGTGGCGGTGGAGGTCGTTGACGATCCAGCCGGCGGCGGCTTCGGCCTCCATGAAGCGCAGGAAGGCGCGGAGTTGCGGCGCGGTCATGTGGTGCGCGACGAGGCTGGAGGCGACGATATCGAAACCGCCACCCGCAAGATCCGCATAGTCGCCGGTGCGGTAGTCGATGGTCACGCCGGCGGGTGTCGCGGCGCGGGCGGCGGCGGCGCTGTTGGGGTTGAGGTCGATCCCGACGAGGTCCGCGACGATCCCGCGTTTCGCCGCCCAGCGCGCGATGGCGCGGAGCATGTCGCCCTCGCCATAGCCGACGTCGAGCAGGCGGAAGCGTTTGCGCGTGCCCACGGCGCGGGCGAGAAAATCGAGCGTCGGGCGGCGGGCCATGGTGACGGTGTTGACGGTGGCGAGATCGGCCAGGACGGCGCGGTAGTCCGCTTCGGGCAAGTCGGGCGCGTCCATCGCCTCCTCGGCGGTGCTGCGGGTGGCCAGGCTCATGCGCGGTGGAACCGGAAACCGTCGGCGGCAAGGCCGGGGCCGAACGCAACCGCGAGGCCGTTCCGGGCATCGGGGCGGTCGAGCAGGTCGGCCAGCACGAACATCAGCGTGGCCGACGACATATTGCCGTAGCGTTTCAGCACGGAGCGCGAAGCGTCGAGTGCGTGGGGGTCGAGCCCGAGCGCGCCTTCGACCGCGTCGAGGATCGAGCGGCCGCCGGCGTGGACCGCCCAGGTGTCGATCGCGGCGACCCCGTCGGGGAACAGCCGGTCGCGGAAGGCGGGGTCGGTCAGCGCGCGGCCGATATGGCCGGGGACCTCGCCCGACAGGTGCATCGCAAAGCCGGTGTCGCCGATCGCCCAGCGGATGAGGTGCGCAGTGTCGGGCAGGGTGGCGGCGAACGGGCGTTCGATCGCGAAGCCGGCGGGGTCAGCGGTGACGAGCGCGGCGGCGGCCCCGTCGCCGAATTGCAGCATGGCGAGCAGCGGTTCGAGCTCGCCCGCGGGTTGCAGGTGGAGCGTCGAGAGTTCGACCGTCACCACCAGCACGCGTGCCGCGGGTTCCGACCGGACGATGTGGTGTGCGGTGCGCAGCGCCACGATCGCGGCGTAGCAGCCCATGAAGCCGACGAGCGTGCGTTCGACCGCGGGATCGAGCCCGAGCCGGTCGGCCAGGATCTGGTCGAGCCCCGGGGCCATGAAGCCGGTGCAGCTGGCCACGACCAGATGGGTGATCGCGTCTAGCGGGGTCTGCTCGGCCAGCGCTGCGATCGCGGCGAGCGCGAGCGGCGGGGCGGCATCGGCATAGATCGCCATGCGCGCCGACGTCGGCGGCAGCGGATCGACCGCGTAGAAGCCGCCGTTCGCGACCGGTGATCCGCCGGTGGGGGTGGGGGGCAGCACCGACCAGCGTGCCGCGATGCCCGCGCGCTGGTCCATCCGGCGGAACAGTGCGGCCGCGCGACGGTCGCCGGCCCCAATTCCTCCCGGCGCCTCAAGGCGTGCCGCGGCCCAGTCGACGAAGGCGCGGTGGATGTCGTGGGACGGGACGGCGGTGCCGATCGCGTGGATATGGGCGGTGGACGGCGGCACGCGGGCTCCCGGTTGGACAACAGTGGATGCTAATACGGATCGCGCGGGCTGTCGGTTCAAATATGCAGCGCGGATGTGGACATTCGGTCCCGGACGGGGGCAGTGCGGGGCGATGGAACAGGCGGCCGCAACCGAACACTATGACGCGATCGTGCTGGGCGCGGGGGCGGCCGGCATGATGGCGGCGCTGACCGCGGGGCAGCGCGGGCGGCGGGTGGTGGTGATCGACCATGCCGATGCGCCGGGGAAGAAGATCCTGATCTCCGGCGGCGGGCGGTGCAATTTCACCAATATCGGCACGGTGCCCGACCGGTTCGTGTCGAAGAATCCGCATTTCGCGAAGTCCGCGCTGGGGCGCTACACGGCCGCGGACTTCATCGCGCTGGTCGATCGGCACGGCATCGCGTGGCACGAAAAGACGTTGGGGCAGCTGTTCTGCGACGGCAAGGCGCATCAGATCGTCGACATGCTGGCGTACGAGATGCGTGCGGGCGGCGTGGAGCTGCGGCTGGGGCACCGGATCGAGTCTGTGACGCGCGACGGCGAGTATGTCGTAATCGCGAACGGGACTCGGTTCACGGCGGCGTCGCTTGTGGTGGCGACGGGCGGCCCGGCGATCCCGCAGATCGGGGCGACCGGCTATGCCTACGACCTGGCGCGGCAGTTCGGGTGCAAGGTGGTCGAGCCGCGGCCGGCGCTGGTGCCGCTGACTCTCGGTGGCGATGCGCTGGCGTTTCGCGGGCTGGCGGGGGTCGCGCTCGATACGGTGGCGAAGTGCGGGAAGGCGGCGTTCCGCGAGGCGTCGCTGCTGACGCACAAGGGGCTGTCCGGGCCGGCGATCCTGCAGATCTCGTCCTATTGGCGGCACGGCGACAGCGTGGCGATCGACCTGTTGCCCGAACGCGATGCGACGGCGGCGCTGCTGGAGGCGAAGCGGATGCGGCCGCGGACCGAGCTGCGCCGCGTGCTGGCGGACCTGCTGCCCGATCGGCTGGCCGGCGTGGTCGCGGACGCGCTGGCGATGCCGGGCAACATGGCAGACCAGCCCAATGCGAAGCTGGAGGCGGCGGGGCGGCGGCTGAATGGCTGGGACTTCACGCCGAACGGGACCGAGGGGTTCGCCAAGGCGGAGGTGACGGTGGGCGGGGTCGATACGGCCGGGATGTCGTCGCGCACGATGGAGGCGAAGGCCGCGCCGGGCCTGTATTTCGTGGGCGAGGCGGTCGACGTGACGGGCTGGCTGGGCGGGTATAATTTCCAGTGGGCGTGGGCGAGTGGATGGAGCGCGGGTTTGGTGCTATAGGGCGCGATTACTCCCTTACCCGATCCGGATAATCTATGCCTTTTTCCCAACTGCCCCCCTTGCTGGCGGCGGCGTTGACCGAACGCGGTTACGAAACGCCCACCGCCGTACAGTCCGCCGTGCTGGAGCCCGACGCCGTCGGCCGCGACCTTCTTGTGTCCGCCCAGACCGGTTCCGGCAAGACGATCGCGTTCGGCTTGGCGTTCGCCGCCGAGCTTCTGCAGGGGGAAGAGCGGTTCGGTTATGCCGAGAAGCCATTGGCGCTGGTCGTGGCCCCGACGCGCGAGCTGGCGTTGCAGGTCGAGCGTGAGCTGAAGTGGCTGTATCTGCAGACCGGCGCGCGGGTCGCGTCGTGCGTCGGCGGCATGAACGTGCGGCAGGAGCAGCGCAATCTGGCGCAGGGCGCGCATATCGTGGTCGGGACGCCGGGCCGGCTGCGCGACCATCTCGAGCGTGGCAGCCTGGTGCTCGACGGCCTGCGTGCCGTGGTGCTGGACGAAGCCGACGAGATGCTGGACCTTGGGTTTCGCGACGATATCGAGCAGATCCTCGACACGACGCCGGACAGCCGCCGCACTTTGCTGTTCTCCGCCACGCTGCCGCGGCCGATCGTCGATCTGGCGCGCCGCTACCAGAAGAACGGCCACCGTATCGAGACGATGGCGCGCGGCGAATCGCATGCCGACATCGACTATATTGCGATGACCGTCGCACCGGCCGACATCGAACATGCCGTCGTGAACGTGCTGCGCTACCAGGAAGCGCCCGGCGCGCTGGTGTTCTGCGCCACGCGCGACAATGTGCGCCGCATGCACGCCAGCCTGGTGGAGCGCGGCTTTGCAGCCGTGGCGCTGTCGGGCGAGCTGTCGCAGTCGGAACGCAGCCATGCTTTGCAGGCGCTGCGCGATGGCCGGGCGCGGGTGTGCGTCGCCACCGACGTCGCCGCGCGCGGCATCGATCTGCCCGGGCTCGAACTCGTGATCCACGCCGAACTGCCGGTGGGTGCCGATACGTTGCAGCACCGTTCGGGTCGTACCGGCCGCGCCGGGAACAAGGGCGTCTGCGTAATGATCGTCCCGTTCCCGCGCAGGCGCCGGGCCGAGGGCATGATGCGGACCGCCAACATCCGCCCACGGTGGGAGAAGGCGCCGACCGCGGACATGATCCGCGAGAAGGATCACGAGCGGCTGGTCGAGACGATCCAGCCGGGTGCCGCGGCCGAGGACGATCTGGCGGTCGCACGCGCGCTGCTCGAGAAGCATCCGGCCGAGGATATCGCGGCGGCGCTGGTGCGGTCGTACCGTGCCCGCCTGCCCGAGCCGGAGGACATGTTCGCCGACAGTGATCAGCAGGTCGCGCAGCGCATGGAAGGCCCGCGCCAGGGGTTCGAGGACACGATCTGGTTCCGGATGGACGTCGGCCGCCGCGGCAATGCCGATGCGCGCTGGCTGCTGCCGCTGCTGTGCCGTCGCGGGCACATCACCAAGAGCGAGATCGGCGCGATCCGGATCGGTGATTCGGAGACCGTGTTCGAGGTCCGCCGCGAGGTGGCCGAGCGTTTCGCCGAAGCGCTGCGCCGGACCGCGGGCGGCGAGGACGATGTCTCGATCGAACCGCTGGGCGATCGCCCGCCGCCGCAGCAGACCCGCGTGCGGCGCGGTCCGCCGCCGGCGCGTGGCAACGGTGCGCCGAAGTATCAGCCGAAGCCGTATCGCGGTCGGAGCTGATTACTGCCCTTAGCCCCTCTCCTTTAGGGGAGGGGTTAGGGTGGGGCTGAGCGCTTCAAGCCTACGACGTTGCGGGTGAGGTGCTGCTGCCCCCACCCCATCCCCTCCCCTGAAGGAGAGGGGCTTAGAAACCGAAGAGCCCCAGACACAGAAAAGCCGGACTGGGGTGATCCCCGGCCCGGCTTTTCTATGATGGTGCGGTCAAGAAGACTCGAACTTCCACGTCCTTTCGGACACAACGACCTCAACGTTGCGCGTCTACCATTTCGCCATGACCGCACATCAGGGACCTTGCCACGGCGAACCGCGACATTGGTAGGCGGCGGTCTCTAGCAGCGGTGTCGGCCGATCGCAACCGCCTTTGGCCGGTGACCCTTTCCGATGCGACCGGACGCGTGACGCGGGGCGGGGGAGGCTGTACCGAGCGCGGCGTGAGGATGTTTCCGACAGCTTGGCAGGACGAGGCCAGAGCGCTGACCGCGCTGGCGTGGCCGGTGGCGCTGGGCAGCCTCAACTGGACGTTGATGCACCTGATCGACGTCGCGGTCGTCGGCCGCGCGGGGGTGGACGAGTTGGCGGCATTGGCCGCAAGCAGAAGCGTCACGTTCGTCATGATCGTGATGGGGCTGGCCGCGCTGGTCGGCGTGCTGGTGTTCACCGCGCGGGCGGACGGGGCGCGCGATCCGGCGCAGACCGGCGGCTGTCTGCGCGTCGGGCTGATCTATGCGGTGCTGCTCGGCGCGCTGCTGGGCGGGACATTGTGGCTGGAGGGCGAGGCGATGCTGCGCGCGGCGGGCGTGGCGCCCGCGCTGGTGCCGGAGGGCGGCGCGGTGGTGCGCGCGATGGCGGCGGCGATGCCCGCGCAGCTGATCCTGATCGCGACGGGATATTTCCTGGAGGGGATCAGCCGCCCAGGGCGCGTGACGGTGGTGAACTTGATCATGCTGCCCGCCAATGCGGTGCTGGCCTGGGCGTGGGTCGGCGGACATGCGGGCCTGCCGGCGCTGGGCGCGGTGGGCGCGGCGCATGCGACCGCGACGGTGTCGGCGCTGGGCGCGGTCGCGTTGCTGGGGGCGACCTGGACCGTGTCGGATGCCGGGCCGCGGCGGATTCGCGACCTGTCCGTGGCGGCCTGGACCGCGGCGTTGCGCGATGTGCCGCAGGTCGCGCGGTTCGGCGTGGTGCCGGCGCTGACGTCGGCGCTGGAGCTGATCGGTTTCGCCTGGCTGATCGTGCTGTCGACGCGGCTGGGCGATGTGGCAGCGGCGGGGTTTCAGGCCATGTTCTCGCTCCACAATCTGGCGTTTGCGACGGCGCTGGGGTTCGGATCGGCGGCGGGCGTGCGGGTCGGGAACGCGGTCGGGGCGGGCGAGCCGGAGCAGGCGGTGCCGCGCACGCTGATCGCGGTCGCGCTGGCGGCGCTGGCGATGGGCGGGATGGGTGCGATCCTGTGGCTGACCGCGGACTGGATCGTGCCGCCGCTGTCCGCGCCCGACCCGGCGGCGATCCGGATGGGGATCGTGCTGGTCGCGACGCTGGCGCCGTTCATGCTGTTCGACGGGATTCAGCTGGTGCTGGTCTATGCGCTTAGGTCGCTGGGCGATCAGGTGGCGGCCGGGGTGAACGGCGTGGTGGCCTATTTCGGGGTGACCGGCGGGCTCGGCTGGTGGCTGTACGTCGCGGGCTGGGGCGCGCCGGGGCTGGCGCTGGCGTGCGGCGGCGGGATGGTGGCGGCCGCCGCGTTGCAGGGCGCGCGGTTCGCGGTGATCGCGCGGCGGCTGGGGCTCAGTTCGCGATCGGTTCCGCCAGACGCAAGCTGACGTCGGCCGATCCCTTCGGCACATCGACCGCGGCGCTGTCGAAATCGACGCTGGCGCCGGGTTGCAGCGTGCGGGCGGGCCGCGTGATCGTCCAGCTATAGACCGTGCGGCGCGACGCATCGCGCAGTTCGGCGCGGATGTCGGGCACCGGCTGGACCGTGTCGGTCGGGTTGATCACGACGCCGCTGACCTCCAGCAGTTCGTTGCCGCTTTCCATCACGCGCCGTTCCTGGCGCAGCGATTTGACGTAGAGTTTCTGCGTGCTGCCGGTGGCGAGCCCCACGCGGCCGGCCATGTCGCCGGGGACGAGCACGAGCAGCGCCGCGATCGCCGCGATCAGCAGGACACCGACCAGCACCGCGATCAGCGTCCAGAGCTTGGCCGGGTTGCGGCGCGGGCGGAACGGCGGGGCGTGCGCGAACGGGTCGATCCCGCTGCGCGCGGCGAGGTCCTCCTCGCCGTAGACGCGGCGTGGGTGATCGGCGGTCGGGGTCGGCGTGGGTGCGGCAACCGGCGGCGGTGCGACCGGGGCGGGCTGTGCGGCGACCGGGGCCGGAGTCGGCGCGGGTGTGGCGGCAACGGTCGGCAGCGGTTCCGTGGCCAGAACCGTGGCGGGGGCCGATTCGAACCAGCTGTGGCGGCAGGCGGCACAGCGGACCTGGCGGCCCGTGGTGCCGATCGCCGTGTCCGGGACCAGATATCGGGTGGAACAGGCGGGGCAGATGAGGATCATCGGTTTCCGGACGGTCTGGCAACGGGGCGGGGGGTCTCCGGATCGATAAAGCACCTTGTCCGCATCGCGGCAAGCGGCGCGGCGCGATGGTGCGGTCGGTGGTCGCTCAAGACCCGCCGGCTTGCGGAGCGGACCCGCGCCATGCCAAGGCGGACGCGGAAGGGAGGGCCATGGGCAGCATCGTCCGGTTCGAGAATGTCGGCCTGCGCTACGGCTCGGATGGAGGATCGGATGGCGAGACGCTGTCCGACCTGAACTTCGCGCTTGCGCCGGGGGCCTTCTATTTCCTGACCGGCGCGTCCGGCGCGGGCAAGACGTCGCTGCTGCGGCTCCTCTATCTGGCACAACGGCCGACGCGCGGCGTGATCCAGCTGTTCGACGAGGATGTCGTCACGGTGCCGCGCGAACGGTTGCCCGGGTTTCGCCGGCGGATCGGCGTGGTTTTCCAGGATTTCCGGCTGATCCCGTATCTGTCGGTGTACGACAATGTCGCACTCCCGCTGCGCGTGGCGGGGGTCGAGGAACGCGACCTGGATGCGCCGGTGCGCGAGATGCTGGCTTGGGTCGGGCTGGCGTCGCGATCGGATGCGCTGCCCGCGACATTGTCGGGCGGGGAGCAGCAGCGCGTGGCGATCGCGCGTGCGGTGATCGGGCGGCCGGAGATTCTGGTCGCGGACGAGCCGACCGGGAACGTCGATCCGGAGATGGCCGGGCGGCTGCTCCATCTGTTCGATGCGCTCAACCGGCTGGGCACGACGATCGTCGTCGCGACGCACGACATCCATCTGCTGTCGCGCGTGTCGAATGCGCAGACGTTGCGGCTGGAGGCGGGGCGGCTGTCCGATCCGACCGGCGCGCTGCGTTATCCGCCGCGGACCGGCGCATGAAGCGGCTGCTCGCGCTGTTCCCCTCCGTGCGCGCGGCCGACCGGCGGTTGCTGCGCGAGGGGCGGCTGTCCGGGCCGATGCCGTGGGTGCTGGCGATCATGCTGTTCCTGACGACGCTGGCCGCGGCGGGCGGGCTGGCGCTGAGCCAGGCGGCGCGCGAGATCGGCGGCGACCTGGCCAACCGCGCGACCGTGCAAATCGTGCAGGCCGATGCGGCGGCGCGCGAACGGCAGGCGGCGGCGACGCTGGAGGTGCTGCGCCGCGACCCCGCGGTGACGAGCGCCGACCGGGTGGGTGCGGCCGAAATGGCGACGCTGCTGGAGCCCTGGCTGGGCGCGCAGGGGACGGACGACCTGCCGCTGCCGGTACTGATCGACGTCGGGCTGGCGCGGGCGGATGCGGTGCCGGCGCTGGCGGCGGGGTTGCGGACGGTCGCACCCGATGCGGGGATCGATGACCACCGTGCGGCGCTGGCCCCGGTGTCGCGCCTGATCGGCACGTTGCGCTGGCTGGCGCTGGCGATCGTGCTGCTGATGGTGGGGGCGACCGGGTTCGTGGTGGTGCTGGCCGCGGCGTCGGCGCTCGATACGCATCGCGGGACGATCGATGTGCTGCACCTGCTGGGCGCGACCGATATTCAGGTCGCGCGGCTGTTCCAGCGGCGGATCGCGCTCGACGCGCTGTTCGCCGGGCTGATCGGGCTGGGGGCGGGCGTGGCAGTGCTGGCGCTGCTCGGGCGGCAGCTGGCGGGGCTGGGGTCCGAACTGGTCGGGTCGGTGTCGCTGCCGTTCTGGAGCGGGGGCGTGCTGGTCGCGTTGCCGCTGGCGACGACGTTGCTGGCGGCGGCAACGGCGCGCTGGACGGTGGTGCGCGCGCTGGGGCGGCTGCTGTGATCGTCCGGCTGGGATCGCTGGTGCTGGTGGTGTGGGCGCTGGGGTTCGTGTGGTTCACGGTCGCGTTGCCCGGGCCGGGGCCGGACCTGCGCACCGACGGGATCGTGGTGGTGACCGGCGGGCCGGGGCGGATCCAGCGTGGGGTCGCGTTGATGGAGGCCAAGCAGGCGCGGCGGATGCTGATTTCGGGCGTCGACCGGCGCGTGCGGCCGCGCGATCTGGTGGCGGAATATGGCGTGCCGCGCCGGCTGATCGCGTGCTGCATCGACCTGGGCGACGAATCGGTCGATACGCGCAGCAATGCGGACGAGACCGCGGCCTGGGTGGCGCGGAACCGGTACAAGTCGGTGCGGCTGGTGACGACCGACTGGCACATGGCGCGCGCGCGGTTCGAGCTGCGGCGCGTGCTGGGTGACGGGGTTGCGGTGGTGCCGGACGGAGTGCGGAGCGAGCCGAGTTTCGTGGTGCTGATGACCGAATATACGAAGTATCTGCTGCGGCGCGTGGCGGCGCCGTTCGGGTATTGATGCGCCTGTTCCCCGGCGCAGGCCGGGGCCTTGGGTGGCGGCGTTTCACCTAGGCCCCGGCCTGCGCCGGGGAACGAACCTGGTTTGATTTGAGAGAGACTTTCGACCCATGGCCCTGATCCGATCGATCCTGTTCGCGCTGTTCTTCTATCCGGGGTCCGTCGGGGCGGTGACGCTTGCGCTGATCGTGGCGCCGCTGGGGACTGCGCCGGTGCTGAAGGTCAGTCTCGGCTGGGCCTATTGGCACCGCTGGTGCGCGCGGTGGCTGCTCGGCATCCGGATCCGCGTGGAGGGGGTGATCCCGCAGGAGCCCGCGCTGGTGGCGGCCAAGCACGAGTCGATGTTCGAGACGCTGGAGCTGATCATCCTCCTGCCCGACCCGGCGGTGGTGGTGAAGCAGGAGCTGACCGAAATCTTCGGCTGGGGCCGCGCGGCGCGGGCACACGGGGTGATCCCGGTCGACCGCGAAGGCTCGGCGACCGCGCTGCGCATCATGATGCGCGCGGCCAAGGCGGCGGTGGCGGCGGGTCGGTCGATCGTGATCTTCCCGGAAGGAACGCGGACGGCACCGGGCACGCGCGCGCCGCTGCGGCCGGGGTTCGCGGGATTGTACCGCACGCTCGGGTTGCCGGTCGTGCCGGTGGCCTTGGACAGCGGGCGGGTTTATCCCAAGGGGTTCGTGAAGCATTCTGGCACGGTGACGTTCCGGTTCGGGCCGCCGATCGTGCCGGGGCTGAAGCGTGAGGCGATCGAGACGCAGGTGCTGGACGCGATCAACGCGCTGAACGGGCCGGTGCGGCCGGCGTAGCCCCGGTCGACGCGCGGGCCTGGGACGTTTTGCCAATGGCGGGCGATCGGTGGATGGGGCACCAACGCGGTGACGATCGATCGGCTTTGGGGGCGTGCCGTGAACCAGGGTGGCGGGATGCGGTGGGCGGTCGCGGCGGCCTGCTGCGCGAGCGGAGCACTGGCGGCTGAACCGGTCGCCAGTCCCGCCCGGGTGCCGGATCGGCAGGTGGCAATGAACCGAGTCATGGCGGTGGCGGCGAGCGCGGGCTTGGCCGGGGAGATCGTGCTGGCCGACCGCGACGGGCCGATCCTCGATCGGGTGCGCGGTGCGGCCGACCGGGAACGCGGCCGGGCGCACCGGGTGGGCGACCGCTGGCTCTGGGCGTCGGTGACCAAGCAGGTGGTGGCCGTGCTGGTGATGCAGCAGGTCGAGGCCGGGACGCTGGCGCTGGACGGGACGATCCGGCGCTATCTACCCGACTGGCCGGGGGCGGCGGGGGACCGGATCACGGTGCGGCAGCTGTTGCAGCACCAGTCGGGTCTGCCGAACCCGAACGAGACGCCACCGAATGCGGACGAGGTGCCGGCATTCTATCTGGAAACCGGTGCGCGGATCGGGGACCGGGGGCGGGCTTATGGAATTTGCGCGGGCAGCGGGAAGCCCGCGGGGGCCGGGTTTTCATACAATAATTGCGATTATCTGGTTCTGGCGGCGATCCTGGAGCGGGTGAGCGGGAAATCGTTCGCGGCGCTGGTGGCGGAGCGGATCGCGCGGCCGCTCGGGTTGCGGACGTTGCGGATGGCGGGTGATCGCGTGCCTTGGGGTGGGGCGGCGGCGATCGGGTACACGGCGGGGGGCAAGCGCTATCCGGCGATCAATGTGGCTACCTATGGCGCCGCCGGGGGGCTGACCGGGTCCGCGCGGGATCTGGCGGCGTTCGATCGGGCGCTGATTGCGGGGACTTTGCTGTCGGCGGAAAGCCGGGCGGTGTTGTGG
Source organism: Sphingomonas prati (assembly GCF_014643515.1). Lineage (GTDB taxonomy): Bacteria > Pseudomonadota > Alphaproteobacteria > Sphingomonadales > Sphingomonadaceae > Sphingomonas_R > Sphingomonas_R prati. The sequence continues at coordinate 312,887 of NZ_BMJP01000002.1, read as the reverse complement.
CGGGGTGATCCGAAGCTGGGATACCAGGCGCTGGGGGTGTGGTCGTTTCGGGCGCCGCTGGCCGGTTGTGCGGGGCCGGTGACGTTGATCGAGCGGCGCGGGGATGTGGCGGGGACGCAGGTGCGTAACGTCATTGCGCCGGCGCTGGGGCGGTCGGTTGCGGTCTTTACGAATGACGACAGCGTCGATTTTGGGGAGATCTGGCAGGGGAAGGGGTTGTCCCATGCCTTGCTGTCTGCCGCGTTCTGCCCGCCTGTGGGGTGAGGGTGTTCGGAGCGTTGCGCGGAGTTCTCGACAGGCTCGAACGGAACGGGGTGGGGTGTGATGTTTGCGGGGTTTCCGCTGGCCTTCGAGCGTAGCTTGGAGGGCCTGTCGGCTTCTCGGCTGCGCTCGAAGGGTCCCTCGACTTCGCTCGGGATGGACGGGGTGGGAGGCGTTACTTAACCACGGGAAGCGCGATGTAGCTGGCCTGCGAGGGCGCGTGGTAGACGCGTTGCGTGGCCTTCACATAGTCGGCGGGCTTGGCGTCCAGGATGTTGGGGACGAAGGTCTGCGGGTTGCGGTCGTAGAGCGGGAACCAGCTGGACTGGACCTGCACCATGATGCGGTGGCCGGGCAGGAAGACGTGGTCCGCGTCGGGCAGCGTGATGGCGTAGGGCACGACCTGGCCCGCCGGGACGGGCGTCGCCTTCGACGGGTCGTCGCGGTAGCGGGCGCGCAGGACGTCCATTGCGACGGCGAGCTGGTAGCCGCCCATCTCCGGCTTGTCGGGGACGAGATCGGGGTAGACGTCGATCAGCTTCACCACCCAGTCGCTGTCGGTGCCGCTGGTCGAGGCGAACAGGTGGGCGATCGCCTGGCCTGCGATCTTCACCGGCGCGGTCAGGACGGGGGTGGAGTAGGTCAGCACGTCCGACCGGCCGGCGGCGAACCGCTGATCGTCGACCAGCCATTGCCGCCAGGTGGAGCCCGTCGCCCAGGGCGAGATGTTCGGGCGCTGACGATAGGTGACCGGCTTGGCCGGGTCGGAGATATATTCGTCGTAGGCCGCGGCGGTCGCGGCGGGCGCGGTGCCGAGCGTCAGGCCGCTGTTCGCGGTCAGATACATCGGCGTCATGCCGGTGGCGCAGCCGGTGGTGCAGGCGAGCGGCCAGTCTGCGTGGCGGGTCCAGCGGTTGGTGCCGGTCTCGTACGCGGTGACGGGCGCGATGTCGGCGGCGGGCGCGCCTTCCTTCAGCTTGCTGTCGAGGAACGGGATCATCACGTCGCGGCGGAACGCCTTGCCGGTGTCCGACCCGAATTCGATCGCGCCGAGCCGCGTGGCGTCGCCATTGCCCTGACCGTGGTGCCACGGCCCGAGCACGAGGTGGGCGTTGCCGTTTGACCGTGCCTTCGTCGCGGCAAAAGCGGCGGGCGCGCCGTAGATATCCTCCTGATCCCACAGGCTGTCGACGAACAGCGTGGGGACGGTGAGCGGTGCCTTGGCGAGCAGCTTGTCGACCGCCTGTTCCTGCCAGAAGGCGTCATAGGCCGGATGCTGGAGGATGCGGTTCCAGAAGGGAAGCTGCTCCATCTTCATCGCGCGGCCGTAGGCGGCGGGCGAGCCGTAGGCCATGAACGTGTCATAATCGTCGTAGCGCGTGCTGTACCATTCGAGGTCGGACCCCTTGGTCGCGGTCTGCTTGTAGACGTAGCTCATCATTTCCTGGCGGAAGGCGCCGTTGTGGAACCAGTCGTCGCCCTTCCACACATCGACCATCGGGTTGATCGGGACGGACGCCTTCAATGCCGGGTGCGGGTTGATGAGGCTCATCAGCGCGGTGAAGCCGTCATAGCTGGTGCCGATCGTGCCGACCCGGCCGTTCGATTCGGGGACGTGCTTCACCAGCCAGTCGATCGTGTCGTAGGCGTCGGTCGCGTGATCGACCTTGGTCGGGTTGAGCGGACCCCGCAACGGGCGGTTCATGACATAGTCGCCGCCCGACCCGTCCTTGCCGCGGACGTCCTGCCCGACGATGATGTAGCCGGCGCGCGCCAGTTCGGCATAGGCGGGCGACAGATTCTGTTCGATCAGCGGACCACCGCCGCCACGGGCGAGCATCCGGTCCGCATCATAAGGCGTGCGATCGAGCATGATCGGGCCGCGCTTGACCGCGTTGGGGACGAGGATGACGGTGTGCAGCTTCACCCCGTCGCGCATCGGGATCATGACGGTGCGCTTCACATAATCGTAGCCGGTGCGGACCGGCACGAACGTCTTGGGCACATCGCCGCCGGGCGGGATCGCCGCGACCGTAGCAACCTTCGACTCGATCTGCGCAGCGGCGGCGGGGGCGAGTGCGGTGCCGAGCAGCAGGGCGGCGGCGACGAGGTCGAACGATTTGAAGCGCATGTGGGGCGGGTCCTCGCGGTCCGGTCAGGGCAAGCGCCCAAGGAACTACAAAGACCCGTCACTGTCCAACGATAACGCCCGCGGCCGGTGAGGGCAGCGGGTGGGCCGGTCACGCCTCCGGGAAGTCGGCGGCGAGCGCGGTGTCGCGGGCGGCCTCGATCTCCGCGAGGCGCTCATGCAGAGCCTTCACGACCGCGTCATAGCCCCATTTGCCGAGCACGAGGTGGCGGGGGGCGTCCGCCTGTTCGGTCAGCGCGATCATCGCGTCGGCGGCGCGGACCGGGTCGCCGGCCTGCGTGCCGCTGATGCCCGCGGTGTTCGTCATGCGTGCGCCGGCGGTTTCGGCATAGTCGACGATGACGTTGGGCGTCTGCTTCAGCGAGCGGCCGGCCCAGTCGGTGCGGAACGGGCCGGGTTCGACGCAGGTGACGGCGATGCCGAGCGGCGCGACCTCGGTCCGCAGCGCGTCCGAGAAGCCTTCGACCGCGTGCTTGGAGGCGGCGTAGTAGCCCGAGCCCGGGAAGCCGACCATGCCGGCGACCGACGTGATGTTGATGATGTGGCCGGCGTGGCGGATGCGCATGCCGGGCAGGACGGCGCGGGTGAGTGCGAACAGGCCGAAGACGTTGGCGTCGAACTGCGCGCGGATCTCGACGTCGTCGCCCTCCTCGATCGCGGCCTGGTAGCCGTAGCCGGCGTTATTCACGAGCACGTCGATGCGGCCGAAGCGATCCTCCGCAGCGGCGACGGCGGCGGTAACTTCGTTGCCGATCGTGACGTCGAGCGACAGGCCGAGCGCGCGGTTCGGATCGATCGCGACGATGTCGGCGACGCGGTCCGCATCGCGCGCAGTGGCGACGACGCGCCAGCCCTTGGCCAGCACGGCCTCCGCCAGCGCGCGGCCGAACCCGGTGGAACAGCCGGAAATGAACCAGACGGGGGTTTCTGCTGCGGTCATGGGGGTGTTCCGATCATGATGTGGGGGGAGGGTCAGCCGCGACGGCGGGCGAGCGCCTGTAACTTCGGCCGAACGCGCAGGAAGCGGATGTAGCCGCGTTCGAGCAGCGCCAGGACGCGCGGGTTGCGTGCGGCCAGACCGAGCGGGCGGAGCAGCGGGATGGCGCGCCACATCGCGGCGAAGGCGGCGGCACCGGACAGCAGGACGCCGTCTTCCCGCGCGTGGAAGCGCGCGAGCAAGGCGCCGCGATCGATGGGGCAGGACGTGTCATCCGACGTCGCGTCGACGAAATGGATCGCGCGGGCGCGGTCCAGCCGGCGCATCAGCGCGATTTCGCGCAGACAGAGCGGGCAACCGCCATCGAACCAGACCGTCAGTGTCGTCATGCCCTTCATATGGCGCGCGGGCGCCGCTATGCCAGCGGGGACAGCAGGAAAAGCCCGGGCGCGACCCTGGGCGTGAGAGGGCATGAGCATGCGGGTGGCGATCATCGGGGCCGGGATGGCGGGGCTGTCCTGTGCGGAGCGGCTGGTGGCGGGCGGGCACCAGGTGACGCTGTTCGACAAGGGGCGCGGGCCGGGCGGGCGGATGGCGACGCGGCGACTGGACACGCCGCTGGGCCAGGTGACGTGCGACATGGGCGCGCAATATTTCACGTTGCGCGATCCGGATTTCGCGGCGCGGGTGGCGCATTGGGAGGCGACCGGCGTCGTAGCGCGCTGGCCCGCGATGGGGGACGATGCGTGGGTCGGTACGCCGGCGATGAACGCGCCGCTGCGCGCGATGGCGGATGCGGGCGACGTGCGCTGGGGCACGCGGATCGATGCGATCGCGTGGCGCGTGGATGGCTGGGACCTGCAGGCGGGCGATGCGGTGCATGGCGGGTTCGAGGCTGTCGTGATCGCGGTGCCGGCGGAGCAGGTTCCGGCGCTGGTCGAGCCGTGGGTGCCGGCCTTTGCGGCGCAGGCGCGGGCGACGCCGTCGCTGCCGTGCTGGACGGTGCTGGCGGTATTTGATGCGGTGCTGCCGATCGGCGATGCGCCGGTGCGGCGGGCGGGGATCATCGACTTTGCCGCGCGGGGTGCGTCGAAGCCGGGGCGGGGTGAGGTCGAGGCCTGGACGGTGCATGCGACGGCGGACTGGTCGGCGGTACATTTGGAGGATGAGGCGGGGGAAGTGCAGGCGGCCGTGCTGGCGGCGCTTGGCGAGGTGGCGGGGGTGGCGTTGCCGGCGCCGGTGGTGGCAACCGCGCATCGCTGGCGGTTTGCGCGGTCGGGGGCCGTGGGGTGCGAGGCGTTGTGGGACCGCGCGACCGGGATCGGGGTGTGTGGGGATTGGTTGAGCGGGCCTCGGGTTGAGAGCGCCTGGGTTTCGGGGCGGCGGTTGGCGGAGGTGTTAGGGTAGCGTTGTAGTTCCCCGGCGGAAGCCGGGGGCTAGACGGCAGCGTTTCACCTAGGCCCCGGCCTTCGCCGGGGAACAGGATCGGTCACCAAGCGGCCCTGGGTCGTATCCCCGCGGAGGCGGGGATCCAGCTTCTTCGTTTTTGCTGTCGTTTTAGGGTTCGAGCTAGACCCCCGCGTCCGCGGGGGTACGGGTGGGGCGTGAGGGGCGGTTCGCGCGGAGCTCCGCCAGTGTCACCGGGCGGAACCCCTGCGCGTCGACGCCGACGTCATATTGGCGGGGCAAGGGTTTGAGTTTGCCGTGGCTGTGGCCGTGGAGGTTGAGCGTGCCGCGGTGTTGGCCGTTCCAGCTGCGGAACGGGTAGTGGCAGGCGACGATCGCGGTGCCGTCGATGTCGAGTTCGATGTAGTCGCGGGCGGACTCCCAGCCCGCGAGGTCGGCGATGGCCGGGGCGTCGTTGTTGCCGCGGAGCAGGTGCTTGCGGCCGTTGAGCTGAGCGAGGAGTGGGGCGACGTCCGAGAGCCGGCGCGCGACGTCGCCGAGGTGCCAGACCTCGTCGTCCGGGCCGACCGCGGCGTTCCAGGCGGCGATCAGCGCGGCATCCATGTCCGCCACGCCCGGAAACGGGCGGCGGTGGATATTGAGCGTGCGGTGGTCGCCGAAATGGGTATCGGCGGTGAAGAAGATCGCCATGAGCGGAGAGCGTTTCGCGACGGCTGCCGTTCCGTCGCGTGACGGCGACGGCACGAACCGGGCGGCGGGACGTTGCCGCCGCGACTGATGAGGAAACGACCAAGCGTGCCACTGCCGAAGACCCTGCCGAAAATTCACCTGACCGACGAGCAGCGCCGCCGTGCGATCTTTGCAGGCTGCGTGGTTGCGCTGCTGGCGCTGGCGATCCTGATGGGGATCGGGGTGGGCACCGGCGGGCCGGGGCCGCGTGCGGCGTCGCGCGCAGCGGGCGGGCAGGCGGGTCTGCGGGCGGGCGACGGGCGTGCGGCGGTGGTGGTGCCGCCGATTCCGAAGCCGGCGGTCGAGCCGCTGGAGCTGATCCAGCTGACTCCCGACCGCGCGCGGCTGATCAACTCGATGGTGCCGTTCGTGCCCGGCCCGGTGCGACCCGCGCCGCCGTTCAAGTTCGCGGGCAGCCCGGTGGACCGGATCGCGGCCACCGCGTGCCTGGCGACCGCGGTCTATTACGAGGCGGGCGACGATCCGGTGGGGCAGCGATCGGTGGCGCAGGTGGTGCTGAATCGCGTGCTCCACCCGGCCTATCCCAAGACGGTGTGCGGCGTGGTGTTCCAGGGCAGCGAGCGGCACACGGGGTGCCAGTTCAGCTTCACCTGCGACGGTTCGATGGCGGCGCGGCGGCCGTCCGACGTGGCGTGGAAGCGCGCCGAGGACGTGGCGGCCAAGGCACTGGCCGGGGATGTCGACAAGTCCGTGGGCTATGCGACCCATTATCACACCGACTGGGTCGTGCCGTACTGGAGCGTGACGCTGGACAAGCTGTCGCGCGTGAAGACGCATCTGTTCTTCCGCTGGCGCGGCTATTGGGGGACGCCGGGTGCGTTCCACGGGCGCTATGCCGGGGGCGAGGCGGTCGATCCGCGTGTGCCGGGTGCAGCCGCACTGGCGACCGCGGCGGGCGTGCCGGTGCTGCCGACGATGACCGAAGGACTGACCACGTTCGGCGTGCCGGCGATGCCGTCGGACGAGACGGTGTATCTCGAGAAGCGCCCGACGGTGACGTTGCCGGGCGTGCCGACGGCGGCGTTGAAGGGGCATGTGCTGCGCCTCGGGACGCCGGGCGGCACGGATTATGCGCTGGAGCTTTCGCCCGGTGCACCCGCCGACGGATATCCCGCGGTGGCGCAGGCGGTGTGTCGCGACCTGCCGGCGTGTACGGTGGGCGGCTGGCTGGACCCGGACCGTGTGGCGGATTCGGTGCCGTTCAAGCTGTCCGCGCTGCGCACCGCGACGTTCCTGTTCCACCGCCGGCCGGGGGAGCCGGCGGGGCGGAGCCACTGGAACTGCCGGCAGGTACCGCGTGCGGACAAGACGCAGTGCCTGCCGGGGACGGAATGAGCCCGGACGCGCAAACCGGCGGTTCGCGGCGGTCAAGCGAGACTGGCTTTGCCGCGCGGACGGGCGGCGGCTACAGCGGCGTGATGCCTGATATTACCATCGTTTATGAACATCCCGCCTGGTTCCTGCCGCTGTTCGCGGGGCTGGAGGCGCGTGGCATTTCGTTCGACGCGGTGCATGCCGATGGGCTGGTGTTCGATCCGGCCGATATGCGGCCGCCCGCGCCGGTGGTATTCAACCGGATCGCGATGTCGAGCTTCCTGCGCGCGCCGGAGCATCCGATCTTCTTTGCGCAGGCGCTGATGGCGCAGTGGCGCGCGGCCGGTGCGCGGGTGGTGAACGGTGCGGACGTGTTGGCCATCGATGCGAACAAGGCGCGGCAGCTGGCGCTGATCGCGAGGCTCGGCCTCGCCATTCCGGCGACGCGGGTGGTGCACCGCGCGGCCGATCTGGTCGCGGCGGCGGCGATGCTGCGCTTTCCGGTGGTGGTGAAGGCCAATATCGGCGGGTCGGGCGCGGGGATCGTGCGGTACGACAGCGCGGACGAGCTTGCCGCCGCGGTGGCGGACGGGACCGCGCCGAACAGCATCGACCGCGTGCTGATGGTGCAGGAATATGTGCCCGTGCGGGGCGGCGCGATCACGCGGATCGAGACGCTGGGCGGCAAATATCTCTATGCGATCGACGTGGATGGCGGCGGCGGGTTCGACCTGTGCCCGGCTGACGTCTGCCTGACCGCGCCGGGCAAGGCGGCGGTGTCGGTGGTGCAGGCGCATCCCGCGCCCGAACTGATCGCGGCGGCGGAGCGGATCGCGGCGGCGGCGGGGATGGATGTCGGTGGGGTCGAGGTGATGATCGACGACCGCGACGGGACGCCACGGTTTTACGACGTCAACGCGCTGTCCAATTTCGTGGCGGATCCGGTGGCGGTGATCGGGTTCGATCCGCACGACCGGCTGATCGACTGGCTGGCGGACCGCATCGTGGAGGCGCAGGCTGAAGGATTTGGGGCGTGAGATACGGGTATTGGATGCCGGTGTTCGGCGGCTGGCTGCGCAATGTCGACGACGAGCGGCCGGCGAGCTGGGACTATGCGCGCGACCTGGCGGTGCGGGCCGAGCAAATCGGGTACGACCTGACGCTAATCGCCGAGCTGAACCTGAACGATATTAAGGGCGTGGACCAGCCGGCGCTGGATGCATGGTCGACCGCGGCGGCGATCGCGGCGGTGACCAAGACCCAGGAGATCATGGTCGCGGTGCGGCCGAATTTCCACCAGCCGGCTCTGTTCGCCAAGGCGGCGGCCAATGTCGACCGGATTTCGGGCGGGCGGTTGTCCCTGAACGTCGTGTCGTCCTGGTGGGCGGACGAGGCCAAGCAATATGGCCTGCAGTTCGACGCGCATGACGACCGCTATGCGCGCACGTCGGAATGGCTGGACGTGGTGAAGGGGTTGTGGACCGAGGAGCGGTTCAGTTTTTCCGGGCGTTTCTATACGACCGACCAGGCGATCTGTTCTCCGAAGCCCGCGAAGATGCCGACGCTGTATGCCGGCGGCGAGAGCGATGCGGCCAAGGCGATGATCGCCGGGCAGTGTAGCGCCTATGTGATGCACGGCGATCCGGTGGACGCGGTGGCGCCCAAGATCGTCGACATGAAGCGGCGCGCGAACGGGCGGCCCATGACGTTCGGGATGGCGGCCTATGCCATCGTGCGCGACAGCGAGGCGGAAGCGCAGCGCGAGCTGGACCGGATCACGACGGTGCGCGACCTGCCCGCCGGGTACGATAATTTCGACCAGTGGCTGTCGGGGACGCAGCTGGAACGCGAGTTGAAGCTGCGCGAATATGCGGTGTCGAACCGCGGGCTGCGGCCGAACCTGGTCGGGACGCCGGAACAGCTGAAGCAGCGGATCGCGGATTATGAAGGCGTGGGGCTCGACCTGCTGTTGCTCCAGATGAGCCCGCAGGCCGAGGAGATGGAGCGGTTCGCGGCGCAGGTGATCCAGGGATGATCCGTCTCGACGGTGTGACGAAGCGGTTCGCGGGCGGCGCGGTGGCGCTGGACGATGTCGCGCTGGACGTGGCGCGGGGCGAGGTGTTCGGCATCATCGGCCGGTCGGGTGCGGGCAAGTCGACGCTGATCCGGATGCTGAACGGGCTGGAGCGGCCCTCCGCCGGGCAGGTGCTGGTCGACGGCGCCGACGTCGCGACGCTGGACGATGCCGCGTTACGCACGTTGCGCCGGCGGGTGGGGATGATCTTCCAGCAGTTCGGGCTGCTCGGGTCGCGGACGGTGGCGGACAATGTCGCGTTTCCGTTAAAAGTGGCGGGTATGGGCGCGGGTGACCGGGCCGCGCGGGTGGCGGAGTTGCTGGCGCGGGTCGGCTTGAGCGATCATGGCGCGAAATATCCAGCGCAGCTGTCGGGTGGGCAGAAGCAGCGCGTGGGGATCGCGCGCGCGCTGGCGACCGGGCCGGACATATTGCTGTGCGACGAGGCGACGAGTGCGCTCGACCCCGAGACGACGCGCGACGTGCTGGCGCTGATCGCCGACCTGAACCGCGACCTGGGGCTGACGATCGTGCTGATCACGCATGAGATGGACGTGGTGCGGCAGGTTTGCGACCGGGTCGCAGTGCTGCATGCCGGACGCGTGGTGGAACAGGGTGCTGTGGCCGATATCTTCCTCGACCCGCAGGCGGCGGAGACGCGCGCTTTGCTGGCCGAGGCTGGCGAGCAGGTTACGGCGGACTTTGCCGAGTTTGCCGGGCGGGTCGTGCGCTGGACCTGTCATGGCGACACGATCGGGCAGCCAGTGCTGACGATGGTGGCGCGGGAGACGGGGGCGGACTTCGCCATTCTGGACGGGCGGATCGGGCGGTTGCGCGACGAGCGTTACGGGCAACTGACGCTGGGCCTGTCGGGTGGCGACACCGATGCGGCGATCGCGGCGCTCGGCCGGTACGGGCGGGTCAGCGCATGAGCGGCTGGTTTGCGGATATCGTGTGGGCGGACATCGCGCAGGCGTGCCTCGATACGCTGGCGATGCTTGGCGGGTCGCTGGTGTTGACGATCCTGTTCGGGTTGCCGTTGGGGATCGCGCTGTTCCTGACGTCGCCGGGGCAGGTGTGGGCGAACCGGCTGGGCAATGGCGCGCTGGCGCTGGCGGTCAATCTGCTGCGGTCGGTGCCGTTCATCATCCTGCTGATCGTGATGATCCCGGCGACGGTGCTGCTGGTCGGCACATCGCTGGGGGTGGCGGGCGCGATCCCGCCGCTGGTGGTGGGGGCGGCGCCGTTCTTCGCGCGGCTGGTCGAGACCGCGCTGCGTGGGGTCGACCGCAACACGGTGGAGGCGGTGCAGGCGATGGGCGCCACGACGCGCGACCTGGTGTGGCGCGCGCTGCTGCCCGAGGCGATGCCGGGGATCGTGGCGGCGGCGACGGTGACCGCGGTGGCGCTGGTGTCGTTCACCGCGATGGCGGGCGTGGTGGGGGCGGGTGGCCTCGGCGACCTCGCGATCCGGTTCGGGTATCAGCGGTTCCAGACCGACGTGATGGTGGTGACGGTGGCGCTGTTGCTGCTGCTGGTGCAGGGGATCCAGATGCTGGGCGACCGGCTGGTGCGGCGGCTGGTGCGGGGCTAGGTTACTATCCCACCCGTTTGGTTCGAGCTTGTCGAGAACTCAGCGCAGGGTTCTCGACAGGCTCGAACTGAACGGCGGTGGGGTGTGAGGCCGGTTCTCGACAGGCTCGAACCAAACGGGTCTTGGGGTTTGGGTTCGTTCGGGTTTGGGTGGGTTTGGAGTAGATGATGCTGAGACGGACCTTGCTGGCGGGCCTCGCCGCCCTTTCGCTCACCGCATGCGGCGGGGGTGGCGGGGCTGCGGCCGATCCGAACGTGTTGACCGTGGCGGCGACGGCGGTGCCGCATGCCGAGATCCTGGAGCATGTGAAGCCGGCGTTGGCGAAGGAGGGCGTGACGCTGGAGGTGCGGACGTTCAACGATTATGTCCAGCCGAACGTGCAGGTCGCCGAAGGGCGGATCCTGGTGAATTATTTCCAGACCAAGCCTTATCTCGACGGGTTCAACGCGGCGCGGGGCACCAAGCTGCTGACGCTGGCGGGGATTCATGTCGAGCCGCTGGGGGCGTATTCGCGCAAGTGGAAGACGCTGGCCGCGCTGCCGAAGGGCGCGGTGGTGGCGATCCCGAACGACAGCAGCACAACCGGCCGGGCGCTGACGCTGCTGGCCAAGGCGGGGCTGATCCGGTTAAAGAACCCGGCCGATCCGCTGGCGACGGTCGGCGATATCGTCGACAACCCGCGCGGGCTGGTGTTCCGCGAGCTGGAGGCGGCGACCCTGCCGCGCGTGCTGGATCAGGTCGACATGGGGCTGATCAACACCAACTACGCGCTGGACGCCAAGCTCGACCCAACGCGTGACGCGTTGACGATCGAGGGCAAGGACAGTCCGTACGTCAATTATCTGGTCGGGCTGGCCCCCGCGGCGCGCGACCCGCGGGTGGTGAAGCTGATCGCGGCGCTGCGCAGCGACGATGTGAAGGCGTTCATCGCGCAAAAGTACAAGGGTGCCGTGATCCCGGCGTTCTGATCCTCAATCCAGACTGGAGACTCCCATGAAACTCCTCCGCTACGGCCCGGTGGGCCAGGAAAAGCCCGGGATGCTGGACGCGGACGGGCGCATCCGCGACCTGTCGGGCGTGATCTCGGACGTCACGCCGGCGACGGTGACGCCCGATGCGATCGCGCGGTTGCGGGCGATCGATCCGGCGTCGCTGCCGCTGGTCGAGGGCGATCCGCGTTACGGCGTGCCGGTGGCGGGGATCGGCAAGTTCCTGGCCGTCGGGCTGAACTATGCCGATCATGCCGCGGAGGCCGGGTTGCCGGTGCCGACCGAGCCGATCTTCTTCACCAAGGCGATCTCCTGCCTGACCGGGCCGAACGACCCGGTGATGAAGCCGCGCGATGCGACGAAGCTGGACTGGGAGGTCGAGCTGGGCGCCGTGATCGGCACGACCTGCCGCTATGTCGAGGAGGCCGACGCGCTGGCGCATGTCGCGGGCTATGTGCTGGTCAACGACGTGTCGGAACGCGGTTTCCAGAAGGAACGCGGGACGCAGTGGGACAAGGGCAAGGGGTGCGACACGTTCGGCCCGACGGGCCCGTGGCTGGTGACGCCGGACGAGGTGGGCGACGTGCAGGCGCTCGACCTGTTCCTCGACGTGAACGGGATCCGGCGGCAGACGGGGAACAGCGCGAGGATGATCTTCTCGGTCGCGCAGTGCATCGCCTATGTCAGCCGGTTCATCACGCTGAACCCGGGGGACCTGCTGATCACCGGCACGCCGCCGGGCGTGGGCGAGGGGCAGAAGCCGCATAAGATCTTCCTGGAACCGGGCGATACGTTGCGGCTGGGCGCGACCGGGCTGGGCGAGCAGCGTTCGACGGTGGTGGCGTTCGCCTGAGGTTTCCGAACCAAACGGGTCTCAGTGCGCCCGGCCGAAGTCCGCGCGCGGGTCGTCCTGGCCCTGTTCGAGGATGCCGCGGCGGATGGCGCGGGTGCGGGAGAAGAGGTCGAACAGCGTGTCGCCGTCGCCCCAGCGGATCGCGCGTTGCAGCATCGTGACGTCTTCGGTCAGGCGTTGCAGGATCTCCAGCACCGCCTCCCGGTTGTTCAAAAACACGTCGCGCCACATGGTGGGGTCCGACGCGGCGATGCGGGTGAAATCGCGGAAGCCGCCGGCGGAATATTTGATGACCTCGCTCTCGGTCACCTGTTCGAGGTCCGACGCGGTGCCGACGATGCTGTAGGCGATGAGGTGGGGGACGTGGCTGGTCACCGCGAGGACCAGGTCGTGGTGGTGCGCGGTCATCTCCTCGACCTGCGCGCCGAGCGATTCCCAGAAGGCGCGGACGCGTGCCGTCGCGACCGGGGGCGTATCGGCATCGGGCGTCAGGATGCACCAGCGACCGGCGAACAGCGTCGCGAAGCCGGCGTCCGGGCCGCTGTTCTCGGTGCCCGCGACCGGATGGCCGGGGACGATGATCGCGTGCGGGAGCGCGGCACGGAGCGCGGCGGCGACGCTGACCTTCGATCCGCCGACGTCGCTGACAATCGCGTCGGCGGGCAGGTCCGCGGCGATGTCCGCGGCCGCAGCCCCGATCGCGCCGACGGGGACGCAGAGCAGCACGAGGTCGGCGTCGAGCACCGCGGTGCCGGCCTGGTCGGTGATGTCGTGCGCGAAGCCGAGGTCGCGCGAGCGGGCGCGGACGGCGGGGTCGGCATCATGGCCGGTGACGCGTACCGTGGGCAGCGAGGCCCGGATCGCGCGCGCGACCGACGAGCCGATCAGCCCGAGGCCGATGACGGTGACGCGCGAGAAGGGGAGCATCAGGCGGCGGCGGCCATGTCCGCGATCGCCGCGGCGACCCCGCGCGTCTCCTCCTCCGTCCCGATCGTGATGCGCAGCGCGTGGGGCAGGCCCTGCCCCGGCAGCCAGCGGACGATGTATCCGCGCTCCATCAGCCCTTCGAACGCGGCCTGCGCGGTCAGCCGGCCCTCGAACAGGATCAGCGAGAAGTTCGCCTCGCTCGGCACGGCGCGCAGGCCGTCGATCGCGTTCATCGTGGTGGCGAACCAGGCGCGCCAGGTGGCGTTGTGGTCGCGGCTGCGGTCGACGAACGCGTCGTCGCCGAGTGCCGCGACGGCCGCCGCCTGACCCGCGGTGGTGACGTTGAACGGCGCACGGATCTTGTGCAACGCGGTGATGACGGGGGCGGAGCCGTAGCCCCAGCCGATCCGCTCTGCCGCGAGGCCGTGGATCTTGGAGAAGGTGCGCGTGACGAGCACGTTCTGTGCGCCGCGCGCGAGTTCGAGCGCGCCGTCGTCGGCGCCGGGTGCGAGATATTCGGCATAGGCCTGATCGATGACGAGCAGGCAGTCGGCGGGCAGTCCGGCGTGGAGGCGGGCGATGTCGCTGCGGTTGCTGTAGGTGCCGGTCGGGTTGTTCGGATTGGCGACGAACACGACGCGGGTCTTTGGCGTGACCGCAGCGAGCAGCGCATCGATGTCCGTGGCGTAGTCCTTGTCCGGGGCCACGACCAAAGTCGCGCCGACGCGGCGGGCGGCGATTTCGTAGACCGAGAAGCCGTAGCGGACCTGCAGGACTTCGTCGCCGACGCCGGCGAAGGCACCCGCGGCGAGATGCAGGATCTCGTCCGATCCGGTGCCGTAGATCACGCGTGTGGGGTCGAGGCCGTATTTGGCGGCGAGTGCTTCGCGGAGGAGCGTCGCGCCGGGATCGGGGTAGCGGTCGAGCGTCCCTGCCTCTGCGGCATAGGCGGCGCGGGCCGGCGCGCCGGTGCCGAACGGGTTCTCGTTCGACGACAATTTGGTCGCGCGGACGCCGCTGTCGGTGGTGGTGCGGCCCGGCAGATAGGGCGCGATCGCGTCGATCCAGGGCTTTGGAGCAGGTGCTGTCATGCCGGGGGCGATAGCGGATTGGGGAAGGCTCGTCATGTCGAAGATGGAGGGGGCGGGCAAATTAGCGCTTCGCTGATCGGGGGCGTCGGTGGGGTGGGAGGTTCGAAGGCGTGCGTTTGGTGTGGCGCGGGTCAATCACTCCCTCCCCCCGGTGGGGGAGGGAGTGATTGACAGCTTTCCTTGGCACCCCTAGCGCGCTGGGCATGTCCGAGGATGCCCGTTTCGGCCTTTCGCGCGTCGTGACGCTGCCCGGGCCGTTCGCGTTGGACGGGGGTGCGGTGCTGGCTGCGGTCGATATCGCCTATGAGACCTATGGCACGCTGAACGCCGAGCGGTCGAACGCGGTGCTGATCTGCCATGCGCTGACCGGTGATCATCATGTCGCGTCGGATCATCCGCGGACGGGGAAGCCCGGCTGGTGGACGCGAATGGTGGGGCCGGGGCAGCCGGTCGATCCGGCGCGGCATTTCATCGTGTGCGCCAATGTGCTGGGGTCTTGCATGGGATCGTCCGGGCCGGCGAGCGTCGATCCGGCGACGGGCCGCCCTTACGCGATGCGGTTTCCGGTCATCACGCTGCGAGACATGGCGCGGGCGCAGGCGTTGCTGATGGATCATCTTGGCGTGCGTGTGCTGCTGGCGGTGGTCGGCGGGTCGATGGGCGGGATGCAGGTGCTGGAATGGGCGGCGACCTATCCGGATCGGGTGCGGTCCGCTGTGGTGATCGCGTCAGCGGCGCGCCATAGCGCGCAGAATATCGCGTTTCACGAAGTCGGGCGGCAGGCGATCATGGCCGATCCGAACTGGCGCGAGGGCGAGTATTACGGGCCGGGCGATGTGCCGCCGACCGCCGGGCTGGCGGTGGCGCGGATGGCGGCGCACATCACCTATCTGTCCGAGGCCGGGCTGACGGAGAAGTTCGGGCGGCGGTTGCAGGCGCGCGAAACCAAGAGTTTCGGGTTCGACGCGGATTTCCAGGTGGAGAGCTATCTGCGGCACCAGGGGATCAGTTTCACCGACCGGTTCGACGCCAACAGCTACCTCTATATCACCCGCGCGATGGATTATTTCGATCTGGCGGAGGAGCATGGCGGGCGGCTCGCCAATGCGTTCGCGGGGTCGGCGACGCGGTTCTGCCTGGTGAGTTTCGACAGCGACTGGTTGTATCCGACGTCGGAAAGCCGGGCGATCGTCCATGCGCTGAACGCGGCGGGGGCGGCGGCGAGTTTTGTCGAGCTGTCGTCGCCGTTCGGGCACGACGCGTTCCTGCTGGACGTGCCGGAGCTGAACCGTGTCGTCGACGGGTTTTTGCGGGCGGTTGCGGCGTGAGCCTGCTGCGGCCCGACCTGGCGATCATCGCCGACAATGTTGCGCGGGGCGCGCGGGTGCTCGATATCGGGTGCGGCGGGGGCGAGTTGATGGCGGTGTTGCGCGACCGGCAGGGGGCCGATGCGCGCGGGATCGAGATCGACGGGGCGAATGTGTCGGCCGCGGTCGCGCGCGGGCTGTCGGTGGTGCAGGGCGATGCCGATACCGACCTGTCGGCCTATCCCGACGCCAGTTTCGACCATGCGATCCTGAGCCAGACGTTGCAGACAGCGCGGCGGCCGGACCGCGTGCTGGACGAGCTGCTGCGCATCGGGCGGACGGCGTTCGTGTCGTTTCCGAATTTCGCCTACTGGCGCGTGCGATGGTCGCTGATGTGGGGCGGGCGGATGCCGGTGACGGCAGCGCTGCCGGTCAGCTGGTACGAGACGCAGGATATCCACCACCTGACGATCGACGATTTCCGGGCGTTCGTGGCGGCGCGGGGGATTGTCGTGGAGGAGGCCTGGTTTCTGGCCGGGTCGCGGCGGTGTTCGGCGGTGCAGGCGAACTTGCTTGCGGAGCATGCGGTGTTTTTGTTGCG
The DNA here is from genome assembly GCF_014643515.1 of Sphingomonas prati. Lineage (GTDB taxonomy): Bacteria > Pseudomonadota > Alphaproteobacteria > Sphingomonadales > Sphingomonadaceae > Sphingomonas_R > Sphingomonas_R prati. The sequence continues at coordinate 296,633 of NZ_BMJP01000002.1, read as the reverse complement.
GCGGTGAGGTGGTGTTTGGGCTGGCTGTTTTCTCAAGCCACTGCCCCTCTCCCCAGCCCTCTCCCCGGAGGGGAGAGGGGGCCTGTTGCGCCTTGGGTGAAGCTTAGCGCAGGCGGGCGCCGACCTTCGTTGCGGCCGCGACCACCTTGTCGGCGATCGCGGTCAGCTCTGCGTCGGTGAAGCTCTTGTCGGTCGGTTGCAGCGTGACTTCGACGGCCACGGACAGGTCTCCGTCGGGGAGGACGAAGCGGTCGAAGATGCGGGCGTCGACGATGGCGGTCTTGTCTGCGCTGCGCACCGCGCGGACGAGGTCGTCGGCGACGAGCGTCGGGGCGACGACGAAGGCGAAGTCGCGGCGGACCGGCTGGAGCGCGGGGGGCGCGAAGCCGGGGCGGACGGGGCCGGTGCCGCGCTTCTGCGGGATCGCGTCGAGGTAGATTTCGCCCGCGACCGCGCTGCCGTCGAGGCCCATCGCGCGGGCGGTGGCGGGGTGGAGTTCGCCGAATTCCGCGAGGATCGTCTTGGGGCCGAGCCGGAGCGTGGCGGAGCGGCCGGGGTGGTAGACCGGCGAGACCGCGGCCATCACCTGGACCCGATCGACCGGCACGCCGGCGGCGGCGAGGAGGGCGAGCGCCTCCGCCTTCGCGTCGTAGGCATCGAACGTAGCGGGCTTGCCGTCACGCCAGTCGCGGCGGGCGCGGTCGCCCATTAGAACGAAGCCGAGCGTCGCGCGCTCGCCGTCCGCCAGGTAGCGGCGGCCGACCTCGAACAGCCGGATCGTCGCAGCGGCGCGATCGGCGTTGCGCTTCGCGGCGGACAGCAGGCCGGGAAGCAGCGAGGGGCGCATGATCTTGAGCGCCTCGCTGATCGGGTTGGTCAGTGCCCAGGCGCCGCCGCCGAACGCGTCGGCCTCGGCCTGCGCGATGAAGCTCCAGGTGACCGCTTCGGACAGGCCGCGGGCGGCGGCGGCGCGGCGGACGCGCCGTTCGAGCAGCTGGGCCGGGGTGGCGGTGGGGCGGGCGACGCCCTCGAACCGCGGCAGGGGGGTGGAGACGAGCGCGTCGAGCCCCTCGATCCGCACGACTTCCTCGACCAGGTCGGCCGGGCCGTCGACGTCACGCCGCCAGCTGGGGACACGGACGTTCCAGCCGGCATCGACGCCGAAGCCGAGCGCGGTCAGGATGCGGCGCTGGCGATCGGCGGGCACGGCCATGCCGGCGAGGCGCAGGCAGAGCGTCGGATCATGCGCGATCACGCTGACCCCCTCCGGCGGGGTGCCGGCCTTGACGACGTCGGACGCATCGCCTCCGCAGATCTGGCGGATCAGGTCGGTGGCGATGGCGAGGCCGTCGTCGAGGAACTGCGGATCGACGCCGCGTTCGAAGCGGGTGCGCGCGTCGCTGGTGAGCGCCAGCGCCTGGCCGGTGCGGGCGATCGTGGTCGGTTCGAAGAAGGCGCATTCGACGACGATGTCGGTCGTGTCCGCCGAGACGCCGGAGTGCATCCCGCCCATGATGCCGCCGATGTCGTGGACGGTCGTGTCGTCCGCGATGACGGTCATCGCCGGGGTGAGCGCATAGTCGCGGCCGTTGAGCGCGGTCAGCGTTTCGCCGGCCACGGCCTTGCGCGCGACGAGCCCGCCCTGGAGCTTCGCCAGATCGTAGACGTGGAGCGGGCGGCCATGATCGAGCATGACATAGTTGGTGATGTCGACCAGCGCGGAGATCGGGCGCTGCCCCACCGCAGTCAGCCGGCGGGCCATCCAGTCGGGCGCGGCACCGTTCGCGACGCCGCGGACCACGCGGCCGTAGAGCGCGGGGCAGCCGTCCGGATCGTCCGTGCGGATCGCAATGGGGCAGGGGAAGGCGGGTTTGATCGTGGGCACGACCAGCGATTTCAGCGTGCCGAGCCCGGCGGCGGCGAGATCGCGCGCGATCCCGCGGACGCCCATGCAATCCTGGCGGTTCGGCGTGATCGCGACGTCGATCACCGGATCGCTGAGCTGCGCATAGTCGGCGTAGGAGGTGCCGACCGGCGCGTCGTCGGCCAGTTCGAGGATGCCGTCATGCGCGTCGGACAGCAGCAGTTCGCGTGCCGAACACATCATGCCGCGTGATTCGACGCCGCGGATCGCCGCGACCTTCAGCGTCACGTCGAGGCCGGGCACATAGGTGCCGGGTGCGCCGAACACGCCGATCAGGCCGGCGCGCGCATTGGGGGCGCCGCACACGACCTGGAGCGGTTCGGGGCCGCCGGCGTCGACCGACAGGATCTGCAGCTTGTCGGCCTGCGGATGCGGGGCGGCGGTGAGGACGCGCGCGACGACGAACGGCGCGATGCGCGCGGCGGGATCGTCGATCCCCTCCACCTCCAGCCCGATCTGGGTCAGCCGTTCGGCGACCTGTTCGACGGTGGCGTCGGTTTCGAGATGGTCCTTGAGCCAGGACAATGTGAACTTCATGCCGAAATCCCCCCGGACAGCGTCGGCATGTCGAGCGCCGCGAAACCATAATGCCTGAGCCAGCGCAGGTCGCCGTCGAAGAACGGGCGCAGATCGTCCATCCCGTATTTCAGCATGGCGAGCCGATCGATGCCGCAGCCAAAGGCGAAGCCCTGCCACTCCGCCGGATCGAGCCCGCAGGCGGCGATGACCTTCGGATGGACCATGCCGGAGCCGAGGATCTCCATCCAGCCGCCGCCGGCCGCATCACCGCCGCCGCCGATCACGCGGCGGCCCTTTTCCCAGGTGAAGCCGACGTCGACCTCCGCCGAGGGTTCGGTGAAGGGGAAATAGCTCGGACGCAGGCGCAGGACGATGTCGTCGCGCTCGAAATAGGCCTTTACGAAGGTTTCGAGCGTCCATTTCAGGTGGCCCATCGTGATGCCGCGATCGATGACGAGCCCTTCGACCTGATGGAACATCGGCGTGTGGGTGGCGTCGCTGTCCGACCGGTAGGTGCGGCCGGGGGCGATGATGCGGATCGGCGGCTGCTGCGAAAGCATCGTGCGGATCTGGACGGGGGACGTGTGTGTCCTGAGAAGCATGCGCGGACCCGCGGGCGCGCTTGCGGATCCGGCCGGCGGCGCGGAGTCCGCGTCGACCGACGACGGGCTTTGCCCGGCGCTAGCTTCCTTATGCTCGTTGACCCGTTCCACATAGAAGGTGTCGTGCATCGCCCGCGCGGGGTGCGTCTCGGGAATGTTGAGCGCGGTGAAGTTGTGCCAGTCGTCCTCGATCTCGGGGCCGGTGGCGACCGCGAAGCCGAGGTCGGCGAAGATCTCGGCCAGTTCGTCCATGACCTGAGCCACCGGGTGGACCGAGCCGGCCGGGGGGAGCGCGACGGGCAGCGTGAGGTCGAGCCGTTCGGTGGCGAGCCGGGCGTCGAGCGCCTGCGTGTCGAGCAGCGCCTTGCGGTCGGCGATCGCGGCGGTCACTGCCTCGCGCAGGCCGTGGATCGCGGGGCCCTGGACGAGCCGTTCGTCGGGGGTGAGCTTGCCCATCGTCTTCAGCAGCGCGGTGATGCTGCCGCTTTTGCCGAGCGCGGCGACGCGGATCGCCTCCAGCGCGGGGGCGTCGGCGTCGGCGATCTGGGCCAGCCAGTCTGCCTTCTGATGATCGATGTCGTCCACGCGTCGCCCCTTGTCGCCGCCATGTCGGGCGGGAATCGTCCCGGAACCCGTAGTCGCGGGGGAGGGGCGGGATCAAGCAGCGGTTGTTACGGGGGTGCGCCGGGCCAAGGTAGCGCTGCCGTCCGGACCGGTCCGACGCGGCGCGGACTATGCAAACACAGGTTAACGAATCGGTCGCGCCATGAGACCGAACGACGAAGCGAGGGGCCTCGTCGATGAACTGAAATTGTTGTAAATTGTGCGTTCAACTGGGCGCAAGCGCGGGACGGCCCGCCGCCTGGCGCTGGCGCGGTCAAGGGGTCCGACATACCCGAGTGTCAACAACGGGGCGGGACGCGACATGACCACAACCACCAAGAACGCAGTCGGTTTCCTCGCTCTCATCTTTTTTGCGATGACCCCGGCCGCCGCGGAGGCCAAGAGCTTCGGTTGGCAGTGCGTTCCGTTCGCGCGGATGATCTCGGGCGTGAAGCTGTTCGGCAACGCGTTCACCTGGTGGAACCAGGCGGTCGGCAAATATGATCGCGGGACGGCGCCGAAGCCGGGCGCGGTGCTGGTGTTCAAGGCGACCGGCGCGATGCGGGTCGGCCATGTCGCCACCGTCAGCAAGATCGTCAGCGACCGCATCATCAAGGTGACGCACGCCAACTGGTCGCTGATCAACGGGCACCGTGGGCAGGTCGAGAACGACGTGACGGTGATCGACGCGTCGCCGGCCAACGACTGGAGCCAGGTGAAGGTGTGGTACGCGCCGATCAAGTCGATCGGGATCAAGGCGTATCCGGTCTACGGCTTCATCTATGGCGGCAAGGCGCTGGCCAAGGCGGCGGGCGAAGTCGCGAACGACGTGAGCGCCAAGGCCGACACCGCGACGGACGGCGAGAAGAGCGCCGCCTGATCGGGCGATCTGATTGCGCTTGTGATCCCCGGCCCGGCGGACCTATAGGCCGGGAGATATGGTTCCCTTTTCGTTCTGTGGCCACGAGCTGATGGCCTTGCCCCAGGGGGCGCTGTTCTGGCCCACGCGCAAGGCGCTGCTGGTGGCCGATCTGCATTTCGAAAAGGCGAGCTGGTTCGCGCGGTTCGGGCAGTTGCTGCCGCCCTATGACTCGATCGCGACGCTGGCCGACCTGACCGCGCTGGTCGCAGCGACCGAGGCGGCGGAGATCTGGTGCCTGGGCGACAGTTTCCACGACGTACAGGGCTGCGAGCGGTTGCCGGCGCAGGCGCAAGCGATGTTGCGCGGCCTGACCGAACGCACGCGCTGGGTGTGGATCACGGGGAACCACGATCCACTGATCGCCGACCATTGCGGCGGCACGGTGGTGGACGAGATGACGGTCGACGGGCTGGTCCTGCGCCACGAGGCGGACCCGCGCGAGACCCGGCCGGAGCTGTCCGGGCATTTCCACCCCAAGCTGCGCATCACGGTGCGCGGGCGGCGGATCGCGCGACGCTGCTTCGTGGCGACGGAGAACAAGCTGATCCTGCCGGCGTTCGGTGCGCTGACCGGCGGGCTGGATGCGGATCATCCCGAGATCGGGCGGGCGCTGGGGGGGCCGGGGCAGGCGCTGGTGCCGGTGGCGGACCGGATGCTGCGGTTTCCGCTGGCGGCTTGAGGCGTTGAGGAGTGAGGGGGGCTTCCTCCCTTTCCGCGACTAACCGTTTGTCCTGAGTAGGGGCTGAGCCTGTCGAAGACCCGTATCGAAGGATGGGTCGGGACTGACGCTTCGATACGAGCCCTCGGTACGCGCCGTTGGCGCTACTCGGTCTCTACTCAGCACGAACGGATCTTCGGATTTGCGTTTCAAACAGTGGAAGCTGGGCTGGGAGTGAGATCCTGCCGCGGTTTCCTACCGGCGTTTCACCTAGAAAATCCCCCCACCCCGGCCCTCCCCCCGGGTGGGGGGAGGGAGTTTGGTTACGCGTCCGGGCCCAATGTCGCATCGAGGTCGCGGGGGCGGACGAAGCGGGTGAGGGTGCCGCTGCCTTCGGAGATGTCGAACCAGTGATCGGCGTCGAAGCGCAGGACGGCGAGGCTGGCGGTCGGGAATTTCTCCTCCACCTTGTCGCGTTCGGCGTCGTCGGTACGATCGGGGACGAGCAGCAGGACGAGATCCTCCAGCCCCGGATTGTGGCCGGCAAGCAAGAGCGACTCGGCGCTGTCGTCCGCATCCTGCACGACGTCGAGCAGCGTTGAGGCGGAAGCGAGGTAGATCCGGCGGTCCCAGGCCGGGTCGATCGCGTGGCCGTAGCCGTCCGCGACCTGCGCCAGCGTTTCGACGACGCGGACCGCGGGGGAGGCGACGGCGGCGTCGAACCGCAGGCCCTGCGTACGCATATGCTGACCGACGGTGCGGCCGGCGCGCTTGCCCTTCGGGTTCAGGGGACGATCGAAATCGCGGGCGACGCTGTCGTCCCAGCCGGATTTCGCGTGGCGGAGCAGGATCAAGGTCTTCATAGGCTCCCCGGCGCGTCGATGGTGGCGGACTGATGCCCCGGTTTCGCGTCGAGGGAAAGGCGCGATGCGACGCGCGCCACCGCTTCGTCGAGCGTGAGGCGCGTTACGGCGACACCGGGCGGGAACGCGTCGAGCAGGCGCGACGGCATCGCGGCGGACAGGAGTACGAATAGCCCGCGATCGTCCGCCCGGCGGATCAGCCGTCCGAACGCCTGCGCCAGCCGCGCGCGCACGACGCGGTCGTCATGCGCGGAGCCGCCGCCGGCCGCGCGGCGCGCGCTGTGCAGCACGGTGGGGCGCGGCCAGGGGACGCCCTCCATCACCACCAGCCGGAGCGATTCGCCGGGGACATCGACGCCGTCGCGGAGCGCATCGGTGCCGAGCAGCGAGGCGCGCGGATCGTCGCGGAAGATATCGACGAGCGTGCCGGTGTCGATCGTATCGACATGCTGCGCATAGAGCGGCAGGCCGGCGCGGGCGAGGCGGTCGGCGATCCGCGCGGTCACGACCTTCAGCCGGGCGACCGCGGTGAACAGGCCGAGCGTGCCGCCGCCAGCCGCCTCGATCAGCCGGGCGTAGGCGCCGGCCAGTTGCGCCAGATCGCCGCGTTTCACGTCGGTGACGACCAGCACTTCGGAGCGGTTGGCATAGTCGAACGGGCTGGCGACGGCGAAACGACGCGGTTCGACGGAGATATGCGCGGTGCCGACCGCGGCGTCGGCCGTGGCCCAGTCGGACCCGCCGCGCAGCGTGGCGGAGGTGACGATGACGCCGTGCGCGGCCTTCAGCACGGTTTCGGCGAGCGGTTTGGACGGATCGAGCCAGTGGCGGTGGAGCCCGATGTCGAATTCGCGACCCTCGACCCGGTCGACCGCCAGCCAGTCGACGAAATCGGGATCGACCGGCCCGCCGAGCCGCCCGAGCAGCGCGATCCAGCCGCCGAGCATCCGGCTGCGCAACGTCAGCCCGCCGATCGCGCCCTCGATCCGCGCGCGGGCGGCGGCGTCCAGCCAGTCAGGGCCGTCCTCCAGCACAGCCTCGAGCCGCTGGCGGAGGCGGAGCATCGGGCCGACGAGTGCGTCGAGCGCCTGCACCGCGGGGGGGGCGGCCTCGACCAGCGGACCGTCCAGTTCGGCGGCCTCGGTCTCGATCCCGTAGCCGGCGTCGGCGGCGCGCGCGCGGGCGAACACCGTGTCGCGGACGCGCGCGAGCAGCGTTTCGATCGGGCCGAGCGGCAGGCCGTCGGCCATGCGGGCGAGCCAGTTGTCGGCGGGCAACGCGCCGGCCGCCTGGACCGCATCCTCGATCGCGAGGCCACCCGCCTCGTCATAGGAGCCGACGTCGGACAGCCGCGCGGACAGCCCGCGGCGGCGACCGCGCGCGTGTTTTTCGGGGCCCATGATCCAGCGGCGCAGCTCGATCGCCTCCTGCCCCGTCAGCGCGGCGGCGAAGGTCGAGTCGGCGGCGTCGAACAGATGATGCCCCTCGTCGAATACGATGCGGGCGAGCGGACGGCCCTCGTCGCGGCGACGCTGCGCCAGGATCATGACGAGCGCGTGGTTGGCGATGACGATGTCGGCGCCCTCGCTGGCGCGCGCGGCGCGTTCGATGAAGCAGCGCCGGTAGTGCGGGCAGCCGGCATAGACACATTCGCCGCGGCGGTCGGTGAGCGCGGTCGACCCTGCCTTGCGGAACAGCGTGGGCAGCCAGCCGGGCAGGTCGCCGCCGACCATGTCGCCGTCGCGGCTGTAGGCGGCCCAGCGTGCGACGAGGTGCGCGAGGATGGCGGCGCGGCCCTGGAACCCGCCCTGCAACGCGTCCTCCAGATTGAGCAGGCAGAGATAGTTTTCGCGGCCCTTGCGCACCACGACCTTTTCGCGGCGTTCGGCGGGATCGGCGAAAATGCGCCCTGTTTCGCGGTCGAGCTGGCGTTGCAGCGTCTTGGTGTAGGTGCTGATCCATACCGGGCCGTCAGCGCGCGCGGCGTAGAGCGCGGCGGGGGCGAGATAGCCGAGCGTCTTGCCGATGCCGGTGCCGGCCTCCGCCAGCAGGACGTGGGGGCGATCGTCCATCACGCGCGGGTCGAACGCGCGCGCGGCGGCGACGGCATAGTCGCGCTGCCCCTGCCGCGGTTCGGCCTGCGCGCCGACCAGCCGTTCGAGCGTGGCGACGGTTTCGACATCGCCGAGCACGACCGGGCGGGGTTGCGGGCGAAGCGCGCTTTCGTCCCATTCGGGCAGGCGGGAGAAGAGCCAGCGTTCGGCCTTGTCCGGGCGGGCGATGCGCGGCACCACCGCGACGCTCCACGGCCAGCGCAGGCGTTGCAGCGTGGCGGCGGACGTCCAGGCCCCCTCGCGTTCCGCCCAGCCGGGGCGGTCGAGCTGGTTGAGCAGCGCATGCGCGGCGACGAGCAGGAACGCGGCGGCGGCGGTCTCGTTTTCCGGCGGGTCGAGGCCAAGTGCGCGGGCGAGGCCGGCGGGGGTCGGCACGGCGAACTGGCCGGGATGGACGAAGGCGTAGAGTTCGAGCAGGTCGAGCCCGCTCAGTTCACCGTAGCCGAGCCGGGTGGCGGCGAGCGGCGCGTTGAGCAGCACGACGGGCGTTTCGGCGGCGTGGGCGATCGCCTCACCCCGGCCCACGGTGCGGACGCGGCCGTCCGCCTCCGCGATCCAGATGCCGCCATGGGTCGCGTGGAGCGCGCTGAAGGTCGGCGGCGGGATCATGCTTGCAACATAGGGAGGAGGGCGCCGGCTGTCAGGTCGGAGCCGGGGCGCGGCGTCAGTGGAAACCGTCGAGCGCGGCGACGAAGCCGGCGGCGTCGGGCATCCGATCGAAGTGGATGTTGCCGTCGAAATCGGCGGACGGATCATTTTCGCGCAGGATCATCGCGGCAGACCCCGTGCCGCGCTTGTCGGTGGGGCCGAGGATGCCGCCCGCGATGCGGCGTGCGCCGATCTCCATCACCGGATGACGCGACCAGGGGACGGTCCACAGGACGCGGCGGGTGGTGACCGTGACGCGCGTGAACGGCGCGCGGATGATGCCGGCGGCGAGCGCGAGGTTGTGGCGGAGCAGCAGCCATAGGACGAGCAGCGACAGCCCGCCGAGCAGAAAGGTGCTGGCCAGCGCGAAACGGAGCGCGCCGGGCGTCACGGGCGCGGGCCACCAGATCGCCCAGAACAGGAAGACGACGGACAGCAGCTGCGGACTGGCGAACCCGATGATGACCAGCGTGCCGGACGGCAGCGCGCGAAGCCCGGGCTGCGCGACATAGAGCGTGCGTTCCGGGCTGTGATCCATCCGCCGCGCCTGTTTCATGGGCAGCGCGGGCAGCGACCGATCGTCGCCGGACAGGATCTGGGGCTCTTGCGGGATGGGGTGTTCGGTCGCCATCGGATCTCCGTCGCGGTCCCGTGCCATACGCGTCGCCAGTGGGACGACAAGCGCGTCGCACGGCGCGCCCCGATGTTCTAAGGACTCGGATTCGATACGTAGAAGACACGGGAACATATGGCAAACGATCCGACGCTCCGCGCGGCCGCGCTGGACAGCAAGGCCTGGCCGTTCGAGGAGGCGCGCAAGATCCTGAAGCGGTATCCGGACGGCAAGCCCGCCGGCGCGGTGCTGTTCGAAACGGGGTACGGCCCGTCGGGCCTGCCGCATATCGGCACGTTCAACGAGGTGTTGCGGACCACGATGGTGCGCAACGCGTTCGCCGCGCTGTCCGACACGCCGACCCGGCTGGTGGCGTTCAGCGACGACATGGACGGCCTGCGCAAGGTGCCGGACAATGTGCCGAACCAGGCGATGCTGGCGGAGCATCTGGGCAAGCCGTTGACGGAGGTGCCCGATCCGTTCGGGTGCCATAAGTCGTTCGCGGATCACAACAATGCGTTGCTGCGCGCCTTCCTCGACCGGTTCGGGTTCGATTACGAGTTCGTGTCGTCGACCGAGCAGTATCGGTCGGGGCGGTTCGACGAGGGCTTGCGCGGCGTGCTGCGTAACTACGACGCGATCATGGGCGTGATGCTGCCGACTTTGCGGGCCGAGCGGGCCGCGACCTATTCGCCCATCCTGCCGATCAGCCCGACGAGCGGGATCGTGTTGCAGGTGCCGGTGACGGTCGTCGATGCCGAGGCGGGGATCGTGTCGTTCGAGGATGCGGGCGAGCGGATCGAGCGGTCGGTGCTGGGCGGTGCTGCGAAATTGCAGTGGAAGGTCGACTGGGCGATGCGCTGGGTCGAGCTGGGTGTCGATTACGAGATGTCGGGCAAGGACCTGACCGACAGCGTGACGCAGGCGTCGAAGATCGCGCGGGTGCTGGGCGCGCGGCCGCCGGAGGGGCTGACGTACGAGATGTTCCTCGACGAGCGCGGCGAGAAGATCAGCAAGTCGAAGGGCAATGGTCTCGGGCTGGACGAATGGCTGAGCTACGGGCCGGAGGAGAGCATCGCCTTCTATTCGTACCGCGAGCCGAAGAAGGCCAAGTCGCTGCACCTGGGGCTGATCCCGCGGGCAATCGACGAATATTGGCAGTTTCGCGGCAATTATCACACGCAGGATCTGAAGCAGAAGCTGGGCAATCCGGTGCATCACATCCACAACGGCGCGGTGCCGACGGGGACGTTGCCGGTGACGTTCGGGCTACTGCTGAACCTGGCCAGCCTGCCGGGTGTGGGCGAGCGCGAGACGATGTGGGCGTTCCTGCATCGCTATGACCCGACGCTGTCGGCGGAGACGCATCCGGAGCTGGACCGGTTGATCGATTATGCGATCGCCTATGCCGCGCATTTCGTGGCGGGGACGCTCAATCGGCGGGCGCCGAGCGAGGCGGAAGCGGCGGCGCTGCGCGATCTGGATGCGTTGCTGGCGGCGGACGCCGATGCTGCGGATGGGGCGGAAGGTGGCGAGGATCCGGCGGTGCGGTTGCAGAACCATGTCTATGACGTGGGCAAGCGGCATTACGGGAAGGAGGCGCTGCGCGACTGGTTCAAGGTCCTGTACGAGACCTTGCTGGGCGCGGAGCAGGGGCCGCGAATGGGGAGCTTCTTCGCGCTGTACGGCGTGGAACCGAGCCGGCGGCTGATCGCCGAGGCGCTGGCGCGGCCGTTCACGCCCGGTTCCGGTAGCGCGGCGTAGCAACGCAAGACCGGGCCCGATGGCGCGGGCGAGGCGTTCGCTAAGTCAGGTTCGATCCTTTCGGCCCGACCACAAGGAGACGAGACCATGATCAAGCAGATGACCGGACTGTGCGCCGTCGCGCTGATCGCAATGCCGGCGGTTGCCGCCACCCCGCGTGATATCCTGACGAACGCCGCCTTCAACGCGCGCGACAAGGCGACCGCGCTGGCGCAGGTGGCGCAGGCGGAGGCGGGCGCCAACGCCACGCTGGCGCGCACGCCGGGCGACCGCGAGGCGCAGCTGACCAAGGCGATGGCGATCGGGTATCGCGCGAAGCTGACCAAGAGCCGCGCGGATGCGGTGGCAGCACGCGACCGGTTCAACGCACTGGCCGCGGCGAACCCGCGCGATCCGGAAGCGCAGGCGGTGGTCGCCGGCTGGAACATCGATGCGGTGACGACGCTGGGCGGGTTCATTGCGAGCACCGCGCTGGGCGCGAAGAAGGCAACCGGGCTGGCTGCGCTCGACCGGTCGGTGGCGCTGGCGGGCAACCGCGCGATGTTCCCGGGGCTGGCGGCGCTGCTGCGGCTGACGCTGGACGGGGCGGATCCGAAGGCGCGCGGGCTGGCGGAGGCGGCGACGCGCGGTGCGACGCCGACGGCGCTCGACCGGGTGATCCAGCGGAGCGCGACGGCGATCCTGGTGCCGGTGCGGGCGGGCAATGCGAAGGCGGCGCAGGCGATGGCGAAGCAGCTACTGCCGTTTGGGCGGGTGGCGAAGTAGGGGTTCGGGCTTTGGGCTCGACGACCTCCCATAGATCCGTTTGTGCTTAGTAGGGTCCGAGTAGCGCTGTAGGTGCGTATCGAGGAGCCGTATCGAAGCATGGCCTCAGGTGCTGCGCGGTCCTTCGATACGGGTCTTCGACAGGCTCAGCCCCTACTCAGGACGAACGGTTGGTGCGTGAACCGACCAGAAGACTTCACCCGGGGCTGACGTCATCCGGATCGAGTCCGGGATGACGTGCCGCGGGCGTGTCGCGCTTACTTCTGCGAAGCGATCCAGCGGTCGATCTTGGACTCCAGAACCGCCATCGGAAGCGCGCCGGACATCAGGACCTGGGCGTGGAAGGCGCGGACGTCGAATTTGGGGCCGAGTGCCTGTTCGGCGCGGGTGCGGAGGCGGCGGATGGTGAGCTGGCCGATCTTGTAGGCGGTCGCCTGCGATGCGATGGCGATGTAGCGTTCGACCTCGGCGGTGGCGTCGGTGCGGCCCATGGCGCTGTTGTCGAGCATGTAGGCGATCGCCTTGTCCCGGCTCCAGCCCTTGGAATGGAGGCCGGTGTCGACGACCAGCCGCATCGCGCGCAGGATCTCGTCGTTCAGATGGCCGTAAAGCTGGTAGGGATCGGTGAACATGCCGAGTTCCGGCCCCAGGCTTTCGGCGTAGAGCGCCCAGCCTTCGACGAAGGCGGTGTTGCCGCCGAACCGCTGGAAACTGGGGAGCGCGCTGTTCTCCTGTGCCAGGCTGATCTGGAAATGATGGCCGGGCATCGCTTCGTGCAGGAACAGCGTTTCGAACCCCCAGGTGAAGCGCGAAGGTAGGTCGTAGGCGTTGTAGTAGAAGACGCCGGGACGCGTGCCGTCGGGCGTGCCCTGCATGTAGGAGCCGGCGGCCTCGCCCTTTTCCTTGAAGGCGGGGACGGGGCGGATATCGAGCGGCGATTTCGGGATGGTCGAGAAGTCGCGGCCGACCGTGGCCTTCACGCGCGTGTCGATCGCCAGGAACGCGTCGCGGATCGCCTCACGCGTGGCCGGGGCGAAGCGCGGATTGGTGCGCATATGTTCGAAGAACTGCGACAACGTGCCCTTGAAGCCGACGCGCGTCTTGATCGCTTCCATCGCGGTGTGGATGCGCGCGACTTCGCTCAGGCCCAGCGCGTGGATCGCGTCGGGGGTCATGTCGGTCGTCGTGGTCTGCGCCACTAGATATGTGTAGAGCGCGGGGCCGCCGGGCATTTCACCGAGGCCGACGCTGTCGCGCGCTTTCGGTAGATACTTGTCGCGGATGAAGTCGCGGAGCGCCACGTGCGCCGGGTTCAACCGGTCGCGGATGAATGCGGCGTAGGCGGCGGTGAGGCGGGTGCGGTCGGCGGCCGGGACCGCGTCCGGGAATTTGGTGACGGGCTTGTAGAAGGTCGACCCCTCGAGCCCCTGCGCGACCAGCGCGTCAAGTTGTGCCACGACGTTGCGCATCACGAGTTTCGGGTTGACGATGCCGTCCGCCATCCCCTGTTCCATGCGGCCCTGAGCCCGCTGGAGATAGACGATGTAGCCGGCGAGGCGCTTCAGATTGTCGTCGTAATCCTTGACCGTCTTGAACGGCGCGGCGCCGTCGCCGGACGAGACGTCGGGGACCAAGGTCTGGAAGCCGGACATATGGTCGATCGGCCGTTCGACCTGCGCCTTCAGCAGTGCGGGAGCGAACCCCTTGAGCGTCGTTTCGGTCTGGTAGCGGAAGACGTCGTAGGACAGCTGATCCTCGGGTGAGAGCAGCTTGCGGTCGATGCGGTTGAGCGCGGCGAGGTCGCTTTCGGCGGCGGCCTTCTCGGCGGCGTAGTAGCCGTCGGTGACGTAGTCGCCGAACTGGTCGGCATAGCGCAGGTCGCCGCGGAACAGCGCCTGGATCGGGTTGCGGCGGAGCATCGCCTCGTCGCTGTCACTGAACAGCTTGCGCAGCGCGGCGGCCTGAGGCGTCGACGCGGCGGTCGCGGCCGGCGGCTGCGCGGACGCGGCAAGCGGCAGGGCGAGGGCGATCGAGGCGGCGGCGAACAGGCGCATGGGCGGCAAACTCCGGCAGGGGTTGGCCGGAGCTACGCGCAGTCTGGCGCAACGACAAGCGACCCGGGAGCGCGTGGCCCCCGGGTCGTCCGGTCTTTGGTGGTCAGCCTCAGTAGAAGAAGCTGTTGTAGACCTGGACCACGCGGCCGTTGCGGGTGTTCACCAACACGACGTCGTTGCCGTAGCGCACCCAGCGGTTGACGCCGGTGACGCGCGGCAGGCGGTAGCGGTACGGATCGGCGATCACGTAGCGCTGGCCGTAGAATGCCGGCTGGAACTGATAGCCCACGGCGACCGGGCGGTAGCGCCAGTTGCGGCCCGGCGCGGCGTAGCGACCCTGGGTGAAGACGCGGCGGTTCTGCTGACGATACTGGCGCCAATCCTCGCGATACTCCTGGCGGGCTTCGCGGACGTCGCGGCGCTGCTCGCGCACGTCGCGGGGATTGCCGTAGCGCTGCGCCTGGCGGAGTTCGCGCTGCTCCTCGCGGATGTCCTGGCGGTCGCGGCGCAGCTCGCCCGGCTGGGCGGTGGCCATTGCGGGGGCGAGCGTGAGTGCCATCAAGCCGGCGATCAGAAACTTGCGCATGATGCTGGTCCTTCCTGTGTGGTTCGGCGGGGCGGTGTTCGCCGGTCCGTCCGATGATTGGGGGATAGGTGATTCGAACTGAACGGGTCGCGAATGGCGTCGTCAGCGAACTGAAAGGATCAGAGGAAGAACCCGTAGAGGATGTCTTCGATCAGCCCGGAGCGGATGTCGACAAGCGCGACGTCGTTATAGTAGCGCACCCAGCGATAGCCGCCGTAGGCGGGCGGCAGCCGGTAGAGTTCGGGCCGCGCGATCCAGTAGTTCTGGCCGTAGAAGGCCGGCTGGATCCGGTAGCCGGCCGACCAGCGGCGATAGCCGTAGCCCGACCCCTGCGGCCCGTAATAGCGCGGCGCGCGGAAGGCGCGGTCGTTGGTGCGGCGATAGGACTGCCAGTCGTAACGGTCGTCGCGCCGCCAGTCGCGGTTCCAGGCGGCGGACCCGCCCTGCCAGCGATAGCCGCCGCGGTCGTCGTACCGGTCGTAGCCGCCGGGGCGTCCGCCGCGTGGGCCGCCTTCGAAGCGGTCACCACGCTGACCGTCGAAGCGCGCGTCGCGGGGCTCGCGGCGGTCGTTGAAGCCACCGGGGCCGCCGCGGTCGCGCCGGTCGTCGCGGGGGGCGAAGCGGCCGGCGGGGCCGGGGCGCTGGCCGGGCTGGTCGAACTGACCGGGGGGTTCGGCACGGATCGGGCCGTCGGGGCCGCGGTCCTCGCGTCCATCGAAGTCACCGCGGTCCGCGCGGACGTCTCGGCCATCCGCTGCGCGCGGGCGGCGGTCGTCGGGGCCGCGGTCCTGCGCGAGCACCGGCGTGGCGATCGTCGCGCCGAGCAGCAATGCGGTGAGCATTTTGTGCATGGAATGTCTCCGTCACCGCAGGCGTGCGCGCCGCGGTCGGGACTCGTATCGCGGGGGGCGGCGATATGGATGCTGAACCCGTTCGTCAGCGATCCGACAGCTTCGCTACTCCGGCGGACGGGCGACCGTCATGGCCGGCACCGCGCGGGCCGCGTCGGCCGGGTCGATGCCGGGGGCGGGGCCGCCCTCCAGCGTGAGGCGGCCGGCGGCGACCGCGGCGGCGGCGCGGATCGCGCGGCGGATGCGGGGATAGGTGCCGCAGCGGCAGATGTTGGTGATCGCGGCGTCGATGTCTGCATCGGAGGGGTTGCCGTTGCGCGAAAGGAGCGCGGCGGCGGCCATGATCATGCCGGACTGGCAGTAGCCGCATTGCGGGACGGCCTCCGCGATCCAGGCCTGTTGCACCGGGTGGCCGCGGTCGCGCGACAGCGCCTCGATCGTGGTGACGAAGCTCCCCTCCAGCGTGCCGATCGCGACCTGGCAGGATCGCACTGCGTTGCCGTCGACATGGACCGTGCAGGCGCCGCACAGCCCCGCGCCGCAGCCATATTTGGTGCCGGTCAGGTTCGACGCATCGCGCAGCGCCCAGAGCAGCGGTGTCTCCGGATCGAGCAGGTAGCGGATGGGCTGGCCGTTCACGGTGAAACGCGTCATGCCGGTGGGATAGGCGAGGGAGGATGACGATGGAAGCCGCAAGCACCGGGACCGCACGGATCGTCGTGGCGCGCGACGGGACGGTCGCGCATGTCGAACTGGCGCGTGGTGACCGGCTGAACGCGATGGACGGCGGGTTCTTTGAGGAACTGGGCGCGACGTTCCGGGCGCTGTCGGGCGACTCGGGGGTGCGGGCGATCCTGCTGTCGGCACAGGGCCGGCATTTCAGCGCAGGACTCGATCTGGGCTGGGCGGCGGCGCAGTTTGCCGAGGTGGGCGATCCGGGGCGGTTCGCGGAGCGGCAGGTGCGCGATATCGCCTGGTTGCAGGGGGCGATCGACGCGGTCGAGGCGGCGCGGCAGCCGGTGATTGCGGTGCTGCACGGTGGGGTGATCGGCGGCGGCGTGGACCTGGCGTGCGCGTGCGACCTGCGCGTGGCGGCGGCGGATGCGTGGTTCCAGGTGGCGGAGGTAGATGTCGGCATCACCGCCGATCTGGGCACGCTGCAACGCCTGCCGCACCTGATCCCCGGCGGGATCGTGCGCGAACTGGCGCTGACCGGGCGGAAGATGGCGGCGGACGAAGCGGCGCGCTGGGGTCTGGTGAACCGGGTTGCGGCGGATCGCGACTCGGCGCTGGCGGCGGGGTGGGAACTGGCGCGGACGATCGCGGCGAAATCGCCGATGGCGGTGGTGGGGACCAAGCGGTCGCTGAACCACAGCCGCGGGCGGACGATCGAGGACGGGCTGCGCGATGTGGCGACGTGGAACGCGGCCACGCTGGCGAACGCCGATCTGGCGGCAATCGGGCGGGCGCGGGCGGCGGGGACGACCGCGACGTTCGCGGATCTGCGCGCCGGTCCGGGTTGAGCGCCCGGGTTGAATAATGGCGGCCCGACTGGTAGGGGCGTGCCCTTGATCGACGCGGGAGCCATTTCCGCGACGAATCCTATATAGTTAAATGGTGTGTCCGATCCGTAATGGGATGGGGCGGGCCGGTTCCCTTGGAGACACTAACCTCATGCAAATCATCGTCCGCGATAACAATGTCGACCAGGCGCTGCGCGCGCTCAAGAAGAAGCTGCAGCGCGAAGGTGTCTATCGCGAGATGAAGTTGCGCCGGCATTACGAAAAGCCGTCCGAGAAGCGTGCACGCGAGCGTGCCGCCGCCATCCGCCGCGCCCGCAAGCTGGAGCGCAAGCGCATGGAGCGCGACGGCGCCCGGTAACAGGCCCCTGTCGCTAATGTTGTTGCCAGTGAGGAAAGTGAACCCATGTCGGAAGTGACCGCCGTACCGCTGCGTCCGATCGCAAAGGGTTCGCTGACCAAGCTGTGGATCGGGATCGGCGTGGCATTCGCCGCGGCGATCGGGTTCGCCTGGGCCGGTACGCGCGCGCAGGTCGCGTTGGCGCAGCCGGCCTCGGAATTCATGGCGAGCAATGCGAAGAAGTCCGGTGTGCAGACGACGCCGTCGGGTCTCCAGTACCAGGTGATCAAGCCCGGCACCGGCCCGCGCGCCACGGCGCAGGACACGGCGATCGTGACCTATGACGGCAAGTTGGCCGACGGTTCGACGTTCGACGCGTCCGAGTCGCACGGTGGGCCGACGCCGATGCCGGTCGGCCGGATGATTCCGGGCTTCAGCGAAGGCCTGCAGCTGATGAACTCGGGCGCCAAGTACCGCTTCTGGATCCCGCCGGAACTCGGCTACGGCCCGCAGGCGATGCCCGATCCGCGGACCGGCAAGGTCGTGATCCCGGCGAACTCGCTGCTGGTGTTCGACGTCGAGATGCTCGGCATCGCGCCGCCGCAGCCCGGGATGGGTGGCATGGGCGGCATGGGTGGTGGCATGCCTACGGGCATGTGATCCCTCGCTTCTAATCGTGATCGAATCGGGTCGGACGCACCAGCGTCCGGCCCGTTTTCATATTGGTCACGCTCCGCGCCGCGCTGATCACGTGCTTCGGATGGATTGCGCCAGGACCCGGCCGCGCTAGTCTGTCGGCGCAGCGGGGGAGGGCCGGATGGAACGGGACGACGAGCGCGCCGACGACGCGTGGTTCGTCTATTCGCGCAGGGCGGGACGGATCTCGGCCGCGCCGGCGAACGCCAAGGGCTGGGTCGCGTTCCTGCTGTGCCTCGGCGTAACGATCGCTACCGGGCTGGCGATCGTCGACTATGGGCTTTCGGTGCATCCGGTAGTCGGCTTTGTTCTGCTGGTGGCGAGCATCCTCGCGAGCATCGGACTGACGATGGCGCTTGCGGTCGCCAAGGGGCGCCGGGTGGATTGATCGTCGGTCTGACGGACCGCCATCCCAACGGGTGAATATCGGCGTTTGCCGGCGGCACGTTGCGCTGCGTCAATGGCTCTGACGAGCGAACCGTCAGTTTTGGGGAAACGCGGATGAAGATGTCTCGACTGTTCCGGCGGCGTCGTCCGGCGGCCGCGGAGCCTGCGCCGGCGCCGGTCGCGCAGCCCGAACCGGTCGGCATCACGGACGACGATCGGCAGAAGATGGACTGCTCCTGTCGCTGGTCAACGACCGGTCGCAGCCGAACATCAACGCGCTGATCGAGACGGTCCGCAACATCGACATCCTCGCGCTGAACGTGAAGGCGATGGGCTATGACCTCGCGCGGCGGTTGGCCGCGACGTTGCCAACGGAGGGTGAGACGTCCGCGCGGCATGTCGGGCTGGCGTGCAAGCCGTCGACGCAGGCGACATCGAGAGCGACTGGGTCCGGCACTGGTGCGGCGAGCTGAAGATCCCGGTGATCTACCACCGCAAGATGTGGGAGTTCGGTTATATCCTGCAGGCGACGCACGACGGCGGGGCATTGCGGCCCGGCGCGCGAGGCCTGGGGTTTGGTTGCGGGTTCGAGCCGATCCCGAGCTACCTTGCCGCGCATCAGGTCGACGTCACGATGACGGATCTGCCGCCGGAGGACATGCGGACCGCCGGCTGGTCGACCAACAATGAATATGCCGCGACGCTGGAACATGCGCGGGCGGCCCATCTGGTGGATCGCGAGACGTTCGAGCGGCATGTGTCGCACCGTTATTGCGACATGAATGCCATTCCGGACGACCTGGCGGGCTATGACTTCTGCTGGTCGATCTGCGCGCTCGAACATCCGGGCTCGATCGATCTTGGGCTGCGCTTCGTCGAGGAGGCGATGAAGACGCTGCGGCCGGGCGGGGTGGCGGTCCATACGCTCGAGTTCAACATCGACGGGAATGGGCCGACGATCGACAACTGGATGACCGTGCTGTTCCAGCAGAAGCATATCGAGGCGCTCGCCGATCGACTACGCGCGCAGGGACATCAGGTCGCACCGCTGGACTTCGACGCGGGCAATGCGCCGATGGACCAGTTCATCGACCTGCCGCCCTGGCATGGCAGCACGAAAGGTCTGCTGAGCCAGGCGATGGGCCAGTCCTACCATCTGAAAGTGGGCGTCGACGGGTTCGTGGCGACATGTTTCGGGTTGATCGTAACCAAGGGCGATCGGGCAGCCGGAGCATCCGACTGACGATTGACGGGCGCGCAGGCGACGTACGCGGCCGACGCGGCATGGATGTGCCTATTCCAGACGCCCGGTGCCGCGTTGTGTGAAGCCCATTTTGCGGCGGGTCGCGTCCCAGGCGTCGTCGTTCGACCGCTCGATCGCGGCCCATTCCGCCTGCGTCCGGCATGTGCGCTTGGGCATGATGCTGCCCGTCGTCATGTCGCGGCGGCAGATCTTCTTGGGTTCCGACGCCGGTGTTGCGGCGGTCTGGACCGGATCGACGGCGAGCAGGGTCAGGAACAAGAGCATCGAACGGAGTCTCCCAGGGCGCACGCGGACAGGCACGTGTGGCCGGTGGACACCATGAGCGTCGTTCGCGCGGATGCCAAGCCGGGTACGCGCTGGGCGCCAGACAAGAAAAGGGCGCGGATCGGTTGCCCGGTCCGCGCCCCTGTCTGTCTTCACGCCGTGGCGCGAAGGGTTACGCCATGTGGCGCGAACCCTCCGGCAGGGCGGCCTTCGCCTGCGCGACGATCGTCGAGAAGACGCTCGCTTCGTGCATGGCGATGTCGGCCAGGACCTTGCGGTCAAGTTCGACGCCGGCCAGCTTCAGGCCGTGCATGAACACGCCGTAGGTCAGGCCTTCCTGGCGGACGGCTGCGTTGATGCGCTGGATCCAGAGCGCGCGGAACGTGCGCTTCTTAACCTTGCGATCGCGGTAGGCGTACTGCCCGGCCTTCTCCACCGCCTGGCGGGCGATGCGGATGGTGTTCTTGCGGCGGCCATAATAGCCCTTCGCCTGAACGAGGATCCGCTTGTGGCGGGCTTTGGTGGTTACACCACGTTTGACGCGTGCCATTTATCCGTACTCCCTCAGTTCAGACCGTACGGTGCCCAGAGCTTCACGCGCGGCGTATCGGCGGCGGCGAGGACACTGGTTCCGCGGTTGGTGCGGATGTACTTCGAGTTGTGGCTGATCAAACGGTGACGCTTGCCGGCGACGCCGTGCTTCACCTTGCCGGTTGCGGTGATCTTGAACCGCTTCTTGACCCCCGACTTGGTCTTGAGCTTGGGCATTTCTGTCTCCTTCGCAAATGCGACAGCTGTAAACGGCCACGGCAGCCCATATCGGCCGGACCGTCGTTCCAGATCGCGGAAGTGCGGGGCGTTAGGGAAAAGCGTCGCCAAAAGCAACCGCCCTGTGCCACAAGAGCCGCGACAGGGACCGTGCGTTGAGGGTTTTTCGAGAATGGCAGACACCGCAGCGGAACCGCGACCGGCCGTGACCCCGACTTCCACATCCACGACAGGGCGCCCGCGCGAGCCCGCCACGCTGTCGCTGGCCGTCGTGCTGGCGGTGGTGGCGAGCATCCTGGGGCTGATCGTGCTCGCCTGGACCGTGCTGTACGTCACCAAGGGGCGGTTCCTGAAGCCGTATTTCGAACGCTATGCCGGCGGCAGCGCGGAGCGGCGCGTGGCGGTGGCGGGCGATTTCCAGCTCTATTTCGATCCGTTCGACATCAAGTTCGTGGCGGAGGGAATCACCATCCAGAACCCCGAATGGGCGACCAAGGACGAGCTGTTCAAGGCGAAGCGCATCGACATGCGGGTGGCGTCGTTCCCGCTGATCTGGGGCACGCAGCGGGTGAAGCAGCTGAGCCTGGTCGACGGCGCGCTCGACATGGAATGGAATGCCGACGGGCGGCGCAACACCTGGACGCTGGGCGACCCGAACGAGAAGGGCGAGCCGTTCAAGATGCCGACGATCGTGCGCGCGAACGTGGCCGGCACGACGTTGCGCTACATCGATCCCAAGCTGTTCCTGCGCACCGATGTGAAGTTCGACACGTTGCGCGCGAGCGATACGCAGTTTGCGGATGATTTGCGCTTTACCGGCGACGGGACGCTGCGGCGGCGGCCGTTCACGATGCAGGGCGCGATCCTGTCGCCGAACGAGACGATCGCGGGTGGGCGCAACCGGCTGACCATGCGGGCGGTGTCGGGGCGCGACAAGCTGGGCGTCGACGGCACGCTGCGCGGGGCGACCGTGCTGGAGGGGGCGGACCTGAAGGTGCGGGCGGATGGCCCGAACCTGGCGGGGCTGTTCGAATTGCTGGGCGTGGTGACGCCCGAGACGCGGCGGTACACGCTGACGTCTGACCTGACCAAGGTGGGCGGGGAATGGCGTTTCACCCGGATGAAGGGTGGGTTCGGGGTCAGTGACTTGACCGGGCGCATGACGATCTCGCTGCCCAACGACCGGTTGCTCGTCGATGCGGACATCGTGTCGCGCAAGGTCGATATCGTCGATATCGGGCCGTTCATCGGGTACGAGCCGGAGGCGCTGGCGACGGTCGGCGTGAAGGCCGCCGTGCATCAGACGGGCAGCGTGCCGCGGCTGTTGCCCGATGCGCCGCTGCGTGCCGATTCGATCGGGCTGTTCGATGCCAAGGTGCGGTACAAGGTGGCCGCGGTGCGCGCGCCGAACCTGCCGGTGTCGAACGTGACGCTGAACCTGGTTCTGGACCGCAGCCTGCTGACCATGTCGCCGCTGACGTTCGACCTGGCGGGCGGGTTCGTGACCGCGGACGTGCGGCTGAACGCGCGGCGCAAGCTGGTGCGGACAAGTTACGACATCCGCATGTCGCCGACGCCGATGGGCAAGCTGCTCGCCGGGTTCGGGGTGGCCGAGTCGGGGACGACGGGCGTCATAAAGGCGCGGGTGCAGATGACGGGCGAGGGCGATTCGCTGCGCGCGTCGCTGGCGTCGTCGGACGGGCGGATCGCGGTGATCTTGCCGCAGGGGACGTTCTGGGCGCGCAACATCCAGCTGGCGGAGCTGGACCTCGGCACGTTCGCGCAGAAGATGTTCCAGGGGAAGCTGAAGGAGCCGGTGCAGATCAACTGCGGGCTGATCGGTTTCACGGTGCGCGACGGGATCGCGACGGCCGACCCGATCCTGATCGACACGCGCAAGAACGTGATGCTGGGCCGCGGCGGGTTCAGTTTCAAGGACGAGTCGATCGACCTGGCATTCCGCGCGGACAGCAAGAAGTTCAGCATGTTCGCGGGGCAGTCGCCGATCGGGATCAACGGCCATTTCGCGGCACCGGGTTACAAGGTGATCAGCCCGGAACTTCTGGCGCGGGCGGGCGCTTCGCTGGGCCTCGCGCTGGTCGCGGCACCGGTGGCGGCGGTGGTGGCGTTCGTCGACGTGGGCGATGCGAAGACAACCGCATGCGGGCCGGTGCTGGCGGGTGCGCGGGCGACGGCGCAGCGGACCGTGAAGGGTGACGCGCGGACCGACGTGGGCAAGGGGACGAAGGCCGAGGCGAAGTCGGAAGAGGGTGGGAAGCGGAAGAAGTTCTTGGGGATCTTCTGAGGCGTGCCCCGGCGGAGGCCGGGGTCTGGGTGAAGCGGTTTCACCTAGGCCCCGGCCTGCGCCGGGGAACAGCTGAGGTCGTTTAAGGCAGTCTTACGCGTTGATCAGGGTCAGGACTGGGTCCAGCAGGCTTGGGTCGCCGACGGCGATGACCTGGCCGTTGCTGTTGGCGTCGAGCGGGTTGCCGGACCAGTCGCGCATGACGCCGCCGGCGCCCTCGACGACGGGCACGAGCGCGGCGAAGTCGTAGAGTTGCAGGCCCTGTTCGACGATGACGTCGCCGTGGCCGGCGGCGAGGAGGGCGTAGTTGTAGCAGTCGCCGCCGAGTGCGGTGTCGCGGACCGCGGCGCGGACCCGATCGAACGCGGCGCCGCCGGGGCCGTCGAACAGCCAGGGCGAAGTGGTGGCAAGGAGCGCGTTGGCGATCGCGGGGCAGCTGCGCGTAGTGACGGGGACATCGTTCAGCGTGGTGGGGCGGCCGTGCGCGCCGACCCAGCGTTCGCCGGAGATCGGCTGGTCGATGACGCCGAGCACGGGGCGGCCCTGTTCAAGCAGCGCGATGAGCGTGCCGAAGATCGGGCGGCCGGCGATGAAGGCGCGCGTGCCGTCGATCGGATCGAGCACCCACACGCGGTCGGCATCCTCGCGCACGCGGCCATATTCCTCGCCGATGATGCCGTCTTGTGGGGCATGTTCGGCCAGGACGGCGCGGATCGCGCGTTCGGCGGCCTGGTCGGCTTGGGTGACGGGGGAGGCGTCGGGCTTCGTCTCGATGTCGAACCGCGCGCGGAAGAAGGGGCGGATCGCGGCACCCGCGGCGTCGGCGAGCAGGTGGGCGAGGCGGATATCGGCGTCGGTCATGGGCGCCGTCATCGCGATATCGGCGACGTTACGCAACCGTCCGACACCCGTCGCGCGGCGGCGAAAGGCATGATAGCATTCGGTTAATGACGGCGGGGGGGACCGGTTGGATGCCAGGTAGCGAGACGAGCGACACGCCCGACGAGATCGGGCGGCTGTACGACGAAGTGCGCGCTTTGCAGGCGCAGATCGCGGCGCGGGACGAGCGCGTGGCTCCGCGGAACGTGACCGGCGTGGTGGTCGGTGTGGCGGCGGGGGTGCTGGCGCTGGCCGGGGGCGCGTTCCTGTTGCTGACGATGGAGGTCGTGTCGCTGCCGAGCTGGGACGGGGCGGGCCGGATGATGGCGTCGCGCGCGGCCGTCGGGATCGTGGAGCGGATCTTTACGGTTTACTGACCCTCCCCCCGATCGGGTTTGGTCGGGGGAAGGTGTCGGCCGTCTCGGCTGCGCTCGGAATAGGCGGGGTTTAGGGCCGCGCCTTAGTCGAAGAGGCTGGAGACCGAGCTTTCGTCGGCGATGCGCTTGATCGCTTCGCCGAGCAGCGGGGCGATGGTGAGGAGGCGGATCTTGGCCGAGCCGGCGACCGCGTCGGGCGGCATGATCGAATCGGTTATGACGAGTTCGCTCAGCGTCGATCCGTCGACGCGGGCGACGGCACCGCCCGACAACACGCCGTGGCTGACATAGGCGACGACATCCTCCGCCCCCGCGGCGCGCAGCGCGGCGGCGGCGTTGCAGAGCGTGCCGGCCGAATCCACGATATCGTCAACCAGGATGCAGAAGCGCCCGGCGACGTCCCCGATGATGTTCATGACCTCGCTTTCGCCCGGCCGTTCGCGGCGCTTGTCGACGATCGCCAGCGGGGCGTTGTCGAGCCGTTTGGACAGCGAGCGCGCGCGGACCACGCCGCCGACGTCGGGCGAGACGACGATGATGTTACGACCGGCGAAGCGCGCCTTGATGTCCGCCGACATGACCGGGGCGGCGTAGAGATTGTCGGTCGGAATATCGAAGAACCCCTGGATCTGCCCGGCGTGGAGATCGACCGACAGGACGCGGTCCGCGCCAGCGACGGTGATGAGGTTGGCGACGAGCTTTGCCGAGATCGGGGTGCGGGGGCCGGGTTTGCGGTCCTGCCGGGCATAGCCGAAATAGGGGACGACCGCGGTGATGCGCCGTGCCGACGAGCGTTTCAGCGCGTCGATGCAGATCAGCAGTTCCATCAAATTGTCGTTGGCGGGAAAGCCGGTCGACTGAATTACGAACACGTCCTCGCCGCGGACATTTTCGTGGATCTCGACGAAGACCTCCTCGTCGGCGAAGCGCCGGACGCTGGCCTGCGTCAGTTCGAGGTCGAGATAGCCGGCGATCGCCGTGGCGAGCCCGATATTGGCATTGCCGGTCAGCAGTTTCATCGCGTCATCCCCGCTCGTTACGCGGTCGCCATAACCGCGGGGGCGCGATCATGCGAGCCTTGTCGACGCATTGGGCGATGCGAATGGTCCCGCGCATTGCTCCGCATGGCCCGCCGCCCTAGGTACGCGACATGACCGAAACGCGTAAAATCGTCCTTGCCCAGCTGCCGCAGACGGTGGGCGACCTGGCCGGCAATGCCGACCGCATGCTGGCGGTGCGCGCGGACTACCGCCACGCCGACCTGATCCTGTTCCCCGAACTGCAGCTGATCGGATATCCGCCGGAGGACCTGGTTCTGAAGCCCGCGGTGCAGGCGCGTGCGGCGCTGGAGCTGGAGCGGATGGCGGCGGCGACCGCGGATGGCGGGCCGGCGATGCTGGTCGGTACGATCCGGGTGCGCGATGGGCTGCTCTATAACGTCGTCGCGGTGCTGGACAAGGGCCGCGTTGTGGCGGTGCGCGAGAAGCATGAGCTGCCGAACTACGGCACGTTCGACGAGAAGCGCGTGTTCGCGGCGGGGCCGTTGCCGGAACCGATCGATCTGCGCGGCATGCGGATCGGCCTGCCGGTGTGCGAGGATATCTGGTTCCCGACGGTGTGCGGGCATTTGAAGGCGGCGGGTGCGGAGATCGTGATCGCGCCGCATGGCAGCCCGTTCGAAGTGGAAAAGGACGATCTGCGTCGCGACGGGATCGCCGCGGTGCGGGTGCGCGAGACGGGGTTGCCGCTGATCTTCCTCAACCGCGTGGGCGGGCAGGACGAGCTGGTGTTCGACGGCGCGTCGTTCGTGCTGAACGGCGACGGGCGGGTCGCGCACCAGCTGCCCGAATGGGATGCGGCGGTGGTCGAGACGGTGTGGGACCGCACCGATGAGGGTGGTTGGGTGTGTCGGCCGGGTGTCGTGCATGCGCAGGACCCGGCGCCGGCCGATGCCTATCATGCGATGGTGGTGGGGCTGCGCGATTATGTCGAGGCGAACCGCTTTCCGGGGGTCGTGCTCGGCCTGTCGGGTGGGATCGACAGCGCGTTGTCGGCGACGGTGGCGGTCGATGCGCTGGGCGCGGAACGGGTGTGGTGCGTGATGATGCCGTCGCGCTTCACGGGTGACGAGAGCCTGTCCGATGCGGCGGAATGCGCGCGGATGCTGGGGTGTCGGCTCGATACCATCCCGATCGCGGCGGCGATGACGGCGTTCGACGGGATGCTGGCTGGGGTGTTCGACGGGCGCGCGCCGGACTTGGCTGAGGAGAATATCCAGTCGCGGATCCGCGGCCTGACGCTGATGGCGATCAGCAACAAGTTCGGGCCGATGCTGCTGACGACGGGGAACAAGAGCGAGATGTCGGTCGGCTATGCGACGATCTACGGCGACATGGCGGGCGGCTATTCCGTGTTGAAGGATGCGTACAAGACGTTGGTGTTCGAGCTGTCGCGCTGGCGGAACGCGCATGCGCCGCGGTTCGGGCTTGGGCCGCGCGGGCCGGTGATGCCGGACAGGGTGATCGACAAGCCGCCGTCGGCGGAGTTGCGCGAGGACCAGAAGGACAGCGATTCGTTGCCGCCCTACGACGTGCTCGACCCGATCCTGCACGGGCTGGTGGAGGAGGAGTTGTCGGTCGCCGAGCTGGTCGAGCGCGGGTTCGACCGCGAGACGGTCGTGCGGATCGAGCGGCTGTTGTACGTTGCCGAGTATAAGCGGCGGCAGGCCCCGCCGGGGGTGAAGCTGGGGCGGCGCAATTTCGGGCGCGACCGGCGTTATCCGATCACCAACGCGTTTCGTTCGGCATGAGCGCGCCGGAACAGGTCGTCACGCGGTTCGCGCCGTCGCCGACGGGCACGCTGCATGTCGGCAATATCCGCACGGCGCTGCTGAACTGGCTGTTCGCGCTCCGGCATGGCGGGCGGTTCATGCTGCGGATGGACGATACCGATGCGGAGCGGTCGACGGGCGCGTTTGCCGACTCGATCGTGGCGGACCTCGACTGGCTGGGGATGCGACCCGAGGCGATGGTGCGGCAGTCGGACCGGGATGCGCTGTACGAGGCGGCATTCGAGCGGCTGCGCGCGGCGGGGCGGGTGTATCCGGCATACGAGACGGCGCAGGAGCTGGACCTGAAGCGTAAGGTGCTGGCGTCGCGGCGGTTGCCGCCGATCTATGATCGCGCCGCGCTGGCGCTGACCGACGAGGATCGGGCACGGCTGGAGGCGGACGGCGTGCGGCCGCATTGGCGGTTTCGGCTCGATCATGACGCGCAGATCATGTGGGACGATCTGGTGCGCGGGCCGCAGTCGCTCGATCCGGCGCTGCTGTCCGATCCGGTGATCCGGCGGGCGGACGGGAGTTGGCTGTACATGATGCCGTCCGCGGTCGACGATATCGACATGGGCGTGACGCATGTCGTGCGCGGCGAGGACCATGTCACCAATACGGGCATGCAGGTGCAGATCTTTTCGGCGCTGGGGGCGGTGCCGCCGGCGTTCGCGCATGTGGCACTGCTGACCGGGGACGAGGGCAAGCTGTCGAAGCGGCTCGGGTCGCTCGGCTGCGATGCGTTCCGCGAGGCGGGGATCGAGCCGGCGGCGGTGGCGGCGTTGCTGGCGCGGATCGGGACGAGCTTGCCGGTGGAGCCGATCGCGGATCCGGCGGTGCTGGCGGAGACGCTCGATTTCGGGCGGTTCGGGCGGGCGCCGGCGCGGTTCGATTTCGACGAGCTGGCGGCGGTGAATGCGCGGATTGTCCATCAGCTGCCGTTTGTGGCGGTGGCGGATCGGCTGCCGGCGGGGATGGATGCGGCGGCCTGGAATGCGGTGTGCGGGAATTTGACGACTGTCGCCGATGCGGGGGCGTGGTGGACGGTGATCTCGGGGGAGATTGCGGTGGTGGCCGAGGGGGATCGTGGGTTCCTGGCGGCGGCGGCCGAGACGGCGGAGGGGATCGATTGGGGGGCGGACCCTTGGCATGCGCTGACCGCGGCATTGAAGGCGGCGACGGGGGTGAAGGGGCGGGCGTTGTTCCATCCGCTGCGGCTGGCGCTGACGGGGCAGGATTCGGGGCCGGATATGGCGGCGTTGTTGCCGATGATCGGGCGGGAGCGGGCGGTGGCTCGGTTGCAGGCTGCTGCTGATGGGTGATTCCACGTAACCGGACGTATCCCTGCGGATGCGGGGATCCAGGTTTGGCGTGATGGGGTGAGGTTGTTGTTGGGTCTTAGCTAGACCCCCGTGTCCGCGGGGGAACGGTTGAGGTGGGCGCCGAGCCTTGGCGGTCTGGGCTGGCGTAGGCTGCGGACTGCGCCTATCTTGGGACTATGGCAGTCTTTCCTCGTCCCAGTTCGCCGCGCCGCGTGATTGCGGATCTGAAGGCGTTCATCACGACCGGTGATCGCGATCATCGGACGCCGATCGCGATAATCTCGATCCTGATGCCGATGCTGATCATCGCCGGGTTCCTGCATGACAGCTATATGGAGCGGCCCGAGCCCGAGATGACGTTCATCGCGAGCTGGCCCGCGGACCGGACCGATGCGCAGATCGAGGCGCAGCAGAAGGTGGACGAGGCGGCGCGGGTGGCGCGCGTCAAGGCGCGCCAGCAGAGTTTCCAGAAGGTCGAACGCCAGTTGGGCATGTGATCGCGCCAGCGGGCGATGACGCGCGCTGGATGGCGGCGGCGGTCGCGATCGGCGAGCGTGGGCGCGGGGTGACGGCACCGAACCCGGCGGTGGGATGTGTGATCGTGCGCGACGGGTGCGTGATCGGTCGCGGCTGGACGCAGCCGGGCGGGCGGCCGCATGCCGAGGCGGTGGCTTTGGCGCAGGCGGGATCGGTCGCTGATGCGACAGTGTTCGTGACTTTGGAGCCTTGCGCGCATGACAGTGCGCGGGGACCGGCCTGTGCCGATCTGCTGGTGGCGGCGGGGCCGGCGCGGGTCGTGGTGGCTTTGGTCGATCCGGACGAGCGGACCGCGGGGCGCGGGATTGCGCGGCTGCGCGAGGCCGGGATCGTGGTGTATGTCGGGTGCGGGGCGGCGGGGGCGACGGCGTCGCTGGCCGGGTTCCTGATGCGGCAGCGCGCCGGCCGACCGCATGTGACGCTGAAGCTGGCGACCTCGCTCGACGGGCGGATCGCGCTGGCGGACGGGAGCAGTCGCTGGATCACCGGCGATCGTTCGCGTGCCCATGCGCATCTGGAGCGGGCGCGGTGCGACATGATCCTGGTCGGGGGCGGCACGCTGCGGATCGATGCGCCGCGGCTGGACGTGCGGATCGACGGGCTGGCGGATCGGTCGCCGCGGCGCGCGGTGCTGACGCGCGGCGCGGTGCCAGCGGGGTGGGAGCGGGTCGCCGCGCCCGAGGCGGTCGCAGGGCTGGACGGGGTGGACAGCCTGCTGGTCGAAGGCGGGGCGGGGGCGGCGGCGGCGTTTCTGCGCGCGGGGCTGGTCGACCGGTTGCTGCTGTACCGCGCCCCGATTTTGATTGGGGACGGGCAGGCGGCACTGGGCGATATCGGACTCGGCGCGTTGGATGATGCGCATGGGCGGTGGCGGTTGGCTGGCGCGCGGATGCTTGGCAGCGACCGGCTCGAAGTCTACGAGCGCGCTTGAGGATTTAGGGGCTTTCATGTTCACCGGCATCATCACGGACATCGGGAAAATCACCGCGGTCGAGGCGCGCGGCGATACGCGGCTGCGCATCGCATGCGGGTACGACATGGGCGGCGTGGACCTGGGCGCGTCCATTGCGTGCGCGGGCGTGTGCCTGACGGTGGTCGAGAAGGGGTCGGACTGGTTCGCGGTCGACCTGTCGGCCGAAAGCGTGTCGCGGACCGCGCCGGTGTGGAACGAAGGCCAGGCGCTGAACCTGGAGCGCGCCCTGAAGGTCGGCGACGAGCTGGGCGGGCATATCGTGACGGGCCATGTCGACGGGGTCGGCACGATCCTGTCGAAGGTGCCGGAGGGCGATTCGCATCGCTACGAGATCCTGCTGCCCGTTGCGATCGCGCCTTATGTGGCGGGCAAGGGATCGGTCACGATCGACGGCGTGTCGCTGACCATCAACAGCGTCGAGGACCGCGCGGACGGGCCGGTGATCGGGCTGAACATCATTCCGCACACCGGATCGGTGACGACGCTGGGCCTGCTGGAGGCGGGGCACAAGGTGCATGTCGAGATCGACGTGCTGGCCCGCTATCTGGGGCGGATGGAAGCGTTGCGGAGCCTGGCCAAGGCTTGAGTCCGTCCGGTTTGCAGTTTTCGAGGAAGAATGACGATGGCCCATATCCTGATCGTGGAAGCACGGTTCTACGACGCGTTGAACGACAGCCTGATCGCGGGCGCGCAGGCGGCCATCGAGGCGGCGGGCCATACGCACGAGACGGTGACGGTGCCGGGCGCGCTGGAGGTGCCGGGGGCGATCGCGCTGGCGGCGGAGACCGACCGGTACGACGGGTTCGTGGCGCTGGGCGTCATCATCCGCGGCGAGACCTATCATTTTGAGGTCGTGTCGAACGAGAGCGCGCGCGGGTTGATGGACCTGACGCTGGCGGGGGTCGCGATCGGCAACGGCATCCTGACCGTCGAGGACGAACAGCAGGCCTGGGTGCGCGCGCGGCCCACCGAGAAGGACAAGGGCGGCGAGGCGGCGAAGGCGGCATTGGCGATGCTTGCGCTGCGCGAGCGGTTTGCGGACTGACGCCTTCGGTCTGGCCGGGTCTGTCCCGTTTCATTCAAAAGGAGAGTATCGATGAAATCGATTGGTTTCATGCTGGGGCTGGTCGCGGTTGCGACCGGCGCGGCGGCGGCGGCGCCTGTGCGGCGTCCGGTGCCGATCACGGTCGGCGTCAACAATGAGCGGTTCACGCCTGCGCGGATCACGTTGCGGCGCGGCGTGTCCTATGCGCTGACCATTCGCAACCGGTCGGACCGGCGGCATAATTTCTCGGCACCGGAGTTCTTCCGTCTCGCGCGCGTCACGCCACGGGACGCCGTGCTGGTTCGTAACGATCGGGTCGACGTGAAGGCAGGGCGGAGCGCCACCGTGCACTTCCGCGCGCCGGACACGCGCAATGCTGTCTATCGTTTCCGCAGCACGAACCTGCGCGATGCGACGACGAACATGAAGGGCGAGATCCTGGTCCGGTAAAGGTCTGCGGCCCTGCCTCCGAATGAGGCAGGGCCACGGTTGGTCGATCAGGCGGCGGCAGTTTCCATCGCCGGGTAGTCGATATAGCCCTCGGGGCCCTGGCTGTACCAGGTCTTGGCGTCGTCCTTGGCGAGCGGCGCGCCCGTCTGGAGGCGGGCGACGAGGTCCGGGTTGCCGATGAACGGGCGACCGAAGCTGATCCCGTCGGCGATGCCGGTGTCGAGTTCGGCCTGCGCCTTGTCCGCGCTGTCATAGTCCGAATTGACGATCAGCGGGCCGGTGAAGACCTTCCGGATTTCGGGCGAAAGCTTCGGCACATCGGTGTTGCCGAACGTGCCGTCGGGGCCGGGTTCGCGCAGTTCGAGGAAGCCGATGCCGAGATCGGACAGCATCTGGGCGGCCGGCAGGAACAGCGCGGTCGGGTTGCTGTCGTCGACGCCCTGCGAATCGCCGTTGGGCGACAGGCGGACGCTGGTGCGGCCGGCACCGGCGACGGAGATGACCCGCTCGGTCACTTCGCGCAGCAGGCGAATGCGGTTTTCGACGCTGCCGCCGTAATTGTCGTCACGGAAGTTCGCATTGTCGCGCAGGAACTGGTCGATCAGATAGCCGTTCGCGGCGTGGATCTGGACCCCGTCGAACCCGGCGGCCAGCGCGTTGCGCGTCGCCAGTTCGTAATCGTTGAGCAGGCGAGGAATCTCGTCGAGTTCGAGCGGGCGCGCGACCTCGAAATCCTGCTTGCCCTCATAGGTGTGCGCCTGGCCGGCGGTCGCGGTGGCGGAGGACGAGACGGGCTGCGTCTTGATGACCGAGCTGTGGACCTGGCGACCCATGTGCCAGAGCTGCATCACGATGCGGCCGCCGGCGGCGTGGACGGAGTCGGTGACGGGCTTCCATGCGGCGACCTGTTCGTCGTTCCAGATGCCGGGTGCGTAGGGCCAGCCGAGCCCTTCCTGGCTGATG
The DNA here is from genome assembly GCF_014643515.1 of Sphingomonas prati. Taxonomy (GTDB): domain Bacteria; phylum Pseudomonadota; class Alphaproteobacteria; order Sphingomonadales; family Sphingomonadaceae; genus Sphingomonas_R; species Sphingomonas_R prati. Next base: position 264,227 of record NZ_BMJP01000002.1, on the reverse strand, counting down.
CCGGTCGCTTCGGTGATGATCAGGCCGGCGGTCGCACGCTGCGTGTAATAGTCGACCATCATGTCGACGGGGACATGGTCGCGCGTGGAGCGGCCGCGGGTGAGCGGGGCCATCAGGATGCGATTCGGGGCGGCGATGTCGCCGAGCTGGATCGGGTCGAACAGGGTGGGCATAGGTGGGGTCCTTCGTCAGTTCGTGTTGCGGTGCAAGATAGGGGCGCGGGTCTGCCATCGTCAGGGTCGGGGATGCGAGAAAAGCTATCCCGCGCAAAAGAAGTGCGGTCCGGGGCGGCGATAAGTGGCGGGATCGCTTGGTGTCGGCGGGGGTCGGCGCTATGTTATGGACATGACCGACAGCACCGCAAATCCGGCAGGCGAGCCGGCCCCGATCGCGCCGAGCGAGATGACGCTGGACGAGTTGCGCGAGGCGCTCGCGCCCGTGCTGCCGATGCATGCGGCGTTCGATGGCTGGGGCGAGGCGGCGCTGGCGCAGGCGGCGGACGAACTGGGCGTGCCGGCGGACCGGGCGCGGTTGGCGTTCCCGGGCGGGGCGATCGACATGATCGACGCGTGGTTCGCATCGATCGACGCCGAGATGGCGGTCCGCGCGCCGGCGCCGATGCTACGTGCGCGGAAGGTGCGCGATCGGATCACCCGGCTGATCGCGGCGCGGCTGGACGCGATGGAGATCCACCGCGAGGCGTTGCGGCGTGCGCTGGCGATCCTGGCGATGCCACAGAATGCGCCCCGCGCCGCGCGGCTGGGGTGGCGCGCGGCGGACGGGATGTGGCGGCTGGCCGGCGATACGGCGGTCGATCTGTCCTTTTATACCAAGCGGCTGACGCTGGCCGGGGTCTATGCCGCGACGCTGCTGGTGTTCGTCGACGACCAGACCGAGAATTTCGCCGATACGCGCGCGTTCCTCGACCGGCGGATCGCGGGCGTGATGCGGTTCGAGAAGCTAAAGGCGCAGTTGAAGCCCGATCCGGACCGGATGTTCAGCCCGGTGCGGTTCCTCGGCCGGTTGCGTTATCCTGCGTCCTGAACCGGGCAGGTTGCGCCGGGCGGAACGGATCGGGGCTGGCGTTCGTATTGGAATAATGATAATCATTCGCAAGCAAATATGTGAATGGACGTTATGCGCCTGAACGACCTGCCCCCGCGCGAAGCTGCGCTGATTCGCGTGATCGACTGGACCGCGCTCAAGGCGGGAGAGGCCCGGCGGATGCGCGAACTGGGCTTTGACGAAGGGGTGCGAGTCGAAACGCTGCACCGCGGGCCGATGGGGATGGACCCGATCGCCTGCCGCGTCGGCCGCATGACGATCGCGCTGCGCCGCAAGACGGCCGCCGCCGTGTCGGTCGAGCCGTTTCCGATGGCGGCGGAGTGAATTCAGCACCGCTGGTCGCGCTCGTCGGGAACCCCAATGCCGGCAAGAGCGCGCTGTTCAATGCGCTGACCGGGGCCCGCCAGAAGGTGGGCAATTATCCCGGCGTGACCGTGGAGCGCAAATCCGGGCGGATGGCGTTGCCTGACGGTCGCCCGATCGAGCTGGTCGACCTGCCCGGCACCTATAGCCTGGATCCCGCCAGCCCCGACGAGCAGGTGACGCGCGACGTGGTGGTCGGGAAGCAGGAGGGCGAGCGGTTGCCGTCCGCGCTGGTGGTCGTGCTGGATGCGACGAACCTCGACAATCACCTGCGCTTTGCGTTGCAGCTGATCGCGCTCGGCCTGCCGGTCGTGATCGCGCTCAACATGATCGACATGGCGAAGCGCGACGGGCTGACGATCGATGTCGCCGCGCTGTCCAAGGCGCTGGGCGTGCAGGTGGTCGAGACGGTCGCGGTGCGGCGGCTTGGGATGGATGAATTGAAGACCGCGCTGGCCACCGTGGTCGGCGACGGGACGCGGACGGTGCGTGCGGGTGCGCCGCCGGAACATGACATTGTCACGTTGCAACGCCGGGCGCGCGCGATCGCGGTGGCGGCGACGCAGGAGGAGAGCCTGGAGCGGCGCTGGACGCACCGGCTGGACGCCGTGGCGCTGCATCCGGTCAGCGGGCCGATCCTGCTGGCGGTGATCCTGTTCGTGATGTTCCAGGCGGTGTTCTCCTGGTCCGAGGCGCCAGTCGGGTGGATCGAGGCCGGGTTCGCGTGGGCACAGGATGCGGTGCGATCGGTGCTGCCGGCGGGGATCCTGCGGTCGCTGCTGGTGGACGGCGTGATTGCGGGTATCGGATCGGTGCTGGTGTTCCTGCCGCTGATCCTGATCCTGTTCCTCTTCATCCTGGTGCTGGAAGCGTCGGGATATATGGTGCGCGCCGCGTTCCTGATGGACCGGGTGATGGCGGGCGTCGGGCTGTCGGGGCGCGCGTTCATCCCGCTGCTGTCGTCGTTCGCCTGCGCCATTCCCGGCATCATGGCGACGCGGACGATCGACGATCCGAAGGACCGGCTGACGACGATCCTGATCGCGCCGCTGATGACCTGTTCCGCCCGATTGCCGGTCTATGCGGTGATCATCGGGGCATTCATTCCGGCGCGTGAGGTCGGGCTGGGCGTGGGTTTGCAGGGGCTGGTACTGTTCGGGCTGTACGTGACCGGGATCGTGGCGGCGATGATCGCGGCGTTCGTGATCCGCCGGACGATCGCGAAGGGCGAGAGTGCCGGGTTCATGATGGAGATGCCGCGGTACCAGATGCCGGTGTTCCGCGACGTGGCGATCGGGCTGATGCAGCGCGCGTGGATCTTCCTGCACCGCGCGGGCACGCTGATCCTGCTGGCGACCGTGCTGTTGTGGGCGCTGCTGAGCTTTCCGCAGTCGCCGACCGGGCGCGATCAGGTGCGTTACTCGGCCGCGGGGCGGATCGCGAGCGGGCTGGAGACGATCGTCCGACCGATCGGGTTCAACCACGAGATCGCGCTGGCAATCATCCCGGCGATGGCCGCGCGCGAGGTGGCGGTGTCCGCGCTGGCGACGGTTTACGCGATCGAGGGGGCGGACGAGGTGCAGACCGAGCGGTCGCTGGTCGGGCGGCTGCGCGGGCGCTGGTCGCTGCCCACCGCGCTGGCGTTCCTGATGTGGTTCGTGTTCGCGCCGCAGTGCCTGTCGACGATCGCGGTGATCCGGCGGGAGACGAACGGATGGAAGTGGCCGCTTTTCAGCTTGGCCTATCTGTTCGGGCTGGCGTATCTGGCAGCTGGATTCACGTTCTGGGCCGCGACTGCGCTCGGATTATAGGAGCGGCCCCCATGGCAGGCGTCAACAAGGTCATCATCGTCGGCAATCTCGGTGCGGACCCGACGTCGAAGAGTTTTCAGAACGGCGGCAAGGTCGTCAACCTGCGCATCGCCACGTCCGACACGTGGAAGGACAAGAACACCGGCGAGCGCAAGGAAAAGACCGAATGGCATTCGGTGGCGATCTTCTCCGAACCGCTGGGCCGCGTGGCCGAGCAATATCTGCGCAAGGGCAGCAAGGTCTATATCGAAGGCAAGCTGGCGACCCGGAAGTGGCAGGACCCGCAGGGCAACGACCGCTATTCGACCGAGATCGTGCTGCAGGGCTTCGACGGCCAGCTGGTGATGCTCGACGGCCGCGGTGAAGGCGGGGCCGGCGGCGGCGGTGGCGCACGCGGCGGTTCCGGCGGTGGCGACGAGTGGGGCGCCGGTGGCGGCGGCTATAATGACGGCGGGAACGGTGGTTCCGGCGGCGGTGCGCGCGGCGGTGGCTCGTCCGGCGGCGGGTCGCGCACGTCGAGCGCGTTCGACAGCGATCTGGATGATGACGTTCCATTCTGAGGCGGGTGCAGTAAAGGCTGCAACTGCGTGAGTTAAGTCTCTGCCGGAATTCATATAATCGGATATTCCGCTGTAACTCGGCAATGTGGTTAGGCCAACTTAGAGGCGTGTTCATAGTTTTTACGACTATGAACATCTTCTGTGTTCATAGTCGATTTTGCGAGAGGGTGGCCCTTACCTCGTGGTGAACCATTTTGCTTGGTATCTAGCAGCCCTGGCGCTTATTCTCGGGTCCGCGGCGGCGATAGCGCGCGACGGACAAGGTCCTGTTTACATCGAACCTTCCGCCGCCGTTCTGAAGCCGGTCGATCATGCGTTCGGCAACTCAATCGATTTTCATGTCGACGCGACCGATGTCGCACACAAGATATTCACTGTGCGACAGCGCATACCCGTGGTCGCCGGGAAGATGACGACGCTGCTCTATCCCCGGTGGGAGCAAGCGAGCCACGGCCCAAGTCTGACCGTCACCGATCTTGCCGGGCTGTTCATCAAAGCCAACGGTAAGCCCGTGGGATGGCGGCGAGACCGGATCGATCCGCATGCCTTCCATGTCGATGTGCCCGCCAGCGTACGGACGATCGAGGTGCGCTTCCAGATGGTCGCCGGAGGTGACTTGCTGACACCAGACATCGTGACTGTGCCGTGGCAGCGCCTCGTCCTGTATCCAGCGGGCTGGTATGCCCGCAATATCCCCATCGCTGCCACCCTGGTCCTGCCCGCGGGGCTAACCGCGTTTACCTCGTTAGAGGCGAAACGCAGCGAGGGCGCTACGCTTCACTTCGCTAAGACCAACTTGGAGACGCTGCTCGACTCGCCGGTGCTCGCGGGCCGCCACGCTGCGCGGCTAGCTCTCACCGCAGGTAGAGAAGGCGCGGTGTCGCTCGATCTCGTGGCAGCGCGGCCGAGCGACCTTGTCGTACCCGCCGTCCGCATCGCCGAGTTGCGGCAACTGATCACGCAGATACGCGCGGTCTTTGGTCCCGTGCCTTTCCACCGCTACGACATCCTCGCGCGCCTGAGCGACGATGGCTCGTCGGGTGGGACCGAGCATCGGGCGTCGAGCGAGGTCGGGCTGGCGTCATCGCATTTTCGCGAGTGGCCGAGCCAGTTCCTCTTCCGCGACCTGATCGCGCACGAGATCGTCCACGCCTGGAATGGGTTATATCGTACGCCCGCCGACCTGTGGGCGCCAACGCCGAACGTCCCCGTCGCGAGCAGTATGTTGTGGGTGTATGAAGGGCAGGCCGAGTTCTGGGGGCGCGTGCTCGCGACGCGCGCTGGCCAGTTCACGCCGTCCGAGCTGCGCGACCGGCTGGCGATCGAGGCGGCCGAGATCGCCGCGCGACCAGGCCGGGCCTGGCGGCCGCTGGCGGACGACGTCAACTATCCCGCGTTCATGCTACGCCAACCGGTGCCGTGGCGCGACTGGCAGCGACGCCGCGACTATTACTCGGAAGGCGTCATGCTGTGGCTTGCGATCGACGCCGAACTGCGCGAGCGTAGCGGCGGACGCCACGGCATCGATGCGTTCGCGCGCCGCTTCTTTGCGGGGGCGACCCCTGACGCGCCAACCCGGACCTACAAGTTCGATGACATATGCCGCACGCTGAACGATGTCGTTCCGCACGACTGGTCGCGGTTCCTGGGCGGTTGGATCAATGCGCACGACGAGCTCGACACGACGATCGGACTAAGGCGCCACGGCTGGCGTCTGGCCTTTACCAGCATGCCAACCGCCGCCTTTCGCGCGAGCGAGGACGAGGCCGGCGTCACTGACCTCTCCTATTCCATCGGCCTCACCGTCGCCGGTAGTGGAGTGGTACGGTCCGTGGGTTGGGATGGACCTGCCTTTCGTGCCGGCATGCGGCCGGGCGTGCGGATCGTGACGGTCGGCACGGCGCAGTTCGGACGCGACGCGTTGTTGGCGGCCGTGCGTGGTGCCGCGATCCGCCCGCTTGTTCTCACGATCGAACAGGATGGACAACGTTCCGATCGCACCATCCATTACGCGGGCACGCTGCGTTATCCACGGCTCGAACGGGTGAGTGACCGGGCCGACACGCTCGCGACACTGCTCGCCCCACGTTGACGGGTCATGGCGCCGCCACGACCGCAGCGGCAGCCGACCGGGTGAGCGACGCGGTGGCGGGATGTGCGACGACCGTTAGCGTATGTGACGGGGGGTTCTGCTGGCTCTGAGCCGTCATGCGAATGGCAGCGTCAGGAGTCTTCCGCCCTCCTGTTCAAGTCGCGCGAGATAGGCGGCGTGATCGACAACCTGATACGGGAAGAACAGCCCCGGCCGCGTTGCGGGTTTGCCATCCAGGCCAGTCAGACGCTCGAGCAGCATGCTCACACCAAGGGCCGTCAGTGGCGCTGCGCCGCCCGGATGGAACACGGCGTGGCGGCGGCGGAGTGACGCGCCCGCTCCGTCGATACCGGTGAGTTCGATGATGATCTCGGTCGATTTTGCACCGCCCGCGCGTCGGCTTGAGCTGACCCCCGTTCCGATGGCGAACGAGACATCGCGCGCGCCGGTGACCGCCGCGAGGCCGGCAATGTCGATCGACGAGAAGCCGGCCGCATCGATGACGGTGCCATCGGTGGCTTGAAACGCGCAGCCCGCGTCTTCGCTGCTGCGCCAGACATAGGCCCCGTCCGATCTTGCGAGAACGGACGGCATGACGGTCGCGAGGCGTTCGAAATCCTCCGCGACCGCTGGGCCGCCCTGGTCCTCGTCATCGACCAACGCGCCGATCCGGATGGTTTCGACGCGGGCAAAGGCCTCTGCAAATGCAAGGGTCGAGATGGTGGTGGCGCCGACGAGCCATTCATAGCCCAGCACCATTGCCGCGGCATCGGGGCGCTGCATATGGATCGCGACCTCCGGTGCAATCTCGTAAATTCCGGACGAGATGCTGAGGTGAGGAATACCGCGGGCATGGGCGTAGCGCAGTCCGGACAGCCGTTCGTCACCATAGAAGACGGCGACCGCACCGATTCGTCGATCGCCAAGGCCGAGGTCTTCGGCGTGGGAATCGATGATCACCGCTTCCGCGTTGCCCAGCACGCTTGCAACCTCCTGCGCCTTGGACTGGCTCCGTCCGCCGATCAGCAAGGGAACATCAGGGTGGTGCAGGCGCAGGGCCTTTGCGGTGAGCCGACCGATTTCGCCGGAACCGCCCATGAGCAGGATGGGTGAGAAGGACATTGACGCGTCTCCCGTTGGAGCCAATAAGCTACGATTCGTAGGTAGCACTAACCTACTATCAGTAGGTTTGGCAATAGGGCGTTTCTTGATGGCAGATACGAGCGATGTTTCCCCGCAACGGGGCCGCCGGCTTTCGAAGGCCGATCGGCATCGTCAGCTGCTCGATGCGGCGCTTGAGGTGATCCGCACGGAGGGCGCCGATTGCCTGACGCTGGGGCATCTAGCGATCCGTGCGGCCGTGTCGAAACCGGTCGTCTACGACCATTTCGGGTCACGATCCGCCCTTCTGATCGAGCTGTATCGCTGGATCGACACCGACCGAATCGACACGTTCCGCCGAGCGATGGCTACCGCCGCGAAGGGACGCGACGAGACGATCGCAGCGCTTGCCGACGCGTATATTCGCTGTGCGGCCGATCTGACGGGCGAGTTCCACATCGTCGGCGCTGCCCTGACCGGAAGCCCGGAAAAAGCCAACGTGTATGACGAGCTGCTCGGCCAGTCCGTCGCGATGTTCGTTTCCGTCCTTCAACCGTTCAGCCGACTGTCCGAAAGCGCGGCGACACGCCTTTGCACCGGCCTGGTTGGCGCGGGAGAGGCGCTGTCGGTCGCGATCGTCCGTGGCAAGGTCGCCGAGGATGACGCAATCGCGACGTTCGGCGATATAATAAGCGGCTCCTTGCCATAACCGTAGGGGCATTCCGCGTCCTTAGAGTCGATCCTGTGCGGGGATCTGGTCGGTGCTGCCGCCTTTTTCTTTGCCCGATGCCGCGGCCCTGACGGCCGGGCAAAGCGCTCACGGCCGACCAATTCGATCAGCGGGTCGTGACCAAGACGGCGGGGGCGTATCAACGACACAGGGCATCCTGCGCATCAAAACGATCCGTCATTCCTGCGGGGGCGGCGCAGCGTCGGTCACCACGGGAGGGGACCGATCGTGGCGTGGGTGAACCCGCCGGTCGGCGCATCAGGCCCGAGCAGGGCCACGCGCACGGCCTCGGCCGCGCCTTCCGCGACGGTCTCCGTGCCGGCAAAGCTGGTCAGCCGCGTCTTGGTGTAGCCGGGCGAAACGGCGTTCACCTTGATTCCGTCGGCCTCAAGCTCGATCGCCATCGCAACCGTCAGCGCGTTGAGCGCGGTCTTCGACGCCGCATAGCTGACGTCGAACAGCGGCCGTAACGGCGAGCGCGGATCCGACACCACCGTCAGCGACCCGGCCCCGCTGGAGACGTTGACGATACGCGCGTTCGGTGTGATCCGCAGGATCGGCAGCATTGCCTGGTAGACCGCGAGCACGCCGAACACGTTCGTGTCCCAGACGGTGCGCATGTCGTCGAGCGAGACGACGCTTGGACGGTTGGCCGCGGCCAGTTCCTCGCCGGTCTGCTCCCGATCGCTGACGGTGGCGATGGCAGCATTCTGGATCAGGACGTCGAGGCGGCCGAACTCAAGGCGAACCCGTTCCGCGGCCGCTGTGACAGACGCTTGGTCCGTCACGTCGAGCTGAAGCGCAGCGGCGGTCGGTCCCACTTCGCTGGCAGCAGCTTCGCCACGCGCGAGGTTACGCGACCCCAGCAAGACGATGAAGCCCTTGGCGCTCAACTCCTTGGCGATCTGGAAGCCGATACCTTGATTGGCGCCTGTGACCAGCGCAACGGGTGAAGTCTGCATGGTGAATTCCTGACGGGGTGGTGATCGTTCGGATCGTTTTCGAGCGACCGCTCAGTACGCTCGTTCGGCGAAGAGCGGCGTTGCGTCCAAGACGACGACGTCGGCGATGTCCTTGGGTTCTCGCGAACAGCTCGTGACGACGGCGGCACGTCCCACGGCGGGTAGCGGCGTGGAACCTGCCTTTGCGGTTCCTGCCGAGGGCGTGCCGGCGATTGCCACAGCGACAGCGGCCAGGACTGCCCAGTGCGAAGCCTCCGACAAGGCGATTCTCCTTCCCGGTCAAACTAGGGTGCGCCGGGTATTTCGGCGTGCCCGATCTTGGAGAAGACTTGTCTGAATCTGTGGTATCGCTAGCAGGTGCCAGTCTTGTCGGCGCGGTTAGCGCGCGATTTAACGGGTGGTCCGGTGACAGGCGTGCCGTGAACCATGCACGATCCGGCACCTATGCAACCTGCAAAAAAGCGAACATACCCGCGCGCCCTGTGCCCCCGGCCGGTTACAACCGTCCCTCATGCTGCAAACCCTGGAAGAGCGTCGTCAGCCAGTCGGCGAACACGCGCGCTCTTGGCGATACGCTACGGTTGCCCGGATGCAGAAGCGACACTGGCATCGGTGGCGGCGGATGGCGGGGAAGGAGTGACACAAGCTCGCCCGCATCAAGGTGCTTCTGGATGCGATAGCGCGGCACCTGGATGAGCCCCATGCCGGCCAGGCCGGCCGCGGTGTATATCTCGGCGCCGCGGACCACGATGTCGAAGGGCATCATGACTTCCCGGGCCATGCCATCGACGGTAAAGTCGAGCGCATAAGGCTGGCCGGATGCGGACGCCAAATAGCCGACCATGCGATGCTGCGACAGGTCTTCGAGCGTTTCCGGTATACCATGACGATCGATATAGGCGCGGCTTGCGAGCGTCAGCTGTTCCGATACGGCGACCTGCCGGCCGACCAGCGACGAATCCGGCAACACGCCGGCGCGCAGCACGCAGTCGATCCCTTCCTCGACAAGGTCGATCATCCGGTCAGTCTCGCTGAGCCGCAGTTCGATGTTCGGATACCGCCGGATGAAAGCCGGGAGCGCAGGGAGCACGAAGAAGCGCGCTAGCGTTCCCTGCATATCGACGCACAGCGGGCCGCTCGACGTGCCGGCACGGAGGCCGCTCTCGACCTCGTCGAGATCGGCCAGAAGCAGCACGCAACGAGCATAGTAGACGGCACCGTCGTCGGTGGGGCGAACGGTGCGGGTTGTCCGTTCCAGCAATCGCGCGCCAAGCCGTGCCTCGAGCTGCTGGATGGCGCGCGTGACGGTCGCAGGCGGAAGCTGCAAATCCCGCGCGGCGCTCGAAAAATTGCCGCGCTCGACGATCCTGACGAACAGTCGCATGGTGTCGAAACGATCCATGGACCGTCACATGCCGTTTCCGAAACGGCACTTCAACGACTATTGTTGTTGATTATGGAATGGTGATTTTGGATCGGGCGATATTCTCCTCCGCGTGTTCCAGGCCTATTGTTGGCGCGATAGAAATCACGCGAAGGCAAGCCATGCTTTTCACGACGACGATGTCCGCCGACGGGCAACTCACCGCGGCGGCCGACGCGACCTTCCCGTCGACCCGTCGAGAAGAGGCGGGACTGCCGTCGTACCTCTGGACGGCCTGGTCCGTGGTCGGTTCGTTCGGCGCATTGCGCACGGGAGCCATCATACCTGCGCATCAGAAGAAGTGAGAGGCTCATGACGGATCGGTCGAACGACGAAACCATCGGGATCACGCGGCGGGAAACGCTGCACGGCGGTGCCGTGGCGTCACTCGCGCTCGCGACGCCGCCCGCACCCGCCGCCGCGCAGCTGCCCGCGCCTGCTCGCTTGCCCGCGCACGCGCGCGAGTTTGGCCTGCAGCTTGCGACCAGTATCAACGGGGAGCCGGTCTCGGTCGCCATCGACGCGCGGTCCTCGTTGCTAGACGTCCTGCGCGAAGGGCTTGGGCTGACCGGCGCCAAGAAGGGCTGCGACCATGGTCAGTGCGGCGCCTGCACCGTGCACCTCGACGGACGGCGTGTGGCCTCGTGTCTGACGCTCGCCGCCAAGGCGGACGGGCGCGAGATCGTGACGATCGAGGGTATCGCCGACGGCGAGACGCTGCATCCGATGCAACAGGCGTTCATCGATCACGACGCGCTGCAGTGCGGTTATTGCACGCCCGGACAGATCATGGCCGCCATCGCGTGCGTAAAGGAAGGTCATGCCTCGTCACGCGAAGAGATTCGCGAGTATATGAGCGGCAACATCTGCCGCTGCGGCGCCTATGTCGGGATCGTCGCGGCGATCGAGCAAGCGTCCACCAAGATGCGGAGGGCATGAGCGGTGCGGCAATTCACCTATACACGTGCTCGAACCACCGCCGAGGCGGTCACCGCGTTTGGACGGGCCGGCCGGGAGGCGCGCTATATCGCCGGCGGGACGTCGCTCTACGATCTGATGAAACTGGGCGTGGAGCGGCCGCTTCATCTGATCGATATCGCCGACCTCGATGAAATGCGGCACGTCGACACGGCGGGCGAGCGCCTGGTGTTCGGGGCCGGCGCGTTGATGGCCGATGTGGCGGAGAACCCCGTCGTTCGCCGCGACTATCCGATGCTTTCTGAAAGCCTTTCGAAAGCCGCGTCGCAACAGCTGCGCAACATGGCGACGGTCGGCGGCAACCTGCTTCAGCGGACACGCTGCCCATATTTCCGCCACGGTGCGGGCGGCATTTATCCCTGCAACAAGCGCGAGCCCGGCTCGGGCTGTGCCGCGATCGGCGGCCTCGACCGGGGACAGGCGGTGTTGGGAACGAGTAGCGCATGCACGGCGGTCTCGCCCGGCGACTGGCCGGTGGCGCTGACCGCGCTCGACGCGGTCGTCGAGCTGACCGGGCCGGCGGGGCCGCGCAGTCTGCCGATCGCGGATTTCTACCTGCTGCCCGGATCGACCCCGGATCGCGAATTCGCGATGCTCCCCGGCGAAATCATAACGGGCATCGCGGTGCCCAAGACGGCGGCTGGCCGTCGCTCGACCTATCACAAGATCCGCGACCGCGAATCCTATGCCTTCGCCCTGACCTCGGCCGCCGTCGCGCTGACCATCGACGGGGGCCGGATCCGCAAGGCGCATGTCGCGATCGGCGGGGTCGGCACACGACCATGGCGCGCGCGTCAGACCGAGGTACTGCTCGAAGGTAGGCCGCCGACGCGGGAGGCGGCGCTCGCCGCCGCTCATGCCGCCTTCGCCGGTGCCCGACCGGGCAAGGAGAACGCCTTCAAGCTGGAACTCGGTGCCAGAACGATCGCCGATGCCGTCGTTATCGCCGCGGAGAGGAAAGTCTGATGTCGATCGAACGCAATCCCGACCGTCCCCGCATCGACGCGCGCGAGAAGGTGCTGGGCAAGGCGCAGTTCGCCGCCGATCGACCCGTGCCGGGGCTCCTCCATGCGATGACCGTCCCGGCGGCCATCGCGAAGGGCGACATTACCGCGATCGACGTCGAGCGTGCCGCGGGCGTACCGGGCGTGGTTCGCGTTTTCACCTGGCGCGATTTCGCCGACATCCGCGAGACGCCGGCCACGCGGGGGGGCGGCGGTGACAAGCCCGGCTACCAGCCGATGAAACGCCCTTCCGTGCGCCATCGCGGCGAACCGGTCGCGTTGGTCGTCGCAGAGACCCTGGAGGCGGCGATCGAGGGGGCCGAAGCGGTGTCCGTCCGCTATCGCCCGTCCAGCTTCACCGCCTCACGCGAGCAGCCGGGTGCCGAACGCGAGCCGGTCACGGTCGATCACCGTGCGGGCGATGCGCCCGCCGCGTTCGCCGCCGCGACCAGCAAGCTCGACGTCACCTATCTGCACCCGCAACAGCACCATAACCCGATCGAGATGATCTCGACCACTGCGGCGTTCGTGGACGGCAAGATCGTCGTCATGGAAGGCACGCAGAATTCGGCGGCCTTCAAATTCGGCATTGCCGGCATGCTCGGCCAGGATCCGCAGTCGTTTGAATCGAGCAGCCCGTATGTGGGCGGCGGATTCGGCCAGAAGAACCAGTTGCAGCAGCAATCGGCGCTGGTTGTGCGCGCGGCCATGCTGCTCAAGCGGCCGGTCAAACTGGTGATGCCGCGCAGCCAGTTGTTTCACACCGCAACCTACCGCCCGCTTAGCCGCCACCGCGTGCAGGTCGGCGCCGGCGCCGACGGCAAGTTCGAGGCGGTGCTGTACGACATCGAGCAACAGAATAGCCGCTTCGACCAGTTCGGGGCGGCGGCCGGCGAACATGTCAGCCGCATGTACGCTACGCCGAACTGGCGATCGACCAACCAGCGCGTGCGGGTCGACGTCCAGGCCCCTGCGCACCAGCGCGCACCGCAGGAGCATCCCTCCAGCTACGCCACCGAATGTGCCTATGACGAGCTCGCCTACGCGCTCGGCGTCGATCCACTCGAACTGCGCGTGCGCAATGATACGCAGCACGATCCGATCACCGGAAAGCCGTTCACCTCCCGCAACCTCGCCGAATGTCTTCGCCGCGGGGCGGCCCGGTTCGGCTGGGATCGCCGAAAGAAAGAGCCGGGCTCGATGCGCACACGCGACGGCATGCTCGTCGGGTTCGGGGTCGGCGCTGGTGCCTACAAGGCGTCGATGTCCCCTGCCGTCGCCAAGCTTCGCGTGAATGCGGACGGCAGCTCGCGGTTGGCGATCACAGGGCACGAATTCGGCCAGGGCATGCGCAGCGCGGTGGCGGCCGAGCTGATCAACGTCCTGGACATTGATCCCAACCGACTGGAGATCGCACTGGGCGACACCAGCGTCGCACCCCAGCATATCACGGTCGGGTCATGGGGGTGCGCCAGCTCCGCTCCCGCCGCCCGCGCCGCCGCCGAATTGCTGCGCTCGAAACTTGTCGAACTGGTAGGCGCCGGCCGGGCAAAAGGGCCGGTCGCATCAGCGATCGCACGCGCCCGCCGGCCGTTCCTTGAGGTCGAGGTCTCGCAAGCCGGCCTCGAACAACCCGCAACGGTGTTCCAGCGGCTCAACTCCGGCATGCCGGCGCCGGTGGGTCCCGAATATAAGCAGTTCACGGCGTTCAGCTGGATCGCGCATTTCGCCGAAGTCCATGTCGAGCCGAGCACCTGCCGCGTGCGCGTGCCACGCGTGGTCAGCGTGTGCGATTGCGGCCGTGTCCTCAATCACCGCACCGCACAGAACCAGGTTCGCGGCGGCGTCGTCTGGGCATTCGGTGCCGCACTCCGTGAAAGCGCCGAGATCGACGCGCGCTTCGGCCGCATTCTCAACAACGACCTGGCCGACTACGTCCTGCCCGTGAATGCCGACATCGGCGAGATTGATGTCGAGCTGCTGGACGTGCCGGATACCAATTTGAATATCTCGGGCGCGAAGGGCATCGGCGAAGTGGCCATGGTCGGCGCGACCGCGGCCATCGTCAACGCGGTCTATCACGCCACCGGCAAGCGGGTTCGCCACGTGCCGATCCGGATCGAGGATCTTCTTTGAACGGGCTCGAATCGTTCGAGCGGACACGTTTCGTCAGAGGAGCTTTTGCTGCGCTGCCTGGGAAACCGTCCTGGCGCGGGACCGAAATCAGCCGTCGAGGCGGGCGTCATAATCTTGTTGATGCTGCTGTATCTCAACCATGCGACTGGTCGTCCACGTGAACAAGGCGGCGAACGGCTCGTGAAGAGAGCGGCCCAGCGGCGTCAGGGCATATTCGACGCCCAGCACGCGGCCCTCGATGACGGTGCGAGAAATCATGCCGTTGCGTTCGAGCTTGCGCAGCGTGTGGGTCAGGACACGCTGCGTCACGCCTTCGAGCCGCCGCTTGATCGCATTGAATCGCTGGGGCTCGCGGAGCAGAACCGCCAGCACCATCATCGACCATTTCTCCGCGATCTGGTCGAGGATGGCCCTGCTCGGGCAATCCGCGCGGAAGACGAAATAGTCGTCGGGAAACGGGGTATCGTTCACCATACCAGGGATGCTCGATGTGCGTAATTGATGCGAGGTATCGAATGAATACCTTGTGACGAGGCTTGGGGCAAATCGTCTCTTGCCAGATGCCAACAAGGACGATCATGACCGAGCTCACTTACACCAAATTGCGCGTCACCCTGAATCACAGGGTGGCCAAAGTCGTCATCGACAATCCGCCGATCAACGTTCTCGACGTAACGCTGATGGGCGAGGTGCGTCACCTTCTTGCCTCGCTCCACAACGATCCGGAGATCCGCGTGATCGTTTTCGAAAGCGCCGATCCCGAGTTCTTCGTCGCCCATGTGGACATGACGTTGGGGGAGCAGCCCGAAGCCTTGAAGGCGTTGCAACGCGACGTTCCGACAGGGCTCAATCCGTTTCAGGCATTCGCAGAAGCGCTGCGTGCACAGTCGCAGGTGACAATCGTCAAGCTGGCCGGTCGCGCGCGCGGGGGCGGCGCGGAGTTTGTCGCCGCCGCCGACATGGCGTTCGGCGCGGAAGGGCGTGCCGGACTGGCGCAATGCGAGGCGCTGATGGGCATCATACCCGGCGGTGGTGCTACCCAGTATCTGAGCCAGCGGATGACACGCGGGCGGGCACTCGAGGTCATTCTCGGCGCCGACCTCTTCGATGCCCGGACGGCCGAACGCTATGGCTGGATCAATCGTGCGCTTCCTGCTGATGAACTTGACGACTTCGTCACCCGCATTGCCGAAAACATCGCGGCGTTACCGGATGGCGTCATCGCCGCGGCAAAGCAGGCCGTGCCGCACATCGTTCCCGGCGACGGTTTCGAACGTGAAAGCAAAGCCTGGATGGACCTCATATTCAGGCCGGCGGTCGGTCAGCTCATGACGGATCAGCTGAAGGCGGGCGCCCAGACGCGTGACGGCGAACGCGACCTCGAAAGCCTGCTACGCGGGGTGATCGCGCGTTCCGCCTGAACCGGGTGCCCGAGCGGTCCCTCCGCACCGCTCGGTTTCCCCCAACGAAACGGAGGCCGAGAATGCCGCGTGCCCGATTGGGGTCCCGATCCAGAAGGACTTAAAGCTGCACTTGAAAATCGGTCACCGCGGGACATATGATGACCACTGGTCATATTAGATGACCAGTGGTCATAGGTGGTAGATATGGTAGTGTCCTGGGCGATGGTCACAGGGGCGTCGGGCGGATTGGGCGAGGCGATTGCCCGCCAGCTCGGCGCACGCGGCATGAACCTTCTGCTGACCGCACGCTCGGTCGACAGGCCGGAGACGATCGCCGCGTCTATACGAGCAGACAGCGGCGTCGAGGTGCGGACCTGTCCAGCCGATCTGTCGCAGCCTGGAGCCGCCGATGCGCTCGACCAATGGCTTGGCGAAAACGGCATCGAACCGGACGTGCTGGTCAACAATGCGGGCTTCGGAATGCACGGAGCGTTCGTGGAACAGGACTTCGATCGGTTGCGCGCCATGATCCAACTCGACGTGATGGCGCTGACCGAACTCACCCATCTGCACGCCCGGCGGATGCGCGTGCGGGGCGGTGGCCATATCCTGTTGGTGGGCAGCATGGCAGCCTACCAACCCGTGGCCCTGCTCAGCGCCTATGCCGCCGCCAAGGCCTATGTCCTGGCATTCGGCGAGGCGCTGCACGTCGAGCTGGCGCCGATCGTCACCGTCACGGTCCTGTCGCCCGGTCTTATGGACACGGGCTTCAACGCCGCATCCGGCTACAGCACGCCGGCGTCGTTGAAGCGCATGGAGATGTTACCGGCCGACGTGGCGCGGATCGGCCTCGACGCCCTGTTCGCGGGCAAGTCGGGGGTCATCGCCGGACGACTGAACAAGGTCATGGCGCTTGCCAGTCGCGTGGTCCCGCGGCACTTTTCGGCGAGGAGCCAGTACGACATCGCGATGCGACAGGGCCGCCAGAGTGGCTAAAAAGGCGTTCGCCCGCGAAGACAAGGACGACCGTCGCCGGCTGATCCTTGCCACTGCCGCCCGACTGTTCCTGGAAGGGGACGGAACCCTGCCGTCCGCCGCCCGGATCGCCGCGGCCTGCGACTTGGCCAAGGGAACGATCTATCTCTACTTCAACACCAAGGGCGCAATCTTCGCGACCTTGCAAACGGACGGCTGGCGCGGTCTGCGCGACGCGGTGGATCGGGTGACCGCGACGGTAACCGCGACCCCCGACGCGATGGTCGCCGCAATCATCGCGGGCTTGGTAGACCATCTTCGCCGCCATCCCGAACTGCTGTCGCTGGACGCACTCGGCCATGGCGTGATCGAACCCAACATGGTTGTCGGCGAATTGGCAGCGTTCAAAGCGAGACAAATGGCCATGCTGGCCGTCGCCGCCGATCGCCTGGACCACGTGCTCGCGCTGCCGGCCGGCAAGGGGTTGAAGATGTTGCTGCGCAGCTATGCGCTGATCCGGGGGATGTGGCAGTCGCTGCCGTCCAGCGCCGCCACCGAGACTGCGTTCGACTTCCATGCAGAGGTGGCCGAAGCGCTGCACGAATATTGGCGAGGCGCGCTCGCCGGCCACAGCTTCCAGATTGGAACGTAGAGCAGCGGGGCGCACATGGTCCCGGAACCCGTCCCGGTCGCGGACCAGGCGAAGAATTGGCGGCGGTGAACGGGGCTATCCCCGTTCGGTCGTGGCATCGGAACGTTCGGATACGAGCGCCTGAATTCGGTCCGCAACGAGACCGCTGACCGGATTGTAGATCACCATCGACAGATCAGGGCGTCCGTCCACCGCGAACGCCGAATATTCGAGCGTGATCAGGCCGAGACAAGGGTGCCGGCGCTGCTTTAGACCGTCGCCATGCCCGCGGACGTCGTTGTCCTGCCACATGGCGGCGAACTCCGGGCTGAGCCGGCTGAGTTCCTCCACCAGCGGCACGACCTCGGCCAACGCACCGGCGCGCGCCGACTCCGCCCGGAAAACCGCAACGACGTAGCGGGCGACGCTCTCCCAATCGGGCTGGGTGGCCCGGCTGTGCGGATCGCCGAAGATCAGGCGGAGGATATTCCGCTCGCTTGGCTCCAGTGCAGCATAGTCGGTCAGGACCACGGCGGCGGCCTTGTTCCAGGCGACGACATCCCAAGTCGCGGTGCGGATGAAGGCGGGGCTCGCCGTCATAGAGTCCAGCACGCGCTGAAGTCGTGGTGTTACGCCGTTGGGCGCTCGATAGCGTACATCCGGCATCCGTCCGAGCCCGAGCAGGAAGACGTGCTCGCGCTCGGCCTCGGTCAACATCAGCGCCTGAGTGATGCGATCGAGCACGCTTGCCGACGGCGCACCGCCGCGGCCTTGCTCGAGCCAGGTGTACCAGGTCGTGCTGATGTTGGCGCGCTGCGCCACCTCCTCACGACGGAGCCCGGCGGTCCGGCGTCGCGCAGGCGGCAGACCCAGTGCAGCCGGATTCAGCCTCCCTCGTCGGTCCTTGAGATAAGCGCCGAGCGCGCTTTCATGCGCCGAATCGGAGTCCATCCTGTTAAGCCTTATACCCGGATAATGTCCCTACTTTACCCTCTTAGCTCGATCCTATCTAGAAGTGATCATCAAGTCAGTGGAGAAAGATCATGCGCGTATTCGTGACGGGTGCGACCGGTTTTGTCGGCTCTGCCGTTGTCGCAGAATTGCTCGGTGCCGGGCACCAAGTCCTGGGACTGGCCCGCTCGGAAGCCTCGGCCGAGGCGTTGATGCAGGCCGGCGCCGACGTCCAGCGGGGATCGCTTGAGGATCTGCAAAGCCTGAAGGCCGGCGCGGCGGACGCGGACGCGGTAATCCACACCGCTTTCGATCACGACTTCACGCGCTTTGCCGAGAACAGCCAGGCGGATCGGCAGGCGATCGAGGCGCTGGGCGAGGCGCTGATCGGGACGGAGCGCCCGCTGCTGGTGACCGCGGGGGTCGCGCTGCTCGCGCCGGGCCGAGTTGCGGTCGAGGCGGACAGGCCACCTGCCGATCCCGACTACCCGCGGCAATCCGAAGCCGCTGCGGCGGCGCTGGTCGAGCGCGGCGTCCGCGCGTCGGTCGTCCGCCTGCCGCCGTCAGTGCACGGAGTGGGCGATCATGGCTTCGTGCCGATGCTGGCGGCGATCGCGCGCGAGAAGGGCGTCTCGGCCTATATCGATGATGGCGAGAACCGCTGGACGGCGGTTCACCGGCTCGACGCTGCGCAGGTCTACCGGCTTGCCCTCGAACACGGCGCGACGGACCGGGCCTATCATGCCGTCGCCGAGGAGAGCATCCCGTTCCGGGCGATTGCGGAAGCGGTCGGCCGTCAGCTCGGACTGCCGGTGCGGTCGGTGTCGCATGAGTCTGCGGCCGAACATTTCGGCTGGTTTACGATGTTCGCCAGCATGGACACGCCTGCGTCGAGCGAGCGTACCCGGACGCTGCTGGGGTGGTCACCGACCGAAGTCGGGCTGCTCGCCGAACTCGAACGTCCCGGGTATTTCGAGCCGGCCGCCGCCTGAGCACCTTCATCCTGTGGGTCATGCGGAATCAAGTCTGACTGCATCGCCATGACGGCCCCCGGAACACGTCTTGGCCAGCTCTGCTATCGACGGCGTGCTGGCCGGGACGCTCGGGTGGTGCAACAGGCTGTTGGCCGCGAAAGGACCAGAGTGGTCATAGGCGTATCGAGCCGCGGCCGGCAGCGCGCCTCGACTGCGATAGTGCAAAGTTTCCTCCATGCCGCGCTCGGAAAGGATCTCCTATGCGCAGTATAGTTCGTGGACTGACCGTTTCGATCGTGCCGGCTGTCGCGCTGATGGCCCTCACGCCAGCGAACTCGGACACCTCACGGGCGTCCGCCGCGCCGCAAGCGCAGCTGCCAAGCACGACGCTGCCTGTCACCCCCAACGGGATGATCGTCGCGCCGGCGGAGACGCTGGTTCGTTTCCGCCCACTCATCGCCTCCAGTCCGAACGGGCCAAATATTCTAGAACTCGAAGGCGATTCGAGGCGGGGACCATCCGTAACGCTGTTCCGTTACACGAACGGTTACACGGGCAGCCGGACGCTCCACACCCACAGCCATACCTATCGCAGCATCCTCATAGAGGGTCAGATGAAGCACTGGGACGCGAGCGGGAATGAGGCGACCGCGCCCGTCCTCGACCCAGGGTCCTATTGGCGTCAGCCGCGCGGCCAGCTTCATGCCGACCATTGTCTCAGCCATCGTTGCGTCGCGCTCGTGACCTTCGAAGGTGCCATCGACGCGGACTTCCCCGGTCCTCACTGAGGCCAGGGGCACACCACCGCCGAGACGATTACAGGGTCTCGACGAGCCCGCAGTACGGGTTCGCAGCGGACCGACGATAACATCGTGCGTCCGCACTGAAAAAGGTTAGCGCTTCATCGCGATAGCACGCGACACAGTCGATCGCAGATGCGGCCGAAAGCGTATTCCAAAGATCCCTTGTCTGAAGCATCGAGATGCGCCGCCTCATTGTGACCTCGCGCGGTGCGACGCGGGCAAAGTGTATCCCCTGATAACAGGGTGCATTGCGGCGACTGGGTCGCTGATCGAGATTATGCTGCCGGTCAGGGAGAGACGGAATGACGGACGACATCGGCGAACTGAAGGCGTTCGTGGCCGTTGCGGGTGCGGGTGGGTTTCGCGAGGCGGCGCGCCTGTTGCAGGCAAGCCCGTCCGGCCTGAGCGAAGCGGTCCGTCGCCTGGAAACCCGGTTGGGCGTGCGCCTGCTGCACCGGACGACGCGCAGCGTGCTTCCCACCGAGCAGGGCGAGCGTCTTCTCGAGCGGGCCGCGCCGGCCTTTGCCGAACTGGCCGATGCGCTGAAGACCGTGGCATCGGCGCGCGATCAACCCGCCGGCGTCCTGCGCCTCAATGTGCCGACCAACGCCGCCCGTCTATTCCTGCCGCGCGTCGTGCCGCGCTTTCTTCAGCGCTATCCTGAAATATCCGTCGAGGTAATGGCCGAAAGTGGCCTGGTCGATGTCCTAGCGGCCGGATGCGACGCCGGGATACGCTACGACGACCGGCTCGCACAGGACGTGATCGCGATACCCATCGGCCCGCGCCGGCAACGCTTCGCGACTGCGGCGTCCCCCGTCTATCTCGAACGCCATGGTCGGCCGCAACATCCACACGACCTCCTGAAGATGGACTGTATGCGGGGACGGTTCGGTCGCGGGAACCTGGAGGTTTGGGAGTTTGAGCGCGGCACAGAGGCGTGTCGCATCGAACCGAAGGGACCGCTGATCTACAGCGCCGGAACCGCGGTCGATATCGGGGTCGCGTCGGCGATCGCCGGTCTGGGCGTCGTGCACCTGTTCGAGGATTGGCTGCAGCCGTATCTCGACAGCGGCGAACTCGAACCTGTGTTGCAACCTTGGTGGCAGTGGTTTTCAGGACCCTATCTCTATTATTCGGGTCGCCAGCTCGTGCCATCGCCCCTCCGGGCCTTCATCGATTTCCTCAAGTCGGACGAGCGGGGGGCTTCGTAGGACAGCATTATAACATCGCGTCAACGCGCATCATGCTGGATACTGTCGAATAACCTACCGAGATCTGTACAGGTCGTGCGGAACCGTGAACGGCGGCGGACTATTGGGCGGTAGTCGGGGCCGGTCGGCGACGGTTTAGATGGCTAGCGTTCGTTCCAGCGAACAGACCTGTGCATCGTCCAGCAGCTTATTGGGACAGCGTGCTTCGCCTACTTCCGTTTTCGGCCGCCTTGAGGCGGACTGGTCCAACAAGGAACGGGAAGACGAAGATGATGGACGAAGTTCATGGCAAGGTCGCGCTGGTGACCGGCGGCAACCGCGGGATCGGCAAGGAAATCGCGCTCGCTTTGGCCCGGGCGGGCACGGATGTGGCGATCACCTACCGATCGAACGAGGAAGAGGCACTGTCCGTGTTGGAGGACATTCGCCGGATGGGGAGACGGTCGGCGGCGCTCAGGCTCGACCTCAATCAATTGGCGGATCTGGACGGCTTCATCGACGCGTTCGGGTGGCTGCTGGCGCGGGATTTCGGCGGCCGGCAGCTTGATTACCTCGTGAACAACGCCGGGTTCGGCAAGGCGATACCGATCGAAAAGCTGACCTTCGCGGACTTCGACACCTTCAACGACGTCCATTTCAAGGGCGTCGTGTTCCTGACCCAAAAGGTGCTTGCGATGATGCGCGACAATGGCGGCGTCGTCTTCATCACGGCGGCAGGCGACCGCTACAACGTGCCAGGCTACGCCGCCTATGCTGCCTGCAAAGGCGCGATCGAGGTGTTCTCGCGCTATGTCGCCAAGGAATATGGCGCGCGCGGGATCCGCTCGAACAGCGTCGCGCCGGGTGGGATCGTGACCGATTTCAACAATGCCGCGATCCGAAGCAACGCGCAGGCACAGGCGTACATCATAGGTCAGACGCCGATGGGCCGGTTGGGTCATGCAGACGATATCGGTGATGTCGCCGCCTTCCTGTGCAGCGATGCCGCGCGGTGGATGACCGGCCAGCGCCTCGAGGTGACCGGCGGTTTCAACCTCTAGATCAGAAAGGGGCGCTTGCAGCGCCTGTCCGGGCGGAACGTTACAGCATCGCGGGCCGAGATCGGTCGTCGGACCGGCCGGCCCGCGCCAATCCATGTATTTTCGTCACCGGAACGGCTTGTTCGCACTGCGCCGTGGCCACTTACCGCTGCGTCACGGTCGCAGTCGCCTGGACCGAACGTCTGAGGCCGGCGATGCTGGAGATCGGAGGCTGTCCGAAGGCTCGACGATATTCGCGGCTGAATTGAGACGGACTTTCGTACCCGACATCATAAGCCGCCGAGGCAGCGTCCAACCCGCTCACGATCATCAGGCGACGCGCTTCGTTGAGTTGCAGATGTTTGCGATATTGGACCGGGCTCATCGTTGTTATCGTCTTGAAGTGGCGATGAAGCGTGGACACGCCCATGCGTGCAATTTCGGCGAGCGCATGGGTGGATTGCCGCTCGCGAAAGTTCTGCCTGAGCCAATCAAGCGCGCGGACCACCCCGCTCGAAGTGCCTTCGATCGAAGCGAGGGTCCGCAGGCGCGGGCCGATCGGGCTGGTGATCAGGCGGTAGATCAGCTCGCGCTGGACGGACTCGGCGAACAGTCCGATTTCGGCCGGCCGTTCATCAAGGCGACAGAGACGTAACAGCGGATCGAGCAGATCCGCAGTTACGTCCGCCCGAGCAATGCCGAGCGGCGTCGCCGCGTCGATCTCCTCGACGCCGGCAACCGCCAGCAGCGCGCGGACAACGGCGAGGTCGATCCCGAGCAGAATGCCGAGATAGGGCGCCGTTGGGCTGGCCTGCGTGACCCACGCGGTGACCGGCAGATCGATCGAAGTCAGGAGAAACTGCGTGCTGCCGTAATCGAATGTGTGATTGCCCAGCACGACCCTCTTCCTGCCGGCGACAACCAGTGACAGGCTGGCATCCATCACCCCGACATGGGGGGGCGTCGGCGCCGTGTGACGGTGGAAGGTGAGGCCGGGCACGCGACTTCGCGTGGCGCCATGATCCGGCGCCCACCGATCGAATCCGGTGATCAGGGATCGCCGCAAATCTTCGATCATCATTTTAGGCGATCTCTCGAAATGGTAGACCGGACCCGTGGTGCCGGAGGGCGAAAGACTAGGTCGTTCAGGCCCCGCCGACAATCAGAAGCGCTCGGAAAAGAGAGGATTGGGCAATCATTTGGTGAGTTCGTGCTACTGCTGCCTTGTCGTATTCCGTTAGATCATCATCGGCGCACGATCTTCTACCGTGCCGATGGAGATGACGTATGCGATACAATATGTTCGGTCGGACAGGGCTGCTGGTATCGGAGTTGAGCCTCGGCACAATGACGTTCGGCATCAGCCAGTGGGGCGGCATCGGGGGCGTCGATCAGGCGGGCGCCGACCAGCTCGTTCGGTGCGCACTCGACGCCGGCGTCAACCTGCTCGACACGGCCGACGTCTACTCTGGTGGCCAGTCCGAGGAGATGACCGGCACGGCACTCCGCAACCTTGGTATCGCGCGGCAGGACGTGCTGGTCGCAACCAAGACGTTCGGACAAGCGAGCGACGCCCCGAACGACCGTGGCGCTTCGCGGGCGCATATCATCGACAGCCTTCACGCCAGTCTGAAGCGGATGCAGCTCGATCATGTCGACCTCTACCAACTGCATGGCTTCGACCCGCTCACCCCGATCGAAGAGAGCCTGCGCGCGCTCGATCATCTCGTTCGCCAGGGCGCGGTCCGCTATATCGGCGTGTCGAACTGGGCGGCGTGGCAGATCGCGCAGGCCATGGGAATGACCGAGCGACTCGGTCTGGCTCCTCTCGCAAGCGTACAGGCCTATTATTCACTCGCCGGGCGCGAGATCGAGCACGAGATTGCCCCCTTCCTCGCGGCGACCGGCCTGGGTCTTGTCTGCTGGAGTCCGCTGGCCGGCGGAATGTTAAGTGGCAAGTTCGACCGCGATACTGAAGGGAATGACTCGAGCCGACGCGCGACCGTGCCATTCCCGCCGGTTGACGTCGACCGCACCTACGACCTGATCGACGAGCTGCGCACGATCGCCCGGTCGCACGGTGCCTCGGTCCCGCAAGTCGCACTGGCCTGGCTGCTCCACCGCGAGATCGTCTCGACCGTGCTGCTCGGCGCGAAGCGGGTCGATCAGTTGGAGGACAATCTGGGCGCGACCGCAATCGAGCTGTCGCAGGCCGATCTCGATCGTCTCGAGACCGCGAGCAAGCTCGCGCCGGTCTACCCGCAGTGGATGCAGTCCATATTCGATGGCGGGCGGGGCGAACAGATCGCTGCTTTGGGCCAACGCAGCCGTCGATGATCGCGGCGGAGGCGATCGGCGCGTCCGGGCGGAGCATGGTGGAGCGAGTGTCGGGGGCGTGATCGCATACTCGACACCGACGGGGCTGGTCTGCCCCTCCGCTTTCAACTGACGGCAAAGCGGAGAGGCGAGGTCATCATGCGTTGTTGTATTCCCATGTGCCGCTCGTACCCAGCGCGTGTTCGAATGACTTTCGACCATTGCCGGCGAGCCATGTCGTGAACGATTGCATCTCGGGATTAATCTGACGCAGCATATCGAGGTCGGCGTGTCCGGCGAGCGGACCTTCATCCAGCAAGGCGGTCAGCTTGCTCAGAAATTGGTTCGCGGCAAGGACGGCGTCCGGGAACCGCGCGTATGTAATCGGGCGACCGGCCGCCTTCGTGAACAGCGTCTCCAGATCGTGGCCCGTAACGGTATCGCTCGCAATCTCGAACGTCGTTCCGCCAAATCGCGCCGGATCGTTGAAGACCGCAGCGACGAACTTGCCGATGTCTTCCACGGCGATGAACTGCATAGATTGGTCCGGCTTGGGAAAGAAGGTGAAGTGTCCTTCGTCCAGCCCGAAACCCGGCATCACCAGCATCTCCATGAAAGCAGCCGGGCGTACGATGGTCGATGTCATGGGCAGCGTGCGGATATGAGCTTCGATCCGAGCCTTGCTGTCGAAATGCCCCAGCCCCGTCGGCTTGTCACCGACGGCCGCGCCCGAAGTGTAGACGAAGTGTTCGACGCCGCTCCCGTTGGCCAGATCGGCGATACTGATACCGTAACGGACCTCATCCTCATCGCTCAGTTCGCCTCCGGGCGAACTGGGTTGCACGCTGAAAACGCCGTGAACGCCTTCCATGGCATGCTGGATGGCGGCGGTATCGGCCAAATTACCCTGTACGAGTTCGGCGCCGGCATCGCGAAGCGCGACTGACTTCGCCGAGGCGGTATCCCGAACGAGCGCACGAACGGGCCAGCCTGCCTTCAGAAGTGCCGCCGTAACCGACCCGCCTTGCTGACCGGTCGCGCCAAAGACCAGGATCGAATTTTTGATATCGGACATGATGAACCTCTGCATCTACAAGGGTTGCCCATATATACTGATGGCAAGTTGCTGAAAGACGGCACAAGCTTCGCCCTCAGGCACAGGAATGATACCCGTGGACAAGTTGATTCATGGTCGACCCTATGAGGAGACGAACGAGGGGCCCCGGTTCAGGCCGTGCGTTCCCAACGGCGTTCTCGCGCGGCTCGGCGACAAATGGACGATCCTGGTCATGTCGCATCTTGCGGTCGCGTCCGGGCACCGGCTGCGCTTCTCGGCGCTCAAGAACGGGATCGAAGGGATAACGCAGCGGATGCTGACGCTTACCGTCCGCAATCTGGAGCGCGACGGCCTGCTGGTGCGACATTATTTCCCCGAGGTGCCGCCGCGCGTTGAATATGAACTTACCGAAATGGGTGCCAGTATGCTGCCCGCTCTGGAGGGCTTCACGTCTTGGATACGGGAGAATTGGCCTGAAATCGCCAAGACGCGCGCGGCCTATGATGAGGCGCAGCAGTGAATGTGATCCGAAGGTTTCGCGATTCTAAAGCAACCGCCGAACATTTCGCGTCCGGCGGTCGTCCTATGTCCCTTGGGTCACGGCATCTAGCGCTGTCCAGATCGGCTGGTACTTTCGCAATCCGGGCAGTCGGCATTGCGAGCCGCTGCAGTTAGCAAGCTCAAGACGATGCCCGTCCAGGATTTACGGAGACATAGCCGGCGGGGTTCGGACGTTGGCCGATCATGGCCGTTGGCTTTTCCCGGTGGGGTCGGGACACGTCGCGGGCGGGCAGGATCTCGAGCGCGGCCAGCAGCGGAGCGTGACCTTCCCGTTCGAACTTCTCCGCCAGCCCCTTGAACTGGGCGATCGCCTCGTCGCCCATCTGGACGCGTTTGCCTTCCCTCATCAGGTCACCGCCGTTGGCCTCGAAAACGGCGTTCAGGTAGAGCGCCTGATCCGTCGGGGTCGTCATGCCGGCCAGCCTGGCGAGTATGACCATCTGGTGATCCTGGGGTGCGTGTTTCCCGCCACCGAGGACGGGCGACGCCAGAACCGAGATATCACCGGTCGCGAGCGCGCGCTGGCAGAGGTGCTGGTTCAACGCATCGCACCGCTTGCGGTCTAGGTCCGTCGGGATACGAGCGGGTTGCACGTAACCGAGGCCGGTCAGCATGAGCAGCGCACTCAGGATCTTGCGAACATCGAAGCCCCCCATTCCCGGAAACTCGCAGAGTTCGGAGATCGTCTTCGCCACGTAGCGCCGGGCGGCTAGTGCCTCGATCAGCGGCCCGTAGATATGTTCGTCGAGCTCGAGGTCACCCACCGGTGTGGAATGTTCCAGTTTCGTCAGTTCCTTAGGGACCGTCAGCGTGAAGCGTTCCTGATTCCACACGGTGCGAGCTTCTATCCCGACCAACTGACGCGGCCCCTTGACGAAGATGTCCATGCGGAACTTCTGATTGACGACATAATCCCTGACAGTCTGCTTCAGCAGAGGATGCTCGATGTCGGCGATGAGCTGGCGGGTCGGCAGATCCATCGAGAACTCGTCGATATGATCGAGGAGGCGTGCTGCGGCCGCGAAGGACAGCTTCGCTTCGCTCAGGGACGCCGCGACATCCGCAAAGGTCGTGATGTTCCAGTCCTGATTGAGATATTCGTGACCCAGATAATTGCGGTTCTGGCTTTGGAGGCCCCGAACAAACTGTTCCAGAACGGGGTTTTCGGTGAAATAGGCCGCTCCGGATGCGGCGACCTTCTGGACGTAGCGCAGCGCGCCATCGATCTGTCCGGCCGCTCCGCCGATCTCCGAACCCGCATACCGCATGTGCTGTGCCATCAAATGCCGGACGGGCATTTGCGCAGCCCAACCGGGCTGGCAATTGTAGCTGAGACACACCAAGCCACCGACGCGCAGGTTGTTGCGAACGATGTCGCAGATCAGCGAGCGGTTCCGTTCGGATATCCAGCTCCAGACGCCGTGCAGCACGATGAAGTCAAAGATGGGAAGGTCGTCCCGCGCCGCGAATTCCGCAAACGAGTCGTCGAACAGGCAAAGGTCCGCGCCCGAGGCGTCGGCCAGCGTCGCCGCATGCGCGGCGTGCGACGGGTTGAAGTCGGTGCCCCAGAACGCGCCGCCGGACGCCGCGGCATGGACGTTGATTGAGACGCCCTGCCCGAAACCCAGTTCGAGGTAGACCGGATCCTTGACCGGGGGCGGTTGAATGCCTGCTGCGATGCAGGTGAGGCGAAGCATCGCCGGGTTCATCTCCCGATAATAGCCGTGTGTATAATCGAGGCCGGTGAAGTAACCTTCGGTCCAGTTCATATCACGGTCCTTCACTCAGCGGGCGCAGCCGACCGAAAAGTGGCGCGCAAAGTAGGAGAAGATTATGAGCCACTATAGCCAGACACGGAAAAATGCGCCGAGCCGGTCCGTCGCCTGATCAACATATTCGGGTTTGTCGTACAATTCGTAATGCCCGGCGCCGGCGATGACGGTGAAGTCCTTCCGGTTGCGCGCCCGGTGCCAGAGGTCCTCGCCATCCTCGTAGGAAAAGGTGGTGCCTCGCCGCCCTGCAACGATCACCTGCAGCGGTTGCGGCAATAGCTCCGCGACAAGATGAAACGCGTCGAAACCGAGCAGCAAGGCGTTGCTGCGGAAGAGCAGACGGTTGCTCGCGTTGGCGTTGTAGCCGGGCGGGGTGCGATAATAGGCGATCGCCTCCAGCGTATCGGGATCGACGATCCCGGCTGCCTCGGCGTCATCGAGGCTGTCCGGAAGCCACGGATCGCGGCGTTCCGCCCCGCCGCGCGCTTCGGCGGTGCGTTGCCGCCCGACAGCAGCGAGGGTCTCATCGATCGCGCCGTCCGTGACCTGCGCCTGTCGAAAGGCTCGCCCGATGTTCACCGGAACGACGGTGCCGACCGCCTTGATCCGGCGCTCGGTCAAGGCGGCTTTGACGGCATAGCCACCCCCCGCGCAGATGCCGAGCACACCGATCCGCTCTTCGTCGACATAGGCGAGAGTCACGAGGTAATCGATCGCGCAGCAAACGTCCTCGACCCGCGCGGACGGGTCTTCGAGGTCGCGTGGCTCTCCGCCGCTCTCACCTTGATAGGACGGATCGAAAGCGAGGGCGACAAAGCCCTTGGCGGCCAACCTGGCGCCGTAGGTGGCGCCGATCTGCTCCTTCACGCTGCTCCCCGGCGTGACGATGACGATCGCCGGATAGATGCGGCTCTCGTTGAAGCCGTGTGGCAGGTGCAGGACGCCGATCACGTCGACCGGTCCCGCCTCGAACGACACAATTCGGGTTTCGTCGGCCATTTCATTCTCCGGTTCAACGGTAAGCAGGGGTGGTCGACGCGAGCCGCATCCGCCGGTGCCTGGCCAGACGGGTCACGATGAAGAAACCGGCCAACAGGGCGAGGATGGTTGCGCTCACCACCGTCGCATTGGTCGGGCCTCCCAACTGCACCATCACGAAGCCGATCGCGATGAACGTGGTGTTCCAGACGGTGAGTCCGGCCAGGGTCGCCACCGAGAGCCGCCGCCAGTCGTGCGGCGTGGCGCCAGCGATCAGCGGTGCCACGAGCCGCGCGGCGGGCAGGAGCTGCGCGACGAACGGCAGTGCGCCGCTCCGGCGTTGCAGGCCGCGCAGATAACGACCGAGACGGTCGCGACGGCGCAGCAGCCGGCGGATGCGGATCGCCCGCCCTTCTCCAGCCGCGAGCCGGATGCCCAGCCGATAGGTGGCGAACGCGCCCGCGCCACTGCCCAGGACGGACAGGATGATGGCGGCAGGCAGGCCCCATGCCCCCTCCGCCGCAGCGACGCCGATCGCGGCGTAGAGGCCATGGGAGGGCAGAACCGGTACGATCCGCTCGAAGAGCGCCATGAGGAAGACGCCTGCGATCCCCAGCGGGGCTGCGAACAGCAGGATGTTGCCGAGCGGATCGTCCGTCACGGTCGTCAGAACCGGTAGGAGAGCATGACGCCGGCGGCAGGCTGCCACCGGCTGCCCTCGTCGGTGATCGGACTGTCAGCGATGTCGCCGACCAGATAACTCGCACCGGCGCGTGCCGTGATGCCGACCTGGGGGCTGAACCAGTAACCGGCCGTCACGCCCGCGCCGACGTCCCTGATCCCTGCGTCCGGACGATAAGCGGCGAGGCCGCTGGCCCTAGCGCCGGCGGCATCAATGCCGAAATATGTGCGGGTATAGTCCTGGTCCGCCCAGGTGGTCTGCGCGCCGAAGGAGAGCGAGACGTCCGCGTTGCGGACGGCCGTGTAGTTGGCGCTTGCGGTGGCGAGGAGGCCGTTATGGGTTTGCGACACGTCGTGGACCACGGAAAGCTCCATCTGGAGCGAGCCCTGACCGAGCTGGTCGCCGCCGATGCGATAGCCGACGAACGCGCCGGCCTCGATCGCGGTGTCGATCTCCGGCAACAACCCAACGCGACCGTCGGCGTCATTGCGCGGAAGACGCACGCCGAGCACCGGTCCGAATGCAAGGCGCGAGTCCGGGACGACATCGACGCGGAGGCCAGTGCCACCCATCTGGACGTTGACGCCGCGCCACTTGATATCGGCGAGGACGAACGGAAGCACGCGCATGTCGCCGGACCCGTCAAATTCGGGAACGACACCGGGGCCGATGGCGACCACGCCGTGCGGCGCGCCGTCGTCAGGAGGACCGGCCTGCGCCTGGGCGACGCCGGCGCTTAGCGCGGCAACACCGCAGGCAAGAATGGTCGGGAGGAGGTTGCGCATGCACGATCCTTTCTGGGAAGGGTGGTAGTAAGGCCACCGACGGGCCCGTTGCCGGACTCTCCGTCGGTGGCCCGCGGGGCCGCCCTGGGGGGAGGGGGCGACCCCGCTACGGAGCTGCGAGACGGGGCATCCCGCAGCTCCGATCTCAATCGGCCGCGGACGCTGCGTTGAGCGGCGGCTTCGATGAAACTGTGCGCGTGCGCTGCATCCAGGCCGGGTATTCCGGCGCCAGCGCGCTGGCGGCCTGAAGCTCGGCAATGTCGGCCGCGGTGAGGACCACCTCGGTCGCGCCGACATTGTCGTCGAGTTGCGCGATGTGCTTGGCGCCGACGATCACGCTGGTGACGTGCGGTTGATGCAGGAGCCAGGCAAGCGCGATCCGGGCGACGCTGACGCCCCGGTGCGCCGCGATGCCTTCCATGACGTCGATCACGGCATAAGCATGATCCATCGGCACCGGTGGAAAGTCGAAGGTCGTGCGCCGGCTGCCATCTTCGCCCGGCTTGTCACGCCCGTACTTGCCGCTGAGCAGGCCGCCGGCCAGCGGGCTCCAGACCAGTAGCCCAAGCTTCTCGGCCTTGATGAGCGGCACGAGTTCGCGCTCGAGATCGCGCCCGGCGAGCGTGTAATAGCTCTGCGTCGTGGCGATCTTGGCGAGGTTCAGGCGTTCGCTGTGACCAAGCGCGCGCGCGATCTGCCACGCCGACCAGTTCGAGACCCCGACATACCGGACCAGTCCCTGCCGCACGAGGATGTCGAGCGCCGCGAGGCTCTCTTCGATCGGGGTGACGGTATCGATGTTGTGAAGCTGATAGAGGTCGATATGGTCGACCTGGAGGCGTTTCAGGCTCGCCTTGACGCTGTCGAGGATATGTCCGCGCGAGTTGCCGGCGTCGTTCGGACCGGTTCCCATCGGCCCGCACACCTTCGTGGCGATCACGACGTCCTCGCGCCGGACCCCGAGGTTCCGGAGCGCCTGGCCGACGATTTCCTCCGACGCCCCGGCCGAGTAGATGTCGGCGGTATCGATGAAGTTGATGCCGTGATCGAGTGCGCGGGAGATCAGTGCCTGCGCATCGTCGAGCTGGACATTGCCCATGTTCGCCCAGACACCCTGGCCGCCGAACGTCATGGTACCGAGGCAGAGTTCGGAGACGAACAGTCCGGTATTGCCGAGGGTCTTGTACTGCATGGAACAGGTCCTTGGTGGGGTTCGGCGGACGGCGAAGCGGTCAGCGCGTTCGCAGCACGACGGCGATGCGGCGGTTGGCGATCAGATAGGCGAGGCCGGTCAGGACGCTGGCGGCGGGTACGATCAGCAGCCCGAACGACAGGCCGCCCGGAACCTGCGCTGCCGTCGCCGCGTCGCTGACCATGCCGACGAACAGCGGCCCGAGCGCCGGCCCGAGCAGACCGGAGGCGATCATGCCGAGACTGGATGCCATCCCTTCATTGCCTTTTCCGGCAACGAGATGGCTGGCGCCGAACGACCATGGCAGCAGGAACGAGAAGGACAGCATGGTTGGCACCATCAAGGCGATGGAGAGCCATGCGACTGGGACGAACAGCGCCGCGCTCATCGTCACGCTGGCGATCAGGAACAGCGCGGCCGGCGGCCCGAGCACACGACCATGACCCGCGCGCACCAGTCGGTCGAACCAGCGTCCGCCACCCAGCGTGCCTATGATGCCCATCAGTCCCTGGAGAAGCCCGAAGGCGAGTCCTGCCTCGCTGGTGCTGAGGCCGTGGGTGCGCATGAGGAAGGGCGCGCCAAAAGCGTAGAAGGGCGCTCCGGCGAACCCGGCCCCGATCGCGCCGATGAACAGCCAACGAAAGCCCGGGGAAGAAATCAGGCGCAAGCTCGATCGAAGAAAGGGCTCGCGGGCGACCGAAACGCTTTTCAGCGGTGGGGTCGGTCCTGCGACCGCAAGCACCAACACCGCGAGGAGCCCGCCTAGCGCGCCGGCGCCGAGCAGCACGGTCTGCCACCCCAGCGTGTCCCCGAGCGCGCCGCCGACGGCAAATCCCGTCATCGTGCCGATCGGGATCCCCATCGAGAAGATGCCAATGGCGAGGCCGCGGCGTTCGGGCGTGATCTTGCGGGCGATCAGCGCATGCCCTGACGGGGTCGCACCGGCTTCGCCAAACGCGACGCCGAACCGCGTGAACGCAAGAAAGAGAAAGCTGGTGGCGAGGCCACCGAGCGCCGTCATTGCGCTCCAGATGACAATGCAAGCCACGAGGACGAGACGTGGTGATCCACGGTCGGAGGCGCGCGCAAGCGGCAGCGACAACAGCCCATAGCATAGCGCGAAGGCTATGCCCGTGAGCAGACCGATCTGCGTATCACTCAACGATAGGTCGGATTTGATGGACTCGGCAAGAATGAATGGAAGTATCCGGTCGATCTGACTGAAAGCACTGACAAGGAATAGCGCGATCAGGAGCAGGATTGCTCGTGCGCTTCCGATATATTCGTCATCCGTATCTTTCCGAACGCTTGAAGCGTAATTTAGGACAGGTATTGACGGGGCTGCGATTTCTGTCATGTTCATCGCTCACCTCGCTTTGTTTGGCACCAGCAAGCTAGAGGGAACGACCGATGACCAGAATGCCGGAAACCGGAAAAATATTGCCTTTTCCTACAATGGACCCGGCCCGGGTGTCCGCGGCGCGCGGCGCGTCGCATAGTCGCCTTGGCGGGCATGGCGGGTCATCAGCGCTTCTGACGGCGGTCAACACCTTCATGGACGGGCACGGCGGCGAAGAGGGATATTTCCCGGTGCCGGACACCAATGTTCACATGGTCCGGTCGTTTCATCACCGGGACAGTCATTTCGTGTATCAGCCGTCGCTCTGCATCACGCTGCAGGGGGCCAAGGAGATCCTCGTCGGTGACGAGACGCTTCGCTACGGCCCGATGCAGTGTCTGATCGTGAGCATGGATATTCCGGCGCATGGACGGATCGTGGCCGCAAGCCAGGACGAGCCCTTTGTCGGCATCGCGATCGGGTTCGACGTCGTCATGATGCGCGAAGTGCTGCAAGAACTCGACTCCCCGCCGGCCCCGTCCGCGAGCGCCGGCCGAAGCGTGTTCGTGGCCAACGTCGACGGGCCGCTGGCCGATTGCGTCATGCGCATGGTCCGCCTGACGGACACGCCCAAGGCCATCCCGATCCTCTACCCAGCCGTAATGCGCGAATTCTATTACTGGCTGTTGAGCGGTCCGAACGGTGCCGAACTCTGCAAGCAGGCCATGCCGGACTCGCACCTGGAACGCGTCGCGCGGGCCATTCACCTGCTGCGAAACAACTTCGCACAGACGTTGCGCGTGGAGCAGCTTGCGGAGGTCGCACATATGAGTGCGTCCTCGTTCCACCAGCATTTCAAGGCGATGACATCGATGACGCCGCTGCAATTCCAGAAGCAGCTTCGTCTGTTGGAGGCACGCCGACTGATGACGGCGGATGCAATCAATGTCGCGGAGGCGGCCTACCAGGTCGGCTACGAAAGCGCGTCCCAGTTCAGCCGCGAATATTCGCGTCAGTTCGGTGTTGCGCCGAAGCGCGATGTCATGAGCCAGAAGGCCGCTTTGGCATAGCACTCAAAAGCAAAGCCGGCCTAGAATACGGGCGCGCAGCAGGTCTGCGCGCCCGTTCGTCCTTTTGCGGGATCGCCGAACGCTCGGCTCCTTGAAGAAACGGGCAAGTCTTCTGCAAGTTCGGGCATGGTGCTTCGCGGCGTCCTGCCGGACCATTGGGCAACTCTGATCGATGGAGAAGCCCAATGTTCATGGACCTTTCATACGCGGCGATCGGCAAGATCGGCGCCGCGGCCCGGCCAATCATCGCCAAGCCCGCGAACGGACGTTCGTGGGACATGTTCCGGTTTCTGCTCGAATGGTTGCGCGACCCGGCCGGCACCGCGGCGGTAGCGCCATCGGGGAAAGCGCTGGCTTCCTTGATTACGCACCGGATCGGGCGAGAGACCGGTGCGGTCCTCGAGCTCGGCCCCGGAACCGGGGTGTTCACTCAAGCTCTGGTCGATCGGGGTGTCATCGAATCCGACCTGACACTGGTCGAGCAGAACCAGACCTTCGTCCGGCTGCTCCGGCAGCGCTTTCCTCGTGCGACGGTCCTCAGCATCGACGCCGCCGGTCTAGGTCGTTCCCAGGATGTGGGAAGCCGCAAGTTCGGGGCGGCCGTTTGCGGGCTCGGTTTGCGGAGTATGGATCCCGAACAGGTCGAGGCGATCATACACGCTGCCTTTGAGCGCCTGATGCCCGAAGGAGCGCTCTACCTGTTCACTTATGGTTGGCGATGCTCCGTTCCGGACGACATGCTCGATCGGCTCGGCCTTGTCGCCGAACGCGTCGGGACGACGCTACGCAACGTACCACCGGCCTCCGCTTACCGCCTCGCCCGTCTTTCGGCAGTCCGCTGATGCTCGCGTGGATTCAGCAGGAGCGCGACCGTTCGATGAAGGTGGATTATCTTCTAGTCTGGGCGGCGAACGCGGCCATAGTCGCGGTACTACCGGCGAAACTCGGGTGGTCTGGCGCCCCGCTATTGATCTTCCTCACCTACGCGGTGACCGCCGGGATCGTGCTGACGCTCGCCGAAGACCTGCGCTATGCCACACTGGCTTTCACCCGTACCGATATTCGAAGCTACCTGAAGGTGCGCGTCGGGCTTGTTGCGGTTTTTGGCATTGTCCCGTTCCTGCTTGGTCGCGCGCTCTCATGAGATCGGTGTCATACCTGCAGGAATGGGCATGCTTTCTGAAGGTTCGGGCGTTTCCCGTCCAATCGGACGCGCATATCCTGCCCGGCATGATCATCGCTGAAGTCCGGGCTTAGGCCATGTCATACTCCCTTACGGTCAACGGACAGGTCCGCCACGTCGATGAGGACGGGCAAACGCCGCTCCTTTGGGTGCTTCGCGACACGTTGAAGCTGCCGGGGACGAAGTATGGCTGTGGCATCGCACAATGCGGCGCCTGCACGGTCCATGTCGATGGTCAGCCGATGCGGTCCTGCTCGCTTGCGCTGGAAGCCGCGGCAGGATCGCAGATCGTCACGATCGAGGCGGTCGACGGCCCGCAGGCCGACGCCATACGCGATGCCTGGGTCGCCCGCGACGTGCCGCAATGCGGCTTTTGCCAGTCGGGCCAGATCATGAGCGCGGTCGCGCTGCTGCGAAGTGTTCCCAAGCCCACCGACGCGGACATCGATATCGCCATGAGCGGCAATATCTGTCGCTGCGCGACGTATAACCGCATTCGCGCGGCGATCCACGATGCTGCCGGGTCCGCCCAGTCGTGAGGTGGCGTCGCGCCTCGGGTGAGCGACGTCGCCGGCGGTTCGGCTGCCTGCCCATATTGGCGCTGGTTATCGCGGCGATCGTCCTGGTGCTGGCGATCGTCCTGCGCCCCCAGCCATTGCCGGAGGCGCAGGCGCTGCCCGCCAATCATCGGTCAATCGAGACTGCGCAGCTGCGCCCCGCCGCGGCGTTTGCGACTATTACGGACCCGGCGGTTCGATCAGTCGCGCTGTTCGAGGAAGCGGGGCGCGTCATCCAGCACCCACGCTGCATGAACTGCCACCCGCGGACCGACCGACCCACGCAGACCGATGCGATGCGGCCGCACATGCCCTGGGTCACGCGCGGCCCGGACAATGCGGGTGCGGCGACGCTGCGCTGCACGACCTGCCATCACGATGCGAACTTCGCTGCCTCGGGCGTACCCGGCAATCCCAAGTGGAAACTCGCGCCGATCGAGATGGCCTGGCAGGGTAAGACGCTCGGGCAGATCTGCCGGCAGATCCTCGACCCCGCGCGTGCGCACATGGGACGCGATCAACTGCTGCAGCACATGGCGAAGGACGAGCTGGTCGGCTGGGCGTGGCACCCCGGCGGCAAGCGTACCCCCGCGCCGGGGACGCAGGCCGAGTTCGGCGCGCTCATCGACGCGTGGCTGAAGACGGGTGCGCGATGCCCCGCATAAGCCACCAGCGAACAGGAGATCGGCCGTGATCGAAGCCCCCGCGCCCAAGCGGCGCTTCCGCATGACGCGCCGCAGGATGATCCTGGGCGGGACGCTGGCGGGCGGGGCGCTCGTCGTCGGATACACCGCCACGCACCCGATGCAGGTCGCCGGTGCCATTCTCCAGGGCGGCGGGTCCGATCCGGAGCCGAGCGCCTTCGGGCCGTTCATCCGGGTCACGCCCGATGGCTGGACGACGATCGTCAACCGGCAGCAGGAACTGGGCCAGGGCATTCACGCGGGCATGGCTGCCATGATCGCGGAAGAACTGGACGCCGACTGGGACCGGGTCCGCGTGATCGATGCGCATTCGAACCTCCGCGCTTATGGGATGCAGGGGAGTGCGGGATCGAACTCGATCGCCAGCAACTGGGATCTGATGCGCACCGCTGGCGCAGCGGCGCGCGCGATGTTCGTCGCGGCGGCGGCGATGCGCTGGAGCGTCCCGCGCAATCTGATCACCGTGCGCGACGGTGTCGTCTCGCACCCCGGGTCGAACCGGTCGGCGACCTTTGCCGAGTTGCTGGCCGAGGCGGCACGCCAGACCCCGCCGCAGCAGCCGTCGCTCAAGCATCCAAAGGACTATCGCCTGATCGGCACAGATCGCGTGCGGCGCAAGGACAGCTTGCCCAAGAGCACGGGTGCGCAGGTCTACACGCAGGATGTCCAGCTTCCCGACATGCTCGTCGCGATGGTCGCGCACAGCCCGCGCTTCGGTGGGCGACTGGCCAAGTTCGACTCCTCCGACGCGCGCAAGGTGAAGGGCGTCGTGGACGTCATCGCGATCGAAACGGGCGTGGCGGTGGTCGCGGAAAACACCTTCGCCGCCCGGCAGGGACGCGACGCCCTCAGGACCGAGTGGAACGACAGCGCGGCCGAGACGCGCTCCACGCCCCAGCTTGTGAGCTATTATCACGACATCGCCGCCGGCCGTACGGACGTGGAGCCGAGCGAGTTCCACAGCAAGGGGGAGGATGCAGCCGCCTTCGGTGCCGGCACGATCGAGTTCGCGTTCGACTTCCCCTACCTCGCCCATGCTCCGATGGAGACGATGGATTGCGTCGCCCAGGTCGATGGGTGGGACGTGAAGATCATCTCTGGGTCGCACCTGCCCACCGTCGATCAGGTGCAGGCGGCCCGGGTCGCGGCCACCATTCCCGGCCGCGTCGATGTTCAGGTCATCCCGGCGGGCGGCTCGTTCGGCCGGCGCGGCAACCTGACTGCCGATTATCTGGCGGAATGCGTGCGGATCGCGAAGCGTACGAACGGGCGGCCGGTCAAGCTGATCTGGACGCGCGAGGACGAGCAGTCGTCCGGCCTTTTCCGGCCGATGGCGCATCATCGCATCTGGGTTCAACTCGGTCCGGACGGCTTTCCGGCGCGCTGGCGTCATCATGTCGTGGCCCAGTCGCTGCTCCCCGTCGGACCCAATGCCCAGGCCGTCGAGGGCATCGCGACATCGCCCTATCTGGCGGCCGCCCGGGTCGTCGACGGGAAAGTCTTTTCACCCAGCTTTCCGGTGCCGGTCGCCTTCTTTCGCTCGGTCGGACATTCGATCAACGGCATGGTGATGGAGCACGCGATCGATCAGCTCGCCAAGCGCGCCGGACGCGATCCGGCGGACTATCGTCGTGCGATGTATCGCCGGGCCGGAGCCAAGCGGCACCTCGCCGTGCTCGATGAGCTGTGCCGCAAGGCGGGATGGGGCACGCCGTTGGCGGCCGGCTGGGCGCGGGGGCTTGCCGTGCACGAAGCGTTCGGCACGGTCGTCGGCCAGGTCGCCGAAGTCCGGATGCAGGATGGGCGGCCCATCGTGCGCCGCGTCGTCGCAGTGGTCGATTGCGGGATTGCCGTCTCGCCCGACCAGATCGCAGCACAGATGGAAGGCGCGATCGGCTTCGGCCTGTCGGCCGCGCTCTACGGTGCGATGACGCTGAAGGACGGCGTCGTCCAGGAAACCAACTTCGATACCTACCCGGTCGTGCGCATGAACGAGATGCCGGCGGTCGAGACCTACATTCTGCCGTCTTCCAACCGACCAACCGGCATGGGTGAGCCGGGGGTTCCGCCGATCGCGCCTGCGATTGCAAACGCCGTACTGGCATTGACCGGCGCTCCGACACGAAGCCTGCCGATGCTGCCAAAGGGGTCTGCCAACTTTGGGAGCGGTATGAGCCCCGGGACAACTCCGGGTGCGACAACGGTCTGATGAGCCCTGCCGCGTGCGCGGTGTCGCACATCCCGGACCCATTCACTGGGACCATGATCCGT
Organism: Sphingomonas prati; assembly: GCF_014643515.1. Taxonomy (GTDB): domain Bacteria; phylum Pseudomonadota; class Alphaproteobacteria; order Sphingomonadales; family Sphingomonadaceae; genus Sphingomonas_R; species Sphingomonas_R prati. The sequence continues at coordinate 225,565 of NZ_BMJP01000002.1, read as the reverse complement.
ACGAGACGGATCGAAACTCAACGCCGAGAATGAGGATGACTGGGGACGGCGATACCGTCCCCCCGCTCGCTCCGGTGTCACCCGCCGCCGCTTACGGATCTTTGCGAATGCGCTTTCGGTGCAGCGCATCAATCTGCGCCTGACGCTCGCGCAGATAATGCTGCCTGACATTCCAGTACGGGTCGCCATCTTTACGAAGCGCTTTGATCTGCTCGTCAGCCTCGGCTCGTTCGTCAAGCAACCGGACTGTCGTGGTCGGAATGACGTATAACGGGTCGCTGAACGGTTGGCCTATGGCGACGGGCAGGACAGAAATATCGAGCACTCGCCCCACAAGGTCGCGAACAGTCGTGGGCCCCATGAACGGCAGATACAAATATGCCCCGGATTTCACGCCGTAATAGCCCAGCGTGTTACCGAAGCCGTTTGGTCGACGGGGCAAAGAGAATGGCCGCTTTTTTGCAACGTCGAACAGACCGGCGACGCCGATCGTCGAATTGACCGCGAAACGGCCCAGTGTCTCCGCACTCTTTCCCGGCTTGAGCTGCAGCAAGTAATTGAGAGCGACGACCGGCTCGGTCAAATTGCCCAGGAAGTTTCGCAAGCCGCTGCGTACAGGCCTGGGAACTGTGTCCCTGTATGCCAGCGCGACGGGCCCCGTAACGGCGGTGTCGACGGATTGGACGAGGGCAAAGGAACGAGCATTCACGCCTTCTAACGGATCGCTTGCCGTTCTGGGCCTCCCCTGCACGATGATCGTGTCGTTGGGCTCGCGGGGCAGCGGGGCCTGATCGCCTTCGAGTTGGGCAACTCCCTGTGGAAGATCGCTAGCACCGCTCGACGTTTGATCGGGCGCGCATCGCGCTGGAGCCGGTAGCTTTGACCCTGATGGAACAGGCGTCGCGGCCTGAGCATGCGGACCCTCCGTTGGCGGAGGGTTCGGCACGACGGGCAAAGTGCAACCCGCGTCCGGCTGTGCGGTCAGCAACGGCATCGCGAGCAAAAGGGCCGAAAAGCTCATTGGGTGATGGCTCCTTTCATCATCCGGACGCGAACGGCCGAGTGTACGAAATCCGAGGATGGCTGCGCAGCCGAGCCTGGCTGTTCGTCGATAATCACAGAAGGCGGGATCAGGATTTCACACGATGGAATGTGACCGTTCGGCCCATTATCGGCGTTCCAAGGTACGCGCGGAGTTCCATCTTGCCCTTGACCATGGTTGCACGAGCAGAAACAGAGCGCCCGGACGAACCATCATAAAGACTGCCGCCCTCCCAGCGTCGTTCTTCCGCGTTCCACTTGAGGTTCTTCAGGATCACGGCGCGCTCGAGAGAGCGGGTCCTGAGGTTCGGATCAGGATTGTTCGTGTCCTTCCGGAAGGTCTTGCCATCTGGCTCCATCACGCGAATGCCGTAAAGCATTCGTGCCGAATACGTCCCGCCGGCATCGAACATATCGAGCTTGAGGCTTCCGTTGTCGGCCTCCCACAAACCGACCACCTCGTTGGCCGAGGCAGTCTGCGCGAAAGCGGCTTCGGACGGCAGTACGGCGGTCGCCGCCGTTAACGCTACGACGAGTAATGACACTTCCATGGATTTGAACATTACTTTTCCTTTTCAGGGCATCAATCGTAAGGATCGGTTCGATAGACAGTCACGCGATGTCCAGTCTCGCTCTTGGGTCGACGTCGCTTTCGAACGTCGGAGACCGTCAAATTCGCTCCGGACTGGTCCGCTTTTATGATCCTGGACCTATGCGTCCGGGTTGCGCAGACGAATGCCTAAATGAGCAAACTACTTGCCTAATCTTTCAGGCGGGGATGAGAACAAGTTCACTAGGGCCGCTGACGTGAAGCGATCTTCGTCAGCAGTCTTCCAGAGCAATGTCCTTCGGGCTCAGCTGAAGGACGTCCCACCAAGCCGTTCCAGCAATGGCCACAACCTTTGGGCCAAGCGGGAGTCTCGCGCGGCGGCAGGAACCTGCGCGACGCCGGGCGGCCCGCGCAGTTCAGCGATCCCTTTAGGTCCGTAGTAGCCCCCGGGCAGCACCCCCGCCGCCGTTCCCGCGTAGAGCGTCGGCAGCGCGCCCGTCGCCGCGGGTTGGAAGATAGGTAGCCACTGGAATCGCCACCCCTCTGGACTTTCGAGACCAGGGCCATTCGGGATAAGGTTGGTGCGGGCGACACCGGGATGCGAGGCCACGCTGGTCACACCCCAGCCATACCGCCTGCTTCGCCGCTCGGTTTCAAAGGCCAGCAGGAGATTGGCCAACTTGGACTGATCATAAGCCGCCGCGTAGTCATAGTTTTTTTGAAGTTGCAGATCGTCGAAGCGCAGCACGCCGCTGCCGGCACGAAGGCTGGAAACCCAAACGATCCGCGACATGTGCCCCTTGCGCAGCAGTGGCATAAGCTCGGCGGTCAGCACAAAATGGCCGAGCGTGTTGGTCGCAAACACCCTCTCAAAGCCATTCACGCTCACCTCGCGATTCAAGCGGCCCATCACACCTGCGTTATTGACCAGCAGGTCGAGGCTGCGATGCGTGTTCCGCATCTGGCGCGCAAAAGCCCTGATCGAGGCCAGGTCCGCAAGATCCAGGCGCTCGAACCGCACCGCCGCGTGAAGCGCTTCCGCCCGTATTCGCCGAACTGCTTCCTGGCCACGCGTCTGGTTGCGCGAGGCGATCGTTACGTCGGCACCAGCGCGCGCAAGAGCAAGCGCATCGTGATAGCCCAGACCGCTCCGGCCATTTTCGGGATAGCCGTTGGCGCCTGTTACGAGCACCGTTCGGCCACGCAAGACCGGAATGTCTTCCGCGCTCCAGTCGGGGATGCGCCCTGCGCCGCGGTCGTTCGAAGGCCCGGACGAGCAGCCGGCGACCAGTCCAACCGACGCGCCGACGGCTGAAGTTTGCAAAAACGCCCGGCGTGACAACGCCGGACGTTCTGCCTCAAGCTGTGACTGGTATTCCTGACCGCTTGAAACCGATATCACGCCGCATCTCCATACTTGCCGGACACAAATTAGGTGTCCGGTTGCAGGCGGCGATACCAATTCTTCGATAAAACTTGCCTATTGATACAGTAATTTAAAATCCGTTAGTCAGTAAGATATCGGTCGGTCAATTATCCATGTCTATGCTAGTAAGGAAGCGTTGTTGCATATCAAGAAAGATTGATGTCACGCACTCTGTTGTCGATCTCTGGTAAAGGCTATCAAGCCGATATGGCATTTTGCTGTCTACCACGGACCACGCGACCCATATACTCAGCATAAGCCTTTTGAAGAGTCGTGATATCCTTCTTCGGCGCGGCACCGAACATCCGGGAATATTCACGGCTGAACTGTGAAGCGCTTTCATATCCGACCTGATAGGCAGCTTCCGTCACGCTCACGGCTTCGGTTACCATCAAGCGCCGCGCCTCGATAAGACGTAACTGTTTCTGGAACTGAAGGGGCGACATGGATGTGAGCGTTTTGAAGTGCTGGTGGAAGGACGATACGCCCATCCCGGCCGCCTCGGCCAATTGCTCGACACGAAGCGTGCGGGCGATGTCGGCATGCAAGACGTATATCGCTTTTCGGATCCGAGCGGCATTCGTCTCTGCAACGGCAAGTTTGCAGAACTCGCCGCCATGTGCGCCGGTCAGGAGCCAATAGCATATTTCACGCATGATCGCCGGATACAGTATCGGGATCGCCTTGGGCGTATCGCACAATTTGATCAGGCGGCCGACGCAATCCGCCAGCGGTTCGTCGACCTGTCTCACGAACAGGCAAGGGCCCGTGCTGGACGGTGGCGCGGGCGGTGCATCGAGCTGCTCCAACACCTCCCGCATCAGGCCTATGTCGATATCCAGCGTCATACCAATATAGGGGCGATCCTGGCTCGCTTCGACGATATGCCCCGTGGCAGGCAGCTCCATCCCGACGGCCAGGCATTCCATCGCGCCATAGCTGAAGGTATCTTCTCCGATATGGAGGTCTTTTGCCCCCTGAAGGACGATACAGATCGAGGGGCGATAGAGTTGCCGCATCGGTAGCCGCTGCTGAAACTGACGAAGCATGCTGACGCCGGGAAGCGGTGTCGGAAATCGACCATGACCTCCGCCATTTTCTTCCATATAAGCATTGGCGGCGTCAAGGAGCGGGGACAGCACGCGTATTTCCGGCGGCTTGCCCGGCCAAGGTAGGACACGGCCTTCAACCGGCTCGATATCCTCGCATGTAGGTTTAGGCAATTTCTTTGGAGTATCGGACATTCCAACCATGGGCGAATCCTTTACCTTCGCTGGCGCCAAACCAAGCTAAATACAAGGTGTCGAGAGCAGTATCATCACAGAATTATAGGACAGGTCAATAGCTATTCCAAACAATAGAGATGCCTTATCTCGCCGTGAAGATGACAAGTATATTGGTGGAAGACGCGCAGCTATCTTGCTGTTCGTCCTATTTCTTGTTGGCCTGTTTTCCCAGATCGATAGAATGCTGCCGTTCATTATGGCGGAATCAATCAAGGAAGATTTGTCGCTAAGCGATACACAGGTCGGCTTGCTTACCGGACTGGCCTTCGCGCTATGCTATGCGCTCTTTTCATTGCCGCTCGCGCGTGCGTCCGACCGCGGTTCGCCGCGGTTCGTCCTTGTCGCTTGCGCATTGGTCTGGAGTGCGATGACCGCCTTGGGCGCTTTCGCCGAAAGTTTCCTGTTTCTCGCCTTCACTCGGTTCGGCGTGGCGCTGGGCGAGGCCGGCGGCAGCCCGGCGACGCATGCGATCATATCACGAAAAATCCGGCCTCAGCGCCGGGGCTTGGCGATCGGAATTTTTTCCTTGAGTCTCCCGCTCGGGACGATGGTGGCCTTTGCGCTTGGCGGTGCGATCACGGACACGCACGGATGGCGTGCCGCAGTCGTCGGCGCAGGGGCCTTTGGCGCGGCAGTGACGCTGTTGATGCTCTTTGTCACAGGGCCAACGCCGCCACTCAAGATCCCCGCATCCACTCGCGCGCCGTACCTTCGGTCGAGCCTGCGGCTGCTGTCGTCGGCGGGGTTTCGCTGGTTGTTCATCGGTGCAATCGTCGGTGGCTTCGCAGCCGCGCCGTTCTACGCTTTTGCGGCACCGTTTCTCATCCGCACCCATGGATACAGCGCCAGTGAGGCAGGTCTTGCATTCGGACTGCTCCAGGGCTTGATGGGGATTATGGGTACGCTCGTCGGCGGACGGATGTTCGACCGCGCCATTCGCGCCGGTGCAAAGAATCTACTCGGTCCGCCGGGCGTTCTGTTCGTGGGCTCGAGTGTCACAATGACGGCCGCGTTGTTCGTACCGACCGGATGGGTTTCCATCGCGCTGCTCGTGCCGACGATGCTCTCTTTTGCATTCCTGCTGCCCTGGGGGTTCGGCAGCGCACACTTCCTAGCCGGCACCGGCAACGAGGCGATGGCGACAAGTCTGATCATGATCGGCTCAGGCCTTCTCGGCCCGGCGTTTGGGCCACTGATTGTCGGTATGGTGAGCGACGCTGCATCAAGCGCCCAGATGTCGAACGGTTTGGGCCTAGGTCTGCTGACGGTACCGATAGCGAGCTTCCTATGCGGGCTGGCAATCCTGACCGCGAACAGGGAAATTGCCGGCGAAGCGGAGGCGCGTCGTGAACTCGCTCCGCGCCCTACTTGAAGGCATACGCCTCGATTCAGACCAAAAGAGCTGAGGTGGGATCTGCCGCTGAACTCGCATAAGGTTGCGTTCCTGTTGCCATTCTTGTGCGGAGGCCCTTCTGCCTACTGTAGATCCTGCTTGGACGGGCGCAGTACCGTCAGAGATCTTCATTCGTAATGAGTTGACCGGACGCTCTTACCTGCGGCCCGGCTTCGATGCGAACAGCGAAGCGACGAGCGGGATGAATGGGAGTCCGGCTGTCAGAACCAGCACGACTGCGATCAACATATTGTCGAGAAATTGTGCCGCGGACTGGACAGCGTAGGCAAGCGACCACGCGAGAAGCGCGCCGAAAACCAGCCCTGCGATCCGACGTCTCACCGTCGGATTGACCGTGGAGGAAGCCCGGCCCCGCGGTTGCGACCTGGTAGGCCTCTTCGGCTTACGTCGGAGCGCGGGTGAACAGGGCGGGGGCCGGATACTCTCGGCGCGTGGAACTGCGCGTTCCACGACGATGACGGGCTCACTCATCGCCGCGTTCTTCGTGACGATGCGGCCCGCGTGCGGGAAATGCTGGCGACTAGCACCTCGTATTGATCGAGCGTGAAGCCCGCCGTCGTGAACGCGGTCACTTCATGCCCGGGCACTGCGAAGCCGCGCTGCCAACTCAGCACCGCGATCCGTCGCAACGCTTCCAGACGGGGGCAAGCCAGGCGGGGTGTCTGGCGCATGCCGAACACGTTTCCCATCGCGATCGCAACGCGCCCGGGGGATCGCAGGCTGGAGACCGGATCCCCACGTGAGAGGGCGACGACCGACCATTCCAGCGGGCTGAAACGCCCTTCGGCAAGGGCCGGCGTGTCCGGCGCGCCGCGGGTTCGCGCAATGGTCGCGCTGCCGGTGATGACGTCGAAGTCCATGTAGCCCATGACAATCTCCTTGAGGATCGCCGACCGGCCTGTGCGGTGCAGAGGCGGGCGGAAGGGGGGGGGGCGGGCGCAGTTCGTCGTGTCCGGTTCCGGCAGCACGGCAATCGCCCTCGAGGGTCAGGCGGCGGCGCTGTAAGGGTCCGCGGCCGGCAACCGTAGCTGCGGTTCGACAGTGCCTTGCGCGAACCGCACGCCGGTCAGCGCTTCGGACACGTCCCACAGCCGTGATGCGACGGCCTCGTCCAGCGCCTGCGGCGGTATTCCGGCTTCGGTTGGATAGCCGCGCGTCTCGCCCATCCGGTCGGGCCCGTAGTAGCCGCCAGCCTTGGCCCGGTCCGAGGTTGCCGCGAACAGCGTCGGCAACGCGCCTTGGGCTGCGGGCTGGAACAGGAACGGAAGCAGCGAGCGGGCAAGGCCGTGCACGCTCCAACGCCCCGGCCCGTTGTGCAGCAAGTCGGTACGTGAGACGCCCGGATGCGCGGCGATGCTGGTGATCCCCCATCCGCCGGCCTCGCTGCGCCGCTGCAGTTCGAACGCGAACATCAGACAGGCGAGCTTCGACTGGCTGTAGGCCGGCATCGCCTTGTAGCTTTGCTCGGCATTCAGGTTGGCAAAGTCGATCGCTCCACTGGGCGCCGCGACGCTCGACAGCGAGATGACGCGCGCGTTCCGGCCCTTGCGCAGAAGCGGGAGAAGTTGGGCGGTCAGCGCGAAATGACCGAGATGGTTGGTGCCGAACTGCAGTTCGAAACCGTCGGCCGTCACCTGTCGCCGGGGAGGGACCATCACGCCCGCATTGTTGATGAGCAGATCGACGCGGTCCTGCTGCTTGCCGAGCCGCTCGGCGAAGGAGGCAACCGATGCAAGGTTCGCGAGATCGAGCCGAACGAACCGGATCCTGGCCGCTGTCACCTTGCTCCGGATCCGGTCGACCGCGTCGGCACCTTTATGTGCATCGCGTCCGGCCAGAATGATGTCGCCGCCAGCGCGCGCCAGCATGAGCGCGTCCTGGTAACCGAGGCCGCCGGTGCCGGTGATAACCGCAGTCCGGCCATTTTGCGGAGGGATGTCGGAGGATGTCCAGTGGGTCACGGAACTTACCTTTCATGAAGGAAGCCGATTTGGCGTCTCCATGGCAAGATAGACTTGTCGTCGATAAGCTCGATGCCCGAAGCTGGAAGCTTCTTGCCTGATCCTACGATCTGCTTATTAGGCGACGCCCGCGCTGCCGACTGTGGGTGACTTCACGTCAATCACCATGTTTCGTTCGCACCTCGTGAAACGCTTCCCTGTCGCTGTATGACCATTGGCTCGCAACCGTCTGCAGGCCATCGAGGAGCGAGCGGATACGCCGGGGCGTCTGGCGGCGTTCAAGCCGCACCGCGTGGATTGGGGTCTCCGCCACCCGCCAGTCGCGCAACAGTTCGACCACACGCCCCTCGCGCAAGTCCTTCAGCCCGACCCAGGCCGGAAGCCAAGCCAACCCAACTCCCAGCCGCATCAGCGACCAGATCGCACCGACGTCCTCCACCACCAGCCTAGGCCGCGGCAGGTGGCGGATGGGTGAGCCGTCAGCGGGGTTCGTGAACTGCCAGGCCATCAACCGGCCAGCCCTGGGCTCGCGAAAGCCGATCTGCTTGTGGTCCACGAGATCCGCCGGAGACAGCGGCGCCCCCATCAACTCGACATAGCGGCGGGTCGCGCACAGGATCCATGGAAAGCTACCGAGCGGCGTGGCGACCAGGCCGGGCTGTCCGGCCAGCGGCCCGTAGCGGATGGCGATGTCGATCGCCTCGGCCGCCAGATCGAGCGTGCCGTCGTCGATCTTCAGTTCGAGTTCGATGTCTGGGTTGGCGCGCAGGAGCGTCGGCACCTGACCGGCCAGCCGTGCGCGGATCAACGGCGCCGGCGCGCTCAGCCGCACGCGCCCGCCCGAGCCGCTCGCGGCGGCATGGTCGAGCGTTGCCTCGAGCCGCTCCGCTTCGCGCAGCAGGTCACGTGTCCCCTCGAGCAGACGCTCTCCCTCGGGCGTCAGCGAGAGCGCATGGGTGCTGCGATGAAGCAGCCGGACACCGTGCGTCTGCTCGAACCGCGACACCGCCTTGGACAGAGCCGAGGTGGTCGTTCCGGCACGTCTGGCGGCTTCGGCGAACGATCCGGCATCCACCACCCGAGCGAAGTGCAGCAGGTTGATGAGGCGCTGGAAGTTGGCTGGTGTGGACATCACGGCAACTCCATCCTGCCCCGACATGGTCTACAGGCGGTCGGGCGGTTCGGCCATACCCTGACAATCAACAAGGAGGCCGACCGTGAAGACGAACCTAGAGTTGGACGAGACTGTCCTCGACGATGCAGCGCGGGCGATCGGCGATGGTCCGGTGGTGATGGTGAACCTGCTCCGCTTCCGCGCGCAAGCACATTACCCCGCCGATTTTGTCGACCCAAAGCCGGACGCCCGCAGCGGTTATTACGAAGGCTATGTCGGCGGCTTCCGGCAGGCCTGCGCCGCGCTGGGGATCACTCCCGAACTGCTCTACGCGGGCGCACGGAGCGCCACCCTGCTGGGGGAGCAGGACGATGATTGGGACGAGATCGCCGTCGTCCGGTACGCGCGGTTCGACGATCTTCGCCGGATCTTGACGAGCGAGACCTATAACCGCTGTGCCAAGCCTCACCGTTTGGCGGTGTTGCGCGATTGGCGCTTCATCGCAACGCGGACGCGCTGACGTGACCACCGATCCGTTCCGTGCCGGCATCGTGGAGACGGCCCGGCACCGGACCGCCTTTATCGAGGCGGGGCCGGTCGATGGACCGCTCATGATCTTCGCGCATGGGTGGCCCGAGCTCGGCATCATCTGGGAACACCAGCTTGCGCATTTCGCCGCCCTGGGCTGGCGCTGCGTCGCGCCCGACATGCGCGGCTATGGCGGCTCGTCGGTGCCGACGCGAACTTGCGACTATTCCGTGCGGGCGATCACGCGTGACATGGTCGAACTGCATAACGCGCTTGGCGGGGCTCCCGCGATATGGGTCGGGCATGATTGGGGTTGCGCGCCCGTCTGGTCGATCGCGGCGCATCATCCCGATCGATGCCGCGGCGTGGTGGCGCTCTGCGTGCCGTACTTTGCGCGTGGCAACACGGCCGAAAACATGATCGCGACGGTCGACCGGCGGCTCTACCCGATCGACCGCTATCCGGCGGGGCAGTTCGACTACTGGCTTTATCACCGTGAGCACGCCGGCCCCGCGGCGGATGCACTGGAGGCCGATGTCCGGGCGACCATCGCGGCATCGTTCCGTCGTACGGCGCCGGACGTGGTCGGCAAGCCGTCGAAGTTTTCCGAGTTACGTTCACGTGGCGGCTTCTTCGGGCCGGGGCGGCGCGCACCGCAGATGGCGCGAGACGAGACGATGATGAGTGAAGCGCTGTTCGCAGCGTTCGTTACCGCCTTCAACCGGACCGGCTTCCGCGGCGCGAACGCCTGGTATCTCAACGATGCCGACAATGCGGTATACGCGCGCGAGGCGCCCGGGTTCGGCCGGATCGATCTGCCGGCACTCTTCATTCATGCAGACCGCGACACCGTGTGCGACACAATGCACAGCGGTCTTGCCGAGCCCATGCGGGGAGACTGTACGGCGTTGACCGAGAGCGTCGTGGAGGCGGGTCACATGCTGATGCTGGAGGACCCGGAGGGGGTTACCAGAGCGGTAGCGGGCTGGCTCGACGAGGCTTCGTTGTCCACGCCGTAGCAATCGGGAACCGGTCGGGCTCAGACGTCTGGGTTCTGAGCGGTCGCCGCTCATCAGCCGAGCGTTCGATTGAGCGCGATGACTGCTCTTGCTGCATCGCCTGATGCGTTCGCCACGCTGTCCCGTGCCTGCAGGAGGCGACGATCCGCTTCGATGAGATCGAGCAGGCCGATCTGTCCGGCACGCCATGCCTCGTCGAGCAACTGACGGGCCCGGGTCGCTGCTTCGACCTCGACCGCATGGGTGGCGACCCGTTCCTTTGCGGAACCATAGGCCACGGCCGCGTTCTCGACATCCTCGGCGGCACGCAGCACCAGCTGCCGGTATCCGGCCAGCGCCTCACGCTCCACGCCACGGGCAGCGGCGACCTCGGCTGCGATCCGCTCGAAGTCGAACAGGCGCCAGCGCAGGCCGAAGGTGCCGCCCACCACGCTGGCTGGCCCCGACAACAACCGCCCCGCGGCGGTCGACTGGAACCCCGCAAGTGCCGACAGCGAGACGCTTGGATAATATTCCGCCAGTGCCTGACCAATCCGGGCATGCGATGCCGCCAGCCTTCGCTCAGCGGCCACGATGTCCGGTCGTCTGCGCAGCAGGTCTCGCGGCGAGCCTGAGGAAGGCAGCGGCATCGTCGGGACCGGGCCGGGCTGGTCGAGCCCGTTGCGGTCGGCTTCCGGCACGGTTCCGGCCAGGACCATGATGCGGTTCAAGCGGACTTCGATGCCGAAGCGCAGGCCGGGCAGGGTGGCACGGATCGCCGCACTGGAGGTGCGCGCCTGCTCCAGTTCCCGAAGCGACGCCTCGCCCGCGGCGTACCGCTGACGAACCAGTGTCTCCAGCCGCTCGGCCGAACGGGTCAAGGCTGTCGCGACGTCGAGCCTGACCTGCAGGGTGCGGAGCTGGACATAGGTATCGGCCACCTCGGCCGCGATTGCGATCCGGGCCGCCGCACCGTCCGCGAATGCGGCCTGATAGTCCTGCCCGGCGGCCTCGCGCGATCGTCGCAGGCCGCCGAACAGGTCGGCTTCCCAGCTTGCGCGCAACGTCGCGTCGTAGACGCTTTCCGAACGGTCGATCCGGATCCCCGGTACCTGGTCCGCGATCGACGCAAGCCCGGTCTCGTTGGAGGCGCGCGTGCGTGACACGCTGGACTGGACACCGCCGCCCGGCCGCAGGGCGGCCTGGGTGGCGCCCACTGCCGCACGCGCCCGATCGAGCCGCGCCAGTACGATTTCGATGTCCAGATTCTGCGCGAGCGCGGCGGTGATGAGGGCCTGGAGCTGTGGATCACCGACGCGGTTCCACCATGGGGTCAGCGGTGCTTCACCGGTCATGGCCGACGCGCGCCACCGATCGGCGACCATCACGTCCGGCCGCACATAATCGGTCCCGGTCATGCAGCCCGAAACCAGCAAGGCGGCGGCGATCGCCAATGCCTTGCGGGTCACGCTTTTCCTCCATCGCCACGAACGAGGAGGAGGTAGAGCACCGGCGTCGCGATGCGGGACAACACAGTGGAGGACAGGAGCCCGCCGATGATCGCGATCGCCATCGGCGCGTAGAGGCCCGATCCCTCGATCGCCAGCGGCAGCAGCCCGCCGATCGCCGTCGCGGACGTCAGCAGCACCGGCAGGAAACGGGTCTGGCCCGCTTGCTCGACGGCTTCGCGCATCCCCATGCCGCCGGCCCGCAGCTGTTCGGTGAAGTCGACGAGGAGGATCGAGTTCTTGATCTCGATCCCGATCAACGCGATCACACCGATCGTCGCCGTGAAGGACAGCGAATAGCCGCCGAGCCACAGCGCCGTGACGGCGCCCAGAAGGCCGAGCGGGACGATGCCGGCAACGACGCCAACCAGCCGGAATCGACCGAATTCGAGTACGAGGATGGCGAGGATGCCCACGACCGCCGCAATCACGGCAGAGATCAGGCCCGCCTCGCCACGCGATTGTTCCTCCGCTTCTCCGCCGGCGCTGACCGCGTAGCCGGGGGGGAGCGGTACGCTTGCCTGTACGCGCCGCAACGCCGCGTCGGCGACCGTCGCGGTGAGATACCCTGGTGCCACGAACGCGCTGAGCAGGACCGTTCGCTGCTGCTGGTAGCGGCCGATCCGCGCAAGCCCGGACTGGATGCTCGGCTGGGCAATGGCGGCAAGCGGGACCGCGGCACCTTCGGCAGCGGGCACCTGGATGCTGTCCAGGCTCGCCAGTTCGTTGCGATCGAGCATCGCAAGCCGCACCCGCACCGGATAGTCGTCGCCGTCCGGATCGCGAAGGCGTGCGGGTTCCTCGCCGGTGAGCGCCAGGCGAACCGTGCGCCGCGCGACGCCGGCCTCCACGCCCAGCGCGGCTGCCTTGGCATGGTCGATCGACAAGGCGAGATCGACACGGTCGGAACGCAGCGGATTGACGATGTCGCGGGTGCCGGGCGTGGCTTCCAGCGCGCGTTCGGTCGCCTGCGCCAGGACCTTGAGCGTAGTCATGTCATCGCCCGAAATGCGGATTTCGATCGGCGCCTCCAGCGACGGACCCTGCGCGAAGAGCACCACGACGATCCGCGCCCCCGGGTAGCGGCCGAAGTCACGCCGGAGACGCGCGATCACCGCTTCCGACTCCGCACCGCGCCATTCCTTGAAGGCGGCGGCGACCTCGCCAAAGGTCGGGTTCGGATCGCGCTGGCGCTGGTTATAGTAAAGCTGCGGGTTGCCGCGACCCAGGTTCGCGGCATGCCACGCAATCGTCGGCTCCGCGGCCAGCCGCCGCTCGACGAAACGCAGGGCGCGGTCCGTGGCGCGCAGCGCGGAACCATCGGGCGTTTCGACCCGGATCAGAAACTGCGGGGTATCGGCCGTCGGGAACAGGCTGCTGCCGATCCGGTCGAGCAGGGGGATGGTGAGGAGGCAGAGCATGACCAGTGCGGCCAACGCCGCCCAGGGCCGATCGAGCGCGCGGTTCAGGAGGGGGCGGTAGAACCGCCGAATTCCATTATCGAGCGCCCTGAGCAGACGATTGCCTTCCGCGGGTTCGGTTGCCGGGAGCATGCGGCTGGCGGCAAACGGGACGACGGTCAGGGCAACGACGAAGGACGCCGCGATGGTCGCGATCACCGCAACGGGAAGCGGACGGATGAACGCCCCTGATCCTTCCGGAAGCGCGACGAGCGGCAGGAACGCCAGCATCAGGCAGGCGGTGCAGCCGGCGACCGCAAGGAAAATCTGCCGGGTCCCGTCGAGCGCCGCAGTTGTGCGGTCCTTGCCGGACCGCAGGTGCCGCGCGATGTTCTCCGTCACGACAATCGAGTCGTCGACGAGCAGGCCCAGGGACAGGACGAAGCCCGCAATGGAAAGCTGGTTCAACCCGAAGCCGAATGCCTGGAGCGTGGCCAGCCCGACCAGCAGCGACAGCGGAATGGCCAGCATCACCACCCCGGCGGCACGCAGGCCCAGCGGCAGCAGCGTGACGGCCACGACGGCAAAGGCAATCAGGAAGTCGCGCGTCAGCCCGTTCAGTCTTCGCCGGACATTGTCTTCCTGAAAGAAGGCGCGTTCCAGGCGAACGCCGCCGGGCAGGCGCTTCTCATACGCCGCGAGCCGGTCCTTGACCGCCTGTGTCACAGGTCCGATCGCGACCCCTTCTTTGGCCGTGGCGGTGACGAGCAGCGCGCGCCGTCCACCGAAGCGGGTCAGATGCTCCGGCTCCCCGGTCGCCCAGCCAACGGTGGCGACGTCGCCGACGCGGATCACGGCGCCATCACGCGCGATGACGGGCACGGTCCGCACGGCGTCCAAGTCGGTGAAGGCACCGCCCTCACGCACGATCATGCGTCGGTCGCCCGCATGGATCGCGCCGATCGGTCCTTCGACGCCCGCCCGTGCGAGCGCATCGCTTACCGCGGTCGGCGCGAGTTGCAGCGCCGCCAGGCGGCGGAGATCGAGAGCGACCCGCAGTTCGGAGCGCGGCGCGCCCCAAACGCGTGCTTCGCGGATTCCGGGTATGCGGCCGATCTCCTCGGCCAGCCGGTCGGCCACTTTCTGGAAGCGACGCATGGGCAGAACCGGACTGACGAGCGCGGCTTCGAAGATCGACGTCTCGCTGGTGCGGTTGCGGAAGACCTCCAGCCGGGTGACGCCGGCGGGCAATGCCGCGCGGAGGCTTTGCGTGACCCGCACGACCTCGTCGTACTTGCGATCGGGATCGTTCGACCAGTCGAACCTGACCGCGATGGATGCTGCCCCGTCGGTGCTCGTCGACTCGACCTCGCTGATGCCGTCCAGCCCGTATGCGGCCTCCTCGATGCGGCGCGAAACGGTCTGCTCGATCTCCTCTGCGGTGGCGCCGGGCAGCGCGACGCGCACCGTCATGTTCGGGACCGGAAATTGTGGATCCTCCGATCGCGTGATCGTCATCCAGGCGTTGACGCCGAGCATCACGGCCAGCAGGCAAAGCATCAGCGTGAACCGGCTTCGCAGCACGAAGAAGGCCGTGAGGCTCGCCGGCGTCACGGGACGTCTTCGACGATCAAGGGCTGGCCGTCACGGACATGACCGGCGCCTGCCGTGACGACGGGCATCCCGGCCGTGATCCCGTCACCGCGGATGACGACGTCATTGCCATCGAAGCGGATGAAGGCGACCCGGCGCGACACCGCACGGACGGGTCTGCCCCGTGCGACGAAGACGGCGCTGTGGCCGCCGTCATCGAAGGCGAGTGCCTCTGCGGGCAACCGCACCTCCCCTGATCGGCGCGGCTGCGATCCTGCGATAAATACCGTGCCGATCATCCCGCTTTCGAGACCGTCGGCTGCGTCCAGCGTCACCTCCACACTTCGCGTTGCGGTGCTGCTGCTGGTGGATCCGCCGATCCGGGACACGTGCCCGCGTAGGAGCGGTGTGTCGGCGTTCAGCCGGAATGTCGCTGCCGAGCCGGGACGAACACGCTGCGCGTCGGCGTCGGGCAGCGGCACGCGCACGATGATCGGGCTTGTCCGGTCGGCGAGCCGGAGCACCGTCTGGCCGGCCGTCACCGTCTCGCCCGACTGGGCGACGCGCCTGAGGATGGTTCCGGATGCGGGTGCCAGAAGCGTGGCCGAACGCGCTTCGAACGCCGCCACCGCCTCGGCCTCGCGCATCTGGCGGGCAATGGTGCGCTGATCCTCGTACAATGAACGCGCGATCGCACCCGTCGCGGCGAGACTCGCGAACCGCGCGGCTGTCCGGTCGGCACGCTGCGCCTCGGCACGGGCGGACGCCAGGCGTGCGGAAAGATCCGTCGCGTCGATCCGTGAGAGCAGGTCGCCGCGTTCGACCCGGTCGCCGTCGTCGACCGTCAGGACGGTAATGACCCCCGGCAGGCGGAAGGCGAGATTGGCCTCGCGCTGACGGGCGACCGTGCCGATGGCGACGATCTGCGTCGTCGGTCCGGATTGCCTTGCTGTGGCAACCCGGACCGGCAGGGCACCGGCATCCGCCGGAGTGGGTACCGCACGATCGGCCGGCCCGCACGAAGCGATCGCCGACGCCATGACGATCACCCAGGCGGGTGCCGGTCGCGGCATGGCAATTCGGGCGAGCAGCCGCGGCGGGCGTCCGGCCAGGCGGCGGACGCCACAGACTTCGTGATGGGTCATGCTGTCGGTGTTCCGCGTCTGCGGTCAGAAACGGAACGTGACGCCCACGCCGCTGGTCACCTGGATCTTGGAGCTAAGCGCGACGACCGGGCTGTCCTGCGCATCGGCAATGTAGCGGCTTGCTCCGATGCGGCCCAGGAGGCCCCACCGCTCGTTGAACTGGTAGCCCAGCGTGGTCCCGGCGGCGACGTCGCGCAGGCCGCTGCCGATGTCGTAAGCGGCAATGCCAGACGCTGCGGCCTGCGCGGGCGTGATCCCGAAATAAGTCCGCATGAACTTACCGGTGCCGTAGCTGACTTGCGCGTCGACGTCGGCAAAGAACCGGCCGGACCGAACGACCGCATAGGAGACCTGGGCGGTGGCGACGAGGCCGTCATGGGCGTCGCTCACATCCTGCAGGACGGTGAGGTCGAACGCCGTTTCGCCGCGTCCACGCGCATCGCCGCCAAAACGGTATCCGACATATCCGCCGACCTCGAACGCCGCTTTCACATCCGGGAGGCGCGAGAGCGGGAACGGCGTATCCCGATCGTTGCGCCGCTGCCGCCGGCTGATGGCGGGACCGAACTGCAGGGGGCTGTCGGCGAACAGGTCGACCCGCGCGCGCAGGCCGCGCAACTGCAACTCCATGCCCCGCCACTCCAGATTGGCAAGCGCGAACGGACCCAGTTGATACTCGTCCGAGCCCTCATATTGCGGCTGCACCGCACCGCCGACCGCGACAAAACCCGAAACGCCGCCACTGTCGTCGGGCTCTTCGGGCGCGATGGTGCTGCCAAGCGCCTGTTGGGCCGCGGCGGGCATCGCCATGCAACTGACGATGGATGCAAATAGGATTGAGACAGCAGACTTGGTCATTCGGTATCCCCTGACGTAGCGTCGATACGGCATGGCGACCGGGTACGGTCATGCCTTGGGCGGGGCGAGCGTCGCTGCGGGATTGCGCGAACGGGTTCGTTAAACTACGCCTGGTTCGTCAAAATACGTCGTCGCCAGCGGTATTCCGGGGAGGGTGAATTGCGCGATTTCGCGAAATTACCGGACCGCGTCCGAGGTGCCGAGTTGCTTGAAAAGGCCGGGATTGCGCTTCTAATCGGATCGGTGCTCGCTTGGCTGGGCCCGTTCGACACCGACGACCAAGAGCCTTTCGTGCGCCTGGGATTCTGGATTGCCATGTCGGTTGCGTGGTTCACGCTCTCGTCCATCGCGCTCCTGGTGTTTGCACGAAGCATGCGGCTCAAGACTTTGCCGGCCCCGGTTCGTCGGCTGCTCCCCGTCGTCGCGACAGCGCTGGTGGGAATGGCCATCGCCGGTTTCGCGCTCCATCACATGGACGGATGGGAACCGGATGTTCAGCGGACCATCGACTTGTTTCTGAAAACGCTTCTGGTCGGTCTGATCGTCGAGACGATCGGTACTGCGTTGCTCGAGCGGCCCGCTAGGCAGGAGATTCCGTTCGGCCAGGATTCTACCGACCGCGAGTCCGAGACCGTTCAGCCCGACAACTTCCCCGAACCCGTCCAAGATGTTGACGTTGTCGATGCCCCCCTCGCGCGCATCCCCCCCGCGCTGCGGGAAATGATCATCTGCCTGCAGATGGAGGACCATTACGTCCGCGCGCATACCGACCACGGATCCTCGCTCTTCCTTATGCGCCTGTCCGATGCGATGGAAGAGCTGGGCCAGGTAAAGGGGATGCGCGTGCATCGATCCTGGTGGGTCGCGTCGGACGCCATCGTGGTTGTCGAACGATCAGGGCGCGCAGCGCAGTTAACCTTGCGCAACGGATTGAAGGTCCCGGTTTCCACGCCTTATATAGCGCCAGCTACTGCCGCGGTCTCGGCGCGCACCGACCGTCTGCCGTGACGCGACCGCTTGGATGGGACGGCCGAGGTCCTCCACCAGCGGTAGGACCTCGGCCGAGGCCACCCGGAACACCGCAACCACGTAGCGGAGATATGGTTCAGCGCCGTGCGGCCGGGCGGACATTGCGCAGTACGGCGTCGTAAGCGGGAAGGTCTAGGAAAGCCCTGGCGGTCACGACCTTGCCGTCACGCATGGTGAAGAACCAGGCGTAGGTATTGCGGTAAGGTTTTCCATCGTTCGTTTGGGCAACGCCGTCGAAAACGGTGATGACCTCGTCACCATCGGCGTACATCGATCGCACGGTCGGCTTCAGCGGCACCGAGACGCGCGCACCGAAGGGAGCCAAGGCTTTCTCGACCAACTCGGCCTTGCTCCGGTAGGTTTTCGCGTTGGGTCCGCTGCCCTGGATGGTCCAAACCACATCGTCGGCGAGGATGTCGAAGAAGTCGGTACCCCCCGCTGCCCAGGCGTCGAAAGCGCGCCGCACCGTTGCCTTGTTGCTGTCATGCGTTGTCTGGGCGGTTGGCTGCGCCGTTGCGGCACCGGGCAGTGCCATAACCATCAGGGCTGCGGAGAGAAGGGCTCTTGTCATCTCTGGTTTCCTCATTCTGGATTGACCGATCACGACAGGTCTCCTGTCGCTGGATATTGTTGGTCGCCGCACGCATGTTCGGACATGATCGATCAAGCGCGTCGGACCCGACAGGAGGTTTCGCGGTAGCCGACGTACACGGGATCGCCGGCGGACGCCGTCATCCCGCGGCTGAGGGTGGCGGACGCCATGATCACGCTCGCACCAAATGGACGTCCGCCGCCATCCAGATACAGGCGCAAGAAGATGGTGCGTCTTTCACGCCGGGTTTCCAACCGGGCGCACCACGATCTCGGTCGTATCGACATCGGCCGGCTGAACGATCGCATGGAGGATGGCCCGGCCAATCGCGTCGGGCTGGAGCGCGACCGCACGGTAAGCCGCCATCTCGCGGCGGGCGACCTCGTCCGAAATGCCGTCGGCGAGTTCGGATTCGACGACGCCGGGACATATGCTGGTGACGCGGATACGATCATTCTCCTGACGAAGGCCGTCCGAGATGGCCCGCACCGCGAATTTGGTCGCGCAATAAACCGCTGCGGTCGGGGAGACATGCAGTCCGCCGATCGAGGCGATGTTGATGACGTGGCCGGCGCCTTGTGCGTTCATCGTCGGCAAGACGGCCGCGATGCCCCACAAAACGCCCTTGATGTTCACGTCCACCATCCGCTCCCAGTCATCGACCTTGAGCGAGGACATGGGCGAGAGCGGCATGACACCGGCATTGTTGACGATCACATCGATGCGGCCGAACTCGTCGACCGCCGCCTGTGCGAACGCAGCCATATCTTGGCGATCCGTAACATCGAGGCGGCGGACTCGGACTGTGCCGCCCGCCGCGGCAATTTCGGCACGGAGCCGTTCAAGCCGATCGGTGCGCCGCGCGCCTAGCACGATTGTCATACCTGCATTCGCCAGCACGCGGGCCGTCGCCTCGCCGATGCCGCTGCTGGCGCCGGTGATAAGAATGATCTTGTCCATGGTTCTCGCTTTCCAGTGCTGACCGGAAAGATAGCTTGGCATAGACAACTCGACTATTGCCGCAATCCTGCATGCCTTGGTAAGTGACGCTGGACAATGAAAGTCGATCTCAATGCCCTTGCCACGGTGGCGGTCGTGGCCCGCGCGCGCAGCTTCCGTGCGGCGGCCGATCAACTCGGCGTCACCCGATCGGCGGTAAGCCAAGCGGTTCGCAAGGTTGAGGATGCACTTGGAACGGCGGTGCTGCGCCGGACGACGCGCAGCGTTGCGCTGACCGAAGCGGGCGAGGCGCTCCTGGAGCAGGTCGCGCCGGCCCTGGCCGAGATCGATGCGGCTACGCAGATCGCTGCCGCGCAGCAGGGAAGACCAACCGGCCTCCTGCGCCTCGCCGTGTCCTCCATCGCCGAGAGCTTCTTGTCAGGGGACCTGCTGGCGTCGTTCCTGAGCTCCCACCCGGGTATTCGGCTTGACGTTCTGGTGACCGACGCCGAGTTCGATATCGTCGCGGCCGGGTTCGATGCCGGCGTACGCCTGGGCGAGGTGATCGAGCGCGACATGATCGCGATCCCGGTCAGCGGTGAGCAGCACCAGATCGTCGTCGCCGCTCCAGCTTATCTGACGGCCGCCGGAACGCCGCTCCACCCGCGCGAACTGACGCAGCATCGTTGCATCGGCTGGCGATCGGCGGTCGAGGCGGCGCCATATCGTTGGGAGTTCACCGAGAAGGGGCGCGACTTTGCGGTCGCTGTGGAACCGGAGATCACCAGCAACGACATGGCCCTGATGGTCAGGATGGCTCGCGCTGGTGCCGGCCTGACGATCGGCATGGCCGAAACTTTCGCGCCGCTACTGCAGACCGGGGAGCTATGCGCCATTCTCGAACCCTATTGTCCGCCTCTGCCTGGCTTTTATCTGTTCTATCCCAGCCGACGTCATTTGCCGATGAAACTGCGCGCGCTCGTAGATCATGTCCGGGAGCGGCGTAACGGGTGCAGCTGACCACCGCTCGGCAACCGCCTGGCGTGGGATTGCCGCGGGCGGTGCGTAACGTTCGCGACAGGCTTGGATCGAACGGGGAGGGGCTGAGTTTCGCCGGGTAACGCGCGCGACGTTCGCTTGGCTTACCGCCGGGGCGCAGCGCCCGCGAAGGTGACGACGCTTTCAGCGCCACCGGCCGCCAGCGACGAGACGCCGACGAAGGTGTCGTCGATGTTGATGTTCATCAGGACCAAAGTCGTGGTGGCGGCGGGGACGTCGCGGTGGTCGGTCCAGTCGGACTTGTCGGCGCGGCGGTAGCGGATGCGGTAGCCGGTGGCGGCGGGGACGGGGGACCAGGCGACGGTCGTGTCGGCCTTCAGCGCGCCGGCGATCGTCACGCCGCTGGGGGCGGCGGGGGCGTTGGCGAGTTCGCGGGCGACGGCCAGGTTGAGCGCGGTGACTTTTGCCAGATAGGGGAAGTCGACGCCGTCGATCGTGTCGCCGAAGCGCGTGCCGGCTTCGGTGCGGAGGTCCTGATGCTGGCGATCGTAATTCTCGACGGCCTCGCTGAACCGGACGGCGGGGTAGCCGGCTTCGAGGAACGGGGTCTGGTCGCCGCCGCGGCCGAAGCGGTCGGGGCGGTGGACGGTCACGACCTCCAGCGCCGCCGTGTTCGGCGTGCCGACGCGGCGGACGAGCTTGGCAAGCGCGCGCGAGGGGCCGTCGTCCTCCGCGCCGATCTGGCGCATCGTTTTCGCGGCGGGCAGGTCGGCGGCGGCGGACAGGCTTTCGCTGAACACGCGGATGCGGTTGGCGACATGATCGCCGCCCTGGCCGTGGGTGTTGCCGACGATGTCGTTGTTGAGCACGCCCGCGACCTGCCAGCCGCGCTTGGTGGCGAGATCGGCGAGGAGCTTGCCGCCCCACAGACCCTGTTCCTCGCCCGAGAGCAGCGCGTAGACGATGGTGGCGGGAAAGCGCTCCTTCGACAGGATGCGCGCGGCCTCGATCACCAGCGCGCTGCCCGATGCGTCGTCGTTCGCGCCGGGGGCGTCGGCGGTCGCATTCATGACGTCGGTGACGCGGCTGTCGATATGGCCCTGGATTATGATGACGCGGTTAGGATCGGTCGTACCGCGCTGGATGGCGATCACGTCCTCGACCATCACGCCGGCGGGGGCGCGGGGCCCTTCGAACCGCTGCGCCGGGCGTTCGACGGTGAGGCAGTTCTGGCAAGCGCGGGAGATGGCCTGGAAGCGGTTGGCGCCCCAGGTGCGGGCGGCGCCGATGCCGCGTTTCGGGTCGGTCGCGGACGACAGCGTGTGGCGTGTGCCGAACGAGACGAGCGCGGCGACGGACTTCTTCAGTTCGGCCGGATCGGGAGCGGGCGCAGCCGCGACGAGTGAGACGGCGGACGCGGCGAGGAGCAGTGATTTCATGGCGCGCAAGGTGCGCAGGGCGGCGGCACCGGTCAAGCCGTTATGCCGCCGCGGAGGCGTCAGATCGTGAGGTGATCCTTGGGGGCCGGGTGCGGGGCCTTGCCGGGCTTACGGTTGGTGTAGAGCAGAGCGGCCACGATGGCGGCGGACCCGATGCCGACCGCGGCGCCGGCAATCAGGCGATTGCGGTCGCTGGACGAGGCGTGGGGCTCGGCCGCGGGGGTCGCGGGCGTCGGCGTTGCCACGTGGCCATGCGGCGCGGGTTGGATGGGGAAGGGCGAGACGGACGCGTCGGGGACGGGGGGCGTGTGGGACATCGGGCGATCCTCCATGACAGTGCGATGACAACGTAGACCGCCGGTTGCGGTTCATTCGTGGCGCGGATGCGGCTAGGATACGGCAGATGAACGGAGACTGGCGGATGCTCATACGGACGATCGCGGCGCTCGGGATTCTGGCGGCGGGCGGGCAGGCGGGGGAGGAGACGATCCTGTTCGTCGGCAACAGCTTTACCTACGGGGCCAATTCCGACGTGCACCGGTACCGCGCGGACAGTGTGACCGACCTGAACGGTGAGGGGGTCGGCGGCGTGCCCGCGCTGTTCAAGACGTTCGCGGACGAGGCGGGGCTGGCCTACACCGTCAGCCTGGAGACGGGGCCGGGCAAGGGGCTGGGCTGGCACTGGCGCGGGCGGCGCGGGCGGATCGACGCCAAGTGGGACCACGTCGTGATGCAGGATTACAGCACGCTGGACGTGGCGCGGCCGGGCGATCCGACCGCGCTGGTCGATCATGCGGCGCGGCTGGCGGGGATGTTCCGCGCGCGCAATGCGAAGGTCGATGTGCGGCTGGCGTCGACCTGGTCGCGGGCGGACGAGACGTACAAGCCGGGCGGGCACTGGTACGGTCGGCCGATCGCGGCGATGGCCGACGATGTGCGGGCCGGGTACGACCGGGCCGGGCGGGCGGCGCGCGCGACGGTGGTGCCGGTGGGGCAGGCCTGGACGCTGGCCATGACGCGCGGCGTGGCGGACCCGAACCCGTATGACGGCACGACGTTCGGTCAGCTCGATCTGTGGTCCTGGGACCAGTATCATGCGAGCAGCGCGGGCTATTATCTGTCCGCGCTGACGATCTTCGGCAGCGTGACGGGGCGGGACCCGATGTCGCTGGGGCGGGGGGAGCGCGCGGCGGCGGACCTGGGGCTGTCGCCGGATCAGGCGGTGGCGTTGCAGCGGGTCGCGCATGACCGGTTGGCCGCCGAACGCTGAGGACCTGAAGGGGCGTCGCTTGCGTTCAGGGCGCTGTTCGTCGCAGGAGGGGCGCGCCGCCGCGATCACGCGGGCGGGGCCAGCGGGAGTATCCTGATCGATGCGCATCACGATCCGCGACGTTTCCGAGGCGGCCGGCGTGTCGTTCAAGACCGTGTCACGCGTGCTGAACAAGGAACGCCATGTCCGCCCCGCGACGCGCGAGCGGGTGGAGGCGGCGATGAAGGCGCTGAATTTCCGGCCGAGCTATGCCGCGCGGGCGCTGGCGGGGGCGCGGTCGTTCCAGATCGCGCTGATCTACGACAATCCCAGCCCTTATTATGTCCACACGATCCAGATGGGGGTGCGCGCGCGCTGCCTGAAGGACCGGATCCGGATGATCGTGCAGCCGTGCGACCTGACGTCGCCCGCGCTGGCGGCGGAGATTGGCGGGCTGATCGACGAGACGCATGTCGACGGGGTGATCCTGGCGCCGCCGCTGGGCGATATCGCCGCGGTGACGGACGAGCTGGACCGCCGCGGCGTGGCCTATGTGCGGATCGCGCCGGGCGACCCGACCGCGGCGGAAGAGCGCGTGACGATGGACGATGCGGCCGCGGCGGCGCTGATGATGCGGCACCTGATCGGGTTCGGGCATGTGCGCATCGGGTTCATCAACGGGCCGCTCGATCATGTCTCGGCACAGCGCCGGCTGGAGGGGTATCGCAGCGCGTTGGCCGAAGCGGCGATCGCGGTGGACGATGCGCTGGTGGTGGCCGGCGGGTTCGATTTTGAGACGGGCGAGGCGGCGGCGGGGGCCTTGCTGGACGGGGCGACGCCGCCGACCGCGATCTTTGCGGGCAATGACGACATGGCGGCTGGCGCGCTGGCGGCCGCGCACGCGCGCGGGATCGCGGTGCCGGACGCGCTGTCGATCGCGGGGTTCGACGATATCGACCTGGCGCGCGCGGTGTGGCCCCCGCTGACCACGATCCGCCAGCCGATCCATGCGCTGGCCTATGCGGCGGCGGATCTGTTGCTGGATACGGACGAGGGGGACGCGGCGGGGGCGGTGCCGGATTATGAGCTGGTGGTGCGGGGGTCGACCGGGGTCTGTCGGATGGGGTGATACGGAACGCCGTTCGGTTCGAGCCTGTCGAGAACTGCGCAAGTTCTCGACAGGCTCGAACCGAACGGGGAGGGGGTCGTCGTTGCTCGGCCTGTGGTGGGTGAGGCGGTGTAGGCTTCTCGGCTTCGCTCGAAGGGTCCCTCGACTTCGCTCGGGATGGACGGGCTTTGGGGTCGGGTCTTTCTGCCCTTCAATCCCCCCGCCCGTTTGTCCCGAGTAGGGGCTGAGCGTAGTCGAAGACCCGTATCGAAGGATGGGTTGGGACTGCTGCTTCGATACGAGCCCTCGATACGCGCCAAGGGGCGCTACTCGGTCTCTACTCAGCACGAACGGAGTTGGGGGGGCGTGACTTCGCGACCTGTTCAGAGCACGCGGTACGGCACCACGTCGCGGACATCCGGGTCTACCGCGATGGCGCGGTCGGCGGGGGGGAAGGCGCGTTGGTCGCAGTCGGGGCGGGGGCAGAGGCGGCAGCTGATGCCGATCGGGGTGGGGGTGGCGCCGATGCTGTCGGCGTAGATGAATTCGGCGGCGTGCTCTGCCTCGCAGCCGAGCGCCACGGCGTAGCGACGGGGGGCACGGGCGAAGCTGCCGCTGGGTTTGACGAGGCCCTTGGCCATCGAGACGTAGCGCACGCCGTCGGGTGTTTCGGCGAGCTGGACGAGGATGCGGTCGGGGATCGCGACCGCTTCGTGGACGATCCAGAGCGGGCAGGCGCCGCCGAAGCGCGCGAATTGGAGGCGGGTGGCGCTGTGTCGCTTGGTGATGTTGCCGGCCATGTCGACGCGGCAGAAGAAGACCGGGATGCCGCGCTGGCCGGGACGTTGCAGCGTGGAGAGCCGGTGGCAGGCCTGTTCGAAGCTGACGTCGAACCGCTGGCAGAGCCGGTCGATATCGTGGCGGGTGGCGCGCGCGGCGCGGGCGAAGCGGGCGTAGGGCATCAGCAGCGCGCCCGCGGCATGGTTGGCGAGGCCGATGGCGAGCAGCGGGCGGGCGGCGGGGCTGATGTCCGCGTCCGCGACGATGGCGGCGATGGTGTCGACCTGTGCGGCGGCGGCGATCTGGTGCGCGAGGAGGAAGCGGCGGCTCTCGTGCGGGAGGGCGCGGTTGAGCGTGAGGGTGCGTGTCGCGGGGTCGTAGCGCCGCATGGGGGCGTCGGCTTGGGGGCTGTGGCGGACCTGGATCTCGAGCGTGGTGAGGTGGGTGATGAGGGCTGAGGTGGTGGGGGTTTCGGGCTCGCTTGTGGTGTCGAACGCGGGTGCGTCGATCAAGTCGTCGGCGGCGCGTTCGGCGGCGCGGTCGAGCGGGTCTACATAGTTGCCGGCGGCGTGGAACCAGTCGCGGACTTCTTCCCAGGGGAGGCGGGTGGTGGTGGCGAGGCCGGAGGCGGTGGCTTCGTCGGCGATCTGGCGGCGTTCCTCGGCCGCGCGCCAGGCGGCGTGGAGCGCGAGGAAGCGGTCCGCCAGCGCGGGGGTCTGTTCGGCGGTGCGGGCGAGGCCTTCGGTGGAACCCAGGGCGGCGAGGATGGGGTCGGCGAAGGCGTCGGCGAGCGCGGCGCGGCGGCGGGCGGGGGCGTCGTCGTCATCCTGCCAGTCGAGCGGGAAGTGGCGGGCAAGGGCCGCGGCGACGGTGGCGGTGACGGGGCGGTCGTCATTTTCGAGTTGCGAGAGGTAGCTGACCGAGACGCCGAGGCGCTGGGCCATGGCGGCCTGGCCGAGGGCGGCCGAGCGGCGGAGGGTCTTGAGGGTTTGGCCTGCGAAGCGGCGGGGGGTGGGCATTTTTTGGCTCCGGTGGCGGGACGGTTCTTTCTCCCCTCCCTTTCAAGGGAGGGGTTGGGGGTGGGTGGGACAGGTCCGCGTTTGCAACGCTGGTGGGATCTGCCCCGCCCGTCGCTACCCACCCCCCGACCCCCTCCCTTGAAAGGGAGGGGGAGTAAGAAGGTTTATTCTGCAAACTCGCCCTTCGCAACTTTGCAAGTTCACATTTGCGTGAGCGGGCGCAGGGTGGGAGGAGGTGATCCCACAAGGAGACGAGCGTGCTGGCGATCCTGGAACGGTTGGAAGCGAAGCGGGCGGAGGCGCGGGCCGGGGGCGGGCCGGCGCGGGTGGCGGCGCAGCATGCCAAGGGGCGGCTGACCGCGCGCGAGCGGCTTGACGTGCTGCTCGACGCCGGGTCGTTCGAGGAGCTGGACGCCTATGTCGAGCATAACTGCGTCGATTTCGGCATGCAGGACCAGGTGTTCCCGGGCGACGGGGTCGTCACCGGATCGGGCACCGTCAACGGCCGGCTGGTGTTCGTGTTCAGCCAGGACTTCACGGTGTTCGGCGGGTCGCTGTCCGAACGCCATGCGCAGAAGATCTGCAAGATCATGGACATGGCGCTGAAGGTCGGTGCGCCGGTGATCGGGCTGAACGACAGCGGCGGCGCGCGGATCCAGGAGGGCGTCGCGTCACTGGGCGGCTATGCCGAGGTGTTCCAGCGCAACGTGCTGGCATCGGGCGTCGTGCCGCAGATCTCGGTCATCATGGGGCCGTGCGCGGGCGGTGCGGTGTATTCGCCCGCGATGACCGACTTCATCTTCATGGTGAAGGATTCGAGTTACATGTTCGTCACGGGCCCCGAGGTAGTGAAGACCGTCACCAACGAAGTGGTCTCCCAAGAGGAACTGGGTGGTGCCGTGACGCACTCCACGAAGTCCGGCGTGGCCGATGTGGCGTTCGAGAACGATATCGAAACGCTGCTCGCCACGCGGGACTTCGTGGATTTCCTGCCCGCGTCGAACCGGGCGGAGCCGCCGGTGCGGCCGACGACCGACCCGTGGGACCGGCTGGAGCCCGCGCTCGACACGCTGATCCCCGACAGTTCGAACAAGCCGTACGACATGCGCGAGCTGATCGCGCGGGTGGTGGACGAGGGCGATTTCTTCGAGACGCAGCCGACCCATGCGGGCAATATCCTGACCGGGTTCGGGCGGGTCGAGGGGCGCACGGTGGGGATCGTCGCGAACCAGCCGATGGTGCTGGCCGGCGTGCTCGACATCAACTCATCCAAGAAAGCCGCGCGGTTCGTGCGGTTCTGCGATGCCTTCGGGATCCCGATCCTGACGTTCGTCGACGTGCCGGGGTTCCTGCCGGGCGTGGCGCAGGAGCATAACGGGATCATCAAACATGGTGCCAAGCTGCTGTTCGCCTATGCCGAGGCGACGGTACCGAAGATCACCATCATCACGCGCAAGGCCTATGGCGGCGCGTACGACGTGATGGCGTCGAAGCATCTGCGCGGCGATCTGAACTATGCGTGGCCGACCGCGGAGATCGCGGTGATGGGCGCGAAGGGCGCGGTGGAGATCATCTTCCGCCGCGAGGCCGGCGACCCGGAGAAGATCGCGGAGCGGACCGCGGAATATGAGGCGCGGTTCGCGAACCCGTTCGTGGCGGCGTCCAAGGGCTTCATCGACGAGGTGATTATGCCGCATTCGACGCGGCGACGGGTGGCGCTGGGCCTGCGCAAGCTGCGCGGGAAGGTGCTGGAGAATCCGTGGAAGAAGCATGACAATATTCCGCTTTGAGGCCGCTGATCCTGTGGGGATGACGTCATGACCATCGGCCGGTTGAACCATGTCGGGATCGCGACGCCGTCGATCGAGGCTTCGCTGGCGGTGTATCGCGACGTGCTCGGCGCGACGGTGGGGGAGCCGTTCGACCTGGCGGCGCAGGGGGTCCGGGTGTGCTTCGTGGACCTGCCCAATACGCAGATCGAGTTGATCGAGCCGTTGGGGGAGGCGTCGCCGATCCATGGGTTTCTGGCCAAGAACCCCGCGGGCGGGCAGCATCATGTGTGTTTCGAGGTGGACGATATCGCGGCGGCGGTGGCGGACATGGCCGCCAAGGGTGCGCGGGTGCTGGGGGCTCCGCGGATCGGGGCGCATGGGACCTTGGTGGTGTTTCTACATCCCAGAGACATGGGCGGGGTTTTGGTTGAGTTGATGGAAGCGCCGATCGGGGCGGGGCATTGATGGGAATTACCAACTCTAGTCCCGTCCATGCCGAGCGCAGTCGAGGCACGCTCGCCGAGCGTAGCCGAGGCGTTGGCTTCTCGACTGCGCTCGAAGGGTCCCTCGACTTCGCTCGGGATGGACGGATGGGTTTGGGAGTGACGCTGTGACCGAATATGGCACCATCCGGTACGCCCACGACGAGGCGGTCGCGACCATCACGCTGGCGCGGGCGGAGCGGTTGAATGCGATCGTGCCGGAGATGCTGGCGGAACTGAGTGCGGCGTTGGCCCGCGCGGTCGACGAGGGTGCGCGGGCGGTGCTGATCGCGGGTGAGGGGCGGGCCTTTTGCTCGGGGGCGGACCTTGTCGCGCGGAGCGATGGGGGGCTGCCGGCCGATCTGGGGCAGATGCTGGAGACGCATTATAATCCGCTGGCGGTGCAGCTGGCCGAGCTGCCGATCCCGGTGGTGACGGCGGTGCAGGGGGCGGCGGCGGGGGCGGGATGCTCGCTGGCGCTGCATGGGGACTTCGTGGTGGCGGGGCGGTCGGCCTATTTCCTGCTGGCGTTCGTCAATATCGGGCTGGTGCCGGACTTCGGCGCAACTTGGCTGGTGGCGAAGGCGGCGGGGCGGGCGAAGGCGCTCGAGATGATGCTGCTGGGTGAGCGGGTGCCGGCGGAGTTGGCGCTGGATTGGGGGATGATCCACCGTGTGGTGGAGGATGAGGCTTTGCTGGTGGAGGCGCGGGCGCTGGCGGTTCGGCTGGCGGCGGGGCCGACGCGGGCGATGGGGATGATCCGGCGGGCCGTGGCTGGGGCTTTGACGACGCCTTTGGTGGATGTGTTGGCGCGGGAGGCTGTGGACCAGCGGGCGGCGGGGCGGACTACGGATTTTGCGGAGGGTGTTATGGCTTTCGTGGGGAAGCGCAAAGCGGAGTTTTCGGGGCGATGACGATGGTTCAAGCACGACAGGCCCCCCTCCCTTTTAAGGGAGGGGCTGGGGGTGGGTGCGACAGGTCCGCGCTTGCAACGCTGGTGGGATCCGCCCCGCCCGTCACTCCCCACCCCCCTACCCCCTCCCCTGAAGGGGAGGGGGAGTTATGAGCGACATTGTCGAGCCCATTCTGCCCGGCGAAGATCCGGGTGTTCCGCCCAAGGAGTCGGTGCAGCCGGAGCCTAGGGCCGACCCGACGCGGGCCGATTGGGAGCGCGCCGCCGCCAAGGAGGTGAAGGGGCGGGATCTCGACTGGCGGACGCCGGAGGGGATCGTGGTGAAGCCGCTTTATACCGCCGAGGATGTTGCGGGGATCGATCCGGGGTTGCCGGGGTTCGCGCCGTTTACGCGTGGGGTGCGGGCGTCGATGTATGCGGGACGGCCGTGGACGATCCGGCAATATGCGGGGTTCTCGACGGCGGAGGCATCCAATGCCTTTTACCGGCGCAACCTGGCGGCGGGGCAGAAGGGGTTGTCGGTCGCGTTCGATCTGGCGACGCACCGCGGATACGACAGCGATCACCCGCGCGTCACCGGCGATGTCGGCAAGGCGGGCGTGGCGATCGACACGATCGACGACATGAAGATCCTGTTCGACGGCATCCCGCTCGACAAGATGTCGGTCAGCATGACGATGAACGGCGCGGTGATCCCGATCCTGGCGTTCTTCATCGTGGCGGGCGAGGAGCAGGGCGTGCCCCAGCACCTGCTCGACGGGACGATCCAGAACGACATCCTGAAGGAGTTCATGGTCCGCAACACGTATATCTATCCGCCCGAACCCAGCATGCGGATCATCGCGGACATCATCGGATACACGTCGGCGCACATGCCGAAGTTCAACAGCATCTCGATCTCCGGCTATCACATGCAGGAAGCCGGGGCGACGCAGGTGCAGGAGCTGGCATTCACGATCGCCGACGGGATGGAATATGCGCGCGCCGCCATCGCGCGCGGGCAGGACATCGATGCGTTTGCGGGCCGGCTGTCGTTCTTCTTCGCGATCGGCATGAACTTCTTCATGGAGGTGTCGAAGCTGCGGGCGGCGCGGACGCTCTGGTACCGCGTGATGACCGAGCTGGGCGCGAAGGACGAGCGGTCCAAGATGCTGCGCACGCATTGCCAGACGAGCGGCGTGTCGCTGACCGAGCAGGACCCGTACAACAACGTGATCCGCACGACCGTGGAGGCAATGGCCGCGGCGTTCGGGGGGACGCAGTCGCTCCACACCAATGCGCTGGACGAGGCGATCGCGCTGCCGACCGATTTCTCTGCCCGGATCGCGCGTAACACGCAGATCGTGCTGCAGGAGGAGACCGGGATCACGAAGGTCGTCGATCCGCTGGGCGGGTCTTACTATGTCGAGGCGCTGACCAAGCAGCTGCACGACGAGGCGTGGGCGATCATCGAGGAGGTCGAGGCGCTGGGCGGCATGACCAAGGCGGTCGCGAGCGGGATGCCCAAGCGGCGGATCGAGGAGGCGGCGGCGGGGTTTGCCGCGCGCGTCGACCGCGGCGAGGCGGTGATCGTCGGGGTGAACAAGTACACGCTGCCTGATCAGGATCCGATCGACATCCTGGACGTCGACAATGTCGCGGTGCGCGAGGCGCAGGTGGCGCGGATCGCGCGCGTGAAGGCCGGGCGTGACGAGGCGGCGTGTGCGGCGACGCTGGCGGCGTTGACCGAGGGGGCGCGGGGCGACGCGAACCTGTTGGCGCTGGCGGTCGATTGCGCGCGGGCGCGGGCGACGCTGGGCGAGATTTCGGCGGCGATGGAGACGGTGTTCGGGCGCTACGGTACGCAGCCGACGCCGGTGTCGGGCATCTATGGCGGTGCGTATGATGGCGATGCGGCGTGGGACGGGTTGAAGGACGGCGTGTCGTCGATCGCGCGGCGCAAGGGGCGGAGCCCAAGGATGCTGGTCGCGAAGATGGGGCAGGACGGGCATGACCGCGGTGCGAACCTGGTGTCGTCCGCGTTCGGCGACCTGGGGTTCGAGATCGTCGCCGGGCCGCTGTTCCAGACGCCGCGCGAGGCGGCCGAGCTGGCGATCGCGCGCGACGTGGACGTGGTGGGCGCGTCGAGCCTGGCCGCCGGGCACAAGACGCTGATCCCCGAGCTGATCGGCCACCTGCGCGAGGCGGGGCGGAGCGACATCAAGGTAATCGCGGGCGGGGTGATCCCGGCGCAGGATTATCAGATCCTGCGCGATGCGGGGGTGCAGGGGATCTTTGGGCCGGGTACCAACCTGGTGGACGCAGCATCGCAGGTGTTGCAGTTGCTGGGGCATAATGTGCCGCCGGTGGGTGTGGAGTGAGTATGCTTGAGATTCTGAAAACCGTTCTGGGGTCTTCGCCGTCGGAGGAAGGGCCGGCGTTGTTTGGTGCTTCACCGGCAGCTTCCGCCCCGCCCGTCGCTCCCCACCCCCCTACCCAGTTTCCGCCTGCTTCAGGTGAAACAGGCCCCCGGCCTGTTTCAGGAATTGCCGGGGGCAATTCCGACCTGAAGAATGCGGAAACTCCTGAAGGGGAGGGGGAGCAGCAGCAGAAGACGGTTTCGCATTCTGAGATCGCCGCGTTGTTCGATCTGCCGTTCATGGATTTGATGTTCCAAGCACAGCAGGTGCATCGGGCGCATCATGATGCGAACCGGGTGCAGCTTTCGACGCTGCTGTCGATCAAGACCGGGGGATGTGCGGAGAATTGCGGCTATTGTTCGCAGTCGGCGTCGT
The DNA here is from genome assembly GCF_014643515.1 of Sphingomonas prati. Classification (GTDB taxonomy): domain Bacteria; phylum Pseudomonadota; class Alphaproteobacteria; order Sphingomonadales; family Sphingomonadaceae; genus Sphingomonas_R; species Sphingomonas_R prati. The sequence continues at coordinate 193,648 of NZ_BMJP01000002.1, read as the reverse complement.
TCGAGACGGGGCTGAAGGCGTCCAAGCTGATGGATCACGATGCGGTGGTGGCGTCGGCGCGCGAGGCGAAGGCGGCAGGGTCCGAGCGGTTCTGCATGGGGGCCGCGTGGCGGAGCCCGAAGGAGCGCGACATGCCGGCGCTGACCGCGATGGTGGCGGAGGTGAAGGCGCTGGGGCTGGAGACGTGCATGACGCTGGGCATGCTCGACCGGTCGCAGGCCGATCGGCTGGCCGACGCGGGGCTGGATTACTACAACCATAATCTGGACAGCGGGCCGGAGTTTTACGGCGAGGTCGTGACGACACGGACCTATGGCGACCGGCTCGACACGCTGGAGAATGTCCGTGCGTCGGGCATGGCGGTGTGTTGCGGCGGCATCCTGGGGATGGGCGAGAGCCGCGCGGACCGCGTCGATTTCCTGCACGCGCTGGCGACGTTGCCGAAGCATCCGGAGAGTGTGCCGCTCAACGCGCTGGTGCCGATCGCGGGAACGCCGATCGGCGACCGGATGATCGCGGGCGGCGAGACGCGGATCGACGATATCGAATTCGTGCGGACGGTGGCGGTGGCGCGCATCCTGATGCCGACGTCGAGCGTGCGGCTGTCCGCCGGGCGGGAGAGCATGAGCCAGGCGTGTCAGGCACTGTGTTTCCTGGCGGGGGCGAACTCCATCTTCACGGGCGACCGGTTGCTGACGACGGGCAATGCCGGCGGTGATGCGGACGGCGCGCTGTTCGCGGCGCTTGGACTGAGCCCGATGGGCGCGGCGGCATGATCGCGGTCTCGGTCGCGTTGTTGATCGCGCAAGGCGGCGTGCCGAGCGCCGAGACGCTGCGGTTGCATCCGCCGGTGATGTCAGCGCCCGCCAGTACGCCGGTCGCTCCGGTTCGGGTCGCGATCGATCCGGAGGCGGCGGTGACGCTGTTCAAGACATTGTGTCTGCCGAACCTGACCGATGCCGATGCGTTTGCGGCGGCCGTGGCGGCGTCGGACCTGAAGTTCGTGGCGCTGCCGCGGCGCGATACGGGGCCGGGGCAGACGTGGCGGGCGGACCGCGCGCTGGTCAGCTACGGCCAGGCGCGCGACGGGGCGATGCGCTGCACCGTGCTGGGCCGCGCGGCGGCGAGCGTCGACCATCTGAACATGTCGGCGCGGGTGGCGGAAGCGCTCGCGCTGAAGACCGGGCGGACGCGGTCGGGCAAGGGGCAGGCGGTGACCGACTGGTCCGCGGCCGGACCCGACGGGCGCGCGGTGCGGATTTCGGCGGGGACGCGCAATGCGGCGGACGGCGGGACCGATATCCGGTTGTCGGCGGCGTTGGCGAAGTAGCGATGCGGTGGCCGTTCCCCGGCGGAGGCCGGGGCCTGGACGCCGCCGTTTCACCTAGGCCCCGGCTGCGCCGGGGCACATATAAAGCCCTCAGGAGAGGACCAGCATGTTCGAGAAGATCCTGATCGCCAATCGTGGTGAGATCGCGTGCCGGGTGATCCGCACGGCGCGGGCGATGGGTATCGCGACGGTGGCGGTCTATTCCGATGCGGACACGCGCAGCCCGCATGTCCTGATGGCGGACCAGTCGGTGCGGTTGGGGCCGCCGCCGGCGTCGGACAGCTATCTGCTGGCGGACGCGATCCTGCTGGCGGCGAAGGAGACCGGCGCGCAGGCGGTGCATCCGGGATACGGGTTCCTGTCGGAGCGGGAGTCGTTCGCGCGGTTGTTGGCCGAGAACGACATCGCGTTCATCGGGCCGCCGCCGGGGGCGATCGCGGCGATGGGCGACAAGATCGAATCGAAGAAGCTGGCGCGTGCGGCGGGCGTGTCAGTGGTGCCGGGCTTCATCGGCGAGATCCGCGATACCGACCATGCGGTCGAGATTGCGGGCGACATCGGATATCCGGTGATGATGAAGGCGTCGGCCGGCGGCGGCGGCAAGGGGATGCGGCTGGCGTGGAACGAGCGGGACGTGCGCGAGGGGTTCGACGCGACGAAGCGCGAGGGGCTGGCGAGTTTCGGCGACGACCGGGTGTTCATCGAGAAGTTCGTCGAAAGCCCACGCCATATCGAGATCCAGCTGCTCGGCGACCAGCATGGGAACCTCGTCTATCTGGGTGAGCGCGAATGTTCGGTGCAGCGGCGCCACCAGAAAGTGGTCGAGGAAGCGCCGTCGCCGTTCGTGACGCCCGAGATGCGCCGCGCGATGGGCGAACAGGCGGTCGAACTGGCGCGTGCGGTGGGGTATTTCAGCGCGGGGACGGTCGAGTTCATCGCGGGGGCGGACCGCAGTTTCTATTTTCTCGAGATGAATACGCGGTTGCAGGTCGAGCATCCCGTCACCGAATATGTGACGGGGCTCGACCTGGTCGAACAGATGATCCGGGTGGCGGCGGGCGAGCGGCTGAGTTTCGGACAGGATGATGTGCGGCTGGACGGCTGGGCGGTGGAGACGCGGGTCTATGCCGAGGATCCGTATCGCGGGTTCCTGCCGTCGACCGGGCGGCTGGTACGCTATCGCCCGCCGGCGGTGTCCGCCGATGTCCGCGTGGACGACGGGGTGGTCGAGGGGGCGGACATTTCGATGTTCTACGACCCGATGATCGCCAAGCTGATCACGCATGGGCCGGACCGGATCACGGCGATCGATGCGCAGGTCGCGGCGCTCGACCGGTTCGAGATCGACGGGATCGGGCATAATGTCGATTTCCTGTCCGCGCTGATGCAGCATCCGCGGTTCCGATCGGGCGAGATCACGACGGGGTTCATCGCGGAGGAATATCCCGACGGGTTCGTGGGTGCGCCGGCCGATACGGCGCTGGTCACGCGGCTGGCGGCGGTGGCGGGGCTGATCGCGAGCGCGGATGCGGCGCGTGCCGGTCGGATCAGCGGGCAGTTGAATGGCGGGCCGGACGATGTCTCCGCCTGGGTCGCGACGATCGACGGCGTGGCGCACGACGTGGCGATCAAGGGCGAGCAGGTGACGGTGGACGGCACCGCGCTGGTGGTCGATGCGCCCTATGTGCCGGGGCAGCGGCTAGTGGAGGCGACGATCGACGGGGAGCCGCTGGCAATCCGCGTGGTGCGCAAGGGGACGCAGTGGCGGTTCACGACGCGGGGCGCGAGCCACCGGGTGAGCGTGCTGAGGCCGGACATCGCGGCGCTGTCGCGGCATATGATCGAGAAGGTGCCGCCGGACCTGAGCCGGTTCCTGCTGTGCCCGATGCCGGGCCTGATCACCGCGGTGCATGTGGCGGCGGGCGACCGGGTCGAGGCGGGTCAGCCGCTGGCGGTGGTCGAGGCGATGAAGATGGAGAATATCCTGCGCGCGGAGAAGGCCGGGACCGTGGCGCGGGTAGATGCGAAACCGGGCGACAGCCTGGCGGTCGACGCGGTGATCATGGAATTCGAATGAGGGTTCGCGGCGTCCCGGACCAGCCGGGACGCCGCGAAATCAGTGGGTCTTAGCGACCGCGCAGTGTGTTGAGCAGCGCGATGCCGACGACGCCGACCAGTGCGGCCGTCGCGAACGGGCGCTGCTTGGCAAAGCCCTTCGCCTTGTCGGCGAGCGGTGCGACATTCCCGGAGATCGCATCACGTGCGGCGCCGACGCCCTGCTGGACCTTGCCGGTCACCTGGTCGGCTACGCCGCTGGACTGCAGCGAGCGGTCGCCGGTCAGGTCGCCTGCGGCTTCCTTGAACTTGCCGCCGATTTCGTTGCCGTCGCCCTTGAGAGTCGTGATGCTCATGAGAATGTCCTTTCGTCAGTCGGCTCCGTGAGAGGAGCATGGACTGACGCAACGTCCGAATCGCGTTCGGTTTCCCATTTCATTTTGGTTACGATCAGATCCGCGGCCAGCCGGGCGGCCGCGGCGGGTGCGATATCGACGACATCGGGGCGGTGGAGGCCACGTGCGCCGGCCGTGTCGACGCGCACGGTGACGAGGTCGAGCCGACGTTGCAGCCAGGTGCGCGACAGGGTGACGGCCTGCACCGCGTCGCGCGGAACCGTCCATTCGCACTGCGCCAGTACGCCGTGTGCGACCTGGAGACTGTCGCCGACCAGCACGTAGCGGTGATGGCGGCGGGCGAGCAGCGCGGCACCGACCGGGATGGGCAGGAGCAGCAGGCCGAACAGCGCGGGCGGGAAGACGATGCCGGCAGCGAGGATTGCCACAAGCGGAAGGCCGGCGTGGGTCAGCGCGCTGCGCAGGACATGGCCGGGGGCGACGGGGCGCAAGGGCTGTGGATCGAAGGCGGGGAGGCCGGCGGCGGTGACGATCGCGGCGATTTCGGGCGGGCGGGCGAAGGGGGCCATGTCCTGCCGCCCGCCCGCGTCGTTGCTGCCGCCGAGCGTCTGGAAGCGGAGCGACGCCCAGCCGAGCCGGCCGGAGACGATGCCGCGTTCGACCAGCGCAAGCTGGATGCGCGCGATGCCGACGACGACTTCGGTGCGGGTCAGCAGCCCGCGGATGCGGCGGAAGCGACCGTCGGCCAGCGTCAGCCGAAAGCCATATTGGGTCAGGACCGTACGGACGAAGCCCGCGATCACACCGGCGATGAGGACGGCGAGCAAGGTGGCAGCGACGGTGAGCAGCGACATCCAGTGCGCGGCGATGTCGGGCGCGGCGCCGATGGTGCGTTCGATCTGGTCGCGGTCGTAATCGAAGAAGTTGCCGAGCGCCTGCACCGCAGCGCCGATCGCGGCAAGCCAGACGAGCGAGAAGCCGAACGCGCCCATCTGCGCGAGGCGGCGGGCGTCCATGGCGAAGATGGTGCGTTCCGGGGCGGGCTGGGCGATATCTGGTGTGGCAGTGGCGGTGCGTGGGCTGCGGATGAGCGCGCGGATGCGTTCGGCCTCGGCCAGCGAGACGGCGTCGAGGACGCCCTCGTCGGTTTCGCCGGCGCCGGTCTCCAAACGGACGGTGGCGACGCCGAACAGGCGGGCGAGCGGGCGGCGCTCGATCGAGACGTCCTGGATACGGTCGAGCGGAATAGAGCGGCGGTTGGTGGTGAGGATGCCCTGCGTGATGGTGATGTCGTCCGCGCCGATCGCGTAGGTGAAGGACCGCCAGCGCAGCCAGAGCGCGCCCAGGCTGACGATCGCGGCGGCCAGCGCCAACACGACGAGCCAGACCCGGCCGGTGGCGGACATCGTCGCGATGAGCGGGATGCCGAACACCATCGACGGCAGCTTGCGGACCGCCATGAGCGCGACGCTGCGCGGGTCGAGGCGGCGTGGCGTGGCGGGCGGCGCGTCGGGCGTCATGTCGGACCGGGGGTGAGGCGGGCGCGGATCGTGTCGCGGATCGATTCGGCATCGGCACGCGCCAGGCCGGGGACGGTGACGCGGCTGTGATCGGTCCCCGCGGTGTGCAGGACGAGCGTGGCGACGCCGTAGCGCCGCTCGACCGGGCCCTGCGCCAGATCGATATGCTGAACCCGCGCGACGGGGACGATGGTGTGGACCTGCGTCAGCCAGCCCGAGGCGACGTGCAGTTCCTGCGTCGTGAAGGCATGCGACCAGCGTTGCCACGCGCGGCGCGGGGCGAGCAGGATCAGCCACGCCGCGACGATCAGCGCGAGGCCGGCGACGATGCCGGAGGGGATGTCGTTGGCGAACAGCGCGACCTCCGCGATGCCGGCGGCGACGAGCAGCGCGGCGGCGTTGGCGATACCGCGGACGCGCAGGACGGCGACCTGGCGCGGGTCGAGCGGGAGCATCGGCGGAAGGGCGGCGATCGGCATGGCGCATCCTGGCGCAGCGGTGGGGCCGGCGACAAGCGAAATGGTCTTTGGATGACACCGCCGGTCGGGCGGGTTAGGGCTGCGTCACTAGGACCGCCCATGCGCGCGGGCCGGTGGAGCGGATGCCGGACCATTTTGACGCCGATCCGGGGCTGACCGCCATGACGACGACACCGCTGACGACGCCGAACCGCCGCACCCGCGCGCGTGCCGAACGCGGGACCGCGCATAGCCTGGTCGAGGACGGCTATGCGCTGGTCGTCGGGTGCATCCTGCTGGTGCTGGGACTGGTGCTGCTGCACGCCGCCGGGTTGGTGACCGGCGGGATCGCGGGGGTCGCGCTGCTGGTGTCGTATCTGGTGCCGTGGCCGGTGGGGGTGCTGTTCACGGTGATCAACATCCCGTTCTTCCTGTTCGCGCACCGCGTGATGGGGGCGCGGTTCGCGGTGAAGACGGTGCTGGTGAATGTCGGGATCGCGGCGATTTCGGCCGCCGCCAAGCTGTCGCTGACGATCGCCGACGTGCATCCGATGTTCGCGGCGCTGGTGGGGGGGACGGTGATCGGGATGGGGATCCTGTCGCTGGCGCGGCACGATGCGGGGGTGGGTGGCACTGGCGTGATCACGCTTTGGTTGCAGCGGCGGCGTGGGTGGAATGCGGGTCGGACGCAGATCGCGATCGACGTGCTGATCCTGGCGGCAGCGGTGCCCGTGGTGAGTCTGGAGCGGTTGTGCTGGTCCGCGTTGAGTGCGGCGGCGATCAGTCTGGTGTTGATCGCCTGGCATCGGCCGGATCGGTATGTGGGGCGGTAGCGATTTGACGGCGGTGTTGCTCCCCTCTCCCAACCCTCTCCCCGGAGGGGAGAGGGCTTTTGGTTGCGCTGCGTGACTTGGCTCCCTCTCCCCTCGGGGAAGCGGTTTGGCTTGGGGTGACGCCTAACGCGTAACCGGCAACCTGATCTCCGCCAGCAACCCGCCGCCCTCCGCCTCGCCCAGCGTCAGTGTACCGCCATGGCCTTCGGCGATGCTGCGGGCGATGGCGAGGCCGAGGCCGGTGCCGCCGGTGTCGCGGTTGCGGGAGGAGTCCTGGCGCTGGAAGGGCTGCATCATGCGGGCGCGGTCGGCGGGGGGGATGCCGGGGCCGTCGTCGGCGATGCTGACGATCACGGCGTCCGCGGTGGCGGCGACCGACAGCGTCGCGGTGGTGGCGTAGGCGAGCGCGTTGTCGACGAGGTTGCGGACCGCGCGGCGCAGCAGGACGGGCTGCACGTCGGCGATGGCACGTGGGCCGGGTGTAAAGGCGACCGCGCGACCCATGTCGCGGTAGTCCTCCACCAGCGCCTCGACCAAAGCGGCGACGTCCATCCGGCGGGCGTCCTCGCGCACGCGGCCGGTGCGGGCGAGGACGAGGATGTCCTCCAGCATCGCGGTCGATTCGTCGATGGTCGCGATCGCGGCGACGCGTTCCTCGGCGGGGTCCATCCCCTCGATCCGGATGCGGAGCGAGGCGAGCGGGGTGCGCAGGTCGTGACCGATCGCGCCGAGCATGCGGTCCTTTTCGTCGAGCAGTGCCACCACGCGCGCGTTCATCGCGTTGAACGCGACGATCGCGTGGCGCAGATCGTCCGGCCCGCGGACCGGCACCGCGACCGGATCGCCCCGCCCGCCGAACGCATCGGCCGCGCGGGTCAGATCGCGCAACGGGCGGGCGAGCCGCATCGCGATGACGATGCTGGCGCCGAGTACGATCAGGTAAAGCAGCAACGTGGCGGCGCCCAGCCGGATGCCGAGCCGCGGGTCGCGCGGTGGCGTGATGATCCGCGCGGTCAGCCAGCGCCCCTCGCGCCCGCGGACGGCGAGGATCATCAGCTGGCGTTCGGCGGATTCCGGCGGGCGGGCGCGGTTCGCGCCGGGGAGGCGGGGTGGCTCGGGCGCCCTGGTGATCGCGGCGCGGACCGCGGCGGGGCGGGTGTCGAGATCGGCGAGTGCATCGGCCAGCCGCGCCTCGACCGCAGCGTTGCGGGCGCGGGGGGGAATGCCGCTGTCGGCCGAGTAGGCGAAGCGGGCGCCGCGGTGCGAGGCGTCGGCGAGCAGCGCGGCGCGGAATTCGGGTGCGGCGGCGGCGAGATCGGCCGCCACGCCGGCGAACCGGTCGATCGCGGGGCCCTGGTTCTGGGCGAGTGTGAGTTTCTGGCGCTCGTTCAGGATCAGCGCGACATTGGCGATCTGCGCGACGAGCAGCGCCAAGCCGAGCAGCAGCGCCATCTGGCCGCCGAGGCTGCGCGGCAGGAAGCGGATCATATGCGGCGCACGTCGGCGGCAAGCATGTAGCCGCCGCCGCGGACCGTCTTGATCAGGCGCGGATCGGCGGGGTCGAGCTCCAGCTTGCGGCGCAGGCGGCTGATGTGGTTGTCGATGCTGCGTTCGAACGCGGCCAGTTCGCGGCCCTGGCTGAGATCGAGCAGCTGATCGCGGGTCAGCACGCGGCGCGGGTGGGTGACGAACGCGTGGAGGAGGTTGTATTCGCCGGTCGACAGCGGGGCGGCGACGCCGGCTTCGTCGACCAGTTCGCGGTCGCCGGTGCGCAGGACCCAGGGGCCGAATGCGAAGCCGTCCGCATCGGGGGCGTGGACCGTCGCGGTGCCGCCGCCCGCGGTGCGGCGCAGGACGGCCTTGATCCGGGCGAGCAGTTCGCGCGGGGAGAAGGGCTTCGTCACATAATCGTCGGCGCCGATCTCCAGCCCCAGGATGCGGTCGACCTCCTCCGCGCGGGCGGTGAGCAGGATGACCGGGATCTGCGTGGTGGCGCGCAGGAAGCCGGCGAGCGACAGGCCGTCCTCGCCCGGCATCATGACGTCGAGCAGGACGAGGTCGATCGCGTGGACGGCGAGGACGGCGCGCGCGGCGGCGGCGCTTTCCGCCTTGGTGACGCGCATCCCTTCGCGCCCGAGATACGCCGCGAGCGGATCGCGGATGTCGCGCGCATCGTCGACCAGCAGGATATGGGGTTCGTCCGACATGGGGGGCAGCCTAGCAAGTCCGGCGGGCATGGCGAAGCCCCGGGGTCGGATGGACCCCGGGGCTGTGCCGATCCGCTGGCTTAACGGATCACGTTGGCGGAGACCGCGGCGATGATGCCGCTGGTGATGCCGATCAGGACGGCGTCATTGCCCGACTGGACCCAGCGGTAGCCGCGCGGTGCCGCGCTCAGGCGGTACTGACGGGGCGTCTGGATGACGCGGTAGTTGCGCGCGTAGCGGCTTTCGAAGCGCTGACCCTTGGCCCAGCGGCGATCCTTCTGCGGCGTGGCGCGGCGATCCTGGCGGACGACGGTCTTCTTCACGACCACGGTGCGGCGCTGGTCGCGCTGTTCGACACGGCCGCGGCCGTCGTTCTGGCGGTCGGGGGCGGCGGCGACCGGACCGGTTGCGATGGTGGCGGCGAGCAGTGCGATGATGAACTTCTTCATGGTGTGTCTCCCTTTCAAGGTCGACGCCGATCCCGTCGGCGTTGATTGGAAGATGGAGCACCATGGTCGCAGCGATATCCCGGTGGACGGGGAATCGTGTCGCAGTTTGTATCAGTGTGACGTGCGGTCCGAATCAGACCGACCGGGCTGAGCACAAAAAAAGGGCCGGCGCGAAGGCCAGCCCGTAAGTCTTAGGAGAGGATGCCTGAAAGGCCTGTCCCTTGTGCGGTGCAGCAGCTGATCCGGCAAGTGCATTTTTGGTAATGCAACATGTCGGTAGCGCAATCATCATGATCGCCGGGCGGCAGGACCCGACGTGCCGTCTAGTAGGTCGCGTGGGTGGAGCGAGGCGGCGGTTCGCGGTAGAGACGCGCATGCGCCGTGCCCCGACCCTGATCATCAACCCGTTGCGTGATCCGACCGTGGCCGGCGGGACGGTGCAGATGCCGATGCTGAGTTGCTACCGCGCCTGTTACGACGCGCGGGCGTTCGTGGTGTGCCTGACCGCGGGGGCGGATGCGAAGCTGGGGATCGGGCCGGCGGGGGCGATGTCGCATACGGTGCGATCGCGGATCGAACGGGTGGCGACGCGGGTGGCGGCGACCATGCCGGAGCAGGGGCAGCATGCGATTATCCTGGATGCTGGGGATTTGTAGGGTCTGAGGCTTGCGGGTTGGCGCCTGTCGGCTTCGCTCGGGGGAGGTGCCTCGACTTCGCTCGGCATGGACGGTTCTGAGCGAGGTCCTATCCCAGTTCCGTTTGGTTCGAGCCTGTCGAGAACCCAGCGCCGAGTTCTCGACAGGCTGGAACCAAACGGGGTGGATGTTTGATAGTGAGTGTTCGGGTGAGTTGAGCTGGGTCCCGTCCCCCCGGGCGTCTGGGGGAGAGCGCGAGCGCTCCATCCCCCAGCTGCGGCATCGCCGTTGCCGGTCATGCCGGCGGCCCCGCTCCGAGTTATACTTGTTCGGTCGAGCTGCAGAGCGGTTCCGATAGCCCAACCCGAATCATAAAAAAAGGGCCGACCCGAAGGTCAGCCCGTAAGTTTTAGGAGAGGATGCCTGAAAGGCACACTCTTTGTGCAGTGCAGCAGGCTTTCGCGCAAGTGCATTTTTACAATTTACGGATACGCGTAACGCAATCGTAAGGCTCAGGCCTTGCGAGCGGTCGCGACATAATCGTCGATCGCGGTGGACAGGACGGTGAGCGGGACGGCGCCGGCGCGGATGACCGCGTCGTTGAAATCGCGCACGTCGTAGCGGTTGCCGAGCGCGGTCTTCGCCTTGTCGCGCAGTCGGACGATCTCGGTATGGCCGACCTTGTAGCCGCAGGCTTGGCCGGGCGAGGCACAGTAGCGGTCGACCTCGCTGGTGCAGGCGGCGCGGGCGCGGCCGGTGCTGGTGGTGAGATAGTCGATCGCCTGCGTACGGGTCCAACGCTTGGCATGGAGCCCGGTGTCGGTGACGAGCCGCGAGGCGCGGAAGCGCAGCGCCTGATACATGCCGAGCCGTCCGAACGGATCGTCCGCATAGAAGCCGAGTTCGTCGACGAGCTGTTCCGAATAGAGCGCCCAGCCCTCGGTATAGGCATTGAAACCCATCAGTGAGCCGATCAGCGGCACGTCGTCGCGATGTTCGGCCACATAGGCGCCCTGCCAGGTGTGGCCCGGCAGCCCTTCATGCGCGGACAGCGAGGGGATGGTGAAGCGCGGCCAGTTCCCCATGTCCTTCAGGTTGATATAGTAGATCGCCGGGCGCGAGCCGTCGAGCGAGGCGAAGTTCATGTAGCCGAGTGCGGCGCCCGCCTCGATGTCCTTCGGCACGCGCTTGACCTGGAGGTCGGCGCGCATCGTCATGCGCGACACGCGGGGCAGGAGCGCGCGGAGCTTGGCGATCTGTTCGTTCACATAGGCGATCGCCTGGCCGCGGCCGGCATCGGTGTTGGGGAACAGCTGCTTCGGATCGCGAGTGAGCGCCGCCAGCCGTTCGCCGACGGAGCCCTGCGTCAGGCCCTGCGATTTCAGGACCGCCTCCATCCGACCGTCGAGGTCGCGACCCTGGTCGAGGCCCATCTTGTGGATCGCGTCGGGGGTCAGATCCGTGCTCGTCGCATATTGCAGGAGCCACGCGTAATAGGCGTCGCCCTGCGGCAGGTTCCAGGCGCCGGCGTCGGACGTGGCCTTCGTGCGGATCGCGGTGAGCGCCGCGATCTGACGGTCGAGCGCGGGGTAGACGCCGGTTGAGACGATCTTCGTCGCGCGGGCGGCCCAGTCGCCGGGAATGTTTTTCTCGGTGGTGCGGCGGGTGAGCGAGGTAACCATGCGCGCCTGTGCGGCCGGAACCGCGCGCAGTTCGCGGAGCTGGCCGAGTGCGGTGTCGAGCAGGAAATCGGGCGGGATGACGCCGAGGCCCGCGTCGTGGCGCGCCTGTTCGGTTTCCTGGTTCAGCGCGGTGGGAAAGGCGGTGAGGCGCGCGAGATAGGCGTCGGCATCGGCGCGGTTTTCGACGCGGTGGACCGAGTCGAGGAATTCGGGGATGCTCTGGTACGCGCCGTCCTGCTGGCTGATGACATAGGGGTTGCCGCCGCCGAGGACGCCGACACCGCCATAGGCGAAGTTCGCGCCGGCCGCGCCGTTGGCGAGTTCGTAGGCGGCGGAATCGTAGAGCAGCCGGTCATGCGGGGAGAGCGCGGCGCGATCGATGCCGGCCAGGATGCGGCGGTAACGCGTGATGTCGGTCTGCGTCCGCGCGCGGGCGGCGGCGGAGCGATCGGACAACTGGCCGCGCGCGGCGGCACGGGCGCCGCTGTCGAGACCGAGATAGCTCGCGGTTTCGGGCGAGGTGTCGAGGATGTCGTTGGAGATCGCATCGAGCCCAGTGCCGAGCCGCGGATCGATTGCGGCGAGGGCGCGGCCACTGGCGGACAGGAGCCCCGCGGCGGCGGTCGACAGGACAAAGGCACGGCGGTCGAGGATCATGCGGGCGCTCCGTTGAGACGAAGCGTGAAGAGTACATCGGGGGTGCGGGAGCGCCAGTAGTTTTCGTGAGGGAGATATTGCGTCCAAGCCCCGGCCGACGCCGGGGCGCTTCCGACGTAGAACGGGCCGCTACCGGTTGGGTAGCGGCCCGGGTCGGGTTCAGTCGGGGAGGCCGAAATTCTTCGGCTTGCCGAAGTCGACCGCGGCGCCCTGTGCGCCCATGCCGCCCTGGTGGCTGGCATCGGCATCGTCGACGGCGCTCGCCATCGCGCGGCGGCGGCGCAGTTCGATTCGCTGTTCCTCGGTCAGGTTGGGATCGCCCGCTTCGTTGCCGTTCGGACCACCAGCTGCTGCACCGGCTACGGAGGCGTGGTTTTCGAGATTGTCGTCGGCCATTTTCAGTCTCCTTACTCCGCTAGAACGAAGCGGGTGGCCAAGCCGTTCCCGGTGACGCGCTTCAGGCCAGCGCCCATCCCGGCTGCGCGATCTTTTCGATAACCAGTTCGATTTCGTAAGCCCCGTCCGAATGCTGGTCCGGGCCGATCGCGTAGTCGAAGTCCGTGTCATTTTCCCGCAGATGGCGGATGCGGAAGCTGTTTACGGTAAGCGCCTGTTCGAAGCTGGCGACCAGCGAAGCCGAGGTATACATCCGCTTGTGATCTTCGTTGAAGGCCGACGGCAGGGTGCTGCGTTTTTCGTAAAGCGCCATGTGCGGCACCATGCAGACGATGAAGCCACCGACCTTCAGCACGCGGTGCCAGTCGCGGATGACGGCCAGATCCTCCGAAATATGTTCGAGGCAGTGGCTGGAGAAGACTGTGCCGATGCTGCCGTCGTCGAACGGCAGGCGGGTGCCGTCATAGCCCGGATAGTTGAGATCGACGCCGATCGCTTCGGGCAGGGCGGCGAGGTTGCTCGGGTTGTCGTAGCCGCTGTAGCCAACATCGAGGACGATGCCGTTGTTGCAGTAGCGATCAAGGAAGCCCGACCGGACGCGCTGGCGGTAGGATCGGCCGGCTTCACCGGGCGGCTGATAGTCGAGCGGGAAGCGTCCCGAGCTGTTGCCGTTGACGATCCAGTCGGCGAGGAATGTTTCGCAGCGCGTGCGCTCACCTTCGCGGAACTCGGCCCCTTCGAGGAAGGTGTTGAGGACGTCCGCCTGCTTGGTACCGCGGCGAAGCGCTTCGCAGAACCCGTCGAACCCGCCCGCGTCCGGTTCCCGGCCAAGCACGTCGCGGTACATGGAGCACACAAAATCCGTGACGGTACGATCGCCGGCAGTGTCGGTCGTCATTGGGGTTAACCTTGTCTTAGCCCTGGTGAATTGCGGACGGCAGTAAGCGCGCCACCGCGGGAAGGCCAGATCATTTCGAAGTGAAGCAGCCGACGGCCGGGACAGCCGCGCGCCGGCTCGATCGCGTCCAAGGCTGCGACCGGATGGCTCCGTCCTGATCCCTGAAGACTAGTTCGAAGGGAATCGAAACCGTGCGCCTGCTGCTTGCCTCAACCGGAATTCTCGCTCTGTCCGTCGCCGGGTCGGCCGGTGCCCAGACCGTCATCGATACAAGGCAGACGACCGCCGTGCGAACTGCAACCGTGAGGGCGGGGGCGGCGGACAACGTCAACATCGTGGCGGCCGGGTCGGTCACGCCGGCCAGTGGCAATGCGGTGACGATCGACAGCGACAACAGCGTAACGAATGCGGGCACGATCCAAGTCACGGGCGCGAACGATGCAAACGGCATCCTGGCGCAGGCCGGCGTGCGCGGCGGGATCACCAACACCGGCAGGATCATCGTTGACGAAAGCTATACGCCGACCGACGGCGATACGGACGGGGACCTGGACGGGCCGTTCGCGCAAGGGACGCGGCGGGCGGGTATCCGCACGGCGGGGGCCTTTACCGGCGCGATCGCGCATAGCGGCGAGATCACGGTCGAGGGGCAGGATTCCGCGGGGATCGTGCTGGGCGGTCCGCTGACCGGGGCGTTCACGACGGGCGGCACGACGAGCGTAACGGGCGATCGGTCGACCGGCGTGCAGTTGCAGGCGGTGACCGGTGCGGTGACGCTGGGCGGGACGATCACCGCGCTTGGCCAAGGCGCGGTCGGTGCGCGGCTGAACGGTGACGTCACCGGCGCGGTGGTGATCGAGGGGGTGATCGCGGCGACCGGATACCGCTACACCACGCCGCCGGCCGGGGCGAGGCTGGACGCGGACGATTTGTTGCAGGGCGGGTCGGCGCTGATCGTCGGTGGTAACGTGACCGGCGGCGTGACGTTGTCGAACGCAAGTGGCAGGGCAGCGGATGTCACCGCCTACGGCGGCGCCCCGGCGATGCTGGTCGGATCGGCGACCCGCGCGGTGACGATCGGGCCGGTGGCGGGCACCACACCCGGACCGGGCCTGGTCGTGAACGGCAGGGTGACGGGCAGCGGGCTGTATAACGGGATCGCGGCGACCGGGTTGCAGGTCGGCGGGCTGGGCGGCGCGGTGACGATCGCCAACGGGATCGCAATCGGCGGGACGGTGCAGGCCGGTGCGGTCGCAGCGGACGCGACGGCGATCCGGATCGGCGCGGGAGTGCAGACGCCGGTGATCCAGGTGACGGGCAGCGTCGCCGCGACGGGCGGGACGGCGGCGCAGGCGATCGCGGTGCTGATCGACACCGGTGCCGCGGTTCCGACGGTGCGCAACAGCGGCACGATCGCCGCGACCGCGGGCAATGCTGCGGGTGCGGCGACCGCGATCCTCGACCGGACGGGCGGCGTGACGCTGGTCGAGAATGCGGGGTCGATCACCGGGTCGGGGGCGGATGCGATCCGCAACGTGGCGATCGACCTGTCGACGAACAGCGCGGGCACGACGGTAAGGCAGATCGCCGCGGCGAGCGGGGCGGCAGGACCCACGATCACCGGGGCGATCCGGTTCGGCAGCGGGAGCGACACGCTGGACATCGGTGCCGGCACTGTGACCGGCGACGTGTCGTTTGGCGCAGGCAATAACCGCCTGACCATGGCAGGCGCGGGCAGCTATGCGGGCAGGGCGACGTTCGGTAGCGGGGCGGATACGCTGGCGATCGGCGGGACCGCGCGGTTCAGCGGAACGGCGGACTTTGCGGGCGGCGGGCAGGACGTGCTGACCATCGCGGACAGGGGCGTCTTCGCGGGCAGGCTGGCCAATGCGGGCGCGGTGGCAGTGACGGTGGCGTCGGGCGGCGGGACATTCGCGGCCGACGGCGGGGCGAGCATCGGATCGCTGACGCTGGGTACCGGATCGATCCTGTCAGTCGCGCTGGACAGGGCGAACCCGACCGCGAACCTGATCCAGGTTGGCGGGGCGACGACGATTGGTGCGGACAGCCGGCTGGCGTTGCGCGTAACGGGCGGGGCCGACATTGCGGGGCGCTATGTGGTATTGCGGTCGGGCACGTTGACCGGCGCGAACAATCTGTCGCTGGCCGATCAATCGGTGCCGTTCCTTTACAGGAGCGCGATCGTCGCGACCCTGCCGAACGAGATCGCGGTCGACGTGACGCGCAAGGCGAACACCGAGCTGGGGTTCAACCGGGCGCAAGCCAGCGCGTTCGATTCGATCGATGCGGCGCTGGGCGGTGATGCGAGGGTCGCGGCCGCGGTGCGCGGGCTGTACGATGGTGCCGCGTTCCGTTCGGCGGTCGATCAGATGCTGCCCAACTACGCCGGCGGCGTGTTCGAGAGCGTGACGCTGGCGTCCCGGGCGGTGGCCGGGCCGGCAAGCGATCCGCTGGGGTCGTACCTGGCGGAAGGACCGTGGGGTATGACGTTCACGCCGATTGGCTGGGACGCATCGAAGGCGACGCGCGGCACGACCAGCTACGACGTGCGGGGCTGGGGCCTGAGCGGCGGGGTCGAGCACCGGACACCGATTGGCAATTTCGGCGTGACGATCGCGTATCTGAGCGGCCGCGATACGGAGGGCGTAGCGGTGAACCGCGTCGACCACGACCAGTTCGAACTGGCCGGATCGTGGCGCGGGCGCTGGGGTGGGTTCGCGGCCAGTGCGCGCGGATCGGCGGCGTTCGTCTCGTTCGATTCGGTTCGGCAGTTCGAGGGGACGGTCGGGACCGAGACGGTGACGCGGCGCGCGAACGGGGACTGGAACGGCACGCTGTACACCGGATCGGGGACGCTATGGTACGAGCATAGGGTCGGGCGGATCACCCTGCGCCCCGTGCTGGCGATCGATTATTACCGGTTGAACGAAGACGCCTATGTCGAGAGCGGCGGCGACAGGGCGTTCGACCTGACGGTGCGCGAGCGGCGCAGCGACGAACTGGCCGGCACGGCGAGCGTCGCCGCGGGGCTGAACTTCGGCGGCAACAACCAGTTCGACCAGTGGAGCCGGATCGAGGTGGAGGGCGGCCGCCGCCAGCATCTGGCCGGTGCGCTGGGTCGCACGACCGCGAGTTTCGGCAGCGGGACCGCGTTCACGCTGGACCCGGAGGGGCGCGACAGCGGCTGGATGGGCAAGGTGCGCGCGATCACCGGCGCGCCCGAGGTGCGGCTGAGCGGCGAAGTGGGGGCCGAGCAGCGGCTGGGTGATGTCGCGCTGTCCGCCCGCGCGGCGTTGCAGATCGCGTTGTAGGCCGGGCGCGTGGCCGCGTCCGTCCTGCGTGCCGGGTACTATCCCGACGGCGGCCGATCGGTTAGGCGGGCGGCTCACTCCCCTGTTCGACCGGTCAAAGTCACTGTCATGTCGCCCACCGGGCTAGAGGCCGTCTTCCTGGCCAATCGCGACAAGCTGGTCCGCTTCCTGGTTGCGCGTGGCGCAGGGGAGGCGGCGGAGGATATCGTCCACGATCTGTGGCTGAAGCTGGCGGGGCGGATGGACGGGCCGATCGGCAATCCGGTCGCCTATCTGTTCCGCGCGGCGGACATGCTGATGATCGACCGGTACCGCGCGCGGCGGCAGGCGGAGCGGCGCGACCAGGCGTGGGTCGAGGAGCGCGGCGATGGGGATGCCTCGCCCGATCCGGGTGCGGACCGGACGATCGCGGCGCGGCAGGAGGCGGCGCGGGTAGCGGCCGCGCTGGCCGCGCTGGGGCCGCGGGCGGAGGCGATCTTCCGCCGGGCGCGGATCGACGGCGTGCCGCAGCGCCAGATCGCGGCGGAGCTGGGGATCAGCCTCAGCACCGTCGAGAGCGACCTGCGCACCGCGTACCGCGCGCTAGCCGAGTTGAAGGAACGACTATCATGAATGGCGGGCGTGGCGGCGCGGACGAACAGGCGTTGGACTGGGCGGTGCGGATGGCCGATCCGGAGGCGGCCGACTGGGACGGTTTCATGCGGTGGCTGGAGGAGGATCCGGCGAATTCAGCGCGTTACGACCGGATCGCGGCGGCGGTGCAGGACGCGGCGGTCGCGGCGGCCGAACCCGTGGTGGCGGCGAACGATGTCGGGCCGGTGGCGCGGCCGACGCGGCGCTGGATCGGTGGTGCGCTGGCGGCGATGCTGGTCGCGGCGGTGGGGGTCGGCGTGTGGAGCGAGCGGCCGCAGCCCTTCGCGGTCGAGACGGCGGCCGGCGAGCAGCGCGTCGTGGCGCTGGCCGACGGGAGCAGCGTCGTACTTGCGGGCGGATCGCGGCTGGCGCTTGACCGCGGCGATGCGCGGGTGGCGGCCGTGGAGCGTGGGCAGGTGCTGTTCCGTGTGCGGCACGATGCGCAAGATCCGTTCGACGTGCGGGTCGGTGACCTGACGCTGACCGATCTGGGCACGGTGTTCGACGTGAAGATCACCGGTCGCGGCACGCGCGTCGCGGTGGCGGAGGGCGCGGTGATGGTCGATCCGGACGGGGCGGCGATGCGGCTCGACCCCGGTCAGGCGGTGCTGTCCGACGGGCGGACCCTGCGCCGCGAGCCGCGTGCGGTGGCGGATGTCGGCAGCTGGCAGGACGGGCGGCTGGCGTTCGACAATGCGCCGCTGAGCGAGGTGGCGGAGGACCTGTCGCGGCAGCTGGCGCGGCGGGTGGTGGCGGCGCCGGCGGTGGCGGGACGCACGTTCCGCGGCACGATCGCGACCGCGGGGTTGAAGGACGATCCGGTGCTGCTCGGCATGTTGCTCGATGTGGATGTGCGGCAGGATGCGGGCGGCTGGACGCTGGAACCGCGCCAATGAGGCTGGGTCGGTGAAGATCGGCTGGGCGGTCGCGGCATTCGGACTGGCGACTGCACCCGCGGTGGCCGGAACGGTCGCGATCGACCTGCCCGCCGGAACCGTGGGGCAGCAGGTGACGGCACTCGGCCGGCTGGCGCGGATCAGCGTGGTCGTGCCCGATCCGGCCTTGTGGTCGCGACCCGTGCCGGCGTTGCGCGGGCGGTGGGATGCCGCGGCGGCGCTGGCGGTGGTGGCCGGGCGCGCGGGTGCGACGGCCGAGCGGATCGGGCCGGGCAGCTGGCGGATGGTGCGGCGGCCGGTCGCGGTGGTGCGGCGGGCGCGGCGGGTGGCCCCCGTCCCGTCGCCCGCGCCCATGGTGACGCCGGACCGCGACATCGTCGTGACGGCGAGCAAGCGCGACACGACGCGCGACCATTTCGCCGGGCATTATGTGCGGGTGGCGGGGGCCGAGCTGGACCTTGGCGGGGCGGGCGGGACCGACCGACTGGTCGCGCGGACGGCGAGCGTGGCGTCGACCTATCTGGGGGCGGGGCGCAACAAGCTGTTCATTCGCGGGATCGCTGATTCGAGCTTTACCGGCCCGACGCAGGCGACCGTCGGGCAATATTATGGCGACCTGCGGCTGAGTTACAACGCGCCGGACCCGGATCTGCGGCTGTCCGACCTGGCGGCGGTCGAGGTTCTGGAGGGGCCGCAGGGGACGCTGTACGGCGCGGGGTCGCTTGGTGGGCTGATCCGGCTGGTGCCCAATGCGCCGAATCTGGCACGGGCGAGCGCGAGCGTGTCGGGCGGGGCGTCCACGACACAAAACGGCGCGCCGGGGGCGGATGTACAGGCGGTGCTGAACGTGCCGCTGGTCGCCGATCGGCTGGCGGTGCGGATCGTCGCGGATGCGGCGAGCGAAGGCGGTTATATCGACAAGCCGCTGCTCGACCGGACCGACGTGAACCGCACGCGGATCGCCGGGGGGCGGGCGACCGCGCTGCTCGATCTGGGCGCGGACTGGAGCGTCGCGCTGGTCGGGATCGGGCAGCGGATCCGCGGGGAGGACAGCCAATATGCCGACCGCGACGGTGTGCCGCTGACGCGGTCCGCGCCAGTGACGGAGGGGTTCAGCGCGGATTTCCTGCAGGCGCAGCTGGTGTTGTCGGGTGCGTTCGGCGACGTGCGGTTCCGATCGACCAGCGGCGTGACGGCGCACGACCTGATGGAACGCTATGACGCCACGCCGCCGGACGGGCCGGTGCAGCTGTTCGCGCAGGCCAACCGGACGCGGATGCGGGCGAACGAGACGCGGTTGTGGCAATCGGCGCGCGACGGGTCGGGCTGGCTGGCGGGGTTCAGCTATGTCCACAACCGGACGCGGCTGACGCGCCTGTACGGCGCGCCCGACGCGCTGTCGCCGACGACGGGCGTGGTGAACGGGGTGGCCGAGACGACGCTCTACGGCGAGGGGAGCGTGCGGTTGCTGCCCGGGCTGCTCACCACCGGGGGCGTGCGGGTGACGCGGTCGGTGCTGGACGGCGAGGGGGCCGATGTCGCGCGGGCGGTGCAGCCGTCGGTCGCCGCGCTGGCGGCGGTGGCGGCCAGCCGGGCGGAGACGATCGTGCTGCCGTCCGCGGCGGCGATCGTCGACTTGACGCGCCATGCGCAGCTGTTCCTGCGGTATCAGCAGGGGTTCCGGCCGGGCGGGCTAGCGATCGAGGGCGATTTCGTGCGGCGGTTCCGGAGCGACCGGGTGGCGACGATCGAGGCGGGGGTGCGGTCCGGCCGGCCGAACGTCGATCGGCTGGACGTCGCGGTGACGGTGGCGCGCACGCTATGGCGCGACATCCAGGCGGATTTCATCGACGGATCGGGGCTGCCCAGCACCGCCAACATCGGCGACGGGCGATTGTGGACGATCGAGGGCGTGGTCGGCGCGCGGATCGCGCCCGGCCTGCGGATCGAGGGGGCGGCGACGTACAATGCCAGCCGGATCGACGAGCCGTCGCAGGCGGTGGTCTCCGCTTTGTCGAGCCTGGCCGGCGCCGACCCGGCCACCGCCCGCGCGGACGTGCTGGCGCGGATGCAGATCCCGAACATCGCACGCGTGACGGCGCGGGCGGGGGCGGTGTTCGAGCAGGCGTTGAGCGTGCGCGCGGACCTGAAGGTCGACGGCTGGCTCCGTTATGTCGGCGCATCGCGGCTGGGCGTCGGGCCGGTGCTGGGCCAGTTGCAGGGCAGCTATCTCGACAGCGGGCTGTCCGCGCGGATCGGGCTAGAGCGGATTGGGATCACCGCGAGCATGACCAACATCGTCAACACGCGCGGCAACCGCTTCGCACTGGGCACCCCGTTCGCTACTGGCCGCGACCAGGTCACGCCGCTACGCCCGCGGACGGTGCGGGTGGGGATCGATACACGGTTCTGACGGAGCAATGTAGCGTGCCGGCGCGGGTTCGATCCACCGGCCACAGGCCTGGAAGCGGCGTGGTCGGGTCGGTCTAATACATCTTGGTCCGGACAGAAGCCGTTACGCGGTACCCAAGGCGGGTGCCCGGCACCACCGCGACGTCGGCGTCAGACGAACATGTCTACATATGCCGGCAGGTCCTGGATTGCGAGATACTGGCCGTTCTCGAAGTGGACGACCTCCGTGCTGCGGTCGATCAGGATGTTGCCGCTGCCGTTGTCGGCGACCAGCTCGAAACCATTGATGGGCATGCCGTTGACCGATGTCGGGCTGACCGTGCGCAACGTGTAGTCGTTCACGTTCCCCTGCAGATACGCTGCGTCGAGCCCGGCGCCGCCGTTCAGCACATGGTCGCCGCCGCGGGGCAGGATGAGGACATCGTCGAACCCGGTTCCCGTCGTCACCGTCGAGACACCGTTCACATAAGCGGCTAGATCCTTCAGGGCGAGATACTGCCCGTTCCGGAACTGCACGCTTTCGATGGACGTGGCGATGTTGAACACCTCCGCGTCCTCGCCGGATGTGGTGAGCGTCAACCGATAAGTCGATCCATCGGGCCGACCGAGCGTATAGTCACCGACGTTTCCATTCAGCAGGACACGGTCGGCATTTCCATCCGACCGGAAACCGGGGAAATCGTCGCGGCCGAATGTGACGGAGCCGATCGGATCCCCCGGCAGTTTCAGATACAGGACCGTGCCCGGCGTCGCGGGAGCCGCCGACAACGTATCGAGATCAGCGAACGCCAGACGCTGCCCGTTGCGGAACTGGACCGTCTCCACGCTGCTGTCGATCAGCAGCGAGCCACTCCCGTTGGTTGCGACCAGTTCCACGCCGATCAGCCGAACGGTGCCGCCGCCCTGAACCGGTGCCTGGGCCTGCATCGCGCGAACCGCATAATCGCTGGCCGATCCCAGAAGATAGACGGTGTCGTTGCCGTCCAGCCCGCCGAACGCCTGGTAGCCCGCGACCTGCGTTTGATACATCCGGTCGTCCTGCAGCGCACCCAGCGTCATCCGCGGGTCGCCTGCGATAAACGCCGGAAGGTCCTGCAACGATAGATATTGTCCGTTCTGGAACCGGATGGTCTCGACAGACTGGCTGACCGAATAGGTCCCGCTGCCGTTGGTCGCGGTCAGAATGAAGTCGCCGACGCGCGCCTGCTCGCTTGCCGAATAGCCGAAGGGCGCACGGGTGAGCCGGTAGTCCGCGACATTGCCGTTCAGTACGAACGTGTCGTTGCCAAGCCCGCCGTCGAACCGCACGGTCCCGGTGGCCGGCGCGACGAACACGTCGTCACCGGAGGTATCGATTGCTTGGCCATAGGTGCTCAACGACGCGTATGTCAGCGTCTGACCACCAGAAAAGGCGACATATTCCATCGAACTGGTCAGCGTCTGGGATATGCTCGATCCGCGGACGGACAGGATCAAGTCGTCCGCATCGGTCCGTATGACGTTATAGTCGGACAGATTCCGCGTCAGGATCGCCAGATCGACCCCGGCACCGCCATCATAGACGTCGGTGCCGTCGCCACCGATCAAACTATCGTCCCCGTCGCCGCCGTACAGGCTGTCGTTGCCCGGGCCGCCATCGAGAATGTCCGCGCCGCTTCCCCCGAACAGCCGATCGTCGCCGCCCAACCCGACGATCGTGTCGTCGCCGCCAAGACCGGACAGCGAGCTCCGGCCGTCATCCCCGCGCATCGTCTCGCCTGCGTCTGTCCCGATGCGATCATTGTCGATCAGCGTCAGCGTGACGGTCGTTCGATCGGTGCCGTTGGCGAAGACCTGCCCCCGTGCCGTGACATAGACCGAGACGGTTTCGTCCGGCTCAACCTCATAGTCGTCGACGATGGCGACGGCGGGGAGCGCCAGAGTCCGGTCGTCGCTGCTGAACGGTGCCGTGTCGTAGGCCGGCCCGATGAGGTCGTCCGTCCGGCCGCTGTTCGCCCCGGCAACGACGGAGACGTTGACCAGGCCCATTGTGCCGCCGGTCAGGTTCAGGCCGAGCGTGAAGGGGGCATCGCCCTCGCGTATCGACCCGGGCTGGACGATCGAGACGGTGGGCGACAGGTTGGTATTCACGACCGTGAAGCCGGTCGACGCGCCGATCGCGGCGAGCTTGTCCCAACCATAGACGGCAACGTTTCCGGCTGCGTCGGTCACCTCGACACGCTGGACGATGTATCGGCCGACCGGGGTATCGCTCGACAGGAAGTCGGTCTTGGTAACTTGACCGTCGTCGCGGAAATCCGCCGCGTTCGAATACAGCAGATTGAGTGAATTCGAACCGCCTTGCCGGAAGGGCCGGTCGAAGATCACCGACACCTGCGCGACGCCGGACGCGTCGTCGGTCGCACCGATGGATGATACGAGGCCCGTGCTGCCCGTGCCGAGACTGATCGTATCGGGCAGAACGAGCGAGGTGAGGACGGGTGGCGTTCTGTCCGTGGACGGGCCGGGCGACGAGACCGAGAATTCGTTCCGGATACCCAGGGCGGTGAGGTCGGCCGGCGAATAGATCTGGCTGTTGCCCGCTTGATCGAACACGCTGACATTCGTGATACGGTAGGTGCCGGACGGGGAAGCCGGGCCGAAGACCTGCGGGTTCAAGCTGCTCCAGTCGCTGACCGATCCGGACCCGCCGGCGAAACTGATTTCGCGCACGAAGGAATTCGTCCGGGCATCAAGATATGCTTGGTCGAGCGTGACGATCACGTTTCGAATGCCGCTGCTATCGTCCGACGCCCCCGCCGAGAACAGGACCGGCGTGCCCGTTCCTTGAATATTGATCGAGCTGGGGAATCCGAGCGATTTCAATGTCGGCCTGACGGTATCCGGATCAGCCACGCTTCATTCCCCCCCCCATTGTTGGGAAGCGCTTAGAGTTTCACCAGGGGCGATGCAATCCACGGTCGATATGATGGTGTGACACTATGATCACGCATAACTACGGTTGAGCACATTTCGGTGGGTGGACGCAGCTGTTCATCGGCAGGCGCGAATGTTTCGAACAGATGTAGCGAGAAATGCTGACCTGAGCCACGCGAACCTTGGACGGGCGGATCACTTATTCCCCGCGAGGTTCAGTTCGAGGATGGCGTTGCCATTCCGAGCGCCTGCCGCAGGAAGGCGTCCGCCCTGTCGAGCATCTGCGTGCGTGCGGGGCCATCGTCGATCTGGTGGTCCAGTCCCTTGAACTCGACATAGTCAACCTGGCGACCGGCGGCTTTCAGCCGGCCAGCCATCAGCCGCGATTCACCCACGCCGACATTTTCGTCGCGGTCGCCGTGAAACAGAAGGACCGGCGCCGTCATGTCCGCGGCATGACGTGCGGGCGATCCCGCCGCGACGTGCGGGCCGGTCCCGATGAACGCGCTGACCAGCGCGGAGTTCGTGTAGCCACGCGATTCCTCGCGCAGCACGTCGAGGTCGGTGACCGGTGCCACCGCCACGACGGCCTTGAATAGATCCGGGATCGTTGCCGCAGACTGGAGGGCCGCATAGCCGCCATAGGACCAGCCCACGATCGCCAGCTTTCTCGGGTCGGCAATGCCGTTCCCGACCAGCCAGCGTCCTGCGTCCGTCACGTCACCGATCGCCGTCCGCCACGATTGGAAGCCATTCGTCTGGAACCACTTCGATCCGTAGCCGCTAGACCCGCGAAAATTCGGCTGGAGCACCGCGAAACCGCGCGACGCGAAATACTGCGCCAGCCAGTCGAACCCCCATTCGTCGCGGGCGGCCGGCCCGCCATGCGGCATCACGATCGCAGGCAGGCCCTTGCCGTCGCTGCCGGGCGGAAGGGTGAGGTAGCCGGGGATCATGGTCCCGTCGGCCGCCGGGAAGCGAACGGGCTTGACCTCGGCGAGGACGGTGCCGGCGAGCTCGGCGCGTGCCGCCAGGATCGGCCCCAGTTTCCGCGTGGCCTTGTCGTAGAGATAGTAGGTGCCCGGATCCTTGTCGCTTCCGGCGAAGAGCAGCAGCTTGCTCTCGTCCGCGCTCGCATCGACAAAGGTGATCAGCGGCTGACCGGGCAGCGCCTTGTTGAGTGCCAGGCCCAGCTTCTTCAGTTCGGGATCGAAGAACTCGGTTTCGCGGCGCTCGGTCACCCATGAAACGCCGACCACGCGCTGCTGCCGGCCGACCCGAATGAGGGAATCGACGTCGACGTCCGGCCGCGCGAGGACCAACTCCCGCTTAAGACTGCCGTCCAGCGCGACCTTGTAGAGCGCAGTCCGGCCATTTGCCGCGGCGAAGCCGTAAGCGACGTTCAACGTCGGATCGACCGCATGGGGATCGAACCCCGTCGACCCGGAGGCCCCCTGTTTGACGGTCGCGAGCGGCAGCCAGTCGCGCTCCGTTCCCCTGGAATATTGGTAGGTCACCGTATTGCCCAACTGACCATCGTCAAGCTGCGCGCGCAGGCCGATGATCCGCACGTTGCCGCGGCCGTCTGAGATATACTCCTGCGCGGTCGCGCGCGGTCGCTCGATCACGCTGCGCTTCATCGTCACGGTGTCGATCCGCTCGACAGCGAGGCCGTTTCGTGTGTTCGCCAGGAGTGTGCCTGTTGTTTCCTGCGGCACGAACTCGCGCGTCATCAGCACGCTGCCGGGTGAGCCGTCGCCGGTCCAGTCGATGATGGTGCCGCCGTTCTGGTTGAGACCCAGTGCGCTGGAGCGCTGGTTCGCGCTCAGCATCTTCATGTCGGAGCCGTCGCTGTTCAGCGCGAGCATCCGGGTGAAGCCGATGAGTTTGGTATCGCGCTGCACCGTGCGCATCGAGCAGACGAGCCGCGTGTTGCTCGTCCAGCCGCAACGTGTGAGCTTTTCCGGATCGCCGGACGCGGCCAGGATCGGCTTCGGCACGATGCCCGTGACCAGATCGGCGACGATCAGCCTGGAGGACCGACCGTCCCCTGCAACGATCAGCGCCGCATGGGCACCGTCCGGGGAAAGGCTGACCTGCTGGATCGTCTCGCGCGCACCGAATTGCATCGCCTGTTTGTTCTGCGCCGCCGCCGGCCACGCAACCACGGCCGCCATGCAGACGACCGCCCACTTCTTTCCCGCCATTCCCGTATTCTCCCCCGGCGATCCAGTCTAACGGGACCGTTCCGCCACGCAAGGGACGCGGCGGGGAAATCCGGGGTCGAGAACCGAGACTACCGGGAGATGATTTCGGTATGGACGCTCAAAATCGCGCCCTGTCGCCTCACCACCGGTGGGTAATCCGACGCGGCACGACAAGAGGTGCAGGAACTGCCCTGAAAGCGTGGCGCGCCCGGGTGGATTCGAACCACCGACCACAAGCTTAGAAGGCTAGTGCTCTATCCGACTGAGCTACGGGCGCCCGGACGGAGGCATAGGCGAAAAGCGCCTGTTCGGGAAGGCTGCGTGGGGCAGCGGAACATCCGGTGGCGACGCCGTGCGCCGCCACCGTGCTCGTCGGATCAGAGCGCCAGGCGCGCGCCGATCGTGAAGTTGTGGAACTGACGCTGGTTGTCGAACTGCGCATCATAGTCGGCGACCAGCGAGAGCGGGCCGTTGCCCGAGATGTTGAGCGACGCGCCGGCGTTGTAGTAATCCTGGTACAACGGCGTCGTGACGAAGTTGAACTGCGACCCGATGCCGGGCTGCTGGAAGCCGGCGACGATGTTACGGCGCTGGTTGCGGAACTCGTACATATACCCGCCGCGGACCTGCGGACGGATGGTGGCGCCGCCCACTTCGAACTTCGTGCCAAGCCGTGCGCCGACGTTCGAGCGGATCGAGACGCGGTTCATGTCGTTCGGCACGACCAGCGCGAACGCCGCACCGTTTGTTTCGGTGAAACCGTCGATCTTCAGATCGGCATAACGAACCTGCGCGAACGGCTCGATTTCAAAGTTGCGGATCTGGAAGCTCAGGCCGGTGGCAGCACCGCCGGTGATGATGCGGCCGCTGGTGCGCGCGAAGGTGGACCCGGAATAGTTGCCGAACGAGAGGTTGCGGTAAAGCTTCCAGTCGAGGTCTGTATAGCTGCCCCAGGCATCGACGTAGAACGGGCCGATGCCGGCGGTGGCGTAAGCGCCGGCAAACCAGCTTTCCAGCGTGCCGTTGGCGGTATTGCCGGGCGCGAGGTCTGCATCGGTGTTGCTGTAGCCGCCGAACAGACCGATCGCGGTCTTCGGCGTCAGGCGGTAATCGGCGCCGCCGAGGAAGTGATACTCATCGGTCTTCGTACGGTAGCGATCCTGCGCCGCGTCAACCGAGCCAAACCGGCTGCCGCCGCTGACCCAGGCGCCGACCTTGCCGGCTTCATCGAGCGTCACGCGGCTTCCGTCGGTGTTGACGGCGTTGCCGCGCAGGTCGCGCGTGTAGCGCAGCACGGTCGATTCCTGCGATTCAAGCGCGCCGTAGGAGATGTCGGGCAGCGACTGGAACGCCGCCGGGGTCAGCGACTGGAGCAGACCGGACTGCGCCGCGGCATTGCCGGTCTGCGCATCGATGCCGTTGAAAATGCCGATCGTGCCGTCGTTCGGCGTGCCGGTGAAGTTGTCGAGCACGGTGCCGACATTCTGCTGGTTCTGGGTCAGGCCCATCGACTGGAACGACGCCAGTTCGGCGGCGAGGCCGTTATAGGTGGTGTTGCCCGAGATCGCGCCGAGTGCGGTCGCGGTGCCGTTCGCCAGGTTGATTGCGTAGAGCGAGGTGACGCCGGTCGTCGGGTTGGTCAGCGTGGCATAGGCCTGGCCCGAGCGGGTGATGTCGAAGCCGACATTGCCGTTGGTCGCGATGCCCGTGCTGGTGCCAACCGAGAACAGCGTGCCGGTGTTTGGACCGACGGTTGCGTTGCCCTGCGTCGCGAGGCGCGCGGTGCCGCCCGACGTGTCGAGCACGTAGAGCGTGGTGGTCGTCGCGCCTGCGACATTGTTGGTGTAGGCGGCGCCGGCGAGCACGGGTGCGGTGCCGAAACGCGCGTCGCCCGCGGCATAGGTGAGCGTGCCGTCGGTGGCGGCGAGCGTGCCATTGGTCTGGTTCAGACGCAGATCGGTGCGGTTGCCGTTGACGTAGCGGATCCGGTCGACGGTCGGGTTGAAGTCGAGACCCGCGGCGGCACCGGTCGGGTTGGCGGCCTGCGTGATGGGCGAACCCACGGCGGCGGCGACGCCGGTGCGGCCGTTGATCGAATAAAGCTGCCCGACATTATCGAGCGCGTAGAGGATGCGCGGGCTGGCCGGGCGATAGTCGAAACCCTGCAACGTGCGGCCGGCGGCGATGCCGGTGATCGCGGTGGTGCGGGTGATCGTGCCCGGGCTGGACGCGTTGACCGAGACGAGGGCGTTGGTGCCGCTGCGCAAGGTCTGGACCGACTGTGCCGAAGCGGCACCCGCCAGGACGGTGACGCCCGCCCCGAAAAGGATCGCGCGCTTAGTGTTCTTGTGCATGATTTTTGCCTCCCTTGACCATCAACCGGTTCCGCGGTCGGGTGAGTTACGGGGGGCAAAGCGTCAATGATGCAAAAGAACTACAAGACCTGCAATAAACTGAAACTGTTGCTTCGACGCATCAGTTTTGTCGTTACTTAGCGGGCAAGAAATGCTTCGAACAGGCGGCGGCCGTCCTGCCCGCCATGCGCCACTTCGACGGCGCGTTCGGGGTGCGGCATCATGCCGAGCACGTTGCCGGATGCGTTGACGATGCCGGCGATGGCGCGGGCCGATCCGTTGACATGGTCGGCGTAACGGAACGCGACGCGCCCTTCGCCCTCGATCCGGTCGAGCGTTTCGGTGTCGGCGGCATAATTGCCGTCATGGTGCGCGACCGGGATGGTGACGGTTTCGCCGGCGGCATAGCCTTTCAGGAACGGACTGTCCGCATCGCCGACGGTCAGCGCGGCGTCGCGGCAGACGAAGCCGAGGCCGGCGTTGCGCATGAGGGCGCCGGGCAGGAGCCCTGCCTCGGTCAGCACCTGGAACCCGTTGCAGACGCCGAGCACGCCGACGCCGCGATCGGCCGCATCGGCGACCGCGCGCATGATCGGGCTGCGCGCGGCCATCGCGCCGGAGCGGAGATAGTCGCCGTAGGAAAAGCCGCCGGGGACGCCGACCAGGTCGATCCCGTCCGGCAGTTCGGTGTCGCGGTGCCAGACCATGACGGGCGCGGTGCCGGTCACGTCGCGCAGCGCCACGGCCAGATCGCGGTCGCAGTTGGACCCGGGGAAGACGATGACGGCGGTCTTCATGGCGTCAGGCCCGCTCGATCCGGTAATTTTCGATCACCGTGTTGGCGAGCAGCTTGCGGCACATCGCGTCAATGTCCGCATCGCTGGTGCCGTCGGCGAGTTCGAGCTCGATCAGCTTGCCGACGCGGACGTCGCCGATACCGGCGAACCCGAGCCCTTCGAGTGCGTGGGCGATGGCGCGTCCCTGCGGATCGAGGACACCGGTCTTGAGCGTGACGTGGATACGGGTTTTCATGGCCTGCCTTCGGGCGGTTTCGCGCGCTCTATGACGGGACGCGCGGTTTGGGGCAAGATGCTTGGCACCGATCGTTGCGATGGATGACGTGGGAAAGGCGGACGGGATGCGCAGACTGGATTGGATGGGGCGGACGGTGGCGCCGCCGCGGTTTGTGTTGTTCGGCGTGCTGGCGGCGGTGGCGGTGCCCGCGGCGACGCTGATGTTCGGATGGCGGCTGGGGATGATGGCGGGGTTCGACGTGGCGGGGGCGGCGTTCCTGCTGTCGGCCGTGCCGCTGTTCGGGATGCGCGCCGGGGGCATGCGCGCGACGGCCAAGGTGAACGACGCGAACCGCGCGGCGCTACTGGCGATCACGCTGCTTGTCATGCTGGTGGTGCTGGTGTCGGTGGCGGCGGAGCTGGCGCAGAAGGGCAGGCCGGACAGTGGGACGGTGTGGCTGATCCTGGGCACGCTGGCGCTGGTCTGGACGTTCAGCAACCTGGTGTTCGCGCTGCATTATGCGCATCTATTCTATTTGGCGGGTGCCGATGGGCGTGATCGGCAGGGGTTGCGCTTTCCGGACACGGAGGAGCCGGATTATGGCGACTTCATGTATTTTTCCTGCACGCTGGGCATGACGTTCCAGACGTCGGACGTGGAGATCGGCGCGCGGGCGATGCGGCGGGTGGTGTTGTTCCACTCGATCGCGGCGTTCGCGTTCAACCTGGGCGTGGTGGCGTTTACGATCAACGTGCTGGGGAGTGGGTAGGGGTTCTTTTTAGCCTCTCTCCCTAGGGAAGGGGCTGGGGTGGGGCTGACCTCTTTACAGCCATAAGGGTGGGGGTGAGGTGCTGTTGCCCCCACCCCAACCCCTCCCCTGAAGGAGAGGGACTAAGAGAGAAGCAGCCCTACTTCTCCTGCTTGCTCGTTCCCGACGTGGCGGGAGCGGCTTCGCCGGCGATGTTGCCCTTGGGGCTCTTGGCGGCCTGCGCTTCGGTCTGGACGGTCGAGGCGCCGCCTTCCGGGGTGCTGGGGGCGGCAGACGTGCCGGCGGCGGGGGCGGCCGCGGGGGCTTCGGCCGGGGCGGCGGGCATCGGCAGCGGGCTGTCGCTGGTCGAGTTCAGATAGGCGATTACGTTGGCGCGGTCCTCGGGTTTGCTGAGGCCGGCGAAGGTCATCTTGGTGCCGGGGGCATAGGCCTTCGGACTGGTCAGCCAGGCGTTGAGGTTCGCCCAGTCCCAGACGCCGGGCTTGCCCTTCAGCGCGTCGGAATAGGGGAAGCCGGCGACGTGGCCGTGCGCCTTGCCGACCGAACCGTAGAGGTTGGGGCCGACGCCGTTGGGTCCGCCCTTCGCATCGGTGTGGCAGGCGGCGCATTTCTTGAAGACTTCGGCGCCCTTTTCGGGGCTAGCCGAGGCGAGATAGAATTCGATCGGCTTTTCGGCGACGGCCGGGCCGGCACCTTCCTCGGCCTCGACGCCTTCGACGACGTAACCCATCTTCTCGGGGCGTTCGGCGTGGAAATATTCACCGGTCACGATCGACAGGCCAAGGGCGGCGATGCCCCCGAAGAGCACCCAGCCCGCGATGGTATTGCCGCGATCGTCCATGCCGTGTGAAACTCCCCTGCGTCGTGCCGTGCCCGATCGTGACCGCGCCGGACCGCCGACCTTTAAGTGGCGAACCGCCGCATCGCAAGCATGCTTGCCGCTTGGCCGCCCGGACCCTAAACGCGGGGGCGCCCATGGAAAACTACCCCGCCCCCGCCCGTGCCCGCGTTGCCGCGATGACCGCCGATGCCGCCGCCGCCCCCGACCGGACGGTCGCATTCCAGGGCGCGCCGGGGGCCAATTCGCATATTGCGGCGATGACGGCGTTTCCGGACGGGCTGCCGCTGCCGTGTTTTTCGTTCGAGGATGCGATCGACGCGGTGCGCGAGGGGCGGGCCGACTGCGCGATGATCCCGATCGAAAATTCGCTGCACGGGCGGGTGGCGGACATCCATTTCCTGCTGCCCGAATCGGGGCTGGTCATCACCGGCGAGCATTTCATGCCGATCCGCTACAGCCTGATGGCGCAGGCTGGCACCACGATCGATGCGGTGCGCGAGGCGGTGAGCCATCCGCAAGCGCTGGGCCAGTGCCGCGACTGGTTGCGCACGCGCGGCATCCGGCCGGTCAGCTATCCCGATACGGCGGGTGCGGCGGCGCTGGTGGCGGAAGAGGGGAAGCCGGGCCAGGCGGCGATCGCGCCCGAGATGGCGGCGGGGCTGTACGGGCTGGAGGTGATCGCGCGCGGGCTGGAGGATGCGGACCACAACATGACGCGGTTCGTGGTGCTGGCGCGGGGGGCGCCCGCGGAGGCGGACCTCGGCGGGCCGTGCATGACGACCCTGGTGTTCGAGGTGCGGAACGTGCCCGCGGCGCTGTACAAGGCGATGGGCGGGTTCGCGACCAACGGGATCAACATGACCAAGCTGGAGAGTTACCAGCGTGGCGGGAGCTTTGCGGCGACCGAATTCTATTGCGACGTCGATGGGCGGCCGGACGATCCGGCGCTGGGGCGGGCGCTGGAGGAACTGGCGTTCCATACCAAGTGGATGCGGGTGCTGGGGACCTATCCTCAGGCGCGGGCCCGGGGGGATTAGGGGCGGTTTGTGGCCAGGGTTCGTGGGACCTTTGATTGGCCCGCGCACCAACCCGTTTGGTTCGAGCCTGTCGAGAACCCTGCGCAAGGCTCTCGACAGGCTCGAACCAAACGGGTTGGGGTAGACTGACCAAAAGCGATCAAAACAGCGTTTAGTCCGCTTGTTCCGCCAGCCAGCGCGCGAACAGGGTGTGCGCCACGGCATAGGGCGGCGGCGCGATAAAGCGGGCGTCGGGTTCGGCGGCGAGGGCGGCGCGGATGTCTTCTCGGGTGGCCCAGAAGGCGTCTTCCAGTTCATGCTGGTCGAGGTGGAGGGCGGCGTCGGCGACGGGGGCGATGCAAGCGACCATGAGTTGCGAGGGGAAGGGCCAGGGCTGGCTGACGAGGTAGCGCACGCTGGTGGCGACGACGCCGGCTTCCTCGGCCAGTTCGCGGGCGACGGCTTCCTCGATCGATTCGCCAACCTCCACGAAGCCGGCGAGTGCGGAGTAGCGACCGGTGGGCCAGCTGCGCTGGCGGCCGACGAGCACGCAGCCGGCATGTTCGGCCAGCATGATCACGACCGGGTCGGTGCGCGGGAAATGTTCGGCGCGGCAGCCGGGGCAGCGGCGGCCCCAGCCGGCGCGGTAGAGCGTGGTGGGCGTGCCGCAGTTCGCGCAGAAGCGGTGGCGGGCGTGCCAGTCGATCAGGCTGCGTGCCGCCGCGTAGGTGGCGGCCTGCGCGGGCTCGAGGTAATCGAGCATGCCGTTCAGCGCGGGGCTGCGCCGTGCGGCGTGGGGGACGGCCGGGGTGAGCGCGACGAAGCGCGGGATGCCGCCGATCAGGCCGAGCAGCGCGAGTTCGGCGTCCCAGGCGGCCTCCGCCAGATGGCCCCAGTCGAGCGCGCCATCGGCGTCGAGCAGCGGATCGAGCCCCTCCATGCGCAGCAGGCAGGCGCGCGGGTCGTTGAGCGCCTTCATGATCGCGGCCGGATCCTGCCGCCAGGCATCGACGCGGTCGAGCGGGGAGCCGGTGAAGCCGGGAACGAGGCTGCCGTCAAGGTGGGAGGGGCGGCGATCGGGGGGAATGTCGGTCATCGCGGCGACTCCATGGCCAAAGTGGCGGCCTTTGCGAACAGGGTGGGCAGGCCGGCGTCGGCGAGGGTGGCGCGCGGCCACCAGACGCCGTCCAGCTCGGGCGCGATATCGCGGATCACGACCGTGCGGAAGACGGTGAGCGTCAGGCGGAAATGCGTGAAGACGTGCGTGACGGTGCCGGGCAGCGCGGTCCAGTCCGCCTGGAGCGGGGGCGGATCGTCGGGCGGCGTGTCGGTCCAGTCGCCGGTCGGCAGCGCACGCATGCCGCCGAGCAGGCCGCGCGCGGGGCGGCGGACGAGCAGGACGGCGTCGCCGCGTTCGATCCACCAGATCGCGCCGTGGCGTTCGGGGCGGGCGGTCTTGGCGGCCTTGACCGGGAAGCGTGCGGGGTCGGCGGTGCGGACCGCGGCGCATCCGATGCGCAGCGGGCAGATCGCGCAGGCCGGGCGGCGCGGGGTGCAGATGGTGGCGCCGAGGTCCATCATCGCCTGCGCGAAATCGCCGGCGCGGGTGTCCGGGGTGATGATGTCGGTGGCGGCGCGGATCGCGGGGCGGGCGGCGGGTAGCGGCTGTTCGATCGCGAACAAGCGGGTGACGACGCGTTCGACATTGCCGTCGACCACCACCGCGCGCCGGCCGAACGCGATCGCGGCGACCGCGGCGGCGGTATAGGCGCCCACGCCGGGTAGTGCGCGGAGAGTAGCTTCGGTATCGGGGAAGCGGCCGCCATGGTCGGCGACGACGGCGCGGGCGCAGGCGAGCAGGTTGCGGGCGCGGGCATAATAGCCGAGCCCGGCCCAGGCGGCCATCAGGTCGGCATCGTCGGCCGCCGCCAGATCGGCCACGGTCGGCCAGCGTGTGGTGAAGCGCAGGAATGCGGCCTTTACCGCGGCGACCGTTGTCTGTTGCAGCATCACCTCCGACAGCCAGACGCGATAGGGAGCGGGCGCGGGCGTGCCGGGGGCCGCGCGCCAGGGGAGCGTGCGGTGATGCGCGTCGTACCAGGCGAGGAGGGTGGCGGAAATATCGACGCCGCTATCGACGGGCGGAACGACGGACATATCGACGGGCATGGGGCCGCTATGGCATGGAGCGGGGGATGACGGAACCAGAGACCAATCCCACGCCGAAAGCCGCGAAGCCGCGTGCCGCCGCCAAACCGAAGCCGCCCGCCGTGCCGGAGCGGAAGCGCGGCGGGGCGGCGCGTGCGGTGGCGGACATGCTGCCCGACGTAGGCCGTGCCGCGTTCCGGCGGTTCGGGTTCGTGCAGTCGTCGGTCGTGACGCGCTGGCCCGAGATCGTCGGCGAACGCTATGCCGGGGTGTCGAGCCCCGAATCGATCCGGTTTCCGCACGGTGCGCGGTCCGAAGGCGTGCTGACCCTCGTCGTCGAGGGTGCGCATGCGGTGATGATGCAGCATGTCGCGCCGGCGATCGTGGAGCGCGTGAACCGGTTCTTCGGATATCCCGCGGTGGCGCGGATCGCGATCCGCCAGGGTGCGGCGGTGCGGCGGCCGGCGCCGGCGAAGCTGCGGCCGGCGGTGGCGGTGTCCACCGAGATCGGCGACAGCCTGCGGGCGATCGCGGATCCGGAGTTGCGCGCGTGCCTCGCCGGGCTGGCCGGTGCGCTGGCAACGTCGAACGGGCCGCCGGTGATGGACATTCCGGTGATGGGAAAGGTGCGGTGAGCATGGAGAGTGGGCGATCTCGGGGACGATCCGCGATGCGCGGGGCGGCGGCCGGGCTGGCGATGCTCGCGGCCGTCGGGGCCGGTGCACTCGCGGCGGGTGCGAGCGCGACTCCCGCGAAACGTGCGGCGACCGACTGGACCCGGACGATCGCGACGACGCCGGCCGGCACCTATGTGATGGGCAATCCGCGCGCGAAGGTGAAGCTGGTCGAGTATCTGTCGCTGACCTGTTCGCACTGCGCGGCGTTCGCGGCGGAGGGGATGCCGGCGTTGAAGCGCGACTATATCGCGCGCGGGCTGGTGAGCCTGGAGGTGCGCAATTCGGTGCGCGACGGGTTCGATTTCGCGGGCGTGCTGCTGAGCCGTTGTGCGGGGCCGGCGGGCTATTTCCCGGCGAGCGAGCGGATTCTGGCGACGCAGGCGGACTGGCTGCCCAAGGCGCAGGTCTATTTCGATACGCAGGTCGGGCGGCCGGCGGACCCCAACGGCGCCGCGACGCTGACCGCGATGGCGCGGGCCGCCGGGTTCGACCGCCAAGCGCAGGCGCGCGGCATGGCTCCGGCGCGGGTCTCGGCGTGCCTGGCGGACCGGAAACAGACCGCGATCGTCGCGGCGATGACCGACGAGGCGTTCAACAAGCGGCGCATCACCGGCACGCCGACATTCCTGATCAACGGCACGATCGTGCCGGCGACGAGCAACTGGGCCACGTTGCAGCCCAGGCTCGCCGCCGCGGTCCGCTGACATTCCCTTTCTTCGGAGAACCAAGATGATGACCCGTACCCTCCTCGCCCTCGGGCTTTCCACGCTGGCGCTGACCGCATGCGGCAGCAAGGACGCCGGCAACAGCGCCGGCAGCGCGACCGCTTCGGTCGAGGCGCCTGCGTCGCCGGTCGCGCCCGTCGCTGCACCGGCCGGTGGCGACTGGACGCAGACCGTGTCCAAGACGGCCGACGGCGGGTTCCGGATGGGCAACCCGGACGCGCCGGTGAAGCTGGTCGAATATGGCGCGCTCAGCTGTTCGCATTGTGCGGTGTTCGAGAAGGAGGGCCTGCCCGAGCTGAAGTCGCAGTTCATCGCGCCGGGCAAGGTGAGCTACGAGTTCCGCAACTACATGCTGAACGTGCTCGACGTGCCGGCCGCGTTGCTGACGCGGTGCCGCGGGGCGGAGCCGTATTTCCAGCTCAGCCAGCAGATGTTCGAGAACCAGATGATGCTGTTCGACGCGGTGAAGGGCATGACCGAGGCGGAGCAGACCCAGATGCAGGCGATGCCGCCGCAGACGCAGTTCCTGGCATGGGGCAAGAAGCTGGGCCTGATCGACTTCTTCCGCGCGCGCGGCATTCCGGAAGCGGCGGCGACCAAGTGCCTGACCGATACCGCCGCGGTCGACGAACTGGGCAAGATGAGCGCGCGCGCGACGAGCGAGTATAATCTGCAGGGCACGCCGACGTTCCTGATCGCGAACAAGCCGGTGCCGAACGTGGCGGATTGGGCTGCTTTGAAGCCGGTGTTGGCTAAGGCTGTTGGCGCCTGAGGGCTTGGGGGGCTTTGCGGGCCCCCCTTTCTGATCTGCTCACTCATACCGCCGTTCGGCCTGAGTAGGGGCTGAGCGGAGGCGAAGACCGGTATCGAAGGCTGGGTGCGGTGCTTCGATGCGCGCCCTCGATACGCGCCGAGGGGCGCTACTCGGTCGCTACTCAGCACGAACGGGTGGGGTGCGGTGGAGGTGTGGGCTTGCCGCCGGACTGACCTTTCTTCTTCCCCCCGTTCGGTTCGAGCTTGTCGAGAACTGCGCCGGGTTCTCGACAAGCTCGAACCGAACGGGGAGGGGGTGGGGGTTTCCTCCACGTCGTCCTGTGCAGATGCGTTGGCGTCTTGGCTGTGCTCGACGGGTCCCTCGACTTCGCTCGGGATGGACGGGTTTGGTGTTTGAGGTTCGGGTGCGGTGCATACCATTGTTCGGGCGGGGCGTTTGACCGGTAACCGAACAGGAGCATCCGTGATGACCGAGCAGCCCAGCATTTCCCTGAACGACGGACGGTCGATGCCGCAGATCGGGTTGGGGACGTATCAGATCCCGGACGAGGACACCGCGGGCGTGGTGCAGGCGGCGATCGATGCGGGGTATCGCGCGGTCGATACCGCCGCGATCTATGGCAACGAAGCGGGTACGGGGGCGGGCGTGCGGGCGCGGGACGAGACGATCTTCGTGACGTCGAAGCTGTGGCGCGACGATTTCGGCTATGACGCGGCGTTGAAGGGGTTCGAGAAGAGCTTCGACCGGCTGGGGCTCGACTGGGTCGACCTCTATCTGCTGCACTGGCCGTTCGTCGAGGAGACGCGGTTCGTCGAGACGTGGAAGGCGCTGGTGCGGTTGCGCGAAGAAGGGCGCGTGAAGTCGATCGGGGTGTCGAACTTCACGATGGATCATCTGGAACGGATCATTCACGACACGGGCGTGGTGCCGGCGGTGAACCAGATCGAGCTGCATCCGAGTTTCCAGCAGGTCGAACTGCGCGCCTATCATGACGAGAACCACATCGTGACGACGAGCTGGAGCCCGCTGGGGCAGGGCGCGGCGCTGGCCGATCCGGCGATCACCGCGATCGCGGCGAAGCACGGCAAGACGCCGGCGCAGGTCGTGCTGCGCTGGCATATCGAGGCGGGGCTGACGGTGATCCCGAAGACCACCAACCCGGCGCGGCTGGCGGAGAATTTCGCGATCTTCGACTTCGCGCTGGATGCCGACGACGAGCGGGCGATCGCGGCGCTGGATCGGCGCGACGGGCGGATCGGGCCGGATCCGACGACGTTTGCCGGATGATGGGTTCGGGCCTGGCGGGGGGTTCTCGACAGGCCCAAACCAAACGGGTGGACTGAGAAAAGGCGTGCCTCAGGCGGTCGCCGTGACCCGGGCCTGCGCCACCTTCAGGTCCTCGACGAAGCGGGCATATTCCTCCTCGGCCTGGACCTTGTCGGGGAGGCGGAGGAGGTAGCTCGGGTGGACGGTGATCCACGCCTCGCCGCCGTCGGGGAGGGTAATCGGCTTGCCGCGGGTACCGGAGATGGTGACGACCTTGCCGAGCAGCGAGCGGGCGGCGGTGACGCCGAGGGCCACCGTGACAGCGGGGCGGACCAGGACGCGTTCCTGGTCGATCCACCAGCGGCAGGCATCGATCTCCGGCGCGCCGGGCTTGGCGTGGATGCGGCGGCGGCCGCGTTCCTCGAACTTGAAATGCTTGACCGCGTTGGTGACGTAGACCTGCGTGCGGTCGATGCCCGCGGCGGCGATCGCGCGGTCGAACAACTGGCCGGCGGGGCCGACGAACGGTCGGCCGGCAATGTCCTCCTGATCGCCCGGCTGTTCGCCGACGAACATGAGCCGCGCATCGACGGGGCCCTCGCCGAACACGGTCTGCGTCGCGGGGCCGTAGAGCGGGCAGCGTGTGCAGCCGGCGGCCTCGCCGGCGAGCGCCTCCCAGGCGGCTCGGGCATTGTCGCCGATGTCGGCATGGGCGGTCTCGATCATACCACTCTCCCTTTTCTGTGCGCCGGCGAGCAGATCGGGGATCAGCGCGGTTTCGGGCATGTTCTTCCAATATTTGCGCGGCATTTCCTTGGTCATCGCGCCGACCTTCACCCGCGCCGGATTGAAGATCGCGGCATAGTAGGTCTTCCACATCTCCTCGAGCGGATCGCCGTCGGGGGCGTCGGTCTTGCGCGCGCCGGGGGCGAAGGCGAGGGCCGTGCCGTCCCAGTGGACCGACAATCCGGGGGTGAGGATCGACCAGTGCATCGTGGCGAAACGGCGCGCGAAAAAGTCCGCATTGATCCGGACGATGTGATTGTCGGGTTCGAACCAGGCGACGTAGCGCGTTTCGCCGCCGTCGACCGCCAGTTCGCGGAACCGGACGAAGGCGCGCATCTTGTGCATGTCGCGCCGGACGTCCTTGGCCATCAGTTCGATGCGCTGGACGAGCGGATCGGCGCGGTCGTCGAGCAGGCCCTGCTGCGCGCGGACGCGGATGAGCAGCGTGTAGAGCAAAGCGAACCGTTCGGGATCGCGGTGGCAGAGCGCGGTGCGGGCGAGATCGACGAACGGGCGGGGGACCGAGAACGCGCCGGGCGCGGCGTCGGGCGAAGCTTCGTCGCCGAACAGATCCGCGGGGCGTTCGCCGACCTGCCAGACGACGTCGTGCGGTGCGACCTGCGCCAGCGCCAAAGTGCGGGCGGCGGCGCGCCACCCGTCGAAATCATCCTCCGATGCCAGGGTCGCGACGCGCATGGGGTGCAAGACGCATGAACGGGCCGCGGGTTGCCGCGACCCGTCAGGTAATGATCAGAAACGCAGGCCGATGCCGCCGAGGATCTGATGACGATCGAGGCTGAGATCGACGCGGTCGGACGATCCGTCCGAGTAGTTCGCGGTCAGCGAGTAGTTGTTGTAGTCGGTGTAGCGATATTCGCCCTTGAGATAGAGGTTGGGCGTCACCGCGGCCTCGAACCCGGCGCCGAGCCGGATACCGTCGACATTGGCCTTGGCGGACTGATTGTCGAGGATGCCTTCGAAATCGACATAGTTCGCCTTGACCCGGGAATTGACGTACGCGGCGCGCGCATAGACCATGACCCGGCTGCTGAGCGCCTGGCCAATGCGGCCGCCGACTTCGACGCTGCGCCCGGCCTTGATGCAGGCTTCGTCGAGGCCGTAAACTTCGGCGCATTCGCGGATCGAGCTGTCTTCGATCCCGGCTTCGACGCCCGCGATCAGCGTGCTGCTGAGCGCGATGTCCCAGCCGAGGCTGCCGCCATAGGTGAAGCCGTCGTCGGGTGCCTGGAGCGCGGCGCTCTCCGCGTTGCCGGCGGCGTCGGTGGACGTGGCCTTCAGGCGCAGGCCGACATGATCCCAGCCGCCGTGGATTTCCATGCGCGGGCCGGCGAACACGTCGGCGGGCGCGTCGTCATAGACGGGCGCGTAGGCGAGCATGGGCGATTGCGGCGCGGGGCTGGCGGGGTAGTCCTGGGCCGCGGCGGGGGCGGCGAGAATGGCGAAGGCGGCGACGGCGATTTGCGATACGTGCATGAGAACCCCGGATGCGATGCGGAACTGCGATCGGGGCGGGTCTAGGGCGTAAGATACTAGGAAAGCGTGAAGTTCCGGGCGGACCGTCGCCGGTTCGGCGTCAGGCGGCGAACAGTTCGAGCTGTTCCTTCTTGGGGACGATGTGCGTCTTTAGATCGGCGCGGTCGGTAAGCGTGACGGGGCGCCAGTCGGTGGCGGAGATGAACGGCCGGACCTTGGCGATCGACACGGTGAGGCGGCCGACATCGTCGAGGCGGAGCGCGCGCCAGCGGCGGCTGACGATGATCGAGTTGACCGCCTTCACGCCCAGGCCGGGGACGCGAAGCAGCAGTTCGCGCGGCGCCAGGTTGACGTCGACCGGGAAGGTTTCGCGGAACTTGAGCGCCCAGGCGAGCTTCGGATCGATATCGAGCGGGAGCATGCCGTCCGCGTCGGTCGCGGCGACGACCTCCTTGGGCTGGAACCCGTAGAAGCGCATCAGCCAGTCGGACTGGTAGAGCCGGTGTTCGCGCATCAGCGGCGGGCGCTTCAGCGGGAGAATGGCGGATGCGTCGGGGATCGGGCTGAACGCGGAATAATAGACGCGGCGCAGGCCGAAGCGGTCGTAGAGCGTCGACGCCTTCGTCACGATATCGCCGTCGTTCGCGCTGTCCGCACCGACGATCATCTGCGTCGATTGACCGGCGGGGGCGAATTTCGGGGCGGCGCGGTACTTTTTGCGCGCGTCGTGGCCGTCCTCGATCGAGGTCTTCATCTCGCGCATCGCGCCGTCGATGCGGTCGGCGGACTTTTCGGGGGCGAGCCGCTTCAGCCCGCCGACGGTCGGCAGTTCGACGTTGATCGAGACGCGGTCGGCGTGGAGCCCGGCCTGCCGGACGAGTTCTGGATCGGCGTCTGGGATCGTCTTGAGGTGGATGTAGCCGCGGAACTGGTGGTCCTCGCGCAGCGAGCGCGCGACTTCGACCAGCTGCTCCATCGTGTAGTTGGGCGTGTTGATGATGCCCGAGGAGAGGAACAGCCCCTCGATATAGTTGCGGCGGTAGAAGGAGAGCGTGAGGTTGACGACCTCCTCCGCCGAGAAGCGCGCGCGGCGGACGTTCGAGCTCTTCCGGTTGATGCAGTAATGACAGTCGAAGATGCAGCTGTTGGTCAGCAGGATCTTGAGCAGCGAGATGCAGCGGCCGTCGGGCGCGTAGGCGTGGCAGATGCCCATGCCTTCGGTCGAGCCGATCCCCTTTTCCTTGCCGGCGCTGGAGCGCTTGGACGTGCCGGACGAAGCGCAGGACGCGTCGTATTTCGCGGCATCGGCGAGGATGGCGAGCTTTCCACGAGTGTCGAGTTGCGCCATTTGTTCAATCTATGTTCTGCTGACCCGAATGTCCAGATGCGACGTCTGGATAGTATCAGGGTTCCTCCGCCGCCTGACGCTTGGCCAGTTCGCGTTCGGCGCGGGCCTGCGCCAGGAATTGCTGGAAACAGCCGGTCTGGCCGTTCGATCCGCCGGTGTTGCAGCTGCCGGGCAGACCCTGGCGGCTGACATTTTCGAGTTCCATCGAGCGGGCGCCCCAGGCCATCGCCGCCGGCGCATCGGCCTTGCGCTTGTCGCGCAGCGGTTTGGGGACGCGGTAACGTTCGCCTTCCGGCATGCGGGCGCAGACGATCACTTCCTCGCCGGTGCTGCGCGGGCAGGGGTCCTTGCCGTAAACGGTGAGCTGCTGGATCCGTTCGGGCGGCGTGCCGCTGACCTTTTCCATGTCCTGCGCGCCCGCGGCGATCGGCGCGGCGGCGGCCAGCAGGACGAGGAAGGCGGGAATCTTCATGCGGGCATCTCCGGAACGGACGCGGCGATCAAGGCGCGCGGCACCATGACCGCGCGATGAACATCATGCATCGGACTTGGCCAGCGTGGACAATGCGTCGCGCGCCGCGTTCTGCAGGACCTCCATGACGGTCGGGTGGTAATAGGCCTGGTCCGCCAGCTCCTGCAGTGTGAGGCCGCAGGCGATACCGAGCGCCACCATGTGGGCGGGATGTTCGGCATCGGGGCCGACGATCGTGGCGCCGATCACGGTGCCGTCATGGTCGGCATAGAGCCGCACGATGCCGTCGCCGGCCGCATCGATATGCACGCGGCCATTGTCGCCGAACGTCGCGCTGCCGATCACGACGTCGCTGGGCAGTTCGTCATAGTCGCAGCCGACCATTGTGATCTGCGGATCGGTATAGGTGATGGTGAGTGGGGGGAGGATCGGGTCGCGGCGCAGGTCGTCGGGCCGCGCGGCGTTGTGCCCGGCGAGCCGGCCGGACCGCGCCGCTTCGTGCAGGACGGGGCGGCAGGCGCGCGCGTCGCCGGCGATGAACACCATACTATCGCCGCAGCGGCCGGTGCCGGCGTCGAAATGCGGCGTGCCATGATCGTCGCGGTCGATGCCGGCCGCGTCGAGGTTCAGCGTGTCGGAAACGGGCGGGCGGCCGGCGGCGGCGAGGACGAGGTCGAACATGGCGTCGCCCGCGTGGTCGCCGTCCCAGGCGAGGCGGATCTTGCCGTCGACGAGGTCCGCGGCGGTCAGGTCGGCGCCGAGCAGGATCGTGAAGTCCTGCGCCAGGCGGTCGCGGGCGATGCGTTCGGCCTCCGGATCGGCGATGCTCGCGATGACGTCGCCCTTGTCGATCATCGTTACGCGCGTGCCGAGCCGGGCAAAGGCGGCGGCGAGTTCGAGGCCGATCACGCCGGCCCCGAGCACCGCGAGCGTGGCGGGGATCGTCGGGATCTCGAAGATCGTGTCGCTGGTGCGGACATGCTCTGCGACCGGTTCGAGGATCTCGGGGAGCGACGGGGCCGATCCGGCGGCGATCACGATGGTGCGGGCGGTGATGTCCGGGCCGCCGTCCACGCTGAGCTGGCCGGGGGCGGTGAAGCGGGCGTGACCGGCGATGCGGCGGTCGGCGGGGATCGCGTCGACATCCTCCATGACGGAAGCGACGAAATAGTCGCGTTCGCGGCGGACGCGATCCATCACGGCGGGGCCGTCGACGGTGACGTCGCCGACCGTGACGCCGAACATCGCGGCCTGGCGGGCGTGGTGTGCAGTTCGGCCGGCGGCGATCAGCGCCTTGGACGGCATGCAGCCGACGCGGGCGCAGGTGGTACCGCCGGGGCCGGATTCGATCAGCACGGCGTGGGCACCTTCTGCGGTGGCCGCCTTGTAGGCTGCGAGGCCGGCGGTGCCCGCGCCGATGATGGCGACGTCGCAGTCGATACGGTGCATGAAATTCTCCTGATTACGCGCTCAACGCGTCAGGTTCACGCTATGTCCGTCAGGCGGGATTATCGGCGGCGAGCAGGGATTGCGCCCGTGCCAGAACGGGATCGCGGCCGGCGCGGAGATCGGCGAGCGATTGGGTGACGGGGACGGCGGGGAAGAGGCCGCGCCCCTCCAGCCGGACGTCGGCGGCGCTGCGGATGTCGAACACCGCGACCCAGAGTTCGCCGCCGTCGGGCAGTTTGGTTTGCGCGGCACCGGTGACCGCGCCCGCCGTCGTGCCGCCGATGACGGGGCCGCGGCCGCTGTCCTGTACCAGTGCGGCGAGGATTTCGGCACCGCTGGCGCTGCGCGGGCCGACCAGGACGGCGAGCGGGCCGGTATAGCTGCGCCGGCCCGCGCCGACGGTGGGGACGTCGAGCGTCTTGCCGCGCGCGACGCGGCGCAGGAGAGTGCGCTTGCGGTCGAACAATGTCCCGGCGACGCGGGCGACGGCGAGCGCCTCGCCCCCTTCGTTTTCGCGCAGGTCGAGGATGAGCGCGGCGGGGGGATCGGCGGCGATCTCGTCCTCGATCCAGCGGTCCTCGCCGCCGGCGAAGACGTCGAAGGCGAGCAGCAGGATGTCGCCGGGCAGGCGGGTGGCGCGGCGTGGCGGTTCGGGCGGGAGCAGCGTGCTGGTCAAAGTGAGCGTGCGGGGGCGGTCGGTGAGGTCGCGGAAGGCAAAGCGCGCGGACTGCCCGGCGCGGGGGTGCCAGTCGTCGTCGACCGGGCGGCCGTCGACACTGTCGATCAGCCAGCCGGGGCGGACACCGGCCGCGGCGGCGGGGCCGTCCGCGCGGACGGAGAGCACGCGCCAGACGCCGGCGGTGGGCCAGGCGGACAGGCCGAACTGCGCACTGTCCGCGCCAGCGTCCGCATCGGCATCGCGGCGGACGGCGGCGGGTGTGCGGATGTAGACATGACTGTCGCCGACCGTGGCGAGCATGGCGGCGAGGATGCGGTAGAGTGCGGCCTCGTCTGTGGCGGCGATCGCTTGCGGGCGGTAGCGTTCGTAGGCGGTGTTCCAGCTTTCGCCCAGACGGTCGCGGTCCCAGTAGCGGCGGTCGACCTCGTCCCAGACGCGGTCGAACAGATCGGCATGCTCGGGGCGCGGGGCGGCGGCCGCGAGCGTCGTGCCGGCAATCAGCGCGAGTGCGGCGCGGCGGGTCAGGGGAGCGTGCATGTGAGCGTCAGGCGGCGGGTGGGGACGGCGAAGCGGATGTCGGGGCAGGCGTCGAGCAGGTCGCGGCCGAAGGTGACGGCGGGGATGGCGCGTTGTGGTGCGGGGGTGCGCGCGGTGACGCGGATGTCGGCGGGGGGGGTGGCCGTGCCGGGGATCGGGGGGAGAGTGTTATCGCCGCGGAAGTCGGCGGTGCGGACCGACAGCGACGCCACGGTGAAGCCGCCGATCGTGACGGGGCGGTCGAGGATCATGGTGCGAACCGGGCGGGGGATGCCAAAGGCGCGCGTTTCGGTGCCGGTGGTCGTGGTGAAGCGGCCCGCGCCGCCGCGGGCGAGGACCGCCGCACCGGCGCCGGTGGCGAGCGTGGAGGCGTGGTTCAGCGTGAAGAGGAGCAGGACCGGGCCGCCGGGGGTGCGGGCGCGGGTAAAGAGGCCGAGATCCTCGCTGCGTTCCATCGTGAAGCTGACGGTTCGGGTGGGCATGGCGGCTGCGGGCGAGGTGAAGTGGAGTTCGGCGAAGGGGAGAAGGTCCGGGGCGATCTCGCCGTCGACGTTCGTGCAGCAGGGGCGCGGGTAGCT
This sequence comes from Sphingomonas prati, assembly GCF_014643515.1. Lineage (GTDB taxonomy): Bacteria > Pseudomonadota > Alphaproteobacteria > Sphingomonadales > Sphingomonadaceae > Sphingomonas_R > Sphingomonas_R prati. Next base: position 148,848 of record NZ_BMJP01000002.1, on the reverse strand, counting down.
CGAGGCGGTGACGTCGACCTTGCGGCCGGCGACCACGAGGCGCGCGCGGGCGACGCGGCCGGGGATGGCGATGCGGCCGACCTGTGCGCCGCCGTCGCGTTCGAACTTGAGGAAGGTCAGGCGGGCGGCGGCGTCGGGGTTGAGTTCGACCACGGCATGTTGGTCGAGCGCTACGCGGAGGCGAAGGGGGACGCCGTCGATCGTGACGGACACGACCGGGTCGGCGCGGTCGAGCGTCAGCGTGCCGGTGGGGGCGGCGAGCAGGAGGGCGGTCAGCGCGGCGATCATGCGGGGACGATGGTCATGGTCGGCATGACGCTGCGCTGAATGCCGCCATCAACGCGCGGAGCCGCCCAGTTCGCGGTTGAGGTAGGCGAGGATCATCGCGGCCCGCTGCGCATCCTCGGTGCGGTCGGCGCCGGCGGCGTGGCCGCCTTCGAGTGCCTCGGAGTAGTAGAAGCGGTCGCCGAGTTGTTCGAGGCGGGCGGCGAACTTGCGGGCGTGGGCGGGGTGGACGCGGTCGTCCTTGGTCGATGTGTAGATGAACGGCGCGGGGTAGCGGACGCCGGGCTTCAACTGCTGCAACGGTGAGTAGCGCTGGATGAACGCCCAGTCGGCGGGGACGTCCGGGTCGCCATATTCGCCCATCCACGATGCGCCGGCCAGCAGGTGCGAGTAACGCTGCATGTCGATCAGCGGCGATCCCATCACGACCGCGCCGTAGAGATCGGGGCGCTGCGTCATGGCGACGCCGACGAGCAGCCCGCCGTTGGAGCGGCCGGATACCGCGATCTTGCGCGGGGCGGACACGCCGGTGCGGATCAGGTCCTCCGCCACGGCGTGGAGATCGTCGAATGCGTTCTGGCGTTTCTCACGCAGGGCGGCCTGGTGCCAGGCGGGGCCATATTCGCCGCCGCCGCGGATGTTGGCGAGGATATAGGCATTGCCCTGTTCCGCCCAGAACAGCCCGACCGGGCCGGCGCGGTAGGGTTGTTCGGTGAGATACGTCGGCGTCTGCGCGGCCTTGAAGCCGCCATAAGCGTGGATCAGCGCGGGGACGGGGCCGGTGGCGCCGGCGCGGCGGACGAGGAAATAGGGGATCTTCGTCCCGTCCTTCGACGTGGCGAAGCGTTGCGTGACCGAAAACTGCTTGGCGTCGAAGCGGGCGGGGAGGGCCTGCACGACGGTCGGTTTCGTGCCGGGCGCGACGGCGTAGAGCGTGGGGGGCAGCGTCATGCCCTCCACCCTGGCGAAGGCGAGGTCCTGCGCGCCCGATGCGGTGTCGAGGTGGACGGTGGCGTTGGCGGGGAGCGGGAGCGCGGTCTGGGTCCAGCCCCCCGCGCCGGGGGTGGCGGGGCGGGTGAGCGCGACGAGCTTGCCCGACACGTCGTCGAGCAGTTTCACCCACAGGACGGACTTGCCGGCGGAGACCTCCTCGATCGCCTGGGCGCGGGTGGGGGCCAGCACCAGTTCGGGCGTGACCGGGCGGTCGGCCAGCACGTCGGCGATGCGGTAGGCGACGAGCGCGCCCTGTGGCTGAGCCCCCCACGCGCTGTTCAGCTTGGCGATCAGGCGGCCGTCGATGACGTCCTGGATGTCGGCGTCGGCGGGAAGGGGGGAGGGGACGAGCCGGCCGTCGGGCGCGACGTGGCTGACCTCGGACCGGTAGAAATCGAGCCCGCGCGTGTAGAGCGGCCAGGCGGTGGTGCCGTCGACGATGGTGGTGACGCCGACCCGCACGTCGGTGGCGCGCCCCTCGCCCACCACGGGTGCGGCGGCGAGCGCGGTGCCGCGGACCCAGCGCTTGACGATCCGCGGATAGCCGGAGGTGGTGAGCGTGCCGGCGCCGTAGTCGGTCGCGACGTACAGGCTGTCGCCCGGGCCCCAGGCGACGTCGCTCTTGGCGGCGGGCAGGGTGAAGCCGCCGGGGACGAAGCGGCCGGCGGCGAGGTCGTATTCCCGCTCCACCCCCGCATCGGTGCCGCCGTCGGCGATCGACACCATGCAGCGGTCGTAGGCCGGCGCGCGGCAGGTGGCGCCGTGCCAGACCCAGCTCTTGCCCTCCGCCCGGCCGAGCGCATCGACATCGATCAGCGTGCGCCACTGCGGCTTGCCCGCGCGGAACGCGGCAAGCGGCGAGATGCGCCACAGGCCGCGCGGGTTCTTGGCATCGCGCCAGAGGTTGAGGACATTGTCGCCGGCGATCTGCGGCGTCGCGATCTGCGCATCGTCCTGCAGCAGCGCGAGCGCGCGGGCGCGGGTGGCGGCGAACCCGGGCGTCGCCTCCAGCACGGTCCGCGTCGCCGCATTCCACCCCCGCACCTGCGCCAGCGCCTGCACCCCCTCGACCTGTTCGGTATAGGCCAACGGATCGGGCGTCGCGGCGAGCAGCAGCAGGGCAAAAGCAATCATGCGGGACCTTTCCGGGGGAGGGGTCAGCGTATCCTGTGATGGGTGTGGGGGGAAGGTGGGTCTTTGCGGATGCTCAATACAAAAAGAGCTGTCGCTGCGGATCGGAGCCTTCCTGGACGTGAAGACTAGTTCAACAATTATCCACTCAACGCCGCCGCCATATAGTCTAACTGAAGTTGATTTATTCGTATATCAACTCCCACACAGCGTTTCTTAATGTAGATACCCATTGATATGAAAATTGCTATTGGCATGAAAAGATAAAACACAAAAATAAAGCATGCACCCGAAACATACGCGAAGTTATCATAAAAGATTGTACAGTAAGCAAAATATATTACGCTTATTGTAAAGAGACATGCCGATAAGTATAGAATGGTACGGTTCGTACGTTGGAAGCTCATCTCAAGTCCGCCAACATCAACTAGAATGCTGCCTGACTCAATTTTTAAGTAGGCCTTGTTTGCTGCCGCTATTGCCACGCCCAGCGTTGTTGCTCGCCTACGAAGGCCGGCAACACCACCGTCTGACACAGCTTGAATTACTGCCAACGCTAGATAAAGTCCGATACCGACCGTTTGCACGTTGGCGAGCTGAGAAAAAGTTAGAGAGTTGAGTTTGATTAGCCACGGTCCAAAATCGGCACTCATGTGAAGCTCTCCAGGGTAGCCTTGCAGAGCGTGATTAACGCGCGGGGGTTGCCGTTGACCACCCTTGCGTCTCGATCAGGTGTGTCGTCGGCTGATCTCCGACGTGCCGTCGAGGTTGATGGTGAGTTGAGTGACAAAGAAATTGAGTCAATCGCTGCACAACTCGCGGTACCGACCGAGGCTTTTTTTATTGATGAATCGCCACCGTTATTACAGACGATAGATTTTCGTACGGCTAATCCACACGTCGGAAAGTTTGAGCAAGGCACGCTAAGCGCAATCGCATTTGTAGAGCGAATTTCGGGCGCACTGGCATCTCTTAATTTAGGCACAAATATTGCCTCAAGTCTCGCACAGATTGAATCGAGCTACACTGATGCAGAGGCAATTAAATTGGCGGAGCTCTGGCGCGAGCGCTGGGGATTTACTAGCGACGATCAACTGGACGCTATAAATGCGAATGCCATTTATGTTAACTTGCGGGAGTTCATAGAAGGCTTGGGCGTCATTGTAATTCATAGGTCGTTTGGAACTGACGAAGCGGCAGGGATCTATACGCACTTTGCTGGCGGTCCTCACGCTATTACAATAAACGCTACAGGAAGCAGCAAGGCTCGAAAACTTTTTACATTAGCTCACGAGTTTTGCCACGTTTTAATACGGGCCGAAGGCGCGTCTAATCCATCAATTCTAACCAATAGAGTCGAGAAATTTTGTAACAAGTTTGCAGCATATTTTCTGGCACCCGATACTGTAATAAATAGAGCAATAAATATTTATCAGTACCCCCGCTCGGCAGATCACGACGTAATCAGGCGTTTCGCCGCGCGATTAGGAATCAGTCAGGAAGCCCTTGTTCGACGGCTGGTTGAGGTTGGTAGTCTTACTGCTGATGATTATGCGAAATGGCGGAGTAAGTTCAATGGAGTAACTCCGCCTGGGGATACTACAGATAATCAGAATGGCGGTAATGTTGATCCATTACAGACTAAGCGAACAATATATGGAAGTTTGTTGCTGTCGTTGCTTGGCCAAGCGCGTGCTCAGGGGCAATTAGACGATCTTGATATCTATCGCCTATCTGGATTGAAGCGGAAGTATCAAGATCAGCTGTTCAAGATCGAATAGGTCATGGCAGCGAAGAAGATACAAACAGAAATTAAATATCTGATAGACACATATGGGTTGCGAGCCGCATTAACAACAACTCAAAACAGTGTCCGTAGCGCGGTTATTAACGCGATAGAGTCTGGAGAAATGTTAATTATCAAGTCAGTCAGCAAAGAACTGAAGGAGAATGATCCTGAAGTGTATGCTGAGATGCAGGCAATTTCGTATAAAAAATATGCTAGTATAGATTTAGGGGCAAACAAAGCAGCTGCTGCGATGGTAGAGGCCCATGGTGGTTCGAAGCTTTTTGGTGTGACACCTCCGCTTGATCGATTTCGTGCGCTTGCGGTCGCCAGATTGCATAAGCTTGTACTGGTAAGCGATGGAAAAGCACTGAAAGATTGCCAAAGTGTAGCTGTCAAATGTCACTTACCCGCCGGTTGTGTTATCGGAATCGCTGCTGTCTAATTCGGATTGAAGCTTGCACTTTGACGGTGGGATAGATCAAAACACCCCCATGACAGAACCTCTCTATGCCGGCGTCGAGCTGGGCGGAACAAAGTGTGTGTGTATCCTGGCGGCCGGGCCGGATCGGGTGGTGGCGACGGAGCGGATCGCGACGGGGGCGCCGGGGGCGACGCTGGGGCGGATCGTCGAGGTGCTGCGCGAGTGGGACGTGGCGACGCGGGCACGGGCGCTGGGGGTCGGGAGTTTCGGGCCGCTGGAACTGGATCCGGATGCCCCGGACTATGGCCATGTCGTGCGGACGCCGAAGCCGGGGTGGTCGGGGGTCGATATCGTCGGGCCGCTGGTCGCCGCGACCGGACTGCCGGTGATGCTGGACACCGACGTGGCGGGGGCTGCGCTGGCCGAGGGGCGCTGGGGGGCGGCGCGTGGGCTGGCGAGCCACGCCTATGTGACGGTCGGCACCGGGATCGGGGTCGGGATCGTCGTCAATGGCCAGACGGTGCGCGGGCTGGGTCATCCGGAGGCGGGGCATCTGCGGATACCGCGGATGGCGGGCGACGACTGGCCGGGGCACTGCCCGTATCACGGGGATTGCGTGGAGGGGCTGGCGGCGGGGCCGGCGATCGCGGCGCGCAGCGGGCGGGCGGCCGAGCTGTTGTCCCCGGACGATCCGGCGTGGGACGGGGTGGTCCATGCGCTGGCGATGATGCTGCACAATCTGGTGCTGACCACCGCGCCGCAGCGCATCCTGCTGGGCGGCGGCGTGCCGGTGGGGCAGCCGCACCTGATCCCGCGGATCCGCGCCGCGCTGGTCGCCAGCCTGGGCGGTTATGCGCATGCGGAGCGGGTGGCGGAGGACATCCAGCGGTTCGTGTCCGGCCCGGAACTGGGCGCGATGGCGGGGCCGATGGGCGCGATCGCACTGGCGAGGCTGGCAATCGCGGACGTCGCCGCCTAGAGCAGGGGTGCGCGACGACAGGCATGAGGAACGGTACGGCATGGACGATGATTTCCGGCAGGCGGCGCTCGATTATCACCGGTATCCGCAGCCGGGGAAATTGTCGGTCGAACCGACCAAGCGGATGGCGAACCAGCGCGACCTTGCGCTGGCCTATTCCCCCGGCGTGGCCGCGGCGTGCGAGGCGATCGTCGCGGACCCGGACCAGGCACGCGAGCTGACGGCGCGCGGCAACCTGGTCGCGGTGATCTCCAACGGCACCGCGGTGCTGGGGCTGGGCAATATCGGGCCGCTGGCGGGCAAGCCGGTGATGGAGGGCAAGGCCGTCCTGTTCAAGAAATTCGCCGGGCTGGACGTGTTCGACATCGAAGTCGACGCGACCGATCCGGACCATTTCGTCGAGGTGGTGGCCGCACTCGAGCCGACGTTCGGCGGCATCAACCTTGAGGATATCAAGGCGCCGGAATGCTTCGCGATCGAGGCGAAGCTGCGCGCGCGGATGAACATTCCGGTGTTCCACGACGACCAGCACGGCACCGCGATCGTGGTGGCCGCGGCGGTGCGCAACGCGCTGCTGCTGCAGGGCAAGCAGATCGAGAATGTCCGGCTGGTGACGTCGGGTGCGGGTGCGGCGGCGCTGGCGTGCGTCGACCTGCTCGTCGCGATGGGGATGCGGATCGAGAACGTCACGATCACCGACATCAAGGGCGTGATCTATGCCGATCGCGAAACCGACATGCTGCCCAACATGGCGCGTTATGCGCACCAGACGGATGCGCGGAACCTGGCGGACGTGATCGCGGGGGCGGACATCTTCCTGGGGCTGTCGGCGCCGCGGGTGTTCAAGCCGGAATGGCTGCCGCTGCTGGCGGACAAGCCGCTGATCCTGGCGATGGCAAACCCGGAGCCGGAGATCCTGCCCGAGCTGATCGCCGAGCATCGGCCCGATGCGATCGTGGCGACCGGGCGGTCGGATTATCCGAACCAGGTCAACAACGTGCTGTGTTTCCCGTATATCTTCCGCGGGGCACTGGATTGCGGGGCGACCGCGATCACGCCGGGGATGGAGATCGCGGCGGTCGAGGCGATCGCGGCGCTGGCCCGTGCGGAACCGGACGAGACGGTGGCGCGTGCCTATGGCGGCCGGTCGCTGCTGTTCGGGCCAGGGCACATCATCCCCGCGCCGTTCGATCCGCGGCTGGCGACGGAGGTCGCGCCCGCGGTGGCGCGGGCGGCGGCGGCGGACGGTGTCGCGACGCGGCCGATCACCGATTTCGAGGCGTATCGCCGCAAGCTGCAGGTGTTCACATACCGGTCGAACCAGCTGATGACGCCGGTGTTCGAACGCGCGCGGACCGAGACGAAGCGGATTGCCTATGCCGAGGCGGAGGACGAGCGGATCCTGCGCGCGGCGCAGATCGTGGTGGACGAGCGGCTGGCGAAGCCCGTGCTGGTCGGCCGGCGCGAGGTGATCGCGGCGCGGATCGCAGCGCTCGGCCTGCGGATCCGCGAGGGCGAGGATATCGAGATCGCCGATCCCGAAGCGGACACCGCACTGTTCGCGCCGCTGGTGCCCGACTATCAGGCGCTGGTCGATCGCAAGGGCGTGACGCCGGCGGCGGCGGAACGGCGGCTGCGCAGCCGGCCGGCGGTGAGCGCCGCGATGCTGCTGAAGGCGGGGCATGTCGATGCCGCGCTGTGCGGCGGCAGCGCCGACTGGTGGCAGCAGACGACGTACGTCCTGCCGATCATCCCGCGCCGGGACGAGGTGACGCGCGTGTCGGCGATGACCGCGCTGATCGTCGGCGAGCGGACGTTGTTCTTCTGCGACACGCACATGAACGTCGATCCGAGCTGCGAGGAGGTCGCCGAGATGGCGGTGCTGGCGGCGCGCGCGGTGCGCGGGTTCGGGATCGTGCCGAAGGGTGCGCTGCTGTCGCACAGCAATTTCGGGGCGGCCAATACGCGCCAGCCGCGGAAGATGCGCGAGGCGCTGAAGCTGATCCGCGCGATGGACCCGGACCTGGAAATCGACGGCGAGATGCACGCCGACACCGCGCTGAGCGCGCCGCTCCGCGAGCGGATCGTGGGGTCGAGCGCGCTGACCGACAGTGCGAATCTGCTGATCTTCCCGACGCTGGACTCGGCCAACATCTCGCTGACGCTGCTGGCGGCGTCGGCCGAAGGGCTGGTGGTCGGGCCGATGCTGCTCGGCATGTCGAAGCCGATCCATGTGCTGACCTCTGCGGCGACGGCGCGGACGGTGGTGAACATGACTGCGCTGGCGGTGGCTGCTGGGTAGTTGGGTTGCGGGTTTCGGGGGTTGCCCCTGAGACCCGCTGAATGTTGAGCGTGACCGCGTCAGGTTGCGCGACTTGTCCCCGCCCCGTTTGGTTCGAGCCTGTCGAGAACTCTGCGCGGAGTTCTCGACAGGCTCGAACCAAACGGATCAGTGGGTGAGCCTATTGATACGGTGAAGCGCTAGGTTGCGCCGATCCGTCCTAGCCAGCGACGTCGCAGCATTCTCCCCGGAGCGCGGCCGTGGAGCGCTGCTGGCGTCTCGGCTGCGCTCCACGGTCCCTCGACTGCGCTCGGGACAAGCGGGTTTAAGGTAGAACGCCGCTCGTTGGTTGGACGGGTGCAGGTCGCTCTGCATCCGTCGACCATATGAGGCCGACATCTCGTTCTTGCGCGCGTTTGTTACGTGAGGGCCCACCTAGGCCCCGGCCTTCGCCGGGGAACAGTCGGCGTTGCGGTCGGGCCTAGTTCCTGATCTTCGCGCAGGCTTCGGCGTTGCCGGCGGTGCAGGCTTCGGCGGTCTTGGCTTTCCAGGCGGCGACGCGGGCGGCGTAGTCGGCTTCGGTTTCTTCGGCGATGCGCTGGACTTCGATCGTCTGCTGGTTCGTGACCGCGACGGCGCCGCGATACTGGGCGGCCTGGGCGGCGCGGTTGGCGGCCTGGGCGCGGAGTTCGGCCAGGACCTTGCCGTTCAGCGTCAGCGCGGTTTCGGCGCCGGGGAGCGTTTCGGTCGCGGCGGCGACTGGCGCCGGGTTCGGAGCCTGTGCGGCGAGCGGGGCGGCGGCGAGGGCCAGCAGGGGGATGAGCAAGGCGCGCATGTCAGGTCTCCGGATCGGTATCGCGACGCCAACGTGGGACGTCGGCAAACGTTCGATCAAATATAGGGGGGTGCGTGAAAACCGGCGGGGCTGGTCGTGAAGATTTCGCAGCCGTCGTCGGTGATGCCGATCGAATGTTCGAACTGCGCCGACAGCGAGCGGTCGCGCGTGACGGCCGTCCAGCCGTCGTCGAGCACCTTCACGTCGCCGCGGCCGATGTTGATCATCGGTTCGATCGTGAAGATCATGCCGGGTTTCAGCTCCGGCCCGGTGCCGGGGCGGCCGAGGTGGACGACCTCCGGCGCGTCGTGGAACACGCGGCCGATGCCGTGACCGCAGAAATCGCGGACGATGCCGTAGCGATGCTTTTCGGCATGGACCTGGATCGCATGACCGATGTCGCCCATCGTGTTGCCGGGCCGTGCGGCTTCGACGCCGGCCATGAGGCATTCGTAAGTGACCTCGACCAGGCGGCGCGCCTTCACCGCGGCGTCGCCAGCGATGTACATGCGACTGCTGTCGCCGTGCCAGCCGTCGAGCAGCGGGGTGACGTCGACATTGATGATGTCGCCGTCCTTCAGCGTCTTCGGCCCCGGAATGCCGTGGCAGACGACGTGGTTGATCGAGATGCAGCTGCTGTGCGTGTAGCCGCGGTAGCCGAGCGTGGCGGGCACCGCGCCGGCCGCGCGACACATGTCGGCCACGATCCGGTCGAGCGCGGCGGTGGTGACGCCGGGCACGACATGCGGCACGAGCGCGTCGAGGATTTCGGCGGCCAGCCGGCCGGCGCGGCGCATGCCGGCGAAACCGTCGGCATCGTACAGCTTGATCGCGCCGTCGCGCGTCACCGGGTCCGTGGCGGTGATGGTCATATATTCCGTCATGGTGCAGGATATAGCGCGACGTTCGCTGCTTTGCGAGCATGCGCGAAGCGGCTATGCCGCCGCCATGACCGAGACACGCATCTGGACCGCCGCCCTCCTCGTCATCGGGGACGAAATCCTGTCGGGGCGGACGCAGGACCGCAACGTGGCGCAGGTGGCGCTGTGGCTGAACCTGCAGGGAATCAGGCTGGTCGAGGTACGGGTGGTGCCCGACGTGGAGGCGGTGATCGTCGATGCGGTCCATGCGCTGACCGCGAAGGCGGATTATCTGTTCACCACCGGTGGCATCGGGCCGACCCACGACGACATCACGGTGGATGCGATCGCGGTGGCGCTGGGCGTGCCGGTGGTGGTGCATCCGCAGGCGCGCGCGGTGCTGGAGGACTATTATGCGAGCCGCGGCGGGCTGAACGAGGCGCGGCTGCGGATGGCGCGGGTGCCGGAGGGTGCGGACCTGATCGAGAACCGGATGTCGGGCGCGCCGGGTATCCGCCACGGCAACATCTTCATCATGGCGGGCGTGCCGCACATCGCGGGGATGATGCTGGAGGCGCTGTCGGGGCAGCTGGAGGGCGGGCGGCCGCTGCTGTCGCGCACCGTCGGCTGCATGGTGCCGGAAAGCGAGATCGCCGACACGCTGCGCGAGACCGAGCGCGACCATGCGGCGTGCCAGATCGGGAGCTATCCCTTCTTCCGCGACGGACGGGTGGGTGCCAACTTCGTGGTGCGGTCGACCGAGCAGGATGCGCTGGATGCGTGCGCGGAGGACCTGGTCGCACGGCTGGCCGAGGTCGGGCATGTGGCGACCGACGGGGGGATCTGAGGTCTCGCGAGCCCCTCCCCTGAAATGGAGGGGGGTTAATGTTTTAACGTTGACGGCCTATGTTTCAGCCATGAACCGGCCTCCCTTCGCATGATCCCGGCGAGCCTGCGCGGGCGGGGGTGGTGGTGGAGCGCGCCCGATACGTGGGTGCCCGAGCCGCATGAGCGATCGATCATGCCCGGGTCGCCGGCGATCCCGGATCATCCGATGCGGGTGCGGCTGGCGTTCGGGGGGATCGCGGCGCTGGCGGGGATCACCGGCGGGCTGGGCAACGGGATCGTCACCGCGAACCTGACCAGCCTGCAGGGCGAGCTGGGGCTGTATCCGGCCGAGGCCGCGTGGTTGCCGACGGTTTATGTCATGACCAACGTGGTCAGCAACCTGCTGCTGGTGAAGTTCCGCCAGCAATATGGGCTGCGGCTGTTCGTGCAGATCTTCCTGGTCGGCTATGTGCTGGCGACCGCGGCGCATCTGGTGGCGCATAGTTTCGCGTCCGCGATCATGGTGCGGGCGTTCAGCGGGGTCGCCGCGGCATCGCTGTCGACGCTGGCGCTGTTGTACATGATGCAGGCGTTCAAGCCGTCGTGGCGGCTGAAGGGGCTGGTGTTCGCGGTGGGCATCCCGCAGCTGGCGACGCCGATGGCGCGGCTGTTCCCGTCCGAACTGCTGGAGGCGGGGCAGTGGCAGACATTCTATGCGTTCGAACTGGGGCTCGCATTGCTGACGCTGGCGGCGGTGCGGTGGTTGCCGTTGCCGCCAAGCGAGCGGTTCAAGGCGTTCGAGCGCGGTGACTTCCTTACCTTTGCACTGATCGCGCCGGGGCTGGCGCTGCTCGCCGCGGTGCTGGGGCTGGGGCGTGTGCTATGGTGGTTCGAGGCGCCGTGGCTGGGTTATGCGCTGTGCGCGGCGGTGGTGTTGCTGACCGTGGGGTTCTGGATCGAGCATCGCCGCGAGAACCCGTTGCTCAACACGCGCTGGCTGGGGAGTGGCGATATCCTGCGGTTCGCGCTGGTCGCGATCCTGACGCGCGTGGTGCTAGCGGAGCAGACGACCGGGGCGGTCGGGTTGCTGACGACGCTGGGGCTGGGCAACGAGCAGATGCGCGGGCTGTTCGTCGTCATCCTGTTCGCGAGCATTGCGGGGACGGTGGTGGGATCGGTGACGCTGAACCCCAATTTCCTGGGCAAGCCGATCCTGATCGCGCTGGCGATGATCGCGTTCGGGGCGTTCATGGACATGGGGGCGACCAACCTGACGCGGCCGCCGCAGCTGTACGTGAGCCAAGCGATCCTGGGGTTCGCGGCCTTGCTGTTCATCGGGCCGGCACTGCTGGTCGGGTTGACGCGCGCGCTGGCGGCGGGGCCGGCATATTTCGTGAGTTTTTCGGTGTTGTTCAGCGTGACGCAGAGCCTGGGCGGGCTGATCGGTGCGGCGCTGATCGGCACGTTCCAGACGGTGCAGACGCGGGTCCATCTGATCCAGTTGGGCAACCAGGTGTCGCTGACCGATCCGATCGTGGCGTCGCGGGTCACCGCGGGTGGCGCAGGGTTGGGGCGGGTGATCGGCGATCCGGCGTTGCGGCAGGCGGAGGGCGTGGCGCTGATCGGGCAATCGCTGACGCGCGAGGCCAATATCCTGGCGTATGACGACGTGTTCCGATTGATCGGCGTGATCGCGCTCGTCACCATGCTATGGGCGTCGATCCACATCACCCGCATCCAGCGGGCCCGCCGCCGGGCCGCGCTGGCTGCGACCACGAGTTGAGCCATGGCCGACGCTGACCCCGAAACGCCGCCCGTCGTCGCGCCCGCCGCTGCACCCGCGCCTGCTGCGTCGCCGCGCCGGTGGCGGCCGCCGGCGAAGAGCCTGGGGAGCCTGGCGCTGATCGCGGTGCTGGTCGTCGCGGGGGTGCTGGCGATCCTGTACGCGTGGCGGCTGCCGCCGTTCGTGTTCGACACGCAGGCCACCGAGAACGCCTATGTGCGGGGGCAGGTGACGGTCGTCAGCCCGCAGGTGTCGGGATATCTGGTGGCGGTGCCGGTGCAGGATTTCCAGCATGTCGCGCGCGGGCAGATGCTGGTGCGGATCGACGACCGGATCTACCGCCAGCGGGTGGAGCAGGCGCAGGCGCAGGTCGCGGGGCAGCAGGCAACTCTGAACAACAGCGCGCAGCAACGCCGATCACGCGAGGCGGCGGTGGCGTCTCAGGATGCCGCGGTGGCGGGCGCGCAGGCGCAGCTGGTGCGTGCGCAGGCCGACATGGCGCGGGTCGAGGATCTGGCGAGCGACGGATCGGTGTCGCTGCGCGAACGCGACCAGACGCGCGCAGCGCTGTTGCAGGCCGAGGCCGCGTTGCAGCAGGCCGAGGCGGCGCGCGCGATCGGGCAGCAGGATGTGCGGTCGGTGGCGGTGGGGCGCGGCGGGCTGGCCGCGGCGGTGGAGGGCGCGGACGCGGCGCTGAACCTGGCGCGGATCGACCTGGCCAACACGATCATCCGCGCACCGCAGGCCGGCACGCTGAGCGAGGTCGGCGGGCGCGTGGGGCAATATGTGACGGCGGGGACGCAGCTGATGTTCCTCGTGCCCGAGCAGATGTGGGTGATCGCGAACTTCAAGGAAGCGCAGACCGCGAAGATGGCGGCGGGGCAGCGTGCGTCGTTCGCGGTCGACGCGCTGGGCGGCGCGCGGCTGACCGGCCGGGTGCAGAACCTGTCGCCCGCGGCGGGGAGCGAGTTCAGCATCATCCGGACCGACACGGCGACCGGCAATTTCGTGAAGGTGCCGCAGCGGATCGCGGTGCGCATCGCGATCGATCCGGGGCAGGCGCTGGCGCGGCGGTTGCGGCCGGGGATGTCGGTGGAAGCCAGAGTGGATACGGGGCGGTGAGGGGTTTGCTGCCCCCTCGCCCCTGCGGGGAGAGGGTTGGGGAGAGGGGGGAGGTCAGCGCGGAGCGTCGGGCGTTTCACCTGGCGTCACCCCCTCTCCCAACCCTCTCCCCGGGGGGGAGAGGGCTTGCGGGCCTCGCGGTTGCGCTTCTCCTTGCTGGGTGTGCTGGGCCGCGGCCGGAGGTGCCTGTTGCGGCTGCGGTGACGGCGCCGGCGGGGTGGCGGACGCAGTTTTCGGGGACGGCGCCGGTGACCGCGGAGTGGTGGCGCGGGTTTGGTGATCCCGTTTTGACTCAGCTGGTCGAGGCGGCGCTGGCGAACAACACCGACCTGGCCGTCGCGGCGACGCGGATCGCGGAGGCGCGGGCGAACCAGCGGTTGGCACGGGCGGCGTTGTCGCCGTCGCTGAACGGGAGTGCGAGTGTCGCCGAGCAGCGGACGTTGACGTCGCTGGGCACCGGCATCGACGGGCTGGTCGGGCAGCCGGGGGTGCAGGTAGCGTATGAGGTCGACCTGTTCGGGCGGCTGGCGACGCTCGATCGGGCGGCGCGGGCGGATCTGCTGGCGGCGCAGGCGTCGCGCGATACGACCGCGCTGTCGGTCGCGGCGACGACGGCGAACGGGTACATCACGCTCCGCGCGCTCGATGCGCGGCTGCAGACGGCGCAGGAGACGCTGGTCGCGCGCGACGAGGCGCTGCGGCTGGCGCAGCGACGCGCGCTGACGGGCTATACCTCGCTGCTGGAACTGCGGCAGGCGGAGGCGGAATATCAGAGCGCGGCGCAGCTGATCCCGCAGGTCGAGCTGTCGATCAGCCGGCAGGAGAATTCCTTAAGCGTGCTGACCGGCGGCGTGCCGGGGGCGATCGCGCGCGGGCGGCCGCTGGCGGCGCTGGTGCCGCCGGCGATCCCGTCCGAACTGCCGTCCGAACTGTTGCGGCGGCGGCCGGATATTGCCGCGGCGGAGTATCGGCTGGCGTCGGCGGACCTGAGCCTGTCGGCGGCGCGGGCGCTGTATTTGCCGCGGCTGAATCTGTCGGGGACGGCGGGGCTGGCGCTGTCGTCGCTGATCGCGGCGCCGGTGACGCTGTTTTCGGTCGGCGGGAGCGTGCTGGGGCCGATCTTCGACGGCGGGCGGGTGCGCGCGGGGGCGGAGGCAGCGACCGCGCGGCGCGATGCGGCGGCGTTCGCCTATCGCGGGACCGCGCTGACCGCGTTTCGCGAGGTGGACGACAGTCTGGCGGGCGTGCGGCGGTCGGGCGAGCAGGCCGAGGCGGTCGGGCTGCAGCGCGAGGCGCTGGCGCAGGCGTTGCGGCTGGCGACCAACCGGTACCGCGCGGGCTATGCGAGCTATATCGAACAGCTTGATGCGCAGCGCGGTTTGCTGACCGCGGACCTGACGCTGATCCAGGCGCGGACGGACCAGCTGACCGCGGTGGTGACGTTGTATCAGGCGCTCGGGGGCGGCTGGGGGCGGTAGTCTCCAGTCCGGGCTCCTGTCCGTCATCCCGGTTTTTGTCGGGACGACGGACAGGTTGCCTAGGCCCTTACTCCGCAGCTTCCATGGCGGGGCTGTGGACGTCGTAGGCATGGCGGGCGGCCTGTTCGACGGCGACGGGGAGTGGCTCGTCTTCGCGCAGCGTGACGAAGCGGCCGGTCTTGCCGTCGAGGCCGAGGATGGTGCCGGCGTGGATGTCGACGAACCAGCCGTGCAGCGCGATTTCACCGCGGGCGATGCCGGCCGCGACGGACGGATGCGTGCGGAGATGGGTCAGCTGCGCCGCGACATTCTCCATCGCGATGGCGCGGACCTTGTCGGCACCCTCGAGGTGGGGATAGCAGTCGGAGACGATCTGCGCGGCGCCGTGGCCGTGCTTGAGCCAGCCCGCGACGATCGGCATCGCGCCGAGCGCTTCCGGATTGGCGAGGCCCTTCATCGCGCCGCAATCGCTGTGGCCGCAGACGATGATGTCGCGCACGCCAAGCGCCACGACCGCATATTCGACGGTGGAGGACACGCCGCCGTTCGTCTGCGAATGCGGCGGCACGATGTTGCCGGCGTTGCGGCAGACGAACAGGTCGCCGGGCTGCGCCTGCATGATGTGTTCCGGCACGACGCGGCTGTCCGCGCAGGAGATCATCAGCGCCTTCGGGCTTTGCCCGTCCGACGCGAGCTTCGCGTAGAGGCTGCTGCGATTCTTATATTCGGTCTTCTCGAAGCCGAAGACGCGACCGATCAGCTCGTTCATGGTTCTGCTCCATCCTGTCGGGGGCGCATGGTGCGGCCCCGTTGACGGTCGAAGTGCCAGACCAGTTTTGCTGCGATAGGGATGGTGCGTAAGTAAGTGTTGCTCGGGTCTCAGCGGTGCGGGAGCGCGATTTCGGCGCGGAGGCCGCCCTCGGGTCGGTTGATGAGCGCGAGCGTCCCTTCCGCGCGGGCAACGGCGCGCGCGACGATGGCGAGGCCGAGCCCGAACCCCTCGGTATTGCGGGCGCGGGCGGGATCGAGCCGTTCGAACGGGCGGAGTACGGTTTCGAGCGCGTCTGGCGGGATGCCGGGGCCGTCATCGTCGACGCGGATCAGGATGCGGCCAGGCTCCACCACCAGCGCCACGACGATCGCGTCGCCATAATGTAGCGCGTTGTCGACGAGGTTGGCGACCGCGCGCTTCATCTCCAGCGGGCGGAGGTGCGCGTCGAAGTGGTCGGGGCCGTCATAGTCGGCGGTGCGGCCGCGGTCGGTGGCGTCGTCCACGAGCGTGGCAAGCATAACGGCGAGGTCGACCCGCTCGGGCGCCTCCGGGTCGCTGTCGCCGCCGAAGAAGGCGAGGAGCGAGGAGAGCATCGCCTCCATTTCGGCGAGGTCGCCGTCCATCGAGGTGCGGAGCGCCGCGTCGGGGACTGCGTCGGTGCGGAGTCGGAGGCGCGCGATGGGGGTGCGCAGGTCGTGGCCGACGGCGGCGAGCGCCTCGGTCCGGTCGTCGATCAGTTGGAGGATGCGGGCCTGCATGTCGTTGAACGCGTGGATGACCTGGCGCACCTCGCGGCTGCCCTGTTCGGGCAGGGTGGTGGGTGCGCCGTGGCCGATCGCATCGGCGGCGTTGGCGAGCATCCGCATGGGGCGGAGCGTGACGCGCAGCACCAGGAAGCCGATGCCGATGAGCGCCAGCGCCGGGAGTAGTGCGATGACGATGCGGGTGAAGGCGAGCGTGGTGCCCGTCAGCAGCTCGTCCGTACTGAAATCGATCCACGTGCCGTCGGGCAGGCGGAGGCCGCCGACCACGACGTTGCTCACCCCCGGCGATTTCAGGCGGAGCCGCAGGTCGGTGTTGGCGAGCACCGGTTCCCAGGCGACGATCTGCAGCCGCATCTCGCGCAGTTCGGCGGGGACGGGGGGCGGGACGGTGCGGGTGGGGCGCCACTGGATGGCGTAGCGATCGGTGGTGAGCTGTTCAGCGATGGCGGGGCGTTGATCGACCGGGCTGTCGGCGAGCAGGCGGCGCGAAATGACGAGATGTTCGGCGACGCGGCGCGCCTCGTCCTCCTGCGCGGACAGTCGGCTGGTGCGTTCGTAGAGGAAGGTGCTGGCGCCGAATTCGACCGCGACGGTGAGCAGCACGATCAGGAAGATCTGGCCGAGCAGGCCGAGCGAGGGGCGGGCGAGCCTCATGCCCAACGCTGCGGGATCATGTCCGGTTCACGACCGCGTTAAACATGTAGCCGGCGCCGCGGACCGTGACGATCGGCGAGGGGACGTCGGTGGTCGACAGTTTCCGTCGAAGCCGGCTGACCAGCACGTCGATGCTGCGATCCGACGCGTCGGCCAGCCGGGTGCGCGACAGTTCGATCAGCCGTTCGCGGCCGATGACGCGTTGCGGATGATCGAGAAACGAGGCGAGCAGGTCGAACTCCGCACCGGTCAGGTCGATGACAGCGCCGGTGGGGGAGCGCAATTCGCGGCGCGGGAAATCGACCGTCCAGCCGGCGAATTCGGCCTTGTTCTCGCCGCCCTCGCCGTGGCGCCGGTCGAGTCCGCCGCGGCGCAGGACGGCGCGGACGCGGGCGAGCAGTTCGCGCGTGCCGAACGGTTTGGGGAGATAGTCGTCCGCGCCGAGTTCGAGGCCGATGACGCGGTCGGTCTCGCTGGTCTTCGCGCTGACGAAAATGATTGGCACGTCGCTTTTCTGGCGGATCTGGCGGCACAGGTCGATGCCGCTGGTGCCGGGCAGCATGATGTCGAGCAGGACGAGATCGACCGGGCCGGCATCGAACGCGATCCACATTTCGGGCGCGGAGGCGGCGGGGCGGACCTGGAACCCGTTTTCGCCGAGCGCGCGGGCGGTGAGCGTGCGGAGGCCGGGGTCGTCTTCGACCAGCAGGATGATGGGGGCGGTCATGCGGTGTGGGTAGGTGCGGGACGGGGGGCGGTCAATGACGGGGCGCGGGGGGTGGCGTGTGGGTGGGGCGGCTGGGCGTCCTCGAGGTACTTCGGGGATCCCACCTTGGTCGTCTCCCCGCGGATGCGGGGATCCAGTTCTGCTTCTTCTGGCGTGGCGTTCAGGACTTAGCTGGGTCCCCGCATCCGCGGGGGTACGGGGTGGGTGGCTCGCGGTGGAACGTCGGTCGCGGTGCGCCGTTCGAGTGGGGAGTTTGAGGAGCCCTGTCATCGCTATCGACGCCGATCTGATGCCGACCCTGCGGAGTGCGGTTCTGGAGTGGGATCGGGCCGATCCGGACGTCGAGGGCGTGTTTCCGGCCGAGAAAATGTCGGCGTTGCGCGACATGGGGGCAACGCGGGCGTTTGCGACCGTCGCGGCGGGCGAAGAGACGGCGGCGCTGGTCGAGGCGTTGCGGCTGGTCGGCGGGGCGGACCTGGGGCTGGGGCGGATCTTCGAGGGGCATGTGAATGCCGCGCAGTTGGTCAATGCGTATGGCGATGCGGCGCAGCGCGCGATGCTGGCGGAGGACCTGGCGGCGGGGATGATCTTCGGCGTGTGGGCGACCGGGCCGGCGCCGGAGATGCAGGCGGTGCCGCAGGACGATGGCTGGCGGCTGGTGGGCGAGAAGAGTTTCGCGACGGGCGCCGGGTTTCTGGATCGCGTGCTGATCACCGTACGTGGGCCCGACGGGACCAAGCGGCTGGTGTTCGTCGACCTGCGCTGGGAGGAGGCGCGGGTCGACCTGAGCGGTTGGACGGTGCGGGGGATGAAGGGGACCGGCAGCGGGGCGTTCGATTTCGACGGAATTGTGGTGCCCGACGCTGCGATGATCGGCGGCGGGGACGTGTACGAGACTGAGCCGCGGTTCAGCGGCGGGGCGTGGCGGTTTACGGCGGTGCAGCTTGGCGGGGTGATCGCGTTGCTGCGGCATTACCGCGATCATCTGGTCGCCGCGAA
Source organism: Sphingomonas prati (assembly GCF_014643515.1). Taxonomy (GTDB): domain Bacteria; phylum Pseudomonadota; class Alphaproteobacteria; order Sphingomonadales; family Sphingomonadaceae; genus Sphingomonas_R; species Sphingomonas_R prati. The sequence goes on along the minus strand of NZ_BMJP01000002.1, from coordinate 130,147 downwards.
GAAGGATGGCGACGCGATCCAGCGCGCGCGGTTCGGGGCGTGTGTGGCGGCGGTGCGGTCGGCGGCCTTGTGGGTCGATCGCGCGGCGCAGGCGACCGAGGCTGGTGAGCCGGATGCCGTCGCGCTGGTGCTGATGACGCGTGGCGTTGTGGAGGAGGCCGGGCTGGCGACGATGGAGGCGGCGGCGCGGGCCGTGGGGACGGCGTCGTTCTTCACGGGCAACCGGATCGACCGGATCACGCGCGACCTGGGACTGTACCTGCGCCAGCCGGTGCCGGACCAAGCGCGCGACCGAGCGGCGGGGGCGTGGATCGAGCAGGATTGCTGGGGCAGCGATCGGTGGTGGTAGCGCCGGGGCAGCGGACCTGGGCGCGGCTGGTGCGGCGTGGGCGCGGGCTGGACGTGCGTGCGTTGGCGGCGCTGGGGCCGTGGCTGGTGCTGGCGCCGCATCCGGATGACGAGGCGCTGGGGGCGGGTGGCATGCTTGCGCGGCTGGCGGCGGCGGGGGCGGATCCGCGCATGGCGATCCTGACGGACGGGGCGGCGAGCCATGTCGGGGCACCGCGCTGGGGGCCGCGGCGGCTGGCGGGTGTACGTCGACAGGAAGCGGGGCATGCGGTGCGGGCGCTGAGTGTACGGCCGGCGGTGCATCTCGGCTGGCGCGATGCGGCGCCGCCGGTTGTGGGGGATAAGGTGTTTCGGGCGGGGGTGCGGCGGTTGAGTGCGCTGATCGTGCGACATCGGGTTCGCGCGCTGGCGGTGTGCTGGTCGGGCGAGGCGCATTGTGATCATGAGGCGGCGGCGGCTCTGGCGCGGGCGGTGGTGACCGCGGCGCGGGGGCGGGTGCGGTTGTACGAATATCTGGTGTGGGGCTGGACCGATCCGGCGTTGGGCGCGAAGCTGAACGGGCGGCGGGTGGTGTCGGTGGACGTGGCGGCGGCGCGGCGGGCGCATCGGCGGTCGATCGATTGCCATCGCAGTCAGACGGGGACGCGGGTGCAAGGCGCGGTCGATCCGTTCCGCCTGCCGCGCGCGATGATCGCGCTGACCGCACGGCCGCGGACGGTGTTGCTGGAAGGAGCCGGACATGCGGCGTGAGACGACAATCGACGCGGACTATTTCGAGAAGATGTACCGCGACGACCCCGATCCGTGGAAGTTCGAGACGAGCGAGTATGAGGCGGCGAAGTATGACCGCACGCTGGCCGCCCTGCCGGCGGAGCAATTCGGGCGCGTGCTGGAGGTCGGCTGTTCGATCGGGGTGCTGACCGAGCGGCTGGCGGCGCGGTGCGATGCACTGGTGGCGGTCGACGTGTCGGAGACGGCGCTGGCGCGGGCGGCGGAACGGTGTGCGGACCTGCCGCAGGTCACCTTCGCGAAGATGGCGATGCCGGACGATGTGCCGGAGGGTTCGTTCGATCTCGTGATGCTGTCGGAGGTCGTCTACTACCTCGACAGCCCGGATATCGTGCGGCTGGGGGCGTATCTGCGCGGGGCGACCGCCGCGGGGGCGTATCTGATGCTGGTCCATTGGACTGGGACGACCGATTATCCGAAGCCCGCCGATACCGCGACGGCGGAGTTGCGCGCCGCGCTGGGCGACGCGGTGTCAGCCGTCCATGCCGAGCGCCACGACGCCTACCGGCTCGACCTGTGGCGGCGGGAAGACGTGGCCGACTGAGGTGTCGGTGGCGGACCGCCGTGCGCGGACGATGCGGCGCGCGGTGGCCATCGCGGCTGGGAGCGTCGCGAAGCTGAGCGGCTGACGGTCGTCATGGTCCTGTGGGGCGACCATGACGTGGACCGGGTAGGTTTCGTGGAGCGGCTTGGCCTCGTCCTGCTCGATCCAGGTGCGGAGCGTTTCGGCCATGCCGCCCGATGCGCGGCCCTCGGTGCGGCAGGAGGTGAAGACCCGCACGTCGCGCGCGTGGCGGATGCGGCCGCCGGCGGTGCGGATTGCGGTGAACAGCGCGCGGTCTTCGCCGACCGGGGGTGTCGGTGCGCCGCCGATCCGGCGGTAGAGGCCGAGCGTCAGCGCCATGCTCGCGCCGCCCTCATAGCCATGGCAGGGCCAGGCGTCGTCGGTCGCGGTCGGTGCGCGGAGATAGTCGATCGCGGTGAAGTAGCGCCCGAGCAGGTTCAGCCGGGCGACCGCCGCGGGGCCGAGCGCGGCGCGTTCGGTGCGGAGGGTGAGGGCGAGGCCGGCGACCGCATCGTGACCGGCGTCGATATGCGCGTCGGTCCGCACGATCCAGTCGGGGGCGACGAGCGTGTCCGCATCCGTGCCGAGCAGCAGGTCTTGGTCGTCCGTCAGGAGGTCGGCGGCGGCATCGAGTGCGAGGCGGCGGGCCCAGCCGGCGTGGCGCGCGCCGGGGAGCATCGACACGGCGCGGGCGTCCAGTTCGAAATGCTGCGGGCGGTAGCGGGTGAGGATGGCGACGCTGTCGTCGGTGCAGCCATTGGCGAAGGCGACGACGGTGACGTGGCCGGCATAACGCTGTGCCGCGCGATCGATCGCGTCGAGGCATGCGGCGATGCACTCCGCCTCGTCCCGTAATGGGATGGCGATCGCGACATTCCGGATCGCGTCCCGCTCCGATCTTATCATAGCAAAAGAAATGACCGGCGGCGGGGTTCGTTCCGATCTGCGGAACCGGTCGGCAAAGCGGCAGGTTCTATTGTCAGACTGCCGCAGGACGACAGACCAGACCGTACGGAAACGAGCATCCATGCAGCAGAAAGAAGACTGGCACCTGACCGAGAAGGTGCTCCACGAACTGGGGCGCGGCGATCCGTTCGCCGCCGCGATCCGCGGGACGCGGATGCCGATGATGATCACCGACCCGCGCCAGCCGGACAACCCGATCGTGTTCGCCAACCAGGCGTTCCAGGACCTGACCGGCTATTCGCGCGACGAGATCATCGGGCAGAATTGCCGGTTCCTGCAGGGCCCCGATACGGACCGGGACGCGATCGAGCGGCTGCGCGAGGCGATCCGTGCGGAGACGCCGATCAATGTCGACCTGCTGAACTATCGCCGCGACGGCAGCACCTTCTGGAACGCGCTGTACGTCAGTCCGGTGCGGAGCGAGGAGGGCGAGACGCAATTCTACTTCGCGTCGCTGCTCGACGTGACGGAGCGGGTCGAGGCGCACGCGGCGATCGCGGTGCAGAAGAGCGACATCGAAGCGCAGGTGCAGAGCCGGACCGCGGACCTGGAGGCGGCGCTGGAGACCAAGTCGCTGCTGCTGCACGAGGTGGATCACCGCGTAAAGAACAACCTGACGATGGTCGGGTCGCTGCTGCGGTTGCAGGCGCGCGCCATCCCGGACAAGGCGCTGCGCGTGACGCTGGAGACCATGCTGGAGCGGGTCGATGCGCTGGCGACCGTCCACCGCCGGCTGTACCAGAATCGCGACATCCACCGGTTCGATGCGGGGGCGTTCGCGCAGGACCTGACGAGCGATATCCTGGCGGGCAGCGGGCGCGACGACATCGTGCTGGAGACCGAGGTGGCGTCGTTGCAGATCCGCGCGGCGGATGCGACCGCGCTGGGGCTGATCCTGAACGAGCTGATCGTCAATGCGGTGCGGCATGCGTTCGCGGACGAGCGGGCGGGCACGCTAACGCTGAAGGTGTACCGCGAGGGCGACATGGGTCGGATCATGCTGTGCGACGACGGGCCGGGGTTCGCGATAGAGTCCGTCGGCGAGACGATCGGCCGGACTTTGGTGTCGCGCCTGTCGCGCCAGTTGCGGGCGGAGACGGTGTGGCGGAACGCCAACCCCGGGACGTGCGTATTAGTGTCCTTCCCCGTCGCAGAGTAAGGACGCCAAGGATGCATCATCCCCCGTTGCGTGTCCTGATCGTCGAGGACGAGGCATTGCTCGCCATGGATATCGAAGCGATCGTCGAGGATTGCGGGCATGAAGTGGTGGGCGAGGCATCGAGCCTGACGACCGTGCGGTCGCTGGTCGGGCTGGCGCCGCCGGACGTGGCGTTCGTCGACATCCAGCTGGCCGAAGGGTCGAACGGGCTGGACGTTGCGGCGTTCATCAAGGCGCACTGGAAGGAGACCGCGGTCGTGTTCGTCACCGCGAACCCCAAGAAGGTGCCGGACGATTTCGCGGGCGCCCACGGGATTGTGCCCAAGCCGTTTTCGCGCGCGGGCCTGATGGCGGCGATGCGCTATATCGAGGAAGGGCTTTGCGATCCGCCGCCCAGCACGCAGCCGCCGCGGAGCTTCGTCGCGTCGCCGATCGTGCGGCAGCGGTGGGAAGCGCCCGCGGAGTAGGGGCTTAGCTTTCGTCGGTGCCTGTGATCAGCGTGCGGGCTCGAGCCCCTCGGGCGGCAGGCGGCCACTGCGTTGCAGCCAGGCGAAGACGCGGTTGAGCAGCGGGTTGGACCAGCCATTGTTCGTGCTGAAATCGCAGGTCAGCGTGGCGTGGTGATGGGCGTGATCGCTCGGCCGCATGACGAGGCGGGTCGCCCGGAGCGCGCGCACGATCCACGGCACGTCCTGGCGGTGGAGCGCGCCGTGGAAATATTGCGCGAAGGTGGTGCCGATCGCGAAAGTGATCCCGACCGCGATGACGCCGGCGGGGAGCGGGAGCAGCAGGCAGACGAGGGTCAGCAGCGCGGTGAACGGCAGCGTGGCGAACAGTACGGTCGAGCCGATCAGCCGCACGATGTTGCGCCGCCCCAGCGCATCGGGGCGCGGGTGGTGGTTCTTGAAATCGAACACCAGCCGCTCGAACGGCCCGAGTTGCGCGAAGGTGGCGTCGCGAAGCTTAATATAATGGTCGGACTCGCGCGATCCTTCGTAGAAATAGAGCGTGTCGAGCCCGATCCCCTCGCGGCACGGCTTGTAGTCCATATACATATGGACCGCGCCCGACATCATGTCGGCGAGATACCAGCCGAGCAGCGCGCCCGGCACGATCCACCAGTCCGCCCGCGCAACCATGACGCCGAGGTCGACCGCGAGCAGCACGGCGAGCAGGATGAGGGCGAGGCGGATCTTCATGCGATTCCTAAAATGTTCGCGGTCTACATAGCGGCTAACCCCGTCCGATGCGACCCGTTGGGAACGCGGAGCAGGGGTTTGTCCATGACGATCGTAACGTTCAGCAAACGGCGGGTTTTGGTGGATTACGGCCTGACCGCTCTCAGGCGGCAATCGTCGTAATCGGACGCTCGTTCAGGCGGCGGGTCAGGTGCTCAAGTGGCCGCTTCTGGCGGAGACCGCGGCCGCCACCTAGCCTTGGTTTTGGCGTTCCGGTCGTTTGTTCACAAACAGTGAGCGTGTGATTCCGGAAGATGGATCGAAGCGGCCTATCCTTCGTCTCTCGCTTATAGTGGCCGCCGACTGGCCGCAGGCGGGGGGGTATGATGCGCGGCGGTTACCTGGCGGGCCGCGGTGCCTATATGATCCGGCAGATCACGAAGCGGATTTGGTTTCGCGCGTCGTTGTTCAGCATCGCGGCGATTCTGACGGCGCTGGTCGCGGCGTGGGTGGCGCCGTTCATTCCTTACGAGCTCAGCCTGCGGGTCGGCGGCAAGGCGGTCGACAATATCCTGACCATTATGGCGTCGAGCATGCTGGCCGTCACGACGTTTGCGCTGTCCGCATCGGTTACGGCCTATGGATCGGCGACCAGCACGGTCACGCCGCGTGCGACGCAACTCCTGATTGACGATCGTTTCACGCAGAACGCGTTGTCGACGTTCGTCGGCACGTTCCTGTTCAGCATCGTTGGCATCATCGCGCTGACGACCGGACTATACGGGGCGGAGGGGCGGGTGGTGCTGTTCTTCGCGACGATCCTGATCGTTGCGATCATCGCCATCACGTTGCTGCGCTGGATTCAACATCTGTCCAGTTTCGGGCGGGTCCGCGACACGATCGAGCGGGTCGAGACGGTGGCGCGGCGCGCGATGCAGGCCTGGGCGAAGGCACCGCATCTGGGCGCGCAGCCGCCTGTCGCCGTGCCCGATTCGGCGGTGGCGATCTACAGCGCGGAGATCGGGTATCTTGCCCACATCGACGTGACGGGTCTGGCGCGGCTGGCGGACCGGCAGGATCTGACGATCCACATTGCCGGATTACCGGGGGCGCTCGTCCATGCCGAACGACCGCTGGCCCATGTCGTGGGTGCGTTCGACGACGAGGCTCGCAAGAGCATTAACGCGGCGTTCTCGGTCCTTCAGGATCGCGAGTTCGAACAGGATCCACGCTTCGGGCTGATCGTGCCGACGGAAATTGCGTCGCGCGCGCTTTCCCCCGCGGTCAACGATCCCGGTACGGCCATTCGCGTTCTCGGGTCGGTGCAGCGCGTTCTGTGCGATCTGGTCGATACGGATCGCGGGGAGGACGCCGGGCGTCACGAACGAGTTCATGCGCCGCACTTGGCGATTGCCGATATGTTCGACGATGCCTTCCGGCCGATTGCGCGCGACGGGGCGCAGATCATCGAGGTACAGTTGCGCCTGCAGAAGACACTGGCCGCGCTTGCCGGCCATGCTCCGTCATCGTTCGCGACGATTGCCGCGCATCATGCGAATGCGGCGTTCACCCGCGCCGCGGCGGCATTGGGCAAAGGCGACGACGTTGCGGTTCTTCGTGCCGCAGCCCGACTGGTACGACGAGAGCCCTAGCTGGCTGCGCGGGGCCGGTCGGTCGGCCAGGTTGCCAGCGTTGCGCCGGTCGTGCCGTTCTCGATCCTGACCTCGTCGAGCGAGGTGGCGACGAGGCACACCGGGCGCTGTTCCGCACCGCCCACCTGTTGGCACACGACCGGAGCACCGTCCGGGGCGGCGGCGATATGGCCGATCAGCCGCACACGGAAACCCTGGTCTGCCTGAACCTCCTCGGGTTTAACGCGCAGGACGGTTGTGTAGGGGCTGCCCTCACGGCGGCCCTGTCGGCCGCTTTCCGGGCCGAAGATCTGTCCGACCGCGAGCGTCTGGCCGGGTAGGGTCACCGGCTCTGCGCCGGTCGCCGCAACCGGGTCCTGGTCCGCCGGGCAGGTCTCGCTACTGGTCCAGGGGCGCGCAACCCAGAAGCCCTCCAGCGCTTCGACCCCGTCCGGTGCCCCGCGCGGCCACCAGTCGGCAGGCAGCCAAGCAGACGGCGCGACGTGGATCCGCAGGGCACCGGCCGCGGCATCGTAGGTCCAGCGCATGGCCGCATCGCTGCCCTCGGTTGCCGCGCCATCGCACCCGAACGGAAGCGCGATCGAGAAGGGGCGAGCGATCATGTCCCGTAACGTGGCGGGCATGGCCGTGCCGCGTGCGGTGGCATCCGCGGCGGTAGCGGCCAGCGCGATCAGATCGCCCCGACCCAATGTCCGTCCGGCGTCATTCTGTTGAACAGCCGGCGCCGGGATCGCGACCGGGGCCGGGACGGCAGCGATCGGACGCGGGGTCGTCGCGCGCTGTCCGAGCAGGAACCCGCCGCCGCCGACGACCGCGACCGCGACGATTCCGGCGGTGATGGCGAGGCGGCTATTGCGCGGACTGGGTTCCCTCATGGACACGCCATAGCAAGGTCCGGCAAAGGGTTCACCATGAACGTGACAGGCTGTCCACAATCGCTGAGGATCGTTTTCGGGTGACCATCGCGCAGATCCTCACGCTCGTCGTGCTCGTGTCAGTGGTAGGCGCGCTGATCTGGGACAAAGTGAGGTCCGACGTGGTCGCGTTGACGGGAGCCGCGGTACTGCTGGTGACGGGCGTCGTGCGGCCGGTGGAGGTGCAGGGCGCGTTCGCCAGCCCCGCGATCATCGCGCTCGCCTCGCTGTTCGTCATTGCCTACGCGCTCGAACTGTCGGGACTGCTCGATCGTGGCATCGATCTGGCGGTTCGGATGTGCCGGCGGCTGGGGGCGGCCGGGGTCTGGCTGCTGCTGGCGCTGATCGGGTTCCTGTCCTGTTTCCTCAACAGTACGCCGATCGTGGTGCTCGGCGCGCCGGTCGTCCGCGACGTCGCGACCGCGCTGAAGCTGCCACCGAAACGCTATCTGATGCCGCTGTCCTACATCACCGTGCTGACCGGCTGCTGCACGCTGATCGGCACGTCCACCAACCTGCTGGTCGACGATATGGCGCGTGTCGCGGGCCAGCCGCGGTTCGGGCTGTTCGAGATCACGCCCGTCGGGTTGCCTATCGCGCTGGCCGGCGGGCTCTACCTGTTCCTGTTCAGCGGCCGGCTGATGGGCCGCAGCCTGACGGGGCCGGCCATCGTTCAGCATGCGCCGGATTTCGAGGCGCCGGGCGCGCAGATCGGCGACGCGGACCTGTTTGCGGAGCGTCGGCCGTTCCAGCCGGTGAATGCCGTGCTGGCAGGGATAGTGTTCGTCGGGGCGATCGCGGCGGCGGCGATGGACATTGCGCCGATCGCCGCGTCCGCCTTCGCAGGGGCCGTGCTGCTGATCCTGATGCGCGTCATCACCGCGGATGAGGCTTATGGAGGTTTGCGGCCGCAGATCCTGATCCTCATCGCGGGGATGGTCGTGATCGGCATCGCGATGGAGGAGAGTGGTCTCGCCGCAGTCGCGACGAACACGCTGGTGGCCTCGTTGCACGGTGTTAGCCCACTCGTCGCTCTCGTCGTGCTCTACGGTCTGACGATGGTGCTGACCGAATTGCTGTCGAACGCCACGGTGGCGGTGCTGGTCACGCCGATCGCGGTGGCGCTGGCGGAGAGCCTCGGGGTCAGTCCGCGGCCGTTCCTCGTCGCGGTCATGATGGCGGGCAGTGCCGCCTTTGCCACCCCATTCGGGTATCAGACCAACGTGATCGTCTACCAGATGGGGGGGTATCGCTACATGGACTTCGTCCGGGTCGGCCTGCCGCTCAACCTGCTCACGTTCGCGGTGGCGATTGTTGCGATCGGGGCGTTCTTTCCTTTTTAGGTCGGTCGGCGAAGTCGTCTGGCCGCCGCCGTTCCGGCTGGACGAGCTGACGAGCCGGCGTCACGTCAACATGAGCGGATGTCCGAAGTTGGGAAGTGTCGAACCGTCTCGGAATGGCCGGTTGTGGGTCTCCTGCGTCACGCGCTTGAGCGCAATCGGCCGCTCCAATCTAACGGAGGGGCTGATCGCTAGCTGTTAGGCAGCTGCACCTCCGTCAATGTTTAGCGTGGTGCCCGTAATGTAGCTCGCATCGGGCCCGGCGAGGAAAGCGACTGCACCCGAAATCTCCTCGACCTCGCCGTAGCGGCCGAGCGGAATGAACCCGAGCATTTGCTGGCCGAACTCACTGTCGCCAGGGTTCATGTCGGTGTCGATCGGGCCCGGCTGCACCGTGCTGACCAGAATCTTTAGAGGTGCGAGGTGCGAGGTTCTTCGCCCAGCCACGTGCCAACGCCGCTACGGCCGCCTTGGTCGCGCTGTAGACTGCGGTCGCCGGGAAGGCGAGTTCGCCCGAAACACTCCTATCAGGATGACGAGTATTCGTCACTCGACCACATAGCCTGACCTTGCGGGAGCTCCGGCACTTGGCTTAGACCCAAGCCTTGGAAATCGGTTGTGCAGGTCGGTAACCGAACATCTTTTCAGGAAAACCGGGGCGCTGCCGCGAAGATAATCAGGCAATCAGGATCTCAGCGGAATTGTCGAGCAGTAACAAACGGATATCAGCGCGGGGCATTGTCGTAAAATGAGTGGTTACCCCGGCTTTCTCCGGAGCGCGGACAAAATGGCGCCGTTGATTGCGGCGCATGACTGGAGCGCCTCAACCACCGGGCCATTAGCTGACTGGCCTTCACACCTCCGGTTCGCGACGGCAATCGTTCTGCAGTCCCCTATCCCGATGGCGTTGCTCTGGGGTGCCGAGGGTATCCTGATTTACAACGAGCATTATGCGGTGATCGCCGGCCGGTATCATCCTGCCATCCTTGGCCGTCCGGTTCGGGAAGCATGGCCCGAGGCGGCCGCCTTTAACCAAGACGTCCTGCAAACCTGCCTTGCAGGCCGGTCGCTGACATTTGCCCGCCAGGAAATGACAATCTACCGCGATGGGGCAGCCGAACAGGTCTTTTTTGACCTGAGCTATGCCCCGGTTCTGGACCCGGACGGCACACCCGCGGGCGCGCTGGCAACGGTCATCGAGACAACCGATGCCGTGGTGTTGGAGCAGAGTCTCATCGCGGAGACGCAGACGCTCGAAACGCTCAATCAGACGGGTGCGGCTCTCGCGGCCGAGCTGGACATCGAGCCGCTCGTGCAGATGGTCACCGATGCCGGCGTGAAACTGACCGGCGCGGAATTCGGCGCCTATTTCCACAACCTTCTGGACGAAACCGGGCAGCGCCTGGATATCTTTACGCTATCCGGCGCACCACGGGCCAAGTTCGAGGCGCTGGGGCGTCCTCGAGAGACTGCCATCTTCAAGCCTACATTCCGGAACGAAGGCGTGGTTCGTTCCGACGATATCCTTGTTGATGATCGGTACGGCCGCAATCTGCCTTATGCCGGCATGCCGCCCGGTCATCTGGCAGTCCGCAGCTATCTGGCGGCATCGGTGGTGTCCAGAACGGGCGAGGTGCTGGGCGGCCTGCTGTTCGGTCATTCCGAGCCTGGCCGCTTTACCGAGCGGCATGAGCGGCTGTTGTCCAGCGTCGCTGCGCAGGCGGCGATCGCGATCGACAATGCGCGGCTGTTTTCGGCAGTCCAGGATGTGAACAACACCCTGGAACGGCGGGTGTCGGAGCGGACGGACGAGTTGACCCGCGCGCACGATGCCCTGCGGCAGGCCCAGAAGATGGAAACGCTCGGTCAGCTGACCGGGGGCATCGCCCACGACTTTAACAATCTGCTGACCGTCATCCGGGGATCGGCGAAGCTGCTGATGCGGCCTGGCCTGACCGAGAACCGGCGGGAGCGGTACACCGACGCGATCGCCCAGACTGCGGATCGCGCCGCCAAGCTCACCAGCCAGCTGCTCGCCTTTGCCAGGCGATCATCGTTGACACCGCAGGTGTTCGACGTCGGCGACACCATCCGCCGTCTGCATGACATGATGGAGATGCTTGCCGGTGCCATGATCGAAGTGGACCTGCATCTGTCGGCCGACGCATGCTATGCGAATGCGGACGTGACGCAGTTCGAGACGGCCATAGTCAACATGGCGGTCAACGCGCGATGCGATGAAACAGCAGGGACGGCTGACCATTACCGTTCAACCTTGTGACCGCATCCCGCCGGTCCGCGGGCATGGCGCGCGGATGGGCGAATGGGTTTGTATCTCGATCGTCGACACCGGCTCTGGTATCGCGGCCGATGATCTCGAGCGCATCTTCGAGCCGTTCGTCACCTCGAAGGAGGTGGGACATGGTACTGGTCTCGGCTTGTCACAGGTGTTCGGCTTCGCCAAGCAGTCTGGCGGTGACGTGATCGCGACGAGCGAGGTCGGGGAGGGTGCGAAATTCACCCTCTTTCTTCCCCGCGAAGTTGAGCTGTCGACTTCGGTCGACGGTAGTCTGCCGCTCGATAGGTCATCGTTTGCACCGCTTCGGATCCTGGTCGTCGAAGATAATCCGGAAGTAGGCGGCTTTGCGATGGCGGCGCTTGACGACCTTGGACATCACGCCACCCTGGCGCGGAATGCGGACGAAGCACTGAAACAGTTGCGGGAGAATGCGGACCAGTGCGACGTGGTCTTCTCCGACGTGATGATGCCTGGCATGAACGGGATCGAACTGTCCCATGAAATCAGACGGCATTGGCCGGACATGCCGATCATCCTGACCAGCGGGTACAGCGAGATCCTGTCGAAAGACGGCTCGGGCGAGTTCGAACTGCTGCACAAACCCTACTCAATCGACGCCCTCAGCGCCGCCTTCCAGCGCCTTGCCGCTGTCGTGTAGCCAGAAGGTGGCCACGGGAGCGCGGGCACGGCGGCGAGGAAGGCGGTTGGGTACCCGCGACGCGCACGAACTCCGAATTCGTGTTCCTACCGACGCCAATGAACTTTTGACCGAGCTTCGCATCCGGCTTGGATTGAGTGTGGCCGAAGAGGTGAATAGCCCAGGCGGCACGCTTCAAGCGCCGAGAACTGCCAGGGTGATCGTGAATCGACGTCCTTTCGTAGCTGAACGAATGACCACTTTCGAGTTGCCTTCATTCAGGCTTAATCGACCGCTTCTGGGTTGAAAGCGGTTCCGATAGAGGCGTCGTGGTGGCGGACAGGTTTCCGATCGCCGGTCCCGTGCTAGAAAGAGGCCATGCGCGAAATCTGCAATATCGTGGTGCTGACCGGGGCGGGGTTGTCGGCGGAGTCGGGGATACCGACGTTTCGAACGGTCGGGGGTGTGAACTACTGGGATACGGCGGACGGGACGGCGTACACGATCGAGGAGGTCTGCACGCCCGAGGCGCTCGAGCGCGACGAAGGGCTGGTGCAGCGATTCTATGACGGGCGGCGGGCGGCGCTGGCGGATGTGGCGCCCAATGCGGCGCATCATGCGCTCGCGCGGCTGGCGGCGGAGTGGGACGGCGGGCTGACGATCGTGACGCAGAATGTCGACGATCTGCTGGAGCGCGCGGGCCTGCCGGTGGAGCGGGTGTGGCATATGCACGGGACGCTGCGGTCGGCGCTGTGCCGGGCGTGTGGAGCGCGGACGGCGTGGGACGGGGCGCTGGAGGGCGGGCCGGCCTGTCCGGTGTGCGGGGTCGCGGCGCTCAGGCCGGACATCGTGTTCTTTGGCGAGATGCCGCATCATATGGATGCGATCGAGGCGGCGCTGGCCGATGCGGACCTGTTCGTGTCGATCGGGACGTCGGGGGCGGTCTATCCGGCGGCTGGGTTCGTGCAGACCGCGCGGCATTACGGGGCGCAGACACTGGAGCTGAACCTGGATCCGTCGGCGGGCAGCATCTTCTTCGACGAGACGCGGCTGGGGCGGGCGGGGACGCTGGTGCCGGAGTGGGTCGCGGCGATGCTGGCGGTCGGGGCTTTACGTTAACGGAAAGTTGGGGAACAAGGGGCGGAGAAGAAACGCGACCGATAGGACCCATCCGATGAAGGCCATGCTGTCGATCGCGCCCGGTGGGCCGGAAACGCTGGTGCTGAGCGAGGTGGCGGCGCCGGTCGCGCGGATCGGCGAGCTGCTGGTCGATGTGCGGGCGTGCGCGATCAACTATCCCGACGTGCTGATCATCGAGGACAAGTATCAGATGCGGCCCGAGCGGCCGTTCGCACCGGGGTGCGAGGTGGCGGGCGTCGTCGCCGCGGTGGGGCCGGAGGTCGAGGGCTGGTCGGTGGGCGACCGGGTGGTGGCGACGATCGGGCATGGTGGCCTCGCCGAACAGGTCGCGGTGCCGGCGGCGATGGCCTTTCCGTTGCCGGCGGAGCGGGATTTCGCGGGCGGGGCGGCGCTGCTGCTGACCTATGCCACGACGATCCACGCGCTGCTCGATCGCGGCCGGTTGCGGAGCGGGGAGACGTTGCTGGTGCTGGGGGCCGCCGGTGGCGTCGGGCTGGCGGCGATCGGGCTGGGCAAGGCGCATGGTGCGCGCGTGGTGGCGGCGGTGTCGAGCGAGGCGAAGGCGGACGCGGCGCGGGCGGCGGGGGCGGATGCCGTCGTGGTGTATCCGCGCGCGCCGTTCGACAAGGACCAGTCGAAGGCGGTCGCCGCCATGTTCAAGGCGGCGGTGGGCCCGGGCGGGGCGGACGTGATCTACGATCCGGTCGGTGGCGATTATGCCGAGCCGGCGTTGCGTGCGATCGCGTGGGAAGGGCGGTATCTGGTCGTCGGGTTTCCGGCCGGGATTCCGAAGCTGCCGCTCAACCTGACGCTGCTGAAGAGCTGCGACGTGTGCGGCGTGTTCTGGGGGGCGTTTGCGATGCGCGATCCGGCGGCGAACCGCGCGCATGTCGACACGCTGTTCCGCCTCTGGGCGCAGGGGCGGATCGATCCGGTGGTGACGGAGCGGTTCGCGCTGGCCGATGCGGGCCGCGCGATCGCGAAGCTGGGTTCGCGCGATGCGATCGGGAAGCTGGTGGTGGAGATCGGTTGAGCAGGTGACGTTACGGGTTGGACATGACGGGCGGCATTGCACGGCGGCGGTGCGCGCCCTATCCCGGTGGGTGACGATTGACCGAGGACAAAGCAGCGATGACCACCTTCGACGAGCGCGAGCGCGCAATCGAGACGAAGTTCGCGCGCGACGACGAGATGCAGTTCCGTGTCGTGGCGCGGCGCAACCGCCTGCTAGGCGAATGGGCGGCGGCGCTGATGGGCCTGACCGCGGAGGAGACCGATGCCTATTCCAAGTCGGTGATCCAGGCCGAGTTCGAGGATGCAGGCGACGAGGACGTGGTGCGCAAGTTGCTGGGCGACCTGACCTCGGCCGGCGTCGACATGGACGAGGCGCGGATCCGCGAGGCGTTGAGCGAACGATCGATCGCGGCGCGCCGCCAGTTGATGGAAGCGCAATAATCATGGCGATGACCGAAGCCGATATCACCGCGATGATCGTGGCCGCGATCCCCGATGCGGTGGTGCACATCACCGACCTGGCCGGCGACGGCGACCATTATGCCGCGACCGTGACGGCGGAGAGTTTCCGGGGCCAGAGCCGGATCGCGCAGCAGCGCCGCGTGTACGACGCGCTGGGCGGGCGGATGGGCGGCGTGCTGCACGCGTTGCAACTGAAGACGGGCGTTCCCACCTCCTGATCCTGACATTGCTAGTAGGACTTTAGCCCATGACCGACGACGCCCAGGCCCGTATCGCCACCGCCGTGCAATCCGCCGACGTGCTGCTGTTCATGAAGGGCACGCCGCTGTTCCCGCAATGCGGTTTCTCCAGCCGCGCGATCGCGATCCTCGATCATCTCGGCGTCGAATATGCGACGGTCGACGTGTTGCAGGACCAGGGCATCCGCGCAGGGATCAAGGAGTTTTCGGACTGGCCGACGATTCCGCAGCTGTATGTGAAGGGCGAGTTCGTCGGCGGTTCGGACATCATGATGGAGATGTACGAGGCGGGTGAACTGGCGGAACTGCTGGACGAGAAGAAGGTGGTTCGGGGCTGAGTTCTGCTCCCTCCCCCCTGCCGGGGGGAGGTCGGGGGTGGGGGGCGTGGCTTGGGATGAGGTCATCTCAAGCCACGCCCCCCACCCAACCCTCCCCCCGGTGGGGGGAGGGCTTTTTGGTCGCTCCTTGCCTCCGCCTCTGCCCCTGCCTCAGTCGTAATACCGGCGTAGGCCGGGATCTCGTTCTGGCTTGCGGTTCGGGTTAACCGAAGGGAGATCCCGGCTTTCGCCGGAATGACGGTTTGGGGCTTAGGCTTTGAGCGGGAACTCGCCCGCGCCGCGTACCGGATGAAGGAGCCCGCCATGTCCGCTGTCGCGATCCTGCATCCGCTGGTGCGGCGGCTTACCGCGCCCAATGCTTCGGCTTATACCTTTACCGGGACGCAGACCTATCTGGTCGGGCGCGGCGAGGTGGCCGTGATCGATCCGGGGCCGGCGGATGGTCCCCACGTCGCGGCCATCCTGGCGGCGGCCGCGGGGGAGCGGATCGTGGCGATCGTGTGCACCCATACGCACCGCGACCATAGCCCGGCGGCAGCTTTGTTGAAGGCCGCGACCGGCGCGGCGATTGTCGGGTGTGCGGCACTGGTGCCGGCGGCGGGGGCGGATGGCGGTGTCGATGCCGCTTATGATCTTGAGTATGCGCCGGACCGGGTGCTGGCGGATGGCGACGAGGTTGCCGGCGAGGGCTGGACTTTGCGCGCGCTGGCGACGCCGGGGCATACGTCGAACCATCTCTGCTATGCCTTGCCCGAGGCCGACGCGCTGTTCAGCGGGGACCATGTGATGGGGTGGTCGACGTCGATCGTGTCGCCGCCGGACGGGGACATGGGGGCGTATATGGCCAGCCTGGAGCGGTTGGTCGGGCGCGACGAGCTCGTCTACTGGCCGGGGCATGGCGAGCCGGTCGATCGGCCGCAGCGGCTGGTGCGCGGGATGCTGGGGCACCGCAAACAGCGTGAGGGACAGATCCTGCGGCGGCTGGGCGATACGCCGGCGACCATCGCGGAACTGGTCGCGACGATGTATGCCGGGCTGGACGAAAAGCTGCGCGGTGCGGCGGCGCGGTCGGTGCTGGCGCATCTAGTTGACCTGGAGCGGCGCGGGATGGTGATCGGAGGTGAGACTTGGGCGAGGACGGTCTGAAGGCATCTCCGCGCGGACTGGTTCAGAGCTGGGCGATCGGGATCGCGGTGATCGTACTGGCCGTCGCCGCGGGGCTGATCGGCTATCGCTATTATATCAGCCGCTACGAGGTGCAGACCGACGATGGCGGGCGCGCGGTGGCGGAAGCGGTGGTGACGTCGTTCACGCCGATGGGCGACCTGCGCGTGTCGCGGATTGGCGGGATCGCGCAGAGCGTGGCGTCCGATACGCGGATGGGCGGGATGCTGGTGTCGAACCGCGTGATGAAGGCGCCGTTCGAGGCGAGCTACTTCGTCGACCTGTCGCGGCTCGACCGGCGGGATTATCGGTGGGATGCGCGGAGCCGCACGCTGATCGTGACCGTGCCCGACGTGCGGGTCGATGCGGTGAATGTCGACGAATCGCGTATGACGGTGGACCGGACGAGCGGGTTGTTCGTGTCGCGTGCGGCGATGGCGGCGTTGCAGAAGCAGGCATCGGCCGGCGCGCAGGCGGTGGCGCGGCGCGAGGCGAACAAGCCCGAACGGCTGGCGGCGGCGCGGCGCAACGGGCGCGCGCAGATCGCGGCGCTGCTGGTGCGGCCGCTGCGCATCGCGGGCGTCGATGCGACGGTGCGCGTGCGGTACGAGGGCGAGCCGGGCGGGGACGATGCGCAGTTGGACCGGAGCCGGTCCATCGCGGAGATCCTCGCGCTGCCGTGATCGACACGGCGCAATCCGGCACCTGACAAGACCGTTCGGACCTACTATCTGCTTCTCCCGAGGAGAAGCGGGATGAATGCACCGACCACCAGCCTGGCAGGACTGGACCTGCGGGCCGAGATCGATCGGTTGCGCAAGGACCGCAACGCCGTGATCCTGGCGCATTATTACCAGGATCCGGAGATCCAGGACCTGGCGGACTTCGTCGGGGACAGTCTGGACCTGTCGTCCAAGGCGGCGTCGACCGATGCGGACGTCATCGCGTTCTGCGGCGTGCGGTTCATGGCGGAGGTCGCCAAGATCCTGAGCCCGCAGAAGACCGTGATCCTGCCCGACATGGATGCCGGGTGCAGCCTGGAGGACAGCTGCCCGCCCGAGCAGTTCGCGGCGTTCCGCGCGGCGCATCCCGACCATATCGCGCTGACGTACATCAACTGTTCGGCGGCGGTGAAGGCGCACAGCGACATCATCGTGACGTCGTCGTCGGCGGAAAAGATCCTGGCGCAGCTGCCGATGGACCAGAAGATCATCTTCGCGCCCGACAAGAACCTGGGCGCGTATTTCAACCGCAAGACCGGGCGCGACATGCTGTTGTGGCCGGGCGCGTGCATCGTGCACGAGGCGTTTTCCGAGACCGAACTGCTGAAGCTGAAGGCGCTGAACCCCGGTGCGCCGGTGGCGGCGCATCCGGAATGCCCGGCCTATATCCTCGACCATGCCGACCAGGTCGGGTCGACGCGCGCGATCCTGGAGTTCGCGCTGTCGAGCCCGGCGCAGACGATCATCGTCGCGACCGAACCGCATATCATCCACCAGATGCAGAAGGCGGCGCCGCACAAGACGTTCATCGGGGCGCCGGGGGCGGACGGGAACTGCAACTGCAATATGTGCCCGTACATGGCGCTGAATACGCTGGAGAAGCTGTACGTCGCGCTGCGTGACCTTGAGCCGCGGATCGAGATCGACGAGGCGACGCGGTTGCGGGCGAAGGCGCCGCTGGACCGGATGCTGGCGATGGCCGCTGGATCTGTGGGGCGCGGGGATCTGGGGATTGCGCGGGTGACGGGGGACTGAGCGTACCCCCCTCTTTTTCAAGGGAGGGGTTGGGGGTGGGTGGTCGCTGGTCGTTGTCGCGACGTTGCATTTGGGGTGCTGTTGCACCCACCCCCAACCCCCTCCCTTGAAAAGGAGGGGGCTTTTCTGTTCCTCTTGTTGCGGACGTTGCGCATGACCTTTTCCCTTTCCGGTTTCGATCTCGATGCGTTCGTCGCGGCGACGTTGGCGGAGGATGTTGGGTCGGGGGACGTGACGTCGGCGGCGGTGATTCCGGCGGAGGCGCAGTTCTCCGGCGTGATGGCGGCGCGGGATCCGGTCACTGTGGCGGGATTGCCGATCGCGGCGGCGTTTTTCCGGGCGCTGGATCCGGATGTGACGATCGAGATCGTTGCCGAGGAGGGCGCGCAGGTCGAGGCGGGCGCGGTGCTGATGCGGTTGCAGGGCCGTGCGCGGGCGCTGCTGACGGCGGAGCGGGCGGCGTTGAATACGGTGCAGCATCTGTCGGGAATCGCGACGATGACGCGCGGTTATGTCGATGCGATCCGGGGAACCGGCGCGACGTTGCTCGATACGCGCAAGACGATCCCGGGGCTGCGTGTTCTGGAGAAGTACGCGACGCGGACGGGGGGGGCGACCAACCACCGCATGGGCCTGTGGGACGCGGCGATGATCAAGGACAATCATGTCGCGGTGGCGGGCGACATCGGGGAGGCGGTGCGGCGCGCGGTGGCGGCCGGGATCGCGCGGATCATCGTGGAGGTGGACCGCGCCGAGCAGATCGAACCGGCGCTGGCGGCGGGCGCGACGCACCTGCTGCTCGACAATATGGACCCGGCGACGTTGCGCGCGGCGGTGGGGCAGGTGGCAGGGCGCGTGCCCACCGAGGCATCGGGCGGCGTGCGGCTGGACACGATCGCGGCGATCGCGGCGTCGGGCGTCGACTATGTCTCGGTCGGGCGGCTGACGCAGTCGGCACCGGCGGCGGATATCGGGCTGGACTTCACCGCGGTCTGAGCCCCTTGCGGGTGGGGGCGTGTGCGTTAAGCTGCGCCCCGATCCAAGGGGGGAAGACATGCGACCGAAATCCATCGTGCAGTTCGAATATGTGTACATCGCCGCGCTGCTGCTCGGCATCGTGGCGACCTATCTGATGGCGGGGCAGACCGCGGCGTTGATGCAGATGAACGGCATGCCGGTGTCGGAAGGCGCGCTGATCACGATCCAGTGGGTGATGGCCGCGATCCTGGCAGGCATCGCGCTGCTGGCGTCGCGCAAGGCGAGCAACGTGGCGCGCTGGATCGTCATCGTGCTGTGTGGCCTTGCGGTCGTGTCGTTCCTGTTCTCGGTGCAGAACCTGTCGGCGATGGGGTCGGTCTCGATCCTGGCGGTGTCGCAGTTCGTGCTGTCGATCGTGGTGATCTACCTGCTGTTCCGGCCGGATGCGAAGGCGTGGTTTGCGGGCGTGCGCGGGTGATGCGGCGGGCGTTGCTTGCGGTTGCGATCGCCCTGATGCCCGGCGTGGCGGCGGCGCAGGCGGTGTCGTGCCGCGTGCCGGCGGAGGTGGAGACGCCGCGGCCGGACTTGCCATCCGAAAGCCAGCCGCAGCGGCTGCTGCCGATCGCGAGCTATACGCTGGCGATCACCTGGTCGCCGGAATATTGCCGCGCGAAGAAGTCGAGCGCGCGCGATGCGTTCCAGTGTGGGGGCACGCGGCCGAAGTTCGGCTTCACGCTGCACGGCCTGTGGCCGGACGGGGCGGGCAAGGAATGGCCGCAATATTGCCGGGCGACGGCGGTGCTGCCGAAGCCGGTGGTGCGCGCCAACCTGTGCGCGACGCCGTCGGCGCAGCTGTTGCAGCATGAATGAGCCAAGCACGGGACGTGCATGACGACGCGGCCGACGGATTATTTCGCGCAGTCGGGGCGGTTGTACGGCGCGCTGCGCTATCCGGACATGAACGCGCTGTCGCGGCGGAGCCTGACCGCGGGCGGGTTTGCGCAGGCGTTTGCGGCGGTCAATCCGGGGATGCGGGCGGAGATGATGCGCGTGACGGCCACGCGGAACGGGTGGCTGGACGAGGTGTGGATCTGCCTGTCGCGTGCGTACCGGCCGGTGGCGTGTCCGGCGCATCAGGGCGGGCTGGCGATGAACGCGCCGCTGCGGATCTGGCGCGGCGGGGGCGGTAGGGCGCGTCAGGGGGCGTGAGTTCGTACGGGGCGGCTTCGCTGCCCCGGCCCGTGTCAGGATTTCGAAAGCGGCGCTGCGTCGACCACCACGGTGGCCGGGTGATGCTTGTCGAGATGGCGGCGAATGATGGCCAGGTTGCGCGTGTTGGAGCGGAAGGCGAAATCGAACAGGTCGCCGACCACCGGGATCGCGCCGATCGCGGTGTCGAAGCCGACATTGCCCATCATGCGCGCAAGCTGCCATTTCGACATGCCGAGGTTGCGGGCCTCCCACACAATCCAGGCGCCCATCGCAGCGGTGGCGATGTCACCGACGACGGGCACGAGGCCGAGCAGCGCGTCCATGCCGACCTTGCGGTTGATGCCGGGGATGGTGAAGGCGCGTTCGAGCAGATGTTCGAGCGTTTCCACGCGCAATCGGACGGCGGCGGGATCGCGCCCCATGCCGGGCAGGCCGGACGCCAGCTGATCGATCTGTTCGGGCGAAATTCGCATGGGGCGTCCTAGTCCGGGCTGCGCAACGCATCCAGCGCGTGGATGGCGCGCGGATTGTCGCGGTAGCCGTTGAGGTTGGGGGCGACGAGCGCCCAGCGCAAGGGCGAGGCGATCGCGATGAACACCGCGATATCGGCGAGGCTGCGGTCTGCATCGGCCAGCCGGGCGGCGCGCGTGACGGGATCGCGCGCGGCGCGGGCGGCGGCCAGTGCGGCGTCGGCGCGCTCGCTGCACAGGGGGCTGCGGTCACAGGTGAAGCGGTGGAGGTACCACGCCGCGCTGCCCGACGGGGCGACGCGGTCGACCAGCCGCAGGTCGGCGGGGGCGTCGGTGGCGACCGCGATCGTGTCGATTCCGATGCGCCGCCAGTCCTGCGCGGCGAGCGCGAAGAGCATCCGCCCGCCGGGGCCGGCGGGGATGGCGATGCGGAGTGGGACGGGCTGGACGGCGGGGTTCTGTGCACGCCAGCGGGCGATGGTGTCGGTCGCGAACGCGATCCGTTGAGCCAGCGGTGCTGCGGACCAATCGGGTACGACCGGGTCGGGCAGGTCGTCGCTACCGGTCGGCACGATGCCGGTGCGCGCCGTCCAGCCATCCGCGAACAGCCGGACGATGCGGTCGCGATCGAGCGCGACGGCGAGCGCGAGGCGATTTTCCGGCGCGGACAGGATGCCCTGGTTCGAGACGATGGCGAAGCCGAACAGGCCGGTGGTGGGATCGATGTGGAGCGTGGTCGCCGCGCCACCGTCCGCCCGCGCGATGGCGATGTCGGTGAAGCGGCCGCCGAGCACGACGCCGGCACCGCCCGCCTTGAACCGCGCGACCGCCTTTGCCGCGCGTTCGCCGCGGAGCAGGATGTCGGTGGCGGGGTCGTTGGGTTCGGCCGGGACATCGGCGGGGTCATCGTCCGGCGATGCGGGGGCGTCGGCCGGGCGGACGAGGGTGAGGCGGTCGCCGTCGCGGGTGCGGCGCAGGACGCGGAACGGGCCGGTGCCGCCGGGCGCGCCCTTGTCGAACAACGCGAGCGCCGGCTGGGCGAGGAGGAGCAGCAGGTCCGGGCGCGGGGCGGCGAGGCGGATCTCGACGACCTCGTCGGTGACCGCGACGATTTCGGCGATGGCGGTCAGTTCGGACGCGAGCGGGTTGTCGCTGGCGGGCGCGATCGCGGCGCGGAGCCGGCGTGCGACGGCGGCGGCATCGAGCGCGGCGTCGGAATTGATGCGGAAAGTGTAATAAAGCCCGTCGTCCGAAACGTCCCAGCGAATCGCGAGGCCGGGTTCGATCTGACCCGCCGCGTCGAGCCGGACGAGCCCCTGCGCCACCGCGCCGAGCAGGACCGCATCGGGCGGGGTGTAGCCGCGCCGGCTGGGATCGACGAGCCGGGGGCGTGGACCAATGACGCTGACCGCGACGGGTTCGTCATTCGGCACGTCGCCGCTGGTATCGCACGCGGCCGGCAGCAGCAGGAGGAGCAGGGGGAAATACCGCATTGCCGCTTAACCTAGAGCATCCCGCTGATGGGGCTAGGCTTCTTTTGGTCTGCGACTTCGCGGTTCGTCGACGGGCGTGACGCACGGTGTCTCGAAACGCGCCCTCGGTACGCGCCAGGCGGCGCTAATCGGTCGCTACTCAGCACGAACGGGTGTCGGGTGGGAGGGGGGCCCACCCGCATCCTCACCCCACGAAGGCGCGTTCGATGACGTAGTGGCCGGGGGCGGCGTTGGAGCCTTCGGTGAAGCCGAGGCCGTCGAGGAAGCCGGCGAAGTCCTTTATCATCGCCATGCTGCCGCAAAGCATGATGCGATCCTCGGCGGGGTCGAATTCGCGGCCGCCGGTGAGCGGAGGCACGAACAGCTTGCCCGAGGCGACGAGCGCGTCGATGCGGCCGGTGGTGTGGAAGTCCTCACGCGTGACGGTGGGCACGTAGCCGAGCTGGTCCTGCGCCTGTTCGCCGATCAGCGGGTCGTCGGCGAAAGCAGCTTCCAGTTCGGTGCGGTAGGCGAGGTCGGCGACGCGCCGCACGCTGTGGACGATCACGATTTCTTGGAACTGGTCGTAGATGTCGGGATCGCGCGCGACCGACAGGAACGGCGCGAGGCCCGTGCCGGTCGAGATCAGGAACAGCCGGCGGCCGGGGAGCAACGCGTCGGAGACGAGCGTGCCGGTGGGCTTGCGGCCGAGATAGATCTGGTCGCCGGCCTGAACGTGGCGGAGCTGCGACGTCAGCGGGCCGTCCTCGACCGCGATCGAAAGGAATTCGAGCTCGTCGCTATAGGCCGGGCTGGCGATCGAATAGGCGCGGAGCAACGGCTTGCCCTTCGGCCCCGGCAGCCCGATCATCACGAATTCGCCGGAGCGGAAGCGGAAGCTGGCCGGGCGGCTGATCGCGAAGCTGAACAGATGCTCGTTCCAGTGGCGCACCCACAGGATGTTTTCGACCGACAGCGCGGTGGTGGGTTCGAGCCCGGTCGCCGCAGGGGCGGCAGCGGCGGTGGCGAGGGGGATCGCGGACGGGGCCACGGGATCGGTCATGTCGGTCCTTTTGCCGCAGCGGCGGCGTCGATTGGGTTGGTGGTCCCTTAACGGACGATCCGCGCTTTTGCACCCGAGATGAGGTTGGGGTGGGGAAAGCTGGGGCGTTAGTGTTTCGAACGCCTTGCGGTTTTGAGACCGACAGCACCCGCAGCCGTTTGTCCTGAGTAGGGGCTGAGGCTGCCGAAGACCCGTATTGAAGCATCGGTCCGGACCCATGCTTCGATACGAGCCCTCGTTACGCGCCGAGGGGCGCTACTCGGTCTCTACTCGGCACGAACGGGATTTGGTTTGACAGAGTTGTGTCATGCTGGGCTGCAGCCACAAAGACAGAGGGTGCGGACGGCGGGACTCGAACCCGCACTCCCGAAAGAAACGGATTTTAAGTCCGTCGCGGCTACCGGTTTCGCCACGTCCGCCCGGAAACGCTCCGGCCCCTCGCAGGGATGACCGCATCCGGCGGCCGGGGTCAAGCCCGTCAGACGTTGAGGCGGGTGCGCATGTCCTTGCCGGGTTTGAAATAGGGGACGCGTTTGGCGTCGACCTCGACCGCGTCGCCGGTGCGCGGGTTGCGGCCCTGGCGGGCGGCGCGGGCGCGGGTGGAAAAGGTCCCGAACCCGCGCAGTTCGACGCGGCCGCCGGCGGCGAGCTTGTCCACGATGGCGTCGAACACCAACGTCACGATGCGTTCGATCTCCTGCGTTCCCAGATCCGGATTGGCCTCGTGAAGGCGGGCAACAAGTTCGGACCTGATCATGCGATCTCCCTGGGCCGCGCACGGCATGCAGGGATGCGGAGCGGCGGAACGGGCGGTTCGGACCACCCTGTCTACTTGATCCACGTTATGATCGAAGCCCGGAACGGTCAACGCTGCGGGATCATACGGGCATGTTCGATTTGTACGAAAAAACGAAAAGGGGCGCGGACCTTTCGATCCGCGCCCCCGATC
Organism: Sphingomonas prati; assembly: GCF_014643515.1. GTDB lineage: Bacteria > Pseudomonadota > Alphaproteobacteria > Sphingomonadales > Sphingomonadaceae > Sphingomonas_R > Sphingomonas_R prati. The sequence goes on along the minus strand of NZ_BMJP01000002.1, from coordinate 106,042 downwards.
CGCCCGTTCGGGCAATGACGCGATCAGCTGTCTTCGTTGCGCGCCTTGAGAGCGGCACCGAGGATGTCGCCGAGCGAGGCACCCGAGTCGGACGACCCGTACTGCGCCACGGCCTGCTTCTCTTCGGCCATCTGCATGGCCTTGATCGAGAAGTTCGGCTTCTTCGACCGGTCGAAACCGATGACCATCGCATCGAACTTCTGCCCGACCTGGAAACGCTCCGGACGCTGCTCGTCGCGGTCGCGACCCAGATCCGTGCGCTTGATGAAGCCGGTGACGCCGTCGTCGCCCATCTGGACTTCGAGACCGCCGTCGCGAACCTCGAGCACCGTGACCGTGGTCACGACGTTCTTGTTCACGCCGCCCTGCGACGAACCGCCGCCGCTGCTGCCCGAAATCGTACCGGCAGCCGCTGCTGCACCGGCAGCACCGCCGACCGCGACACCGCCGCGCTCGAGCTGCTTGATGCCGAGCGAGATGCGCTCCTTCTCCGGATCGATGTCGAGCACGACAGCCTGGATCGTCTCGCCCTTGTGATGAAGCGCGAGCGCCTCTTCGCCGGTGACGCCCCATGCGATGTCGGACATGTGGACCATGCCGTCGACGTCGCCATCGAGGCCGACGAACAGACCGAATTCGGTGGCGTTCTTGACTTCACCCTCGACGGTCGAACCGACGGGGTGCTGTTCCATGAACGCATCCCACGGGTTGTTGATCGCCTGCTTGAGGCCGAGCGAGATGCGCCGCTTGTCCTGATCGACCTCGAGGATGACCACGTCGACTTCCTGGGAGGTCGAGACGATCTTGCCCGGGTGGACGTTCTTCTTGGTCCAGGACATTTCGGACACGTGGACGAGGCCCTCGATGCCCGGCTCCAGCTCGACGAACGCACCATATTCGGTGATGTTCGTGACGCGGCCGGTGAACTTGCCCTCGATCGGGTACTTGGCGGAGGCACCCTCCCACGGATCGCTTTCGAGCTGCTTCATGCCGAGCGAGATGCGCTGCGTGTCCTTGTTGATGCGGATGATCTGGACCTTCAGCGTATCGCCGATGTTGATCATCTCGCTCGGGTGGCCGACGCGCTTGTAGCTGAGATCGGTCACGTGGAGCAGGCCGTCGATGCCGCCGAGGTCGACGAACGCACCGTAATCGGTGATGTTCTTCACGACGCCTTCGATCACCTGACCCTCGGCCAGCGACTGGATGAGGCCGGTGCGCTGTTCGGCGCGGGTCTCTTCCAGGATGGCGCGACGCGACACGACGATGTTGCCGCGGCGACGATCCATCTTGAGGATCTGGAACGGCTGCGGAATGTCCATCAGCGGGGTGACGTCGCGCACGGGGCGGATGTCGACCTGCGAACCGGGCAGGAAGGCCACGGCACCGGACAGGTCGACCGTGAAGCCGCCCTTGACCCGACCGAAGATGACACCTTCGACGCGCGCGGTGGTGGAGAATTCGGCTTCCAGCTTGTCCCAGGCGGCTTCGCGGCGGGCGCGGTCACGCGACAGCATCGCTTCGCCGTGGACGTTCTCGACGCGGTCGACATAGACCTCGACGGTGTCGCCGATCGCGAGTTCGGCCTTCTGGCCCGGTGCGGCGAATTCGCTGAGGCGGACGCGACCTTCGGACTTCAGCCCGACGTCGATGACGGCCATGTCGTTTTCGATGCCGGTGACGGTGCCCTTGACGACGCGGCCTTCGAAGCCTTCGTTCTCGCCGCCGAGCGTTTCGTTGAGGAGCGCCGCGAAATCATCGCGTGTCGGGTTTGCCGCAGTGGCCATAAAGAGGAATTTCCTGAGTCTAGGTTCGGCCGTCCGGGAAGAATCCGGAGGACTTTGGAAGGCCGTATTGCCGCGACGACCCCATGCCGGCACAGCATCCGACGGTCGAGACGTACGCGTGAATGCGGGGAGCCGGAGCGGGGTGGCTCCATGGCAAAAGGGCACGCCAGACGCGCCGGTCCGTGGACCGGAGCCTGGCGCGCCTGTCAGCCGGCGCGCTTAGCGCGCGGCCATCCGGGCATCCACGAGCGCGATCGCCCGCTGGACGGCAGTCTCTATACTCAAAAGGCTGGTATCCAGCAAGTCGGCATCCGCGGCCTGCACCAGCGGGGCGGTATCGCGCGTGCTGTCGCGCCGGTCGCGTTCGCGGATCTCGGCGAGGAGCGTGTCGACCGAGACCTGTTGCCCCATGCCGGCCATCTCCGCATGGCGGCGTTGCGCGCGGACGGTGGGGCTGGCGCGGACGAACAGCTTGGCATCGGCATGCGGCGCGATGACGGTGCCGATGTCGCGCCCGTCGAGGATCGCGCCGCCGGGCCGCGCGGCGAAATCGCGCTGCCGCTCGACCAAGGCTTCACGGACTGCCGGATGCGCGGAGACGATCGAGGCGGTGGCGCCGGCGTCTTCGGAGCGGAGCTTGGGATCGCTGAGCAGCAGATCGTCGAACCGGCAGCCGGCGAGCGCATCGTCGGGATCGGACGGGTTGCCGCCGCCGCGCACGACGTTGAGGCCGACCGCGCGGTAGAGCAGCCCGGTGTCGAGATAGGGTAGCCGGTAATGTGCGGCGAGTGCGCGGGCGATGGTGCCCTTGCCCGATGCGGCGGGGCCGTCGACGGCGATGATCATGCGATGTCTCCGTCGTTCAGGCCGTCATGCAGGCGCATCCAGTCGCGCAGATGCATCAGGAACAGGTCGGGCCGGTCGTTCTGCAGACGGTGGGCGGCGCCGGCCACGACGATGGTGGTGCCGCGGTTGTGCGGGACCATGGCGGCGAACTTCAGCGCGGTGGGTTCGGTCACCTCGTCCGAGTCGCCGATCAGGAACAGCGTGGGCGCTTGTAGCTGAGCAAGGAGCGGCGTGCCGTCATAGTCCGCGAGCGTGCCGGTCGCACTGAACTCGCTGGTGCCCCACATCGCCTCGTACATCGCGGGCGTGAAGCAGCGTGGCATCGCCGATGCGTAGGCGGTCACGACCGGGTCGGGATCGCGCGAGCACCAGTAGCGGTCGTAATAGGCGCGGGTCGCGGCGCGGCAGGCCTCCGCGGCAGGCGGGTTCGGCCCCTCGCAGGCGATGAGCGTCGCCTGGACGTCGGCAGGCAACCGCGTGCGGAGCGTGGCGGCGTCGGCGAGCCAGGCGGCGGTCGAGACGAGCGGGCCCATCAGGACGAGGCTGGCGATGCCGGTTGTGCGGGCGGCATGTTCGAGCGCGAGCGTGGCGCCCCAGCTGTGGCCGAACAGGTGGACGCGGTCGAGCCCGAGCGCGGTGCGGATCGCGGCGATCTCGGACGCGAATCGGTCGACGGTCCAGTTCGCGGGGTCGCCGGGGTGGTCCGATCGACCGCAATCGAGCTGGTCGTAGAAGATGACCGCGCGGTCGGTGGCGAGCGGTGCGGCCGGGATTAGCCCGGCATGCGAGCCGCCGGGGCCGCCATGGACGAGCAGCAGCGGGGTGCGGCCGCTGGTGAGGTCGCCGTCGATCCGGACGTGGAGCGTGCCGCCCTCGACCGCCACGCGCTGCGTGCGGGTCGCGGGTGCGGCGACGGCGGTGCTGCCGAGGGGGGTCATGGGGCGGGGGCCGAGCGCGCGCCGAGCGTGGCGAGCAGCGTGGGGAAGGTCGGGAAGCTGGTCGCGATCGGGCTGGTGTCGTCGATCGTGACCGGGCCGGTGGCGGCGAGGCCGGCGACCGCGAAGCTCATCGCGATGCGGTGGTCGAGATGCGTCCGGACGGGCGCCGAGCCGGCGGGGAGGCCGGGGAAGGGGACGCCGTCGCGGCCGTCGATGATGAGGCCGTCGGGCAGTTCCTCGACCACGGCACCGATCGCGCGGAGGCCGGTGGCCATGACGGCGATGCGGTCCGATTCCTTGACGCGCAGCTCCTCCAGCCCGCGTAACGTCGTGCGGCCGCGGGCGAGGGCGGCGGCAACGAACAGGACGGGATATTCGTCGATCATTGACGGAGCGGTCTCGGTCGGAACCTCGATCCCGTGGAGGGTCGATCCGCGCACGACGAGGTCGGCCACCGGTTCGCCGCCGACTTGGCGCTGGTCGTGGAAGGTCAGGTCCGCGCCCATCGCCTGGAGCACGCCGAACAGGCCGGCGCGGGTCGGGTTGATGCCGACATTCTCGATGCGGACCTCCGACCCCGGCACGATCAGCGCGGCGACGACGAGGAATGCGGCGGAGGAGGGGTCGCCGGGGACGTCGATATGCTGCGGCTTGAGGTCCGCCGGGCCGTGGATCGCGATGGTGCGCGTGCCGTCGGCGTCCATGGTGACGTCGACGGTCGCGCCGAAGCCGGCGAGCATCCGTTCGCTATGGTCGCGGGTCGGCACCGGTTCGATCACGCGGGTGATGCCGGGGGTGTTGAGCCCGGCGAGCAGAACCGCGGACTTCACCTGCGCCGAGGCGACGGGGAGCCGGTAGTCGAGCGGGACCGCGGGGTTGAGGCCGCGGACCATGAGCGGGAGCCGGCCGCCGGGGCTGGCGGTGATGTCCGCGCCCATCGCCGACAGCGGATCGATGACGCGCCCCATCGGCCGCTTGCTGAGCGAGGCGTCGCCGGTGAAGGTCGCGGTGATCGGGTGGCTGGCGACGAGGCCCATCAGCAGGCGGGTCGACGTGCCGCTGTTGCCCATGTCGAGCGCAATGGCGGGTTGCAGCAGGCCGCCGACCCCGACGCCGTCGACCGTCCAGCGGCCGTCGTCGGATCGGACGATGGTGGCGCCCATCGCGCGCAGTGCGCCGGCGGTGGCGTGGACGTCCTCGCCCTCCAGCAGGCCGTCGATCGTGCTGCGGCCGACCGCGAGCGCGGACAGCATCAGCGCGCGGTGCGAGATCGACTTGTCGCCCGGCACGCGGACCCGGCCGGACAGCGGGCCGGCGGTGGTGAAGGTGGTGGGGGTCGGGGCGGGCCGAAGGGATGGAGCGTGCATGGGGCGCGGCTTTGACAGGGGCATGGGGCTGTGGCAAGGCGCGCGGCAATTCGCGTCGACGGCTCCCGGCTTTCGGCGCGCTTCCCCTTTTGCGGAGCAACCATCCATGACGAAGCCTGAATGGGGCGCCAAGCGGACCTGCCCGAAGTGCGGCACGCGGTTCTACGACCTGGGCAAGGACGATCCCGTCACGTGCGTCGAGTGCGCGACGCAGTTCGAACCGGAAAGCGTGCTGAAGTCCAAGCAGCCGCTGTCCTATGACGCGCCGAAGAAGGTCGTCGAGGAAAAGGACGATTCGGACCTGAGCGAGGACCTCGAAGTCGACGAGGACGCCGAGCCGAGCCCCGACGACGATGTCGACCTGGGCGGCGACGACGATATCGGTGTGGCCGCACCGGCGGACGAAGACGAGAATTAATGCTTGCAGGGGCGCGCCGGCTTTCGTAGAGCGCGCCTCACCCCGCCGGTTCCCAGCCGGCGGTCAGGGTATGGGGCCGTAGCTCAGCTGGGAGAGCGTCGCGATGGCATTGCGAAGGTCTGGGGTTCGATCCCCCACGGCTCCACCAACCCCCCTAAAAAAGCCCGCAGCGATGCGGGCTTTTTTGCGTTTGGGGTCGGGCGGCATCGCTGCGGCGGCCCATTGCGGTCTGGAATGGGGGCGTCCGTTCGAACCTCGTCTGTCGATCGTCATGCAGGCGGTCTTTAGATCGGCGGTTCCGGTCCGTCGCTCCGGCCCCGGTTCGCGCTCTTGATCAGCAGTATTCATTGCCACGCGTTGGCTCTGGTCCACCCCCGCCATTCGCCGTAGATGCTTGGCCTGCGACGCCGTCACGTGAATGACGGCGCGGGTCGGGGACGAAAATGCCAGCTATTGCACGACGGATTCTCCCCCTGGCGATGGCCGCCGCCATGGCGATCAGCGGCGTCGCATCGGCGAGCGACCTTCCGCGGCTCGTCACGAAGGATGGCCGGCATGCGCTGATGGTCGATGGGGCGCCGTTCCTGATGCTTGGCGTGCAGGCGAATAACTCGGCGAACTACGCCTCGCAGCTTCCGACGGTCTGGCCGGCCGTGAAGGCTGCGTCTGCCAACACGCTGGAAATGCCGATCGCGTGGGAGCAGATCGAACCGGTCGAGGGGCAGTTCGATTTCTCCTTCGTCGACGAATTGCTGACGCAGGCGCGTGCGAACGACGTCAGGCTGGTCCTGCTGTGGTTCGGAACCTGGAAGAACAACAATCCGGATTATGCGCCGGAATGGGTCAAGCTGAACAACAGGCGCTTTCCACGGGTCGTCAATGCGAAGGGCGAGGTGAAGAACTCGCTCTCACCCCATTTCCGCGCGACGCTGGAGGCGGACAAGCGCGCGTTCGTGGCGCTCATGCGGCACCTGAAGGCGGCCGATCCGGATCACAGCGTCATCATGGTCCAGGTCGAGAACGAGGTGGACACGTACAGTGCGGTGCGCGATTTCTCGCCGACGGCCCAGCGGCTGTTCGAACAGCCGGTGCCGGCCGAACTGATCAGGGCGATGCGCGCGAAGCCCGGCACCTGGAAAGCCGCGTTCGGCAAGGATGCCGACGAGTATTTCCATGCCTGGCATATCGCCCGGTACGTGGACGAGATCACGGTGGCCGGCAAACGCGAGCTGGCGCTGCCGATGTATGTCAACGCGGCTTTGCGCGACCCGTTCAAGTATCAGGATCCGTTCACCTATTCCTCGGGCGGGCCGACGTGGAACGTCCTGGACGTGTGGAAGACGGGGGCGCCGGCGGTCGATGCGATCGCGCCGGACATCTATGATCGCGACAGTGCGCGGGTCCGCAAGACGCTGGATCAATATGGGCGGGCGGACAATGCGTTGTTCGTTCCGGAGATCGGCAGCGACAAGGGCTATGCGCGGCACTTCTATGACGTGCTGGGGCGGCAGGGGATCGGTTTTGCGCCGTTCGGCCTCGATTACTCCGGCTTCTCGAATTATCCACTGGGTGCGCGGCAGGTGAACGCCCAGACGGTCGAGACCTTCGCGGTTCATTACCGGCGATTTGCCCCGATGGCGCGGGACTGGGCCAGGCTCTCGTTCGAGAACGAGGTCTGGGGCGCGGGCGAGGCGGACGATCGGAAGCCCGAGACGCTGAAGCTTGGCGATCGCTGGACGGCGACGCTGACCTACGGCGAATGGCAGATGGGGACCGTCGGCGACAGCTGGCTGGGGAAGGCCGACCCGGTGCCCGATCGCGACGTGCCCGACGGCGGGGCGACGATCGCGCAACTGTCGCCGAACGAGTTCCTGCTCGTCGGGCATCGGGTGCGCGTGCGGTTCGATTCGGCGAAGGGCGAGCGGTTCATGATGGCCCGGGTCGAGGAAGGGCATTTCCATGACGGCAAATGGGTCTTCGAGCGCGTCTGGAACGGCGACCAGACCGGCAGCGGGCTCAATCTGACGACGTTGCCGCAGGTCCTGAAGGTGAAGCTGGCGCCTTACTGAACCGGTCAGGCAGGCACCGCGACCGGGGCGTTGCGGGCCTGGAAGAGTTTGCCGCGTTCCACGAGCAACACCATGGCGAGCGACCCGACGCCGGTGAGGAAGAAGCCGGCGGCGACCGGGATCGTGGTGCCGTTGAAGCTCTGCCCGATCAGCAGGCCGACCAGCGCGCCGCCCGTTGTCGACAGGAAGCCCTGGATCGACGAGGCGGTTCCGGCGATGTGGCCGACCGGCTCCATCGCCATCGAGTTGAAGTTGGACGCGGCGAGCGCGAAGCAGCCCATGGTCGCGGCAAGCAGGACGGCAAAGCTCAGCACGGTTTCGTAGCCGGCCGCGGCGACCGCCAGATGGACGCCGCTGATCGCGATGAAGCCGAGCAAAGCGGTGTGCGAGACGAGGCGCGTGCCGAGCCGTTCGACGATCCGCGAGTTGAAGAACGAACCGATCGCCATCGTGCCGGCGGTCGCGGCGAACACGGTGGTGAAGATCGCCGGGCGCTGGAACACGTCGGCGAAGATCTGCTGCACCGAGTTGATGTAGCCCATCAGCCCGCCGAACAGCAGCGAGGTGGCGAGCGTGTAGCCGAGTGCATAGCGGTTGGTGACGACTTCGCGTGCCGCGGACAGGATCGAGGCGACCGAGATCGGGCGGCGATAATCCTCGTGCAGCGTCTCGGGCAGCTTGAACCAGCCCCAGGTGACCACCGCGATTGCGAAGGCGGCGAGGAAGTAGAAGATCCAGGGCCACGGCCCGGCCATCAGGATGAGCTGGCCGATGCTGGGCGCGAGGATCGGCACCGCGAGGAACACGATGAAGCTGAGCGACATGACGCGCGCCATCTGGCGGCCGGAGTAGCAGTCGCGCACGATCGAGACCGCAAGCACGCGCGACGAGGCAGCGACGACCCCCTGGAGCAGGCGGGCGGCGACGATGGTCGTGAAGTCGGTCGAGAAGGTGGCGGCGATGCTGGCGACCGCGAACAGCGAGAGGCTGACGAGCAGGACGGGCTTTCGACCGACGCGGTCGGAGAGCGGGCCGTAGAACAGCTGAGCCGCGCCGAAGCCGAGGACGTAGGCGGCGATGATGAACTGGCGCTGGTTCTCGACCGTGATGCCGAGCGCGCTGGACATGGCCGGGAGCGCGGGCAGCATGATGTCGATGCCGAGCGCGTTGATCGCCATCATCGCGGCGATGAACGCAACGAACTGGCGGAAGCCCATGCCGGGGTGGGCAGGGCCGCCGTGACGGGTGGTGGCTTCGATCATGTCCGGACTTTCGCTGCGTTGCAGCAAGATGGGGCGACCGCGGCGCTACGGCAACCCCCGTTTGGGTGTCAGTTCCCCGAACCGAGCGGCGTGCCGGTGGGCTGACCGGCGTTCGACAGGGTCGTGCCGCCCGACAGGCCGCTGACCGCATTGTTGCCGTTCGAGACGCCGCTGGCGCCCGAACCGGTGTAGCCGGCGCTGCCGGTCGAGAGCCGGTTGTTGAGCCGCGACGCGCTGCTCAAGCCGGCCTGCGCGTTGACGCGCGCGCTGAGCGACGAGTTCGATCCGAGCGGGGTGCCGGGCTGGCCGTAGCCGGTGCCGGCGACGTCGGGGATCGAGCCGGTGGCGGTGGTCGAGGTGCTGCCCGAAAGCGAGCCGCTGCCCAGACCGATGCCGAGGCTGCTGCTCGACGAGCCGGAACCGGTGGTGTTGGACGAAACGCTGCCAGTCGAGGCGGAGTTGCCGGTCGTCAGCTGGGCTGCGGCCGGGGCGGCGACGAGGGCGATGAGGGCGAGGGCGGCGGTGGGACGCATGGTTGGTCTCCGAGTGAGTTGCCGGTGTAACCCGGCGGGACAGGCGGGGGTTCCGCGGGTCAGGTGGCGGGGCTGGCGTTGCTGAGCACGAGTTGCGTGTTGAGTGCGGCGATGAGGCGGTCGCAGCCGGGCTGGTCGCGACCCTCGGCCCGCGCAACGAGCAGGTCCTGTGTGTTGGACGCGCGGAGCAGCCACCAGCCGTCGGGCATGGTGACGCGGACGCCGTCGGTGGTGTCGACGGTGGCGCCAGCTGCAGCAAGCCGGGCGGCGACCTCTGCCACGACGTCGAACTTGCGGTCCTCGGTGGAGGCGAAGCGCAGTTCTGGGGTGGCGGTGCGGGCGGGGAGCGCGTCGGCGAGGTCGGCAAGGGGTTTGTCGGTGAGCGTGCGGATCAGGCGGAGCGCGGCGTAGAGTGCGTCGTCGTAGCCGAGATAGTCGTCGGCGAAGAAGATGTGGCCACTCTGTTCGCCGGCAAGCAGCGCGCCGGTGTCGCGCATCGCGTCCTTCATCGGGGCGTGGCCGGCGCGGCCCATGACGGGGGTGCCGCCGAGTGCGGCGATCCGGTCGAACAGGATCTGCGACATCTTCACGTCGCCGATGATCGTCGCGCCGGGGTGGGCGGCCAGCACCGGTTCGGCGAGGATTGCGAGCAGCCGGTCGGCGGGCAAAGTGCGGCCGCGGTGGTCGATCACGCCGATCCGGTCGCCGTCGCCGTCGAACGCGATGCCCAGGTCGAGTTCCTCACGCAGGACGAGTGCGCGGAGATCGGCGAGGTTGGCGTCGATGGTGGGGTCGGGGTGGTGGTTGGGGAAGCTGCCGTCGATCGCGGTGAACAGCAGATGGTGTTCGCCGGGAAGGCGGGCGGTGAGCTGTTTGACGATCGCGCCGGCCGCGCCGTTGCCGGCGTCCCAGCCAATGCGGAGCGGGGGCAGGTCGGGGCCTTCGATTAGGCGGTCGACGTAGCGGGTGGCGCTGTCGAGGTCGGACACTTGGCCGGGGTGGGGTGCGTCGGTCCAGTCGCCGGCGGCTGCAAGTGCCCCGAGGTCCGTGATCTGGTCGGCGTAGAAGGGGCGGTGGGCGTGGACGAGCTTGAAGCCGTTGTACGAGGGCGGGTTGTGGCTGCCGGTGACCATGACCGCGGCGTCGACGCCGAGCACGGCCTCCGTAAAATAGAGCATCGGGGTGGGGCCGACGCCGATACGCACGACGTCGCAGCCGGCCGCGGTGAGGCCGGTGACGAGCGCGTCCTGGAGCGCCGCGCTATGTGTGCGCCCGTCGCGGCCGACCGCGATGCGGGTGCTGCCGGCGCGGGTGACGAGGGTGGCGAAGGCGCGGCCGACCGCAGTGGCATCGGCCGGGTGGAGCGTGTCGCCGACGATGCCGCGAATGTCGTATTCGCGCAGGATCGATGGCGCGAAGCGGTGTGGCGCTGGCCGGGTCAGCGGTCGATCGGGCGCGACGGGGTGACGGCGAGCAGCGTGTCGCGCGCGAGGTTCACGCGGCGAGCGAGATCGGCAGTGCCGCCGGCGTCGGGGTGGACGCGGGCGATGAGTCGGCGGTGCGCCGCGCGGATCCGGTCGGCATCGGCACCGATCGGCAGTTCGAGCAGGGCGAGCGCCTCGGTCTCGGTCATCAGCGGGCGAGCGGGGACCTGCTTGCGGAACCAGACCCAGGTGCCGGCACCGCCCAGGGCCACGATGCCGAGCGTGGGATTGCCCTTGAACAGCAGGCTGAGCCCGATCAGCGCCGCGACGCCGGCGGCGACATCGGCATAGCGCAGCGTCTTGAGCGAGCCGTCCTTGTACGCCCAATATCCGACCGCGGCGGCGGCAAGGAGCAGCAGGAGCATCAGGCGGCGGCCATCGTCGATGCGGGGGCCGGTTCGGGCTTGCGATCGGGGAGCGCCAGGCCGGCGATCATTTCGCGCAGTTCCTGGCGCGCGGCGATGTGCGCGATGCCGGCGTCGGCACCGATCGCCTTCAGGTCGAGCAGCGTCAGCCCCTTCGGAAACAGTTCGCGGAAGATGACGCGTTCGGACAGGCCGGGGATGACGCGGAAGCCGACCCGCTTGCTGAGTTCGGCGAGGGCGGCGGCGACGCGTTTCATGTTGCGTGCCTCGATATGCTGCAACCGGTTGCGCAGCACGACCCAGTCGACGGTGCCGCCGTCGGTCTTGGCGCGGACCTTGCGCGCGTCCCACACGATCTCCGCGTAGAAGCTGGGGCGCTTGATCTTGTAGCTGTCCGGATCGACCTGCCCGATCAGGTCGAGATCGATGAAGCTGTCGTTGATCGGGGTGACTAGCGTGTCGGCGCGTTCGATCGCGGCGCGGGCCGGACCGTCGTCGCGGCCGGGCGTGTCAACGACGATGATGTCGACCTCAGACCGGAGCGCGTCGATCCGTTCGCCGACCTGCGGGCCCTTGGCGGGATCGAGCGTTTCGACGTGCGGCAGGGGCAGATCGACGCCGAGCCGCTCCATCGTGGCGGTGCGGTTCTCCAGATAACGGGCGAGCGTGCGCTGGCGGTGGTCGAGGTCGATCGTCGCGACCCGGCGGCCGGCCGCGGCCAGCGCGACCGCGGTATGGACCGCGGTGGTGGACTTGCCCGAACCGCCTTTTTCATTGGCGAAGACGATGAGATGCGCTGTCTGCAAAAGCCCTTTGCGGGTATGCCCCGCCCCCTTGAACTCGTCCGGCGCGCCCCCCAAAGACGCTGTTCAGCCCTATCGGAGGCCACCCCAAGGTGCAAATCATTCGTACTGTCGGCGCGTTGCGCGCCATCGTCCGCGCCTGGCGCGCGGCGGGGGAGAGCGTGGCGCTGGTGCCGACGATGGGGGCGCTGCATGCCGGGCACATGGCGCTGGTCGCGGCCGCCCGGTTGCGCGCGGACCATGTGGTGGCGTCGATCTTCGTCAATCCGACGCAGTTCGGGCCGAACGAGGATCTGGTGGCGTACCCCAGGCGCGAGGCGGCGGATGCGGCGATGCTGGATGCGGGCGGCGTGGACGTGCTGTGGGCGCCGGACGTGGCGGCGATGTATCCGGAGGGGTACGCGAGCAACCTGTCGGTCGCCGGGGTGAGCGAGGGGCTTTGCGGTGCGGCGCGGCCGGGCCATTTCGACGGGGTGGCGACGGTGGTCGCCAAGCTACTGAACCAGGTGCAGCCGGACGTCGCGCTGTTCGGCGAGAAGGACTGGCAGCAGCTGGCAGTGATCCGGCGGATGGTGGCGGATATGGATTTCGCGGTCGAGATCGTCGGTGTGCCGACACAGCGTGAGGATGACGGCTTGGCGCTGTCGTCGCGCAACGCCTATCTCGACGACGAGCAGCGGGCGGCGGCGCGGGCGATGCCGCGCGCACTGGGCGAGGCGGCGGCGGCGATCGCGCGCGGCGACGACGTGGCGGGCGTGCTGGCGGCAGCGGAGCGGCGGCTGATCGACGCGGGGTTCGCGAGCGTGGACTATGTGGCGCTGAGCGATGCGGAGAGTTTGGTGCCGGTTGGCGTGGTGGGGGATCGGCCGATGCGGTTGCTGGCGGCCGCGCGGCTGGGGACGACGCGGTTGATCGACAATGTGCCGGTGGTGGTGGGCTGAGGGTTCGACGTCCCTTGGTCGACGACGTTAACCATTTATACTCGCTTGGGGCCCCATCTTTCCAGTCCTGACGACTCGCGTCGGAACAGGGAATGGACCATGGGACAGCAACTTCGTACCGCCGGCAGCATCATCGACGATCGGATCGCGGAGGCGACCCGGGGGGATGTCGACGCACTGCTCGATCTTGGGATGGCCTATTCGTCGGGTGGCGGGGGGATCGGGCTCGATCTGGTCGAGGCGCATAAGTGGTTCAATCTGGCGGCGCTGAACGGCAGCGAGCGCGGGCAGCAGTGTCGCGCGGAGATCGCCGAGGACATGACCGCGCGCGAGATCGCGAACGCGCAGAAGGCGGCGCGGGCTTGGTTGGGGGTGACGGTGCGGGTTGCTGCTTGAGGGAATTGACCACCCACCTCCGTTCGGTTCGAGCTTGTCGAGAACCCTGGCTGGGTTGTGTAGGGGTCTCGACAGGCTCGAACCAAACGGAGTTTGGGGTTCCGAAAGGGATTCTCGACAGGCTCGAACCGAACGGAGTTTGCGGGGTGCTGTTGGCTTCTCGGCTGCGCTCGAAGGGTCCCTCGACTTCGCTCGGGATGGGCGGGGGCTTGAGGCCTACCCCTTCTTGAACGGGGTCATTTCGTCGAGTTCCTCGATGTCCTCGGCCACGGCGGCACGTTCGGCCTCGAGATAGTCGGCGACGGCGCGGCGGAAGGCGGGGTCGGGGATGTAGTGGGCGGACCAGGTGACGGCGGGGGCGTAGCCGCGGGCGAGCTTGTGGGAGCCCTGCGCGCCGGCTTCGACGCGGGAAAGGCCGCGGGCGATGGCGGCGTCGATCGCCTGGTAATAACAGAGTTCGAAATGGAGGAAGGGGACGTCCTCGGTCGAACCCCAGTAGCGGCCGTAGAGCGTGTCGGCGCCGATCAGGTTGAGCGCGCCGGCGATCGGCACGCCGTCGCGCAGCGCGAGCATCAGCAGGACGCGGTTGCCGAGCCGTTCGGACAGGAGCGAGAAGAAGCGCCGGTTGAGGTAGGGGCGGCCCCACTTCCGCGCGCCGGTGTCCTGGTAGAACAGCCAGAACGCGTCCCAGTGCGCCTCGGTGATCTGATCGCCGGTCAGGTGGACGATGTCGAGTCCCTGGACCGCGGCGGCGCGTTCCTTGCGGATCACCTTGCGCTTGCGGCTGGCGAGGGCCGCCAAAAAATCGTCGAAGCTGCCGTAGCCGTCGTTGGTCCAGTGGAACTGGCGGTCGGCGCGGATCAGCCAGCCGGCCGCTTCGAACACTTCGACCTCGTCCTCCGCCACGAAGGTGGCGTGCGCGGAGGAGAGGCCGAGCCGGTCGACGACCGCGGCGATGGCGTTGACCAGCGGCACGCGGAGTGCGGGGTCGCGGGTGAGCAGGCGCGGGCCGGGAACGGGGCTGAACGGGACGGCGATCTGGAGCTTCGGGTAATATTGCCCGCCGGCGCGCTCGAACGCGTCGGCCCAGCCATGGTCGAAGACATATTCGCCCTGGCTGTGGCTCTTGGCATAGGCTGGCGCGATCGCGGCGGGGCGGCCGTCGGGACCGTCGATGACGATCGGCACGGGCTGCCAACCAGCGCGGGGCTGCGCGCAGCCGGCATCCTCCAGCGCGGACAGGAAGGCGTGGCCGACGAACGGGTTGTCGGTGCCGGCGCAGGCGTCCCAGTCCGCCGCGCTGAAATCGGCGAGGCCGCCGGCCATGCGGGCGGTGAGGCCGGAATCGCTCATCGGTGCGCGCCTTCGAAGATCACTTCGTCCGCATGGGCGGCGGCGATCCGTTCGGCGGCGGCATCGCGCACGGTCCAGGTCAAGACGGGCATCCCGCGGGCGCGGAACCGCGCGGCGAACGGGCTGGGCAGGCTGCGGATATCATAGGCCAGGAAGTCGGGTTTCGCATGGGCCAGCGCAAGGGTGCGGCGGGCGTCGTGCGTCGGTCCGTGGCGGTCTTCCTCGCTGACGATCAGCCCGCGCGGGATGGCGGGGACGTTGCGGCGGAACCAGCGCGCGACGCCGGGGTGGAACGACATGACGGCGGCCGGCCCGCGATACCCGTCCAACTCGCGCGCGACGGCCCGGCAGATGGGCAGGATGTCGGTCGCGGGCGTCTTGACCTCGATCAGCAGGGGGACGCGGCCGAGCGTGCGGGCGAGCAGCTGGAACAGCGTGGGGATCGTCTCGTCCGTGCCGGTCAGGCGGATGCCGTCGAGTGCCGCGGCGTCGCGCGCGGCAAGCGGGCCGGTCTGGTCGGTCAGCCGGTCGAGATCGGCGTCGTGGAAGACGAACGCCTCGCCGTCGCGGCTGGCCTGGACGTCGCATTCTATGCCGTAGCCCGCGGCGATCGCGGCGACGAACGCGGCGCGGCTGTTTTCCAGTCGGCCGTCGCCGTGGAGGCCGCGGTGCGCGAAAGGTTGCGCGCGGAGAAAGGCGGTGCGCGCCGGATCTGGGGCGGGCACCGCTTTAGGGTCAGGCCTGGCGGACGGCGAAGACCGCGTCGATTTCGACGACCGCGCCGAGCGGCAGGACGGGCACGCCGACCGCGGAACGCGCATGGCGGCCGGCATCGCCGAACACCGCGACCATCAGTTCGGACGCGCCGTTGGCGACCGCGGGCTGGCCGGTGAAGGCGGGGTCGGACGAGACGAACACGCCGAGCTTCACGACGCGCTCCACACGGTCGAGCGTGCCGAGCGCCTTCTTGACCTGGGCCAGCACCATGACGGCGCAGCGTTCGGCGGCTTTCTTGCCATAGTCCGCGTCGCGGTTGCCGCCGACATAGCCGGTCATCAGTGCGCCGTCGTCGAACGGCAGCTGCCCCGACAAGTGCAGCAGGCCGCCGGCCTCGACCGCGGGGACATAGGCCGCGACGGGCGCGGCGGCTTCGGGAAGGGCGATGCCCAGTTCGGTGAGGCGGGTTTCGATGCTCATGCTGTGGTCTTTCGGATGGGGCGCGGGGTGGGTCAAGGGGGATTGGGTTGTAGTGCTTCTGGCCCCCCTCCCTTTCAAGGGAGGGGTTGGGGGTGGGTGGTACCTGTTCGTTTATTAAGACGCTGTGGGTGTGGAGCTGTTGCACCCACCCCCAACCCCTCCCTTGAAAGGGAGGGGGCTTTTCTGATGTGCCCTACCTCCGCGGTCCCTCTTCGAACCGCGCGAGAATCCAGTCCTTGGCTTCGCGCCAGTCGTCGATGCGGGCGTCGGCCTCGGGCGCCGGGGCGACGTCGGGGGCGAGGGTGGGTTCGGAGACCATGTGGAGGCGCCAGACCTCGGGCGTGTGTTCGGCGAGCGATGCGTGGTGGACGGCGAGGTCGTCGACGAACACCGCGGCGGAGGGGGCGAATTCCTCGATCAGCGTGCGCGCGGGGGTGCCCTTGCCGCCCTGGTTGCAGACGACGCGGTGGCGGATGCCGTGCGCGGCGAGTTGCGCGACCCGGCCCGCATGCCAGTCAGGCATGATGTTGGTGAGCACGACGATGTCGGCGACCTCACCGATCTCTGCCAGTGCCTCGGCCGCGTGGGGGACGAGCGTCTGGCGGTGCATCTGCGTTTCGAAGAAGCCGTTGAGCAGCGGCCAGAGCTGTTCGTCGGGGAACAGCGTGCCGTCGCTGCGGCGGCGCGTGCTGGAGGTGAAGTGACCGCCGCGCGGCTGGAAATCGAGCTGATGTTCCGCATCAAGCCAGGCCCCGAAATGGGTGACCATGTGGAGCAGCACCTCGTCGCAGTCGGTGATGAGCAGCGGGCGGCTCATGCGGAGAGCAATGCGTTGGCGCGGACCAGCCGGTCGGGCGCGACGTCGAGGTCGGCGGCGCAGGCGATCAGGTCCGGTTCGTGCGATTCGAGGAAGCCGAGGACCGCGCCGAGCACCGCCGGATCGTTCGCGCGGGTGCGCAGGTCGGTGGGGTCGAGGCCGGTCAGCGCGAGCAGCCGATCGGCGCGCGACGGTTCGCCCAGCGTCCAGACGAGCGCGTTCAACGCGAGGGCTGCGGCGCCGTCCGCGTTCATTGTATCCTTGGCCGCCATCCTCTACTCCCGTGCCAGATGCGAGAGGGTGCGGTGGCGAAGAAAGTCCTGATTGTCGAGGACAACGAGCTTAATCTCAAGCTGTTCTGCGACCTTTTGCGCGCGCACGACTATGATGCGCGGGGCGTCAGCGACGGGCGCGAGGCGCTGGCGACGGCGCGGGAGTTCGCGCCCGACCTGGTCATCATGGACATCCAGTTGCCGCATGTGAGCGGGCTGGACCTGATCGCGGCGATGCGCGCGGACGATGCGTTGCGGGAGATCCCGGTGATGGCGGTGACGGCCTATGCCGCACACGGCGACGAGGCGCGGATCCGCGCGGCAGGGGCGCAGGCCTATGTGTCGAAACCGATTTCGGTGATGCGGTTCGTGGGGTCTGTGGAGGCTTTGCTTTAGGGGCGGTCAGAGCGGTCGTGCCTGGTACGGCGGGGGCTCGACATTCAAAACCCGCAGGGTCTGCGCTCGTGACGAGCGTGGACCCTGCGGGTTTTTTGCTGGATCCCCGCCTGCGCGGGGATAATCTCGGTCCGCCGCCTGGGCGGACCTAGATCACTTGATCTTGGCTTCCTTGAACTCGACATGCTTGCGCACGACGGGGTCGTACTTGCGGAAGGTGAACTTTTCCGTCTGCGTGCGGGGGTTCTTCTTCGTGACGTAGAAGAAACCCGTGTCGGCGGTGCTGACGAGCTTGATCTTGACGGTGGTCGGCTTTGCCATGACCCGGAACCTTTGCGAACGCGAAAAAAAAGAAGGCGACGTTGCCGCCGCCTGTATGCCGGGTCCTTTGAGCGACGCGAGGAGGAGAGTCAAGCCCGTGGACCGTTCTGTCGCCGGCAATGTCGCGGACGCGTCTTAATCGGTGGATAAGGAATGCGGGCGCACAAGGTCGCAAGGGGAGGACGCAAGATGGCGACCGCTTACAGACAGGACGACGAGAACGACATGGCCGCGGCGACCCGCCTGTGCGGGCGGATCGCGGTGCTGGAGGCGGATTTGCCGACGCTGTCGCTCGACCGGCTGATGCAGCGGGTGGTCGAGATTCGCGGAACGGCGCGGTTGCACGGGCTGTCCGCGGTCGTGGGCATCGCCGCCGAACTGGCGACCGCGATCGGGCGTGACGGGCGCGCGGCGTTGATCCGGCCCTATCTGGCGGGTCTGCGCGAGGCGTGCGGGTGCGCGCCGGGCGACGATCATGCGGTCCATGCGTTGCTGGCGTCGATCAGCGTCCGGTTTGCGGACTGATCCTACGCGTGGGGTTCGCTGAATAGATGGATGCATTGCTGAGTGCGTTCGTGGCGTGCGGGCTGGCCGAGATCGGCGACCGCAGCCAGTTGCTGGTCATCCTGCTCTGCCTGAAGTTTCCGGACAGGACCGGCCGCGTGCTGGCTGCGGCGGGGTTGGCGGCGCTGGTCAGCACTGGGATCGGCGCGGCGGGCGGTGCTGTGGTGCATGGTACGGTGCCGTTCCGTGCGCTGTCGCTGATGGCGGCGCTGGCGCTGCTGTCCGCGGGAATCGGGTCGCTTGCGCGGCCCAAGACGCCGAAGCTGACGGTGTCGCCGCGGCTGGGGGCGTTCGGTGGGAGTTTCGGCGTGCTGCTGGCGGCGGGCCTCGGTGACAAGACGCAGTTCCTGGCGTTCGCGCTGTCGGCGCGGACCGCGGCGCCGGTGCTGGCGGCGATCGGCGCGACGCTGGGCGTGCTGGCGGCGGCGGTGCCCGCGGCGATGCTGGGGCGGCGGTTCGTGACGGTGATGCCGCTACGCGCCGTGCGGATCGGGATCGGGGTGGTGTTCATTCTGGTCGCGCTCGGGTTCGGGCTCGATGCCTTGCGGTTGCTCTAGCGTCCGGCGCGAAAATTCTGTGGGCGGGGATGCGACCGAGGCGGGTCTGGGTCGTTGAGGACCCGAACCAAATATCCGGAGACGCATCATGGCCGACACCCCGCAGCCCGAACTGGCAACCCCGACCGATATCGCGACGACCAACGCCAAGACCGTCGCCGACGCGCTGAACGGCGTGCTGGCGGACAGCTTCGCGCTGTACCTGAAGACCAAGAATTTCCATTGGCACGTGTCGGGGCCGCATTTCCGCGACTATCACCTGATGCTCGACGATCAGGCCGCGCAGATCCTGGGCACGACCGACGCGATCGCAGAGCGCGTGCGCAAGACTGGCAACGTCACGCTGCGGTCGATCGGCGACATTTCGCGCCGCCAGACGATTCAGGACAACGACAAGCCGTTCGTGAGTGCGGACGACATGCTGGTCGAGCTGCGCGAGGACAATCTGCATCTGGTGCAGGCGCTGCGCGAGGCAAAGGACATCGTCGACGAAGCCAAGGACAATGCGACCAGCGGCATTCTGGACGACTGGACCGACCAGGCCGAAGAGCGTGCGTGGTTCCTGTTCGAGGCCAGCCGCAAGGTGTGATGCTGTGGGGGCCGGGCGACCGGCCCCGCAATCGCCCCGAGACGTGGGGCAAAGTGGTTTCTTGTGAGGCGTCGGTTGGGCGCGTAAGGCGCGCGGCATGATCGAACCCGTCACCCTGGCCATTCCAAAGGGCCGTATCCTCGACGAAGTGCTGCCGATGCTGGCGCAGGTCGGGATCGTGCCGGAAGCGGCGTTCTCCGACCCGGCGAGCCGCGCGCTGATGTTCGCGACCAGCGATCCCGGCGTGCGGATCATCCGGGTACGGGCGTTCGACGTCGCGACGTTTGTGGCGCACGGCGCGGCGCAGGTCGGTGTCGTCGGGTCCGACGTGCTGATGGAGTTCGACTATTCCGAACTTTACGCGCCGGTCGATCTGGACGTCGGGCATTGCCGGTTGTCGGTGGCGGAACCGGTGGCACTGGCGGCAGGCGACGACCCGCGCGAATGGAGCCACGTCCGTGTGGCGACGAAATATCCGAACATCACGCGGCGCCATTTCGAGGCGCGCGGCGTGCAGGCGGAATGCGTGAAGCTGAACGGCGCGATGGAAATCGCGCCGGTGCTGGGGCTGGCCGACCGGATCGTCGATCTGGTGTCGAGCGGGCGGACGCTGGTCGAGAACGGGCTGGCCGAGGTCGAGGTGATCGCACAGGTGTCGGCCCGGCTGATCGTCAACCGCGCGGCGTTCAAGACGCGCAGCGGGCAGATCGCGGCGCTGATCGACGGGTTCCGGATGGCGGGGGCGCAGCGTGCGGCCTGATTTTACGAGCGGAGGCGGGCGATGACCCAGCGGCTGGATGCGACCGACGCGGGCTTTGCTGCGGCGTTCGAAACCCTGGTGAATGCGCGGCGCGAGTCGGATGCGGGCGTGCGCGAATCGGTCGCGGCGATCGTCGCGGACGTGCGCGCGCGCGGCGATGTGGCGGTGGCCGAACTGACCGCGCGGTTCGACGGGCATGAGCTGGCAACGACCGGGTGGGAGGTGCCGCGGGCGGAGCGGCGTGCGGCGCTGGACGGGTTGGGGAGCGACCTGCGCGATGCGCTGGAACTGGCGGCGGAACGGATCCGGCTGTTCCATGCGGCGCAGGTGCCGGCTGATCGCGATGCGGTCGATGCGCAGGGTGTGCGGCTGGGGTCGCGCTGGCGCGCGGTCGAGGCGGCGGGGCTGTATGTGCCGGGTGGGCGCGCGGCCTATCCGTCGTCGGTGCTCATGAACGCCTTGCCGGCGCGCGCCGCGGGCGTTGATCGGTTGACGATGGTGACGCCGACCCCGAACGGCGAGGTCAATCCGCTGGTGCTGGCCGCGGCGGAGATCGCCGGCGTCGATCAGGTGTTCCGCATCGGCGGGGCGCAAGCGATCGCGGCGCTGGCGTACGGGACGGAGCGGATTGCGGCGACCGACGTGATCGTGGGCCCGGGCAATGCCTGGGTCGCGGAGGCCAAGCGCCAGCTGTACGGCGTGGTGGGGATCGACATGGTCGCCGGCCCGTCCGAGATCGTGGTGGTGGCCGACGGCGCCAACGACCCGGACTGGATCGCGATCGACCTGCTGAGCCAGGCGGAGCATGACCCGGTCAGCCAGTCGATCCTGATCACCGACGACGCGGCGTTCGGCGACGCGGTGATGGCAGCGGTCGAGGCGCGGCTGACGACGCTGGCGACCGAGCGCGTGGCGCGGGCGAGCTGGGCCGATTATGGCGCGATCATCGTGGTGCCGACGCTGGATGCGGCGATCCCGTTGGTAGACCGGCTGGCGCCCGAGCATCTGGAGATCGCGACGGACGATCCGGATGCGATCTTTGCGCGCGTCCGGCATGCCGGGTCGGTGTTCCTGGGGCGGCACACGCCCGAGGCGGTCGGCGACTATGTCGCGGGGCCGAACCATGTGTTGCCGACCGGGCGGCGCGCGCGTTTTTCATCGGGACTGTCGGTCCTGGATTTCATGAAGCGGACCAGTTTCCTGGCGCTGGACCCCGTGTCGCTGCGTGCGATCGGGCCGGCGGCAGTGACGCTGGCGACGGCCGAGGGGTTGCCGGCACATGCGGCGTCGGTCGCGGTCCGGCTGGGGAGTTAATAGATGGCCAAGATCAACGAACGTTCGCGATCGCGCAGTGCCGCGCGGCTGGCAGCGGTGCAGGCGCTGTACCAGCAGGAGATGGAGACGATCACGCTGCCGCGGCTGCTCGACGAATTCCATCGTCACCGGCTGGGCGCGACCGTCGACGATGTCGAATATGCCGATGCGGAGGTCGATTTCTTCGACGATCTGGTGCGCGGCGTGGATGCGCGGCGCGACGAGGTCGATGCGGCGATTTCGGACAAGCTGGCCGCAGGCTGGTCGATGGCGCGGCTGGACAAGCCGATGCGGCAGATCCTGCGCGCGGGCACGTACGAGCTGATCGCGCGGCCGGATGTGCCGACGGGGAGCGTGATTTCCGAGTATGTCGATGTGGCGGCGGCGTTCTACGACAAGCGTGAGAAGGGATTCGTGAACGGGCTTCTCGACGCGGTTGCGAAGGCTGTGCGGGTCTAGTGTTCTTCTAGCCCCCCTCCCTTTCAAGGGAGGGGTTGGGAGTGGGTGGTACCTGCTCGCTATTGCGACGTTGAATTTGGGACGCTGTTGCACCCACCCCCAACCCCCTCCCTTAAAAGGGAGGGGGCGTTTTTTCTGGCTGGAGGGCAGCTGTGTCCGACGAGGCAGCGTTTATCGAGTTGCTGAAGGGCGTCGCGACCGGTGTGGGGGCGCGGGGGTTGCTGGATGATGCGGCTTTGTTCGTGCCGCCTGCCGGGCGAGTGCTGGTCCTCACGCACGACATGCTGGTCGAGGGCGTGCATTATCTGCCCGGCGATCCGCCCGAGGATGTCGCCTGGAAGCTCGTTGCGGTGAACCTGTCCGATCTGGCTGGGAAGGGCGCGCGGCCGGAGGGGGTGTTGCTGGGCTATACGCTGAGCGGCGATCGCGGGTGGGATGCGCGGTTCGTGGCCGGATTGGCGGAGGTCTGTGACGTCTATGCCGTGCCGTTGCTCGGGGGCGATACCGTCGCGGGGCGGGGTGCGCGGACGCTGGGGCTGACGGCGATCGGATCGGTGGCGCCGGGTGGGGCGCCGTCGCGGACCGGGGCGCGGCCGGGGGACGGGTTGTGGGTCACCGGGACGATCGGTGATGCCGGCCTGGGGCTGGAGATCGCGCGCGGGGCGATGGCGGGTTCGGCCGAATTGCTGGCGGCATATCGGCGGCCGCGGGCGCAGGTCGCGGCGGGGCAGGCGCTGGTGCCGTTTGTGCGGGCGTCGGCGGATGTTTCCGACGGGGTGCTGATCGATGCCGGGCGGATCGCGGCCGCCAGCGGGTGTGCGGTGGCTATTACGCTGGATGCCCTGCCGTTGTCCGATGCGCTGATCGCGGCGGCGGGGGGCGATACGCTGGACGTGCGGATCGCGGCGGCGACCGCGGGCGACGATTACCAACTCTTAATGGCGGTGCCGCCGGATGCGGCCGCGGAGATGCAGGCGCGGGCGGCGGCGATCGGCGTGCGGATCGGCCGGATCGGGGCGTTTTCGGCCGGTTCGGGGCTGAGCCTGACTTATCAGGGGGCCGCGGTGCCAGTGCCGGGGCGCACCGGATACCAGCATGGTGCAACCGAAAAGGACCTCGCGCCGTAGGAACCGTATCGTTCCCGGTGCGTATCAACATCCTACTCGACGCAAGGGCTGCACAGGCCATCGTCAAAACAGGGAGGTCGTTATGGGTTTGATCATGTGGTTGATCGTGGGTGGTGTCATCGGCTGGCTGGCGAGCATCATCATGCGCACCGACGCGCAGCAGGGCATCCTGCTCAACATCGTCGTCGGCATCGTGGGTGCCTTCATCGGCGGCCTGATCATCACGGGTGGCTCGATCAACAACGCGCCGCTCAATCTGACGACGTTCCTCGTTTCGCTGCTGGGTGCGATCATCCTGCTCGCGATCGTGAACCTGTTCCGCCGCGGTCGCGTCCGCTAATCGCGACGCACTTCGGTGTAGATTGAGGCCGCCCCGGGAGACCGGGGCGGCCTTTTCTTTGTCTTCGCGGCGGGCGCGGTGCCCTTACTGGAGTTCGAACGTGACGCGGACGGTGACGCCGAGCGTCTGCTCGCCGGCCTGGACGGGGGTCGCGTCCTTTTCCATGCGCGACAGCGCCATGGACACCATCATCGGGCGCGGTTGATTGGTCTGTTCGCCTTCCTCACTGATCGCGACGATGCGGCGGACGGTCATGCCGGCGGCGCGCGCGTAGAGATCCGCCCGGGTGCGGGCGAGCGCCATGGCGGCGGTGCGCGCCTCGTCGAGCGCGGCGGCCGGCTTGTCGAGCGAGAAGGCGGGGCCGTTGATCTGGTTCGCGCCGGCCTGGACCAGTGCGTCGAGGATCGTGCCGGCGCGCTTGATCTCGCGGAACCGGATCGTGACCTGGTTCGACGCCTGGTAGCCTGTCAGCACGGGCGGGACGTTCTCGCCGTAGCGATATTGCGGGCTGAGGTTGATCGCGGCACTCTGGATATCGCGTTCGGCGACGCCGGCGCGGCGCAGCGCGGCGATCGTGGCGGTCATGCGCGTCGCGTTTTCGGCAAGCGCGGCCGACGCGGTCGGCGCCTGCGTCACCACGCCGGCGAAGATGGTGGCGATGTCGGGTGCGCGCGCGACCTCGCCCGTCGCGACGATGTCGAGCCGCGTGCCGCCGAGCGTGGCGACCGGCAGCGGGGCGACCTGCGCCGCGGCGATGGCAGGCATCGCGGCGGCGGTGAACAGCGCGGCAAGCGGGAGGGCGCGGCGGAGCGGATGAAGCGATTGCATGGGTGATCCTCCTGTTGTCGGTGGAGGGCAGGTAAAGCCCGAGCACTGCACGGCGGCTGAACGCGGCTTTATCGATGTGCAAGACGCTTTCGTCGCGCGGCACGAACTTGCCGTCGCCAAAACATGCTACGTCGCGGACAAGGAATCGCGCTTGAGTGAAGTGGTTTAGTTGGATAACACAGCGTCGCCGGGTCGCCCGGTCCCGTACTGAGAGGCACACACCCGATGAAGATGCAGTCCCCCGACACCGACCGATCGTTCGCGATGGCCGATGCGGCGGATGCCCGTCCCCGCAGCCGACGCTGGTTGGTGATTGGGATCGTGCTGATCGTCGTGGCAGTGGGTGCCGCGCTGTTCTTCATGAAGAGCGGTGCCAGCAAGACGGCCGCCGCGACCCAGGCGACGGCCGCGACCGGCAAGGGTACGGCGCAGCGCGTGACGGTCATCGTGCCCGGCCGCAGCGCGTCCTCCTCGACCATCTCGGCCACCGGCACGCTGGCCGCCCGGCGCGACATGCCGGTCGGCGTGG
Organism: Sphingomonas prati; assembly: GCF_014643515.1. Classification (GTDB taxonomy): domain Bacteria; phylum Pseudomonadota; class Alphaproteobacteria; order Sphingomonadales; family Sphingomonadaceae; genus Sphingomonas_R; species Sphingomonas_R prati. The sequence goes on along the minus strand of NZ_BMJP01000002.1, from coordinate 81,410 downwards.
CGGGCGAAGGCGGGCGGGTGACCGCGGTGCTGGCCGAGCAGGGCCAGTGGGTGAAGGCTGGTCAGACGCTGGTCGTGATCGACCGTTCCGTCCAGACGCAGCAGGCGGCGCAGTTGCGCGCTTCGATCACCGTGGCGCAGGCAGATGCCGCGCTGGCGCAGTCCAACCTGGACCGCGCGCGCAGCTTGGTCGGGCGCGGTTTCGTATCGAAGGCGGACCTGGACAGCCGGATCGCGACGCGCGACGCGGCGGTGGCGCGGGTCGCGGTCGCGCGGGCGCAGTTGAACGAATCGCAGGCGCTGATCGGGCGGCTGGACGTGCGCGCGCCGGCCTCGGGGCTGGTGCTGGCGCGGTCGGTCGAAGCCGGGCAGATCGTGAGCGGCGGTGGCGGGACCCCGCTGTTCCGCATCGCGCGCGAAGGGGAGCTGGAATTGCAGGCGCGGCTGGCGGAGCAGGACCTGACCAGCCTGTCGGTCGGTCGTCCGGCGCAGGTGACGCCGGTGGGCGGCACGCGGACGTTCAACGGCCGGATCTGGCAATTGTCGCCGATCATCGACCCGACATCGCGTCAGGGGCTGGTGCGGATTGCCCTCCCATATGATCCCGCACTGCGCCCGGGCGGGTTCGCCAGCGTGGTGATCACCAGCGGGTCGGTCGACCAGCCGTTGCTGCCGCAGTCGGCGGTGCTGGCCGACGGCAAGACCAATTTCGTCTACATCATCGGGCCGGACAATGTGGTGGTGCGCCGCGTCGTGACGGTGGGCGAGGTGACCGACGGCGGCGTTTCGATCGCATCGGGCTTGAACGGCACCGAGCAGGTCGTGGTGTCGGCCGGCGCGTTCCTGAACCCCGGCGACAAGGTGATCCCCGAACGGCGTTCCGCCGCGGCCGCCGCCGCCGCCGCGTCGGCACGCTGAAGGACCGCGCATGCGTAACATCTCCGCCTGGTCGATCCGCAACCCCATACCCGCGCTGGTGCTGTTCGCGGCGCTGACGCTGGCGGGCATCATCTCGTTCATGCGGATGGACGTGAACCAGCAGCCGGACATCGCGTTTCCGGGCGCGAACATCATCGTGTCGCAGCCGGGCGCCGCGCCCAGCGAGATGGAAACGCAAGTCACGCAGCGGATCGAGGCGGCGGTTCGCGGCATCAACGGGATCGACGAGATCCAGTCGACCGTGACCGAAGGCAGTTCGCAGACCTTCGTCCAGTTCGTGCTCGGCACGCCGATCGATCGCGCGGTCACCGACGTGCGCGAGGCGGTGCAGCGGGTGCGCAGCGACCTGCCCGAAGGGATCCAGGAGCCGCAGGTGACGCGGATCGACATCGATGGCGATGCGATCGTGTCCTATTCGGTCGCCGCGACCGACATGACGCTGGAACAGCTGAGCTGGTTCGTCGACAACCAGGTGACCAAACGGTTGCTCGCCGTATCGGGCGTGGCGTCGGTCGAGCGCGAAGGCGGCGTGACGCGCGAGATCCGCGTGATCCTCGACCCCGCGCGGATGCAGGCGCAGGGGGTCACCGCCAACCAGATCAACGCGCAGCTGCGATCGACCAACCTGAACGCAGCCGGCGGGCGCGCGGAGATTGCGGGCGCGGAGCAGTCGGTCCGCATCTTGGGCAATGCGGCGGACGCCTATGCGCTGGGTCAGAAGCAGATTTCGGTCGGGAACGGTCGCGCGGTGAAGCTCGCCGATATCGCGCGGGTCGAGGACGGCTATGCGGAACAGCGCCGGCTGGCGCGGATGAACGGGCGCGAGGTCGTGAGTTTCGACCTGTACAAGGCCAAGGGCTTCTCCGACGTCACCGTGTATCACGAGACGCAAAAGGCGATCGAGACGCTGCGCAAGGAGAACCCCGGTGTGCGGTTCCAGCAGCTCTATACCAGCGTCGACTATACCGAGGCGCAGTACGAGTCCGCGATCGAGGCGATGATCCTGGGTGCGGTGCTGGCCGTCATCGTGGTGTTCCTGTTCCTGCGCGACTGGCGTGCGACGGTCATTTCCGCGCTGGCGATCCCGCTGTCGGCGATCCCGACATTCTGGGCGATGGACCTGATCGGGTTCACGCTGAACAGCATGACGCTGCTCGCGCTCAGCCTGGTGGCGGGTGTGCTGGTCGACGATGCGATCGTCGAGATCGAGAATATCGTGCGGCATATCCGGATGGGCAAATCCGTGTGGCAAGCCTCGATCGACGCGGCGGACGAGATCGGGTTGGCGGTGGTCGCGACGACATTCTCGATCGTGGCGGTGTTCTTCCCGGTCAGCGTGATGCCGGGGATTGCCGGGCAGTTCTTCAAGAATTTCGGGTTCACGGTCGTCGTCGCGGTGCTGATGAGCCTTGCGGTCGCGCGGCTGATCACGCCGATGATCGCGGCGTATTTCCTGCGCCCGCACGGTGAGCGAGACCATGGCGGCGGCCGGGTGATGCTGATGTACCAGTCGGTGCTGCGCTGGACGCTGGACCGTAGCTCGGCCGATGCGGCGCGTGCCCGTGGCGGCATCGGGCGGCGGTTCGCCTGGCTCCGTGACCATCGCTGGTGGACGATGGGGTTCGGCCTGCTGGCGTTCATCGCCACGATCATTTCGTTCGCGACGCTGCCGCAGACATTCTTCCCGGTCGGCGACACGGACTACAGCCAGTTGCGCATCCAGCTGGTCCCCGGATCGACGTTGCAGCAGACCGAGGCGGTGGCCGACCGCGCGGCGCGCTTGCTCGACGCCCAGCCGGAGGTGCAGTCCGCCTACACCACGGTGCAGGTCGGCACGGCGCGTGTGCTGATCACGCTGCGCAAGGATCGGAAGCGGACCAGCACCGAGTTCGAACGCGAGTTGCAGCCGCAGATGAACCGCATTGCAGACGCGCGGATCAATTTCCAGGCGCAGAACGGCGGCGGCGGGCGTGACATCGCGATCGTTCTGGCGAGCGACGATCCAGTGAAGCTGGACGCCGCGGCGCAGACGGTGGTCGATCAGATGGCCAGGCTGCCCAAGATCCGTGCACCGCGAACCGAAGGCGACCTGCCGCGGCCGGAGATCGTGATCCGTCCGCGAATCGATCTGGCCGCCGACATGGGCGTCACGACGCAGGCGCTGTCGACCGCGATCCGCATCGCGACGCTGGGCGATATCGACCAGAATGTCGCGAAATTCTCGCTGAGCGATCGGCAGATCCCGATCCGCGTGGCGATCGACGAGGGATCGCGTCGCAACCTGTCGACGATCCGCAACCTGCCCGTGCCCACCACGGCCGGCGGATCGGTGCCGCTGTCGGTGGTGGCTGACATCGGGTTCGGCGAGGGGCCGTCGCAGGTCCGGCGCCTGAACCAGGTGCGCCGCCTGCTGATCGGGGCCGACCTGGCGCCGGGCGCGATTGACGGGGAGGAGCGTGCCAAGATCCTGGCGTTGCCGGCGATGAAGAACCTGCCGGCGGGCGTCGAATATGTGACGTCGGGGCAGAGCAAGTCGCAGGAGGAGATGATCAGCAACTTCATCACCGCGGTGTTCGCCGGCGTCCTGCTCGTGCTGGCGGTGCTGATCCTGCTGTACAAGCGGGTGGTGCCGCCGTTCGTGAACCTGGGGTCCTTCCTGCTCGCGCCGCTGGGCGGGCTGATCGCGCTGCACATCGCCGGCATGCCGGTTTCGCTGCCGGTGTATATCGGGTTGCTGATGCTGCTGGGGATCGTCGCGAAGAACTCGATCCTGCTGATCGATTTCACGATCGAGGAGATGGACCGCGGCGTGCCGAAGTATGAGGCGATCCTGGAGGCAGGGCACAAGCGTGCGCAGCCGATCGTGATGACGACGGTGGCGATGGTCGCCGGCATGATCCCGATCGCACTGTCGATCGGCGGCGACGGCAGCTTCAATCAGCCAATGGCCGTTGTCGTGATCGGCGGCCTGATCGCGTCGACGCTGCTGACGCTGCTGATCGTGCCGGCAGGGTTCAGTCTGGCCGATGGCTTCGAACGCCGGGTGGGCCCGTTCCTTCGCCGGACGCTGACGAACGGGGGCGAGGCGAAGGGCGGCGGCAGCGGCGTGACGCAGCCTGCGGAGTGAGGGTGTGGGGTGCGCTTGCTTAAGGGGCGAGGGCGGCACTTAGCGTTATCGGTAGGTGCTTCCCTCACGCCGTTTGGTTCGGGCCGGTCGAGAACGCAACGCGGAGTTCTCGACAGGCTCGAACCGAACGGCAGTCGGGGGTTGGTTCTCGGTGTTCGTCGAGCGTCGTGACGGGGTGTTGAAGGCGTTCGGGCTTCCTTTGAATGGGTCTTGTGACTGCGCTCGGAACAAGCGGGGGCGGGGAGCTACGCCTCCGTCTGCCGAAACGGGATTGAACCATCCGGGGTTGCGGTCATTCTAGCGGGATGATGCCCTCTTCCCTCGCCGCGCCCGCCAATGGTGGCCCGCGTACCATGCGGATCGTCGCGACCGGGCTGCTGGTGGTGATGGCGGCGCTCTACGTGCTGTCGCGCTTCATGGAGCCGCGCCATTCGGGGTGGGGCTTCGTCCGCGCTTTTGCGGAAGCGGCGATGGTCGGCGGGCTGGCCGACTGGTTCGCGGTGACCGCGCTGTTCCGCCATCCGCTGGGGCTGCCGATCCCGCATACCGCGATCATCCCGCGCAACAAGGACCGGATCGGCGCGACGCTGGCGTCGTTTCTGAAGGACAATTTCCTGACACCGCGGGTGGTGGCGCGGCGGATGCGGCGGATGGACGTTGCGAACGCCGCGGGCCGTTTCCTGGCGACGCCGACCGAGGGCGGGCGGTTGCGTGCCGGCGCATCGCGACTGGCGGCGAACGTGCTCGAGTCGCTCGATCAGGACCGGCTGGGCGGGATGGTTAAGGGTGCGATCGCGGGTCGGCTGCGCGCGCTGAACGCCGCGCCGCTGATCGGGCAGGCGATCGCGGCGGCCATGCAGAACAAGCGGCATCTGCCGGTGATGGACGCGCTGATCCAGTGGGGCAGCAAGGTGCTGCTGCGCAACGAGGCCACGGTGCGCGCGATGGTCAGCCAGCGGTCGGGGTCGATCCTGCGCTGGACGGGGCTGGACGAGCGGATCGGGCAGGCGGTGATCGACGGGCTGTACAAGCTGCTCGACGACATGGCGACGGACCCGGACCATCCGCTGCGGATCAAGGCGGAGGAGGGGCTGGCGCAGCTGGCCTACGACCTGCAGCGCGACCCGGACATGCAGGCGCGGGTCGACCGGATCCGCGACGAGCTGCTCGACAACCCGGCGATCGCGCTGTGGATCGACGGACTGTGGGAGAGTGCGCGAGCCGGCATGCTTCGCGCGGTGCGCGATCCGCAGGCGGCACTGGCCGGCAAGCTAGGCGAGATGCTGCGCCAGCTTGGTGGGACGTTGCAGCAGGACGCGCGGCTGGCGAAGACGATCAACAGTTTTGTGCGGCGTGCGGTGGTGGGCGCGGTCGCGACTTATGGGGATCAGATCGTCACGCTGGTGTCGGAGACGATCCGCGGGTGGGATGCGCGGACGATCACCGGTCGGTTGGAGAATGCGGTGGGGCGCGATCTGCAGTATATTCGGGTGAATGGGACTGTGGTTGGCGGTTTGGTGGGGGTGTTGATCCATTTGATCGACAGGGCGGTTGGTTAAAGACGTACTCTCCCGCTATGATCCCGGAAGGCAGCCGAATAGATGAGTTTCGACTGAAGGGGGAGTTTAAGGATGTCAGTAAGACAGAGAACGGGTCTTGCGTTTTTTATTATGTTGTCGTTGGCGGCGCCTGCCGGTGCCAGCGTCTATAGCGATGATTTTGGTAAGTGTCTGGTGAAGGCCACGACGGATACCGACAAGGCTTCGCTCGTGAAATGGATATTTGCGGCTTTTTCTGCCGGGCCGGTGGTCGCGTCCATGTCGAAAATCACGGTGGCCGAGCGTCAGGGCTATAATCGCGCTATCGGGAAATTGATGGACCGCCTTGTCCTGTCGGACTGCCGGCAGGCCGCAATCGATGCGGTAAAGGCAGATGGGCCAGGTGCCTTCCAAACGAGCTTCGAGTTGCTGGGCGCCGTTGCGGCCCGGCAACTGATTAGCGATCCGGTGGTCGGTGCCGAGATGCAGTCTCTGAGTGAGAACGTCGACAAAAGTGGCTGGGCTGACCTGATGAAAGCGGCCGGGGTGGCGGCACCGGCCAAGTAGGCGCCGCCCTCAATCCCCGCCGGCGCGCTCGATCTCGGCTCCGACGGCGGCCAGCTTGTCTTCGAGCCGTTCGTAGCCGCGGTCGAGATGGTAGATGCGGTGGACGCGGGTTTCGCCTTCGGCGGCGAGGCCGGCGAGGATGAGGCTCATCGAGGCGCGCAGGTCGGTGGCCATGACTTCGGCACCGACGAGGCGGTCGACGCCGCGGACGATGGCCGTGCGGCCTTGGACCAGGATGTCCGCGCCCATGCGCGCCAGTTCAGGGACGTGCATGTAGCGGTTTTCGAAGATCGATTCGGTCAGCACACTTGCCCCGTCAGCGAGCGCCAGCATGGCCATGAACTGCGCCTGCATGTCCGTGGGGAAGGCGGGGAAGGGGGCGGTCGAGATGGTGAGCGCGCGCAGCTTGGTGGGCGCTTCGATGCGGATCGCGTCGGGTATTTCGGTGGCGGTGACGCCGGCTTCGCGCAGGCCGTCGAGAATGGCGATCATGTCCGCGCTGCGCGCGCCGACGAGATCGAGCGAGCCGCCGGTGATGGCGGCAGCGCAGGCGTAGCTGCCGGCCTCGATGCGGTCGGGCATGACCTCGTGCGTGGCGCCGTGGAGGCGGGGCTTGCCCTGGATGGTCAGCCGTTCGGTGCCGATGCCGGCGATTTCCGCGCCCATCGCGACGAGGCAGCGGCAGAGATCGGCAATTTCCGGTTCGCGCGCGGCGTTGTCGATCACGGTTTCGCCGGTGGCCAGGACCGCAGCCATGACGACATTTTCGGTGGCGCCGACCGAGACGACGGGGAAGCGATACTGCCCGCCGCGCAGACCGCCGTCGGGGGCGGTCGCCTTCACATAGCCGGCGGCGATTTCGATGTGCGCGCCGAGCGCCTCGAGCGCGCGGAGGTGGAGGTCGATCGGACGGTTGCCGATCGCGCAGCCGCCGGGGAGCGAGACGGTCGCCTCACCCGCGCGGGCGAGGAGGGGGCCCAGCACCAGGATCGAGGCGCGCATCTTGCGGACGATGTCGTAGGGCGCGACGGTGGACGCAATGCGTTGCGCGTGGAGCGTCATGATGCGGCCGAATTCGGCACCGCGCGCGCCGGCGACCTGCGTCGAGGCGCCGAGTTCGTTCAGCAGATGGCCGAAGCCGTCGACGTCCGCGAGCCGCGGCAGGTTGCGCAGCATCAGCGGTTCGTCGGTCAGCAGCGCGCACGGCATGAGCGTGAGCGCGGCGTTCTTCGCGCCGGAGATGGGCACGCGGCCCGAAAGGCGGTTGCCGCCGCGGATGATGATCCTGTCCATAGGGACAGCGCCTAACGCGATTTGTGTGTGACGCCAAGGCGGGAGGGGCGCGTGTTTGGGTGTTGGGGTGGGTTGTGCCCCGGCGTAGGCTGGGGCCTAGGTGGATGGTCGACGCGGTTTGGGCGTGGCCGCTGGTGCTCAAGCCGTTGGTCGAGAGCCACGAGCCCGTCACTTGGGTCCCCGGATCCCGGATCAAGTCCGGGATACGGGTGGGGCGAGCTGGCGTGCTCGTTTAGCTGCGTCGGGGTTGTGTCTAGGCCCCGGCCTTCGCCGGGGAACTGTTCGGGCCGTTCAGTGCGAGAGCCGTCGCTCGTTCAGGCTTTTTCCAGCGTGCACTGGAGCGGGTGCTGGTTTTCGCGGGCGAAGTCGGTGACCTGACTCACCTTGGTTTCGGCGACTTCGTAGCTGAAGATGCCGCAGACGCCGACGCCGCGCTGGTGGACGTGGAGCATGACGCGGGTGGCGTCTTCCATGCCCATGCGGAAGAAGCGTTGCAGGCAAAGGACGACGAATTCCATCGGGGTATAGTCGTCGTTGAGCATCAGCACCTTGTAGGGCGACGGCTTCTTCGTGCGGGTCAGCGTGCGCGTGGCGAGGCCGGCGCCGGTGTCGTCGTCGTTGTCGACGTCCTTGCGATTCGCCATGGCGATGATCGCGGACGCATCAGCGTCGCCGACCGGGGGGGATATCATGGGCGAAATCCTGTGTGGACGCGTCGGGTTCTGCATCCGCAGAATATGGGAGAGCGGCGGGTGAGAGCAAGCCCCGATGAACGCAGACGAAACGCGAAACGGCCGCCCCCCGTCATTGGGGAGCGGCCGTCGCGTAGTCAAAAAGGATCAGCCGATCAGAGAGCGGCCGACTTCACCTTTTCCGATGCCAGCGCGACGCGGTTGGACAGCGGCTGGGCGACGTCGCCCATGAACTTCATCATCTGTTCCGATGCCTTCGACGCGTTGGCGACGAGCTGGTCGAACGCGGTCTTGGCGTAGTCGGACTGGAGCTGGAACAGCTCGGTCGGCGACTTGACCTGCGTGAAGGACTTCATCGCGTTCTGGGCCTGTTCGAAACCCGACTTGGCAGTTTCGGTGGCGTCATGCGCCATGGCTTCGATGCCCTTGGCGGCAACGCGGCCCGACTCGACGATCGCCTGGACGTTGCCCTTGGTGAACTCGGTCATGTCCTCGGCGAACTTGACGCCCTTTTCCATGGCGCCCTTCGCCTTGGAGGACATGTCGCCCATCATGCCGTGGGTCTTGGTGGTGTCGAATGCGGTTGCCATGATGTGCGGTCCTTCTGCGAGAGCGGAGACGGTTTCCCGGGTTTGAGCGGCGACGGTCTCCACGGTCCGCTCGGTCTGTGTCTCGACCTGCTCGGCGACGTCGGTCGCGGGCGGGGCCGGGGTTTCGTGCGCCTCCGCGGCCACGATCGGCGCGGGGTCCGCGATCATAGGGGCGGCGGCGGGTTCGGTCGCGGCGATCAGCGCTTCGGCATCGACCATCGGCGCCGCGGCGGGCGGCGTGGGGATGGATGCCGCGGCCGCGGGCTTCGGCGAGAAGGTGGCGGTGCCGGACACGAAGGGCGTCGACGGCGCGGCGGAGGCCATAGCAGGGTTGGCGAGGATCGCGGGGGCAGGCTTGGCGCGTTTCACCCGCGGCTTGATCGGACTTGCCATGATCGGTCCTCTGCTATGTTGCACTGCGCCAATAGCGCGGGTTTCCTGCGCTTTCAAGACATTTTGTGCAGTGCAGCATGAGCCCCGATCAGCGCGTCCGGACGTAGCGGCCGGGGGCATCCTCGATCGCGGGCAGCTTGCCCTCGCCCGGGATGCGCGCGCCGTCGACCGCGACCGTTTCACCGTCCAGCGCGGCGATCCAGCGGCGCCAGTCGGGCCACCAGCTGCCCTTCGTCTCGGTCGCATCCGCCACGAAGGCGTCAAGCGTGTCGACCTTCGCCTCGTTGACCCAATATTGGTATTTGGTGGCGGACGGCGGGTTGACGACGCCGGCGATGTGGCCCGAGCCGGCGAGCACGAAGCGCACCGGGCCGCTCAGGTGGCGGGTCAGCTTGAACACGCTTTCGACCGGCGCGATGTGATCCTCGCGTCCCGCCTGGATGTAGGCGGGGGTGTGGATGACGGACAGGTCGATCGGCGTGCCGTCGATGACATATTCGCCGGCGCGGGCGAGTTTGTTGTCGCGGTAGAGGTCGGTCAGATAGGCCTGATGCCATTTGGCGGGCAGGTTGGTGGTGTCGCCGTTCCAGTGGAGCAGGTCAAACGGCGGATAATCCTGACCCAGCAGGTAGTTGTTGACGACATAGTTCCAGATCAGGTCGCGCCCGCGCAGCAGGTTGAACGTCAGCGCCATGTAGCGCCCGTCGAGATAGCCGGTTTCGGCGGACAGCTTGCCGAGCATCGCAAGCTGTTCGTCGTCGATGAACATCGTCAGTTCGCCTGCCTGGTCAAAATCGACCTGTGCTGTGAAGAAGGTGGCCGAGGCGACCTTGTCCGCCTGCCCCCGTTCGGTAAGGATGGCGAGCGTGCAGGCGAGCGCGGTGCCCGCGACGCAGTAGCCGATGGTGTGGACGGCGGGGACGTCGAGCAGATCGCGCACCGTGTCGATCGCGTCGACCTGCCCGCGCAGGATATAGTCGTCCATCGTGACGTCGACCATCGTCGCGTCGGCGGATTTCCACGACACGACGAACACGGTCAGCCCCTGTTCGACCGCCCAGCGGATGAAGCTTTTTTCCGGGTTGAGATCGAGGATGTAGAAGCGGTTGATCCACGGCGGGAAGATGACGAGCGGGATCGCGCCCACCTTCTCCGTCGCAGGCGTATATTGGATGAGCTGGTAGAGCGGCGTTTCGCGGACGACCTTGCCGGGCGTCATCGCCAGGTTGCGGCCGATTTCGAACGCGGTGGGATCGGTATGGGTCAGCTGCCCGCGGCCGATGTCGGCGAGCATGTGTTCGAGGCCCTTGACCAGATTCTGGCCGCGCGTCTCGACCGTCTTTTCCAGCACGAGCGGGTTGGTGAGCGCGAAGTTGGTCGGGCTCATCGCATCGGCAAAGGCGGTGGTGGCGAAGCGCAGTTTTTCGCGCTGGCGATCGTCGAGGCCGCTGAGCTGGTCGACACCCTTGAGCAGATGGTCGGTGACCATGAGGTAGCTTTGCCGGATCATGTCGAACACGGGGTTGTCGCGCCACTGCGGCGCGGCGAAGCGGCGGTCGCCGGTCTTGGGCGGGGGCGATGCTTCGGCCGCGGGGGCGGGGGTGGCGGGGGTGAGGAAACGCTGCCAGAGCGCCATGCTGTCCTGCCAGAACTCGGCCTGGGCGCGGAGAAAGACGGCGGGGTCCTGCATCGGGAAGGTCTTGGCCGGGGCGGTATCGGCGGCGGCGGTGAGCGCGCCGGCCATATGCTCCATCATCTGCTGCTGCGCCTGGCCGACGATGCCGGTCCAGTGCTGAATATCCTCCAGCGAGGGTGCGGCGGACGCCGGGGCCGGATCGGGCTTCGGTTCGGGGGCCGGGTCTTGCGCCGGATCGCGCGGCGGTTTCGTGCCCTTGGATTTGGCCATGACGATCCTCTCCCGGTCGCCGTCCCCGATCCGACGATCGGCGGATAACCGAGCCTGTCGCGGGACGCTGTTCCAGCCTATAGTGCCATTTGTCCGATCATGCGACAGCTGGTCGGCCAAACCCAAGGCCCATATCCCGAGGACTGGACCCGATGAACGACGACTTCTACCGCATCCGCCGGCTGCCGCCCTATGTCATCAGCGAAGTCAACGCGATGCGGGCAGCGGCGCGCGCACGCGGCGAGGACGTCATCGACCTGGGCATGGGCAATCCCGACCTGCCGCCGCCGCCGCACGTGATCGCGAAGCTGGCCGAGGTCGCCGCGAATCCGGGGTCGCACGGCTACTCCGCGTCGAAGGGCATCCCCGGGCTGCGGAAGGCGCAGGCCGGCTATTACAAGCGGCGGTTCGGGGTCGATGTCGATCCCGAGACCGAGGTGGTGGTGACTTTGGGGTCGAAGGAGGGGCTGGCCAACCTGGCGCAGGCGATCACCGCGCCGGGCGACGTGGTGCTGGCGCCCAACCCGTCCTATCCGATCCACACGTTCGGGTTCATCATCGCGGGGGCCACGATCCGGTCGATCCCGACAACGCCCGACGAGCGGTTCTTCGAGTCGCTGGAGCGCGCGGTGAAGTTCACGGTGCCCAAGCCCAGCGTGATGGTGATCGGCTACCCATCCAACCCCACCGCCGAAGTCGTGGACCTGAAGTTCTACGAACGGGTCGTGGCGTTCGCGAAGGAGCACAGCATCTGGGTGCTGTCCGACCTGGCCTATTCCGAACTGTACTATGACGACCAGCCGACGCCGTCGATTCTGCAGGTGCCGGGCGGCAAGGACGTGGCGGTCGAGTTCACGTCGCTGAGTAAGACATACAGCATGGCGGGCTGGCGGATCGGATTCGCGGTGGGCAACCCGGTGCTGATCGCCGCGCTGACGCGGGTGAAGAGCTACCTCGATTATGGCGCGTTCACGCCGATCCAGGCGGCGGCGGTGGCGGCGATCAACGGGCCGCAGGACATCGTCGAGCAGAACCGCCAGCTGTACAAGCGGCGCCGCGACGTGATGGTCGAGAGCTTCGGCCGCGCGGGCTGGGCGATCCCGTCGCCGCGCGCGAGCATGTTCGCCTGGGCTCCGCTGCCGCCGGCGCTGGCGCATCTCGGCAGCCTGGAGTTTTCCAAGCAGTTGCTGACCCATGCCGGCGTCGCGGTGGCGCCGGGTGTCGGGTACGGCGAGGAGGGCGAGGGGTTCGTCAGGATCGCGATGGTCGAGAACGAACAGCGCATCCGGCAGGCGGCGCGGCAGATCAAACGATATCTGCAATCGATGGGCGTGAACGCGGCGGGTGCCGCAATCTGATCGGCCACGGAAAAAGCCGAGCGTCATCATCGACTTGGCCCGCGGGGCGGGCAGATCATAGCCGAAGGACCGCGCCGACGCAGCCATGCCGTAGCGGAAACCATGGTTAACAACGTCCAAGATTGTGCAGTGCAACTTGTTCTGACGGCGGGCTGCTGTTAACGCACTGCCGTGCTTGGGGGAGCACGTCGCGGCGGGGTGGGGTCGACCTTAGTCTAACGCCCAAAACCGCGACGGCGCTTCCGAAACTTGTAGGGTTGGAGCGATGACCATGGGCAAGACTGCGTTGATTACCGGCATCACCGGGCAAGATGGCGCCTATCTGGCGCAGCTCCTCCTAGAGAAGGGCTACCGCGTCCACGGCCTGAAGCGCCGCTCCTCGTCGTTCAACACCGGCCGGATCGAGGATATCTACGAGGATCCGCACACCACCGATCCCAAATTCTCGCTGCATTACGGCGACATGACCGATTCGACGAACCTGATCCGCCTGGTGCAGGAAACGCAGCCGGACGAAATCTACAACCTGGCCGCGCAGAGCCATGTGCAGGTGAGTTTCGAGACGCCGGAATATACCGCCAACGCGGACGGCATCGGCGTGCTGCGCCTGCTGGAGGCGATCCGCATCCTGGGGCGAGAGAAGACGACGCGCTTCTACCAGGCATCGACGTCCGAACTGTACGGTCTGGTGCAGGAAGTGCCGCAGAGCGAGACGACGCCGTTCTACCCGCGGTCGCCATATGGCGCGGCGAAGCTCTACGCCTACTGGATCGTGGTGAATTACCGCGAGGCGTACGGCATGCATGCGTCGAACGGCATCCTGTTCAACCATGAAAGCCCGCTGCGCGGCGAGACGTTCGTGACGCGCAAGATCACCCGCGCCGCCGCGGCGATCAGCCTGAACCGGCAGGAGAAGCTGTACCTGGGCAACCTGGACGCCAAGCGCGACTGGGGTCATGCGAAGGAATATGTGCGCGGCATGTGGATGATGCTGCAGCAAGACGAGCCCGACGATTACGTGCTGGCGACCGGCGAGACGGTGATGGTGCGGTCGTTCGTCGAATGGGCGTTCGAGGATGTCGGCATCAAGCTGGAATGGAAGGGCTCGGGCGTCGACGAGAAGGGCTACTGCGTCGAAACCGGTCGCTGCCTGATCGAGATCGACCCGCGTTATTTCCGCCCGACCGAAGTCGAGCTGCTGATCGGCGACCCGACCAAGGCGCACACCAAGCTCGGCTGGAAGCACACGACCAGTTCGCGCGAACTGGCGCGCGAAATGGTGCAGGCCGATCTGAAGGTCATGCAGAACGCGCCGATCGGCAAGGGGGCCTGACCGTGGCGGACCCGATCTATGCGCTGGCGGGCAAGCGCGTCTATGTGGCGGGCCATCGCGGCATGGTCGGGTCCGCCATCGTGCGGCGGCTGGGGCAGGAGGGCTGCGAGGTCCTGACCACCGACCGTAAGACGGTCGACCTGCGCGATCAGGCCGCGGTGCGCGGCTGGTTCGATGCGGAACGGCCCGACGCGGTGTTCCTGGCGGCGGCAAAGGTCGGCGGGATCCTGGCGAACGACACCTATCCGGCCGATTTCCTTTACGAAAACCTGATGATCGAGGCGAACATCATCGAGGCGGCGCACCGCACCGATGTGAGCAAGCTGCTGTTCCTGGGGTCGAGCTGCATCTACCCCAAGGAAGCGGCCCAGCCGATCGTCGAGGAATCACTGCTGACCGGCCCGCTGGAGCCGACGAACGAATGGTATGCGATCGCCAAGATCGCGGGGATCAAGCTGGCGCACGCCTACCGTCGCCAGCATGGGCGCGATTACATCAGCGCGATGCCGACCAACCTGTACGGGCCGGGTGACAATTTCGACCTGAAGAACAGCCATGTCCTGCCCGCGCTGATCCGCAAGGCGCATGACGCCAAGGCGGCGGGGGCGGACGCGATGGGGATCTGGGGCACGGGCACGCCGCGCCGCGAATTCCTGCACGTTGACGACCTGGCCGATGCGTGCGTGTTCCTGATGACGCATTATTCGGGGGATGGGCACATCAACGTCGGCTACGGCGACGACGTGACGATCCGCGAACTGACCGAGCTGGTGTGCGACATCGTCGGGTTCGACGGAAAGATCGAAACCGATCCAAGCAAGCCCGACGGGACGATGCGCAAGCTGATGGACAGCGGCAAGCTGCACGCGATGGGCTGGTCCCCGCGGATCGCCCTGCGTGACGGGATTGCCGGCGTCTATGCCGGGTTCGTCGCCGATCCGGATGGGCAGCGCGCCGTCTGATACTGCCATCCCGCCGCGCCCCCTGGCCTTAGGGGGTTGCGGCTGGTGCAGATCCCTGACTAACCGGTTTGCAGCACTCTGCCGGACCGAACACATGGAGCTCCTATGCGTATCACGATGATCGGAACCGGGTATGTCGGGCTGGTATCGGGGGCGTGCTTCGCCGATTTCGGGCACGAGGTCGTCTGCGTCGACAAGGACGCCGCCAAGATCGCGGCGCTGGACGACGGGATCATGCCGATCTTCGAACCGGGCCTGAAGGAACTGGTGGCGACGAACGTGGCAGCGAAGCGACTGTCGTTCACGACCGACCTGACCGCCGGCGTGGCGGATGCCGATGCGGTGTTCATCGCGGTGGGCACGCCGTCGCGCCGCGGGGACGGGCACGCCGACCTCGGCTATGTCCATGCCGCGACGCGCGAGATCGCGGCCGCGCTGACCAAGCCGACGGTGATCGTGACCAAGTCGACCGTGCCGGTGGGGACGGGCGACGAGGTGGAGCGCATCATCGCGGAGGTCGCTCCGAACGCGAAAGCATGGGTCGTGTCGAACCCGGAATTTCTGCGTGAAGGGGCGGCGATCGCCGACTTCAAGCGGCCCGACCGCGTGGTGGTGGGCACCGAGGACCCGGACGCGATCGCGGTGATGGAGGCGATCTACCGCCCGCTCTACCTCAACCGGTCCGCGCTGATGTTCACCGGGCGGCGGACGGCGGAGCTGATCAAATATGCCGCCAACGCGTTCCTGGCGACAAAGATCACGTTCATTAACGAAATCGCCGACCTGTGCGAGGTCGTGGGCGCGGACGTGAAGGACGTGTCGCGCGGGATCGGGATGGACAACCGGATCGGCTCCAAGTTCCTGCACGCCGGCCCCGGTTATGGCGGGTCGTGTTTCCCCAAGGATACGCTGGCGCTGCTGAAGACGGCGGAGGACCATGACGTGCCGGTCCGGATCGTCGAGGCGGTGGTGCAGGTGAACGATAGCCGCAAGCGCGCGATGGGCCGCAAGGTGTTGCGCGCGATGGGCGGCGACCCGCGCGGTCGGCGGGTCGGCGTGCTGGGCCTGACGTTCAAGCCCGATACGGACGACATGCGCGATGCGCCGTCGCTGTCGCTGATCCAGGCGTTGCAGGATGCCGGCGCGATCGTGCGGGCGTACGACCCGGAAGGGCATGAGCAGGCGTCGAAGATGCTGAAGGACGTCGAGTTCGCCGAGGACGCCTATGCGGTGGCGGAAGGTGCCGACGCGCTGGTGATCGTGACCGAGTGGAACGCGTTCCGCGCGCTAGACCTGGAACGGATCGCGGCGGCGATGAACACGCCGCTGCTCGTCGACCTGCGCAACGTGTATCATCGTCGCGACGTGGAGGCGGCGGGCCTGCGCTACCAGGGTATCGGGCGCGGCTGAGGCTCCGGCTGCGGCGCGGTCTGGCCTGACGGAGGGGACGCGTGGTGCAGCTGGCGAAGGATCTGTGGCGCTGCGTGATCGTGCCGGCGCCGATGGCGGAGATTATCGGGCGCGGTAGCGTCGAGGGGTATCCGCTCCACTGGCTGCCGATGCCGGCGGGGCTGGCGTATCTGGCCGATCCGTTCGGATATTGGCGCGACGGTCGGTTGTATGTGTTCGTCGAGGCGTTCGATTACCGGACGGCGGTCGGGACGATCGCGGTGCTGGTCTATGACGCGCAGTACCGGCTGATCGACCAGCGGCCGGTGCTGGCCGAGCCGTGGCACCTGTCCTACCCGATCGTGTTCGACGCGGACGGCGCGACGTGGATGCTGCCCGAGGCGCACCAGTCCGGCGGGCTGACATTGTACCGCGCGGAGGCGTTCCCGGATCGCTGGGTGCGCGAGTGCGTGATCCAGCTCGACCATGTCGCGATCGATGCGACGCCGTTGTTCCATGATGGGCTGTGGTGGCTGTTCTATGCATCGGCGGACCGGCCGGAGGATCATCTGGCGAGCCTGCATGTCGCCTATGCCGAGCGGATCACCGGGCCGTGGACGCCGCATCCGGCCAATCCGGTGCGGCAGGACATCGCCGGGTCGCGGCCGGGCGGCAGCGCGATCGTGGTGGACGGCGTCGTGCAGCTGCCGGTGCAGGACTGTGCGCGGACTTATGGTGGGGCGATCCGGATGCTGGCGTTTCCGACGCTGGATCGGGAACGGTGCGTTATCGCACCGGGGGCGCGGATCGTGGCGCCGGAGAGTGCGGCGCCGTGTACGGAAGGATTTCATACGCTGTCCGCAGCGGGGCCGGCGACGCTGGTCGATGTGAAGCGGACGTCGGTGTCGCTGGGCGGGCTGACGATGCGACCGTTGCGCGAGCTGGATCGGTTGCGCGCGCGGCGTTGAGCCCCGTCTGCGGAGATCAGTCGCGGGTCTTGGTGAGCAGGTGGTAGAGCGCCGCCGGGTTGGTGTACATGTAGCGCAGGCCAAGCCGGGCCGGTTCGCGCATCGCGCGGTAAAGCCATTCGAGGCCGGCCGATTGCAGCCACATCGGCGCGCGCGGGATGTTGCCGCCATAATGATCGAAGAGGCCGCCGGAGGTCCGGATCCAAGCAAGCCCGGCGAGTTGCTCGCGATATTCGATCGCGAACTGTTCCTGCTTGGGCACGCCGAGCCCGAGCCAGAGGATGTCGGTGCCGGCGTCGACGATCTGTCGGACGATAGCCGGCGCCTCCGCGTCGGCAAAGTAACCGTCGCGGGTGCCGGCGATGATCAGGCCGGGGTAGAGCGCGCGGAACGTGTCCGCTGCGCGTTCGGCGACGCCGGGCTTGGCGCCCAGGAAGAAGAACCGGACGCCCGCGGGCGCGGCGGCGGCGCAGGCGTCATGGATGAAATCGGTGGTGGCGACCCGTTCGCGTAGCGGTTGGCGGCAGAGCAGGCGAGTCGCGAAGACGAGCGGCATGCCGTCGACATCGACGAGATCCGCCTCGTCGAAGATCGCGCGGAATGCCGGGTCGGCATGATATTTGGCGAGGATGTGACCGTTGAGCGAGGTGACGATGCGTGGCACCGCAAGTTCGCCGCGGTGCGCGCGGGCGGTGTCGGCGACCATGCGTTCGGCGAGTTCACGGCGCGACGTGCGGGATGCGGTGACCCCCCCGACGACGATCGTGCCGACAGTTTCCGTGTCCTGCCGCATCACCGACCGGACAGGCCCGGTCGCATCCGATCGCAATGACCGGTGGCGGTGGCGGCGACGGGGGGCGATGCGGCCGACCGGCGGTGACCCGCCCGGCGAGCGGCCGTTCCCTGCGATACCATCATGCTACCCCGTGTCATGGCGCTCATCGGATGCGATGGGACGGACGCGGCCCGGATCGGCCGGCTGTCCCGCTGCGCGGTCATTCGGCGTTGTAGTATTTCGAATAATTCTTCGCGTAATATTTCGAATAATAGAGCCCGCCCATGACCTCCGCCGATGAATCGACCATCGTGTAGATCACCCCGACGGTATTGCCGCCGTCGTTGCGGAGCAGCGAATGGGCCGCCTTTGCCGCGGCGGCGGGCGTGACGCCCCACCGCACGATCAGCACGACCGCATCGGCCAGGACCGAGATGAACCGGCCGTCGGCCAGCCCGAGGATCGGCGGAAGATCGAGCACGATATGGGTATATTGCGCGCGGACGGCATCGAGGATCTGGCGCATCTCCTCCCCACCGAACAGATCCTCGGCACTGTAGAACGGGACCGACACGAGCAGTTGGTCGAGGTTGGGGACGTCGGACGGGACGATTCCCTCTGTCAGCGTCGCCTTGCCCTGCAGGACCTCGACCAGACCCGTGCTGGTGGCGGGTGTGCGGACCAGGTGGCGCATTGCGGCGCGGCGGACATCGCACTCAATCAGCAGCGTCTTCGCGTCCGCCGCCGCGAGCGTGCGGGCGAAGGCGAGCGCAGTGGTGGTCTTGCCCTCGCTCGGCAGCGCCGAGGTGATGGCGATGACCTGTGGCGGCGCCTGATCGCGGACGCCGAGGATACTGGCGCGCGCGATGCGCAGCGATTCCGCGAAGAAGGACGTCGGCCGATCGATCAGGATGTCCGCAGGGTTGCGTGCCTTCTCGTTCGGGATTGCGGCGAGGACCGGGACGCCAAGCTGCGCCTGGACCTCCTCCGACGTGCGCAGCCCGCCCGCCATTGCTTCCTGCACGCCGATCGTGCCCGCGCCGGCGACCAGCGCCACGATGGCGGCGAGCGCCAGCAGCAGCGGACGGTTGGGCGAGGTGGGATGGGTGGGGACGTCCGCCCGGTCGATGATCGCGGCCTGCGAGAGCGAGACCTGGGCGGCCTGCGTGCTGCCGAGCGACAACTGCGACATGCGTTCGTACAGCGCGCGCTTGGCCGCCGCCTCGCGCTCGTAGCTGGAGGCGAGGGCGGCGGCGCGCGAGTCCCGTTCGCGCTGCGTCTGGAGGTTGTTGAGCGACCCGCGCAGGCTGCTCGCACGCGCTTCCGCCGCGGCGGCGGTCGCCTGGAGCGAGTTCACGACGCGGCGCGATTCAGCCTGGATCTGGCTGTCGAGCGAGGTGAGCTGATCGCGGACGCGGATGCTTTCGGGGTGCTTCGGACCGAATTTCGCCTCGACCACTGCGGTGTCGCGCAGGACCTCCGCGCGCTGGCGGCGGAGGTCGGCGATGACCGGCGAGTTCAGCACTTCGGACACGGCGTCGAGACCGCCGCGCGATACCTGGGCCCGCGCGGCGCCGAGGTTCGAGCGGGCGGCGGCGGCATCCGATTCGGCGTTGGCGAGCGTGCCCGTCAGCGGTGCGATCTGCTGATCGACAATCGTGCCGCCCTCACCCAACGGGTCGCTGCCGACGATGCCGGCCTGCGCGCGGAACTGCGCCACGCGGGCGTCGGCGGCCATGACCTGTTCGCCCAGATCGGCAAGCCGCTTGTCGAACCATTCGCCCTGCCGGCTGGCGGTGCCGGCCTTATCGGCGACGCGCGATTCGATGTAGGATTCAGCGAAGGCGTTGGCGATCCGCGCCGCAGCGACCGGGTTCGGCGAGCGGTACTGGACGTCGAGCACGTAGGTCAGCTTTTCGCGCGCAACGGAGAGTCCGGCGAGCAGACTGCCGGCGATCGCGGATTCGCGGCCGGCGGCGGTCGACATCGCCGCGGCATTGCCGGTCTTCAGCGCGCCGTTGAATTCGGGGTTGTCGGCCAGTTTCAGCTTGCGGGCCACGGTGCGCGCCAGTTCGACCGAGTTCATCGCCGAGGCTTCGGTATCAATCGTCGACGAGGATGGCTCCGCACTGGCACCGGTGGCGGTGTTGGCGAGCGGGTTGCGCGACGGATCGATCCGCATCCGGGCGGTCGCCTGGAAGATCGGCGTCAGGCGCATTATGTAGATCGCGGCCGGCACGAACACGACCGCGGTCACGATCAGCAGAGTCAGCCAGCGGCGACGGACCGTTTCACGGACGATCGCGAAAATATCGGCGAGCTTGGCCTCGCGCTCGTCGGCATCATGTCGGATTTCCATCGCGTTGGTCAGTCCTGCTTATGGCTTCTCGACACTCGTCGCTTGCTTCGGCGGTTAACGCTGGAGCACGATCCCGAACTGCCCCCGAAGCTCGCCCACCCTGTTACCCATGGTCCCGCCCTGTGTCGAGCGATTGGAATAGCGCACCGTCATGTCCAGTCGGAACCGCCTGGTTGACAGATAGCGTGCGCCAGCCGCAAATTGATAACCGTTCGTGTCGCGGATTTCTGCCGCCTGATAGTTCTGCTTGGCGTAGCTGGCAGAGAGATTTCCGATCAGGTTCCGGCGCAGTTCACGGTCGAGCTGCAAAGTAACGCGACTGTCGAAATAAGGATTGCCGTTGCTGAACACGGAATCCTCGATCGATCGCCGGACGGTGAGCGAATAGGTCGACAGGTCGGTCGGAAACAGTTCGACCTTGGCCTCGACCGAAACGCCGCTGACCGACTTGTAGGTTGGCGAATCGAAGTCGCGGCGGGAATAGCCCGCGCCGATCGATCCGCGCGCGCGGCCGGCGAGATCGAAGTTCATGCCGCCGATCAGGCGATACTCGACCGAATCGCGATCCGCCGTTCCGGGCGTCAGCGGGCGGATGAAGGCGTTGCGCGCGCCGCCGGTCTGGACGAACAATGACACGCTGGGCGTGCGGGCGAAATCGAGCTGCCCCGTCAGGCGCGTCACGCCGCGGTCCCGGCCGGTCAGGTCGAGCGCCGAGCCGTCCTGGAACCGGATCTGGCCGTAGCGCGTGTCGGTATGATCGACCGAGACGATCGCGCGGGTCCGGCCGGCGGTGTAAGTGCCGCGCACGACGCCATAATATGTGTTGTAGCGCGAGAGGGCCGCGATGTTGGCCGCAACGTCGCCCGAGAAGAAATCCTCGACGCTGCGCGCGGCCAGCAGCTGGCTGTCGATCGTGACGAACGAGCCGAATTCGACCCGGCCGGCCAGGTTCGCGTTCCACGTATTCTCGTTGCGCGGGCTCTGATCGGCGTAGCGCACGAAGCGGCCCCGTGCGCTGAACTGCAGCCGGTGCCGCGACCAGAGCGATGTGGCGGCGATGGCCGGCGCGATGTAGCCGAGTGCCGAGGCGCGCGGATTGTTCGCTTCGTTGTAGGTGTTGCTCGTGCCGCCGACCCCGAGTTCCAGCGTGGGCTGGACCAGGAAGGATCGGACCCGGATACCCAGTGGGTCGAAATCGGTACGTTGTCTTTCGGTGACCGAGATGTTGCGGCCGCGGTCGAACCCGCCCGGGATGGCGGGCTGGACCAGTAGACCCTCACCAAGCTGTGCGGTGGCGGTCGCCGACCAGAGCGCCGGGACCGCGACGATGATGCCGCGACTAAGCAGGATGCCGCGGCGCGTGGCCGGGCGATCGTTCGCCCGACCGGGCGCGGCGGGAGCGGGGGCGGGCAGCCAGGGATCGTTCCAGCCCTGGCACCGATCCGCCCGGGCGAGATCGCAGCCGCGCCGAACCCGGATACGGCGGTCCACGCCGGACCCGCCGGTCACACCGAACCGTCGGGCAGCGTGGCACGGCCGTGCACGGCCGGGGCGGTGGCCGGTCCCATGCGCACGGCGCGGATCATCAGAAGAACCGTTCCTGCACGCGCACCGTATCGCCCGGATAGATGCGCAGTTCCGGGGTGACCTTGTAGATCTTTTCCTCCGCCTCCCCGCTGCGGCGAATGCCGATCACGCCGCGATCGGACCGCGGGGTGAAGCCGTGCGCCACGGCGATGGCGTTCAGCGCGGTGAGGCCGACGGTGTAGGGGTAGGGCCCGGGCTGCGTCACCTCGCCCAGGATGAAGAAGGGGCGAAAGGTGATGACCTCCATGCCGACGCGCGGATCGCGGAGATAGCCGTCGCCGAACAGGCGCTGCGCCTCTGCGGCAATTTCGGAAACGGTCTTGCCCGACGCCGGCACGCGGCCGATGAGCGGCAAGGCCAGCGCGCCGTCGGCGCCGACCGCGAACTCGCCCGAAACCTCCGGCTGGTTAAACACCGTCATGCGGACCCGGTCGTCGATGCCGAGCCGGTAATCCTCCAGCGCAACATCGGGGGCGGCATAGCGCGACCCCGACGAGACGAGTTCCTTGTCCCCGGAGGCGCAGGCCGACAGAAGTGCGAGACCGCACATCAAGATCATCGCTCCGAAGCGCATCTGGCTTACCCCCTCGATCGCGCTGGCGCGCGGCATCGTTCGGTCAAGCGCATGGCATAGCGGCATGGCCGTGGCAATCGCGATCGGGGCGGGTGGGCGCTGGCGCGCGGCGGGCGCACGGACCGCTTTATCGACGTGCGCGACGCGCTGTCTTATGGCACGCAGGGTGGCCACAGATCGGTCGCGGGCAGCAGGTAAGCGGAGAGCGGCGATCCTACCACCGTCACCATCCGATGCCGGGCCGGACGTCCGAGCCGCCGTGCTGCCCGGGACGCCGGTCCTGCGCGATCTGATGCGGTACGGCATGGCGCTGGTCGGGCCGGTGGGCGTGGCGGGGACGCAATTTCTGCTATCGATCGTGCTGCTGCGCACGCTGGAGCCCGCAACGTTCGGGCGTTATTCGTTCCTGCTGATCGTGGCGCAAATGAGCTGGGCGTTGTGGTCCGCGCTGTTCTGCGCGCCGTTGCCGTTGTTGCTGGCGGGCGGGCCGCTGCCGTCCGAAGGCCGGCCTGATGATCCGCGCGAAGCGATGCTGCGGTCGCTGACGGCGGCGAGTCTGCTGGGTGCGGTGGCGGCGATGCCGGTGTTCGCGGCGCTGGCCTGGATGCTGGGTGACGGGTGGCGGACGGCGTTGCTGTTCGGCGCGTTCGGCGGGCTGGCGATCGTGCGGTTCTTCGGCCGCGCGCTGGCCTATGCCGTTCACCGGCCGTTGCGCGCGATGGCGTCCGACATCGCCTATGGCCTGGGCCTGCTCGGCGGGATCGGGGTGATCTGGTTCGAGCATGCGCCCGCGGCGGATACCGCTTACGCCGCGCTGGCGGTGGCGGCGGGGGCGGGGCTGCTGCCGTTCGTGCGCGGCGACCCGCGGCGGATCCGCCAGCTGGCCGATCCGCGCCGGCTGGTGGCCTATCCGACGGTGTGGCGCGAGCATGGCCGCTGGTCCCTGCTGGGCGTCGCCACGACGGAGATGACCGCGAACGTCCACGCGTATCTGATCACGCTGTTCCTGGGGCCGGGCGCGTTCGCGCCGCTGGCGGCCAGCGCGCTGCTGATCCGGCCGATCGCGGTCGCGACCAACGCGATCGTCGAATATGAACGGCCGCGGCTGACGCAGGCGTTGCAGCCGGGGCAGCGGGTCGCGACGCAGCGCGCGACGCGGCTGTTCCGCGCGATCCTGATCGCCGGATGGGTGGCGGTGGCGGCGGCGAATGCGGCGATCCTGGTGGTGTCGCCGGGGCTGATCTATCCGGGCAGCTACGACCGGGCGCATCTGGCGGTGGCGACGACATTGTGGCTGGCGACCGCGTTGCTGCGCATCCTGTCGGTGCCGGAGGGGACGTTGTTGCAGGCGATCGGCCGGTTCCGGCCGTTGGCGATGGCCAGCCTGTGGTCCTCGGCGGTTTCACTGGCGTCGGTTGCGCTGTTGCTGATCGTCGCGGCGCCGATATGGTCGATCCTGGGGATTTTGGCGGGGGAAGCGGTGGTGACGATCCTGGTCCTGCGCGAGGGGCGCCGTGCGTTGCTGCCGGCGAGCGGGACTGCCGCATGACGATCACAGTGGGCATCAAGGCGCTGAACGAGGCGGCGCATATCGCGGCGGCGATCGACAGCGCGTGCGCGGCGGTGGCGCCGTTCGGTGGCCGCGTCGTGCTGGCCGACAGCGGATCGAGCGACGCGACCGTGGCGATCGGCCGGGCACGCGCGGCGCAGGGCGTGCGGACGGTGCAGCTGGCCGACCCGGGCGACCGGTCATGCGGGGCGGGCGCGCAGCTGGCGTGGCAATATGCCGAGGGCGCGTATTTCTGTCTGATCGACGGGGACATGACGTTGCAGCCCGGTTTCGTCGCGGCGGCGATGGCGTATCTGGCGGCGCATCCGGACGTGGCGGGGGTGGGCGGCCGCGTGATCGAGCGCAACCTGGAAACCGCGGAGTTCCAGATCCGCGCGAAGGCGGCGGAGGGCGAGTCGCATCGCCGCGCCGGGCCGGTCGACCGGCTGGACGGCGGCGGCGTGTACCGGGTGTCGGCGATCCGCCGCGTCGGTTATTTCGCGGACCGCAACCTGCACGCGTTCGAGGAACTGGACCTGGCGGTGCGGCTGGCGTTGCAGGGCGGGACGCTGGTCCGGCTCGACACGCCGGCGGTCGACCATCACGGCCACAGCGGGAGCGGGTACCGGTTGCTGCTCCGCCGGCTGGTGTCGGGCTATGCCAGCGGGGCGGGCGAGGTGCTGCGCGGGGCGCTGGGGCGGCCGCACCTGCCGCTGGTGCTGCGTCGGCTGGGGCATCTGCGCCACGGGCTGGTGATCCTGCTGTGGTGGGCGGCGCTGATCGCGGCGGGGGTCGCGTTGCCGATCGCGCTGCCGGTGCTGCTGCTGGCGCCGCTCGGCTATCTGTCGGTGCGGCGCGGCGGGATCGCGCTGGGGCTGTATTCGCTGTGCCAGTGGAACGTGATCGCGGTGGGGCTGATCCGCGGGCTGTGCCGGTCGCGCGTGCCGCCGATGCGACCGTTGCCGGCGGTGGAGTTCAGCCCCGCCGATCGCGAATGAGCGCGACCGCGTCGGCGAGTGTTGCGACGCAGGCCGGCCAGTCATAGTCGGTCCGCACGCGGTGGCCGAGCGCAACGCCGCGGCGGCGGAGCGCGACCGGATCCTGCGTGCAGAGCCAGTCCGCGGCGGCGGTGACGGCATGCTCCGCGGGGACGACATGGCCGTCGCCGTGCGCGACCATCGCCGCCATGCCGGCCATGTCGGTGACCAGCGGGAGCGCGCCGGACGCCATGGCTTCGAGGACGATGAGGGGGTAGCTGTCGAGTACAGACAGGTGGACGAGCACGTCGGTGGCGCGGAGCTGTTCGAGCAACGGGGCCTCCGCCATCCAACCTTCCCAGGTGAAGGCGGGGCCAAGATCAGCGGCGGCGATGTCGGCGCGGAGGCGCGCGGTGGTCGGCTCGTCCGCAGTGCCGACGAGCTGCGCGGTGAAGGGCAGGCCGCGGCGCTTCAGTTCGACGCAGAGCGCGATGAAGCGGAAGCTGCCCTTGCCGTCCGACAGCCGTGCCGCGTGGATCAGGCGGATCGCCGGGCCGCGGTCGGGCATGGGGGCGGCGGGGCGCAGTGCATCGCGCGGCAGCAGGGTGCGGATCACCGAGCGCGGAACGTGCGGGGGCAGCGCGATTTCACGGTCCTGCCCGTCGAACAGCAGGGCCAGCCGGTCCGCCCGGCCGAGCAGATGGCGGAGCGCGTGGCGGAGCGTGGCGGTGCGTTGCAACTGGCTGTTCGCGCCGAGGTGCGGGGTGACGAGGACGCGCACGCGGAGCAGTCGGGCGAGGAGCAGGTATACGAGGTCGGGCAGATTGCACGCCTGGAGCCAGAGCAGATCGACCCGGTCGCGGCGCGCGGCGCGACCGAATGCAGTGAGCGCGCGCAGGAAGCCGGGAAACCGGGCGGGGCGGAGGAACGCGGTTTGCGCGGGGAGGGTCGTCAGTCGCCAGTCGGGACGGCAGAGCGCGACCGCCGCATTCGCCCGTTCGGTAAAGATTTCGACCCCGCCACGCGATGTGGGTGTGCCGCCGACGATGCAGAGGTGGAAGGGGCCGTCGGGGCGCGCGATCAAGACTTGTCTCCATCGCGGCCGCGCAGGGTCGACGCGCTCGATATGGCTGGTCCGCGACCCGCGCTGCCTCGCTCAGCGGGGTCTTAGCGCGGACCCTGTGCCGGTCGCAACGGCGACGCCCCGCCCGGATCGCCTGCAATCTCTGCCCGGAGTGGCTCCGGGTTAGGCCGGGCTGATTGGCGTTGGCGTGGGAGTCGGTGTTGGCGTCGGAGTAGGTGTCGGCGTTGGCGTCGGAGTAGGTGTCGGCGTTGGGGTCGGTGTCGGCGTTGGAGTTGGAGTAGGTGTCGGCGTTGGAGTAGGCGTCGGTGTTGGGGTCGGCGTTGGCGTATCGGAATCGTTGTCGCCGTTGGCGGATGCGACGATGATCGCGAGGAGCGCGAATGCGGAGACGCCGAGCAGGACGAACAACCACGAGCTCGAGCCGAACAGGCCATTCTCGTCCTGGACGACGGTTCCGGCGCGGCGGGTGAGGCCGCTGCTCGCGAGCGAGTCCTTGCGGACCTCGGACACGCGAGACGCGAACGGGCGTTCCGTCAGGGTGCGTGTGGGAGCGGGCTGAACCGCGGCAATCGCGGTCGCGGAGACAACAAGGGACGCTGCCGCGGCGCCGAGCATGAGCTTCCTGAACGTCACGGCAAAATTCCCTTGGAACCTAAGTTTTCCAAGTCAAACCTTGCCTGAAAAATGCGTTCGACACAATATTTTAGTCTAATTCCGTGTGGGACAGCTTGACACCGTAACAGCTTATCGATCCGCGTTGGACGGATGGGCTCAATATCAATGGGATAGGTTGAATTCACCACGGCTTTCAGGGACTATCCATGACCAACATGATTAATATCTGGGAAGCCATCAAGGCGGTGATCGTGCCATCGGGGGCTGCCGAACGCTCGCTGATCCATGTCCATGGCGGCATGATGGTGTTTGTTTTCGCCGTTTTATGTGTGCCTGGGCGACTCAGGTCGGTCTGGCCGCCAGTGATCGTGACCCTACTGGTCTTGGTTAACGAACTGTTCGATCTGTCGCACCACTGGCCGATGGTTCCGGCCTGGCTATGGCGCGACTCGGGAAAAGACGTCCTGCACACGATCGTGTGGCCGTGGGTGATCTGGATCGTCGCAACGCAGAGTGGGCGTCGGGCGGCTTAGCCTGTCGGATCGTCGGACGGCGCGTCCGCCCGGGGCTCTTTCGATGGCGGCGCGGGCGGCGGATCGGCCGGCTGATACTCGGAGGGCAGCGGTTGGACGCGGACCGGCGCGCCGCCAGCGGTGACGTTGCGATCGCCGCGGATGGCGGCAGGGCGGGCGGCGTAGAGCGCGTCGGTGCGATTGCCGGCGACGATCGCGGTTGCGGGCGACGGGGACTGAACGACGATCGGCAGACTGCCGGATGCGGCGGCGACGCGGTTGCCGCTGACCTCCAGCCCTTCGAGCGGCAGGGTTTCGCGGATTAGGATCGCGGCGGTGCCGATCGGTTGCGCTACCGTCGCGCGGATGTCGTTGCCCGCGATCATGGTGCGCAGCGCGCCGCCGCCGAGCAGCGCGGCCGGGGCGTCACCCGCCCGGTCGAACCGGAGCAGGTTGTCGCGGAGCGCCAGCAAGCGCGTGCGGCCGTAGGACAGGTCGCAATTGACGTTTTCGAAGATGTTGCCTTCGACCCGCAGCCGATCGAAATAGCTCGGCAGGCAGGTGCCAAACCCGGTCGCCCCGGTCCAGCGGAAGCGGTTGCGGACGAACGCCACGTCGACCGCCCCGTCCCCGCGCGAGAAGCCGGCGCTGCGCAGCGCGAACAGCGCGCGGCCTGTGCTCTTGCCGTAGCCTCGCGTGGCCCAGGCGGCGGCGAGCCCGGCGGCCGATCCGTCCTGCACGCCGATATTGTCGCGGAACAGTATGTTGCGCGCGGCATAGAAGGTGGCGAAGCAGAAGTTGCCGGCGTTGGTGACGCTGTTGTTCTCCGCGACCGCATTGAAGCAGCCTTCGAAATCGATCCCGACATCGAGCATGTCGCGCACGTCGTTGCGGACGACGAGGATGCCGTCGCCATTGTTGCCGTAGACGCCGCCATTGGCGCCCGACAGCCGGTTGTCCGCGACGTAGATGTCGCGTGCGCGGCGCAAGAAGCCGATGGCGCCGCCCTGGTTCCAGCGCGCGGCGCCGCCCCACCAGCTGATGTTCGCGAAACGGCCAATATTGCCGACGACCGCAACACGCGACGCGAAATTGAACCGCACGACCTTCGACGCGTAGCTGCCGGCGTCGACGCGGTTGTCATAGACGAAGATGCGGTCGGACAGATCGTCGGTCCGGGTGGCGGAGAAGCCGGCGGCGACGGCAGGATCGACGTCCGGCTTGGCCGCGCGATAATCGATCAGACGCAGTTTTTCGCGCAGATGCTGGACCGTCAGCGTGCCCATCCGCCGCGTGGTGCAGCGCGTGACCGATACATCGCGCAGATTATAGCCTTGGAGCAGCACGCCGAGCGGCTTGAAGGGCGGCGGCCGTTCGATCGCGAGATTGTCGATGTGGACGCCGGTGAGGAAGCGGGCGGGATCGTCGCCCTGCGGCATTGCGAGGAAGGCGTGCGGCACGCGGCCTTCGTAGCGGATCAGCGAGCTTGGCCCTTCGCCCAAGATCGCGACGGGACGGTCGATCCGGATCTGGCGGGTGAGGCGGAGCGCGGCCCCGGCGGGCAGCGCGGGCAGGCGGATGGCGGCGGCACCGGAGGCGAGAGCGCGTTCGACCGCGTCGCTGTCGTCCGCGCGGCCGTCCATCACCGCGCCGAAACTGCGCAGGTCGCGGCCCTTCGCTTGCCCGAGTTGCGCCAGGCGGGCGTAGAGTTGCGTTCGGGGCGGCGCCCAGGCGGGCCAGTCGGCATTCTCGTCCGTGGCGGCGGCGAGCGGGGCGGGGAGCAGCGCCAGCGTGCCGGCCCCGGTGGCCAGCGCCAGCAGGCTACGCCGGTCAATGTCTGGACTGAGGTCGGGGGGGACGTCGTGCATCATGCGCTTCCCTTCGGTCGCGGTCGCCGGACTATGTGCCAGGATATCGCGCTCGTCGTCGCGCGATAGCAGGCGGGCGCCGGATCGGGGCAGGGTGACCGATCGCCGCGCCCGCCTGCTTGCCCCCCCCAGGCCGGGGAAGGCGCTGGCGCGGCGTGGCGTGATGGATTAGTCCGCCTGAAACCGCCGGAGACCGCAGCAGGTGGCAAGCTTCTATCCCGAGTATCGGCAGACCCTGGATCCGCGCGACTGGCGTGCGCCGGGAGCGGCGGCGGTGCCGGCCGCGGGGCATCCGCTGATCTTTGCGGGGTTCTTGCTGCTGATGCTGTTCAACGTCGCGCTGCCGAAGGGCGGGATCGCGGCGGGCGACGTGCCACTGACGTTCGGCTATATGCTGGTCGGGCTGATCGCGCCGCTCGGGTTGATCGGGCTGATCCGCCGGCCGGCGATTTCCCCGGTGGCGGTGTTCCATTTCCTGGCGTTGTTCCTGCCGCTCGGGCTGTTCACGCTGTACCGCATCCAGAGCGGCGCCGGTGCGCCGGTCGTGCTCCTGACCTATAGCGCGCTGTTCCTGATCCTGCCGCTGGTCACGCTGATCGTGTTTTCGAGCTATCTGGAGGCGCTGACCGAGCGGCAGATCGCGACCGTGCTGAAATGGTGCGTCGTGTTCGTGCTCGGCTGGGGGATCCTGAATTTCCTGTCTTATGCGCTGTTCACGCATTTCATCGAGGTCCCGTACCTGACGATCAACGCGGCCGATTCGGGCGAGATCCTCGGCAAGAACAACCGGCGCGGCAGCCTGATGAAGCTGGTGTCGACGTATAACAACGGCAATGTCTGCGGCGTCTGCCTGCTGATGCTGATGCCGCTGTTCGTGCATGTGACGAAGTCGCGGATGTGGACGGTGCTGATGTGCCTGGCGATCATCCTGACGCTGAGCCGGACGGCGTGGTTCGGGCTGGTCTGCGTGCTCGGCATCATGATGGCGTTGCGGCTGATCCGGGTCACCAACATCTTCGGCTGGACGGTGGGGATCGCGCTGGCCGGGGTGCTGATCCTGCTGCTGCCGGCGATCGGCTGGACACCGGACCGGTTGATCGATCCGACGCTGGGCCACCGCGATTATCAGTGGCTGGGGTTGCAGATCACGCTGTTCGGATCGGGCGAGGTGCGGGTCCACGAGATCCTGTATCTAGGGCTGTTGCAGAGCCTGGGCGTGATCGGTCTGTTGCTGGCGCTGGCGGTGCTGTTCTTTCCGGTCGGGTACGGGCTGGCGTCGCTGTCGCGGCTGTCCGCGCTGCGGCGATCCGCGCTGGCGGGGATCATCGCCTATCTGGTGGTGGCGTGCCTGGATGCGGCGCTGATCTATCCGCCGGTGTTCCTGCAGTTCTTGTTCCTGGTCGCGCTGCTGTACCGGCGGGGTTTTGCCGGCGCGCGCGAGGCGGGCTGACGGGCAGGACAAAGCCGCGCAACGCGACCGCGCTGCCGACGCGGGTGAGGTGGTCGTAGTCGTAGGTGAGCAGGCGGCCCGCGGCGAATGGGGTGCAGCTTGGTGTGCAGAGCCGCGGGAGCGGATCGTAGACCGTGGCGCGCGGCGAGGTAGCCAGCGCGGCGTTGAAGATGTGCGCGACGGGCGCGCGGAATGCGCGCTGTTCGGCGGCATCGGACCCGCAGGCGGCGGCGGACCGGTCGTGCCATAGCGCGCGGGCGACGCAGGGCCGGGCGGCGCGGGCATAGCGCGGCGGTTCGGTCACGAAGACGGTCGGGACGCCGCGGCGGTCCATGTCGGCCGCGATCCCGCCCAACGATGACGACAGGGCTCGGACCGTCGCATCGAGGCTGCGTGTGTCCGATCCGTGGACCAGCAGGAAGCGCGCGGTGGGATCGCGCACGTCGCCGGGGAAGCGGATGCCGGCCAGGTTGGACCAGCGGCCCGCCACGATGAGCCCGCGCAGCCCGGGCATCCGCGCGAGTTCCGTCGCGACGCGGTTCGAGAAATCGGCGCAGCGCGTGTCGACCCGCCCCTGCCCGAAGGTGGCGTCTACCCCCGGCGTCGGCAGGCAGCCTGTGGCGATGAAGCTGACCGGCACCAGCCCGGCGGCGCGGATGCGGGCGGACAGGACGTCGATATGCTGGCGTGCGAACGAATCGCCCCACAGGACGATCTTGTCGTGCGGATCGCGTCGGACGCGGTCGAAGCAGCGCGTGACCGCGTCGCCGCGGACCTCGCCCTGGAACAGGCAGCCGAGCTGGATGGTCGGTTTTTCCGAATGTTGCGCATCGACGATCCGCGCAGCCGGCGGGAGGCGTTGCGGCAGGCCGCGCAGCGCGTTCACGGCGAGGCCGGCGCCCGCGGTGACGAGCAGCGCGGCGCCCGATGCGACGAGCACTATCGTCGTGCGACGCGGTGCTCCATCGGCCGCGGGTCGGCGGAACGGCCGTTCGATGAAGCGCCACGACAACCAGGCGAGTAGGACGGACAGCGCGAGCATCGCGATGCTTTCCGACGTGGTCGCGTCGCGCTGGGTCGCGAGGAAGTGGAGCGAGAAGATCGGCCAGTGCCAGAGATAGAGCGAATAGGAGATGAGGCCGACGAACAGGACAGGCGGGAGCGAGAGCAGGCGGTGCGTGCGGCTCGGGACCGACTGGCCGATGTGGATGAGCAGCGCGGTGCCGAGGACGGGCGGGACGGCGCTCAGCCCCGGAAAGCGGATCGTTTCGGTGTAGAGAAAGATCGGCGCGAGGATGAGCGCGAGTCCCACTGCTGACAGCGCTTCTGCCGACGCGCGGCGCCGGACCGCGGGGAGGTCCCCGGTGGCGATGAGCGCGCCGGCGAGCAGTTCCCAGGCGCGCATCGGCAGCATGTAGAAAGTGGTCTTGGGTGAGTAGCTCAGCATCACCTCGGCCGCGGCGAGCGACAGGGTGATCGCGACGACGATAAGCGGCGTGCGCCACCGTTTGAGCCCGAACCGGTAGAGCAGCAGCACCACGATCGGCCAGACGAGGTAATATTGCTCCTCCACCGCCAGCGACCACATGTGCAGCAGTGGTTTCGACAACGGTACGCCACCGAAATAATTCTGGGTCGCGTGAAAATAGAAATTCGCACCGAACAGCGCGGAGGCGACGATGCTCTTGCCGAGGCCGATCAGTTCGGACGGCAGCAGGACGAACGTTCCGACGACCAGCGTGGCGAGCATGACCACCAGCAGCGCGGGCAGGATGCGGCGGAAGCGCCGTTCGTAGAAGCGTGCGATGGAGAGGCGGCCCGCGTCGGCATCGGCGAACAGCGCACGGCCGATTAGGTAGCCCGAGATGACGAAGAAGACATCCACCCCAACGAAGCCGCCGGAAAAGGCCGTGAAGCCCGCGTGGAACAACAGCACCGCACCGACCGCGACGGCGCGGAGACCATCGATGTCGGGGCGGTATTTAATATGCATCCAGTCTCCGGATCAGTGTCCGGGTTCTACACGCGGCACGCGCGCCATCAAGAGCCCGGCCCTGGACGTGCGACCGCCGGAGCGACGGCGCTGCTGGACGACGCGGAACCGCGCGCATAGGGAACGGGACGCCTGATCCAGCCGGGAGGATGCAGCCGCCATGATCGACCGTGCCCCGGCCCGCGTGCGGCAGGCGATCGGTCGCCTGCGTCGCAGCCGGCTGGCGTCGAACAGTTCGGTCTATCTGGGTGGCACGCTGCTCAACCGGCTGTTCCCGTTTTTCCTGACCCCACTCTACACCCGGACGATGACCCCCCATGAATTCGGGATCTGGGGGTTCTGCATGACGGTGCTGAACGCGTTGCTGATCGTCGGGGACCTGGGGATCGGGAGTGCGACGACTCGGCTGTACTGGGATCATGCCGGCAGCGACGGGATCGGGCGGTTCCTGACGGTCGGGTTCCTGACGCGGATCGGGGTGGCGTTCGGCGTGTCGCTGGGGCTGGCGTGGCCGCTGATGGCCGCGTGGCAGTGGCTGGGTGCGGGGATGGTGCCGACATGGCCGTTCGTGCCGTTGCTGCTCGGCTGTTCCGCGGTGCAGGCGATCGTGGCGTTCAACCTGGAGATCGCGCGGTCGACGCATAACCCGATCCTGTTTTCCAAGATCCAGATCGGCCAGACGATCCTGCAATCGGCGGTCGGCGCGGCGTTGGTCCTGATGGGATCGGGCGCGGTCGGGCCGATCATCGGGTATCTGGCAGGAGCGGTGATCACTGCCATCATCGGCGCGACCGCATTCGTGCGGCGGTACGGGACGCTGACCGGGCTCGACTGGAGCATCAGCCGGGCGTCGTTGCGTTACGGCATTGCGAGCATCCCGATCAGCGCGTCGACCTGGCTCCGGCGGATGGCGGACCGGATCATGGTGGGCCGCGCGATATCGATGTCGAACCTGGCGATCTACCAAGTCGCGGCGAGTGGCCTCGCGCCGCTGACGATCCTGATGGGGAGCATCAATTCGGCCTACCTCCCTTATTATTACGAGCAGCGGAAGCGCGGCGATGCGGTGTTGCCGCGGCTGGTGGCGATGGACAGCCTGATCACCGCCGGGCTGGCGGCGATCTCGCTCGCGACTATCGCGGTGGTGCCGGAGCTGATCTACATCCTAGCCCCGCCAAGCTATGCGCCGGCCGCGGGGCTTGCGTCGTGGTTCGTGCTGATCGCGTTCTTCGGCGGGCTGACGCTGCAGTTCACCAAGGAGCTGCAATATCTGAAGCGGCCCGAGCTGGCCGGGGCGATCACGATGATCCCGTCGCTGTGCGGCGTGGCGGCGAACCTGGTGGTGATCCCGCGGCTGGGGGCGATGGGTGCGACGATGGTGGGGACGGTCGTGAGCATCGTGATTTTCGTGTCGAGCATCCTGATGACGCAGCGGATCGAGCGGACCGGGCATAAGCTGGTGCGGCTGGGGGCGGCGTGCGCGGTCGTGACGGCGTTCGCGGTGCTGTTCGCGCAGGAGCGGTTCGTGCCGTTCGCGCTGCTGTCGCTGGCGCTGCGGCTGGGGGTGGCGTTGCTGGGGCTGGCGGCGGTGCTGGCGATCCTGGACGTGCAGGGGGCGTGGCGGCGTGTGACGGGGGCTGTGACCGGCGGCGCGTGAGGACTTGGACTTCCGCCGGGGTTTGCGGGTAGGGACGGGCTCCTCTTGCGGGCCGGGAGCGCTGCCATGCGGCTGACCATCGTTGCGGACAACTCGACCGAGGTGAACTGGGGGTGCCGCGCCACGAGCATCGCGCTGCGCCAGCTGCTGTCGCGCGATCACGAGATCGTCGGGACGATCACGCGCGACCTGCTGAAGGCGCCGCTGACCTCGTCGCGGCGCGCGACGGAGGATCTGCACTGGGGGCTGACGCGGCGGTTGCGGCGGCCGAAGCTGCTGCGTGCGCCGGTGGCGGGGCGGATCGCGACGGCGGTGATGGATGCGGGTGGCCGCTATCATGCGCCGACCGACGATGCGGTGCGGGATGGCGAGCTGCTGTGGACGCTGCGCGAGACGTCGCCCAAGGCGCGGCGGATCGTGGCGGCGATCGCGGGCTGCGATGCGATCGTGGTGAACGGCGAGGGGGAGATGATCTTCAGCACGCCGCCGCGGCCGACATTGCGCCAGACGCTGGCGATCTGCGCGCTGGCCGGGCGGATGGGCAAGCGGGTGTTCTACGTCAACGGCATGATCTCGCGCCCGCCGGACGGGCGGGTCGATGCGGCGACGGTCGCCGCGGCGGCGGGTGTGCTGGCGGGGGCGCAGGTCGCGGTGCGCGATCATCATTCGGTGGATGTGGCCGCTGAACTGTTGCCTGGGATCGCGCCGCCGTTCTTTGCCGATTCGCTGTTCACGTGGCGGCGGCATTTCGCGGAGACGGCGACTGCGCGCTACGATGCGTCGCGGGTATCGTCTTGGTTCGAGCGGACCGGGACGGCGATGCCCGCGGTGTGCAACACGTCGTTCGTGGCAATTTCGGGCAGCTCGTCCGCGGCACCGCGGCCGGTGGAGGCGGCGGCGCGCTACACCGAACTGGTCGGTGCGTTAAAGGCGTTGGGGTTGCCGATGCTGCTAATGCCGACGTGCCTTGGCGATAATTTCCTGCACCGGGTCGCGCGGCGGACGGGCGTGCCGATCATGCCGGCGGACGCGCCGATCATGGCGTGCGCCGCGGTTGCCGCGAACGCCCAACTGCTGGTAAGCGGGCGGTGGCATCCGTCGATCATGGCGGCGCTGGGCGGCACGCCGTGCGTGTTCCTGGGATCCAATTCGCACAAGACACTGAGCATCCAGCATCTGCTGCGCTACGACGATCCGGTCGAATATGGCGCGTTGCCGAGCGCGGAGGACATCGCTCAGGTGGTGCTGCGCGCGCGGGGCCTGCTGAAGGGCGGGATGGGCGCGCGCGCGCGGGTGTCGGAGGCGGCCGCCGCGATGGAGGCGAGCGCCGGCGGGTTGCAGGGGTTCGTTCGCTAGCGCTCAGGCGGCGGCGACGGACTTCGGCTTGGCGCGCCACTTGAGCTTGTCGCGCTGGACCTGTTCGACGGGGAGGATCTCGCTTGCCTTGTACTTGAGCGAGCCTTCGACGGCGCGGAGGTCGCGGACGAGCCGGCGGAGGCCGTCGGGTTCGAGCGAGGCGGCGTGGTCGGTCCCCTTCCACGTGCGGTCGAGCGTGAAGTGCCGTTCGACCCACTGCGCGCCGAGCGCCAGGGCGGCGACGTCGGCTGCGATACCGAGATGGTGGCCGGAGAAGGCGATCGACTTCACCCGATCGCCAAACCGGTCCTTCAGTCGCGTGATTTCGAGCAGGCAGATATCGTCGAACGCGACCGGATAGCCCGAGGTGCAGGCGTAGAGCACGACGTCCTTGGCTCGGCCGCGTGCCTCGAAGAAGTCGACGATCTGCGCTTCCTCGTCCTGCGTCGTCATACCGAGCGAGCAGTGGATTTCGCCCGCGTAATCACGCGCCAGCACGTCCAGCATCTCGAAATGGAGGTTGCAGGCGGAGGGGATCTTGAGCAGCGCGGGCTTGAGCGAGGCCATTTCGACCGCGGACGTGACGTCCCACACCGAAGTGGAATAGCCGATGCCGTTGAGCGCGCATTCGGCCATCAGCTCGGCATGCTGCGCGACGTCGAATTCCAGGAATTCGCGGTGCGCGCCGTAGGTGTCGCCATAGGCATTGGCGGGGTTCGGATGCGGCGTGCGATACTGTTCGTCGGTCAGCAGTTCGCGGTTTTTGCGCTTCTGGAATTTCACCA
This sequence comes from Sphingomonas prati, assembly GCF_014643515.1. Lineage (GTDB taxonomy): Bacteria > Pseudomonadota > Alphaproteobacteria > Sphingomonadales > Sphingomonadaceae > Sphingomonas_R > Sphingomonas_R prati. The sequence continues at coordinate 45,215 of NZ_BMJP01000002.1, read as the reverse complement.
CGTCGGCGCGGGCATAGACGGCCGCGGTGCGGATCATGTCCTTGGCGATCTGCATATCACCCTTGTGGTTGCAGCCGACTTCCGCGATCACCCGAATACCCATGACTATCCCCGTCACCGCCAACAAAACCGCCCGCGCCGTAGCAGATTTCTACCCGTCGAAACAGTGGACCCGATGGGCGACCCCGTTCGGGATCGGGACAAACGGGGCGAAATGGACGAATGGGGCGACCGGAGGGCGGGGCGCATGACGGGACGGTCGATCGCACTGGTGGGCAGCGGCGGATCGTCCGGACGGACGCTCGCGATCGTCGAGGCGGCGTTGCGCGCGCGGCTGGGCGATATCGCGGTCCGGTTCATCGATACGCAGCCGTTCAACCTGCGCACCGGCGGGCGGACCGCCTATGACGGCGGCGGCGAGGTGCGGGTGGCGTCGATGGCGGCGGCCGGGCTGCGGCGGTACACGGGCAGCTGGTCGACGAACATGCTGCTGAACGGCGGGCCGATGATGACGCGGCGGCTGGCGCGCCATGCGCGCGACCTGCTCGGCGGGCGGCACGACGCGATGATCCTATGCCACGACCGGATCTATATCGAGACCGCGCTGATCGGGGCCGCGCGGGCGAGCGGCACGCCGACCGTGCTGGTGCAGGAAGGCCCGTTCTGCGCGATCGGTAGTCCGGCGCCGCAGACATGGCGGTTGCGTGCGAAGGCGGCGCTGGCGCCGATCGTGACCGCGACGGGGCTGCTGCCGGTCATGCCGGACTATGGCTGTGCCGGGCACGAGCTGATCACCGCGGTGTCGGATGCGTACCGCGCGCGCTGGATCGCGGCGGGGGTGCCGGGCGAGCGGATCGCGGTGACGGGGGTGCCGCGTTACGACCGGCTGGCGGGGTTGCGGGGCGAGTTCTCCGGGACGGGGGACGTGCTGCGGCTGTTGTATATCGTCCAGCCGTTTGCGGCGCATGGGAAGGTTGATGGGCAGGAGGCGGCGCGGTTGCAGGCGGTGCTGGCCGACGGGATCAACCGGGCGGCGACCGAGCGCCCGATCGCGGTGACGGTGCGGATGCATCCGCGATCGGGCGGGGCGGATGCGGCGGTGCTGACCGGCGGGCTGGCCGGGGCCTATGTGGTGGATGACGGCGCGGCGCCGCTAGAGGACGCGGTGATGCGCCATGATCTGATCGTCGGGCATTATTCGAGCGGCCTGCTGGAGAGTGTTCTGCTGGGGCGGCCGGTGCTGTGTTTGCCGGTGGCGGCTGCGGCGTTCGCGGAAGCGTCCGAGGCGGAGAAGCAGGCCTGGCTGGTGCGGACCGGGGTGGCGGTGGCCGATACGGCCGAGCGGGTTGCGGCGGTGTTGATGGGCGGTGTGCGGGGGGTGATCGACCGGGCGCTGATCGCGGAGGAGACGGGGGTTGTGGATGGTGGTGCGGCGGCGCGGTGTGCGGAGGCTGTTGCTGGAGTGATGGTGGCCTAGTTCCGAGGGTGACTGTGCTGGGCGAACGGTGCTGGCGTTACTCAACCGTTTATCCTGAGTTGGAGCTGAGCCTGTCGAAGACCCGTATCGAAGGATGGGTGCTGGCGTGGTACGGGTGCTTCGATACGAGCCCTCGATACGCGCTCCGCGCTACTCGGTCTCTACTCAGCACGAACGGGTTTAGGATTGAGGAGGTGTTGGCCGTCTCGGCTGCGCTCGACGGGGCCCTCGACTGCACTCGGGATGGACGGGTTTTGGGGTTTGGCCTGCCTTCCTTTCCCTTCCCCTTCCGTTTGGTTCGAGCTTGTCGAGAACGGCGCTTGGTTCTCGACGACCTCGAACCGAACGGAGGTTTGCGTTTGGGGCTGTTCTCGACAGGCTCGAACCGAACGGAGTTTTGGGGCGGGTGCGTTGCGTGTTTCGAAAGGGTTACGCTGGGGTGCTTGGCTCCAGCGCCATCAACACGCTCTGGAGCTCTTCCCCGGTCTCAACCACCCGAACCGGGTTCGCCTCCCATTGGCGAAGCGTGCGCGCCATGCCGTTCAGGCCGAATAGCGCGGGGATGAAGAGGCTGCGATCCGCGCGGTCGAGGTCGAGGAGGCCGGTGGAGACGGCGGCGGCGTAGGCGGCGTAGCCGTAGCGGGCGGCGTGGGTCATGAGCCCGGCGGCGTCTGGTTCCACGATCACCTGCGCGAGCGGGGCGAGATCGGTGGCGAGGCGGGTGCGGTCTTCGCGCGGGTGGGGGAGGTAGCGGACCGGCCAGGGGCTGGCGGCGGCGACCGAAGCCAGGCCGCGGACGAAGCGCGGGCGGGCGATGAGGCGGTCCTCGACCAGCGGCGAGCCAATCAGCAGCAGTTCGGCGCGGTGCCCGGCCGGCGGGGGCGGGGGGAGGAGGCGGAGGTTGCGCGCGGCGAATCGGTCGCGGACCAGCACGCGGCTGCGGTCGATCCGGCGGTGGAGGATGCTCCGTGCGTAGAAGCCGGCCGCGGCCTGTACCGCCCCGCGCGCGGCGTACCAGAGCGGGTCGGTGAGATCGACATAGTGGGACAGGCCGTCCTCCCATAGCTCGACCCGGTCGATCGTGGGGAGGGTGAGGAGGAAGCGTTCGAGCGGTTCACCCTCTAGGAACAGGATGAGGCGGCGGATGCCGGCTTGTTCGATCAGCGCGCGGACATGGGGGTAGTAGGCGCGGTTCGCGCGGCGGGCGGCGAGGAGGCTGGCGGGGGTGCGGCCGGGGAGCTGTTCGCGGCCGAGATCGAGCGTTCGGCCGGGGAAGGCTGCGTCGAGGGGCGCGCGCATCGCGGGATCGCGGAACAGCACGATGTCGGGCGCGGCGTCGTTGTCGATCAGGAAGCGGAGGTGGAGCAGCGACCGCGGCAGCGCGGCGGTTATGCCGGTGGGGTCAGCCATGGTCGAGCAGCAGGTCGGCCAGCCGCCGGAGCGCGCCGCGGCCGCCGTCGGCATCGAGCACCACGTCGGCGATGCGCAGGACGGACGCATGAGCATCGCGCGGGGCGATGGCGCAGCCGACGAAGGTCATGCAGGCGATGTCGTTGATATCGTTGCCCACGTAGATCGTGCGGGCGGGGTCGTGGCTCTCCGCTTGGAGCCAGTCGCGGACCAGCGGCAGCTTGTCGTCGACCCCGTGATGATAGGGCAGGCGCAGCTTGCGGCAGCGTGCGGCGACGACGGGGTTGGCTTCCTTCGACACGACCATCATCGCGATGCCCGCGCGGCGGAGGCGTTCGATGCCCATCCCGTCGCTGCGCGAACAGGCGACGGTTTCGCGGCCGTCCTGGTCGGTGAAGACGCGGTCGTCGGTGAAGACGCCGTCGAAATCCATGACGATCGCCGCCGGGGGGGTGGGGAGTGCGGCGGCGCTGCGATCGCGCGCCAGCCGGGCGATGCGGTCCTCCGCCATGCGGAAATCCTCCGGATCGTCAATTTCCAGCCGGCGTTCGGGCAGCGTTTCGAACAGCGCGGTCTGGCCGAAGAAGCGATGGCGGGCGGCGAGGAACCCGGCGGTCCGCATGACGTAGACCGCGCCGGTCTCGAGATATTCGGGGTCGCGCTGCTGCCGCATCGGGCGGATCGCTTTGTCGTGATTGACGCCGACCGCGGCGCCCGACGCGTCGTGGTGCCAGAGGAAATAGTGGAAGGCGGTGACCGCCACCGCGGTATCGGCACCCGAATCAAGCAACGCGGCGACCGTGCCGTCGATGTCGGCCGGCGCCGTGAGCGGCGATGTGCATTGCAGGAAGACGGTGAGGTCGGGGCGGTAGCCTTCGGTCGCGGCGAGGTGGCCCAGGACGTGGAGCAGTGCATCCTCCGACTTCGCGATGTCGCCGGCGATCGCGGCGGGCCGGTCGACGACCTCGGTCCCGTAGGCGCGGGCGACGGCGGCGATTTCGGCGTCGTCGGTGGAGACGACCACGCGGGTGACCGACGTGGCGGCGCGGGCCGCGGCGATGCTGTGCGCGATCAGCGGGATGCCGCCGAGCGGCAGGACATTCTTGCGTGGCAGGCCCTTGGATCCGCCGCGCGCAGGGATGATCGCCAGAACGTCCATGGTCATGCCGGCCCCTCGTCGCTGCGTGCCACGGGACCTAGACGGGGCGGACGCGCGCTGTCGAGCCCGACGATGGCGGGCGGCGCACCTGTACGGAAAATCATTTGACCCGGTCGGTGCGCACCGTCAAAGCTCAAGCCCGGGGGGTGACACGGGGTGGACGACCTGCCGATGGCAGGCGGCGAAACCCCTGGTCGATCCTTTTGGCGGAACGTGCCCGTCCGGGAAACCCGGGGCTCGACGATTGGCAAAGGGGGTCCGCATTTCCAGTATCCGTCTCCGATCGCGCCGCTGCGCCGCATCCGGGCTGGCCCTGCTGCTGGCGGGGTGCGCCACGCATAATGCGATCGAGGAAGGCACCGCCACCGCGGTGACGCCGACCACGACGCTGCCCGTGCCGGACCCGCGGACGCTCGCGATCCCGCTGGAGAAGGCCTATTATATCGGGCCGCACGACAAGCTGGACGTGTCGGTCTACCAGTTGCCCGACGCCACCCGCACGGTGGAGGTCGATACGGCGGGGCAGGTGAACCTGCCGTTCGCCGGAACGGTGCAGGCGGCGGGCCGGACCGCGACCGAGGTGCGCGACGACATCGCCGCACGGCTCGGCCAGCGATACCTGCAGAACCCGCAGGTGACCGTGGCGGTCAGCCTGGTCGCCAGCCAGCGGATCACGGTCGAGGGCGCGGTGACGCAGCCCGGGCTGTTCCCGGTCACCGGGCAGCTGACGTTGCTCCAGGCGATCGCGCTGGCCAGCGGGACCAACACGGTGGCGAACGAGCATGTCGTCGCGATCTTCCGCACCGTGAAGGGCCAGCGGATGGCCGCGGTGTTCGACCTGGAGAAGATCCGGCAGGGCGAGCTGGTCGATCCGACGATCTACGGCAACGACATCGTCGTGGTCGAACGGTCGCGCGGCAAGGTGATCCTGCGCGACGTCGTCAGCGTGCTGCCCGTGCTGGGCGTGTTCCGGACCATCGACTATGCCTTCTGATCGGCGCGCGCCGACCGGTGTCGGCATCCGTTCGATCCAACATGGTGTGACGTCATGAACGAGCAGCCACACCCCCCCGTCTACCGGCCCGGCGACGATGCGGCGATGCCCGCGGGCGACGCGTGGGTCGGCAGCGCATTGGGTGGCGGCGGGGCCGGGCGCCCGGGCGGGCCGGACGGCGACGGCGGCAGCGACCTGTTGCGCGGATATGCCGCGGCGCTGCGCAAGCGCCGGCTGCTGATCCTGGGCATCACGGCGGCGGCGCTGGCGCTGGCGCTCGTGCTGACGCTGCTGTCGGGCCGCGTCTACGTGGCGCGCGCGACGTTCGAGGTGCAGCGCGAGGCGTTGCGCGTGCTGGACCGCGACGAGGCGTCGGTCGAAAACGACCCGGCATCGAGCGAAGAATTGTTCATGCAGACGCAGTTCGCGCTGCTGAAGAGCCGGTCGCTGGCCGAGGGGCTGGTGCGCCGGCTGCGGCTCGACACGCGTCCCGATTTCGGGATCGCCGAGGCGATGCCGGCGGCGAGCGGGGCCGGTACGATCCCGCCAGCGGCGCTCGCCCGGCTGCGGTTCGACGCGGCGGTGAACAAGGTGATGGGGCTGATTTCGGCGGCACCGCTCGGCACGTCGTCGGTCATCGAATTGCAGGCGGAAAGCGACAATCCGCAGCTTGCGGCGGCGATCGCCAATGGCGCGGTCGATGAATTCACCGAAAGTTCGATGCAGCGTCGGTACGCCGCGTCCAACTATGCCCGCGGGTTCCTGGCGCGCCGGCTGAACGAGATCAAGCAACGGCTGGAAGTGTCGGAACGCCAGCTGGTGCAATATGCCGAGCAGCAGCGCATCCTGCCGCTGTCGGATGCGCGCGTCGGCGTGACGGGCGCGTCCGGCGGCGGGCAGTCGCTCGATTCCGCGTCGCTCGGCACGCTGAATCAGGCGCTGAGCGAGGCGCGGTCGGCGCGAATCCTGGCGGAGGCGAATTACCGCCAGGCGGCGCGCGGCGGCGTCAACGCGATGCCGCAGGCCGAGAGCAATCCGGAACTGGTCGCACTGCGCGGTCAACTGGCGCAGGCGCAGGCCGATTACGACCAGCGATTGCCGACGTTCAAGCCGACATTCCCCGACATGGTGGCGCTGGCCGCGCGGATCAGCCGGTTGCGCGCGCAGATCGGGGCGGCCGACACGCAGTCGGTCGCCGGGACGCGCAACGCCTACACGCTGGCGCGCGACCAGGAAGTGGCGTTGCAGCGCGAGGTCGACGGGCTGAAGGGCACGGTGCTGCAACTGCAGAACCGGAGCATCCAGTACACCATCCTGCAGCGCGAGGTGGACACCAACCGCGCGCTGTATGACGCGCTGCTGCAACGCTACAAGGAGATCGGCGTTTCGGGCGGCAGCGGATCGAACAACGTGTCGGTCATCGACCGGGCGCGGGCGCCCGGGGCACCGGCGCGTCCGATCCTGTGGCTGAACCTGTTGCTGGCGCTGGTCGCCGGGCTGGGCCTTGGCGTCGCGATCGCCCTGATCCTGGAATATCTGGACGACACGTTCAAGCAGCCGGACGATGTGGAGCGCAAGCTGCACCTGCCGCTGCTAGGGATGACGCCGAAGCTGGCGGATGGCGACACGCCGGTCGCGGCGCTGACCGAGCGGCGGTCGACGCTGTCCGAATCCTACCAGTCGATCCGGACGGCGATCGAACTGTCGAGCGCGAACGGCGTGCCGCAGATCCTGTGCGTCACCAGTTCGGGGATTTCGGAGGGCAAGTCGACGACCTCGCTGGCGCTGGCCAAGAGCTTCGCCGATCAGGACAAGCGCGTCCTGCTGGTCGATTCGGATCTGCGCAAGCCGACCATCCACCGGATGCTGGGCCTGCCCAACACGGTCGGTTTCTCCAACGTGCTGGCCGGCGAAGTGCCGTTCGCAAGCGCGGTGCAGCATGTCGCGTCGCTGGGGATCGACGTGATCCCGTGCGGGCCGACGCCGCCCAACCCGGCGCTGCTGCTGACGACCGGTCTGCGCGCGCGGTTCGCGGACCTGCGCGGGGCCTACGACATCGTGCTGGTCGACGGGCCGCCGGTGATCGGGCTGGCTGATGCGCCGTTGCTGTGCGACGCCGCGGACGGCGCGGTGATGGTGGTGGAGGCCAATGTGCAGCGCCGCAACGCCGTGCGTGCCGCACTGCGCCGGCTCAGCCGGTCGCGCACCAACTTGCTGGGCGTCATCCTGACCAAGTTCGACCCGAAGAAGGCCGGGCATGGCGATGCCGAAAGCTACATGACCTATTACTACAAATACGGCGCCGACCGGCCGTAACGGGCGCAGGACTCAGTCGTCCGCGTCGTCGCGGAACGGCGTGCCGGCGAGCAGTGCTGCGTAGAGCGCCAGGATGCGGGCATTCATCCGTTCGGCGGTGAAGCGTTCGCGGAACAGCGCGTGCGCCGTCGGGCCGAGCCGGCGGAGCGTTGCGCGGTCGAGGCCGGCGAGCCGGTCGGTCAGCGCATCGACGTCGCCGGGCGGAACGAGGTAGCCCGAGACGCCGTCGCAGACCAGTTCGGGCAGGCCGTCGACCGCGCTGGCGATGACCGGGCGGCCCTGGCGCATCGCTTCGGCCGCGGCGAGGCCGAACCCCTCCCATAGCGACGGCACGACGACCGCGTCGACCGCGGCGATGAAGCCGGGGACGGCATCGCGCGCCTGCCAGCCATGATGGGTGATGTTGGGGAGCGGCGGGGGCGCGGCGTCGCCCGACACGACCGCGGCGCCGACGCAGTGCAGGTGGATCGGGCGCCCGGACAGCCGGCGCATCGCGGCGTGGAGGACGGCAAACCCCTTCTGCGTATCGAGCCGGCCGATGAACAGCAGGTTGAGGCAGGCCGGGTCCATGAGCGCCGAGCGGTCGGGCACGGCGTCGGGATCGGCGCGGACGCCGTTGTGGATCGTGACGAGCCGGTCGGCGCGCAGGCCGCGGGCGAGCGCGTCGCGGCGTTCGGCGTGCGAGATGCAGATGACGGCGTCGCTGGCCGGGGTGAGCAACCGTTCGATCCGGGCGTAGGCGGCGCGTTTCCAGGCTGCGACGCGCATGTTGAACGACCAGCCATGCGCGCAATAGACGATCTTGGGCCGCGGTGCGGGCAGCGGCATCGACCGGACGGCCATGCCCGCGAAGCTGCTGTGCAGATGGACGATGTCGGGTCGTTCGCGGATGATCGCCAGGCGCGCGGCGCGGGCGAAGCGGAGCAGGTCGCGCGGGGAGCGGCGCGACGAGGGGAAGGTGCGGAAGACGCCGGGTGGCGCGTCGGGGAAATAGGCGCGCTGGTCCGCCGCCGCCAGCATGACGACATTGTCGGCCCCGAGTGCCGCGACCTGTGCGGGCACGACCTCGGTCAGATAGGCCCCGACGCCGCCTTGGAGAATCTGTGCGACGTGCAGGATCTTCATGGACGCGACCCTAACCGGGTTCAGCGCGCGGGCGCCACCCGGAACGCGTCGAACGTCGCCTGTGCGCCGTCGCTGCTGGCGCTGCCGGCGAGGATCGCGAGCGTCTGGCTGGGGCAGGCCGGCGGTATGGCGAACATGACCTGCTGGCGGGACGCGTTTGGATCGACGGCCGCGCGGGGGCGGAGCGGGACCGCGGCGCCGCGCCCGGTGCAACGCAGTTCGATGGTGAAACGCGACGGTTCACCGCGATCGATGCGGCCCGTGAACGAGAGGGTGTAGCGGCCGGGGCGGAGGGCGAGCAACTGGGTGAGCGCAAGGCGGGCGTCGGCACCGAAGGCTTCGATCGTGACCGCCGGGTCTGCGCCGTCCGGGGCCTGCGGCGTGAACGAGAGGGTCGCCTGGCTGCGCGGCGGGACCTGCCACCCGAACGGGGCGGATACGGGCGGCCCGGCGGCGAGTCGGTCGAAACCGCCGTCGACGATGGCGGTGCGTGGATCGCCGGCCGCCGGATCGACGGCGCGCCACTGCGTCACCAGCGGATCGACCTGCCCGTCGGCGAGCATCGCGGTGGCGCCGACGGCAGGGTCATAGCCGGCCGGCAGGGCATTCCGCGCGGCCAGCCGGCGGAGCAGATCGGCGAACCCGGCGCGGTCGGCGCGCGTGGTCGGTTCGCTACGCAGGAAGCCGGGCGCCCAGTCGGGGGCGAGCGCGATCCGGTCGGCGAGCGCCGCGCGGCCGCCGTCCCTGGCGAGCAGGCGGCCGAGCCCCGCAGTGCCGGCGGCGCGGTCGCTGTCCGTGCGGAGCAGCGCGTCGGCCGCCCGGACCGCGGTCGGCCAGTCGCGATCGAAGAGTGCGCGTTCGAGGACCCAGCGCTGAACCGCCGCGTCGCGCCAGCCGGTTTGCGCGGCCAGCACCATGATGCGGTCGGCCACCGCACGGTCGCCGGCGGCGAAGGCGAGCGTGGATGCGACGTAGAGTGCGCGCGGGTCCTCCGGTCGCAGCGCCAGCGCTTCCGCCAGATAGGCCGCGGCGCAGGGATCGCCGGCTTGCAGCGCAGCCTCCGCCAGGCGCGTGGCGGCATGGGGGGTGGCGGACCAGATGCGGTGCGCGTCGCCGGGGTGGTCGGCGGCCATCATGCGGGTGGCGAAGGCGGTGCCGACGATCAGCCAGCCGATCGCCAGCGCGACGACGCCGATCGCGTAGCGGCCCACGCGGCGCCGGGAGCGGGTCATGCGTCGGGCTCCGCGTCGTGAGCTGGCGGGGGGACGAGCAGGGCGAGCAGCAGGCCGGCGCCGGTCAGGTGGGCGGAGGTCCGGAGCGGGAAGTCGACCAGTGAGTGGAGCGCGAGCACCGCGATCATCAGCAGCGCGGCAAAGGCGAACCGGTTGGTCGGGCTTCCGGCGTGTTGGCGGAGGGCGCGCCAGCCGCGGTGCGCGACGAACCAGGCCAGCAATGCGATCTGCGCCAGGCCGGCGACGCCGCTTTCGATCAGGATTTCGAGATATTCGTTGTGCGCGCGGTTGATGGTGAAGCGGTTGATCGTGGCGAGCGCCTCGGTGCTTTCATAAGCGCGGACGAAATTGCCGAGGCCGGCGCCGAACGGGAAGAATGTCCGCGCGGTGTAGACGACGTCGGGCCAGAAGATCAGCCGGCCTTCGCTCGCGCGGTCGGCGAAGCGGGCGAGCGAACTTCGCACCACGCCGGACAGCGGCAGGAGGAGTGCCACGACGACGACCGCGCCGAGCCCGAGCAGCAGTTGCCGGCGGGTGGGGCGCAGGCCGGTGAGCGGCAGCAGCGCGTAAAGCAGCGGCACGACGAGGAGCACCATGCCGGCGCGCGATGCGGTGCCGAACACGCAGGCCGCGAAGATCAGCGCGAGCGCGGGCAGCGCGATCTGCCCCTGCGCGCGGAACGGCGGAACGTGGCGGAGCGCGAGCGCGGCGATCGCGGCCTCCACCATGAACACCGCCTGGTGGTTGCGGTTGGAGAACAGCCCGGTCGGCAGGCGGATCGGTTGCAGCGTGGGGAACAGGTAGAAGCCGTCGGCGGTGGCGACCTGGACCAGGCCGAGCAGGAAGCTGAGAAGCGCCAGCGCCACGAACAGGGCGAGCAGGAGTGCGCGGCGGTGCGCGTCGAGCCGCACGGCGAGCAGGAACATCGCGACGGGGGCGAGGATCGCCAGCCAGGCGATGAGCGTGGCACCGGGATCGATGCTGATCGGTCGCCACAGGTCGGGCAGCAGCAGGCGGGCGATATCGGCCCCGACGGCGCGGCCCGGCATGGCCCACCAGAGCGACGGCGGCAGCGGGATAAGCTGGAGCAGCGGCAGCAGCACCGCGAACAGGATCAGCGCGGCGGCCAGCCGGGGGGCATTGGTGGGCCGGCGATCGAGGAGCGCGACGACGATGCCGGCCAGCGCGATCAGTTCGATGACCATACCGCGCATCGGGATGCTGCCACTGGTGCCGCCGAGCAGGAAGGCGCCGGCGAGCAGCGCGACGGCGAGCGGGAAGGGGAGGCGATCTTCTGGGGCGTTCGTGGTCAGGCGGGCATCGCTGCGGATCGGCCGGCGGGCGGGTGCGGTCGCATCATGATCCGCCATCGCGACGCCCCCCTGTCATCGGCGGGTCGGATGCCGCGCCGCCCGGTTTCGGTGCGGCACTATGCGCGCGGACGCGTGCCGGTCAATCGCGGCACGCGGGGGGTCGTTTTGGCGATAGTGACAGGCGGGGCGGCACGCGCCATACTCCGCGGCGATGGAACTGACCTTCTATACCTATCCGGGCTGGAACCCGCGGATTCGCGCGGCGTCGCACAAGCGCGAATGGATGGACGCGAGTTCCGAACAGTTCGCCTATCGTTGCCTGCCGCTGGCGATGGCGAACAGCCATGGCTGGGAAATCCTGTCGCCATGCGGGTTCAAGGCGCGGTGGAACGGGCGGCCGGGGCCGGACGGGGTGGAGGTCGTGCTCGATCCGGGCAGCGATGCCGGGACCGCGCCGGTTTCGCTGTTCGGTGCGGGCACGGTGACGTTCCATGTCGAGGCGCTGGTCCAGACCGCGCCGGGCTGGAACATCTGGCTGGGCGGATCGCCGAATGCGGCGAAGGACGGGATTGCGCCGCTGGGCGGGCTGATCGAAACCGACTGGTCGCCGTACAGCTTCACGATGAACTGGCGCTTCACGCGAGCCGACCACTGGGTGCGGTTCGAGGAAGGCGAGCCCTTCTGTTTCCTGTTCCCGGTCGAGCGCAAGGCGATCCTGGACGTGCAGCCGGTGATCCGTCCGATCGACGAGGCGCCGGAATTGAAGGCGGCGTTCGAGAAATGGAGTGAATCGCGCAATGCGTTCCATGCCTGGGTCAAGGAGACCAACCCCGTTGCGCCGTCCGACAAGTGGCAGAAGCTGTATTATCGCGGCGTCAATCCGGACGGCAGCCCGGGGCCGGCGGACCATGCCAGCAAGCTGCGCCTGCCGCAGCCGCAGGTCGGCACGGGGACGGTTGTGACCGGCGCGGCGGCGGTGTGCCCGATGGGCGGGACGGGAGTGCGCGAGGCGGCGCATGAGGCGGCGCCGGCACCGGCGGTGCTTGGGTCGGTGATCACCGCGATGCGCGCGGGGGCCGGGACGGAGGCTGAAACGGTGGCGTCGACAGAGCCGGTGGCGGACGTGGTGACGGCGGATGTCGCGCTGAAGCGCCGCGAGTGGATCCTTAACCAGATGGAGACGCAGCGCGCGCTGTCGCCGGTGGCGGCGGGTATTCCGCGAGTGCAGGGCCTGACGTCCGACGAGTTTCTCGACCATTTCTATGCGCCCAGCCGGCCGGTGGTGATGACCGGCGCGATGGATCATTGGCCCGCGCGGCACTGGACCCCCGAGACGCTGGCTTTGAAGGTCGGCGCGCGCGAGATCGAGTATCAGGGCGGGCGTACCGACGCCGCGGATTACGAGCTGTACAAGGACAACCATACGCGGCGGATGCCGTTCGACCGCTTCATCCGCGAGGTGACGGGCGCGAACCAGGGGAACGACGCGTATATCACCGCGTACAACAGCGCGGTGAATCGCGAGGCGTTGCAGCCGTTGCAGGCCGATCTCGGGCGGTTCGACACGTTGCTGACCGATGCGCCGGGCATGATGTGGATCGGGCCGCTGGGCACGTTCACGCCGCTGCATTTCGACCTGACCAACAACCTGCTCGCGCAGGTGACGGGGGCGAAGCGCATCCTGCTGCTGCCGCCGTCCGAGACGGGCAAGCTGTACAACAGCAAACATGTGTTCAGCGACGTCCACGACATCGCGGACGAGGCGATGCTCGCACGCTATCCGCTGGCGCGCGACGCGCGGGTGTTCGAAGTGGACCTGATGGCGGGCGAGCTGCTGTATATTCCGGTCGGCTGGTGGCACCAGGTGACGTCGCTCGATTTCAGCGTGATGCTGACCTACACGAACTTCATATGGACGAACGATCCGTATCGCAGCTTTCCGGGGTGACGGATGCGTCCGCCACCGTCGATCGCGACAGGGAGCGCGATGATGACCGTGATGCGGATTCCGATGGACCGAACCGAGATGGGACAGACACGGTGAGCGGCCCGGTCAGGTTCGACGCCGTGCCTGCGGGCACCGGCGCGGTGCACGGCGCGAGCGAGCCGTTGCCGCGCCGGTCGGGGTTGCGGCTGCGGTTGCACCTGGCGTTGATCGGGCTGGATGCGGCGTGCGTGGTATGCGCGTTTTTCCTGGCGCTGATGATGTTTCCGGAGCCCGGGCAGCTCCACTGGTTTTCGACCGCGTCGGCGGTGCTGCCGGTGTATCTGGGCGCGGCGTTCCTGGGTGGTGCCTATTCGGTGCAGGTGTTGCAGGACCATGCGCTGGGCGTGAAACGCGCACTGCACGCCTTCTGCCTGGCGACCGCGGCGGTGATCTTCGTCGCGTTCTATTTCAAGGCGAGCAACCAGTTTTCGCGCGTCACATTCGCCGCCGGGTTCGTCGACGGCGTGCTGTTGCTGGCGATCGCGCGGTCCGGTTTCCTGCGGCGGGTCGACCGGTTGCTGGGCGGGAACCCGTACAGTGTCGTGCTGATCGCGGAAGCCGGCTGCGCGCGCCCGACCGGGTCGTTTTCGCGCGTGCTGGACGGCGCCAGCTTCGGCGCGGGGGAGGATCACCCCGAAATGTACGACCGGCTGGCGCGCGGTGTGGCGCATGCCGACCGCATCGTGGTGGCATGTTCGCCGGCGAACCGCCTCAAATGGGTGGGCATGTTACAGGGGCTGAACGTGCGGGCGGAGATCGCGACGCCCGAACTGGACGCGATGGGGACGCTGTCGCTGGCGCGGTGCGGCGACACGCCGACGCTGGTGGTGGCGCGGGGACCGCTGGGCTTTTCCAACCGGGTCATCAAGCGCGCGCTGGACATCGCGGTGGCGGCGACCGCGCTGCTCGTCTGCCTGCCGCTGATGCTAGTCGTGGCGATCGCGGTGGCGCTGGACAGTCCGGGCGGGGTGTTCTTCGTGCAGACCCGGATCGGCCACGGCAACCGCCAGTTCCGGATGCTGAAGTTCCGCACGATGCGGGTGGAGGCGCGCGATGCCCGCGGCGACCGGCTGACGACGCGCGACGACGACCGCGTCAGCCGGGTTGGGCGGCTGCTGCGCCGGACGAGCATCGACGAGCTGCCGCAGCTGCTGAACGTGCTGATCGGTGACATGAGCATCGTCGGGCCGCGGCCGCATGCGGTGGGCGCGCGCGCGGCGGACAAGCTGTATTGGGAGGTGGACAGCCGGTACTGGCACCGCCACGCGGCCAAGCCGGGGCTGACCGGGCTGGCGCAGGTGCGCGGTTATCGCGGCAGTACGGAGGCGGAGCAGGACCTGACAAACCGGCTGCACGCCGACCTGGAATATCTGAACGATTGGTCGATCTGGCGCGACCTGCACATCATCCTGCTGACGTTCGGCGTGCTGACGCATCGGAATGCGTTCTAGCGTCAGGATCCGGGGTGGACGGTCGGGTTTAGGCCGCGTCTTCCGATGTGGTGGCGATGACGAGTCGGTCGGTGCCTTCGAGGTAGAGCGCGGTCAGGATGTCGCTGTCATAGGCGCCGGTGTCGATGCCGATGCGGTTTTCGAGCATTTCGACCTCCGGGCTGATGCTGTGGCCGTGGACGATGACCGCGCCGTGATCGCGCGTGTCGCTCAGGAAATCCTCGCGGATCCAGAGCAGGTCCTGGCGGTTCTGGCGCTTCAGCGGCACACCCGGGCGGATGCCGGCGTGGCAGAAGAAATAGTCGCCCGACTGTGCGGTGCAGGGCAGTTGCCGGATCCATTCAACCCAGGCGGCCGGCACGTCGCGGCGCATCTGCATCACATAATCGAAATCGTCGGCGTCGCGGCCGAGCGGCGGCATGCCGAAGCTGGCCAGCGTCTCGCGCCCGCCGACGCCGAGCCAGGGGCGCAGGACCTGAAGCTGCGCATCATAGGCGCGGAGCATCATCTCCTCATGATTGCCCTGCAGCACGATCAGGTCGGGTGCGCGCTGTTGCAGGTCGTGGAGATGTTCGACGACGCGCGCGCTGTCCGGTCCGCGATCGACCATGTCGCCCAGCTGGATGATATGTTGTGACTGCGCGGGCGGGAGCGATGCGGAATGGGCGGCGATCCGGTCGAGCAGCACGCGCAGCAGATCGTAGCGGCCATGGACGTCGCCGATCGCGTAGATCCGTTCGCCGGCGGTGGTCGACGGCGGGCCCTTGCGGGACCGCCAGGGCAGTACGAAGGCCAAGGACGATATCTCCAGTCGCGGATCGGGGCGGTCGCCCGCGAAGATCCGCTGTACCGGGATCGACGCCGGTCAGGAAGAGGGCTGTTCGGCCGGGTTCGCGCCGCGCGCCACGATCGGTGCGAACAGCGGCACGAGCCGCTCGTTGCCATATTCGCTGAGATGATGCGCGTCGCGCACGATCGCGCGGTGGCCGCTCGACCCCTGGCACACCCCGCCCGGACAGAGATAGGGGGCGGGATCGAGCAGCCTGACGCCGCAGGACCGCGCCGCTTGTTCGAAATAGGGTATGAGCGTCCGGTTGCGGGCCGCGACGTCGGCCAGCGGCATCGTGACCTCCGGCGCGTGCGGGTCGGCAACCAGCGCGCTTTGTAGCGTTGTGCCGACCTGGACCGGGAAAGTCGGGGTGGGCAGCAGCATGTAGGTGGTTCCGCCCTTGGCCAGCGCGCAGGCGGTGCGGACGATCTGGCGACCGAGGCCGTGCGCATCGGCGGGTCCGGCATCGCCGTCGAACCGCATCGTGGGCGTTTCAGCATAGGCGTCCCACGCCGCGATCAGCACGACCGGGGTGGCCCGCGGGCGGGTGAGCGGCGGCAGGTAGCGCGCGATGAAGCCCGCGCACCGGCTGTCCGGATCGGTCGAGCGGCCGCCGAGCAGCGGCGCGCAGGAGGCGTAGCCATTGAACGCGACCCCGCCCTGCGCATCGGCGGGGAGGCTGGCGACGACCGCGCTGACGGTCGCGTCGGCATGGCTGTCGCCGATCACGGTGACGAGCGCGCGATCCTTGCGCGGGCCGACGATGCACGGGCACGGGACCGCCGCGACGATCGAGAAACAGCCGCTGGAATAGGGTGAGCCTGGCATCAGGTCCTGTTGCAAGGCCTGGACCTCCGGCGAGAAACGTTGCGGAAAGCCGCGCGCCTTCCACACGCCGGCGCCCGCCCCGGCGATGACGAACACCATGACGGCGAAGGCGAGGTGCGGCCGGAGGCGGTCCTGCAACGGGGCGGTGTGGATGTAGGGCGCCGCCTTCGTCCGCGCGCCGCCGCGTTCGACGACGCGGTAGGACAGGTGGCCGAGCACGAACGACGCTGCGAAGGCCGCCGCCATCCAGCGCCAGTCGCCGGCATGGCCGCCGCGCCGCAGGATCACGGCAAGCGGCCAGTGCCAGAGGTAGATCGAATAGGAATTGAGCCCGACCCAGGTCGCGACCGGGTTGCCGGTGATCCGACTGTCGCGCCGGGCCGCCAGGATGACCAGCGCGGTGCCGAGCACGGGCGCGATCGTCCAGATGTTGGGCCAGCCGGCGTCGGTGACGAGGAGCAGCGCGCCGGCGATCAGGGCGAGGCTGGCCAGTTGCGCCGCCCGCATCAGGCGCGGCGGCACAGCTGGCGCGAGATAGACGAGGCCGCCGGCCAGCATTTCCCACCCGCGCGGCGGCAGAAGGAAGAAGCCGGAGCGCGGCGAACTCTGTCTGAGCCATAGCATCAGCGCGAGGCTGGCGGCACCCGCGATCGCCAGCGCGACCCACAGCCGGTGGCGGGGCAGAAGGCGCACGAACGCCAGCAGGACGAACGGGTAAAGCAGGTAGAATTGCCATTCGACCGAGAGCGACCAGGTGTGGAGCAGCCACTTCCCCTCCGCCGTGGGATCGAAATAGCCGGCCTCGCGCCAGTAGACCATGTTGGACAGGAACAGCACGCTGGCCGCGGCATGCTTGGCGTAGACGAAATAGTCGGACGGCATCAGGAACAGCGCGCCGAGCAGCAGGCCGGTGCCGAGCAGGACGGCGAGCGCGGGGATGATGCGCCGCGCCCGATCGAGGAAGAAGCCGGGGATCGAGAAACTGCCGCGGTCGAGCCGGCCGAGCACGATGCCGGTCATCAGGAAGCCGGAGATGACAAAGAAGATATCAACCCCGATGAACGTCCCGCGCAGGCCCGGCACGCCGAAATGGAAGGCGAGGACCGCAAGCACCGCAATGGCGCGCAAACCGTTGATATCGGCGCGGAAGCCCCCCCCTCGTCACGCGAGTGTCGGCGTTCGTCATGGTTTCCCCCCCTGGAACCAGCCCTTGCGGCGAATATGCTCGGTGACGGCATCGGCCCAGATGCGGGCGCCGGCCGGGTTGTAGTGGATCAGGTCCGCGCGCAGCGAGCGGGGCGGCGTGTCGCGCGCCATGTCCGCCCGGTCGTCGGCACGGCGCGGATCGCCAGCGCGGTTGTAGGCCGCGCGGATATCCAGGAAGAGATCGGGGTAGCGTTCGGCGAGCCGGCGGTTGAGCGCCACGATCCGGTCATAGCCGGGCGTGCCGCGCGCCTCCCCGGGGTCGGCCGCGTTCGGGATGCCGAGCAGGACGATGTGGTCCGCACGCGACCGGGCCAGCGCGATGATCGCATCGACCAGCGCCATGAACCGGGCGGATCGGCGGTGCCGCCGTTCCGCCCGACGCACAGCAGCAGCAGGTCGTAACGCGTGGTGTCCGCCCCCACCGTGATCCGCGTGCCGTTCGGGACGGGGCGCGGCAGTTTCTGGCCCGGATCGGGGACGAAGCTGGTCCGGTCGGCCCCGGCGGCATCGACCGCGCGGAGCAGCGTGCCCGAAACGCCCGCGATGCGCGCCGGCATCGTGCGCGCGTCCTTGTTCGAGCTGCGCCGCAGTTCCGGCGCGATCGTGGTGAGCGCGTTGGCGCCCGGCATCAGCCGCCCGCCGGCCACGACGACCGTGACGGGGGCGGCGCCGTATCGCGCGGCGACCTGCAACGTCGATTGCCCGCCGAGGCCGGCATTGACCATCGTCGCGCCGAACCGGGCGGCGACGATGTCGGGATAGCCGCCGGCGGTCAGGCTGTCGCCGAGTGCCATGAAACGCGGTGGGGGGGCGGCGGACGCCCCGGTCGATACGGTTGCGGCCCATGCCGCCGCGAACAGCAGGCAGACCCGCATCGGCCCGCGACCGATGCCGCGGGGCATGCGGCGTCGCGCGCGATCCTGCGTGCCTGTTGCGTCGGCCAACCGTCCCGTTCCCCATTCCGGTGGCCGACCGCAGCCCAACTTCTGCTTGCAGCAGCCGAGCGATCCCGGATATCCCGCGCACGCTGCATCGCGTCAATAGCTGCTGTCGCCGCCCGGGGGGGCAGACGCCATCGCCTGAACAAGGGGTATCCGCATGGATCGAACGACGCCTTCGCCGACCCTGCGGGCCAGCCGCGCCGGCGCCGTATCGCGATGACGGCCGCCGCGACATTGCGGCGGATCGGCAGCGTGCCGCTGGCGCTGCTGAACGATCTGCGTGGGCCGACGGGCGATCTGGAGTCGCCGGAAGGGCGCGCGCGCGAACGGCGGCGGCGGGTGATGATGTCCGCGATGATGTCGATGGCGGCCAAGATCGTGTCGGTCGGCACCGCGCTGATTACCGTGCCGATCACGCTCCATTATCTCGGCACCGAACGCTACGGCATGTGGATGATCATGAGTTCGCTGGTCGCGATGCTCTCGTTCGCCGACCTCGGTATGGGCAACGGCATCCTGAACATGGTCGCCACCGCTTATGGCCGCAACGACATGGGCGCGGTCCGGCGGATCGTGTCGAGCGGGCTGATGATGCTGACGCTGGTCGCGATCGTCGTGATGACGGGGTTCGCGATCGCATACCCCCATGTCGAATGGTTCAAGCTGTTCAACGTGGCGTCGCCGCTGGGGCGGTCGGAGGCGGGGCCGGCGATCGCGGTGTTCGTCGCGGGCTTCGCGCTCGCTATCCCGACCGGGATCATCCAGCGCGTGCAGATGGGGCTGCAGAACGGGTTCGTCGCCAGCATGTGGCTGTGCGGCGGCAGCGTGCTGGCGCTGGCGAGCGTGCTGCTGGCGGTGCATTACGAGGCGAGCCTGCCGTGGCTGGTCGCGGCATTCCTGGGCGGGCCGATCGTCGCCAACGTGCTCAATACGCTCGTCTACTTTAGCGGTGCCCGCCGCGACGCGCGCCCCGCGATCAGTGCGGCGAGTTGGGAGACGGGCCGGCTGGTGCTGCGCGGCGGGATGCTGTTCCTGGTGCTGCAGGTGGCCGCCGCCGTCACCTATAACTCGCACAACATCATCATCGCGCAGATCCTGGGCGCGAGCAGCGTGGCGACCTTCGCGGTCCCGGAACGGCTGTTCAGCCTCGTCACGATGACGGCATCGATGGCGCTGGCGCCTTTGTGGCCGGCGTATCGCGAGTCGATCGAGCGTGGCGACAGCGAATGGGCACGGCTGACGCTGTTGCGATCGATCAAGGTCGCGCTGGGCTATGCCGCCACCCTGTCCATTCCGCTGGTCTTCATCAGCCCGTGGATCATCCACTACTGGGTCGCCGGCGCGGTCCGGCCGCCGTTCGCGCTGCTGCTGGGGCTGGGCCTCTGGAAGATCGCGGAGGCTGGCGGACTGGCGCTGGGCATGTTCCTGAACGGTGCGCACGTCATCAAGCCGCAGGTGGTGTTCGCCAGCGTGACTGCCGCGGCCTCGATCGCGCTGGAGCTGTTCCTGGTCCGCAAGATCGGTGTGGCGGGTTCGGTCTGGGCGACGCTGACCGCCTTCACGCTGTTCACGATCGTGCCCTATGCGTTCATCACGCCGCGCATCCTGCGGGGACTGCGGACGTCGAACGACAAGGCATCCCACCATGGCAGCTAAGCTCATCGGCAGACTCGCACGCCTGCCCGCCGCCATCCCGCGAAAGGCGCTGCGTGCCCTGCGCGTGCGGCAGAAGCGGGCGCGGTGCGACGCCCATGCCCTCGCGGTCCTGCATGATGATTGTCGCATCAACAACCACCGCGATCGGAGCGATATCCGGATCGGGCGGGGGACGCATGTCCTGTCGACGATCCAGACGTTGGAACATGGCGGCCGGGTCGAGATTGGCGAATATTGCTACCTGGGCGAGCGGAGCTACATCTGGTCGTCGGAGCGCATCGTGATCGGCGATCGGGTCATGATCTCGCATGGCGTGAACATCCACGACAACATCTCCCACCCGATTTCCGCACAGGCGCGGCACGAACATTACAGAGGCATGATCGAGGGGGCGGACCTCAGCAATCTCAAGGGGGTCGCGTCTGCCCCGGTCACGATCGGCGACGATGCCTGGATCGGATTCAACGCGACGATCCTAAAGGGCGTAACGATCGGGCGGGGTGCGATCGTCGGTGCCTGCTCGCTTGTCACGGAGGATGTTCCCGACTGGACCATCGTCGTGGGCAGCCCGGCACGCGAGATCGGAAAGTCCGAACCATGAGCAACCAGACGTTGAAGGCGTTCGCCAAAAAGGCCGTGCCGAAGATCCTGCTGCGGAACCTGCGCGCGGCGATCGACTATCCGCAGCGCCAGCTGGCACGGCGTCGGAACATGGCGAAGGGCAGCTACGTCCCAACGAACGCGCATGTGCTGGGCTGGCGATCCGTGCGGGTGGGGCGGAACTCGGTGATCGGCGATGGGGCCATCCTGAACGTCAACCACCGCAATCGGCCGATCGTGCAGATCTCGATCGGCCATTCGACCTTCGTCGGCGCGCGGTCGTTCTTCAGCCCGGCGGAGCTGATCGAGATCGGGGACTATGGCCTGGTCGGGATCGACTGCAAGTTCCTGGGCAGCGGACACATCTTCTCCGATCCGTTCAAGCCGTACATCAGCACCGGGACCGGGTCCGAGGGTCGCATGATCATCGGGACGAACTGCTGGATCGGCGTCGGCGTGACGATCCTGGGATCGGTGACCGTGGGCCATGGGTCGGTCATCGGGGCCGGCAGCTTCGTGCGGTCCGACATCCCGCCGTTCAGCATCGCGATCGGCAATCCTGCGCGCGTCCTGCGGCGCTACGATCCGATCGGGCAGGACTGGGTCGCGGCGGCGGACTTCACCGACGCGATGGCGGCGGCGTTGCCCGATGCGGCAAGTTACCTGGCGACGCTGGAGCGGGCGTACCCGAATATCTCGGTCCCGGTTCGGGCGGCCGGCAAATCACAGGGCGATCTGGCATGAACGATCCACGACCATTTTCCCGGGGGCGGGCGCTCGTGACCGGGGCGTACGGCTTTGTCGGGCGGCATGTCGCGCGGCGGCTGGCGGCGGATGGCTATCATGTCACCGGGCTGGGCCACGGCAACTGGGTGGGTGAGGATCCGGTGAGCTGGGGCATCGCATCCTGGCATTCGGCGGACGTCGATGGCGAAACGCTAGCCGAGCATGGCGGTACGCCCGACCTGATCGCGCATTGCGCCGGGTCCGGATCGGTCGCCTATTCGCTGGAACGGCCGCGCGAGGATTTCCGCCGGACGGTGGACGCGACGCTGGCGGTGCTGGACTTCGTGCGGATGCACAGGCCGGACGCGCGCGTGGTGCTGCCGTCGAGTGCGGCGGTGTATGGGCTGGCCGAGACGTTGCCGATCGCGGTCGATGCGCCGTTGCGCCCGCTGTCGCCCTACGGTGTCCACAAGAAGATGGCGGAGGATCTGGCGCGGTCCTACGCGACGCATTTCGGCGTGCGGGTCGCGATCGTGCGGTTGTTCAGCGTCTATGGTCCCGGGCTGCGCAAGCAGTTGCTGTGGGATGCGTGTCGCAAGATCGCCGCGGGGCCGGCCGGGTTCGGCGGCGACGGCGAGGAAACGCGCGACTGGTTGCATGTCGAGGATGCCGCGACGTTGCTGGCCGCTGCGGCGCAGGCGGCGTCGACCGAATGCCCGGTGGTGAACGGCGGGATCGGCGAGGCGGTGACGGTGCGCGCGGTGGTCGATCGGCTGGCGGACCGGCTGGGCGGTGGACCGGTGTCGTTCACCGGCACGATCCGGCCGGGCGATCCGCGCCATTTCCTGGCGGATGTTGACGGATCGCTGGCGCTCGGCTGGCGGCCGATGCGCGCGCTGGACGACGGGCTGGATGCCTATGCCGCCTGGTACCGGGAGCAGGCGGCATGATCCGCGTCGGCTTCGTGCTCGCCAACAGCGCAAGCTGGACGGGCGGGCTGATCTACCTGCGCAACCTGATCACGACGGTCATGGCGTTGCCGGACCGGCAGATCGAGCCGGTGCTGATCACCACGCCCGAAACGCCCGATGCGGACCTGCTGGGGTTCGAGGCGATCACCGTGCTGCGCACGCCGCTGGTCGGGCAGGGCCGCGGGCCGCGCGTGTTGCGCAAGGCGTCCGCGGTGCTGCTCGGCCGCAACCTGCCGCTGGAGCGGTTCCTGCGGCGCAACCGGATCAGCGTGCTGTCGCATTCGGGCATCCTGGGCGCGAAGGCGACGGTGCCGTCGATCGCGTGGCTGCCCGATTTCCAGCATGTGCGGATGCCGGAATTCTTCCAGCCGGCCGAGGTGGAGGCGCGTGACCGCGGTTATGCGCGGATCGCGGCGGAGGCGGACCTGATCCTGCTGTCGAGCGAGGATGCGAAGCGCGACCTAACCAAGTTCGCGCCGGAGGTGCTGGGCAAGAGCCGGATCCTGCATTTCACGGCGGGCATGGTGCGCGCCGACGATGCGCGCGGGGCGCCGTTCCTGGCCGAAACATACGGGCTGGACCGGCCGTTCTTCTACCTCCCCAACCAATTCTGGAAGCACAAGAATCACGGGCTGGTGATCGATGCGCTGGCGCTGCTGGCCAAGGACGGCGATGCGCCGCTGGTGGTGAGCACGGGGAAGGCGGAGGACCGTCGCAACCCGACCTACTTCACCGAACTGATGGCGCATGCCGCCGCGCTGGGCGTGGGCGACAATTTCCGGGTGCTGGGGCTGGTGCCGTACGACCACCTGTCGGTGCTGTCGCGCGAGGCCGTGGCGCTGATCAACCCGTCGCATTTCGAAGGGTGGAGCACGACGGTCGAGGAAGCCAAGTCGATGGGCAAGGCGATCATCCTGTCCGACATTCCGGTGCACCGCGAACAGGCGCCCGAACGCGGCGTGTATGTGCCGACGGACGACCCCGCCGCGATGGCGACGGCGATGCGGTCGGTGCTGGCCGGCTGGTCGCGCGCGGCGGACGAGGTGGCGATGGCCGCGGCAACGGCGGCGCTGCCCGCACGCCGCCGCGCCTTTGGCGAAACCTACCAGCGGATCGTGCTGGAGGCGGTGGCCCGCGACGCGTGATGCGCGCGGGCCGGTCGGTCACGCCCAGTTGAGCGCGGTCATCCTGGCATGGATCGCCTGCATGACGGCGGTGTAGCCGGCATTGCTCAGGTGGATGGCGTCGACCATGCTGGCCGACGGCAGCTTCCCATTCTCGGTCGCGAGCGCCGTGAACAGATCGACGACCCGCCCGCCATAGGCGGCCGCCAGCCCGGCGTTCACCTGCTGCATGGCGACATAGTTGACGTCGCCGACCGCCCAGCCCGCGCGCGGGTACATGTTGCAGACGAGCGTGTTCGGGTTGGTCCAATAGGCGAGCGCACGATCGACCTGCGCCCGGATCGTGGCGAGCCAGCCCGGACCGTTGCCGACATTGTCGTCGAAGTCGTTCGCGCCGATCCACAGGACGGCGTTCCACTGCCGCCCCGCGACCTGGTCGGCGATCAGCCGATCGACGATCGCGGCCGACTTCCGACCACCCAGCCCCTTGGCCGCCACCGGCCAGCCGGGCCGCTGACGACGTAGCTGCGCGGTGACGTCCATCGGCACGCCGCTGACCGGCACCTGCCCCGTGCCTTCGGTCAGGCTGTCGCCCCAGATCGCGGTCGCACGCGGGTTGGCGACGTTGAGCGGGACGGTGCCGGTCGCCAGCATCTCCAGCGAGGAGCCCAGGATCTCCATCGTGTCGCCGTTCACCGCCCGCACGTCCAGCGACAGGGTGACGGGCTGCGTGAAGTCGACCAGCACCGCTTCGACCGTCGGCGGGGCCGAGTTGGTGACGAAGTTGATGTAGTTGGCCGGCTGGTGCACGCCGAGACTGGCGGTCGAGCCCGCCTTCGCACCGGTCGAGGCGAAGGTGCCGGCGGACAGCGACGAGTTATCGAGCGTGTTGGCATTGTAGACGAACGCGGACTTGCGATCGTTCGCGATGCGGATCAGCTGCTCGGTTTCGACGGTGGCGAGCGATGCGCCGATGTCGTTCTGCGCCACCACCAGATTGCCGATCCGCAGGCGCCAGTTATGGCCGCCGCCGAACGGCGCGTACTTCGCGATCAGCAGCCGGAGCCGCAACGTGGCGCCGCCGACGATCGTGTCGGGCGGCAGCGTGACGCTCTGCACCGTGACGAACGCGGCACCGGCCGGGCCGTAGATCGGGCCGGACTGTCCCGCCGCCATCAGCACGCGCGTGCGCGTGGCGGCATCGGTGCGGGCGCGGACGGCAAGACCGCGCGCGACGGTATCGAGGCTCACTGCGACACCTGATAGGTCAGCGTGCCGCCGTTGAGCGTGACCGCGAGCCAGTAGCCGGCGCCCGTGCTGCTTTCCTCGCCGATCGCTTCCTGTGCGTTGGCGGTGAAGGTCGCCCAGCTCTGACCCGCGACGGTGAGCGGCAGGCGCGTCGTGCCGCCGTCGGTCGAGCGCAGGACCTGCACCGTGCCGGTCCAGCTGCCGGACAGCTGGGCCGAGATGGGCCAGGCGAGATCGGGCACGAACGGGCCAACCACGGCCGAGACGTTGGTCGTGCCCACCAGCGGGGCCGCGGCGATCGCATCGCGCACCGCGACGACGGGCAGCGGATGTTCACCGTTCACCGGGACGGCCGGCGCACCGACACCCCCGAACGCAAGACCGAACAGCGGGACGAAACCCGCCGGTTCCTGAATGATACCAGCCACAATATTCTCCCTCGTTCTTGATTTGTTCCAGACGAGAAGAGGTCCCACGCGGTTCCCTACATTGCAATCATTTAACCGTATCGGTTCAGGAGCGCAGCTCGGCCTTGCGTTTCTCGATGAACGCCATCAGGCCGCGCGCCGCCTGTTCGACGTGGAAGCGGCTGAGGAAGCTGGTGCGGGCCGTGGTCCCCATCGCGGCGCGTTCGGCCGGCGAAAGTGCGACGAAGCGCGACAGGAACGCGCGGGTACCGTCCAGCGTATCGGGTTCGACCAGTCCGGCGCCGTCCGCCACGACCTCCCGCCAGATGTTCACCTTGTCGCTGATCAGCACGGGCGTGCCGCAGGCCATCGCCTCGGCGACCACGATGCCGAAATTCTCCTGATGCGACGGCAGGACGAAGGCATCGGCCGCGCGGAACGCGCCGGTCTTGATATCGCCCTTCAGCATGCCGGGGAAATGGATGCGTGTGCCGATGCCCAGCGCGTCGGCCCGCGCCTGGAACCCGGCGACGAGGCCGACCTGGTCTGGTCCGGCGATGACCAGGTCGAGCGTCGGATCCTTGGCCGCTACGTCAGCGAACGCCTCGACCAGCAGGTCGCAGCCCTTTTTCGGGTGGATGCGGCTGAGGAACAGCAGGAAGCGCCGGTCGCCGAGTGCGGGCAACGCAGCGCGGAAGGCGGCGATCTGCGCCGCGGGATCGCCGGACACGTCGGCCGTGCCGTAACCGACGACGGCACCGTTCAGGCGGTAGGGCCAGAACGCCTTGTCCGCGAGGATCATCTCCTCCTCGGTCGTGAACAGGACGTTGGCGGCGTGGCGAGTCAGCGGTCCCTCGGCCCACCACCAGGACAGTTGCTTGCCCCAATTCTTGGCGGGGGCGCTCTGCTTGAACCACGGGTCCAGCATGCCGTGGGTGAACACGAAATAGGGCACCGGTCCGCCGGCGAGCGCCTTCATCGCGCCGCGCGCCATGTAGCGCCACAGGCCGGAGACGATCACCGCGTCATAGCTTCCGACATTCGCCTTCAGCCAGGGGACCATGTCCGGCGCGTAGCGATAGCGGTTCAGCAGCGAGCGGCCGCGCGGCGGGCCTACGGAGAATATCTCGCCGGGATAGTCGGTCAGGAAGCGTTCCCCCGGCGCGTCGAGCGTCAGCAGGTCCTGGCGGTGGCCGTCGCGCGCCCACACCTCGGCAAAGCGCCGCGCGCCTTCGATCGGGCCGCCGCCGTGGAGGTCGGCGCTGGTGATGATGCGGAGGATGCGGGTCATGACGGTGCTCCGAGCGAGAGGCCGGTCAGCGATTTTAACCGGGCGATCCGTGCGGCGTTCGTGGTGCAGTCGCGCATCGCCTCCTCAAGCTCGACGACCTTCGCGCCGACCAGGAAGCGATACCAGAAGCCTTGCAGGAAATGGTAGATCAGCCCCGGCCGCCCATCGAGGAAGCCGAGCTGTCCGATGTAACGGTAGAGGAAATAGCCGGTCGGGCCGACCCAGAAGGGCAGCTTGTTGTAGAGCGCCTCCTTCAGCCAGCGCTTGGTGCCCGCCTGGCCCGCGACCGCGTCCGCCGCATGCGCATCGTCGCGCGCGAACAGGCCGTAGCGCTGGCTCAGCTGCTCGATCGCCTCACGCGTCGCATATTTGTTGTGCTTGTCGGTGAAGAAGGTCAGGTCGTTCAGGTTGATGTCGGCAAAACCGCCCTTCAGCGTCACCGTCTTGCCGCCCCACACGACGACATGTTCGTCCATCCAGCGGTCCTCGACCCGGCCCTGGTTGGTCCGGAAGACGCGGAGCAGGCGCAGCGGATAGCGCCCGCCATGGCGGATCCAGCGGCCCATGAAGATGTGCTTGCGATCGAAATTCATCCCCGCGACGTCGGCCGGCATGTCCGGAAGGCGGCGCGCCAGTTCGGCGGCCAGATCCGGTTCGATGACCTCGTCCGCGTCGAGCCGCATGATCCAAGCGGAGGCGATATCGCCATGTTCGAGGCCCCACTGGAACTGCCGCGCCTGGTTGACGAAGCGGTTCTGGAGCACGCGCGCCCCGGCGCGGCGGGCGCGTTCGACCGTGTCGTCGGTCGAGAAACTGTCGATCACCAGCACGTCGCGCGCGATCGTCGCGACGCTGGCGATCGACCGTTCGATATGATGCGCTTCGTTAAAGGTCAGGATGACGACGGTGAGGTCGGGCGTGGCACGGTCACGGTCGGCGACCGGGTTGGGCGCCACCGGGGTGAGGGTCGGTTCCATCGGGACGTTCACTCCGGATTCGGTGGGGACGCGGGACCGCCATCGTCGAAGCGCAGCCGGCGGGCGCGGATCGGGGCGGCGGGGTTGCCGCTGTAGACCGTCCACGGATCGAGGTTCCGCATCGCGCAGCCGCGCGCGCCCAGCACGGCGCCGTCGCCGACGGTGACGCCGGGGCCGACGAACGCCTCCGCCGCGATCCAGGCGCGGGCGCCGATGTGGATCGGGCGGGACCGCAGCTGGAAATCAGCGTCTTCGATATCGTGCGTGCCCGCGCAGAGATGCGCTCCCTGCGACACGATGGCGTAGGGGCCGATCCGGATCGGCGCCATCGCGTAGATCGTCGCGCGGGGGCCGATCGCGGCATAATCATCCATGATCAGGTTCGCCGGCGACCAGATCCGCGCGCTGCCATACACGTTGGCGGTCGGCGCGAGCGTGGCGCCGAAGCGGCGCAGCAGCCAGCGCCGCCAGCCCCGCAGCGGCGGCGGCGTCCAGGCGGCGAGCAGCGCCCAAGTGATGCCGAACGCGAGGCGGTAAAGCCGGTTGGCGCGCGAGAAGCTCGCGCCGCCTTCCCAGGCACGCGACTGCGCAGCGTCGAGAGGGGGCAGAGCGGCCATGTCCGTCAGCGCGCCGGAAGCGCGATCTTGAGGTAGCGCGACGCGAAGTTCAGCGGCCACAGCGGCCCGCCATGCCGGCGGCAGAAGTGCAGCCATTCGCCGACCGGCAGCCCCTTCGGATCACGCAACATGAACTTGCGGTTCTGCCACGTCAGCCGGGCCAGCTTGGCATGGGCGGCGTGGTTATAAGGCGTCCGGCCCACCGGTTCGCGCGACTGGAACAGCTTGTAGCCCGCATCCCGCGCGCGCAGGCCGTAGTCGATGTCGCCGGTATGATGGCGGTAGCGATCTGACAGCAGGCCGACATCGTCCACCGCGATCGCCGGCACCAGCACGCAGTTGCCGTTCATCGTGTCGCACGGCGCGCCATCGTCGGGCGCGCGTAGGAAGCGCAGCCGCGACAGGCCGGGCGCGACGCGGTAGCCGCCATAGGTGATCTTATCCGTTTCGGCGTCCAGCACTTTGCCGATGCTGATGACTTTCGGCCCGTGGGCGGCCTCCATCGACTTCTGGAAGCGGAAGAGCCGCGTGATGCTTTCGGGTTCGAGTTCGAGATCGTCGTTGAACAGCATGTAGTAGCGCGCGCCGGTCTGCACCGCGGTGCGCCACGCCTTCAGCATGCCGCCGTTCCAGTAGAGCGAGCCGTCGCCCTGGATCACGGTCGCTTCCGGAAAGTCGCGCCGGACGGCGTCGCCGGTGCCGTCGGTCGACCCGTCGTCCACCAGATAGACATGATAGTCGATGCCCGCAGCTGCGCCGCGAAGCGCCTGCAAGCCGCGCACGGTGGTGTCGCGTCGGTTAAAACAGGTCGCGAGCACCGCGACCTCGCTGACCCTCGCCTGACCCGTTTGCTGCATGTCCATATGCGTATCCCTCCGCCGTCGGACCTGATCGCTCGTTCCGTCCTTACCGACCGATCTGGACCGGTCGTGCCCCACCCGCCAGACGACCGGTTCCGCCCCCCACGGTCGGCGGCGGTTCGGATGCCACCCCTGGCTCCGCCCGCCGATCACGCAGCATTCGGACATCCGGTTTCCGGATGGCCACCGAGGCCGCAACGACGAGGCAGATAACAGCGAGCTTATCGATTGCCAAGAAGGCCCCGTTGAAGAGCATGCAGCAGGCGATGTACAGATTGATGACAACGTCCCGCCGCCAAAGCAGCACGATCAGCAGAACCAGGCCGAAGAACCCATATTCGAAAAACAGGTTGAACATGCCGTTCATCAGATATTGTTCGGGCTCGACCCCGGTCGGAGCGGCGTAAGGTTGCAGCACGTCGGGCAGCGTCGAGATCGGCGCGCCGAACGGATGTTCCATCAGATAATCGGGCAAAATCAGCAGCGGGCCGACGATGCGGGCGAAGATCGACGAGTCGCCCGTGGCGCTGGTTCCCGCCTGGACGCGGCCGAGCGTGCCGCTGCCGCTGCCCAGGATCAGCAGGAACGTGGCGGCGACCGGGATGATCACCAGTGCGGCGACCCTGGCCCCGCCGCGCAGCGTCCGGACGAGGAAGACGACGCCGATCAGCGCGGCGAACAGCACGAAACTGGCCGCCTGCGACAGGATGCCGGTGACCAGCACCATCGCCGCCAGCAGGACGCCCTTGCGGTCATAATCGAACCGCGCCGCCGCGATCATCATGATCGACAGCAGGATGAACGCAAAATAGCTGGGTTCGGAGAAAGTGCCGGCGGCGCGGATGTTGGAATAATAGAGGTCGAGTTCACCGGGGATCGTGCCCTGGCCGAACGCGAACATTTCGCGCGGGAAGCCGAGATAGGACCGCGACCGCAGCGCATAGACCTGGAGGATCGTGAGCAGGAATAGCCCACCGGCCAATACGGTCATGACCTGCACGAACCGTTTGCGGTTGATGCGGATCGGCCGCAGCGTGGCGCCGGCCAGCACGAGAATCATCAGGATCGCCATCAACGCTTCCCGCAGGACGCGGAGCAAATCCTGGGTCTGATCGGTGCCGGTTTCCGACAGGACAGACAGCAGCATCGGCAAGGGCAGCAGCAGGGCCCAGAAACGTGTCCGCAACCCGGCGAACAACTGGCGCCGCAGCCGGATCATGACCAAGACGGTCGTCAACCCCGCGACGGACAGCCAGTAGGAATAGCCAAGCTGAATGAACGCAAACAAAGCGACGAGGATCGCATCCCCAGCCCATGGCGCCCGGCGCGGACGGGCATAGGCCGCGTCGTCCGCAGGGATCGTCGGGGCGACATCATGGGTTGCAGCCAGGATCGACACTCCGGGTTGGGCCAGCGGGTCGCCGGGTTGAAAGCTCGCCCTCAACGGGCCTATCTTCTGGACCGAAGCCACGGGAGCGTCAATGCAGTCCGTATCCTTTTCGACCCTGCGCCGGGTCGCCCTGCCGGGCCTGGCCGTAGCGTCCATCGCGACGGCTTTGCCGATCAGCGCCGCCTTCGCCCGGGTCCTGAACGTCGGCGGGCCGGGCTATCCGACCTTGGAAAGCGCGGTTGCAGCGGTGCCATCGGTGCGGCGCGGGCTGAAGCCGAACGAGCCGATCGAGATCGTGCTGCCGCCCGGCCCGACGCGGTTGCGCGCGCCGGTGACGATCGATGCGGCGCATGGTGGAACGGACGGTTCGCGGCTGATCCTGCGCGGCAACCGCGATGGGACGTCCTATATTTCGGGCGCCGTGGCGATTTCCGCGCGCCCCGCCCGTGCCGCCGACATGGCGGGCATCACGCTACCGCCCGGAACGCTCCTGCTCGATCTGAAGGGGTTGCCGGAGGTCGCGCAACTGGACCGCCGTGGTCCGGGCACGCCGCCGGCATCGAGCATCCAGCTGTTCCAGGGGGGGGCATGGCTGATGCCCAGCCGGTGGCCCGTCAAAGGCTTCACCACCGCTCCTGCGATCGGCACCAACCGCGATGGGCCAACGGTGTCCGTACCGCCTGCAATGGCCGCGATATGGCGCGCCGAACCGGCATTGTGGGCAGCGGGCCAGTGGGGGGCGGATTGGGAGTATGAGCGCGTCCCGGTGGCAAGCTTGTCCGGCGCTGCGCTGCGTCTGATGCCGCTGGACGCCAAGCAGCCGGTGCGCCCGACGGTGAAGTATCGGATCGAGAACGCCGTCTCCGCGCTCACGCCCGGCCATGTCGCGTTCGTGCCGGCCCGGCGGATCGCGTTCGTACTGCCGAACGCCGGCGCGAAGCGGTTCGAGGCGACCGTGGCGGGGCAATTGTTGCGGCTCGACCGGGCGTCCCACGTCACGATATCCGGGCTGCGGTTCGAACGCAGCGGCGGCGACGCAGTCCGCGTGACGAACGGCACCGACATCGCGATCGAAGACGGCGTCGTCCGGCAGGCGGCTGGGAACGGGATCGCGGTAATCGGCGGCGAACGCGTGGCGATCCGCCGGATGATCGTGGCGGAGACTGGCGAACGCGGCGTGATCCTGGGCGGCGGCGCGCGGGTCAGCCTCACGCCGGCACATCATGCGTTCGTCGACGGGCTGGTGTCCGACTTCGGCCTGCTCAGCCCAAGTTACCGCCCCGGCGTCGACATCTGGGGCGTGGGCAACATCGTGTCCGGTTCGGTCATCCAGCGCGGCGACCATGCCGGGGTTCTGGTGAGCGGCAACGACCACGTCGTGGCGGACAACGAAATCCGGCAGGTGCTGCGCGATACCGAGGACGCCGGCGCGGTGTATATGGGGGCGGACTGGTCGCAGCGCGGGAACCGAATTACGGGGAACTACATCCACGATCTCGGTACCCCGGGGCGCAAGACGACGTTCCTGAACGGCGTGTATCTGGACGATCAGAACAGCGGCACGCAGGTGATTGGCAATTTGGTGGTCGGCGGCGAGTTCGGCGTGACGATCGGCGGCGGGCGCGACAACCGGGTGGCGGGCAATGTTTTCGCGTTCCAGACGCGGGGCGGCCTGTTCTTCGATGCGCGCGGGATGGACAAGCAGCGTCCGATGATGCCGACGTTCGTTCGCAAGCTGCAGGCGATGCCGACCACCAGCGAATCGTGGCGATCGCATTATCCCGCCTTGGCGGCGCTGACTCCCGCCCAGTACGGCGTGCCCGACGGCAATGTGGTGGCGGGCAACCGCGTGATTGGGCCTGTCGGACCGCCATGCGCCGGCCCGCGGATTATCGCCGGGCCGCAGCCCGTGCTGCACTATCTCAGGCTGGACGCAAATGTCGCTGTTTGCGCAGCACCGGACCGCGTGGCGGGGTTCGAGAAGGTCCGGCGCAAACGGGTCGCGGTGTTGCAGGATCGGCTGGCCGCGCTGTCGGGACAGGATTGAACCGCGTCAGGCGGGGCGGCAGCTGGCGCGCAGTTCCGTTTCGAACCGGGCGAGGATGCGGTCCTTGCTCCAGCGTTCCTCGGCGCGCACCCGCGCCTCCACGGCATAGCGCTCACGCAGGGCGTCATCCTCCAGCAGGCGGCGGATCGCGGCCGCCATCGCCGGTGCGTCGCCGGGCGGGGTGACGAGGCCGCAGCCCTCCACCTCGCGCGCCAGGCCCGTCTCCGGCGGGGCGGTCGCGACGACGGCGCGGCCAGACGCGAGCATGTTGGTCAGCTTGGACGGCAGGACGAGGTCGGCGGCACCCTCGATCTGGGGCAGCAGGTGGATTGATGCGAGGCCGAGCAGGTCGGACAGCCGGTCCATCGGCTGGAGATCGAAGAAGCGGATGTTGCCGAGCCCGGCGGCGCGCGCCATCAGCGCCTCGCGGTTCGGGCCGTTGCCGCAGACCACGAACGTCAGGTCGGTGCGGTCGGCCAGCAGGCGCGCGACCTCCACGACGATGTCGATGCCCTGCTTGTTCGCGATGTTGCCGGAATAAAGCGCGACGTGCGGTGTGGTGATGCCCCATTCGGCGCGGTAGCTGGACGGTTCCACCAGCGGCTTCACCTTGTCGATGCTCGCCCAGTTGCGGAATTCGACGATCTTGTCGGGCGCGATCCCGCTTGCGGCCAGCTTCGCGCACATCGGCAGCGAGATCGAACTGATCCGGTCGGCGTCCAGGCTCCACGTCTCGAACCAGCGCGCCATCTTGCCGGACCGGCCTTCGCCGTTCAGCAGGCCGGTGGCGAAGGCGGCTTCGACCTCGAAATCCTGGACGTGGATCCAGAGCTTCGCGCCGAACAGCCGGGCGATCGTCCGTGCGGCGACCAGCGAGATTAGCGAGGGGGCGATGCCGATCACGACATCGGGACGCAGCCGGCGCGCCTCCAAGAGCATCCGGACCTGTGCGGAGGCCGCGAAACTGGCGTGATGGACGAGCCGCCGCCCGCCGCTGGGCACCGCGGGGACATAGATCGGCAATCGGACGACCGTGACGCCGTTTTCGACCGATCGGCGCGCGCCGCCGCCGGCATAGGCCGGATCGACCTTCCATGCGGGGTAATAGGGCTTGCCGCAGACGACCGTGACGCTGTGGCCCGCGGCGACCAGCGCTTCGGCCATACCGGTGGTGTAGGGGCCGATGCCGATCGGTTCGGGGGCGTAGTTCAGACCGAGGATCAGGACCCTGAGCGGGCGGCCGTCGGTCGCGTCCGAGACATCCTGCGCCACGCCCGGCGTGTGGGCGGTCGGGGAGCGGGAGAGCGACGTCGGTTTGGCCATGCGATTATGATGTCCTCAGACAGGCTCCGGTCCGACGGAGCGGATCACGTCCGTTCGGCCCGTGCAAGGTGATCCGTACGGCGACGCCTATCAAAAACCCGACCGGACTGCCGTAACGGCATGCCGCCGCCCTTGCGAGCGCCGTTCGGATAATGGCCCCGACTGGAACTGGCAAGCCTCGCCCCCTGGGCAGGACCAAGAAACCGCGGTGATCGGGTTCGGGTGGCAGGCCGCTTGACCGTGCGCGCGGGCGGAGGCTAGGTCGGCTCCGGTCGGACGATGGTCGGCACGGGCCTGGTGGACGGAGCGACGTCGTGAAGCTGCTTCAGCGTAACGGAAGGCCGCAGACCCGGGCCGCTACGGGGCAGCCCGTACTGGCGATGCTCGCCCTGCTGGCGCTGCTGCTGCTCACGCTGGCCGGGCCAATCATGACGATGAACGGCGGCGATGTCGAAGGGCAGGGGCGGGTGTACCGCCAGCTCGGCTACTTCCTGATCGCCGGTCTCGCGTTCATCTCGGTCAATCCGCTGCGCCATCCGGAGCGCGTGCTGGCCGTTGCGATTCCGCTCGTCGTCGCGCTTGCGTGGTGCTGGATCAGCCTGACCTGGGCGCTGTATCCCGAGATCGCCGTCCGGCGGCTGGTGCTCACCACGATCGTGCTCTGGTCGGTCTTCGTGCTGGTCCGGCAGCTTGGCTACGACAGGACGCTGGCGATCGTGCGGATCGCGCTGCTCGCCGCGCTGATCGCCAATTTCACCGCGGTTTTGATCGACCCGCTGTTCGCGATCCACGGGTCGGAAGAGGGGCTGGCCGGCGACTGGCGCGGGGTGATGATGCACAAGAACATCGCCGGCCAGGCCTGCGCGCTGACCGCGATCTTCTTCGCGTTCGACCGGCAGAAATTGCCATTGGCGGCGCAGCTCGGCGTGATCGGGGCGGCGGTGATGTTCCTGGTGCTGTCCAATTCAAAGACGGCGATGGCGGCGTGCGCGATCGCGATTCCGGCCGGGTTCCTGTTCCTGCGGTTCTTCCCCGTGCTGCAGCGGGCGGCAGACCGGATCGGGCGGCGGCGCCACGCGCGTTGGATCGCGATTCTAGTGCCGGTGGCGATCCTGACCGCCGCGCTGTTCCTCTACCGCGACTCCGCGCTGTCGGTGCTGAACGATCCGGCGGCGTTCACCGGGCGGACGCTGATCTGGCGCGCTCTGTTCCTGTCGTTTCTGGAGAATCCGGTGCTGGGTGTCGGCTACGGGTCGTACTGGAATGTCGGTCCGGCGGGGCCAATCTACCGCTATGCCAACTTCGCGTGGGTGGAGGGGGTGAGCCAGGGGCATAACGGCTATCTCGACCTGCTCGTTCAGATCGGGCTGCCGGGGCTGTTGCTGGTCCTGTTCGCGGTGGTGGTGTGGCCGGTGCGGCGGATGCTCGGCACGCCGGATCTGCCGCCCGCCACCGCCGGGCTGATCGGTGCGGTGATCCTGTTCTGCCTGATCCACAACGGGTCCGAGTCGACGCTGTTCGACCGCGATACGATCGGTCAGGTGTTCTTGATGGTCGTACTGGCGCTGGCACACGCCGGCCGCGTATCGGTCGTGCGGACCGGATCAAGGGCGGCCCCGGTGGCACTCGACCTGCCGAAGCGCGAGAGTCGCCTGCGGCTGTGACCCGGCCGGTGTCAGGCGAGGCGCCGGGCTGGCACGCGGCGGCGATGGCGCGTCACCTGATCTGCATCCTGGCGCTGATGTGGACGGCGCTGGTGAACGGGCAGCCGTTCTTCTTCGACGATACGACCAACTATATCCGCGCGGCCGATTCGGCGGTCTTCGTCGCGTCCGGACACCGAATTTCGACGGCTTGGACCGAGCGGTATCGTGATGCTGTTGTCCCTTCGCCTGCGGCGGCGAGCGAGCAGGCCGGATCGACGACGCCGAACGATGTCAGCAGCGGGACGATCATGGCGGGGCGGTCGCCCTATTTCGGCGCGGTGCTATGGCTGGGCTATGTGATCGGCGATTTCTGGCCGTTCGTCGTGATGCAGGCGGTGTTCTGTTACCTGCTGATGCTGCTAGCGCTGCGGCGGTTCGGGATCGAGCGTCCGCGGACCATCCTGCTGACCGTGGTCGGCATCGCCGCGACGACCGCGCTGCCGACGTATAACGGCCTGTTGCTGGCCGATGCGTTTGCTGGGTTCGGGGTGATCGCGTTCCTGCTGCTGGCGACGCCGGGGCGGCTGACGCAGGTCGAGACGGCGTTCCTGGTCGGCGTCGTCCTGTTGTCCACGATGTTCCACCTGACCCATATCGCGATGCTGGCGGGTATGGTCGGCGCGATGATTTTGCTGGTGGTGTTCAGGGTGGGGCCGCCGCCGCCGCGCCGGGCGTGGCTGACGGGGGTCGCGGGGATCGTGATCGGGCTGCTGTCGGTGCAGGCGACCGCGCTAGTGGCGCAGGCTGCGTTCGGGAAGGCGCCGCAACTGCTGCCGCTGCTGACCGCGCGGTTCTATATGGACGGGCCGGGGCGGCGGTTCATCGAATCGGGCTGCGACGGGCGGCGGTTCACGGTGTGCCGGATCGCGATCGGCGCGGTGCCGACCAACCCGGCGTTCCTGTTTTCCACCGACCCGCGCGAGGGCGCGTTCATGATCGCGACCCCGGCGGACCGGGAGCGGATGGGGGCGGAGGACACCGCGTTCGCGCTGGCGGTGTTGCGCCACGATCCGCTGGGGCAAACCGCGAAGATCGGCGAGAACATGCTGCGCCAGCTCGCCTGGATCGATTATGACGGGCTGAACACCGGATGTTTCGCGCAGACCGATTGCTGGTCGTCGTTGCCGCCGAAGGTGCGGGCGACGTTGCGCGCGAGCCCGAGCGGCCGGAATGCCTGGCCGGTCGGGATGATGAACGCGCTGCTCTACGTGGTCGTGATCGCATCGCTGGCGGTGATCGCGTGGGTTGCGCGGCGGTCGTGGCGGAGCGAGGCGGTGGTGGCGAAGATGTTGCGGACCTGGGTGCTGCTCGGCGGTGCTGCGTTGCTTACCAATGCGTTCTTCGGCGGAGCGGTCGCCGATCCGCAATATCGGTACCAGGGGCGGATGATCTGGCTGGTCGTGCTGCTTGCCGCAATGCTGCTGCCGCACATGCGCGGGGTCCGGAAAACACCGGACGGAATCGTCCCAGGTTGAGACACTGGATTGCGTATTGCAATTCGGTACGCCGGAGTAACGATTGATCAATATTCCAAGACGCGTCCCCGTGATAGCGAGAGCCCGTCACGACTCGGGTGGGGATCAGAGATGACGGTCGTTCGCTTTATTCAGCGCATATTATGTTTGTTCGATTATCACCGCCGCGATCGGCGAAGAACACGGGCGGACGGCAGCCTGCGCGTCAGCCCGTGCCTGGGATGCGGACGGCGCATGGTGCGGCGCCGGCACGGCTGGCGGATGGAACGCAGCGCGCCGCTCGATTGGGACCGGCAGGACTGATCCGGTCAGTCGCGATTGCGTCGAGCCGCGCGGGCAAGCGCGGGTTGCGCGGCATAGAACGGGACCAGTGCGTCGAGCGCGAGCGGACGATCGGCCTTGCGCCCGTAGAAGAACAGTGCGCTGGCGCCGTCGAGCCCGCGGCGGCCGTCGCACCAGCGATCGAGCAGCCGGAGCCAGACGAATGGGAAAGCCGCGATCTGGCCGAGCTTGGTACTGCGCAACAGCGACTGGGCGAGGTAGCGGATCGCGAGCGCCGCGGTGGTGCCGGGGCCGGACGAATAGCCGACCGACAGGACATCGAAATCGCGGAACAGCCAGCGCAGGCCGCTGGTGGTGAAGCGGATGAAATCATAGGCATGTTCGCACACCGGCCAGAGGAAGGCGGTGTTGGCGAACACCAGTCCGCCGGGGCGCAGCACGCGGGTCATCTCCGCCACGATCGCGAACGGATCGACGGTATGTTCCAGCACCGCCTGGACCCAGACCGCATCGACGCTGCTGTCCTGCAACGGGATGGCATGACCGTCCGCCACGAAGGTGATGTGGGGCGAAACGTAGATATCGAACGCGACGAGATCGACATCGGGCGAGGCGTAGAGCGGCTCGGCGCCGCTGCCGATCGCGCCGCCGCCGACGACCAGGATGACCGGCCGCCGGGCGCCGTTCGATGCAGCAAGTTCGGCGATCATCGTGCGGGCATAGTGTGCGGAGAAATGGTTGCGGCCGTCGACGACGCGCGACAGGACCTGCCGCCAGCGGTCGCGGCCGAGCACGCTGGCGCCGCCGGTGGCGAGCATCGCGTCGCGATCGAGGATGCTGCGGTTGAAATCGACGAGCACGGCCTTGCCGTCGATCCGGTCGAGGGGAACGCCGTGGCGGTCGCAATCGGGGGTGCGGCAGGAGGGATTGTCCGGGGTGCCGGTGAGCGCGCCGTTACAGGCGGGGCAGGCGAGCAGTACGGCGATCGCAGCGGCATTGTGTACGAGCATGATCGATGGCCCCCGTCCGTCATCGCGCGCGGCCGGATCGTGCGGCGGCGCTGTGCTGTCGTTCTATGGGACGCGGGGGGCAGCGTCGAGGGACGTGGGCCGGGTCCCTCGTGGCGGCGCTTCGTGCGGGTGGCTGGGTTGGCGTTGGTGGTGGTGGCGTGCCCGGTCGCGGCGTCGCCGGGCGAGGACGCGATGTTCGCGCGGTTGCGCGGGCTGGACCGGCGGGTGGCGATCGTCGCGGATCGGCTGCTGATCGCCAATGCAACGCTGTGCCGGCGGACTGAGCCGGCGTTCGGCATGGTGCTGCACGCGATCGATCAATATCCCCTGAAGGCAAGGCCGGGGGCGCGGGCGGCGTTCGGGTTCGGCGCGCCGGTGGCGGTCGAAGCGGTGGTGCCGGGGGCGGCGGCGGACCTGGTCGGTGTGCGGGCCGACGATGGGGTGGTGGCGATCGCTGGTTTGCCGGTGGCGGGCGGTGCGAAGGCGGTGAGTACGGGCGCGCGGGATGCGGTGCTGGACCGGTTGGCGGGCATGCCGGTTGGCGCGGAGGTCGCGGTGACGTTACTGCGCGATGGCACGGCGCGGGAGGTGCGCATCGTGCCGGTCGCGGCGTGTGCGGTTCGGGTTGAGCTGTCGATGGAGCGCGGGGCGGAGGCGGTCGCGGACGATGCGACGATCTTGGTCGGCAGCGATCTGGTGGAGCGGATCGACGAGGACGGGCTGGCGGTCGTGCTGGCGCATGAGCTGGCGCATGTCGTGCTGAACCATCGTGCGCGGCTGGCGGCGGCGGGGGTGCGGCGCGGACTGGGCGGCGAGTTCGGGCGCAGCCGGCGGCTGATGCGCGCGACGGAGGACGAGGCGGACCGGCTGTCGATCTATCTGCTCGTCAATGCGGGGCATGATGCCGCGCTGGCGCCGGCGTTCTGGCGGGCGGCGGGGGCTGGCCTTGAGGGGGTGATCCGCAGCCGGACGCATGGCGCGGCGGCGGCGCGGGCGCGTTTGCTGTCGGACGAGGCGGCGTTGCTGGGGGCGATGCCAGAGCGACCGATCCGCCCGGCGCTGCTCGATCGGCGGGACGCGGCGCTGCGCTGATCGGGGCGGAGGTCTTTGTAAAGTCTTGCTTCTGTCATGCGGGTGTCGACGGGCAGGCGCAGCTTTCAGGTGGACCCGATTGCGAAACACCCGCGTTGAACGGGCCGACACTAGGAGAGAACATATGACCACGACCATTACGCGACTGTTCGACAGCCACTCCGATGCCAAGCACGCCGTGACCGAACTGGAGGCACTCGGTGTGCCGCATAGCGACATCAGCATTCTGGGCAACGATCCGGACCATGTCGGCGATCATGACGACGGCGTCGACCATGCCGGCGATGTCGATCGCGGTGTGAAGACGGGTGCGGCGATCGGTGGCGTCGGTGGTTTGCTCGCGGGTCTTGGCCTGCTCGCGATCCCGGGCATCGGGCCGATCGTGGCGGCGGGCTGGCTCGCGACGACGCTGGCGGGTGCCGGTCTCGGCGCGGCCGGTGGTGCGGCGACGGGTACGATCGTCGGGGCACTGACCGATGCGGGCCACAGCAGCGACGACGCCGGCGTCTATGCCGAGGGCGTCCGCCGCGGCAGCACGCTGGTCAGCGCGCGTGTTGCGGACGCGCATGCCGATGCGGCCGAAGTGGTGCTGAACAAATATGGCGCAGTGACCGCGACCGACCGTGGTCGTGATTACGCGTCGAATGGCTGGTCGGGGTACGATGCTTCGGCACCGGCCTACACGCTCGACGAGATGCAGGCCGAGCGTTCGCGTTATGGTCGTCGTACCGACGAGATTTGATCTGAAGGGCGGGGGGCGGTTTTCGGACCGTTCCCCGCTTTTGTTTGATGAGTACGGCAGCGAACGCTGCCGTATAGCACCCGCCCGCTCGCCCGGAGGTTGGAGTGCGTTCGTTACGAAAGACGGTTCCGCCCCGTAGAGGCCGGGATTGGATTGTCGCTTGGATCTGGACTCCCGGCTTTGCGGAGGTACGGTTTTGGGGCGAAGTTGTATCTAGGCCCCGGCCTGCGCCGGGGAACCGCAGGTTCGTTGCGAAGTACCGTATCGCCCCGAAGGCGGGATCCAGGTCGACTTGCTCGTTGAGAAACCCCGTCGGTCCGAGCCTGTCGAGAACTCCCCCAAGGGTCCTCGACAGGCTCGAACCGATCGGAGTTGTGGGTAACCCCCGCGTTCAGCTCGTCGGCAGGTACAGTTCGCTGCCGCTCAGGCGGAACTTCTCCTTCATTTCCGCCATGCCGCGTTCGGCTTCGGTTTCCGAGGTTGCGGCAATGAAGGTGTCGGCGGGGGCGTTCTGTTTGGCGGCGAAGTCACGGACCTCCTGCGTGATCTTCATCGAGCAGAATTTGGGGCCGCACATAGAGCAGAAGTGCGCGGTTTTTGCGCCTTCGGCGGGCAAAGTCTGGTCGTGGTACGATTCCGCGGTGTCGGGATCGAGCGACAGGTTGAACTGGTCGCGCCAGCGGAATTCGAAGCGGGCGCGGCTGAGGGCGTCGTCGCGGAGCTGCGCGGCGGGGTGGCCCTTGGCGAGATCGGCGGCGTGGGCGGCGAGCTTGTAGGTGACGACGCCGACCTTCACGTCGTCGCGGTCGGGCAGGCCCAGATGCTCCTTGGGCGTGACGTAGCAGAGCATCGCGCAGCCGAACCAGCCGATCATGGCGGCGCCGATGCCGCTGGTGATGTGATCGTAGCCGGGCGCGATGTCGGTGGTGAGGGGCCCGAGCGTGTAGAAGGGCGCTTCGCCGCACGCTTCGAGCTGCTTTTCCATGTTCACCTTGATCTTGTGCATCGGCACGTGGCCGGGGCCTTCGATCATGACCTGGATGTCGTGCTTCCACGCGATCTGCGTCAGTTCGCCGAGCGTCGCGAGCTCGCTGAACTGCGCTTCGTCGTTGGCGTCCGCGATCGAACCGGGGCGCAGGCCGTCGCCGAGCGAGAAGGCGACGTCATATGCCTTCATGATTTCACAGATCTCCTCGAACCGTTCGTAGAGGAAGCTCTCCTTGTGGTGACTGAGGCACCATTTCGCCATGATCGAGCCGCCGCGCGAGACGATGCCGGTCACGCGCTTGGCGGTCATCGGGATGTAGGCGAGCCGGACGCCGGCGTGGATCGTGAAATAGTCGACGCCCTGTTCGGCCTGTTCGATCAGCGTGTCGCGGAAGATCTCCCACGTCAGGTCCTCGGCGATGCCGTTCACCTTTTCGAGCGCCTGGTAGATCGGCACGGTCCCGATCGGGACGGGGGAGTTGCGCATGATCCATTCGCGCGTGTCGTGAATGTTGCGGCCGGTGCTCAGGTCCATGACGGTGTCCGCGCCCCAGCGGATTGACCAGACGAGCTTATCGACCTCGGCCGCCACGTCGGATGCGACCGCGCTGTTGCCGATGTTGGCGTTGATCTTGACCAGGAAATTGCGGCCGATCGCCATCGGTTCGGATTCGGGGTGGTTGATGTTGTTCGGGATGATCGCGCGGCCGCGGGCGACCTCGTCCCGCACGAATTCGGGCGTGACATAGTCGGGGATCGAGGCGCCGAAATCCTGTCCGTCGCGCGCCGCCCTCTCGCGCAGTTCGGCGCGGCCGACATTTTCGCGGATGGCGACATATTCCATCTCGGGCGTGATGATCCCGCGTCGGGCGTAGTGCATCTGGCTGACGTTCGCGCCGGGCTTTGCGCGCAGGACGCGGCGGCGCACGTTGGGGAAGGGTTCAACGCCGCCGGAGCGGTCGGGGCCGTTGAGGCCGTTGTCCTCGGGACGGACCTCGCGCTGGTTCACTTCCTCCACGTCGCCGCGGGCGCGGATCCAGTCGCTGCGGATTTCGGGCAGGCCGGCGGCGATGTCGATGGTCGCCGCGGCGTCGGTGTAGGGGCCGGACGGGTCATAGACGCGGAGGGGAGCCTCGCCGCACGACGGATCGAGCATGATTTCGCGCATCGCGACCTTCAGCGGGCCGACATGGATCTTGCGGCTGCCGCGGATCGGGCCGGTGGTGACCGTCATCGCCGTGCCACGGGGCATGTCGGACGATTCGGTACGGGCGATGATATCGGCCATGGGGACGCTCTCCGTTTTGGCTGGACGGAGAGGGGGTGCGGAAGTGAAGTGCCGCTCCCTCCCTACGCCGGTGTCAGCCGGATCAGGTTCAACGGGTCGCGGCCGGACAGCCACCTCTCAACCGCTGCGTGCGGTCCCCCGGGGAATGTCGTCAGGATAGGCGCAAGGCGCGCGGCGTCAAAGCAGATATTTGACCTTCACGCGTTCGGCGACGGGGCCGCCGGCGACCGCGAAGCGCGCAGACGAGAAGCGTGGCGGGCCGAAGCGGATGGCGGGGTTGCGCGAGAAGCCGAACCCTTCGCGCGGCATGCCGACGAAGGTGTCGAGTTTGCCGTTGCCGTTTTCGTCGTGGACCATCGCGACGGCATAGTCCGCGGACGGCAGCCAATCGAAGCGCAGCGCGGCGGCGGTGGCGGCCGGGACGGTGGTTTTCCGCGCGGCCGGATCGTTCTGGCAGTCCGGGAAATGAGTGGGCGCCGTGGTCAGGCAGACCATGACGTTGCCCTTGGTCGACCGCAGACCCGCGATCCCGAGGTCAACCCGCCCGGCTGGGCTCGCCCCCGGCAGCAACGCCAGGGTC
Source organism: Sphingomonas prati (assembly GCF_014643515.1). Lineage (GTDB taxonomy): Bacteria > Pseudomonadota > Alphaproteobacteria > Sphingomonadales > Sphingomonadaceae > Sphingomonas_R > Sphingomonas_R prati. The sequence continues at coordinate 2,548 of NZ_BMJP01000002.1, read as the reverse complement.
GCCAGCAGCAGCGCGGGCTTTGGCAGATTTCGCAGGCTTTGCGGTGAAGTCGCCCAAGCCGCGGTCGGTGCCGCACAACCTGTCCCAGAAACGGAAGTAGAGACCATAGTTGCACCTATATTGCGCGTGGTGGCGTTCATGATGGCTGGCGGTGATCAGCCAGCGACCGGCGGGCCCGTTGACGAGGCGGCGCGGGAACATCTCCCACCCCATGTGATTGGTCACACCCATAAGCGTCATGACCGACAGCACAACGCCGAGTGCGATGGGATGCATGGGAATGACGAAGACCAGTGTCGGAATTACCACGGCACCGGTCAGCGCCTCGATTGGGTGGAAGCTCATCGCCGCCCAGGCCGTCGGCGGGCGGCTGGCATGGTGGACGGCGTGGGCCAGCTTGAACGGTTTCGGCCGGTGCATCCAGCGATGCGTCCAGTAGAACCAGGCATCGTGCGCGACCAGGCAGAGCAGGATCGACACGGGCAGCCACCAGAGCGGATAGGCGTGGAGATCGGTGTAGACCTTCGTCCAGCCATGTTCGCGCCAGCCCCAGGCGACGATGCCGGCGGGCACGCCGTAGATCGCGGCGGACACCAGCGACCAGAACAGTTCGCTGCGGATCTGGACGTCCTGCCCCGCATAGAGGCCGGGCGCGTGCGCACGGGTGGCGAGCGCGAAGCCGCCCGACACGATGAGATAACGCACCGCGACGATCAGCGTCATCGCCAGGGCGGACAGGAACAGGCCGAGCAACATCGTCATGCGTCCTCAATAGCATGGTTCGATGAACATGTCAGAAATCGCTGGCAAGTGTGAGCGCGATGCCGTTGCCGGGGCGAGCGCGGCCGGCGACGCGGAGCCGCCCCTCGACCGCGAGCGTGACGGGCAGGCGCGCGGTGCGGGTGGTGACGGCGAGGCGCGGGCCGATGTCGAGCCGGGCGGCACCGGGCTGGGCCGCGCCCCAAGCGCCGGCGCCGAGCCGGAGGTCGGTGGTCGCGCCGATCGCGGTACGGTGGTGGATGCGGAGCGCGCCGTCACCGAACAGGTCGCGGCGACGCACTCCGACGATGCCGGCCTGGGCGTAGCCGTCGAGTTCGAGTCGCGGGGCGATCGCGCGGTAGAGGCCACCCGCGGCGTAGGCGGCGAATGCGTCGCGCCCGTCGCGGCCGATCGCGATGCGGCGCTCGACCGAGATGCGCAGGTTGGGGAGGGGGAGGAGGTCGAGCCCGGCGGCGACCTCCGCCTGGCGCGTCTCGCGGAGCGGGGTGGCGATGCGGGCGGCGAGGGCGATGGGGGTGTCGGGTAGGCGGTAGGCGATGCGGGCGGCGGCCTGCGATCCGCCGATCTGGCCGGCGGGGGCGAGTGTTGCGGGGCCGGTGCGGTCGGTGCGGTGGAAGAGGTAGGCGTAGCCGGACCAGTTTGACGCGAAGCGGATGTTTGGGGAAGCGAGGCCCAACGGTGCCTGGGACGGCGGCGAAGCGAGTTCGACTGGTGCTTTTGGACGATCCGATGCCGACGTGCGGCCGACCGGCGTCGGCACGGCGCGCGAGGCTGTGACGGGGGGTGGGGCTGCGGCATTCGTCAGAGGATGGGCGATCGCGAGACGCCAGGATTGGGCCGGACGGGTTTGGGTTTCGGCGAGCAGCAGCGTTGGTGTGACCCGAGCCGGCTTGGTAACCAGGAGGTTCGGCACCGCTGCGTCACGCCGGGTTTGCGCCAATGTCCGCGCCGCCGCGACCGTCACGATCGGGGCCGGGTGCAGGTCGGGTGTCCAGAGGATCGCGGTCCGCACGCCGGCGTAGCCGAGCAGCGCCAGGACGAAGCCGCGGACCGACCGCGAGCCGTTCATCGCGGTGCGTCGTCGGGCAGCGTGTGGACGGTCGCGTCCCAGCGCGGCGGTGCGCCGGCGACGTAGCACCACAAGGCGCGCGCCGACGCAGCGATGGCGACAAGGTTGCTGACCACGATCCGCGGGACCGAGCGCAGCGCCTCGCCCGGACCGTAGAGCCGGCCGACGAGCAGCGCGCGCATCGCGAGGCGCCAGATGAGCAGCAGGAACAGGAGGTGGGCGATCGGCGTATCGATCTCCGCCAATATCGGCGCAGGTCGCCCCGCCGCCCAGGCGAACGGCGTTTCGATCAGCGCCAGCAGGATCGCTGTATAGCCCGCCGCCAGGACCGCCGCGGCGAGCGGCGCCGACCGGTCGCGCAGCCGCATCCAGCGTTCGAGCCCGCCGCCCTGCCATCCGAGCCGGTCCCACCCGGCCAGCGCGATGCCGGTCACCCAGCGCGCCTTCTGCCGGACCGCAGCATAGCCGTGATGCGGGAAATAGGCTTCCACCGCGACCAGTTCGCCGCCCGGCCGGTCGAACAGCCGCGCCAGGATGCCGCGACCGTCAAGCCGGTCGATGCGCAGGCCGAGTTCGTATTATGCGGCTAACATTATTATACCGGAATTTTTCCGATCGCGGGCCACTGGCCGGAAAATAAGCGATTCCAGTCAATATAAAAATTCCAACATCACGAAAAGATGGGCGCGTATGCGCAGG